>CAVXLS010000010.1:0-798579 GCA_963762675.1 uncultured Thermoleophilia bacterium | reverse complement strand
GTTCCGGGCCGGCGTTCGGGCCGAGCTCGGGCCGAGCGTCGAGGTCGTCGGCGAGGCGGCCACTGTCGCCGACGCGGTGCCGCTGATCAAGGAGCTCGACCCCGATGTCGTGCTGCTCGACGTCCACCTGCCCGACGGCGGCGGACACGCTGTGATCGTCGAGGTGGCACCGGAGCGGCCGGGTGTCCGCTTCCTGGCGCTGTCGGTGTCGGACGCGGCGGAGGACGTGATCGGCGTGATCCGCGCCGGCGCCCGCGGCTACGTGACGAAGACGATCTCGGGCGAGGAGCTGACGGCGGCGATCCACCGCACGGCGGACGGGGACGCCGTGTTCTCGCCGAGGCTCGCGGGGTTCGTGCTCGACGCCTTCCGCTCCGGCGAGGTGGTGGCCGACACCGAGCTCGACCAGCTCACCGCCCGCGAGCGCGAGGTGTTGCAGCTGATCGCGCGCGGCTACCGCTACAAGGAGATCGCGGCGCGCCTGCACCTCTCCGTGCGGACGGTCGAGTCGCACGTCTCCGCCGTGCTGCGGAAGCTCCAGCTCTCGAGTCGCCACGAGCTGACCCGGTGGGCGGCCGAGCGGCGCCTCATCTGATGTCCCACTTCGCCCGCTCGCTCGCGAGCGACCCGGCTTCGCCGGCTCGCCGCGTTCTGACGACCGGCCGCCGCGAGCGAGCCTCACACTCCGCTTCGGTCCAGGTCGAAGCGGTCGAGGTTCATCACCTTGTCCCACGCGGCCACGAAGTCGCGCACGAACTTCTCCTGCGCGTCGTCGCACGCGTAGACCTCCGCGAGTGCGCGGAGCCGGGAGTTCGAGCCGAAGACGAGGTCGACGCGGCTCGCCGTCCACATCGCCTCGCCGGTCCGGCGGTCGCGACCGGTGAACGTCTCCTCGGCCTCGGAGGTCGGCTCCCAGACCGTGCCCATGTCGAGCAGGTTGACGAAGAAATCGGTGGTCAGCGATCCCGGCCGCGCCGTGAGCACGCCGAGCTCGGAGCCACCGTGGTTCGCGCCGAGGACCCGTAGGCCGCCGACGAGGACGGTCAGCTCCGGCGCCGTCAGCGTCAGCAGGCTCGCCCGGTCGACGAGCAGGTGCTCCGCCGGCTTCGCGTGGCCGTTGCCGAGGTAGTTGCGGAACCCGTCCGCGGTCGGCTCGAGCACGGCGAAGGACTCGACGTCGGTCTGCTCCTGGGTGGCGTCCGTCCGCCCCGGCGCAAACGGGACCTCGACGTCGACGCCGGAGTTCCTCGCGGCCTGCTCTACGGCCGCGCAGCCGCCGAGCACGATCAGGTCGGCGAGCGAGACCGGCTTCGCGAACTCGTCCCGGACCGATTCGAGCCCCTGCAGCACGGTCGCCAGCTCCGCCGGCTCGTTGACCCCCCAGCCGTTCTGAGGAGTGAGGCGGATGCGCGCCCCGTTGGCGCCGCCGCGCTTGTCGGTGCCGCGGAACGTCGAGGCCGAGGCCCACGCGGTCTTGACGAGCTGCGCGATCGAGAGCCCCGAGGCGAGGATCCTCGCCTTGAGCGCAGCCGTGTCCTCCGGGCCGATCAGGTCGTGCGTGACCGGCGGGACGGGGTCCTGCCAGATCTGCGGCTCGGCCGGGACGAGCGGGCCGAGATAGCGTGAGACCGGCCCCATGTCGCGGTGCGTGAGCTTGAACCACGCCTTCGCGAATGCCTCGGCGAGCTCCTCCGGGTGCTCGTGGAAGCGGCGCGAGATCGGCTCGTAGACCGGGTCGAAGCGGAGCGAGAGGTCGGTCGTGAGCATGGTCGGGAGACGCTTCTTCGAGGGGTCGTCCGGGCCGGGGACGATCGCCTCCGCGTCCTTCGCCACCCACTGGTGGGCGCCGGCCGGGCTCTTCTCGAGCTCCCACTCGTAGCCGAAGAGAAGGTCGAAGAAGCTAGAGCTCCATTTCGTCGGCGTCGTCGTCCAGGTCACCTCGAGGCCGCTGGTGATCGCATCCGCCCCCTTGCCGCTGCCGTAGCTGCTCGTCCAGCCCAGGCCCATCTCCTGGAGCGGCGCCGCCTCGGGTTCGCGCCCGACGAGGTCTGCCGGGCCTGCGCCGTGCGTCTTGCCGAACGTGTGCCCGCCGGCGATCAGTGCGACCGTCTCCTCGTCGTTCATCGCCATGCGGGCGAACGTCTCGCGGATGTCGCGCGCGGCGGCGACCGGATCCGGGTTGCCGTTCGGCCCTTCCGGGTTGACGTAGATCAGGCCCATCTGGACGGCGGCCAGGGGATTCGCGAGCTCGCGGTCGCCGCTGTAGCGCTCGTCGCCGAGCCACGTCGCCTCGGCGCCCCAGTCGACGATCTCGGGCTCCCAGACGTCCTCGCGCCCGCCGCCGAAGCCGAACGTCTCGAAACCCATCGACTCGAGGGCGCAGTTGCCGGCGAAGACCATCAGGTCGGCCCACGAGATCTTCCGGCCGTAGCGCTGCTTGACCGGCCAGAGCAGCCTGCGCGCCTTGTCGAGGTTGGCGTTGTCGGGCCAGCTGTTGAGCGGCGCGAAGCGCTGCTGGCCGGCTCCGGCGCCGCCCCGGCCGTCGTGGATCCGGTACGTGCCCGCGCCGTGCCACGCCATGCGGATGAGGAGCGGCCCGTAGTGGCCGTAGTCCGCCGGCCACCAGTCCTGCGAGGTCGTCATCACCTTCTCGATGTCCTTCTTCAGGGCTTCGAGGTCGAGCGTCTCGAACTCCTCGGCATAGTCGAAGTCCTCGCCCATCGGGTCGGTCAGCGGGCTCGGGTGCTGGAGTTGGTCGAGCTTCAGCTGGTTCGGCCACCAGTCGCGGTTCGACCGTGCGGCCGCCGAGTGTCCGTTGCTGCCGCCGGTGACCGGGCGCGTGCTCTCGTCGTTCATGCTCTCCTCTTTCGTGATTCGGAACGGCAGTCGGGGCAGCGGCCCCAGTAGATGACCTCGGCCTCGTCGACCTCGAACCCGGCGGCGTCGGCTGGGTTGAGGCAGGGCGCCTCGCCGACCGCGCAGTCGACGTCGACGGTACGCCCGCAGTCGCGGCAGACGAGGTGGTGGTGGTTGTCGCCGACGCGGGTCTCGTAGAGCGAGGGACTCCCGGCCGGCTCGATCCTGCGGACGATTCCGGCGCCGTGGAACGCACGCATGATGTCGTAGACCGCCTGGGTCGAGAGGGTTCCGAGCCGGGCGCGCGCGCCGACCTCCACCTGCTCGACCGTGGCGTGGGCGGGAAGCGACGAGAGCGTCTCGAGCACGGCGACGCGCGAGGCGGTCACGCGGAGTCCGCGGGCCCGCAGCAGCTCGACGCGGTCATCCGGCATCCGCGTGAGGATACCCGAACACTGGGGCCGTTCCAATCACGGAGTCGTTCCGGATTGACGACGGGCCGGCGGCCGGCCTCCGCTACGAGACGGCGTTGCGGAGGGCCTGCGCCTCCGGCAGGTGCTCGAGCTTCTTCAGCGTGTTGTTCTCGATCTGGCGGATGCGCTCCCGGGTGACCCCGAACGCGCGCCCGACCTCCTCGAGCGTCCTGGGCGGCCCGCCGATCAGGCCGAAGCGCAGCTCGATCACCTGGCGCTCCCGCTCGGGGAGCGCCGCGAGCGCGTTCTCGATGTCCTCGCGGCGGAGCGAGAGCTGCGCGGTGTCGAACGGCGACTCGGCCGTCTCGTCCTCGACGAAGTCGCCGAGCGCCGACTCCTCCTCCTCGCCGATCGGCTTCTCGAGCGAGACCGGGAGCTGCGACATGCGCAGGATCTCGCGCACCTCCTCCGGCGTCATCTCGAGCTCGTCGGCGATCTCCTCCGCGTTCGGCTCGCGCCCGAGCCGTTGCACCAGCTGGCGCTCGATGTGCACGACCTTGTTGAGCTTCTCGACCATGTGCACCGGGATGCGGATCGTGCGGGCCTTGTCGGCAATCGCGCGCGTGACGGCCTGGCGGATCCACCACGTCGCGTAGGTCGAGAACTTGTAGCCCTTGCGGTAGTCGAACTTCTCCACCGCCCGGATGAGGCCGAGCGAGCCCTCCTGGATCAGGTCGAGGAAGGAGAGGCCGCGACCGAGGTAGCCCTTCGCGATCGAGACGACGAGGCGGAGGTTCGCCTCGATCATCGCCGTCTTCGCCGTCATGTCGCCGCGCTCGATCCGCTTCGCGAGGCTGACCTCCTGGTCGGCCGTCAGCAGCGGCACCTTCCCGATCTCACGCAGATAGAGGCGGAGGGAGTCGAGCGAGGGCTCGACCGAGAGATCGAGCTTCGGGGCGACAGCGGTCTTCTCGTCCTCCGGCGGAGGCTGCTCGTGAGGCGGGGCCTTGTGCTGCTCGCCTTCGACGAGCTCGACGCCGTGGTCGATGAGGTACGTGTAGAAGTCCTCGACCTGCTCCTTGCTCAGCTCGACGTCGTCGAGACCGCTGACGATCTCGTCGTAGGTGAGGAACCCCTTCTCCTGACCCTCGGTGACGAGCTTGTGCAGCTCTTCGACGTCAGGGAGCGAGATGTCGACGGTGAGCACGTATGCGACCTCCGGCTGGTTGTCGTGACCACGGCACTGCGAATCCAGACGTGCAGAGAGCCGGTACAGGCAACCCCGGCCTCACCCTCAGAGTGACGCGGATCTTAGTGAAGCTGTAACGGGTCCGTAAAGAAAATCGCGTGAGTCACAAACGCAGCGTGATCTCGCCGACGTGGTCGCCCCGGCTGTTCGAGACCGGGACGACCGCCCCGGGCAGCTCGACGCCGAGGCGCGAGAGGAACGCGGCGAGCGCCGGTCGGTGCGCGCGCGCCGCCCCGTCCTCGGTCTTCAGCGCGACTCCGACTCCGTCGGGCCCGGCGGCACAGAGAAGACCCTCCGCACCGCCCTTCGCGAGCCAGCCCGGCGCGGCGCGCATGAGGTGGAAGTCGGCGCCGTCGGGGCCGCCGACGAGATCCGGCCGGGCCCGCATCGCGCGGGCGACCCGGTCGCCGGCGGGCAGCGACTCGAGCCGCGCGTAGGCGTGGGCCATCCGCTCGAGCGTCAACGCAAAGGTGACGACACCGCAGCCATCGGTCCCGGTCGGGAGATCGTCCCCGTCGAGCTCGGCCGCCTCGGCGTGGACATCCCGGCTGCCGAGCTGGACGGGGTGCCCCGGCAGACGGTACCCCCGCGCGTCCCAGTTGCGCGCGCGGCACAGCGCGAGCATGCCCGCGTGCTTCCCGGAGCAGTTGTGGTGGATCGGCTCGGCGGGCCGTCCCTCCTGGAGGCCGAGCTCGAGCTCGTCCTCGCTCGCGGGCGCGCGGGCGAGGAGCGCGCGGGCGGCCGCGACCTGCTCCGGCATGTCCCGGTGCGACGCGCAGGCGATCGCGAGCTCGTCGTCGGTGAGATCGTCTCGCGCCCGCGCGAGCGGCAGGGCTTGCAGCGGCTTCGAGCACGAGCGCATGAAGCACGCGAGCGCAGGGTCGCCCGCCGCCGCGACAACCATCCCGCCACGCACTGCGACCGCGTGCACGCGATGCAGCGCCTCGACGACGCCGCTGCGACGCACCTCGACGAAGAGTGGTTCCCCGCGCACCTGGCGGAGGGTACGCGCGCGAGCGGCGGCAGCGCCTACATCCACCGACATCGACACCTACATCCACCTACATCACCTGTCACGAAAGACGCACGCGTACCATTTGCAGACGGTCGGCAACTGCCGTATGGTCCGCGAATGCCGACCAAAAAGGACGGGGCCGCGCGGGCGAGGCCGACGCACGACTACGCAGCTGCCGACACGCTCGTCGTCGACCGGCCCGAGCAGCTGAAGGCGCTCGCGGACGACGTACGGACGACGGTGGTCGCGCTGCTTCGCGAGCGAGCCTTCTCGACGCAGCAGCTCTCCGCGACGCTCGCGATCCCGAAGGGCACGGTCGGCCACCACCTGAAGGTGCTCGAGCAAGCGGGACTGATTCGCGTCGTGCGGACGCGCAAGGTCCGGGCACTGACCGAGAAGTTCTACGGGCGCACGGCTCACCTCTTCCTCTTCAAGACCGAGGATCCGGACGACACACGGGCGCTCGGCGGCAGTGTCCTCCGCCGAGCGGCGACCGAGGTCGAGCGGGCACCCGAGGTCGCGAGCTTCGGGCACCCGAAGGCGAGACTTTCCGACGAGGACGTCGCCCGCCTCGAGCGGCGCCTCAGGAGATTGACCGACGACTTCCTCGCAGCCGACTCTCCCGACGGAACACCCTATGCGTTCGTCGGCGCGCTCTACCAGCGCCCGGATGCCTAGCCTGCGGCGGCCCCGAGGTGGCCTCTGGTCGCACTCCGACTTCCTGAAGCTCTGGACCGGGCAGTCGATCAGCGAGTTCGGCTCTTCGATCTCGGCGCTCGCGCTCCCCTGGCTGGCGGCCGCCGGGCTGCACGCGACGCCGCTCGAGTTCTCGCTGCTGACGGTGCTCGGCTTCCTCCCCTTCATCCTCTTCGCGCTGCCGGCCGGCGTCTGGATCGACCGTCTGCAGCGGCGCCCGATCCTGATCGTGGGCGACTCGGCCCGCGCCGTCCTTCTCGCCTACGTGCCCCTGGGCTGGGCGCTCGGCATCCTCACGATCGAGCAGCTGCTCGCGATCCAGTTCCTCGTCGGGACCTTCACCGTCTTCTTCGACATCGCCTACCAGTCGTACCTCCCCTCGCTCGTCGAGCGCCACCAGCTCGTCGAGGGGAACTCGAAGCTGCAGTCGACCGCGTCGGCGGCCGGCGTCGTCGGGCCCGGCCTCGCCGGCGTCCTGATCGGCGTCCTCACCGCGCCGTACGCCATCGCGCTCGACGCGGCCAGCTTCGTCGTCTCGACCGCGTTCATGATCCCGATCCGGGCCGTCGAGTCGCTGCCGAAACGGGAGGAAGGGCAGAAGCGCCCGCGGATGCTACCCGAGCTCAGGGAGGGGCTCGCGTACGTCGTGCGCCACCGCCACCTCAAGTGGATCGCGGTCTGCACCGGCACGTCCAACTTCTTCTCGAACGTGTCGATGGCGATCGGGCTCCTCTACATGCAACGAGTGCTCCACGTCTCGTCGTTCTGGGTCGGCGCGGTGTTCGCCGGCTACGGGGTCGGCGCGATCGTCGCTGCGCTGACGACGACGCGCCTCCAGAGAGCCGTGGGCGTGGGACGAGCGATCTGGGGGCCGGCCGTCCTCTTCAGCGTCGCCGGGCTCGCCTTCCCGCTGGCTCCCCACGGGACGCACGCAGTCCCCGTCCTCCTCGCCGCCACGCTCGTGTTCGGCTACGCGGGCATGGCCTACAACATCACGCAGGTGAGCTATCGCCAGGCGATCACCCCCCTGCGGCTGCAGGGACGGATGAACGCGTCGATGCGGTGGATCGTCTGGGGGACGCTGCCGCTCGGCGCGATCCTCGGCGGGGTCATCGCCACGGCGACGACGATGCGCACGGCGCTCTGGGCCGGCGCGATCGGCAGCCTCTTCACCTTCCTGCCCGTCCTCCTCTCGTCGGTACGCTCGATCGCGGAGATGCCCGAGCCCGAGCCGCCGAACCGGCACGCGACCGCGGATGCGGGGATCGTCGTCCCGACGACGTCGGCTGCGGTCGCCGATGCGTCGCCCTAGCCTGCGCCTGCGCAGCGCGCTCTGGCGCGACAGCGGCTTCGTTCGCCTGTGGGCGGCGAACGGCGTCAGCGAGCTCGGCACCCAGGTGACGCTGCTCGCGCTGCCGCTGGCCGCGCTCTACGTCCTCAAGGCCGGCGCGCTCGGCGTCGCCCTCCTCCGGAGCTTCGCCGTGCTCCCGTTCCTCCTCTTCTCGCTGCCGGCCGGCGTCTGGGTCGACCGGCTGCAGCGCCGGCCGCTGATGATCGCCGCCGACCTCGGCCGCGCGCTCGCGATGGCGTCGATTCCCGTCGTCTTCTGGCTCGGGCACCTGACCATGACGCAGCTCTACGTCGTCGCCGCCGTGCACGGGCTGCTGAGCGTGATCTTCGACGTCTCCTACCTCTCGTTCCTGCCGACGCTCGTCGGCCGCGAGCAGCTCGGCGAGGCGAACTCGACGCTGCTCGGCACGGACGCGGTCGCGCAGATCGGCGGCCCGACGCTCGCCGGCGGCCTCGTCGCGTCGTTCGGCGCCCCCGTCGCGGTGCTCGCCGACGCGGTCAGCTTCCTCTTCTCGGGCGCGCTCGTGGGGACGGTGCGCGGCAGGGAGCGTCGCCCGGAACCCGCCGGGACACGGGCCCGCGCCGAGCTGGTCGAGGGTGTGCGCTACGTCTTCTCACAGCCCCACCTGCGCACGCTGACGACGTGGATCTCCACCGGAAACCTGTTCTCGTCGGCGATGTTCGCGTTGCTGATCGTCTACCTCGTCCGCGGTCTGCATCTCGGCGCCGCGACGATCGGCTGGCTCCTGACGGTGATCAACCTCGGCTTCGTCGGTGCGGCGCTCGCGAACCGCCGGCTCGTGCAGCGGTTCGGCCCTGGGCCCCTGATCGCCGTCTCGTTCCTGCTCTCCCCGCTCCTGCTGCTCGCGATTCCGGCCGCACCAAAGTCGGCGGCGATTCCCGTGCTCGTCGCGAGCGGGCTCGCCGGCACGTTCCTCGGGTTCCTCGGCAACGTGAACCAGCTGACCCTGCGCCAGGCGATCACGCCCAACCGGCTGCTCGGGCGCATGAACGCGGTCACGCGGTTCATGTACTGGGGGACGATGCCGCTCGGCTCGGCTCTCGGCGGAGTGATCGCGGACGCCGTGGGTCTGCGAGTCACGCTGTTCGCGGCCGCGAGCGGAAGCGTGCTGGCGGGGATCCCGATCGCCCTCTCGCCGATCCGGAAGCTGCGGGAGCTGCCGGACCCGGAGCCGGAGCCGGCGCTCTCCGTCGAGCTCCTCGCAACGGCCCGGAGTACCGTTACCGACGATGCCGGAGCTGCCGGAGATGGAGGCCTGGCGCCGCAGCCTTGACGACCCCGTGGCGGCTTCGCCCGTCGCGAAGGCGGGGCCGGCGCACATCGCGACCCTGAAGACGTTCGACCCGCCGCTCGCCGTGCTCGAGGGACGACGCTTCCGCGGCGCCGGGCGGCGGGGGAAGCGGTTGCTCTTCCCCACCTCGGACGGCGAGCTCGTGCTGGTCGTGCACCTCATGACCGCGGGACGGCTGAGAACGCTGACGGCCGGCGAGCGCGGGCCGAAGCAGCCGGCGTTCCAGCTCGAGTTCGCGGACGGCTCGAGGCTCGTGCTCACCGAGGGAGGCAAGCGCAAGCGCGCAGGTGTCTGGCTGCTGACGACCGAGGCGGCGCAAGCGGAGCTCGAGCATCTCGGCCCGGAGGCGCTCGGCGTCGGCCGCGACCGTCTCGCCGAGCTCCTTCGCCGAGAGCCGCGCCGCCTGCACGCGTTCCTGCGGGACCAGCGCGCGCTGGCCGGCATCGGCCGCGCCTGGGCGAACGAGATCCTGCACGCGGCACAGCTCTCGCCCTACGCGCTTTCGACGGATCTGGCGGACGAGGAGGTCGAGCGGCTCGCGGCGGCGATCGACGCAGAGCTCGAGCGCGGGCTCGAGCTGCGCCAGGGCGGCGCCTCGGACGAGCAGACCTACCGGGTGCACCGGCGCCTGGGCGAGCCGTGCCACGTCTGCGGGACGCCTCTCGCGCAGGTCGACTTCGAGGAGCACACGATCTACTACTGCCCGGCCTGCCAGACGGGCGGCCGCGTGCTCAAGGACCGGCGGCTATCCCGCCTCCTGCGATAGCGCATCCGACCCGCTAGGCTCCGGGCGTGGCCACGGTGGGCGAGGCGATGACGAAGGACGTCCTGACCGTCGACCCTGCAGCCTCCATCGGAGAGGCGGCGGAGAAGATGCAGGCGGCGAACGTCGGCGCGGTCGTCGTCCTGGAAGACCTCGTCCGCATCGTCGGCATCATCACCGAGCGCGACCTGATGCGGGCGGTCGCCTCGCGCGCCCGCGCCGCCGAGGCACGCGTCCGCCAGTGGATGACGGCCGATCCGGTCACGATCGAGCCGGAGCTGCCGATCGAAGAGGCGCTCGAGATCATGTTCGACCACCACTTCCGCCATCTGCCGGTGGTGAAGGACGCCCGTCCACTCGGCATCGTCAGCCTGCGCGACCTCGCCCGCTGGCGCTTCGAGCATCCGTGACGCGGTAGCGCCTGTCCGTCGGGCGCACTCGCTAGCCTCCCGCGCGTGATCCGCCTGTTCCCCGAACGCGGCGGCTGGCTCGAGGTCGTCTGCGGCCCGATGTTCAGCGGCAAGAGCGAGGAGCTGATCCGCCGCCTGCGCCGCGCCGAGATCGCGGGCCAGCGCGCGCTGATCGTCAAGCCGCGCATCGACGACCGCTACGACATCGGCCACGTCGTGAG
This sequence comes from uncultured Thermoleophilia bacterium, assembly GCA_963762675.1. Lineage (GTDB taxonomy): Bacteria > Actinomycetota > Thermoleophilia > Gaiellales > Gaiellaceae > Palsa-739. The sequence goes on along the minus strand of CAVXLS010000010.1, from coordinate 788,293 downwards.
CCATGCGGGCGCGAAGATGCGCGCCGTCGCCGTCTCGAGACCGGAGGACATCCCCGGCCTGGTCGACGGGTACGACGTCGTCGGCGTCGACGAGGTGCAGTTCTTCACGCCGGAGATCGTGCTCGTGCTCGACGTCCTCGTCGAGCGCGGCATGCGCGTCGTCGCCACCGGGCTCGACCAGGACTTCCGCGGCCTCCCGTTCGGACCGATGCCCGAGCTGCTCTGCCGGGCCGAGCTCGTCGACAAGCTGCAGGCCGTCTGCCACCGCTGCGGCGGCCCCGCGACGATGACGCAACGGCTCGTGGACGGGCGGCCTGCCCCGGCCGACGGAGCGACGATCGTCGTCGGCGCCCGCGAGCAGTACGAGGCCCGCTGCCGGTCCTGCCACGAGCTCGTCGCGGGGGAAACCATGGTTCGCCCGCCGACGCCCTCCTTCCTCGCTCGCCGAGAAGAACGCGAGATCGCGCTGCGGGAAGAGCGCGATCTCCCCGCAGCGCGCGAGGGCTGAGCAACTCCCGGACGGGCGCGAGGTCATGCGCGGCGCTGGCGGTGGGGCGCGCGCGTTCAGAGACGAATCGTCAGCGTGCCGTCGGTGACGGCGACCGAGCCGCCGAGGTGCTCCACGAGCTGCACTGCCACCGCCGCGCCGAGGTCGCGCAGCTCCTGCCCGAGCACGACCTTCGCCGAGGACTCGGTGATCGGCGCGACGTCGATCTCCCGGCCGCGCACGACGACGTCCACCTCGTCGAGCCCGCCGTGACGGAGCGCCGCCTGCACGAGCGCCGACATGCCGCGGTCGACGGCCTCGGTGTCCGTCTCGACGGTCGCACCTGCGCCGGAGACACGGACTCGATCCTCTCCCAGCCGCTCGGCGGCCCCGTGGGCGAGAGCCAGCGTGTCCGCCTCGCGCAGCGACGGCTCGTAGCGGCCGGCCTCGATCCGCGCGACGAGGGACAGCTCGTCCAGCAACTCCGCGATCTGCGCCGACGCCGCCTCGATCATCTCGACGTACCGATCGGCCGGAGACTCGAGCTCGACCGTGCGGGAGAGCGTCCTCGCGAAGCCGTGGACGGTGGCGAGCGGAGTGCGCACGTCGTGACATGCGAGCGAGACGAGGCGGGCGAAGAACGTGTCTTCCTGCACGGTGGTGTCTAACCTAGCTTCATGACGGAGACGACGCGGAGCCCACTCGATCTCCAGGCGGCCGCCCCCGACGTGCCGATCGGCCTCTCGCGGGCAGGCGTCACCGGGGTTCAGAAGGCGGTGCGGATCGGCCGGGGAAAGGGCGAGAAGCTGATCGCTGCGACGATCGACTGCACGGTCGACCTCGACCCCTCGCAGAAGGGTGTCCACATGTCGCGGTTCCCGGAGCTGTTCGAGGAGGCGATCGAGGGCGTGGTCGACGACGACGCGTTCCTCATCGAGGACCTCGCCGCCCACGTGGCTCGCCACATCGTCGACCGTCAGGAGGCGCTCGTCGCCGAGGTCAGCATTACGGCCCGCTACCCGTACGAGCGCCGGACGCCGGTCACCCGGCTGGCCACCCAGGAGATGGTGTCGCTGATCGGCATCGCAGCGGCCTCGCGCGAGCGGGTGCGACGGATCGTCGGCGTGGAGGCGACCGGGATCAATGCCTGCCCGTGCGCGCAGGGCCTCGTCCGCGGGCGCGCGTCGGAGCGGCTGCTCGACGCCGGCTTCGAGGCTGGAGACGTCGAACGCATCCTCGCGCTCGTCCCGCTCGCGACCCACAACCAGCGCGGCCGCGGCACGCTGCTCCTCGGCACCGAGGCGCGGGTGGACGCGGAGATGCTGGTCGAGCTGGTCGAGCACTCGATGAGCTCGCCGATCTACGAGCTTCTGAAGCGACCCGACGAGCTCTTCGTCGTCGAGCACGCCCACCTGCAGCCGCGCTTCGTCGAGGACTCCGTCCGTGTCGCTCTGAAGAGCACGCTCGACCAGCTTCCCCGGCTCGAGGACGGCGACTTCGTCCTCTCGCGCCAGGTGAACTTCGAGACGATCCACGCGCACGAGGTGGTCGCCGAGCGGTACGGGACGATCGGCGAGCTGCGCTCGGAGCTGCGAGACGGCGGGCACCTGCCCCTCGCGCACACGGTGCTCAGGGACTGGCTCCGCTCCTAGGGCTCGCCGCGTTCGAAGGTGTACGCCGGAAGCGGCTCTCCTCCCCGCGCAGGAGCCGGCGGATGTTGGACCGGTGGAGCAGGACGACGCCTGCGCCCGCGAAGGCGCCGAAGGCGATCACCGGCCACGGGTACCCGAGCAGCCATGCCCAGAGCCCGAGCGACACGGCCCCCGTCATCGAGGCCACCGACGCGTAGCGCGTCACGCCGAAGACGAGCAGCCAGAGGCCGGCCGCGACCCCGCCGACCACGGGCGCCACGCCGAGGACCGCCCCGCCCGCCGTCGCGACCATCTTCCCGCCCCGCCGGAAGCCGAGGAAGAGCGGCCGCCAGTGCCCGAGCATCGCGGCCGCGCCTGCGAGGACGCCGCTGCCGTGGCCGACGAGCAAGGTCGCGACGAGCGCGGGTACGAACCCCTTGGCCGTGTCGAGGAGCACGGCCGGAAGGCCGAGCGACCTCCCGTAGACGCGCCAGACGTTCGTCGCGCCGATGTTGCCGCTCCCCTTCGTCCGGACGTCCTCGCCGCGGAGAGCGCGGACGAGCCAGTACCCCCACGGCATCGACCCGGCGACGTAGCCGGCGGCGACGAGGGCTCCGGTGAGCACCTCTCTAGCCCTTCTCGGCCACGCAGATCCGTGACGTTACGAGACGTGCTCGTCGGCCGAGACACGGGCCTCCCGCGCGCGGAGGCGAGACCGCGCTCTCGCCGGAGCGCAAGAGCGATCCGCCACGCGCTGCGAGGAAGGAGGGGGCTCGTGGGGGAACCATGGGTTCCCCCACGTCAAGCGGGAATCGCGTACTGCCCGACCCAGCCGTTCACGACGTCCCAGTCGAGGTTCTCGAAGAAGGCCTCGATGTACGACGCGCGGTCGGTCTGGTAGTCGAGGAAGTACGCGTGCTCGTAGACGTCGAGCGCGACGAGCGGCGTCGCGTTCCAGACGGGGAAGGTGTTCTGGGCGTCGCCGACGTAGTTGAAGAGCCGGCCCTCGTCCCAGTCGTACGCCGTCCACGCCCAGCCACGGCCGGCCATGCCGGTCGCCTTCAGGTCGGCGCGCCAGGAGCCGACCGAGCCGAAGTCGCGCTTGACGAGCGCTCCGAACGCGCCCCCGGGCTCGCCGCCACCGCCGCCGAGATGCGCGAAGTAGACCTCGTGGTTCTTGATCCCTCCGATCGCGAAGGTGAGGTCGACCTTCAGCGCACGGAAGTCGGAGTACGTCTGGTTGGCCGCGGCCGGGTCGGCGTCGGCGAGGCGCCCGAGGATCTCGTTTCGCTTCGCGACGTACCCCTGGTAGAGCTTGTAGTGCGCCTCCACCGCGGCGCGGGAGATCCCGTCCAGCTCGTACACCTCGGGGCGCAGGGGCCGCGGTGCGATCTCCTCGAACCTGTACGCAAGCGTCGACATCTTCCGGCGTCTCCTCCTCTCGACCTGGACGGGCGGGCCGAGCATATCCTCCCTCGGGGAACAGAGTCGCGAAAGGAGCTGAGGACGATGGCGTTCGAACTACCCGCTCTGCCGTATCCATACGAGGCGCTGGAGCCGCACATCGACGAGGCGACGATGCGTGTCCACCACGACGCGCACCACGCCGCCTACGTCAACAATGCCAACGCCGCACTCGAGGGGACCGAGTGGGCCGACCGTCCGGTCGAGCAGGTGCTCGCGAACATCGAGCTCATTCCGGAGGGGAAGCGGACGGCCGTCCGGAACAACGCGGGAGGCCACGCGAACCATTCGATGTTCTGGCAGATCATGAGCCCCGACGGCGGCGGAGAGCCCGGTGGAGACCTGCGTGACGCGATCGACGACACGTTCGGGTCGCTGGCCGAGCTCAAGGCCGAGGTGAACGACACCGGCGCCAAGCGCTTCGGCAGCGGGTGGAGCTGGCTCGTGTGGGACGGCACAGGGCTCGCCGTCTACTCCACGGCCAACCAGGACTCGCCCCACATGCAGAGCGACGTGCCGCTGCTGGGCGTCGACGTGTGGGAGCACGCCTACTACCTCAAGTACCAGAACAAGCGGCCCGCCTACCTCGAGGCGTGGTGGAACGTCGTCAACTGGCCGGAGGTCGAGAAGCGGTTCGCCGCCGCGCGGACAAGCTAGTCGGACGAGCCGAAACGAGTACCGGGAGCAGGCGGCCCTTGCCTTTCCGCAGGGCTGCCTGCTCCAATCCGAACGAGGGTGCGATGCGTAGGAACCGACGGGATATGGAGCTTGCGCTCGAGCCATCGCACCTGCGGCCGGTTCCCGACCCGGGGGACGCCCCGCCGCCGGATGCCACCGACGGCGAGCTGCTCGCGCTCGTCGCCGAGCGCGACCGCATCGCGTTCGAGCTCCTCTACCATCGCTACGTTCGCTCCGTCTTCGGGCTCGCGCTGCGGCGCCTGCGCGATCGCGGCGACGCCGAGGACGCGGTACAGGAGGCCTTCGCCGCGATCTGGCGCTCGGCCGGGACGTATCGCGCCAAGCGTGGTCCCGCGACGCCGTGGATCTACACCGTCGCGCGCAACGCGATCGTCGACCGCTTCCGGAAGGCGAGCAAGCCGGGAAACGAACTCCCCGAGCTCGTGTCGAGCGAGCCTGGCCCCCCCGACCACGCCGAGTCGTCGTACGTGTCGTGGCGCGTACATCGCGCGCTCGAGGAGCTGCCGCGCAGGGAGCGCGAGGTGATCGAGCTCGCATACTGGAGCGACATGTCCCAGAGCGAGATCGCCGACTACCTCAACGTCCCGCTCGGGACCGTGAAGACACGGACGAGAAGCGGGCTGGCTCGCCTCTCGGATCTGCTGGAGGGAGAGCTGCGATGAGCGTAGGCCCGACCGAGCTCACAGGGCGCGGAGGCATCGGCTTCGCCGACGCGGGGAGCGGGCAATGAGCAGAGGACCGGACTTCGAGGACGTCGTCGGCCCGGAGACGACCGGCGCCGAGCGCGAGCGGCTGCAGAGGACGCACGACCTGCTCGTGACGGCCGGGCCGCCGCCGGAGCTGTCGCCAGAGCTGGCGTCCGGCCCCACGCTCGCGATGACCCTCGGACGCCGTCCCGGCCGAGCGCGACACCGCCTGGCCCTGCTCGCGGCTGCGGTCGTCATCGTCGCGCTCGTCTTCCTCGGCGGCTACGTCACGGGCAACCGCGGCGGCGGCAGCTCAGGCGTCAAGGCCGTCCGGACGCTGCAGCTCCGCGGAACGACCGCCGCACCGGACGCCCTCGCCTCGCTGCGCCTGCTCCCGGCTGACGCGGGGAACTGGCCGATGACGCTGAGCGTGACCGGGCTCCCGGCGACGAGCCAGGGGTACTACGAGGTCTACCTCGTCCGCCCGGGGAAGCCCTGGGCATCCTGCGGAGCCTTCGTCGTCGCCGGCGCGTCGAAGGCGACGGTGGTGACCCTCAACGCGCCCTACCGGCTCGGCGCGAGCGACCGCTGGGTCGTGACGATGCAGCCGGCCGGCACGCAGCGCTCCCGGGCAGACCGTCCTGCAGCAGTCCGCGTAGCCCGTGCGGGGCACGTCCCGGTCTCTGACACCCGAGCTAGAGACATCCCGGCGGGAAGGCGTGCAAACGGGCTCCAGCTGCCGGATTCGGTGCCGGCCGTGCCCCGCGCGGACACGACCCGGTCTCTGACACCGATCACGGAGGCGTGACGGAAGCTCAACGGCCGCGGCGGGACTCGTTGCGCATCTCGGCGAGGAGGCGCTCGAGCCGCGGCTCCGTCGAGTCGTCGGCGAAGCACATCGCGGCGGCGACGGCGGGGTGCACCCGCGCGATCTCCTCGCGCATCTGGAGCGCGACCGCCCGGTAGGAGGGATGCCCCTCGCGACCGGAGCGAAGCTCGATCAGGTGGAGCGCCTCGCGCGCGTCGAGCTCGAGCACGTAGCGGATGCGGTACGCGAGGCAGAGCGCGTACGGCGCCTCCTCGGCAAGGCCGCCGGCGCGCAGACGCTCGTATTCCGTCCGCGACACCTCGAGCGCGCGGGCGTACTCTCCGCCGAGTCCCGCCTCGACGACCTCCTGCGGCACGTCCGCGCCGAGATCGGGGGTGAGCCGCTGCCACTGACACGTCAGCAGGCGGTGCCGCTGGAGGTCGCGGAAGGCGCCGTAGTCGGAGACGATCTCGAACCGGTACGAGAGCGTCTCGAAGCCACGCCCGGGGCGGTGGCGACGGTTCTCCCGCGTGGCGACGAGCTCTCCCAGGAGCGCCGTCCGCTCCTGTGCGGTCAGCCGCTCGGCGGCACGCAGCGCCTCGTCCTCCCCCACGGCAGACGCCTCGTAGAGGAGCGCCGCCACGAGCTGCGACTCGCTCCCGTGCGCACGCAGGAGCCGCACCGACGGAGCCGCCTCCTGCTCGGCCGCCTCCAAGAGTCCGAGCCGCGCGGCCGCAGCCGCCGCCGCCGCGCCACGGTCGCGCAGGTACTCGACCCAGCGGCCGCCGCGGTCGGGCCTCTCCACGCGCATGACGAAGCTCGGAATGATCTGCTGCAGCTCCTCGAGCAGCATCCCGCCGTACGCGCGCGCCTCGGCGAGCGGATGCGCGAGCAGATGGAGGACGAGCTGCTCGTACGTCTGCCCGCTCGCGTAGATGCCGACGTGTGAGAGCGACGACGCCGGCAGGACGCCGCGCACGAGGTCGAGCGCCTTCGCCAGGACCGCACGGCGATGCGCCGCGGGGGACTCGCCCTCTCCCGCCGGGAACCGCTCGGCGGTCCACGCGGACACGCCCGCGAGCAACCGCGAGTACGTCTCGAAGAGATCGTCCATCGCCGCCTCGTACGACGGCCCGAAACGTGGGTCGCGGTGGTAGCGGTAGCCGAACCCCTCGAGCGGCGTGTCGTAGGCGATGTACCGCGTCGACTGCTCGAGATAGGCGGCGAGCCGCGGTCGCTGCAGGATCTTCGTCAGGAGGTTGGAGGTCCACTCGCAGGCGATGTGCGCTCCGCCGAGCTGGGCGACCGAGTCGTCGCCGTAGCCGAGGAAGATCCGCTCGTAGAGCGTCGCCGCGCGCTCGCCCTCGGCGCCCTCGATCGCCGGCACCTCGGGCACGGAGTCGGCGAACTCGTCGAGGAACAGCCTGCGCAGCGTGCCCGGGTAGCGTGAGTAGCGCGCGAAGAGCGCACCCTTGACGGTCTCCGGGAGGTTGACCAGCCCGAACACCGGCCGCTCGAGGTTGGTGAAGTGGGGCGCGAGCCGCGCCCGCTCCTCCTCCGTGAAGTGCTCTACGGGAAGTGTCACGCTGTTCTCGATGGCGACCACCGGACCCGGCAGGCTATTCCGACTCCCGGACGGTAGCCCGGAGCGCCTCGAGGGCGGATGCAAGAACGAGCTGCTCCGCTACTCCCTCACGAGCAAGGCACGCGTCGAGCCCGACCCGGGCCACCTCGAGCACCTGCTTCGCACGCTGGACGAGCTCGATGCCTGACGTCCGGGTCGGCACGTCCGGCTGGTCGTACCCGTCGTGGCGGCCCGGCTTCTACCCCGACGGACTCGCCCCCTCGGAGTTCCTCGCCTTCTACGCGGCGCACTTCCCCACCGTCGAGCTGAACACGACCGGCTACCGCCTCCCCGCCGAGGAGCAGTTTCGGCGCTGGGCCGACCAGGTGCCCGACGGCTTCGAGCTCGCGCCGAAGCTCCCCGGCAACAGGCTCCGCGGCCTCGACGAGTTCGCCGCCCGTGTGCGCGCGCTCGGGAGCCGGCTCGGACCGGTACGCGTGTCGCTCACGAGCGCCCGGGACGAGGGTGTGCTCGAGCTCCTCCTGGGCTCACTCGACCCGACTCTCCGGCTCGCGTTCGATCTCGAGCACGACTCCTGGGACGGAATCGAGCCGCGACTCGCAGCTGCCTGCGCCGTCAGGGTCGGCGACCTCGAGCACCCCGCGCCGTTCCGCTATCTCCGCCTGCGCCGACCGCCCTACGACGAGACGGCGCTGCGCGACCTCGCCGCGCAAGTCGGAGCACTCTCCGGGCCCGTGTACGTCTACTTCCGTCACGAGCAGGAGCCGACCGCGCCCGCCTACGCGCAACGCCTGCTCGAGCTGCTGGCCGGGCACTAGCCGGCGCCGAGCCGGAGCGCGGCGCAGCTCTCCGCCGACTGGCCACGACCTTTCGCGAGCGAGCGCACGCAGAAGCTGAACCTGCCGACGAGCTTCTTCGACGGCTTCCACGTGATGCCGTAGACCCGCTGTGCGTGCAGCGGAGCGGGTTTCGACGTCCGACGGAAGACGACCCTCGCGCCCGAGCGGACCGTCACCTGGCGGCGGACCCCACTGCCGTCGGCGAGCGCCACGAAGAAGAGGCGCAGCGGCTTTCCCGCGACGCCGTTCCCCGCCAGCGCGCGCAGCCGCGGCGGCGGCACGACCGCCGGCGGGGCAGGCCCCTCCCTGACCACCGCCGACCCGACGACGGTCGTCCAGTCCTCGCTCCCGGCCTCGGTCGGGCCGGTCTCGCCTGCGATCCAGATCACGTCGGGGTGCAGGGGATCGCGTGCGGCTCCGAAGTAGTCGCCCCAGCGCCCGCCGTTCCGCGGCGACCTCGCCGGCGCGTTGCTCCGTCCGACGACCGACGGCGGCGCGATCGTGCCGTCGGGAGAGCGTGCCGTCACCGCGACCTCCGGCGGAAGCGACGGCGACGACTCGCCGTAGACGACGACGAGGTTCCCCGAGGCATCCGGCCGGATCGCGGGAAAGAAGACGTACGCGCCTGCGAGGCCGAGATCGGTCTGCCAGGTCAGCGTCCCGTCGGGAGTGGACAGCTCGGTGATACGAGCGCACGCACGGCGCCGCTTGTCGCCCTTCGGCGTGCAGGCGGTATTGGCCGAGAACCACAGCTTGCCCTGCTCCCAGACCGCGTCGAGCACACGGTCGTCGTCCGTGGCGATGTCGGGCGCGCTGCCGCCGCCCACCGCGGGCTCGACGGCCGTCGGCGGCGCCAGGAGCAGCGGGACGGACGGCGTCGCGACCTCGTGCACGTCGACCGCCGCCGGCGGGATCCCGTCGACCGCGAGCAGGTGGACGACGGCCGAGGCCGGGGTGTCGACCGAGACGACGTACTCCGTCGCGGTCGGAGACAGCGAGTGCACCGGGGTGAGGCTCGAGTAGGCGCCCGACGGGCCGAACGTCGTGAACGCAGGCGAGTCGACCCCTGCGAGGAGATCGGCCTTGCTCACGATCCAGAGCTCGCCCCCGACCCGCCGGGAGAAGCGGTCGAGGCAGCCCGTGAAGAGGTCGGCGGCCACGACGACGACACCGTCCGCGGTTCCGAGGCGCGGCTGGTCGGCGCACCCGCCGCCCGCGTCGAAGCTGTAGACGTGCCACGAGCCGGTCGGGTCCGCGGTGTCGGAGACCGCGAGCAGCACGGAAGAGGTGTCGAGATCCGAGATCGAGGCGAACCAGCGAGCCGCCGCGGTGTCGTAGAGCAGGCGCGGATCGGTGAGCTCGTCCGTGCCGCTCCGGAAGAGCGTGCTGAGCGGCTGGGTCGAGACGGGGACGGACGGCCCGCTCGACGTCTGCCAGATCTCGACGGCGAGGTTGACCATCTCCACGAGGAAGCCCGGACCGGCCGCCACCTGGACGTCCGGCGGGGCGAAGCCGCCTCCGTCGCTCTGGCTCATGCCGGCGAACGCCTGCGTCACGGTGACGCCCGTCGCCGCAGCCGGCCGCCTCCCCCCTCCCGCCGCCGGAACGGTGACGACGAGTGCGAGCGCGACGACGGCGAGCGCCGTGCCGGCGCGAGCGGGACGGAGTGATGCGGAGGGTCGCAGGGCCGGTCGCGGGCTCGGGTAGCGACTCAGGCTACACGCGGAGCTCGCGCCGCCGGCTGCTCACGAGGCGTCCGTGAGCGCCTGGACCTTCAGCTGCTCGAGCCTGCCCGGCGTCGTGGCGTCGCGGGAGTAGGACGGCCACGAGAACGGCGTCGTCGTCTTCAGCGTGCATCCGACCGTGCAGCCGAGCTGCACGCCCTTGGCGTTCGCGGAGAAGAGGCCGGTCTCGCCGAGGATCTTCCGTACGGCGGCGGAGCCGTGCTTCGAGCGGACGATGTTCAGGATCTCCCAGTTCTCGATGCCGTCGCGGATCTGCTCGAGCCGAGCGCTCGGCACCGGCCCGTCCTTGCCCGGGTAGAGGAGGACGAAGGCGCCGTCCTTCGCCACGCTCTGATACGGGTTGACTCCCTGCTGGTAGGTCGTCGTGCCGTCCCCGTAGAGGACGCCGCGGATGTTCTCGAGCGACGCCCACAGGAAGAAGAGCTGGCTGTCGGCGAGCGGCTCCGACGCGGTGAAGCTGGGCGTCTTCGTTCCCGGGTAGGTGTACGCCCAGATCGCCTTCCCCCGCGCCCGGACGGCGTCGATCAGCTTCAGCTTCTCCGTGGCACGCGAGACGCCCTGCTGCGAGAGCTTGGGCACCGTGTACTGGCCGTAGTAGCGACTGGCGAGCACCGCCCACGCGTCCACGTCGTCCGACCCGCCGTCCCAGAGGAAGCGGTTCTCCTGGGACGGATTGCCGGTGACGATCGCGTGCCCGCCGGGAAAGCAGGTGTGCACGGCCGTCGCCTGCTGCGCGACGATCTTGAAGCCTGGGAGCCCGGGCTCGTCCATCCCGTACAGGTACGGATACGAGTCGAGCCAGCCGTGCTGCTGCCAGAACGAGTGCACCGAACGGAGATAGGAGCACCACGTCTGCGGGGCGTTCGGCGACAGGCCGGCGATGTAGTTCGCCGGCGCCGTCCGGTTGTTCGAGACGGGGATGGACATCGCCGCGAACGCGCGATCGCCGACCTCGGCCACCATGTTCGACGCAGAGTCCTGCCACCAGCGCTTGTTGGTCGAGTAGCCGGAACGCTCGCCCGGAGCGCCGTAACCCCAGGAGCTCGGGGAGATCCGGTAGGAGGCGAGGAAGCGATACAGCGTCGCAGCAGTTCCCTGCATCTGCGACGACTGCGTGTAGTCGTTCAGCTTCGAGACCATGTTCCCGTACGACTGCGCCGCGACGTGGAACGCCGTCAGGAGGCTGCCGTCCACCTGATTCGGGGCGGGCAGAGTCACCGGAAAGACCTTCACGATGATCGGCACCTGCTGCTCGACCCCGTCCGCGACGACCGTGACCCTGCCGGTGTAGTTGCCCGCCGGCGTGCCCGGGGGAACGGTGACTCGAAGCCAGAGCGGCTGGTTGGGCTGCTCGGTCGCCCGCGCGCTCCCGTCCCAGGGCAGCAGCGCGTCCGGCACGAGCGTGCCGCCGAACGACACGTAGTGCCCGAAGAAGAGGTCGAGCTGGAGCGGCGAGTCGATCTGCGGGTCGACGATCTGCACCTGCTGGGCACCCCTGACCACGATGACCGAGTCCTCCTGTTCGCCGATCGCGGTGGTGAGCGAGACCAGGCTCGCAGGCGAGCCCGGCACGGCTCCCTCGGCACGGATGCTGGTCGCCGACGGGTAGACGCCGACGGTGACGCCCTTCGCCGCACGCGTCCCCGCCCCGGCCGAACCGGCGACGAGCACGCCGGCGGTCAGGACTCCGAGGAGCGCAATACGCCGCATAGTCATGTTGTCGCCGGGAAAACCGCCCGTTCACATCCCTCGGACGGGTGTCGCACCTCCTCAGAACCGCGCGGCGGCGCCACGGTGCCGTTCGTAGGCCCCGCTCTCGACGACGTCGGCGAGCTCCGCGATCGCCCGCCGCAGCTCGTCTTCGCTCGAGAAGAAGTGGGGGCCCAGGCGGATCCCCCCGGGGCTGCCGGAGGCTGCCCCACCTGTCCGGCCGTGCGTCGGCGGCTTGGCCGCCGGCGCTTCCAGCCCGTCGGGCCGGAAGTCGCAGACGATGCCGCGCTCGCCCAGCTCGCGATGAACGGCCGCGTGGTCGGGCGTCGACACGACCACCGTCCCGCCACGCCGGTGCGGCTCGCGCGGGCTCACGACTTCGAGCCCGGCGTCGTCGCAGAGGGCGATCAGCAGCTCGGTGAGCGAGAGCGAGCGATCCCGGATCCGCGCCACGCCGACCTCCTCGATGACGTCGTAGCCCGCGGTCGCCGCGTAGAGAGCCGGGACGTTCGGCGTGCCGGTGAGGAAGCGTCGCGCGCCGGCGGCGTACTCCAGCTCCCGCTCGAACGCGAACGGCCGCGCATGACCCTGCCAGCCGACGAGCGTCGGCTCGAGCCGTTCGGCAAGATCCGGGCGGACGTAGAGCCAGCCCGCGCCCGGTCCGCCGCACAGCCATTTGACGCTGCCGCCGACGGCGAAGTCGACCCCGAGCCCGGTCAGATCGAACGGGACGACACCGGCCGACTGGTAGCAGTCGAGGACGACGTGCGCTCCGGCCTCGTGGGCGCGCCGGACGATCGGCTCGACATCCTGGATCTCCGCGTTCTTGAACAGGACGTGGCTGATCGGTACCAGCAGAGTACGCTCGTCGATCGCGTCGACTATCGCGCGGTCGTCCTCGACGGCGACGACCTCGAGGCCCGGCTGGGCCTGGTAGAGGTAGCGCACCGACGGAAAGTTGGCGTCCTCGTAGACGACGCGGTTCCGTGCGCCCGGACGGGGAAAGCAGGAGATGACGATCGCCTCGGCCACGGTCACGTTCTGGTGCATGACGATCGAGCCGGGCGGTGCGCCCATGATCCGGCCGAGCTGGTCGCCGACGGTGACGGGCATCTCCCACCAGCCCTCGCCCCACGACCTGATCCCACGTTCACGCCACATGCGCGCGTACTCGAGCAGTCGCTCCTCGGCGGCAGCCGGCATCGCCGCGAGCGAGTGGTTGATCAGGTAGGTGCAGTCGCCGAGGATCGGAAACTTGTCCCGGTAGGAGAGGAGGTCCTCGTGCACGGCGAGAGCCTACTCGCGCCCTCGCCCAGGCCCGGCGCGCGGTCGGAAACGGTCCAGCCCCCCTTGGGGGGCACGGCGTCCCCCTGACATCACGCTATCGGGGAAGGAGCGACCGCCGAGTCACGCCTTCGTGACGAGAGCGTCACCCTTCCGGCAGCGGGCGAGGGCCGGGACCGACGTAGCGGGCGCTCGGCCTCACGATGACGCCGAGCCGCTTCTGCTCGAGGATGTGCGCCGACCAGCCGGCCGTCCGCGAGCATGCGAACATCGCCGGGGCGAGCGCGGGAGGCACCTCGGCCGCGTCCAGCACGACCGCCGACCAGTACTCGACGTTCGTCCACGAGTGGTCGGGATGGCGCTCCGCGATCGCCTCGTGCGCCGCCTGCTCGAGCGCCTCGGCCACCTCGAAGCGGGGCGAGCCGAGCTCACGCGCCGTCTCCTTCAGCAGCCTGGCGCGCGGGTCCTCCGCGCGGTAGACGCGGTGGCCGAAGCCCATGATCCGCTGTCCTCGCCCCAGGGCGTCGCGCACCCACCCTTCCGGGTCTCCGGTCTCCGCGACGGCGTCGAGCATCGGCAGGACGCGTGCCGGCGCGCCCCCGTGCAGCGGCCCGGAGAGCGCACCGACCGCGCCAGAGAGGGCGGCGCCGACGTCCGCGCCGGTGGAGGCGATCACGCGCGCCGTGAACGTCGAGGCGTTCATGCCGTGCTCCGCCGTGCAGATCCAGTACGTGTCGATCGCCCGCGCGTGCTCCTCGGTCGCCTCGCCGCGCCACGCGAGCAGGAACCGCTCGGCCGCCGTCCGCCCCCGCAGCACGGTCTCCTCCCGCACGGCCGGTGCGATCGGGCCGCGTGCCGACTGAGCGACGATCGAGAGCGCAGCCGCCGACAGGCGGCGCAGGTCTTCTCTCGCCTGCGCGTCGTCCACGTCGATCAGCTGCGGCAGCCTCCACCGGCCGCTGAGGATCGCAAGCGTCGACTGCAGGTCGGACATGTGGTTGCCCGTATGGACCTCGGGCCCGGTGAACACCACCGGAAGACCCGGCTCGAGCGACTCGTCCACGAGCAGGCCCCAGACCTGCTCGAAGTTCACGCGACCGACGAGCTCCGCGATGTCGACGCCGCGGTAGCGTAGGGAGCCGCCCTGACGATCCGGCTCCGCGATCTCGGTCTCGAAGGCGACGACCCCGGCCAGTCCGGGACGGAACTCCGACGTGCTCATACCCGCTCCCGGCGCCGGCAAAGCCGGCGCCTCCGCTCCCTTGTGAGCTCCGTCGAGCCTACGCTCATCCGTGGATCTCCTCCAGCTCGATCTCGAGGCCGACGCCTCGCTCTCTCGCGGCCTCGAGCACGAGGGCCGCGGCGGCGAGGTCCTGCACGGCGACGCCGACCGACTTGTACAGCGTGATCTCCTCCGGCGCCGTGCGGCCCGGACGCGCGCCTGCCACGATCTCCCCCAGCTCGGCGACGGCCGCCGGGTCGAGTCCCGCGAGCTCCGGTGCGCCCGCCGGCGGCGGCGCGAGCGCGGAGTCCCGCGACTCGACGACGACCGTCGCCGCGCGTACGAGCAGCGGGTCCAGCTCGGAGCCGGGCGAGTTGTAGCCGACCGAGCCGACGTGCGTCCCCGGCGCGACCCACTCGGCGAGCACGACGGGCTCCGGCGAGTGTGTCGTCGCAGCGACAACGTCGGCACCGCGCACGGCCTCCTCGAATGACGCCGCGGCAGTCACCCCGAGCTCCGCTGCCAGCCGCTCCGCCTTCGCGCGGTCGCGACCGACGACGCGGATCTCCTCCCAGTCGCGGACGCCTGCTAGAGCGCGCGCGTGCGAGCGGGCCTGCACACCGGTGCCGAGGATCGCGAGCACGTGCGCGTCGAGCCGGGCGAGCAGTCGCGCGGCGAGCGCGGAGGCGGCCGCCGTACGGGTGGCGGTGATGTACGTCCCGTCCATGAGCGCCAGCGGCGTCCCGGTGGCGGGGTCGAAGAGCACGATCGCCGCCTGATGGGTCGGGCGGTCGCGATTTCCGGGAAACAACGAGACGAGCTTGCAGCCGAGGACCGGGCCGGAAGCGTCGTCGGCCGAGCCGACCACGACCGGCTGAACTTCGGACGCCTTCGGTGTCCGGTTCGGCGGGAGGTAGGCGGGCATCGCGCCGAGCAAACCCTCCTCGCCCACGAAGGCGGCGACGCGCGGCGGCACCGACGCCGCGCCGGACGACAGGTCGGCGTGCGCTCGCGCGAGCGCCTCCACCAGGGCGTCGAGGTCGAGCAGGGCCTCGATCTCCGTGCGAGTCAACACCAGCATGGGACGGACGTTAACCGTCAGCGAGTCGCGCGCGCAGCGGCGGGCGGCGGCGGAACCGGCTGAGGCGGCGGCTTCGAGTCGACGAGCACCGCCGCCAGCAAGAGCACCGCCATCGCGACTGCGCTCTCGCCGAGGAGGCTCCGCCCCAGACGCGTGCCGAGCCGTGAGCCGCCTCCGTCGCGGGCCAGTGCCGGCGCGGCCAGGAAGCGATGCGCCGCACCCCATGCGAGCGCGACCGCGACGAGGGAGAGCTTCGCGAGCAGCACGTGGCCGTACCCGGTGCGCCACAGGTCGTGCACGTGCGGGAAGCGGAGCACGCTGAGGTACGTCCCCGCCGCGAGGAGCAGGCCCACGAGCACCGTCGCGAGGCGCGAGAAGCCGAGGAAGGCGTGACGCCGTAGCTCTGGCGCCGCCGGCCAGACGACCGCAAAGAGCTGCACGAGCCCCCCGACCCAGAGCGTCGCCGCACCGAGGTGCACCCAGTCGGCGAGCTCGGACAGCCAGGAGTGGCCCGCGTCCGCGGCCGAGTGGCCCGAGAGCGAGAGCCCCGACGCGAAGATGAGCCCGAGCACGAAGGCGGCCCACAGGAGCCAGCGCCGCTCGAACAGCCAGGCGAGGACGACGAGCGCGAGCACGAGCGCGAAGCCGAGCGTCATCGCGATGAATGCCGTGCCGAAGCGTGTCCCGTTCGCAAGCGAGGAGAGATCGCCGTAGATGAAGTCGACGAGCGGCAGCTGTAACGCGTCCTCCGCCCGGAGCATGAACGCGACGACGCCGACTTCGAGCGCCCCGACCGCGCCGATCCCCACGAGCCAGAAGAAGCGCCGCTCGACCCGTTCGGGCAGCGTCCGTGGCAGCACCAGCAGCCGGAAGCCAAGGCCGCCGACGAGCAGTGCGAGCGCAACGAAGTAGAGCCAGCGCACGAGGTGTTCGACCGAAGTCGGCCCCTGCGCGCCCACCGCCTCGGTCACCGGCGGCGCCGGCACGCGCACGCCGAACGTGTAGAGGCCCGAGACGACGTGCCCGTCGCTCGAGAGCGCGCGCCAGCGGACCGTGTACGCGCCGGTCGGCAGATTCTTCGGCAACGAGACGATCAGCTGCCGCTGCGCCTTCACGGCCTTCGGCGTGCCGGCGACGTTCTTGCCCTTCGCGTCGAGGACGACGAGCGCGTCGCGCACCGAGTCGACCGGCTGATCGTAGGTGAGGACGACCTGCGCCGGCGGCGAGGCGAGCCGCTCGCGTAGGCCCGGCGATTCCTGCACGAGCGTCGCGTGCGCGAGGGCCGACGCCGGCGTGGCGAGCGCCGCCACCGCGGCTCCGAGGAGAGCGAGCCTCCTCACCGGTGGGGCACTCCTGCGTAGAAGTCGAGATGCCCGAAGATCGCCGCCGTGTCACGGTCGCAGTAGAGGATGACGGCGATCAGGACGAAGGTCGACGCGAAGCCGAGCGCCGCCGTCAGCGACCGCGGCCGGAACGCCTGCACGAGCGGGAACGCCGCGCAGGCGAGCACCGCCCACCCGAGGACGTGGTGAAGGAAGGCGGCGCGCGAGAAGAGCCAGTGGTTCTGCTCGTGCACGAGGAAGGCGAACCCCGACACGACGAGCGCGAGCGCGGAGCAGAGCCGCCAGTACTGCGAGTGGAGCTTGCCGCGCGCGATCCCGAGCTCGGCAGCCCCGGCGAGCATCATCACCTGCGCCCAGGAGCCGTGCGCGAGCATGTGGATCGTGGAGCTCGTGAAGAACGTCATCACCGGGAACATGAGCACGCCCATCCCGAAGGCGAAGCCCGGCCAGAGGTAGCGCCGCCAGGGCCGCCGGATCCAGACCTCGTGCCCGACGACGGCCTCGGAGAGCAAGAGCAGGCCGAGGACGAGGAACCCCGTGGCGAACCACCAGTGCACCATCTCGGCGGCCGGCTGAATGGAGGCGATCACGGCCCGCGTCCTTCGGCATCGACGAGGTCAGCGACGATCCCCGGCGCGAGCAGGAGCCTGAAGAGCACTCCCACGAGCACGACGTAGAGCGGCGGCTCCGCGACGAGCCACCAGAATCCCTGGCCGGCGGGGTGCAGCAGGGTCAGCCGCCACGGCTGGGCGACCGCCCACACGACTCCCGCGGCGGCTGTGGACGGGCCGAGCGCGAGCACGATCCTCGCACGCAGCGCGCGCGCAGGCTCGGCGACGTCCTTCGTTTTCGACTTTCGTTCGAGGGTGCGAGCGATGTCCACACTCACGTGTCTCCTCCCAGTTCGTCGGAACGGGCAGACCGCGAGCGGGGACGCCCGCGGCTACGCGGCCAGGGGAGGCGGACGCGACTCGAACGAGAGACCGAACCGGCTGCGGGGACCGTGCTCGTCCTCGTCAGCGCGGCGGGACAGCCGGAGAGGGGCGCTGTCGGTGAGCCGGCGGGCGAGCGCGACCTCGGCCGCGGCGATCCTCTCGACGTCTCCCAGCCATCCCTCGACCGCCCGATAGAGGACTGCGACGACGACCGAGAGAACGGCGAACACGGGCAGCGCCGACGTGTGCAGCCACGGTGCGAGCGCCTGCCAGCGGCCCGCGCCGAGGCCCTCCGCGTCGGACTGGACGAGGTAGATCGTCGCGGTCACGGCGAAGGAGGCGAGCCAGAGCCCGGGCGAGAGCGCGATCGGCACACGGGGAGCGCGGGCAGGGCGGCCGCGACCGGTGAGCCGGCGTGCCCTTCGCGCAACGGCGGTGGCTCTCGCGAAGCGCCAGGCGAGCCGCGCCAGCATCAGCGCCACGGCGACCTTCACGCCCGCGAGGAGGAACGGGTAGTAGCTCTCGTGCGCGTAGGAGACCGGCCCGACGTGGCGCCCGACGTCGAGGCGATTCGTGAGGCTGCGCCCGGTGAGCTCGGCAACGAGAGCGAGCAGGCCGAGCGCGAGCCTCGCCAGCAACCCCTGGTGCCGCCGCGCACGGTCCACACCGGAAGTCTGCAGCGGGCCGAGGACGCTGGTCAAACCGCGCCGAGGATGCAGCGCGAAGCGCGGCCGAGACCGGGCTCGCGGTGGCGCGGAGTTCCGCGTTCTCACACCGGTCGGCGTTCAGCCGATCAGCGTCAGAGACCAGTCGGCCCTGCGGCCGGGGTCGAGCGAGAACAGCATGACGCGCTGCCAGCGACCGAGGCAGAGCGCGCCGTCCGCGAACGGCACCTGCTCGCTCCGACACCCGAGCAGCATCGCGACGAGCCGCTCCCGCGAGGACGCCGTCGCCGGGACGATGCGCTCGAGCAACGACTCGAGATCTTCGAAGAACCCCGTCTCGCGCTCCTGCACCCGCACGAGCGCGAGCTCGTGGGCGGCATGGATGTACGCGAGTCCGTGGCCCCGGCCCGACGAGGCGACCTCCTTCGAGACCTCGTTCGTGATGTCCGCCACCGACAGCGTCGGGAGCGCCGCCGCGATCGAATAGGGAACCTCGATGCTCGTCATGCGCGGGCCACCTCCTTCGGGAGTCGGAAGTGCACGTGCTCGCGCGCGACCGTGATCTCCTCGGGAGCTCCGTACCCGCTCTCCGCGAGACGCGCGGCGGTGGCGCGAACCAGCTCCTCGGGGGTCGACGCGCCGGCGGTCAGACCGACGGTCGCGTGCCCGTCGAGAAGCCCCGATCCGAGCCGGCTCTCGCCGTCGATCAGCGTCGCCTCGGCCCCGGCCGACTGGGCGACCTCGACGAGCCGCTGGGCGTTCGAGCTCGTCTCGGAGCCGATCACGAGGATGAGCGTCGCGCCCTCCGCGACCATCGCCTTGACGGCGTCCTGCCGGTTCTGCGTCGCGTAGCAGATGTCGTCGGCGTGCGGCCGCCGCAGCGCGCCGAGGTGGTCCTCGAGCGCGTCGACGATCGGTGCGACGTCGTCGAGGGAGAGCGTCGTCTGCGTGATCACCGCCACCGGCCGGTCGGTCTCGAGCTCGCGCGCCTGCTCGGGCGTCTCGATCACGATCGTGGAGTCCGGCCGCTCGCCGCGCGTGCCGATCACCTCGACGTGGTCGGCGTGGCCGACGAGCGCGACGAGATGACCGCTGTCCGCGTAGCGACGCGCCTCGGCGTGCACCTTGTTCACGAGCGGGCACGTCGCATCGACGATGCGAAGTCCGCGCTCCTGCGCGTTCTGCTTCACGGACGGCGCGACGCCGTGGGCCGAGAGAACACAGATCTCACCCTCGGGAATCTCGGACTCGTCCTCGACGAACACGGCGCCGAGCGCCTCCAGACGCCGGACGACGTGCTCGTTGTGGACGATCTGGTGACGGACGTAGACGGGCGGCCCGTGCTGCTCGAGCAGCCGCTCCACGATCTCGATCGCACGGTCGACACCGGCGCAGAACGAGCGCGGAGCCGCGAGCAGGACTCTCCCCGTGGCCGTCATGCTGCCGCCACCGCCCGCTCCAGCGCCTGCAACGCACGAACCGCGTCGCGCATCGAGCGCACCGCGGCGCCGCGGCGCGTCGCGATCCAGCGGACCAGGCCGACCACGTGGGTGCGCCCGTCCGGGTGCACGGTGCCCTCGACGCCTTCGATCGCGCTGGACGCGTCGTCGGAGACGGCTCGGAGGACGCCGGCGAGCCGTCCGGCGCGGGCGAGCACGCCGCTCTCCATGTCGACGGCGTCGGCGCCGCTCGCCTCGCGAAGGCGCCTGCGCTCCGCCGTATCGAAGACGAGCACGTCGCTGCCCAGCATCGTCGCCGGGCGGGCCCCGCGAACGCCGAGGCCGGGGCCTTCCCAGAGCGTCGCGCCCGACTCGTCGACGACGCGCGTCGCGTCGAGCACGTCGCCGACGCGGGCGTCGCCGAGCGCGCCGGCCAGCCCGAACGAGACGACCGGCACCTCCGGGAGCCCGTTGGCGACGTTGACGCCGACGCGCACGGTGCGGAGCCCGAGCCTGCGCGCCGTCCGCTCCTCGGCGGCGGTCGCACACGCGAAGGTCGCTGCTCTCAGCCCGTCAGCGTCCACGCCATGCTCCGCACCGTCTCCCTGAGGCTCGTCGCCGCTTCGTAGGCCGCCGACGGCTCGAACCCGCAGTGGATGCCGCAATGCTCGCAGCGCGGGTCGTTCCCGGGTCCGTACGCCTCCCACTCCATCCCCTCCATCAGCGCCTCGTAGCTCGGGAAGATCCCGTCCGTGAGCAGGTAGCACGGCCCCTTCCACCCGTACGGGTTGCGTGTGATCGAGCCCCAGGGCGCGCAGGACAGCTCGCGTTCGCCGGTCAGGAAGTCCTGGTAGATCGGCGACGCGATCCAGCGGTAGCCGTGCTTCCGGACGGCCGCGCGAATCTGCCGGAACTTCTCCTCGTGCTCGTCGCGCGTCATCGTCAGCGCGGGATCGATCTGCGAGTACTGGTAGCCGGGGGCGACCAGCATCCCGTCGATGCCGATCTCGTCGGTGAGATAGCGCATCATCTCGATCACGTCGTCGACCTCGGTCTCCTTGAAGATCGTGGTGTTCGTCGTGACGCGGAAGCCCCGGCTGCGCGCGTTCCTGATCGCGTCGACCGCGACGTCCCAGAGGCCCGGATAGTCGCAGACGTAGTCGTGGATCTCGCGCATGCCGTCGAGGTGGACGACGAAGCTCAGGCGAGGCGACGGCTCGAACCAGTCGAGGCACTGCTCGAGCCGGAGAGCGTTCGTGCAGAGCTCGATCGTCTTGCCCAGCCCGAGGACCTCGGCGACGACCTCCTCGATCCCCTTGTAGACGAGCGGCTCGCCGCCGCAGATCGAGACGACCGGCGCCGGACACTGGACCGCCGCGTCGACGCACTCCTCCACCGACAGGCGCGCTCGATTCGACTCGTACTCGCGGATCTTCCCGCAGCCGATGCAGGCGATGTTGCACGCGAGCGTCGGCTCGAGCATCAGGACGAGCGGATAGCGCTCGCCTTTCCGCTGCTGCGAGGCGACGTACCTGCCGATCGAGACCGTCGA
Source organism: uncultured Thermoleophilia bacterium (assembly GCA_963762675.1). Classification (GTDB taxonomy): domain Bacteria; phylum Actinomycetota; class Thermoleophilia; order Gaiellales; family Gaiellaceae; genus Palsa-739. The sequence goes on along the minus strand of CAVXLS010000010.1, from coordinate 767,118 downwards.
TTGGAGCGGAAACTTCATCCGGTCAACCTTTCTCTGAGCCGTCCGAGCGCGAACAACGGGAAGTTGATGCGGTAGAGGTGGTAGCGGATCATGAAATCGAGCGGGAATCCCGTGCCGGTGAAGGCCTCCTCCACCCAGTCGCCGTCGGGGCGCTGCACCGAGCAGAGGTAGTCTGCCGCGCGGCGGGCGCTCGAATCCTCAGCGTTTCCTGCGGCCACGTACCCGAGAAGCGCCCACGCGGTCTGCGAAGGCGTCGCGAAGTCCGCGCGGCCGCGCCACGCCGGGTCGGCGTACGAGCGGATGTCCTCGCCGAACCCGCCGCTCCCCTGCTGCACCGAGTCGAGCCAGGCGACCGCGCGCCTCATGGCAGGATGGTCGTGGGGGACGCCGCACGCCTCGAGCGCCGGCATCGCGGCGCCGGTGCCGTAGACGTGGTTCACGCCCCAGCGGCCGAACCAGGAGCCGTCGGCCTCCTGCTCGGCGAGCAGCCATGCGAGCCCCTGCTCGACGACGCAGCCGTTGCCGCCGATCGTGGCGAGCGTCTCGAGCGCGTGCGCCGTCACGTCGGCGCTCGGCTCGTCGGTCACCTTTCCGAAGTCGCAGAACGGGATCCTGTAGAGCCACATCGCCTTGTTGTCGACGTCGAAGGCGCCCCAGCCCCCGTCGCGAGACTGCATCCCGACGAGCCACGCGAGCCCGCGCCCGACCGCCTCGTCCCCGATGCCGAGCTCCCGCAGGGCGAGCGCGACCACGGCGGTGTCGTCGACGTCCGGATAGAGGTCGTTCTCGTACTCGAAGGCCCACCCGCCGGGAGCGAGGTCGGGTTTGCGGATCGCCCAGTCGCCCCGGACGGACACCTCCTCGCGGAGGAGGTACTCGCCCGCCTTGACGAGCTGCGGATGGTCGGCGGGCACGCCGCAGGCGCGCAGCGCGAGCACGGCGAGACCCGTGTCCCAGACCGGCGACTGGCAGGCCTCGGGGCGCAGCCGGTCGCCGTCGTCGACCATGAACCCCTGCCAGCCCTCGACGGCGCGACGGAGCGTCTCGTCCTCGAAGCCGTGGCCGAGGGCCGCCAGGGCGAGGATCCCCCACACCCAGGGCGGCTGGATGCCGCCCCACGAGCCGTCCGCCTCCTGTCGTTCGCGGATCCAGCGCTCCGCTTCGCGGAGCGCCAGTCGACGCAACCGTCCGGGCCGCGGCGCAGGTCTGGTGCGCCCGGGCACGGCTCCGATCTCGACGAGGTCGAAGGGAAGCGGCCGCACCGGGCGCAGCGACTGCGCGACGGCGAGCGCCACGAACGTCTGCCGGGCCCAGCACGCGAAGTTGTAGATCGAGAACGGCGCCGACGGCGGCAGCAGCACGAGCTCGGGTGGGATCGGCACCATCCGCTGCCACGGCCACTGACCGAGGAGCGCCAGGAAGCACTTCGTGAAGAGGCGGGCCTTCGGGATCCCGCCATTGCCGCGGATGTAGTCGCGCGCGGCCCGGCCGGGGTCGGCACCGCACATGCGCAGCGCGGTGTAGGCCTCGATCGAGGTCGAGAGGTCGGGCGGCCCCTCGAACCAGATCGACCACGTCCCGTCGTCACGCATGCGAGCCGCGAGTTCGTTCGCGATCCGGCGATCGAGATCGGGCGTCCGCAGCCCGAGAACGTGGTGCCAGAACAGGTGCTGGGCCGTCATCGTCACGTTCGACTCGAGCTCTCCGACCCAGACGCCGTCGGGCCGCTGCAGCTCGAGCAGCCGGCGCGTGCCACGCTCGATCGCCTCGTCCAGCCGGGTCAGCTCTGCGGTCGCGCTCACCCTGTAACTCTTGCAGCTGGCGTGCTCAAGAGGTGCTGAGCTGCCTGCCGGCCGCTGCGAACGGCGCTCTCCATCGTCGCCGGCCAGCCCGTGTCCGTCCACGTCCCGGCCCGCACGACGCCGGGCTGACCGGTCTCGACGCCGGGGCGGCGAACGCCGGGACGGAGCGCAATCGTCGCGTGAGGCTCACGGCTGACGCGCGACCACAGCAGCTCGGCCTCGCCGAGCCGCGCCGTCAGCTGCCCCGCGATCCGGTCGACGAGCGCACGCCCGCGGACGTCCAGCAGCTCGGGAACGCCGCTCGCGACGACGGTCAGGTACTGGCCACCGCCCGTCGGCCGGTGGCCGGTGAGGGCTCCTCGATCGAACACCCAGTGCGCGTCACTGCCGAGCAGTGCGGCCAATGGTGTCTTCAGCAGCGTCCGGTCGAACCAGAGGTGCACGCTCACGATCGGCGAGTCCTCGAGCTCCGGGTCGAGCTCGCCGAGCAGGCGCGCGCTCTCCGAGGGCGGCACCGCAACCACGAACGCGTCGGCCTCGACGCGCTCTCCGTCCGCCAGCGTCGCTACGTTGTCTCCAATGACAACGACGCGAGATCCGGAATGGACGGAGACGCCGGAGGCCACGAGCGCCCGGCCGGCGGCGTCGCCGTGCATGCGGCCGAGCGGCCGGCGGGGCAGGATCAGGTCGGCGTTCGCGCGTGGGCCGAGCAGCGCCGTGCGGACCGTGAAGAGGCCTGCCTCCGCGCTCGCCTCGTCGGCGCGGAGGTTGAGGGCAGGCCTGACGAAGACGTCCCAGAAGCGCTCGACCGCTCCGTCGGAGGAGCCCAGACGCCGCAGCAGCGCACCGAAGCTCTCGCCGTCGCGCGGCCGCGCGTTGCGGAGCCGGGCGAGCACGAGCGGCAAGCCCACCCTGTCGCGTCTTCGGATGTGCCTGTACCGGAGCAGGCTGACGAGGCCCGGCTCGATCAGCGACACCTCGCCGCTCTCGCCGAGCACCGGGAGCGCGAGCCGCGTCCGGAGGTACGAGGCGCTCTCGCCGATCCGGTCGAGGAAGCGGAGGTATTCGGTGAAACACCCAAGCGCGATGTGCTGGCCGTTGTCGGGGGGCGGCTCCGGATCGCCCTCCCGTTCCGGCAGCGTCTGCACCGCGCCCCCGAGCGTGGGACGCGCCTCGAGCACGGTCACGTCCCACCCGGCATCCGCGAGGTCGAGCGCCGCGGCGAGACCCGCGAGACCGCCCCCGACCACCACCGCCCTCACGGAAATAGTCCCCTTGCGACGAGAGAGAGCTTGCGGGACGTCGAGAGACGCGTCTTCGGCCCGAAGACGTCGTAGCCGCCGGCCTCGATCCGGTCGAGGGTCGCCCGGTACAGCGCCGCGAAGGTGCCGACGCAGAGCGAGCTACGACGGTCGAGCGAGTCGAGCAGTCCCAGGCCCTCGGCGAGGTGGTCGCGGGCACGGGCGGCCTGCGCCCCGAGAAGCGCCTGCCATTCAGGCGTCAAACGTCCCTCGGCGATGTCGGCCTCGGTGACGCCGTGGGCAGCGAGCTCGTCCTGGGGCAGGTAGACACGGTCCAGCTCCCAGTCCTCGCGGACGTCTCGAATGATGTTGATCAGCTGGAGCGCGATCCCGAGGGTGCGCGCACGGTCGGTGTCCTCCGAGCCGTAGACGGGGAGACAGGCGAGGCCGACCGCGCCGGCGACCTTCTCGCAGTAGCCGCGCAACTCGACGAAGCTCGCGTACCGGGTCTGGGAGGTGTCCTGCAGCCCGCCGTCCACGAGCGCGGACAACGCCTCCTCCGGGATGCCGAAGCGAGCCCGGGCATCTGCGAGCGCAACGAGCATCGGCTCCGCCGGCGCCGGGTCGCCGAGCGCGATGCGCAGGGCCTCGAGCTGCTCGCGTCTCTCGGCCGCCGGAAGAGGCCCGTCGGCGACGTCGTCCACCCGCCGCGCGAACGCGTAGACCGCGGCGATTGCGCGTCGCTTTCGGCGCGGCAGCACCATGATCCCGTAGGCGAAGTTCTTCGCCTCGCGACGGGTCACGCGCTCGACCTCCGCGTACGCCTGCTCGACCGTCACCCGCTCCGGAGCCGGCAAAGCCGGCACCTCCGCTCCCCGGCGTGCTCCGTCGAGCCTACGCACGTCACCCGCTCCGGAGCCGGCAAAGCCGGCACCTCCGCTCCCCGGCGTGCTCCGTCGAGCCTACGCACGTCATCCGCTCCGGAGCCGGCAAAGCCGGCACCTCCGCTCCCCGGCGTGCTCCGTCAGGCCTGCGCACGTGACGCTCATCGCACGAGCACGACCGCGGCCTCGCGCGCGAGCCGCACGCGCGAGGGGCGTGGCCGCCCGGTGAAGACGTCCCACCCGGCCTCTTCGAGCACATCGAGGGCCGCCAGGCCGCCGCGGGAGAAGAGCGCGACCGCGCGACCCAGCCGGCCGCCGATCCGGTTGCGCAGCAGCTCGCCCGCGCCGAGCAGGCCGGCAGCCCGCTCGGCCTCGAAGCGGAGCAGCGCGCGCAGCTCCTCGCTCGGTCGGTCGAGCGCCGGGTCGCCGAAGCGACGCCTGTCCTCTCCCGGGAGGTAGACGCGGCCGAGCTCGAGATCGCGCGGCACGTCCTGGAGGAAGTTGACGAGCTGGAGGCCGGTGCACACCGAGTCGCTCGCCGACACGAGCTCGGCGTCGTCGAGCCGCCGCAGAACGCCCAGCACGAGCCGCCCGCACGGGTCGGCGGAGTGCACGCAATACCCCTTGAGCTCGTCCCAGGTCTCGTACCGCTCGACACGCTGGTCCATGCGGTTGGCCTCGATCAGGCGCAGAAAGGGCTCGCGAGGCAGGTCGAACTCGCGCACGGTCGGCTGCACGTTGCGCAGCACCGGCCACGTCGGCTCGCCCTCGAAGGTCGCCTCGACCTCCCGCTCGAGCTCGTCCAGCGCGGCGAGCCGGTCGCCCTCGTACGAGTCGCCGAGCTCGTCGACGAACCGCGCGTAGCAGTAGAGCGCACGGATGTGCGAGCGGAGCGATCGCGGGAAGAGCAGCGACCCGACGGGGAAGTTCTCCCCGGCAGCGCGTGCGGCGACCTCCGCGAGCTCCATGACCCCATTCTTCATCACGGCGGGATGCGGACGTGCCTTCGCGGTGTCGGGCGACGTACAGCTTCGGCAAAGAGAGCGATGGCTGTCAGCGCGGAAGGAGTACGGTGTGCCCGTGCCGTCGGACCCCCTGCTTCCGCCTGCCTCGCTGCAGCGCTACGCGGACGCGATCGTCAAGACGTCGCTCGCGCTCGGCAAGGGCGACACGCTCGTCGCCCAGGGCGAGCACGAGCACCGCGAGCTCCTCGTCGCGTTGGCGGAGTCCGCCTACCGCGCCGGTGCGCGCCACGTCGACGTCGTCGTCGGCGACCCGCTCGTGATGCGCGCCCGCCTCCAGCACGGCTCGGACGAGGCACTGGGCGCCGTCTCGCCCTGGGCGATGCGCCGCCTGCACGAGATCGTGAAGCCGCACGCAGCGGTCGCGGCGATCACGGGGCAGGCGGAGGGCGGGTACCTCGACGGCATCGCGCCGCAGCGAATCGGGATCGACTATGCGCGCGTCGCCCGGGCGACGACGTTCCTCCGCAACGCGCAGCTCGGCATGAAAGCGCGCTGGACGATCGCCGGCTGGCCGACGGAGTACTGGGCCGGGCAGGTCTATCCGGAGCTGCCTGCGCTCGAGGGCAAGCGACGACTCGCGGACGACCTCTTGCACTTCTGCCGCCTCACCGACGACGACGGCAAGGGTGCGAGCGGCTGGCTGCGTCATCTGCGTGCGACCACGCGCCGGGCCGACAGGCTGACGCGGCTCGGACTGACGCGACTCGAGCTGCGGGCGCCCGGCACGGAGCTCGACCTCGGAATCGCACCCGGGACCCGCTGGCTCGGGCGGCCTGGAACAGATGCAGGACGGGCCCAAGCTCGCTCCCAACATGCCGACGGAGGAGACCTTCACGAGCCCCGACGCGCGCGCGACCGAGGGCACCTTCTCCTGCACGTTCCCTCTCTGGTTCCGCGGTCGGCTCATCGAGGGGCTGCGCGGCGAGTTCCGCGGCGGCCGGCTCGTCCGGCTCGACGCGCGCTCCGACGAGGACCGCGATTTCGTCGCCGCCTATCTCGACACCGACGCGAACGGCCGCCGCCTCGGCGAGGTCGCGCTGGTCGACAGCTCGTCCCGGATCGGCCAGAGCGGCCGGGTCTACTTCAACACGCTGCTCGATGAGAACGCGGCCGCCCACATCGCCTTCGGCAGCGGCTTCGGCAACACGCGGGCGGAGAGGCCCGCACGCGGCGTCAACCGCTCGGCCATGCACCTCGACGTGATGATCGGAAGTCCACAGCTCGAGGCGACGGGCACGGACGGGCGCGGGCGGCGGGTTCCGCTGATCCGAGACGGCGCCTGGCAGATCTAGTGCAGCAGGCATCCGACGTGTCTCCAGCCGGACGGGAAGACAACCGAATGTGCGGGCGCGACCACAACCTCATGCGTCAGTAGTTTCCCGCAGCTCCCCTCCGCGCGAGCACGGACCGACCGGCGCCGACCGGCCGCGAGACTCGGAGGATCGCGCCGAAGCTGTCACTCCCTGTTCTCTGGTCCGTCGACGGGAGCCTCGCCCGCCCCGGGCGGGTCGATCTCGACACGGACCGCGTGACCCTCAGCGGCGGCTCGCGGGAGGAGGTTCGCCTGCACGAGTTCGCACTCGGTGACGTCGTCGACGTCCGGATCGGTCGTCGCCCAGACGAGCGGATCGGCGGCCGACCGACGGTCCGCATCGAGCTCCGTGCGGGCACGGTCGTCGCCCTCGTCGGCTTCGGACAGATCGGCGCGCTCACTGAGCTCGCCGAGCGTCTCTGGCAGCTGACGGGGACACGGCCGAAGCCGGACCTGGTCTAGACCGGCACGGGCGCCCGCGGCTTGCCGGCAGCGGCGAGAACCGGCTCGAGCAGGCTCGCCAGCTGCGTCCCACCCGCCTCCTCGAGCTCGTAGGACGCGTGGCGGATCGGGTGCCGCGACTGGATGAGCCGCGACAGGTCGATCGGCGTGCCCGTCACGACGACGTCGCACTCGCAGGCGTCGATCGTCCCGGCCAGCTCGAGGAGCTGCTCGTCCGAGTAGCCCATCGCCGGCAAGACCGGCCCCAGGTGGGGATAGCGCTCGAAGAGCTCGGCGATCGAGCCGACGGCGAAGGGCCGCGGGTCGACGAGCTCTGCCGCCCCCTCCTGCCTCGCCGCGACGGTGCCTGCGCCGAACGCCATCCCGCCGTGCGTGAGCGTCGGCCCGTCCTCGACGACGAGCACACGCCTGCCCGCGATCTCCGGGCCATCCTCGAGCGTCACCGGGGAGCGGGCGAGCACGACCCGGGCGGCCGGGTTCGCGAGCCGCACGTTGGTGAGCACGTGCTCCAGCGCATCGAGCGTCGCAGACTCGATCTTGTTCACGACGACGGCGTCCGCCATGCGCAGGTTCGCCTCGCCGGGGTGGTAGCGGAGCTCGTGGCCGGGCCGGAGCGGGTCGACGACGACGATGGTCAGATCGGGTCTGAAGAAGGGGAGGTCGTTGTTGCCGCCGTCCCAGAGGATCACGTCCGCCTCGCTCTCCGCACGAGCGAGGATCTCGCCGTAGTCGACGCCCGCATACACCGTCATGCCGAGCCGGACGGGCAGCTCGTACTCCTCGCGCTCCTCGATCGTCGGATGCGCTTCGTCGATTTCGGCGAGCGTCGCGAAGCGCTGGGCGCGCATCGCCTCGAGATCGCCGTAGGGCATCGGATGGCGGACGAGCGCGACCCTCAGCCCGGCGTCGAGGAGGATGCGGGCGACGCGGCGCGTCGTCTGGCTCTTGCCGCAGCCGGTACGAACGGCGGTGATCGCGACGACCGGCTTCGTCGCGAGCAGCATCGTCGAGCGCGGCCCGAGGAGACGGAAGTCGGCGCCCGCCGCGAGCACGACCGAGGCCTTGTGCATCACGTCCTCGTGGGCGAGGTCGGAGTACGCGAGCACGACCTCGTCCGCGGCCTCGCTCCGGATCAGCTCGGCGAGCCTCTCCTCGGGGACGATCGGGATCCCGTTGGGGTAGAGCGGCCCCGCGAGCGACGCGGGGTAGACCCGGTCGGCGATCCCCGGGATCTGGGTCGCGGTGAAGGCGACGACCTGCGTCAGCGGGTCCTCGCGGAAGACGACGTTGAAGTCGTGGAAGTCGCGGCCTCCTGCACCCATCACGATCACCTTCGACATCACGCTCCAAGCGTCCGACCGCGCGGTCGCGGAAGCATCGGGGGAAGGCCGCACGGAGGCTCGGAGCGGGACCGGATGCCGCTGCGGACGTTGCGTACGAGCATGTGGTCGCACCCTCGGAAAAGGAGCACGGCCGTGGCGACCGTTCCCGTCAGCATCGCGCCGAAGGATCTCCTGCGCGTCGCCGACCTCACGCCGGCGCAGCTCGAGCGCCTGCTCGATCTCGCCGCCCGCATGGAGGACGACCCCGAAGGGTGGGTGGACGCGCTGCGCGGCCGCTCGGTCGCGCTGTACTTCGCGAAACCGTCCACTCGGACGCGGGTCTCGTTCGCCGCCGCTGCCGCCCGGCTCGGGCTCAACCCGATCGCGCTGCGCCCCGACGAGCTGCAGCTCGGACGGGGCGAGCCGATCGCCGACACCGCGCGCGCCCTCTCCGCGTACTGCCAGGCGATCGTCGTGCGCACGTACGCCCACCGCGAGCTCGAGGAGCTGGCCGCGGCAGCGAGCGTGCCGGTCGTGAACGCGCTCTCGGACGAGCACCATCCCTGCCAGGCTCTCGCCGACCTCCTCACCGTCCGCGAGTGGTTCGGCGGCCTCACGGGACGACGACTCGCATTCGTCGGCGACGGCGGCTCCAACGTCGCCCACTCGCTGCTCGAAGCCGCCGCGCTGGCGGGAATGGAGATCGCGGTCGCTTCGCCCGCTTCCCACGCCCCCGCGCCCGACGTCGTGGATCGTGCGCTCGGAATCGCCGCCGGTACGGGCGCCCGGATCGAGCTCGTCGCGGACCCGCGCGCCGCGGTCGCCGGTGCGCATGCGGTCTACACCGACGTCTGGGTGTCCATGGGCGAGGACGCCGAGCGCGAGGAGCGACTCCACGCCCTCGCCGGCTACCGCGTCGACGAGGAGTTGTTCGCGCTCGCGCGGCCGGAGGCGATCTTCCTCCACTGCCTGCCGGCGCACCGCGGCGAGGAGGTCGCCGCCGCGGTGATCGACGGGTCGCGCTCGGCGGTCTGGGAGCAGGCCGCGAATCGCGAGACGACCGAGCAGGCGCTCCTCTACGCCCTCGTCACCGGCGACTGGGACTGACCCCGGACCGCGGGCCGAGCGCTACTCGAGCACGTGGATCCCGCGCTCCTCGCAGAGGTCTCGGAGGATCTTCGGCCAGACGGTGACGCTCACCTCGCCGAGGTGCGCCTTGTGCAGGAGGAGCATCATCGTGCGTGACTGCCCGATGCCGCCGCCGACCGAGAGCGGGACGCGGTCCTCGAGGATCGCCCGGTGGTACGGCAGGTCGAGGAAGTCGAGCTGGCCGGACAGCTCCAGCTGACGCCGAAGCGAGTCCTTCGTGACCCGGATCCCCATCGAGGAGAGCTCGTGGCGGCGCCGGGTCACCGGGTTCCAGACCAGGATGTCGCCGTTCAGCCCGTGCAGCGGGCGCCCGTCCGCCGAGACGGTCTCGGTCGACCAGTCGTCGTAGTCGGCTGCACGCAGCTCGTGCGGCAGGCCGTCGGCGAGCGGCCAGCCGATCCCGTACACGAAGACCGCGGGATGCTCCTGGAGCAGGCGCGTCTCGCGCTCCTTGCGCGGCAGGTCGGGCCATTCCGCGAGCACGTCCTCGGCGTGGACGAAGTCGAGCTCGGACGGCAGCGCGGGGTAGCGCGGATCGGCGAGCGCGGGCCAGCGCTCGCGCAGCATCTCCTCGGCCTCCTTCAGCACCGCCCAGATGCGACGGACGACGTCCGTCAGGTACGCGAGCGTGCGCTGCTCGGGGTCGATCGCGAGCTCCCAGTCCCACTGGTCGACGTAGGCGCTGTGGTCGTGGTCGAGGAAGTAGTCCTTGCGAACGGCGCGCATGTCGGTGAGCAGGCCCTCGCCCGGCCGCATGCCGAACTGGGCGAGCGCGAGCCGCTTCCACTTCGTCGCCGCCTGCACGACCTCGGCGTCGATCGGGTGTACGTCGCGGTCGTTGGCGATGTGGAAGCCGACCGGCGTCCGCGAGCCGTCGCGGTCGAGGTAGTCGTTCACGCCGCTCGCCGCGTCCACGATCAGCGGCACCTGGACGAGGGTCAGGCCGAGCTTCGCGCAGAGCCGGTCCTCGATCAGCCGCTTCGCAGCGTAGAGGGCCTGCATCGTCTCCTTCGGGGAAAGCAGGGACGCGTAGTCGGTCGGCAGGACGGTCGCGAGCTCCTCGTAGCTGCCGATCCCTGGACCGGCGAGGTCCCGCTCCTTGATGCTGGTCATGTGGTCTCCCGTTCCGTGGATCAGGCGGTCTCGACGTGCTCGAGAACCGGCACGAGCCGCCTCGCCTGCTCGAAGAGCCCCTCCTCCAGCCAGTGGCTCTCGGGGGAGGTGACGACGAGCGCCTCTCCGGCAGGGAAGCCGGCCAGGGCGTCCCCGAGCGCCTGCAGCGGATCGTCGTCCCCCACACGACCCTCGACCCGCAGGCCGCGATCGCGGAGCGCGGCGACCACCGCGCCGAGACGGGCCTCCGCGTCCCAGCGCTCACGACCCTCGTCCCCTGCCAGGTAGTGGAGCGGCGACGCGAGCACCGGCGCGACGACGAGCACGTCGGGAGCCCTGCCTGCAAGCCGGAGGGCGATCGTGTCGCACAGGCGTTCGGCCGTGCAGCGCGCGTCCGCGAGCACGACGAGATGCGTCGACTCGGGAGCGGCCACCGCGTCGACGGCCGCCCGCATGCGGGGAAAGAGCGTGAGCGCTCCGGCGGCGATCAGGCACGAGAGGGCGCCGACGACACCGAACCCGATCCAGCCGATGAGGGGGGGCTTGACGTACAGGGCGGCGACGAGCACGAGCGTCGCGAGGTAGGCGGCCACCGGAACGGCGACGGCGAGGATGGCGGTTCTCTTGGTGCGCATGCGGGCACCTCCGTTTCGGGGCTGTGCCTCTGATCTCAGCGCCGCGCCGGGCGCTCGTCATCGGCGCGCGTCCCGATCGGCGATTCGGCGAAGTACGCAGGCGGCGGTCGGGGCCCCGCGGGGAGCACCGTGCAGGAATGCCTACCAGTGCTTCCGGTTGCGCGACCTCGTGACCTGTCACAGCTTGCTCGCCGGCCGAGACACAGGCCTCCCGCGCGCGAAGGCGAGACCGCGCTCCCGCCGCAGCGCAAGAGCGATCCGCCACGCGGTGCGAGGAAGGAAGGGGCCCGTGGGGGAACCCTGGGTTCCCCCACGCCCTGCTAGCGCATCCCGGCCGCGGTCAGCGCGAACCGGGTCAGGGAGCTCGGCATCCGCTGCGCACGCGTCACGGCGGTCCGGAGCGCGTCGACGAACTCCTCGACGTCCTCGTCGGTGACGACGAGCGGCGGCAGCACCTTCACGACGGCCATCTTGTGGCCGGCGACCTGGGTGAGGATCCGATGCTCCGAGAAGAGCGGCTGCACGACGAGCTGGGCGAACAGGCCCGGCTGCATTCGCTCGATCATCCGCCACGAGATGCGGCCGGAGCGCGGCTCGCCGAACTCGATCGCCCACATCAGCCCGAGGCCGCGCACGTCGCGGACGACCTCCAGCTCGTCCACCAGCGGCCGCGTCAGGTCGAGCAGCCGCTCTCCGAGCCGGGCCGACCGCTCGACGAGCCCTTCCTCGTCGAGCTCGTGCAGCGTCGCGAGCCCGGCCGCCATCCCGAGCTCGTTCGGCGCGAAGGTCGAGCCGTGCGAGACGGCGTTCTCCATCGAGTCGTAGACGGCCTCGTGCACACCCCGCGTCATCAGCAGGGCGCCGACCGGGACGTAGCCGCCGGAGAGCGACTTCGCGACGGGAACGAGATCCGGCTCGAGCCCCCAGTGCTCGAAGGCGAACAGCTTCCCCGTGCGGCCGAAGCCCGTCTGTACCTCGTCGACGCAGAAGAGCGTCCCGTAGCGGCGACAGAGCTCCTGCGCGCCCTCCAGGTAGCCGGCGGGCGGCAGGTTCACACCCTTGCCCTGGATCGGCTCGACGAGGAAGAGCGCCACGTCCTCCCGTCGCAGCTCGGCCTCGAGCGCCTCGAGGTCGCCGAAGGGCACGCGCTCGAAGCCCGGCAGCAGCGGACCGAACCGATCGGTGAACTCCGGGTTCCCGTTCGCCGACAGCGAGCCGAGCGTGAGCCCGTGGAAGCCGTGGTCGGTCGAGACGACCCGGGCCCGCTTCGTCGCCGCGCGACCGAGCTTCAGCGCAGCCTCGACCGCCTCCGTCCCCGAGCTCGTGAAGAGGCAGCGCTCGAGCCGGGCCGGCGTCCGCAGGAGCAGCGCCTCGGCGAGCAGACCGGGCAGCGTGGTGACGCCCATGGCGAGCATCCCGGGGGTCTCCAGCTCGAGCGCCTCGACGAGCGCCGCCCGGACGTGGGGATTGTTGCGGCCGACGTTGTACATCCCGAAGCCGCCGAGCATGTCGAGGAAGCGGTTGCCTGCCTCGTCCCAGAGGTAGGCGCCCTCGGCCCGGGTCCAGGTGCGGTCGAAGTCGATCGTCCGCAGCACCCGCGCGAACTGCGGGTTGATGGTCCGCGCCCAGAGGTCGAGGTCCTCGCCCCGGCGCGCGTCCAGCAGCTCGCGCAGGCTCAGCGTGCCCACGCGCGGACTGTAGCTCGCAGGGGTGTCCGGGGGATGAGCCTCAGGGCCGCTTCAGCCTGATCGTCAACGCGCGATGTACGACCTTCACGGGCTTGCCGGCAGCATGCGTCCGGATCGTCAGGACCGCGTGCAGGACCGGATGCTTGGCAAGGAGCTTCCGACCCACCCGGGTGAGCTTGATCGTGGCGGCGACCGACGCAAGGGGCTTCAGGCGGAACCTCGCGTGGCCGATCGTCCTCGTGCGCACCGCTGCGGCGATCATCCTCAGGCCGGCGGGGGCGGAAGCGGTCAGCGTCGCGGGCACGGTGAGCGCCTCGTCCGCGCTCACCGGGAACGGATTCAGATTGACCAGGTCGGTGGGAACTCCGCCGCTTCCCGTCGCCACGGTCGTCGCGGGGCCGGTCACGGAGGCGGGGTGGTAGCCGGAACTGCCGCTCGAGGGTGCGAACGTGGCATCGCCCGCATACGCGGCCGAGACCGGCGGCGGCTCCCCTCGAACGAGGTTCGCCGGCGGGATGTACGACACGGTGCAGCTCGCGATCCCCGGCGAGCCCGGCGTGCCCGAGAGCGTGCAGCTCTTGCCGACGACGCCCTTGTCCGCCGAGAAGGAGACGGTGCCGGTCGGTGGACTCGACCTCTGCGGGCCGGCGTCCGCCACCTGTGCGCTACACGTCGATTGCCCGGTGCTCACGCCGATCGTGCAGACGACGGCCGTGAACGTGGGGCGCCTGGCCACGGGCGTCGCCGGCGTGCCCCCGCCGGAGGCGGATCCGGTGATCACGTACCGGGCCGAAGGAGCGATCACGTAGCCGATGCAGCGGCCGCTCGCGTCGAGCACGACCCACGGGTGGGTCTTCCACGTCTGCTGGACATAGCCCGAGCCCGCTGCGAGGGTCTCGTAGTAGATGCGCTTGCCCGCGTAGTCGAGCCAGTAGATCTTCACGGCGCCGGCCGTCTTGTTGACGAATTCGATGCTCGTCCGAACCGTCCCGACGAGCGAGTGCGTCTGCGTGATCGTGCAAGCGTTACGCCCGGCGGCACGCGCCCCGCCCGCGCGCGCGGCCAGGCCGAGCGGGAGAGCGACCGCCACGGACAGAAGCAGGGCGACACCGGCGCGACCCAGCACGGCTCGGGAGCCTACTGGAGCGAGGACCGGGCCGGCAACGTTCGACGCCCCCGCTGCTCCGACCGCGGGAGGGCGTCGACTGCGCTCAGACTCGCTCGAGCAACCGGCTCTCTCGCCGGTCGCGGCCTGATCGACGGTCGCCCGTTCGGCGCTCTGTCGCGCGGGCCTCCCGGACGGTGGGGCGCCCGGAGCCCGAGCGCCGACGGTCGCTCCCGGAGCGACGCTCACCGCCGGACCGCCGTTCGCGGAAGCTCGGCGGTGTCCGATCCGTGCCCTGGGAGCTGCGCGCCAAGGCGTTCCTCGGCACGCTGCTCGAGCTCGCGTGCGCGCTGCACCTCGGTCACCGTCGGGTTCCGGAGCCGGTCGCGGATCCGCTCCGCGACGTCGCTCCCGACCGTCGCGGTGAGCTCGGCGATCGGCACGACCCGTGCCACCAAGCCCGGAGACGCTTCCCGCAGCAGGTCGAGCATCGCGTCGGCGACCCGAGCGTCCGCCACCCAGGCGATCGGCTCCCAGCGGCGCTTCGGAGTCCGCGTCGCACCGGAAGGCAGCCGGGGCCGGCGGCCGCCAAGGGCGACACCCACCAAGACGACGAACCGACCCTCCACCTGGGACCTCCCGCTGAGGCACGGACCGCGCACTCGAGCCAATCCACTCCGGCTTGTAGCACACGGCGCGAAGTTGGTCACGCGGCGAGGGCGCCTTCCGACGCGAGGGCGAGGCCCTACACTGGCTCCGGCCGCGAGCCGAGCCGCCCGACCGCCGCTCTTGCTCGGGGCCCGGACGAAGAGCCCCCGTAGCTCAGTGGATAGAGCAGCGGTTTCCTAAACCGCGTGCGCAAGTTCGATTCCTGCCGGGGGCGCTAGCCGCGAGTTCGTTCGCTTCGGAAGCGGATCGCCCCGTCGGAGCTCGCGCGTCTGTCGCTAGATGACCGGCGTACGCCCGAGGGAGTCGATCTGCGCGCGGAGCCGGTCCGCGCAGGGTAGGCAGCCCTTTCGTTCCCAGGTCGCCCGGGAGCGCTCCAGTGCAGCTTGCGCCTCGTCGATCCGCCCAGCCCGCTCGAGCACGGCCGCGAGGTCCTCGTAGCCCCACGCCTCGAGCCAGGAATTGTCCATCTCGTCGACGGCGACGGCGATCCCGGTGCGAGCCGACGCCTCCGCCTCCTCGAGCAGTCCGCGTGCGGCGAGCAGGAGTGCTCCGACACTGGAGCCCATCGCGCGCTCGACCGGGCCCTGAGGAACGGACCGCGCATGGTGGAGCAGCGGCTCGGCCTCCTTGTAGCGGCCGAGGTAGCAGAGGTCCCGGGCAAGCGGCAGTTCGTAGGTCGCGGCAATGCCCTCGAGGCCAGGCGGAATCGTGTCCAGCAGTTCCCGGTAGTAGAGGCACGCACGCTCGCGGTCGCCTGCGATGTCCGCGATCATCGCGATGTAGTCCGCGCCCGCGGGAGATCCGGCGACTTCGCGCAGGTGGTCGGCCCGCGGTTGCGCCAGCGCCCATGCCTGGTCGAGGCGGCCGAGCATTGCGAGGTGCACCGCGCGGCTGAGATCGCCGGCCCTGGATGGCCTGCTTCCTTCGAGTGCGTCGAGCATTCGTAGCCCTTCCTCGGCAGAGCGCTTGCCGAGGATCAGCGCCCAGTCGAAGATCTGACTCGCCGAGGAGTCGCCGCCGAGGCGCTGATAGCTGAGTGCACGCGCGGCAGCGTCGACGGAGGCGTCATTCCGCATCCCATGGTGCGCGGCAACGGCGACGAGCTGCCAGAGCAGCCCGAGGCGCCGTGCGTCCCCTCGCCTCTCCTCGTCGGACAGCGCCTGCCGGCAGAGCTCCTCCGGATCGTTGCCGGGCAAGACGTCGCCGGAGCCCGAGCGGTGGATGAGCGCCATCGCACGGGCAAGGAGCGCCCCTGAGTGGTCGCCGGCCTGCTCGGCTCGACTGGCCAGATCGTCTGCTGCAGCTGCGCCCGCACGAGCGTCGAGAACTTCCATCGCCCATGCGAGCTCGAGCTCGAGCGCGAGGTCGAGCCGGACCGGACGGAGCAGCTCCACCGCCCGGGTCAAGAGCGCCAGTGCCGCCCGGAAGTCGCCTCGTTCGTCCGCGCGACGCCCTCCAGCAGCGAGCCGCTCGGCGGCACGGTCGACGAGGACGGGATCGGACTGCCCGAGCTCTGCCTGGTGGCGGGCCGCTTGTTCGAGGTGGTAGCCGACGATCTCGTCGCGCTCCACCAGAGCCTCGCCGCGCTCGTCGAGCCAGTCGGCGAAGCGGGCGTGGAGGTCGGCGCGGACGCGCCTTGGGGAGCGCGTCGTACGCGGCGTCGCGGATCAGCAGGTGGCGGAAGCGGTAGCCGTCGTCGCCGGCAGCTGGGCGCGGTCGGGGCGGACGAGCTGGCTGACGCACGAGTGCCGCCAGCCGGGTCGTGACCTGCGTCTCCTCGGGAGCGAGTGCCTGGACCGCGCCGCGGTGGAAGATCTCGCCCTCGACCGAGCCGCGCTCCAGGATCGCGCCGTTCGGCCGCGTCGAGCTGGTCGAGGCGCGCCGCCAGCAGCGCCTGCAGCGTGGGCGGTACCTCGACCTCATCGCCGTCGCCGGCCATCGCCAGCATCTCGGCGATGAAGAACGGATTGCCATCCGCGGCCTGCGCGATCCGCTCTCGGAGCTCTCCCGAGCCCGTGTCGCCGATCAGCTCGTCCGCGTCTCGGCGGTCAGCGGCTCGAGCGCGCAGCGTCGCCGGCCAGGTCGGGCGTCGCTCGAGCAGCTCCGGGCGGGCCATGCACAGAAGCAGGATCGGGGCACCGGGCGAGAGCAGCGCCGTGCCTCGACCAGATCGAAGAACGTCTCCTCCCCCACTGGACATCGTCGAGACGACCACCAGCGGCGCCTGCTCCTCGAGCAGCTTCCGGAACGCCCAGGCGATCTCGTCGGCCGCACGTCCCCCCTCCGTCTCGCCGAGCAGCGAGCGGATGCCGCCGCCGCGCCCGGTCGGCTGGCGCACCGCCAGCTGTTTGACGACCTCGACCACCGGCCAATAGGTGATCCCCTCCCCGTAGGGCAGGCAGCGGCCGCGCACGACCCGCGCGTCGACCCGGCGAGGGCCTCGGCCACCAGCCTCGACTTGCCCACCCCGGCGCGCCGACGACCGTGACGAGCTCGCAGCGCTCGCCGGCCTGGCCCGATCCCACGCGTCGTGCGAGCCGCTCCAGCTCGCGCTCGCGGCCGACCAAGCGCGACGCGTGCGGCGCTCCGGCGCTCCCGCACCGCGAGACGGCCGATACGCGGTACCGGCTCCGACTTCCCCTTCAGCTCCAGCGCTCGCTCCGGCCCGCCTCGACCGCCGACCCGACCAGCGCGAGCGTCTCCGGCACCGAGCAGTACCTCCCCGCCTCCGCCGCCTGCTCCAGCCGGGCCGCCACGTTCACCGCATCCCCGGTCGCGAGCCGCTCCTCCGTGCCCGTCACCACCTCGCCCGTGTTCACGCCGATCCGCCCCCGCATGCCGAGCTCGGGAAGAGCGTCCCGCATCTCGGCTGCCGCCCGGCATGCCCGGAGCGCATCGTCCTCGTGCGACCGGACGCCGAACACCGCCATCACCGCGTCGCCGATGAACTTCTCGACCGAGCCGCCGTGCGACTCGACGATCCCCTTCATCCGCTCGAAGTACCGAGCCAGAAATGCGCGCAGCCGCTCCGGGTCGACCGCCTCGCCGAGCGCGGTCGAGCCGGCCAGGTCGCAGAAGACGACGGTGACCGTCTTGCGCTGCTCACGCTCCTGCCGGGCGGCCGAGGAGCGCCCCGCAATTGGCACAGCGCGGAAAGCCCTCCGGCGTCTCCCGCCCGCAGCTCGCGCAGATCGACACGTGGCGAGGCTAGAGCATCCACGCCTGCGGGCCTAGCAACTCGGTCCAACACCCTTGCGCGGCCAGCGGCCGTTCGCCCAGGGGAGCCTCCGTCTACCGCGCGTCTACGAGGACAGGCCGGACACAGGGGACCCGGCCGTACTGAGCGGACCCAGCGGACACGCGAGCCCGTTCAGGACGGACTGAGCGGACGCGGGGCTCGCGGTTCGGGTCCGTTTCAGGCGCGCAACAGCTGTTAGCGTCCCGGCCCGGGGCAGGCGCAATGGAGTTCCGGATCCTGGGACCACTCGAGCTGTGGGATGGGGGCCACAGGGTCTCCCCGGCGGGCCCGAAGCCGCGCGCGCTTCTCGCCGTGCTCCTGCTCCACCCCAACGAGGTGGTTCCCGCTGACAGGCCGATCGAAGGGCTCTGGGGCAAGGACTCGCCCGAGCGCGCCGCCGGCGCACTGCGGGTAACGTCGTCGCGACTGCGCAAGGCGCTTCCGCGGCGACGTGCTCACGACCAGATCGCCCGGCTACGTCCTCCGGGTCGAGCCCGACGAGCTCGATCTCCACCGATTCGAGCGCCTGCTGGACGAGGGGAGAAGCCTGCTTTCCGGCGGCTTCCCGGCAGACGCGTCGGAACGGCTGCGCGACGCGCTGTCACTGTGGAGGGGGCCGGCGCTCGCGGAATTCGCCTACGAGAGCTTCGCCCAGCCTGCCATCGCCCGCCTCGAGGAGATCAGACTGGCGGCGGTCGAGCTCCGGATCGACGCCGACCTCGTCCTCGGGCGCCACGACGCTCTGGTCGGTGAGCTCGAGGCACTCGTCGCCGAGCATCCGCTCCGCGAACGCCTGCGGACGTGCCTGATGACCGCCCTCTACCGGTCGGGTCGGCAGGCGGAGGCCCTGGACGCCTACCAGGACGCGCGCCGGGCACTCGTCGACGAGCTCGGACTGGAGCCGAGCGCGGCACTTCAGGAGCTCGAGCGGGCGATCCTTCGCCAGGACCCGTCGCTGGATGTCGAAGCGCCGACAACCGCTCGAGTCCGAGGGGTCGCGGAGCGGTCGATTCTCGTCGCCATCACGCACGAGACACGCATCGACGCGCTGCTCGCAGTCGCCGAGCCGCTCGTGCGGCACCCGCCTCGCGTCATGATCCTGGCCAGTCTCGTATCGGACGCAGCCGAGCTTCGGGCCGCGTCGACCTGGCTCGAAGAGCGCCGGTCTGTACTGGAGGCGCGCGGAGTCGTGGCCCGCGCGGCCTCGTTCACGTCGACGGCGCCGGGGGAGGAGCTGGCCCGGCTTGCCACCGAGCTCGACGTCGATCTCCTGCTCGCCGACGCCCCGGACGAGCTCCTGGCCGAGGGGGCTCCCGACGAGCAGCTCACCGCCCTGCTCGCGGAGACACCCTGTGACGTGGCGCTGCTCGTTCCCCGGGACCGGACGCCCGAAGGCGCGGTGCTCGTCCCGTTCGGAGGCGCCGAGCACGACTGGGCGGCGGTCGAGCTCGGCGCGTGGCTCGCGAAGGCCGAGCAGGCGCCGTTCTTGCTCGCGGGGCGGCTGCGGTCCCGGAGCAGGGAAGGCGCGACGCGAGCCGTCTGCTCTCGCACGGCGCGCTCGCCGTCCAACGAGTCCTGGGCATCTCGGCCGAGCCGCTCCTGACCCCGCCGGGTGAAGAGGGCTTGCTGGAGGCGAGCCGCGACGCCGGTCTGCTCCTCGTCGGGCTGTCGACGAGGTGGCACCGTGAGGGGCTCGGCCAGGCCCGCCTCAGACTCGCCAGAGAGGCCGTCCCGCCCACGCTGCTGGTGCGGCGGGGTCTCCGGCCCGGCGGCCTCGCTCCTCCGGCTGCGCTGACGCGCTTCACCTGGTCGATTCGCCCTTGAATCAGACTCACGTCGCGCAGGCCGGCTCGTACGGACCGACCTGGGAGAAACTCCTCCCACTCCTCGCGAGTCAGCGTGCGGTTTGCGAGGTCGCAGGCCCGGCGCTTCCAGGACTCGGGGTCGACGTCCCAGACGGCTCCCTTCCCGTTCCCGTGCACCTCCAGCATCTGACGTCCGTCGGTGGAGAGATCGATCATCGTCCGGCGGTCCCCGGCCGTTAGCTGCGGGCCGATCCGGGTTCCGGTCGCGACGTCCCAGAGAGACGCGGCGGGCTCGAATCCGGAGATGGCGAGAGTCCGGCCGTCCGGGGTGAACTCGAGGGTGAACGCTCCGTTGCCGCCCTGGTCGAGCTCGTGGACGAGCTTCCGCGAGCGGACGTCCCAGACGCGTACGACTCTGCCGAAGCCACCGACCGCCAGGAGGTGCCCGTCAGGGCTGAGCGCGACGGACGTGTCGTAGTCTCCCGGCGCTCCAGCGAAGGTGGCGATCGCCGTGCGTGCGGCCGTATCCCAGAGCTCCGCACCTCCCTGACCCGGGACCGTCGCGATCAGCGCACCGTCAGCGCTGAAGGCAACGTCGCTCGCACTCCCGGCGCGTCCGAGCGGAGCAAGGCTGGCTCCGGTCGCCGCATCCCAGAGCCGCAGGCCGAGGTCGCTGCTGGCCGTTGCGATCGACGCTCCGTCCGGGCTGAAGCCGACGGCGAGCACCATGGCCGGGTTCCCCACGAAGAGCGGCTCGTGGAGCCGCGACCGCGAGCCGACGTCCCAGAGCGTGAGCATGGTCTGGGTCACAGCCGCCAGCGTTCTCCCATCCGGTGAGAAAGCGAGTGTCTTGACCTCGCCGTCCGTATCGTGAAGCGGCGCCCCGACCGGCATGAGCGTGCGCGCGTCCCAAAGCGCGATCCCCTGCCCCTTGAGGCCGACCGCGATCAGCCGCCCGTCGGGGCTGAACCTCCCCGGGTGACCGTCGAAGCCGGTCCTGGAGAAATCTCGATCGTGCGTGAAGGTGAACGGCCGCCCCAGCCTGCGGTCGCCGGCGATGTCCCAGGCGATCGCGGTGCCGTCGTGGCTCACCGTGAAGAGCGTCTCCCCGTCCGGGCTGAAGACGGGCTGCTGCACGAAGTTCGAGTGGCCGCGCAACGTCTCGAGAGGTGTCGCCGACGCGACGTCCCAGCGAGTCACCGTCTTGTCGCGGTTCGTCGCCACGACCATCTTTCCGTCCGGGCTGAAGAGCACCCAGTTCGGGCTCCCGGCGAGATTGGCGGTTGCGGTGCGTGCGGTTCCGGACCGCAAGTCGACGAGCTCCACCCCGTGCTTGATGCCGATCGCTGCGGTGAGGCCGTCCGGGCTGACGGCGAGCGCCGGCGCGGTGCCGGTCTCGATCCCCCACGTCCGCGTCTTCTTGCGAGTCCGGAGGTCCCACCGCACCAGCTCGCCGTCCTCGGACGCGGTCAGGAGGGAACGATCGTCCGGCATGAGGGCAAACTGAGGTGACGCCCACCAGACACCGACGTAGGCGCCGACGAAGGCGCGCGGCTCGATCGGCCGACCGATCCGCTCCAGCGTCGCAGCGTCCAGGATCGTGATCTGAGCATCGGTGTCGCCGAGGCCCTGTGCGTCGCCGGGCGGGAAGAGGACGACGAGCTGCGACCCGTCTTTCGTGAACGCCATCCGCGTGGCAACTCCACCGATTGCCGTCTCGGCCAGCTGCTCACGCGTTTGCGCGTCG
Organism: uncultured Thermoleophilia bacterium; assembly: GCA_963762675.1. Taxonomy (GTDB): domain Bacteria; phylum Actinomycetota; class Thermoleophilia; order Gaiellales; family Gaiellaceae; genus Palsa-739. The sequence continues at coordinate 745,921 of CAVXLS010000010.1, read as the reverse complement.
ATGAGGCGAACGGCATGGTCGCCGCCGATCGCGAGGGTTCGCCCGCTGGGGCTGAACGAAAGGCTCTCGACGAGCCCCTCCTTGACGGGCAGCGGATCCCCGATCTGCTCGTAGGTCCGGGCGTCGAAGAAGCGAACCCCGGTCGAGGAACCGCCCACCGCCAGCGTCTTCCCGTCGGGAGTGATGGCGATGGCCCTGAGCACGTCGCCGTGACCGTGCATGATCCCGATCGCAGCGGGGCTGCGTTGGAGCGTCGCGAGCAAGTAGCCGCGGGTCTGCGGGGAGTCGTCGATGGCGACTGCCTGGCGGGCGAGCAGGAGCGAGAGGTCGAGATCCTCGTCGACGAGCGCCTGGGCGCCCAGGCGCTGGACGAACTGTGCAGTCTCCGCGTCTCGGGCCTGCCCGCGCTGGATGGCGGCGAAGACGCCGCCGGCGACTGCCACCGCCAGCAAGACCGCGATCCCGCCGAGCAGGCCACGCAGGCGGCGGTTGCTGCGCCTGACGCGTCTCGTCTCGGCTTCGCCTGCTTCGCGGCTCTCGGTGACGAACTGGCGCTCGAGCTCGTTGACGTCGAGCGCGTGATCGGCGGTCCAGTCGAGAGCCGCGGCGAGGCGGGCGCCGCGGTAGAGCTCGCCCTGATCGCGCCCAGCCGCGTCCCATTCGGTCGCCGCCCGAGTGATGTGACGGCGAAGCCGGCGCCCTTCGGTGTCCTCTTCGATCCACCCGCGCAGGCGTGGCCATTCGCACAGCAGCGCTTCATGGGCGACCTCGACGGAGCCCTCGCCCACGGTGACCAGCCGACTGTCGGCCAGCGTCGAGAGCACGCCGGCAACGTCCCCGTCGCGCTCCAGCTCGAGCTCGGCGAGCGGCGCGCGGCGACGCACCGGCACGTCGCCCTCGCTCTCGCCGACCAGACGCAGCATGATGGCGCGAACGATCGGCTTGCGCCCATCCGGGATCCGGGCGTAGGTGCCCTCGGCCAGCCGCGCAACGGCGCCGTGTACGCCGCCGGACTCGCGGTACGCGGCCAGGGTGAGCGCGTTGTCCTGCCGCTGCTGCCAGAGCTCGAGCAGGGCGGAGGACAGCAACGGCAGCGCGCCTGGCTCGCCCTCCACGTCGTCGACCAGGGCGTCGGCCAGCTGGGGCTCCACCCGCAGCCCTACCAGGCCGGCGGGCAACTCGACAGCGCGCCGGAGCTCCGATGCCTGCATCGGCCCGACGAGCACGTGGTTCGCACCCAGCAGCTCGGCAAGTCCCGGATAGGCGGCGAAGCGGCCGTAGAAGTCGGCGCGAAGCGCGACCACGACAACGGCTCGGCGCTCGGGATCGGCGGCCGCGCGTGCAAGCGTGTCGGCGAAGACGGCGCGCTCGGCGTCGGATCGGCAGGCGGTATGGAGCTCCTCGAGCTGATCGACGGCGAGGAGGAGGCGTGCGCCAGGCGGCAGCGCCTCGATTGCCTCGGCGAGAGGATCCTTCGCTACAGACACGAGCACGCGACGAAGCTCTTCCAGCGGCCGCTCGCCGGGACGGAGCAGTACGCGCCGCCAGCCCCCGCTGCCCGGTAGAACGCCTCCGGCGAGAGCCGAGAGGAGACCGGCGCGGAGGACCGACGACTTGCCGCTGCCCGACGGGCCGACGATGCCGAGGAACCCCGCGCCGACGAGGCGGGCGGCGAGCTCGGCGACGAGACGTTCGCGGCCGAAGAAGTAGTCGGCATCGACAGGCTCGAAGCTCGCCAGACCCTTGAACGGGCAGGTCCCTTCCGCCGCGACGCGCGCCGGGGTGGGCGGACCGGAAAGAGCCCGCGCCTGTTCACGTACCACCTGGAGGTCGATCACCTTGCCCGTCAACTCGGCCTCGACCTCGTTCAGATCGCTCCTGCCAACGGCGGCGCGGGAGGCGACGTCGACGAGCCGGCGGCCCGCCTCGTCGACCGCGACCGCGAGCGCCGCCCGCGCGAACTCCCGGCAGCTCGCGTAGCGCTGCTCCGGCTCTTTCGCCAACGCTCTGGCGATCACGGCATCCAGGGCCGTCGGCAGCTCCGGTCGTCGTGCGCTCGGCGCCGGCACTTCCGCTTCGAGGTGCGCGAACACGACGGCGATGTCCGAGTCACGCCGGAACGGCGGTTGCCCGACGAGGCACTCGTAGAGCACACACCCGAGCGAGTAGAGGTCGGCTCGCCCGTCGCTCTCCTCACCGGCGATCTGCTCGGGTGCGACGTAGTCGATCGTGCCCAGTAGACGGCCGTCTTCGCCGACTCGAGCCTCGTCCGAGACTCGCCTCGTCAGACCGAAGTCGGCCAGATAGACGTGATCGGAGCCGTCCGGCCGCGCGCGCGTGTCGAGTAGCACGTTGGAGGGCTTCACGTCCCGATGCACGAGACCGCGGGCGTAGGCCGCATCCAGCGCGCTCGCCACCTGCGCGAGGATGCCAATCGCGTCAGCCGGCTCCAGGGGACCGGCCCGGAGACGCTCCTTGAGGTCACGCCCCTCGACGTAACGCATGGCCATGAAGAGGACGTCGTCGGCCGTACCGGCCTCGTAGATCGGGACGATGTTCGGATGGTCGATCGACGCGGCCAGCTCCGACTCGCGGAGGAAGCGGTCACGGAACGATTCGTCTTCAGCGAGGCTGGCAGCGAGCAGCTTGAGGGCGACCCTCCGCTTGAGCCGCAGATCCTCGGCCAGGTAGACGACGCTCATGCCGCCCCAGCCCAGCAGCGACTCGATCCGATAGCCGGCAAGCTCGGTGCCGACCCGCGTGTCTTCGCCCACCTGCACGCGCGCATCCCCTCCTTCGGAGGCCCGCAGGGAACGATAGGACGACTCGGGAGTCCTTGTAAGGAACCGGCGTTACAGCATCGTTTCAGCCCGGTGACCGCGTCGCGGCGGGCAGGCTGTTACTCGGCTGAAACGGGGCTGAAACGGGCCGGCTCGATCCTCGGCTGCGACAGGTGCAGATCGAGTTGTGGAGGAGGCAGCTCTATGAAGATCCGACAGGCCATGCTCGCGCTCGTCGTGCTCGCCGTGGGGGTCACGCTTACGTCCGTCGCGGCAGCCGGCCCCGAGGCGGCGAAGCAGCGGGTGGCGATCGACATGGAGGGAGGGCAGAGCTTTACGCTTACTCGCTCCGGGCGGGAGCCCTCAAGCGAGACTCGGGCCCATCGACGGCCGACCCCGAAGCGGCCGGTCCTTCATGCGCCAGGGCCAGCAGGTCTCGATCTACAACATCACCTACACGCTGAGCGGGAAGCAGGGGAACCTGACGATTCAGGAGCGGAACGAGTGGGTGGACGTCTCGCAGAAGAACGCCCGCGGCTTCGACTACCGCCCCGGTGTCGCGATCGGCACGTGGAAGGTCGTGCGCGGAACCGGCGCGTACGCCAAGGTCGTCGGGGGCGGGCGAACTGCCCACGCAGGTATGGGAAAGCAGTGGTTCATCCGCCTGGAGGGCTACCTCACGCTTCCCTAGCGCGCTGACGGGTCGGGCACGTCCGGCGGACGTCGGGACGCCTCGACCCAAGGCGCCACATTGTCGCCCGGCTGAAACCGACCCGAGACCGGCGAGGCCAAACCTGAGGGACACACCCGGGACACCGGGGACGTGCGAAGCCCGGACGACAAGGAAGGCGAGATCGAGCCGATGTCCAGAAGGCACCCGCCGGGTGCCGATGACGAACAAGCTCGGCTCCTGCTGCTCGAGCGCATCGCCCGCAGCGACCGGCATGGGGAAGATCTCGTATTCGGTCGCACCGCGTCCGAGCCGTCACCAACTGAACGGACTCGAACTCCCGAGTCTCAGCGGGCACGCTTGAGGGGGAGCGGGAGCGATCACTCCAGGACACGCTCGCAACCCTTGTCTACCGGAGGCTTCGTCTACCGGCCGTCTACCAGGACACGCCGAACGCTGCGGGACACGACGGAACTAACCGTACTCCTCGCACATTCGAGCCGGTTCACGACGGACTTCTCGGACACAGCGGGACTCCCCGGGACGGATACGACCGGCTTCCTAAACCGCGTGCGCTGGTTCGATTCCGGCCGGGGGCACTCCCATGGTTGAGCGGAAAGTGGCTTACTAGCAGACATTTCTGGGCGACACCGTCTGCATCGGCTTTCCGCTCGAGACCGCTCAAGACCGCCCGATTCAGAGTTCACTGGCGCATTACTGGCGCATTTGGCGCACGAGGATGGGGAGTGCTGCGCCGCTCAGACCTGCCGACGACGCGTTGCCGGAACGGCTTTGTCTGGTGGAAGCGGTGAGCGTAGGCTCTGTTCGTGGTCTGTCCTAGCTGCGGTGCCGAGAGTCGTGAGGGGGCGAGTTCTGCGCGGAGTGCGGGCGCGGTCTGTCGCTGACCTGCCCGTCGTGCGGTAGTGCGTACCAGATGGGCGACCGGTTCTGCGTGGCGTGTGGAGTCTCCCTCGAGCAGCCACTACCCGCGGCGGTAACAGGCGGGCCCACCGCGACCCAGCCACCGGTGGCGGAGCGCCGGTTGGTGTCGGTGTTGTTTGCGGACTTGGTGGGGTTTACGTCGTTGTCGGAGTTGCGTGATGCGGAGGAGACGCGGGAGCTGCTGTCGCGTTACTTCGACGTGTGTCGGCGGCTCGTTGGTCTGTATGGGGGGGTGGTGGAGAAGTTCATTGGGGATGCGGTGATGGCGGTGTGGGGGACGCCGGTGGCGACGGAGGATGATGCGGAGCGGGCGGTGCGGGCGGCGTTGGATCTGGTGGCGGCGGTGTCGGCGTTGGGTGATGAGGTGGGGGCGGCGGAGCTCAAGGCGCGGGCGGGTGTGTTGACGGGTGAGGCGGCGGTGAATCTGGCTGCGGTTGGTGAGGGGATGGTGGCGGGGGATCTGGTGAATACGGCCTCGCGGGTGCAGTCGGTGGCGGAGCCTGGGGCGGTGTTTGTGGGGAGGGGACGCGGCGGGCGAGCGAGGGGACGGTTGTCTACGAGCCGGCGGGTAGCTTCGAGTTGAAGGGGAAGGAGGGGGAGACGCCGTTGTGGCGGGCGTTGCGGGTGGTGTCGGGTGTCGGCGGCTCGTTGAAGTCGGAGGGGTTGGAGGCGCCGTTTGTGGGGCGTGACCGGGAGTTGCGGCAGATCAAGGATCTGTTCCACGTCTGTGCCGAGGAAGGGCGGGCGCAGCTGGTGTCGGTGACGGGGATCGCGGGGATCGGCAAGTCGCGGTTGGCGTGGGAGTTCTACAAGTACTTCGACGGGATCGCCCAGACGGTGTACTGGCATCGGGGTCGCTGTCTCGCCTACGGGGAGGGGGTGACCTACTGGGCGCTGGCGGACATGGTGCGGATGCGCTGCCGGATCACGGAGGACGAGCGAACCCGTCTCGCGCTTGCCAAGCTGTCGGCGACCCTGGAGGAGCATCTGCTGGATCCGGAGGAGCGGCGCTTCGTGGAGCCCAGGTTGGCGCAGCTGCTGGCGCTCGGTGAGGGGGCATCGCAGGAGCGGCAGGAGCTGTTTGCGGCCTGGCGGCTGTTCTTCGAGCGGCTCGCGGACACCTATCCCACGGTGCTGGCGTTCGAGGATATGCAGTGGGCCGACAGCTCGCTGCTCGATTTCGTCGAATACCTGCTGGAGTGGTCGCGGGAGAAGCCGCTCTATGTGGTTACCCTCGCCCGGCCGGAGCTGTTGGAGAAGCGGCCGACCTGGGGGGCGGGGCATCGCAACTTCACCTCCCTGTATCTGGAGCCGCTGTCGGAGCAGGCGATGCGGGAGCTGCTGCTGGGGCTGGTGCCGGGGTTGCCGGAGGGTTTGCGCGACCGGATCCTGGCGCGCGCGGAGGGGGTGCCGTTGTATGCGGTGGAGACGGTGCGGATGCTCTTGGATCGCGGCCTTCTCGTCGAGGATGGCTCCGTCTACAAGGTCGCCGGCGAGGTCGAGACCCTGGAGGTGCCGGAAACGCTGCACGCCCTGATCGCGGCGCGCCTGGACGGGCTCTCGGGGGAGGAGCGGCGGCTGCTCGGCGACGCCGCGGTGCTGGGGAAGACGTTCACGCCGCAGGCGCTTGCTGCGCTGAGCGGGCTCGAGCGGGACACGCTGGAGGGGCTGCTGGCGGGTCTGGTGCGCAGGGAGGTGCTCGGCCTGCAGTCGGATCCGCGCTCCCCCGAGCAGGGCCAGTACGCCTTCCTGCAGGACCTGCTGCGGCATGTCGCCTACGAGACCCTGCCCAAACGGGAGCGGCGGGCCAGGCATCTCGCTGCCGCCGAGCACCTCTCCTCGACGTTGGGTGAGGAGGAGGTGGCCGAGGTCGTCGCCTCGCATCTGCTGGACGCCTACCGGCTCGAGCCCGACGCCCCCGACGGCGAAGCGCTCCGCAGCAAAGCCCACCAGGCGCTCCTGCACGCGGGCGAGCGCGCAGCCGCGCTCGGCGCCGCCATGGAAGCCGGACGCTACTTCGAGCAGGCCGCTGAGCTTGCTCCCGAGTCGCGTGCGCAAGCTGCCGCACTCAGCCGTGCCGGCGAGATGGCGCTCACAGCAGGCGAGAACGAGCACGGCGGGGAGCTGTTCGAGCAGGCAATCCGGCTCTACGAAGCCGCCGGCGACACCCATGCCGCTGCCCGCGCCTCCAGCTGGCTGGCGCTCGCCGAGACACACGCGGGCCGGATCGAGCAGGCGATCCAGCGGATGGAAGCCACCTACGCGTCGGTCGGCGCCGACGAGCCGGACGCCGACCTCGCGCTTCTGATCCTGCGACTCGGCAACCTCCACTTCTTCGCCGGCAACACGGAGCGGGCGGCCGAGCTGACCGAGCGCGGCCTCGACCTCGCCGAAGCGCTGCAGCTGCCAGAGCACCTGGCCCGAGGCTGGGACACAAGGGCGATGCTCATTTCGCCGCGCCGGCCCGAGGAAGCGCGCGGCCTGTTCCAGCTCGCGCTCGACACCGCGCTCGCACACGACCTCCACCGTCAAGCGGCAGGGGCGTGCACCGATCTCTCCGACCTCGGCTTCCAGCGCGACCGCTACTCCGAGTCGCTCACCCATCTCGAGCAGGCGCTCAGCATCGCGCGTCGCATCGGCAACCGCCCAAACGAGTGGTTCGCGCTCAGCGAGATGACCTACGCCCTGACCATGCTCGGACGCTGGCAGGAGGCGCTCGCCCGCCTGGCCGAGATCCCCGACGACCAGATCGGCAAGGACTCGGGCCTGCTCGGCCCGGCCAGCGGGATCCTCGAGCTCTACCTCCACCGCGGCCAACTCGACCAGGCCCGCCGGATGCTCAGCCGCTACGAGGAGCTCGGCCGCTCAGGCGACGTCCAGGCCGAGAGCTGCTACCAGCCCGCGCTCGCCGCCGTCCGGCTCGCCGAGGGCAACCACCAGGCCGCCCTCGCCGCCGCCGAGCAAGCCTTCGCGACCCGGGAGACCCTCGGCATCGCCAACCAGGGCGCCAAGCTCGGCTTCCTGCACGCGCTCGAAGCCGCCCGCGCGCTCGCCGACTCGGCGAAGCTGAACGAGCTCATCGAGGCCGTCGAGGCACTCCCCGCCGGCCTGCGCCCGCCCTTCCTCGACGCCATCGCCCACCGCTTCCGCGCCCACCTCGCCGGCGACGACCCCGGCGCAGACCGCCACTTCACCACAGCCGAGGCACAACTCCGCGCCCACGAGCTCCCCTTCCACCTCGCCGTCGCCCAACTCGAACACGCCGAATGGCTCACAAGCCAAGAGCGCGCCGGCGACGCAGCACCGCTGCTCGCACAGGCCCGCCAGACATTCGAACAGCTCGACGCCAAGCTGTGGCTGGAACGGCTTGACGCAGCGACCGCAGCCGCGCCAGCCGAGGTTCTCGGCTGACCCGGTCTAGATGGCGACACATCGGGCGAGATAGCCGTCTAGTGCACTGTCTCGAGAACGGCTTTACAGCGGCCGACTTTGGTGAGGATCGCGCCGGCTGAGGCGGTCCAGACGAGCGGTTTGCGGTCGTCGTTGTGGGCGGCGAGGAACTGTTCGATTGCGTCGATCAGCTCGGGGACGCTGTGGAAGAGGCCGCGGCGGATCGCCTTGTCTCGTCCACGTGAACCTCGTCAAGGACAGCCTCGGCATCTCCTCCGTCACCTCGAACAAGCTCGTCGAGCAGCTCGAAGGCCTCGGACTGCTCGAGGAGATCGCCGGCAGAAAGCGCGACCGGATCTTCAGCTACACGCCCTACGTCGTCCTCTTCCAGGACGAGCCGCCCGGCGCCGAGGACGGAGGCGTTCAGGAGACGGACGCCGACGTCGGCCGATGATCCCGGGGAGCGCACCGCCCACTCGGCGAAGGGCTCGCACGCTTCGGCGACGCCACCGACGCACGCGAGGCCTTCTTCGCAAGCTACTCGGCAGGCGCGGAACGACCACGAGCGCCGATCACTGGGTGAAGCGTGGCTTCGCGGACGACGCCGGCCCACCACAACGGGTCGCCCACCGGCCGACTGAGAGCGCCCGTGCCCCGCCTGTCTCGCGGACTCAATCTGCCTGGCTCAGGGTCGGCGTGCGCGCACCGACCGGCGCGAGCCGACGCATCATGCTTGCCCCGAGCGCCGCCGCCGCCAGCGCGGCGGCGCTTCCGACGGCGAGGCCGGCGCGTGCGTCCGTCCGCGAGATGATCCATCCGATCAGCGGGCCGCCGATCGGCGTCGAGCCCTGGAAGGCGACGATCCAGAGGCCCATCACCCGGCCGCGCATGTGCGGCGCAGAGCCGAGCTGCAGCGTCGAGTTCGCGACCGAGATGAACGAGACGCTCGCCGCGCCGACGAGGACGAGCGCCCCCAGCTCGAACGCGAGGCTCGGCGCGAGGGCGGCCGCGAGCACGAACACGCCGAAGCCGGCCGCCGCGAGCACGAGCGGCCGCAGCCCCGTGCGGCCACGCGCCGCGACGACGAGGCCGCCGGCGACGGCCCCCCCGCCCATTGCCGCGGTCATGTACCCGTACCCCGGCGCGCCGAGGTGGAGCGAGCCGCGCGCGAGCACCGGCAGCGAGACAGAGAACTCGTAGGTCAGCGTCCCCACGATCGCCATCAGCAGGAGCGGAACCGCCAGCTCCGGCGTCCCGCGCACGTAGCGGAGGCCGTCGCGCAGCTGCCCGCGGGCGCGGCCGGCCGGCGGACTCGGCGAGATCCGGCTCGTATCGAGCGTCAGCAGCGAGGCGACAACTGCACCGAAGCTCGCCGCGTTGACGAGGAAGCAGACCCCCTCGCCGGCGGTCGCCACGAGGAGGCCCGCGACCGCCGGGCCGACCGTGCGCGCGACGTTCACCATCACGGAGTTGAGGCTGACCGCATTGCGCAACCGCTCGGGACCGACCAGCTCGAGCATGAACGCCTGACGCGCAGGCGTCTCGAACGCGTTGTTCGCACCCAGCACCGCAGCAAGGAGCGCGATCTCCCAGAAGCGGACGTGACCGCTGACCGTCAAGACGCCGAGCACCAGCGCCTGCACGCCCATCAGGCTCTGCAGCGCGATCATCAGCCGCCGCTTGTCGACGCGGTCGGCGACCACACCCCCGTACGGGCCGAGCAGCAGCACCGGCAACGACTGGAGCGCGACCACGAGCCCGAGCAGGACGCTCGACCCGGTCATCGTCAGCACGAGCCACGACTGCGCGACCATCTGCATCCAGGCGCCGATGCGCGAGACCGCCTGGCCGAGGAAGTAGCGACGGAAGTTCGGGTTGGCGAGCGAGCTGAAGGTCCGGCGCCCGACGCCGAGCAACCGCGTCACGCGCCCGCCCGCTGCCGCTTCAACGCATCGGCGACCGCCTCCAGCGCAGGCAGCGCCTCGTGCAGAAGGCTCCGCTCATCCTCCCCGAGCTCGGCGAGCCGAGCCCGCAGCGAGTCGGCGCGCGCCGCGCGCAACCGCCGCTGCAGCCTCTTCCCCGCCGCCGTCGCCTCGACGGTGGCGGCACGACGGTCGTCCGGATCGGGCAGACGCCGGAAGAGACCCTGCTCCTCGAGTCGCGAGACGGCGCGCGAGAGCGTCGGCGGGTCGACTCCCTCGAGCTCCGACAGCTCCGACAGCCCGACGCGGCCTCCTCGCGCAACCGTGGAGAGCAGCGACGCCTGCGTCGGCGTCAGCGCCGAGGACGCATCGACCGCGCGCAGGTGCCGCGAGATGCGCGCCACCGCAAGCCGCAACCGGGACGCGTCGTCATTATATTTGCTTGCCATCAAACAAATACTAGCTCGCAACCTCGTAGCCGCCAGAGCAGGCTCACCGGAGTCTGGGAGAATGGGCGATGTGAGCGAGCGAGACGACGCGCCGACCGGCGAGGCGACCGGGCAGCCGAAGACCGCTCTCGTCTTCGGCGCGCGCAACCTCGGGCGTGCGGTGCTCGAAGCCCTGCTGCAGGCGGGCTGGCAGGTCGCGGCGGCGGCGCGATCGGATGCCACGCTCGACGGTGTCCGTGCGGCGGGGGCGCTCGCGCTGCGCGCGGACGTGACCGACCCGGCGAGCGTCGAGGCGGCGCTCGGCGAGGTTGCCGCGGCGTACGGGCCGGTCGGCGCGGTCGTGAACGCGGCCGCGGCGTACGGCGGCGACCGCAGCGGCCCCTTCGGCGGCGGACCGCTCGCCCAGGCCGACCCCGGAGCCTTCGACGAGTGGGCGGCGGCGCCGGCCCGATCCGCGTTCTCCTTCCTCTCCGGAGCGAGCCGGTTCCTGCTCGCACAGGGCACACCCGCGACGCTCGTCCAGGTGACCGGCGGATCGGCGCGGCGGGCGATGCCCGGCCGAGGGCTCTGGGCGGCGGGCTCGTTCGGCGTACGGGCACTCACGCACGCTGCGGCGCTCGAGCTCCGCGGCGAAGGGATCCACGTCGCGCTGCTGATCGTCGACGCCGGCATCGAGCCGCTGTCGGGTGAGCCGCGACCGGGAGCGATCCGCGAGGCGCTGGCCGACCCCAGACGGCTGGCCGACGCGGTGCTCTTCCTGGCCGAGCAGAGCGCCCGCGCCGCCACGCACGAGCTCCAGGTGACGCCGCTCGCAGAGACCTGGGTGCCCTAGCGACGCGCGTCCGACGAGCGCGGGCCCCTCGATCGGGTGCTTCCGCGCAAGTTTTCCCGTCCAGGGCCCTCCTTCCCCCTGACGGTCGCGCGCTGCGGCCGCCCAGCCGCAGTAGACACACGGAGGCTCACCCATGCGACGACTGCACGCGATCGCGATCTCGCTCCTGCTCGGTGCCGGCATCGCCGCGGGGGCGGCAGCCGCTCTCAGAACGGCCCACCTCGGAGCCGCCGCGGCGGCGACCCGTGCGACCATCCCGGAGACGACGATCGTCGCGCGGCGCGCAAAGCTCGCGAAGTGGAGCGCGTCGCTCGAGAAGGCGCGCACGGCGCAGCCGCCGACGCTCCCCAGGGTACCGCACTACGCGCCCGTGCCGATCCCGACGATGCCGCCGATCCAGCGCGTCGTCGCGGCGGCCCAGCCGACGCAAGCGCCGCCGGTCGAGCAGCCCGCACCGACACCGCGCAAGGAGCCGTCCAAGACTGCCGAGCAGCAGGTCACCTACGTTCAGCCGCCGCCGATCGTCCAGTACCAGCAGGCGCCCGCGCCGCCAACCGCGACGACGACCACGAGCGGCGAGCACGAGAGCTCCGACGACGACCACGTCGGGTCGTCAGGCGAGGACGGGGGCTCGACCACCGGCCAGTCGAGCGGCAGCCAGCCGAGCGGCGGCGAGTCCGGAGGAGAACGCGAGGGAGACGGCTAGTGCGAAACCACACCGTTCGCCTCTACCTCGCGACCGTGACGCTCTTCGTCTTCTTCGCCCTCTGGGCGACGATCGCCTCGAGGCCGTGGGCCTCGGCGGCGACGCAGACGCAGCAGCCCGATCCGCGGCTGCTCGAGCTCACGCGCTGGCAGCACCGGCTCAAGCGCGAGTCGGTGACGGTGAAGCACCTCCTCGACCGGCGGTGGGCCGTGTACCGGAAGCGGCTCGAGGAGCGGCAGGCGCAGATCCGTACCGCCGAGCGGACGCACGCCGCCCAGGTCGCTGCCGCCCGGGCCGCAGCGGCCCGCATCGCCGCCGCGGAGGCCGCCGCCGCGGCCAGAAGCGCGGCCGCCGCGCAGACCACGACCGTCGCGACGACGCACACCACGGCGACTCCGGCAGCCTCGCCGGCACCCGCGGCGACGCCCGCGCCTGTTCCCGCTCCCGCTCCGGCTCAGCCGAAGGTCGTGACGCTGCCACCGCAGGTCCAGGTCGTCACGCTGCCCCCGGCGAGCGCGCCCGCCACGAGCTCGTCCAGCTCTCACCCGTGACCGTCGCCGCCCCTCCGGACGCACTCGCGGGCGCATACCAGCGGCACCGCTTCGCGACGATGGGCGTGACAGTCGAGCTCCTGCTCGACACGGGCCGAGACGCGGGCAGCGCCTTCGACGCAGCGGAGCACGAGTTCCGCCGCCTCGACTCAGTCTTCTCGCGCTTCGATGCCTCGTCGGAGCTCTCCCGCCTCAACAGACTGGGGACGCTCCGCTGCAGCCCCGAGCTGGTCGAGGTCACCCGCCTGGCGCTGCGCGCCCGCGAGTCGACCGCCGGCCGCTTCGACCCGACCGTTCACGACGCGCTCGTCGAGGCGGGGTACGACAGAACCTTCCTCGATCTGCTCGACGACGTCGGCGGCCCTGAACGCTCCTCGCGCCCGTGCGGCGGCGACGTCCGGATCGACGAGGAAGACGGCGTCGTGTCGCTCGCCCCCGGCACTCGCATCGATCTCGGCGGGATCGTCAAGGGCTACGCGGCCGAGTGCGCGTGCGACGTGCTCGCCGGGCTCGGCCCGTGCCTCGCGAACGCCGCGGGAGACATCGCCGTCCGCGGCGTGCCGGGCGCGGGCACCTGGACCGTCCAGGTGGACACGCCGCAGGCGCCGGTCGTGCTCGGCCTCCGACACGGCGGACTGGCGACCTCCGGCCGCGACTACCGGCGGTGGCGCCAGAACGGCGAGGAGCGCCACCACCTGATCGACCCGTTCACGGGCACCCCTTCGACGAGCGACCTCCTCACGGTGACCGTGGTCGGCGCCGACGCGGTGGAGGCCGAGGTGCACGCAAAGGCGCTCTTCCTCGCGGGCGAGGCAGCAGCCGCGGCGGAGGCCGACCGGCTCGCGCTCCCCTGCCTGCTCGTGACCTCCGACGCGCGCGTCGTCATGGCCGGAGGGCTCGCGTGAGAACCGACCCGACCTTCTGGATCGTCGCGCGGGCGAGCGGCTTCACCGCGTACGTCCTCCTCTCCTGCACGACCGTTGCGGGCCTCGTGCTCAAGTCGCGGGCGCTCGGCAGGCGCGCCAAGCCTGCAACCGTCACGGACGCGCATCGCTTCCTCGCCCTGCTCGCCCTGCTCGCGATCGGGGTCCACGGAGTCGCGCTCGTGTACGACACCTCGATCCGGATCGACCTGCTCGGCCTCGTCGTGCCCGGACGGATCCCCTACCGTCCGCTCTGGGTCGGATCCGGCGTCGTCGCCGCCGAGACGACCGTCCTCGTCTACCTCTCGTTCCCCGTACGGAAGCTGATTCGGGTGCGCAACTGGCGCCGCCTGCACCGGCTCACCTACGGGGTCTTCGCCGCGGCGACCGGACACGGGCTGCTGGCCGGCTCGGACAGCTCGCACCCCTGGGCGCGGTACGTCTACCTGGGGGCGATCGGGAGCGTGGTCACGGCCGCGGCGTACCGGATCCTGACGCGACAGAGCAAGCCTCGCCTCGCCGTGGCGCGCGCTCCGCGAGGGCGCGAGTCGGGAAGCGCCGAGACCCGGGTCACGGCCGCCTGATCGCCTCCCCGCAGGAGCGACGCGGGACGGCGCGTGCGCAAGTTTCTCCCTCGTACGACCTCTCCAGAGACGACCGTCCGCGACCGATACCGGGCGGAAGCGGATCGAGAAGCCGTCGATGGCTCCTCACATCCGTCGGCCACAATGACGAGAACCACGGCGAGCAACGGGACGGGGACGGAGCAGACGACGGGCGGCAAGCGAACACGGATCCTGCGCACCGGCGGCCGGCCCGGCCCCGGAGCGGGCGCTGCACGCGTCGCCGCACTCTACGAGGAGCACGCCACGATGGTGCTCGCGATCTGCCGGCGCCTGCTCCGCGACGCGACCGAGGCCGAGGATGCCGCGCAGCAGACGTTCCTCTCGGCCCAGCGCGCGCTGCAGAACGGCTCCCGGCCGCGCGAGCCGGCCGCCTGGCTCGCCACGATCGCCCGCAACGAGTGCGTGGCGCGCACGCGTGCACGCATGCGCGAGCCGCTGCCCACGGACGTCGAGCCGGCGCCGTCCGGCGCCGACGCACACTCCGAGGCGGTTCGGCGCGAGAACGTCGAGAGTCTGCGCGACGCGATCGGGAGCCTCCCCGACCAGCAGCGCGAGGCGATCCTCCTGCGCGAGCTGCGCGGCCTCTCCTACGACGAGGTCGCGGCCTCGCTCGCGTTGAGCCCGTCGGCGGTCGAGTCGCTGCTGTTCCGCGCCCGCAAGGGGCTCCAGCTGAGGCTGCGTAACGCCTGGGCCGCGCTCTCGCCCGTCGGCTGGCTCGCAACCGTCCGCGAGCTCTCCGCTCAGGCGGTCGCAGGAGGAGACCCCGGTGTCGGCCCGGCAGCGGCCAAGGCGGTCGTGATCGGGCTCGGGACGGCGGTCATCGCGGGCGGCGCGCTCGTCGGGCCGGACGCCGCTGCACCGCGGCCGACCGCACGCGTCGCCGGTCGCAGCGACCCCGAGGACCGCGGCGGCCACGCCCCGGGCGGCCGCTGCACCCGACGTCGCCGCGCCGGCTCGAATCCCGGCAGAGCCGGTCGCGGCGCCGGAGCAGCCGGCCGCCGCCACGGACGAATGTCGTCTCGGCCGGCCCGGACGCCGGCGACCGTCCACACGGAGGACCGGACATCGTCCTCCGAGCCCTCCGCCGGCGAGGAGGGGAGCGCGTCGGCCATCTGGACCACACAGAAGACGGAGCGGGAGGACTCGGGCTCCTCACGCCCTCGCCCCGCCCGGCTCGATCCGCTACCGGCACCGGTTCGGGCTCGGCTGCCGCCCCTGTCTCCGGCGGCGACTCCGGCGAGAGTGCGGCGACGGCCGCCGGCGGCGAGACCGTGCAGGACTCGCCGGACTCGACCGCCCACACGACCGGAACGCTCGCCGCTCCCGCCGCCTCACACGAGTCCGAGAGCTCGGACACCGGGCACGGCGACGGGGGCGAGGCAAGGCGGGGACAACTAGGGCGGTAGCGTTCCCGCTCAGCTGAGCGGCACGCCCACGAGCTCCACCGGGACGTCCGGCGGCTCACGCGAGCTCGCCGCGTAGGCGGCGACCCACACCTGCGGATCGAACAGCGGCCACGGCTCGTCGGCGGCGGACTCGCCCGTGCCGCACACGGGGCAGTCGTCGGCTGCGTACCCGTGCCCGCACTGCTGGTACTGATCGAGATCGACCATTTCCGCGATCGTGCCCCGCCGATCGGGCCGGGGCATCGGGAGGAACTACGCGTCGCTCGCCCTTGCGCCTCGACGACGAGGGTCCGCCTCCGGCTTCCGCTCGCCACGGGCCAGGCTGCCCCGGGCTGGCGGCGACCGCTGCTAGCCTCAGCCGGCCATGCGCGTCCTCGTCACCGGTGGAGCCGGGTTCATCGGCTCGCATCTGGCCGACCGGCTGCTCGCCGACGGGCACCAGGTCCGGGCGCTCGACAACCTCGACCTCGCAAGTGCACCCGACCGGCGAGCGACCGGAGTACCTCGATCCGGCGGTCGAGCTGCAGATCGGCGACGTCCGGGACCACGAGGCCGTCGCCCGGGCGCTCGACGGCATCGACACCGTCGTCCACTTCGCCGCGGCGGTCGGCGTCGGCCAGTCGATGTACGAGATCGAGCGCTACACGTCGGTCAACGCGCTCGGAGCCGCGGTCGTGCTCGAGGAGGCCGTCGCCCGCCGCGACCGGATCCGCAAACTGCTCGTCGCCTCCTCGATGTCGATCTACGGGGAAGGCTCCTACCGCAACCCGCGCACCGGCGCAGTCCGGTCTCGCGCCCGGACTGCGACCCGAGAGTCAGCTCGCTGCCAGGCGCTGGGAGGTCACCGACGACGACGGCAACCCGCTCGAGCCCGAGCCGACCGCCGAGACGAAGCCGCTGCGCCCGACCTCGGTCTACGCCATCGGCAAGCGCGACCACGAGGAGCTCTTCCTCGCGGTCGGAGCCGCCTACGGGATCCCCGCGGTCGCGCTCCGCTTCTTCAACGTCTACGGCGAGCGCCAGGCGCTGTCGAACCCGTACACCGGCGTCGCCGCGATCTTCTCCTCTCGGCTGCTCAACGACAATCCGCCGCTCGTCTTCGAGGACGGAGAGCAGACCCGCGACTTCATCGAGGTCCGCGACCTCGTCCGCGGCTGCGCGCTCGCGCTGACGCAGAGCGGCGCCGACGGGCGCACGCTCAACCTCGGCACCGGTGTCCCGACGTCGATCCTCGACGTGGCACGTACGATCGCGCGCGGACTCGGCAAGGAGATCGAGCCGGAGATCGTCGAGCAGTACCGCGCGGGCGACATCCGCCACTGCTACGCGGACACGCGGCTCGCCGAGGAGCTGCTCGCCTTCGAGGCAAGGATCCCGTTCGCCGACGGCATGCGCGACCTGCTCGTCTGGCTCGAGGGCCAGCGGGCAGACGACGCCGTCGACGCCGCGCGCGAGGCCCTCGTCGCACGGGGTCTCGCCCGCTAGCCCGTCCGTCTTGCCCGACGTCTCCATCTCGATCGTCAACACCGACAGCCGCGAGTTGCTGCTCGCCTGTCTCGACTCGCTGCGCGATGTCGACGCGGAGGTCGTCGTGCTGGACAACGCCTCCGAGGACGGCTCGGTCGAGGCGGTGCGCGAGCGGTTCCCTCACGTGCGCGTGATCGCGCAGCGGCACCGGGCGGGCTTCGGCGCCAACCACAACACGGTGATCGGCGCCACGAGCGGCCGTTACGTGTACGTCCTGAACGAGGACACGACGGGTGAGGACTGGGGACTCGGGCGGATGGTCGCACACCTCGACGCGAACCCCCGCGTCGCGGCACTCGGCCCGCGCCTCGTGTATCCGGACGGCCGCCTCCAGGACTCCGCCTGGCGGTTCCCGAGCCCGGCCGTCGCGGCGCTGGGGCTGCTCACGCTGGGCCGGGGTGGGGTGAAGCAGTCCGGCGGCGGCACGACCCGGGACGTCGACTGGGTCATGGGCGCGGCGCTCCTGCTCCGGCGAGAGGCTCTTGACGAGGTGGGGCTCTTCGACGAGGAGTTCTTCATCTACTCCGAGGAGACCGACCTCTGCCGCCGGCTGCGAGGCGCGGGCTGGCGGGTTCGCTACTTCCCGGAGGTGACCGTCGTCCACCACGAGTCGCAGTTCAGCGCAGGGATCCCCGAGCGGCGAGTCAACGAGATGTGGCGTAGCCGTCACCGCTACTGGGCCAAGCACCACTCGGCCGCCGGAGCGCGGACTGCGGCGCTCCTCACCGGTGCGCAGTACGCACTCCGCGGCCTGCTCGCCGCGGGGCTGCGACGGGGCGACCCGGACTTCGCAGCACGGATGCGGTTGCATGCGCGCGACTCGTGGCGGGTCGGCGGCCCCGGGCTGCGCGAGCTGGCCGAGGACCGGAACCGCTCGTCGGCCTAGAGATCGACGCCTGCGGCACGCATTCGGCGACGGGGCGGGGGGGCCTTCTCTCGCCCGACGCGGCAGGCTACGCTCACGGAGACGCAAAGGGGAACGTCACTGCCGTCTGTCACCCGATCGCCGATCCGGACCAGGCAACCGCGCCGAGACGCGCGGCAGCACCTCGACACGCCGCGCACCCGCCGGCCGCCGGCCCTCGCCGGGGCACGCCGTCACCGCCTGCACCTCCGCCTCGAGCCGAGCGGAGGCAGCCGGCCCGCGCCCGGGGGCTCGGCCCGCGTGCTCGTCGTCGACGACGAGGCGCCGATCCGCACGATCTGTCGCATCAATCTCGAGGCCTCAGGGCTCACGGTGCTCGAAGCCGAGAGCGGCGAGCGCGCGATCGAGCTCGCCCGGAGCGAGCGCCCGAGCCTCATCCTCCTGGACGTGATGATGCCCCGGCTGGACGGCTGGGAAGTGGCGGAGCGGCTCTCTGCCGGAGACACGACACGGGAGATCCCCGTCGTGTTCCTTTCGGCGCGCACGGCGCCCGAGGACCGGCGCGAGGCGCAGCGGCTCGGTGCGGTCGGCTACATCGTCAAGCCGTTCGACCCGCTTCAGCTCGGCGAGACGATCGAGCGCGTCCTCGAGCGGTTGCGGGGCGGCGAGCTCGAGCGTCTCCGTCAGGAGGTGGCCGGGGAGACGTGACAGGCGCGGCTGCGGACGAGCGTCACCCCCGGCGACGCGGTCAGGCCCGTCGGGCGGCTCTCGGGCTCGCCGCCATCGCAGGCGCGCCGTGCGCGGTGACGCTCCTCGCGCTCGGGCACCCACGAGCCGTCATCCCCGGGCTCCTCTACATCGTCGCGATCACCCTCGCCGCGCTCGTCGGCGGACGGTGGGCCGGCACGGCGGCGGCCGCCGCGTCGTTCGTGCCGTTCGCCTACTACTTCCTCCCGCCTCACCACGGCTTCGAGCTCGGGTGGGAGGGGGCGGTCGCTCTCGCCGTCTTCGTGTTCACGGGGATCTTCGGCAGCGAGACCGTCGCACGTCAGCGGCGTGCCCGGCAGCGGGCCGAGGGCGCCGTCCACACGAGCCGGCAGGCGCTCGAGGCCGCGCGCAGGCTGCAGAGGGTGGCTGATGCGCTCGCCTCCGCACTGACACCGCGACAGGTGCTGGACGCCGTCCTCACCGAGGGGATCCAGGAGGCGGAGGCAGGAGGCGGTCTGATCGCGACCCTCACCGGCAGCGGCGACTCGCTCGAGATCGCCGCCGCCCTCGGCCCGGAGCGGCAACGGCTCGAGCCTCAGACGGGCCTCCCCGATCGGCGCGGAGCACCCGCTCGCCGAGACCGTCCGCACCGGCGAGCCGGTGTTCATCGGCTCCGCGGCCGAGCGGGACGAGCGATATCCGGGACCGCTGGCTCTCGTGGAGCCCGCCCACGCACTCGTCTGCCTGCCGCTCGTCGTCGAGGAGCGCACGATCGGCGGTCTCGCCTTCTCGTTCACCGCCGACCAGGAGTTCCCGCCCGAGCGCAGGGCGCTCAAGGTCGCCCTCGCCCGCCAGGCGGCCGTGGCGCTCGAGCGGACCCGCCTCGTCGCCGCCGAGCGGGCGCTGCGCGCACGGCTCACCTTCCTGGGCGAGTCGACCGCGATCCTCGCGTCGTCGCTCGACGACCGGCGCACCCTCGAGCGGCTCGCAGAGCTCGCCGTGCCGCTGCTGGCCGACTGGTGCGCGATCGACGCCCTCGGGGTCGACGGCCGGATCGACCGCCTCGCCGTCGCCCACCACGATCCGGAGCGGCGCCGTTGGGCTCAGGAGCTGCGCCGTCGCACGCGCGCACACGTCGACGACGACGCGATCGTCCCGCGCGTCATCCGCACCGGCAAGCCGGTCTTCGCGGCCGAGATCCCGCCCGAGCTGCTCGCCGAGGCGGCCGGCTCCGACTCCGAGACGGGCGAGCTGCTCGCGCAGGTCGAGCCACAGGGCTGGATCTGCGTCCCGCTCACCGCAGGCGAGCACACGTTCGCGGCTCTGACGCTCGTCGCCGGGCCGGGTCGGCTGCTGACGCAGGCGGACTTCGAGATCGCCCTGGAGCTCGCCTCCCGGGCCGCGGTCGCGGTCGAGAACGCACGCCTCTATCGCGAGGCGGAGCGCCGCGCCGACGCCGCGCTCGCCCTGGGGTACGTCGGTGACGGTGTCGTCCTCCTCGACCGGGAGGGGACGGTCCGCCACTGGAACACCGCCGTCGCGGCGATCACCGGAGTGGCGGAGAGCGACGCTCTCGGCCGCGCCATCTCGAGCGTCCTGCCCGATTGGGGCGAGCTGACGGAGCACGTCGAGCTGGCCGACGCCGAACAGCCGGAGCGGGCGCGCCCGGTCACGGTGCCCTTCGCGACCGGCGCCGAGGAGCGCTGGCTGGCGATGGCGGGCGTCGCGTTCGAAACGGGCACCGTCTACGCGATCCGGGACGTCAGCGAGGAGCGCGCGCTCGAGCGGGCGAGAAACGACTTCGTCGCCACGGCGTCGCACGAGCTGCGCACACCGCTCGCGGCCGTGTACGGCGCGGCACGCACCCTCAGACGAACCGACCTCGACCTCTTGCCCGAGCAGCGCGACACGTTTCTCGAGATCATCGAGCACGAGAGCGACCGGCTGACGGCGATCGTCTCCCAGATCCTCCTCGCAGGCCAGCTCGACGACGGCCGGATCGACGTGGCGACGGCGGAGTGCGACCTGCAGGCGCTCGCCGGGAGCGTGGTCGCGTCGGCCCGGCTGCAGGCGCCCGACGACGTCGACCTCGAGCTGTCCGCGAACGGCGGCCCGTGGATCGCCCTCGCCGACGAGGCCAAGCTCCGCCAGGTCCTCGTCAACCTCGTGGACAACGCGGTCAAGTACTCGCCGGACGGCGGCCGGGTGTCGATCGAGCTGGAGCGCACGCCGGGGCACACGCGGATCGCCGTGCGCGACCGCGGTCTCGGGATCCCGACCGCGGAGCACCGGCGGATCTTCGAGAAGTTCTACCGACTCGATCCGACGCTCACGCGCGGCGTCGGCGGCAGCGGGCTCGGCCTCTACATCTCGCGCGAGCTCGTCGCCCGCATGGGCGGGAAGCTCACCGTCGAGTCGTGGCCCGGAGCAGGATCGGTCTTCCGGGTCGACTTGCCCACCCCTTAGGGCGTGGGGGAACCCCTGGGCCTCTCGTGGGAGAACCCCTGGTTCCCCCACGGGCCCCCTCCTCCACGTCGGCGGCGAGGCCGAGCGCTCTGGGCGCTCCGGGGAGAGCGCGGTCTCCCCTGCGCGCGCGACCGTGGGTTGCTCCCAGAACGACGCGGGGCGAAGGAAGGCGCTGCGTCGGCGGTGGCGCTTGCAGCGTCCCCGCCGACGTGGATCCGCCTGCGGCCAACGTCGCTGACGCATCTGGTTGGCCTCCGGCTTTCCAGGCTGGTGGCGGGCGACGGTCTACCCCTCTCGGTATCCGCAGCCTTCCGCCACGCTGCGGGGAGACCGCGCTCTCCCCGCAGCGCACACAGCGCTCAGTCTCGGCGAGCGAGGGAGAAGGGGCCCGAGGGGGAAACATGGTTCCCCCACGTCAAAAGCGTGGCGTCGAGAGCATGCGCCCGTCCGCGAGGATCGTGAGCGCCTCGTAGCCGCGGAGCCGTGCCGTCCAGTGTTGCGCGCGGATCGACCCCATCGCGAACGCCGCAGTGGCGTAGGCGTCGGCCGTCGCCAGCTCGGGTCCCGTCACGGTGACCGACAGGATCCCCTGCGGCGGACAGCCAGTGTGTGGGTCGAGCACGTGGTTGCCGCGCTCGTACGCTCCCGACGTCGCGACGGCCAGGTCGCCGGTCTCGATCACGCCGGCCAACGCGTCGCGACGCAGTGGATGCTGGAGCCCGACGCGCCAGCACCAGGCGGGCACCGCCCGCCCGTGGAGCCGCATGTCGCCGCCCGCGTTCACCGCGTAGTTGCGGGCGCCCGCCCGCTCGAGGATCGCAGCTGCGCGGTCGACCGACCAGCCCTTGACGACACCGGACGGATCGAGACGGGCACGCTCCGCTCTCACGTCGAAGTAGCCGCCGGTCTCCGCCCGCAGCTCGTCGCAACGCGCGAGCACTGCCCTCACCTCGGGATGGGCGTCGGCGAGCGGCAGCTCTCCGCGGTCGATGCGGCTGATCTCGCTGTCCTCCTTGTAGGTGCTGAAGGTCGCGTCCACCCAGCGCAGCCACACGAACACGTCGACGAGTGCCGACTCGTCGACCTCCTCGTCGCGGACGTCGACCACCACGGGCATGCCCATCACGTGCTCGACCCGGCGAACGCCGGGCGGAGAGACCACTAGACCTTCTCCCCCTTCAGCAGCGCCGACTGGAGAGACTGCACGAACGCATAGCTCGTGTACGTCGCGCCGGAGATCATGTTGATGTTCAGGTCGAACTGGGCCTGCAGCACCTCCTGACGGAGGTAGGGGAGCGCCTGCTCGTTGATGAAGATGGAACGGCCTGTGTGGTCCGGATAGATCGGGACGCCGACGCCGACGATCCTCCGCTTGACGGTCTTGTGCTTTCCGACGGTCGTCGTCGTCTTCTTGATGACGAGCGTGACCTCGACCGTCCCCCACTGACCAGCGTCCCCCTGCATGCCGGCCACACGCTTCTTGACCGTGACGACGCGCTTCTTGAGGGGCTTCTTCTTCGCAATCTGCGCCGCGTTCGCGACAGGCGCCGCGAGCGCAGCGGCGGTGACGGCGGCGGTGAGTGCTCTGCGCATTGGCTCAATGCTCCTTCGCTTCAGAGGGCGAACCGTTCGACATGGACATGGCGGCGCGGGACACCGGCACGCTGGACCTCCCGCTTGACGAGGTCGGCGAGGCCGGGCGGGCCGCAGAGGAACACCTCGCGCTCGACGAGGTCGGGGACGAGCTCGCGTAGATGCCGCGCCGTCAGGAGCTGCCGCCCCTCGTCGGTGCGGTGGTCGCCGACGACCTCGTGGAGAACGAACCCGCCGCGAGCCTCGAGGCTGCGGAGCTCCTCGCGAAGGACGAGCTCCTCCTCGCCGACGACGCGGTAGAGGACGACGACGTCGCCGTGGAGCTCCTCGAGCAGCGCGCGGATCGGGGTGATCCCGATCCCGCCGGCGATCAGGAGCACGCCGTCGCGGCGGCGCGCGTCGGCGGTGAAGACCCCGAACGGTCCCTCGGCGAGGACGCGCGTCCCGACCGGGACGGCGGCCAGGCGGGCGCTGAAGTCGCCGAGCGCTTTCACGGTGATCCGGAGCGAGCGTCCGTCGGGCGCGGCGGAGAGGGAGAACGGATGCGCGCTCCACCAGCGGCCCGGCGCGAGGAAGCGCCAGATGAAGAACTGGCCCGGGCGGACGCGGAGCCGCTCCAGCCGGCGGCCCTCGATCCGGACCGAGACGACGCCCGGCCCTTCCTGGACGACCTCCGCGACTCGCAGGCGGTGGCGGGCGTAGCCTACCGCGGGCACGAGCACGCGGAACACGACGAGCACCGCCAGCGTCGCGAGGTAGAGCGAGCGCCAGTAGTCGGCGGCGACGGGGTCGAGGACGAGCTCGTTCCCGGTGGGGATCTGGTGGAACCACGCGAGCGCGATCCCGGCGTAAACGAGCAGGTGGACCGCGTACCACCACTCGTACGGCAGTCGCCGGCGGGCGATCACGTACGACGTGGCGACGACCGCGACGAAGAGCGCCGTGCCGACGGTTGCCGTGATCATGCCCGGGTAGATGCCGCCGCCGAGCATCGTCGAGATCTCCTTCGGCACCGAGTACCCGTCGAGCAGCGCGTAGCCCCACACGCTGAAGACGACGTGCGCGATGACGAGATCGAACGTCGCATGCCCGTTCCAGCGGTGCCACACCGTGAGCCGGTCGAACCCGACGAGCCGCTCGAGCGCCGGGAGCCGAGCGAGCAAGAGCACCTGGACGAGGGCCATGTAGGCGCTGAGCAGGCCCGTGATCCGCGCGATGCTCGTCAGCAGCTCGCCGTTCGTCTTGACGTTCAGGTTCCCGCCGTTCGCGCCGTGGGCCCAGAGCCAGAAGATCGCACCCGCGTTGCCCAGCACGACGAGCCAGACGAGCGCCAGCCAACCCGCACGGCACGCGGCGCGTCTGGAAGCATCCGCCGCCGCAGGAAGACGGTCGACGAGTACCCCGGCGTCCGCCATAGACCGCATGACAGCAGCGATTTCTGAGGAACTGGTGAGACTGCGCAGAGGGAAACCTGCGGTCATGCTTATCCGGTTAGCTCCGTCCGGGGCAGTTCGTAGCCTCGCGGGGTGCCGCGTCCCGACTTTCCGCGCTCGTTGATCGAGTTCCAGCGCCGGTTTCCGGACGAGGAGGCATGCCGGGGGTATCTGTTTGCGTCGCGGTGGCCGGAGGGGTTCCGCTGCCCGGTCTGCGCTGGCGTCGAGGTCGGCGCGGAGCAGCGCCGCCGTCTGTGGCAGTGCCGGGGGTGTGGTCGCCAGACGTCGGCGACAGCGGGGACGGTGATGCACAAGACGCGCCTGCCATTGACGGTGTGGTTCTGGGCGGCCTACCTGGTCGCGACGCATGGGCCGGGGATCTCGGCGCTGCAGCTGCAACGCCAGCTCGGGCTCTCCCGCTATGAGACGGCGTGGACGCTTCTGCACAAGCTGCGGCGGGCGATGGTTGCCCCGGAGCGGGAGCCGCTCACAGGGGAGCTCGAGGTCGACGAGGGCTACCTGGGCGGCCGCGACCGCGATCTCCGTGGCGGTCGCCAGCGGGACGGCAAGCCGCTTGTCGGGGCCGCGGTCGAGGTGCGCGGCAACGGTTCGGGGCGGCTGCGGCTGCAGCTGTTGTCTGATCCGTCCGCGCGCTCGCTGACCGCGTTTGTCCGCTCGAACGTGGCCGCCGACGCGATCGTGCACACCGACGGCTGGGCCGGCTACAACGGCTTACGCGCTGCCGGCTTCGACCACCGGCCACACATCCAGCATGAGCGCTTCCCCGATCGCGAATGGGTGCTGCCGCGCGCCCACCGCGCGCTGTCCAACCTCAAGACCTGGCTGCAAGGCACCCACCACGGCGTCTCGCCGAAGCACCTCCAGATCTACCTCGACGAGTTCGTCTTCCGCCACAACCGCCGCCGCACCCCGCTCGCAGGCTTCCAAACGCTGCTCGGACTCGGCAGCATCCATCAGCCGACCACCTACCGCCAGATCACCCGCCACCAGCCCTAGAACCGCCTCGCGGAGCAGAGCGGATAAGCATGACCCGCGGTTTCCCCCCAGGGATCCCCCTTCCCCTGCCGCTCGCCGTGGAGACTGTCTGTGAGCGCTGCGGGGAGAGCGCGGTCTCCTTGACGTGGGGGAAACCATGTTTCCCCCACGGGCCCTTCTTCTGCGCTCGCCGAGGAGCATGTCAGTGAGCGCTGCGGGGAGAGCGCGGTCTCCCCTCCGCGCGACGGACGGCCCGCGGCTCCCTGAGGGGTAAACCTTCGCCCGCCACCATCCTGGAAAGCCGGAGGCCAACCAGATGCGTCAGCGGCGTTGGCCGCAGGCGGAGCCACGTCGGCGGAGACGCGTCAGCGCCACCGCCGACGCAGCGCCCGGCTTCGCCCTGCGTCCTTCTGGGAGACGCACACGGTCGCGCGCGCAGGGGAGACCGCGCTCTCCCCGGAGCGCTCCCCCACGCGATACCCGGCGAGCGAAGAAGGAGGGGGCTCGTGGGGGAACCCTGGGTTCCCCCACGGTACTTAGCGTGGTCTCACGTGACGGGGCACACTTATGGGGGATGCTCGTACTCGTCGTCGATGACGATCGCGCGGTGCGCGAAGCGCTCGAGCGTGCGCTCGAGCTGAACGGCTACGACGTGGAGCTCGCCTCGGACGGCGACTCCGCGCTCGCCGCGATCGAGTCACGCACGCCCGACGCGGTCGTGCTGGACGTGATGATGCCCGGCCTCGACGGGCTGGACGTCACGCGCCGTCTGCGGCGAGCCGGCAACCGCATCCCGATCCTGCTGCTCACGGCGCGTGACGCCGTCGGCGACCGCGTGGAGGGCCTCGACGCCGGCGCCGACGACTACCTGCCGAAGCCGTTCGAGCTCGAGGAACTGCTCGCGCGGCTGCGTGCGGTGCTGCGGCGCGCGCTGCCCGAGGCCCCTGGCGACCTCCTCCGCTTCGCCGACCTGACGCTCGATCTCGGCTCGATGGACGCCCGGCGCACGGGCCGCCGGTTCGAGCTGACGACGACGGAGGCCCATCTGCTCGAGCTCTTCATGCGCAACCCGCGCCAGGTGCTGCCGCGCTCGCTCATCTACGAGCGCGTCTGGGGCTACGACTTCAGCCACTCGTCCAACGCGCTCGACGTCTACGTCGGCTACCTGCGCCGGAAGACCGAGGCCGAGGGCGAGCCCCGCCTCATCCACACCGTTCGCGGCACCGGGTACGTGCTGCGCGAGCCGTGACGCTGCGGCTGCGGCTCGCACTCGTGGCGGCCGCGGTCGTCGCAGTCGTCGTGGCAGCCGCGTCGCTGACGACCTACTTCGTGATGCGGCACGAGCTCTACCAGCAGGTGGACGGCCAGCTGAGAGAGCACGCACAGGACCCGCGAGCCGTCTTCCGGGGCCCGAATCCGTTCGACGGCGACTACGTCACGATCGTGTCCTCCGGCGGCCAGGTCGCGGCAGGCACCGTCCTGCCGATCGACCAGGCGATCAAGGCGGTCGCGAGGGGGAACGAGAGAACCTTCTATCGCGACGCGACCGTCAAGGACGTCGAGGGGGACAACATCCACCTCCGCGAGATCGTGGCGCCGATCCCGGGCGGAGGGGCGGTCCTCGTGGCCAGGAACATCGACTATGTCGACCACGACCTGGGTCGGCTGAAGCTGATCCTTCTCCTCGTGTCCCTCGGCGGCGTCGGAGTGGCCGCACTGGCCGGCGCGCTCGTATCGCGCACCACGCTCGCACCGGTGCGACGCCTGACCGCGGCCGCCGAGCGGATCGCGAGGACCGGCGAGCCGAGCGAGCGCGTACCGGAGACCGGCCGGGGCGAGCTGACCCGTCTCGCCGCCTCCTTCAACACGATGCTCGGGGCGCTCGAGGAGTCGCTCGAGACGCAGCGACGTTTCGTCGCCGACGCGTCGCACGAGCTGCGAACGCCGCTGACGAGCCTCCAGACGAACATCGACGTGCTCCGCCACGAGGGGCGGCTCACGCCCGAGGCGCGCGAGCGACTCCTCGCCGACCTGCACCGGGAGTCGCAGGAGATGCGCTCGCTGATCGGCGGCCTCCTCGAGCTGGCGCGGGGCGAGGATCCGCGACTCGAGCGACGCGACGTCCAGCTCGACGAGCTCGTCGACGAGGCAGTCGACCGCGCGCGGTCGCGCTTCCCCGGCGTCGAGTGGCAGTCGGATCTGGAGCCGACGGTCGTGGACGGCTACTCCGACCGGCTGGAACGGGCGATCTGGAACCTGCTCGAGAACGCGGGCAAGTGGGGCGGCGACGGGTCGAGCGTCGAGGTGAGGCTCGCCGGCGGCGAGCTGAGCGTCCGCGACCACGGTCCGGGAATCGAGCCGAACGACCGTCCGCTCGTCTTCGACCGTTTCTACCGGTCGACCGCCGCGCGAGCGATGCCCGGGTCCGGCCTCGGCCTCGCGATCGTCCGCGAGGTGGCCGAGGCGCACGGCGGGAAGGTGGTCGCGGAAGAGGCGCCCGGCGGCGGCGCGCTGCTGCGTCTGCAGCTGAACGGCTCGGCGCGTCCGAACGCGACGCTCTCGAAGTCGAGTTCTTAGAGCAACCTCATCTACGCATGATTTTCTGAGAGCGCACCGATCCTCCCTCCGACAAGCGGCTCCCTCAGCCGCGTTCTCGAAAGCCCGGTGTCGTCCCGTTCCCCTGCGGCGACGGCGCCGGGTTTTCCCTTTGCCGCTCGAGCAGCAACGCCAGCGTCGGGCAGGCGGAGACGGCGCGCCGCGCATGCCGGAGAAGCCCGGGAGGCACAGGACCGGATGCGAGCACGGGGTACCCCCACTCGTCCAGCGCGACGAGCTCGGGCAAGAGCTCGGCGCAGAGCCCGTGTGCGTCGCAGGCGATCGGGTTCACACGCAGGCGGTGCGTCAAGCGACCTCCCCCCGTGAGCGCGGCGGCAGCGGCAGCACCGGACGCTCCGCCCGGCTCGAGCAGCGGCCGCGCGAGACGTGCAGGTCGACCTCCCCGGAGAACACCCTGAGCGCGCTCGTGACCAGGCGCACGACACCGTCCGGGTGCCGGCAGGCGCCCCGACCGTCGACCTGCGGCAGCCGGCGCAGGAGCGACCCGCGCGCCCCGGTGCGGCCGTCGCCGCGCGCAACCTGGACGAGGTCGGCGGAGATCGCCGCCAGCCCGTGCACGCAAGGACCGCACTGGCCGGCGCTCTCCCCGGCCAGCCAGCGCGTGACCCGTGCGGTCTCGCGCAGCCCGCAGGAGGAGGCCGGCAGGGCGACGATCGCGCGGGCGCCGGGCGTGGCGCCGAGCGGCGCGAGCCCTGCCGCCGACAGCGACGCGGCGAGAGCCTCGCCCGCGGCCAGCCAGCTGCCGAAGTAGCCGCCGACGAGCACCGCTCCCAGCTCCGCCGTCGGCCCACCTGCCCGCGCGATCAGATCGCGAAAGGGCGTCGCGAGCGCGACCTCGTACACTCCCCCGTCCCGGACCGCGCCCGACAGCGTGACGAGCACGGATCCCGGCTCGGCCGGAGTGCCGACGGACCGGAACCACTGCGGGCCGAAACGAGCCACGAGCGCGAGGTGTGCGAGCGTCTCCACGTTCTGGACCAGCGTCGGCGCGCCGCCCACGCCGCGCTCGAAGGGACGCGGCGGCGCGAACGTCGGCAGGGCCGGCCCGCCGTTGAGGAAGCGCACGAGCGCGGTCTCCTCACCGGCGACGAACGTCTCGGGCACCCCGACGGCGCGAAGCGCGACCCCCGCGTCGATCCCGGCTCGGCGCCGCTCGGCGATCGCGTGGACGACGGCTTCTCGGCATTCCCGCCCGATCGCCACGACGGCCTCCCGTGCGCCGAGCGCGCGCGCGGCGAGCACGGCGCCGTCGAGCACGAGGTGCGGCGCGTAGCCGAGCAGCACCTTGTCCTTGCCGCTCGGAGGCTCGCCTTCCGCCCCGTTCGCGACGACCACGGGACGTCCCCGTCCGGCAGCGACCGCCTCCAGCTTCCGCGCGACCGGAAACCCGCCGCCACCCCGCCCGGTGAGGCCGGACTCCGAGACCGCGTCGATCAGAGCGAATCGGCCGCGGGCGTCGCGAACGGCGGGCGCGGGCGCCCAGCGCCGCAGGTGGTCGTCGAGAGAGACCGGGCGTCCGTCGGGACGGATCGTCTCGAGCAGGCGCGTCGGCCCCGACGGCGCAGCGACGCGGGAGACGGCGCGCTTTCGGGTCGCTGCGCTCATCCCCGCTCCCGGCGCCGGCAAAGCCGGCACCTCCGCTTCCTGCTGAGCTCCGTCGAGCCTACGCTCATGCCCGCTCCCGGCGCCGGCAAAGCCGGCACCTCCGCTCTCTGCTGAGCTCCGTCGAGCCTACGCTCAGTTCCCGCTCCCGGCGCCGGCAAAGCCGGCACCTCCGCTCCCTGCTGAGCTCCGTCGAGCCTACGCTCATGCCTGTCCGCCTGCGTGCAGCGTGCCGGTGACCGTCCCGTGCTTGCGGTCGATGCGCAGCCGCAGCGAGACGTCGAGACGAGATCCGCGCGCGTCTCGAAGCACCGCGGACATCTCGGTTCCGCTGAGCATCGCGAGCGGGCCGACATAGAGGTTCGGTGCCGTCTTCGTGCCGAGCCACATCCGGCTCTCGTGGACGCGGACGCCGCCGTCCGGCAGCGCGTCGCCGCGCAGCCAGACACCGACGCGACCGACGCCCGAGACCGCCCTGACCTGCACGGTCACGAGCCCGGACGGTCCCGGACGCGAGCGAACGATCGTGCCGTGGACCGGGCGGGAGAACGGAGTCGGAGGCAGGGATGGGGACGCGGTCGCGGCCGCCAAAAGCGGCGAGGGCGTTCCCGCGCGCGCGGCCCAGCCCGGCGCCCCGGGGCCCGTCCGGTACCAGCCCACGAGGCCAAGCGGGACGAGCACGGTCGCCGCCGCAGCCGTTCCGCGCAGGCCCGTCCAGACGCCGTCCCCCGGGAGCGTGCGCGCGAGTACGGCCAGCGCGACCACCACCGTGCACGAGACTGCGAGGATCTGCAGCCAGCCGATGCGTGCGTCGCTCCCCGTGCCGAGCGTGTGGACGAGCGCGACGGGCCAGGAGGCATAGGCGAGCCAGTGCAGCGAGCGCCATGCCCGGACGCCGATCCGCGCCCGCAGCAGGCTCGTCGCCGTCAGCGCGAGGAGGAGATCGAAGGCGACGGCACCCAGGCCGAGCCACACGGGCCGATAGGACGAGGCGAAGGGAACGATCGCATCCTTGAGGCCGATCGGCGCGAAGCCGTCCGCGACGGTGGTGACCACGTGCGCGGCGACGAAGGCGATCGAGAGAAGCGTCAGGTTCCGGTGCAGGCCCTGGACGAGGAAGCGAGGCGCTCGACTGCTGCGCCAGCGCGCGGCGCCGAGCACGCCGAGGAGGACGACGGCCGTGAGCAGCAGGAGCGCGACGACACCCGTGCCGCGCGTCAGGTACCAGAGGACGCGCGGCGAGCCGGCGGCGAGCAGCGCAGTCACGCTGCCTCCCGAGCCACCGGCGCGCCGCACCAGAGGCGCGCCCCGCCGCAAGGGGGAACCTCTCGGTTCCCCCGAGCCCCCCTCCCCGGAGGCAGCGCAGTCACGCTGCCTCCCGAGCCACCGGCGCGCCGCGCCAGAGGCGCGCCCCGCCGCAAGGGGGAACCTCTCGGTTCCCCCGAGCCCCCCTCCCCGGAGGCAGCGCAGTCACGCTGCCTCCGGCGGCCAGCCGCCCACGCAGACGGCGGGACCGTCCTGCGGCACGAGGCGCGCGGGCAGCCCGCGGTCGGCGAGCCAGTCCGGCGCATCGTCCCCGAGCACCACGGCGGCGGTGCCGGCGCTGTTGGCGTCCACACACGTGGAGGCGGCGACGCTCACCGTCCTCCAGGGGGTGAGGGCGGGCCGCCCGGTGCGGGGATCGACGATGTGGTGCAGCTCCGCGTCGGCCGACCGCCACCGTCTCACCGTCGTGCCGGAGCTCGCGAGGCCGCCGGCGACGAGCGCGACGGTCGGTCCGGGCGCGTCGAGTCCGGCGGCGTGGTCGTCCGCGAGACGCACCGGCCAGCCGCCCGGAGGAGGGTCCCCGGCAATCGAGATGTCGCCTCCGAGCCCGACGAGCACTCCGCAGCCGGCCGCCTCGTGCGCGGCGGCTGCTCCGCGGTCGGCGGCGAGCGCCTTCGCGGTCGCGCCGAGGTCGAGCTCGACGTCGGCGGGCACGCGGAGAACCGACCGTTGCTCGTCGAGCCCGACGCAGGTCCAGCCGGGAGTGCGCTCGAATCGGGCGTCGAAGCCGCTCCCGTCCCGGGCCGCGACGAGCCGGAACGTGCGATCGTAGCCGGCGAGACGCAGCGTCCTTCCGACGGTCGGGTCGACCAGGCCGTCCGTGACCCGGGCCGCCCGGAGAGCGACGCGAAGCGCCTCGAGCAGGAGCGGCCCGATCCGAACGTCCCGGCCGGCACGCGCGTTCGCCCTGCTCAGCTCGCTGTCCTCGCGGAACCGGCTGCACGCGGAGTCGATCGCGGCGAGCTCGCGCTCGAGCGCTCTCCGCGCCGGGGCCAGAGCGTCGGGGTGCGAGACGGCGACCACCGCAGTCGTCCCGAGCGCCGAGAACGACGCCGACGCCGTCACGAGCCGCCCGAGACGACGACCGGAGGGGCGGGGGTGGGTGCAGGGGGAACGGGCGGAGGGCTCGGCGCAGGCGGTGGCGAAGGGGCCGGCGTAGGTGCCGGCGACGCAGGTGCGGAGAGCGACGAGCTGCGGCTCGACTCGGCGTCCTCCGACGATTGCGCAGGGTGGGCCGTCGTCGTCCGAGCGCTCTTCGGGCGGTGCCGCTGCGCGGCAGGAGCCGTCAGGCGCAGCGTCCCGGAAGCGCCCGCCGTACTACGGACGACCTTCCTTCCGGGCACCGCCTGGGCGGCCAGCCCGGCGAACCCGGCCGCGAGAGCCATGCCCCCGGCGGCAGCCGACGTGGTCAGTCGCCGCAGGCGGCGCAGGGCCTCGTCGCGCGCGTGGGGCGCCGGATGTCGGCGTCGTCCCATCGCGCCAGTGGAGCAGCGAGCGATGAGACGCCGATGAACGAGCCGACCCTCGAGCGCGCCACCCTGTCGGGGGCTCTCAGGTCTTCGAGTGTGCGCGCGCGACCGGCTCCGGCAGGCGAACGCCGGCATGTCGAGCACGGGGGACGCCGAGCCAGACGTCGGCTCCTCCCTGCGGACGGTTGCGCAGGCCGGCGCGCGAGCCGTGTGCGCGCGCGATCAGATCGACGATCGAGAGACCGAGCCCGGTTCCTCCCTGCGCGGCACCGTCGTGGCCACGCGCCTGGTCGGCGCGGCTGAAGCGATCGAAGGCGCGCTCGCGAAAGTCCTCCGGAAACCCCGGCCCTTCGTCCTCGACGTGCAGCTCGACCACGCCGTCCCGCTCGAGGGCGTGCAGGAGGACGGAGCCGAAGCCGTAGGTCAGCGCGTTGTCGACGAGGTTCCCGAGCGCCTGCTCGACCCGCGCCGGGTCCGCATCCAGGAGCGCGTCCGAGTCGGCGACGCGCACCTCCCGCCCGAGCGCGTACGCACGGGTCGCGAAACGGCCGGCGACGGTCGCGAGCACCTCGCCGGCGGCGACGCGCTCGCGGCGGATCGGCAGGCCGCCCTGGTCCGCTCGCGCGATCAGCAGCAGATCCTCGGCGAGACGCGAGAGGCGTTCCGTCTCCTCCGCCGCCGATCGCAGCGCCTCCTCGAGCTCCTCACGCGAGCGGGGACGGCGGAGCGCCAGCTCGAGCTCGGCACGCAGCAGCGCGAGCGGGGTCCGCAGCTCGTGGCTCGCGTCGGCGACGAAACGGCGCTCGTGCTCGAACGACGCCTCGAGCCGGGCGAGCATGTCGTTCAACGTCAACGCGAGCCGCGACACCTCGTCGCGGCCGCGAGGGACAGGCAGCCGCCCGGGCCGTGCGGCGGTCACGCCGGCCGCGCGGCGCCGCATCGCCTCGACCGGGCGGAGAGCCCCCGCGGCGAGCCCGTAGCCGGCGAGC
This sequence comes from uncultured Thermoleophilia bacterium, assembly GCA_963762675.1. Lineage (GTDB taxonomy): Bacteria > Actinomycetota > Thermoleophilia > Gaiellales > Gaiellaceae > Palsa-739. Next base: position 713,134 of record CAVXLS010000010.1, on the reverse strand, counting down.
GAGGCGAGGACGAGGGCGAGCGGCAGGATGAGCACGAGCTCGTGACGCAGGTGGTCGAGCGAGTCGGCGCGCGCCGCGAGCGAGCGTGCGACTGCGACGACCCCGACGTCGCTTGCGCGCACCGCGAGCACGCGCCACTCGCCGTGGCGTCCGGCGATCTTCGCGTTCCGCAGCACCCGGGTCCCCTGCGCCGCACGTACGGCCTCGTTCCGCGTCAGCAGCCTCGGCAGCCCCGCCGGCTGCGAGCGGAGGACGGCGCCGCGGCTGTCGAGAAGCTGGGCGAGCGTGGTCCCTCCGGACACGTCCTGGTCGACGAGGTTCCGGCCCTCTCCGGCGTGGGCCTGGGCCTCCGCCGCCTGCGAGACGAGCGTCTGGTCGACGGAGGCGAGCAGCTCGCCGGCGACGCGGTGGTAGACGAGCAGCCCGACGCCTGTGAGCACGACGGCCATCGCGACCGCGAAGGCGAGCGTGAGGCGCACGCGGATCGGGAGACGGGTCACGCGTCCACCCGCAATCGATACCCGACGCCGCGCACCGTCTCGATCGAGTCGCGGCCGAACGGCCGGTCGATCTTCTCGCGCAGGTAGCGGACGTAGACGTCGACGACGTTCGAACGCGCCTCGAAGGCGATGTCCCAGGCGCCGTCGAGCAGCTGGGTGCGCGTGAGGACGACGCCCGGCCGCCGGATGAAGAGCTCGAGCAGCGCGAACTCCTTCGCCGAGAGGTCGAGCTCGACGTCGCCGCGCCAGGCCCGGTGGGCGGCCGGGTCGAGGCGGAGCTCCCCGGCCTCGAGCACCGCCGGACGCTCGACGGGAGCCCGGCGGGTGAGGGCGCGGAGGCGGGCGAGCAGCTCCTCGAACGAGAACGGCTTCGCCAGGTAGTCGTCGGCCCCCGCATCGAGGCCGGTGACGCGGTCGTCGACGGCGTCCCGCGCGGTCAGCATCAGCACGGGGCTCCAGATGCCACCGTCTCGAAGCCGGCGGCAGACGTCGAAGCCGTCGAGCCCCGGCAGCATCACGTCCAGGACGATCGCGTCGTACGGAACGGCGCGCGCCATCCAGAGCGCCTCCTCGCCCCGGTCGGCGAGGTCGGCGGCGTAGCCCTCCTCGCGCAGCCCGCGCGCGAGCAGCTCGCCGAGCTTCTTCTCGTCCTCGACCACGAGCACACGCATGATCCGAATTGTCGCTCGCGCAGGGAAAGGGTGAAGCTGCGATGAACGCACGGCAGAGTCCCGACTCTCATTGGTGCTTCATGCGGGATTGCTCCAGTTGTGTGCGGTGGAGACCCTTTCGCGTCCAGAGCGCGCCCGCCCGCGCATTCCCCGGCTCGTGCCGCGTCGCCGCACCGGGGGCCCCGACGGCAACGAGCGCCTGACCGGCGCAACCGCCGTGCTCCTCATCCTCCTCCTCGCCGCGGAAGGAGTGACGATTCTCTCCCTGCGGCCGCTCTTCTCCGCGCACGTCTTCATCGGAATGCTCCTGATCCCACCCGTCACGCTGAAGCTCGCGAGCACCGGCTGGCGCTTCCTTCAGTACTACCGCCGCGATCCCGAGTACCGCCGGAAGGGCCCGCCGCTGCTCCCGCTCCGCATGCTCGCACCGGTCGTCGTCGCCTCGACGATCGGCGTCTTCGGCACCGGCGTCGCGCTGCTCGTCGTCGGGCCAGCCGGCGGGATCGTGCTCGGACTGCACAAGGCGAGCTTCGCCGTCTGGCTGGTGGCGACCGCGATTCACGTGCTCGCCTACCTATCCCGCCTGCCTGCCATCGCAGCCGCCGACTGGCGGTTGCCGCGCCCACGCGGAGATGCCGTCGGCGGCTCGTTCGCACGACGCACCCTGCTCGCCGGCGCGCTCGTCGCAGGCGCGATCCTCGCAATCGCAACCGTTCGCTACGCCCACCCGTGGGTGGACTGGATCGCCACCCAGCACGGACACGACGGCTGAAGGCGTGGGGGAACCCCTGGTTCCCCCACGGGCCCCCTCCTCCACGTCGGCGGCGAGGCCGAGCGCTGTGGGCGCTCCGGGGAGAGCGCGGTCTCCCCTGCGCGCGCGACCGTGGGTTGCCCCCAGAAGGACGCGGGGCGAAGGAAGGCGCTGCGTCGACGGTGGCGCCTTGCGGCGTCCCCGCCGACGTGGATCCGCCTGCGGCCAACGTCGCTGACGCATCTGGTTGGCCTCCGGCTTTCCAGGCTGGTGGCAAGCGACGGTTTACCCCTCTCGGTATCCGCAGCCTTCCGCCGCGCGGAGGGGAGACCGCGCTCTCCCCGCAGCGCTCACAGACAGTCTCCTTGGCGAGCGCAGAAGGAGGGGGCTCATGGGGGGACCATGGGTTCCCCCACGCCAAGGAGACCGCGCTCTCCCCGCAGCGCACACAGACAGTCTCGGCAAGCGGAGAAGAAGGGGGCACGTGGGGGAAACATGGTTTCCCCCACGCTTCTTAGCCGCCGAGCAACTGCTGCAGGTCGCCCAGGCGGCGCTCGACGCTGCCGCAGATGTCTTCACAGAGCTGCCAGATGCCTTCGTCGACCACGCGGTAGTAGACGAAGTTCCCCTGCTTGCGCCGGCCGAGCACGCCGGCATCCGCGAGGACGCCGAGATGCTTCGAGACGTTCTGCTGGGTGGTGCCGACCGCCGCCGCCAGCTCCTGGACGCTCGCCTCGCCACGCTGCAGGCGATCGAGCAGCCTGATCCGCATCGGCTCGCCGAGCAGCTTGAAGCGACGGGCGATCAGCTCCGCCAGCTCGCTCGACAGGGGATGCGGCAGCGCCATGGCGGGGAATGTACGCGACGCAACGGGGCGGGGGGAGTCGCCGTCCCCGCCCCGTGCGTCGCGATTCGTGGCGTCCGACCGTCAGGCGGGGGTCGGATGCGCCCGGTGCAGCGTCACCTCGTGCTCCTGCCAGAGGCCGACGCCGGCGAGCAGGACGAGCAGCATCCCCGGGATCACGAAGAACCAGGTGAAGAGCCGGAACGACGGCAGGCTGTTCACCTGCGCGTAGTCGTTGACGTTGCCCTGCATCGTCGTGACGAGCGGCTTGTACCAGGCGAGCCCGGCGGGCACCTGCGCGAAGACGCTCGTGTTCGACGCCATCAGGCCGATCAGCTGCGCGAAGTCCTGCTGCATCGCCGGCAGCGCCGCCAGCAGTGCGGCCATGTGCGGGAACTGCCTGGCGAGCATCGCCTGCACCTGCGCCGGCGTCATGTGCATCGCCTGCGCGAGCGTCGGCACGAGCTTCTGGCCGTCGGTCAGCATTCCGCCGAAGCCCTGCGCGTAGCCCTGGAACTTCGCCACCGTCTGCTTGTTCATCGCGGGGGCGACCTTCCCGAGCGGCACGAAGACGTTGTCGTAGTACTCGGCGGTCCTCTGCACGTTGTCCGCCTGCATCAGCGGCTGGAAGTCCTTCATCATCCGGTCGCCTGCCGCGGTCTTGCCGGGCATGCCGAGGGCGAACGGAACGATCACGAGCGCGAGCCCGATGGCGAGCACCGGCCACAGCACCTTGCGGTTCATGAACTCCTCCTTCGTCGGGCGGAGCATCCCGCCGGGACGTCCCGGGGCCGTCGGAGTCCCGCCCGATCCGCACAGCGGCGAACTACGTAACCGCGCAAGCGCGTAGTTGTCCGCAATGGATCCGCTCCGCACTGCCGATGCGACCGGCCGGGCCCAGGCGCAAGGTGGCCGCGAAGAGTCGAAGCCGAACAGGAGGCCGCGATGCTGGGCGAACAGGAGCTCACGACTCCGGGACTGACAGAGAAGGCGGTACGGCGCATCGTCCAGGAGGAGCTGGAGCGCGCGGGCGGGCGCGACGAGGCCGCGCGGCACGCCGCGATCATCGCCTCGAAGGGCACGCTCGACTTCGCCTACCCGCCGCTGATCCTCGCGACGACGGCGGCCGCGTCCGGAATGGAGACGTCGATCTTCTTCACGTTCTACGGGCTCAACATCGTCCACAAGGACTTCGAGCGGAAGCTCAAGGTCTCGCCGATCGGCAACCCGGCGATGCCGATGCCGGTGCCGATGCCGAACTTCGTCACCGGGCTGCCCGGGATGGGCCCGATGGCGACCTGGATGATGAAGTCGATGTTCCGCGGCAAGCACGTCGCGACGATCAGGGAGCTGATCGAGTCGGCTCAGGACCTCGGCGTGAAGCTCGTCGCCTGCCAGATGACGATGGACGTGTTCGGCTACACGCAGGACGACTTCATCGACGGCGTCGAGTTCGGCGGCGCGGCGGCGTTCCTCGCCGAGGCGAGCAAAGCCCACGTGACGCTGTTCGTCTAGGAGGAGACATGGCTGCAACGCAAATCGACCACGAGCTCGACGCCCGGGGACTGCTCTGCCCGATGCCGGTCGTGAAGACGGCGAAGGCGATGAAGGAGCTCGAGCCGGGCGCCGTGCTGAAGCTGCTGGCCACCGACCGCGGCTCGATCACCGACATACCGGCCTGGGCCGGCACCACCGGCAACGAGCTGCTCGAGTGGCACGAGGAGGACGGCACGTTCGTCTTCCTGATCCGCAAGGTCGCCTGAGGAAGACGGAGGAGAACACGATGCCCGACCACGAGAAGCTCGTCATCATGGTCACGCACGGCCCGGAAGAGCCGGAGCTGGCCACCATTCCGTTCGTGATGGCCGGTGCGGCCGTCGCGTCCGACGTCGAAGTCGTCATGGGCTTCCAGGGCGACGGCTGCCGGCTCGTCCAGAAGGGCGTGGCCGACACCGTCACCGCGCCCGAGTTCGCGCCGCTCTCGGGGCTGCTCGACTCGGTCCGCGAGTTCGGCGGGAAGCTGCTCGTCTGCTCGCCCTGCGTCAAGAGCCGCGGGATCGAGGACGAGCTCGTCGACGGTGCGGAGATCTGCGCCGCCGCGCGCTTCGTCGCCGAGGTCACGTCGGCCACCAGCACGCTCGTCTACTAGCGCGTTCACCAGGAGGAGAAGAGATGACCACCCTGATTCCCGAAACCGACCTCGCCACGCTGACGGCCGACACGGTCGTCGACGCGCGCGGCGCGGCCTGCCCGGGCCCGCTGCTCGAGGCGAAGAAGGCGATGGGCACGATTCCGGTCGGCAGCCTGCTCGAGCTCTGGTCGACCGACGGGCAGACGAAGGCCGACGTGCAGGCCTGGGCCGGCAAGGTCGGCCACGAGTTCCTCGGCCACCTGAGCGGGGACGGCTACGAGCGCGTCTTCGTGCGCCGGCAGAAGTGAGGCGAGGGCGACGGCCGCGACCGCGACCACATCTCCTCCGGCGGTGCCGGGGTCGGCTGAGGGATTCGTCCCGAAGATTCTCGTCTTCTCGACGAACACCATCTCCGACCCCGGCATCGATCTCGCCGGCAGCTCGCACATGCACTACCCGCCGAGCGTGATGACGATCAGCCTGCCGTGCACGAGCGGGATCAAGCCCGGTTGGATCCTGCACGCGCTCGAGAGCGGCTTCGACGGCGTCTTCGTCGCCTCCGACGGCGACGAGTGCGCGTATCTCCCGGACTGCTCGGCGCGCTCGTCGAGGATCGCGAGCGAGGCGCAGGCGCTGCTCGCCGAGCACGGCTACGAGGCCCAGCGGCTGCGCATGGCGGCGATCTGCTCCGTGTGCGCTGCTCCGTTCACCAAACACGTCCGCGAGTTCTACGAGGCGCTCGCCGCGCTCGGCCCGATGGAGCGTTCGTGAGCGCGACGAACGGAAACGGAAACGGAAGCGGCAACGCCTCGAGCTTCGACGCCCTCGTCGTCGGCTCGGGCATCGGCGGCATGGAGTCGGCGCTGAAGCTCGGCGCGATGGGCTACAAGGTGCTCGTCGTCGAGAAGGAGCCGAGCGTCGGCGGCAAGATGATCCTCCTCAGCAAGGTCTTCCCGACCCTCGACTGCGCGAGCTGCATCTCGACGCCGAAGATGGCGGCGACGACGCACCACCCGAACCTGACGGTGCTCACCGACGCGGAGGTGCTGGGGATCGTCCGCGACGACGACGGCCGTTTCACGGCACGGATCAAGCAGAAGCCGCGGTTCGTCGACACGAGCCTCTGCACCGGCTGCCGCCAGTGCGAGACCGCCTGCACGGTGTCGGTTCCGGACCAGTTCAACGGCGACCTGGTCGCCCGCCGGGCCGCATACATCCCGTTCCCGCAGGCGGTGCCGCAGAAGGCGCTCGTCGAGCGCGCCGGCACCTCGCCCTGCACGTTCGCGTGCCCCGCGGGGATCAAGGCGCACGGCTACGTCTCGCTCGTCCGCAGCGGCGAGTACGAGAAGGCGTTCCAGCTCGTGCTCGAGACGACGCCGCTGATCGGCAGCCTCGGCCGCGCGTGCTATGCGCCCTGCGAGGAGAGCTGTACCCGCGGCGACCTCGAGGGCTCGTTGCCGATCCGCCGCATCAAGCGCTTCGTCGCCGACCGCCATTACGCCGCCGGCGACGGCCCCGGGCTCGAGGCCCCGGAGCCCGACGGCAAGCGCGTCGCGATCGTCGGCTCCGGCCCGGCCGGCCTCACGGCCGCCTGGCAGCTCCGGCTGCGCGGCCACCAGGTGAAGATCTTCGAGGCGGCGCCCGAGCCCGGCGGCGCGCTCCGCCTCGCCATCCCGAGCTACCGGCTTCCGGCCGAGGTCGTCGAGCGCGACATCGCGAACGTGACCGCGATCGGGGTCGAGATCGAGACCGGGAAGCGCGTCGAGGATCTCGAGACGCTTCGGGAGGACGGGTTCGACGCCGTGCTCCTCGCCACCGGCACGCCCTTCTCCGCGCGTCTCGGCGTGCCGGGCGAGGAACTCGACGGCGTCGTCGGCGCGCTCGACTTCCTGCGCGACGTCAAGCTCGGCGCAGCGCCCGACCTCACCGGCAAGACCGTCGCCGTGATCGGCGGCGGCAACGTCGCGATCGACGCCGCCCGCAGCGTCCGCCGGCTCGGAGCGGCGAAGGTGCACCAGGTCTCGCTCGAGTCGCGGCCGGAGATGCCGGCGCATGACTTCGAGGTCGAAGAGGCGCTCGCCGAGGACGTCGTCCTGCACGACTCCTGGGGCATCCGCGGCTTCCGGGGCGAGGGCGCCGTGAGCGCGGTCGAGCTGAAGCGCTGCACCGCGGTGTTCAACGCGGAGGGGCGCTTCGACCCGGCCTACGACGAGAGCGAGACCGACGAGCTCGCCTGCGACGCGGTCGTCGTCGCGATCGGGATGCGGCGCGAGCGGGCGATCGAGGCCGACCCGGTGACGCTCCAGACCGCCGAGCCGTGGCTCTTCGCCGCCGGCGACGTCGTCTCCGGCCCGACGCTGATCACGACCGCGGTCGGCTCCGGCCGGCGCGCGGCAGCAATGATCGACCGCTTCCTGGGCGGCGAGAGCCTGACCGAGCTGTCGTTCGACGAGCGGCTCCCCATCGTCGAGCACGCCGACGTGCTCGCCCGCCAGCGCAGCCACAGCTACCGCGCGCCGCTCGTCACCGCCGCGTCGCTCACCGCCGCGCCGACCGACTTCGCCGAGCTCGAGCCCGCCCTGACCGAGACCGAAGCGCGCGCCGCGACGGCCCGCTGCCTCGACTGCGGCGTCTGCTCGGAGTGCCACGAGTGCATCGCGGTCTGCCCCGCCGACGCGATCCGCCTCGACCAGCGCACCGAGGAGCTGGAGGTCGAGGTCGGATCGGTGGTCGTCTCCACCGGCTACACCATCTTTCCCGCGGACGCAAAGCCGCAGTACGGCTACGGCCGCTTCCAGAACGTGATCACGGGCGTCCAGATGGAGCGCCTGCTGGCGCCGACCCGCCCCTACAACACGGTCCTGCGGCCGAGCGACGGCAAGGTCCCCGAGCGGATCGCCTACGTCATGTGCACCGGCTCGCGGGACGAGACCGTCGGCAACCCGCTCTGCTCGAAGTTCTGCTGCATGTACTCGATCAAGCAGAACCAGCTGATCATGGGCGCCCTCCCGCTTGCCGACGTGACCGTCCACTACATCGACATCCGCGCGTCCGGCAAGGGCTACGACGAGTTCTTCGAGCAGTCGAAGGCGATGGGCGCCCAGTTCGTCAAGGGCCGCGTCGCCTCGATCGCGGAGGCGGAGGAGGGCAACCTGATCCTCCGCTACGAGGACATCGACAACGGCGGCGCGATCGCCGAGGCGGAGTACGACCTGGTCGTGCTCGCGGTCGGCGTGCGGCCGAACCTCGAGACGAAGGCGCTCTTCACGGCGGAGGAGCTCGCGCTCGACGAGTTCGAGTACGTCGACGAGCCCGAGGAGGATCTGAACCCCGGCGCGACGAGCATCCCGGGTGTCTTCGTCGCGGGTGCGGCCTCGGGAGCGAAGGACATCCCCGAGTCGATCCTGCACGCCGGTGCAGCGGTGGCGCAGGCTGCCGCGCACCTCGAGCGGACGAAGGTGCCCGCATGAGCCTCGCGAAACGCAGGATCGGCGTCTACGTCTGCCACTGCGGCGGCAACATCTCCGACTACGTCGACGTCGAGCAGGTGGTCGCCGCGGTCGAGGGCGAGCCGGACGTCGAGGTCGTGCGCGACACGATGTTCACGTGCTCGGACGCGACCCAGTCGGAGATCATCGCCGACATCGAGGGCAAGGAGCTCGACGGCCTCGTCGTCGCATCGTGCTCCCCGAAGCTCCACACCTTCACCTTCCGCGCGGCGGCGAAGCGCGCGGGCCTGAACCCGTACCAGTACACGCAGGTGAACATCCGAGAGCAGTGCTCGTGGACGCACACCGACGACCACGAGGGCGCGACCGAGAAGGCGATTCGCCTCGTGCGCGCCGGGATCAACCGGACGCGGCTGACGTCGCCGTTGGAGCCGCTCGTCGTCGAGACGGCGCAGCGGGCGCTCGTGATCGGCGGCGGCATCGCCGGGTTGCGGGCTGCCCTCGGCCTGTCGGAGATCGGGCTCGGCGTCTTCCTCGTCGAGCGCGAGGCCGAGCTGGGCGGCTGGGTCGGCCGGCTCGGCGAGATGTACCCGAACGGCAAGAACGGTCACGAGCTGGCGGCGCGCCTGGTCGAGCAGGTGCGGGCGCGGCCCGACGTGACGGTGCTCACGAACGCCGAGGTCGTCGGCAAGTCGGGCAGCTTCGGCAACTACCGGGCCTCGATCCGCGTCGAGGGCGACACCGGGCCCGGGGGCGCCGCCGACGCTTCCAGCGCAGAGACGATCGAGGTCGAGGTCGGGTCGATCGTCGTCGCCACCGGCTTCGACGTCTACGAGCCCGACGCAGGGGAGTACGGCTACGGAATCGACGGCGTGCTGACGCTCCCGCAGGTCAAGGAGCTGCTCGACGCGAGCGACGGTCCGCTCGAGCTCCACGGGAGGCCGGTGCGGAGCATCGCCTACGTCTACTGCGTCGGCAGCCGCGGCTCCGGCGGCAACGCGTACTGCTCGCGCTACTGCTGCCCGGCGGCCATCCACACCTCGCTCCAGGTCGCAGGACGCGACCCCGAGGTCAAGCAGTACCACCTCTACCGCGAGCTGCGCGCCTACGGCAAGCACGAGCTCGCGTTCGCCGAGTCCCGGAAGAAGGGCTCCCTCTATCTCCGCTTCGCGGACGACGACCCGCCCGATGTGGCTCACGATGCCGAGGGGCTGAAGGTGACGGTCCGCGACCTGCTGACGGCGGGCGAGGAGGTGACCATTCCGGTCGACCTCCTCGTCCTCGTCACGGGCATGGTGCCCCGGGCGAACGACGAGCTCGTCCAGACGCTGAAGCTGCCGGTCGGCAGGGACGGCTTCTTCAACGAGATCCACCCGAAGCTGCGGCCGGTCGAGACGGTCGTCGACGGCGTGCTGATCGCCGGGGCCTGCCAGGGCCCGAAGACGTCGAGCGAGAGCGTCGCGTCGGGGCTGGCGGCGGTCGCGCAGAGCGCGGCGATGCTCAAGCTGGGCGAGGCCGAGCTCGACCCGCAGGTGGCGATCGTGAACGCCGCCGCGTGCACGGCGTGCGGCGCGTGCCTCGAGGCGTGCCCGTTCGACGCGATCTCCGAGGTCGCGATCGACGGACACCGCTCCGCGCACGTCGACGCCGCCGGCTGCAAGGGCTGCGGCGCCTGCGCGCCGATCTGCCCCGAGGATGCGATCGACCTGCTCGGCTACAGCGACGCGCAGCTGCGCGCGATGATCGAAGGGCTGGCTTCTCCGGCGGAGACGCAGGCGGTGCCGGCATGAGCCGGGACGCCCGCGAGATCATCCGCGAGGAGGCGCTCTGGCGTGGCCGCATCCTCGACACGCTTGCGGACGGACCGCACACGGTTCCCGAGATCGCCGAGGCGATCGGCGCACCCGAGCAGGAGGTCATGTTCTGGGTGATGGGGATGCGGAAGTACGGGCGCCTCGCCGAGTTGCCGGACGTCTCCGGCGAGGGCTACTACCGGTTCCAGGCGATCGGAGCGTCGTCGTGAGCACCGTCGTCACACCGGAGCTCGCCGAGCGCGTCCGCGAGGCCGGCGCCTTCGACGCCGACGCCTGCATGAACTGCGGCGTCTGCACGGCGATCTGCCCGCTCGGACTGGACGTCCTCCCGCGACGGATCTTCCGTTACGTCCTGCTCGGGCTCGAGGACCGCGTCCGCGAGGAGACGGAGACGGTCTACTCCGTGCCTGCTCTGCCGGCTGTGCGAGGAGAACTGCCCGGCCGGCGTGCACATCAGCGAGAACGTGCGCACCCTGCGCCACCACCTCAACCGATCCGTCTTCGGGCTGGAGGTCTAGAGGCAATGCCGCTGCCCACCGGAGACGTGGTCGGGATCCTGGCCGACAACCTGCGCCTGCGCGGCTCGGTGCTGCCACTCTCCTCCAGGCACGCGACGCGCTGGACGCGAGGGCTCGGCCTGCCGCGCGGCGGCGAAACCGTCCTCTACACGGGCCAGATGGCCCAGCTGACCCCGTACATCCAGGGGCTCGTAGGGGCGGAGGAGCGCTTCGGCGCCTCGCCGCTCGCCCGGCTCACCGGTCTCGGGCGGCGGCTGAACCGGCTCGTCAACCTGTCGGCGTTCCTCGCTCGCCCGTCGAGGCGGGAGCGGGAGCGGTTCGACGAGGTGCCGCGTGCCGTCGTCCAGCTGCTCCGCGACGCCGGAGTCGAGTTCGGCTGCCTGTACGAGGACGACCTGTACTCGGGCGCGCTCGCGCACGACCTCGGCCTCGACGAGGTGGTCGCGGCGCACGCGCAGCTGGTGCACGCGACTCTCCGCCGGCACGGCGTCCGCACCGTGATCACGATCGACCCGCACACGACGAACATGCTCCGCAGCGTCTACCCGGGGCTCGTGGACGGCTGGGATGTCACGGTGCGGAGCTACCTCGAGGTGCTGGCCGAGCGCGACGGCGCGACCGTCGCCGTGCCGTCGGGGCGCGAGGTCGTCCTGCACGACTCGTGCGTCTTCGCGCGCTACGAGGACGTCGTGGAGGAGCCCCGGGTGCTGCTCGAGCGGGCGGGTGCGACGGTGCTCGAGCCCGACGCCGCCGGACGGCAGACCTGGTGCTGCGGCGGCCCGGCGGAGTCGCTCTATCCCGAGAAGGCCCTGGCCCAGGCGCAGCGGCGCGTCGAGCAGCTGCGCGCGAAGGGCTCGGAGTGCGTGACGATGTGTCCGCTCTGCCTCGTGAACCTCTCGAAGGCGGCGGACGGGACGATTGCGTTCCGCGACATCTCGGCGGTGCTGCTCGAGGCGCGCGACAAGGCGGGACAGCCTAGCCTCCCGCTCGCAACCGTCTGAGCTCAGCCACCGCCTCGTCCAGGGTTCCGACGATCCGGCCGCCACCGGCCTCGACGCAGCCGTGGAGGAAGAGGTTGATCCGGTGGCCGCCCCCGCGCGTGCCGCGCATGTCGGTCAGCAGGCCGACAACCCCCCGCTTCGACGGATCGCCCCGCATCAGCCCGTGGAAGAGGCCGATCTCGCACGCCGTGCCGTCGTCGACCGACGGGCCGTCCAGCAGCGCGAGCACCGCCTCCGCCTCCGCCAGGCCCTCCCAGTCCTTCGCGAAGATCGCGGCCGGCGTCTCGTCCCCCTCGGCGAGAAGGTGCTCGTGGGGCACGAAGACCTCGAAGCCCTCCTCGCGGAGCCCGGTTGCGCACGCGTCGATGAAGCTGCGCTCGTACGGCGTGAAGAGCGGCCCGGCGAAGTACACGCGCACGCGCAGAGCCTAGAGCCCCGAAGACGGACGTGTCCCGTTTCGCGGTGTGGTGTCAGACACCGGGACCTGTCCGGCCCGAAGAGGCGGCGGCCGCAACACCACGTTCAGCGCCCCGACGCCCCGTGACACTCCCGTGATCGGTGTCAGAGACCGGGTCGTGTCCCGAAGGGACACGACCTCAGACGCGACGGAGCAGCGTGAGGGAGTGCTCCTGCACCGCCACCGGGGCCCGCGCGCCGACCGGCTCGCGTGGCGCGCCCTCGCCCGTCGCGAGCTCCACCTGCCAGTGCACGCCGAAGCGCCGGGTGGGCAGCATGAACTCGACCGGCTCGGAGTGCGCGTTGAAGAGGAGCAGGAACGAGTCGTCGACGATGTCCTCCCCGTGCGCGGTGCGCGAGCGGATCTCGCGCCCGTTCAGGAAGACGCCGACCACCCGCGTCTCGGGCGTCTGCCACTCGTGCTGCGTCATCCGGCGCCCGTCGGGTCGGAACCACCAGGCATCCGGCAGCCCCGAGCCGCGCGGCGACGCCCCGGTCAGAAACGACGCACGCCGGAAGACGGGATGCTCCCGGCGCAGCCGGATCAGCCGGCGCGTGAACGCGAGCAGCTCCTCGTCGGCGCTCTGCCAGTCGAACCACGAGAGCTCGTTGTCCTGGCACCACGCGTTGTTGTTGCCCTTCTGGGTGCGCCCCAGCTCGTCCCCGCCGAGCAGCATCGGCACGCCCTGCGAGAGGAACAGCGTCGCCAGGAAGTTCCGTTGCTGCCGGGCCCGCAGCGCGTTGACGACGGGATCGTCGGTCGGCCCCTCGACGCCGTGGTTCCAGGAGCGGTTGTCGTTGGTGCCGTCGCGGTCGTCCTCGCCGTTCGCGGCGTTGTGCTTCTGGTTGTAGGAGACGAGGTCGCGAAGCGTGAACCCGTCGTGCGCGGTCACGAAGTTGATCGAGGCGAACGGGTCCCGGCCGTTCGCCTCGTAGAGGTCGCTCGAGCCCGTGAAGCGCTGGACGAACTCACCGACGCCGACGCCGCCGCGCCAGAAGTCGCGCACGGCGTCGCGGTACTTCCCGTTCCACTCCGCCCAGAGAACGGGGAAGTTCCCGACCTGGTAGCCGCCGGGGCCGACGTCCCACGGCTCGGCGATCAGCTTCACCTGGGAGAGCACGGGGTCCTGATGGATCGTGTCGAAGAACGTCGAGAGCTTGTCGACCTCGTAGAACTCGCGCGCGAGTGCCGCCGCGAGGTCGAAGCGGAACCCGTCGACGTGGCATTCGGTCACCCAGTAGCGGAGCGAGTCCATGATCAGCCGCAACACCGACGGATGCGCCGGATTGAGCGAGTTCCCGGTCCCGGTGAAGTCGATGTAGAAGCGCGGGCTTTCCGGGACGAGCCGGTAGTAGCTCGCGTTGTCGACGCCGCGGAAGGAGAGCGTCGGCCCCAGGTGATTGCCCTCCGCCGTGTGGTTGTAGACGACGTCGAGGATCACCTCGATCCCCGCTCGGTGGAGCGCCTTCACCATCCCCTTGAACTCGCGCACCTGCGCACCGTGCGTGCCGGTCGCGGCGTAGAGAGCGTGCGGCGCCAGATAGCCGATCGACGAGTAGCCCCAGTAGTTCGTCAGGCCACGCGCGTGCAGGAACCCCTCGTCGGCGATGTGGTGGATCGGCAGCAGCTCCACCGCGGTCACTCCCAGCTCCTGCAGGTACGCGATCGCGGGCTCGGCCGCGAGGGCCGCATACGTACCGCGCAGCTCGCCGCGGATCTCCGGATGGCGCCGCGTGAAGCCCTTGACGTGCACCTCGTAGATGACGGTGTCGTGCCAGGGGCGGTTCGGCGGCGCATCGTCCTCCCACTCGAACGCGGGATCGATCACGACCGACTTCGGGATCGCGTCGGCGTCGTCCTCGTCGTCCGCCTCGAGGTCTGCGTCCGGATGAGGGCTCGGCACGTAGGGGAGGACGTTGCCCCGATCCCAGAGCACCGGCCCCTCGATCGCCTTCGCGTAGGGGTCGATCAGGAGCTTGTGCGGGTTGAAGCGCTCGCCCGCCGCCGGAGCGTAGGGACCGTGCACCCGGTAGCCGTAGCGCTCGCCCGGCCCGACGCCCGGGAGGTAGCAGTGCCAGATGTGGGCGGCGACGTCCCGCAGCTCGATCCGCGTCTCGCGGTCGTCCCCGTCGAAGAGGCACAGCTCGACGCGCCGGGCTCTCTCCGAGAAGAGCGCGAAGTTCGTCCCTGCGCCGTCCCAGGTCGCCCCGAGGGGAAACGGCTTCCCCGGCCAGGCGTCCATCAGCGATTCCGTACCCTCCCCCGGCAACGCGGGGAGACTACCGAGCAGGCGCCAGCCGGCGCGGATCACACCTCGGGGCGAGCCCGAACTCCGAAAGCCTTGTAACGCTCTGTTACTTGGCAGGTCGGCCGGCGACGGCGCTGCTGCCTCACCGCCCGACCGCGTAGCCCTGCATGCCGCGCGGGATTCGCCGCCGCCTTGAGGACGCCGTCCGGCTCGCGGGCGGCCGCGCTCACGCGACCGAGCGTCCACGCCCCCTCCACCTCGACGTCGTGACCGCGCTTGCGGAGCCCGGCGAACGTGTCCTCGCCGGCCCGCTCCTCGACGGCGACGTGACGCGGCCGCGTCTCTCGCGGATAGAAGGAGCTCGGGAAGGCCTCCGTGTGGTGGTTCGGCGCGTCGATCGCCGCCTGCAGGTCCATGCCGAAGTGGACGTGGGCGAGGAAGACCTGGAGCGTCCACTGGTCCTGCTGGTCGCCGCCGGGCGTCCCGAAGGCGAGATACGGCTCGCCGTCCCGGGCCGCGATGCTCGGCGAGAGCGTCGTCCGGGGCCGCTTGCCCGGCTCGAGCGAGTTCGGAAGCCCCTCCTCCAGCCAGAACATCTGCGCGCGTGTGCCGAGGCAGAAGCCGAGCGCAGGGATCACCGGCGCGCCGTGGAGCCAGCCGCCGCTGGGCGTGGCCGCGACCATGTTCCCGAAGCGGTCGACGACGTCGACGTGGACGGTGTCGCCCCGCGTCGGCTCGCCCACCCCGGGCGCGACCGGAGCGCCCTCGACGGGGCCGGCGAGCCGCGGCTCGCGCCCGCCGGGCGACCCGGGCCGCAGCTCCGCCGACGACTCCTCGCCGACCAGCCGGCGCCGCTCGTCCGCGTACTCGCTCGAGAGGAGCTCCTCGAGCGGGACGTCGACGAACGCGGGTCGCCGTACCACGCCTCGCGATCGGCGAAGGCGAGCTTCGCGCACTCGGTCACGGTGTGGACGTACTCGGCGCTCGCATGGCCCATCGCGGCGAGGTCGAAGCCGTCGAGCAACCGCAGCTGCTGCAGGAAGACGGGCGCCTGGCTCCAGGGGCCGGCCTTGAACACCGTGTGGCCGTGGTAGTCGACCGAGAGCGGCTCCTCCCATGCGGCCCGCCACCCGCGCAGGTCGTCCGTCCGCGAGCAGCCCCGCGTGCCGCTCGCCCGAGCTGTCGAGCCACTCCCGCTCCTGGAAGCCGACGATCTCCTCCGCGACGAAGCCGCGATACCAGCAGTCGTGGGCCGCCTCGATCTGCCGATCACGGTCGGCCGACGTCGCCTCCGCCTCCTCGAGGATCCGCCGGTAGGTCGCGGCGAGCGCGCGGTTCCGGTGCAGCGTCCCGGGCGCCGGCACCGGCAGGTAGACCTCGGCGGAGCTCGTCCAGTCGTCGCGGAACAACTGCTCGACGTCGCGGATCGCGCCCGCGATCCGCTCGAGCATCGGGTAGCCCTCCTCCGCGTAGCCGACCGCGAAGCGGAGGACGTCGCGCAGCCGGAGCGTGCCGTGCTCGCGCAGCATGGCGAGCCAGCCGCCGAACGCGCCGGGCACGACGGCGGCGAGCGGACCGGTCCCCGGGAACGAGCGAGAGCCCGAGCTCGCCGCGATAGCGGCCGATCGTCGCCGCCGCGGGCGCGGAGCCCTGCGCGCAGAGGACGAGCGGCCGTTCCCGCCCCGCCGGCCAGAGCAGCGCCGGCAGGTCGCCGCCGGGCCCGTTCAGGTGCGGCTCGACGACCTGCAGCGTGAAGCCGGCGGCGACGGCGGCGTCGAACGCGTTGCCGCCCTGCTCGAGGACGGCCATTCCCGCCGCGGACGCCAGCCAGTGCGTGGAGGCGACCATGCCGAAGCTGCCGCGCAGCTCGGGACGCGTCGTGAACGTGGGAGAACCCATGGTTCTCCCACGAACCCCCTCCTTCGTCGCAGCGCGTGGCGGATCGTTCTTGCGCTCCGGCGAGAGCTCGGTCTCGCCCCCGCGCGCGGGCGGTGGGTGTCTCGACTGTTGGTGGAAGCCTTTCACCAGGAAACGGTTCGCGGGACCGAGGCCTACTCCGGCAGGAGCCAGACCGCGCCGAGCGGCGGCAGCGTCAGCTCCGCCGAGAAGGGCTGGTCGTGCCACGGCATCGCCTCCGCCTCGACGCCGCCGAGGTTGCCGATGCCGGTACCGGCGTAGAACGCCGCGTCCGTGTTCAGCACCTCCCGCCAGCGGCAGCGAAGCGGCATGCCGACGCGGTAGTCGTGCCGCGGCACCGGCGAGAGGTTGAGGACGCAGACGAGCGGCCGCTCTCCCCGCGCGTCGAGGCGTGCGAACGCGAGCACGTTCGCGCCGGCGTCGTTCGCCTCGAGCCAGCGGAAGCCGGACGGGTCGAAGTCGACCTCCCACAGCGCCGGCGTCTCGCGGTAGACACGGTTGAGGTCGCGGACGAGCGAGTGGACGCCCTGGTGCTCGGCATGCTCGAGCAGGTTCCAGTGCAGCGAGCCGTCGTAGTTCCACTCCTCCCACTCCCCCAGCTCGCCGCCCATGAAGAGGAGCTTCTTGCCGGGATGCGCCCACATGTACGCGTAGAGCGACCGCAGGTTCGCGAACTTCTGCCAGCGGTCGCCCGGCATCTTGTCGAGCAGCGACCGCTTGCCGTGCACGACCTCGTCGTGCGAGAGCGGGAGCACGAAGTTCTCGCTGAACGCGTACATGAGCGAGAACGTGAGCGTGTGGTGGTGGAAGCGCCGGTAGACGGGATCCTTCTGGAAGTAGAGGAGCGTGTCGTGCATCCAGCCCATGTTCCACTTGAAGCCGAAGCCGAGCCCGCCGAGGTACGTCGGCCGCGAGACGCCGGGCCACGCCGTCGACTCCTCGGCGGCGGTGATGACGCCCG
Organism: uncultured Thermoleophilia bacterium; assembly: GCA_963762675.1. GTDB lineage: Bacteria > Actinomycetota > Thermoleophilia > Gaiellales > Gaiellaceae > Palsa-739. Next base: position 695,872 of record CAVXLS010000010.1, on the reverse strand, counting down.
GCTCGCGCGCGAAGAGCGCCTCGTTGAGCTCCTTCAGGAACGCCACCGCGTCGAGATCCTCGTTGCCCCCGTACTCGTTCGGCACCCATTCGCCGGCCTTGCGCGAGTAGTCCAGGTAGAGCATCGAGGCGACGGCGTCGACGCGGATCCCGTCGACGTGATGCTCGCGCAGCCAGTAGAGCGCGTTCGCGAGCAGGAAGTTCCGAACCTCCGCCCGCCCGAGGTTGAAGACGAGCGTGCCCCAGTCGGGATGCGCGCCGCGGCGTGGGTCGGCGTGCTCGTAGAGGTGCGTCCCGTCGAATGTCGCGAGCGCCCAGTCGTCGCGCGGGAAGTGCGCCGGCACCCAGTCGAGAATCACGCCGATGCCGCGCTCGTGGAGCCGGTCGACGAGCTCGCGGAAGTCGTCCGGCGTCCCGAAGCGCGAGGTGGGAGCGTAGTAGCCGGTCACCTGGTAGCCCCAGGAGCCGGCGAACGGGTGCTCCATCACCGGCAGCAGCTCGACGTGCGTGAAGCCGAGGTCCTCGACGTACTCGCCGAGCTCGTCGGCGAGCTCGCGGTAGGAGAGCGGGCGGTTCTCCTCCAGCGGATTCCGGCGCCACGAGCCCAGGTGCACCTCGTACACGGACATCGGCTCCCGCAAGGGATCCGACTCGGTGCGGAGCTCCCGCCACTCCTCGTCGCGCCACTCGTGCCTCGACGTCCAGACGACGGAGGCGTTCTCCGGCGGCACCTGGGTGTGGAAGGCGACGGGGTCCGCCTTCAGCCGCAGCCGGCCGTCCTGCGTCCGAGTCTCGAACTTGTACGTCGCCCCGTCCTCGACGCCGGGGACGAACAGCTCCCAGATTCCCGCGGACCCGAGCGAGCGCATGGGATGCAGCCGCCCGTCCCACGAGTTGAAGTCGCCGACGACGGAGACCGAGCGCGCGTTCGGCGCCCAGACGGCGAAGGCCGTGCCGGCGACGCCGTCGATCTCCCGCACGTGCGCACCGAGCCGCTCGTAGAGCCGCTCGTGCCGTCCCTCCAGCGCCAGGTGCAGGTCGAGCTCGCCGAGCGTCGGCAGGAACGCATACGGATCGCGGAGCGTGAAGGTGTTCCCGTCGGCGTACTCGACCTGGAGCTCGTAGTCGAGCGGCAGCGTCGCCTTCGGCAGCAGCGCCTCCCACAGACCGTCCGGATCCTTCAGCTCCGCTTCGACCGGCGACGCCGCGGAGTCTGTCGGCCGGACCCGGACCGCGCGGGCCTCCGGCCGGTACGCCCGCACCACGACGCCCCCGTCCGCCTCGTGCGCGCCGAGGACGCCGTGCGGGTTCGGGCCCAGCTCGATCACGCGGTCTCCGCCGCCTGCTCGATCAGCCGCTGGATGCCCGCGACCGGGAATCCCCACCCAGTCCGGGCGGTTGTCGAGCTCGTAGCGCAGCTCGTAGACCGCCTTCTCCAGCTCGAAGACGGAGAGCAGCCGCTCGATGCCGAGCTGTCCGCTCGGGAGCAGCGACGGGTCGACGGTCTCCAGGTAGCCGTCGAGGAAGCGCTCGCGCGCACGTTCCTCCCAGCCGTCCGGCGGCTCGACTCCACGCGCGAGAGCCGAGGCCGTCGCCGCGTACGCGAACGAGCGCAGCATGCCCGCCACGTCACGCAGCGGCGAACGCCTGCGACGGCGTTCGACGACCGGTCGTGTGGGCTCGCCCTCGAAGTCGAGGATCACCCAGTCGCCCTGACCTGCGGCGCCCCCGGGGACCCAGAGGGTCTGCCCGAGGTGGTAGTCGCCGTGCGTGCGGATCGCGCGCCCGGCAGACCCGGCGGTCGTCAGCTGCCGGAGCTGCTCTCTGACCTCCTCGCCGCGGCCGAGGAGAGGCGCCAGGCGCTCGTCGTCTTCCGGCAGCGCGAGGAAGAGGCGGGCGATCTCCTCGTCGACGGTCGCGGTGAGGAGGCCGAGCGACTCGACGCTCGGCTCCTCCGGGGCGAACGCGGGGTCGCTCGCGTCGGAGGCGAGCACGGTGTGCATCTCGCCCGTCACCTCGCCGAGGCGCCGCAGCCGCCCGAGGAATCGCTCGGGCGCGTCGCCGATCTCCTCCAGCGCCAGCTCCCAGCCGTCGAGGCCGTCGGCGACGTACGCCTGGAGAAGGCCGAGCGTCGACGACAGCGGGCCGCCGGCGTACGAGTACCAGCCGCCGAGCGGCGGGATGTTGTCGAACCCGTGCTCGGTCAGGAAGCGGAGGACCTCCAGCTCCGGATTGATGCCCGGCTCGAGCCGGCGGAACACCTTGAGGATCAGCTCCTCGTCGAAGACGACCGACGTGTTCGACTGCTCGCTGCCGATCTGGCGCGCGGCCGTCAGCTCGCGCCCGAGGGCCGTGAACCCCTCGACGCCCTGGAACTCGACGATCCCCTCCGCCCCCTGGATCGTCAGCCCCGACCGCATGGCGCTCACGAGCTCGCGCGCGAGGCTCGGGTCGCCGGCGAGGGCGTCGAGCCCGAGCTCTCCCTCGTGCAGCGCGTAGAGGAGCTGGTAGATGTCGTGCGCCCCGGTCTCGTAGCGCATCTCGACGAGCGCGAGCGCGAACTGCGGCTCCGTCGTCCGCAACACGACCGAGTCGAGGACTCCTGCGTGCGACACGGCACGCGACTTCGCGCCGTACCACCGCTGCTCGGTCACGTAGTCGATCAGGACTCTGTCGTCGAAGCTGCTCATTCTCCCTGCCTCAGCTGGAACCAGAAGAACCCGCGTGGGGCGAGCGTGAGGAGGTAGGGCAGCTCCCCGATCGGCGGGAAGGCCGTCTGGCCCAGCATCTCCACCGGGACCATACCGGCGAAGTCCGCGAGGTCGAGCTGCACGGCCTGCGCCGAGCGCGCGAGATTGTGGACGCAGAGGACGGCGTCCTCCTCCCAGCGGCGGACGTGCGCGAAGATGCGCGGGTTGTCGGGCTGCAGCGGCTCGTAGGTGCCGAGGCCGAAGACCGGGTGCTGCTTGCGGAGCGCGACGAACCGCTGCAGCCAGCGCAGCAGGGAGGACGGGGTCCGCAGCTGCGCCTCGACGTTCACGGCCTGGAACCCGTAGACGGGATCCATCAGCGGCTGCAGGTAGAGCTGCGCCCAGTCGGCCCGGGAGAAGCCCGAGTTGCGGTCGCCCGACCACTGCATCGGCGTGCGGACGCCGTCGCGGTCGCCGAGATAGACGTTGTCGCCCATCCCGATCTCGTCGCCGTAGTAGAGCACCGGCGACCCGGGGAGCGAGAAGAGGATCGCGTGCATCAGCTCGATCTCGTCGCGGCCGTTGTCGAGCAGCGGCGCGAGGCGGCGGCGGATGCCGAGGTTGATCTTCATCCGCGGGTCCTTCGCGTACTCCTCGTACATGTAGTCGCGCTCCTCGTCGGTCACCATCTCGAGGGTCAGCTCGTCGTGGTTGCGCAGGAAGAGTCCCCACTGCGCGTTGCCGGGAATCTCCGGCGTCAGGCCGAGGATCTCGTAGATCGGGGTCGCGTCCTCGCGCCGCAGGGACATGAACATGCGCGGCATGGCCGGAAAGTGGAACGCCATGTGGCACTCGTCTCCGTCGGCGCCGCCGAAGTACTCGACGACGTCCTCCGGCCACTGGTTCGCCTCGGCGAGCAGTACACGATCCGGGTAGCGCGCGTCGATCTCGGCACGCACCCGCTTCAGGTACGCGTGCGTCTCCGGGAGGTTCTCGCCGTTCGTCCCCTCGCGCTCGTACAGGTACGGGACGGCGTCGAGCCGGAAGCCGTCGATCCCCAGATCGAGCCAGAAGCGAAGGACGTTCAGCATCGCCTCCTGCACCTCGGGGTTGTCGAAGTTGAGGTCGGGCTGGTGGTAGAAGAAGCGGTGCCAGTAGTACTGGCCGCGCACGGGGTCGTACGTCCAGTTCGACGGCTCGCTGTCGAGGAAGATGATCCGTGCGTCCTGATAGCGGTCGTCGGTGTCGGACCAGACGTACCAGTCACCCTTCGGGCCCGTCGGGTCGGAGCGCGACTCCTGGAACCACGGGTGGTCGGACGAGGTGTGGTTCATCACGAGATCGGCGATGACGCGGATCCCGCGCTGGTGCGCCTGCTCGACGAACTCGCGGAAGTCCTCGACCGTCCCGTAGTCGGGGTGGATCGAGAAGAAGTCGGCGATGTCGTAGCCGCCGTCGCGCAGCGGCGACTCGTACATGGGCAGGAGCCAGACGCAGTCCACGCCCAGCCACTCGAGATAGTCGAGCTTCTCGATCAGCCCGCGGAAGTCGCCCGAGCCGTCGTCGTTGCCGTCGAAGAAGCCGCGGAGGTGGATCTCGTAGAAGACGGCCCGCTTGAACCACAGCGGGTCCCGCTCGAACCACTGCTCGCTCATCGGGCTGCCGCCCGATGAGCTGAAGCGGGAGAACCCGTGGTTCCCCCACGGCCCCCCTCCTTCTTCGCGGCGCGTGGCGACTCGCTCATCCGCCGATCCTCAAGACGTGGCTCTGCCCCGGATCGAGTCTCACGTAGTTGCGGCCGACGTGCCACGTGTACGCCCGCTCCGTCAGCAGGTCGCGGACCGGGTACGCCGGCGGCACCCCGGTCGAGACGGGCAGGATGCAGACGCCCTCCTGCGCGGAGCGCGGGTCGAGGTTGACGACGCAGACGACCGTGCTCTCGCCGCTCCGCTTCAGGTATGCGAAGAGCTGCTCGTTCTCGGTCTCGAGGAAGGTGACGTCGTCGAGTCGCTGCAGCGCGGCGTTCTCCCGGCGCGCGCGGTTCAGTGCCGCCACGAGCGGCAGCAGCGGCCCGTCGAGAGCCCGCCGCTTGATCTCGTACTTCTCCGAGTCGAGGTATTCCTCGGAGCCCTCGCGCACGGAGACGCTCTCGCAGTGCTCGAAGCCCGAGTAGACGCCGTACGACGGCGAGAGCGTCCCGGCGAGCACGAGCCGGGCCTCGAAGGCCGGCCTGCCGCCGCCCTGCAGGTACTCGTGGAGGATGTCGGGCGTGTTCGCGAAGCAGTTCGGCCGGAAGAAGGCGCTCCACTCGAGCAGCTGCCCCATGAACTCGAGCAACTCCCAGCGCGTGTTCTTCCACGTGAAGTACGTGTAGCTCTGCGCGAAGCCCGCCTTCGCGAGCGTCGTCATCATCGCCGGTCGCGTGAACGCCTCGGCGAGGAAGATCACCTCCGGATGCGAGGTCCGAACCTCGCGGATCAGCCACTCCCAGAAGGGGACCGGCTTCGTGTGCGGGTTGTCGACCCGGAAGACGGCGACTCCGAGACCCACCCAGTGGAGGACCACCTCGAGCAGCGCCTGCCACAGGCCGCGCCAGTCCTCGCAGTCGAAGTTGACGTTGTAGATGTCCTGGTAGCGCTTCGGCGGGTTCTCGGCGTACTTCAGCGTCCCGTCCGGGCGGCGATGGAACCACTCCGGATGCTCCTTCAGCCAGGGATGGTCCGGCGAGCACTGGATCGCGAAGTCGAGCGCGATCTCGATCGAGTGCTCCGCCGCCTCGTTCACGAGGCGCCGGAAGTCCTCCTCCGTGCCGAGCCCGGGGTCGATCGCGTCGTGCCCGCCGTCCTCCGAGCCGATCGCCCAGGGGCTGCCCGGATCCCCGGGGGCGGCGACGAGCGCGTTGTTGCGACCCTTGCGGTTCGAGTGCCCGATCGGGTGCACCGGGGGGAAGTACACGACGTCGAAGCCGAGCTCGGCCAGACGCGGCAGCTGAGCGCGCACGCCCTCGAAGCCGCCCCACGAGCGAGGGAAGAGCTCGTACCACGAGCCGAACCGCGCGAGCGCACGATCGACGTCCACGAGGTACGTCTCCGACGAGGCCCTCTCCGAGCGGTCGCCGGCCGGCGCCGCGAGCGCCTCCTCGACGGTGAGCGCGCTGCGGCCGAGCAGAACCGCGCCCTCGGAGAGCTCGCTCGCGAGGTCGTCCTGGCCGGCAGCCACCCTGCGGCGCAGCTCCTCCTGGAAGGAGGCGACGCGATCGATCCACGCCTCGATGCGAAAGCACCACGCGCCGGGGCGATCGACCTCGAACGCTCCCTCCCAGACGTCGTTGCCGCGCGGCTCGAGCGGCACCTCCGACCAGCGGCTCCCCTCGGGCGCCTTGAAGCGCACCGCCGCGCCGACGGCCTCGTGCCCGTCCCGGAAGATGCGGGCGCCGACCTCCACGCGCTCGCCGACCGTCCGCTTGACGGCGTAGCGCCCGCAGTCCGCCTGCGGGGTCACCTGCTGGATCTGGATCCGCGGAGGCGGCTCGTTCGTCTTCGGCTGCGGCACGGGGATGGATCCTCTCGACGTTGGCGACGATTCGGGCCCCGCCGGCCCGATGAAAGCGCTTACGCTGGCCGCGATGCGCCTGCAACGCTCCTCGGGCATCTTGCTGCATCCGGCCTCCTTGCCGTCGAGGACCCTCGACCGCGACGCCTATCGCTTCGTCGACTGGCTCGCCGCGGCGGGACAGTCGTGGTGGCAGGTGCTGCCGCTCGGGCCACCGGACGAGTTCGGCTCCCCGTACCGCTCGCCGTCGGCGTTCGCCGCCTCGCCCGCGCTTCTCGCATCCCCCTCGGCGCGGGTGACGTCCGCGGAGATCGAGGATTTCGTCGCACGGCATCCGTACTGGATCGGCGAGTGGGCGCGGTTCGCCGGCGGCGGCGCGATCGCCGACCAGGTCCGCTTCGAGCGGGAATGGAGCGCGCTGCGCACATACGCGGCGGCGCGCGGCATCCGGCTGATCGGCGACGTCCCGATCTACGTGTCGGATGCCGGAGCCGACGTCGACGGGTGGCCGGAGCTCTTTGCGCCCGGCGAGGTGGCGGGCGCACCCCCCGACGCGCTCAACTCCCTCGGCCAGCACTGGGGCAATCCGCTCTACGAGTGGCAGACGCACCGGGCGACCGGCTACCGCTGGTGGATCGAGCGCTTCCGGCGCACGCTCGAGCTCGTCGACGTGTCGAGGGTCGACCACTTCCGCGGCTTCGTCTCCTACTGGGCGATCCCGCAACGGCACAAGACGGCGAAGCGTGGGCGCTGGCGCCGCGGCCCCGGGGCAGAGCTCTTCCGCGCGGTCGGGGCGGCGCTCGGCGGCCTGCCGGTGATCGCCGAGGATCTCGGCGTCATCACTCCACCGGTGCACCGGCTCCGCGACGAGCTCGGTCTCCCGGGCATGGTCGTCCTGCACTGGGCCTTCGGCGGGCGCCCGTCCAACCCGCACCGACCGGAGAACCACCGCACGAACCAGGTCGTCTACACGAGCACCCACGACACCGACACCACCGTCGGCTGGTTCGCAGACCTGCGGCCCAGGGAACGCGCGGCGACCGGACTGGACCCCGCGGAGCCGCACTGGAGCCTGATCGAGCTTGCGCTCGGCTCCCGCGCGGCCCTCGCGATCGTCCCGGCCCAGGACGTGCTCGGGCTCGGCAGCGAGGCGCGGATGAACCGGCCGGGCTCCACCGAGGGAAACTGGAGCTGGCGGCTCGAGCGGAGCGCGCTCACACCCGCCCTGGCAGAGCGGCTGCGCGGGCAGACCGAGCTGCACGGCCGCCTCTGACGTCGGGGAAGCCCGGGTTCACCCCACGAGCAACGAGCGCCCCGGGGCTCGAGGTCCGCGGCGCCGTTGCCGGGGAAGACGAGTGGCGACGGCGCTGCGGCGATCCGACCGCCGCTCCCGCTTGTGACGGTCCGGTGACAGCCCCGGAAGCCGCGAGACCCGGTCTATCGTGGAAGCCATGCGCCTCACCAACGAGCACGAGCGGAAGCTCGACGCTCCGGCCGGCTTTCGACTCCCCGAGCTCGGCGGGAGCCCGCTCGAGCCGAGGCTCTTCACCTCCGTCTACTTCGACGTGCCCGGCGGCTCGCTCGCGGAGGCCGGGATCACCCTCCGACGCCGCACGGAGCGCCGCAAGAGCGTCTGGCAGCTGAAGCTCCCGGCAGGCGACGCGCGGCTCGAGCTCGAGGCGCCCGGACCGACCACGGGGCCGCCCGAGGAGCTCAGCCGACTGCTCGCGACGCATCTGCGCCGAGGAGCGCTGGCGCCCGTCGCGAGCCTCCGCACCCGGCGAACCGGCGAGCTCGTCACGCGCAACGGAACGACGGCCGAGGTGACGCTCGACGAGGTCGCCGTCCTCGAGGCCCGTCGAGTCGCGAGCGAGTTCGTCGAGGTCGAGGTCGAGCTCCGCGCGGGAGATCCCGCCGGTCTCGACAAGATCGCCGAGGAGCTCGTGCGCGCGGGCGCCGGGATCTCCGACGGCACGCCGAAGCTCTTCCGCGTCCTCGGCCGCGACGGCGGCCGAGCGCGGCTCCCGCGCAAGCCGTTCGGGGCCTTCCGCGCGCTCCTGCTCCGCCAGCTCCGCGAGATCCATGCGCACGATCCCGGCACTCGCCTCGGAGAGGACCCGGAGAGCCTGCACGACATGCGCGTCGCCGTGCGGCGCTCCCGCGCGCTCTTGCGCGCGGGCCGGCGGCTCACGACGAGCGACACCTCGGCCCTCCGTTCCGACCTGAAGGAGCTCGGTTCCGCTCTCGGCGCGGTGCGCGACCTCGACGTGCTCGTCGACCGACTCCGGAGCGAGTCCGCCGGGCTCGGTGCGCCGGACGACGCAGCCGGCCGTGCCCTCGTCGACCGGCTCGCGGGAGAGCGCTCGACCGCCAGGAAGACGTTGCTCGACGTGCTCGAGGATCCCGCCTACTTCGCGCTGCTCGATCGTTTCGAGCGCCAGGTGGGGGAGCTCGCTCCGAGCGGCGACCGGGTCTCGCTCGACGCCCTGGCGCGCAGGGAGCTGAGACGCCTGCGCACGGCGGTGCGCAGCCTGCCCTCCGAGCCGACGGACGACGAGCTGCACGAGGTGCGCAAGCTCGGCAAGCGCGCACGCTACGCAGCCGAGCTCGCCGGACGGGACGGCGTCGTGCAGCGCGCGAAGAAGCTCCAGGACGTGCTCGGCTCCCACCAGGACTCCGTCGTCGCCGAGGCGCGCCTCAGAACGCTCGCGGCCGACGCGTCGCCGGGAGAGTCTCTCGCCGCCGGCCGGCTGATCGACCGCGAACGGATGCGGCGGGCCGAGACTCGCGCGATCTGGCGCACGACGTGGAAGCGGCTCGACCGGGCCGGGCGTTGACCGTCGTCCGGGCCGCCGGCGGCGTCGTCCACCGTGACGGACGCGTCCTCCTCGTACACCGTCCCCGCTACGACGACTGGACGTTCCCGAAGGGCAAGGCGGAGGACGGGGAGCCGGACGTCGCCTGCGCACTGCGCGAGGTGCGCGAGGAGACCGGGCTCTCCTGCCTGACCGAGCACGAGCTGCCCGCGACCGAGTACGTCGACGCGAAGGGAAGGCCGAAGCGCGTCCGCTGGTGGCTGATGCGGCCGCTCGACGGCGACTTCGAGCCGACGGACGAGGTGGACGAGATCCGCTGGGAGGCGCCCGCCGCCGCCCGCGCGCTCCTCAGCTACGCGCGAGACGTCGAGCTGCTCGGCGAGCTGCCGTGACGGCCGTCCTGTTGCGCCATGCCCGCGCGGGCGAACGCGGCGAGTGGGACGGCGACGACCGCCTGCGACCGCTGGACGAGCGCGGCCGCCGGCAGGCCGAGGAGCTCGTCGAGCTGTTGCGCCCGGTCGGCATCCGGCGCATCGTGTCGAGCCCCTACGTGCGCTGCGTCGAGACCGTCGAGCCGCTGGCCGCTGCCCTGGATCTCCCGCTCGAGCTCGACGCACGCCTGGCGGAGGGCTCGGGAGCCGCTGCCGCTCCGCTCCTCTCCGAAGACGGAGTCGTCGCGTGCACGCACGGCGACGTCGTTCTCGACCTCCTCGGCCGCGAGCTGAAGAAGGGGGCGGCGGCTGTCGTCGAACGCGAAGGCAACGGGGGCTTCCGGACGACCGAGACGATCCGAGCGCCGAAGGGCCGCTAGGCCGCGAGCGCCTCGACGCACGCGAGCACGGCGCCTTCGCGAATGCCGCCGTCACAGACCTCCAGGGGCACGCCGAGCCGACGCTGAACCTCGGCGAGGAGCACGATGCCCGCGGGAAGGATGCGCGCCCGCGCCCGGTCGACGCCGTAGCTGCGCGCGATCGTCCGCGGATGCTTGGACGCGACGAGACGCAGCGCCTCGCCGAGCTCCTCCGCGCCGAGCGTCGCGCCGACCAGCCGCCGCGCAGCGCGCGCGCTGCCACCGACCGCGAGTGCAGCCTCCGCGGGCGGCGGAGCGACGTCCGCGAACGCCTCCTGCGTCTCGACGCGCGCCGCCTCGAGCTCGCGCACGGTGACCCGCTCCCCTTCGAGCAGCCGGGTGGTGAGCCTCACCGAGCCGAGCTCGACCGAGGCGACCCAGTCGGGCGCAGCCACCGGCGACCCGACCGCCACCTCGGTCGATGCACCGCCGACGTCGCAGACCGCGATCCGGCCCGGTAGGGAGAGCGGCGCCGTCGCGACTGCGCCGGCGTACGCGAGCCGGCCCTCCTGCTCGGTGGAGAGCACCCGCACGGGCACGCCGGCCGCGCGCCGGAGCTCCGTCACGAGCTCGTCCGCGTTACGGCTCTGCCGCCCCGGCGCCGTCAGGAAGACGTCGAGCGACTCGACGCCGAGCTCGCGTGCCGTCCCGCACAGCTTCCGCACGGCTTTCGCGGCGGCGGCGACGTGCAGGTCGGAGACCGCACCGAAGCGCTCGATCTCCTCGCCGAGGGGCAGCTTCACCTTCTCCTCGTCGACCGGCACGACCTCGCCGCGCTCGACGATCGCGACGAGGAGGCGAATCGTATTCGAGCCGACATCGAGCACACCGACGCGCATCGACACCCATGGTAGGTCCCTGTCCGGCCGGCGAGACACCGATCCGGTTGCGGTCCGGAGACGGTCCTGTGACAACCCCGAGACAACCCGGGGTTCCGCCACGTTCAGCGTGTGCGGGCCATCGACACACGCCGGCGGGCGCGCCGCATGAGCGTGGTCTGCGCCGAACGCGACCGCTCGTCCTTCTTGGGGCGAACGCGGCGCCACGCGCCCTCGGCGTCGAGATCCCACGACGCCGTCGTGTCGGTGAGCAGCGCGTCGATGGTCGACGCGATCTCACCCTGGATCGACGGGTCCTCGACCGGCGTCACGACCTCGACGCGGTGGTCGAGGTTGCGCGGCATCAAGTCGGCGCTGCCGAGCAGATACGTGCTGCGGTCGCCGGCCTCGAAGACGAACAGCCTGCTGTGCTCGAGAAAGCGGCCGAGCACGCTGCGCACCCTGACGTTGTCGCTCAGCCCGGCCACCCCCGGCCGCAGCGAGCAGACGCCGCGCACGAGCAGGTCGACCCGGGCGCCGGCGCCGGAGGCCGCGTACAGCTCGTCGATCACGTCGACGTGGGTAAGGCCGTTCACCTTGATCCGGATCCGTGCCTTCTTGCCGGCGCGGGCGGCGTCCGCGACCGCGCGGATCTCCTCGAGCAGCCGCGCCTTGAGCGTGAACGGGGCGACGAGCAACTTGCGGAAGCGGGCCGGCCGGCCGAAGCCGGTGAGGTAGTTGAAGAGGTCGGCCACGTCGGCCGCGATCTCCTCGTCCGCGGTGAAGAGCCCGAAGTCCTCGTAGGTGCGGGCCGTGACGTTGTTGTAGTTCCCCGTGCCGAGATGGACGTAGCGGCGCAGCACGCCGCCCTCCCGGCGGACGACGAGCGTCGTCTTCGCGTGGATCTTCATCGTCGGGAACCCGTAGACGACGTGGACGCCCGCCTGCTCCAACGCGCGCGACCACTCGATGTTGCGGCGCTCGTCGCCGCGGGCCTTGATCTCGACGAGGCAGACGCTCTGCTTGCCGCGCTCCGCCGCCTCGATCAGCGCCGGCACGAGCGGCGTGTCGTCGCTCGTGCGGTAGACCGTCGACTTGATCGCGATCACGCTCGGATCGGATGCGCTACGACCGAGGAACGACTCGAAGCTCGACGCGAACGAGTCGTAGGGGTGGTGGACGAGAAGATCGCCGGCCCGGATCGCGGCGAACTGCTCGACGGCGGTCTCGATCGAGCCGAACGGCGGCCTCGCGACCGGTATCCAGGGATCGTTCTTCAGGTCGGGCCGCTCGAGGCGGGTCAGCTCCATCAGGTCGGCGAGATCGAGCGTCCCCTCGAGCGGGTAGACGAGGTCGTCGGCGACGGCGAGGCCCTGCTGGAGCCGTTCGCGCAGCTCCGGGGACATCGACGCCGAGACCTCGAGCCGGGTCACCTCGCCGAACCGGGCCCGCCGCAGCTCCAGCTCCACGGCCTCGAGCAGGTCGTCGGCCTCGTCGGAGACCTCGAGGTCGGCGTCGCGGGTGACGCGGAAGAGCGAGCGCTCGAGGATCTCCATGCCGGGGAAGAGACGCGGCAGGTAGTGCATGAGCACCTGCTCGAGCGGGACGAACCGGCCGGCCTTGCCGACCGCCTGGAAGCGCGCCAGGCCCTCGGGCACCTTGACGCGCGCGAAGCGCTCCTCGCCGCTCTCCGGGTCGGAGACGAAGAGCGCGAGACTCACCGACAGCGCCGAGATGTACGGAAACGGCTGGCCGGGCCCGACGGCGAGGGGCGTGAGCACCGGGAAGATCTCCTGCTCGAAGTGCTCGTCGAGCTCCGCCCGCTCGACGTCGGTCAGATCCTCGACGCGAGAGACGACGATCCGCTCGGCCGCGAGCGCCGGGGCGATGTGCTTGTCCCAGACCTTTGCCTGCTCGGCGTAGAGCCGGAGCACGCGCCGGCGCGCCTCGGCGAGCGCCTGCCGCGGCGTCCGGCCGTCCGGGGAGTGCACGGCCACCCCGGCTGCGGCCTGGCCCGTGAGCCCGGCGACCCGGACCATGAAGAACTCGTCGAGCATCTGGGCGAAGATCGCAAGGAAGAAGACGCGCTCGAGGAGCGGAAGCTCGGGATCGCGCACGAGGTCGAGCAGCCGCGCGTCGTAGTCGAGGAACGACAGCTCGCGGTTGATCAGCCGGTCACCGGAGGCGGCGGCTCGCTTCTTCGTGCGCACTGCGGCCATACGTCGAGCGTAGTCCCACACACGGGGCGAGAGTTGTAACGATCTGGTGAAGGGAGGTTACGAGACCGCGAAGTAGATCGCGGCGGCCGTCCCCGCTGCGGCGCAGTAGACGGCGAACGGCGTCAGCGTTCGAGTCTCGAAGTACCGCATCAGGAACCGGACGGCGAGGTAGGCGGTTAGCGCCGCGCAGAGAGCGCCGACGAGCGCCTGTCCACGCACGCCGTTCCCCTGCGAGCCGGCGAGCTCGGGCAGCTTGAGCACGCCCGCCGCTCCGATGATCGGTGTCGCGAGCAGGAAGGCGAAGCGCGCGGCGTCCTTGTGCGAGAGCCCGACGAGCAGGCCGCCGCCCATCGTCGCACCCGAGCGGGAGAAGCCCGGAATGAGGGCGAGCGCCTGCGCGGTGCCGACGAGCACGCCGTCACGCCAGCTCACCTGGCGCGCGATCCGCGCGTCGTCGTCCTCGTCGGTCTGCGGCGCCCGCCGGCGCAGCAGCTCCGCGACGTACAACACCACCCCGTTCAGCGCGAGGAAGATCGCCGCGTACTGCGGCGAGGCGAAGATCGTCTTCAGCTTGTCCTGGAGCGTCAGCCCCAGGATGCCGGCCGGGATCGTGCCCACCACGAGCAGCCAGCCGAGCTTCGCGTCCGTGTCGTCGGGCGCCAGCTCACGGTCGCGCAGAGAGCGGCCCAGCCCCCTCAGGATCCGCCACCAGTCCTGCCGGAAGAAGAAGAGCAGCACGATCGCGGTCGCGATGTGGGTGGCCACGAGAAAGCTCAGGAAGTACGGGTCCTTCTGATGGATGTCCCAGCCGACGAGCCTCGGGAGGATGACGCTGTGGCCGAGGCTCGAGACCGGAAAGAGCTCGGAGACGCCCTGGAGCAGGCCGAGCATCGCCCCCTGGAAGTAGCTGATCGGCGCCACTTAACGTGTGGGAACCCGTGGTTCCCCCACGGGCCCCCTCCTTCTTCGCAGCGCATGGCGCATCGCGGTGAGCGCTCCGGGGAGAGCGCGGTCTCCCCGCCGCACACGGATCGTCCGTGTCCCGGCCGGCGTAAACCTGGGAAGACCTGTCACGGCGTCACGGGCTTGCTGGGTCAAGTAGCGCTGGGCGCGTTCTTCTTGGGGCCGGTGTTGAACCACGCGAAGGCGAAGCAGGCGAGCCCGACGAGGAAGGACGCGATCCCGTGCTTCGCGTGATGATGCGACGAGCCGGCCGCGTGGCCCGGGAAGAACGAGGGCAAGGACCCCGCGGGCTCCGCCCAGTACACGACGGCGATCGCGATCAGTGCGATGCCCGCGACGACCGCGAGTGCGGCGAGGAGCTTTCGGTTTTCCATGAAGCGATTCTCTCCTTGTCGGCGGACGAAGCGGCTCTGCCTGTCACGTGAGCTCGTGACGGATACGACGGGTTCCCCTGCGTCAAGAGCTGGGGTGGGAGGCGTCGGTGAACTCGCGGAACTCGGCGGTCAGCAGATAGGCCGTCTGCTCGCCGATGTCGACAGCACGATCGCCGATCCGCTCGATCGTTCGCGCGACGACGACCATTCGCAGACCCCACTCGCGCAGCGCCGGCTCCGCCATCACGTCCACGAGCCGCTCGACGAAGCGGCGGTTCGAGCGGTCGATGAGCTCGTCGAGCGCGACAAGGCTCTCGGCGCCGGCGAGGTCGCGGCGGTCGAAGGAGTCGAGGGCGACCCGGAGCATCTCCTCGGCACGCTCGCCCATCTCGACGAGCACCTCGACGAGCGCAGGATCGGGATCCGCGTCGGTCACGAGCTGCGTCAGCTTCGCGACGGTGACCGAGCCGTCCCCGCTCCGCTCGAGCAGGAGGTTGATGTGGAGCATCGCGAGCAACAGCCGCAGGTCGCGCGCGACCGGCGTCTGGAGCGCGAGCAGCGCCTGGATCGAGCTCGCGATGCCGACGAAGAGTTGGTCGATCTCGTCGTCGAACGCGATCACCTCGTCCGCGAGCTCCGAGTCCCGGTCCTCGAGAGCCCGGATCGCGCCGCGGACTGCGCTCAGGACGCGCTGCCCCTCCTCCTGGAGCTGAGCCTCGATCCGGCTGAGATCTTCGTCGATCGGCATGCGGCGAGGCTAAAGGTAACGCGTCGTGACCGGCACCGCGGGTCACCACTTCGTCACCGCCACGCAACAACCGTGTTTCCCACTCGACGAGGCCACACTCGTACCGTGGCGGCGAACCCCGAAGGAGGAGAGACACCAATGCCGAAGTCCGGCACTTTCGTTCGCAGCACGTTCGTCCTAGCGCTTGCCGGCGTCGTCGCGGCGCTGTCGGCGAGCGCCGCGGGCGCAGCGACCGGCGAAGCAGGCCGCCACGAGCATCAGCGGGGCCGGCAGCACCTTCGTCGCGCCGCTCATCGCGCAGTGGATTCCGGCGATCGGAGCAGCACACGGCTACGCGCTGCAGTACAGCGCGATCGGGTCGGGCGGCGGGATCGCCTCGATCACGGCCCGCGACGTCGACTTCGGCGCCAGCGACGCACCGCTGAGCCCCGACCAGTTCTCGGCCTGCAACGGCTGCATCCAGATCCCTTGGGCCCTCGCCGCGACGTCGGTCTTCTACAACATCCCCGGCTCCAAGAACCTGCTTCGCCTGGACGGGCCGACGCTGGCGAACATCTATCTGGGCAAGATCACCAACTGGAACGACCCGGCGATCGCGAAGCTGAACCCGGGCGTGACGTTCCCCGAACCTCGCGATCACGGTCGCCCACCGCTCCGACGGATCGGGGACGACATACAACTTCTCCGACTACCTCTCGAGCGTCAGCCCGGCGTGGAAGAGCCAGGTCGGCCTCGGTACGAGCCTCAACTGGCCGACCGGCGTCGGCGGCAAAGGCAGTTCCGGCGTCGCTGCCGTCGTCTCTCAGACACCTGGCGCGATCGGCTACGCCGACGTCGCGTACGCGCTCAAGAACCACCTCGACTACTTCAGGATGAAGAACGCTTCGGGACGGTACACGGTTCCGGCGCTGCGTAACATCATCGCGGCGGCGCAACTCGACACCAACCCAGCCGCAGACGGGTCGCTCTCGATCGTGATCCGCCGAAGTCGAAGTCGAAGAAGTACATCAACGCCTACCCGATCTCGACCTATACGTACGTGATCATCCCGACGACGACCTCCAAGGCCAAGGACCTGAAGATCTTCATCAGCTGGGCGGTCACGCACGGCCAGAGCTTCGGCCCGAAGCTCGTCTTCCAGCCGTTACCGCTGTCGGTCGTGAAGTTCGACGAGAAGGCCATCAAGAAGATCCATTCGTAAAGGTTGGATGTCTTCGGCTGAATTGACCTCCGACGCCGCCCGCCGCCCCTTTTCGGGGCGGCGGGCGCGTTTCGGCGACGTTTTGCTGCAAGGCGTCGCGGGCGCGGCGGCGCTGGCCACCACGGCACTCGTCGCGCTCATCGTCTGGAAGATCGTGGACGGGGCCCGACTGTCCCTCTCGGCGTACGGCCTGCGCTTCATCACGCGCGTCGCCTGGAATCCCGTCCTCGGACGCGAGGTCTACGGCGCCGGCAGCTTCCTGTTCGGAACCGCGATCACGTCGCTCCTGGCGCTTCTGCTCGCGGCGCCTCTCGCGATCGGGGTCTCTCTGTTCTTGACCGAGCTGGCCCCGCATGCTCTCCGTGCGCCGGTGACCGCGCTCGTGGAAACGCTCGCTGCGATCCCGAGCGTCGTGATCGGGCTGTGGGGAATCCTCGTCCTCGGCCCACAGCTGCGCCTCCACATCGAGCCGTGGCTCCACTCGACGTTCGGGTTCATTCCGCTCTTCGGCCCGCCCTCGGCGTCCGGCGCCAGCATCTTCACGGCGGTGATCGTCCTGACGATCATGATCCTCCCCATCGTCTCGAGCATCTCGCGGGAGCTGTTTCTCGGCGTCCCACACGACTTGAAGGAGGGGGCGCTCGCCCTCGGGGCGACGCGCTGGGAGATGGTGCGCGGCGTCGTCCTCCCGTATGCACGCGGCGGGATCGCGGCGGCGCTGATCCTCGGCCTCGGGCGTGCGATCGGAGAGGCGATCGCCGTCACGCAGGTGATCGGCGGCGGGGTGTTCATCCACTGGAGCCTCTTCGAGGGAGGCGACACGCTCGCGAGCAAGATCGCCGCGGAGTACCAGGGCGCGACCTCGAACCTCCAGATCTCGTCGCTCGTCTACCTCGCGCTGGTCCTGCTCGTCTTCTCGCTGCTGGCGAACCTCCTCGCCCAGTGGATCGTGCGCCGCGTCGCCCGGCGTCAGGGCCTCGGAGCGCGAGCGTGAGCGCACACCCCCTGAGCGGCCCGCAGATCCGTGCCGGCAACCTGCGACGTCGGCGGATGGTCAACCGGCTGATGGAATCCCTCGCCTGGCTGGCGGCCGTCGTCGCGGTGTCGATCCTCGGCGTCGTCGTGTACTCGGTCGCGCGGCGTGGCGCCGGCGAGCTCAACCTCGACCTGCTCACGAAGACCCCGGTGCAGTTCAGCCTCGTGCCGGTGAAGCAGGGGCTCGCGAATGCGTTCGCCGGGACGATCGTGATCGTCGCCCTCGCGACGCTGATGGCGCTCCCGGTGGGGATCCTCGTCGCGATCTACCTGAACGAGTTCGCCCGTCCGACCGTCCGGAGCGCCGTCAGCCTCACGCTCGACGTGCTCAACGGCATTCCGGCGATCGTGATCGGAATCTTCGTCTTCGGGCTCCTCGTCTACGGAGGCAAGCAGAGCGGCTTCTACGGAGCGTTCGCCCTCGCGATCCTGATGCTCCCGTTGGTGGCCCGCTCGACGATGGAGGTGCTGGCGCTCGTGCCGGCCTCGCTGCGGGAGGCGAGCCTCGCGCTCGGCGTGCCGCGCTGGCGGACGACACTCGCGATCGTTCTGCCCCAGACGATCGGCGGCATCGTCACCGGCACGACCCTGGCGGTCGCCCGCGTCGCCGGCGAGACGGCTCCGCTCCTCTTCACGTCGTCGATCGTCGGCAACCAGGTGAGCTGGGACCCCCACCACGCGCTGCAGACCGTCCCCGTGGCGATCTTCGAGCTGTCGGAGTCTCCCGATCCCGCAGACCACACGCGCGCCTGGGCTGCCGCGCTCGTCCTGCTGCTCTTCATCCTGTTCGCCAGCCTCGGCGCACGCTGGCTCGCCACCCGCAGCCGTCGCAAGCTCACCGCGGCCCGATGACGAAGGGGCCGGAGGAGATGTCCATTACGATCGAGCCGACAGTGCGTGTGGAGACGAGACGAAAGCCGATGCCGCCGCGCGAGCGCCTCGAGCGGATCTTCCACATCGAGGACCTGACGGCCAGCTACGGGTCGAAGCCCGCGATCAAGAACGTGTCGCTCGAGGCCTACAAGAACCTCGTGACGGCGATCATCGGCCCGTCCGGTTGCGGCAAGAGCACGTTCATCCGCTGCCTCAACCGGATGAACGACCTCATTCCCGGCTACAGGCAGACCGGCACGATCCGCTACCACGGACAGGACATCTGCGCCGCCAACGTCGACCCGGTCGCCGTCCGGCGCACGATCGGCATGGTCTTCCAACGGCCGAACCCGTTCCCCAAGTCGATCTACGACAACGTCGCCTGGGGGCTGAAGGTGCTCGGAATGAAGGACTCGCTCGACGACCGCGTCGAGCGTGCTCTCACGCAGGCGGCGCTCTGGGACGAGGCGAAGGACCGCCTGAAGGCCAGCGCGCTCTCCCTCTCCGGCGGCCAGCAGCAGCGGCTCTGCATCGCTCGCGCGATCGCCGTCGAGCCGGACGTGGTGCTGATGGACGAGCCCGCGTCGGCGCTCGATCCGATCGCGACGCAGGCGATCGAGCAGCTCATGCACAACCTGAAGAGCGAGTACTCGTTCGTGATCGTGACCCACAACATGCAGCAGGCGGCCCGCGTCGCCGACATGACGGCGTTCTTCTCGATCTCCACCGGAGCCGAGGGGGAGCGCTGGGGCGAGCTGATCGAGTACGACGCGACCGAGAAGATCTTCACCGCCCCGTCCGACACCCGGACAGAGGACTACGTCACCGGCAGGTTCGGCTAGCCGGAACAGGTGGTCGAGCTCGAGGCGATCGCCGTCGCCTCTCCGTCCACGTAACAGTCTGCTACTTGGCGCCCAGGTCCCAGAGGGGGCGCAAGATCGGGTCGACGACCCGTTCGACCTGGTGGACGAGGAAGCGCAGAGCCGGGCGCAGGAGCTTCGAGGCCACGAGCGCCGAGGCAACGCCGACGACGAGACCCGCCCCGACGTCGCCGGGATAGTGCGCGCCGATGAAGAGACGGCCGGCTGCGATCACGACCGCGGCGAGCAGGAAGAGAACGCCGGCGACCGGGTCGATCGACAGCACCGCGAACGCGATCGCGAACGACGCGCTCGCATGGTCGCTCGGGAACGACGCGTCGGTCGAGTTGCTCCACGGGTGCGCGATCGCGTGCGTCTGGTACGGCCGGTCCCGATGCCAGACGAGTCCCGAGATCACCCGGTTGACGAGAAGCGCGAGGCCCGCCGACGCCAGAGCGGTCGTTGCGGCGAGCTTCCACTTCCGGCTGCCGCCGGGGCGAGAGAGGAGCCACAGTCCGACCGTCGCGACCACCATGACCGGGATGCTCGCCGTCTCGATGTCGCTGAAGAGCGAGCCGAGCCAGTGGTGGTGCAGGGAGACGTCGTAGATCCACCGGTACAGCCGCCAGTCCACACGGACATCTTGCCTGTGACGAAGTGGTTACGGGCCCGGGAACCGCACTCGGATCTCGAGGCCCTGCCCCGTCCGGCTGTGCGCCTCGACCGTTCCACCTGCCGCGGTCACGATGTGCTTCACGATCGCCAGGCCGAGCCCGGTGCCGCGGCTCGTCCGGGCCTGGTCGGCGCGGTAGAACCGCTCGAAGAGCCTGGGGACGTCGTCGGCCGAGACGCCCTTGCCGTCGTCGGCGACGACGAGCAGCGGTCCCGCGCCGGGGTCGGTGACCGTGATGGTGCAGGTCGTGGCAGGGCCCGCGTAGCGGATCACGTTCGCGACGAGGTTCTCGAGCACGACGCGCAGCATCCGCGGCCGGAGCGGCAGCTCGACTTCCGAGTCGGCCTCGACGACGAGCTCGACCTGCGCCCGCTCCGCGCGACCCGCAAAGGTCTCCACCACCTCCTCGACAACAGGACGAGCGGGTGTCCAGCCGAGTGAGACCACCTCACGCCCGGTCTCGAGCTCGCCGAGGAAGAGGACGTCGTCGATCAGCTCCCGGACCTGCTGCACCTCCTGCCGCGCCTGCTCGACGAGGGCGTCGACGTCCGCCTCGGGCAGCGCCGCGGTCTCGAGCACGACGAGGAGGCGCGCCAGCGGCGTCCGCAGCTCGTGCGAGACGGCGGCGGTGAACCCGGCACGGAGCTCCTGGTAGGCGGACAGCTCGGGAAGCGAGTCGAGGAAGAGCGTCAGGACGTCGGGGTGCGCCGCAAGCAGCTCCTCGCCGAGGCGACGGCCCGGGACGGCGTCGCCGAGCAGCGAGGTCGCTGCCTCGCTCGCCGCGACGAGGCGTCGCTCGCTGTCGAGCACGACGACCGCGTCGAGGGCGTCCGCGAGCAGCCTCCTCGCCCGCTCCGGGCCAGCGTTCACCATGCTTTCACCATTCGTTCACCTTCCTCCAACCCGGCCTGTCCCGCCCACACTCGATAATGACACCGATGCCGAAGGTGTTGATCGTCGAGGACGACGAGGTGATCGCCCAGGGCATGGCCCGCCACCTCGGGGCCGCAGGCTTCGATCCGGTCTGGGTCGGCAACGGCGACCTCGGGCTCGCACGACTCCGCTACGAGAAGCCGGACGTCTGCGTGCTCGACCTCATGCTGCCCGGCCTCGACGGTTGGAAGCTGATCGAGACCGTGCGAAGCGAGGGGATCGCGACGCCGATCGTCGTCGTCTCCGCCCGCGGCACCGAGCACGACCGCGTGCACGCGCTCGAGATCGGCGCGGACGACTACCTCGTGAAGCCGTTCTCGATGAAGGAGCTCGTCGCACGCGTCCGCGCCGCCGCCCGGCGCGGGATCCGCCGCGAGGAGACACCGCGCGGAGAGCCGATCGAGATCGAGGAGCTGCGGATCGACCCACGCGAGGTGCAGGCATACGTGGACGGCGTCAACGCCGAGCTGACGCCCACGGAGTTCCGCCTCCTCTACCAGCTCGCGCTCGACCGCGGCCGGGTGGTGACCCGCGACGAGCTGCTGCAGAAGCTGTGGGGGCGACGCGAGTCGCATCGCGACCGTACGGTGGACGTCTTCGTGCGCCGGCTGCGGGAGAAGATCGACCGGCCCGCGGGCACGCACACCTTCATCCAGACGCGCTACGGCGTCGGCTACCGGCTCGAGCCGGTGCCGAAGGCGGTCGGCGCCCGCGCACACCCGTAGCGGCTCCGACACCCGGCGTTCACCAGAGCGATTCCCACGGGCGCGCCGGTCGCCCCGACGATGCAGGCAATGCGATTCGCGGTCGTCGCGCATCGGGGCAGCGACACGAATGCGCGCCTCGTCGGGGCGGCACGGGAGTGCGACCTCGAGGCACTTCTCCTGACGCCACGAGACGCGCTGCGGCTGCTCGAGCCGGGCGACGTCGCGCTCGGCCGGCTCGACGTCCGCGAGGAGCTCGACGGAGTCGAGCCCGGAACGACGGAGCTCGAGCGGCTTGCCGCCACCGGAATCGATGTCCTGAATCCACCGGGTGCGCTCGTCGCAGCGCACGACAAGCTGCTGACGGCCCGAGCGCTGCGGTTCGCGGGCGTGCCGCACCCGCATACGTGGCTGCTCGCCGAGGGGATGCCGTCGGCGGCGCCCGAGCTGCCGCTCGTGCTCAAGCCGCGCTTCGGCAGCTGGGGTCGCGACGTCCAGCGGTGCCTGACGCGCGTCGAGCTGGAAGCGGCGCTCGCGTACGCTGCGCGCCGGCACTGGTTCCGAGACTCCGGCGTGCTGGCGCAGGAGCTCGTGCCGTCGCCCGGGTGGGATCTCCGCCTCGTCGATCGCGGGCGGTCGCGTCGTCGGCGCGGCCCGGCGGGTGGCGGCGAGCGGCGAGTGGCGCACGAACGCAGCGCTCGGAGCCCGGGTCGAGCCCGTCGACCCTCCGCCGCTCGCGCGGACGCTGGCGATCGCGGCAGCCGCTGCGGTCCGCGCCGACCTGGCGGGAATCGACCTCCTGCCGACGCGAAACGGCTTCGTCGTGCTCGAGGTGAACGGCGCAGTCGACTTCCGGCCCCTTTATGCGAGCGAGACGAACGTCTACACGGACACGGTGACGGCGCTCCTCCGCACAGTCACCGAGCGCCGAGCACTTCTCGCGGTCTGAACGTGGGGGAAACGGGTTTTCCCCACGAGCCCCCTTCCTCGCGTTTGCGTCAAAGGAGCTTGATCTGTGAGCGCTGCGGGGAGAGCGCGGTCTCCCCGCAGCCCAACGGAAGCGTCGCGTCTCTCAGGAGGGGTGGAAACCTCCGCTCGCCAAACGCCTCGAAGGCCGGAAGCCAAGCAGATGCGACAGCGACCTTGGCCGTAGGCGACGCTGCGCCTTCCATCGCCCAGCGTCTCTCTGGGAGTAGCCGACGGTCGCGCGCGCAGGGAAGACCGCGCTCTTCCCGGAGCGCCACCCGACAACCTCCTCGCCGAGCGAAACAGGAAGGGGGTCCGTGGGGGAAACCTAGGTTTCCCCCACGGGGCGAAGGCCGGTCTCGACGTAGCGTCGGCCTTCGGCCTCGTAGGCGACGTCGACGGTCTCGTGCTTGCGATAGGTGCCGATGACGCCCAGCCACATCCCGGCCCAGCGCCAGAACCCGAGCTTTCCCTCCTGCGCGAGCGAGCGCGAGAAGACGAGCACGCGGCTCCCTCCGGTCCCCGCAGGAGACCGGGCCGTACCCCCGGGCGCCGCCGGCTTCGCCGGCGGCGCTTCCAGCTCGATCTCGTAGTCCCGCCCGGGCTCCTGGCGGACGCCGTTCACATAGACGTCGAAGGTGGCGGGGACGTGCTCCGGCAGCTCAACGCGCGTGCGTTCGGTCACGGCCATAGAATGCCGGTTCGGGTGCGCCGGAAGCTGCCTCTCTCCTTCGTCGTCGCCGCCCTCGTCGTGCTCCTCACGGCGGGCGCTGCCGCTGCCGCGAACGGCGGCTTCACGCCCGAGTACCCGCACTCGCCGAACGCGGAACGGATCTCGAGGGCGTACTACCTGATCCTCGGCTTCACCAGCTTCGTCTTCGTGATCGTGGAGACGCTGCTCGTCACCTTCGTCTGGAAGTACCGCAGCCGTGGGCGTGGGCGCGAGGTCGAGGGGGCGCAGATGCACGGCCACACCCGCCTCGAGCTGATCTGGACGGCGGGCCCGGTGGTGCTCCTCGCAGTGATCGCGGCGTTCGTCTTCTACGAGCTGCCCGGCATCACGAACGCGCCGGCGGCCTCGAACCCGATCCACATCACGGTGGAGGGCCACCAGTACTACTGGCAGTTCGACTACCCGAACGGGACGCGCTCGATCAACGACCTCCACGTGCCCGTCGGCCAGGTCGTCGACCTGCGGATCGTCTCTTCGGACGTCATCCACAGCTGGTGGGTGCCTCCGCTCGGCGGCAAGACCCAGGCGATCCCGGGGCGGGTGAATCACACCTGGTTCCAGGCCGACCGCGTCGGCACCTACCAGGGCCAGTGCGCCGAGCTCTGCGGTCTGTACCACGAGGCGATGCAGGCGCGCGTGATCGCCGAGCCTGCGCAGGACTACGAGAGCTACGTGAGCCACGGGGCGGCGGCGACGCTCGGCAAGCAGGAGTTCCAGGGCGTCTGCGCGACCTGCCACGGGATGGCCGGTCAGGGCGGCTACGGACCGGCGCTCGCGTCGAATCCGATCCTGACCCAGCCCTCGAGCCTCGCCGCGATCGTCCAGAACGGCCGCCTGCGCATGCCGGCGGTCGGCGACACCTGGACGAAGGCGCAGCTCGACGCGCTCTCCGCGTACGTCTCCAAGCACGTCTTCTCGGGAGCGGCCAGTGGCGGCTAGCAGCCACGAGGCCACCTACCCGGTGAGCTGGAAGAGCGGCCGCATCGCGAGCTGGCTCGTGACCGTGGACCACAAGCGGATCGGGATCATGTACATCGGCACGGCGCTCCTCTGGTTCGTGGCCGGCGGGATCCTCGCCGTCCTGATGCGTGCACAGCTCGCGACTCCCGGCGAGAGCTTCCTGACCAAGAACTCCTACGACGAGGTCATGACGATGCACGGAACGACGATGATCTTCCTCGTCGTCGTGCCGTTCATGGCCGGCTTCGGCAACTTCCTCGTCCCGTTGATGATCGGGGCGCGCGACATGGCATTCCCGCGCCTGAACGCGCTCTCCTACTGGCTCTACCTGCTCGGCGGCGTCGTCCTCTGGCTGAGCTGGTTCGCGTCGGGCGGCACCGCGAAAGCCGGCTGGTGGTCGTATCCGACCCTCTCCGAAGCCCAGTTCAGCCCCGGTCACGGCCAGGACTACTGGATCCTCGCCATCCACATCCTCACGCTGTCGTCGCTCGCAGGCGCGATCAACTTCCTCGTCACGATCCACAACATGCGGAGCCCCGGGATGACGTGGATGCGACTGCCGCTCTTCGTCTGGTCGATCGAGACCTACGCGATCCTGTTGCTGCTCGCCCTGCCGACCGTCTCCGCGGCCGTGACGCTCCTCCTGCTCGACCGCCAGGTGGGAACGCACTTCTTCATACCCTCGCAGGGCGGCAACATCGTGCTCTACCAGCACATGTTCTGGTTCTTCGGACACCCCGAGGTCTACATCATGGTGCTGCCCGCGATGGGGATGATCTCGGAGATCCTCCCGGTCTTCTCGCGAAAGCCGATCTTCGGCTACAAGGCGATCGCGTTCGCGACGCTCGGCATCGCCTTCTTCTCGATGCTCGTCTGGGCGCACCACATGTTCACGGTCGGGATGCCGATCGGGCTCGACTCGTTCTTCATGATCTCGTCGATGGTGATCGCCGTCCCGACCGGGATCAAGATCTTCAACTGGATCGCCACGACCTGGCGCGGGAACCTCATCTTCGACACGCCGCTCCTGTTCGCCCTGGGCTTCATCGGCCTCTTCACGATGGGCGGACTCTCGGGGATCTTCCTCGCGTCGTTCCCCGTCGACTGGCAGGTCAACGACTCCTACTTCGTCGTCGCGCACCTCCACTACGTCGCCTTCGGCGGCGTGGCGTTCGCGCTCTTCGCCGGCCTCTATTACTGGTGGCCGAAGATGTTCGGCCGGCTGCTCGACGAGCGTCTCGGCAAGTGGAACTTCTGGCTCCTCTTCGTCGGGTTCAACGCGACGTTCCTGCCGCAGCACATGCTCGGCCTGCTCGGCATGCCGCGCCGCATCTACACCTACCACCACGGCGGCCTCTGGGAGATCTACAACTCGATCTCCACGGCAGGCTCGGGGATCATGGCGGTGGGCGTCCTCGTCTTCGTCGTCAACGTCTGGATCACGCACGGCCTGCGGCGCGGCGTCCGCGCAGGGAACGACCCGTGGCTCGCGGACACGCTGGAGTGGTACACGACCTCGCCGCCGCCGCCGCAGAACTTCGACAGCGTCCCCTACGTGACGAGCCACCGGCCGCTTCGCGACCTGCGCCAGCGACTCGCGGAGCAGACATGAGTCGGACTGTGTCATTCCCGAGAAGCATGCGCGCTCCTCGGGCGCCGCTGGTGGTGCGGGGCCGGAGGGGACAGTATGCGTAATACGGACCCCGGAGAGCACCGTGTCGCCAGCGGTGTCGTCGTCGGCGGAGCCGGGCTCCGCCCGGCGGGAGCCGGCGACGGCGAGGGGCGCGCAAACGCGGCGCCCGGGCCGTGGCTGCGCCTGTCCGCGCTCGTCGCTGCCGGCGGCACCGTGCTCGCGATCGCGTCCGGCGCGTCGCATCTCGGCCCGACGCACCGCCTGCTCGCCGCTCTCGTCGCTCCACCGCTCGCAGCGCTCGTCGTCTCCGCCTGGTGGGCGCACCGCCGACTCGTGCCGGGCGCACTCGCGGCGTCGGCGTTGTTCGCCGCGGCCGCCGCCTTCCCGGGACGCGACGTGCACGCCGTCCTCGCCGCCCTCGCGCTCGCGGCCCTCGCGCTCGTCGCGGTCCAGAGCTTCCGGGGCGAGCGCCTCCCGTGGGGATCTTGGCGCGACTACGTGACCCTGACGAAGCCACGCATCATGTCGCTCCTGCTCGTGACCGGGTTCTGCGGGATGCTCGCCGGCGCGCGCGGCTGGCCGGGCACGGAACGCGCGGCGGCGGCGATGGTGGGCCTGGCCCTCGCCTGCGGCGGCGCGTCGGCGCTCAACCACGTCCTCGACCGGGACATCGACCCGCTGATGGGCGAACGGACGAGCCGCCGCCCGGTCGCGTCGGGGCGGATCGCAGCCAGCCGGGCGCTCGAGTTCGGGCTCGCGCTCTCGGCACTCTCGTTCGTGCTGCTCGCGAGTGCCGTCAACGTGCTCACCGCGTTGCTCGCGCTGGCCGGCAACGTGTTCTACGTCGTCGTCTACACCCGCTGGCTGAAGCGCTCGACGTCGCAGAACATCGTCATCGGCGGCGCTGCCGGCGCCGTCCCCCCGCTCGTCGGCTGGGCCGCCGCCACCGGGCACGTGGGGGTCGCGGCGCTGCTCCTGTTCGCGATCGTCTTCGTGTGGACGCCGCCGCACTTCTGGGCTCTCGCGCTCCTCATCAAGGAGAGCTACACGAAGGCGGGCGTTCCGATGCTGCCCGTCGTGCGCGGCGAGCGCGAGACCGCGCGACAGATCGTCGTCTACTCGGTCGCGCTCGTCGCCGTCACGCTGCTGCCGTGGCGCTTCGGCGGTGCCGGCCCGCTCTACGTCGTCTGCGCGCTGGCTCTCGGCGCCGCGTTCGTCTGGCTCGCCGAGCGGCTTCGGCGCGACACGACGCCGCGCCGCGCGCTCCTGCTCTTCCACTACTCGCTCCTGTACCTCGCGCTGCTCTATGTAGCGCTCGCCCTCGATGCGGTGGTCTAGAGTGGATCCCGAACTCGCCCAGAAGAACGCACGGCTCGGCTGGCTGCTCTTCGCCGTCTTCTGGATCCTCTTCGCGGGCTCGATCGGCGTCGCCATCCTGTACCTGGCGCTGGACTAGTGAGCGGCATCTGGCTCGCGCGGCCGGAGGAAGCCGCCGCGGGCACTCCGGTCGCCGTCAAGGACCTGCTCGACACGGCCGGCCTGCCGACGACGTACGGGTCGGTGCTCTTCGCCGAGCAGGTCCCGCGCAAGAGCGCCGAGGCGGTGCAGCGGCTGGAGTCGGCAGGCTACGCGGTCGCCGGAAAGACCAACCTGCACGAGTTCGCCTACGGGATCTCCTCGCAGAACCCGCACTTCGGGACGGTGCCGAACCCGCGGGCGCCGGGCCGGCTCGCCGGTGGCTCGAGCGGCGGCTCGGCAGCGGCGATCGCAGCCGGAGACGTGGAGCTCGCCCTCGGCACCGACTCGGGCGGCTCGATTCGCATTCCGGCCGCATGGTGCGGGGTCGTCGGCTTCAAACCGACGTACGGCCTCGTGCCCGCCGGCGGCTGCTTCCCGCTCGCACCGACCTACGACCACGTCGGGCCGATGGCGTCGACGGTCGCCGGCTGTGCCGAGCTGATGGGGGCGCTCGCACCGGGCTTCTCCGAGGACGGGCTGGAGTCGCTCGAGGAGATCGAGGTCGGTATCGCCTGGCTCGACCTGGCGGATCCGCTCGTGCACGCGCGGGTCGAGGCGGCCGCGGGGTTCTTCCCCCGACGACGGACAGTCGAGTTTCCGCTCGCGGCAGACGACTACCACCTGTTCATGCGCGAGGTCGCCGACGTCCACCGCGCGCTCTTCCCGGGGAACGAGGACGCCTACGGCGAGAACGTCCGCGGCAAGATCGAGCGTTGCCTCGCAGTGACCGACGCGGAGGTGGCGGCGGCCGAGCGCGAGCGCGCCGCGTACCGGGAGCGGGCGGAGGAGGCGCTCGACGGCCTCGACCTGCTCGTGACCCCGACGCTCGCCTTCGTCGCGCCGCCGGCCGACGTCGACGAGTTGACGATCCGGGTCCGCGGTATCTCGCTCACCTATCCGTTCGACTCGCTCGGCTGGCCCGCCCTCGCGCTCCCCTGCGGAGCAGCCGAGGACGGCCTGCCCGCGTCGGTGCAGCTCGCCGGACGCCGCGGCGCCGACGGCCGCGTGCTCGCGGCGGGCCGGCTGCTCGAGTCGCTCCTCGCACGCTAGGGTCGGATCGGATGTCGAACGACGATCTCGCCTTCGCCTTCGAGCTGGCCGACCTCGCCGACTCGCTCTCCCTGCCGCGCTTCCGCTCGGCCGACCTCCGGGTCGAGACGAAGCCGGACTTCACGCCCGTGACCGACGCCGACCGAGCGGTCGAGCGTGCCCTGCGCGAGCGGATCGCTGCGGAGCGCCCGGACGAGGGCGTCCTCGGCGAGGAGGAGGGCGATGAGGGCGGCGTCGTGCGGTGGATCCTCGACCCGATCGACGGTACGAAGAACTTCTCGCGGGGGATCCCGGTCTGGGCGACGCAGATCGCCCTCGAACGCGACGGCGTGACGCAGCTCGGTGTCGTCTCGGCGCCCGCCCTTGGCCGCCGCTGGTGGGCGACGCGCGGCGGCGGCGCCTTCGCCGACGGCGAGCGGATCCGCGTCTCCTCGATCGCGCGGCTCGCCGACGCCACCGTCTCGGGATCGCCGGAGCTCACCGCGCACGTCTGGCACTCGCGCGACTTCGGCGACTTCTGGCAGCACATGCTCGTCGCGGAGGGCTCGCTCGAGGTCGCCGTCGACCCGGTCGCCGCAACCTGGGACATCGTCCCCGATGCGATCATCGTCGTCGAGGCGGGTGGGCGCTCGAGCAGCATCGACGGCGGGCCTGCCGTGGGCTCCGTCGTCTCGACGAACGGGCTCGTCCACGACGAGGCCCTCGCGCTCCTCGACGGAACGCGCCCAGGCGGGTAGCCGCGGACCGGGCGGCTACTCGGTGGCGGCGAGCGACGGCGGCCTCGTAGACCGGGTCGCGGACGAAGCGTTCGAGCTCGTCGGAGAGGACGTCGCTCGGCAGCGGCGGATCGCCGGGCGGGAAGGGCGCCGGCTTGCCGTCGAGGTCGATTCCTTCCAGACGTTCCGCCGGAACGTGTTCGAGCCCGATGTCGTCCTGACCCAGGCGCGACCGGAGCCAGCCGACGAGCAGCCACGCCTGGGCCGCGGTCCCGTGCACGCGGATCGTGCCCACGCCGGCGATGTCCGGCCAGAGCGAGGCCAGCAGCGCACGCCAGCGCGACGTGCGCGCCCACGCGATGTCCGAGACCGCCACGCGCGTGAATAGCTCGGCCAGACGGCGATACGGGAACGGAAGGTCGTCCCATTCGGTCGAGTCCACGATCAGCCTGTCCGTGATCCCGACGAGCTGGTCCAGCTCCTGCACTCCCCAGGGAGGCTCGCCCCGCCAGCGCAGGAACACCGGCAGGTCCGAGATGAGGAGCGGCTCGACGACGCTCGCCGGCGCTTTCGCGCGCTTGCCGTGCAGGCGCAGCTCGACGACTTCCGAGCAGACGGAGCGCTCCACGTCCGGCACGGCGTACGACACGAGCGAGACGTGGGCATCGACCCGGTCGAGCCCGGAATCGGGCTCCGGGAAGAGGAGGATCGTTCGCGACGGGTGCCGCTCGGCCATGCCCGAGAGCGCCGCGAGCGCCTTCTCGCGCCACGGCTCCGGCACCCACGCGATGTGCGTCATCACGCTCGTCCGCAGGCTGGGAGGCCGCCCCTCCTTCGCGGTCTCGGCACGCAAACGCGCGAGCGCCCCGTTCACCACGGCAAGGGAGACGCCCTCGCCGTGCCAGCGCTCGACGTCGACCGGCCCCGCCGCGTCCACCGCTGCCGGTTCCCGGGCGCTCGTCACGTTGCGCAAGGTCTTTCCCGGGCCGAGCAGCAGACCTCGCGCCCGCGGAGGCGAGACCGCGCTCTCGCCGGAACGCACGAGCGACCCGCCACTCGCTGCGAAGAAGGAGGGGGCCCGTGGGAGAACCACGGGTTCCCCAACGTCAGTGCCGGCGCCACGATCTGCCGTCCCGGTGCACGAGGTCGTCGGCGCTCGGCGGACCCCAGGTGCCGGCCGCGTAGTTCGGGAAGCCGGGCTTGTCGCGCTGCCAGGCGGCGACGATCGCGTCGACGAGCAGCCACTGCTCCTCCACCTCGTCCGCGCGCGTGAACAGCGTCGAGTCGCCGAGCAGCGTGTCGAGGATCAGGCGCTCGTACGCCTCCGGCATGCCGGTGCGAAACGCGCCGCCGTAGAGGAAGTCCATGTGCACGGTGCGGATCGACATCCCCTGCCCCGGCACCTTGGCGCCGATCGCAAGCGAGACGCCCTCGTCGGGCTGAACGTGGACGAGCAGGACGTTCGGGCGCAGCCCCTCGGCGGCCGTCTCCTCGAACGGCGGATGCGGAGCGCGCTTGAACTGGATCGCGATCGTGGTCTCGCGCCGCGCGAGCCGCTTGCCCATGCGGACGTAGAACGGCGTGTCGGCCCAGCGCCAGTTGTCGACGTACAGCTTCGCGGCGACGTACGTCTCGGTCATCGAGTCGGCTGCGACGCCCTCCTCCTCACGGTAGGCGGGCACCTCGACGCCCTCGACGAAGCCGCGCCCGTACTGGCCGCGCACGACCGACCTCGGCCCGGGCGTGTGCAGGGCGCGCAGCACCTTCACCTTCTCGTTGCGAACTGACTCCGCCGTGAAATCGATCGGAGGCTCCATCGCCGTCAGCGCGAGCAGTTGCAGGAGGTGGTTCTGGAAGATGTCGCGGATCGCTCCCGCGTTCTCGTAGTAGCCGGCGCGACCCTCGATCCCGATCGACTCCGCCACGGTGATCTGGACATGGTCGATGAACTGGCGGTTCCAGATCGGCTCGAAGATGCCGTTCGAGAAGCGAAGCGCCAGCATGTTCTGCACGGTCTCCTTGCCGAGGTAGTGGTCGATCCGGAAGATCTCCTCCTCGGCGAAGTACTCGCGCAGCATCGCCGTCAGCTCCTTCGCCGAGGCGAGGTCGTGCCCGAACGGCTTCTCGACGATCAGCCGCGTCCACCCCTTGCCGTCGCGCCGCTTGCCGAGCGCCTCGACGATCGTCGGGAACGCCGGCGGCGGCACCGCGAGATAGAAGACGCGGTTCCCGTTCAGCTGCTGCTCGGAGTCGAGGCGCTGGAGCTCGGTGTGCAGCCGGTCCTCGCCGCCCGGGTCGGCGAAGTCGGTGGAGACGTAGCGAAGCGAGGCGGCGAGCTCCTCCCAGACGTCGTCGCGGAACGGGTCGCGCGCGTGCTGTTGCACCGCCTGCTTCATGTCGGCGCGCCAGGCGTCGTCGTCGCCTTCGGTGCGCGCGACGCCGACCACCGCGAAGCGCGCGGGGAGAAGCCGCCGGAGCGCGAGCGCGTAGAGCGCCGGCATCAGCTTCTTGTGCGTGAGGTCGCCGGAGGCGCCGAAGATCACGAGCGCGCACGGGTCGGGCGACCGCCGCAGCGACAGGCCCTCGGCGAGCGGGTTCTGCTCCTGCTGCTGCCCGGCGGTCTCGCTCACTGCTCGGGGCTCTTCTCCAGGTGGCCGCCGAAGGCCTTCCGCATCGCAGAGAGGACGCGGTTGCCCCACTCGGCCTCGCCACGCGACGCGAAGCGGTCGAACAGCGACGCGGCGAGCACCGGAGCGGGCACGCCCTCCTCGACCGCGGCCTGCACCGTCCACCGGCCCTCGCCGGAGTCGCTCACACGGCCCGCGTACTCCTCGAGATCCGGCGAGGAGTGGAGCGCCTCCGCCGTGAGATCGAGCAGCCACGAGGCGATCACGGAGCCGCGACGCCAGACCTCGGTGATCGCGCCGACGTCGAGCTCGTACTTGTAGTGGTCCGGGTCTCGCAACGGCGTCGTCTCGGCGTCGGTCTCCTGTGCGTGCAGGCCGATGTTCGCGTGCTTGAGGACGTTGAGGCCCTCGGCGTACGCCTGCATCAGGCCGTACTCGATCCCGTTGTGGACCATCTTCACGAAGTGACCCGCGCCCGACGGGCCGCAATGCAGCCAGCCCTGCTCTTCGGGCGCCGGGTCGCCCTCGCGGCCGGGAGTGCGGGCGGCTGCGTCGGCTCCGGGTGCCAACGCCTCGAGCACGGGCACGAGACGACCGACCGCCTCGTCGTCGCCACCGATCATCATGCAGTATCCGCGCTCGCGTCCCCACACGCCCCCGCTGACGCCGACGTCGACGTAGTGGATCTTCCGGTCACGCAGCTCGCGCGAGCGCCGGAGGCCGTCGACGTAGTAGGAGTTGCCGCCGTCGACGATCGTGTCGCCGTCCGCGAGGTGCGGCGCGAGCTCGCTCACGACCGAGTCGACGATGCCGGCCGGAACCATCAACCAGACCGACCGCGGCGCGTCGAGCTGCCCCACGAGCTCCTCGAGCGACGACGCCGTCGAGTCGACATTCGGGTCGAACGTCTTCACGTCGTGACCGGCCGCGCCCAGGCGCTCGGTCATGTTCGCGCCCATGCGGCCGAGGCCGATCATCCCGAGTTGCATCCGTCCCCCTTACACATTGTCGATGCGAATACGCGCGACACGGCGGCCCCGCTCCCTCAGCGATTCGAAGTCGCCGGCCGCCTGCGCCCGGATCAGCCGCCGAAACCCGAACGGCCGCCCCGGGATCGGCAGCTCCTCACCGCCGTCGTCGACGACCTGGAGGAAGAGGCCGGTGTTCGGGCCGCCCTTGTGCAGCTGGCCGGTCGAGTGGAGGTAGCGCGGCCCGTAGCCGTGCGTGACGACGAGGCCGGTCCGCGCCCGGAGCTCGCGGACCAGGGACTCGATGCGGACGTCGTTCTCCGGCGAGGGCGGAATGAACGCCTGCACGCAGAGGTAGTCGCCCCCCGTCGCCTGCGCCAGCAGCCCGTCGACCGAACCTTCCTCCCTCAGGGAAGGGTCCTGACCCGTCCCTAACACCTCGTTCGTCTTGTCCTTCGCGGCTTGCACGTCCGGCTGGTCGAACGGATTGATCTCGAGGTAGGTGGCCGCGACCGCGACCGCGAACTCCCAGCGGAAGAACTCCGCCCCGAGCGCGTACGGCTCGGCGATCTCCGGCCGGGCCGCCTGCCGGTCCGGCCCCTCCGCAGACTCGCCGGGGGCGGGAACGAGTCCCTTGCCGAGCTTGCCCGTCGACTCTGCGATCAGCTGCTCCGCCCACAGGCCGAACCCGCCGTCCGTGTCCGCGATGCAGATCTTGTCGCGTCCCTCGCGCCAGCCCGTGCCGAACCGACTTCCGAGCTCGTAGCCGGGGTTGGGATCCTGCCGCCGGCAGGCGTCCGCGGCCTCCTCGGCGGCCGCGAGCAGCCGGTCGACGTCGATCCCCATCAGCGCCGCGGGCACGATCCCGAACGGCGAGAGCGCCGAGTACCGGCCGCCGATCGTCGGCTCACCCGCGAAGCAGTGTCGAAATCCACGCTCGGTCGCCAGATCCTCGAGCGGCGAGCCCGGGTCGGTGATCGCCACGAAGCGGGAGCCGTCCTCGCCGGTCGCCTGCCAGAAGTGGTCGGCGTGCGACCGCGTCTCGAGCGTCGTCCCGGACTTCGACGAGACGACGAAGAGGGTACGCGCGAGGTCGATACGCCCCTCGAGGTCGCGGATCGCCTGCGGGTGCGTCGTATCGAGCACGTGGAACGACGCGACGCGGAACGTCCGTCGCAGCACCTCCGGTGCGAGGCTCGAGCCCCCCATCCCGAGGAGGACGACCGCGTCGAGCCCCTCGCCGACGACCGCGTCCGCGACCCCGGTCAGCTCGGAGACCCGTTCTCGCATCCGGCGCGGCTCGTCGAGCCAGCCGAGCCACTTCGCCTCCTCGCCCCCGGTCCACGTCGTCGGGTCGCGCTCCCAGATGCTGGCGATGAGCTCGCTTCGCTCGATCATCGCTGGACGGTCTGCGCCAGCTCGCCGCGCTTCGAGCGGACGCCGTCCAGAAGCTCCGCGAACGAGTCCGCGAACTTCTGCACGCCCTCGAGCTCGAGCGTCTCCGTCACGTCGTCGTAGTCGACCCCGACAGCCGCCAGCCGGTCGAGCAGGCCGTGGGCCTCGTCGAGCCCCTCGAGCACGGTGTCGCCCCGCACCTCGCCGTGATCCTGGAAGGCATGCACCGTCTCCTCGGGCATCGTGTCGACGGTGTCCGGGCCGATCAGGTCCTCGACGTAGAGGACGTCGCGGTAGGAGGGGTTCTTCGTCGACGTCGACGCCCACAGACAGCGCTGCGGGTACGCGCCCTTGCCCGCGAGGAACTCCCAGCGCGGCCCCGCGAACACCTCTCGGTAGTGCTCGTACGCGAGCCGCGCATTCGCCACGGCCAGCTTCCCGCGAAGTGCGAGCGCGTCGTCGCCGCCGATCGCCTCGAGCCGCTTGTCGGTCTCGGTGTCGACGCGCGACACGAAGAAGCTCGCGACCGAGCGCACGTCCGCCGGGTTCCCGCCCGAGGCGACGAGCCGTTCGAGCCCGCGCAGGTACGCCTCCGCGACCTCGCGGTAGCGCTCGAGCGAGAAGATCAGCGTCACGTTGATGCTCCGGCCGCCGGCGATGCAGTCCTCGATCGCGCCGAGGCCCGGCTTCGTGGCCGGGATCTTCACGAAGAGGTTCGGGCGATCGATCCAGGTGTGGAGCCGCATCGCCTCGTCGAAGGTGGCCTCGGCGTCGTACGCAAGCGTCGGGTCGACCTCGAGCGAGACGTACCCGTCCTCGGGCGCGCGCTCGTGCACCGGCGCGAGGAGGTCGAGCGCGGCCTCGATGTCTCGAACGGCGAGCTGCAGGAAGATCTCCTTCGGATCGGTCTCGTGCTCGAGCAGCTCCTGCAGCTGCTCGTCGTACGCCGTGCCCTGCGAGATCGCCTTCTGGAAGATCGTCGGATTCGACGTGACGCCGACGACGGCATCCTGCTCCATCATCCGCGCGAGCTCGCCCTGGGCGAGCATGTCGCGCGACAGGTAGTCGATCCAGACCGACTGCCCGCGCGCGCTGAGCCGGTGAAGTCTCGAATCAGCCATCGACCATGCCTTTCTCCATCGCTTGCACCTTCTCCAGTCTGGCGACGTAGCGCTCCCCTCCGTCGAAGCGAGCGGCGAGGAACGTGCGCACGAGGTCGGCGGCGAGGCTCGGGCCGACGACCTCGGAGCCGAGGCAGAGGACGTTCATGTCGTCGTGCTCGACGCCCTGGTGGGCGGAGTAGACGTCGTGACAGATCGCGGCGCGGATGCCGGCGATCTTGCAGGCGGCGACGGCCGCGCCGACACCGGAGCCGCAGACGAGGACGCCCCGCTCGGCCCCGCCGGCCTTCAGCGTCGCGCCGAGCTCGGCCGCCTTGTCCGGGTAGTCGATCCGGACGGCGTCCGTCTCCGTGCCGAGGTCGACGACCGTATGGCCATCCTCTCGGAGGACGCCGATCACACGATCCCGTAAGTGAACGCCACGGTGATCGAACGCGACGGCCACGTTCATCCGGGACACCTGGTGTCAGACACCCGGGCAGACACCCGGGCATGACGCGAGAGGACAGGAGGAGGCACCGGGCGCACCGGCATTCGGCTCAACGATGCGGTGAGACCATGGCACAAACCCGGCACGCTCTCGTGACTGGTGTCAGAGACCAGGACGTGTTCCATCAGGACACCCTGGTTCGGAGCGCGAGCGCACGCTCGACGACGGCGTCTACCGAGTAGCCCAGCTGCTCGAGGACGACGTCGCCCGGCGCGGAGGCGCCGAAGCGCTCGATCGAGAGCGAGTCGCCGTCGTCGCCGACCCACTGCCTCCAGCCGAGCGCGACGCCGGCCTCCACCGAGAGGCGTGCCCGCACGTCCGGCGGCAGCACCTCGTCGCGGTAGTCGGCCGGCTGCGCCTCGAAGAGCTCCCAGCAGGGCATCGAGACGACCCGTACGTGCACGCCCTGCGCGTCGAGGCGTCGCGCAGCGTCGAGCGCGAGATGCACCTCCGAGCCGGTGGCGATGAGGATCACGTCCGGCAGGCCTTTCGCCTCCTCCGAGTCCCACAGAACGTAGGCGCCCCGTGCGAGGCCCTCGGCCGGGGCGACGTCGGTGCGATCGAGCGTCGGCACCTTCTGGCGCGTGAG
Source organism: uncultured Thermoleophilia bacterium (assembly GCA_963762675.1). Taxonomy (GTDB): domain Bacteria; phylum Actinomycetota; class Thermoleophilia; order Gaiellales; family Gaiellaceae; genus Palsa-739. The sequence goes on along the minus strand of CAVXLS010000010.1, from coordinate 659,798 downwards.
GGCGAGGGCGACGGGGCCGTCCTCCCGCTCGAGCGCCACCTTCCAGGCCTGCACCGTCTCGTTCGCGTCCCCGGGCCGGATGAACCAGAGGTTCGGGATCGCCCGCAGCGCCGCGTAATGCTCGACCGGTTGATGGGTCGGCCCGTCCTCGCCGAGCGCGACCGAGTCGTGCGTCCATGCCCAGACGACCGGGATCGACGAGAGCGCCGACAGGCGCACGGCCGGGCGCATGTAGTCGGAGAAGATCAGGAAGGTCGAACCGTAGGGCTTGACCATCCCGCCGTGCAGCGCGACACCGTTCACGATCGAGCCCATCGCGTGCTCGCGGATGCCGAACGCGACGTTGCGACCCGCGTGCATCCCGGAGAAGACGCCGCCGCCCTTGAACTCCGTCCTCGTCGACTCGACGAGGTCGGCGGCGCCGCCGATCATCGTCGGCGCGTAGTGCTTGAACGCCTCCATCGTCTTCCCGCCGGCATCGCGCGTGGCCATCGCCTCGCCGGCCGGGAACACGGGCAGAGCGTCGACCCAGCCGGGCCGCGGCCGTCCCGTGTGCACCTGCTCCCAGTCGGCTCGCAGTTCCGGGTACTTCGCCGACCACGCCTCGAGCCTGCGCCGCCAGGCATCCTCCAGCTCGATCCCGCGCTCGGTGCCCATCATGTGGTCGCGCACGTCCTCAGGGACGACGAACGTCGCGTCGGGATCCCAGCCGAGAGCCTCCTTCGTCGCGCGCACCTCCGCCTCGCCGAGCGGCGCGCCGTGGGCCTTCGCCGTGTCGACCGCGTGCGGCGCCCCGAAGGCGATGTGGCTGCGGATGACGATCAGCGATGGTCTCGCGGTCTCGGCCTTGGCCTTCTCGATGGATTCGCGCAGCGAATCCAGGTCGTTGGCGTCGTCGACGTGCTGGACGTGCCAGCCCTGCGCCGCGAGCCGCGCTCCTCGGTCCTCGACGGTGAAGGAGAGCGAGGTGGTGCCGTCGATCGTGATGTGGTTGTCGTCGTAGAAGTAGACGAGCTTGCCGAGGCCGAGCTGCCCCGCGATCGACGCGGCCTCGTTCGAGACGCCCTCCATCAGGTCGCCGTCCGAGCAGATCGCGTAGACCCGGTGGTCGACGATCTCGTCGTACGGACGGTTGTAGCGCTCGGCGAGGTAGCGCTCCGCGATGGCGAAGCCGACGCCGTTGGCGAAGCCCTGCCCGAGCGGACCGGTCGTCGCCTCGACGCCGGGTGTGTGGTGCACCTCCGGGTGCCCGGGAGTCAGGGACTCCCACTGCCGGAACCGCTTCAGCTCCTCGAGCGAGAGGTCGTAGCCCGAGAGGTGCAGGGCCGCGTACTGGAGGATGCAGGCGTGACCGGCGGACAGGATGAAGCGGTCGCGGTCGGACCAGTCCGGGTTCGCCGGGTTGTAGCGCATCACCTCCCGGAAGAGGAGGTAGGCGAGCGGCGCGAGCGCCATCGCGGTGCCCGGGTGTCCTGCATTCGCCTGCTGGACCGAATCCATCGCGAGCGTCCGGATGGTGTCGATCGAGCGCTTTTCGATCTCAGTGCCGGCCACGGAACACCTCGTAGAGTCGTCGCTGCTCTTCTCTCGCCGAACCATATGCGGCCGCGACCTCTTCACGCGGCCGGTAGACCCCGGCGACCGGGGGATCGACTGGTTCGTGCCCCAGCCGTCGCAGAACCGAGACCGCGGCGCCGCGAAGCGACGCCTCCTCGACGCCCGAGACGAGCACCGGCCGTGCCAGCGCGTCGGCCATGATCTGGATCCAGTCGGGGTCGTGCAGGAGCCCAGCGCCGGTCGCGACCAGCTCTTCGAGGTCGGGAAGCAGGTCGGCGATCGCGGCGAAGCGGAAGGCAACGCCCTCGAGCGCCGCCTGTCGGATGTCGAGCGGGGTCGAGGCGAACGTCAGACCCGCGATCGCGCCTTTCATGTCGGGATCCCAGCCCGTCGACCGCTCGCCCCCGAGGAACGGCAGAAACGTGAGGCCGTGGTCGCGTGGATCGCGTCCTGCGAGCGAGCCGACGGGTGAGGCGAGCGTCTCCCCGAGCCAGGCGAAGAGGTTGCCGCCGTCCGAGAGCGCGCCACCCTCCACCGCCCATCCGTCCTCGAGGAGGTAGAGGAAGAGGCCGGGGCGGGGCTGCGGCCGCTCGGTCTCGTAGAGCACGCGCAACGCGCCCGACGTGCCGACCATCAGCGCCGCCCGGCCGCGACCGGTGCAGCCCGCGCCGAGATTGGAGCACGCGCCGTCGATCAGCGCCGGGTACCAGCCGTCGTGGGGCTCGTCGCCGAGCTGCGGCAGACGCTTCTCCTCGACGCCGACGGCGTCCAGCAGCTCGGCGTCCCAGCGGCGTGCGGCGAGGTCGAGCAGGCCGGTGCCCGAGGCGATGGAGAGCGTCGTCGCCGGCTCGTACCCGAGCAGCTGCGCCTGGAGGTAGTCGCAGAAGGAGACGAAACGCGAGGCCCGCCGGAAGACCTCAGGCTGCTCGTCTGCAAGCCACGAGAGCTTCGCGGGCCAGAAGCTGGGGTGGAGGTACGCGCCCGTGCGTGCATGGACCGCGTCCGTGTCGAACCGGGTGCCGAGCCTGTCGGCGGCCGCCGCCGATCGGACGTCACGCCAGCCGAGGAGCGGTGTCAACGGCCTGCCGCGGTCGTCGAGCGCGAGCAGGCTGTGGCCGAAGCAGGAGGTGCCCACGGCGTCGACGCCGGCGTCGCGCCCCGCGATAGCAGAGCGCACGAGCCGCACGATCTCGTCCGGATCGTGCCCGCTGTAGCGCTCCTGCCGAAGCTCGTCCACGGCCTCGCAGCGCTCGTCGAAGCGCTGCGCGCGCACCGAGGAGGAGCCGACATCCAGCGCGAGGACGGTCGTCACGCGAGATCCTCCAGAAGCGACGCCGTCTCCTTCCGAGCCCGTACGACGGCTGGAAGGTCCGGCGCGAGGGCGAGCGTGTCGCGAACGAGCTCTCGCATCCCCCGCAGTGCCCGCGTCGCATCCGGCTCGCTCAGCGCGGTCTCCAGCCGTTCCGCGAGCGCAGCCGGCTTCCGCTCGAGCGGCGCGACGATGTGCGGCAGCCGCTTCCAGCCCGGCTCCCACACCCGGTTGAACGCGAACACGATCCGGAGCACGTTCTCCGCGTCCTCGCCGAGCAGCAGCGCGAGCGGCAGGCGGCCGCCGGGACGGAGGTGCGCGCGGACGGAGAGGGACGGCTCGCTCCACTCGCCTGTCGCGTGGGCGACGATCTTCTCGGCGAGTCCGTCGGGGTAGACGGACAGCCGCTCTTGCCACGCTGCGATCGCGCCGCCCGTGCGAAGCGGCAGGCCGTGCAGGAAGGCCTCCGCCGCGCGGATCCGGCCATGGTCGATCATCTCTCCGGCGAGGACGCCCGCCACACGCTCCTCGGCGTGTGCCCGCGTCCACGCCACCAGCTCGAAACATTCCGGACCCGCCGCCGCCCGGAGCCAGAGCGCCTGGCCGTCAGCCTGCTCACCCTCCTCCGCGATCCGCATGCCCTCTGCCCGAAGCAGCCCGGCGACCTCCGCGACCGGCGGCAGCACGTCCGCCACGAGCAGCATCTCCGCGTCGGACAGCTCGTCGGCCTCGCCGCGGGAGGCGGAGCCGGTCAGGAGCGCCTCCTCGGCGAAGCGCAGCGCATCCACGACGCGCCGTGCGAGTGCGCGCAGCTCCAGGCTCCGATCGGTGACCACGCGCCGAATCTACTCTTGGACGGCCATGGCAGTCGTGATCGCCTCCAACCTGCGCAAGGAGCTCGCCGGCTCGCTCCTCTTCGACGGCGTCTCGTTCTCGGTCGAGCGCCGCGACCGGGTCGCGCTCTCCGGGCCGAACGGCGCCGGCAAGACGACCCTCCTGCGGATACTCAGCGGCGAGACGGAGCGCCACGGCGGCGAGCTCGCCTTCGAGAAGGGGACACGCGTCGCTCTCCACGACCAGCGACCGCCGCTCGGGCAGGAGCTGACGTTGCGGGAGTACGTGCTGTCGGGCGCCCGCGACCTCGTCGCCCTCGAGGAGGAGCTGTACCGCCTCGAGCAGGCGATGGCCGGCGGCGCGCACGACCAGGCGACGCTCAACCGTTATGCGGCGGCCCAGGCTCGACTCGAGCACGCCGGCGGCTACGGCTGGCGCGACCATGCGACGTCCGTCCTGCGCGGCCTCGGCTTCGCGGACGAGCACCTCGACCGGCAGCTGCGCACGTTCTCCGGCGGCGAGCTGACGCGCGCCTCGCTCGCCCGCGCCCTCGGCGGCGACCCCGACCTCCTCCTCCTCGACGAGCCGACGAACCACCTCGACGTGGCGAGTCTCGAATGGCTGGAGCGCGAGCTGCAGACGCTCGACGCCGCGGTGATCCTCGTCGCGCACGACCGCTGGTTCCTCGAGGCCGTGACGACGGCGACGCTGGAGCTCGCGGCCGGGCGCGGCACGTTCTTCCCGGGCCCGTGGCACGCGTGGCGGCGCGAGAAGGCGGCGCGGATGCTGAACGCCCAGAAGGAGGTCGAGCGTGTCCAGGCCGACATCGAGCGGCTCGAGCGGTTCGTCGAGCGGTTCCGCGCGAAGAAGGAAAAGGCGAAGCAGGCACAGGCGAAGCTGACGCAGATCGGGCGGCTTCGGACGGAGCGCTCGACCGCCGCCGGCGAGGTCGCCCTGCTGTCGCGCAGGTCGCGCTCGCTCGGCTTCGAGTTCCTCGCGCCGGCCCGCAGCGGCCGTACGGTCGCCGAGGTGGAGGGGCTCGAGTTGCGGGTCGCCGACCGGCTGCTCCTGCGCGACGCATCGTTCGCGCTCGAGCGCGGCGAGCACGTCGCCCTCGTGGGGCCGAACGGCTCCGGCAAGACGACCCTCCTCGAGACCCTGCTCGCCCGGCGCGAGCCGGCGGCGGGAAGAAGCCGCCTCGGTCACGGGGTCGAGCCCGCGTACTTCTCCCAGCAGGAGGTCGAGCTCGACACCCGGGGGTCCGTCCTGCAGTGCGTCCAGTCGATGACAGGGCTCTCGCGCCCGAACGCACAGGCGCTTCTCGGCCGCTTTCTCTTCTCCGGCTGGGACGAGCACGAGAAGCCTGCGGCCGTCCTCTCCGGCGGCGAGCGGCGCCGGCTCGCCCTCGCCGTGACGGTGGCGTCCGGCGCCAACTTCCTCGTGCTCGACGAGCCGACCAACCACCTCGATCTCGAGAGCCGCGAGGCGCTCGAGGCGGCGCTCGACGCCTTTCCCGGGACGGTGCTGCTCGTCTCGCACGACCGGGCGCTGCTGGACGGGATCGCGCAGCGGACGCTTGCGATCGAGGACGGGACGCTCCACGCCTACGACGGCGGCTGGGCGGAGATGTTGCGGAGGCGCGAGGAGCGCGCCTCCCGCGCTGCTCAGCCGGCGGCGGCGGCCGAGAAGCCCCCGAAGGCGAAGCAGAGGACGACCCCGCCGCCGAAGGCACGACCGAGCGAGCTCGAGCGCATCGAGACCGAGATCGCGGCCCGCGAGGCCGAGGTCGCCGCGCTCGAGGCGAAGCTCGCCGAGGACTGGACCGACGTCGACGTCCTCGCCGCGCACAAGCGCAGCCGCGACGCGCTGACGGCTCTCCTCGAGCGTTGGGAGCGGTTGTTCGAGGAGTCGCAGGCCGACGCGAAGGCGCGGTAGCGTCGCTCCCCCAGCCATGGCGGTTTGGGCCGGTGGTGTCAGACACCGGGGCGTGTCCAGAGCGGACGGGCGATCCCCACGATCGCGCTCGTAGTGCCGCTTCGAGTCGTCACACTCTCGTGACGGGTGTCAGACACCAGGGCGTGTCCCCGGGGCGACGAGTCAGCTGCGCACCAGCCACCACCCGACTCCTCCCACCACGAGCACCGCCGCGGCGACGCCCAGCCACTCGTTCGCGTACGAGCATGCCGCGATCGCCACGGCGCCGCCGATCACGACCAGCAGGAAGCGAAACGCCTCCGCCTCGGAACGGAGCGGGTTGCGCACGGCCTGTCCCTACCCGCTCGTCAGAGGACGTAGACCGTCAGGAAGACGACGATCCACATCACGTCGACGAAGTGCCAGTAGATCCCGCCGATCTCGACCCCGCGATGGTCCTCGGCCGAGAAGTGTCCACGGAAGGCGCGAATCGTCATGAAGAGGAGGATCGAGAGCCCGACGAACACGTGAGCCCCGTGCAGGCCCGTGAGGCAGTAGAAGATCGTGGCGAAGGCGCCGTCCTTCGGCGCGAAGCCGACCCGCGAGTACTCACGCCCCTGCGTGACGAGGAACGTCAGCCCCATCAGGAAGGTCAGGAGCAGGCCCGCGCGCATCCCCCACACGTTGCCCCGCTTGATCGACTGCAGCGACCAGTGGACCGTGAAGCTCGACGTCACGAGGATGCACGTGTTCACGAAGGCCACGAAGACGGGCAGGTGGAACGGCGGCGTCGGCCACGGCGTCCCGTTCACGACGCGCACGAAGAAGTACGCCGTGAAGAAGGCGCCGAAGAGCATGATCTCCGACGCGATGAAGAGGAACATCCCGAGGATGCCCGGGGTGATGCGCGAGCTGAGGTGCGCCTCCGGCGGGACGTGGTGCTCGTCGCCGTGCGGGACGGACTCGGCGTGCGAGTACGACGTCACGACACGACCTCCGCCGCCGCCGCGACGACCACGTGCTCGACCGGGAGATCCGTCTCCCGGCGGAGCCGTGCGACGAGATCCTTCCGCAGCCAGTTCGAAGTGAGCGGCTCGAACGTCGAGACGATGATCTCGTCCACCCGCTCGTCGTGCACCGCCTCCATCGCGGCGCTGAACGGATCCGGATGCGCGACCTGGCCGTGGACGTCGATCCCGTCGCCCCGAAGCTGCGTCAGCGCCCGCTTCAGACGCCGCTCCGCCTCGGGGTGCGCGCCGAGACCCGGGTCGGTCTGCGGCGAGACGATGAGGAAGCTGGCGCTGCCCTGCCGGGCCCGCGCGCGGATCGTGTCGAGGAGCGGCTCGCCGAGCACCGTCTCGTTCGCGATCACGAGCACGTTGTCCTCGTGAGGGCCACGGGTGGATGCCGGGAGGTGCTCGACGGGAAGCTCGTCGGCCGCGCTGCGGATGCGCTCGACGACGTGGCGGCGCAGCCAGCCCGACTTCTCCTTCGGATGGGTGGAGACCAGGATCGCGTCGACGGGCGGCTCGAGCTGCTCGAGCGCGTCGCGCACGGCGGCCACGGGGTCGCCTTCGACGACGTAGCCCTCCGACGGCACGCCGGCCCCCCGGAGGTTCCCGAGCGCCCGCTCGAGGCGGCGGTGAGCCGACGCACGGCGCGTGTCCGAGTAGACGACGTACCCGCGGCGAGGCTGGCTCACCGGACAGACGACGGTGACGTGCAGACCGTCGCCGCGGCCGGAGATCGCCTCGAGCAGCGACTGCTCGCCGACCGTCTCGTTCGCCACGAGCAGCAGGTGCGTCATGCGCCCACCTCCTCGTGCTCCCTCGTCTTCGAGGGGGCGAGGATCGCGTGCCGGGCACCCGGCACGCCGTACTCGTACGGGGAGCCGACGACCTGCGGGATCTCGTCGAAGTTGAAGATCGGCGGCGGCGAGGTGACCTGCCACTCGAGCGTCATCGCACGCCACGGGTTGTCGCCCGCCGGCGGCCCGCTGCGCCAGCTCGTGATCATGTTGTAGAGGAACACGAGCACCGAGGCGCCGAGCCCGAACGAGGCGAGCGAGATGAACATGTTCAGGTCGGCGAACTTCGGGGCGTAGTCGGAGACGCGGCGCGGCATCCCCTCGGTCCCGAGGATGTGCATCGGGAAGAACGTGAGGTTGAAGCCGACGAACGTGAGCCAGAAGTGCAGCTTCCCGAGCCGCTCGTCGTACATGCGGCCCGTCATCTTCGGGAACCAGTAGTAGATGCCGGCGAAGATCGTGAAGACGGAGCCCCCGAAGAGCACGTAGTGGATGTGGGCGACGATGAAGTACGTGTCGCTCACGTGGATGTCGATCGGGACGGCCCCGAGCATGACGCCGGACAGCCCGCCGATCACGAACATCGAGAGGAAGCCGAGCGCGAACAGCATCGGGGTTCGCAGGTGGAGCTTCCCCTCCCACATGGTCGCGAGCCAGCTGAAGATCTTGATCCCGGTCGGCACGGCGATCAGCAGCGTCGTGATCATCATCGGCACGCGCAGCCAGGACGCCATGCCGCTGACGAACATGTGATGGGCCCAGACCGAGAAGCCGAGCACGACGATCGCCATCAGCGAGAGGGCCATCAGCCGGTAGCCGAAGATCGGCTTTCGACTGAAGACGGAGATCACCTCGCTCATGATCCCGAAGCCGGGCAGCATCATGATGTAGACGGCCGGGTGTGAGTAGAACCAGAAGATGTGCTGGTAGCCGAGCGGGTAGCCGCCCTTCGCCGGGTCGAAGAACGCCGTGTGCATCACGTGGTCGAACATCGAGAAGAACTGCGACCCGGCGATGAAGGGCGTCGCGACCACGACCAGGAGCGAGGTCGTGAAGTTGGCCCAGACCAGGAGCGGCAGCCGCCAGAACGTCATCCCCGGCGCACGCATCGTGATGATGGTGACGAGGAAGTTGAGGGCGGTCATGATCGACGACGCCCCCGCCCACTGAACCCCCTGGTTGAAGAAGACCGCGCCGAGCGGCTGGTGTGTCGAGCAGAGCGGCACGTAGCCCGTCCAGCCGCACGCGAACGCCCCGCCCGGGACGAGGAACGAGCCGAGCATCATGATCCCGGCGATCGGGAGCAGCCAGAACGAGAGGGCGTTCAGGCGAGGGAAGGCCATGTCGGGCGCGCCGAGCATCAGCGGCACGACGAAGTTCGCGAGCCCCGCGAACGCCGGGATCACGAACAGGAAGATCATCAGCGAGGCGTGGACGGAGAAGAGGCCGTTGAACGTCTGGTTGTCGAAGAACTGCATCCCCGGCCGCGCGAGCTCGGCGCGGACGAGCAACGCGAGCAGGCCGCCGGCGAGGAAGAAGAAGATCGTCGTCGTCAGGTACTGGACGCCGATCACCTTGTGGTCGGTGTTGACGCGGAAGTAGTCGCGCCAGGTGCGCGCGCCGTGGCCCGAATGGTCCTCGGCCCGGGTCGGGAAGCCGAGCGCGTAGTAGACCCAGTAGTCGAAGGCGCCGATGCCGGCGAGGAACCCCAACGGCGCGGCGACGAGCAGCGACACGAGGACGACGGGGGCGGTGTCGAGGATCGGATGCCAGCCGCCCCACCAGCGGAAGACGGAGACGAGGCCGAGGCCGATGCCGCCGAAGAGGCACGTCATCCAGAGGGCGCGGATCCAGCCGGCGCGGTAGAGCAGGCGCAGTCTTCCACCGCCGGGCGGCGCGGAAGCGTGTACCTCGTTCGCAGTCACTGCGGTCACGTGGTTCGACTCACCCCTTCTTGCCGGAGCTAACTAGAAACTGGACGAGCGCGTCGAGCTCGGTCTTCGAGAGCGAGCTGCCGAAGGTCGGAGGCATCACGTTCTTCGGGAATCCCGGCTGGACGTACGCGTTCGGGTCGACGATCGACTGGCGGACGAAGCTCTCGAGCGGCTGGCCGGCCTGCTTCGCGAAGGCGGGCAGGTTGTCGAGATCGGGGCCGACCTTACCGGTCGCACCCGCGGCCGCGAGCGTGTGACAGGAGGCGCAGGCGTTGTTCTCGAAGACCGCCTTCCCCGCGGAGGCGGCACCGCCGCCTCCGGACGAGGCCGCGCCGAGCGCCTTGGTCTGCTGCTTCACCCACGAGGCGAACGCGGCCGGCTGCATGACGATCGCCTGCGAGCGCATGAGCGCGTGGCCGAGGCCGCAGAGCTCCGTGCAGATGACCGGGTAGGTCCCCAGACGGTCGGGCGTGATGTGCAGCGTCGTCGCCAGCCCGGGAACCGTGTCCTGCTTCTGCCCGAACTGGGGCACCCAGAACGAGTGGATGACGTCCTTCGAGTGCAGCGTCAGCAGCACGGAGCGGTCCTTGGGCAGGCGCAGGACCGCGGAAGAGAAGCCGCCGGAGTCGGGGTAGCTGAAGCTCCAGGCGAACTGCTGCGCGGTGACGTCGACGTGGAGGACGTCCTTGCCCTGGGCGTCGTTCTGCGAGAGCACGACGGCGCTGACGATCCCGATCGACGTGACGAGCAGCGTCGGGATCAGCGTCCACGCGATCTCGAGCCCCGTGTGACCGTGGATCGGCGGTCCGTCCGATTCGTCGTCGGGAGCCGCCCGGAAGCGGACGACCGAGTAGACGAGCGCGGCCACGACGATCGCGAAGATGACGATGCAGATGGCGATCACGAACCAGAACACGAAGTCGATCCGCCCGGCCTCGCGGGAGGACGGCGTCGGCAGCCACGGGAGCAGGACCGCGACGGCGGTCGTAATGCCGCCTGCGATCACGCCGATCCCAACCAACGTCAGGATGGAGCCCCTACGCATCCGCGTGGGAGCCTAGTCGAAAAGGGTGTCGATCGTTCTCGCCATCCGTACCCCGCGGGACCGTGCCGCCGACGCCTCCGTCGGCCGTCGCGCGACGAGGGCGTTTGACGCCGTCGCCCGGGGTGACAAGAATCGCGAGACGATGCGAGAAGCCTGCGGAGGGAGCGCCCCGGGACCGTCCGGCGCCGGCCCGGTGGGATCGTGAGCGTCGCAGCGCACGCCCGGGCCGCAGACGGCTCGGACGGCGCCGTGGCCGACGTCCGCCTCGACGGCGTCTCGAAGCGCTACCGCGACACGCTCGCCGTCGACCGCGTCGACCTCGAGATCGCGCACGGCGAGTTCTTCAGCCTGCTCGGGCCGTCGGGCTGCGGCAAGTCGACGACCCTCGCGATCATCGGCGGCTTCGAGGAGCCGACGGAGGGCGCCGTCTACCTCGGCGGCAGAGAGGTGCACCGCGTGCCGCCCTACAGGCGAGACGTGAACACCGTGTTCCAGTCCTACGCCCTCTTCCCGCACCTCGACGTCGTCTCGAACGTCGCCTTCGGCCTGCGACGGCGCAAGCTCGGGAAGGACGAGATCGAGCGCCGGGTCGGAGAGGCTCTCGCTCTCGTCGGGCTCAGCGGGCTCGAGAAACGGAGGCCCGCCCAGCTCTCGGGCGGTCAGCAGCAGCGTGTCGCCCTCGCCCGCGCACTCGTGAACGAGCCCCGCGTGCTGCTGCTCGACGAGCCGCTCGGCGCACTCGACCTCAAGCTGCGCAAGCAGATGCAGCTCGAGCTGAAGCGGATCCAGCGCGAGGTCGGAGTCACGTTCCTCTACGTCACGCACGACCAGGAGGAGGCGCTCGCGATGAGCGACCGGCTGGCCGTGATGAGCGGAGGGAGGATCGAGCAGATCGGCGCCCCCGAGGAGGTGTACGACCGGCCCGCGACCGAGTTCGTGGCCGAGTTTCTCGGTGCGTCCAACCTCCTGCCGGGAGCGCCGACGGGCGTCGAAGGCGGTGTGGCCCGCATCGCGATCGACGGCGCCGGCGAGGTTCGCGTGCCGGCCGATCGTCTGCCGGAAGGACGGAATCGCGTGAAGGTCGGTGTCCGTCCCGAGAAGCTGCGGCCCGTCCGCTCCGGCGACGGCGGGCCGGGGGACGAGAACGAGGTCGTGGGTCGCGTCCGGACGAGCACCTATCTCGGGCTCGGGCACCAGCTCGAGATCGATGGCCCGGCCGGCACGACGCTGACCGTCTATGTCCAGAACGCCGGCGACGGCACCCCCGCCGCCGGCGAGGAGGTGCGGCTGCGGTGGCGGCCCGAGCACACATTCGTCGTCTAGCCGGCGCGACGCCGGCGGGAGGGAGATGACCATGAGCGACATGGAGGACCGGCTCGAGATGCTCGACCCCGCGCTCCTGCGCGGACTGACCGAGGAGCGCCTGTCCCGAAGCCAGCTCCTGCGCCGGGCCGGAGTCGGCGCGGCTGCGTTCGGCCTCTCCGGGCTGCTGAGCGCCTGCGGGGTCGGCGGCAGCTCCAACAAGACGACCTCGACGGCGAGCCAGGGAGTCGGGTCGGCCGCCTGGTGGGCCAAGCAGAAGCAGGCAGGCGTCCTCGACTTCGCGAACTGGCCGCTCTACATCGACACCGACCACGGCAAGCATCCGTCGCTCGCGCAGTTCACGAAGCAGACCGGGATCCAGGTCAACTACAAGGAAGTCATCCAGGACAACGCGCCGTTCTACGCGAAGATCGCGCCGACGCTCCAGGCAGGCCAGGGGATCGGCTACGACATCGTCGTGATGACGAACGGCTGGTACCTGACCGAGCTGATCAACCACGGCTGGCTGATCGCGCTCGACAAGCAGCAGATCCCGAACTTCGCGAAGTACGCGAGCCCGATCGTCAAGAACCCCGACTACGACCCCGCCAACCGCTACACCACCGCCTGGCAGTCGGGCTTCACGGGCATTGCCTACAACCCGAAGCTGACCGGCCGCGAGATCACCTCGGTCGACGACCTGTGGGACCCCAAGTTCAAGGGCCACGTGGGGATGATGAGCGACAACACCGAGCTCGGCAGCGTCGGCCTGCTGAAGCTGGGAATCGAGCCGTCCACCTCGACCGAGGCGGACTGGAAGAAGGCGGCGAAGGTGCTCACGCAGCAGCGCGACGACGGCCTCGTCCGCCAGTACTACGACCAGAGCTACATCAAGGCGCTCGAGAACGGCGACACCTGGATCACGCAGGCCTGGTCGGGGGACATCTTCCAGGCGAACGCCTCCGGCTACCCCCACCTGAAGTTCGTCGTGCCGAAGGAGGGGGTCATGCACTGGACCGACAACATGGCGATCCCGCTGCACGCGAAGCACCCGGTCGACGCGCTGAAATGGATGAACTTCTACTACCAGCCGAAGATCGCGGCCGAGGTCGCGGACTGGGTCAACTACATCTGTCCGGTTCCGGCGGCGAAGCAGGTGATCCTGAAGCAGATCGACGACCCGTCGGTCGCGAACAGCCCGCTCGTCTTCCCGACGAAGGCGATGAACGCGCAGGCGCACGACTACTACACGTTCAGGAACTTCGACGACTTCAACAGCTGGAACAAGGTCTTCGACCCGCAGATGGGCATTCCCCACGTCCTCGTGCATGCGCATGCGCGGTCTCCCTCCGGCGCGAAGTCGGGTCTCGCACGCGAAGACCCGAAGAGCTGACGATGAGCCTGACGCCGTATCTGCTCGGGATGCCCGGCGGCGTCTACCTCGCCGTCTTCTTCGTCGTGCCGCTCTTCGCGGTGCTTTCCGTGTCGCTGCAGACGGGGAATCCGGACACGGGGTTCACGCTGACCTGGCACTGGCACGAGTACGCCACGGCGATCGAGCAGTACCACACCCAGTTCGTCCGCTCGTTCGTCTACGCGGCGATCTCCACGCTGCTGGCGCTCGTGCTCGCGTACCCGATGGCGTACTGGATCGCCTTCCACGGCGGGCGGTACAAGTCGACCTACCTGCTGCTCGTGCTGCTCCCGTTCTTCGTCTCGTTCGTGATCCGGACGCTCGCCTGGGAGTTCATCCTCTCGGACCAGGGCTTCGTCCTCGGCACGCTGAAGAACTGGCATCTCCTGCCGCGGTCGACCGCGATCCTCTCGACGCGGACCGCCGTGATCGCCGGGCTCACCTACAACGCGCTCCCGTTCATGGCGCTGCCGCTCTACGTCGCGCTCGAGCGGATCGACCGCCGCCTCGTGCGCGCGGCGGGCGACCTCTACGCACGTCCGGCGTCGTCCTTCACCCGGGTGATCCTGCCGCTGTCCGCGCCGGGCGTCTTCGCCGGCTTCCTGCTCGTCTTCGTCACGAACGTCGGCGACTACGTCAACGCGGCGATCCTCGGCGGGCCCGGCACGACGATGATCGGAAACGTCATCCAGACGAGCTACCTGCAGAACTTCGACTACCCGATGGCGTCGGCGCTCTCCTCGCTGCTGATCGCCGGGACGCTCGTCGTGATCTTCCTCTACGCGCGGGCGTTCGGCACGGCGCAGATCCAGGAGTACGCGTGACGGCGGCGGCCGGAACCGGGCCCGCCCTGCCTGCCGCCCGTCGCGCCCGGGTGCGCCCGGCGCGCTTCCTGCTGCCGCTCTACACGTGGCTCGTGATCGCCTACACGATCGTCCCGATCGGCGTCATGGTGGCCTACGGGTTCAACAAGGCTCCCTCGGGCCGGCTCACCTTCAGCTGGCTCGGCTTCACCACCGAGTGGTACCGCCACGTCTTCGACATCGCCGACCTGACGGGAGCGCTCGTCAACTCGCTCGAGCTGGCCGGCGGCTCGACGCTGCTCTCGCTCGCGTTCGGGGTACCGCTCGCGCTGGCGCTCGCGCGCTACCGGTTCCGCGGGACCGGAGCGATCGACTCGGTCATCTTCGTCGACATCGCCGCCCCCTCGGTCGTCGTCGGCGCGTCGCTGCTCTCGTTCTTCATCACGCTCAACGTGGCGCGCGGGCTGGGCACCATCCTGATCGCCCACGTCGCCTTCAACATCGCGTTCGTCGTCGTCGTCGTCCGCGCACGCGCAGTCGGCCTCGACCGTGAGATCGAGAAGGCGGCGGCCGACCTCGGCGCCGATCCGTGGACGGCGTTCCGCACGGTCACGCTGCCGCTCCTGGCGCCGGGGATCATCGCAGCGGCGCTGCTCGCGTTCGCGATGTCGATCGACGACTTCATCATCACGCAGTTCGTCGCCGGGCAGACGCTGACGTTTCCGCTCTGGGTCTACGGCGCGGTGAAGGTCGGGATCCCGCCGCAGGTGTTCGTGATGGGGACGCTGATCTTCGCAGTCGGCGTCCTGATCGCGATCGCGAACAGCCTGCTCCAGCGTCGGACGTCCATCTAGGATCGACTCGTAGTGGTGACGACCGAGCATCTCCTGGCAGGACTCGACCATGTTCGCGCGGCTCCGGCCGACGGCGGCACGCTCGAGCTCGTCGTGCGCCGGCCCACGGTCGGAGAGCGGGAGGTGCTCGAGGAGGGAGAGCTCGACACCGAGCTGGGACTCGTCGGCGACTCGTGGAGCCTGCGCGGGAGCAACCCCAACCCGAAGTCGCAGCTGACGCTGATGGGGGCGCGAGCCGCAGCGCTGATCGCAGGCGAGCGTGAGCACTGGCCTCCCGCGGGCGACCAGCTGTTCGTCGACCTCGACCTGAGCGTCGCCAACGTCCCCCCGGGGACGCGGCTCGCGATCGGCTCCGCGATCCTCGAGGTCTCCGACCAGCCTCACCTCGGCTGCGGCAAGTTCACCCAGCGCTACGGCGAGGACGCTCGCGCGTTCGTCAACGCACCCGAGGGCGTCGAGCTGAACCTCCGCGGTCTGAACGCACGGGTCGTCCAGGGCGGCATGGTCCGCCGCGGCGACGCCGTCCACAAGCTCGCCTGAGCAGCGCCGGGAACGCCCGGCGGGGCGTCCGCTGTAGGCTCAGAGCGCTGACCCGACCCGGCAGCGATCGAGGAGGAGAGGGTGGAACAACGGACCGAGCCGCGCACGGGCATCCCCGCCGCCGAGCTCGAGGAGCGGCGCGGGCGCCTGCTCGAGCACGTCCGGCGCGGCGGCCAGACGGGCTACGTCCTCTTCGGCGCCGACTACATCCAGTACTTCACCGGCTTCTGGTTCCTCTCGAACGAGCGGCCCGTGATCTACGCAGAGAGCGCCGGCGGGGAATCAGCGGTGTTCGTGCCGGAGTTCGAGGTCGAGCGCACGCGCGCCGAGACCTCCTTCGCGCGGATCGAGTCCTATCCGGAGTACCCGGGGATCGAGCATCCGATGTCGATCTTCGCGCGCGTGCTGACCGATCTCGGCATCCGGGGCACGATCGGCGCCGACCAGGACGGCTACCCCGGCATCCTCGGCTACAAGGGGCCGGCGCTCGGCGAGGTGACAGGCGCCTCGGTCGCGCCCCTCGGCGACGTCATCGAGGGCATGATGGCGCGCAAGAGCGCAAGCGAGATCGCGCTCATCCGCGAGAGCGGGCGCTGGTGCGCACACGCGCACCGGCTGCTGCAGGAGTACTCCCGACCCGGGGCGACCGAGGCGGAGGCCAGCCTCCGTGCCGGGCACGAGACGACCCTCGCGATGCTGGAGGCGCTCGGCGACGACTACGGCGGCGGGCTCTCCTCCTCCGCGGGCGCGTCCGCCGGCTACCGGGGGCAGATCGGGCTGCGCAGCTCCTGGGCGCACGCGGTCGCGCACAACATCGAGTTCCGGGCCGGCGACGTGCTCGTGACCGAGACGAGCGCGCCCGTCTGGGGCTACAACGCAGAGCTCGAGCGGGCGATGGTCATCGGGCCTCCGACCGACGAGATGCGACGGCTCTTCGACCACACCGTCGCCGCGCAGCAGGTCGCCTTCGACGCGATCCGCCCGGGCGTCACCTGCGCCGACGTGGACGGCGCGGTCCTGCGCTACTTCGAGGAGAACGACCTGCTGCCGTACTGGCGGCAGCACACCGGCCACGCCATCGGCCTCCGCAACCACGAGGCGCCCTTCCTCGACGTCGGGGATCACACGACGCTCGAGCCGGGCATGGTCTTCACGATCGAGCCGGGTCTCTACGACCCGGCGGTCGGCGGCTTCCGCCACTCGGACACGGTCGTCGTCACCGAGGACGGCCTGGATGTCCTCACCGACTACCCGAGCGACATCGAGAGCCTCACGCTCCCGGCCTGAGGCCTCGGTGCCGGAGGACCAGGATCGCCCTTCGCCGTTTCTCGCCGTCGGCGGCCCGGCAACGGACCTGACGAGGGACGAGCTCGAGGGACACGTGCGCACGCTGGCCGAGCGCGTCGTCTCGACGGGAGCGCGCACGGCGCTCCTGGTGCCCCCCGACCACACGCGCCTCCATTCGCGGGCCGGCGAGATCGTCGCGCAACTCGTCCGAATGCTCGACGCGGAGCTGGCCGTCGTGGACGTCATGCCCGCGCTCGGGACGCACCGGCCGCTGGGCCCGGACGAGTGCCGGCTGATGTTCGGGGACGCGCTCCAGCCGGAGCGCCTGCTCCGGCATCGCTGGCGCGACGACGTTACGACGATCGGCGAGCTTCCTGCGACCGAGGTCGACGAGCTGGTCGGGCAGCCGCTCGGGCTGTCGCTGCCGTTCGCGGTCAACCGGGCGCTCGTCTCTGGCGCCTACGACCTCGCCGTCTCGGTGGGGCAGGTCGTCCCGCACGAGGTGGCGGGGTTCGGCGGGTACACGAAGCATCTGTGCATCGGTCTCGGCGGATCGGACACGATCCAGCGGAGCCACTTCTTCGGCGCGATGTACGGGATCGAGCAGACGCTCGGGCGCGTCGATGCGCCGGTGCGGCAGCTGCTCGATCGGGGCTTCGACAGGTTCCTCGAGCCGCGGTGTCGCGCGCTCTTCGTGCTGACCGTCGTCGAGTCTCTGGACGGCCGCGAGGTGCTGCGAGGCGTGTTCGCCGGGGAAGGAGGGACGCTCGACAGCGGCGGCGGCGCGTTCCGGGCCGCCGCCTCGCTCGCCGACGTCGCGAACGTGAGAACGGTCGCCACGCCGTTTCGGCGATGTGTCGCATACCTGAATCCCGACGAGTTCCGCTCCACGTGGCTCGGCAACAAGGCGATCTACCGGACGAGGCTCGCGATGGCGGACGGGGGCGAGCTCTTCGTCGTCGCTCCGGGCGTGTCGCGGTTCGGCGAGGACGACGTGGTCGACCGGCTGATCCGGCGCCACGGGTATCGCGGGCGCGACGCCGCGCTCGCGGCCATGGCCGTCGATCCCGAGCTCGCCGCGAACCTCGCCGCGGTAGCCCATCTCGCCCACGGCTCGACCGAGGGCCGATTCAGCGTCACCTACTGTCCCGGGCCCGAGCTCGACCGGCACGACGTGGAAGGCGTCGGCTTTCGGTACCTCGCCCTCGAGGAGGCGCTGGAGCGCTTCCCGCTCGACGGCACGGAAGAGCCTCGCGACCGGTCGGACGGAGAGCCGTTCGCGCTCGTCCTGAACCCGGCGCTCGGGTTGTGGCGTGTCGCGGGGAGCTCCTAGACGCCGCCGAAGGCGTCGAACCCGCCGTCGACGGGGATGACGGCCCCGGTGACGAAGGAGGCGGCCGCGCTGCAGAGCCAGATCACGCAGCCGACCACCTCGTCGGCCTCGCCGAACCGCGCTGCGGGCGTACCGCCGACGATGCGCTCGCCTCGCTCGGTCAGCGTGCCGTCGTCCGTCAGAACGAGGCCGCGGTTCTGCTCGCCGACGAAGAATCCCGGCGCGACCGCGTTCACGCGTACCGGCACAGCCGCCGTCCGCGCCAGCTCCACGGCGAGCCAGCGCGTGAAGTTCTCGACTCCCGCCTTCGCGGCTCCGTAGGCGACGACCCGCGTCAGGGCGCGGCGCGCCGCCATCGACGAGACGTTGACGATCGACCGGCCGCCCGGAGGCGGATCGTCGAGGCCGGTCATCACCTCGCCGAAGATCTGGCTCGGCAGCACCGTGCCGACGAGGTTGAGCGCGATCACCTGCTCGACCGCGTCCATGGACAGGTCGAAGAACGTGCGGCCCTCGCCGACCGTCGCAGCCGCGACGTTGCCGCCCGCGGCGTTGACGAGGATGTCGACGCGCCCCCAGCGTTCGAGCACGACGTCCCGCGCCTGCCGGAGCTCCGCCGCAGCCAGGACGTCGGCCCGGAGCCCGAGCGCGTCGCAACCGCGCGATCGCAGTTCCTCGACGAGCGCGTCGACCCGGTCGGAGCGCCGCGCGAGGACGCCCACCGAAGCGCCGGCGGCTGCGAGGCCGCGGGCAATGGCGCCGCCCAGAGCGCCGGTTCCCCCGGTCACGACCGCCACTCGATCGGCGAGCCCGAAGCGGTCGGCCGGGTCGTCGTGCGGCGGAGAGGCGTGGGCTGCCATGGCGGACGATCACGCTAACGCAGCGGTCCGCCTGCTGCCCGCGTTCCCGCCGCGACGCCGGCCCTGAGCGCGTCGCCGAGCTCGCGTCCAGCGGCGAGGGCGGCGACCAGCACCCCGGCGAGCCCGTCCCCCGCGCCGAGCGCACGCGCAGCGGCACGTCCCGGCGTCTCGTCCGCGGCGCGCACCAGGCGGCCCTCCGACGCGGCAACGGCCCCTGCCTCGCCCAGCGTGACGCAGCTCGTGCCGAACACGCGAGCGAGCTCGAGCGCCGCCGCGTCAGGGCCGAGCCCCGTGATCGCACGAGCCTCGGCCTCGTTGGCGACGAAGAGACCCACGCCCTCCGACCATCGCCGGACCTGCGCCATGTCGAGTCCATCGAGCGCAGAAGGCGAGCCGGCCGTGACGCCCACGACACGCGAGTCGAAAGCGTCGACCGCCGCGACGGCGGCCTCCCTCGTCCGCTCGCGGAAGAGGACGTAGCCGGACATCAGCGTGCCGGCCGCACGGATCGCCGGTAGATCGTCCACCTGGAGCACGTCGCTCGCGCCCCGGTCGGTCACGACCGTCCGTGCCCCGTCGACGACGGCCTCGACGAACGTCCCGGTCGCGGCAGACGCGTCGGTCGCGAGCAGCGGCTCGACTCCGGCTGCTCGGAGCGTCGCGCGGATCGCCTCCGCCGCCGCGTCGGAGCCGACCCGCCCGACGACTGCGGCACGGGCGCCGTCCGCTGCAGCCGCGAGCGCGGCGTTCACCGCAGTTCCGCCGGCGCGGACGTGCACGGGAGCATGCCGCACCTCGCCCGGCACGACCCCGCCGACCGTGACGTCGAGGAGCACCTCACCGACGGCGACGAGGTCGAAGCGCATGTGCTCGATACAAGCACGCGGACGCCGCAGTCGCTCGCGGGGGACGACGACGTCGCGGAGCAGGCGGGCGTATCGTTTGCCGCATGTGGGGTTGGATCGGGATTGCCGCCCTCTACGTGCTCGGGATGGGCTGCTTCCACTGGCTCGGCGGCATCAGCGCCGCAGCCAACGCGATCCAGCGCTGGGGGCATGCCACCGCTGAGCGCCGGCGCACCATCTCGTCGAGCGCCTGAGCCCGGCCTCCGCGTCCCGAGGCGTCCAGCGCTGCCTCGTGGGGGCGCCCCTTCCGCCCGGCACCGCGCGGGGCGGCCCACCTCGGAAACCGCCAAACACTAGGATGAAACGGTGGGAAGACGGGCGGCCGTCGCGCTTTACGTGCTTACTCTGGTCGCCGTTGTGGTGGGCGTGGATGTCCTGTTCTTCAGGCACCACTTCTGGGAGCGGCTGATAGCAAATGCCGGCATGGTCCTTGTGTTCCTGGCGTCCTATCTGACGTTCCGGCTCGCATCGCGGGCTAAGTGAAGGCCTCCGCGGCTACATCTTCCCCAGCGCCGACCCTACCTCGGCTCACCCGCAGTGCTCCGATTAGTCCATGCCGACATTTCAGGCCGAGCCGCTCGGGCGTCAGGGACGAACACTCGCGCAGGCCGGCCCGGACTACCTCGAGTCTCGTCGTGAACCAGTATCGCTGGTGTCGTTGTCGCGCGAGCCTGGCTGGCCGCCGGCAGACTACGCCGCGGTTTCAAGCTCGGCGTCTGCCTCGAGCGCGTCCTTGACCAGCTCACCGATCTCGCTCTCCGAATAGCCGGCCCGCAGCGCCGACTCCACCAAGTGCAGCATGTGCTGCTGATCTGTTTCCTTCTCTCGGGTTGACATGGGACTCCCTCTCTGTTGCGACCGATGTCCTCCACGGTACGGCCCGAACCCATGGCACTGCTGTAAACGTTTCGTCACATCGGCGGTGTTCTGCGGTCGTGCGACGATCAGCACCTCAGGCGGACAGCGCGATCTCTTGACCGAGCGCCCGGAGCACCTGGGCCGTGTCCGGGAACTCGGTGAACGAGACCGCCTTGCCGTCGCGAATGCGCCGCCGCATGGGCGTCGCGGAACACCTCAAGGGACACTCGCGCAGGCGAGCGTCGCCGGGCTACGTCTTCCCGTAGATGCCCCTGCGCCGTTTCCGGCGCACGAGGTCTGGGCGCGCGCCCGCCGACCGCCGCTGAAGGCATCCGGCCGTTCGTCGTAGGATCGAGGTCGTGGCAGAGGCGGAAATCGGTGTCTTCGGCGGCTCGGGCTTCTACTCGTTCGTGGACGTGGTCGACGAGATCACGGTGGAGACGCCCTACGGCCCGCCTTCAGCGCCTGTCGTGCTCGGCGAGGTCGGCGGCCGGCGCGTTGCATTCCTGCCCCGACACGGGCGGGCGCACGAGTTGCCCCCTGCGGCGATTCCCTACCGCGCGAACGTCTGGGCAATGCGCGAGCTCGGGGTGCGCAGAATCGTCGGGCCGTGCGCTTCGGGCGCCCTGAAGCCCGAGCTGACCCGCGGCTCGTTCGTGGTCTGCGACCAGTTCGTCGACCGCACGCGCGGTCGTGCCGACACGTTCTACCCCGGGCCCGAGACGGTGCATGTCTCGGCTGCCGACCCCTATTGCTCCGACCTGCGCGGGATCCTGGTCGCGACCGCGCGTGAGCTCGGAATCCCGACTCAGGACGGCGGGACGGTCGTCGTGATCCAGGGGCCGCGTTTCTCGACGCGCGCCGAGTCGCGATGGTTCCAGGCGATGGGCTGGGACGTAATCAACATGACTGCGTATCCGGAGGGAATCCTCGCCCGCGAGCTCGAGCTCTGCTACGCGAACATCTCCATGGTCACAGACCACGATGTCGGCGTCGAAGGAGTCGAACCGGTGACGAGCGACGCGGTGATGCGCGTCTTCGCCGAGAACAACGCCCATCTGCGCGAGTTGCTCTTCGCTGCCATCCCGCGCATCGGTCGGCAGCCCGACGACGAGTGCGCCACGGCCCTGACTGCGGCGCGCGTGTCGTAACCGAGGAGGACGGGATGGCCGTCAAGCTCTACCGCCGCAGCGTGCAGTGGTCGAAACACAGACGTGTCACCCCTGGGTGATCGGCGGTGCTGTCGCAGATCGACCCGGCAGCGAATGCGGAGGCCGATTTCAACGCGGGCATCGTCCGGATCACCGCTCACGAATATGAGACCGCTCTCGCCGTGGCAGCCGTACGCGCGTCCATCGGCTGGCTGAGCTCGGATTCGTCGCGCTCAGGGGACTCTGAACGCTCGCCCAGGCGGGTGATGCTCCCTACGTGGAGATACGGACAAAGCACCTCGTTCTGCGGGAGGCGCGTCGCAGCGACCCTGCCCGTCAGGTCCTGTCGGCAGCGGGAGCTCGCGGTCGGGAAGTAGGAGGCCCGCCTTGGTGGCGGGCCTCCCCGTGGCTATGGGAGCGAGACGGTGCCCGAACCGGTGAGGTACTGGGACTGGAACAACACCTTGCTTCCGTCACACTTGCCGCTGCTGGGGCTCGAAGGGATCCATACGACGGTAAGGGTGATGTGCCCTTTCCCGGCGATTCCCTTGTAGAGCCCGGTCCCGCTGGAGAAGGCTACGGGAGCCCTAATGGCGCCTTCAGACGAGCAGCCCGCCGCCTTGTTGATCGGAAACGAGGCTTTCTTGGAGGCAGCGTTGAAGGCGGTCAGGTTGAGCCTGAAGGTGCCGTTTTGCAGCGTGACCTTGGCGTAGTCTCCTTTGGGATCAGCCTTTCCGTTCTGGTCGATCCTGAGCGAGCTACCGTAATCGCCGACTGCTCCGGCAACGACCAGGTCGCTGGCACCGGTGGTCGTGGGAGTCGCCCAGAACTTGACGTGACCGCCCTTCGGCGTCTTCGCGGAGGCGCCCGAGACGCCCGCGCCGAGGATCGGAACAGCCAACACGACGAACAGCACCAGACGCAGGCGGTTGAAACCGATGATTCCCCTCATTGCGTCCTCCAATCGCGACGAGAACACCGCATGAATCCGCGAGGAGAGAAGGGCTTGACGTCGCCAAAGCCACAACCGTGTGGTTGCTCAGGAGGGCGTATGGGAGCGACTCAACCCGCTGAGCGCCGCACCCTATCGCAAGGCGAGCCGGGCTTCCACGCCCCGATGCGCCGACCTCGGCCAACCGGGCGCTTCACCCCATGTCGCGCGACGCGCTCGACCACGCCGGCGTGGGGCGTTCGCACGCGTCCAATATGATCGCCGCGTGCGCATGTTGCGGCCGGGCCTGTGGCACTGGAGAGCACCGCACCCGGACTGGCGGCCGAGCGAGCCGTGGGATCGGAACGTCTCTTCGTATGCGCTCGACGACGGCGAGCGTCTTCTGCTGTTCGACCCGATCGCCCTGCCGGTCGAGATCGAGAAGCTGGCGGCCGAGCGCGAGACGGCGGTCGTGCTGACGGCGCCGTGGCACGAGCGCGACAGCCGGCATCTGGTAGAGCGGTTCGGCGTGCCTGTCTACACGCCGCTGCCCGACACGGCGGAGTACCTGATGCAGACGTACGACATCACCGCCGAGCAGGCGGGTGACGGCAGTCCCGACGTCGTGTGGCTCCTCAAGGAGGGGATAGGAGAGGCGCGTCCGTACGCTGCGGGCGACCGGCTGGACGTCGGTGTCGAGGCGTTTCCCGGGCAAAAGCCGAACGACATGGTGCTCTGGGTCGAGGGCCATGGCGCGGTCGTCGCCGGTGACACGCTGGTCGACTTCGGGAAGGGCCTCGAGATCAACGCCCGCTGGCTGCACCACCAGCGGGTCACGCGCGAGCAGGTCGTCGGGGGACTGCGTCCGTTGCTCGAGCGACGTGTCGACGACGTGCTCGCAACCCACGGCGGGCCGTTCGACCGGGCCGCCCTGGAGCGCGCGCTGTCCTCGTCCTAGCCGAGCGAGCGAAAAGCGCAGCCGCTCTCACAGTCCCGCGCCGCGACCGACCTGCGCGGGCGCGGCTCGCTCTGTCGCGAGTCCAAGCTGCGAGCCGGCGAAGCCGGCTCGCACCCGAGCGAGCGAAGAGCGAAGCGGGCGACGCGGGAAAAGTGGGCCGTGCAGGGATCGAACCTGCGACCTTGGGATTAAGAGTCCCCTGCTCTACCAGCTGAGCTAACGGCCCCGAGGAGAGGGCAATTGTAACCGCGTCCCGGGGGCGGTCGCACAGTAGGCTCGCGCCGGTGAAGGTCCTCTCCGTCGTGGGCAACCGGCCGCAGTTCGTCAAGTCCGGGCCGGTCTCGGTGGCGCTGCGCGATGCCGGGATCGAGGAGGTCGTGCTCCACACGGGGCAACACTGGGACCGGGAGCTGTCCGGGGTCTTCTTCGAGGAGCTCGGACTCGCGGAGCCTCAGTACCGGCTCGACCTGCACACGCCCGATCCGGAGACGATGCGCCCCCCGATCGCCGCCGCGCTCGAACGTGAGCGACCCGACTGGGCACTCGTCTACGGCGACACGAACTCGACCCTGGCAGGGGCCGAGGCGGCCCTCGGCGTCGGCGTCCCGGTCGCGCACGTCGAGGCGGGGCTGCGCAGCGGCGATCTGGCCATGCCCGAGGAGCGGAATCGCATCGCGGTGGACGCCGAGGCGACACTGCTGCTCTGCCCCGAAGAGCGCTCGGCCGACACCCTGCGTAGCGAGGGGGTCGGCGGGCGGATCGAGGTCGTCGGCGACGTCATGGCGGACGCGTGCTTCGCCCTCGCGCCGATCGCGCGCGAGCGCTCCCGGATCCTCGAGCGCCTCGGCGTCGATCCGCACGGCTACGTCGTCGCCACGATCCACCGCGAAGCCAACGTGCAGGCGCCGCGCCTGCAGCGGATCCTGAGAGGACTGGCCGCAATCGACGGCCCGGTGGTCTTCCCGGCGCACCCACGGACGTACCGCGCGGTGCTCGAGTACGGACTCGCCCTGGGCGAGCGCGTGCGCGTCCTGGAGCCGCTGGGCTATCTGGACATGTCCGCACTGGTCTCGCAGGCACGCGTCGTCGTCACGGACTCGGGCGGGCTCCAGAAGGAGGCGTACTGGTACGGCGTCCCCTGCGTCACGGCCCGCCCGTCGACGGAGTGGACGGACACCGTCGAGATCGGTGCGAACACGCTCGTCGACGACGATCCGGAGGCGCTGGCCGCGGCGGTGGCGGCGGCCCGGATGCCGAGCGAGCGGCCGCCGCTGTACGGCGACGGTCACGCTTCCGGGCGAGTCGCAGCCGCGCTGAGCGCTACCGTTGCCGCGTCATGAGAACGGAGGACTACGAGATCGCCGTCGTCGGGGCGGGCTACGTCGGCCTGCCGCTCGCGACGACCTTCGCGGAGGCCGGCACCAGGGTGCTCCTCGTGGACGTTCTCGCAGACGTCGTCGCCGGAATCAACCGTGGCGAGAGTCACGTCGAGGACGTCACCGGGCTGCGTCTCGCACCCCTGGTCGAGCGCGGGCTCGTCCGCGCGACGACCGACTACGCGGAGCTGCGTGAGGCGGCGGCGATCCTGATCGCGCTCCCGACCCCGCTCTCCCGCCAGCGCGAGCCCGACCTCTCGATCGTCGGTGCCGCGGCCCGCGGCATCGCGCAGGTCCTGCGCGAGGGCCAGATCGTCGTGCTCGAGTCGACGACCTACCCGGGTACCACACGCGAGCTGCTGCAGCCGATCCTCGAGCAGGGCTCCGGGCTCCGCGCCGGCGAGGGCTTCTTCCTCGCCATGTCACCCGAGCGCGTCGACCCCGGCCGCAAGGACTGGACGACGAAGACGACGCCGAAGGTCCTCGGCGGCATCACACCGGAGTGCACGCGCCGCGCCGCGGAGGTCTACCGCCGTGCGGTCGACACCGTCCACGAGGTGTCGACGCCGGAGGCGGCGGAGCTGACGAAGCTGCTGGAGAACATCTTCCGCTCGGTCAACATCGCGCTCGTCAACGAGCTCGCGCAGCTCTGCGACCGGATGGGCATCGACGTGTGGGAGGTCGTCGGAGCCGCCTCGACGAAGCCGTTCGGCTTCATGCCCTTCAGCCCCGGGCCCGGCCTCGGCGGTCACTGCATCCCGATCGACCCCTTCTACCTCACGTGGAAGGCCCGCGAGTTCGGCTTCTACACCGAGTTCATCGAGCTCGCCGGAAAGGTCAACGAGTCGATGCCGTACTTCTGCCGGTCGCTCGTCTCGCAGGCGCTCAACCATGCGGCCGAGCGGGCGATGAAGGGCTCGCGGATCCTCGTCCTCGGCATCGCCTACAAGCCCGACATCAGCGACATCCGCGAGTCGCCCGCCCTGAAGCTCGTCTCGCTCCTGCAGAACGCGGGTGCGGAGGTCTCGTACCACGACCCCCACGTGCCGCACTTCAGCGAGCACGACCTCGAGATGAGGTCCGTGCCGTTCGAGCCCGCCGCCTACGACTGCGTGGTGATCGTCACCGACCACTCGACGATCGACTACGAGCGGCTCGTGGACGACGCGAGCCTCGTCGTCGATCTGCGCAACGCGACCGGCGCCAAGGGCACCGCAGCAGCGCACGTCTTCAAGCTATGAGCCGGGTCGGGCTGGTCGGCCTCGGCTACTGGGGCCCGAACCTCGTGCGGAACTTCGACGACCTCGGGGCGCTGGCAGCGCTCTGCGATCTCGATCCGGAGCTGCGGGAGCGCTTCTCGAGCCGCTATCCCGGCGTACGGATGTACGCCGACTACGACGACCTGCTCGCGGACGACTCGCTCGACGCCGTCGTCGTCGCCACGCCCGTCCCCACCCATTTCGCGCTCGCCCGCGGCGCCCTCGAGGCGGGCCTGCACGTCTTCGTCGAGAAGCCGCCCGCGACACGCGCGGCGGAGATGGAGGAGCTCGTCGCGCTCGCGGCGGAGCGGCGCCTCGTACTCATGCCCGGGCATCTGCTCCTCTACCACCCGGGAATCCAGCGGGTGAAGGCCCTGATCGACGCGGGCGAGCTCGGCGAGATCTTCTGCATCTACGGCAACCGCCAGAACCTCGGCGTCATCCGGCGGGACGAGAACGCGCTCTGGTCGCTCGGCGTGCACGACCTCTCGGTGATCCTCCACCTCCTCGGCGAGGAGCCGTCCGAGGTCTCGGCCCACGGGAACGCCTTCCTCACTCCCGGCGTCGAGGACGTCGTCTTCTGCTACCTGCGCTTCCCGTCGGGCCGGATCGCACACATGCACCTCTCGTGGCTCGACCCGCACAAGATGCGCAAGATCACGGTCGTGGGCAGGGACAAGATGGTGGTGTTCGACGACATGGAGCTCGAGCGGAAGGTGACCGTCTACGAGAAGGGACCGTGGCAGCCCGCGAACACCTACGGCGAGTGGCGGACGCGCACCGGCGACATCTTCAGCCCCCGGATCCCCAACGACGAGCCGCTGCGTCTCGAGTGCATGCGCTTCCTCCGCCTCGTCGAGGACGGGCCGGGCGACGCGCACGAGGCGCACGACGGGCTCGCGGTCGTCCGCACGCTGGAGGCGCTCCAGACGAAGCTCGACGCCGCAGCGACGGGATCGACGTCGTGAGCGCGGAGATCCACCCGAGCGCGGTCGTCCATCCCGGGACGGTGCTCGGCGAAGGGGTGAAGGTGCTCGAACACGCGGTCGTCGGCAAGCCGCCGTCGCTCTCCCCGCGCTCGACGGCGAGACGCGAGCCGCTCGAGCCGACGGTTGTCGGCGACGGGACGATCGTCTCCTCCGGCGCGATCGTCTTCGCCGGGTCGAGGATCGGCGCCCGCGTGATCCTCGGCGACCAGTCGTGCGTGCGCGAGCGGGTGACGATCGGCGACGACGTCGTCGTCGGCCGCGGCTCGCTCGTCGAGAACGACACGACGATCGGCGCGCTGACGAAGATCCAGGCGCACGCCTACATCACGGCGTACTCCACCCTCGAGGAGCAGGTCTTCATCGCCCCGTGCGTCGTGACGACGAACGACAACTTCATGGGTCGCACGGAGCGGCGTCACGAGCTCATCGCCGGTCCCACGATCCGTCGCGGAGCCCGCGTCGGCGGGGGCGCGGTGCTCCTGCCCGGCGTCGAGATCGGCGAGGAGGCGTTCGTCGGAGCAGGCGCGGTCGTGACGAAGGACGTCCCGCCGCGAATGCTCGTGGTGGGCAATCCGGCCAGAGTCGTGCGCCAGGTCGCCGAGGACGAACTCCTCTAGGCACGGGGAAACCAGCTTCCCCCGTGGACCCCTTCTTCGCCGCCCGCCGAGGAGATACGCAGGCGGGAGAGCGCCGCCATCGATGCTCCTCGCCACCAACGCAGAGGAGGGGCCAGTGGGGGAACCAGGGGCTCACCCACGATTTTTCGTCAGGGTGAGGGCGTAGGGGCCCGATCCGGGAGAGGCGACCTTGACCTCCAGGTAGTACCAGCCTCGCGTCGTCGACCGGTAGAGGACGTGCTGGACGGCGCCCGGAGCGATCGACTGCGCGGCGCGGAGGCTCCGGTCGCGCGCGTCGACGCGAACCGTGCCCGGCCTCCAGAGGATGAGGTTCACGTTCGCTCCCGCCCAGCCGCCGACGAGCCGCGCCTTGATCTGCTCGCCCTTGCCGAGCGCGATCCGGTAGACGTCGACGGGATCGTCGTAGTAGTCGACCGTCGCCCGCACGGTCCGCTTCTTCCCCCAGAGCGTGTACGCCTGCGAGCCGGCGTCGTCGTTCGTCTCGTACCGGTCGGGCGCCGGCAGCGGACCGCCCGCGGTCAGCTGCTCGATGGCCTTCGCCACGTCGAGCCGGCCCCAGCCGCTGTAGAGATCGCGACCGAGGGGACACTGCCGGCAGCCGTTGGCGGCGTTCACGTCGTCGGCGGAGCGCTCGAGGATCGCCCCGACCTGGCTGTTCGTCAGGGCCGGGTCGACCGCGAGGAGAACGGCGGCCGCGGCGGTGACGAGCGGCGCCGCGAACGACGTGCCCTCGGGATGGCGGTACTCGGTCGTGCCGCAGGCCGTGTATCCCTGCGGCGTGCAGCCGGCCGCCTCGACGGTGAGAGCGAGGGGAAAGGTCGAGAAGATGTCGGAGCCCGGGGCGGCGAGGTCGTCGAAGACCGGGTCGCGGTCGGAGTAGTCAGGCACCGCACCCGTGCGCGTCAACGCGCTGACGCCGATCACGTGCGGCAGGGCGGCGGGATAGCTCGCGTACGGCCAGGGGGTTGCGTACGCCTCGTCGGAGTTGCCGACTGCCGCGACGACGACGGCGCCCTTCGCGTACGCGTAGGCGACCGCGTCCGCCTCGGCCTGCGAGTAGTAGTCCCTGGCGGGATGGCCGGGGTCGCGCGCACCGCCGAGGCTGAGGTTGATCACACGCGCACCCTGGTCGGCCGCCCAGCGGATCGCGTTCGCCTCGGCCTGGAGCGGGATGTAGCCGTCCTGGCGCACGACCTTCGCGACGACGAGCTGCGCCGTGTACGCGAGGCCGACGATCCCGTCCGTGCCGAGGTCGCCCGCGATCTCGCCGGCGACGATCGAGCCGTGACCCTCGGTGTCGCTGCAGGCGCTGCCGCCGACGAAGCTCTGGGTGGCGACGATCCGTCCGGCGAGGTCGGGCAGCGAGCAGTCGACACCCGAGTCGATGATCCCCACCCTGACCGGCTGGAGGTTGGTGGGCGGCTCCGCCCAGGCGTCGAACGCGTGCACCTGCGGCAGGTACCACTGCTCAGCGTAGTAGGGGTTGCCCGGCGTGAACGCGCCCGCCGGCGTCGCGAACACGAACGCTGCCGCCACGACGGCGAGGATTGTGGATTTCATCAACCGGTCACGGTAACCGCGGCCGACGCTCCCGGCCAGTATCCGTGCCCGGGAGCGACGACGGCCCGGTACGTGCCGGGCGCGAGCGTGATCGATACCGAGAAGGCCCCGCTCGCGTCGACGGTGCCGCTCGCGACCGTCGTCCACGCGGGCGTCCCCGCCGGATTCTGTTGCTGCACCAGGACGCGGGCACCGGGGAGCACCGGCAGCTCGTTCCCGGAGACCGCGGTGAGGCTCTGCGGCGAGACCAGGCTGACGCGCGGCGTGACGCGGATCCGCACGTAGGCTGCGGCGGCCTGCGCCGTCGCGAGGCGGTAGTCGGTCGTGATCGTCGGCGTCTCCACCAGGCTGACCGCGCCGCTCCCGTCCGGCGTGACGGGCACGGAGTCGCTCCAGCGTACGTGCATGGTGCGCTGCTCGAGGACGACGCCGTCGACGCCGCGCACGAGTCCCGAGAGCGTCACCGCCGTCCCGTACGGGACCGGCGCCGGAACCGACGGCGCGGCGAGCGAGAGCACGCCCACCTCGAACCACGTCGACCGGAGCCCGAGCCTGTCGCTCGCGATCGTTCCGGCCACGGAGGTGGTCGCAGGAGTCGTGGAGGCACGGCTCGTGACCGCGGCGACCTCCAGCTCGGCGACCCGACCGGCGGGATCGGGGGTCGTCGTCGCATCGACGATCTTCCCCGACACCTTGAGGCTCTGCGCGATCCTCTGCGCGGTCACCGGCACCGGGCCCCAGTCGTGGTACGGCGAGATGACGTCGTAGGGATCGGGCACCGAGACGAGGTACGGCAGCGACTGTCCGCCCCACACGTCGGCGGCCGACTCGGTCTGCCCGCCCGACGTGGACGAGAAGAACGTCGTCGCGACCTGTCCGTCGTAGAGAAGCACCTGGCCGGCCGTCGCGTCGACGGCCGCCGTGGTGGACGGCTTCTCCGCGCCGACCCCGAGGTACAGCTGGCTGCGAGTGTCGGCATAGACGTCGAACGGCGCCGCGACCGAGCGCGTCGCAAGCGCGTAGGAGCGGGAAGCCACGGCCTGCGCCTCCAGCGCCGCCGGCGACCACGAGGAGGGCATCTCGGCCGGGACGACGCCGTCGAGGTACTGCTCGAGCCCGACGACGTCGACCACCCGCAGCTTCCCGTCCACGACGTCGACCACGATCTGCCCGCGATACGTGCGGGCGCCGAGCGTGAGCACCCCTGCGTCGCCCGGCGAGAACGTGAGCGGCGGGGTGAGCGGCTGCGAAGCCTGACCGTCCACCGGAAGCGCGAGGCCTGCGTCGAGCGCGACCCGCCCCGCCGCCACCGTGTGCGTGACTCCGTTCCCGTCGACCACCGTGAACGGAAGCGACGACGAGACCGTCAGCGTCTTCTTCCGGTCGCCGAGCAGGACGCGGATCGTGGAGACCGGCGCCGCGCCGAGCGTCGTGCCCGGGTAGTAGTGGGCGAGGATCTGGTCGTACGTCCAGCCGTTCTGCGCGTAGCCGTACGCGCCGTACTGGCTCATGCCCACGCCGTGGCCCCAGCCGTGGCCGGAGAAGAGGAACAGCGCTCCGGAGCCGGCGGGGGCCGCGTAGCAGGAGGCACTGCAGACCGCCGTACCGGCCCGGGTCGGCGAGGCTGTGGCGGGGCCGGCGGCGAGGAGCGACGCGAGCAGGCCGAGGACGAGGAAGCGACTGACCATGGCGAACGTATCGGCCTGGACCTTCGCGGAGTGGAGCGGGAATCATTGTTGTTTACGGGAGCTTTACGGCTCTCGGCCGGTACGCTCCGCGCACCATGCGCCTCCTCGTGACCGGTGCGGCGGGCTTCATCGGCTCGAACTTCGTCCGCTACTGGCTGGGCCGCCGTCCCGACGACCACGTCGTCGCCCTCGACCTCCTCACGTACGCCGGCGACCGGCGCAACCTGGCCGGGCTCGGCGAGAGCCTCGTCTTCGTCGAGGGGGACATCGGCGACCTGGAGCTGGGAGAGCGCGTGCTCGCCGAGGAGCAGATCGACGTCGTGGTCAACTTCGCCGCGGAGTCGCACAACAGTCTCGCCGTGCTCGATCCCGGCCGGTTCTTCCGGACGAACGTGCTCGGCACCCAGACCCTGCTCGAGGCGTCACGGCGGGCAGGCATCCGCCGCTTCCACCACGTCTCGACCTGCGAGGTCTACGGCGACCTCCCGCTCGACGGCGACGAGTCGTTCACCGAGGAGTCGCCCTACAGGCCGCGCACGCCGTACAACGCGTCGAAGGCCGGCGCCGACCACGCCGTCCGCGCCTACTTCGAGACCTTCGAGCTGCCGGTGACGATCACGAACTGCTCGAACAACTACGGGCCGCGCCAGTTCCCGGAGAAGGTGATCCCGCTCTTCGTCGACGAACGCGCTCGACGACCGCGAGCTGCCGCTCTACGCGTCGACGCAGAACCGGCGCGAGTGGCTGCACGTCGACGACCACTGCCGCGCGATCGAGCTCGTGCTCCTCGAGCGCGGCCGCGTGGCGAGACGTACAACGTCGGCTCGGGCGTCGAGCGCTCGATCGAGGAGATCGCCGACCTCGTGCTCGAGCTGACCGGCGAGCCG
Source organism: uncultured Thermoleophilia bacterium (assembly GCA_963762675.1). GTDB lineage: Bacteria > Actinomycetota > Thermoleophilia > Gaiellales > Gaiellaceae > Palsa-739. The sequence goes on along the minus strand of CAVXLS010000010.1, from coordinate 627,805 downwards.
CCGGCGCTGAAGACGATCGTTCCCGACCGGCCCGGGCCACGACCGCCGCTACCTGCTCGACTCGTCGAAGCTGCGCCGCGAGCTCGGCTGGGAGCCGCAGGTCGGCTTCGAGGAGGGTCTGCGCGCGACCGTCGAGTGGTACCGCGACAACCGCGACTGGTGGGAGCCGCTCCGGGAGCGGGCGCCGGTCGAGGAGTCCGCGGCCTGGCGCTCCTAGACGTTCAGGCGGCGACGCGCTTCGAGCTCGCGACCTCGGGCCGCATCGTGCGCCAGCACCTAGGAACGCTGTCCGCTTCGGACGCGTCCGGTATCTGACACCGGGCGTGGCCCGAAAGGACGTGTCGGGCCGTGGGTCGCGGCGCCGGGGAGCCACCAGTTCCAGGTTCCGAGCAGCCGCATCGCCGACGGCACGATCACGAGCCGGACGAGGGTCGCGTCGAGGAGGATCGCGACGCCGAGGCCGACTCCGAGCTCCTTCAGCGCGGGTGAGCCCGCGGCGGAGAAGGAAGCGAAGACCGCGACCATTACGGCGGCGGCGCTCGTGATCGTCCGCGCCGACCGGACGAGGCCCTCCGAAACGGCGCGCTCGTTGTCTCCGTGCGCGAGCCAGCGCTCGCGAATCCGCGTCAGCAGGAACACCTCGTAGTCCATCGAGAGCCCGAAGGTGACGGCGAGCACGAGCGCCGGCACGATCGTGTCGACGTAGCCGGGCGCGTGGTAGCCGGTCCAGTCGAGCCAGCCCCACTGGAAGATCGCGACGAGCACGCCGTAGGCGGCACCGACGCTGAGAAGGTTCATCACGACCGCCTTCAGCGGCAGCACGACGCTCCGCAGCAGCAGCAGCAGCACGAGGTACGAGGCGCCGAGGATGAAGACGAGGATCTTCCAGAGGCCGCCGACGATCGCGTGCTCGACGTCGAGGTCGAAGACCGTCGACCCGCCGATCATCGCCTGCGGGCCTGCCACCGATCGGATCCGGGAGACGATCTGACGCGCCGGTGTCGACTCGGGCTGCGCGTCGACCCGCACGTCGACGAGCTGTCGCGGGCCGTCGACGCTCCGGACGGGCGCTGTGACGGAGACGACACCGGGAATCCCGGCGAGGCGCCGCGCGAGTGCCGTCGCGTCGCCGGCGACGATGACGTGCACCGGCGAGCTGAAGCCGGGACCTGCGAGCGCCGCCGCCCGCTCGGTCGCCGCCCGCACCTCCGAGCCGGCGGGCAGCTCCTGCAGACCGCGGTTGAACGTCTGCATGGCGACGAGCGGCGCTGCGAGTACGAGCATCGCGCCGGCACCCGCGGCGAGGAAGGGAACGGGGCGACGCATCACGCGCTCCGCCCACGCGACCCAGAACGGGCCTCCCGCCTCCCCGGCGGCGCCCCAGGGCAGACGCACCCGCAGCCGCTCGACCTTCGTGCCCACGACCGCGAGGAGAGCCGGCAGCAGGGTGATCGCCGCGAGCACCGAGATGCACACGACGACGATCGCGCCGACGGCGAGCGAGCGGATCCCGTTGACGCCGATCGCGAACAGGCCGCCGAGAGACAGCGCAACCGTGGCGCCGCTGAAGACGACGGCCTTGCCGGAGGTGGCGAGCGCGCGCGCGAGCGCCGCGGACGGCGTCGCACCGCCGGCGAGCTCGCCGCGGTAGCGACTCACGATGAAGAGCGAGTAGTCGACGGCGACGCCGATCCCGATCATCGACGCCATGTTCGTGACGTAGACCGAGAGCTCGGTCGCCCGAGAGAGCCAGAAGATCGCCGCACCCGAGAGGAAGACGGAGGCGAAGCCCAGCGAGAGTGGGGCGGCGGCCGCGACGAGCGTGCCGAAGGCGGCAAGGAGGATCACGAGGATCAGCGGGAAGCCGACCTCCTCCCCGCGCGCGAGCTGGTGCTTCGCGACCTCCTGGAAGTTCGACCAGACCGCAGGCTCGCCGAGCACCCGGGTCTGCACCGAGGGGCTCGTCTGCACGAGCTCGTGGCGCAGCCGCGTCGCCTCGTCGATCGAGTTCGACGTGCCCTGCGGGTAGGCGAGCGGCACGAGCGCCGCCTTCCCGCGCGCCAGCAGGATCGCGGCTCCCGGTCGAAGCTGCGGGTTTCTCCGCAGGTCGGGCAAGACGGTCGAAAGCCGCGCCTGCACGTCAGCCGGAGTCGACCCCGTGACGAAGAGCGTCAATGCGGGCGCAGTCGCGCCCGGAAACTCCTTCAGCATCGACCCGACGCGCACCGACTCGCTTCCCGCCACCTCCCAGCCGCCTCCGGAGAGATGGTCGGTCTGGTGGAGCGCGAACCAGCCGCCGGCCGCGAGCAGCGCGACCCACACGACGACGACCGTTCGGCGCCGACGCGTCACGGCGAGCGCGAGCCGCGCCAGGCCTCGCTCGAGCGCGGTGTCGGCCGTTCCGCTGCTCATGCGACGAGCCTAGTCATGTCCGGCCGGACCGCCATCCGTGTAGACTCCGCGCGTCCGATTTCGAGGCGACGGAGCCTCGGTTGCCGCAAGGGCGGCGGCCGGGGCTTTCGCGTTTGAGGAGGAAGAGCGATGGCGCAGGTTGAGAGCAGGAACCGGGCGACCTCCGACCCCGCTAAGCGGGCGCGGGTGCTCGAGGAGATCTCGTCGAAGGGGATCGAGGACGTGCTCCTCTGGTTCACGGACATCGAGGGGCACCTGAAGAGCTTCTCGATCACGACGAGCGAGGTCGAAGGCGCGCTCGACGACGGCATGGGCTTCGACGGCTCGTCGATCACGGGCTTCAACGCGATCGAGGAGTCGGACATGGTCGCGATCCCCGATCCCGACACGTTCCGCATCCTTCCGGACGGCCAGGCCGCGCGGATGATCTGCGACGTCGTCACGCCGGACGGCAACCCGTACGACGGCGATCCGCGCCATGCGCTGCGGAAGGCGCTCGAGCGCATGCGGTCGATGGGCTTCGACACCTTCAACGTCGGCCCCGAGGCGGAGTACTTCCTCTTCAAGGACGAGCACGGCACCGAGACGCTCGACGAGGGCGGCTACTTCGCCCAGACGACGATGGACGCGGCCACGAACGTCCGCCGCGACACGATCCGCGCGCTCGAGTCGATGGGGATCCCCGTCGAGTACCACCATCACGAGGTCGGCCCGTCGCAGCACGAGATCGACATCCGCTTCGCGGGCGCACTCGACATGGCCGACTACATGCTCACGTACCGGCTGGTGGTGAAGGAGGTCGCGAAGCAGCACGGCTACCACGCGACGTTCATGCCGAAGCCGCTCTTCGGCGAGAACGGCTCGGGGATGCACACGCACCAGTCGCTCTTCACGAACGGGCGCAACGCGTTCTTCGACGGCGACGACAAGTGGCATCTCTCCAGCGTCGGCAAGGCGTTCATCGCCGGGCAGCTGCGCCACGCCCGCGAGATCGCCGCGGTGTTCGCGCAGTGGGTCAACTCGTACAAGCGCCTCGTGCCCGGCTTCGAAGCGCCCGTCTACGTCGCGTGGTCGCAGCGGAACCGCTCGGCACTGATCCGGATTCCGCTCTACAAGCCGGGTTCCGAGCAGGCGACCAGGGCCGAGATCCGCTGCCCGGATCCCGCCTGCAACCCGTACCTGACCTTCGCTGCGCTGCTGCACGCCGGACTCGAGGGGATCGAGAACGGCTACGAGCTACCCGACCCGATGGAGACGAACCTCTACCACCTGACGCCCGAGCAGCGGGCCGAGCGCGGCATCGTCTCGCTCCCGGAGACGCTGGGGGAGGCGATCAACGAGCTCGCCGGCTCGGACGTCGCGCGGAAGGCGCTCGGGCCGCACATCTTCGACCGCTACGTCGAGCTCAAGCGCAAGGAGTGGGACGAGTACCGCGTCCAGCTCACCGACTGGGAGATGCGCAAGTACCTGGCGGTTCTCTGACGAGAACCGCCAAGGAGATCGTTCCTCTTTCCCCGAGCCTAGAACGACCACGAGGTGCCACCGGCACCCCGCGGTCGGCCGTCAGTTGGGCCTCGCCTCCGCAGATGGCGGGGCCAGATGAAACCGTACGCGCTTTTCGCTCCGAGGGCAATGTCGCCCGGAAGCTTTCTCTCGCGGCGCCGGCCGCTAGAGGAAGCTGCGGATGCTCTCGCGGTCGACCCGGAGGCCGATCACGCCGCTCGTGCCGTCGATCTGCTCGATCGCGTCGGCGGGAACGAGCCTGCGGCGCCGGGAGAAGAGCCCGGACTTGACGGAGAGCGCGTCGGGGACGTCCGGGGCGGTGCCGTACATCGGGCACTCGACCTTGCCGACGAGCCGACCCTGCCGGTCGGCGACGATGTAGCCGGCGGTGCGACGGAGGTCGATGGCGAGGGCGCTCACAGGATAGACGCTATTCCAGGCCTGCAAGGAAATTTGCAGGCTCGACGTAAAAGTTTGGTAAACGCCTGCGGATTCCTGCCCGCCGGTCAGGCCGGCTTCCAGACCGTCAGCACGAGGATCGCGAGCAGGAGCGCGCTCACGTAGCTGGTGCGGCGTCACGGGCGGCGGGTTCGAGTGACCGCTTGAAGACGCCGGCGAAGAAGGCGAACACGCCCAGGAGGTGCCCGAAGAGCAGCCAGTGGGCGAGCGTCACGGCGACTCCTACGATACGTGCGTGGAAGCCACCGAGCGCCATCTCCGCCTGCTGACCGAGACGATCGCCGCGGTCAACTCCACGCTCGACCTCGAGGAGGTGCTGCACCAGGTCGCGGAGAAGGTGGCCCAGGCGCTCGAAGCCGACGCGTGCTTCGTCTACCTGTACGACGAGCGCGGCGACGAGCTCGTGCTCCGCGCCACGCACGGGACGCCGATCGACGAGATGTCGAGACGACCGAGGATGCGTCCCGGCGAGGGGATCACGGGCAGCGCCGCTGCCGAGCGGGCGCCGGTGATGATCCCGGCGAAGGCGCACCTCGACCCGCGGTTCAAGGAGTTCCCCAACCTGCCGGAGTCGCAGTACGAGTCGATCCTCGCCGTGCCGATCCTCGCCCGCGAGCAGCTGGCGGGCGCTCTCAACGTCCGCACCCTCCACCCGCGCGAGTTCCGCCGGGACGAGATCGAGCTGCTGCAGGCGATCGCCGACCAGGTCGCGCAGTCGATCGTCCACGCACAGCTCTACGCGCAGGCCCAGCGCCGGGTCGCCGAGCTCGAGGCGCTTGCGAGGATCTCCGAGGCGGTGTCCGAGTCGCTCTATCTCGAGGAGTCGCTCGAGGCGATCGTGAAGACGACGATGGACGCGGTGCAAGCGACAGGCGCGGCCCTCGTCCTCGAGGACGGGCGCATCGCGTGGCCCGAGGGACGCGCCGGAACCCACGCCGTGCGCACGCCGCTTCGCTGGAAGCGGCGACAGATCGGGGAGCTCGTGGCCGACCGGGACGCGCCGTTCACCGACGACGAGCGGGCGCTCCTCGAGGCGATCGCACACCATGCGGCGGTCGCGCTCGAGCACGGCCGTGCGGTGATGCGAGGCGTGCTCGCCCAGGAGATCCACCACCGCGTCAAGAACAACCTGCAGACGGTCGCCTCGCTGCTGCGCCTCCAGGCGCGCGCCGGGAACGTCGACCCGCGCGAGGCGCTCGAGCACTCCGTCAACCGGATCCTCGCAATCGCCGCGGTGCACGAGGCGTTGACCGAGCAGCGCGACGAGGACGTCGACCTGGCCGAGCTGATCGACCGGCTCCGCGCGATGCTCGTCCAGGGAATCGGGGCCGGCCGCGAGGTCGAGGCGCAGCTCGAGCAGGTCTCGCTCGCCGGGAGCCGCGCGACTGCGCTCGCGCTCGTCTTCTCGGAGCTGCTCCAGAACGCGCTCGAGCACGGCTCCGGCGCGGTGCGGATCGAGCTGGCGCAGCGCAACGGCGACGTCGTGCTCGCGATCGCGGACGAGGGCTCCGGACCCGACAGCGCGCCCTCGGGGACGGGGCTCTCGATCGTGCGCGCGCTTGTCGGTGACGAGCTGCACGGCAGGTTCGACCTCCGCAGCGACGGCGGCACGCGCGCCGAGGTGGTCTTCCCGGCGTGACGAGGACGCAGGAGGTGTTCGTGTTCGTGCGGCGGGGCGCCGAGTTCCTCGTCCTGCACCGCTCGCCCGAGAACGACGCCTACTGGCACGGCGTCGCGGGCGGCGTCGAGGCGGGCGAGTCGTTCGCGGCGGCCGCCACCCGGGAGCTGCACGAGGAGACGGGACTCGTGGCGACGCCGACACCGCTGCAGCACCGCTTCCGGTACGGGACGGTCGTCGTCGAGTGCTTCCTCGCGGAGGCGCCCGACGGCTGGGAGCCCGAGCTCGACTGGGAGCACGACGACTACCGCTGGTGCGGCGTCGAGGAGGCGGAGGCGCTCCTCTACTGGCCCGAGCCGCGCGACATGCTCCGCTCCCTGGGATGAGCGATCCGGCCCCGGCCTACGCCGGCGAGGGGCCTCGCGCCCTCTGGCACGTGAGCGAGGACGACTCGATCGTCCGCTTCGAGCCGCACCACCGCCCCGGGCACGCGCTGAGCGAGCCGCTCGTCTGGGCGGTCGACACCCGCCACCTGCCGCTCTACTGGTTTCCGCGGGACTGCCCTCGCGCAACCTTCTGGGCCGTCCCGGACACGACCGACGAGGACGTCGCATGCTTCCTCGGCGGCGACCGCGTACGTCGCGTCCACGTCGTCGAGCCTACGTGGCTGGAGCCGATGCGGACGACGCGCGTCGTCGCCTACCGGCTGCCGGAGGCGAGCTTCGAGCCCTGGGACCGGTTCTGGGTCTCGCGGGAGCGGGTCGAGCCGCTCGAGCTGGTCGAGCTGGGCGACCTCGTCGCCCGGCACGGGGCCGCCCGGATCGCGCTGCGCACGGACGACGACCTGCTCGCGCTCTGGGACTCCGTCGCCGCGTCGACGCTCGACCACAGCGGTATCCGCCTCCGCAACGTCGTCCGTCCGTAGAGTCTCGGCGTGCGCTTCCTCACGGTCCTGGGACGACGCCGGCGCCCGGCTCCGCCGGGTGGGAGCGAAAGGCGGCCAGGGACGTGAGGATCTTGATCGCCGAGGACGAGACGATCATCCGGCTGGACCTGCGCGAGCTGCTCGAGCGGGCCGGCTTCGACGTGTGCGCCGAGGCGCGCGACGGCGAGGAGGCGGTGGCGCTCGCGCTCTCGGAGGAGCCCGATCTCGCGATCATGGACGTGAAGATGCCGCGCCTCGACGGGATCGACGCCGCGCGGCGGATCCTGGACGAGCGGCCGATCCCGATCGTGATGCTGACCGCGTACGGCCAGGAGGAGCTCGTCTCCCGCGCGGTCGAAGCGGGCGTCTTCGGTTACCTCGTGAAGCCGTTCCGCGAGCAGGATCTGCTCCCCGCGATCCGGGCCGCGCGGGCACGGCACGAGGAGCTGCAGGCGCTGCGCGAGGAGGCGGAGTCGCTCGCGGAGGCGCTCGCGGCCCGGAAGGTGATCGAGCGTGCGAAGGGCCTGCTGATGGCGAAGGAGCAGCTGAGCGAGCAGGACGCCTTCGCGCGGCTGCGCAAGGCGAGCCAGGTGTCCGGGCGGTCGCTGCGGGTGATCGCAGAGGCCGTGGTCGCGACGCTGGGCACGGACCCGGGCGCGGCCGGGGCCGACGCGGGATCGGGGAGCGAGAGCTGAGCCCGGAGCACCCGAACGCCGCATTGACGCGGCGGGTCTTCGCGGCGTTCGGCCGAGACGCGAAGGCGATCTCTGCGGCACTCGACCGCGAGGTCGTCTGGCGCGTTCCCGGGCACACCGCGATGAGCGGCGAGTACCGGGGCCGGCGGGCCGTCGTCGAGTTCCTCCGCCGCACGGGCCTCGAGACCGACGGCAGCTACCGCAGCGCACTGCACACCGTCTTCGCCGACGACGACTGGGCGGTGGCGATCTACCGCGCGACCGGCCGGCGCAACGGGATCGCGCTGGACGTCGACCAGGCGCTCGTGATCCGCTGCGAGAACGGCCTCTGGAAGGACGTCACGGCCGTCCCGCTCGACTCGGCCTTCGAGCGCTTCTGGTCCTAGCCGGCGTTCGAGGAGACGAACTTCGCGACGGCGTCGATCTGGGCCTGGCCGAGGACGCCCTTGAAGGCCGGCATGATGGCTCCGCCGTTCGTCACCTGGCGCGTCACGATCGCGAGCGCCGGCTTCAGCTGGTCGAGGTTCGGCCCGACGGTTCCGGTGGCGCTCGCCGCCTTCAGCGTGTGGCAGCTCGCGCACTCCGCGGAGAAGATCTTCTTCCCGTCCGTCCCGAGCGCGGCCGGCGAGGCCGCCTCGGCTCCGTTCTGTCCGGCGACGGAGGCGACGTAGGCGGCGACGTCGACGGCGTCCTGGCCCTTGACGATGTCGGCCGGCATCGTCGGCTCGGCCTTCGCCGGATCGGTCGCGCTGTCGATCGGGCCGGACCCGAGGCGGATCTGGTCGAGGACGACGTTCTCGATCGAGCTCTGCTTGAAGCTCTGCGCCCGGTCGGCGGCGAACGCCGCATCGAGACTCGGGCCGATCGTCCCGTGCGCGTTGGCGGCGGCAAGCGTGTGGCAGCTCGCGCAGTTCTGCTGGAAGAGCTTCTGGCCCGACTGGACGTCCGCCTGGCCGCTCGCGACACCGCCCGTGCCGCAGCCGGCGGCGAGGAGCGCCGCCGCCGCGATTCCCGCACAGCCGATCCCGACCCCGGAAAGCCTGACCCCGCCCCTCCGCCTCATCCGCGCTCTGCGACTCCGATCCCGGCCAGCGCGCCCTCGCGCGTCGGATAGATCTCGAAGACCCTGTCGAGACCCGTGATCTCGAAGACCTTCGAGATGTTGCGGTCGCTGCAGACGAGCGAGAGCCGACCGTCGGTCGTGCGCAACCGCTTGACCGCGCCCACGAGCACCCCGAGCGTCGTCGAGTCGATGAAGGTCGTGTCGCTGAGGTCGACGACCACCGCGCCTGCTCCCTCCTCGGTCACCTCGAGGAGCTGCTGCTTCAGCTCCGGCGCCGTGTAGAGGTCGACCTCCCCCGCGAGGGAGATCACGTAGGTCTCGCCGTCGATCTGCTCCGTCTTGAGGTCGAAGTTCATCCGCGCGTCGCGAGAGTCTAACGAGACGCCCCCGGCCGAGTCGCTGCGGCCGACACGGGCGCTATTTCGAGCTCTTGGACTTCGGCTTCGCGGGCGCCGGGGAGAGCTGCTTGATCAGCTGCTCGATCTGCGAGCGCTGCGTCGTCGCCGGATTGAGCTTCAGGTACCGCTTCAGCGCCGCGACCGCAGTCGTGTTGTCGCCGACGTCCTGGGCGACCGTGGCGACCTGGAACTGTGCGTTCGCGTCGTTCGGGCGAAGCTTCGCGACGGTCTTGTAGGCGGTGAGCGACGCCTGGTAGGCGAGCACGGCGCTCTGGTAGAAGCCGTTCGTGGCGTCGCTCGCCTTCTGGGACGCGGCCTGCTCGATCGGGTTCGTGCCGATCGCGGTGGCGAGGGTCCCGGTCGGCAGGAAGGACTGACTGGGCGCCGCGGCCTGCTGCGCGGCGGCGGAGTCCTGGTACTGCGTGACGAAGGTCTGCGCCTGCGAGAGCTGGAGGCCGGCGAGCTCTGCCCACGCGTTCGCGTCCTTCTTGCGGAGAGCCGTGTACGACTGGAGCGCGCCGATCGCCTTCACCGTGTCGCCATGCTGCTCGTAGGCGGTGGCGAGGTCGCGGTAGCCCTTGACGGGATTGGAGGAGACCTCCTTCTGCGCCTTGGAGATCGACGACCCGCCGCTGCTCCCGAAGACGTTGAGCCCCGAGAAGAGATCGCTGAGGCCGCTCGAGCCCGACCCGACTCCGAGGAAGGCGAACGTCGCCGCGAAGAGCACGGCCAGCAACACGTACATGAACTTCGCCTGGCGGCGCAGGCGGGAGAAGAAGAGCTGCTGGTTCGGATTGCCGCCGCCCGCATGCCGACGCCGGCCGCGCGTCCGGCGTACCGGCTTCGCAGGCTGCGCCTTCGACTTCGCCTGCTGCTTCGCCTTGACCGCTGCCCTCGCCATTGCGAGCCCAGCGTAGCGTCCCGGATCAGCCGCCGGAGACGCCCGGGGCCTGGGTCGCTGCCGCGGCGCGCCGCTCGGCGAGGATCGAGAGCCAGATCGACAGCTCGAAGAGGAACCAGAGCGGGATCGTCTCGAACACCGTGGTCACGGGGTCGATGCCGGGCAGCGCGACGCCGACGCAGGCGACGACGAAATAGCCGATCCGCCGGTTGCGGCGCAGCTGGTACGTGCTGAGGATCCCGAGCCGGACGAGCGCCAGCACGAAGATCGGCAACTCGAAGACGATCGCCATCGCGATCAGCACCATCGTCACGAACGAGTAGTAGGAGGCCGCGCCGATGTGGATGTCGAACTGCCCCTTGTCGTAGTTCGTCAGGTAGTGGACGGCCGCCGGCAGCGTGACGAAGTAGCCGAAGAAGAGGCCTGCGACGAGCAGCACCACGGCGAACGCGACGAAGCCCCGGATCCGCCGCTCCGTCCCGGCCTCGACCGCAGGTGCGAGGAACCCCCAGAGCTGCCAGAAGATCACGGGCAGCGAGATGAGCAGGGCGCCCCAGAGGCTGATCTTCATCACGGTCAGAAACGGCTCCGCGATGCCGAGCGTGAACGGCTTGCCTCCGACGTGCTGGGGCAGGTAGCGGTTCAGCCAGCCGAGCACGTGACGGTGGAAGGCGTACGTGACGCCGAAGCCGACGATCAGCGAGCCGAGGCAGACGAAGATTCGCTGGCGCAACTCCTCGAGATGCTCGACCAGCGTCGCCTCCTCGCCGTGGGCGAGGCGACGCGGAAGCGACCTCATGGCGCGCTCAGACCGTGTCGTGCTCGCGGGGCGAGGTCGTGGTCACCGTGGGCTCGGCAGACGGAAGCTCGGGCGTCTCCGCCGGAGTCTTGCCTGTGACGGAGTCCTTGAACTCCTTCATCCCCGTCCCGAGCGAGCGACCGATCTCCGGCAGCCGCTTCGCGCCGAAGAGCAGCAGCGCGAGGAGGAGCAGGAGGATGATCTCGCCGGTCCCGATGTTCGGCATGTCGCGATGGTAGCGGGTTTTCGCCGGCGCCCCTCGGGCCTCGAGCCGGCGGCAACCGCGGAGCCCGGCGCAGGATCCACTGAGCTGCCCCGGCGCCGGCCCGGTCACCCGGGGGGTGTCCGCTAGACTGGCTCCGGTGGTTTGTGCGGGGCAAACGCCCCGTGGTTACGGGGAAAAGAGGCGCATTTCGTGGCACTGCTGAAGCTGGAGAACCTGCACGTCGCCCTCGAGGACGGCACGGAGATCGTCAAGGGTGTCGACCTCGAGGTCTCGACGAACGAGGTGCACGCGATCATGGGGCCGAACGGCTCCGGGAAGAGCACGCTCGCGTACGCGATCATGGGCCACCCGGCCTACGAGATCACCGAGGGTCGGCTGCTCCTCGACGGCGACGACGTGACGGAGCTCGGCGCGGACGAGCGCGCGCAGCGGGGCCTCTTCCTCGCGTTCCAGTACCCGCACGCGATCCCCGGCGTAACGGTGACGAGCTTCCTGCGCAGCGCGATCAACGCCGTGCGCAAGGCGCGCAACGGCGGTGTCGAAGACCCGATCGCGATCCCGCAGTTCCGTAAGGACCTGCTCGCCCAGATGGACCGGCTGAAGGTCAGCCGCGAGCTCGCCTCGCGCTACCTGAACGACGGCTTCTCCGGTGGAGAGAAGAAGCGGGTCGAGATCCTCCAGATGGCGATGCTGACGCCACGGATCGCGGTGCTCGACGAGACCGACTCGGGCCTCGACATCGACGCGCTGCGGGTGGTGGCGGGCGGCGTGAAGGAGCTGGTCGGCCCGGAGATGGGCGCGCTCGTGATCACGCACTACCAGAGAATCCTCGACTACATCACCCCCGACAAGGTGCACGTCTTCGTCGGCGGACGTATCGTCGAGGAAGGCGGGCCGGAGCTCGCGAAGAAGCTCGAGCAGGAGGGCTACGCGCCCTACGAGGAGGTGCCTGCGTAATGGCCCAGATCGAGAGAACAGAGTCAGAGACCGAGATCGTCCAGGGGATCGGCTCCGACTATGCGATCAAGTACGGGTTCCATGCCGACGAGAACTATTTCTTCAAGTCGGGCCGCGGCCTCTCGCACGAGCTCGTCGACGCGATCTCCTCGCACAAGGGGGAGCCGGACTGGATGCGCAAGTTCCGGCATCGCAGCCTCGACTACTTCCTGGCGCGGCCGATGCCCGAGTGGGGCGGAGATCTTTCCGGCATCGACTTCGAGAACATCTTCTACTACATCAAGCCGACCGAGAAGCAGGCCAACTCGTGGGAGGATCTGCCGGCCGACATCAAGGACACCTGGGACAAGCTCGGCATCCCGGAGGCGGAGAAGAAGTACCTCGCCGGCGTCGGCGCCCAGTACGAGTCGGAGGTCGTCTACCACAAGCTGCAGGAGGACCTGACCCGCAAGGGTGTGGTCTTCCTCGACACCGACACGGCGCTGCGTGAGCACGAGGACGTCTTCAAGCAGTACTTCGGGACGATCATCCCGCAGAACGACAACAAGTTCGCGGCGTTGAACTCGGCGGTCTGGTCGGGCGGCTCGTTCATCTACGTGCCGCCGGGCGTGAAGATCGAGATGCCGCTGCAGGCCTACTTCCGGATCAACGCGGAGAACATGGGCCAGTTCGAGCGGACGTTGATCATCGTCGACGAGGATGCGTACGTGCACTACGTCGAGGGCTGCACGGCGCCGATCTACTCGACCGACTCGCTGCATTCGGCGGTCGTCGAGATCGTCGTCAAGAAGGGCGGACGCTGCCGCTACACGACGATCCAGAACTGGTCGAACAACGTCTACAACCTCGTCACCAAGCGGGCCGTCGCCTACGAGGACGCGACGATGGAGTGGGTGGACGGGAACCTCGGCTCGAAGCTGACGATGAAGTATCCGGCGATCTGGCTGATGGGCGAGCGTGCCCACGGCGAGGTGCTGTCGATCGCGTTCGCCGGCAAGGGCCAACACCAGGACGCGGGCGGCAAGGCGGTTCACGTCGCGCCGAAGACGACCTCGGTGATCACCTCGAAGTCGATCTCCAAGAACGGCGGCCGCGCCGGCTACCGCGGGCTGCTCGAGGTTGCCAAGGGCGCGACCGGGGCGAAGTCGAAGGTGGTCTGCGACGCGCTGATCCTCGACGAGGAATCGCGCTCCGACACCTACCCGTACATCGAGATCGAGGAGGACGAGGTCGACATCGGCCACGAGGCGACCGTCTCCAAGATCGGCGAGGAGCAGCTCTTCTACCTGATGAGCCGCGGGCTCTCGGAAGCCGAAGCCTCGGCGATGATCGTCTCCGGCTTCGTCGAGCCGATCACCAAGGAGCTGCCGCTCGAGTACGCGGTCGAGATGAACCGGCTGATCCAGCTCCAGATGGAAGGCTCGGTCGGCTGAGTTGGTCGACGTCCAGGGCGTCGACTACATCCGCGTGCCGGTGACGGACATCGAGGAGGCGAAGCGCTTCTACGGCGAGATCCTCGGCCTGCCGCCCGGCCCGACGACGTACGAGGACTGGGTCGAGTATCAGGCCGGCAACGTGACGCTCGCGGTGATGACTCCCGAGACCCACGACTACGAGTTCGCGCCACTGCCGCTCGCGACGATCGCGCTCGGCGTCCGCGACGTCGCCGAGGCGAAGACGCAGCTCGAGGCGGCCGGCGTGGCCGTGACCGACATGTGGGACTCGGGCGTCTGCAACGGCGCCGGCTTCGGCGACCCCGCCGGGAACCAGATCCTGATCCACCACCGGTACGCGCCCCACACCCGGACATGAGCAGAGCCGACGCCCTCGCCGCCTACGAGCGGCTCCCGATCCCGGATACCTCCGAGGAGCACTGGCGCTTCACGAACCTCGAGGGCTTCGACCCCGAGGCGTTCGCGGGCGCCGCAACGGCCGAGATCGAGACGATGCTCGACCTGGACGTCGCCGGCTTCGCGACCGTGACCGCCGACGGCATCGAGATCGAGCGGGCGCCGGAGGGCGTGACCTTCGCGCCGCTGCCGGAGGACTACGAGCGGCTCTACTCGCTCGTCGGCTGGGACGAGAAGTTCGCCGCCCACAACGCGGCGATGTGGAAGCACGGGCTGCTGGTCGTCGTGCCGAAGGGCGTCGTGCTCGAGAAGCCGCTGTACGTGCGCATCGCGGTCACGGGCCAGACGTTCTGGCGGCTCGTCGTCGTTGCCGAGGGGGGCGCGCGCGCCTCGCTGATCGAGGAGTACGCCTCTCCTGCGCCGGACACGGCCGCCTACTCGAACGCGGTCACCGAGCTCTTCGTCGAGCAGGCCGCGAAGCTCGAGTACGTCTCGCTCCAGAACCTCTCGCAGCAGACGTGGCACTTCGCCTCGCATCACGCGCGGGTCGAGCGCGACGCCGAGCTCGACTGGGTCGCCGGCGGCTTCGGTTCGAAGAAGGGCAAGACGCGGATCCAGAACGACCTGAACGGCCCCGGCGCGACCTCGCGCGTGACCGGCGCCTACTTCGCCGACGGCACGCAGCACCTCGACTACGACACCTTCCAGGAGCACATCGCGCCCGACTGCGAGAGCGACTTCGCCTTCAAGGGCGCTCTCCGCGACCACGCGACGGCCGTGTGGCGCGGGATGATCCGGGTCGAGCCCGACGCGCAGAAGACGAACGCGTACCAGGAGTGCCGCAACCTGATGCTGAGCCCGACGACGCACGCCGTGCCGATCCCGGGCCTGGAGATCCTCGCCAACGACGTCCGCTGCACGCACGGGGCGACGGTGGGCCGCGTCGACCGGGAGGACCTCTTCTATCTGATGAGCCGAGGCCTGCCCCGCCCGGAGGCGGAGCGGCTGATCGTACGAGGCTTCTTCCAGGACGTGCTCGACCGGATCGAGCTGGAGCCGGTGCGCGAGGCGGTCACGGCCGCGCTCGAGGCGCGCATTCCGCAGGCCTAGCGCCAGTCGAAGTGCTCGCGGTGGATCCGCCGCGACGGGATCCCCGCTCGGCGCAGACGCGGCTGGAAGGTCCGCAGCATGCCGGTCGGGCCGCACATGAAGACCGACACGTCGCTCACGTCGCCGTCGACGGTGTCGAGCACGCGCTCCGGGGTCAGGCGGCCCTCGACCGCGGTGTCCACGACGTGCACCTCGAGCTCCTCGTGCTGCTCGGCGATCGCCTCGATCTCCTCCGCGAACGGCGGCTCGCCCTCGGCGCTGTAGAAGAAGTCCACCTTCTTCCCGCGCAGGGTGCCGTCGAGCCCGCGCAGCCAGCTCAGGAACGGGGCGACGCCGACGCCGCCGGCGATCCACACCTGGCGGTCCGTGCCCTTGCCGTGGTTGAAGCGGCCGTGCGGGCCGCCGATCACGGCCGGCATCCCCGGCTCGACGGTGTCCCGCAGCCGTGACGTGTAGTCGCCGAGTTCCTTCACCGTGAAACGCACGAGCGACTCGGTCGGCGCGCTCGCGATCGTAAACGGGTGCCGGTGCCAGCCGTCCTTGCTCTCGAGGTACACCATCGCGAACTGCCCCGAGACGAATCGCAGCGGGCGCCCGAGCGGCTTCAGCGCGATCTCGACGATGCCCTCCGAGACCTGGCTCACCGCGGCGACCTGATAGTCGTGCAGCGAGAGGAGGAACCGCGCCAGAAGCTCGCGGTAGGCGTAGAACGCGAGCCCGACGCCGCCGACCGCGACGTAGCTCCAGCGAAGGAGCGGCGAGTCCGAGAACGGCGTCCCGTCGAGGACGCCGTGCAGGAAGCCGAACGCGACGAAGAGGCCGGTCGTCTTGTGCACCATCCGCCAGCGGTCGTAGCCGCCGACCGCGCGACGCACATGCCGCACACCCGGAGCGTGCCCGGCCGCGACGACCGCGCGCCGCAGCACCCGTGGCACCACCGAGCGCCAGCGCGGCAGGATCGCCCACAGCGCGAGCCCGAGCAGACCGAGGATGCCGACGGCGCCGAGCGCCGGCCCGTAGCGACTGCTGTGCGGATTGGTCGCGAGGACGATGTGCGGCAGCAGGAGCAGGAAGCCCGAGATCGCGAGCCGGCGGTGCCAGACCGCGGCGCGGTCGATCCCGTCGAACCACTCCTCGACCCAGGGCAGCGTGCTGACGAGCACGAGGCTGAGGGAGAGCAGCAGCACCGACTCGGCGCCGATCAGCTGGCCGACGTAGCTCCGTGTGGGCTGCCCGGCCGGCTGCGCGACCGCCCACAGCACGCCGTACGCGACGACGAGCGCGGCGATGACGACGGGGCCGAGCTCCCGGTCGCCGGGACGGAGGCGAAACACGGACACGGGAAGACCGTCGGGCAGGCGCACCTCCGGTGCATCGGCCGGCGCACGGGCGTTCACACCGTAGTTCGCCGCAGTCCCGCTACCAGGGGAGCGGCGCCGCCTCGACCGCCTCGCGCCAGAGGCCGCGGATCGCCACGACCGCGTCCGGCGGCAACGCCCCGGCGAGGTTCCCGCGCAGCTGCGCGACCGACTTCACGCCGGGGATCGTGCTGCTCACGCACTCCTGGGCGAGCAGGAAGCCGAGGGCGCCCCGCGTCGGCGTCACGCCGTCCGGGAGCAGCGCCTCGAACCTCGCCACCAGCTCCGCCCGCTGCGCGATCTGCTCCGGGGTCCAGCGGCTCCGCACGCCGTCGAACCGGCTCTTCTCGTCGTACTTCCCCGTCAGCCACCCCGAGTCGAGCGGGACCTTCGCGATCACGCCGACACCCTTCGCGCGGGCTCGCGCGCACGCGGGGAGCGGCTCCTGGTGGAACACGTTCAGCAGCACCTCGACCACGGTCGAGCCGGTCGTCTCGAGAACCCGGTCGACGTCCGCGGCCCAGTCGACCGACACGCCGTACGCGCGGATCGCGCCGCCCTCCTTCAGCCGCTCCAGCTCGCGGTAGACCTCCGCGCTGCCGTCGAGCAGCTCCTGCGGCGGGTTGTGGAGCAGGAAGACGTCGACGTGGTCGGTGCGCAGGCGCTCCAGGCTCTCCGCGAGCGCCCGCTCGACGCGCGCGGCCGAGAAGTCCGTCTCGCCGGCGGCGGTATGGCCGAACTTCGTCACGAGCACGGCCTCGTCTCTGCGCCCCTCGAGCGCGCGCCCGAGCAGCTCCTCGCTGCGCCCGCCTCCGTAGCCGGGCGCGGTGTCGAACAGGTTGACGCCGAGCCGGAGCGCCTCGTCGACGATCGCGAGCGACTCCTCCTCGCCCGGACCGCCCCAGGCAGGGTTGTCGAGCTGCCAGCAGCCGAGGCCGATCTCGCCGACCTCTACGCCGGTCGCTCCGAGCGGACGCCGGTTCATCCCGGCTGCAACGGGTAGGACAGCGGGTCGGCGAGCCCGGCCTGCCGGAAGCCCTCGCGGCGAAGCAGGCACGCATCGCAGCGGCCGCACGGAGTCCCGTCCTCCGCCGGGTCGTAGCAGCTCGACGTCAGTCCGTAGTCGACGCCGAGGCTCGTGCCGAGGCGGATGATCGCCGCCTTGTCGAGGTCGATCAACGGCGTGTGGATCTGCAGCCGCTGGCGCCCCTCGACCGCCGCCTTCGTCGCGAGGTTCGCCATCGTCTCGAAGGCGCGCACGTACTCCGGCCGGCAGTCGGGATAGCCGCTGTAGTCGACCGCCGTCACGCCCATGAAGACGTCCTCGGCCTCCAGCACCTCTGCCCACGCGAGCGCGAGCGACAGGAACACCGTGTTCCGCGCGGGCACGTACGTGACCGGGATGCCGGTGCCGATCTCCTGCAGCGACTGGTCCTTGGGCACCTCCACGTCGGCCGTCAGCGCCGAGCCGCCGATCGCGCCGAGGTCGACCGCGACGACGAGGTGCCGGCGTGCACCGAGCGCGGACGCCACGCGTGCCGCCGCTTCGAGCTCCGCCGCGTGGCGCTGCCCGTAGCGGACGCTGAGCGCAAACGTCTCGTAGCCCTCGTCCCGGGCGACGGCGAGCGAGGTCGCCGAGTCCAGCCCGCCGCTCAGCAGCACCACGGCCCGCTTCATCAGGCCGCCGAGTCTACGGTGAGTCGCCGTCGTCCACAGAGACCACCTCGTCCTGTGGACGCCTGTGGACGGGACGTCCGCACTTCGCGGAATTTGCATGCGATCCGGCGAGCCCGCATGTGGAGAACCGCTTGCAATGCGCGGTTCGCATGAGTCGATCGGCGCATTCCGAGAAGGGATGGATGCCCCTCTTTCCCCTTCCCTCCCCACCAGGCGGGAGTCGCGCACACCCCAGGAACGACGTGACTCCCGCCCTCACCCCGCCAACGCCGCGACGAGGCGATCCGCGGTTCTTCCGATGGGCGAGACAGCCGGATGCTCCAGACCTGATCGTGGCGGCGCTCGTCGGCCTCGACGGCTTTCCCTCCGTGACCGCGACGCGCGACAGCGCCGCCGCCTTCCCCGCCGTGAGGATCTCCGCACGCCGCTACTCGCCGGGGAGCAGGCCGGCGCGCTCGAGCGCGGCCTCGATCCGCGCCACGCGCTCCTCGAGCGAGCCAGACGGGGGCGGCGCCACGCGCCGTCGGCGCCGGCGCGTCGCCGCCGAGCAGCTGACGCCACCGCTCCTCGCGCTCGCCGGGGCGCCGCGCCTGGCGCTCCACGAGCTCACGGGCGGCGAGACGGTTCAGCGTCTCCTCGACCTCCGGCCCCGAGCCGAAGCGGTGCAGGCGCTCGCTTCGCTGACGCAGCTCCGCCGCCGTCTGCGGTCCCCGCAGCATCAGGACCGCGAGCAGCGAGACCTCGCCGTCGTCGAGGTCGAGCGCGTCGTCGAACAGGTGCCGGAACTTCGCCGCGCGGCTGCCCGGCCCGCTCGTGAGTCGCGTCCACCCGCGGTCGCCGAGCCTCGTCAGCGCCTCACGGATCTCGTGCTCGTCGTAGTCGACGACCGGGTCGCGGTTGGTCGACCTGGTTGCAGGCGAGGCGCAGCCCGTTCAGGGAGAGCGGGTACTGGTCGGGCGTCGTCCGCTGCTTCTCGACCAGGCAGCCGAGGACGCGTAGCTCGACGGGGCCGAGGTCCACGTGCGTAGCGTGCCATCGTGGTCGGGATCGTGCTGGCGCTCGGGTCGGGGCTCCTCTGGGGCTGCACCGACTTCTGGGGCGGGACGCTCAGCCGCCGGGCACCCGTGCTCGCCGTCTCGGCGCTCTCGCAGGGCGCCGGATTTCTCGCGCTGCTTGCCGCGCTCGCGATCGTCGGGCACGTGAACGGGAGCTCGTTCCGCTTCGGGCTGCTCGCCGGATTCGGCGGCGCCAGCGGGCTCGCACTCTTCTACTGGGCGCTGTCGATCGGGACGATGAGCATCGTCGCGCCGATCGCCGCCTGCAGTGCGCTCGTGCCCTTCTCGCTTTCGCTCGCGCGCGGCGAGCGACCGTCGAGCCTCGCGCTGGCCGGCGCGGCGCTCGCGCTGACGGGCATCGTCGTCGCATCGCTCGAGGAGCGGAGATCGGAGGCGGTGGCTCGCGGGCGGGCCATCGTCATCGCCGTCGGGTCGGCGGTCGGCATCGGCGTCTTCGCGTACTTCCTCGGCCGTGGCGGCCAGGCAGGGAGCGCCTTCTCGACGCTCCTCGGCGCACGGGTCGTCTCGCTCGGGCTGCTACTGGCGGCGCTCGCTGCCGCCGGGATCCCACTCGGCCTCGGCGGGTCCACGCTCGCCCAGACTGCGCTCGTCGGCATCGGCGATCTGACCGCGAACGGCCTCTTCGCCCTCGCGGCGCACCGCGGGCTGCTCGCCATCGTCGCCGTCCTCGGCAGCGTGTACCCGATCGCCACCGTCCTGCTCGCCCATGCCGTCCACGGCGAGCGGATCTCGAGGACGCAGAGGCTCGGCATCCTCGCCGCCTTCGCGGGAATCGCCGCCGTGAGCGCAGGCTGAGCGATCGCCGATGACTTTTCGCGAGCCTACGCGTCTATGGTCTCGACGGCTCGGGAGCATGGGCTCTTCCGAGCGGAGACGCCAAAGGAGGCGGCATGGCCGGCAGCATCGTGCACATCGAGATTCCGGCGGACGACACCACGCAGGGACGGGAGTTCTGGAGCTCCCTGTTCGGGTGGGAGTTCCAGTCGTACCCGGGCCCTTCCGAGTACCACATGACCCGGATCAGCGACCAGACCGGTGCGGCGATCACCAACATGGAGCCCGGCAAGCGCGGCGCTCGGGCGTACTTCGACGTCGACGACATCAATGCCGGCGCGGCACGCGTGCGGGAGCTCGGCGGCGAGGCGAGCGACCCGATGCCGGTTCCCGCGATGGGCTGGTTCGCCACCTGCACGGACCCGCACGGCAACGAGTTCGGCCTCTGGCAGAACGACACGTCGGCTCCGACTCCGGCCGCGTGAGTTCCGGCGCCGGGCGGCGTCCCCGTGACGCCGCCCGGCGCCTGATTCGGGTGCGAGGAGCTCGTGACGCTTTCGCGACTGGTGTCAGAGACCAGGCCATGTCCCCATCGGACGACCGGATGAGGGGAGGCCGCTCCCGGGCGGGCGTCCCCGGCGACAGCTCACTGCAGGTGTCAGACACCGGGTCATGTCCCGAAGAGCCCGGCGTAGCCCTCGCCAGCTCTGCTAGAAGGAACGGGTGGGCGCCGCGATCGATCCCGGCCGAGAAGCTCCAGGGGTATGCACACCCGGAGCGACTCGTCACGACCGACTGGCTGGCCGAGCACGCTCGACGACCCGACGGTCGTCGTCGCCGAGTCCGACGAGGACGTCCTGCTCTACGCGACCGGCCACATCCCGGGCGCCGTCAAGGTCGACTGGCACACCGACCTCAACGACCCGGTCGCACGCGACTACGTCGACGCCGACGGGTTCGCGCGGCTCATGTCCGAGAAGGGCATCTCGCGCGACACGACGATCGTCTTCTACGGCGACAACTTCAACTGGTGGGCCGCGTACGCGCTCTGGGTGACCTCGCTCTTCGGGCACCCCGACGCACGGTTGCTGGACGGCGGCCGCCAGAAGTGGCTGGCCGAGGGCCGCCCGACGACGACCGACGTCCCGAGGCCGGCGCCCGCCGACTACCCGCGCGTGCCACGCGACGACTCCCGCATCCGCGCCTTCCGCGCCCGCGTGCTCGCCCACGCCCGGGCCGGCGGCCGGCTCGTCGACGTCCGGTCGCCCGGCGAGTTCAGCGGCGAGCTCCTCCACATGCCCGACTACCCGCAGGAGGGCGCGCTCCGAGGCGGCCACATCCCCGGCGCCGCGAACGTCCCGTGGAAGACCGCCGCGAACGAGGACGGCACCTTCAAGGGCCCGGAGGACCTGCGGCGGATCTACCTCGAGGAGCTGGGCCTCGGGGAAGAGGACGAGGTGATCGCGTACTGCCGCATCGGCGAGCGCTCGTCGCACACGTGGTTCGTGCTCACGCACCTGCTCGGGCTCGAGAACGTCCGCAACTACGACGGCTCCTGGGTCGAGTGGGGGAACGCCGTCGGCGTCCCGATCGAGCGGCCCGGTCATCCCGTCCGACCGCCGCTCGACCGGGTTTGATGCACCGTCCCGCTGCCGGGACAGCTCGACGAGGTGGTCGAGCTGTTCGCCGACCTGCCGCGCGACCTCAAGCTCGAGCTGCTGCTCGACTACGCGAACGCGGTGCCGCCGCTGCCCGAGGCGTACGCCGCGAACCGCGAGCGCGCTCGAGCGCGTCCACGAGTGCCAGACACCCTTCTTCGTCGCGGTCGAGATCGATGACGGACGGGTGCGACTCCACTTCGACGCGCCGGCCGAGTCGCCGACGACTCGCGGGTTCGCCGGCATCCTCCACGCCGGTCTCGACGGCGCGACGGTCGAGGAGGTGCTCGCCGTCCCCGTCGACTTCTCCGCCCGTCTCGGCCTGAACGACGCGATCTCGCCCCTGCGGCTGCGCGGGATCGCCGCCATCCTCGGCGTCGTCCAGCGCCAGGTGCGGGACGCAGCCGCACCCGGCGCCGTCGACTAGCCGACACGCTACGGGAGCAGGCGCACGGTCATCGCAGAGCGGTTCCCGTCCGTATCGAGGTCGCGCACGTGGAGGACGCCGCGCGCTCCGGCGAAGCGCCCTGTTCCTCCCAGCACCGGAAGGTCGAAGTTGCTCGGACCCTCGGAGAGATGGACGTACCCTCCGACACGAATCGAGCCCTCGTGGAGGAAGAGCTGCGCCGTGACCTCGGCGGAGGCGCCCGCCGGGCCGAACGGCGACGTGAACGTCAACGTCGCCTCGGCACGTCCGGCACGCGCGCCCCGTTTCGTCCCGTGCCAGGAGTAGAGCGCATCGTGGAGATAGACGCGGTCGCCGGGCCGAGGCTCGCCCATGCCGGCGTCGAACGCCGGAGTCTCGCCGACGCTGAGGTCGAGAAGATGGAGTGTCGTCGGCCCGCCGGCGGCGGCTGCCCCGGCCGCGACCAGCGCCGCAGCCGCTCCGGCTGCGAGCGTGAGCCTGAGGGCAGTCATGCCGGTCGCCGTCCGCACCGCCGACCGGTCCGGGCGCGCCTGCGCTCCTGCGCGGCGGCTGAGAAGGATGCTCGAGGCCACGATCCAGGCGCCCGAGCCCAGGTAGGCGAAGAAGGCGACGGGAGTGAAGGTCAGGCTCGCGATCGCGAGGACGAGGGCGGCCCAGCCCAGGATCCGGTCGGCTCCGCGCATCGGGATCATCGCTCCGGCGGCGCCGACCATCATGACCGCGACCCCGACCAGGAAGGGCAGGAAGTCGTTGTTGTCGAGCGCGTTGAGTGCCTGAACGCCGCCCGGCGCGATGCCCTCGTGGACGGCCTCGCTCAGCGCGAGGTGGAGCGTCGCAGCGGCGAGCAGGCCTGTGACCTCGATGACCGCGCCGACGGCGAACACGCGCCGCCACGGCGACGTACCGTCGGCGGCCCCCCACACGGAGACGGCGAAGAGGGCGAGGAAGCCGGCCGCGACCGACAGGAGCACGGCGGCGACGCTCTGTCGCAGGTGGTGCTCGAGATAGAACGACGTCACCTTCGCGGCGGAGTCCTTCGTCCCCGGAGTGTTGGTGCCGCCCAGCACGGGAAGCGCGACGACGAAGAGCGCCACTGAGACGGCTCCGCTCAGAGGAAGCAGGCGTCTGACCATCGGAGAACCTCCATTTCTCGGTCGGTGGATCCGGACGAGCCCGACGGTAGGACGCCGTCGCCGCGACCGCATCGGCGCTGGCCAGGGACCTGCCTCGGCGCTGACCGGGAACGTGGTTCGGTGCTGGCACCGATTGCGTCGCCGCGCGTAAAGTCGAACAATTCGCCGATGGGCAGGCTCCGCCTCACCGCATCCGCGGTCGCGTTCGCCACCGTCGCGATCCTCGCGGTCGGCCTCGCGCGCGCGGGCCACCAGCCGCCCTTCCACTGGGTCGTCGCGGGGTTCTTCGTCGTCTCCATCGTGGCGCCCACCGCGATCGGGCTCCTGATCGTCCTGCGCAAGCCCCGGAACGTCGTCGCCTGGGTGCTCCTGCTCGGCGCGCTCTCGACGGCCCCGGGCGACGCCCTGCTCCCGTCGCACAGCGCCTGGGCGCTCCAGTGGGCACGCGCCTCCTGGCCGCTCATCTACGCCTGGCCGGTCGCCGTCGCCTTCGTCTTCCCCGACGGGCGCCTCCTTTCGCGACGCTGGCGCCGCGTCGCCGCGGCGACGGCCTTCTGCTTCGTCGCCTTCATCACCCTCGCGATGCTCGACCCGGAGCCGTACGACCAGCCCGACCAGAAGGTGCACAACCCCCTCTCGGGCCTGCACATCCCCGCCTGGATCGCCTGGATCTGGATCCCGCTCTGGATCGGGATCCTCTCCAGCCTCTTCGTCGGCGCGTATGCCGTCCGCGTTCGACTGCGCCGCTCACGCGGGGTCGAGAGGCTGCAGACCCTCTGGCTCGCCTGGTCGGCGGCGCTCATCCCCGCGGGCCTCGTCTGGTGCGGCCTCCTCGGCTTCCTCGCCCCCGTGGCGTTCCCGGGCGCGGTCGGCAGCCTGGCGGACAACCTGCTCTTCCCCTTCCTGCTCGTGATGGAGACCGCGGTCGCGGTCGCGGTGGGCATCGCGGTCGTGCGCTACCGGCTGTACGCGATCGAGCGGCTGATCAACCGGACGCTCGTCTACGGAACCGTCACGCTCGTGCTGGCGGTGGCGTACGCCGGCGTCGCGCTCAGCCTCGGTGTGGCGGCGGGGCGCGGCTCGGACTGGGTGGCCGCGACGGGGACGCTGCTCGTGGCGGTCGCGTTCCGACCGCTCCGCGCCCGCGTCCAGTCGGCCGTCGACTCCCGCTTCGACCGCCAGCGCCACGCCGGCGTGCTCGCGGTCGAGGCGTTCGAGCGCGAGGTTCGCGAAGGGAAGCGGGCACCGGAGGAGATCGGTCGGGTCGTCGCCACCGCGCTCCGCGACCCGCTCGCCGAGCTCATGTTCTGGCTTCCCGCCAGCGAAACGTACGCGCGCTCCTCGGGCGAGGTGCTCGCGAGGCTGCCGACCGACGGCCGGGCACGCTCCGAGATCGCACACGACGGCGACCGCACGGCGGTTCTCCTCCACGACCCGGCGCTCGACGAACGACCGACGCTCCTCGACGGCATCCTCCGCGCGGCGGCGCTGTCGATCGAGATCGCGCGCCTGCGTGTCGAGGTGCGGCTCCAGCTCCAGGAGGTCGAGGCCTCGCGCGCCCGCATCGTCGAGGCCGGCTACGAGGAGCGGCGACGGCTGGAGCGCGACCTCCACGACGGCGCGCAGCAGCGGCTCGTCTCGCTCGGGCTGCGGCTGCGCCGGCTGCAGCGCACGCTGCCGCGCGAGGCGCAGGTGCTTTCGCCGGCGCTCGACGCGATCGTGGACGAGGTCGGCTCGGCGATCGCCGACCTGCGCCAGATCGCCGCAGGAGTCCGCCCCGCACGACTGGACGACGGCCTCTCAGCCGCGCTCCACGACCTGGCGCGCACGGCGCCGGTCGACGTCGACGTCCAGGCGAACCTCCCGCGCGTCGCCGCAAGCGTCGAAGCGGCCGCCTACTTCGTCGCGTGCGAGGCGCTGACGAACGCCGTCAAGCACGCGTCCGCGTCGCGGATCGCCGTCCGAGCGTCACGGGAGAACGGCTCGCTGCTGCTCAGCGTCTCCGACGACGGCGTCGGTGGAGCGACCGCGCGTCGCGGCTCCGGCCTCGCGGGCTTGAAGGACCGCGTCGCCGCCCACAGCGGCTCACTCCTGATCGCGAGCCCGGCCGGAGGCGGAACGCACATCGAGGTCACGCTCCCGTGCGAATCGTGATCGCCGAGGACACGGTGCTCCTCCGCGAGGGGCTGGCGGGGCTGCTCGAGGATGCCGGCCACGACGTGCTCGCGCGCGTCGGCGACGCGGAGGCGCTGCTCGCGGTCGTCGCCGAGCACGAGCCCGACCTGGCGATCGTCGACGTGCGGATGCCGCCGACGTACGACGACGAGGGCATGAGGGCCGCCGCCGAGATCCGGCGCGAACATCCGGGGACGGCGGTGCTCGTCCTCTCCCAGCACGTCGAGGGCCGCCACGCCCTCGATCTCGTCGGCTCGGGGCAGGGTTTCGGCTACCTGCTCAAGGACCGGGTGCTCGACGTCGACGAGTTCCTCGAGGCGGCCGAGCGCGTGAGCCGCGGCGGCTCGGCGCTCGACCCCGAGGTCGTGAAGCACCTCCTGTCGCCGTCGCACGGCGACGAGACCCTCTCCGCGCTGACGCCGCGCGAGCTGGAGGTGCTGGGCCTGATGGCCGAGGGCCGGACGAACGCGGGCATCGCGAAGCTCCTCTGGTTGACCGAGAAGACCGTGGAGACGCACGTCAGCTCGATCCTCGGCAAGCTCGGCCTCGAGCAGTCGGCCGACAACCATCGACGCGTCCTCGCCGTGCTCGCGTACCTCCGCGCGACCTCGGCGACCTGACGGCGCCCGGGAATCGCGTTGTCTCGGTTAAGGCTGCCGGAGGCGCCTTGACTGCGCCGACGGCGGTGCAACCATTCAGGTGAGCCCTCGCGAAGCGGAGGCGAACGATGGCGACGAGCAGCCAGCCTCGTTTCAAGCCTGGCCAGCGGATCCTCGCAGCGCGGAGCGGCGATTGCGGCGTCGCAGACTCCCTGGCGGAGGTGCTGCAGCTGGTGGCGACCGAGACGGCCGAGATCTACCGCGTCCGCTGGCAGTACGGCCTCGAGACGTTCTTCGTGCCCGGCCCCGAGGTTCACGACCGGCGAGTGCGCGACACGGGGCCGCCGTCCGGCCTCACGGAGCGACGCCGCAGCTGAGCGCCCGGCGGACCGATCGGCTCTCGGGTCGAGCGACGATCAACGACTCCGCGCCGTCGTCGAGAGCAACGGGGTCGACATCGGCCACTCCACGATCCCCGAGCTCGCCGAGCGACACGGTCTCCGGACAGGGTAGGTTCGGCCCTATACGCGCTCGACGAACGCGCGCAGCTCGTCCTTCGCGCCGGAGACGACCGGGTCGCCGTGGGCCAGGAGGAGCAGGTCGAAGTCGAGCGCGAGCAGACCGCGGTAGGCCTCGCGCAGCCCCGTCTTCGTCCGCTCGGGATCGTCCATCAAGAAGTCCGGGACGAAGGCCAGCCCCTCGACCCCGGGCCAGCGCACGATGCCGTCCGCGACCGCGAGTGCCCGATGGGCGGAAGCGTACAGCGCGGTCTCGTCGGGGCAGATCGCCCCGACCTCGTGCACGACGATGCCTCCGGGCAGCTCGTCGCCGACGTCGAACGGCTCGACGGGGCCGCGCCCTTCGATCTCGTGCAGGCCGTTGCGGATGCAGTGGACAGTGCAGCCGAAGGCGTCACGCAGCTTCCACGAGTCGCGGTCGTGGTGGCGGTTCGTCAGGAGCACGTGCTCGGGCGGCCCGTGCTCGTCCAGCCAGTCGAGCCCTTCCCGCGGAAGCATGGGGTCGAGCACGACCCGCTCGCGCTCGAAGTAGTACGAGCTGACGTCGTGGCGGATGCTCTCGCGGTACGCCCGCCAGTGCCAGAGGCCGGGGACGAGCTCCTCCATGGCGTCAAGCCTAGCGCGCCTTCGTTCGCCTTCACAGCCGGCCACTCCTTCCTCGCAGCGCGGTCAGCCAGCCGGCCTGACAGCCGTCGCGGCGACAACTCCTCGTCGAGCGCGATCGCCAGGCCTCGGTCGCCGCCGCACTTCGCTGCGATCCAACGGCCGGCCTCTCGCTCGCACGGCACTCTCGTACCCGCCCTTCGGCATGCCGAAGGGCGGGTGTTGGGGTGGACGAGGAGCAGCGGTGCCGCACAGCGGTTTCTCGTCACCGACGGGCTCCTCGCAGGAGCCTGATCTGCGCCGGTCGTGCCGCGCGGCCCGCGTGCGCCACGCCGACCCCTCACCTGGCGCTTAGATTGTCCTGCGACAATCGCCGGTTCACCGACTGGGGAGGTACCCGTGTCCGAGCAGGCAGGCGGTGCTCCGCTCGCACCCACCGAGATCAGCGACCGGCTGGAGCAGGCCCTCTTCGAGATCCGACGGATCATCGCCGGCCAGGATGCGATGCTCGAGCGGGTGCTGGTCTGCCTGCTCGCCCAGGGTCACCTGCTGATCGAAGGCGTCCCGGGGCTCGCCAAGACGCTGACGATCAAGACGACCGCGAGCGTGCTCGGCGGCTCGTTCTCGCGTGTCCAGTTCACACCCGACCTCGTCCCCGCCGACCTCGTCGGCACCCGGATCTACCGGCCCGACCAGGGCACGTTCGACACCGAGCTCGGTCCCGTCTTCTGCAACTTCCTCCTCGCCGACGAGATCAACCGCGCGCCGGCGAAGGTGCAGTCCGCCCTGCTCGAGGTGATGCAGGAACGGCAGGTGACCATCGCGCACAAGACCTACCCCGTGCCGGAGCCGTTCCTCGTCATGGCGACCCAGAACCCGATCGAGTCCGAGGGCACGTATCCGCTCCCGGAGGCTCAGGTCGACCGGTTCATGCTCAAGATCCTGATCGGCTACCCGGAGCACGACGAGGAGCTCACGATCGTCCAGCGGCAGCTCGTCGTGCATCCCGAGCTGCGCGAGGTTCTCGCCCTCGACGAGCTGCGGCAGCTGCAAGCGGCGGTCGTCGACGTCTACGTCGACCCTGCGCTCGTCTCCTATGCCGTCGCTCTCGCGACCGCCACCCGCGACCCGGTCGCGCACGGCCTCTCCGACCTCGGCGGCTACGTCGAGTACGGCGCCAGCCCGCGCGGCCCGATCAGCGTGACCCAGTCCGCCCGGGCGCTCGCGCTCCTCCACGGCCGCGACTACGTGACCGCCGACGACGTCCGCTCACTGGCGAAGGACGCGCTCCGGCACCGTCTCGTCCTCAGCTACCAGGCGCTCGCCGAGAACGTCAGTCCGGACGTGATCCTCGACCGGGTGCTCGCCGCGGTGCCGGCACCCGAGGTCAGCCCGGCGAGACCCGCCGTCGCATGACGGACGGCTTCTGGCTCGGGGCGACGACGCCCGAGCGGCCGGGTCCGGGTGCGCTTCCGGGTGCGCTGCTGCGCGCCCTTCAGATCGAGGTCGGCCGGCGACTCGAGGGGATGCTGGCGGGCGAATACCGCTCGTCCCGCTACGGGGACGGAGCGGAGCTCGCCCAGGTGCGCCCGTACGTCGCCGGCGACGACGTGCGATTGATCGAGTGGAACGTGACGGCCCGCACCGGCACGCCGCACGTCCGCGTCAACCTCGCCGAGCGGGTGCTCGTCACGTGGCTCGTGCTCGACACGTCGCCTTCGATGGAGTTCGGCACCGCCGACCGGCGCAAGACCGACGTGGCCGCGGGCGCCGCTCTCGCCGTCGGCCACGTCGCGACGCGGCGCGGCAACCGGCTCGGCGTGCTCACCTTCGGAGACCGGACCCGCGCTCGCTGCCGCCGACCCAGGGTCGGCACGGGCTGATCGGCCTGCTGGACGCGCTGCAGCGCGAGCCCGAGCACGAGCGCGTCGGCGCGACGTCGCTCGGAGCAGCGCTCGCGGATGCCGGCGCCAGAGCTCGCCAGCGCGGCCTCGTCGTCGTCGTCTCCGACTTCCGCGGCCCGCTCGACTGGCGTTCGCCGCTGCTCGAGCTGCTGCAGCGCCACGACGTGCTCGCCGTCGAGGTGCGCGACCCGCGGGAGCAGCAGCTTCCGGACATCGGCGACGTGTGGTTCGTCGACCCCGAGACCGGCCGGCAGGTGCGGGTCGACACGCGCAACACCGAGCTGCGAGCACGCTTCGCCGCTGCCGCAGCAGAGGAGCGAAGCGGTGTGGCGCGCGTCCTCACCGCCCTCGGAGTCCCACACGTGGTGCTCTCGACGCGTGGAGACTGGCTGCGTGCGCTCGCCGCCTTCCTCGGGAGACGCAGGTGAGCTTCGACCGGCCGTTCGTGCTGCTCGCGCTCGTCGCCGTGCCGCTGCTCGTCGCGCTCTGGTTCCGCAACGAGGGTCGCCGGCGTGCGGGCGCGGCCCGCTTCGCCAGGCTCGCGCTGCTCCCGAACCTCGTCGACCGCGCGCCCGGGCGCCTGCGCCTCGTCCCGCTCGCGCTGCTCCTGCTCGGACTCGCGGCGCTCATCGTCGGCGCGGCGAAGCCCCACACCCGGCTCACCGTTCCCCGCAAGGATGCGACCGTCGTCCTCGCGATCGACGTCTCGCGCTCGATGGGCGCCCAGGACGTGACGCCGACACGGCTCTTCGCGGCGGTGTCGGCCGCCGACCGCTTCCTGACGGAGATCCCGAGCACGTACAGCGTCGCCCTCGTCGCCTTCGGCAGCCGCGCCTACGTCGCCGTCCCGCCTACCGGCGACCGCGACCTCGTGCGGCACGGCCTCTCCGAGCTGCACACCGGCGAGGGCACGGCGATCGGCGACGCAGTCCTGCTCGCGGCGCGGCTCGGGCCACGGCAGAAGGCCGTCGACGGCGTCGTGCCGCCGACGTCGGTGCTCGTGATCTCGGACGGCGCGCGCGACGGGGGCCGCACGACTCCACAGGCTGCAGCGCAGCGGGCGAAGGCGCTGCACGTGCCCGTCTCGACCGTGCTCGTCGGGACACAGAACGGCGTCGTCACCGCGAAGCTCGTCGGCGGCTACACCGAGCAGATCCGCGTGCCGGCGAGCCCCACGACGCTGCAGACGATCGCGCGGACGAGCGGCGGCACGTTCTATCGCGCGCGCACGGCGAAGGCGCTCGCCGGCGTCTATCGCAAGCTCGCGACGCGGCTCGGCCACAGGGTCGAGGACCGTCAGGTCTCCGACCTGTTCGCGGGCGGCGCGATCGTCCTGCTGCTCGCCGGCGGCGGACTCTCCGCCTTCTGGTTCCGGAGGCTCGTCCCGTGAGGGCCCGTGCGCTCGCCGTCGCGGCCGTCTGTACCGCCGCGCTCGCGGCCGCCGCACCGGCCGGGGCGACGAACGAGTGCAACGGGCTCCAGGTCTGCGTGCCGGTGGCGGGCCCGTGGGTGCTGGCGACCACACGGGCGGAGACGCAATATCAACTGTCCTGCCCGCAGGGCTTCGTCGTCGGAGGGCTCGACGCCGAGCTGACGAGCCGCACGATCGACCTCGTCTTCCGAGCCACTCTCGGCAGCCCGGTGAACCCCGGGATCAGCACCTCCGACGCGGCGGTCTTCCTCGGCAGGCTCTCCCAGGGCCACGATCCGGCGGCGAGCTTCCGCCCGCACATCGGCTGCATCCCGGCCGGCGGCGGCGGGCAGCGGGTGCCGACGTCCCGGCACGTCTTCCCGCCGGGCAAGCCGACGGTGCGTCGCGTGACGGAGATCACGGTGCAGGCCGGGAGGACGCAGCGGGTGATGCGGAGCTGCCAGGCGGGAGAGCAGCTCGTCGCGACCAGTCACGCGATCGGCTTCTACACCCAGAGCCCGCCTGACCGCGCGCTCGCGACGTCCGTGCGCGTGACGCGCGCCACCGCCCGCGGGCGCGTCACCGTGAGCGTGCACGGCGGCGCCGCTGTGCGCGGGGTCCGCGCGATCGTGCAGCTCGACCTCGTCTGTGCAGGCGGATCGTGACGTTCGGTCACCCGTTCCTGCTGCTGACCCTGCTGGCGCTGCCCGTCGCGCTCGGAGCGCACCGGCTCGTGCAGCGGCGGCGGCGGATGCGCTATGCGGTCCGCTTCACGAACGTCGAGGTGCTCGCGACGGTCGTGGGCGGGCGTTCCTGGCGTCGCGTCGTCCCGGCGGGAGTCTTCGTGCTCGCGCTCGCGACGCTCTGCGCCGCCCTCGCGCGGCCGCACGTGCGCACGGGCGTCCCGCTCGACAATGCCACCGTCATCCTCGTCCTCGACGTCTCGGGCTCGATGCAGGCCCAGGACGTGAAGCCGACGCGGCTCGCCGCGGCGCAGGCGGCGATCCACACCTTCCTCGACAAGGTGCCGTCCCGACTCAAGGTCGGTCTCGTCCTCTTCGCGGCGGAGGCGCAGGTGGCGACACCGCCGACGACCGACCACGCGCTCGTCGGGCAGGCGGTGGACGACGCCTCCTATTTCGAAGGCTACGGCGGCACCGCGATCGGCGACGCGCTGGCGACGGCCGTGAGGCTCGGGCAGGAGGTGACGGGCGCCGGCGGCCAGCAGGCCGCGTCGACCGGGCGTGCGCTCGCCGGGATCCGCACCGCCGCGTCGGGAGACAGCGGCAAGACCCTCGTCTCGATCCTCTTCCTCTCGGACGGGCACCAGACCCGCGGCGCGCTGCAACCGCTCGACGGCGCCGACCTCGCGAAGCAGGCGGGCTTCCCCGTCTACACCGTGTCCCTGGGGACGACGGGGGACACTACGCTCCGCGGCGGCTTCCCCAGCGGCTTCTTCAGCGGTGGGGGCGGCGGCGCCTTCGGCGGAGGAGGCATCGGGAACGCGCTCGCGCCCGACCCGGCGACGTTGCGGGCCATCGCCCGGGATACGGGCGGGCAGTTCTTCCGCGCGAAGTCGGCAGGCGCGGTCGAGGCCGCGTACTCGAAGCTCGGCTCGAGCATCGGACGCACACCCGGCAAGACGGAGGTGACCGGCGACTTCCTCGCCGGCGCCGCGGCTCTCCTCGTGCTCGCGGGGCTGCTCTCGGCGCTCTGGGCGCCTCGCCTTCCCTAGCCCGCTTCGCGCCCGCGCATGTCGGTCGCGGCGCGAGACCCCGCAGACCACGACATGAGCACTTTCCACGGATGGCCTCGCGGGTTTCCCGCGCCTACTGACCCTGCGGCGTACGAAGGGAGGTGAACGATGTTCACGTATGTCGGGTTGATCACCCTCACGCCCGAGGGTCGGGAGACTCTGGACAAGGCTCCGGAGTATCTCGACAAGTTCAAGAAGCTGATCGAGGAGGAAGGGGGCCTCCTCGAGGACACCTTCGCGATCATGGGTCCGTGGGACTTCCTCGCGCTCGTCAAGTATCCGGACAACGCCGCCGCGTTCCGCGCGCTGGCGAAGATCGGCAAGCTCGAGGTGATCAAGACGGAGACCTTCCCGGTCGAGAAGGTCGACGTCTTCATCAAGACGCTCGTCTGACCCGCGTCGCCCGCTCCGCGCGAGCATGCGCGCCACACGCGCGCGTGCTCGCGCTGTGCTCTCCGCTCGCTCGGCAAGCGAGCCGGGATCGCCGGCTCGCGCCCTCGGGTTAGCGACAGCGTGAGCCGCGCCCGCGCATGTCGGTCGCGGCCGGAGCACCACCCACATCGCCGACGCGCAAGACGGCTCAGGTCGAGCGGGTGGCGAAGGACCACTCGTGGCCCTGCGGGTCACTGCAGCTGTAGCGGCGGTGTCCGAACGGAAGGTCGACGAGCTCCTCGACGATCCGGGCGCCCTCGGCCTTCGCCCGGTCATGGTGTGCGTCGACGTCGGGGACGAGGACGTAGGTCGTCGAGGTGCGGCCGACCTCGGACGGGTTTCGGTAGCCCTCGGGCGGCTGGCCGGCGTAGACGTTGCCGCCGAGCTCGGTCTCGAACTCGAGGTGCATCCCGCCGACGGCGCCGGTCGTGCGGTTGACCTCCCGGAAGCCAAACGCGCGGCAGAGGAACTCGGCGGCCGCCTCGCCGTCCTCGTAGAGAAGGTACGGGGTGACTGTCTGGCTCATGTCTCCTTCAGCTCGGGGAAGTCCTCCTCGCGGAACTCCGCCGGCGCACGCGCCTCGTGCGCCTCCTCCTGCGCGCGCAGCTCGACCCGGCGGATCTTGCCCGAGATCGTCTTCGGCAGCTCGCCGAACTCGAGCCGGCGCACGCGCTTGTACGGGGCGAGCTGCTCGCGCGCGTAGCGCAGGATCGAGAACGCCGTCTCGGGCGACGGCTCGTGGCCGCCGGCGAGCGTCACGTACGCCTTCGGAACGGCGAGGCGCAGCGGGTCGGGCGCCGGCACGACCGCGGCCTCCGCGACGGCGGGATGCTCGAGCAGGACGCTCTCCAGCTCGAACGGCGAGATGCGGTAGTCGGACGCCTTGAACACGTCGTCGGCGCGGCCGACGTAGGTGACGTAGCCGTCGTCGTCGCGCCGGGCGACGTCGCCCGTGCGGTAGTGGCCGCCCCGCATGGCCTCCGCGCTCCGCTCCGTCGAGTCGCGATAGCCGGTCATCAGCCCGAGCGGACGCTCAGCCAGCGGCAGGCAGATCTCGCCCTCGGTCGCCTCGTCGCCGCTCAACGGATCGAGCAGGGCGACGCGGTAGCCGGGCAGCGGCCGCCCCATCGAGCCCTCCTTCACGCGCGCCCCGGGCGGGTTGCCGATCTGCGCGGTCGTCTCGGTCTGGCCGTAGCCGTCCCGGATGGTGATCCCCCAGGCGCGCCGCACCTGCTCGATCACCTCTGGATTCAGCGGCTCGCCGGCTGCGACCGCCTCCCGCAGCGGCACCGACCAGGCGCCGAGCTCCTCCTGGATCAACATCCGCCAGACCGTCGGCGGCGCACAGAACGTGGTCACGCCGCACGCCACCATCCGGTCGAGGAGAGCCGCCGCGTCGAAGCGACGCTGATTGACGACGAGCACGGTCGCCTCGGCGTTCCAGGGCGCGTAGACGTTGCTCCACGCGTGCTTCGCCCAGCCCGGCGAGGAGATGTTCAGGTGCACGTCGCCGGGACGGAGGCCGATCCAGTACATCGTGGAGAGGTGTCCGACCGGGTACGAGGCGTGCGTGTGCTCGACGAGCTTCGGCTTCGCAGTCGTGCCCGAGGTGAAGTAGAGCAGCAACGGGTCGGAGGCGCGAGTGACGCCGTCCGGGCGGAAGGTGTCCGGTTCGGCGTACGCGTCGGCGTACGCGTGCCAGCCGTCGACCGCCTCGCCGACGGCGATGCGCGTATAGCCGCCCGGCACCGCGTCGAACTTCGCCGCGTCGCCGCCGCCCGCGACGACGTGACGCGCGTTCCCGCGCTCGACGCGATCGACGAGGTCAGCCGGGCCGAGGAGCGTCGTCGCGGGAATCACCACCGCCCCGAGCTTCATCGCCGCGAGGATCGACTCCCAGAGCTCGACCTGGTTGCCGAGCATCAGGATCAGGCGGTCGCCGCGCGCGACGCCGAGCCGGCGCAGATGATTGGCGACGCGGTTCGACCGGGCCGAGAGCTCCGCGAACGAGAGCGCCTGCTCCGAACCGTCCTCCTCGACGGCCCGCAGCGCGGGACGGCCGTCGACCGCCGCGACCGCGTCGAACCAGTCGATCGCCCAGTTGAACTCGTCCAGCTCGGGCCAGCGGAACTCGGCGTACGCGCGCTCGTAGTCCTCCCGCCGCTCGAGGAGCCCGTCGCGCGCCGCGCGGAAGATCGCAGTCCCGGAGCTCACACCCGGATGATGCGGGAGACGGGCGGAAGGCGCTAGGGCGCGATCTGGACGGGGGTTCCGAGCGGGATCGTCCGCATCAGATACCGCAGGTCCGCGTCGGTTGCGTGGAGGCAGCCCGCGGACACGCCCGAGCCGATGCCGTCGCCGGCATGAATCGCGACGAAGTGCGGCCGGCTCGTGTCCCAGCCGGGAGGCAGCTTCGACTGCCGCGCGCTGAGCGCAAGGATGCAGCAGCCGTAGACCGGGTTGATGCTGGAGCCGTCGAGCTTCTCGGCTACCGAGAACCGGCCCTCCGGCGTCGGCGATGCTGGAGCGCCGACCCCCACCGAGATCCGCCGGAGAACCGTCCCGTTCCGGCGCACCAGGAGCAGGTGCTCGGAGAGATCAACGTGGATCGCATAGGAGACGGTGCCCACCGAGACGTCTTTCGCGCGAGCCTCGACCCAGCCGATGCGCCCGTTCGGCAGCGACTGGCTGATCACCCCGAGCCAACGGCCGCGCCGAGTCACCACGCCGAGCACGAGCGGCCCGCCAAAGAGTGCTTGCGGCCCCACTCGCACGAGCGGGGTCCCGCTCGGCGAGGCCCGGAGCACGAGCTTCCGGTGCAAACGAACGACGAGATGTTCGCCGGCGAGGGGACGCGGAACCCGGGACGACCCAGGCTGCCGCCCGGCCCGGGCGGCGGGCGCGGCGGCGAGGACCGCGGTCAGCAGAACGAGAACGGAGACGGCGCGCATTGCTCCGTCCCGGACATCGGCACGTCGCGGCTGCTACATGAGATCCGCCGACGCGCGCCGGTCAGCCGCGGACGAGCCGCTTGTACTTGATCCGGTGCGGCTCGAGAGCCTCCGGACCGCGTGTCTCCTTGACCCACTCGACGTAGTCGGCCCAGTCCCCCTCGAACCACGTCGTCTCGCTCGAGCCCTCGAAGGCGAGGATGTGCGTCGCGACACGGTCGAGGAACCAGCGATCGTGCGTGATCACGACCGCGCAGCCGGCGAAGTCGAGCAGCGCCTCCTCGAGCGCACGCAGCGTGTCGACGTCGAGGTCGTTCGTCGGCTCGTCGAGCAGGAGCACGTTGCCGCCCGAGCGCAGCAGCTTCGCGAGATGGACGCGGTTGCGCTCTCCGCCGGAGAGGTCGCCGACCCGCTTCTGCTGGTCGGCGCCCTTGAAGTTGAACCAGGACACGTACTGCCGCGAGCTCACCTCGCGCCGGCCGAGCTCGATCGTCTCCACGCCGCCGCTGATCTCCTTCCAGACCGTGCCGGCCGGGTCGAGACCCGCGCGCGACTGGTCGACGTAGGCGAGCTGGACGGTGTCGCCGACCCGCAGCGTCCCCGCGTCCGGAGCTTCCTCGCCGGCGATCATGCGGAAGAGCGTGGTCTTGCCGGCCCCGTTCGCCCCGATCACGCCGACGATGCCGGCCGGAGGCAGCGAGAAGGTGAGGTCGTCGACGAGCAGCCTGTCTCCGTAGCCCTTGCGGACACCCTCCGCCTCGATCACGAGATCGCCGAGCCGTGGTCCGGATGGGATGTGGATCTCCACCCTGTCGAGCTTCACGTTCTGCTCCTCGGCGAGCAGCCGCTCGTAGGCGCCGAGCCGTGCCTTCGCCTTTGCGTGCCGGGCACGCGGGCTCATCCGCACCCATTCCAGCTCGCGCGCGAGCGTGCGGCGGCGGGCGGACTCCTGCTTCTCCTCGGCGGCGAGCCGCGCCTGCTTCTGCTCGAGCCAGGACGAGTAGTTGCCGCGGAACGGGATGCCGCGCCCGCGGTCGAGCTCGAGGATCCAGCCGGCGACGTTGTCGAGGAAGTAGCGGTCGTGCGTCACGGCGACCACGGTTCCCCGGTAGTCGGCCAGGAAGCGCTCGAGCCAGGCGACCGACTCCGCGTCGAGATGGTTCGTCGGCTCGTCGAGCAGGAGCAGGTCGGGCGCGGAGAGCAGCAGCCGGCAGAGCGCGACCCGGCGCCGCTCGCCGCCGGAGAGGGACTCGACGCCGCGGTCGGCGTCCGGGAGGCGGAGCGCGTCCATCGCATGATCGACGTGCTCGTCGAGCTGCCAGGCGCCGGCCCGTTCGATCGCGTCCTGCACCGTCGCCTGCTCGGCGAGCAGCGTGTCGAAGTCGGCGTCCGGCTCGGCGAAGCGGGCCGAGATTCTCTCGAAGCGGTCGAGCAGGTCGCGCAACGGGCGGACGCCGTCCTCGACGTTGCCGCGCACGTCCTTGCCGGAATCGAGCGACGGCTCCTGCTCGAGCAGGCCGACGGTCGCTCCGGGCGCGAGCTCTGCGACACCGGAGGAGGGCTCCTCCCTGCCGGCCATGATCCGCAGGAGCGTCGACTTGCCGGCGCCGTTCGGGCCGAGCACGCCGATCTTCGCCCCGGGCAGGAAGGAGAGGGAGATGCCGGCTAGCACCTGCCGGTCGGGGCCGTAGAACTTGTCGGCCCGGTACATCGTGAAGACGTAGTCGCTGCTCACGAGAGCCGACGATAGCGGTGGGCCGCGCGGAGCCGGGTCGGTTCTCGGCGGCCCGCGGCCGGTCTCCCGCAGGCGCGTCCTCGCGGGCCTACCCCCGTCCAGACCGGCCACGTCCGGTGCCAGGCACCAGGCGTGTCCGCTGGAGACATGCCACTCCCGGAAGTCGGCTTCCCCACACAGCGCCGGTCACCGCCGTCTCGAAGGGACACTGGCCCGCGAAGACACGTCCGGTGCCAGGCACCAGACGTGTTCGGAACGGACACGCTGCGACGTAGTCTTGCCATATGAGCTGTCCCTGCTGCACGCCTCCGTCCGAGTACCGGCGGCTCTTCAACCGGCGCATCGCGCGGCTCGACGCGCGGCACTACCGCAGGCGCGGGCTGCCGAGGTCGGCACGCGGGCTCGTCGCGCTCGCCGGCGACGTCCGCGGTGCGTCCGTGCTCGACGTCGGCGGCGGCCTCGGCACGCTCGGGATCGAGCTCCTCGAGGCAGGCGCGGCGAAGGCGACGAACGTCGAGCTGTCGTCGGGCTGGGAGGACGCCGCGGCTGCGCTGCTCGCCGAGCACCACCTCCGCGACCGCGTCGAGCGTCACGTCGGCGACTTCGTGGAGGAAGAAGGGCTCGTCGAGCCGCACGACGTCGTCGTCCTCCACCGGGTCGTCTGCTGCTACCCGGACGTCGAGGCGCTCGTCGGCGCAGCCGCCGGCCACGCGCGCGACCGACTCCTGCTCACCTACCCGCGGGACCGCGCGTTGAGCCGACTCGGCGTGCGGGCGGTGAACCTCTGGCTGTGGATCACCGGCTGCGGGTTCCGCACCTACGCGCACCCGGTGGCGCGCATCGTCGCCGCGGCGGAGCAGCGAGGGCTGGCGCTCGAGTCACGCGCTGCGCAGGGCCCGATCTGGGAGAACGCCGCCTTCGTACGCGCGGCCTAACCTCTGGGCGTCAGCGCGTACACCGTGCTCGTGCCACCGCCGACGACGACGATCCGGCCCCCGACGACCGCCACCGCCGGGTCGGCGAGCGAGACCGGCAGCCGCGCCGCGCTGGTGACCGCGCCGGAGCGCGGATCGATCTCGAGCACTCGCCGGCCGCCGACGAGGTAGAGCCTGCCGCCGAGCGCGGCCAGCGCCGCGTGATCCTCGGGCGCCGGCAGCGTCGCGATTCGCCTCGGAGCGCCCCCGGGAGTCACGGCGTAGACCGCGTCCGTCGCGCCGCCCGTCGTCAGCCCGCCGGCCGCGTAGATCGTCCGGCCGATCGCGGTCACGCCTGCGTAGCGCGTCCCCTGCGGCAGCCGGGCGACCGTCGTCGTCCCCCCGGCGGGGAGATAGCGGAGGACGGCGGATGCGAACTGTGAGCCCGTGTAACCGCCGACGAGGTACGCCCGGCCCCCGATCACGACGGCGCCGAGGTCGGAGAGCGGCTCGTCGAGGGCGGGGGCGGTCGCGGCGTTGCCCGTGCGAGGGTTCACCCGGACGACGGTCGTGACGGAGCTAGCCTGACCGCCGCCGAAGAGGTAGACGGCGCCGCGCATCAGCACGGCGGCCGCGTCGTGCGTCGGCACCGGGAGCTTCCCGGCCGCGCGCAGACGGCCGGGCGTCCCAAGCAGGATCGCGTCGAGCGACGCACTCCCGGAATAGCCGCCGAGGACCATGAGCTTCCCTCCCGGAAGCGCGACGGCGGACGCTTTCGAGAGCGACTGCGGGAGCGATCCCACCTTCGCGACGCTCAACCCCTGCCCGGTGACGGCGTGGCGCTCGGAGCGGCCTGGACGGTCGAGGTCGTACGCGTGACGCCGGGAACCGCCGGCAGCAGGTCGAGCCCGTCCGGCTTGTTCAGGTACCCGGCGGCCGACCCCGGCTGGTCGAGGTGACCGTACGACCACACGACCCGCTTCGTCCTCGGGTCGACGACGAGCACCCGATGGTGCCAGTCGTCGGTGATCGCGATCATCCCGTTCGGCCAACGCTCGGCGAGGGACGGGCGGTCGAGCGACCACGTGCCCGTCGGCGCAAACGTCCAGACGACCCTCCCCGAGGGGGTGATCTCGTCGACGCGGCCCGGCGTGTTGAAGCCCGCGACGAGGATGTTCCCGTTCGGCAGCAGTTGCGCGTCGGACGGATACGTCGTCGGGGTACGCACCGAGTACACGAGGCGGCCGCTCTTCGAGATCCGGTCGACCCAGCCGCCGATCTCGGTCACGAGCACGCCGCCGTCGGGAAGCGGCGTTGCGCCGTTCGGTGACGAGAGGCCCTGCGGGGGGTTGTGACCGCAGTAGCCGGCATGGCCGATCTCGCGCACGACCTTCCCTGCGCGGCTGACGAACAGCACGCGGCAGTTCTGGATGTCGGCCACCATGAAGAGTCCGCTGGGAAGCAGGTACGCGTCGTCGGGATTGGACAGGTAGCCCGGTGCGGAGCCGCGGACGCCCGGGTGCCCGTACGACCAGACGATCCGGTGTGTCCGCAGGTCGATCTGGGACATCGTCTGGTTGAACTCCTCGTTGATGGAGATGCTCCGGTAGTCCGGCGAGAAGAATGCGTCGTCGGGATCGTGGAAGGACTGCCCCGGCCGGACGTCGCCCGACCGCGGGAACTGCCAGACGATCCGCTTCGTCTGCGGGTTCAGGATGATGATCCGGTTGTTGTTCCGGTCGGCGATCATCAGGTAGCCGGGCACCGGTCCCGGCTTCAGCGGCGGTAGACCCAGCACACGCTGCGCCGGGGTCTTCGGCGGGGCCGCGAGCCGCGGTCGTCGTGCTCCCGGTCGATCCGCTCGAGGCGACGCCGCCGGTCGCGACCGAGGTCACGCCGTTGGCGCCGGCGCAGCCGGCCGCGACGAGCGCCGCGCCGGCGAGCAGCGCCGCCCTGCGGGCCCTACGCATGGAGCCGGATCTCGCCGACGACGCCCGAGCCTTGCTCGGCTGGAACCCAGCTCGCGTCCACCAGACGGCGGGCGCCGTTCGGCAGCGTGCACGTCCCGGCGAAGCTCGACCCGCCGACCGCCGTCACCCGTCCTCGGCAGACATCGCCGCTCGGCAGGTACTCGAGCTGGAGCGAGGTCGCGTCGAGCGCCTCGGGCGAGACGAGCAGGTCGGCCCGCACCAGCAGCTTCTGGGGGCTGTCGGCCTGGCCGACGAAGGACACGATCTGCTTCAGCTCCGTTCCGTTGCGGACGACCTCCCCGGTCAGCGGCTCGTTCACACGTGCCGCGTTCCACGGACGGGGGCTCTTGCTCAGCGGGCCGAGCATCAGCACCGGCAGGGCGACGACCGTTGCGGCGCCCGCCGTCGCGACGCCGGGGGAACGCAGCACGAGCCCGCCGAAGCGCCAGAGCAGGAGCCCGACGACCGCGGCGACGGAGACCGCGTAGAGCAGGGCAAGCCAGAGCGCGCCGCGATCCGTGCCCGCGAGCAGACCGTGCAGGGAGGCGGCGCTCCACACGACGAAGTTGAGGTAGTGCGCGGCACGCCAGAAACGGTAGGGCAGACGGCGGCGGTAGTGGTTCGTGACCGCGAGAGCGAGCAGGATCTCGGCAGCCGCGATCCCGAGCCCCGTCCAGAGCGGGCGGTAGGACGCCGTCAGCGGGACGACGAGCTGCGTCAGCGAGAAGGGCAGGAACGAGTCCATCGCGATCGCTCCAACGTGGATCACGATCAGGGAGCCGACGAGCAGCCCGCCGAACCGGTGCACGTCCTCGACTGAGAACCGCGGCCAGCGGCGACTCTGCACCTTGTTGCCGAGCGCCAGACCGACGCAGACGACGACGCTGAGGACGACGTAGGCGGCGACGCCGGCCGCGCGGGCCGCGTACCAGATCACGGGGCTGGAGGTCAGGTGCACGCCGCGACCCCTTGCGTCGCGCCCGACCAGCAGCGGTTCTCGACGACGGCGCCCGTCGCGGCGAGAAACCTGCCGGGGAGGCCGCGCTCGTCGAGCCACGCCGGCCCGTCGTCGCCGAGGAGAAAGGCCGCCTTCGCGGCGACGTCGGCGTCGAGGCACGCCCTACCCGAGACGGTGACCTGCTGCCACGGGGAGCGTGCCGGACGCCCGGTGCGCGGGTCGATCAGGTGATGCTGCTCCGAGCCGCCGCGACGCCAGCTGCGCGACGCCACACCGCTCGTCGCGAGGCCACCGCGCACGACCTGCACCGCGCCCCCGCCGGGCAACCCGACGTCCACGGGCCCGTGCGCCGCTAGGTCGCCTCCGGCCGAGACGAAGCCCGGCCCCGGCAGCGTCGCGGCCGCCTCGTCCACCGCGAGCGCCTTCACGACGCCGTTGAGGTCGAGTCGGAGCCCCGGCGAACGGCGCAGGATCGCTCCGTCCAGACGCACCTCCCGCAGGCGGGACGGAGCCGCCAGGCCGAGCTCCCCGTCAGGCGGCAGCCGGTCGAAGTCGCGGTCGTAGCCCGCGTTCTCGAGCGCCGTGCCGAGAGTCGGGTCGACGAGGCCGCCCGTCACACGCGCGACGTCGAGCGCAACGCGAAGCGCCTCGGCGAAGAGCGGCGAGACGAGCAGGGCACGCCCGGGAGCGGCGTTCACGCGCGAGAGCTCGCTGTCCGGCCGGAAGCGGCTGAAGGACGCGTCCCAGCGCGCGAAGACGGCGGCGACGGCGTCCGGGTCGCCGCCCGAGACGACGACGTCGCAACCCATGGCGCGGAAGCGGGCGACGGCAGGCCCGCCGGAGACGGCGCTCGCCGGCGCGCTCACGACGTGCTCGTCACGACCGACGGCGGCTGGACGGGCGGAGCGATCTGTCCACCCTGGAGCGCGCTCCGGCGCACCGCGGCCTCGAAGGCGGGAGGCGCGCCGAGCGGCTTCGCACGATGCTTGGCGTGTCCCGGCGCGTGTGTCCGCGCCCCGACGAACGCCACGCCGAACACGAGCGACGTCAGCGCAGCGAGAGCGACCTTCCCGCCGCGCGCCCTCGCCCTGGCGCGCTCGATCCTCGACCCGGGGGCCACGACGCCACTATCCGCAGGGTGCATGAGAAGCCGATGTGAGGCCGACCCTCCGTCGTAGGCGCGGCACGTTCGCCGCGGCACCTCCACCGTTACCATGGCCTCGTGGCCGTGACAGACCGCACGAAGCTCGACGCCCACACTCTGCGGCGCGACTTCCCGATCTTCGCGCAGGAGATCCACGGCAAGCCGCTCGCCTTTCTCGACTCCGCCGCCAGCTCCCAGAAGCCGCGACAGATGCTCGACGCCGTGAACCGCTTCTACGAGACGTCGTACGCAAACGTCCACCGTGGCGTCTACGAGCTCGCCGAGCGGGCGACGGCGGCGCTCGAGCACGCGCGGGAGCGGGTCCGGGCCCTCCTGAACGCGCCCGCCGCCCGCGAGATCGTCTTCGTGCGCAACGCGACCGAGGCGATCAACCTCGTCGCGTACTCCTGGGGGCTCGCGAACCTCGGCCCCGGCGACCTCGTCGTCGTCACCGAGCTCGAGCACCACTCGAACTTCGTCCCGTGGCAGTTCATCGCGGGGAAGACCGGCGCGAAGCTCTCCCTGATCCCGATCGACGAGCACGGCGAGCTCGACCTGTCCGGGCTCGACGCGATCCCGCGGGAGGGGAACGTCAAGATCGTCGCGACGAATCTCGTCTCCAATTCCCTCGGGACGATCAATCCGGTCGACCGTCTCGTCACGTGGGCCCACGAGCTGGGAGCGATCTTCGTCTGCGACGCCGCCCAGGCGGCGCCGCACCTGCGGGTCGACGTGCAGGCGCTCGGCGCCGACTTCCTCGCGATCTCGGGACACAAGATGTGCGGACCGAGCGGCGTCGGCGCCCTGTGGGGCCGCAGCGAGCTGTTCAATG
This sequence comes from uncultured Thermoleophilia bacterium, assembly GCA_963762675.1. Classification (GTDB taxonomy): domain Bacteria; phylum Actinomycetota; class Thermoleophilia; order Gaiellales; family Gaiellaceae; genus Palsa-739. The sequence goes on along the minus strand of CAVXLS010000010.1, from coordinate 584,884 downwards.
CGATGGACCCGTTTCTCACCGGCGGACACATGATCAACTCGGTGCGGGTCGAGAAGACGACGTGGGGCGAGCTCCCACACAAGTTCGAGGCGGGCACGGCGCCGATGGCGGAGGCCGTCGGCCTCGGCGCCGCGATCGACTACCTGGAGGCCGCCGGCCTCGAGGCGATCGAGGCGCACGAGCACGAGCTGGCCGCATACGCGCTGGGCCGCCTGGCCGAGGTGCCCGGGATCACGCTCTACGGCCCGCCCGCCGAGCGTCGCGCGGGCATCGTCTCCTTCAACCTCGAGGGAATCCACCCGCACGACGTCGCACAGATCCTCGACATGCAAGGCGTCGCGATCCGCGCCGGCCACCACTGCTGCCAGCCGCTGATGCAGCGGCTTGGCGTGGCCGCCACCAACCGCGCGAGCTTCTACCTGTACACGATCCCCGAGGAGATCGACCAGCTCGTCGACGGAGTGCACACGGTCCGTAAGGTGTTCGCATGAGCCGTAGGCTCGACGGAGGCGACCAGGGAGCGCAGGCGGAGCGGGAATGAGCGACGGCGCATTCGAGCAGATGTACCGGGAGATCATCCTGGACCACTACAAGAACCCGCGCGGGCACGGCGTGATCGACGGCGCCGACGCGGAGGCCGAGGGCCAGAACCCGCTCTGCGGCGACGAGGTCTCGATCTACGTCGCCTTCGGCGAGGACGGCGAGACGATCGACGAGGTGAAGTTCTCGGGCCGCGGCTGCGCGATCTCGCAGGCGGCGACCTCGATGCTCACCGAGATGGCCCAGGGGCGGACGGCGACCGAGGTCGCGACGATGGACAAGGACGAGCTGCTCGACCAGATCGGGATCCCCCTCACCCCGGTCCGGCTGAAGTGCGCCATGCTCGGGCTGACGACGCTGAAGGTCGCGCTCCACAAGGCGAAGGGCACGCCGCTCCCCGAGGGCCTCGCCGGCTTCGACGAGCTCGAGCTGAGCTAGTGCGCTAGATGGCCGAGATCGACGTCGCTCCTGTTGACGAGCTCCCGCCCGGCGCCACGAAGCTGGTCGTGGCCGGGCCCGGCGAATACGTCGGCGTCTACAACTGCGGTGGGCAGCTCTACGCGATCGAGGATCGCTGCTCGCACGACGACGGCCCGCTCTGCGAGGGCGAGTGGGAGGAGGATCTCTGCCGCGTGATCTGCCCGCGCCACGGTGCGGCCTTCGACCTCGCCACGGGCAGGCCGCTGTCGCTGCCGGCCCACGAGCCCGTACGGACGTACCCGGTGCGGGTCGTCGACGGCGTCGTCCGCATCGAGCTCTCCTGATCCCTCGTGGAGAGCCAGGGGTTCCCCCACGTCAAGCGCTGCTGGCCGACGACCGACCCGCTCTACGTCGCCTACCACGACGAGGAGTGGGGACGACCCGTCACGGACGAGCGCGGCCTCTACGAGCGTCTCTGTCTGGAGGGCTTCCAGTCCGGGCTCTCGTGGCTGACGATCCTGCGCAAGCGCGAGGGCTTCCGCACCGCGTTCGCGGCCTTCGACCCGGAGGCGGTCGCCCGCTTCGGCGAGCGTGACGTCCGGCGACTGCTCGGCGACGCCGCGATCGTCCGCCATCGCGGCAAGATCGAGGCGGCGATCGCGAACGCGCGCGCGACGGTCGCCCTTCGCGAGACCGGCACCCCGCTGCAGGAGCTCGTCTGGGCTCACAGGCCCGAGCGGCACCGTGTCCCCCGGAGCATGTCCGACTGGGTCGCGCAGACACGCGAGTCGACGGCGCTCTCCAGGCAGCTGAAGGGGGCGGGCTTCCGCTTCGTCGGCCCGACGACGGCGTGGGCGACCATGCAAGCCTGCGGAGTCGTCAACGACCACCTCGCCCGCTGCTGGGTGCGAGACGCAGTCCAGCAGGACCTGGACACCGTCCGGAAGCCGGACGAAGATACGTGAGGGTATGAGTCGGCGGGCGATCCTTCTCGCGGCGGCGGCGGCCACCGTTCTCGCGGCGCCGGCGAGCCGGAGCGGTCGGCCGGGCACCCACAGGAGGGATACCGGCGAGCTCACCCGACGGGTTGATCGTCTTCTCCCGCTGCTGCACCCCGACCGGCATCTACACGATCTCCCCCGTCGACGGGTCCGAGCGATTGCTCTACAAGCCCAAGTACGACGACACGCCGCTCACGCCGTCGTGGTCGCCGAACGGGCGCTCGATCGCCTACGTCGCCGGCCCGCAGGCGCCGGGCATCTGGTCGATGAACGCCGCCGGTGGCCACAAGCACCGCATCACGCGCGGCAGCGGCGACCCCAACTCGCCCACCTGGTCGACGACCGGCACGAAGATCGCCTTCTCCGACCTCGCGAAGCCGGGAGCGAAGACCTACGACATCTGGGTCGTACGCACCAACGGGACCGGGCTGAAACGCCTCACGCACACGGCCGCCAACGAGGGCGGACCGAAGTGGGCGCCGAACGACAAGTCGATCATCTACCAGCGAGGTCTCGACGTCTGGCAGATGCGAACCGACGGCACGCACCAGCACCGGCTGATCCGCAACGCGCTCGCACCGGACTGGTCGCCCGGCGCGACGCACATCGCGTTCATCCGCCAGGGCGACCCCTGGATCGCGTCCAGCGACGGCAGCGGCGCGAGACTGCTCGTACACACGCCCGAGCAGGACGCCTCGGTCACCTGGTCGCCGGACGGTCGCTACCTGCTGCTCTCGCCGGTCGATCGCGGCGACCTCGTCGTCCTGCAAAGCAGCGGCGCCGTCCTGCAGCCGCTCACGCAACAGCCCGACCTCTTCAACTCCTGGCCTGACTGGCAGCGAAAGCCCGGCAAGTAGCTCGCGGGGGAACCCCTGGTTCCCCCGCGAACCCCCTCCTTGCGGACGCCCGCCATCGTTCTAACGATTGCGGAGCCGGCGACGCGCGAGCCAGCCAGTTCAGAGGTTGCCTCTCGCCCGTAAGCCTCCCGCCGGGCGAAGCCCGGCTCCGGCGGCCACGCGCTGCGACACCGGCGGTCAACACCGAAAGCGCTCAGCCGCAGCGGGCTTCCACCAGGCGCTTGAGGCGCTCGAAGTCCCGACGGAACTGCTTCTCGGCGCGCCGCGCCACGATTCCCGCCGCGAAGCCGGGCAGGAGGCCCGCGTCGCCCTCCCCGGCCACCGTCAGCCTCGTCCCGCCGGAGACGGGCTCGAGGTCGTGGCGAACCGAGAACGGCACGGGACCGTCGAGCGCCCGCAGCGCGAGAAGCACCGGAGGCTCGCACTCGGCGATCTCGATCGTCGTCTGCAGGTCGCGACCGAGCAGCTGGCGCGACTCCGCGATCCGGGCTCCCGCCCGCGGCTCGCCCCCGCCGACGAGCTCGGCCTGCCGGACACCCGACTGCCACACCGGCAGATTCGAGACGTCCGCGAGGTAGGCGAAGACGTCCTCCGGCGGGCAGTCGATCTCGATCGTCAACTCGACGCGCACCACTGCAGCATAGGTCTCGAGCTGAGCGTCGTCTTGCGCTGACTGCTCAGTTCGGTATCGTGCGCGTACCGCGGAAAGGAGGTGGTCCGGCAGTGATTTCAGACAGTACGGGCAGTGGAGGTACCAGCGGGTAGAGGTGCCGTCCCCGGGACCTACGGGGAATCGCCTTAGCCAGCGTGGGGGACGACGCGTTCCGCGCCGCCCCGGTCGAGCGGACACCGCCGAGCGGACACCGTCCAGTGGGTCCGTCGCGACCGGAGCAGGAAGGCGCCTCTGCCAATCCGAGCTGGTAGCCGAGCCGAGGGGCCGCGTTCATCGCGGCCCCTCGGCGTTCCCGGATCCGATCCTCAGGCCGCGACTGCGACCGGGCTGGTCGACTCCACCTCGAGCGTCCCGAGCAGGAGCCGGAGCCGCTCACGCAGCTCCGCGTCGAGCAGCCTGCCGTGGGTGTCGAAGCGCTCGTGCGCCCGGGTCACGGGCAGTTCGTCGCCGAGGACGCGTGCCCCGGCGACGCCGAGAGCCCTGCGCAGGTCGGCCTGCGCCCACATCGCTCCGAACTGACCGGTGCTCGCGCCCACGACCGCCACCGGCTTGTTGAGCAGGACGGCGCGACCTCGCGGGCGCGAGGCCCAGTCGACGGCGTTCTTGAGCGGACCCGGTCGTGGAGCCGTTGTACTCGGGCGTCGCGAAGAGGACGACGTCCGCCCTCGCCCAGTCCTCGCGGAGACGGACGACGGCCTCGGGCAGGTTGCCCTGCTCGAGGTCCTCGTCGTAGAGCGGCAGGTCGCGCACCCCGTCCCAGAGGTCGACCTCGATGCCCTCGGGCGCGACCTCTGCGGCGGCGCGAAGCAGCTGCGTGTTGTACGAGTCGCGGCGCAGGCTGCCGGAGACGGCGAGGACGCGCATCGTCAGACCTCCCGGCGGACGAGCGCGAGCTCCGCGACCAGCTTCACGTCGTTGCCGAGGTAGTCGCCGCCGCCCTGGTTCGGCGCGTTCCAGCTGACGCCGTAGGCGGTGCGGTCGACGGTCGCCTCGAGCCGCAGGCCGAGGCGCTCGCGTCCGAACGGGTCGACGCTCGGTGCGGGCGCGATCGCGCCGGTGAGCTCGATCGGACGGGAGACGCCCTTGAGCGTCAGCTCGCCTCTGCCCTCGACACGATCGTCAGCGAGCCGTCGCAGCTCGGTCGCCCGGAACGCGATCTCCGGGTAGCGCTCCGCATCGAAGAAGTCCGGCGTCTGCAGATGGCCGTTCAGCTGCTCGTCCTTCACGTCGACGCTCGCGACCCTGGCAGCGCCCTCGAGCGCCGGCTCGTCACCGCCGGTGAGCGTCGCGGAGAAGTCCGTGAAGCCGCCGCGGAACGTGTTGACGCCCGCATAGGCGACCTCGAACGAGACGTGCGAGTGGACCGGATCTGCGCTCCAGCTGCCGGCGGGAGCAAACAGCGCGGTGGTGGTGGTTTCGACGACTGACATGAGCGACTTGCCTCCTGAGTGACGATCGATATACTTGACCCGTCAATGATCTTAGCGAGAGAAACTTGCCTAGTCAAGTATTGACCGCACAACTATCTGCGGGCGACCGGGTCTTCGAGGCGTGGGTCCCCTTCCTGCGCGCGCATGCCGCGATCACGCGGGAGCTCTCGACCCGCCTCGAATCCCAGCACGGCCTGACGCTGAGCGACTTCGACGTGCTCGTCCAGCTCTACTACGCCCCCGAGCACCAGCTTCGGCGGGTGGACATCGCGCGGACGGTGCTCCTGACGGCGTCGGGCGTGACGCGACTGCTCGACGGCCTCGAGCGCGCCGGTCTCGTCGAGAAGGCCCGCTGCACCTCGGACGCGCGTGTGACCTACGCGGTGCTCACAGAAGCCGGCAAGGCGACGTTCGAAGCCGCCCTGGCGACTCACGTCGCGGACATCGACGAGCTCTTCAACGCGCGGTTCGACGAACGCGAACGGACGACGCTCGGCGAGCTCCTCGGGCGCCTGCCGCTCGCCGACGTGGCGGCGGCGTGCTCGGGGTCCGACACGTGAGCCACGCGTTCACGGCTCGAGAAGCGCGACGGCGCGGATCTCGCCGCCCTGCCCGAGCCGGGTCAGGCGATCGGGCACCTCGTCGAGCGAGATCGTGCTCGTGACGAACCTGCCGAGATCGAGCCTCCCGTCCAGCGCGGCCTCCGCGAGGAACGGGAAGTCCTGCTGGGGGATCGTGTCGCCTCCGTGCGTGACGGCGATCGACACGCGTGGGGCGAAGAGCTCGGTGTCCAGGTCGACGTCCAGCCGCGAGTCGGGCTCGGGCACCCCGACCAGCGTGGCGATTCCCGCGTGCGCACACATGCGGACGGCCTGCGCCAGCCCGGCAGCGGCGCCGATCGCGCTGAAGGCGAACTCGACGCCGCCGCCTCCGGCGAGCTCGCGGACCTGAGCGACCGGGTCGCCGGTGGACGCGTCCACCGTGTCGGTCGCGCCGAGCGTACGCGCCGCCTCGAGCTTCTCCGGGGCGATGTCGACCGCGACGATCCGCTCGGCGCCGCAGAGCCGTGCGCCCTGCACGACCGCGAGTCCGACACCGCCGCACCCGATCACGGCGACCGTCGAGCCCCGGCGCACGGGGGTCGTCCAGAGCGCCGCGCCCGCTCCGGTCGAGAAGCCGCAGGCGAGCAGGCACGCCTGCTCGACCGGCAGCGCGTCCGGAACCTTCACCGCGCACGCCTCGTGGACGATCGTCCGGTCGGCGAACGTCCCGCAGCGGAGCACCGGGGTCAGGGTCGCGCCGTCGGCCGCGCGCCGAAGGCGCCGCTTGGCACGCAGCTGCGACGAGCAGAGCCGCGGCGCCCCGCGGCGACAGGAGGGGCACTCGCCGCAGGGGGCGCGCCACGCGATCACGACGCGGTCACCGGGCTCGACGGCGGTCACCTCGCGACCGACCTCCTCGACGATCCCCGCTCCCTCGTGGCCGAGCAGGATCGGAAACGGCATCCCCCAGCCCTCGGTCTCGACCACGTGGACGTCCGTGTGGCAGAGGCCGCTCGCCTGAATCCGTACCTGCACCTCCCGCGCGCCCGGAGCGTCGAGCTCGATCTCCTCGACGGCCGGCGGTACGCCGGGCCGTGCGTAGACGACACCGCGGGTCATCCGGGGCAGCCTACTGCGGCCCGACGAGCTTGCGGCCACCTCCCGGTGCCGGGCACGGTTCGGGAAAGCGTCAAGAGCGTCTGTTACGTCGCGCGGCGCAACTGCTCGTCCAGCGGAGCGAGCGACAGCCCGAACGTCTCGACGGCGCTCGTGTCGCCGACGACGTTGTCCCCGAGCGCGAGCTGCGTCAGCTGGTCGCGGGTCACGGGTGCGCCCGGGAGCCGCTCGGTCAGCGCCGCCTGCACCCGAAGCACCCCGAACGGGACGTGCACGTTCGGGCGGCGGACGCCGAGCACGCGCTTCAGGCGATCCCAGAACTCGTTCCAGGTCGGCGCGTCCGGCCCGCCGACCTCGAACGTGCGTCCGGCGGCGGCCGGAAGCGAGACGGCCTGCGCGTAGCACTCGGCCAGGTCGTCGACCCAGATCGGCTGCAACCGCTGCGTGCCCGGCCCGACGATCGGGGTCACCGGCAGGTAGCGGGCCATCCGCACGAACATCGGGAGGACACCGCCGTCCTTGCCGAAGACGAAGCTCGGCCGGAGGATCACGTACTCCAGCCCGGAGTCGAGCACGGCCCGCTCCATCTCCCACTTGGCAGCGTAGTACGGCACGACGTCCTTCGTCCGCTCGTCGAGGCCGAGGGCGCTCGCCAGCACGAAACGCCCGACGCCGGCAACCTGCGCGGCGGCGACGAGGTCGCGGGTGCCCTGTGCCATGATCCGCTCGAAGTCGGCGGGACGGCCGCGAATGATCGCGACGAGGTGCACGACCACGTCGACGCCCTCGCACGCGGCCCGAAGCGAGGGGGGATCGGTTACGTCTCCCTGCGCGAGCTCGACACCCCAGGCGGCCAGGCGCCGCGCGCGGTCGGGCCGCCGCACGAGCGCCCGCACCGGCGTCTCCCTCGCGCGGAGCGCGTGCACCACGTGTGGGCCGATGAAGCCGGTCGCTCCCGTGACGAGGACGGTCACTCCCGCTCTCCCCTCCTGCCGGGCCGCTGCCTGCGCTCCGTCGAGCCTGCGCTCACTCGAAGTTCCTCCAGTAGCGGCTGGCCGTGGGGCCGCGCTGCCCCTTGTACTTCGATCCGATCGCGTCCGACCCGTACGGCGTCGCGGCGGGCTCGGTCATCTGCATGAAGGAGATCTGGCCGATCTTCATGGACGGGTAGATCGTGATCGGCAGGTTCGCGACGTTCGACAGCTCGAGCGTCACGTGCCCGTCCCAGCCGGGATCGATGAAGCCCGCGGTCGAGTGGATGAGCAGCCCGAGCCTCCCCAGGCTCGACTTCCCCTCGAGCCTCGCGACGAGGTCGTCCGGCAGCCGCACGCGCTCGAGGGTCGACCCGAGGACGAACTCGCCCGGATGCAGGACGAACGGATGATCGTCGTCCACCTCGACGAGCTCGGTCAGCTCCGCCTGCTCCACCTTCACGTCGATGAACGGGTACCGGTTGTTGTGGAACACCCGGAACAGCCGGTCGACCCGGACGTCGACGCTCGACGGCTGCAGCAGCGACGCGTCGTAGGGGTCGATCTCGATCCTCCCCTCGGCGAGGTAGCGGGCGATCGTCGCGTCGGAGAGCACCATCCCAGGCGATTCTACGGGCGCGGCGGGGGGCGAAATCTGCTCAAAGCTACTACGATTCCAGACCCCATGGCGACCGCGCCCCCCATGGCGAGCGAGGTTCAACGGGCCGAGCTGCGGGAGATCCGCCGCGAATTGCGGCGGCGGCAGGTTCGGCGCCGCCGGCTGACCGCGCTCGGCGTCGTCGCCCTGCTCGTCGCGCTCGGGGTCGGGATCGCCCGCGTCGCCCCCGGGACGACGAGCGACGCCGTCACGCTCGAGCCCGCTCACGTCCCGCTGGCGGCCGCCCCCTTCCACTCCCGGCTCCCGGTTGCCATCCGAGGCGTCCACGTGACGATGAACCTCGCCTCGCTCCCGGGGAAGCTCGCGGAGTACATCGCGTTGAAGCGGTACGGGCTGAACACGATCGAGCTCGACGTCAAGGACGAGAACGGCCACGTCGGTTTCGTCCAAGGGGCTCCCGCGCTCGCGAGGCAGGACGGCGCCGCGGGCGCCTACTACGACCCGCAGGCGGTTGCCCGACAGGTGCACCAGGCGGGGATGTACCTGATCGGACGCGTCGTCAGCTTCGAGGACCCCGTGACGGCGACGAGTCATCCCGCGATGGCGATCCAGCGGAGCGACGGCACCCTCTGGCACACGAGCGGCGGCCTCGCATGGCTGAACCCCTACTCGCGCGCCGCCTGGCGGTACGACGTCGACATCGCCGTCGCGGCTGCGAAGGCGGGCTTCGACGAGATCCAGTTCGACTACGTCCGCTTCCCGAGCGACGGCGACCTCTCCGTCATCCGCTACCCCGGACCGCACCCGCAGCCGATGCGCCAGACGATCACGGCCTTCCTCCGCTATGCGACCCGGCGGCTGCACCCCCTCGGCGTGCGCGTCTCCGCCGACGTCTTCGGGCTCTCCGCAACGCGCGACCTGGGGATCGGCCAGTATCCGAGCCAGATCGGCCGGACGGTGGACACCGTCTATCCGATGACGTATCCGTCCCACTACCACTCCGGCGAGTACAACCTCCCCGACCCGAGCGCAGCCCCCGAGAAGACGGTCGCCTACTCGCTCCGCGACTTCCGGGCACAGCTCGCCGGCAGCAGCGCGAGGCTCGTGCCGTGGCTGCAGGACTTCTCGCTCGGCCGCACGTACACGGACGCCGACGTCGCGGCGCAGATCGCAGCCGCGCGCCGCTACCAGACGGGCGGCTACATGCTCTGGAACGCCGAGGGCGTCTACACGCCGAGTGCCCTCGCGCCCGGCGCGCCGCCGAACCTCCCCGACCTCGCGCGTCCAGGCATCTAGTCGACGCCGCTCGTTCGACGCCGAGGCGTCGGCCTTGCGGAGTACGCTGACACCTATGGCCACCACCCGGGCGATCGAGCTCCGGACCGTCGTTCCGGGACCCCGCTCGCGCGCGATCGTCGAGCGGAAGGAGCACGTGGTCGCGAACGCGCTCTCCCTCTACCTGCCGATCGTCGTGGCGGAGGGACGGGGCGCGATGCTGACCGACGTCGACGGCAACAGGTACATCGACTTCGCGGGCGGCGTCGGCTGCCTGAACGTCGGCCACGCCCACCCGCGGGTCGTCGCGGCGGTGCAGGAGCAGGCCGCGCGCTTCTTCCACACCGACTTCACGATCGTCCCCTACGAGGTGTACGTGACGCTCTCCGAGCGGCTGCTCGCGCTCGCGCCGTTCGCAGGCCCGGCGAAGGCGGCGTTCTTCAACGCCGGCACCGAAGCGGTCGAGAACGCCGTCAAGTTCGCGCGCGCCTACACGGGCCGGCAGGCCGTCATCGCGTTCGAGGGAGCGTTCCACGGGCGGACGTTGCTCTCGCTGTCGTTGACCTCGAAGACCCACCCCTACAAGGCAGGGCTCGGCCCGTTCTCGCCCGAGATCTACCGCGTCCCCTTCCCGGACGAGTACCGCGGGATCACCGCCGCCGACGCGCTCGCCGCGCTCGAGCGCGCGCTCGTGACACAGGTCGCCGCGGAGAACGTCGCTGCGATCGTGCTCGAGCCGGTCCAGGGGGAGGGGGGGTTCATCCCGGCGCCGTATGCGTTCGTCGCGGGCGTTCGCGCGCTCTGCGACCGGCACGGGATCGTGCTCGTGATCGACGAGGTGCAGACCGGCTTCGGTCGTACGGGACGGATGTTCGCGATCGAGCACTACGACGTCGAGCCCGACCTGATGACCGTGGCGAAGTCGATCGCCGCGGGCCTGCCGCTCTCCGGCGTCCTCGGCAAGGCGGAGATCATGGACGCGCCGGGCGAGTCGGCGGTCGGCGGCACCTACGTCGGCAACCCGGTCGCCCAGGCCGCAGCGCTCGCCGTCCTCGACGTCTTCGAGGCGGAGGGGCTCGTCGCGCGTGCGGAGCGCATCGGCGAGGTCATCCGAGGCAGGATGCTGGAATGGCAGGAACGGTTCCCGGCGATCGGCGACGTCCGCGGCCTCGGAGCGATGCTCGCCGTCGAGTACGTCCAGGACCGCGAGACCAGGCTTCCCGCGCCGGAGATCGCCTCGAGCGTCGCCGCGGAGGCGGCGCAACGCGGCCTCCTGCTGCTGAAGGCGGGCATCCACTCGAACTGCAACCGTGTGCTCTGTCCCCTCGTCATCGCCGACGCCGAGCTCGAGGAGGCGCTCGGCGTGTGGGAAGACGCGCTCGAAGCGGTTCTCTCGTAGTGACGTGGGGGAACCCTGGGTTCCCCCACGAGCCCCCTCGGCAGAGAAAGCGCAGCCGATCCGAGCGGCGCTCGCTCCGGCGGAAGATCGAGGGCACACGTGGTCGGTGAGGTGATCTCCGATCGCTACGAGCTCGAGGAGCTCGTCGGCACCGGCGGGATGTCGAGCGTCTTCCGCGCGCGCGACCGGCTGCTCGACCGGCACGTCGCGCTCAAGGTGCTCCACCAGCACTACGCCGACGACGACGAGCACGTCGCGCGATTCCGCAGCGAGGCCCGCGCCGTCGCGCAGCTCTCCCACCCGCACATCGTCACCGTCATCGACCGGGGCGTCGACGACGGACGCCAGTTCATCGTCTTCGAGTACGTCGAGGGCGAGAACCTCAAGGACCTCCTCCGCCGGGCGGGGCAGCTGCCCGCGCGGCGAGCGGTGGAGCTCGCGGTCGCGGTCGCGGAGGGGCTGGCCTTCGCCCACGGGCAGGGGCTCGTCCACCGGGACGTGAAGCCGCAGAACGTCCTCCTCAGCGAGGAGGGCGACGTCAAGGTCACCGATTTCGGAATCGCGCGCTCTCTGGACGTGGAACGCGGGGTGACACAGGAGGGAACGGTCCTCGGCACGAGCGACTACATCTCGCCCGAGCAGGCCGGCGGCAAGAGCGTGAGCCCGGCGACCGACGTCTACTCGCTGGGAGTCGTTCTCTGGGAACTCCTGACCGGAGCCGTGCCGTTCCCCGGCGACAGCTTCGTCGCGGTCGCCCTCCGACACATCAACGAGCCGCCGCCGAGCCTGCTCGACGCCCGGCCCGATGCGCCCGTGCGGCTCGCCGCCGCCGTCGACCGGGCGCTCGCCAAGGACCCGGCCGAACGCTTCCCCTCCATGGCGGCCTTCGCGGACGAGTTGCGACTCTGTTTCGACGACCTCGATCCCGAGCAGACCGCCGTCGTCATGCCGCTGCCGCCGCTCACCCGCGCGCGGCATCGGAAGCGTATCGGCAGGAAGAAGGCGCTCGCGGTCGGATCGTCGCTCGTGCTCGCCGTCGCGGCGATCGTCGCCGGATCGATCGTGTTTCGGAGCTCGGGCACGCCGAGCCCGGCCGGCCCGGGCCCCGCAGGCGGACCCGGCTCACCCGCAGCCGCCGTCGATCTCCGCGGGCTCACCGACTACGACCCGCAGGGAAACGGGCGTGAGCACTCCGCGACCGCCGGCAAGGCGACCGACGGCGACCCCTCGACCTTCTGGTACACGGAGACGTACGCGACCCGCAACTTCGGGGGCCTGAAGGACGGCCTCGGGCTCGTGCTCGACGCGGGGACCCCGGTGGCCCTGCGGTCGCTCACCGTCTCGACCGCGACGCCCGGCTTCGTCGCGGTGATCCGGGCAGGCGACTCGGCGAGCGGCCCGTTCACCGACGACTCCGCCACGGAGACGGTCGGCACGACCACGACGTTCACGCTGGCAGGGACGACCGCCCGGTACTACGTCCTCTGGATCACCGAGCTCTCGCCGTCGCCTCACAGGGTGAAGGTGAGCGAGGTCACCGCGACCCGCTAGCAGAGCAGCGAACGCACGGCGCTCGTGGCGCTCGAGCGCGAGCTGGATCAGGCGGTCCAGCGCCGCCGCGTAGCCGACCCCGGACGCCTCGAAGAGCCTCGCCCAGACGCTCGTCGCCGTGAATCCTGGCATCGTGTTCAGCTCGTTCAAGACGACCTCGCCGTCGAGCTCCCGGACGAAGAAGTCGACGCGCGCGAGCCCTTCGCACTCGCAGACGACGAAGGACTCGACCGCGCGCCGCTGCAGGAGCTCGATCGTCTCGCGAGGGCAGCTCCGGCGGGATCACGAGCTCCATCCCGTCCTCGTCGTACTTCGACGCGTAGTCGTACCATTCGTGCTCGAGCGTGTCGATCCGACCCGGAAGCGAGGCGATCGGCGGCGGCACCCGGTTTCCCAGCACGCCGACCTCGACCTCCATGCCGGACACGAACTCCTCGACGAGCACCTTCTCGTCGTGCCGGAACGCGAGCTCGACGGCCGGCCCCAGCTCACCCTCGTCGTGCACCTTCGTGATGCCGACGGAGGAGCCGAGCCGTGCCGGCTTGACGAAGACGGGGTAGCCCAGCGGATTCTCGACCATGTCGCCGAGACGGATCACATGATGGGCGGCGACCGGGATGCCGCTGTCGCGCATGACCTTCTTGAACAGGTCCTTGTCCATCGCCAGGGCGGACGCGGCGACGCCGGCGCCCACGTACGGCACGTCGGCCAGCTCGAGCAGTCCCTGCACGGTTCCGTCCTCGCCGAACGGCCCGTGCAGGATCGGCAGGACGACGTCGACGGCGCCGAGCGCGGCGAGGGTGCCGGAGGACGCCGGAGCGGGCAGGGTCTCGCCGGGACTCGTCCCCTCGCGACCCGTCTCGGTGCCTGGCACCAGGACGTGGCCCGAAGCGCCCTGCTCGAGCTCCCAGCGGCCGTCGCGGGCGATCGAGACGCTCACGACGTCGTAGCGCTCCGGATCGAGCGCGGCGACGACCGAGCGAGCGGACGCGACGGAGATGTCGTGCTCGCTCGAGCGGCCGCCGGCGAGCACGGCGACCCGCAGGCGTCCGCTCACGGCGTCGGCGGCGTGGTGGTGGTGTCGGTCGTGGTGGTGGTCGTCGTCGTCGTGTCGGTCGCGGGGACGAAGTGGCCGATCGTGAGAGTCACGGTCGAGCCCTGCGTCGCCTGCGTGTTCCCGAGTGGATCCTGCGAGATCACGACGCCGTCCTGGGTCGGATCGCTCGTGTCCTGCGGCTGGGTCGATCACCTTGAAGCCGGCGCCGTGCAACGTCTTCCACGCCGCGAAGCCCGCTCTCGCCGATCACGCCGGGGACGTCCACCTGCGGCGGGCCGCTGGAGACGGTGAGGTCGACCGTCGAGCCCTTGGCGAGGCTCTTACCGGGCGTCGGCTTCTGGGCGATCACCTGGTTGGCCGGAGCCTTGTCCTCCTTGAACGCCGCGACGTTCACCTTGAAGTGGAGATCGCGGAGGTCGGTGGTCGCCTTCGAGAGGGTCTCGCCGACGACCTTCGGCACGGGCACCTGCGGCGGGCCGGTCGAGACGTTCACCCGGACCGTCGAGCCCTCGACGACGGTCTTCCCCGCCGTCGGGCTCGTCACGGTCACCTGTCCCGCGGTCCCGCCCGGGACGAGGTGCACGTCGGGCACCAGCTTGAGGTCGCGGAGTTGCTTGACCGCATCGGCCTTCGTGTGCCCGCTCAGGTCCGGCACGTCGACCGTCGGCTTGCCGGTGGAGACCCAGATCGTGACCGTGCTCCCCTTCCCGACCTTCGTGTCCGCGGACGGGTCCTGCTTGATCACCAGCCCCTTCGCCACCGTCTCGCTCGACTGCTTCTTGAGGGACGGAACGAGGTTCAGCAGGTCTATCTGGTCGGCGGCGTTCTGCTGCGTCTCTCCGAGGTACGAGCCGACCCTGATCTTCGGCGCCGACGTGGACTTGAGCTGGTGGTAGACGTACCAGCCGCCGGCCCCGGCCAGGAGCACGAAGGCGACGGCGAGGAACCATGGCCAGATCGGCCGTCTCCGCGCAGGCTCTGCGTAGTCGTAGTACTCGCGCGGCGGCGGCGGCGGCAGTGCGGCGCGGCGCGGCGCGATCATCGTCGCGCCGGCCGCGGCAGCCGCGACGGCCGGCGCGATGGGTGCACGCATCACCTGGGTCGCCGATTCCTCGGTCGCGGCCGCGACGGGCGCGCCGCGCGCGACCCGCTCGAGGTCAGCGTCCATCTCCTCGGCGCTCTGGTAGCGCTCCTCGGCGTCCTTTGCCAGCGCGCGCATCACGACCCAGTCCAGCTCGTGCGGGATGTCGGGCCGCAGCGCCGACGGGGGCTCGGCCGCCTGCGAGAGGTGCTTCATCGCGATCTCGACCGGGGTGTCGCCCTGGAACGGCGCCACGCCGGTGAGCAGCTCGTAGAGGACGACGCCGAGCGAGTAGAGGTCGGAGCGTTGGTCGACCGCGCTGCCGTGCGCCTGCTCGGGCGAGAGGTACTGGGCGGTGCCGACGATCGACCCGACCTCGGTCATCTGGCTCGCGCCGGCGCGCGCGATCCCGAAGTCCGTCACCTTGAGGCGGCCCTCGCCGTCGACGAGCACGTTGTGCGGCTTGATGTCGCGGTGGACGATCCCGTGGCGGTGCGCGAAGCGGAGCGCTCCGAGGATCTGGCGCGCGTATTCGAGCGCGACGTTGACCGGTGCCGGCCCGCGACTGACGATCAGCTCCTTGAGCGAGCGCCCGTCGAGATACTCCATGGCGATGTAGTACGTCCCCTGCGCCTCGCCACGGTCGTAGATGGAGACGATGTTCGGGTGCGTGAGCGCGGCCGCGTTCTTCGCCTCGCGACGGAAGCGCTCGACGAACTGCTCGTCGTTCGCGTGCCTGTCGTTCAGGATCTTGATCGCGACCCGCCGGCCCAGTTCCTGGTCCTCGGCGAGGTAGACGTCGGCCATCCCGCCCGCACCGAGCTTGCGGACGATGCGATAGCGCCCGTCGAAGAGCGAGTCGATGAGGGGGTCGGTCACAGCCACCGGGCTCCGTACAGGGTAAAGGTGGAATCAGCCACCCAGGAGCTTCTCCAGTACTGCCTTCGCGATCGGGGCCGCCACCGAGCCCCCGAAACCGTTCGGTTGCTTCTCGACGACGACCGCGACCGCGACGCGCGGGTTGTCGGCGGGAGCGAAGCAGACGAACCAGGCGTTGTAGACGTGATTGACGTTCGTCTCGGCCGTGCCGGTCTTGCCGGCGACCTGGACGCCGGGGATCTGTGCCGCGGTCCCCGTCCCGGCCTGGACGACCGAGACCATCATCTGGGTCAGCTCCGACGCCGTCTGCGCCTTGATCGCGCGGCCGAGCATCTGCGGCTTCGTCGTGGAGACGACCGAGCCGTCGGGACCGACGATCCGCTGCACGACATACGGTCTCGGCACCTCGCCGCCGTTCGCGATCGTCGAGGCGACGAGCAGCATCTGCAACGGCGTCACCACCATCCGCTCCTGCCCGAACGCCAGGCGTCCGACGTCCACGGCGTTGAAGTCCTTCGGCCAGTAGAGCTTCTGCTTCCCGTTGGCGTACGCGTAGAGGCCGCTCGGGGCGCGCTCGCTCGCCGGCGTCTCGAGCGGCGGCGTGGAGTAGAACCCGAACCGCCGCGCGTAGTCGAGGATCGTCTTCGCGCCGAGCTTCTCGCCGACGTTGCAGAAGACCGAGTTGATCGAGTGCTGGAAGCCCTGCGCGAGGGTGACGTTGCCGAACGTCTCCGGTCCCGTCTGGTCGGGATTCCCGGAGTTGTAGACCTTCTTGCCGTAGTCGATGCAGTAGCCGGGGTCGTAGAACGTGGAGGTCGGCTTGAACGTCCCCGTGTCGAGCGCAGCGGAAGCGGTCACCATCTTGAACGTCGATCCCGGCGTGTAGAGGCCGGCCGTCGCGTTGTTCACGAGCGCCGACGCGTCACCGCAGGCGCCCTTGATCCCGAGGATCTTCGCGTACCCTCCCGACTGCGAGAGCAGGTTGGGGTCGTACGTCGGCGAGGACACCATCACGTAGACCTGGCCGGTGCGCGGGTTCATCGCGACGACAGCGCCGCAGCGACCCGCAAGCTGCTCGAGTGCGAGCCGCTGTGCGACGGGACGGAGCGTGAGCACGACGTCGTTGCCGTGGACGGTGCCGCCCCCCAGGCTGTCGAGCGTGTGCCGGAAGGCGTTCGACAGGTTCGAGTTGGCGCCGGTGAGGTAGTCGTTCAATGACTCCTCGAGCCCCGCGCGCGTGCCGCTCGAGGTCGAGTAGCCGATCACCTGGGCCGCGAGCCCGCGCTGCGGGTAGTGACGGAAGAAGAACGTCTGGCCGGCGATGCGCTTGCGCTGGTTCTTCGCGAACGTCGTCTTCTCGTTCGCGCCGATGATCTTCCCGCGCGCGATCGAGAGCTGCGCCACCTGCTGGATCGCGTTGTCCTGCCGGTCCTGGAGGCCGGCGACGGCCCACGTCTGCCAGTACGTCGTCGCGACGACGAGCGCGACGAGCAGCACCATCGACGCGACGGAGAGACGCAGCAGCTGCCTGTTCACGCGGCGCCTCGATTCGCGCGGTGCGAGACGAGCATCAGGCCGGCGACGAGCAGGAAGTTGGCGACGATGCTCGAGCCACCGTAGGAGACGAACGGCAGCGTGATGCCCGTGAGCGGAATCACGCGGAGGATGCCGCCGACGATCACGAAGGTCTGCAGCGCGAAGCCGAAGCTGAGTCCCGCCGCGAGCAGCTTCGAGAAGCCGTCGCTCGCCGCGAGCGCGACCCGGAAGCCGCGCAGCACGAAGACCATGTAGACCATCAACAGCGCCGCGGCGCCGACGAGCCCGAGCTCCTGCGCGAGCGCCGAGTAGATGAAGTCGGTGCTGAGGTCGGGGATCACCTGATGACCGGTCGCGGTCGTGAAGGTGCCGTTGCCGAGGCCGGTGCCGCCGAAGCCGCCGTGGGCGATCGAGTAGAGCGACTGCACCTCCTGGTAGCTCTGGCAGTCCTGCCGGTACGCCATCTGACCGCTGAAGGGGCAGTAGATCGTGTGCGTCGTCCACGGCTGGAGCCAGTTGAGGACGCGGTCGCGGACGTGCGGCGTGCCCTGGTAGACGGCGGCCGAGCCGGCGAGGAACAACCCCAGGCCGGCGGCGACGAACGCGACCCGCGCGGTCGCGACGTAGAGCATCCCGAGGAAGATCCCGTAGTAGAGGAGCGCGCTCCCCAGGTCGTCGGTCGCGAAGAGGACGAGCATCGCGCCACCCCAGATCACGAGCAGCGGCCCCCAGTCCTTGAGCCGCCCCTGCGCGAGCACCTCGCGCTTCTCGCGCAGGTACGCCGCGAGGAAGACGATCAGCGCGATCTTGCCCAGCTCGCCGGGCTGGAACTGGAGCGAGCCGACGTGGACCCAGAGGCGGGCGCCGTTGACGGTCTGGCCGATCCCGGGCGCGAGCGGCAGGAAGAGCAGCAGGAGGGCGCCGAGACCGAAGACGTACTTGTAGGTCTCGATCGCGCGGTAGTCCTTGCGCAGCCAGACGAGCGCGGCCGCGAAGACCGCGACGCCGATCACGACCCACAGCCCCTGCCGGAACGCGTCACGCGGGCCGAGCCGGTAGATCTCGGTCAGGCCGATCGCCGAGAGCAGCCCCGCGATCGGCAGCAGGTACGGATCGGCGTGCGGGACGGTGAGCCGTGCGACGACGTGCGCGGCGAGGTAGAGCGCGAAGAAGAAGACGGCGTATCCGAGCGACCCGGTCGAGATCTGCGACTCGAGCGAGATGTAGACGCTGGCGAAGCCGATCGCGGTGAGCGCCCCGACGGCGACGAGCGTCAGCAGCTCCCGGTTGCGATAGCTGAGCGTCAGCGGAGCCCCCAGATCAGGAGGGCGACGGCGAGCACGAGCAACGCGAGGAGCCCCAGCCCCAGCCGCACCCGGGCTCGTCGATCCACCTCCCTCGCCGCGCCCCGGCGCCGCCGCCGCCGGGCGTCCTGCCGAAGCAACTCCTGCTCGATCCGCTCGAGCGGGATCACCATCGTGTCGACGGGCGATCCGGGAGCACGGCCTCCACGGTGTCCTCGTCGGGCTCGATCGCCGGCAGCTGCGCCGTCTCCTCGAGCCCGGCGGCGATCCGGAAGGCGACCGCCGTGATGTTGTCCTCGCCGCCGCCCCGGTTCGCCGCCGCGACGAGCGCCCGGACCGCCCGGCCGAGGTCGTCGCGGTGCCGGGCGACCAGGTCGAGGATGTCCTCGTCGCCGACCATGTCGGTGAGA
Organism: uncultured Thermoleophilia bacterium; assembly: GCA_963762675.1. Classification (GTDB taxonomy): domain Bacteria; phylum Actinomycetota; class Thermoleophilia; order Gaiellales; family Gaiellaceae; genus Palsa-739. The sequence continues at coordinate 566,223 of CAVXLS010000010.1, read as the reverse complement.
CCGTCCGAGCAGAGGAGGAAGACGTCGCCGTCCCGCGCCTCGATCGTGAAGGCGTCGACCTGGACGTCGGGATCCGTGCCGACGGCACGCGTGATCACGGAGCGCTGCGGGTGCACCTCCGCTTCCGCAGGCGAGAGCTTGCCGCTCTTCAGCAGCTCGTTGACGAGCGAGTGGTCGTCGGTCAGCTGCTCCATCCGGCTGTCCCGCACGAGATACGCGCGCGAGTCGCCGACGTGTCCGATCACGACCGTCTCGCCCTCGACGAGCGCGACCGTCATGGTCGTCCCCATCCCCGACGCGGAGGGGTCGCTCGTGGACCGCTCGTAGACGCGCCGGTTCGCCTCGCGAACGAGGGCGGCCACGCGCTCGACGCCGCGCAGCGAGATTCCGGTCTCGCTCTCGACGGTGCCGGCGGCGAGCTTCGACGCGACCTCGCCCGCCTGCGCCCCACCCATTCCGTCCGCGACCGCGAACAACGGCGGCGAGACGACGTAGTTGTCCTCGTTCCGACGACGTTTCCGTCCCGTGTCGCTCGCGACCGCGTACGCGCCGACCAAGGAAGGCGGAAGAAGGAGGGGGGCGGGGGAGCATGGGTTCACACGCTAGGTCTCCAGCCTCAGATCGGTTGCGCCGACGCGCAGGACGTCGCCCGGCGCCAGGCGGCGCGCGCCGACGATACGCTCGCCGTTGACGAAGGTGCCGTTCGTCGAGCCCAGGTCGTGCACCCAGACGCCCTCGCGGCGCGCCTCCACCCGCGCGTGCTGCGCGGAGGCGAACTCGTCGCCTGCCAGGACGATCGCGTTCTGGCCGCCGCGGCCGATCGTGAGCGGCGCCGAGTCGACGAGGAACGCGTCGCCGCTCTCGAAGGTCGGGCTCCCCTCGACGACGAGGCGCGCGGAACGCGCGCTCGCGGCCGCACCCAGCCCTACCGCTGCGGCCGCCGCAGGGCTGAGGATCATGCTGTCCTCGTGCGGCCTCCGCAGCTCGCGTGCGGCGGTTCGGACGATGCGCCAGATGAACAGGTAGAGCAGGACGAGGAACGCGATCTTGAGGGCCAGCAGAACCTCCGCGAGCCTCGTCGACGCGAGCAGGGTCGGAGGCACGCCCTCGTTCACTCCCGCTCGGTCGTGAACGTGATCGTCGTCCCGCCGACCGTGAAGGTCGAGCCGCTCGAGAGCTGTGCCCGCTGCACACGACGGCCGCCCACCTCGACGCCGTTCGTCGAGCCGAGGTCGACGACCCAGTAGCTCCCGGCCTCCTCGACGACCTCAGCGTGACGGCGGGAGACGTTCGGGTCGTCGATCTGGACGTCGGCGTCGCGCGAGCGCCCGAGCACGGACCGGCTCTGCTCGAGCACGTGACGCTCCCCGTTCCACGCGAGAACGCCGACGAGGCCGTCGCCCATCTCCATCTCCTCCAGCGACACCGCCTCCGTCGGCTGGGTGCGCGGCCGGTAGACCATCGTGGCGCCCGGCGGCTGGGCCTCCCGCTTCGGCACGTCGTCGGCGGCGGGCGCACGGCGAGGCTGCTCGAGCCGCGTCGCGATGCCGAACTCGCCGACACCGAGGTCGTCGTCGGTCTCGAAGACGACCCGCGGCGGGGTGAGCAGTGCGTACGTCTCGCGCTGGGCGTGCTCGGCGAGATACTCCTCGAGCTCTGCGACGAGCGAGCTCTCGTACCCCTCGAACTGCTCGCGGTCGCCCGGCGAGAGGTAGACGGTGTACTCGTTCGGCACGTAGGTGCGCGACACCGACACCGAGCGATGGTCGTCCATCTCCTTCGCCAGCTTCCTCGCCAGCTCGACCGGCTGGACGTTCGTCCTGAAGGCGCGTCCGAAGACACCCTCGAAGAGCCGTTCCAGCCTCGTCTCGATCGCGCGCAGCACCATTCGGTTCCGGCCTGAATGTACCCCCTGCGGAACACGGCGGAACCGCCGGAGCGCCGCCGCCCGACCGCCTCGCTACGCAGCGGTGCGAGGCGCAACGAGAGTAGCCGCGGCGATGATCCACGCCGCGGCGACGAGCGGGAGCGCCGAGACGGCCGGCTCCGGGAGCAACGTGAGGACGAGCATCAGCGCGCCCAGTCCTGCCGCACCCCAGCGGCCGCGCGCACGCGCATACGGCAACACGACCGCGACGACGGCGAGAGCTCCCGCCTCGACGAGCAGGCCGGGATGAGCGGCTGCCGCCCGCGCGAGCGAGCCGGCGACGTCGAGCGGGTCTCGCGAGGCGCCGATTCCCAGCCCGAGCGGCGCGCGCGCTCCTGTCAGCGGCAGGGGCAGCGTGGCGGATCCCGGCGGCGAGCATCGCGGCGATCACGGCGAGCGCCGCCTGCGCCGCCCGTCGGAAGCGTGCACGGACGCCGACGGTCGCGAGCGGAAAGAGCCCGAGTGCCGCGACCGGTGCGAGCAACGGTCCGAGCGCGAAGAGCAGGCCGAAGCGCGGCTCCCGCCAGGAGAGAGCCAGCCAGCCGAGGGCGACACCGGCGTAGAGGAGAGCGAGCCCGAGCGAGACGTTCCCGAGCGGCAGCACGGGCACCGCGAGCGCCAGAGCCAGGCCGAGCCGATCCTGGACGAGGGTCGCCGCCGCCGCGGCGAGCGCGAGTCCCGGTATCCAGCCGTGCGGGTAGAAGGGAAGCTCCGTCGCCGTCCAGGCCGCGAATCCGGCCGCGAGCGCGGCTGCGCACACGCGCGACACCTGGTGGGAGAGCGCGAGCCGGGCGCGGGGCTCGCGCTCCTTCTGCCGAGGCGCCGCGGCGCCTCGAAGCGCACGAGCGAGGTCGGCGGCGGACGGCCGCCGGGCCGGATCGACGGAGAGAGCGCGGTCGACGAGGCGAGGAAGCTCCTTCGGCAGGTCGGGACGAAGGTCGGCGAGCGGCCGGGCACCCTGCTCGATCGCCCGGGCGGTCTCGAGCATCGACCCCTGCCAGAACGGATGCCGTCCTGCGAGCGCCTCCCAGAGCATCACGCCGATCGCCCAGACGTCCGCGGCTGCGCTCGCCTCCTCGCCGGCGAGTCGTTCCGGCGAGATGTACGCCAGCGTGCCGGGCACGTCGCCCTGCTCGGTCAACGTCTCCGCCTCCGACATCCGCGCGAGGCCGAAGTCGAGCAGCCGGGCGGACACGTCCTCTCCGTCTGCGAGCAGGACGTTCGACGGCTTCACGTCGCGGTGGAGGATCCCCGCGGCGTGGGCGTGCGCGAGCCCTTCGCACACCTGCGCGCATGCCTCGACCGCGGCGGCATCGCGCAGCTCGCCGCCTCGCATCGCCTCGCGGAACGTACGGCCGGGGACGTACTCGTATGCGATGTACACGTGCCGTGCGTCGCGGGCGAAGGCGTAGGCCCGCAGACAGCTGGGGTGGCGCAGCCGTGCCGCCGCCGCCGCCTCTCGCTCGGCCCGCGCGGCCGCCTTCCCCTCGCGGGCGATGATCTTCAGCGCGACGTCGAGACCCGTGCGCTCGTCACGTGCGAGCCAGACCGAGCCGGAGCCGCCGCTCCCCAGAGGGCGCAGCGGCCGGTAGCGGCCGATGACCGGGGCGCTCCCTCCGAGCGCGAGCGCAGCATCTCCCATGCGTCTCGAAGGTTGGCGACCGCGTCGGACTTTCCTGCGCGACCGCGAGATAACCTGCCTCCACCCTCCGTTGTCCTGCCCGACCCCTCCGCGCAGTAAGGTTGCCCGGATGTCAGGCGCCGACGGACAGGCATGACGACGTTCGACGACGACAGAGGGTTCGACTTCTTCGACGAGCCGGAGACGGAGGAGGCGCCGCAGCGGCCGCGGCGCCGGAGCCGTGGTCGCGGCGGCGGCGAGTTCCGCAGGCCCCCGGTTCGTCCTCCGACAGGAGCGGTCGCGCTCGCGCGTCTCGTCGGCCTCGTCGCGCTCGCGATCGCGATCGTCGTCGCCCTCGTCTTCTGGGTCGGTGCGTGCCAGGGCAAGAGCAGGCACGACGAGTACGCGTCCTACATGGACAACGTCCGTGCGATCGCGCAGAGCTCGGAGCGGGTGGGGAAGGAGCTCGTGGCGAAGATGGCGTCCCCCGGGCTGAAGCTCGCCGACCTGGAGACGAGTCTCGAGCAGTGGTCGCAGCAGGAGCAGCAGGCGTACGACCAGGCGCAGCAGATCCGGCCGCCCGGGCCGCTGCGCGCGCTGCACCAGCAGGTCCTCGACACGCTCCAGCTACGGGCGCTCGGCCTGGCGGGTCATCGCGAACGAGCTCGCGCAGACGAACGTGAAGGACGCGGCCACGGCGGCCGTGCCAGCTCGCCGACCAGGCGCAGCTCCTGACCGCGAGCGACATCGTGTGGGTCGAGCTCTACCGGCTGCCGGTGACACAGACGCTGAAGGAGCTCGGGATCACGGGCGTCGTCGCCCCCACCTCGCAGTTCGTCACGAACCCCGACCTCGTCAGCATGCGTGCCTTCGAAGTGGTCTACCAGCGACTGAAGCCCGCCTCGACCGGCGGTACCCCGGGCGGCCTGCACGGCGACAACCTCGTCGCGACGAAGGCCGTGGGCGGCGGACGCTCGGTGACGCTCTCGACCTCGAACCCGACGACCGTCTTCGACTCGGCCGATCTCACGCTGCAGGCGACCGTCCAGGACTCCGGCAACTTCCAGGAGGTCAACGTCCCGGTCACGCTGAAGATCAAGGTCGCGGGCAAGACCGTGCTGACGCGGCACAAGACGATCGCCTCGATCCAGGCGGCACAGCGGCTGACCGTGTCCTTCGGGAACCTCCAGCTCCCACCCGACGCGTTCGGACACCAGGCGACGGTGACCGTGCAGATCGGCGGAGTCCCGGGAGAGAAGAACCTCGCCAACAACCGCGCCGCCTATCCCGTCTTCTTCCGCCTGAGCCAGTGACGTGAGCGCCTCTGTCGCCGCGTGGATCGCGATCGCCGCGGCCACAGCCGCAGTCGCCGCGCTCGGTCTGGCCGCCGGCTACTACGTGTCGCTGCGGCGGGTGCGGGCGGCACAGCGCGTCCTCCTCGGCGCCGGGAAGTCCGATCTCGTCGACTTCGCGGTCTCCCTGCAGGGTCGCGTGGACGACCTGCGCCGCGCGGTGGACGACGTCGCGGCCGGTCTCGCCCGCGTCGACCGGCGAGTCGACGGGTCGGTCTCGAAGACGGCGCTCGTCCGCTACGACGCGTACGGGGCGAGCGGCGGCCACCAGTCGGCGTCGGTCGCGCTCCTCGACGCCGCCCGCAGCGGCGTCGTGATGAGCGCGATCCAGGGCCGCGACTATGCCAGGATCTACGTCAAGGAGCTCGACCGCGGCCACTCCTCCGTCGCGCTCTCGCCGGAGGAGCAGGAGGCCGTCGACCGGGCGATGGCGTCGTAGGGGAACCTGCGGTTCCCCTTACGGGACCCCCCTTCGCCGCCCGGCGAGAACTGCGTGAGTGAGCGCTCCGGGGAGAGCGCGGTCTCCCCTCCGCGCGGCGCTTCCGCGGGTTGCAAAGGGAGGTGCTGCTCGGACCACGGAGCCGCCGGCGCGTTTGCTTCGCAGACAGGCCGCTGAGGTACCTTTCGACCAGGTTGCAGAACGTTCTGGTCCTGAACGCGAGCTACGAGCCGCTGAACGTGTGCTCGGTGCGGCGCGCTCACGTCCTCGTCTACAAGGGAAAGGCCGAGATCGTCGAGCGGCTCGACCAGCCGCTTCGCTCGGCGTCCGGCAGCTTCATCTGGCCGCACGTGATCCGCCTGCTGCAGTACGTTCGGGTGCCGCGCGCGATCCAGCGCAAGATCTCCAGGCGCGCGCTCTTCGCCCGTGACGGCTGGCGCTGCGCGTACTGCGGCACGTCGAACGGGCGGCTGACGCTCGACCACGTGGTCCCGCGCTCGAAGGGCGGCGAGTCCGTCTGGGAGAACGTCGTCACCGCCTGCGCGCCCTGCAACCTCCGCAAGGGAGACCGGACGGTCGAACAGGCCGGGATGGAGCTGCGCATGCTCCCGAGGCCCCCTGCGCCGGTGCTCTTCATCAAGCTCGCGGCGCCGCGGATCCCGCACCGTTGGACGCCCTATCTCGCAATGGCCGTGTGACGAATCGTGCTCCGGCGACGTATTCGGGGCATGAGATCACTCCGCAGGACACTTCTCGTGGCCGGGCTCCTGCTCGCGGCCGCAGCGCTCGCCGGCGTCGCCCAGCCCCGGCTCGCGCACACCGCCTCCGTTCCCGCCGGACGGACGGTCACCGTCATGGGCAGCGGCGTCGCGACCACCGTTCCGGACCGGGCCTCCTTCCAGTTCGGCGTCGTCACGAAGGCCTCCACCGCGTCGGCCGCGCTCGCCCGGAACTCCGCGACCGCCGCTGCAGTGATCGCGGCGCTGAAGTCCGCGGGAGTCGCGTCGGCCGACCTGCAGACCACGGGCGTGTCGCTCTCGCCACAGTCGTCTCAGGACGGGACGCGGATCATCGGCTACACCGTGTCCAACAGCGTCGCCGCGACGATGGCGCTGGCGAAGGCCGGCACGGTCGTCGACGCCGCCGTGGGCGCCGGCGCAGACTCCGTCTACGGCCCGAACCTCGACACGTCGGAACGCGACGCCCTCTACCGTGATGCGCTGAAGCAGGCGTTCGCCGTCGCGAAGGCGAAGGCGCAGGCGCTCGCGAGCGCAGCGGGGCTGCAGCTCGGAGCCGTGCAGACGATGAGCGAGGGCGGCGGGAGCGTCCCCGTCCCCATCACCGCCGGCCCCGCGTCCGGCGCGTCGGTGCCGATCGAGCCGGGCACGCAGGAGATCGACGCCACCGTGACGGTGACGTTCGCCGTCGGCTAGCCGCGCTCCAGGGGCAGGCCGCGCTGCGACCACTCGCTCCACGAGCCCGGGTAGAGCCGCCCCTCGCGGCCGGCGAGCCAGGCACGGTGGAGCGTGACGCAGGCCGTGATGCCCGAGCCGCAGTAGGCGACGAGCTCCCCTTCGGGGAGACGGGGAAGCGGCGCGGCCCACGGCGCGTTCGTGGCGCCGGGAATGCGACCCGGCGGATCGTCGATTCCGCCCGGCTCGCCCCGCCAGCGCTCCGCCGACCGCGAGTCGACGATCGCGAGCGCCGGATCGGCGAGACGGCCGGCAAGCTCCTCGGCGGTGACGGTGTCGCCCTCGCGCGCACGCGGGACGAAGACGGCGGGCTCGACCTCCTCCAGGCCTGCCCGGAGCGACCCGCCCCAGGCGTCGATCCCGCCGACGAGGACGGCGCACGCGTCGTGTTCGAAGTGGCGGAGCAGCCACCAGAGCCGCTCGGCGCCGCCCAGCGAGCCGTAGGCGAGCACGAACACGCCCGGGCCGATCCCCGCCTCGCCCGCCGCCGCCGCGAACCGCTCGGCGGAAGGGAGCGGGTGGCGACCGGCGTCCGGGACGGAGCGGTCGGAGAGGTCGTCGTCCACGTCGAGGAACGACGCCCCCGGAACGTGCCCCGCCAGGTAGAGCTCGCGCCCGCGATCCGGCGAGCCGAGCTCCCAGCGGCAGTCGACGATCTGGTAGCGCACGCCCCGAGGGTAACCGCGCGGCCGGTCTACGGCCCGCCCCCGGTTCGTGCGTGTCGCAGGGAGGATCCCGCTCAACCGACGCTCTCGGAGCGCCGCTCGAGGAGCAGGACGTCGCGCCAGACGCCTCCCAGCTCACCGAGTCGTTCGCGCAGGCCCACGAGACGGAAGCCGCGGCCGAGATGGAGCCGCAGGGACGGCTGGTTCTCGGGAAAGATCCCCGCCTGCAGCGTCCAGATCCCGTCCGCCTCGGATCGCGCGATCACCGCGTCGAGGAGCGCCCTCCCCACCCCGGTACCCCGGGCCGCGGTGCCGACGTAGACGCTCTCGTCGGCGACGCCGCGGTAGCAGCAGCGTTCGGAGACGGGCGAGAGCGCCGCCCAACCGACGACCTCTCCGTCCCGTTCGGCCACGAGACGGATGCGGCCGTGCGCGGCATCCCAGGCATCCCAGGACGGGACGGCGGTCTCGAAGGTCGCGTTACCGGTCCGGATCCCCTCCTCGAAGATCGCCGCGACCTGCGACCAGTCCCCGGGCCGCAGGTCGCGCACGCGCGCGGGGGAACCCATGGTTCCCCCCTCGTCAAGCGTCGTAGTAGAGGGCGAACTCGAGCGGGTGCGGGCGAAGCCGGACGGGGTCGACGTCGTTCTCGCGCTTCCACTCGATCCAGGTTCGGATCAGCTCCTCGGAGAACACGCCGCCCTTGGTCAGGAAGGCGTGGTCCGCCTCGAGCGCGTCGAGCGCCTCGCCGAGGGAGCCCGGAACCGTGCGGATGTCGTGCTCCTCCTCGAAGAGGTCGAAGTCGGCCGGCTCGCCCGGATCGAGCCCCTGCTCGATGCCGTCGAGACCCGCCATCAACATCGCCGCGAAGGCGAGGTACGGGTTGGCCGCGGCATCCGGACAGCGGAACTCCAGCCGCTTCGCCATCGGCGAGTCGCTGTACGTCGGCACCCGGATGCACGCGGAGCGGTTGCGAGACGAGTACGCGAGATTGACCGGGGCCTCGAAGCCGGGGACGAGCCGCCGATACGAGTTCGTGGTCGGAGCGCAGAAGGCGAGCAGCGCCGGCGCGTGCGCGAGCAGCCCGGCGGCGTAGCCGCGGGCGAGGCTCGAGAGGCCGGCAGGGCCCGACTTGTCGGCGAAGAGCGGCGTCCCCTCCTTCCAGAGGGACTGGTGCGTGTGCATCCCGGAGCCGTTGTCGCCGAAGATCGGCTTCGGCATGAAGGTCGCCGACTTGCCGGCCGCCCGCGCCGTGTTCTTGACGACGTACTTGTAGGTCATGATCTGGTCGGCCATGCGGAGGAGCGACTGGAAGCGGAGGTCGATCTCGCACTGGCCGCCGGAGGCGACCTCGTGGTGGTGGAACTCGCAGGGAATGCCGAGCCGCTCGAGCGTCAGCACCATCCGCGTGCGCAGGTCGTGGAGCGTGTCGTGCGGCGCCGGCGGGAAGTACCCCTGCTTCTCCCGGATCGTGTAGCCGAGTCCCGGCTCGCCCGAGTTCCAGTGCCCTTCGGAGGAGTTCACGAGGTAGCGGGCCTCGTTGGGGCCCGATGCGTACGAGACCTCGTCGAAGACGAAGAACTCGCACTCGGGGCCGACGTAGCACGTGTCGGCGATGCCGCTCGCGCGCAGGTAGTCCTCGGCACGCCTGGCGACGCGACGCGGATCCTTGTCGTAGGGCTCCCTCGTGATCGGGTCGGCGATCTCGCAGACGAGCGAGAGCGTCGGCGCCTCGGTGAAGGGGTCGAGGATCGCGGTGGACGAGTCGGGCAGCAGCAGCATGTCGCTCTCCGAGATGCCCTGCCAGCCGCGGATCGAGGAGCCGTCGAAGCCGAGGCCTTCGTCGAACGCGGATTCGTCGAACGCCGCGATCGGCAGCGACACGTGCTGCCACGTGCCGAGCAGGTCGCAGAACTTGAGGTCGACCATCGTCGCGCGCGTCTCGCGTGACCACTCGAGCGCCGCGCGCGGCTCGACGTCTCCTTCGAGGTAGTGCCTGAGCTCCTTCTCGATCTCCGCCATTCCGGCCTCCTTCGGACCATCAAAAAAGCCCCACCGCTGCGGAAGCGATGAGGCCCCGTTGCCTCGACGCCCGCCGTCGGCGGCGGGCATCCGGCCCAACGGTAGCCGCAGCCGTGGAATGACGCAAGCCGGTGCGCTCAGCGTGCCCGGTGCGGCGACCAGGCGGCCGCGGCGACACCGAGACCGATCAGGACGCTGCCCCCGAACCAGCGCTCGAAGCGGGCGATCGCGGCCGAGTCGCGGAGGCGGTCGGCGACCGTGCCGGCAGCGAGGGCGTAGAAGCTGTCGCTCGCGAAGCCGAGCGCGGCGAAGCTGAGACCGAGCACGAGCACCTGCAACCAGACGTGACCTGCCGCCGGATCCACGAACTGCGGCACGAAGGCGAAGATGAAGACGATCGTCTTCGGGTTGGTCAGGTTGACGACGACCCCCTGCCGGTAGGCGCGGCGACGCGTGCGCGGCCGCGTCTGGCTCGCGACCTCCTCCGCGTCCCGCGTCAGCAACCGCCGCAGGCCGAGCAGGACGAGGTAGGCGGCGCCGACGTAGCGCACGGCGTCGAAGGCGACCGTGGAGGCGAGGACGAGCGAGGAGAGCCCGGCGGCCGCGAGCGACACGTGGACGACCGTGCCGGTGGTGATGCCGGCGACGGAGGCGATTCCGCCCGCGCGCCCCATCTCGATGCTGCGCGTGACGACGTAGAGCACGGCCGGCCCCGGAACGACGAGGAGAGCGAGACCAGTGGCGAGGAAGACGGCGTACGTGGAGAGGGAGGGCACTAGGAGCGACCGTACAGCGCCGCCACCTCGCGCGCGGTCTCCGCGACTCGCTCACGGAGACCCGCCGGCCCCAGGACCTCGGCGTCGGAGCCGAAGCGAAGCAGCTCGCGGTACGCCTCGCCGAGGCTCTCGAAGGAGACCGTCACGCTGCCGTCCGGCTCGATCCGGCGATCGCCGGGGAGGAAGCGGCGCACGCCGTCGGAGACCCGAACGCTCACCTCGACACGGGGACGGTTCTGCTCGAACGCCTGCGACCACTCGTCCCAGAACCCGGCCAGCTCGAAGCCGGAGGGCCGCTCGAAGCCCTCGTCCAGCGAACGCGCGGAGACGACGCGCGAGACGCGGTACACGCGCATCCCTGCCGAGCGCCGGGCCACGAGGTACCACGCGCCGCCCTTGAGCACGAGCCCGAGCGGGTCGACCGTACGGCGCACGACCTTGGCGCCCTCCCGGTAGCGGAGCCGGAGGCGTCGCCCCTGCCAGACGGCCGCGGCGAGCACCGGCAGGTGGGGCACGCGGTCGCTCGCGCGGAACCAGCCTCGCGTGTCGAGGTGGAAGAGCCGCTGCGCCCGCGTCGCGCGCTCCTGCAGCTCGGACGGAAGCGCCGCCAGCACCTTCAACCTCGCCGCTGCCAGCTCGCCGCCGAGCCCCAGCTCGGCGGCGGGGCCCGGAATGCCGGCGGCGAAGAGCGCCTCCGCCTCGTCGCCGGTGAGGCCGGTCAACCGGGTCCGGTAGCCCCCGGCGAGACGGTAACCGCCGGCAGGCCCGCGAACCGCCTCCACCGGCACGCCCGCCGCCGCGAGCGACTCGACGTCGCGGTGCACGGTCCGCACGGAGACCTCGAGCCGCTCGGCGAGGTCCGCCGCCGTCAGCTGCCCGCGTGTCTGGAGCAGGAGCAACAGGGAGAGGAGGCGGGAGGCACGCACCTCGTAAACATGACAGAAGATGTCGGGTTCATGTGATTGGCTCCCCCCATGAGCGACGCGAACGTCTGGAGCGACAACTGGGGCGAGCAGGACGAGGACTGGTCGGGCGGCGGCGGACGCGCGAAGCGGCTGCCCCGTGCGGCCGAGCGGCCGGGCCTCGGCGCGACCGTCTACGAGCTCGACCCCGGCAACTTCGTCGTCTACCACTTCCACCACGCGTGGGAGGAGCTGCTCGTCGTCCTGCGAGGCAGGCCGACGCTCCGGACGCCTGCGGGCGAGCGGCGCTCGACGAGGGCGAGGCCGTCCACTTCCCACCGGCCCCGGCGGCGCGCACGGGCTGCGCAACGAGACCGACGAGCCGGTGCGCCTGCTGATGGTCTCGACGCTCTCCTCGCCGGAGGTGTGCGAGTACCCCGACCTGGGACAGATCACCGCCCAGGCGAGCACCGGCTCGCAGACGGGAGAGCGGCTGTGGCTGATCCACGACGTGAAGGAGGAGGGATGAGCGAGACCGAGCAGGGCGCGACCGTCGTCGAGCTGCTCCTGCGCGAGCCGGAGATCGTCGCCTGGCTCGACGACCGCCGGCGCGAGCCGGTGGAGGTCGAGGACGACGACGAGCCGCCGCGGGCCGCGTGATGGAACCGCTGGAGAACGCGCTCGAGCCCGGGGAGTGGGACGACTACGGCGAGATCCCGCCCGGCTGGTGCACGAAGCCACGCCGCCTCGTCCGCGAACCGGGAAGCCGGCTGAACATGAGCGTCTACGTCCTCGAGCCCGGGGAGACACACCTGCCGTACCACTTCCACCACGGTGCCGAGGAGCTCCTGCTCGTACTGGTGGGGCGACCCACGTTGCGCACGCCCGCCGGCGAGCGAGAGCTACGACCTGGCGACGTCGCACACTTCCCGCCGGGTGCGGACGGAGCACATCAGGTGTGGAACGCCTCCGCCGAGACCGCGCGCTTCGTTGTCGCAGCCGCGACCGCCACACCCGAGGTCGTCGAGTACCCCGACGCGGGGAAGGTCGCCGCGATGGCGCGGACACCGTCGCAGCAGGGAGCGCATCTCTGGTCGATGCACCTTCTCGAAAGCGCGACGGGTTACTGGGACGGAGAGGAGCCGCACGCATGAGCCGCCCGAACGTCTTCGACGAGGAGCCCTGGGACCGCACGGCGGAGCAGATGCAGATCCGCAGCCGCTTCGTCGGCAGCCACGCGGGCGCGAAGGAGCTCGGTGCGTCTGTCCATGAGCTCCTGCCGGGCTCCACGGGCTTCCACCTGCACGCCCACTACGGGATGGAGGAGCTCTTCGTCGTGCTGAGCGGCCGTCCGACTCTCCGGACCGGCTCCGGCCAGGAGGCGCTCGCGCCCGGCGACGTGATCTCGATGCCGCGGGGGATCGAGGGGCTGCACACCTTCACCAACACGACCGACGAGCCTGCGACGATCCTCGCCGTCTCGACGATGCCGGTACCGGAAGTCGTCCTCTACCCCGAGATCGGGAAGTTCGGCGTCGCGACCCGCAACCCGTTCGAGCCCGTCCCCGAGGGCGGCGACTCCGGAGTCGTGGGACTCTTCGACCTCCCCGGCGAGCGATAGGCGCTGCAAAAACCGGACATTTGACGGTCTGGGCGTCGGGCCTTACCCTTGGATCGCCATGTTGCTCCGGAACGTGACGAACAGGATGCCGGCGAGCTGCTGCTTCGCCGGCCCGCGCGGACGCTAGGTCCGCGCGCCGCCTCGCACGCGGTCTCCCGTTCTCCGTTTCCGTCTCGTTTCACCGAAGGAGCAGCATGTCCACTCTCGCAGCACCCACTTCAAGCTCGACCCGTCGAGCCCGCGCGCGACGTCCCCGCCGTCGAGGTCCGCAACCTCCGCAAGACGTTCCGCCGTCGCGACCGGACTGCGGGCCGCTTCCGCGCGAAGCGGCCCTGGCCCGCGCTCGAGGGGATCACCTTCACGATCGAGCGCGGCGAATGCGTCGGCGATCCTCGGCCAGAACGGCTCGGGGAAGTCGACGCTGGTCCGGCTGCTCTCGACGCTCCTGATCGACGACGGCGGCGAGGCACGGATCTTCGGCCACGACGCGTTCCAGCGACACACGGGCGATCCGGCGGCTCGTGAACCGCGTCTCGGTGGAGGCGAGCTTCTTCAAGAAGATGTCCGCGGCGGAGAATCTCTCCTACGCGGCCCGCTTCTACGGGATGACGCCGCGGCAGACCCACACCGCGATCCCGGCCATTCTCGAGAAGGTCGGCTTCCCCGCCGAGCGGCGGAACGAGGCGATGGAGAACCTCTCGCGCGGGATGCAGCAGAAGGTCGCGCTCGCCCGCGCGCTCCTGACCGCGCCGGTGCTGCTCCTGCTCGACGAGCCGACCACGGGCCTCGACCCGCGCTCCAAGCTCGAGGTGCAGGAGTTCATCCGGCAGGTCCGCCGCGAGCACGACGCGACGATCCTGCTCTGCACCCACGACATGGTCGAGGCAGAGGCGCTCGCCGACCGCGTCGGGATCCTCGACCGCGGCCGGCTGCTCTTCCTCGAGCCCGTGGAGGACGTGAAGCGGCGCTTCGGTGTCGAGACGCTCGAGCAGGCGTTCTTCGCCGCGACCGGGCGCGAGTTCGAGGCCGAGCAGACGGAAGACGACCGGTATCGAGAGGTGTTCGCATGAGCAGCATCGACTCGACTCGGCCACCCGAGCGTGCACGTGCCGGTTTCGGCGGCGTCGGCGCGGCCTCGATCGCGTCGACCCTGCGGAACGAGCTCGTCGGTCTCGGCGGGATCGTCGAGCGAAACGTCTACCTCACGAGGCGCTACATCCTCTGGGATCTCGCGTTCATGGTCTGGACGATCGCGAACACGCTCACGATCGTCTTCATCGCCAGGGTCGAGAACCTGCCGCCCGCAGAGGAGAACCGCCTCGCGACGATCCTGCTCGTCGGCGCCGTGATCTGGGCGTTCCTCGGGATCATCTTCGAGTTCGTCACCGAGACGGTTGCGTGGGAGCGCTGGGAGGGGACGATCGAGTACACGTTCATGGCGCCGATCTCGCGGCCCGTGCACCTGTTCGGCATGGCCGCGTTCGCCGTCCTCTACGGCCTCGTCCGGGCGACGATCCTGTTCTTCGCCGTCGTCGCGTTCATCGGCATCCACCTTCCACACGCGAACTACGGCGCCGCCCTCGCGCTCCTCGCGATCGCGTCGCTCTCGTTCATGGGGATCGGGATCATGACGTCGGTGTTGCCGCTCGTCTCGCCGGAGAAGGGCGCGCAGCTCGGCTTCGTCGCCCAGGGCCTGATGCTCGTCGTCTCGGGCGTCTACTACCCGGTGTCCGTCATGCCGGAGTGGATGCAGTGGATCTCGACGGTCTCCCCGGCGACCTACGCGCTACGCGGCGACCGCGCCTCGATCGTCGACGGCGCCGGACTCGCCTGGGCCGACGTCTGGCCGCTGCTCGTGATCGCGGTCGGCGCCATTCCGCTCGGGCTCGCGATCTTTCGCGCAGGCGAGCGGTACGCGAAGAAGCACGGGAAGCTGAAGCGAAGCGGGTAGAAGCATGCCGATCGACCACTTCGGCGAAGCGGTGGCTGCCCGGTACGACGGGACGGACGGCGTGTTCGCGCGGGAGGTCGTGGAGGCGACCGTCGAGTTCCTCGCCGGCCTCGCGGGGAGTGGTGCCGCCCTCGAGCTCGGCGTCGGCACCGGCCGGATCGCATTGCCGCTCGCCGCGCGCGGCGTGCCGGTGCACGGAATCGACCTGTCCGAGGCGATGGTCGCGAGGCTGCGGGCGAAGCCCGACGGCGACCGGGTGACGGTCACGATCGGCGACTTCGCCACGACGCGCGTGCCGGGCTCGTTCTCGCTCGCGTACCTGGTCTTCAACACGATCATGAACCTGACGTCGCAGGACGAGCAGGTCGCGTGTTTCGAGAACGTCGTCGCGCACCTGGACCCCGGTGGCTGCTTCGTGGTCGAGGTCGTCGTCCCGCAGCTCCAGCGGCTTCCGCCCGGCGAGCGGGTGCGACCTTTCGCCGTGAGCGCGGAGCACCTCGGCTTCGACGAGTACGACGTCGTGTCGCAGGGCCTGGTCTCGCACCACTGGCGGCTCCGCGGCGGCGAGTGGAGAGCCCGGTCGCTGCCGTTCCGCTACGTCTGGCCCGCGGAGCTCGACCTGATGGCGCGCCTCGCCGGGATGACCCTCCGCGAGCGCTGGAGCGGCTGGAGCCGGGAGCCGTTCACGAGCGAGAGCACCTCGCACGTCTCGGTCTGGGAGAGGCCCGCCTGAGCGGAACGGTGTGCATGGGCGCACATGCACACCGGCCCATGGGCGCACATGTGCCTACAGCCGCTCGAGACAGGCTCGTAGCCCGTCGCGCCAGTGCGGGAGTCGCGGCGCCTCCGCACGCTCGCTTCGCAGCACCGAGTACGCCGGCCGCGCCGCCGGACGTCGGAGCTCGGCGGTCGTGATCCGCCGCACGCGGCAGTCGACACCGGCCTCCTCGAAAACGGCCTCTGCCAGCTCCGCCCAGGTGCACTCGCCGTCGGCGACGAGATGCCAGATTCCTCGCGGAAGCGCCACGAGCTCGCGGATCGCGGCGGCGAGATGCCCGACGTACGTGGGGCAGCCGCGCTGGTCGTCGACGACCGCCACCTCGTCGCGCTCGGCGCCGAGCCGGAGCATCGTGCGGACGAAGTTCGTGCCCGACGTGCCGAAGAGCCACGACGACCTCACGATCCAGGCGTGCTCGCCCGCGGCCGCCTCCGAGAGGAGCTTCGTGCGGCCGTACGCCGAGAGCGGGTTCGGACCGTCGGACTCGACGTACGGCGTCCGCTTCGACCCGTCGAACACGTAGTCGGTGGAGAAGTGCACGAGCGGCACGCCGAGCTCCGCGGCGTGCTGCGTACCGCCCACGTTCACGGCGGCCGCGCCCTGCGGATCGTCCTCCGCCCCGTCGACGTCCGTCCACGCGGCCGCGTGGAGCACGAGGTCGACCTCGGGGAGCCCCGCCGGAGCGGGGAGCGTCACGTCCCAGTCCGAGCGGGAGAGAGCAACGAGCCCGTCGCCGGCGAACGTCTCGCACAGTGCCGAGCCGAGCTGGCCGTCGGCCCCGGTCACGAGAGCTCGGTTCAGGAGCACGCGGCCGCGTCGCGCGGCGAGACGATGGGGCTCTCGGTGCTCCACAGGTGCTTGACACGCGGGTCAGCCCAGCAGATCCCGTGCTCGTCCGGGTCGGCGGCATCGTATTCCTCGGTCACGAGATAGGCGAAGACGCACTCGGTGAGCGCCTCCCAGCCGTGCGCGTGGATCCCGGGAACGTAGATCGCCATCGGATTGTCGTCGCCGATGTCCTCGCTGAACGTCTCGCCGCTCGATCGGTCGAGCACGACGATGCGGGCCGTCCCGGCAAGGCAGACGAAGAGGTCGTCCTGCCCCCGCTCGTGGTAGTGGAGACCACGGATCGCGCCCCGATGCGAACGCGAGAGATTCGCCTGCCTGACCGGTTTGGGCAGCGCGCTCGCGCGGGCGAGCTCCGCAAACCACCCACGGTCGTCCTCGTGCCGCGTAAGCGGAAAGCGCCGGAGCCCCGGGATCATCAGCCGCCTCGACTCTGCCGGACGAAGTCGTTGACCGCGTAGTAGGCGTCGATCGACTCGCCCGCATCGCCCCAGAAGCCGCCGGTCGAATCGGCCTCCATCTCGCCCCGTCCGACGTACCAGTTGTTGACGTCGGTGATCTCGAGCTCGCCGCGGGCCGACTGCTGCAGCGTCGGGAGCACGTCCCATACCTGCGCATCGTAGAAGTAGACGCCGGTCACGGCGAAGCGGCTCGGCGGCCGTTGCGGCTTCTCGACGATCTGCGTGACTTTGCCCCCTTCGAGCACGGCGACCCCGAGGTGCCGCAGGTGCTCGTCCGCCTCGAGCTCGGCGAGGACGACACGGGCGCCGCGCTCCTGCGCCTCGAACCGCTCGGCCACGGGACGCAGCGAGCACTCGAACAGGTTGTCGGCGAGCAGGACGCAGCACTTGTCGCGCCCGACGAATCGCTCTGCGAGGCCCAGCGCCTCGGCGATTCCCCCGGTCTGCTCCTGATAGGCGTAGAAGAGCCGGTCGATCCCGTGCTCGTGGCCGTTGCCGAGCAGGCGGAAGAACTCCCCTGCATGGGTCCCTCCCGTGACGAGCATCAGCTCGTCGATCCCCGCACCGATGAGGGCCTCGACGGCGATACGTCACCATCGGCCGGTCGTAGAGCGGCAGCAGGTGCTTGTTGGTGATCCGCGTGAGCGGAGCGAGCCGCGTCCCGGAACCGCCCGCGAGGATGACGCCCTTCATGACGCGATTATCCCGTGCGTCGTGCGAAGCTGCCGAAGTGGCGACTGTCCTGGTGGACGCGGAGAACGTCCGCCGCTCGCGCTGGCCGAACCTCACGCGCGAGGAGCTCGTCGCCCGCTGCCGCGACTGGGCGACGGCCGAAGGCGTGGCCGTGCTCGTCGTCTTCGACGGGTCGCCGCCGGAGGAGGCGCCCGACCTCGTCGCGGGCCGGCCGACCGCCGACGACTGGCTCGCCGCCCACGCGGTCGAGCACATGCCCTACTGGCTCGTCACCTCCGACCGTGAGCTGCGTCGCCGCGCGGGGCGACAGGCGGAGCGGATCGTCGGCGGCGGCGGGTTCCTGAGGCTCCTGGGAGCCGCCTGATCGGGCCGCCGCCCCGGCCTCGGCCGGGGAGGGAGGAGCCGCTCTCGTCCGGCCGGCGCGACGCGTCACGGGTGGATCGGGAGGACGAGCACGAGCAGCGTGAGCACTCCGACCAGCGCGGCGATCAGGCGCATTGCGAGTGCCTCGTCTCCATGGATACGAGAGTAGACGCGCGCGATCAAGGGTCTGTTTCGACTTCGCAAGGAAACGGTTAGCGTTGGACGATGCCCGTGCGCCCGCGCCGCTCGTGCCTGACCGTTCCGGGCTCGAGCGCACGGATGCTGGCGAAGGCGCCGACCCTCGCCGCCGACGAGGTGATCGTCGACCTCGAGGACGGCGTCGCGGAGGCGGACAAGGCGCTCGCGCGCGAGCAGGCGGTGCGAGCGGTTCGCGAGGGACTCGGGCGCACGACCGCGATCCGCGTCAACGGGCTCCGGAGCCCATGGTGGGAGGAGGACCTCCACGCCGTGGCGGAGGCAAGCCCGGACGTCGTCGTGGTGCCGAAGGTCGAGACGCCGGAGGACGTCGCCGCCGTCGCAGAGCGGCTGCCTCCGGGCACCGGGATCGAGGCGCAGATCGAGACCGCACGCGGACTCGCCGAGGTCGAGCGGATCGCCGAAGCCGGGCGCGGCCTCGAAGCGCTCGTCTTCGGCCCCGCCGACTTCGCCGCCTCGGTCGGCGTGCCGGTGCTGACGATCGGCGCAGGAGCATGGGAGTACGCCCTCGCGCGCATCAGCGTCGCCGCACGCGCGAACGGCCTGCAGCCGGTCGACGGCCCCTGGGCGGTGCTCGACGACGAGGCCGGCCTGCTCGACTCCGCGCGTCGTGCGCTCGCCTACGGATTCGACGGCAAGTGGGTGATCCACCCGAGCCAGATCGAGCCGGTGAACGGGGTCTTCACTCCGTCGCCCGCCGACGTCGCACGGGCAGAGCAGATCCTCGCCTCCCCGGACGGCGCGCTGCGAAGCGAAGGGGAGCTCGTCGACGTCGCGTCTCGACGTCTCGCCGAGTCGCTCCTGGCGCGGTCGCGCAGCGCCGGGCCCAGGTGAACTCCCGTCAACCGGGGCGCGGCGAAGACGAGCCTCGACCGGCGCGCCGGGCCGCCTTGCGGCGCCGGACCGCCGGCAGGTTGCGCACGCCCGAGAACCAGAGGTAGAGCAGACCGCCGAGGGCGGCGCCCGCCAGCCGGAGCAGCCGAGCCATGACTCCACCCTAGACGACGGGTACGGTTCGGGCGATGGCCGGACGCCGGCGACACATCGGCGATCTTCCCGGAGAGATCCAGGACCTCTTCGCAGAGCTGTGGCACGTGCCTCGCTACGCAGGGTTGCGACACGGCTTCCGCCCGCAATGCGACTGCTACCGCACGGACGACCCGCCTGCGCTGCACGTCGTGCTCGAGCTGCCCGGAGTCGACCCGTCGTCGGTGCACGTGGTCGCGACGGGCGAGCACGCTCGTCGTCTCCGGCGTGCGCGAGCGGCCGCAGTACGGCCGGTGCGCGATACCACCAGATGGAGATCGAGTACGGGAGCTTCGAGCGGCGCGTCGACCTCGCCGAGGACGTCGATACGGGCCGGGCGACCGCGTCCTACGACGCCGGGATGCTCCGGATCGAGCTCCCGCTCGCCGCCGCGCCGGAGCACCGGCAGCGCGTGCCGATCGAGGTGCAGCGACCGATGAGTGCCTCCGGGCCCGAGCCGCAGCAGGAAGTACGCGTCGTCGTGCCCGAGGAGCTCTCGGTTCTGCCGCTGAAGGACACCGTGGTGTTCCCCGACTCGGTGATGCCGCTCGCGATCGGTCAGGAGCGCTCGATCGCGCTCATCGACGACGTCGTCGGGAGCGAGCGGATGCTCGCGCTGCTCACCGTCCGAGATGCCGAGGTCGACACGCCGGGATGGGACGACGTCTACTCGGTCGGGACCGCCGCCGTCGTGCAGAAGATGATCCGCGTCCCCGACGGCACGCTGCGAATCCTCGTCCAGGGCATGGTCCGCGTCAGGCTCGAGCGCCCGACGACGGACGAGCCGTACCTCGTCGGCGTCTTCTCCGTGCTGCCCGACGTGGTCGAGGAGAGTCGGGAGCTCGAGGCGCTGACCCGCAACGTCCAGGGTCTGTTCGCGCAGATCATCGGACTCGTCCCGTACCTGCCCGAGGAGCTGCAGATCGCCGTGGCGAACGTGGACGACCCGGGCACGCTCTGCAACCTCATCGCCTCGACGCTTCGCCTGAAGACCGAGGAGAAGCAGCGGCTGCTCGAGCTCGCCGACGTCGGCGAGCGGTTGCGCGAGGTCTCGCGCATCCTCAGCCGGGAGCTCGAGGTCTTCGAGCTCGGCACCAAGATCCAGTCGCAGGTCCAGTCCGAGCTGGAGAAGGGGCAGCGCGAGTTCTACC
Source organism: uncultured Thermoleophilia bacterium (assembly GCA_963762675.1). Classification (GTDB taxonomy): domain Bacteria; phylum Actinomycetota; class Thermoleophilia; order Gaiellales; family Gaiellaceae; genus Palsa-739. The sequence goes on along the minus strand of CAVXLS010000010.1, from coordinate 545,941 downwards.
TCCGCCAGCAGTTGAAGGCGATCCAGGAGGAGCTCGGCGAGGGCGACCCCGAGCAGGCGGAGGCGAATGAGCTGCACCGGCTCCTCGACGCGCTCGATCTCCCCGAGGAGGCGCGGAAGGCGGCCGACCGCGAGCTGGCCCGACTCGAGCGGTTGCCGACGGCCGCCGCCGAGTACGGAGTCATCCGCACGTACCTCGACTGGATCTCGACGCTACCCTGGGGCGTCACCACCCAGGACGACCTCGACCTCGAGCGGGCGCGGCGCGTGCTCGACGAGGACCACTACGACCTCGAGAAGGTCAAGAGCCGGATCGTCGAGCACCTGGCGGTCTCGAAGCTGAGGAACGATCCCGCGGGCCAGATCCTCTGTCTGGTCGGCCCGCCGGGCGTAGGCAAGACGTCCCTGGGCCAGTCGATCGCCCGCACGCTCGGCCGTCGCTTCGTGCGCCTGTCGGTCGGCGGCGTCCGGGACGAGGCCGAGATCCGCGGGCACCGCCGGACGTACATCGGCGCGATGCCCGGCTCGATCATCCGCGCAGTCCGCGACGCCGAGACCATGAACCCGCTGCTCCTGATCGACGAGATCGACAAGCTCGGCGCCGACTTCCGGGGCGACCCGGCGAGCGCGATGCTCGAGGTGCTCGACCCCGAGCAGAACAGGGCCTTCCGCGACCACTATCTCGATCTGCCGTTCGACCTCTCGAAGGTGCTCTTCATCTGCACGGCGAACACCACCGACACCGTTCCTGCGGCCCTCCTCGACCGTATGGACGCGATCGAGCTGTCCGGCTACACGGAGGACGAGAAGCTCGGCATCGCGAAGCGCTACCTCGTCCCGAAGGAGCTCGCCGCGCACGGCCTCTCGAAGCGGCAGCTCTCGATCGGCGACCGCACCCTGCGGCTGCTGATTCGCGAGTACACGCGCGAGGCCGGTGTCCGCGGGATCGAGCGGCGGATCGCCGACCTCTGCCGGAAGGCCGCGGTACAGGTGGCGGAAGGCCGCTCGGAGCGCATCCGGGTCGACGAGAAGCTCGCTCGCGACTGGCTCGGGCCCCGACGGTACTCCACCGAAGTACGCCGCCGCACGGCCGATCCTGGCGTCGCCACGGGCCTCGCCTACACGCCGGTCGGGGGCGACGTCCTCTTCATCGAGGCGCAGGCCTACCAGGGCAGCGGCAAGCTGACGATCACGGGCCAGCTCGGAGACGTGATGCAGGAGTCGGCACAGGCGGCACTGACCTGGGTGCGCTCCCACAGCGACGAGCTCGGCATCGACGAGCACTGGTTCGCGGAACACGACATCCACATCCACGTCCCCGCAGGTGCGATCCCGAAGGACGGGCCGTCCGCGGGCATCACCATGGCGACCGCGGTCGCGTCGCTCGTCAGGAAGGCTCCGGTCGCCTCGGACGTCGCGATGACGGGCGAGATCACGCTGACCGGGCAGGTGCTTCCGATCGGCGGAGTCAGGGACAAGGTGCTCGCCGCACAGCGGGCGGGCCTGCGACGAGTCATCCTGCCGCGCGAGAACGAGCACGACCTCGATGAGCTGCCGGCCGAGACGCGTAGGGAGCTCGAGTTCGTGCTCGTCGACTCGATCGAGGACGTGTTCGAGGCCGCGTTCGCACGCCGCGACCGCCGAAGCCCCCGCCGGGCGCCCGCACCCGAGCGCCAGGCCGCCCGTGCCATGCCCTTCCGGTACTGCGTCTAGCCGGTCAGCGTGAAGCTGCCGAAGAGCAGCGCGCAGGCACCGTCCGGGTCACCGGTTCCGGCGGGAGCCTGGCAGAGGAGCTGCACCTCCCGCTTCCCTGCGAGGACGAAGCCGATCCGGTCCTCGTAACCCTGGCCCTGAGCCGATCGCGCAGTGAAGCGGTACGCGCGGATCTGGCGTCCGTCCACGGTCGTCGTCTCCCCGGAGGTGACGTGGCCGCCCGCCTTTCCCGCCAGCTGAGCGGCGACGCCGTCGAGCTCCTTTGCGGCTGCGGCGAAGCGGGCGGGCGTATACGCCCTGGCCAGCCGGTACACGGCCGCAGAGACGATCGCAGGCGGCACGCCGCGAGAGCGCGCCGAGGTCGTCGTCGCGGTACCGTGGACACTCCACGCCCGCGGCGCCGAGAAGCGGAACGCCGGCCCGTGCACGACGCGGGTCGCCACCTCCGGTTTCGGAGCCGAGCCGCACGACGCCGCAAAAAGAGCGACAATGGGAAGGAGGCACGCGAGTTTCCAGACCCCGGCTCGGGGCAGAGGTACCCGAGCCACCGAACGAAAGGAACCGCCGAACATGGCCAAGACCAGAGACAAGGTCACGGACGCGGCCGGCACTGTCAAACCGTACGTCGAGCGCGCGCTCCACGACGAGGAGCTGCGCGAGAACGTACGGAATGCATATGCGTCGGCGCGGACGATCTACGAAGAGCTGGTCGCGAAGCGCGGCGTCGCCGGAGTCGCCACCCGCGTCGCGACCGACAAGGAGATCCAGGGCGAGCTGCGGTCGGCGATCGAGGAGCTGCGGCAGGCGGCCGGGCGCGTGCAGGGATCGAAGCAGGAAGCCGAGCAGAGCGGCCCCGAGCGCGGCGCTCCTCATGGCCGGCATCGCACTCGGGATCCTCTTCAACCCGCTCACCGGCCCGCAGACGCGGAAGTGGCTCGCCGACCGCCTGTTCGGCGGCGGCAGCGACGACGAGTTCACCTACCAGGGGAACGGTTCAGCCAGCCAGTAGAGCCGGCCTCCCTTCGTCGGGGAACCCATTGTCGTCCACGGGGGAACCCATGGGTTCCCCCGTGGGGCCTCCTCCTTCGGCAACTCGTCACGGCTTGCTGTGGCTTGCGCTCCACGGAGAGCGCAGTGTCCGCTCCGCGCTCGGAGCGCTAGCTCGTAACGTCGGCGGAACCGTGGTGCTCGGCCGGCTTCTTCCGCGCTCGCCAGGCTATCTGGGCTGCTGTGACGAGCAGGAGAATGCCGAACAGCCGGCGGAGCACCGCCTCCGGCAGCGTGACCGCGAGGGCCGCCCCCCCGACGGCAGAGACGATCGAGGCGGCGCCGATCACGAGCGACGAGCGCCAGCGGACGTTGCCGTACTGCTGTTGGCGCCAGACCCCGAGCAGCACGACCGGGATCATCGCGAGCAACGACGTCGCCTCTGCGTGCACCTGGACCAGGCCGAGCGCGACGAGCGTGGGCACGAAGAGGATGCCGCCGCCCACGCCGAACATCCCCGCGAGCGCTCCGGCGACGACGCCGAGGAGGACGGCTGCGAGGTACGTCATCAGACGAGCATCCGGATGGCGACCGCCACGAGCAACGCGGCGAAGAGGTACGAGAGCGTGCGGACGGGCACCCGCTGCTGAAGCGCCGTCCCTGCCAGCACGCCGCCGGTCGCCGGGATCCCGACGAGAGCCGCATAGACGGGCTCGACGTCGCCGTGGACCGCGTAGGTGACGACTCCGGCCGCAGCGGTGATCGCGATCGCTCCGAGCGACGTCGCGGTCGCGTTCCGGAGCTCGAAGCCGCCGACGAGGAGCAGCAAGGGAACGATCACGACGCCGCCGCCGACGCCGAACAGCGCGCTGAAGAAGCCGGCCGCCAGGCCGATCAGGAGAAGCCGCGATGACCCCGACGACACGGGGCCTATGCTACGAGCCGTGGCGGCGACCGCCGACTCGCTGCTCGAGCGCCTCGCATCCGACCCGCGGCGGGCCGGGCTCTTCCTCGACTTCGACGGCGTGCTCGCGCCGATCGTGCCCCGTCCCGCGGATGCAGCGCTGCCGCCCGAGAGTCGCGACGAGCTCCGACGGCTGGCGGAGCGCTACGACCTCGTCACGATCGTGAGCGGCCGAGCAGGCGGCGACGTCCGCTCCCGGGTCGGGATCGACGGGATCGTCTACGTCGGCTCGCACGGGCTCGAGCTGACACCGGACGCCGACCAGCTGGCGCGAGACGCTTGCCGAGTTCGCCGCCGCCGTGACGTGGCCGATAGCCCGGACCGAGCTGAAGGGCCTCGCGGTCTCGTTCCACTACCGCGACCGGGCAGACGAGCAGGAGGCGATTCGCGAGCTGGACGCGATCGCCGAGGACGCACGGAAGCGCGGCCTGGTCGCCCGCTACGGACGGAAGATCCTCGAGGTGCTGCCGCCGGTCGACTCGAACAAGGGCACGGCCGTCCGACGTCTCCTGGCCGAACGCGGGCTCCGGCGCGCTCTCGCAGCCGGCGACGACACGACCGACGTCGACTCCTTCCGGGCCCTCGACGGACTCGAGCTCGCCGTCCGCGTCGCCGTCTCGTCGCCCGAGTCGCCGCCGCTGCTCCGCGAGTGCGCGGACGTCGTCGTCCACGACACGACCGAGTTCCTCGAGCTCTTGCGACGCCTGTAGTGCACGTCGACGACACCGTGCTCGCGCCCGTGCGCACGCGTTTCGGCGAGCCCGTCGAGCTGCCGTGGGGCGGCGAGGTCAGCGACGCCGAGTGGAGGATCGCGACGCACAACCCGAGCAGGCGCCACGACGTGACGCTCTTCATCCTCGACCCCCGGCGGCGGCTGGCTCTGATCCGCAAACCCCAGTTCGACGCCGGGATCTGGCGGCCGCCCGGCGGCGGCGTGCACCCCGGCGAGGACTTCGTCGCGGGCGCCGTGCGCGAAGCGCTCGAGGAGACGGGCCTGCGGGTCGAGCTCCGGCGCTACCTGGTCGAGACGCGCGCCGTCTTCCGCAACGGCGGCCGCGAGCTGCCGTGGCGAACGCACGTCCTCCTCGCCGAGACGGAGGACGAGCAGCTCGCGCCGAACGACCCGGGCGAGATCGAAGCTGCCCGCTGGGGCACCCTTGCCGAGCTCGGCGGCCCGCTCCGCGAGCGCCTGCTCGCGACCGGGCGAGCGTTCTGGCGCTACCGCGTGGCTCTCCACGACGCCACCCTCGCCCGCATCTGACGCAGGCGGGCGAGCCGCCGCTCGACTCCGGTGCTAGGCCTTGTGCACCCGCACCGCCGTGCCGTACGCACAGATCTCCGTCCACATCGAGCCGAGCTCCGACGTGTCGAAGCGCATGGCGATGATCGCGTTGGCGCCCTTCGCCTCCGCCTCGGTGACCATCCGCTGCATCACGTCGCCGACGGCTGTCGGTGAGCGCCTTCGTCATTCCCTTCAGCTCGCCGCCGACGATCGACTTGAGGCCGGCGCCGATCTGAGAGCCGATGTTGCGGGAGCGGACGGTCAGCCCCATCACCTCGCCGTACACCTCGTCCACGTCGTACCCGGGGATGTCGTTCATCGTCGTGACGATCATCGTCTCGCCTCCTTGTTGAGGACCTGCCAAGCGTGCCGCACGTCGTCCTCGGTCGTGCGGGCGTTTCCGATCGCGAGCCGCAGGACGTAACGGCCGTCGAGCTTCGTGTGCGAGAGGAAGATCTCACCGCCGGCGTTCACGCGAGCGAGAAGCGCCTCGTTCTCCTCGTCCGAGACGTCTCGCCGGAAGACGACGAGGGAGAAGCGCTGCGGCGCGCACAACTCCCACTCCGGGTCTTCCTCCACCCAGCCCGCGAAGAGCTCGGCGAGCCGGACGTGCTCGCGAACGATCGCGCGCAGCCCCTCGGCGCCGTGACAGCGCAGCACCGCCCAGAGCTTCAGCGACCGGAAGCGCCGCCCGAGTGCGGGCCCGTAGTCGGCGAGCGCGAAGGCGTCGTCGGCGGTGCGGAGGTACTCGGGCGTGAGCGTGAACGCCTCGCGGAACTCGTCGGGCCGCGACGTCCAGAGCAGCGAGCAGTCCATGGGCACGAGCAGCCACTTGTGCGGATTGATGACGAGCGAGTCCGCCAGCTCGACCCCGTCGGCCGACCAGCGTTCCTCCTCGCAGATCCACGACGTGCCGGCGTACGCCGCGTCCACGTGCAGCCACGCGCCAGCTGCATGGGCCCGCACGGCGAGCTCGCGTACCGGGTCGACCGACGCGAAGGAGGTCGTGCCGACGGTCGCGACGACCGCCGCCGCGTCGTCTCAGCTCGAGCCCGTCCGTAGCGCATCGCGAGATCCCGGTCGGCGGGGACCTTCCGCAGCTCCATCCCGAGCATCCGCGCATCCTTCTCGACCGAGGAGTGCGCATGCTCGGAGCAGACGACGACGTTCCGCCCGGTGACATGGCGCGCGGCGATCAGCGCCGCGAGCGTCGACGTCGACGCCGTGTCCTCGATGTGCCCGTGCCAGCCGTCCGGCAGACCGAGCAGCTGCCGCACCCAGTCGACGACGCGCAGCTCGAGCTCGGTCGACGCCGGCGAGGCACGCCAGACGATCGCCACCTGGTTCAGCGTCGCGGCGAGCAGCTCGGCGAGGATCCCCGGTTCGGACGCCGTGACGGCGAAGTAGGCGAAGAAGCGCGGATGCTGCCAGTTCGTCAAGGCGGGGACGATCAGGTCGTCCAGGTCGCGGAGCACGTCGGCGAACGGCTCGGCCTGCTCCGGTGGCGCGAGCGGAAGGCGTGCGGACAGGTCGCCGGGCTGCACCTGCGCGAGCACCGGCAGCTCGGAAACCCGCTCGAGGTAGCGCGCCGCCCACTCGAGCGCCGCGGCACCATCGGCGCGGAAGTCGCCGCCGCTCACGGCCGTCGCTTCCGCAGCTTCTCGACCTGCTTCCACGTGCGCGTGTTGAGCACGTCGCCCTTCGTCAGCCAGCCACGCCGCGCCTGCGCGACGGCGAGCTCGACGTACGCCTGCGCACGCACCTGGTGGCCGTCGGAGGTGACGACGAGCTTCAGCCCGGCCTCCTTCGCCGCGCGCGCGTGGACGTCCCGCAGGTCGAGCCGGTCCGGCTGGCCGTTGATCTCGAGCACGGTCCCCGTCTCGAGCGCCCCCTCGATCACGCGCTCCACGCCGACGTCCCGCGGCGGCCGCTTGCCGATCTTGCGGCCCGTCAGGTGCCCGATGCAGTCGACGTACGGGTTCTGCATCGCCTCGAGCACCCGCTCGGTCGGCCGGCTGTCCGGTGCCTGGTGGACGGACGCGACCACCCAGTCGAGGAGTGCGAGATCGTCCTCGGAGACGTCCACCTCGCCGCTGGCGCGGATGTTCGCCTCGACGCCGCTGAGGATGCGCAGCTTCGGGTACCGCTCGCGAACGCGCTCGATCTCCTCCAGTTGCGCGTGCAGGCGGCCCTCGCGCAGGTAGTGCGAGTGGTCGGTGACCGCGTAGTACTCGTAGCCGCGCGCAACGGCGGACTCGACCATCTCCTCGAGCGTGCTCTTCCCGTCCGCCGACCAGTGCGTGTGCGTGTGCAGGTCGCCGCGCACGTCGGCGACGGCGACGAGCGCGGGCAGCTCGCCGCGCCGCGCCGCCTCGAGCTCCCCCGCGTTCTCCCGCAGCTCCGGCGGGATCGGCTGGTAGCCGAGGAACGCGTAGAGCGCGTCCTCGTCGCCGGTGCGGAAGACCTCGCCGGTGTCGACCGTCGTGACCCCGTACTCGGAGATCGAGAGCCCGCGCCGCACGGCGTCCTCCCGCATCGCCACGTTGTGCTCCTTCGAGCCCGTGAAGTGCTGGAGAAGGTTCCCGTACGACTCCGGGGGGACGACGCGCAGGTCGAAGCGCAGCCCGTCGCGCGAGACGACCGTCGCCTTCGTGTCACCGTGCGCGACGACGTCGACGACCCAGTCGAGCCGCGTGAAGTAGCCTGTGAGCTCGGCCGGGGCGGCCGCGGTCGCAATGATGTCGAGGTCGCGGAACGTCTCCTTGCGGCGGCGGACGGAGCCGGCCTCGGACACGGCGGCGGCGGACGGGTGCTCACGCAGCGCCGCCACGACCCCTTGCACCGCGGGCAGGCCGGCGCCGAGCAGCTCGCGCGCGGGCTCCGGGCTCTCCGCCCGGAACGCGAGCGCCCTGAGGATCTTCTCCTCGCTGCGCGCCCCGAGGCCGGTGAGCGTCCGCAGCCGCTGCTCCTCCGCGGCCGCCTCGAGCTCCGCCAGCGTCGTCACGCCGAGCTCGCGCCAGATCCGCGCGGCCGTCTTCGGCCCCAGGCCCGGAAGCTTCATGAAGAGGACGACCTCGGGCGGGACGGTCGCCTTCTTGCGCGTCAGCGCCTCGATCTCGCCTCGCTCGACGACCTGGACGATCTTCTCCTCGATCGTCTTCCCGATGCCCTGCAGCTCCTTCGCTTTTCCCTCGAGGGCGAGTTGCGCCACCGAGCCGGCCGTCTCGCGCATGCGTTCGGCGGCACGGCGGTACGCGATCACCCGGAAGGCGTCGGCGCCCTCCAGCTCCAGCAGGTCGGCGAGGAGGTCGAACTGCTCCGCGACGTCGGCGTTGCGCGGCAGGGCGGCCACCCGTCGATCATATTCCGGGGCCGCCGGTAGCCTGAAAGGCCGTGTCGGGCGCCGTCGTCTGCCTTCCCACCTACAACGAGATCGAGAACCTCGAACGGATGCTGCGTGCGCTCGTCGCGCGCGACGTCCGCGTGCTCGTGATCGACGACAACTCGCCCGACGGCACGGGCGAGCTCGCGAACCGGCTCGCGGAGGAACTGGACGGCGTCTCCGTCCTGCACCGGGAGCGGAAGGAAGGGCTGGGGCCGGCCTACCTCGCCGGCTTTCGCGAGGTCCTGCGCGGCGACGCCGAGTACGTGCTCGAGATGGACTGCGACTTCTCGCACGACCCGGACGACGTGCGTCGCCTCGTCGACGCATGCGCGGGCGGCGCCGACGTGGCGCTCGGCTCGCGCTACGTCGCAGGTGGCGGCACGGCGAACTGGTCGCTCGGGCGACGTGTCGTCTCCGCAGGCGGCTCGCTGTACGCCCGGACGCTGCTCGGGATCGGCATTCGCGATCTCACGGGGGGCTTCAAGTGCTTCCGGCGGGAGGTGCTCGAGAAGCTCGATCTCGACGCGATCCACTCCAGGGGCTACGCGTTCCAGATCGAGACGACGTATCGCGCACTGCGCGCCGGCTTCCACGTCGTCGAGGTCCCGATCCTCTTCTCCGATCGGACCGTGGGCAGCTCGAAGATGAGCCGGGCGATCTTCCTCGAGGCGGTCGGTCGCGTGCCGGTGCTGCGTCTGGCCGCGCTCACCCGCCGGCTCTGACATACGCTCTCCGCATGCGCGAGGTCGACGATACGAGCTGGGAGACCGCCGTGCTCGCCGCTGAGCGCCCCGTGCTCGTCGACTTCTGGGCGCCGTGGTGCAAGCCGTGCAGAGCGATCCGGCCGATCCTCGAGCAGCTGGAGCAGGAGAGCGGCGACCGGGTCTCCTTCGTCGGGCTCGACATCGACGCGAGCCCCGGGCTCGCCTCCCGCTACGAGGTGCTCTCGATCCCGACGGTGATGCTCTTCGAGGGCGGCGAGCCCCGGCAGACGCTCGTCGGCGCGCGCCCCCGCGGGCACTTCGATCAGGCGTTCGCAGCCTGGCTCGGCACGTCTGCTTGAGCGGCTGGCTGCTCGGTACATACCTCGGTGTCAGACACCAGGACGTGTCCCCATGGGAGAGGCGTGACCCGCAATCGCGCTTCGTTCCTCGCTCGAGTCCGACACACTCTCGCAACTGGTGTCAGAGACCAGGACATGGCTCAACGGAAGTGGTCCCAGCCCGACAGGTCGAACGGAGCGCCGTCGAGCGTGAGCGCGACCCCCTCGCCCCCCTCGATCCGACCGACGACCGGAAAGCCGAGCGGGTCGGGAGTCGCGGCGAGCAGCTCGTAGTCCTCGCCGAAACCGAGGTCGCCGAGCGCGGCGCCGGGCGCGAGGGGTACGCACTCGAGCTCGATCGCGACCCGGCAGCCGGACCGCTCCGCGATGTGGCCCGCGTCGGCGGCGAGGCCGTCCGAGACATCGAGCATCGCGGTCGCGACAGCCGCGAGCCGCTTCCCCTCCGCCAGGCGAAGGGGAGGGCGCACGAGACGCCCCTCCCGGAACGCGGCACCGGCCGCGCCAAGCGGGCCGCTGACGACGACGGCGTCGCCCCGGCGCGCGCCCGACCTTCCCGGAACGCGCTCGGAGCGGCCGAGCGCGGTGACGCTGAGCAGCACCTGCTCGGCCCGCGTCGTGTCGCCGCCGCGTACGGGCACGCCCGGCTCGTTCAGCCCCTCGTAGAGCTCGAGCACGTCGTCGACGGCGAAGGTCCGGGGCAGCCCGAGCGAGACGATCAAGGCGAGTGGATCGGCGCCCGACGCGGCGAGATCGCTCAGGTTGACGGCCGCGGCCCGGTAGCCGAGGTCGCGCCACGAGAGAAGATCGCGGCGGAAGTGCACGCCCTCGACGAGCGCGTCCTGCGTGACGACGAGATCCCCGAATCGCGCCGCGTCGTCCTCGATCCCCTCCGCGAGCCCGCGCCGCTCGAGCTCGCCGAGCAGCCCGAACTCGCCGAGCTCGTCGAGTCTCATGCCTCGGAGATGCGCACGCGCCCGTCGAGCGTGTCGGGGTCGAGCGAGTAGAGCGCGTCGTAGAGGCGCACGTGGAACGTCCCGGGGCCGGCCGCGCCGGCGGCCGCGTTCTCCGCCGCGACACCGAACGCGGCCAGCGCCTCCGCCGCCCCCGCGAGTGGGTCGTCGGGCTTCGCCGCGAGGAAGCAGCCCGTCAAGGCCGACGACATGCAGCCGGTGCCGGTCACGCCGGTAAGCAGCTCGTGCCCGTTCGCGACCGCGAGCACGCGCTCGCCGTCCGACACGTGGTCGACCGGACCGGTCACCGACGCGACGACGCCGAGCCGCCGAGCCGCCTGCCGAGCGAGCTCGGCCGGCTCGATACCCGCTGCGATCGACTCGACCCCACGGACCTCCGCCTCCGCACCGACGAGCGTCGCGACCTCGCCGGCGTTTCCGCGCAGGACGGTGACGTCCACCGACGCGAGGATCCGTCGCGCAGTGCTCGTCCGGTACTCCGTCGCGCCCGCGCCGACCGGATCGAGCACGACCGGGACGCCGCGCTCGCTCGCCCTGCCGCCCGCGAGGAGCATCGCGTCGATCCAGTGGCTCGAGAGCGTGCCGATGTTGAGCACGAGGGCAGACGCCAGGTCGACCATCTCCTCGACCTCCTCAGGCGCATGAGCCATGACGGGCAGCGCGCCGAGGGCGAGCGTGGCGTTCGCCGTCTCGTTCATGACGACGTAGTTCGTGATCTGGTGGACGAGCGGCCTCCGCTCGCGAAGCACCCGCAACGTCGTTCCCGGAGAGACGGTCACCGGTTGCGCACCCCCAGGACGTCGACCGGGCCGTCGCCGGCGCCGATCTCGACGAGCCCCTGCGCCACCGCACGAGCCGCGGTCGCAGCGGCGCCACGCGCCGCGTCCTCGAGCGACTCGCCGCGCGCGAGAAGCGCCGCGAGCGTCGCCGAGTGCGTACAGCCCGCACCGTGCGTCGCGGCGACCGCCTGACGGTCGATCGCGATCTCGACGTGCCGGGAGCCGTCGAACAGGTGGTCGACCGGGTCGTCCCCGTGCCCGCCGGTGACGATCACGGCCGGGGCGCCGAGCGCGTGCAGCCGTTCGGCGAGCTCCGGTCTCGACGCCGACTCGAGCGACCCGAGCGCCTGCGCCTCCATCAGATTCGGCGTGACGACCGTCGCGAGTGGGAACAGCCGTCCGACGAGCGCCTCGACGGCATCGTCCTCGAGCAGCTTCGCGCCGGAGCTGGCGACCATCACCGGGTCGACGACGAGCGGCACCGGATGCGCCTCGAGGAAGTCGGCAACGGTCTCGATCAGCATGCGAGAGAAGAGCATGCCCGTCTTGGCGGCGTCGACGCCGATGTCGTCGAAGACCGCGTCGAGCTGGGCGCGGACGAACGCTCGGCGGCAGCTCGTGGATCGCGGTCACACCCACGGTGTTCTGCGCGGTCAACGCGACGAGCGCCGACATGCCGTGGACGCCTGCGGCGGCGAACGCCTTCAGGTCCGCCTGGATGCCGGCGCCGCCGCCCGAGTCGGAGGTCGCGATCGTGAGGGCTCGTCGGATGATGCGCTCTCCCTTCGCCGGCATGACCCGGATCAGGTTCGACGGGTGTGATCTCAGCCGCGGGTACGGCACCCCGGTGCTCGAACGGTAGCGTCTCCGGCCCCGGCCGCGCTGCGGACGCGACGCCGCTGACGCCGGCGGCGATCGCCCGCCGCCGCTTCAATGGGTCGATGGCGGCCGGCACGCTCTGGGAAGACCTGCTCGCGGGCGAGGAGCTCGCGTACGTGACGACAGAGCCGCCCCGCGACGCCCGTACCGCGCCCCTGCCCCCGACGCTGCATCCGGCCCTCCGCGACGCGCTCGCGCGGCAGGGAGTCAGCGAGCTGTACGCGCACCAGGCGGAGGCGTACGACGTCGTGCGCGCGGGCGGCCACGCGATCGTTACCACCGGCACCGCGTCCGGCAAGACGCTCGCGTTCAACCTCCCCGTGCTGGAGGCCGTCGCAGCCGACCCGCGCACGAGGGCTCTCTACCTCTACCCGACGAAGGCGCTCGCCCAGGACCAGGCGCGCTCGCTTGCCGGGCTGGGGGTGCCCGGAGTCCGTGCGGCAATCTACGACGGCGACACGCCGACCGAGCGGCGGCGCGGGATTCGCGAGTGGGCGAACGTCGTGCTGACGAACCCGGACATGCTGCACGTCGGCATGCTGCCCCGGCACGATCTGTGGGGCGACGTCCTGCACAACCTGCGCTACGTCGTCGTGGACGAGGCCCACGTCTACCGAGGCGTCTTCGGCTCCCACGTCGCGAACGTCCTGCGGCGACTGCGGCGCCTGGCGCGCGTCTACGGCGCCGAGCCGCAGTTCGTGCTCGCGTCGGCCACGATCGCGAACCCCGGTGAGCTCGCGCGCGCGCTGCTCGGGGTGGACGCCGTCGTCGTCGGCGGCGACACGGCACCGCGCGCGGAACGGACGGTCGCGCTCTGGAATCCACCGTTGCTCGACCCGGAGCTCGGCGTGCGGGCGAGTCCGCTCGGCGAGGCGGCCCGACTGCTCGCAACGCTCGTCGGCCACGGCTTGCGCACGATCTGCTTCGCGAAGAGCCGCCGGGCCACGGAGCTCATCCATCGCTTCGCCGCCGACCGGCTGGACGCTCCGACGGCACGGCGTCTCGCGCCCTACCGCGCGGGCTACACACCCCAGCAGCGACGGGAGATCGAGCAGCGGCTGGTGGCCGGCGACCTGCTCGGCGTCACGTCGACGGACGCCCTCGAGCTGGGGATCGACATCGGCGACCTGGACTGCGCCGTCTCCGTCGGCTTCCCCGGAACCGTGGCGAGCCTCCGCCAGCAGTGGGGTCGTGCCGGCCGCCGCGATCGTGGGCTCGCGATCCTCGTCGCCTCGGAGGACGCGCTCGACCAGTACTTCATGCGCGAGCCCGCGGCGCTCCTCGACCGCAACGTGGAAGCGGCGATCCTCGACCATGCGAATCACCGCGTGCTCGACGGACACGTCGCGGCCGCCGCGTTCGAAGCACCGCTCGACGACGACGACCGCGCGACGCTCGGCGACGAGGCGCTCGAGCGGGCCCCGCACGTACCGGAGCTCCGCCGTACCGCACGCGGCTGGGTCTGGGCCGGGAAGGACTCGCCCGCCCCGCGCATCCCCCTCCGCTCGACCTCACCGGACGCGTTCACGGTGATCGACGCTTCGAGCGGCTCCGTCCTCGGGCTCGCCGAGCGCGAGCGCGCCTACTCGACCGTCCACGAGGGCGCCGTCTACCTCCACCTTGGTCGCCAGTACCTCGTCCGCGAGCTCGACCTGCAGGCTCGCCGGGCGATCGTCGAGCCGTTCGAAGGCGACTGGTACACGCAGGTGCGCAAGGAGACCTCCACCGACGTCGAGCGGCCGCTGCGAGTCGAGCGGCGGCTGGGCCTCGAGCTGAGCTTCGGCGACGTCTCGGTCACCGAGCGCGTCGTCGCCTTCCAGCGCAGGTCGATCGCGAACGGCTCGACCCTGGCGACGGTGGCTCTCGAGCTGCCGCCGACGACGTTCGGGACGGAGGCGGTCTGGTTCGTCCCCCGACCGCACCAGCTCGAGGGTCTCGAGGCGATGCCGCTGCTCCTCTCGACCCTGCATGCGGCCGAGCACTCGCTGATCGCCCTCCTCCCGCTCTGGGCGATGTGCGACCGCTGGGACATCGGCGGCCTCTCGACGAACCTCCACCCGGACACGGGCGGTCCGACCGTCTTCGTCTACGACGGCCACGCGGGCGGCGTCGGGATCGCGGAGCGTGGCTTCGACCGGTTCGAGGGCTGGGTCGCCGACACCGCGCGCATGCTCGAGGGCTGCCCGTGCGAGCGTGGCTGCCCGTCGTGCGTCCAGAGCCCGAAGTGCGGCAACCTCAACGAGTTCCTCGACAAGGCAGGGGCGTTGACGCTCCTCCGCCGGATGCTCGCCTCGTGACGAGGGTCGATCAGGCCGAGCGGGCGAGGTCGTCCGGCCCGGCCGAGCCGCCGCCCCGCGGAGCCGACGGCTGCTGGGGGCGCCTCGTCCCGCCGGGGCCGGACCCGTCCGGGCCGCCGGTGTCGCCGGATCTCAGGACGACCCGGTAGATGACGATCGCGAACGCGACGGCACCGCACGTCGCCGGCGTGAAGAAGACGAGGTTGAGGAGCAGCACGTGCGCCACGTGCCGAGTATGACAAGCACTGCCGCGCCGATGCCACTCCTCGTATGCTCGCCCCGTGATCCCTGCCCGACTGGAGCGAGTCGGACGGAGCGTCTCGGCTGGCGTGCCGCGCCCGGCGCAGCCCGTCTCACGGTGGAGCACGAGCGTCTTCGCGCCCTCCCCCGGGGCGAGAGCCCCGCCTCGACCGCGACGACGGTCAGCGTCCGCCAGGGGCGGTTCGCTCCAGCGCCTTCCAGCCGAGGTCGCGCGCTCGCTCCTCCGTCTCGGCCGCCGCGCCGCCCCGGAACCCGAAAAGCCGCTTCGCGCGCAGGAGGTAGACGGCGATCGCGACGTTGACCACGATCGCGACGACCTTGAACGGAGACACCGTCTTCGCCAGCTCGTAGACCTCGTAGGGGAAGAAGGCACAGGTCGCGACGAAGGTGAGGTACTCGGCCCAGCGCCGCTGGTACCAGAGCCCGACCGCCTCGACTCCCTCGATCACGGCGTACGCGGCGGCGACCGCCGCGACCGCGTAGAGGGTCGACGACCTGAGGGTGAAGACGTGGAGCAGCGAGTGGAGGATCCCGCGCGAGTGGTGCGTCGGGTCGCCCGTGGTCCCCTGCACTGCGTTGACGATCCGGTAGACCACGTCCCGGACACGCACCTCGTGCGCGGCGAAGAGGAAGACCGCGACGGCCAGGAGGCCGAGGACGACGAAGTGGATCGCCCGGTCGATCGCGATCGCCCGCAGGACGATCGTGTCCCGCAGCGCCTTGCCGCGCAGCGGCAGCTCGACCTCCTCCCGCGCGGGCGGCACCTCCCGTCCCGGTCGCACCGGCAGCGGCAGCGGCAGCCAGCTGTCGCAGCGGAGGCAGCGGTACCAGCGGACTCCGTCCCGCTCCCGCGCGAACACCTCGTCCTCCTCGCGCAGCCGGGCCGCGTCGGTGCCGATGAGCTCGTGCCCGCGCACGCCGCACACGAGCAGCTCCCAGTGGAAGCGCGGCCTGAACCGGCGCGGCCGCACCGTGCCGGGGGGCCGGTGGCCCACGCTCATCGGAGTCCCTCCAGCGCGAGGCGGACAGCGTCCTCTGGAGTCTGCGCCCGCAGCGTGCCGTCGACCGACCAGCCCGGCTCGAGCACGACGACCCGCCGGCCGAGCGTCAGCGCGAGACCGATCTCGGCCAGTGTCCCGTAGCGGCCTCCGACGGCGATCACGGCATCGCCGGAAGCGACCACGGCGAGGTTGCGCGCGTGCCCGATCCCGGTGACGACCACATGGTCGACCCAGTCGTTCACGCCCTCTCGCGTCTCGGTCGGCAGGATCCCGACGGTCGTTCCACCGGCCGCCTTCGCGCCGCGCGAAGCCGCGGCCATGACCTCGCCGCGGCCGCCCGTGACGACCGTGGCGCCACGCACGGCGAGCAGCCGTCCGACCTCTTCGGCGCGCCCCTCGTGCTCGACACCGCTGCCGATGACGGAGATCTGGAGGGCCGGCACCAGCGGGATGCTAGAAGACCCGCATGGCGACGGACGTCGCGCCACTCTTCGGCTGCTGACGCGACGCGCCACCGGGTTCAGCGCAGCAGGCGGAGCGCGGAGCCGAGCCGCTGGCGCGTCGACAGCACACCGGCGAAGAGGTCGCCCTGGCGGCGGACGCGCTCGAGCACGACGTCCATCGTGAACGCACCCGGGTCGAGCGACTCGTCCACCTCGTCCCAGCGCAGCGGCGTCGACACCGGCGCTCCCGGCCGCGGCCGCACGGAGTAGACGGAGGCGATGGTCTTCCCCTCGCCGTTCTGGTTCGCGTCGACGAGCACGCCCCGCCGCTTCGCCTTCGACCACTCGGTCGTCACGAGGCCGCGATGCCGTCGGACGAGCGCGCCGGACACGATCTCCACGAGCTCACGCGTCTCGTCGTAGGAGTGCCGGCGCTCGATGGGCACCAGCACGTGCATCCCGTCGGCACCGCTCGTCTTCGGGAAGGAGGCGAGCCCGAGCGTGTCCAGCACCTCCCTGACGAGCAGCGCGACCTGGACCGTCTCGCGGAAGCCGACGTCGGGCGACGGGTCGAGGTCGAACAGCACCCAGTCGGGGCGGTCGGGACGATCGACGCGCGAGTACCACGCGTTCATGTCGATGCACCCCATGTTGGCCATCCAGAGCAGCGCCGCCTCGTCGTTCACGAGCGGCGCCTCGATCCAACGGCGCTGCCGCGACGAGCCTCGCGTGGAGACCTCGACGCGGAACGTCTCGATCCAGTCGGGCATGTGCGACGGCGCGTCCTTCTGGAAGAACGCCTTGCCGTAGGCGCCGTCGGGATAGCGGCGCATCGTGAACGGCCGGTCTCGCAGATGCGGGACGAGCACAGGAGCGACGGCCCGGTAGTAGTCGAGCAGGTCGCCCTTCGTGATCCCCTCGTCGGGCCAGAACGGCTTGTCGAGGTTGGAGAGCTTGAACTCGCGCCGGCCGTGGCGCTCGACCGTCTCGCGGGGCCGCTCCCGCCGCACCTCGCGCGCCTCCTTGTCGTCGCGCAGCCCCCGGAAGGACGGCGCGCGGAGGTGCCCGTCGTGCGTCCACTCGGCGAACTCGACCTCGCAGACGAGCTCCGGCTCCACCCAGACCACGTCTGCCTGGCGCACCTTCGGCATCCTCGGGACCACCCGGAACGGCGGGTCGTCGCGACGGAGCCCCTCCAGCTTCGCCGCCAGCTCGCCGAGGTCACGGTCGGTGAAGCCGGTGCCGCAGTTGCCGGCCCAGACGAGCTCGCCGCCGCGCACGACGCCGAGGACGAGCGAGCCGAATCGCCCCTCGCGGCGGCCCCGTCCGCTCGTCCAGCCGCAGATCACGAACTCCTGGCGATCGTGCGTCTTGACCTTCACCCAGTCGCGGCTCCGCCTTCCTTCCTGGTAGCGCGAGGAGGCACGCTTCGCCATCACGCCCTCGAGGCCCTGCGCGCGCGCGGCGTCGAGCAGAGCCGGGCCGTCGCCGAACGCTCCGGAGAGCTGGACGACGCGACTCGGTGCGAGCAGCGCCTCGAGTCGCTCCCGCCGCTCGGTCAGCGGAAGCTCGACCAGAGGCGTGCCGTCCAGCTCGAGCAGGTCGAAGACCTCGTAGACGAGCTGCGTGCCCGGACGCGCCTGCTGCATCGCGGAGAAGCTCGGCCTCCCACGCTCGTCGAGCGCGCAGACCTCGCCGTCGACGACGCACTCGGGCGAGCGGGCGACCTGCACCAGCTCCCTCGCGACGCTCGCGAAGCGCTCGCTGAGGTCGTTCCCGTTCCGGGAGACGAGGCGCGCCTCGCCGCCGTGCACGTATCCGAGCGCCCGATAGCCGTCCCACTTCGGCTCGAACAGCCATCCCTCGCCTCCAGGCAGGTCGCGGGACATCGTCGCGAGCATGGGCCGGTACTCGTGCCTCGCAGGCGTGGGCGTCGCGTCGTCGCGCTTGCGCAGGATCAGCCAGTTCTTCGGATCGCCGGAGAGCTTCGCCGGCACGAGCGCCCACGTGCCCCGGAGCCGGGCGCCGTGCAGGCGGACGGTGAGCCCGCCGTCGCGCTTCTCCTCGAGCAGCTCGTAGGTGCCGCGGTCCCAGATCTCGACCGTTCCTGCGCCGTAGCTGCCCCGGGGGATCTCGCCTGCGAAGGTTGCGTACTCGAGCGGGTGGTCTTCCACATGGACCGCGAGATGCTGCCGGCCCGGCTCGAGCGGCACGCCCTTGGGGACCACCCACGACTCGAGCACGCCGCCGCGCTCGAGCCGGAAGTCGTAGTGCAGTCGTCGCGCGTCGTGGCGCTGGACGACGAACGCCGGCGCTCCCGTACGGGGTGGCGCTTCGCGACCGGGAGGCTCAGGGCTGGCCGACGGGTCGCGCTTGCCTCGATACGGAGAGAGCCGATCGCTCACGCCGTCGCTCCGCCGAACGCGGCCGAAAACCGGTTTTGCCGACCGCGAGTCGCCTTAACACGATTTTCACAGACTACGAGCACCCGGGGATAAGCCTGTGGATGGTGTGGACAGGCATCGTCCGGAAGTCGCGCGAATCTAGCAGAAATCTTCTGAAACCTGTTCACGCGAAGACGCCGAGCTCGCGAAAGCGAGCACGGCGGTGGCGGCGCAATTCGTCCCCGGGGATGCTCGCGAGATCGTCGAGCGTCTCGCGCAACGAGTCCCCGAGCAACCGGGCGGCCTCGTCGTGGTCGGAGTGCGCGCCCCCCTGCGGCTCGGGCACGATGCCGTCGATCACGCCCAGCTCGAGGCAGTGTGCTGCGTCCGGCTTGAAGGCTGCAGCCGCCTTCTGCGCCTGGGCGGCGTCGCGCCAGAGGATGGCCGCACACCCCTCCGGCGAGATGACCGAGTAGATGGCGTTCTCCTGCATCAGTACACGGTCTGCGAGCGCGATCGCGATCGCGCCTCCAGAGCCACCCTCGCCGATGACGCACGCGACCGTCGGCACCGTGAGTCGCGCCAACACGGCCTGCGAGCGGGCGATCGCCCCACCCTGCCCGTGCTGCTCCGCGGCCACGCCCGGGTAGGCGCCCGGCGTGTCGACGAAGGAGAGCACCGGCGTGCGCAGTCGCTCCGCGAGCTCGAACGCGCGCATCGCCTTGCGGTACCCCTCCGGATAGGGCATCCCGAACTGCCGGCGGGTCCGTTCCTGGATGTCGCGACCCTTCTGCTGGCCGACGAGCGTCACCGTCCGCCCGTCGAGCTTGCCGAGTCCCGTCACCATGGCACCGTCGTCCGCGCGCCCACGGTCGCCGTGCAGCTCGAACCAGTCGTCGAGGAGGCGCTCGACGTAGTCGAGCGTGTACGGGCGCTGCTCGTGGCGCGCGAGCTGCACCGAGCGCCAGATGTCCTCGTCGGTCGGCTCGGCCCCGATCCGGTCGAGCTGGCGCTGCAGCCGCTCGAGCTCGCCCGACAGCTTCGCGCCGCCGAGCAGCGGGACGTTCCTGAGCCGGCTCAGCCGCTCGCGCAGCCGGAGCTCGTGCTCACTCGGGGGCATCGAACAACCTCAGCAGACGGGAGAGGACAGAGCGCAGCTCCGGTCGCGGCACGATCGCGTCGAGATGGCCGAAGCGGAGGTTCTGCTCGGCGAGGCCGAAGTCGTCCGGCAGCTTCTCGCGCGTCGTCTGCTGGACGACCCGCGGCCCCGTGAAGGCGATCAGCGCCTCGGGCTCCGCGAGGAGCACGTCGCCGAGACTGGCGAAGCTCGCGAGCACCCCCGCCGTCGTCGGATGCGCCATCACGACGACGAGCGCCTGGCCCGCGTCGTGGAGATCCTCGACGGCGCACACCGTCTTCGGAAGCTGCATCAGGGAGAGGATCCCCTCCTGCATCCGGGCGCCGCCGGAGCTCGTGACCGCGATCAACGGCATGCCGAGCTCCGCTGCCGAGTCGCAGGCGCGCGAGACCTTCTCGCCGACGACGCTGCCCATCGATCCGCCCATGAAGGCGAAGTCCATGACGGCGAGCTCGGCGTGACGTCCGTCGAGCGCCGCCTGGCCGATCACGATCGCGTCCGCGAGACCGGTCGACATCTCGGCCTCGACGAGACGCTCCGTATAGGGCCGGAGATCGAAGAAGTGCAGCGGATCCTCCGAGTGGAGCTCGGCCGCCTCCTCGACGAACGAGCCCGGGTCGACGAGCGACGCGATCCGATCTCGGGCATGCATCGGGAAGTGGTGCCCGCACTGGGCGCAGACCCAGAGCGCCTGCTGGAGCTCGTCGTCCCGGTAGTGCGACTGGCACCGGGGACAGGTGTTCGGGTGCTTCGGCGCCGGCGCAGGCCGGTCGTTGGTCTCGATCGAGACGTCGATCTTCGCCACGGGCACAAGCTTAGACCTGTCCAGACGCGAGAGGGTTGCGGCCCGTCAGAGCCCGAGCGCAGTGGTGAGGCGCTCGAGCTTCTCGACGTTCGCGGGATCCGGTGCGAGCCCGGTGAGCCCGGCGCCCGCGACGACCGCGCCCTCCCGGACGCGGATCAGGAGCCTCTCGAGGTCAGCGAGGGAAGGCCCACCCGGTTCGGGCATGAAGACGGCCAGCTCGCTCGGCTCGAGAACGTCGCAGTCGAGCGCGACGTAGACGCGCTCGACCCGCTCTAGGACGGGCGCGAGGTCGTCGTGAATCCCTGCAGCCGCGACGAACTCGGCCTCGGACGGGTCGAGGTTGCGGGCCCCCCACAACGCGACGTCGGCCGGCTCGACCGCGCCACCGTCGAGCAGCATCCGCAGCGGCATTCCCCACTCGTTGCCGGACGGGGAGGTCTCCGGCGTGTTGAGGTCCCCGTGGGCATCGAGCCAGACGACGCCGATCCGGCCGTGACGAGCTGCGAGGCCTTCGACGGCACCGATGTGCGAGCAGCAGCAACCGCCGAGCACGAGCGGCCGCGCAGGGAGATCGGAGGCCACGGCGAGCGTCTGCGCCTGCAGCGAGTCCTCCTCGACGACCGCGACCTCCGGGTAGTCGAGCAGCAGCGCGGCCGCCTCGACCATGGCCTCGCCGCCGTCGCCCCACGCTCGCGGCACGCGGACGAGTCCTGCCGCGAACGTCCGCCCGCAGGCATGGCACTCGTATCCGTCCCCCACCGCGACGGCGGTGTAGCCGTGACACGTCGGGCACTTCGCGCGCAGGAGGCTCATGTCAGCTCCTTCTCGTAGACGACGTGCTCGAGCTCGACCCGCATGCCGAGACCCTCGTACAACGTCGTCGCGCCGGTCGGGTTTTCGGCGTCGACTCCGAGCGAGACCCGGTGGACGCCACGGCGGTGGAACTCTCCGAAGGAGTGCAGGAGCAGCGCCTTGGCGAGACCGCGGCCACGCCACCGACGCCGCACGCCGAGCGCCGCGATCCAGCCGCCGCCAGACCGGAACGGGTCGCCGCGGACGGCGGCGGCAATCTCCACACCGTCGCGGATCGTGAACCAGAGCGCCGAATCGAAGTCGGGCGCCTTCCGCCGCTCCTCCCACCACTCCTCGAACGGGTGGGGCCGATGCTCCCAGTGATCCCGGAACGCCTCCTCGAGCGCGTCGTGGAACTGCCGGGCCATGGGCTCCGCGAATCGCTCGATCCGCATGCCCTCCGGCAGCACGGGAGGCGGCGGCGGCCCGTCGAGATCGATGCTCATCTCCCAGAAGCGCCGCACTTCGCGGTAGCCGCGCCCGACCAGGAGCTCTGACGCGTCCACATCGGCGGCGAGGGTGATCTGGTGGATCCGCGACGCGGAGCGCCCCCTCAACCGCCGCTCGGCCCGCGCGACGAGCTCCGAACCGATGCCGCAACCTCGTGCGTCGGCATGGACCACGCCGACGGCGACCCCGGTCGCATCCTCGAGCTCGACCCAGCCGAGAGCTCTGATCTCCCCGGCGCCGTCCTCGTAGAGCCAGCTGTCGTGCTCGAAGTCGGCGCCGCTCATCCAGGCGCGGACGTCGTCGATGCCCGTCCGCGACGGCCGCCCGAAGAGCCGCTCCTCGTCGTCGGCGAGGAACGCCGCAATCGCGGGCAGATCCTCGCCGAGGACCGGTCTGAAGTTCACCCGACCAGCTCGTCCAGCGCCGCTCCGAGCCCTTCAAGACCGTGCAGCTCGATGTCCGGCTGCGGCTCCGGGGCCTCTCCGAGGCGATTGATCCAGACGGTGCGCAGCCCCAGCGCAGTCGCCGGCGCGATGTCGTGGAAGAGGCTCGCCGCGACGTGGACGTGCTCCGCCCGGCCGGCGCCGGTCCGCTCGAAGAACGCATCCCAGTGGCGCCGCTCCGGTTTGTAGGAGCCGATCTCCGAGGCGACGATCGCGAGCTCGAACGGCACTCCGATCTGGGCCATGGACGCCTCGATGAAGTCCCGATCGGTGTTCGAAAGGATCGCGAGCTGCCAGCCGCGCTCGCGCACGTCCTCGAGCGACTCGCGCACCTCCGGGAAGACCGGCCACGAGGGCAACGACCGCGCCAGCGCGTCGGACTCCTCGGCTGCGAGCGCCAGCCCTCCGCGCTCGGCGAGCCGGGCGAGCGCGACGTTGAGGACGTCCCGATACGAGCGGCCCGGCTCCTCGCGCTCCACCACGGGCTCGAGCTCGTGGTAGGCGTGCAGGAGTCGCGCCGCCTCGGATGCGCCGAACAACCGCTCGAGCTGGCGCCCGATGCCGCCGTTCCAGTCGATCAGCGTGCCGTAGCAGTCGAACGTCGCCCACCGCTCCACGGCCCGAGCCTACACTCCCCACAGTGCCCGGCCGGGCCACGCACCACCGCTGAGACGACCTGCCGCGCGAGCAGCTGAATCCGGCCGACGGTACCGTCCCGGCGAGGATGGAGACCGTCACGGTCGAGACACGAGGACGGAACGGTCGACATACATCAGCATGCGCAGGTGGAGGCGTCGCTCGATGCGCTGCGCCTGGAGGAGCTCTACTGGGACGAGATCCGGCGGGTGACGCTCGGCGTCGTCCGCTTCTCCAGCAGCAGGATCAGGCTGCTCGGCCTCTGGCCGGTGGTGTTGTGTTTCGGCCCTTCGGTCGACGGCCGGCGGGCCATTCTCGGCGGGCTCGCCGCTCGCCGGCCGGGCGGGACGATTGCGTGGCGGGCCGACGGCGAGTTTGCCTCGGTTGCGGTCGAAGGCTTCGCTCCGCTTCTCCGAGGGCCGCTGTGGCGGCTCGAGTCGTCGTTCCACGATCTCGTCGGCCGACGGTTCCTGGCGCGGGTCGCCCGCGAGGTGCGCTGATGCGCGTCGCCGTCGTCGGCTCGACGGGAACGATCGGACGCCCGCTCGTCGACCTGCTCGCCCGCGGCCACGAGGTGGTCGCGATCGCACGGAGGCCCGCAGCGACGGCGACGGAGCGCGTCGCGTGGCTGGCCGCCGACGCAACCGATGCCGCCGCCATGCAGCGCGCACTCGACGGGAATCGCCGTGGTCTACCACCTCGTGCACTCGCTCGGCAGCAGCAGCTTCGAGGCGCTCGACCGTGCTGCTGCAGCGGCGGTCGCAGCCGCCGCGACAGCCGCCGGGACACGGCAAATCGTCTATCTGGGCGGGCTCGGCGAGGGATCGACCGACCTCTCGCCGCACCTGCGCAGCAGGGCCGAGACCGCGAAGATCCTGGCGGGCGGAGACGTTCCGGTGACGACGCTTCGCGCCGCGATGATCGTCGGCGCCGGGAGCGCGGCGTTCGAGACGATCCTTGCGCTCGTCGAACGGCTCCCGGTGATGGTCTGCCCACGCTGGGTCTCCGTCAAGACCCAGCCGGTCGCGCTCGCCGACGTGCTGGACGCCCTCGTCGGCGTCTGCGGCGACGAGGCGACGTACGGCCAGACGTTCGACCTCGGCGGCCCGGAGGTGATGACCTATCGCGCGATGATGGAGCGCGTGGCCAGGATCCGGGGCAAGCACCCGATCCTGATCGAGGTCCCGTTCCTGACGCCGCGGCTCTCGTCGCTGTGGCTGCACCTCGTCACCCCCGCGAGCGTCGCCGTGGCGCGCCCTCTCGTGGAGGGTCTCCGCGTCCCGACGGTCGCCCGTGACGATCGGATCTGGGACATCCTCGGGGTTCGGCGCACGACGTTCGACCAGGCGATCCGGACGGCGCTGCTCGAGCGAGGCTGACCGGCCGCTCGGCGGACTCCTCCTCGGCGAGCATCGTCACGAGCTCGCGGGCCGTCGGCGCGCGTCCACCTCGGAGACCGACGCGGGGTCGAGCCCGAGGCCAGCCGCCCGGACGTCAGGCGTCGTATCGGCGGAAGACGACGCAGGCGTTGTGCCCGCCGAACCCGAAGCTGTTCGAGACCGCGACCTTCACGTCCGCGGTGCGGGCCTCGTTCGGGACGTAGTCGAGATCGCACTCGGGATCCGGGACATCGTAGTTGATCGTCGGCGGCAGCTTCCCGTCCCGCAGGGCCAGCACGGTGAACATCGCCTCGATCGCGCCGGCCGCGCCGAGGCAGTGCCCGGTCGCACCCTTGGTGCCGGAAACCGGGGTCTTGTACGCGTTCTCCTCGCCGAGCGCGAGCTTGAGCATCGTCGTCTCGGAGGCGTCGCCGATCGGCGTCGAGGTCGCGTGCGCGTTGATGTAGTCGATCTCGTCCGTGCCGACTCCCGCGTCCCCGAGGGCCATGGTGAACGCGGCCACCGGGCCGGTCGGATCCGGCTCGGTGATGTGCTTCGCGTCGGAGGAGAGCCCGTAGCCTGCGACCTCCGCGTAGATCGTCGCGCCCCGCGCTCGAGCGTGCTCGAGCTCCTCCAGCACGAGCACCGCGCCGGCCTCGCCCATCACGAAGCCGTCGCGCCCGGCATCGAAGGGACGCGATGCGCGCTCGGGGTCGTCGTTCCGGCGCGAGAGCGCGCGCATGGCCCCGAAGCCTGCGATGCCGACCGCGCAGACGGCCGCCTCGGTGCCCCCGCAGAACATCACGTCCGCGCGGCCGAGGCGGATCGCGTCCGTCCCGTCGCCGATCGCCATGTTCGAGGCGGCGCACGCCGTGCACTCCGAGAGGAGCGGTCCGCGAGTTCCGAGCTCGATCGAGACCCAGCCGGCGCCGAGGTTCGGGATGATCGCGGGGATCGAGAACGGGTTGACACGGTCCGGCCCGCGTGAGGCGAGCGTGTCGTAGCAGTCCTGGAAGGAGCGCAGGCCGCCGATCCCGGTCGCGATGGCAGCGCCGACCCGGCCGGCCTCCCTCGCGATGTCGAGCCCCGAGTGAACCTCGGCCTGGCGGGCAGCCGCCAGCACGAGATGGGTGAAGCGGTCCATCCGACGCGCGGACTTGCGGTCGATCCACTGCGTCGGGTCGAAGTCCTTGACCTCGCAGGCGAAGTGCACCGGGTAGGCGGAGTGGTCGAACTGCGTGATCGGCCCGGCGCCGGACTTGCCGGCGATCAGATTCGCCCACGACGTCTCGACGTCGTTGCCGAGCGGCGTGACCGCGCCCAGCCCGGTGACGACGACACGCCTGCGTCCGTTTAGTGACCCGTTGTCGCTGCTCACATTCCCAGTCCGCCGTCGACGAGGATCACGTCGCCCGTGATGAACGATGCCTCGTCGGAGCAGAGGAAGCGTACAGCGCCCGCGACGTCCTCCGGTTCCCCCAGACGGCCGAGCGGCGTGTTCTGGAGCATCGCCGCGGTCGCGGCCTCCGGAAGCACATCCGTCAGCTGGGACTTGACGTAGCCGGGCGCGACGACGTTCGCGCGAACGCCTCGACTGCCGAGCTCGCGGGCGAGCGACTTGGTGAAGCCGATGATCCCGGCCTTCGACGCGGCGTAGTTCGTCTGGCCCCAGTTCCCGTGGACGCCCACGATCGACGAGACGTTGACGATCGCCCCTGCGCGCTTGCGCATCATCGGCCTGCAGACGGCGCGGCACGTGTAGAAGACCGACGAGAGGTTCGTCTCGATCACGGTCCGCCAGTCCTCGTCCGGCATGCGCGCGAGCAAGCCGTCGCGGGTGAGACCGGCGTTGTTGACGAGGATGTCGAGGTCGCCTGCTTCCTCGACGAGTCGTGTCGCCTCTTCGGCACTCGACACGTCGGCCTGGATGGCGCGGCCCGAGATCTCATGCGCGAGCGCCTCGGCCTCCTCGCGGCCCGAGCGATAGCCGACCACGACCGACGCGCCGGCCCGCGCGAGCTCCTCGGCGATCGCGCGACCGATGCCCTTCGAGGCTCCGGTGACGAGGGCCGTCTTCCCCCCGAGCGAGGCGAAGGCCGAAGCCGGCACTACGTTTCGGCGAGGACGTCGTGCAGCCGGTCGAGCGCCGCGAGGTCGTTCACCGACACGGCCTTGACGCTGCGGTCGATCCGCTTCACGAGGCCCGAGAGGACGTTGCCCGGGCCCACCTCGACGAACGTGCGGACGCCCTCGCGGATCAGCCCGCTCGCCGCCTGGGTGAAGCGCACCGGCGCGGTGAGCTGGTCGACGAGCAGAGGCCCCATCCGCTGCGCCGACTCGAGGCGCGCGGTGACGGTGGACATGAAGGGTGCGACCGGCTCCTGGAAGCGGACGCGCTCGATCGCCGGGCGGAGACGATCGGCAGCACGAGCGACGAGCGGCGAATGGAAGGCTCCAGAGACCTTCAGCTTCACGGCACGGCGCGCGCCCTGCTCCTGTGCCCGCTCGCAGCACTCGTCCACCGCGAGGTTCTCGCCCGAGACCACGATCTGGCCCGGGCAGTTGTAGTTCGCCGGCCAGACGCCGAGGATGTTCCGGCAGATCAGCTCGACGGTCTCGTCCTCGAGCCCGAGGATGGCCGCCATGGAGCCCGGGTGCTGCGCCGCAGCCTCCGCCATCGCGATTCCGCGCTCGCGGACGAGCGCGATCGCCTCCTCGTCGGTCATCGCGCCCGCCGCCGCGAGCGCTGCGAACTCGCCGACCGAGTGGCCGATCACGAAGTCCGGCTCGAGACCGCGGTCGCGGATGGCCGCGAGCACCGCGAGCGACGTGGCGACGAGGGCCGGTTGCTGAACGGCGGTGTCGAAGAGCTCCTCCGGCGGCGCGTGAAAGCACAGACGCTCCAGGTCGATGCCGGCTGCCTCGCTGCCACGCTCGAAGACGGCGCTGGCGGCCGGCACCGCCGCGGCGATGTCTCGGCCCATGCCCGCCTCGAACGAGCCCTGGCCCGGGAAGCAGAACGCGATCTTGGTCACGGCCGAGCACTCTCCTTCGTCCAGCGCATCAGCGCGCTTCCCCATGTCAGGCCCGCCCCCATCCCCGTCATCAATACGAGACTGCCCGGCCGAAGCCTTCCGTCCGCCTGTGCATCCGCCAGCGCCAGCGGGATCGAGCCCGAGGACGTATTGCCATAGCGATCGACGTTGATCACGACCCGTTCCGACGGGACTCCGAGCTTCCTGGTTGCGTGGTCGATGATGCGCACGTTCGCCTGATGCGGGACGTAGACGTCCACGTCGTCGATCTGGAGCCCGCACCGATCGAGCACGGCCTCGGCGGAGTGGACGAGCACACGGGTGGCGAACTTGAACACCTCTCGACCGTTCATCTTGACGTGTCGCTCCGGATCGTCGAACAGCCGCGAGCCGCTGCCGGGCAGCCAGAGGCTCGCACCACCAGCCCCGTCCGCGCCCAGCTCGAAGCCGAGGAAGCCTCCCCCGCCGACCGTCTCGAGCACCACCGCGCCGGCGCCGTCGCCGAAGAGGACGAGCGTCGAGCGGTCGCCCCAGTCGAGGATCCGGGAGAGGATGTCGCCGCCGACGACGAGCGCCCTCTGCGCCAGGCCGCCGGCCAGCATCGCGTACGCCTGAGCGAGCGCGTACATGAAGCCCGTGCACCCGGCCGAGAGGTCGTAGGCGCCGGCTTCGCGGGCGTCCAGCGAGTCGGCGAGCAACGCGGCGGTGGAGGGAAACGCCATGTCCGGAGTCACCGTGGCGACGATGATCAGGTCGATGTCGCTTCCCTCGACACCTGCCTCTCTCAGCGCTTCCCGTGCAGCGGGAAGCGCCAGATCGGAGAGCGCCTCTTCCGGTGCGGCGATGCGCCGCTCGCGGATGCCGGTCCGTTCGCGGATCCACTCGTCGGAGGTGTCGACGTGCTGTGCGAGCTCGTCGTTCGAGACCGTGCGGTCGGGCACCCGGCACCCGAGACCGGTGATCGAGACGGGGACGGCGGCAGCGCCGATCATGGCGTCCCGGCGCCGGGAGCGTCGCCCACGAACACGGTCAGCGTCGCCTCCGCCGCCGTCTCTCCGCCGACGCTCGCGCGGCCCTCGCCTTTCGCGAGCGGTCCGCGCACTCGAACGAACTCGCATTCGAGCGTGAGGACGTCACCGGGCTCCACGACGCGCTTGAAGCGACAGCCGTCGATGCCGGCGAAGAACGGGATGCGGCCGCGGTTCGCCTCCGTCCGCCAGCACCGCCACCGCACCGCACTGCGCGATCGCCTCGATCGTGAGGACCCCGGGCATCACCGGGCGACCGGGGAAGTGACCGGGGAACCACCAGTCGTCGGCTCGAATCTCGCGTCGGCCCACGACCCGCCGGCCGGGCTCGAGCTCGACGATCTCGTCGACGAGCAGGAACGGCGGGCGGTGCGGGATGATCGACTCGATCGCGTCGCGGCCGAACGGCACGGCGGGGAGCCTCATGCCACGTCGCGTTCTTCCAGCCGTGCGCGCAGCCGGTTGCGCCCCCGGTGAGCATGGCACTTCGCGGTGCCGACGGGCATCCCGGCGGCCTCGGCGATCTCCTCGAACGAGTAGCCCAGCGCATCCTTGAGGACGATCACCTGCGCCTGCTCGGGCGAGATCTCGGCGAGCGAGTCGCACAGCTCGCGGCGTAACTCGGAGATCCCGGCGGCGCGAGCAGGATCGCCGTCGGGGCCGGCATGCAGGTCGTCGGCGAGCTCCTCGTGCGTCCGCGTCCGCTGCCGCTCGGCAGCGTCACGGCACGTGTTGACGACGAGGCGATGCAACCACGTCGAGAACTGCGAGTCGCCGCGAAACTGGCCGAGGCGGACGCAGACCTTCGCGAGCGCCTCCTGGGCGGCGTCGCGGGCGTCCTCGGGGTCGCGGAGCAGGTGGCGCGCGAGCCGCTCCACCTTCGGCGCGTGGCGCGAGCAGAGCTCCTCGAGCGCCTGCCGGTCTCCGTTCCTCGCGCGTGTCACGAGAATCGGGTCGCTGAGCCGCTCGCGGGCCATTGCCGGGCCTTCCCGAAGCGGTCGGCGGATGGAGCGGCCCGTACTGCGAGACGGTTGCACCGCACTAGTCTAAGCGGTCGTGTCGGACTCCAAGCGGTCGTGTCGGACCTGATCCCGGAGGCGGTGGAGCCGCTGCTGCGCGGCCGGTTCGGCCGACCGTACCGCTTCGTCGAGTCGTGCCCGTCGACGCAGCGCCTGGTCGCCGAGGACGATCCGGAGGGGGCGACCGTCGTTGCCGACCACCAGACCGCGGGTCGCGGCCGACTCGGACGCGCCTGGCTCGCTCCTCCGCACCGCGCGATCCTCTGCTCGGTCATGTTGCGTCCCGTGCCGCCGACGGCGATCTGGCCGGAGCTCTCGCTCGTCGCGGGCAACGCGGTCGCGGCGGCCGTGCGAACGGCGACCGGCCTCGACGCGACGGTCGGCCACCCGAACGACGTCCTCGTCGGCGGTCGTAAGCTCGCCGGGATCCTGGCCGAGGCGAGCTCGGGACGCGTCGTCCTCGGCTTCGGCGTGAACGTGGGCCAGACGGCCGACGAGCTGCCCTCCGACACGCCGAAGCCTCCGACCTCTCTGCGCGTCGAGCTCGGGCGAGAGGCCGCCCGCGCGCCGCTGCTCGCGGAGATCCTGCTCGAGCTCGAACAGGGCTACGACGCCTGGACGGTCCTGAACGGCGGGTAGCATTCGCAGGGCTGTGGACGGGCGCTTCGTGCGGGGTCTCGTCGCCGCAGTCGGGGTGGCGGCGGCGCTGTCGCTCGCCGGCAGTGCGAGCGGCGCGCAGACGCGGCCACATGTCCTCGCGATCCGCTTCGGGCCGGACCTCGAGGTGAACCCCGTCACGCAGGACTACCTGACGAGCAAGCTCTCGGACGCGGCGAAGAAGGGCTACGCCGCGGCGGTGATCCTGCTCGACACCCCGGGCGGCCTCTCGACGTCGATGAAGACCATCTACACGGCCGAGCTGAACGCGAAGCTGCCGGTGATCGTCTACGTCTCCCCGAACGGCGCGAGGGCGGCGTCCGCCGGTGTCTGGATCGCACAGGCGGCAGACGTGCTCGCCATGGCCCCGACGACGAACATCGGCTCCTCGACGCCGATCGACTCGAGCGGCCAGAACCTCGGCTCAGACCTGCGTCGCAAAGTGATCAACGATGCCGCCGCATCGCTGACCGCGCTCGCCCAGGCCCACCACCGCAACACGACCTGGCCGGGCAAGGCAGTTCGCGTGGCATCGAACCTGACCGCGAGCCAGGCGTTGAAGATGAACGTGATCGACCTCGTCGCGCCGACGCTACCCGCACTTCTCGACAAGCTCGACGGCTACCGGACGAAGGACGCACAGCGGCCGTTCACGCTCCGTCTCGCGGGCGCGCAGATCGACACCGTCTCTCCCGGGATCTTCACGCGAATTCTGAACGCGCTCATCGACCCGAACATCATCAGCCTGCTCTTCCTCGCCGGCATCGCCGGCATCGGGTTCGAGATCTTCCACCCGGGGATCGTGCTGCCCGGAGCGCTGGGAGGCGTCTCGCTCGTGCTCGCCCTGTTCGGCTTCTCGGTGCTTCCGATCTCGTGGGCGGGGCTGGCCCTGATCCTGCTCGGCGTGACACTGATGGTGATCGACGCCCACGTCGTCACCCATGGCGCGCTCACGCTCTCGGGGCTCGTCAGCCTTGCCGTCGGGATGCTCCTGCTCTTCCACAACGCGCCGGCGCCGTACCACACCTCGTTGCCGCTCGTGATCTCGTTCACGGTGGCGATCGGCGGCTTCTGGGCGATCGCGCTCGGAAAGGCCGTCCAGGTGCGCCGTAGGCCGGTCACGGTCGGGCCCGAACGGTTCCTCGGAGACGAAGGCGTCGTCCGCGACCCTCACCACGTGTTCGTCGAAGGCGAGCTGTGGCGGGCGCATCGCTCCGACGGCGCCGAACTCGTGCCCGGCGAGCACGTCCGGGTCGATCGCGTGGACGGGCTCGAGCTGACCGTCTCCGGAAAGGAGTAGGCTCAGATCATGGCCGCCGGCCTCGTCGTCCTCGCAGTCGTCGTCTTCCTGCTCGTCCTCTTCCTGATCTCGGCCATCAAGGTCGCGCGCGAGTACGAGCGCGGGATCGTCTTCCGACTCGGCCGCCTGCTGCCGGAGCCCAAGGGGCCGGGACTCTTCCTGCTGATCCCGATCGTCGACCGGATGGTGAAGGTCGACCTGCGCACGATCACGCTCAACATCCCCCCGCAGGAAGTGATCACCAAGGACAACGTGCCGGTGCGGGTGAACGCGGTCGCGTACTTCCGGATCGTCGCACCGAAGGACGCGATCGTTCAGGTCGAGAACTTCATGGTCGCCACCTCGCAGATCGCGCAGACGACGCTGCGCTCGGTCCTCGGCCAGCACCAGCTCGACGAGCTCCTCTCGGAGCGGGAGAAGATCAACGCGATCCTGCAGGAGATCATCGACGAGGCGACCGGCCCCTGGGGGATCAAGGTCTCGATCGTCGAGGTCAAGGACGTCGAGATCCCCGGCGGGATGCAGCGGGCGATGGCGCGCCAGGCCGAGGCCGAGCGCGAGCGACGCGCGAAGATCATCAACGCCGAAGGCGAGTTCCAGGCCGCCGAGCGCCTGAAGGACGCAGCACTCGTGATCGAGGAGCATCCGATCGCCCTCCAGCTCCGCTACCTGCAGACGCTCCTCGAGCTCGGCTCCGGCAATACGTCGACGATCATCTTCCCGGCGCCGATCGACCTGATCAGGCCGTTCCTCGACCGCGCGGACAAGGCTGGATCTTCGGACTGACCCGCTCTCCGGACGGCTCGTCGCCGTGGCGCCCAACCGCCGGCGCCGTCCGGGCGCCGTGTGGGGGCTGATCGAGGAGCCGACATCCGCAGAGCTCGAGGAGTGCCCGTTCTGCGCGGGACGCGAGGACCGGACGCCGCCCGAGGTCTTCCGTGTCGAGGAAGGCGGCGCCTGGCTCGTCCGCGTCGTGCCGAACCTCTATCCCGCCTTCGAGCGCCAGGAGGTCGTCGTCCACTCGCCGCGCCACGTTCGCACGTTCGCCGAGCTGACCGACGAGGAGGTCGCGGCGACCGCAGTCGCCTGGCGGAGTCGGCGCGAGGCCGCCGAGGCCGAGGGCTTCGCGTACGTCCATGCTCTCGTCAACGAAGGTCGGGCGGCCGGCTCGAGCCTCTCGCACTCGCACTCGCAGCTCGTGTGGCTGCGAAGCCCGCCTCCGGAGCGGGCACGCGAAGACGCGGCGGCTCTCGGGGGCCTGCTGGGCGACGCGGAGCTGCTGGTCGCCGAGCTCGCGGGCTCACGCGCGGTCGTCCACCGCTGCGGCCGACTTCCCTACGAGCTCCTGATCGGCGCGGTCGACGGCGCATTCGATCTCGACACGGCGCTGCGACTCCTGCGCGAGTGCGTGGGTCGACTCCGGGCCGTCGAGGGGCCTGTTCCATGGAATGCATGGCTTCACGAGGATCACCTCGAGGTCGTGCCGAGGCTGAGCGTCCTCGCAGGCGTCGAGCTCGGCGCGGGAATCTACGTGAACACGGTGGCGCCGGAAGACGCCGCGGCCGTGCTGCGATCCGCCCGTTCGTAGGGGCTCGGGCTGCATCTACCGCTTGAGGGCTAGCTTCCGCTACTCATCCCGCAGCGAGCGAGCCGTGGAAGAGTTGAATTCGTCTTGTAGCCACCGCGCTACGGCGCGAGTTACCTCGTCGCGTTTCCACATTCGGTGGAGCCCGTGGTCCACACCTTGCATCTCGCGCACCAGGACGCAGCGGCGTTGGGAAGCCCGAAAGGCACGTCCGACCCGATCGTTCAGGAACTCGAGCCCGTCGTCACTCTCCGCGAAGAGAAGCAGGGCCGGAACAGCACGGCGTCGGAGTTCTCCGAGCCACACGCTCGCCGGATGGCGGACGCCGCACGCGTCCAGAGCGCTCCAGATTCCGGTCTTCGAGAGACGCTTCCAGCGCGTGATCTCCGACTGCCGACGCACGCGCGTCTCGGACGCGATGTTCGCTTCCACCGGATCGCCCGGTTGCCAGTACATCTGCGGGTTTATGGCGACTACGCCGGCGGGGGCAGGGCCGGTCGTGGTAGCGGCCACGCGCAAGGCAACCCAGGCGCCAGCGCACAGCCCCGCGAGAACAACGCGCGCACCGCTTGCGCTCAGTGAGCCGATGATCCGCTCGGTCTCGGCGAGCGTGTGAGGGTCGTAGGGTCGTCCGGGGGCGTGGCTCGCGTCCGGGCTCTCTCCCCACCCGGTCATATCGATTCGCAGGCTGGTCCAACCGTCCAGGGCCAGATCCCGGCCGAATTCGACCCACGCGCGTCCGGGGCCGACGTGGTGCTCGGAGCCGGAGTTCAACCAGACCACAACCGGTGTCCCGGGCCGCCCCGCACATTCCGGCGGAGTCGTACGGATGGCCGCGAGCCGGTCGGGGCCGACAGTGACCGCCTCCTCTGTGAGTAAGGACCCGCGCCATGCGAAGACTGCGTCTGCTCGAGTTGCCGCGCGAGAACTGCCGACGGAGAAGGCGTGCCCGGACGGCTCGCCCAGCCCGGCGACCCACCCGGCGATTGTTTCGACAGCCGCAACCGGAACGACTGCGTATTCGGTCGGTCGACCGAGAGCTGTGTCAGTTCCCTCGACATCGACCTTCTCGACCGCGACCGCAAGCTCCCGGAGTCGCTGGACGAGCCCGGCGTCGACATCGCGGCTGCGGCTCTCCGCCAGGAGGGCTCGAGGTGCCGGCCTGCTGAGGATGCTCTCCGGCGCGACCGTCGTCAATGCCAATAGCGTCTCGTCTGCAATGAACGTTCCGGCGACGCTGACTCCACCTCCCGGAACCTGCGCGCCGAGCATGCGCAACTCCCGGACGTAGCGTCGTCCGCTCGTCACTCCGGCCCAGGCGACCACGGCCTCTGCGCCGCATGCTGCGCCTTCGAGGAAGGCGAGCATCGCCCCGAGACGCACGCCGAGAAGAACGATCCGGGAGCACCCCAGACGGCGCAGTTCGGCAGCCGCAGCTTGGACTGATGCCCGCCACGCGATCAACCGGTCGGAGTCCGTTCCACTTCCGGCCGAATCGCCCGTGCCGTCATAGTCGAACCGAAGAGACGCCGTCCCCGATGCCGCCAGGCGTTCTGCCAGGCTCCGAAGCGTCCGGTGGGACGACCAGTATTCGTAGGCGATCGGGGGGAGGATCACAACCCCGATGCCATTTGCGGACACGGCGGGGTTGCGGTACCAGCCCAGCAGCGGGCGATGTGTTGGTCCGAACCAGGTCGCTTCCGAAACCGGCGAGCCGGGCCCGGCGCCGGCCGAGAGAGATGGGGTCAAACCCGACACACCCCGCTGTGCTTCCCGACCGAGCCCGAGATCACCACCCTGGTCACACCGATCGCCTACGTCCGGCAGGACGCTTGCTGGAAAGGTTCGACGTCACCCTCGAAGCGAACCTCCGCAGAAGGCTGTCGGTGGCGGCTGCAAGAAGACGCCGGCTACGACTCGCGCTGCTCGCGAAAACGACGCGCCGCCTCGATCGCAGCGCCGAGGTTCAGACCCTTGTCCTTCGCCTGCTTGATCAACATCACGGTCTCGAGCGCGTCGATGTCGTAGATGCGCTGCTTGCGGCCCTTCGTCGGGATCTGAGCCTTGTTCGTCCAGTAGTCGAGCTGCATCTTCGAGATGCCGGCGATCTGGCACACCTGGCCGAGATAGAGCTCGACCTTGTCGAGATGCTCGGCGAGATTTATGGGTTCAAGAAAGTCAACCTGCCTGCTGATCGCCATACGCATCCCCGTTTGAGCCCGAAACGACCCCTCGACTTGAGAGTTATAGAGGGCTCGAACCGCTTTGGGAAGAGGGTCCGCGGACCCGGCGAGGTCAGGCCTCGTCGTCCTCCGCGACCTCGTCGCCCTCCTCCGGCTCGTCGGCGTCCGGCCCGGCGTCCGCCGGAGCCTCGCGCGGAGCGGCGTCCGCCGGAACCTCTTCGCCGCCGTTGCCGTCGTCGGACTCCACGACCGGAGCGAGTGCCGACACGGTCTCGTCTCCGCGGGTGCGCATCACGATCACCCCTTGCGTCGACCGGCCGAGGCGCTTGAACTCCTCGACCGGGATCCTGATCACCGTGCCACCGGTCGAGATCAGCATCACCTGGTAGCCGTCCCGGACGACCCGCGAGCCGACGAGGTAGCCGCGCGCCTCGTTCAGCTGAACGGTCTTGACGCCGATGCCGCCGCGGCCCTTGACCGGATAGTCGGAGACGCGGGTGCGCTTCCCGAACCCGTTCTCGGTGACGACCAGGAGGTCGGCGTCGTCCTCGGCGATGTTGATGGAGATCACCTCGTCGCCCGCACGGAGCTTCATGCCCGTGACCCCGGAGGTGTCGCGGCCCATCGCGCGCACGTCGCGCTCGTGGAAGCGGATCGCCTGACCCTTGCGCGAGACCATGAGGACGTCGTCGTTGCCGGACGAGTGCCGCACGCCGACGAGCTCGTCCCCCTCGCGCATCTTGATCGCGATGATCCCGTCGGCCTTGAGCGGCGTGTTGTAGGCCGCCAGCTCGGTCTTCTTGACGATACCGTTCTTCGTCGCGAACACGAGGTAGCGGGCCTCCTCGAAGCTTCGCGTCTGGATGACGGCGCGCACCTGCTCGTCCTGGCGGAACGGCAGCAGGTTGACGATCGCCCGACCTCGCGACTGCCGGGAGCCGAGCGGAAGCTCGTGCACCTTGAGCCGGTAGACCTTGCCGACGTTGGTGAAGAAGAGGATGTAGTCATGGGTGGAGGCGACGAAGAGATGCTCGATGTAGTCGTCCTCCTTCAACTCCATCCCCATCACGCCGATCCCGCCCCGCCGCTGCTCGCGGTACGTGGTGACCGGGAGGCGCTTGATGTAGCCGGAGCGGGTGATCGCGATCACCATGTCCTCTTCCGCGATCAGGTCTTCGAGCTCGAGCTCCTCCTCGGCGGCGACGATCTCGGTGCGGCGGTCGTCGTTGCGGCCGTACCCGTTCTTGATCTCGAGCAGCTCCTCGCGGATGACGCCGTCGATCTTCGCCGGGTCGCCGAGAAGCGTCCGCAGCTCGGCGATCCGCTCGGTGAGGTCGCGGTGCTCCTCCTCGACCTCCTTGCGGGCGAGACCGGTCAGGCGGGCCAGCCGCATGTCGAGGATCGCCTGCGCCTGGATCTCGCTCAGGGAGAAGCGCTCGATCAGCTGCGTCCGCGCCTCGTCGGTGTCGGCGGCGGCGCGGATCAGCGCGACGACCTCGTCGATCGCATCGAGCGCGATCAGGTAGCCCTCGAGGACGTGGGCGCGCCGCTCCGCCTGCTGGAGGTCGTACTTCGCGCGGCGGGTGACGACCTCGCGCTGGAAGTCGAGGTAGTGGCGGACGAGCTCCAGCAGGGAGAGCGTCCGCGGTACGCCGTCGACGAGCGCGACCGCGTTGTAGCCGAAGGTCGACTGGAGGGACGTGTGCTTGAAGAGCTTGTTCAGCGCCACCTGCGGCACCGCGTCCCGCTTCAGCTCGACCTGGATTCGCATGCCGGTGCGATCCGAGTGGTCGGCGAGATCGGAGATCTCGGTCAGCGTCTTGTCCTGGACGAGGTCGGCGATCTTGCGGATGACGCCCGTGTCGCCGCCCTTCTTGACGCCGTAGGGCAGCTCGGTGATCACGATCGCCGACTTGCCGCCCCGCAGCTCCTCGATGTGGGCACGGGCGCGCATGACGATCCGGCCGCGCCCCGTCCGGTAAGCGTCGCGAATGCCGCTGCGCCCGACGATGATCGCGCCCGTCGGGAAGTCCGGACCCTTCACGAGCTTGATCAGGCCTTCGACGTCCGTCTCCGGGTTGTCGATCATCGCCACGATCGCGTCGATCGTCTCGCCGAGATGATGCGGCGGCATGTTCGTCGCCATGCCGACGGCGATGCCCGTCGATCCGTTGACGAGCAGGTTCGGGAACCGGGACGGCAGCACCGACGGCTGGCGGCGTGACTCGTCGTAGTTCGGCTCGAAGTCGACCGTGTCCGCGTCGATGTCGCGCAGGAGCTCGGTCGCGATGCGCGACAGGCGCGCCTCGGTATAGCGCATCGCCGCGGGCGGATCGTCGTCGATCGAGCCGAAGTTGCCCTGCCCGTCGACGAGCGGGTAGCGCAACGAGAACGGCTGTGCCATGCGGACGACCGTGTCGTAGATCGCCGAGTCGCCGTGCGGGTGGTACTTGCCCATGACGTCGCCGACGGTGGTGGCCGCCTTCTTGTACGGTCGGTTCGGCTGCAGGCCGGCCTCGTGCATGCCGTACAGCACGCGCCGATGAACCGGCTTCAGGCCGTCGCGCACGTCCGGCAGCGCACGCGACGACGATGACCGACATCGCGTAGTCGAGGAAGCTCGAGCGCATCTCCTGCTCGAGCTCGCGCGGCTCGATCCGCCCTGGGCCAAGCGCGCCGGTCTCTACCTCGGACATGACACCTCTCGCAGCTGCTCTCTAGACGTTTGGTCGAGTGAAACGAGATCAAACGTCAAGCGTCTTCACGTCCTTGGCGTTCTCCTCGATGAACTGCCGACGGGGCTCGACCTGGTCGCCCATGAGCATCGAGAAGAGCTGGTCGGCGGCGTGTGCGTCCTCCACGTCGACCCGGATCAGCAGCCGCTTCGCGGGATCCATCGTCGTCTCCCAGAGCTGCGTGTCGTTCATCTCGCCGAGGCCCTTGAAGCGGGACAGCTGGATGCCGACCTCCTTGGCGAGCGCGAGCGACTCGTTGCGCAGCGCGGGCAGCGTCGACGCTTCGGCGGTCCGCCGGCCGAGCGTGAGCGTGAAGGGCGGCAGGCCGGCAGCCTCGACGACCTTTGCGTACGCACGCTGCAGGCTCGCGTAGATCGGCGAGGCGAGCAGCGTGGCGGAGAGCTGGACGGTCTGCGCGGCAGAGGTCGCCTCCTCGACGATCCTTACCTGCAGGCCGTCCGGGCCGCGCTCGAGCACCGAGAGCGTATGCCCGTTCTCGGGCAGCTCGACGAGCCTCTCCTCCACCGCGGAAGGTGTCGTCGCGTCGAGCTCGAGCAGCCGGTGCAGGATCACCAGCTCGGCTGCGTGATGGCCGAAGTCCGCGCGCAGGCGCGCCGACCACCCCTCGAACTCGGCGAGGGCGCTCGTGAACCTCCGCCAGCGCGTCTCGGTCAGCTTCACCTCGGCGCCGTTCCGGTCGCGGATCTCCAGCTCGGCGAAGCGCTCGCGCACCAGCAGGTCTTCGAGCTGGGACTCCTTCTCGAAGTAGAACTCCTGGTTGCCGAGCTTGACCTTGTAGAGCGGCGGCACGGCGATGTAGATGTGGCCGCGCTCGAACAGCTCGCGCATGTGCCGATACAGGAAGGTCAGCACGAGCGTGCGGATGTGCGACCCGTCCACGTCGGCGTCGGTCATGACGATGATCCGGTGGTAGCGAAGTCCCTCCACGTCGAACTCGTCGCCGATCCCGGTGCCGATCGCCGTGATCATCGCCTGGATCTCGTTGTTGGAGAGAACCTTGTTGATCCGGTTCTTCTCGCTGTTGATGATCTTTCCGCGCAGGGGCAGGATCGCCTGGTACGTGCGGTCGCGACCCATCTTGGCCGAGCCGCCCGCGGAGTCGCCCTCGACGATGAAGAGTTCCGCCGCCTCCGGGTCGCGGATCGAGCAGTCGGCGAGCTTGCCGGGCAGCGAGGAGCTGTCGAGCGCGGACTTGCGCCGCGTCAGCTCGCGCGCCTTGCGGGCGGCAAGTCGGGCGCGCATCGCGGCGATCGCCTTGTTGCAGATCGCGCGCGCGTCCTGCGGGTTCTCCTCGAGGAACTGCGCCAGCCCGGCGTTGACCGTCGTCTGGACGAGGCCCTCGATGCCCGGATTGCCGAGCTTCGTCTTCGTCTGTCCCTCGAACTGCGGGTTGCGCAGCTTGACCGAGACGACGGCCGCCAGTCCCTCGCGGACGTCCTCGCCCTCCAGCTTCTCGTCCTTCTTGAGCAGCTTCAGGTCCTGCGCCTTGCGGTTCAGCGTGCTCGTGAGCGCGCTGCGAAAGCCGGAGAGGTGAGAGCCGCCCTCGACGGTGTTGATGTTGTTGGCGAAGGTGAAGACCGACTCCTGGTACGAACCGTTCCACTGCATGGCGACCTCGACCGAGCCCTGGTCGGTCTCGCCCTCGAAGTAGACGATGTGCCGGTGGATCGCGTCCTTCGCCTCGTTGATGTAGGAGACGAAGTCGCGGATGCCGCCCTCGTAGTGGAACTCGACCGTCTTGCCGTCGGCGCGCTCGTCGACGATCTTGATCACCAGCCCTCTCGTCAGGAACGCCGTCTCGCGGAGGCGCTGCGTGATCGTGGCCGCATCGACATCGAGTTCCTCGAAGATCTCGGAGTCCGGAAGGTATGTGATCGTCGTTCCGGTGGGCTCGCCTTTCGCAAGCGGGCCGACGACCTCCATGTCGCCGATCGGGTCGCCGCGCTCGAACTCCTGGCGATGGATCTTGCCGTCGCGGCGCACCTCGGCGACGAGCCGCTCGGAGAGTGCGTTCACGACGGAGACGCCGACCCCGTGCAGCCCTCCCGAGACCTTGTAGCCCTCGCCGCCGAACTTGCCGCCGGCGTGGAGCTTCGTCAGGACGACCGTGAGCGCGGGCAGCCCCTGCTCCGACATGACGTCGACCGGGATGCCCGAACCCCAGTCCTGCACCGTCACCGAGTGGTCGGGGTGGAGCATGACCTCGATCCGCTCGTTCCGGCCGGCAAGCGCTTCGTCGACGGAGTTGTCCACGACCTCGTAGAGGAGGTGGTGGAGCCCTCGGAGACCGGTCGAGCCGATGTACATGCCCGGCCGGAGCCTGACCGGTTCGAGGCCCTCCAGGACGGTGATGTCCTTAGCGGTATAGGTGGTTTCAGCCATGAAAAAAGCCCTGCAAATTCCGCATTTGCGGGCGTGATTCAGTGTATCAGACGCGCCGGTCGGCTGCGGCGCGGGCGAGGCTCGCTCCGGCCGCCCGCGCGACGAGCCCGCGCAGCTCGGCGTCCTCGATCGAGGACGCCCAGCCGGCGGCTCTCCGTGCCTGTTCGACGGTGGCTGTCGGCGGTCGCTCCTCCGTGCTCGGCGGCTCCGGCGAAGGCTCCGGCAGCGGGCCGGGGACGACCTTCAGGAGCGGCGCGCCCGGCAGGCGGGACGCGATCTCGCTCGCCCGGTGGGTGAGCTCGAACGCCCAGATGGCGTCGCGCGCGTGCACGACGAGCGTCCCGTCGCGCTGGATGCGGGCGGGCCAGGCGTTCCGCGCGATCTCCTGCCCGACCGCCTCGGGCCAGGCGGCCACGGCATCCGCGATGCCGGCCTGCGGCCCGAAGCGCCCCAGCTCGCGGCGGAGCTCGTCGCCCAGCGGCTCCATCAGACTGCCGCTTCCAGCACCCGGCCGGGAGTGACCTCGAGCAGCTGCTCGGCAGCGGACGGCAGCATGGCAGCGTCGGTCGCCGTTACGAAGGCCTGTCCCGTAGCCGCGACCCGAGCGGCGAGAATCGCGCGCCGTGGACGGTCCAGCTCGGAGAGGACGTCGTCGAGGAGCAGCAGTGGAGGGACGCCGCGTCGCAGAGCGATCGCCTCGGCCTCGGCGAGAAGCAGCGCGAGGACGGCCAGGCGCTGCTCGCCCTGCGACCCGAAGCTCCGCAGTAGGCGGTCACCCGAGGTGACGACGATGTCGTCGAGGTGCGGACCGACCGAGGTGACGCCGCG
This sequence comes from uncultured Thermoleophilia bacterium, assembly GCA_963762675.1. Taxonomy (GTDB): domain Bacteria; phylum Actinomycetota; class Thermoleophilia; order Gaiellales; family Gaiellaceae; genus Palsa-739. The sequence continues at coordinate 505,057 of CAVXLS010000010.1, read as the reverse complement.
CTCGAGGTCGCGGTCGAGATGCTGCTCGAGCTCCTCCCGCGACGGCGGCTCGCCGTCGTAGCGCAACGCAGCGAGCCGGCAAGCCCAGCTCGCCCGCGCGCTCGGCGAAGGGCTCCTGCAGCAGCTCCAGCACGCTGAGGCGGGCGGCGACGAGCTCGGAGCCGAACGAGGCCACCTGCTCCGTCCAGGGCGCGATCGCCTCGCGCGAGGAGAAACCCGCTGCCGCGCGGCGGAGCGCCGCGTTTCGTTGCGCGACGGCGGCGCCGTACTCGGCGGAGAGGGCGCCGCGACTCGGCATGAGCCGGCCGAGCGCGCGGTCGAAGTACGCACGGCGCACGGCCGGCGGCCCCTTGACGATCGCGAGGCGGTCCGGCGTGAAGACGAGCACGGTCGTCTCGGCGCGCAGCTGGTCGGCGGCACGGAGCACGGCCCCGTTCAGCTTCGCCTGCTTGCCCGCGTTCGGTTGAAGCGCCACCTCGACCTCGAGCGGGGCGTCGCCGCGTCTGCCCCGGACGCCGACGCGTGCTCCGGTGGCTCCGAACCTGATCAGCTGGCTCTCGGTCCGGGTGCGCGGCGAGAACCCCTGCGTACCGACATGCAGGCCTTCGAGGAGGTTCGTCTTGCCGACGCCGTTCGGTCCCACCGCGAGGACGAGTCCCGGGCGCAGCTCGACCTCGAGCCGCTCGTACGACCGGAAGTTGCGCAGCGAGAGCGTCGTGACGACCAGAGCGAGTGCCGCTCAGCCGGGAAGCCGGATCGGCATCACGAGATACGTGAAGTCGTCGCTCTCGCCCTGCAGCACCGCCGGACGCAGCGGGCTGATCAGCCTCACACGCACGTCGTCGCCGTCGATCGACTCGAGCCCGTCTCGGAGGAACTCCGCGTTGAAGCCGATCTCGAGCGGCTCGCCCGTGTAGGCCACCGGGAGCGACTCCTTCGACTCGCCCACCTCGTGTGTCCTGGCGAGAACCGTCAACTCGCCTTCTGCGAAGCGCAGCTGCAGCGGGGTCGCGCGCTGGATCATCACGGCCGCGCGACGCACGACGTCGAGCAGGTCGGTGCGCGGGATGGTCAACTCGTGCTCGAACGACTCCGGCAAGAGCTGGCGATAGTTCGGGAACTGGCCGTCGATGCGGCGGGTCGTGAGGAGCGTGCCGTTGGTGGAGAACACAACCTGGTTCTCGTGGACGCCGGCCGTGATCTCGTCGCCGGTGGTGGCGATCCGGGCGAGCTCTTGCAGCGCACGGCTGGGGACGATCGCCTCGAGCTCCGGTGTCGGAGCGCCCAGCGCCGTCTCCTTGACGGCGAGCCGATACGAGTCGGTCGCCGCCATGACCAGGCTGCTGTCGCGGAACTGCACGAGCACCCCGGTCAGCACGGGTCGCGACTCGTCCCGGGACGCAGCCCGGGCGACGCGGGCGATCGTCTCCAGCATCGCCTCGCGGTCGATCGCAAAGGTCTGCACTGCTCCGACCTCGGGCAGGCGGGGGAAGTCCTCCGGATTGAAGGTGTGCAGCGTGTAGCTCGCGCTGCCCGAGGTGACGTGCACGACCGACTCGGCCGGTCTGTGCTCGAGCGTCACCTCGTCGCCCGGCAGGAGCCGCGCGATGTCCACCAGCGTCCGGCCGGGGAGGACGATCGCCCCGTCTCCTTCGACCCGGGCCGCCACGGTCGCGCGCAGCGAGAGCTCCATGTCGGTCGCGGCGAGGCGGAGCTCGTCGCCCGCCCCCTCGAGCAGGATCCCCGCGAGTATCTGCACCGACGTGCGTGTCGAGACCGCCCGCGAGACGACCCCGAGACCCTGGACGAGGTCGTCCTTCGAGCAGGTGATCCTCAGCTCTGCGCCGACAACGATGTCTGTTTCGATCATCTAGATAAAAACCTCGTAGAAGTCATAGGGAGTGTGGACGACGGGGAAGACGGTGTGTAAGCAGCATGGTTGCACGGGATCCACCTGGGGACGATCGCTGTTGAGAAGCAACCGCTGTCTACAGGCCCGCGAGGTCATCGGACCTGCTTCACACGTGCGGTCAGTTCCTGCACGAGGTTGTACACAGACCTGTCCTCACGGATCAGGCGCGCGATCTTCGACGTGGCATGGATCACCGTCGTGTGGTCCCGACCACCGAACTCCTTGCCGATCTTCGGCAGCGAGGAGTCCGTCAGCTCGCGCGAGAGGTACATCGCAACCTGGCGCGGGTAGACGATGTTCTGGGAGCGTTTGTCGCTGCACAGCTCGTCGAGCGACAGGCTGAAGCGGTCGGCGACGAGGTCCTGGATGCGCCGAATGGAGACCTCGGCAGCCTCGCCTTGCGGGAAGACGTCCCTGAGGACGTCCTGGGCGAGCTCGACGGTCATGGCCCGTCCCGTCAGCGACGAGAAGGCCATGACGCGCGTGAGGGCGCCTTCGAGTTCGCGGATGTTGGTCGAGACGCGGCTCGCGGTGAACGTGAGCACCTGCTCGTCGTGGACGTGGATGCCGTCAACCTTCACCTTCTTGCGCAGGATCGCGATTCGCGTCTCGAGGTCGGGGGGCTGGATGTCGGTGATCAGTCCCCACTCGAAGCGGCTGCGGAGCCGCTCCTCGAGGGTCGCGATGTCGCGAGGCGGCCGGTCGCTCGACATGACGATCTGGGAGCCGGCCTCGTAGAGCGAGTTGAAGGTATGGAAGAACTCCTCCTGGATCCGCTCCTTGTGCTCGAAGAACTGGACGTCGTCGATCAGCAGGACGTCGTAGGTGCGGTAACGCTGCTTGAAGCCCTCGATGCGCTTGTCGCGCAGCGAGTTGATGAAGTCGTTCATGAACGTCTCGCTCGTGACGTAGCGGACGGACAGGTTCAGCGAGTGCTCGCTGACGTACTGCGCGATCGCCTGCAGCAGGTGTGTCTTGCCGAGTCCGGTGCCGCCGTAGATGAAGAGCGGGTTGTAGGCCTGCGCCGGCGCTTCGGCGACCGCGAGCGCAGCCGCGTGGGCGAAGCGGTTCGACGAGCCGATCACGAAGGAGTCGAACGTGTACTTCGTGTTGATCGGGCCGCTGTCGGGTCGCGCGGGCAGCCGGTGCACGACGGACGCCGGCTTTGCGACCTGACCGGCGGCCGCGGCCCGCGCGTCGTCGGTCGCCGGGGCGTGCGCCTGCAGCTCGACGACGCGCAGCTCGATCGGACGCTCCTCGCCGAGGACGTCACGGATGGCCGCACTGATCAATCCGCGGAAGTGCCCCTCGATCCAGTCGCGCGTGAAGTCGTTCGGGACGGCGAGCACGAACGTGTCGCCGGCGAGGTCGTAGCCGGCGACCTCGCCGAACCAGGTGCTGTACGTCGTGTCGTTGAGCGATCCCCTGAGCCGGCCGGAGACGTCGCTCCACAGGCCCTCTGCCGTCAGCTCTGGTTGCTGCTCCACCCCGCTCCCCGCTCCTCCCTCGTGAACCGCGACGGCCAGCATAACAACGCCCTTCGCAGGGGCGAAATATCGCCATATGCAGGCAGTTTCCGTGGCGGCCCCATCCCTCCACAGCTGTGGAAATCGGTGGGGAAACTCGCGCGCCCCGCACGGCTGCGAGCTGCGGGGGTGTGGATAAACCGGTGGACGACCGTCGTCTATACTGGCGCTCCGGCCGCGCGCAGGCGGGGCCTTTCTTTGTCCCAGAGCTCCTCGGGGAGTCATGAAACGCACGTATCAGCCGAATGTCCGTCGCCGCAAGCGCAAGCACGGCTTTCGCGCGCGGATGGCGACGCGCGCAGGCCGGGCGATCCTCAAGCGGCGCCGCGCGAAGGGTCGCGCGCGGCTTTCCGCCTGAGCCGCGAGGTGCCGGTGCCGCCGGGAGGGCGCGCTCCGGCTCGGCTCCGCCGCAGGGATCGTCCTCGCAGCGACGACCACTAAGCTGCACTCGTGAAGCGCGCCAACCGCCTCTCCCGCTCTCGCGACTTCGACGCCGTCTATCGCCACGGCCGGTCCGTGGCCTCGCGCTTTCTCGTCCTCTACTGGTTCCCCCAGGACGAGCCGGCGGCGCCGCGCTTCGGCTTCTCGGTGCCGCGGTCGGTCGGGAACGCCGCCGATCGCAACCGCGTCAAGCGGCACCTCCGCGAGATCTGGCGTGGACGCCTCGAGCGGGTGCCGCCGGGGCACGACTACGTCCTGATCGTGCGCCCGGGCCTGCCCGAGGCCGCAGAGGCGAACGGCTTCGAGTGGCTCGGCTCGTGTGTCGACGAGGTGCTCGAGCAGGCGGTGGCTGCCGGATGAACGGCGTCCTGCGGTTGCCGGGCTACCTCGGGATCGGGCTCGTCTGGCTCTACCGGGTCACGCTGGGAGCGCTCTTCCCGACGACGTGCAAGTACCACCCCTCCTGCTCCGAGTACGCGGTGCAGGCACTGCGTCGCCACGGCCTTCTCCGCGGCGGGGCCATGGCCGGTTGGCGACTGTTGCGCTGCAATCCGTGGAGCAGGGGAGGCTTCGACCCCGTTCGATGACGCATCTCCTCCTCGGCCTGATCCCGGTTCTCGCCTCGCCGCTGACGCCGCTCGAGCACGCGATGCGGCACGTGCTCGACTGGTTCCACACGACGCTCGGCCTCCCGTGGGCATGGGCGATCGTCGCGACGACCGTCGTGGTGCGGATGATCCTCGTCCCGCTCACCGTCCGCCAGATCCACTCGATGCAGAACCTGCAGCGCTTCGCGCCGCAGATGAAGGAGATCCAGAAGAAGTACAAGGGGGACAAGCAGAAGCAGAACGAGGAGTTGATGAAGTTCTACCGCGAGAACAACATCAACCCTGCGGCGTCGTGCTTGCCGATGCTGCTCCAGTTCCCGGTCTTCATCGCCCTCTACTACACGCTGAGGGGCTTCGCGAAGAACCCGCCGAGCGGCGATCTCTCCTGGCTCCACTTCATCCCCTCGATCGCCGACCACACGACCTCCCACTGGGGCGGCTTCGTGCTCCTCGTGATCTACGTGGCCAGTCAGATGGCCTCGACGCTCTACATGTCGGCGACCGCGGACAAGATGCAGCGGACGCTGTTCATGCTGATGCCGCTGGTCTTCGTGTTCGTGATCGCGCGGTTCCCGGCCGGCCTCGTCCTCTACTGGGTCACGACGAACCTGTGGACGGTCGGGCAGGGTTTGATCACGCGGCGACTGATCCCGAAGACGCCGTTGCCGATGCTGGAGAAGCGGAGCTCGCGGACACCTCCCCGGGCAGAGGCGGACGGCCAGTCCGCCGACGAGGCCGAGCGACCACGGCAGACGGCGCAGGCGAGCGGGGCTCCTGCTCGCCGCGTGCGGCGCAAGAAGCGCGCCGGACGGCGATGAGCGACGCGCTGACGGTCGAGGCGACCGGCGAGACCGTCGGCGAGGCGAAGTGGGCTGCTCTGCGCGAGCTGGAGCAGCGCTGTCCCGGTCTCGACAAGAGCGCGGTGCGCTTCGAGGTCGTCTCCGAGGGCGAGCGAGGACTGCTCGGTGTCGGCTACTCACCCGCCCGTGTGCTCGCGCAGCTGCCCGCCGCGGCCGCCCAGGCAGCCCAGGCGGCCACCCTCGACGCGAGCGCTCTCGCAGCCGACGCGCGCGACCTCGTCGCCTCGGTCGTCGCCGCGCTGGAGCTGGACGCGCGGGTGGACGTCCGCGAGTCCGCCGACGCAGTGACCGTGAGCTGCTCGGGCCCGGACGTCGCGCTTCTCATCGGGCGGCACGGCCAGACGATCGACGCCCTGCAGTACCTGCTGAACGCGATCGCCCACAGGGCACACGGAGACGACCGCAAGGAGGTCGTCGTCGACGCGGCCGGTTACCGGGCGCGACGTCGGGAAGCGCTCGAGTCGATCGCTCTTCGGGCTGCGCAGCACGTGCTCGAGACGGGCAACCGGGAAGAGCTGGAGCCGATGACGGCGGTCGAGCGAAAGGTCGTGCACCTCCGGCTGCAGGAGGTGGGCGGCGTGACCACGACCTCGGAGGGGGTCGAGCCGAACCGCTACGTCGTCGTGCTGCCGGCCAGTGCCTGAAGGGGCACCGACCGGCCCGAGGTGAGCCGCGATCTCGAGCGGTGGCTGCGCGCGGCTCTCGACACGCCGGGCGTGACGGGCCTCCGTGATCTCGCCCGCGCCCGCGCGATGCTGCTCGACGACGCACTCCGGGCGCTGCCGCTTCTCGAGGGTCTCGACGGGCCGATCGTCGACGTCGGCTCGGGCGGAGGCTCGCCCGGCATCCCGCTTGCCGCGGCGATGCCGACGCGTGACGTGACGCTGCTCGAGGCCGAGCGACGGAAGTGCGACTTCCTCGAGCGCTGGGCGCCCGCGAACGCCCGGGTCGTCTGGGGCCGCGCGGAGGCGCAGCAGGTCGAGGCGTGGGGCGTGGCGCTCGCCAAGGCGCTTGCGCCGCCGCCGGTCGCCGTGGAGTGGTGTCTGCCTCTCGTCCGGGTCGGAGGGGCCGCGATCCTGTGGGCCGGCCCGACCGCGGACCTCGCGGCCGTCTCCCGTGTGGCCGCTCTCCTCGGGGGCGGACCCCCGGAGGATCACGCCGGCATCGTGGTCGTCCCCAAGGTCGTGGCGACCCCGCCCGGCTTTCCGCGTCGGGTCGGGCTTGCCAGGAAGCGGCCGCTCGCCTGACGGTCAGACGGCGACCGGCGTCCGCTCTGCGTGCACGCTCTCGACGTCGTAGGCCTCGGCCCACGCTTCGACGTCGAAGATCGAGTCGGTCAGGCCCCGCTCCTCCGCACGACAGACGGGGCACTCGCCGTACTCGTGTCCGTGCTCGCAGTAGACGATGTCGTCGGGATCCAGCATGCCGTCACGGTACGCCGACGGGCGGCGGATTCCATCGGTAGGAACCCCCGACCGTCCGGGCCTGTCGTGACAATGGAAGCTCGCCGTGGCTCGGATCTACGCACTCGCGAACCAGAAGGGCGGCGTCGGCAAGACGACCACCGCCGTCAACCTCGCTGCGTGTCTCGCGGAGGCAGGGCAGCGCGCGCTCGTCATCGACCTCGACCCGCAGGCGAACGCGACCTCCGGCCTCGGCGAGCGCGCCAACGGCACGTCGAGCTACGATCTGCTCGACGGCGCCCCGCTCGGCGATCTCGCGCGCCACACGCGATTCGCGAATCTCGATCTCGTGCCGGCCAGGCCCGACCTGGCAGGGGCCGTCGTCGAGCTCTCGCAACGTGCCGACGGCGAGCGGTATCTGGCCCGGTCGCTCGCGTCGGGCTCCGATCGTTACGACTTCGTGTTCCTCGACTGCCCGCCCTCGCTCGGGCCGCTCACGGTCAATGCGCTCGCTGCCGCCGACCGTGTCCTCGTGCCGGTGCAGGCCGAGTACTACGCCCTCGAGGGGTTGACGCAGCTCGTGCAGTCGATCGAGCTGATCCGGCGCCGTCTCAACCCGCGCCTGGGGATCGGCGGTGTCCTGCTGACGATGGTGGACGGCCGGACGCGCCTGGCGCACGAGGTGGAGGCAGAAGTGCGTCGCCACTTCGGCCCGCTCGTGTTCGAGGCGGCGGTGCCCCGATCGGTGCGGCTCGCGGAAGCGCCCAGCCACGGTCTGCCGATCGTCGCCTACGACCGGCGGTCGGCCGGCGCCGACGCGTATTGGAAGGTGGCGATGGAGCTTGTCGAGCGCGCCTGACCCGGACAAGCCGCGGGAGACGGCGGGCGCCGCCGAGGGCGGCACCCGCCGGGGCCTCGGGCGCGGGCTGGAGCTGCTGATGGGCGGGCTCGAGCCGGCCGCGAGCGAGCTGCTCGAGCTGCCCGTCGACGCGATCCACCCGAATCCGCGACAGCCGCGGCGCCGATTCGAGCCGGAGGCGGCATCCGGGCTGGCCGAGTCGGTGCGGAGCCAGGGCGTGATCCAGCCCCTGCTCGTGCGGCCGCGTGCCGCCGGAGGTTACGAGATCGTTGCCGGAGAGCGGCGGTGGCGGGCGGCGAGGGAGGCGGGACGCGAGACGGTGCCCGCCGTCGTCCGGGAGGCGGACGACCGCGAGACCATGCTGCTGGGGCTCGTCGAGAACGTCGCGCGCGAGCAGCTGACCCCGGTCGAGGAAGCGCGGGCCTACTCCGTGCTGATCGACGAGTTCGGGCTCTCGCTCGGTGACGTGGCGGAACGGGTGGGTCGCTCGAAGCCGTCGGTGTCGAACCGGATCCGGCTTCTCGAGCTTCCCGACGACGTGCTCGGGATGGTCGAGCGCGGCCAGCTCAGCGAAGGTCACGCGCGGGCCGTGCTCGCGGTGCCGGATCACGAGGGTCGCCGCCGGCTCGCCCGGGAGATCGTTCGCAGGGGTCTCTCGGTCCGCGCCGCCGAGCAGCGGGCGAAGTGGGCTGGCGCTCGCCGCCGACCGCGGGTGCGGGCGACGCCGGTCGACCCCGCGCTGGCCGAGCGGGTCCGGGAGGCCTTCGCCCGGCTCACGGGCTTCCATGCGCGCGTTGCCGCCGGCCGCGTCGAGCTGGTGTTCGCCGACGAGCACGAGCTCGAGGAGCTCGCCGAAGTGCTCGAGACGGCGGCCGCGAGACGCGAGTAGCCCGCCCGGACGGCGCTAGGGTCTCGGCGATGACTGTCGAGGCGCCGCTGATCCACGCGCGCGGGCTCGTGAAGCGCTTCGGCGCATTGACGGCCGTCGACGCGATCGACTTCGACGTGCACAAGGGCGAGGCGTTCGGCTTCCTCGGCCCGAACGGGGCCGGCAAGAGCTCGACGATGCGGATGATCGGGTGCGTCTCGCCGGCCAGCGGCGGGACGCTCAGCATCCTCGGCCTCGATCCGGAGCGGGACGGCCCGCGTATTCGTGCACGGCTCGGCGTCGTGCCGCAGCAGGACACGCTCGACACCGAGCTGACCGTCCGCGAGAACATCGTCATCTACGGTCGCTACTTCGGCCTCTCGCGTCGAGAGCTGCGGCAGCGCGCCGATCGGTTGCTCGAGTTCGTTCAGCTGCTGGAGCGGGCGAACGATCGAGTGGAGCCGCTGTCGGGCGGGATGAAGCGGCGGCTGACGATCGCGCGGGCGCTGGTCAACGACCCGGAGTTGCTACTCCTGGACGAGCCGACGACGGGGCTCGACCCTCAGGCGAGGCACGCATTGTGGGACAGGCTCTTCCGGCTCAAGCGCGAGGGCGTGACGCTCGTGCTGACGACGCACTACATGGACGAGGCCGAGCAGCTCTGCGACCGGCTCGTGATCATGGATCGCGGCCGGATCGCCGAGGAGGGCTCTCCTGCCGAGCTGATCCGCCGGCTCTCGTCGCGGGAGGTCGTCGAGCTGCGCTTCGCGAGCGAGACCCCGCACGTCGAAGCGGCGACCTTCGACCGGCAGGTCACGCGTGTCGAGGTGCTTCCGGACCGCGTCCTCCTCTACACCGAGGACGGCGACGCGCTCGTGCCCGTGGCACACGACCTCTTGCACCCGCAGAGCGTGCTCGTACGCCGATCGACGCTCGAGGACGTCTTTCTCCGTCTGACCGGCCGCACGCTGGTGGACTGATGCCGTACGCGCTGCGCGCCTACGAGTACTGGCTCGCCTCCTATCGGCGGGTGTGGCGCGGCAGCGTCGTCACGACCGTGCTCAATCCCGTGCTCTACCTGAGCGCGCTCGGAGTCGGGCTCGGCACCGTCGTCAACCGCAACCAGAGCCTGGGGATCCCATACCTCGACTACGTGGCGCCCGGGATCCTCGCCTCGACGGTGATGATGATAGCCGCCTTCGAGTCGGCGTACCCGGTGATGAGCGCCATCCGCTGGACGCGCCAGTTCCATGCGCAGCTGGCGACGCCGCTCGGGATCAGGGACGTCGTCGCCGGGCAGCAGCTCTACGCGCTCAGCCGGGTCGGCCTCGCGGCCGCCGTCTATCTCGTCGTGATCGCCGCCTTCGGCGCGGTGCATTCGTGGCTGGCCGTGCTCGCCTTCCCGTCTGCGCTGCTGCTCGGCTTCTCGTTCTCGGCTCCGGTGACGGCGATGGCTGCGTGGCTCGAGCGCGACGAGGGCTTCAACGCTCTTTTCCGCTTCGGGGTGACGCCGATGTTCCTCTTCTCGGGGACGTTCTTCCCCGTCTCGCGCCTGCCCCACGGGATCCGGGAGCTAGCCTGGGCGACGCCGACCTGGCACGGCGTCGACCTGCTGCGTCATCTGACCCTCGGCGACGCCGCATTCTGGCCGTCGCTCGGGCACGCGGTCTATCTCGCGGCCTGGGGGGTTCTCGGGCTCCGGCTCGCGCAGCGCACGTTCACGAGGCGCCTCGTCACATGAGCGTCGGTTCGGCGGAGCTCGTCAGGGAGTGGAGGCGTCGGCTTTGCCGACGCCGGGAGCGCGCATGAGCGTCCACGCGCTCCCTCGCCCGCTGCCGCCCGGCCACCGGCTGCTGCGCACGCGTGGACACCTGCTCTTCGAGCGAAACCTCATGGTGTACCGCCGCACCTGGCTGACGATCATCAGCGGCTTCTTCGAGCCGCTCTTCTACCTGTTCTCGCTCGGGCTGGGGCTCGGTCACTACGTCGGCAGGGTGAACGGGGTCTCGTACGCCGCCTACATCGCGCCGGCGCTCCTCGCCTCCTCGGCGATGAACGGCGCCGTCTACGACGGGTTGACGAACGTCTTCTGGAAGCTTCGCTACGGGAAGGTCTACGACGCGATGCTGGCGACGCCGGTCGGTCCGATCGACGTCGCGCTCGGGGAGACCGCCTGGGCGCTCTTCCGCGGCTTCCTCTACTCGACGGGCTTCGTGATCACGGCCGCGTCGCTCGGCCTGATCCACTCGTGGTGGGGTGTCCTGACGTTGCCGGCGGCCCTCGTCGTCGGCTTCGGCTTCGCCGGAATCGCGATCGGCGCCTCGACCTTCGTCCGCAGCTGGCAGGACTTCGACCTTGTGCAGCTCGTGCAGCTGCCGATGTTCCTGTTCAGTGCGACGTTCTTCCCGCTGAGCGTGTACCCGGCGGCGATCCAGTGGGTGGTTCGCTTCTCGCCGCTCTACCACGCGATCGTTCTGATCCGCTCGCTCACGCTCGGTGGCGTCGGGCCGGGCAACCTCGTCGACGCGGGCTACCTCGTCCTGCTCGGGATCGGTGGAATCTGGCTCGCCCGCCGGCGCATGGCGGGCCTGCTGCTGACATAGAGCATCGGCGACAGCCCCGTTTCCAAGGCCTCGGGAAATCGGTCCAGAAGCCCCCCCCTCGGAGTGCTCTGGCGAGGGCACTCCGGCGCCGGCGTCCGAGCTACCCCCGCCGCCCGCCGGAGAGGGCGGCTCGTCGAGAGCCGCCCGGCTACGCCTCGATGTAGGCCGTGATGGGAGGGATCACACCGTGCTCCTCCATCGTGGCCAGGACGTCGGGCGGCGGTGAAGCCAGAAACGCCTTCAGGGCTTCCACATCGGCAACGTCGGCAGTGACGGCAATGTTGTTGCTTCCGTCTTCGGCGACGAAGTCGGTCACATTCGAGCCGGACACAGCCTCGATGGCGGCAGCACGCCCCGCTTTCCCTCTCAGCCAGCGCTCGACATCGACGACGGCGTGGGTGGCGACGATCCTCGGCATGACGAACTCCTTCGTTGCGAAAGGCGAAACGAGACGCGACCCTACTACAGCCCGTCTCGTCCCCGACGATCCAAGAGCGCGTCGATCCCGCGGATCGAGGAAGGGAGCCATCCGCGGCAGGGCACGCGGAAGCAGTGGAGGAAACGGGGCGGCTTCCGCTGGCAAGGTTGGTCGAGAGCGACCGACGGTCGGAGCGTCAGGACGAGCGCGGATGCGGACGATGCGTTCGGCTGGATGCTCCGCGATGCCCCGAGAACTCGCCGAGATCGCCGAACACACGGGCCGGGACGTCGAACGCCTCACGCGCCACGACGACGAGCCCGAGGCATGCGCGGCCCGGGACGTCCACGATGGGCGATCCTGGATTCGAACCAGGGACCTCCGCCTTATCAGAGCGGCGCTCTAACCAACTGAGCTAATCGCCCGCGCGGTCGCGCATTGTAGCGCCGCCCGCCCGCCGCGCGAAAAGGCCGGCCGCCGTTTCGCGTCGAGCGGCCTGAGCTATATTCGACGTGAGGTCGGGGACCGCGCCATGCATGAGATGAACATCTACGGGGTCAGCTTCGATCTGGTCGGCAAGCAGCCGATCGTCCTCCTGAAGACCGCCGACGGCAACAAGTTCCTGCCCATCTGGATCGGGCATGCGGAGGCGGCGGCCATCCTGATGAAGCTGCAGAGCCAGGCCGCCCCCCGACCGATGACGCACGACCTCATGAGCGACATGCTCGAGCAGCTCGGAGCCCATCTCGTCCGGATCACGGTCACCGAGTTGCGCGAGAACACCTTCTACGCCCAGATCACGGTGGTGCAGGACGGGCAGGAGATCGAGGTCGACTCGCGTCCGTCGGATGCGATCGCCCTGGCGATACGCGCGGAGGCGCCCATCTACGCCGCCGATCGCGTGATCGAGGAATCGGCGATCGAGTTCGAGGGCGAGGAGGTCAACGAGGAGCAGCTCGAGGCGGAGGTCTCCAAGTTCCGCCACTTCCTCGACGAGGTGACGCCCGACCAGTTCGCGGTCGACGAGGACGACGACTGAGGCTGCACCGCTCGCCGCGGCGCTGCGCGAGGGCTATCCGAGAACGGCCGCGGCGAGCGCGACGCCGTTGAAGAGACCGTGGACGAGCACCCCCGGCAGGATGCTCTCGGTCCGGTCGCGCAGGTAGCCGAGGGCGACCCCGAAGGGGACGAGCACGAGGAGCGCCTCGACGAGGCCGTGCGCAAGGCCGAACGACGCGCCGACCAGGAGGATCGACGGCCAGCGCCCGGCAAAGCGGAGAAGCGACTGACCGAGTCCGCGAAAGGTCAGCTCCTCGACGATCGGTGCGATGAGCGCGAAGAGGACGACGTTGGCCGCGAAGGCGCCGGCATGCGAGGGCTCCCATTGCGTCGGCGTGAGCCCCTGCTCCTTGCCCGGGCTCTGCGGCAGGGGCAGCGTCGTTACGACGGCCTCCCAGGCGTAGATCGCCACGATCACGGCGACCGCGAGTCCGATCGCGCGCCGCCATGCCGCGGGCCGGCGAAAGGCGAGCAGACCGAAGTGGTCGACGGCGATCAGGAGCACGACGCCGAGCCAGACGGCGTAGAGGACGACGCCGCCAACGAAGGTCGAGTAGCTGTACACCTCTTGCCGCGACGTGCCCGTGCCGGCGCCCGAGAAGCGCGCTGCGTAGTTGAGCGCCGCGATCGCGGTGACGAACGCCGTCCACGCCCCCAGTCGCGTGCGGCTCATGCGAGGATCCTCTCGCATGCCGTCGCGAGCGGAGCGGGCTCGAAGCGGAGCCCCGCAGCGGCTGCACCGTCCGCGTCGGCTTCCGAGTCGCCGACGTGGACTGCGCGCGAGGGCGCGATGCCGAGACGCCGCAGCGCGAGCTCCCAGATCTGCGGGTCGGGCTTCGCCGCGCCGGCTTCCGCCGACGTGACCACGAGCTCGACGAGGCGGTCGAGGCCGAGCGTGGTGAGATGCTCGTGAAGCCCGATGTCCCAGTTCGAGACGACGGCCAGTCGGAGGCCTCCGGCAGCGAGGCGCCTGCAGGCGCCTGCGGCGCCGGGAACCTCCCGGAACCGGAGTGCGGACACGAAGTCCCCGACGAAGCTCTCGGGCGCGATCTGCGCGCGCGCCGCGTCGAGGAACACGGCGGTGCAGTCGCGGCGCAGGCGTGCAAGTGTCTCCTCGTCACGCCCCTCGTGCGACCGTGGGACGTAGTAGTCGACCTCGGCGAAGAACGCCTGAGCGATCTCGCGGGTGCTTCGCTCGATGCGTCGAGCGCGCAAGGCTGCGTGCAGCTGTGGCACCGGGTCGTGCAGCGTGACGAGCGTTCCGTACGCGTCGATCGTGACGGCCTCGACGTCCACCTCGCGCCGATCATAGGGTTCACCCGATGCGCCACTTCACCGCCGCCGAGGCCAACGCCGCCCTCGTGGAAGTACGCCCGCTCGTCGAGCAGCTCGTCTCGCGTCGCCGGGAGCACGTCGCAGCCCTCGTGCGCCAGGAGGAGCTCGAGCGAAAGGTTCGGGGAAACGGGGGCGGCATTCCGCCGGCTGCCCTGGCGGCCGCGACGGCGGCCGTGGACGAGCTGGCCCGCGACCTCGCGAGGCTCGTGGACGAGATCGCCGAGCACGGAGCCCAGGTCAAGGATCTCGACACAGGCCTCGTCGACTTCCCTGCGCTCCGGCGCGGCGAGACCGTGCTGCTGTGCTGGAGGCTCGGCGAGGACGAGATCCGCTACTGGCACGCGGTGGAGGACGGCTTCGCCGGCCGGCGGTCGCTCCCGCTCGACGGCGATTGAGCCGAGGACTCGCGCCCGGCGCCGCGAACCGGAAGGCACGAGCCGCGCCGCCGGCCAGGGAGGCCGCCTTCGATACGATCGACGTCGCCTCGATCCGCAGCCGGGAGTCGTTCGTCCAGATCACGTGCAGATCCCGCCTCCAGCCGGTCACGACGCATTGGTCCACGGGTCTCGTGAGGTGTCCGCCGCCGACCGCACGGCACGGTCGCATCGCCGTGTGCGAGTGCGAGGTGCAGCGTCGTGACGCATTCGGGGCGGGGGCGTCGCCCTGCCTCGCCCGATCGGGCGCGCGATCGCCGGAGCGGCCGCCGCAGGCGCGCCGAGAAGCGTCGCGCGAGGCGGCGCCTTGTGCTCGTCGCCCTCGTCGGCGCCCCTGTCGTCCTGGTTCTGGCGACCGCGATCGGCGGCACCGCCGTCTTCGGGGCGAGCTGCAATCTCACCTCGCTCCAGCCGGCGACCGTCGGTGAGAACTCGTTCGTCTACGCGTGGGACGGAAGCCTGCTCGGCGCGATCCCGGCGGAGCGAAACCGGACGCCCGTCAGCCGGCGCGAGATGAGCCCGTGGATCGCCCGGGCTACGGTCGCGATCGAGGACAGGCGCTTCTACGAGCACGGCGGCATCGACCCCGTCGGGATCCTGCGGGCGGTCGTCGCCGACGTGCAGGCCGGGAAGATCGTCCAGGGCGGCTCGACGATCACGCAGGAGCTCGTCCGCAACCTCTACCTGTCGCGCGAGCGCACGCTGCAGCGGAAGCTCGTGGAGGCGTGTCTCGCCATCAAGCTGTCGCGGGCGTGGTCGAAGTCCCGGATCCTCACGGCGTACATGAACGAGGTCTACTACGGCAATCACGCCTACGGCATCGAGGCTGCGGCGGAGACGTACTTCTCGATTCCGGCGAGGAAGCTCGATCTCGAGCAGGCGGCGCTTCTCGCGGGGCTGCCACAGGCGCCGTCGGACTACGACCCGCTCCACAACCCCGCCGCCGCGATCGTCCGGCGGAACGAGGTGCTGCGCGCGATGCTGGACAACGGGGACATCACGGGTGCGCAGTTCGCCGCCGCCGTGCACGACACGAGCCTGCACCTGAAGCCGGGTAACGCGTATTCGCGGATCCGGGAGCCGTATTTCTTCAGCTACGTCGAGGACCTGTTGCAACAGGAATACGGCGCGAACACCGTGCGCTCGGGGGGCCTCAAGGTCTACACGACCATCAATCCGCACCTGCAGCTGGCCGCCCGGGCGGCGATTCGGCACGTCCTCACCTCCCCGACCGACCCTGCCTCGTCGATCGTCTCGATCGATCCCCGCACGGGAGCGATCCGTGCGATGACGGCCGTGACGCCGGGAACCTCCGGCAACCAGTTCAACTTCGCGACCAGCGCCCACCGGCAGGCGGGCTCGACGTTCAAGACGATCCTGCTGACCGCTGCGGTCGCCCAGGGAATGGATCCGTTCCACACGTACTATCTGTCGGCGCCGTTCTACTATGCGCCGTTGCACTGGTCGGTCGAGACGTACGAGCACACGTACGCGGGAGTGGAGTCGGTGACGAGCGCCACGCTTCAATCCGACAACACGGTGTTCGCACGGCTCGCCGTGGACGTTGGCCCGCAGAACATCGTCGCGATGGCGGAGAAGCTCGGCGTGCGCACGCCGCTGAAGCCCGTGCCGTCACTCGCGCTGGGCTCGATCGGCGTGACGCCGCTCGACATGGCCTCGGCGTACGCGACGATCGCGGCGGGCGGGATCTACTCGAAGCCGACGGCGATCACGAAGGTAGTTCTCGCGAACGGCAAGGTCGACACGGACGCGGGTTGGGGGAAGCCGCAGCAAGAGCGTGTGATCCCGGACTGGGTCGCGTCGACGGTCACCCAGGTGCTCCAGGAGAACATGCTGTACGGCACGGGCACCGGAGCTCATCTCGCAGGTCGTACCGACGCAGGCAAGACCGGGACGACCGACAACTACGCCGACGCCTGGTTCAACGGCTACACGCCGTTTCTCGAGAGCGCCGTCTGGATCGGCTATCCGAAGGGTGAGATCCCGATGCTGAACGTCCACGGCGGCGCGGTGTCTGGCCCGACGCTGCCCGCCACGGTCTGGCATCTCTTCATGGAGTCGGCGACCGCCAAGCACAAGGACATCCCGTTCAAGAAGCCCACCTCGACTCCGAAGTGGATCTCCTGGCACGGTCAGTACCAGTACTACGGCAACTACACGGCGTCGACGAGCACCTCGACGACGGCGACGGGGAACGGGACGACGGCCAAGCGAGCGCCGAAGAAGCCTCCGGCGAGCTCGCCGACGACGGGTCGGCCGGGCCGGACGACCACGCCCACCACTGCCCCGCCCGTCACGACGGTGCCTCCTCCCCCCACGACCTCGCCCCCGGCAGCTCCGACGCAGCCTGCGCCTACCGTGTCCGCCCCAGCTCCGACGCCGTAGGCGCTCTTGGCCGGTCGCCTTCCCGACCGCGGATACGGTATGTGTCGACCGTGACCGCGCTGCTCACGCTCGAGGAGGCGCAGAGTCGCATCCTCGCCCGGATCCGGCCGCTTCAGCCGGAATCCGTCCAGACGTCCGTGGCGGTGGGCCGCGTCACGGCTGGCGAGGTGCGGGCACGCGTCGACCTGCCACCGTTTCCGAGCTCGGCGATGGACGGGTTCGCGGTGCGATCGCTCGATCTGCCGGGCACGCTCTTGGTCGCGGGCGAGGTCGCCGCCGGCAGTCCGTCGCGGCGCCCCCTGGTCGCCGGCGAGACGTTCGCCATCTCCACCGGCGGGGTGGTACCGGACGGCGCCGACGCCGTCGTGCCCGTCGAGTATGTTGTCACTCTTGACAATCACGTGGAGTTCCCCGCGCCGGTTGCCGTCGGCGCGAACGTGCGCCCGCGCGGCGGAGACGTGGCTGCGGGCGACGTGGTCGTCCCTGCGGGCGTGCGTGTTGCTGCTGCGCAGCTCGGCGCGCTGGCCGCCGCCGGCGTCTCCGAGTTTCGCTGCTTCCGCCGACCCAGGGTGGCCGTGCTCGTCACGGGCAGCGAGCTCGCGACCCTCGGTGCGCCACTCGCGCCGGGGCAGGTCTACGAGGCGAACGGCGTCATGCTCGCGGCAGCGCTCGCCGCCACGGGGGCGGACGTCGAGCAGGCGCCCGCGGTTCCCGACGACGAGGCAGCGCACCGGGAGGCGCTCGAGCTGGGGCTTGCCGCCGACGTCCTCGTCACCTCCGGCGGCGTC
The DNA here is from genome assembly GCA_963762675.1 of uncultured Thermoleophilia bacterium. Lineage (GTDB taxonomy): Bacteria > Actinomycetota > Thermoleophilia > Gaiellales > Gaiellaceae > Palsa-739. Next base: position 487,537 of record CAVXLS010000010.1, on the reverse strand, counting down.
TCGGTCGGCGAGCACGATCTCGTGCGCGGGATCGAGGCAGAGCTGGGCGTCGAGGAGGTCTTCTGGCGCGTGGCCATCAAGCCGGGCAAGCCGCTCTCGTTCGGCGTGCGCGGCGAGACGCTCGTGTTCGGCCTACCCGGCAATCCGGTCTCGGCGCTCGTCGGTTGCGAGCTGTTCGTCAAGCCGGCGCTGCGAGCGCTGCAGGGTCTGGCGGAACCTCTGCCTCGCTTCGAGCCGGGGAAGCTGGCCGCATCGCTGCAGCGGAACGACGCGCGAGACGAGCTCGTGCGAGCGCGGTCGCGGCTGGACCGGGACGGTGTCGCGCTCGAGCCGGTGACCGGTCAGGAGTCGCACATGATCGCCCGGGCCGCGGCGGCCGATGCGCTCGTCCACGTGCCCCGGGGAGAGGGTGTGCTCGCTGCAGGCGAGACGGTGTCATGGCTGCGGCTCGGCCAGCCGTAGCCGGTGCGCCCCCGGCGGTGACGGTCAGCCGTGGAGGGCTCGCTGCTCGAGCTCGCCGGTGCGACGGCGGCGGGCGAGTACGGCCCGGCGGACGAGCTCGCGGAGCGGGCCTCGCGGTGGCCGCTCGCTCTCGCCCGGGTACGGCGCATACCTGCCGCCCGCGAGCGCGGCGAGTTGTCCCGCAGCTGCGAGCCACGCGAACGCGATCACGAGCAAGGGCAGGGGGGCATAGTCGACGGCGAAGAGCTTCGCCACGTACCAGGGCGCATCCCAGCCGAGTCGGTAGCGCCAGGCGAACGACCAGATCAGGAGTGCCGGGCCGGTGAATCCGGCGAGGAGGACGAGCACGCGCGCCCAGAGGCCCCGACTGTGCACCTGGGGGAGCCAGAGCCAGACGTGCAGTGCCGGCAGCAGGAACACGAGGGCGAAAGGATCGGTTGCCACGACGAGCAGGCCGACGACCGACAGCGCCAGCAGGGCTGCAGTGTGCCCGGCGAGCACCTCCTCGGGTCGCACGGGCCGCCGTGGCAGGAGCCGGTCCCGGGCGACGATCCACCCGATACCCGCGAGGAGGGCGACCGCGACGAGGCTTCCCGACGGCCAGGCGACGTTTCGGAGGGGTGGCGGGCGACCGTCGCCGTGGCCCCATGCGCCGAGGAACCCGAACACGCCGAACAGGATGGCGACCCACAGCCAGAAGACGAGCCGGCTCCGGTAGCTGCGCAGCGCGGGAGCGACGCGGACCCGCCGCCGGCGGCACCGCGCAAACAGATCGACCGCGGCCACGATGAACGGCAGCAGTGCGGCGACCAGCACGATCTCGATCGCCCAGCCGCGTACGAGACGCTGCCCGAGAAAGACGTAGCTTGCCGGGCCCTGCGGCAGCGCGACGCCCTGCTCCATGGCGCTGACGGCGTTCTGCGTGGCTCGCCCGATCTGGCCGAGCCGTGTGACGTCGAGTTGCTCTCGCGCGGGACCGAGCGCGCCGGGCGGCCTGTCGCCGGCCGTCGTCACCGTCAGGGCGGGGATGCCGCGCGTGATGAACGGAGCCTGCTCGTATGCGTTGAACGGAAACCCGAGGTCGATGAGCTGGCGCAGTCCACTCGGTCTGGACGGATCGGCTCCCGTCTCCCGCGCCAGCATCGCGCGAATGGTCTCCACGAGCCCGGCCGCGGGGGAGCGCGCGGTGTCGCCGCCGATCTCGAGGCGAGGCCGACCGGGGCTCGCGATCGCGTCGAGATTGATCACCGCGATGACGTCTCGGCGCGTCGCAGGCTCCGACGCAAAGTGCGCCGCGCCGAGCGATCCGTCCGCTGCGCCGTCCGTGGACAGGAAGACCAGCGAGTAGGGCAGCGACGCATGTGGTGCACCCTGCGTGGGCGCGTACGCCCGCGCGAGCTCGATCAGGGCAGCGGTACCGGACGCGTTGTCGTCCAGCCCCGAGCCGGTGCCGGTGTCGTCGCGGTGCGCCATGACGACGATCCGCCGCTGCGAGAGTCCCGCCTTCTCGGCGACGACGTTGACGAGCTCGACGGGCCCCCGGCCCGGGACAGTGGCGGTGAACGTCTCTCGGTGGATGCTCATTCCGTACGGCGCGAGCTCGCGCTCGACCCACGTCGCCGCACCGGCCGCCCCCGGCGTGCCCGGCGCCCGGTCGGGGAAGCGGAAAGCGAGATCCTGAGCCACCTTGGCCGCGGATGCCGCGTCGAAGAGGGGCGGCACGCCCGACGGCTGCAGTGACGACGGCCGTGCCACGCTGAAGGCCAGCAACAGCAGCGGCAGGCCGACGAGAAGCCACGTCCCGCGGTACAGCCGCCCGTTGACCGGCCGCTCGACAGATCCAGGACGCGGCCGGCGCCGCTCGGGAGACAGCGGGACGGACGCCACGGCGATCTATAGTAGGACGCGGGGAGGCGGTAGGCGCAGAACCCGACTCCAATGTCTGAAACCGCCACCATTCTCCTCGTCGACGACGAGGAGTCGATCCAGAAGCTCCTCACGTATCCGTTGGAGCATGAGGGCTTCCGCGTGCTCCAGGCGCGCGACGGCGAGGAGGCACTGCAGCGATTCGCCGACGACCACGTCGACCTCGTCGTCCTGGACGTCATGCTGCCGAAGCTCGACGGGTTGGAGGTCTGTCGGCGTCTGCGCAGCCGGAGTCCCGTGCCGATCATCATGCTCACGGCCCGCGGCGACGAGCTCGACAAGGTCGTCGGCCTCGAGTTGGGAGCGGACGACTACATCACGAAGCCGTTCTCGATCCGCGAGTTTCGGAGCCGCGTGCGGGCGCTGCTGCGACGTGCGGCTCTCGGGACGCAGCAGGAAGGACGAGAAGTGCTCGGCGACGACGAGCTGCGGATCGACCTTGCGCGGCGGACGGTGGAGGTTCGGGGCACGCAGGTCGAGCTCACGTACGTGGAGTTCGAGCTCCTGAAGGCGCTCGTCTCGCGACCCGGACGGGTGCTCAGCCGCCAGGCGCTGCTCGAGGCGCTGTGGGGCGGCTCCGCGTATCGGGAGCCGCGGACGATCGACGTCCACGTCCGCCATCTGCGCGAGAAGCTGGAGCGTGAGCCGCGGGCGCCCGAGCTCGTTCTCACCGTTCGCGGCGTCGGCTACCGGTTTCGCGACCGGCCGCGGTCGCGCTGACACGTGAACCCACTCCGTAGCGTCGGGGCGAGACTCAGCTTCGCGTTCGCGCTCGTCGTCGTCGGAGCGCTCGCGATCGTCTGGATCGCCCTCGTGCCGACCCTGCAGCGACGGCTCGAGGACGGCACGCTGGCGCGCCTGGTGCAGTCGGCCGAGGCAGTCCGCAAGGACGCTGCCGCTGCCGGTGTCGACCAGGACTTCGTCGACGATGCTGCACGGACGGCGAATGCCCGCGTCGTCTATTTCTCCGCGCCGCTTGGCGGCGGTGGGCAGGAGGCGTTGATCCCGCAGTACGACTCGCAGCACCTGCGACTCGACTCCGATGTGATCGACGACCCCGTCGCCCTCCGCGCCTCGAGCTCGGGGAAGCTCGCACGCGGCTTCGTCACCCGAGCGGGCGAGTCGTTTGCGGAGGCTGCGGTACCCGACCGGAGCGGCGCCGTGCTGCTGCTGACGTCGTCCCTGCACGAGGTGCACGCGAACGTCGCGCTGGTTCGCCGTCGTGTCGTCTGGGCCGGTCTCGTGGCGCTCGGCGTGTCGCTGCTCGCCGGCTTCGCCGCGGCACTGGCGTTCGGACGGCGTGTCCGGCGACTGGAGCGCGCGGCGGAGCGAATCGCCGCGGGAGACTTCGGGCAGGCAGTGGTCGATCGAGGCAGGGACGAGCTCGGTCAACTGGCCGCCGCGTTCGATCGCATGCGACTCCAGCTCGCCCAGCTCGACGACGCCCGGCGGGCGTTCATCGCTCACGCCTCCCACGAGCTGCGCACACCGATCTTCTCGCTCGGCGGATTCCTCGAGCTGCTCCGGGACGAGCAGCTCGACGAGGCGACACGGGAGGAGTTTCTCGCCACGATGAGCGAGCAGGTGGAGCGGCTGGCGAAGCTGGCGGGCGATCTGCTCGACCTTTCGCGGATCGACGCCGGGCAGCTGCGTCCCGCGCAGGAGGAGGTCGAGCTCGCGGTGCTCGCGGGTGTGCTGGCGGACGAGTTCAGCGTGCTGGCGCCACGGCACGAGCACGAGCTGGAGCTGAGGATCGGCGACGCGGGGATCGCGCTCGCGGACGGCGAGCGGGTGCTGCAGATCGGCCGTGCGCTCGTGAACAACGCGTTGCTCCATACGCCCCCGCTCACGCCGGTGCGGATCGTGGTCGAGGGCGTCACGCTGGCGGTCGAGGACGAGGGGCAGGGAATTCCCGAGGCCGACTGCGAGCGGGTGTTCGCGCGTTTCACCCGTCTCGACGGCGGCCGTGCGTCGGGCACCGGGCTGGGGTTGGCGATCGCGAGGGAGCTGGCCGAGCTCATGGGCGGTCGCCTCGTGCTCGAGTCGCGGCCCGGGAAGACTGTCTTCCGGCTCGAGTTGCAGGCGACGAGCCTCGAATCTGCGACCGCGTAGCGTTTTCACGGGAAAACGCGCGCCGCATCCCCGCAAGCGCCGGCGTCGCCGTCGAGACCTGCGGCAACAGCTCCCACTCGGCGCTCTGGTAGAAATCGGCCGGTTTAGCCGGACGAATCTGCGGAAAGAGTGGTGCTTCGAATGAGCGAAGCGGCGGTGGCCGACGCGAGGGACGACGAGCGCGGCAGCGTGCGCTCGATTCGCCTGCGCATCCCCGCGAAACCGGAGTACGTCGCGGTTGCGCGTCTGGCCGTGACCGGGCTCGCGGAGCTGTCCGGTGTCGCCGAGGAGCTGCGAGCGGATCTCAGGCTCGCCCTGACCGAGGCCGTCTCGAACTCGATCCGGCATGCGTACGACGGCGAAGGGGGAACCGTGGAGATCGCATTCGAGCTGAGTAGCGCGCGGCTCGAGGTCGAGGTGGTCGACGACGGCGCCGGCTTCGACCCTGCGACCCCGCCGGCTCTCGAGGGCGAGGAGCTCGCCGAGGGCGGGCTCGGGATCGCGATCATCCGCACGATCACCGACGAGCTCGAGATCGACTCGCGACCGGGTGTCCGCGGCTCACGACTTCGCTTCGTGAAGAAGCTGGGCGACGCGTAGCCGACCGATCCGCTTCATATCCTCTTGCGGCAACATGCTGCAGCTCGTCAACGTCGGTCACAAGTCGCTTGCGGACTACGCGACGATCGCCACGCGCGGTCTGATGGACGAGATCCGCCGGCTGGCCGAGCCGCTCGCCGGGACACGCGTGCTGGAGCTCTCGGCGACGGCCTTCGGCGGCGGCGTGGCGGAGATCCAGTACACGCTCGTGCCCTTGATGCAGGACGCGGGGCTCGAGGTCGAGTGGCGGATCATCCGCGGGGCCGAGGAGTTCTTCGGCGTCACGAAGGCGATCCACAACGCGCTGCAGGGCAACCCCCGCGGATTGACGGACGAGGAGAGGGCCGTCTTCGGCCGCTACCAGGAGCTGAACGCCGAGGAGATCGACGTGTCGGCCTACGACATCGTCGTCGTCCACGACCCCCAGCCGGCGGGCGTGATCGCGCATCTGGAGCGCGGAGCTGCGAAGTGGGTCTGGCGGGGGCACATCGACTTCTCGACTCCCAACTCCGACGTCCTCGACTTCCTCCGCCCCTCGCTCGGTCTCTACGACGCGGCGGTGTTCCACCTCGCGGAGTACGTGCCCCGCGCGAACGGGTTGCCGCCCTGCTATGTGTGGCCTCCGGCGATCGACCCGCTGGCCCCGAAGAACATGGCCCTTTCTCCGGAGGACGCGGCCTACATCGTCGACCAGTTCGGGATCCACGTGCAGCGCCCGCTGCTGACGCAGGTGTCGCGCTTCGATCCGTGGAAGGATCCGCTCGGCGTCATCGACACGTATCGGCTCGTCGCGCAGGACCACCCTGACGTGCAGCTCGCGCTCGTCGGCTCGATGGCCCACGACGATCCGGAGGGCTGGGAGTACTGGAACCAGGTGGTTGCCTATGCGGACAACGATCCCGACATCTTCATCCTCTCGAACCTGAACAACGTCGGCTCGGTGGAGGTCAACGCTTTCCAGGTGCACTCGGCGGCGGTGATCCAGAAGTCGATCCGCGAGGGATTCGGCCTCACCGTGTCCGAGGCGCTCTGGAAGGCTCGGCCGACCGTTGCCGGACGCGCCGGCGGGATCGTCACGCAGATCGAGGACGGTGTCAGCGGCTGGCTCGTCAAGTCGTCCGAGGAGTGCGCGGCCGCCTGTCTCGAGATCCTCGCCGACCCGGTGGCCGCACGCGGGCGCGCGCTCGTCGGCAAGGAGACGGTGCGGCGTCGCTTCCTCACGCCGCGGCTGCTCCGCGACTGGCTCGCCCTCTTCAACCGGTTGCTCGACACCGGCACGGACGACGTCGAGCTCGAGGTGGTCGCCGCGGCATCCTGAGGCCGGCCGGGGTACGGTCTCGCCCGTGACGGGCCGCCGGAAGATCCTCGTCGTCGCGAACCGCGCCCCGGTCTCGTATGAGCGGGCGGTGGACGGCTCGCGGACGGCGCGACGAGGCGGCGGCGGGCTCGTCACGGCGCTCGGCGCCCTCCTCTCGCGGCACGACGTCACGTGGGTCGCGAGCGCCATGACCCCGGAGGATCGCGTCGCAGCGTCCGAGCAGCGAGGCTCCTTCGTCGAGACGACGCGCGAAGGATTCGCCTATCACCTTCGCCTCGTCGCCCACGAACCGGTCGTCTACGACCGGTTCTACAATGTCGTCGCGAATCCCACGCTGTGGTTTCTCCAGCACTACCTGTGGCCGCTCGGCGATGCTCCCGACCTGGGCCCGGACGCTCACGAGGCATGGGACCGGGGTTACGTGGTGGCCAACGAGGCGTTCGCGGCCGCGGTGCTCGACGAGCTCGACGAGGAGCCGGACGCGGCCGTCTGGTTCCACGACTACCAGCTCTACCTGGCGCCGCGGCTCGTTCGCGAGCGCCGCCCCGAGGTCGTGACGACGCATTTCGTCCACATCCCGTGGCCCGAGGCCGGCTACTGGCGTGCCTTACCTGATCGCTGGCGACGCGCGATCCACGACGGCCTGCTCGCGAACGACGTCGTCGGCTTTCACACTCGGCGATGGCGGGACGCCTTTCTCGAGTCGTGCGCGGAGCTGCTCGGAGCGGACGTCGATCCGCTCGGGGCGACCGTCACCTACGGCGGGCGGACGACCGTGGCCACCGCCCACGCGATCGGGATCGACACGGAGGAGTTCGAACGGCTCCGGGACGAGCCGGCGATTGTCGAGCGCGAGCAGGAGCTGGCGGCACGGCGACCCGAGCTGCTCGTGCTTCGCGTCGACCGGACGGATCCGTCGAAGAACGTCGTCCGCGGCTTTCGTGCGTTCGGCCTCCTGCTCGAGCGGCATCGGGAGTTGCACGGGCGGGTGGGGATGCTCGCGCTGCTCTCGCCCTCCCGGCAGGACATTCCCCAGTACGCCGACTACGCCGCTGCAGTGGAGCGAGCGGCGCGGGAGGTGAACGATCGCTTCGGTCGCGAGGGCTGGACGCCGATCGAGCTGGACGTCGCCGACGACTTTCCCCGCTCGGTGGCGGGGTACAAGCAATTCGACGTCCTGCTCGTCAACCCCGTGTTCGACGGTCTCAACCTCGTCTCCAAGGAGGCGCCGCTGGTGAACCGGCGAGACGGCGTCCTCGTTCTCTCGGAGAACGCGGGTGCCCACGAGGAGCTCGCCCCGTGGGTGCTGACGGTCAGCCCCCTCGACCTCGTCGGCCAGGCCGACGCGCTGTACGACGCGCTGACGATGGCGCCCGACGAGCGGAGGCGGCGAGCCGAGGCGATTCGGGAGCACGTGCAGGCACACGGTGCCCGCGAGTGGATCGCGGCGCAGCTTGCGGACCTGGACGCGGCTGCTGTGCGGCGGAAGGTCGGCTAGCAGACGAGGCTATTGCCCGCGCGGCAGTACGATCCCGCCATGGCGACGCCGATCACCTCTGTGCGGCCTTGTACGCTCCGGGGGCCCGGCGGATGAGCGAGCTCTCGCACGTGGGCGACTCCGGCGAGGTGAAGATGGTGGACGTCGGCGGCAAGCCGGTGTCGCGCCGCCGCGCCGTGGCGCGAGCCGAGGTGCGGATGGCGCCGGCGACCGCGCAGCGGCTCCGCGACCTCCCCAAGGGTGACGCGCTGACCACGGCGCAGCTGGCGGGGATCATGGCGGCGAAGCGGACGAGCGAGCTGATCCCTCTCTGTCACCCGCTTCCGCTCTCGCACGTGGAGGTGACCTTGCAGGTCGGAGCGGACTCGGTCGAGATCGTGGCTTCGGCAGAGACGACCGCGCAGACCGGGGTGGAGATGGAAGCGCTGACGGCGGCCTCGGTCGCAGCGTTGACCGTCTACGACATGGCGAAGGCGATCGACAAGGCGATGCGGATCACCGACCTGACGCTCGTCGAGAAGACGAAGGAGCCCGGCGGGTGAGAGCAGCGGTGCTGACCGTCTCGGACGGCGTCGTCGCCGGGACGCGCGAGGACCGGAGCGGCGACGTCCTCGAGGAGCTGCTCCGCGCGGACGGGTTCGACGTCGAGCGGCGAGTGGTTCCCGACGAGCGAGAGACGATCGCGGCGGCGATCCGCGAGCTCGCCGGCGAGGCGGGGATCGTGCTCACGACGGGCGGGACCGGCCTTGCGCCGCGGGATGTCACGCCGGAGGCGACCCGTGACGTCCTGGAACGGGAGGCGCCGGGGATCGCCCAGGCGTTGCGCGGGGACTCGATCGCGAAGACGCCGCACGGGCTCCTCTCTCGTGGAACCGCCGGCGTCGTCGCATCCGCGCTGGTCGTGAATCTGCCCGGCTCGCCCGGAGGCTGCCGCGACGGCTTCGCCGTGCTCCGTCCCGCGCTCGCGCACGCGCTCGAGCTGCTCGCCGGCGAGCGGGACGTGGCGCACCGGCAGACCTGAGACGCAGCGGCACGACGTATCCTGCCGCGGATGACGGCCGAGGCTCCGACGCTCGCACCGCTGCCTGCCCGCTTCGCCCGGCTCGTGAAGGTCGAGCACACCGTCTTCGCGTTGCCGTTCGCATACGTGGGCGCCTTTCTCGCCGTTCGCGGGACTCCGAGCGCCCACGACCTCCTCTGGATCACGGTCGCGATGGTCGGCGCCCGCTCGCTCGCGATGGCGCTCAACCGACTGATCGACGCCGGTGTCGATGCGCGGAACCCGCGCACCGCCGGGCGTGAGCTGCCGAGCGGGCAGCTCTCGATCGCCCAGGTGCTCCTCTTCTGCGCCGCCTCGCTCGCGGTCTTCCTCGTTGCGGTGTGGCAGCTCGACCCGGTCGTCCGCTGGCTCTGGCCCATTCCGGTCGCCGGCTTCGTCGTCTACCCCTACCTGAAGCGGGTCACCTGGCTCTGCCACGCCTGGCTCGGCGCGATCGACGGTCTCGCACCGGTCGGGGCGTGGGTGGCGATCACCGGACGGCTCCCGTGGCAGGCGTGGATGCTCGGGGCAGCCGTTGCCCTCTGGGTGGCCGGCTTCGACCTGTTCTACGCGCTCTTCGACCTCGAGGTCGACCGCGGCCAGGGGCTGCATTCGATCGCGACGCGGTTCGGCGTGCGCGGCGCCTTTCTCGGTGCCCGGCTCTCGCATGCCCTCACCATCGGCTGCCTGGTGGCGGCGGGTTCAGGGCTGTCCGTCGGCGTCCTCTACTGGCTGGGCGTCGCAGCTGTCGCGGCGCTGCTGGCGTACGAGCACGCGCTCGTCCGTCCGGGCGACCTGCGGCGTCTGGACACCGCCTTCTTCACGATGAACGGCGTGATCAGCGTCGCCTTCGCGGCGTTCGTGATCGGGGATGCCGCTGATGTGAGCCGGCGGACGGGCGCTGCCGTATGGCAACGCCCGTCCTGCGCGGTGGTCGGCTGCTATCGGCGCCGGAAGCCGGCGAGCTGGTGACGCAGGCTGCCGGCGGTGGTGTCGAGCTGGACGTAGTAGCCTGCGCGGGCTCGCGAGCAGCGCCTGGGCGAGGGAGGTGGAGATCGACACGGTCTGCGTGATGTTTCCGTGGCCGTCGGTGTCGGTGAACGAGCCGACCCCGGAGTCGAGCACTCTCGGCCCGTTCGTCCCGCGTGCGCCCTGGTAGAGCGCGAGGTCCATCGATCGTCACCTGCCCCTGGAAGCGGTAGTTGACGTAGAAGACCGCCTTCGCTGCCGTGATCTCCCCGTTCGAGCCGCGGGTCACGTCGAGCGTCACGCTCCCGGACGCGGCCGCCTTCAGGTCGTTCTCGGGCGGGACCGCCGCGCGGGGAGTGAGGGTCAGGCGCGACACGGCCGTGAAGACCTGGTTCTTCGCCCGCGTGCACGACCCGCGGCTGAAGATCGTGCCCGCCCCGGAGGGGCTGCCGCCCGCGCCGAGCGTGCCGTTGGCGAAGCCGCCCGACGGTGTGAAGCCCGCCGCGAGCGAGGCGACGAGCTTGCCGGCTGGACGGTTCACGGTCCCTGCGATCGCGCCGACCGCGTTGCCGCCCGCGATCGCCGCGTGGAAGGTGCCGTGTGTCCCGGCGTCGTTGCCGCGAACGCGGAAGCTCCCTTCCATCCAGCCCAGGCCCGTGCTCGAGTTGAGGACGCTGTGGGCTCGGATCTGGAGCGACCCGCTCAGGCGGGCGTCGCTGCTCCCGGCCGTGCCGGTGTACGTCGCAGTCGTGTTCTCGTACGTGCCGTCGTCCGCGACGCAGGTCGTCGTCTTCTCGTGCGAGACCGAGCCTGCGTCGAAGGTGGCCGCCGCCTGCTGCGTCGTCTGCGTACGGTGGCCTGCCGCAGCCACGCCGGTCGCGGCGAGAGCCGCTGCGCCGAGCGCAGCGAGCGCGATCAAGCGTGCTCTCGACATGTCCGTTCCCCCTCGTCCGTTGTCGTTCCCCCGTGAAACCGGTTGCTTCGGACCATGATGGAGCTGTGCAAGCTCTGCGTAAAAGGCGTGTAAAGCCTCGGTTCGGGCTGGACGCGCGGCTCGCCGCCCCGGGCTTCCGATCGGCGGCCGGCCGCAGTCGGACTGGCGCGGTATCCCTATGCTGCGCTCCGTGATCCGTGCGCAAGGGCTCGGCAAGCGCTTCGGCGAGAAGCGCGTCCTTCGCGGCGTCGATTTCGAGCTCGGACGCGGTGGCTTCCTCGTGGTCACCGGCCCGAACGGCTCGGGGAAGACGACGCTGCTCCGCATCTGCGCCGGTCTGGCCCTACCGAGCGAGGGCGCGCTCGAGCTACGCGCGAACCGGAGCGAGATCGGCTACCTCGGACACGAGCCGCTCGTGTACCGGGAGCTCACCGCGCTGGAGAACCTCGAGCTGTACGGGCGTCTCTATCACGTCGCCGAGCGGCGTGAGCGGGTCGGAATGCTGCTCGAGCGCTTCGGCCTGTGGGAGGCCCGCCGCGACCGTGTCGCCTCGTACTCGCGCGGAATGACGCAGCGCCTCGCGCTCTGCCGCGTCCTCCTGCACGAACCGGCGCTGCTCGTCCTCGACGAGCCCTACACGGCTCTCGATACAGCCGGGGCCGAGCTCCTCGACGGCAAGCTCGCCGAGCTCTACGGCGAGCGCAGCTTCCTCGTCTCGACGCACGATCCGGAGCGGGTCGACGCGTTCGCGACCGGCCGTCTCGCACTCGCGGCATGACGTACTTCGTGGACGTCGCGGCGCTCGCCCGCAAGGATCTGCGGCTCGAGCTCCGCGCCCGCGACACCTTGCCGGCGATGCTGCTCTTCGTCGTCGCGACGTTCGTCGTCTTCCACTTCGCGCTGCCGGGGAGCCCGTCGCGGATCGCGGCGAGCGGGCTGTTGTGGGTGGCGATCGTCTTCACCGCGCTGCTCGGGCTCGGGCGCGCCTTCGTTCCGGAGCGCGAGCAGCGCGTGCTCGACGGGCTCGTGCTCGCGCCGTGCGATCGCAGCGCGATCTGGCTGGCCAAGGCGCTTGCCACGCTCGCCTTCCTGGTCGCAGCCGAGGTGGTGGCGCTGCCCGCGTTCGCGTTGTTCTTCCATCCCCTGAACATGGCGACCGTGCTCGGCGTCGCGCTCGCGGACGTCGGCATCTGCGCCGTCGGCACCTTTCTCGGGGCGATGGCGGTGGCGACGCGGGCGCGCGAGCTTCTGCTGCCGCTCCTCTTCCTGCCGCTCGCGATCCCGATCGTCGTCGGCGGCGTCGGCGCGAGCGTGGTCGGCTCTCCGGGGCGCTACCTCGGCTTCCTCGCCCTCTACGACGTCCTCTTCGCCCTCGTGTGCTGGGCGTCGTTCGAGTACGTCGTGACCGAATGAGATGGCCGTGGCGGCTGTCCTCCGGCGGGGACCTGCCACAATCACCGGAGGTGGGTCGTACGTCTCGGATACCGCTGCCTGCGCTCGCGGCGCTCTCGTGCGGCCTCGTCACGCTTGCGCTCGTGCTCGTCTTCTTCGTCGTCCCGAACGACGCCGACCAGGGCTTCTCCCAGCGGATCTTCTATTTCCACGTGTCGATCGCCCTCACGGCGTACGCGTGCTTCTTCGGCGGTGCGTGGAAGGCCTTTCGCCATCTCACGCGCCGTGACCCGGACGCGGACATGGAGAGCTACGTCGCCGTCCACCAGGGCGTGATCTTCGGCGCGCTCGTGCTGTTGACGGGCTCGATCTGGGCGAAGATCTCGTGGGGTCACTGGTGGCTGTGGAGCGAGGATCAGCTCGTCCTCTTCCTCGTCCTCTTCCTCTTCTACTGCGCGTACTTCATGCTCCGCTTCTCCGTCGAGCCGGGGCCGCAGCGGGAGAACCTCAGCGCCGTGTACGCGCTCTTCGGCGTCGTCCTGATCCCTGTGAGCTTTCTCGCCATCCGGCTGGCGAAAGGGCTCATCCACCCCGTCGTCTTCACCAGGCACGGGCCGAACTTCCACGGCTGGATCCTGGTCACGTACTGCGTCGCGCAGCTTGCGACGCTGGTGCTCGCGTACACGCTCTATCGCGTCGAGCTGGCCGGCAAGCGGCTGGACGTGCGTCTGCGCGCGCTCAAGGAGGTGCTCGTCTGACCACTGCGGAGAAGTACGTGACCGCGGCGTACTGCGTCGTGTTCGCGGTCGTCCTCGTCTACGTCGTGATCATCGCGCTGAAGCTGCATCGCCTCGAGCGCGAGGTCGACGAGCTCGCTGATCGGGCGGGCGCCGAGGCGGACGAGGAGAGCCGGCGGGAGCCGACCGCCGTTGGCTGAGCTGCTCTTCTGGCCCGCGCTCCTCCTCTACGGCGAAGCGGCGGTCGGGTATCTCGGCGAAGCGCGCCATCCGGGGGCTGCGGGCCGGGCGGCGACGTGGGGCGTCCGGCTGGGCTGGCTTGCGCAGACCGCGCTCCTCGCGGTGCAGGCCGCGCGGCGGGACGGGTTCCCGTGGGCGACCTGGGCCGGCTCGCTCAACCTCTTCGTCTGGCTCGTCGTGACCGCCTACCTGATCTGGGGCTGTCGGCGCTCCTATCGACTGCTCGGCCTGGCCGTCATGCCGCTCGCCGCGGCGCTGCTCCTGGTCGCCCGCGCGGGCGGCGGCACCGGCGTCGGCGGCAGCAGCCACTACTCGAATCTCTTCCTCGTCTTGCACGTCGGCCTCGTGCTCGTCGCCTTCGCCGGCTTCACGTTGACCGCGGCGCTGTCGGCGCTCTACCTCTGGCAGGAGCGGCGGCTGAAGCAACGCGCGACGACGATCCTCCGTCGCCCCGTTCCTGCGCTCGCGACGCTCGACGCGCTCGCCTTCCGGACGGTCGCGTGGTCGCTGCCCGCGCTCACGCTCGGTATCGCCGTGGGCGTGGCACGGCTCGTCGCCGACCATGACGGTGTCGACGCTCTCGTCGCGGCGACGGTCGTGACGTGGGTCGTCTGGGCGGCGTACCTGGGTCTGCGCCTGCGAGGCGGTCTGACCGGTCGCCGTGCGGCATATCTCGCGTTGACCGGCTTTGCGCTCGTCATCCTCGTCCGGCTCGCGCTTCCCGTGACCCACTTCACGTGATGCACCTCGTCCTCGTCGGCACCTCTCATCACCGTGCACCGCTCGAGCTGCGTGAGCGCGTCGCGCTGGGACGGGAGCAGGCGGCCGAGCTCGCCGCACGGCTTGCGGAAGACGGTCGCGAGGCGGTCTGCCTCTCGACGTGCAACCGCACCGAGCTGTACCTCGCTGCGGAGCTCGCGGAGCCTGCCGAGCGCGACGCGGTCACTGCGCTGGCAGAGCTCGAGCCCGCAGTCGAGCAGGCGCTCTACCGGCTGCGGGATCAGGCGGCCGCTCTGCACCTCTTCAGAGTCGCGGCAGGTCTGGACTCGCTCGTTCCCGGCGAGGGCGAGATCCTGGGGCAGGTGCGCACCGCCTACGAGCTCGGGACGAGCGGACCGCTGCTCGAGCGCGTCTTCCGGCAGGCGCTGCACGCCGGCCGCAAGGTGCGGGCACAGACCGCGATCGGCGCGAGCCCGGCGTCGGTCTCCTCGGCGGCGGCTGCGCTCGCCGAGCAGGTCTTCGGAGATCTCGAAGGGCGCGCAGTCCTGCTCGTCGGTGCAGGCAAGGTCGGTGAGCAGGCAGCGCGCAACCTGCTCTCGCGCGGTGCGCGTATCTCCTTCGTCGCCAACCGGACGCTCGATCGCGCGACGGAGTTGGCGGCTCGGCTCGGCTCGGAGCCGCTCCCGCTGGAGCGGCTGGAGAGCGCGCTGCCGGATGCCGACGTCGTCGTCGCCTCGACGAGCGCGCCCGAGTTCGTGCTCGACGCGCCCACGATCAAACGCGCGCTCGGCAGTCGCCGCGGGCGTCAGCTGCTTCTGATCGATCTCGCCGTGCCGCGCGATCTCGACCCCGCGATCCACGAGCTCGACGGCTGCTACCTCTACGACATCGACGACCTCGAGGGGATCGTCGCCGAGACGCTCTCGGGCCGCCGTCGCGAGGCCGAGCGGGCAGAGGCGATCGTCGCTGCCGAGGCGGACAAGTTCCACGAATGGCACGCGTCGCTCACGGTCGTGCCCGCGATCGCCTCGCTGCGGGCACGGGCCGAGGAGATCCGAGAGGCGGAGCTGCGCAAGGCGGACGCTCTGCTCGGCCGGCTCGACGAGAGCCAGCGGCGGGCCGTCGAGTCGATCACGGCCCAGATCGTGAACAAGCTCCTCCATCTGCCGACAGTGCGCATGAAGCAGGCGGCTGCTGCCGCCGACGGCGTGCTCTATGCTGAAGCGGTGCGGCACCTGTTCGGTCTCGGCGAGGACGAGAGGTGACGGCCGGGAGGCCGAATCCGGCCGTCCACGTCAGCCGGCCGCTGCCTCTGCAGGCGCCGACGGCGTTCGTACGTGTTCGGCCGAGGGGGCCTGTCCGGTGTGGGCAGCCCATGCGGAGGCGGGCGGGCTGTGCTGATTCGCGTCGGCAGTCGCGGCAGTAGGCTCGCGCTGACCCAGGCGGAGTTCGCGGCGTCACGCTTGCGAGGCCCCGGTATCGAGCTGGCGCTCGTGCCGATCACCACGGCGGGCGACCGCGACCGCACCCGGCCGTTCGGCGAGATCGGAGCACGCGGCGTGTTCGTCAAGGAGCTAGAAGAGGCCCTGCTCGAGCACCGGATCGACGTGGCCGTCCACTCCGCGAAGGACATGACCGCGACCGACGCTCCGGGGCTCTCCGTCGGGGCGTATCTGCGCCGTGACGACCCGCGCGACGCGCTCTGCGGCGCAGAAGAGCTTCGGCCCGGCATGCGGGTCGGGACGGCGTCGGTCAGGCGGCGGGCGCAGCTCCTCGCACTCGAGCCGACGCTGAGGATCGAACCGCTGCGGGGAAACGTGGACACACGACTGAGGAAACGGGTCGAGCGCGGTCTCGACGCGGTCGTGCTCGCCGCGTGTGGTCTCGATCGGCTCGGCCTCGGCACCGAGATCGGGTACCGATTCGATCCTGTCGAGCTGTTGCCGGAGGCAGCGCAGGGCGCTCTCGCGCTGCAGGTGCGTGGCGGCGAGGAGGATCTCGTCGCGGCGGCCGACGACGCCGAGACACGCGCGCGAGTCGAAGCCGAGCGGTCGGTTGTCGCTGCAGTCGGGGGCGGCTGCCTGGCGCCGGTCGCCGCTCATCACGACGGCGAGGTGCTCTCCGGACTCGTGGCCGCCGAGGACGGCTCGTGGCTCGAGCGGCGGAGCGGCAGCGACCCTGCGGCGCTGGGGCGGGAGCTCGCCGCACTGGCGACGGGCCACGGCGCGTGAGGGAGACACGACGCTTCCGCGACGGAGCTGCCGGGGACGTTTGACCGTCGTCGGGCTAGCGTCGACCGCAGCCCGACGCGGTCCCCTCTGGGAGGGCGGGGGTTAGGGATGGACCACGAGGGGCCACGTGCGAGCGGGCATGTCGGACGTGGGCGGCCCGCGGGTGGACGTGTCCGCGTGGTCGTCACCCGGTCCGAGCGGCAGGCCGGTGGGCTGGCGGAGCGCCTCGAAGGGCTCGGTTGCGACGTCGTGCTCTGTCCGCTGATCGACGTGGAGCCTCTCGACGACGCCGCGATCGACGCGACGCCGTACGACTGGGTCGTCGTCACCAGTCCGAACGGGGCCGCGGAGCTGGCACGTCGGCTGCTCGCGCCACCTCGCCGGCTCGCGGCGATCGGACCTGGAACGGCGCAGGAGTTGCGGGCACACGGCCTCGAGCCCGACATCGTCCCGGCGGTCTCGAACCAGGAGGGATTGCTCCGGGAGCTGCCTCGGCCTGCCGGACGCGTCCTGCTTGCGGCCGCCGAGGGTGCGCGACGACTGCTCGTGGACGAGCTCGCCGCGGACTTCCTCCCGCTGTATCGCACGGTCGAGGTGCGCCCACGGACCCCGCCGCAGGGTGACCTCGTCGTTCTCGCGTCGGCGTCGGCAGCCCGCTCACTCGCCGCCACGGGAGCGCGGATCCCCGCGGTGGCGATCGGCCCGCAGACCGCCGCGGTCGCGCGCGCGTACGGGATCGAGATCGTCGCGGAAGCCGAGACGCACGACGTCGACGGGCTCGTCGCTGCGGTCGAGGGGATCGTCGCGAGCATGTAGCCTCACGCGGCGATGCCGCCGTTCGTCACGTTTCTCACCGACTTCGGCCTCCAGGACGACTTCGTCGGCACGTGCCACGGGGTTATGAAGCGGATCGCGCCCGAGGCCGAGATCATCGACGTCACCCACGGCATCCGGGCGGGCGCCGTGCTCCAGGGGGCGCTCGTGCTCGCCAACGCGCTCCCGTACATGCCCTCGGGGATCCATCTCGCGGTCGTCGATCCCGGGGTCGGCGGCACCCGTCGCGCTCTCGCTCTCAGGGATGCCGAAGGGCGTCTCCACGTCGGCCCCGACAACGGACTCCTCCTTCCCGCCGCCGACCGCTTCGGAGGCGTCGTCGAGGCGCACGAGCTCGCGAGCCCCGAGTTCTCGCTGCAGCCCGTGTCGCGCACGTTTCACGGCCGCGACCTCTTCTCGCCTGCAGCGGCGCACCTCGCAGCTGGTGTGGCGATCGAGGCGCTCGGCCCTCCGATCGACCCGGAAGAGCTCGTACGGCTCGACCTGCCGGAGGCGGACATCGGTCAGAGCAGGATCCGCGCGAGCGTCCTCGCGGTCGATCGCTTCGGCAATGCGGCGCTCAACCTCGCGCGGCGCGACCTCGATGCCGTGGGCATCGTTCCAGGAACGCGCGTCGAGCTCTCCTCGCGCGGCGATCGCTACTTCGCGGTTGCAGCTCGCACCTTCGGCGATGCCAGTCCCGGCGACCTCATCCTCTACGAAGACAGCTATCGCAAGATCGCGGTCGCGGTCTCCCGCGGCAGTGCGGCCGAGCTGTTACGCGTGCAGGAGGGGAGCGAGCTGCTGATCCAGGTCGACGTCCCCTGAACGCACAGCGCCTCGCGCGGCTGGTGACCGACGTGGTCGTGCGGGAGCCGCGACTCTGGCGACTGCTTCGCGGGCGCCTGCGCGGGGCCTTCGACACGATCGCTCCCACATGGGAGACCCGGATCGGGCCGCACCATCTGGACGCTCTCGAGCTTGCGCTGGCCGAGTTGCCGTCGCCGGCTCGTGCGCTCGATCTCGGCACCGGCACGGGTATCGCCGCCAAGGCCGTGGCCGTGCGCTTTCCCCAGGCACAGGTGGTCGGGCTCGATCTCAGCCCGGTGATGATCGCGGAGGCGAAGAGCCGCCTGCCGTCCGAGCTCGCGCCGCGTGTCGGCTTCGAGGTGGCCGATGCGGCGGCGCTGCCCTTCGCCGACGGAGCCTTCGAGCTCGTGACTCTCGCGAACATGATCCCCTTCTTCGCGGAACTGGCGCGCGTGACCGCGACGGGCGGGACCGTCGTGCTCTCGTTCTCGCGCGGCTCCGACACCCCGATCTACGTGCCGGCCAGCCGGATCCGGCGCGAGCTCGGCCGGCGCGGTTTCTCGGAATTTGCGGACTTTTCCTCGGGGCCGGCCACGGCTCTCCGCGGGACGAAGCGTTAACCTCCGGGCAACGGCAGTCCGCGACACGGTTGCACCGGTCCGGACGCCTGAGACCCCCGAGAGTGCCATGGCATTCCCGGGGGTCTCGCTTTCGAGCGGAACCCGAGCGTTCCGAACCGTGGGACGCGCACCTCTCGCCGCGCGGAGGGGAGACCGCGCTCTCCCCGCAGCGCTCACGGACGTTCTCCGCAGCGAGCGAGGAAGAAGGGGGACCACGGGGGAAACCTGGTTCCCCCGTGAAGCGAGCGGGGCGCAGCCCTGCGACGCGAAATGGCGAGGGCCGGACTCGAACCGGCGACACCCCGGTTTTCAGCCGAGTGCTCTACCAGCTGAGCTACCTCGCCTCGTGCAGCCGCGAACCGCGCGGCGGGCGTCAGTGTAGCCCAGCGCCGCCCGCGTCCTGTGCGTGCTTCACGCCGGCGAGCCGCTCGACGAGGCTGTCGACCAGGTCGTCCTTGAGCAGCACGGCGTCGGCTCCGGCCTCGCTCACGGCGTCGTGCAGATCCGTGGCCGAATCGCCGGTGAGGGCGATGAGACAGAGCGACGGATGGTCCTTGCGCATTCGCGCGACCGCCGTCACACCGTCGAGGAGCGGCATGTGCAGGTCGATCACGACCGCATCGGGCAGGAACTCGTCGACGAGCTGGATCGCGTCCAGCCCGTTGCGCGCTTCGGCGACGACGGACAGATCCGGACGACGGTCGATGAGCGGCCGCAGCGTGTGGAGGAAGCCGGCCTCGTCGTCTGCGATCAGCACTCGGAGTGGCGCCGGGGGAGACTCGTCGGATCCGTCCATCCCGTTTCGGACGTTAGCCTTGCGCCCGTGACGGTGCAACCGGCTGCCCGCGAGGTCGCCGTGATCGGAGCCCCCCTCGATCTCGGCGC
Organism: uncultured Thermoleophilia bacterium; assembly: GCA_963762675.1. Taxonomy (GTDB): domain Bacteria; phylum Actinomycetota; class Thermoleophilia; order Gaiellales; family Gaiellaceae; genus Palsa-739. The sequence continues at coordinate 468,231 of CAVXLS010000010.1, read as the reverse complement.
CGGTCGCCGCGGCGTCGACATGGGGCCTTCGGCGATCCGCTACGCCGGGTTGAGGCAGCATCTGTCGGAGAAGCTCGGGCTCCGGGTGCGGGATCTCGGCAACGTCGACGCCCCGGTCCCGGAGTCGACCACGATGGGGGACGATCGGCTCCGCTTCCTGTCACAGATCCTCGATCTCTGCGAGGACGTCGCCGACCTCGCCGCGGACGCGACACGACACGACGTCGTCCCGCTCGTGCTCGGCGGAGATCATTCGGTGGCGCTCGGCTCCCTTGCCGGGATGGCGTCCGTCCGCGGTCCCGGCGGCGTGATCTGGCTGGACGCGCACGGTGACCTGAACACGCCCGCGACCTCGCCGAGCGGGAACGTCCACGGGATGGTGCTCGCCGCGGTCCTCGGCCTCGCCGGCGACGAGTTCGTCCGCGAGGGCTGGCGGCTGCCTGCGGTCTCGGCCGGCCATCTCGCGCTCGTCGGCGTTCGCTCGCTCGACGAGGGAGAACGCGAGCTGCTCGGGAAGCTCGACGCCAAGGTGTTCACGATGAGCGAGGTCGACCGGATCGGGATCGAGCCGTGCATGCGCCAGGCGCTCGCCCACGCCGCAGGAGCGGCCTTTCTGCACGTCAGCCTGGACATGGACGCGGTCGATCCCGACTACGCGCCCGGCGTCGGCACGCCCGTGCGCGGCGGTCTCTCGTATCGGGAGGCGCATCTCGCGATGGAGGTCATCGCCGAATCCGGACTCGCGGACTCTTTCGACGTGGTCGAGGTCAACCCGATCCTCGATCGCGAGAACGAGACCGGGAAGCTCGCGGTCGAGCTCGTCGCCTCCGCGCTCGGCGCGAGGATTCTCTAGAGCGGGTCGCGGAGGAAGTCCGCGATCGCGGCCGCCGTCTCGTCGAACGCGTCCCACATGACCATGTGCATTCCAGGGACGGCGACGACGCGGAGGCGGGCGCCGAGCGCACTCCGGTACGCGTCGATCTGGCGCTCCCCGACGAGCCCGTAATCCGGGGCGTGGAGGAGGAGCGTCGGAGCTTTCAGCGTCTCCGGCGGAGGAGGCGCGGACGCGAGCTCGCCGTAGATCGAGATCACCGCGGGTTGGCACGTTCGACGGCGAAGCGTGCCGTCGCGGAGGGGCTCGAGGTGCTCGTCCGCGTCCTCCTCCACGTGGAAGCGCGGCGTTTGCGGGTTCGCGTCGAGCCGCTCGGCGAGGAACGCGTCGCGGTCGGGATAGATCGGCTCGCGGAGCTCGGCAGCGGCCGAGTCGGCGGCGACGTGCGGCAGGAGCTGGATCGCGGGGTCGAGGAGGACGGCTCGCCGGACGAGCCCCGGCCGAGCAGCGGCGAGCTCGAGCACGAGCCGGCCGCCGAACGAGTGCCCCGCCCAGTCGGCCCCTTCCAGCCCGAGTGCCTCCGCCGTCTCCGCGAGGTCCGCGACGTGGGTCGCGAAGGTCCACGGCGGCTCCCAGCTCGAGCGTCCGTGACCGCGCAGGTCGAAGGCGAGGACGCGTCGAGCCGTCCTCAACCGCTCCTCTGCGAGCCGGCGGAAGCGCTCTCCGTGGCCGGTCACGCCGTGCAGGCAGACGAGCGGTGGAGCCGCTGGATCGCCCCATTCGTGGACGTGCAACCGCACGGGACGACCATACTGCGCGGGTGGAGCTGGAGGTGCGTGAGGGGGACATCTCGGCGGTCGAGGCCGACGCGATCGCGAACGCGGCGAACGACCACCTGTGGATGGGCGCCGGCGTGGCCGGGGCGCTCAAGCGCGTAGGCGGCGAGGAGATCGAGCGCGAAGCCATGGCGCAGGGGCCGGTCGAGCGCGGCACGGCGGTGGCGACGGGTGCGGGCAGGCTCGCCGCCCGCTTCGTCATCCACGGCGCCGTGATGGGACAGGATCTGCGGACGGACGCAGAGCTCGTGCGACGGACGACGCTGTCCTGTCTGCGCCTCGCCGACGAGCTCGGCTGTCGCTCGCTTGCGCTGCCGGCGTTCGGGACCGGGGTGGGCGGATTCTCGCTCCACGAGTGCGCGCGGGTCATGGTCGACGAGGCGCGCCGCTTCGATCCGGGCTCGCTGGAGCGCGTGATCTTCGCCGTCTTCGGGGTCGAGGCGCAGCTCGCCTTCGCACGCGCGCTCGAAGCGTTGTGACGCTTCCGGACGACGCCGGCTAGCCGGCCTCCTCGCCGTTTCCCGACGGACGGAAATACGTCCGGCCCGCGAGCTCCTCCGGCAGGTAGGTCAGGTCGAATCCGCGCGGGTCGTCGTGCGGATAGACGTAGCCCTCGCCGTGGCCGAGCTGGCGGCCGTACCAGCTCGCGTCCCGCAACGAAGCGGGCGGACGCACCGTCCCGTGCTCGCGGACGTCGGCGGTCGCCTCGTTCAGCGCGATGTAGCTCGCGTTCGACTTCGGCGCGCGTGCGAGGTAGATCGCCGCCTGGGCGAGATTGAGGCGCGCCTCCGGCAGTCCGACGTGCTCGACCGCGTGTGCTGCCGCGACGGCGACGAGCAGCGCCCGCGGGTCCGCATTGCCGATGTCCTCGGACGCGAGGACGATCATGCGTCTCGCGACGAAGCGGGCGTCCTCGCCGCCCTCGAGCATGGCCGCGAGGTAGTAGACCGCGGCATCGGGGTCGCTGCCGCGCATCGACTTGATGAACGCCGAGGTGAAGTCGTAGTGCGCATCGGACGCCTTGTCGTAGACGACCGGGCGCTTGCGCGCAGCGTCCTCGACGTGCGCCTTCCCCGGCTCGCCGGCCGAGGTCTCCCACGCGACCTCGAGGATGTTCAGCGCGGTGCGCGCGTCGCCGCCGGCCCGCTTGGCGATCAGGTCCCGAACCTCCGGCGCCACCGTCCCGCCGAGACTCGCCGCGCCCCGCTCGACCACGACCCGCAGCTCCGCCTCACCGAGCGGCTCGAGCTCGTAGAGCTGGAGCCGGCTGAGGAGCGCCGAGTTCACCTCGAAGTAGGGGTTCTCGGTCGTGGCGCCGATCAGCGTGACGAGCCCGTGCTCGACCGCCGGGAGCAGGGCATCCTGCTGGGCCTTGTTGAAGCGGTGGATCTCGTCGAGGAAGAGGATCGTGCGCCGGCCGCTCGTCCCGAGGCGCTCGCGCGCGCGGGACAGCACCTCGCGTACGTCCTTCACGGTCGCGGAAACGGCCGACAGCTCCTCGAACGCCGCTCCGGTCGAGGCGGCGACGATCCGCGCGAGCGTCGTCTTGCCACTTCCCGGCGGCCCGTAGAAGATCGCGGAACGCACGCGATCCTCGGCGATCGCGAGCCGCAACGCGGAGCCGTCGGCGAGCACGTGATCCTGGCCGACGAACTCGGCGAGCGTCTGCGGCCGGAGCCGCTGCGCCAGCGGCGCGACGTCGCCCGCGCGCTGCTCCGCCGCATCGGAGAAGAGGTCTCCCACGCAGAGAAGTATGCTCCCGGCCGTGGCGAGCACCGGCCTTCGAGACGAGACCGTCGACCTGCTGAGCCGGCTCATCCGGCTCGACACGACGAACCCGCCCGGAAACGAGTCGCCTGCCGCCGAGTTGCTCCGCGACTATCTCGAGGCGAACGGCGTCCGCTGCGAGCTCCACGCACGGGTGCCGGAGCGCGCGAACCTCGTCGCGCGACTGCCGGGCCGGGGGGACGGACCGACGGTGCTGCTGCTCTCGCACACGGACGTCGTCGTCGCCGATCCCGCCGAGTGGTCCGTGCCGCCGTTCTCGGGTGAGGTACGCGACGGCGAGGTGTGGGGGCGCGGGGCGCTGGACATGAAGGGCCAGGTTGCGGCGAGCGCGGTCGCGATCGCGTCTCTCGCACGGGAGGGCTTCGTGCCGTCGGGCGACCTCCTGTTCGCCGCCACGGCGGACGAGGAGGTCGGCGAGGACTTCGGCCTCTCGTGGCTCTGCAGCGAGCATCCCGACGCCGTTCGCTGCGACTACGCCGTCAACGAGGGTGGCGGTGATCGCATGGAGCTCGGCGGCTCTGTCTACTACCTCTGCACTGCCGCCGAGAAGATGAGTGCGGCATTCGCGATCCGAGTCCGCGGCCGGTCGGGGCACGCGTCGATGCCCGGGATCGCCGACAACGCGCTCGTCAAGGCGGCGAGGCTGATCGAGCGGATCTCGTCGTTTCGTCCCGAGGCTCAGGTTGGACCGGAGGCTGCGGCATTCCTGGGTGCCGTCCTCGGCGAGGTGCCCGTTGCGGCGGACGCGGTCGAGGCGACGCGGGTGGTCTCGCCGGCGGCGGCCGATCAGATCGAGCCCGTGCTCGCGCCCACCTTCGCTCCGACGATGATCTCGGCGTCGCGCAAGCAGAACGTGATTCCGGCCGTCTGCGAGATCGTCGTCGACTGCCGCCTTCTGCCCGGCCAGCACCCGAAGCACGTCGAGCCGTTGATCCGGGCCGTGCTCGGCGGCGACGTCGAGTACGAGATCGAGTGGCTCGAAGAGCAGGGTGGCACTCGTTCGCCGCTCGACACCCCGCTCTGGGAGGCCGTCGAGTCCTTCGTGGCCGCCACCGAGCCGGGTGCGCGAGCCGTGCCGATGTGCACGGCGGGCTTCACCGACAGTCACTGGCTGCGCGAGGCGTTCGGGACGGTCGCCTACGGCTTCTTCCCGATGCGCGAGATGCCGACGGAGGTGGCGAACACGCTCGTCCACTCCGCCGACGAGCGCATCGCGGTCAGCGACCTGGAGCTCGGCCTCGACTGGCTGCGCCACGCCGCGCGCACGCTTCTCTCGTAGCCGCGGGCTACGCTTCGTCCGTGGCCGAGGAAGAGAAGATCAGGCTCGGCGGCATGGCGCTGCCGAACGGCGTGCTCGTGCACGGGCCGCGCTCGTGGGCGTGCGCGATCCGTCGCGAGGACGGGCAGATCGCCGTGGCGTCGGCGCGCAAGCCCTTCCAGGCGTCGCGCGTGACGAATCCATTGCTGCGCGGGCCTGCGCGGCTCGCCGAGGCGCTCGCGCTGCTGCCGCAGGTGAAGCGCAAGCTGCCGGAGGCGCGGCTGCCGATGGAGAGCCCGCGCGTGCTCGCGTCGATGCTCGGCGCGGCGGTCGCCGTCAGGGGGATCCGCGAGTCCGGACGGCTGCGGCCGGCCGCGCAAGAGCTGCTGAGCGGTCTCGTGTCGCTCGCTCCGGCGGTGCTGGCGCTGCGCGGTTCGGACCTCGCCGGCTATCACGGCGCCGAGCACATCTCGATCGGCTCGTACGAGCACGGCGGCCGGGCAACGCGGGAGCACGAGCGCTGCGGAGGGCACCTCGTGGGGCCGCTCGTCGCCACCTCCGCCGCCGGCAACGTCCTCGCGGGCCTCGCGCCTGCGCGCCTGCGGCGCCCTGCGCGGGCAGCCGCGCAGCTCGGCGCGATCGCGGCCGCGACGGAGATCTTCGGCTGGATGACGCGGCACCCCTCGCACCCGGTTGCGTCCGCGCTCTCGAAGCCGGGCCACGAGCTCCAGCACAGGCTCTCGACCGCCGAGCCCTCGGAGGAGCAGCTCGAGGTGGCCGAGGCGGCGCTCGCGGCGTGCCTCGAGCTCGAGCATGGGCCGTAGGCTCGACGGAGAGGGCGACACACGGGCGTCGGCACCTGCGCCGACCCCACGCAGGCAGCGTCTCGCACCGGAGGTCTTCGACCTGCCGGTGGAGAAGATGCGAGCCGGCTACTACACCGACGCGTACTTCAACCACACGCGCTCGGTGCTCCTGAGGGACGGCCGGCACCCGCGTGTCCTGATGCAGGTCTTCCAGAAGAGCCACGCCTATCTCGGAGGGATGGACGAGGCGATCGCGATCCTCGAGCTGTGCGCTCACGAGCACGACGGCCTCGTCATCCACGCGCTCTACGACGGCGACCCGATCGAGCCGTGGGAGACCGTGATGACGATCGAGGGGGACTACACGGCGTTCGCACACCTCGAGACCGTCTATCTCGGGACCCTCGCGCGGCGGACGCTGATCACGACGAACGTCGTTCGCGTGCTCGAGGCGGCGAACGGCAAGCCGATCATCTTCATGCCGGCTCGTCACGACCACCATCGCGTCCAGACCGGCGACGGCTACGCGGCGTACGTCGCCGGCCGGATCACCGGAGCCGAGATCGGCGTCACCACCGACGAGCAGGCGTCGTGGTGGGGTGGCCGTGGAATCGGCACGGTGCCGCACTCCCTCATCGCGGCGTTCGGCGGCGACACGGTTCTCGCGGCCAGGGCGTTCGCCGCGTGGTCGCCGGAGGACGTGAACATCACCGTGCTCGTCGACTTCGAGAACGACTCCGTCCGCACGGCGCTCGAGGTTGCCGACGCGCTCGGCGACCGGCTCTGGGGCGTCCGGCTCGACACGGCCGAGTCGCTCGTCGACCGGTCGCTCTGGAACGAGCTCGGAGACTTCCGGCCGACGGGCGTCAACGAGCGTCTCGTGCGCAAGGTACGTGCCGCGCTCGACGCTGCCGGACACGTGCGGGTGCGGATCGTCGTCTCGGGCGGCTTCACCGTGGAGAAGATCCAGGAGTTCGAGCGGAAGGGCGTGCCCGTGGACGCGTACGGCGTCGGTTCCTCGCTCATCCGCGGCTCGAACGACTTCACCGCCGACATCGTCCTCACCGACGACCGGCCGTCCGGGAAGGTCGGGCGTCACTACCGCCCGAATCCCCGCCTCGAGCCCGTCGGGTGACGCTCCGGATCGTCCCCGTCACCCCTGGGCGCTGGGACGACATGTGCGAGCTCTTCGAGCGCCGCGGGCCGCGGGGTGGGCACCGCAACGTGCCGGCGTACGGCTGTTGGTGCATGTACTGGCGCGACCGGTCACGCCCGCACGGAGAGCCGAAGAAGCAGGCGATGGCCTCGCTCGTCCGGGCCGGTCGCGAGCCGGGCCTGCTCGCCTACGACGACGGGGTGCCCGTCGGCTGGGCGTCGCTCGGGCCGCGTGAGGACTTCCCGCACATCCTCCGCTCGCCGCAGTACCGGCCGCGCGAGACGGGCGGAGGAGTCGCCGTCTGGTCGCTCGTGTGCTTCACGGTCGACCGGTACGCCCAGCGACGCGGGGTGGCGACGGCGCTCCTGTATTCGGCGGTCGAGCATGCGTTCGCTCGCGGCGCCACCTCGCTCGAGGCGTACCCGCACGTGGACGATCCGCGCGACTACATGGGCCACGTCGAGCTGTTCGAGCGGGCCGGGTTCGCGCACGTCCGGGGAGCGAACAGGCGCGCGATCATGCGGCTCGAGCGCGAGAACGCCGATCCGGGCGCGGCTCGCGACGCGTGATACAACGCCTGCGTGGCGGGGGCGATCCTCTGGGACGTCGACACGCAGGTCGACTTCATGGAGCCGTCGGGGAAGCTCTACGTCCCGGGCGCGGCGGAGATCGTGCCCGCTGTCGGGCGACTCGTCGAGGCGGCGCGCACGGCCGGGCTCGTCCACGTCGCCTCGGCCGACGACCACGAGCTGACCGACCCGGAGCTGTCGGCGACCCCGGACTTCGAGAGCACGTTTCCGCCGCACTGCCTGCGCGGAACGCGCGGTGCGCAGAAGATCCCCGAGACCGAGCAGCGTGATCCCCTGCCGCTCTCCCTCGTCCCCTTCCCGCCGGGCCTCGTCGCGCAGCTCGCGGGCGGTCGGCGTGAGCTGCTGCTCCTGAAGAAGAGCTTCGACGTCTTCACGAACCCGAACGCCGAGCCGCTGCTCGCCGCTCTCGACCCGGACGAGATCGTCGTCTTCGGGGTCGCGACCGACGTGTGTGACGACGCGGCGGTCCGCGGTTTCCTCCAGCGAGGCCGGCGAGTCCGATTCGTGGAAGACGCCTCGCGCGGTCTCGACGACGCGCGCGTGGCCGCCTGCACGGCCGCCTGGCGCGAGCGTGGGGTCGAGTTCGCGACCGTAGACGAGGTGGTCGCCTCGTTCGGCTAAGGGAGCGCGCTCCGTCTGCCGATGAGGTCACAGCATGGTCGGGCACTGGTTCCACTCCGCCGCGGACTTCGCCACGACGTGGCTCCCACTCGCCTTCTTCCTGCTCGTCGTCGTCATGGTGTGGCTGCTCTGGAAGACGGTCGGGATGATGCCCCGCGTCAAGCCGGTCAACCAGGCGTCGCGCGCGAAGTCGCAGACGACGTGGGCCGACGTCGCCGGCGTGGAGGAGGTGCGGGCCGAGCTGATGGAGGTCGTGGACTTCCTGCGCGACCCGGGCAGGTTCGAGCGTCTCGGCGCCAAGGTGCCGAAGGGCCTTCTCCTCTATGGCCCGCCGGGGACGGGAAAGACGCTGCTCGCCAAGGCGGTCGCCCACGAGTCGGGGGCGAACTTCTACCTGGCGAGCGCCTCGTCGTTCGTGGAGATGTTCGCCGGCCTGGGAGCGGCACGCATCCGCAGGCTCTTCCAGGAGGCACGGAAGAACGCTCCGGCGATCGTCTTCATCGACGAGCTCGACGCGGTCGGAGCGCAGCGCACCGGGCACGGCTTCAACCGGGAGCAGGACCAGACGCTGAACCAGCTGCTCGTCGAGCTCGACGGCTTCGAGGGGCCCGCCCAGGTCGTCGTCATGGGCGCGTCGAATCGCCTCCAGGATCTCGACCCCGCGCTGCTGCGCCCCGGTCGCTTCGACCGGCAGATGCTCGTCCCGCCCCCCGATCTCGCCGGCCGCGAGGCCATTCTCGGCGTACACACCCGCAGCAAGCCGCTCGGGCCCGACGTCGACCTGCGCGTGGTCGCGCGCCGGACCTCGGGGCTGACGGGCGCCGAGCTCGCGAACATCTGCAACGAGGCCGCGATCTTCGCCGGCCGCCGCGGTGACGGCCACCTCTCGGCGGAGGACTTCGACGCCGCGATCGAGCGCGTGGTCGCAGGCCTCCAGCAGAAGAAGGTGCTGAGCGAGAAGGAGCGGCGGATCCTGTCCTATCACGAGGGCGGCCACGCGCTGATGGCGCACCTGATGGGCTCGGCGATGGAGCTGCAGAAGGTGACGATCGTCTCCCGCGGAAACGCGCTCGGCTACGCCTTCTACCTGCCCGAGGAAGACCGCTACCTCCACACGAAGGAGGAGCTGATCGACATGATGGTGGTCGCCCTCGCCGGTCGGGCCGCCGAAGAGGTCGTCTTCGGTCGGGTCACGAACGGCGCAGCGAACGACCTCGAGAAGGTGACCGACATCGCGCGCGCGATGGTGTTCGAGTGGGGCATGTCCGAAACCGTCACCTCGCGCACGATGCGCGCCGACAACTACGCGCTGTCAGAGGAGACGAAGCGCGTCCGCGACTCCGAGCAGGCGAGGCTGACCGACGCCGCGTACGAGCATGCGGTGTGGCTGCTGAACAAGCACCGGGCCACGCTCGACCGCGTGGCGAGCGCGCTGCTCGAGAAGGAGACGCTGCACCGTGAGGAGCTGCTCGAGCTCGTCGCCGACGTCGAGCCCGAGTCGCGCGCGGCCGAGAGCGTCGGCGTCCCGCGCGTCGTCGCCAGTCGGACGGACACGGACGAGCTCTCCTAGCCGCCCGACACGCCGGTCTCGACCGCCGCCCTCCGAGCCTTTCGCATACGATCGCCCGCGTGGAGTCGCGCGGTATCCACCATGTCGGCGTCGCGGTCGAGGACCTCGACGAGGCGCTCCAGACCTACGAGCGGCTGTTCGGCGGCACGCTCGAGCAGCGGTCGCGCGTGGAGGAGCAGGGTGTCGACGCGGCCTTCGTCCGTGTCGGCGACAGTCGTGTCGAGCTGCTCGCCTCGCTCGGCGAGGACACGCCGGTCGGCCGCTTTCTCGCCCGGCGCGGTCCCGGCGTGCACCACGTGGCCTACGAGGTGACCGACATCCGTGCGGCTCTGGCGGCTCTCGCCGACGCAGGGGCCGAGCTGATCGACTCCGAGCCGCGTCGCGGCCTTCTCGGTCTCGAGGTCGCCTTCGTCCATCCGGAATCCGTCCACGGCGTCCTCTCGGAGGTGGTGTCGCATGGCTGACGAACGCGTCAGGATCGAGCTCGGCTTCGAGGGAGGCCAGATCGTGGGCAGCTTCGTCGATCCCCAGTCGGCTGATGCGTTGGAATCGGCGCTCCACCATGACGGCCCGCGTGTCGTCGTGCTCGACAGCGAGGACGGCCCGATCCACGTCGTCGTCCCGCGCGTCGCGTACTTCAAGCGTGTCGTGCGTGCCGGCCGCGTGGGGTTCGGCTCCGGCTGAGCCGAACCCCGGCCTGGTTGTTCGCTGTGACCCTCGGTTGCATGAACCTGCGGTGGCACGAAGCGACTCGTCGTCGGCCGAGATACAGACCTTCCGCGCACGGAGGCGAGGCCGCGCTCTCGCCGGAGCGCACGAGCGATCCGCAACGCGCTGCGAAGGAGGAGGGAGCCTGTGGGGGAACCATGGGTTCCCCAACGTGAAGTGGCTCTCGAGGCGGGCATCGTCGGGTTGCCGAGCTCCGGGAAGACGACGCTCTTCCGGGTGCTGACGCGTGCCGAGACGCACGGGTCGGGCGCCGAGCACGTCGGCATGGCGCAGATCCCCGATCCTCGGCTCGAACGGCTCGCGACGACGGTCGGCGCACGAAAGGTGACCCCCGCTGCGGTTCGGGTCGTCGACGTGCCCGGAACCGGGCCGCAGTTGCTCGGCAATCTGCGCCAGGTGGACGCCTTGCTGGTCGTTCTCGACGGCTTCTCCGGCACCCGCGTGGCCGGCGACGATCTCGCCACGCTCGAGCTCGAGCTCCTCGTCGCGGATCGCGACCACGTGGAACGGCGGCTCGAGCGGGTCGCGAAGCAGGCGAAGTCGGGCGACGCGAAGGTGCGCGCGGAGCAGGGCGAGCTCGAGCGTCTGCTCGCGCATCTCGACTCGGGCCGGGCGCTCGCGGAGTGGGAGGGCGACCTGCCGCCGGAGCTCGAGCCGCTCACGACGAAGCCCCTGATCTCGATCGTGAACGGCCCGTCCTCGGGCGGCGAGCCGGCGGCTCTGCCGCCCGCTCCTGCAGCCGCGTGGATCGACCTCCAACTGGAGGCGGAGCTGGCGGAGCTTCCGCCGGACGAGGCAGCCGAGTTCCGGGGAGAGGGCGAGTCCGCGCTCGGTGAGGTCGTCCGGCGGCTGGCGGAGACGCTCGACGTGATCACGTTCTTCACCGCGGGAGAGAAGGAGACACGCGCGTGGACGCTGCGTCGCGGCTCCACGGCGCTCGACGCCGCCGCCACGATCCATTCCGACATCGCGCGCGGGTTCATTCGCTGCGAGGTCGTCCGCTGGGACGACCTCGTCGAGGCGGGGGGTCACGCGGAGGCGGCGCGGGCCGGCAAGCAGCGCCTCGAGGGCAAGACCTACGTCGTCGAGGACGGCGACGTCCTCAACGTCCGTTTCAACGTATAGGGCGCCGGCGGGTCGTACGCCCCGCCGGCACGCGAGACGCGACTCAGCAGCAGTCGTCGCCGCAGCCGTCGCAGCAGTCGCCGCTCATATCGCGTGCCTCCTCTCATCGATGGGTGTCGCGCTTGTTTACCTGACGCAAGGCTATATTGGACTAAGCCATGCGACTGTTTCCCCCCACGACGCGAAGTCCGGAGACTGAATCAGCATGCCAGCGCGCCAAGCGGGATACGGACAGGGTTCGGCATTCTCTATGCGGCAAGGCGGTCGCATTCGTGATTGCTCTCGCCGGAGCTATAGGGGCCGAAGAACTGCTAGCCAGTGCCAGTCGCGCCAGCATACGGATCGCTGTGGTCGTGTTTTTGGGAGCGGTTGCGGTGGGAGCAGTTTTCGGCCTGGTTTATTTAGGTCAACTTGTCATGGCGATATGGCGGCAAAGACAAGATTGGCGTGAGCGGCTCATATCAGCTACGCAACAGCATACTCTCGGACCGTTTCGCATCGAGCCTCAGATGGGAATACTAAATGACCCTGGGCGCCTTCCGGAGGAAGCATCGCGGTCTTTCGTGTGTCATCTATTGCTCAACAATCTTGAGGTAACAACTGCCGAGCAATGTCACGGACAGGTGATGCGACTAGTCGGCGTAAACAGTGACGGTTCGTTGACGCATGTAGACGGTGTCGACGCGGACACTGTGCATAATCCGAGGTGCCTGAAGTGGCAAGAGGGACGAGATTCCTCGTATCGCCTCGAACATGGCATCCCACGGCATCTTGATGTATGTCTAGGCATAGAAGGGCGCGCCGGCTTTGTCTTTGCATACGATCAGTGGAGTCCCCATCCCAGAGAGCGCGGTATTACCCTCTCTGAGGGGCACTACGCAGCACACATTCGCATCCGGGGAACTTATCGTGGGGAGGAGAGGTATACGGATGCGTTCGTAGAGATTCGATGCGATGGATGGAATAGGATACACCTTGAACCTAGAGCTCCGTTTTAGAATTGCTCTTGGCTTTCGCGACTCAGCGAGCAGTCAGTTCGGCAAACGTCAATGTCTCGCCGTCGACCAGCCGCAGGATCGTGTCGCGGAACCAGAACTGGTTCGTACGATTGTTCCAGCGGAACGCGGCCTCATCGAGGTAGGCGGGAAGATGCTTAACGCTGAGCTTGTGATACGCGCCAATCACCGAGCGGTCGAAGAGGCTCCAGACGGACTCGACGGTATTCGTGTGAACCTGCCCGTGAACCCACTCGTCGGCCGAGTGGTTGACGGTCTCGTGCCGGGTGTTCTCGTCCGCGATGCCGTGATAGACGCGGTTCTCGTCGGTATAGATCGCCTCGGCGTCGTCATGGATGACGTTGCGGAGGAAAGCCTTCACGGTGGCACTCTTGGCATCGGGAGCGAGCCGCAGGCGCACCTCGCCGCCGCGTTCGACCGCTCCGAGAACGATGGCCTTGTTGTCGAAGCGGTGCCGGGAACGCTCACGGCGCGTCGAGTACGGCGTGCGGTTGCGCCCCCCGACGTAGGTCTCGTCGGCCTCCACGATGCCGCGCAGGAGCGGGGCGGACTCGTCGTGCATCGCGGAGCGGATGCGATGGCAGAGATACCAGGCGGTCTTGTAGGAAACGCCGAGCATCCGCTTCAACTGGTTAGCCGAGACGCCCTTCTTCGACTCGCCCATCACGTAGACCGCAAGGAACCACTTCCAGAGCGGCAGCTTCGAGTCGTGGAAGAGGGTGCCGACACGAACGCTGAACTGGTAGCGGCAAGCGTCGCAGTCGAACTGCCGGCGCTTCGCGATCCTCGAGATTTTGTCGGAGCCGCAGCGGGGACACTCGACTCCGTCGGGCCAGCGGAGCTCTTCGAGGAAGGCGTGGCACTTGTCCTCGCTTCCGAACTGATCGAACAACTTGACAAGGTCGACTTCGGCCATGAGGAGGTCTCCTAGATGGGTCGCCCGAGGAAGAAGGCGCGCGAGTTGACGACCGAACAGGCCGTCAAGAGATTGTTCCCGCAGCGTGCGATAACTGAGGCGAAGAAAGAGGCTCGGAAAGCGGATGAACAGGCCACTAAGAGGGATTCTAGGTGATGGATTACCTTGTGTCAAGTAAACAATTCTGATGGGTGTCGATGGATGAGTCTACGTGATACGTTGACGAACGTCGATGCAAGATCTGCCTGTGCTTCCGACTCTGTGCTGCGGCTCGTCGACGCCCGCGCTCGCCCAGGCCGAGCGGGAGGCGCTGGCCGCGAAGTTCAGGGCGCTCGCCGACCCCGCTCGAGTCGCGATCGTCAACCGGCTCGCCTCCGCCCCGGAGGTTTGTGTGTGCGACCTCACCGCGACTCTCGACCTGGCACAGCCGACGGTCTCGCATCACCTCCGCGTGCTGCGCGACGCCGGGCTCGTGGAGTCGACGCGCCGCGGTACCTGGGCCTTCTACCGGCTCGTGCCCGGCGCGATCGCCGCCCTGCGCGACACGCTCGGCTCGTGACGAACGTCCTCTTCGTGTGTCCGCGGAACGCCGGGTGCTCGCAACTGGCGCAGGCGTTCCACGAGCGTCGCGGCGGGAGCGACCGCTCGGCCGGCCTCCAGCCCGCCGCCGTGCTGCTCGAGGCGGTCGTCGAGGCGCTCGACGAAGGCGGCGTCGACGTCTCCGACCGAGTGCCGCGAGGACTGACGCCGGGCGACCTCGAGTGGGCCGAGATCGTCGTGACGATGGGCTGCGACGACGCGTGCCCCGTCCTGGCCGGCACGCAGTACGTGGACTGGGACCTGGCCGGCCCGGTCGGGCTCTGTCTCGAGGAGGTGCGGGAGCTGCGCGCGGTCGTCGAGCAGCGTGTCGCGGCCCTGCCGCTGTAGCCGGCGTCATCCTCCGGCGGTGATCAGGACGACGCCGGCGAGCGTGACGACGACACCCAGGCTCTGCGCGCGCTGCACCCGCTCGCCCAGGAGGAAGCGCGCGAGCAGGACGGTCACCACCGGATAGAGCGACGCCAGTACCGAGACGATGCTGAGCAGGCCGTGGGACGATGCCGCCGCCGAGAACACCGCGATGCCGCCCGTGTCGAGGAGGCCCACGGCGACCAGGACGGGCAGGTGCGGTCGCAGGCGGCGGGGCAAGTCGCCCCGCACGCTCACGGTGGCCCACACGAGCGCCACCGACGTGCAGCGGAACACGAATGCGGGCCAGAGCCAGTCGTGCGCTGCGGCTGCGTGCATCGGCACGAAGTAGCCGCCGAAGCCGAGCATCGCGAGCACGGCCCAGCCGGCGCCGGCGGCGACACGCGTTTGCTCACCCCGCCGTTCGAGCGAGGTCATGACGCTGCCGCCGAGCGCGGCGGCGACGCCGATGCCCTGCAGCCCACCGAGCGTGTCGCCGGAGACGACGCCCCAGGCGATCGGTACGCCGGCGGCGACGGCCGCGATCGGCGCGACGACGCTCATCGCTCCGGCGGCCATCCCCCGATAGAAGGCGACGAGCCCGACCGTCCCGAACAGCGCCGCGAGGGCGGCCCACGCCACCTCGAATCCGTCCGGCCTGCTGCCGCGGACGACGACGGCAGCCGCGAGGACGACGAGGCCGAACGGCTGCGACACGGCCATCACCGCGAGCGCCGGCAATGCCCGGCTCTTCAGCCCGCCGAGGAAGTCGCCGAGACCCCAGGCGAGGCTGGCCGTGAGCGCGAACGCCGCGGACAGCACTACTCGGGCACGGGGCGGATCGCGGCGACGGCGTCGAGCTGGTTCGCGTGGTAGAGGACGGCGGCCTCCGCCGTCCGTGCGGCTCGTACGTCGTGATGGCAGGAGACCGCGTGCAACAGCTCCGCGCGCCCCCCGCCCTCCAGCCCGTCCGCTCGTTCCTCGACCAGTCGCAGGCCGAGGTGCACGTGCCCGAGAAGTCGACCCTCGTCGGTCTGACGGAAGACGGGACCGCGGCCGAGCTCGCGTGTCCGGCCGACGTCGTGGACGAGTGCGGCCGCGAGCAGGAGATCGGCCCGGAGACGCGGATGCAGCTGTGCGGTCTCCCGACAGAGCGTCGCGACGCCGACGGTATGCTCGAGCAGCCCGCCGGCGTAGGAGTGGTGGCCGTCGAGGGTCGCCGGCAGGGCCCGCAGCGCCGAGCGCGTCTCGCCGTCGAGGACGCGGGTCACGGTCTCGTGCAGGCCGGGATGGGAGATCTCCGCGACGAGGAACTCGAGAAAGCCCTCGAGCTCGTCCGCGTCCCGTCGCAACGCGGGCGCCATCGACGTCGGGTCGACGCCCTCTGCCGCCTCGAGGGTGCGCACGTCGAGCTGGAGCCGGTCGCGGTAGCGCTCGACGCGGCCGAGCACGCGAACGGCATCACCCTCGGAGAAACGCGTGTCGAGCAGCTCGACGTCGCTCCACACCCTGGCCGGAATGCGTCCGCTCGGGTCGACGAGCTCGAGGGCGAGGTACGTCGCCCCGGAACGGGTGCGCAGACGCTCCTTCTTCGCGACCGCGTAGACGCCCTCGACCGTCCGGTCCTCCTCGAGCTGGGCGATCGCCGTCACAACGCGGAGTCTAGGCCGCGACGAGGCTGCTACGTTCACGCCGATGGCCTCCCTCCGGCCCTTTCGCGCCCTCCGGTACGACGAGGCCGTCGCCGGCCCTCTCGAGGCACTGGTCGCCCCGCCCTACGACGTCGTCTCGGCCGAGCAGCGGGAGCGGCTGCGCGGTCGCAGCGAGCACAACGTCGTCCGACTGACGCTGCCGGACTCCGAGGCGGAGGCGGCGCGGGAGCTCGCCGACTGGCGCGCGCGCGGCGTGCTCGTGCAGGAGGTCGAGCCGTCGTACTGGTGGCTCGCCCAGGACTACGTCGGCCCGGACGGGGTCGAGCGGCGCCGCGAGGGCGTCGTCGCCGCGCTCCGCGCCGAGCCGTACGAGCGCCGGGTCGTCCTCCCCCACGAACGGACGCATGCAGGGCCGAAGGAGGGACGGCTGCGCTTGCTCCGCGCCACGCGCACGCTGCTCGAGCCGATCTTCCTCCTCTGGGACGGCACGATCGCGGTCGACGGTCTCGGCGACCCGGATCTCGAGGCGGACGAGAGCGGCGTGCGGTCCCGGCTCTGGCGTCTCGGGGCCGAGTTCGGCGATGCGCTGACGGAGGAGCTTCGCGACGCGCAGCTGCTGATCGCCGACGGCCATCACCGTTACGAGACGACCCTGGCGCTCCACGCCGAGGAAGGCAGCGAGGAGTCCGCGTGGCTGCTCGCGGTCATCGTCCCCACCGACCAGGAGGGGCTGACGATCTTTCCGACGCACCGCGTCGTGGAGTCGGTGGACGGGACGGCCGGCACGCCGATCGATCCCCCGCGCGGCGAGTTGCCGGGGCTCGTCCTCTACCGCCAGGGCCGTTACGAGCTCGTGACCGGAGAGGGGCTCGACCCGGAGGTCGTCGAGCGACTCGAGCCGCACGGCGTCACCTACACCCCGTACGCGGAGGAGGCGGTGGCCGCGGTCGACCGGGGTGAGGCCGAGGCCGCCTTCCTGCTCCGCCCGACGCGGATCGACGACGTCTGGGCGGTCGCGCGCCGCGGCGAGGTGATGCCCCAGAAGAGCACGTTCTTCTATCCGAAGCTGACGAGCGGACTGCTCTTGCTGCCCCTTGACTGACTGGCTCGAGGTCTGCCGCGCAGCGGTCGGGGACGTCAGGGCGGTGCTCGACGAGCTGCCGACCCGGAGCGAACGCGAGCCGGTCGTCGGGAGCGGTCGCGGAGGGGACGACACCACCGCGATCGATCGTGCCGCGGAGGACGCGATCGTCGCCCGCTTCCGAGACCTCGACGTGACCATCGTCTCGGAGGAGGTCGGGCGGATCGGCGCCGGCTCGAGCGTCGTCGTCATCGACCCCATCGACGGCTCGCTGAACGCGAAGCGGGGGATCCCCTTCTTCTCGCTCTCGATTGCCGTCGCGGGCGGCGAGACGATGGACGACGTCCACTTCGGCTACGTGTACGACTTCGGCTCCGGCGAGGAGTGGACTGCCCGGCAGGGCGAGGGCGCATGGCTCGACGGGGCAGCGCTGGGTGCGGTGCGGCCGAAGGAGCGGATCGAGATCCTCAGCTTCGAGGCGACGCTCACCTCCCTGATCGCCCGTGACGCGCCCAAGGTGGCGGGCCTCGCCCACCGCCTCCGGATCATGGGTTCGCTCGCGCTCTCCCTGTGCCATCTCGCTGCCGGCCGCGTGGACGGCGTGTGCTCGCTGAAGGGCGCCCGCTCGGTGGACATCGCGGCGGCGCAGCTCCTGTGCCGCGAGCTCGGCCTCGCGATCGAGCTCTTCGACGTCGAGACACCGTTCGGCGCGGCGCCGCTCGACCTGGAGGGCCGCTCCCGCGTGGCGGCTGCGGGGGCGCCGGACTCGTGTCGGGCGATCGCGGACGCCCTCTCCGCGTAGGCAGCTGCCGGGCACAGCCCGGGACCGTCGACGTCAAGGCGTACGATCGGAGCATGCGGCGCCTGCTCGCCCTGCTCCCTCTCCTGATCGTCGTGGCTGCCTGCGGCGGCGGCTCGAAGGCGTCGACGACGACCGGGACGCCGGCGACGACGACCGCGCCTGCCGCGAAGGCCAAGCTGCACGTCGTGATCACTGCGCAGAGCCACCATCCGAAGCTCGGACATACGTGGACCTACCAGGTGCGCGTGACCGACACGGAGACAGGGAAGCCCGTCGCCTGCCGTATCCACCTCCAGTTCTTCTTCGCCGGAACGCCGGTCGGTGAGGTCGGCAAGCACACGGTCGCGAACGGCTTCTGGAAGGAGACGATTCCGGCCAAGGGCAAGGACGCCTTCCCGCCGGCGGCGCTCGGGCAGCCCGTCGTCCTGCACGCGACGGTCACCGCTCGCGGCTACGCGGCCGCGGCGGCCGGCTGGAACGTCAGCGTCGTCAAGTGAGCGACCTCGCCGTGAGTGGCGCCGCGGTGGTCGTCGACCACGTGCGCAAGAGCTTCGAGGGCGGCCGCATCCTTGCGCTCGAGGACATCTCCCTCCGGCTCGAGCCGAGCGAGCTCGTCGCGTTGACCGGGCCGTCCGGCTGCGGCAAGAGCACGCTCCTCAACCTGATCGGCGCGCTCGACCGCCCGGACGCAGGCGAGATCCAGGTCGGCGGCGAGGACGTGACGCGTCTGCGCGACCCGGCGGGCTACCGCGCGGAGGTCGTCGGCTTCGTCTTCCAGTTCCACAACCTGATCACGACCCTGACCGCGGTCGAGAACGTCCAGGTGCCCATGCTCGGCCGGCGTGGCCGTGCCGCACGGGAGCGCCGCGCGCGGGAGCTGCTCGCCGTGGTCGGTCTCGAGCAGCGGGAGAACGGCTATCCGTCGACCCTCTCCGGAGGCGAGCGCCAGCGGGTGGCGATCGCCCGTGCGCTGGCGAACGAGCCCCGGTTGCTGCTCGCGGACGAGCCCACGGGCGCGCTCGACTCCGTCACCGGCGCCCAGATCCTCGACCTGCTGCGACGCGTCCGGGACGAGCATGGGACGACGGTCCTGCTCGTCACCAACGACACTCTTGCGGCAGCCCAGGCGGACCGCACGCTGCGCATACGCGACGGGCGCCTCGAGACGAACGAGAGCGCCGCGCCGATGGCCTGATCAGTCGCGTCCCGAGAGGGTGGCCGCCCGGTCGGCGAGTCTCTTCGCCGCGGCGTCGAACGAGGCGACGGCCGCCCCGAGGTCGCTCCGCTCGGACCCGAGCCGGTCGAGCTGCTTGGCGAGGTACGCGGTCTGCGAGCCAACGTAGCCGGGGTCGAGCTGGGTTGCGGGGGTGGAGGCGAGGTAGGAGGTGAGCGTCCTCAGCTCGCTCGTCAGACGGCCGAGGCCGGTGCCGAGCGAGGAGGCGCCCACGGAGACGGAGTCCGCCGAGCGGCCCGCGGCGACGAGCGCAGTGGCCAGCGAAGACGCCTGCCGGGACACGGCGGCGGCGGCGGCGGTCGCCGCTGCCTGGGCCTTGCGCGCTGCGGCGGCCTGTTCCCGGCTGCGGGCTGCCGTGGCGCGAGCTGCGTCGAGAGACGCGGCCAGGCCGTGGTTTCGTGCGGTTGCGGCGGCGAGCGCCGTCTCGGCGGACGACCCACGCTCGGCCTGGTGGCGCCAGCCGACGGAGAACGCGGCGGCGCTGATGAGCGCCCCGGAGACGAACGCGGCCGCGGCGATCGCCCAGGGAGCCCGCGAGCGCCTCGCGCTCCGGCGCACGGGCGCGCGCGCCGCAGGGACGCGGACAGCTTCGCTCAGCGGCCAGTCGGATGAGCGTGCCATCGGGCGGCGCTTCGACGCCGCCGCCGCCGCTCCTGCTATTCGCGCCGCAGCGCCTCGATCGGGCTGAGCCGGAGCGCCCGCCATACGGGGTACACGGCGCCGACGAGCCCGACGCCGAGTGCGAAGGCGAGTCCCCAGGCGAACACGCCCGCGGTGAAGCGCGGCGAGACGAGGCTGGAGAGCCCCGTTCGGGTCGTGAAGAGGTTCGCGGCGAGGTAGCCGAGCGCCAGGCCGAGCGCGAGCGCGACGAGGGCGATCCCGATCGCTTCGCTGACGATCAACGCCGCGATCCTGCGTCTGGGCCAGCCGACGGCACGCAGGATCCCGATCTCGCGCACCCGCTCGAACACGGACATCGCCATCGTGTTCGTCACGCCGATGCCGCCGACGATCAGGGCGAGCACGGAGATCACCCAGCCGACGTCGATCACGAGCCGCGACGAGGTGTCCACCTTGACCGCCTGGCCCGGCTCGACGATCGCGCTGATCCCGTACTCCCGCTCCAGCTTCGACGCGACGGCCTGCGGCCGGTAGCCGAGCTTCACCGTCACCGCGATCGTCGTCACCTCGCCCGGGCGTTTCGCGAGCGCCTGCACCGTTCGCAGCGGCAGGACGACCGCCTGATCCTCGAATCGGTCCCCGCTGTGGAAGATGCCGGAGACGCGGAAGGTGTGGTTGTCGACGGTGAGCGTCGAACCCGGCCGGAGACCGCCGAGGAGCTTCGCATCGCCGTCGCCGACGAGCGCTCCGCTCCGATCGCCCTCGAGCAGAGTCAGGCGTCTGGCGGGGAACTCCTCGGGCGCGAGCCCGAGGACGAGCGACGACTGACGTCCCTGTACCGTCGTCACGAAGAGGAAGATCCGCGCCGTGTCGGCGACGGCCGGATCGCGTGCCACCTTCGCCTCCAGCCCCACGGGCAGGAGCGAGCGGGTCGCGTCGGAGACGCCGCTCTGGAAGAGGCCGAAGTCGGAGCGACCGATGTGGATCAGGTCGCCCGCGGTCTGCTCGACACCGGCCGAGATCGAGAGCAGGGCGACGATCAGCCCGACGCCGATCGCGACCCCCGCGGAGGTGAGCAGCGTCCGCACGGGTCGCCGCAGCAGGTTCTTCCGGACGAGCCCGATCCAGGTCACGTCGTGATCATCGCGCCTGCAGGGGATGTCGAGGAGCAGGAGCCACCATTCGCCGGACGTGCGGCGTCGGATACCCTCGGAGGACGATGACGGTCGACACTGCACAGGTCATGGAGGCGCTCGGCGGGGTGATCGATCCGGAGCTTCGGCGTCCGGTGACCGAGCTGCAGATGGTGCGCGACGTCGAGATCCACGACGGTGTCGTCTCGTTGACGATCGTCCTCACGGTGGCGGGCTGTCCGCTGCGGAACTCGTTCGAGGAGCAGGTGGAGCGCGTCCTCGCCGACGTCGCCGGCGTCACCGGCGTCGAGCTCTCGTTCGACGTGATGACTCCGGAGGAGCGTCAGGCGCTGACGACGAGGCTGCGCGCCGGGGCTCCCGAGCGGGACAACGTGATCCGGCTCCCGGTGGGGTGTCGCGTGGTTGCGATCGCGAGCGGCAAGGGAGGCGTCGGGAAGTCGTCGCTCGCGGCGAACCTCGCGGTCGCCTTCTCGCAGCTCGGGCACGAGGTCGGCGTCCTCGACGCCGACGTCTACGGGCACTCGATCCCGCACATCCTCGGAATCCACCAGAAGCCCGTCGCGGTCGACCAGATGATCGTGCCGCCGGTCAAGGACGGCCTGAAGCTGATGTCGATCGGCTTCTTCCTCGAAGGCAACGAGCCGGTGATGTGGCGCGGCCCGATGTTGCACCGGGCGCTGGAGCAGTTCCTGACCGACGTGCACTGGGGCGAGATCGACCTCCTCGTCGTCGACATGCCGCCGGGCACCGGCGACGTCTCGATCTCGCTCGGCCAGCTGCTGCCGCGCGCGGAGGTGGTCGTGGTGACGACGCCGCAGAAGCTCGCTCAGGACGTCGCAGCGCGCGCAGCCTCGATGGCACAGAAGACGAACATGCGTCTGCTCGGCGTGGTCGAGAACATGAGCGGTGACGTCTTCGGCGTCGGCGGCGGCGAGGCGCTCGCCGGCGAGCTCGGAGTGCCGCTTCTCGGCACCGTGCCGCTCGACCCGCTGCTGCGCGAGCAGGGCGACCTCGGCGCGCCGATCGTCGGAGCGCATCCCGAGGCGGAGTCCGCCGAGGCGATCGTCTCGGTCGCCAAGGCGATCGAGGCGCTGCGCGGGGGTGCGATCGTCAAGTCGCTGCCGCTCGTGGGCTAGTGGTGCAGCCGGCGATGCATGTCCGCTTCCGGACGGGCGACCGATGGCCGTGAGCGCGAACGTCACCGCGGTGATGCAGGTGTACGAGCTCGCGCGCCGCGGCGACCATCGCACGCTGCGCGAGCGGCTGGTCGACGATGCGACGTGGCATCCGGCGCGGGAGGGCGCGTGGAATCCCTGTCGCGACGCCGACCAGATCGTGCGCACGCTCCTCTGGCGCGCGAGCTCGGCGAACCGGCTGCGACCGGGGGAGACGATCGACCTCGGCGACCGCGTTCTGCTCCAGCTCCGCGGCCGCAGGCTCGACCGGCTCGGCGGGAAGGGCCTCATCCCGAAGCTGTTCCAGGTCGTCGTCTTGCGCGACGGCAAGGTCGTCAGCATCCGGGACTATGCGAGGCGCGAAGACGCGCTCGCCGCGACCGGGCTGAAGGCCTAGCGCCCCGGCGGTGGCGGCCGCGGCGTTCTTCGATCTCGACCGAACCCTGCTGCGGCGCTCGTCCGCGCTCGCTCTCGCCGGCTCCTTCCGCGAGCGCGGGCTGATCTCTCGCACCCAGCTCGCGAAGGCAGCGGCGTGGCAGCTCCTGTTCGTCGCCCGGGGCGCGAGCCACGAGGCGGTGCGCAGCGCTGCCGAGGACGGCCTGCGAATCCTCGACGGCTACACGCCGGAGCAGCTGCGGGCACTGGTGGCGGACGCGCTGGAGCCCGTCCTCCGCCCGCTCGTCTACGCCGAGCCGCTACGTCTCCTCGAGCAGCATCGCGCCCGTGGCGACCGCGTCTACGTCGTCTCGGCGACGTTGCAGGAGATCGTGCAGGCGATCGCAGACGACCTCGGCTTCGACGGCGCCTTCGGCACGGTCTGCGAGGTGCGGGACGGCAGGTACATCGGTCGCGCCGTGCGCCCACTCCACGCGGAGAACAAGGCGGCTGTCGTGCGCGAGCTGGCCGCGGCGGAGAGCCTCGACCTCGCCGAGTGCACGGCGTACTCGGACAGTCACACTGACCTGCCCCTCCTGGAGGCGGTCGGCCGTCCGGTCGCGGTGAATCCCGACCGGCAGCTGCGGACGATCGCGGCCGAGCGGGGCTGGGCGGTGCTCGAGTTCAGCGACCGCGCGTATCCGCACGCCCGGCGACGGGCGCCCCTCCTCGTGCTCCTCCTGTCCCTGCTCGTCGGTATGGCGGCCGCCGCGGTGAGGAAGCGTGGACGCTGAGGAGGGGCTCGACCGGTTGCGCAGGCTCGGGTTCGCGGAAGCGGACGCGCGCACGATCTGGGAGCACTTCGACGACGCGGAGCGCCGCGGCAAGGCCAGCCACGGCCACGCCCGCATAC
This sequence comes from uncultured Thermoleophilia bacterium, assembly GCA_963762675.1. GTDB lineage: Bacteria > Actinomycetota > Thermoleophilia > Gaiellales > Gaiellaceae > Palsa-739. The sequence continues at coordinate 445,033 of CAVXLS010000010.1, read as the reverse complement.
CGTGGCTCGAAGAGCTGGAAGGGTTCGATCCTCGGGTCGAGCCCCGGATGCTCGGGGACGAGCGCGGCTTCCAGCGCTGGCACGGAAACGGCGCTGTCGGCTACCTCGTGCTCGGTCGCGTCGTGGGGCACCAGCTGGAGCACCCGCCGGAGGACGCGCGTCTCGTCGTCTGCGAGCGCACGTTCCCGACGGGGATGCTCGGACACCACGTCCGCCGGCTGGCGGCCGGCGGCCTCGTCGGCGTCCTGACGGCGACCTCGCCGCGACGGCTCGCGCATCCCGACGGCGGGCCGAAGCTCGACGGGCACGAATCCGCTCTCCGTCGGCATTCCCAGCTCCGGCGGCGATCCTGTGGTCGTGGACGTGTCGATGGGCGCGGTCACGTGGGGCGACGTCGTGGCGGGTCTCGCATCCGAGGAGGAGCTCGTGCCGTTCGGTGGGGGGCAGGCGCACAAGGCGTTCGCGCTCGCCGTCGGGCTGCAGTTGCTCGTGGACGCGCTCGTTCGCGACCCGGGTCACGGTGCGGTGCTCCTCGTCGCACGCCCGGCGTCGGACCCCGTGCCGTCACTCCGGGAGCTGGCGCGCGGGGTGCGCCTTCCCGGCGATTCCCCGTGACGAGGTGTTACGTGGCTCCCGGGAACCGCGGGTCGTCGCGAACCGAGGCGAAGTCCTCGTCGGTCTGCGCGTAGCCGCGGAACCGCTCTGCCTTCGCGACGGCGGCGTTGAGGTGGTCGAGTGCCGCGTCTCGCTCTCCGGCGAGTGCCTCCGCGCCGGCGAGGTGGTACAGCAACGACGGGTGATCCGGCTTCTGCTCGAGCCCCTCGCGGATCAGCCGCTTTGCCGTCTCGTAGTCGCCGGCTCGCATGTGCGGCAGCGCAGGGAAGAAGTACTCCCACGCCGACACCGCGTGCTGTCCGGGGACGCCGCCGATCGCGAGGACGGTCGTGCCTGCCTCCGTCGCGATCGCCTGGCGCGTTTGCCGCGGCTCGTCGAGGTAGACGAGCGTGCCGGCGGGCGCGTCGACCTCCTCGCCGTCGACCGTGAACACGGCGTGGCCGGCTACGACCGCGTAGACCTCCTCGTGTCCCAGGGCCGACTCGTCGTGGCGCTCGACAACCTCGTCGCCCGCCGCGGCCGCCGTGTAGGCGTTGATCCCGAATGCCGTGACGCCGAGCGTTTTCCGGACGGGCCTCCAGACGAGCGAGCCGAACACCGGGATGCCTTCGAGCTCGTCGAGGTGGACGACCTTCACAGCGCCGCCGCGCGCAGTGCCTCGAGCACGACGGGATCGACCGCCTTTGCCCCGTCCACCCGCTCCTCGAGGTTCTCGACTCCCGCCCAGCGGTCGAGCGCGTCCGCGAGATCGCCGTGGAAGCCGAGGCGCCCCAGCCGCCCCGAGAGCTCGGCGGCGAGCGCGGCGTCCACGTCGACCCAGCTCTCCCGAGGCGTGGCTCCGAACAGCCGCCGGTGGATCGCGAAGAGGCGCCGCAGCTCCTCGATCGGCCGCTCGTGGTCGTCCACCCGCAGGTCGACGACGACGTCGGAGAGTCCCGCGTACCCGCCGTTTCGCTCGACGACGAGGAGAGCTGCCGCCTGCTGCCCGCGCCGATCGCCTCCGGCTGCCTGCGCGGCCGCGAGACAGTCGATGAGGCGTTCGGCGAGTTGCAGCTGTGGCGTCGCCTCGAACGTCGCGGCGAGCGCGTCCACCGTCTCCGCCCCGACGAGGATGTTTCCCTGTGCCGCATAGCACCTGCCGGCCCGGTGTCCCGCCCACTCGAGGCATTCCTCCCCCGTCCAGCTCGCGCTCCGCCCCTTGGCGTCCACGACTCCGAGTTGCCGCTCGTCGCGTCCGTCGTCGGCGGCGACGAGTCGTTCGACGACCTCCTCTGCCTCGAGACCCTGCCTCAGCAGGGAGAGCCCGTCCGGCCCGAAGCTCGGGTTCGCGTACGCCTGCGTCGCGACCGCCCCGACTCCGGGCTCCGCCCAGGGAACGACCGAGCCCACCGCGAGGAACTTCGACTGGACGGCGACGCCCCACTGGCGCGCGTCGAGGTCGCAGGCGGCGATCGAGTAGGTGGCGACGGTGCCCTAGCCATAGGTGAGCTCCGTCAGGTCGAGCTCGAGGAGGTCGTCCCGCCCGGCAGGGACGAGGACACACGCCACCTCCGGGCGGGCGAGCGCCGCCTTGACCGCCTCGGCCGACGCTGCGCGCACGACGACCGGTCGCCCCTGCTCGAACGCGGAGCGTAGGGTCGCGACGTCTTCGACGTCGTCCAGGACGAGCGCCTCGTCGAGCGGGGCGACCGGGTCGCCCTCGACGGCCAGCTCGGGCACGCGTCGGCCGGCGTCCCCCCACCAGCGCTCTCTCAAACGGTCACCGAGTCGCCGGGCTCGAGCTGCTCGACCTGGACGTCGGGACAGAGCTCCTGAAGCTGCTGCGGACGCCCGACGAGCGGCGGGAACGTGCCCCAGTGGCAGGGGACGCAACGCTTGGTGCCCAGGAGCTCGAGCGCGACGGCCGCCTCGCGCGGGCCCATCGTGTAGTGGTCGCCGATCGGAAGGACGGCCAGGTCGGGCTCGTAGATCCGCCCGATCAGCTGCATGTCGCCGAAGACGCACGTGTCGCCGGCGAAGTAGAGCTTCGTCCCGTTCTCGACCTCCACGACGATGCCGCAGGGGTTTCCCGTGTAAGCGCCGTCGTCCGTCGAGCTGGAGTGGTGGGCGATCGTGAGCGTGAACTTGACGCCGGCTACCTCGACGGTGCCGCCCTGGAGCGGGTCACGAAGCTTGTCGCCGTTCACGCCCTGCCGGCCGAGCCAGTGGCTCAGCTCGAACGGGGCGATCACGGTGCAGCCGTGCTTCTGCGCGAGCGCGACCGTGTCTCCGACGTGGTCGAAGTGACCATGGGTGAGGGCGATCACATCGACGCGCTCCGGCTCCTGCTCGGACTCGGGGCACTTCGGGTTTCCGTGGAGGAACGGGTCGACGTAGACGCGCGTGCCTCCCGGCGTGTCGATGCGGAAGGACGAGTGTCCGAGCCAGGTGAGCGTCGTATCTGCCATCTCGTCTCCTTTGCCGCTGTGGAGGCGCGAGCGTATCGGAGCAATTGCCCGCAACGCGGCAGGAAGGACCGTCCGGTCGGGGAGCGAAGCTATGGCCGATGGGATCGCGCCTCCTGCCCTTCTCGCTCACGATCGCCGCGCTCGCGGCGGCGGCAGGCGGGGCCCAGCAGATCGCTCTCTACCTCGGCCTGCTCGCCGTGCCCGCGGCCGCGGGCGCCGCGTTCGTGGGCATCAGCGACGTGCTCGAGGGTCGGCCGTCGCTCCTGCGCGCGACCACGAGCGGGTTCGCGTTGACCCTGCTCGTCGCAGCGTCCGCGGTGCGCGAGAACGCTCCACACGGTGCGGCGGTGCCTCCGTTCGCGATCTACGGCGTCGTCGGCGCGCTGCTCGCGTACGTCGTCCCCGCGGTCGTCTGGGTGCTCGAGCCGTTGCGCATCCGTCCGCGCGGACACGCTTCGACGGTACGCGTCGGGGCGACGTTCGAGCTCTGATCGTCCGACTGCGGGCGTTCTCCGCCGCTTCGGGATAGGCTCAGGCGATGCCCGTGGTCTGTCCGGACTGTGGTACCGAGAACAGCGCCGGCCGGAAGTTCTGCGGCGAATGCGGTGCTCCGCTCGCTCGTGCGTGCCCCGCGTGTGGAGCCGCCAACGAGGCGGGTGTTCGCTTCTGCGGGGAGTGCGGGTCGCCGCTGGAAGGAGCCCGGGCCGCCGCCGAGGCACCGCCGGGGCCGAGCGGGACGCCCGCGGCCGAACGACGTCTCGTCACCGTCCTCTTCGCCGATCTGGTCGGGTTCACGTCGCTGTCGGAGTCGCGCGATCCCGGAGGCGGTGCGCGAGCTGCTCTCGCGCTACTTCGACACCTGCCGGCGCCTGATCGGGCTGTACGGGGGGACGGTGGAGAAGTTCATCGGCGACGCCGTGATGGCGGTCTGGGGGACGCCGGTCGCGACCGAGGACGATGCCGAGCGGGCGGTGCGCGCCGCGCTCGATCTGGTGACCGCCGTGTCGGCCCTCGGCGACGAGGTCGGAGCGTCCGAGCTGCGGGCGCGGGCGGGCGTGCTGACGGGCGAGGCGGCGGTGACGATCGGCGCCGAGGGCCAGGGGATGGTCGCCGGCGACCTCGTGAACACGGCTTCCCGCGTGCAGTCGGTGGCGCAGCCGGGTTCGGTGTACGTCGGCGAGTCGACACGGCGGGCGGCCGAGCAGACAGTCGAGTTCGAAGCGGCGGGCTCCTTCCAGCTGAAGGGCAAGGAGGGCGAGACGCCGCTCTGGCGCGCGTTGCGGGTCGTCTCCGGGATCCGCGGCTCCCTCCGCTCGGAGGGGCTGGAGCCGCCCTTCGTCGGCCGCGACCGCGAGCTGCGGCAGATCAAGGATCTCTACCACGCCTGCGCGGAGGAGCGGAAGGCGCACCTCGTCTCGGTCACCGGCATCGCCGGGATCGGCAAGTCGCGCCTCGCGTGGGAGTTCTACAAGTACTTCGACGGGATCGTCGAGACCGTGCTCTGGCACCGCGGCCGCTGCCTCGCCTACGGCGAGGGGATCACCTACTGGGCACTGGCGGACATGGTGCGGATGCGCTGCAGGATCGCCGAGGACGAGCCGGCCGACGTGGCACTGGCCAAGCTGCGGGCGACGCTCGACCAGCACGTGCCGGATCCGGAGGACCGGCGCTTCGTCGAGCCGCGCCTGGCCCAGCTGCTCGCTCTTGGCGACTTCGAGGCGCGCGACCGGCAGGAGATGTTCGCTGCCTGGCGGCTGTTCTTCGAGCGTCTTGCCGAGGCGAACCCGACCGTGCTCGTGTTCGAGGACCTGCAATGGGCGGATGCGAGCCTCCTGGACTTCGTCGAGTACCTGCTCGAGTGGTCGCGCAACCATCCGCTGTTCGTCGTCACGCTCGCTCGCCCCGAGCTGCTCGAGCGGCGCCCGACGTGGGGAGCCGGCCAGCGCAGCGTCACCTCCTGGTACCTCGAGCCGTTGCCGCAGGCTGCCATGGAGGAGCTGCTGGAGGGGCTCGTGCCCGGGCTGCCGGGCTCGTTGCGCGACCGGATCCTGGAGCGGGCCGAAGGTGTGCCGCTCTACGCGGTCGAGACGGTGCGGATGCTGCTCGACCGCGGCCTGCTTGCCCGCGACGGCCCGGTCTACCGACCGACCGGCGAGATCGAGGCGCTCGAGGTGCCGGAGACGCTGCATGCGCTGGTTGCCGCCCGCCTGGACGGCCTCGACGAGCAGGAGCGACGCCTCCTCCAGGACGGCGCTGTGCTCGGGAAGACCTTCCGAGTCGAGGGCCTCGCCGCCTTGAGCGGGCTCACGGGCGCCGGGCTGGAGCCTGTCCTCGCGTCGCTGGTACGGAAAGAGGTGCTGTCGGCTGCAGGCGGACCCGCGCTCGCCCGAGCACGGCCAGTACGGCTTCCTGCAGGACCTCGTCCGCCGCGTCGCCTACGAGACGCTCTCCAGGCGCGACCGGCGCAGCCCGCCACCTCGCCGCCGCCGACTACCTCGCCGCCGGTCTCGGCGAAGAAGAGGCGTGCGGAGGTCATCGCCTCGCACCTCCTCGACGCTTACCGCGAGGCCCCTGACGCCCCCGACGCCGAGGAGGTCAAGGCGAGGGCACGGGAGGCGCTCGTCCGCGCCGGCGAGCGGGCCGAGCAGCTCGCCGCCCCCGCAGAGGCGCAGCGGTACCTCGAGCAGGCGATGGAGCTGGCCGACGACGCACACGAGCGCGCCCGGCTCGCCGACAGGGCGGGCCGCGCGGCCTGGCGCGCCGGACGAGCCGAGGACGCACGCGCGAGGCTGGACGAGGCCTACGACGCCTTCGCGGCGCTGGGCGACATCCGGGCCGCGGCGCTCGTCGCCGCCCAGCTCGCCGACGTCGACTTCCAGACCGCCCAGGTCCAGGCGGCGGTCGCGAGGCTCGAGCCGGCCCTCGAAGCGCTCCGGCGGGAAGATGCCGACCCCGACATCGCCGTGGTGGCGGCGCAGCTCGGCCGCTTTCTGTTCTTCATAGGGGACACGGGCCGGGCTGCTCCGCACCTCGAGCTCGCACTCGACCTGGCGGAGGCGCTCGACCTCCCGGAGACGCTCGCCGAGGCGCTGAACAGCAAGGCGCTCCTGTTGACGACGAGCGGCCGCCTTTACGAGGCGCGTGTCCTGCTGGAAGGCGCCCTTTCCCTCGCGCTGGCGCGCGATCTGCACACCGCTGCGCTACGCGCGTACAACAACCTGAACGTGATCGTGAGCGAGACTGATGCGTTCGACGAGCTCGAAGCGCTCGACCGGGCGCGGCTGGAGCTCGCGCGCCGGGTGGGCGACCGGCGCTGGGAGAGCACCATCGTCTCCGGTTCGGTCGGCGCCCTCGTCTGGCTCGGTTTCTGGGACGAAGCCCTCGTGCGCGTGGAGGAGGCCCGCGGGATGGCGGAGACGCCCTTCGCGCTGGACGAACACCCACACGATCGTCTACGTCTACTGCGGTCGGGGCCAGCTCGACGAGGCGCGCCGGGTGCTCGAGGAGAGTACTGCCATGGCAGACCCGGACAGTGTCCAGGACTCGGTGCGGCACGCGGTCGTCCGAGGCCGAGGTGCTCCGGATGGCGGGCGTCCCCGGCGAGGCTCTCGAGGTCGCTGCAGCAGGCCCTCGCCGTGGCCCGCGAGCTCGGCCCGACGAGCTGGTCGCTCAAGGTCGCCCTCTTCGAGGCGCTCGAGGCCTCCGTCGCCGCAGGCGCCTCGACGTGTGCCCGGGAGCTGCTCGCGTCGCTCGACGAGTACCGGCCCGGAGCGCTGACGCCGTTCCTGCGAGCGCTGCAGGCACGGTTCCGGGCGCGTCTCGACGACGAGATGCCGGAGGGGACTTCGCGCCTCGCCGAGAGGCTGTTCCAGGAGCTCGGCTTCGTCTTCCACCTGGCCGTCGACGAAGCTCGATCACGCGGAGTGGCTCGTGGCCGGAGATCGCGGCGCCGACGCCGGCCGCTCCTCGCCGACGCCCGGCAGGCTCTTCGAGCGACTCGCGGGCGACCCCGTCGCTGGAGCGGCTCGCCGCTCTCGAGGCTCGTCTGCCGGCGGCGATCACCGCCTAGCCGGGCTCAGAACGGCAGCGAAGTGGTCGCGTGCCGCGCGAGGTCGATCAGCGGCTGTACGGCGAAGAGCGAGCCGACCGAGACCGTGAGCGCCATCCCGACCGCGACGTGGAGCAGCCGCTCGCGCGGCGGCGACCCGCCGGCCACAACCGCGACCCCCAGCTCCTCCGACGGGCGCATGTAGATCGCCCGGACGATGCCGAGGTAGTAGTAGAGGCTGACCAGGGTCGCGATCACGCCGACGATCACGAGCCACGCCCAGCCGTGGTCGTACGCGGCCGCGAGGACGTAGAACTTGCCGACGAAGCCGCCGCCGAGCGGCAGCCCGGCGAAGCCGAACATGAAGAACCACATGGCGACCCCGAGGAACGGCCGCTCCCAGCCGAAGCCGGCGAGATTGTCGAGCGTCACCGCGGTGCCCAGCTCGCGCTCCCGTGCCGCGACGACGGCGAACGAGCCGAACGCCATCGCCGCGTAGGGGACGAGGTAGTACATGAGCGCACGCCCGCCGAGCGCCGTGCCGACGCTGAGCCCGATCAGCATGAACCCGGCGTGCGAGATCGACGAGTAGGCGAGGATCCGCTTCACGTCCCGCTGGACGAGTGCGGCGAGGTTGCCGATCGCGAGCGACGCCACCGCGATGCCGGCGAGCGCCCACGTCCACAGGCGCGCCTCCTGCGCGAACGCGCTCTGCAGGACGCGCAGCGCGAGCACGAGCGCCGCCACCTTCGTCGCCGCCGACATGAACGCGGTCACCGGCGTCGGTGCGCCCTGGTAGACGTCGGGGGTCCACATGTGGAACGGCGCGGCCGACGACTTGAAGCCGAGCCCGGCGATGATCAGCGCAAGCCCGAGCACGAGCAGGACGTCGTGCGAGAGGCCCTGCCCGGTGATCGCCTGGCCGATCTCCACGAAGCCGATGCTTCCCGTGGCGCCGTAGACGAGCGCCGAGCCGAAGAGCAGTGCCGCCGACCCGAACGAGCCGACGACGAGGTACTTCAATCCCGCCTCGAGCGAGCTCTCCTGGTCGTAGTCGATCGCGCACAGCACGTACAGGGCGATCGAGAACCACTCGAGCGAGAGGAAGAGCGTCATCAGGTTCGCGGCGCCGACGAAGAAGGCCATTCCCGCCGCGGACGCGAGCAGGAGTGCGAAGAACTCGGCCACGTGGTCGTCGCGGCGGCTCGCGTCTCCGCCCCGGCTCCAGCCGGGGACGTGCTCGACGGCGAGGAGCGTCGTGGCCAGGCCGATCGCGCAGACGATCGCCTGCGCGAGCGCGGTCCAGCGGTCGCGGTAGAACGCGTCGGCCACCACTCGGTGGGGTGCGACGCTGTCGACGTAGAGCCAGACGGAGGTGACGATCCCGCCGGCGAAGCCGAGCGCGGACACCGTCGCGGAGAACGCGCGGCGCGCCCGCCGCGGCACGAGCACCGCGCCGAGCAGCGCGATCCCGGACGCGCCGAGCAGCGCCAGGATCGTCGAGAGCGCGAACCAGTCGACGTGCGGCGTGGCAATGGACGCGCCGAGCGTCACCGGAACTGCCCCTTGACGACGCTCGTCGGGTTGTCGCCCGCGAAGGAGTGGCTGCTGATCCCGCCGGGCCAGAACGAGAGCGCCAGGAGCAGGCCGACGAGCGGAGCGACGAGCGCCAGCTCGCCCGGACGCAGGTCGAGCGCGTCGTCGGAGACGACCGGCCCGCGCGCCTCGTGCAGCACGGCGGAGATGAGGCGCAGCATGTACATCGCGGCGAGAACGATCCCACCGGCGCCGATGACGGCCCACCACCAGGCGCGCTGGTAGGCACCGGCCAGGATGAGGAACTCTCCCGCGAACGCGGCCGATCCCGGCACGGCGAGCGAGATCACGCCCAGCACCATCAGCACGGTTGCGAGTGCGGGCCTTCCCTTCGCCATCCCGCCGAGCAGCCGGAACTCGCCCGTCGTCGTCCGCCGCTCGACCGTCCCGGCGACCAGGAAGAGCGAGGTCGAGATGAGCCCGTGCGCGACCATCTGTAGCACGGCGCCGTCGAAGCCGAGGTTCGTCCCGGAGAAGAGCCCGAGCGCGATCAGCCCCGACTGGGCGAGCGACGAGTAGGCGACGACTCCGCGGAAGTCGGGTGAGCGGAACGCGAGCAGTGACCCGTACACGAGTGCGGCCGCCGCCAGCGCGAGCACCGCCGTCCGGTAGAAGCTCGCCGGGTCGGGGAACTTCGGGATCGCGATGCGCAGCATCCCGTAGAGACCCGCCTTCGCGATCACGCCCGAGAGCACCGCCGTCACCTCCGGCGGCGCCTCGCGATACGTGTCGGGCAGCCAGCCGTGGAACGGGAAGAGCGGCGCCTTGATCACGAACGCGAACATGAAGCCGAGGAAGAGCCAGCGACTCGGGCTCGTCGGCGCGTCGACGAGGTCGAAGGTGCCGACCTTCAGCCCGTAGACGATGATCGCGGCGAGCATCAGCAGCGACCCCGCCATCGTGAAGACGACGAACTTGAGCGTCGCGCCGAGGCGTCCCGGCCCGCCCCAGACGCCGATCAGGACGTAGAGCGGGATCAGCATCGCCTCGAAGAACGCGTAGAAGAGGAGCATGTCCTGCGCCACGAAGACGCCGACGGTGGCGCCGGTGAGGAAGAGCATCAGCCCGAAGTAGGCGCGCGGCCGGTCGCGCCCGACCCAGAAACCGTACGAGAGGCACGCCGCCATGGCGACGACGGTGAGCCCGACGAGCCAGAGCGAGAAGCCGTACTCGCCGACGTGGTACGAGACGTGCAGATCCTTGAACCAGGAGGCTCGCTCCGAGAACTGGAGCCCGCTCCGTCCGAAGTCGAAGCGAGCTGCCTGCTCGATCCAGAGGCCGACCTCGATCAGCGAGACGAGCACTGCGAGGCTGCCCGTCGCGTAGCGGGAGAGCGGCAGCACCCAGACGACGATCGCGGCTGCGATCGGCAGCCAGACGAGGACGGAGGTGACGGTCGAGATGGTCATCGTGCGAGTAGGAAGACGACCGCGATCACCGCGGCGCCGGACGCGACGAAGAAGACGTACGTGCGCAGCAGGCCGGTCTGGAGACGGCGGACGAGCCCGCCCACGTCCAGTGCCGTCTGCCCGAGGTCGGGTCCCGTCTGCAGCACGACCGGCTCCTCGAACTCCCTGCGCAGCACGCCCGCGAGCGCCGCGGCCGGACGGTAGAAGAGCGCGTCGTACGCCTCGTCGAAGTAGAGCTTGTGCTCGAGCGCGCGGCGCAGCGCGGGCGCGCTCGGGATCGAGACCCGGCCCGTCCCGTAGACGGCCCAGGCCACCGCGATCCCGAGGAGCCCTGCCGCGACCGTCGCGACGGAGGTGTAGTACTCCTGCGTCGAGGTCGGCTCGGCCGCGGCCAGCGTCGGCGCGGCCGTGTGCAGCCAGGTCGTGAGCGGATGCCAGCGAGGCGACCACTGGAGCCAGCCGCCGACCGTCGCGAGCACCGCGAGCGCACCGACCGGGACGAGCATCGTCCACGGCCCCTCCCTGTCGTGATGGCGGTGGTGGTGCTCCCGCACGAAGGGACTCGGCTCGCCGGGAAAGACGAGGAACCAGAGCCGGAAGGTGTAGAGGCCGGTGAGGAACGCGCCGGCGACTCCGCAGGCCCAGAAGACCCAGCCGTACCAGCCGAGGCCGATCGTCGCGGCGACGATCGAGTCCTTCGAGAAGAAGCCGCTGAATGGAGGCACGCCCACGAGCGCGAGCGAGCCCGCGAGGAAGCACCATTTCGTGAACGGCATCAGCGCGCCGATCCCGCGCATCTTGCGGATGTCCTGCTCGTCCGCGAGCGCGTGGATCACGAGGCCGGCGCCCATGAACAGGAGCGCCTTGAAGAAGGCGTGGGTCAGCAGGTGGAACATCCCGCCCGCATACGCCCCGACGCCCGCTCCGAGGAACATGTAGCCGATCTGGGACATCGTCGAGTACGCGATCACCCGCTTGATGTCCGTCTGGACGAGGGCGACGAGCCCGGCGACGATCAGCGTGAGCGCGCCCGTGCCGGCGGCGATCAACTCGATCGTCCGCGCCTGCTCGAAGATCGGGTGCGTGCGGGCGATCAGGTAGACGCCGGCCGTGACCATGGTCGCCGCGTGGATCAGCGCGCTGACGGGCGTCGGGCCCTCCATCGCGTCCGGCAGCCATGTCTGGAGGGGGATCTGGGCCGACTTCGCCGCTGCGCCGCCGAGCAGACCGAGCGCGACGAGGTCGACCGTCGTCTGCGAGAGGTGCCCTGCGGTCGCGAAGGAGGTCGCGAACGAGAGCGAGTTCGAGTGGGCGATCAGGACGAAGAAGCCGAGGGCCATCGTCGCGTCGCCGAAGGCGTTCATGACGAACGCCTTCTTGGCGGCCCGGACGGCGCTGGGCCGCTCGTGCCAGAAGCCGATTAGCAGATACGAGGAGAGCCCGACGAGCCCCCAGCCGACGAGCAGCAGCAGCAGGTTGCCGCCCTCGACGAGCAGGAGCATCGAGAAGACGAAGAAGGAGATGTAGGCGAAGTAGCGCCGCTCCTCGTCGTCTCCGTCCATGTAGCCGACCGAGTAGAGGACGATCAACGCGCCGACGCCGCTGACGATCAGCATCATCAGCGAGCTGAGCGGGTCGACGAGCACCTCCAGGCCGACGCCGAAGCGGCCGCCGGCTAGCCACGTCCAGGCGGTCGAGATCGTGCCGGGATGGCCGCTCTGCGAGCGGAGCGCGAAGAAGGCCCAGAGAGCGCCGGCGAAGGCGACGGCGACGCTGAGCGTGGCGATCCAGGCTGCGGCCCGGCGTGGGATCCGCGTGCCTGCGAGCAGGATCAGGATCGTGCCCACGAAGGGCGCTGTCAGACAGAGCCAGGCGCCCGCTGCCATCGACGAGGTGGCGGTCATCCGCGCAGCTCCGAGAGCCGGTCGACGTCGAGCGCGAGTCGTCGCCGGTGGATCGCGACGACGAGGCCCAGTCCGACGCAGACCTCCGAGGCGGCGACGGCCATCACGGCGAGCGCGAAGATCTGTCCCGAGCCGTTACCTGCGTGGCGCGAGAACGCGATCAGGGCGAGGTTCGCCCCGTTGAGCATGATCTCGAGCGAGAGGAGGACGATCAGCGGGTTGCGCCTGACGAGTACGCCGAGCGCCCCGATTCCGAACAGGAAGGCGGCCACAACGAGATACCAGGAGATTGCCGGCCCTTGCAGCGCCGCCGCGATCACGAGGCGACCCCTGCCATCTCCCGCGGCTCCGGCTCGCCCTCGGGCCCGGGTGGCGGCACCCGCCGGGCGTGCGAGCCGAGGACGACGCCGCCGACGGCGGCGACGAGCAGCACGATCGAGGTGATCTCGAAGGCGAGCAGGTGGTCGGTGAGGAACAGCCTCCCGATCCACGCCGGCGTGCCGAAGCTCGCGGCGACATGGTCGGTGTGGCTCAGGCGCCCACCCGCCTTGAGGGCGATCGCGACGACGATCTCGACGAGGAGGGCGCCGGCCGCGAGCACCGCTCCGAGCGTCTGCCAGGCCGGACCGCCTGCCCAAGGCGCCTCGCGCTGCGGTCCGACGTATGCGATCACGAACAGGAACATGACCATCACCGCGCCCGCGTAGACCAGCACCTGGGCGGCTGCGACGAACTCGGCCGAGACGAGGAGGTACATGACGGCGAGCGAGCCAAGGTTCCCGATCAGCGCGAGTGCAGAGTAGAAGGGGTTCGAGAACGAGACGACGGCGACTCCGGACGCGAGGCACGCGAACGCGGCGCCGACCCAGACGATCCAGACGACGACGTTGCCGGCGCTTGCCGCGAGGAGCACGTTCACGAGGGTGCCTCCCTCGGGCCTTGGTGAAGTGCGCTTCCGCGCGCGGAGGCGAGACCGCGCTCTCGCCGGAGCGCTCGCGCACGCGAGGCTCGGCGGGCGAAGAGGAAGGGGCCGAAGCGAAGGCGAGCGTTCACGAGTGTGACTTGTAGTAGGGGATCGGCGTGTCGTAGAGATCCCGGTCCGCGACGGGGACCTGCTTGATCGGCTCCGCGAGCAGCATGTCCTTCGTGTAGATCTGGTCGTCCCGGTTGTGCTCCGAGATCTCGAACTCGTTGCCGAGCGTGATCGCGTCGAACGGGCAGGCGAGCTCGCAGTAGCCGCAGAAGATGCAGCGGCTCAGGTTGATCTCGTAGATGCGCGCGTAGCGCTCGCCTGCCGAGACGCGGTTGTCGGGCGTGTTCTCGGCGGCGACGACGCGAATGCAGTCGGCCGGGCAGGCGGCGGCGCAGAGGGAGCAGCCGACGCACTTCTCGAGGCCGTTCTCGTGCACGTGCAGGCGGTGCCGGCCGCGGAAGCGCGGGTAGACGGGGCGCTTGTACTCCGGATACTGCTGCGTGATCGGCTTGCGGAAGATCTGCTTGAACGTGACGCCGAAGCCCTTGAGGCTCGAGAGCGGCTGCGGGCTCATGCGCGTCCCTCGCCGGTGCTCTCCGGCCCCGTACCTCCGTACCGTGACCTCCGGCCCCGCACCGTCAGCGGCGCCCGAGGAACGCGCATCCTTCCAGGAGTCGCCACGGAACGTGTCATGCCTCCCTGCCTCATCTGAACGCCACCACGAGCGCGGCGGTCACGACCGCGTTCACCGTCGCCACCGGCAGGAGCACCTTCCAGCCGAAGCGCATCAGCTGGTCGTAGCGCAGCCGCGGCAGCGTCGTCCGCAGCCAGATGAAGACGAAGAGGACCGCCATCAGCTTGAGCACGAACCAGAGCGGTCCGAGGTTCCAGGGGCCGTGCCAGCCCGAGAAGAACAGGGTGACCATCAGGCCGGAGAGCGTGATCAGGTTGATGTACTCGGCCATCTGGAAGAGACCCCAGCGCATGCCCGAATACTCGGTGTGGTAGCCGGCGACGAGCTCCTGCTCGGCCTCGGGCAGGTCGAAGGGGGCTCGGCTCGTCTCGGCGATGCCGCCGAAGAAGAAGACGACGAGGCCGACGAACTGCGGCGCGACGAACGGCAGGAACTCGCCCTGGCGGTGCACGATCTCGGGCAGGTTGAGCGAGCGTCCGAGGATGACGACGCCGAGCACGCTGAGCGCGAGCGAGACCTCGTAGGAGACGAGCTGCGCGCAGGTGCGCATCGAGCCGAGGATCGAGTACTTCGACTCGGAGGCCCAGCCGCCGACGATGAACCCGTAGATGCCGATCGAGCCGAGCGCGAAGATCAGCAGCAGCCCGATCGAGACGTTCGCGACCTCACCGTTGATCCGCCAGCCGTTGACCGTCCAGCCCGGCCCCCACGGGATCACCGAGAAGGCCGCGAGCGCGGTGGACGCGGAGACGACCGGCGCGAGGATGTACGGCAGCTCGATCGCGCTCGACGGAGCGAAGGCCTCCTTGCGGATCAGCTTCACGAGGTCGGCGATCGGCTGCAGCAAGCCGTAGCGGCCGGCCCGGTTCGGGCCGAACCGGAGCTGCATACGGCCCATCAGCTTGCGCTCGATCAGCGTCAGGTACGCGAACAGGCCGAGCAGGAGGTTGATGATCAGGAACGCCTTGAGCAGCGAGATCCACCAGGGCTCGGTCACGGCGCTTTCGCCTCCTTCGGAGTCGAAGGCGCCAGGGAGACGCTGCCGCTCAGGCCCTGCGCGTGCTCGGCGGCCACGAGCGCCACGCCACGACGCACGTCGTCGGAGAGTCGCGCCCTGAGCTCGATCGAGTGTCCGTCGGAGGACACCGTGACTGCATCGCCCGAGCGGATCCCCTTGGCGCGCGCGTCCGCGCGCGCCAGAGCGACCTCCGGTCGCGGTCGCTGGAACTGGAGCTCCTGGACACGCTCGACGGCGGCGCCCGAGAAGAGCGGCTTGTAGGCGACGAGTCGGAGCTCGCCGTCGCGCGGCCTGGGGTGTGGCTCGGGCAGCGGCGGCACGACGACGTGCTCCTCCGCGTCCGGGTAGCCGCGGAGGGGCGCGTGCCCGCCGATCTCGTCGAGGGAGAGGCCGCCGTAGACGAGCTCGGAGACCTCCTCGAAGACGGCCGACACGTACGGCGCGATCTCGACGTCGAAGCGCTCGGCGAGCTGCGAGAGCCAGACGAACTCGTCGGGGCACGGAGGTACGACCGTACGGTGCAGCCGCTGCAGCCGGCCTTCGAGGTTGACGAACGTGCCCTCCCGCTCGAGGTAGCTCGTGCCCGGAAGGACGAGGTCGGCCCAGCCCACCGCGAGACCGTGGAACATCGAGACGGCGAGGACCGACTCCGCCTGCTCCGCGAGGGCGCGTACGTTGGGATCGCCAGCCGCCTCGTCTCCGCAGACGAGCAGCAGACCGATCGACCCGGGCTCCGCGCTCTCGGCGTCGCAGCAGGCGGCCCAGGCGTCGGCCGCGCCCCGTCCGTTCGGCGTCACGGGGAGATAGAAGGCGCCGCAGCCGGGTTTTCCGGCGAGGCCGAGGCGCTCGGCGAGCCGGGCGACGGTCGCGCCGCCGTGGCCGCCGGGGCCCGACCAGACGAGGACGACGCGCTCGGCGGCACGGAGTGCGTCCTCGTCCACGTCGGTGAGGATCGTCGCGCCCTTGCGTCGGGCGGCCTTGACCCAGAGGTCGACGATCGGCGCCCGCTCGACGACGGGCACGTCGCCGAGGACGACGACCACGTTCGCGTCCGCGATCGCCGACAGGGGAAGGCGATACGCGTCGAGGGCGCCGGAGACCTCCTCCGTCAGCATCGCCTGGTGCGAGTCGAGCCCGCGCCGGAGCAGTACCCCGAGCGCGTACGCGAGCTCGACCGTCTCCGAGCCGGAGAGCGCGGTGACGATGCGACCGCGTGCGTTCCGGAGCAACCGCTCGGCCTCGTCGAGCGCCTCGTCCCACGAGACGGGCTCGAAGCCGTGTCGTCGGACACGCTTGATCGGGTCGACGATCCGGTCGGGCGAGCGCAGGTGGGTGAAGGCGAAGCGCCCCTTGTCGCAGAGCCACCCCTCGTCGATCTCCGGATGGTTGCGGGAGAGGATCCGCTTGACCTTGCCCTCCCGCACGGTCGCGCTGACGTTGCAGCCGACCGGGCAGAGGCCGCAGACCGTGGGCACGTTGACGATCTCCCACGGGCGCGCCTCGAAGCGGTACTGCGTCGGCAGAAGCGCTCCGACCGGGCAGAGCTCGGTGACGTTGCCGGTAAAGGGCCCGCTGTACGGCTCGTCCTCGAAGGTGGTGATCACGGACATCGCGCCGCGGTTGGCGGCGACGAGCTGCCCGTCCTCGGAGACGCTCTCGCTGAAGCGGGTGCACCGGTAGCAGAGGATGCAGCGCTCGCGGTCGAGCGAGATCGCCGGCGAGATCGGGATCGGCTTCTCGAACGTGAGCTTCTCGAAGCTCATCCGCGTCGAGCCCGGCCCGTAGCGGAAGGTCAGGTCCTGCAGCGGGCACTCGCCGCCCTTGTCGCAGACCGGGCAGTCGAGCGGATGGTTGACGAGGATGAACTCGAGCGTCGCGTTCTGCCCTTCCGCCGCCTTCTCCGAGGTCTGGGCGGTCCGGACGACCATCCCGTCCTGCGCGGTCAGCGTGCAGCCGGCCTGGAGCTTCGGCATCCCGTCCACCTCGACGAGGCACATGCGGCAGGCGCCGACCGGCGGCCCGAGACGCGGCTCGTAACAGAAGACCGGGATCTCGACCCCCGCCGTCAGCGCGGTCTCGATCAGCCCGGTTCCCTTCGGGACCTGCGCGTCTCTCCCGTCGACGGTCACGCGAACCAGGTCGGCGCTCATGCGAGCGCCTCCTGCGCCACCGCCGCGTGCGCGTGCTGGTCGACCGGCGCGAAGAGGCGGTCGAGCTGCGAGTCGCCGCCGAAGGGGCAGCTGCCGTGCTCGAGGTGCTCGCGGAACTCGTCGCGGAACTTCGACACGCAGCTCGCGACCGGCATCGCAGCCGAGTCGCCGAGCACGCAAAGGCACTTGCCGATGATCCGGTCGCAGACGTCGAGCAGGAGGTCCAGGTCGGACTCGGCCGCCGTGCCCGCCTCCACCGCACGCAGCAGCTGGACGAGCCAGCGCGTCCCGACGCGGCACGGCGTGCACTTGCCGCACGACTCGTGCATGTAGAACTGCGCGACCCGCAGCGCGAACTGGACGATGCACGTCCGGTCGTCGATCACGGTCACGACGCCGGAGCCGATGAAGTAGCCCTTCGCTCCGAGCGAGTTGGCGTCGAGGTGCGTGTCGAGGTCGTCGGGCGTCATCACCGGGAACGACGAGCCGCCCATCATCACGGCCTTCAGCGTCCGCCCGTCGGGAACGCCGCCGCCGATCTCCTCGATCAGGTGACGGGCGGTGATCCCGTGCGGGAGCTCGTACGGGCCGGGCCGGTTGACGTTGCCGGAGAGGCAGAAGACGCGGGTGCCGGTCGAGTCCGGCGGCACGCCGAGCTGCGCGTACACCTCCGGGCCGAGCTCGAGAACCTTGGGCATCGTCGTGATCGTCTCGACGTTGTTGATCAGTGTCGGCGAGGCGTAGAGCCCCGAGATGGCGGGAAACGGCGGCTTCGACCGCGGCTGTCCCCGCTTGCCCTCGAGAGACTCGAGCAGGCCGGTCTCCTCGCCGCAGACGTAGGCGCCGGCGCCGCGGTGGATGACGATCTCGACGTCCGCGAGGACTCCGGCCGAGCGCGCCTCGTCGAGTGCGGCCTGGAGCACCTCGTACTCCGCGATGTACTCGCCGCGGATGTAGATGTAGACCTGCCTTGACTGGATCGCGTGGGCTGCGATCAGGCAGCCCTCGATCAGCCTGTGCGGGACCCGCAGCATGATCTCGCGATCCTTGAACGTCCCCGGCTCGGACTCGTCCGCGTTCACGGTGATGTAGATCGGCTTCGCTACCTTGTCCGGCGACGGGATGAAGCTCGCCTTGCGGCCGGTCGGGAAGAACGCGCCGCCGCGGCCGCGCAGGTTCGAGTCGATCAGCTCCTGCGTCACCTGCTGCGGCTGCATGGCGCGCGCGCGCTCGAGCTGCAGGTAGCCGCCGGCCGCCCGGTAGGCGGCGAGCTCGCGAAGCGGCGACTCCTCCGCGCCGGCGAGGACGAGCACCGGGCCGTCAGGCACCGCGGAGCTCCTCGAGGATGGCGGGCACGTCCTCGGGCGTCACCGATTGCCGGTAGCGGTGGTCGACGGCCACGATCGTCGGCGTCGAGCAGCCGCCCAGGCACTCCACGGCACGCAGCGTCACCCCGCCGTCGGGCGTCGTCTCGCCCGGTCCGACGCCGAGCTCGCGCTCGAACGCGTCGAGCACGGCCTGCGCGTTGACGAGCCCGCAGCAGACGTTCGTGCAGACCTCGATCGTGTGGCGGCCGACGGGCTCCAGGTGGAACATGTCGTAGAAGCTCGCGACCGAGTAGCAGTAGGCCGGCGTCAGCTCGAGCGCGTCCGCGACCTCCTCGATCGTCTCGCGCGAGAGCCAGCCGTCGCGCTCCTGCGCGAGCCGCAGCGCGGGCAGGATCGCGGAGCGCGCCTCCGCCGGATAGCGCTTCCGCACCTCCTGGATGTCCTCGTACAGGGTGCTCACCTGTCGGTGTCTCCCATCACGGCGTCGAGGGAGCCGACGATCGCGATCAGGTCGGCGACGAGTGCGCCCTGCACGCAGGTCGGCGTCGCCTCGAGCGCCACGAAGGACGGGGCCCGGAAGTGGACGCGCCAGGGCTTCGGGCCGCCGTCGGAGACGAGGTAGCAGCCCGACTCTCCCCGCGGCGACTCGATAGCGGTGTAGATCTCCCCGGCAGGCACGCGGTAGCCCTCGGTGACGATCTTGAAGTGATGGATCAGCGACTCCATCGAGGTGTGCAGCTCCTCGCGCGGCGGCAGCACGACCTTGCGGTCGTCGGCGATCCACGGCCGGCCCTCCATTCGCTCGAGCCGGTCGAGGCACTGGCGGACGATTCGCGTCGACTCCGCCATCTCGTCCATCCGGACGCGGTAGCGGGCGTACACGTCGCCCTCGGGGTAGACGGGCACGCGGAAGTCGGCCTGGTCGTAGGCGAGGTACGGCTGCTCGCGGCGCAGGTCCCAGTCGACCCCGGAGGCGCGGAGGTTGGGTCCGGTCTGGCCGAGCGCGATCGCGTCGTCGGACGACAGGAGCCCGACCCCCTTCGTGCGCTCGAGCCAGATCTGGTTCCGGTCGAGCAGCGCGAGGTAGTCGTCGAGCGCATGCGGCATCCACTCCACGAACTTCCGGCACTCTCCGAAGAAGCCCGTCGGGATGTCCTCTGCGAGTCCGCCGACCTGGAAGTAGCGGGTGTGCATCCGCTGCCCGGTGACGAGCTCGAACAGATCGAGGATCTGCTCGCGCTCGCGGAAGCAGTACCAGAACATCGAGATCGCCCCGAGCTCGAGCGCCGACGTGCCGAGGAAGACGAGGTGCGAGTGGATCCGGTTCAGCTCGCAGAGCAGCATCCGCATCCACGTCGCCTTCTCCGGCACCTCCAGCTCGAGCAGCTTCTCGACCGCGAGCACGAACACGAGCTCGTTCGACTGGTAGCCGACGTAGTCGATGCGCTCCGGGTAGGTGACGCACTTCCAGTACGTCTTCGTCTCCATCGTCTTCTCGAAGCCGGTGTGGAGGTAGCCGATCACGGCCTCCAGCCCGACGACCTCCTCGCCGTCGAGGTCGACGATCAGCCGCAGGACGCCGTGCGTGGACGGGTGGTTCGGTCCGAAGTTGATCTGGAAGACGTCGCCGCTCTCGCGCCGCTTCTCGGGGACGTCGAGGATGGTCGGGACGCGGCCGGGGATCCGGGAGCCGTCGTAGACCGGCTCGCCGACGACCGGCCACCGGCGCAGGCGTGGTCTCTCGGGCGAGATCGTCATCGGTCGTTCGCCCTGTTCACTCGGCGTCCGAGAAGCGGACCGGCTCGCCGCCGATCGGATAGTCCTTGCGCAGCGGATGTCCCTCCCAGTCGTCCTCGAGCAGGATCCGGCTGAGGTTGGGGTGGCCGTCGAAGACGATGCCCATCAGGTCGTACTGCTCCCGCTCGTGCCAGTCGCAGGTAGGCCAGACGGAGACGACGCTCGGGACGTGCTCGCCGTCGTCGACCCAGCACTGCAGCCGGACGCGCGGCGCGTCCTGGCGCAGCGCGAGCAGGTGATAGCTGACCGAGAACCGCTTCGGCTTGCCGCCCGGCAGGGTCTGCAGTCCCTGCGTCATGGGTGCGTTGATGTCGCGACCGGCAGCCGTGCCGATGTAGCCGGCGACGCCCTTCGCTCCCCAGTCCAGGTAGTCGGTCGCGACGAGGTCGACGCACATGCCGAAGCCGAGCTCGTTGCGTGCATGCAGGCAGGCGTCGCGGATGCGCTCGGTCTCGACCGTGACCGTCGTCTCGCCGTGCGCCTCGCGCACGGCGACGAACCCCGGCGTGTCCTCCCAGTCGGTCACCTCGCCACCTCGCGGCGCTCGTACGCCGGCGGCACGCCCGCGAGATGCGCCTCGTGCAGGCGGAGGATGCCTTCCATCAAGGCTTCCGGCCGGGGTGGGCAGAACGGCACGTAGATGTCCACGGGCACGATCCGGTCGACGCCCTGGAGGATCGTGTAGTTGTTGAACATCCCGCCGGAGCTCGCGCAGGCGCCCATCGCGATCACCCACTTCGGCTCGACCATCTGGTCGTAGATCTGGCGGAGCGGTGCGGCCATCTTGTGGGCGACCCGGCCGGACACGATCAGCAGGTCGGCCTGGCGAGGCGAGGAGCGGAAGGCCTCCATCCCGAAGCGGGCGATGTCGTAGCGGGCGGAGACGATCGACATCATCTCGATCGCGCAGCAGGCGAGCCCGAACGTGTCGGGCCACATCGACCGGGTCTGCGCCCAGCGCACCGCCTTCTCGAGCGTCGTCAACCCGAGCGCCTGCTCGAGGTCGTCGACGCCCATCTCCTCCTCGAAATGGGAGGGGCCCTTCGTCGGCCACAGCAGCCGCTCCGACTGGAGCCCGTAGTCCCTCAAACGCGCGGTCACGTCACCACTCCAGGGCTCCCTTGCGCCAGATGTAGACGTACGCGACGAGGAGGATCACCACGAAGAACGCGAACTCGACGAACCCGAACCAGCCGAGCGCGTGCAGCTGAACGGCGAGCGGGTAGAGGAAGACGATCTCGATGTCGAAGACGATGAAGAGCATCGCGGTGAGGTAGAAGCTGACCGTGAAGCGCTGCGGCTGCATCTGGCCCCGCGAGACGCCCGACTCGAAGGGGACGCCGCGCGCTCGCGTCCGCCGGGCGGGGCGCTGCGCGAACGCGAACGACATCGCGATCATCGTCGCCGGGATGGCGAGCGCCATCAGGCCGTAGATCAGGAACGGCAACCAGTCGCGAAGCACCTACGTATCCCTCTCCTCACCGTCTGACCGGTCGAAGCACCCACCAACGAGTTTGACGTTATCAAGCTCGCGCAGGCTGCACTTGCCGGTAGCGATTCCCCGCAGCCAAGGGTGCGGCGCCTGTTACAAACTCGCTCGCAACGAGCCACTTCCGCGGCCTTCTTGCGATTGTGGGCCGTTGCTACGATGCAAGGCATGGAGATCACCGAGCGCACCGAGGAACTCGTATCCCTGACCCCTGCGGCCGCGGCGAAGATCCGCGACCTGATGGCCGAGGACCCGGACGTCTCGGTGCTTCGCGTCGCGATCGAGGGCGGCGGCTGCTCGGGCTTCCAGTACGGCCTCGGCTTCGACCGCGGCGCGCAGGAGGGCGACCACGAGCTCGACTGCGAGGGCGTGCAGGTCGTCGTCGACCCGTTCAGCGCCCCCTACCTCCGCGGCTCGACGGTCGACTACCTCGAGACGATCCAGGAGTCCGGCTTCAAGATCGACAACCCGAACGCGGTCGCCTCGTGCGGCTGTGGTCACTCGTTCCAGGTCGCGGACGACGTCGACCCGGGCGAGGGCGGCTACGCCTGCGGCTCCGGCTGTAGCCACTAACGCAACCCGCCTCCGCGAGTTGCGCTGGAGCGAGAGGGCGGGACGTTGCGGCTCGACGCGCGGTCGCGACCGGACGCGCGCCGAGTCTCCTCGCCACGTCGGGTGCCAGGCACCGGGGCATGTCCACTGTGGCCACGGTCTCACAAGGAGGCTGCTTGGAGGGTGCGCTCAGATCTGGAAGCGTCCGGTGGAGCCACGTCTCGGTGCCTGGCACCTGGACGTGTCCAGCGGCGGCGATGCGGCGAATCGCTGCGACGGTCGCGGGAAGGTCCCGATTCGGCGACTGACTCGGCGTCTACCATCCGCCGGGTGAGCGAGAACGGCAGCGAGCGGCCTCTTCGAGTCGCGGTCGTCGGCTCCGGCCCCGCGGGCTTCTACGCCGCGGGTGCCCTGCTCGGCGGTGAGACCCCGGTCGAGGTCGACATGCTCGAGCGGTTGCCGACGCCGTGGGGGCTCGTGCGGCTCGGCGTCGCGCCGGACCACCCGAAGATCAAGTCCGTGTCGCGCGCCTTCGAGCGAATCGCTGAGCGGCCGGGCTTCCGCTTCCTCGGCAACGTCGAGGTCGGCCGCGACCTGCACCACTCGGACCTCTGCCGGCTCTACGACGCCGTCGTCTACTCGTTCGGCGCGCAGGCGGACCGGCGCATGGGCATTCCCGGCGAGGATCTGCCGGGCTCCTGGCCGGCGACGGAGCTCGTCGCCTGGTACAACGGCCATCCCGACTACCAGGGACTCGAGTTCGATCTCTCCGTCGAGCGCGTGGTCGTGGTCGGCGCGGGCAACGTCGCCGTCGACGTGGCCCGGATGCTGGCGCTGACTCCCGAGGAGCTCGCGCCGACCGACACGACCGACGCTGCGATCGAGGCCATCGGCAGCTCCGGCATCAGGGAGATCGTCATGGTCGCCCGCCGCGGCCCCGCCCAGGCCGCGTTCACGACCCCCGAGCTGATCGAGCTCGGGGAGCTCGCCGGCGCGGACGTGATCGTGGATCCAGCCGAGCTCGCGCTCGATCCGGTGAGCGAGGCGTCTCTGGCGGAGAACACGAACGCGAAGCGCAACATGGAGGTCCTGCGCGAGTACGCAGCGCGGGAGCCGTCAGGCAAGCCGAAGCGCCTGGTCCTCCGCTTCTGCGTCTCGCCCGTCGCGATTCTGGGCGAGGAGCGGGTGGAGGCCATCGAGCTCGTGCGGAACCGCCTCGAGCCCGACGAGTCCGGGACGCTGCGCGCGGTCCCCACCGACGAGCGGGAGACGCTCGCCTGCGGCCTCGTCTTCCGCAGCGTCGGCTACCGGGGGGTCGCGCTGGCCGAGGTTCCCTTCGACGAGCGGCGCGGCACGATCCGGAACGACGGCGGGCGCGTGCAGGACGAGAGTGGCGATCCGGTGCCGGGTGTGTTCTGCGCGGGCTGGATCAAGCGCGGCCCGACCGGCGTCATCGGCACAAACAAGAAGGACGCCACCGAGACGGTGGAGCTCCTGCTCGAGGATCTCGCCGCCGGGCGGCTCGAGCGCAGGCCCGGCGTGAGCGCGTCGGCGGTCGACGAGGTGCTCGCCGAGCGCGGGGTCGTCCCGGTCGAGCACGCGGGCTGGACAGCGATCGACGAGGCCGAGCGCGCCGCGGGCGAGAAGACCGGCCGCCCGCGCGTGAAGCTCTGCTCGTGGGACGAGCTGCTCGCGGCCGCGGAGCGAGCCGCCTCCCGCACGTAGGCGCGGCGCGCGGCATCCCCTGTACGAGGGAGTCGCCGCGCTCGTCTTCCGCCGACAACGTTGGCATGGAAGCGCTCGCGGTCGAATGCCTCCGGTGCGGGACGACCCGTCTCGTGCGCCGCGACGTCTGGCAGCGGCTGGACTCGCCCGAATGTCCCCGTTGCGGCTACCTCGGCTGGGCGCCGATGCTCGAGCTGAGCGAGCGGGAGCGCGGACGGCTGCGCGAGCATCCCGTCGAGGAACGCCGGCTCCGTCCGGTCGCGTAGAACTCCCGCAGCCACCATCCGCGATCGCGCGGATGCCCGGCGCCGCACGCTTCGGCAGCGTTGGTTGGTCGCGACCGCACCCGCGGTCGCTTGACCTACACTCGAACGCAGTCAGCGAGGAGCGAGGACGCCATGAGTCAGATCGAGGAGAGGCAGGAGCTGTGGGGTGCCGAGACCGCGAAGGCGGTCGCCAACTTCCCCGTGTCGGGTGAGCCGATTCCCGCGCCGGTGGCGCGCTGGCTCGGCCGGATCAAGGGCGCCGCCGCGCGCGTAAACGCAGAGCTGGGGCTGCTCGAGGCCGACACGGCCGAGCTGATCGCGGCCGCCGCCGAGCGGATCGCGGCCGGCGAGCTCGACGACCAGTTCCCGATCGACGTCTTCCAGACCGGTTCCGGCACCTCGTCGAACATGAACGCGAACGAGGTGATCGCGACGCTCGCCGGCGAGGGCGTGCACCCGAACGATCACGTCAACATGGGGCAGTCCTCGAACGACGTCTTTCCGTCCGCCGTGCATCTCGCAGCGCTCGGCGAGATCGTGAACGACCTCCTGCCGGCGCTCGACAAGCTCGCCGTCTCGCTCGAAGGGAAGGCGGCGGAGTTCGACGACGTCGTCAAGTCCGGCCGTACGCACTGGATGGACGCCGTCCCGGTCACCCTCGGCCAGGAGTTCTCGGGCTACGCCGCGCAGGTGCGCCAGGGGATCGAGCGGATAGAGGACGCGCTGCCGAGGCTCGGCCGCATCCCGCTCGGCGGCACTGCGACCGGAACGGGCCTCAACACGCACCCCGAGTTCGCCGCGCGGGTGCGCGAGCTGCTCTCGAAGGAGACCGGGCTGACGATCTCCGCGCCGGCCGACCCGTTCGAGGCCCAGGCCGCCCGCGACGGGATCGTCGAGGCGTCGGGCGCGCTGAAGACCCTCGCCGTGTCGCTGACGAAGATCGCCAACGACATCCGCTACCTTGGCTCCGGTCCTCGCGCCGGGCTCGCGGAGATCACGCTGCCGGAGCTCCAGAAGGGCAGCTCGATCATGCCGGGCAAGGTAAACCCGGTCATTCCCGAGGTCGTGACGCAGGTGTCGGCGCAGGTGATGGGGAACGACACCGCGATCGCCGTCGGCGGCATGCAGGGCCACTTCGAGCTGAACGTCTTCGTGCCGCTGATCGCACGGAACATCCTCGACTCCATCAAGCTGCTCGCGAGCGCCTGCCGGCTCTTCGCAGAGAAATGCGTCGACGGGATCGAGGCCAACCGCGAGACCTGCGAGAGCTATGCGGAGCTGACGCTCTCGGCGGCCACGGCCCTCAATCCCTACATCGGTTACGACCGCGCGACCGAGATCGTCAAGGAAGCGGCGTCCTCGGGCCGCTCGCTGCGCGAGGTCGCCCGCGAGAAGGGTGTCGAGGAGTCCGTGCTGGACGAGGCGCTCGACTACCGCGCGATGGCCAAGCCGCACGGCTAGCCTCCCTGCGATCGTCAACGGCGTCCCCTTCCGGTGCTCCTGCACCATTCGATGCAGTTTCGGGGTCGCCGGCCCTCGGCCGGTAGAAGCGTCCTGCCTCGGAACTAGAGTTCAGTGTGTTCGCTTGCTTGAGGGGTTTAGACGTCGGCTGAGCCGTCGATGTCGAGGTGACACTCTCATCGGGGGGAAGAGACATATGCGGCTAAACACACGAGTCCCGTTCCGTCGATGCCTGTTCTTGGCCCTCGCGCTGTCCGCGGCCGTTCTCGGACTCGGTGCGTCAGGCGCCTCTGCAGGCAGCTCGTTCACCTATTCGGTGCACCCGATCTACAACCCGGCATTCGCGGGACGGACGACGGCGTTCCCGACCCCGTCGGAGTGCGTGGCGAATTACGGCTCGGCCTGCTACACGCCCGCGTTGATCCGTACTGCGTACAACGTTCCCGGCGACTTGACCGGAAAGGGCCAGACGATCGTGCTCGTGGAAGCCTACGGCAGCCCGACGATTCAGCAGGATCTCGCAACCTTCGACGAGGCTTTCCGACTACCCGACCCGACGTTGAACATCATCTACCCGGGCGGCAAGCCACCGTTCAACCCGAAGCGGGCCCACGGCGAGGAGGTGGGCTGGGCGTTCGAGACGTCGCTGGATGTCGAGTGGGCGCACGCGATCGCGCCCGATGCGACGATCGATCTCGTGGTCGCGGCGAACAGTGCGGGAAACGTCCTGAACAACGCCCAGGCCTATGCCGTCGACCGCCGGCTCGGCAACGTCATGTCGCTCACCTTCCTGGCTCCGGAAGGCGCGATCCACGGCAACAACGACCAGACCAAGCAGTCGCACAAGGTCTACGAAGACGCTCAGGCGGCCGGCATCACCGTGTTCGCTGTCGCCGGCGACGCCGGGGCCAGCAACGGCTACTCCTTCGCGAACGCGACCTATCCGGCATCCGATCCCCTCGTGACCGGGGTCGGCGGCACGAGCCTGTTCATCGATGACAATGGCACGTACGGGAGCGAGAACGTCTGGAACGACGCCGACGCATGCCCGTTCGGGTCGTGCTCCGGGGTACTGGGCGCTACCGGCGGCGCTCCGAGCAGCCTGTTCCCGGCGCCCCCGTGGCAATCCGGGTCGGCGCGGACCGTTGCGGACGTCGCCTACGACGCGTCGCCCTATACTGCCTTCTCCACGTACGCGAGCTTCCCCGGGCTGGATCCGGGCTTCTACTTCGCGGGCGGGACGAGCGCGGGCGCCCCCCAGTGGGCAGCCATAATCGCGCTTGCGGACGAGGCGGCAGGCCGCTCGCTCGGCTACCTCAACCCCACGCTCTACGGGATCGCATCGGACTCCTCCGAATACGCCGCCGACTTCCACGACATCGTGCAGGGTGGCAACGCATTCGGCGGCCCCGGCTTCGACGCCGGAACCGGATACGACATGCCGACCGGGCTCGGCACGCCGAACGTCGCGAATCTGATCACGACCCTCGCGGGTCTGTAGACGTCTCTCCGACGGTCACGTCAGGCGGGGGGCTGGATGGTGCCGCTCCCCGCCTGAGCTCTTCTCTCTAGCGCTGTGCGGCCGCGATCCGGAACGGGAGCCGGAACGCGTGCTTCGCAACCGTGGCGACCAGGACGTAACGCCCCGGCAGCGTCGGATTCCCGAGCCCCGCGCCTCGGCTGAACCTGACGCGAAGCGTGCCGGGCCCGATCACGTCGCAGATGACCTCGGGATGCGACAGCAACGCGATCGTCAGGCGCTGCCTCTCGTGACCGATGCGGCTGGGGGCGCGGCCGTTCACGCTCAGGGCGGTGCGAGCGATGCGGCTCGGCACCTGCATCCCGCTCGGGAAGGTGACCGTGAGCGGGCCGGTGCCGGGCCAGCCGCACTGCATCTCGTAGCGGAGCGTGAGCCACACCGCGACCCGGCGTGCTCCCACACGCGCGCTCGACATCCAGAGGGTAGAACGCATCGCGATGGGTGCGGGCCCTGGTCCCGGCACTGCTCCGCCTGTCGCGGCCGGCACTGCGAAGGCGACGGCAGTGGCGAAGATCGTGGCTCGTCGTAGCACGGTTGGAGGCCAGGCTAGCCGCGGTTACGCGGGCACGCGGACAGCTTGTATCTTTCGATACGAATGAGGTGGTGCCTCGTGTTGCACCTGCCGAAGTTGCGCGCTCCTCACCCGCACGTCGAGCCGCGGTTCGACGAGCATCCGTGGCGCGTGCTGCCGGTCGCGCTCCTGGCGATCGTGGTCTTCGCCGCCGTGTTGATCGTCGTGTGCTTCGCGATCGCGAAGGCCGTGACCGGCCACGCCTACTGACCTGAGCCCGGCACACTGAAGACATGAACGCCCTGGTCGCAGTGGTGCTCGCCGTCGGCGGGCTCCACGGGATCGTCACACGTGGGCCGACGACGCCCGTCTGCCGCGTCGGCGTGCCCTGCACGGCGCCTGCTCGGGGCGCCGTGCTCGTCTTCGAGCGAAACGGCCACGTGGTGCGGCGCGTCCACGTCGGCCTCCACGGTCGCTACGCCGTGCGCCTCGTACCGGGCGTCTACACCGTTGCCGTCACGCCGCGGCGCGCGTCGGCTCGGGCATCCGCCCTCGCCGCGTCTGGGTTCGTCGCGGTCGCGACAGCCGCGTCGACTTCTCGATCGACACCGGGATCCGTTAGTACGTGACGGCGCCACGGCCCGTCTCGGCAGCATGGCGCTGCTCGTCGGCGCGGTAGCTCGAGCGCACGAGCGGGCCGGAGAAGACGGAGCCGAAGCCGAGTGCCTCGCCCTGCTCGCGGAACCACCGGAACTCGTCCGGGTGCACCCAGCGGTCGATCGCCGCGTGCCTAGCGCTCGGCTGGAGATACTGGCCGATCGTGACGACGTCGACGCCGTTGGAGCGGAGGTCGCGCATCGTGTCTACGACCTCGTCGTTCGTCTCCCCCAGCCCGACGATGATCCCCGACTTCGTCAGCACCGGATAGTCGGCCACCTCCTTCGCTCGTCGCAGGAGCCAGAGCGCCGTGTCGTAGGAGGCCTTTGCGCCGCGCATCTGCCTGTGCAGGCGCCGCACGGTCTCGATGTTGTGGTTGAAGACGTCCGGGCGCGCCGCAAGCACCGTTTGCAGCGCCTCCTCCTCGACGCCGAGGAAGTCCGGGGTCAGCACCTCGACCGAGCACTCGGGCAGCTTCGCCTTCAGCGCCCGGATCGTCGCCGCATAGTGTCCGGCGCCGCGGTCGGGGACGTCGTCCCGGTCGACCGAGGTGACGACGACGTGCCTCAACTGCATCTGCGCCGCCGCCTGCGCGAGGCGCAGGGGCTCGAGCGGGTCCGGCGGAGCCTCCGGCTTGCCGGAGTTGACGTAGCAGTAGCGGCATGCCCGGGTACACGTGTCGCCGAGGATCTGGAAGGTGGCGGTGCCACGACCCCAGCACTCGGAGATGTTCGGGCAGCGGGCCTCCTCGCAGATCGTGTGCAGCGAGAGGCCGCGCACGAGCTTCTGAACGTCGAAGTAGGCGCCGTCGCGCGACGGGGCCCGCACCTTCATCCACTCGGGGCGACGGGGCCGTTCGGCAACGGGAAGCGATGAGGTCATCGACTCGTTCAAGTCTACGTTGCGGAGGAAGCTCTCCGGTCGCTACCCTCAAGCGGACTACGCAGTCCGCTTAAGAAGGAGTCCGATGCGCCGCTCGACGAATCCCGTGGATCGTCCTCGTCCTCATCTGCTTCGCGCAGTTCATGGTCGTGCTCGACGCGACCGTCGTGAACGTCGCGCTGCCGTCGATCCAGAAAGACCTGCACATGAGCGAGGCGAACCTCCAGTGGATCGTCAACGCGTACACGCTCGTCTTCGGCGGCTTCCTCCTGCTCGGCGGCCGCGCTGGCGACCTGCTCGGGCGCAAGCGGCTGTTCCTCGGCGGGCTCGTGGTGTTCACCGCCGCGTCGCTCCTCGACGGCCTCTCCGGCAGCCAGGGGATGCTGATCGGCGCGCGCTCCCTGCAGGGGCTCGGCGCCGCGTTCATCTCCCCGGCCGCGCTCGCGATCATCTCCACGACCTTCAAGGAGGGCTCCGACCGGGCGAAGGCGCTCGGCATCTGGGCTGCGATCGCGATCGGCGGCAGCGCGATCGGGCTCGTCCTCGGCGGAGCACTGACCCAGACCCTGTCCTGGCCGTGGATCTTCTTCATCAACGTGCCGGTCGGCGTGGCCGTGTTCGGGCTCTCGCTCCGCCTGCTGCCCGAGTCGAAGGACGAGGCCGCGCACCGGAGCTTCGACGTTCCCGGCGCGGTGACGGTCACCGGTGGCCTGATGGTGCTCGTCTACGCGATCGTGCAGGCGCAGCAGAAGGGCTGGGGCTCGGCGCAGACGATCGGCACCTTCGTCGCGTCCGCCGTCCTGCTGGGCAGCTTCGTCGCGATCGAGCTCCGTGCGAAGGCGCCGCTCGTCCGGCTCTCGATCTTCCGTGTGCGCTCGCTTGCGACCGCGAACCTCGTGATGCTCTTCGTCATGTCCGGGATGTTCGCGATGTTCTTCTTCAACTCGCTCTACATCCAGCGCGTGCTCGGCTACGGGCCGCTCAAGGCCGGCCTCGCGTTCCTTCCCTTCACCGGCGGGATCATGGTCTCCGCCGGGCTGGCGTCGAGCTTCGCTCCGAAGATCGGCGTGCGGATCGTCGCCATGGTCGGGATGCTCGCCTCGGCTGCCGGCTTGCTGCTGCTGACGCGGCTGCCGGTCGACGGCTCCTACCTGACCGACTTCCTCCCCTCGCTGCTGATCGTCTCGCTCGGGATGGGCGCCGTCTTCGTGCCGCTGACCCTGATCGCGACGACGGGCCTCGAGGACGACGACCAGGGGCTCGCGTCCGGACTGTTCAACACGTCGCAGCAGGTGGGTGGCGCGCTCGGGCTCGCGATCCTCTCCACCGTCGCCGCCAGTCGGAGCGCGCACCTCGGCGGATCGGGCTCCGCTGCCCTCGTGGGCGGCTTCCACTACGCATTTGCCGGCACGGTGCTCTTCGTCGCGGTCGGCTTCGTCGTGCTGGTGTCGATGTTGCGTGCCCACCACGTCGAGCGGATCGAGGCGGAGGCGGTGACGGCCGGCTCGGGGTCTGACGGATGCGGGCCGACGCGCAGCGAAATCTCGACCGGCTGTTCGGCGCCGCCTGCGAGTGCTTCTCCGAGAGCGGCGTCGACGTGAGCGTCGACGAGATCGCCCGGCGAGCAGGCGTCGGCCACGGCACCGTCTTCCGCCGCTTCCCGACGAAGGACGCCCTGCTCGAGGCGGTGCTCGCGCGCGAGCTCGACCGGCTGCTCGTCGTCGCAGAGGAGGCGTTCGACGAGCCCGACGCGGGCGCGGCGTTCGAGGGATTCTTCCGGGCTGCAGCGGCGGCCTACGCGAAGAACCGGGCGCTTCTCGAGGGCGTCGAGCGCTGCCGCGAGCTTCCGCAGGCGATTCCGCTCGAGCAGGCCTCGGCCGCGCTCGTCGAGCGCGCTCAGAACGTCGGCGCGCTCAGGCGTGATCTGGCCGCCGACGAGGTGTTCGAGCTCGTGCCGGCCGCCAGTCGTTTTCCGGACGTGATCCTCGACGGGCTGCGCCCGCCTCGCGAGCGCTGACGCGTAGGCGTCGAGCGTCTACGCGGTGAGGCGTTCGGCACCGGGGATGGTCGGGGCTCCCTCCCCTCGTTCGAGCGCCGCGGCAAGCTCGCGGAGAGTCGTCTCGGAGCGCTCCTTTCCCTTGACGCTGTAGACGAGGAGCATCGGTGGCCCCCTCCGGCCCCACGGCCGCGCGCGGGCCTCGATCGTCCAGGAGCAGACGCCGACCCGCCGGAGGAAGAGCACGAGCGGCAGAATCGGCAGCGTCAGCAGGCACCACAGGACGCCGAAGACTATTGCGAAGCCGGCGTATCCAGGCGTGCCGGCGGGGGCGAGCGGCGAGGTCATCCTGGTGTACGGAGCTGCCGCCGCCCGTAGACCGATCGGCCGCATCCATTCGGGAAGGACGAGACGCCGGATCCGCCACTCCAGTCCGTCCGGTCCCGTCACGTGCGTGGCCGCCGGGTCAGACTCACACGTCGCCCGCACGGCCGCAAGGTTGCCCGACGCGCTGATGCCTCGGCGGGTGGAGCGTCCTCTACCCGGGGTCCGGAACCGACAGGCGGGCGTGCTCGCGCGCCTGCCGCTCGAGGCGCGCCTGCGCTTCCAGCAGATGCCCGTGAACCGCCCACGCATGCGCGGAGCCGCGGGAGACGTTCTCGTCGCGGAAGTGCTGCGCGGCGACGCCGGCGTGGGCGGCGGCTCGCTCCAGTTCCGCGGCGACCTCGTCGTAGAGCGCCGCGACCTTGTCCAGCCGTTCGCTCATCTGCTTGAGTCCAGGCATGGTCCCGGAGGCGAAGCTCGAGCAGACCGAGGCGGGCCTTGCCGCGACGGGCGAGGGCTGGTTCGTCGTCAACGCCCGCGAGAACCGCTGGTACCACACCGACGGCCGCCCGGCGCTCTGCGACCTCGAGGGAGAGCAGAATTTCTCCCAGCTCGGGATCAACATCAACGTGCTCCAGCCTGGGCAGCCGCTCTGCCGCTACCACTGGGAGGCCGACCAGGAGGACTTCCTCGTCCTGGCCGGCGAGGCGATCCTGATCGTCGAGGAGGAGGAGCGGCCCCTGCGTCAGTGGGACTTCGTCCACTGCCCGCCCCGGACGAAGCACGTGCTCGTGGGTGCCGGCTCGGGGCCGGCTGTGATCCTCGCCGTCGGCGCCCGGATCGATTCGGTGGACAACCCCGACTGGGGCGGCTACCCGGTCTCGGAGGCCGCGGCGCGCTACGGCGCCAGCGTCGAGACCGAGACGCCGCTGCCCGAGGAGGCGTACGCCGCCTGGCCGAAGCGGCAGCCGACCTCGTACCGCGAGGGCTGGCTTCCCTAGCCCGCGAGTCCGCGTGGAGCGGCTGGGCCCAGAGCCCGGCTCCGTCCTCGGCCGGCAGCTCCTCGAACTCGAGCCCGAACACCTCGGCCAGCGCGGCGACGGCGTGCGGCCGTACCTCGTCCACGGTCACCGGCCGTCCGAGCTCGCGCGCGATGGTCGTGAACGCCGCGTCCTCCAGCCCGCACGCGGTGATCCAGTCGGTGAACGGCGTCGGGTCGAGGTCGACGTTGAATGCGTAGCCGTGGGTCGTGACCCAGCGGGAGACGTGGACGCCGATCGACGCGATCTTCCGTGGCGGACGCGTCAGCCAGAGCCCGGTCAGTCCCTCGAGCGTCTCGCCTCGCAGCCCGAACGGCTCGACCGTCTGCGCCAGCGCCTCCTCGAGGTTCCGGACGTAGCGCTTCACGTCGCGGCCGTGTCGCTTCAGGTCGAGGATCGGGTAGCAGACGAGCTGCCCGGGCGCGTGATACGTGGACTTGCCGCCGCGATCCGTCTCGACGACGTCGACGGCAGCGCCCTGCGGGAGATGCAGCTCGGCCGTCTCGTCGGTGCGCCGCCCGAGCGTGACCACCGGCGGGTGCTCGAGCATGACGACCGTGTCCGGGATCGCACCCTGCGAGACCGCGCCGGCGAGCGAGCGCTGCAGCTCCCACGCCTCGAGATACGGAACCTCGCCGAGCTGCATCACGTACCCGCCTCTCGCCACGGCGTCAGGGTACTCGTCGTGTCGCGGCTGTGAAGATACGGGCGTGGATGCTACGTCGGAGTCCCTGCGCGCCGTGATCCTCGTCGAGGGGATCAGCGATCGGCTCGCGCTGGAGGCCCTCGCCGAGAAGCGGGGGCGCAACCTCCTCGTGGAGAGCGTCTCCGTCGTCCCGATCGGCGGCGCCCAGGCGATCGGCCGCTTCCTCGACGAGCTCGGGGCTCGGAAGCAGAGAGTCCGGCTGGCGGGGCTCTGCGACGCTCCCGAGGAGCGTCACTTCCGGCGTGCGCTCGAGCGTTCGGGCTTCGGCCGCGATCTCGATCGCGCGGCGATGGAGCGCCTCGGCTTCTACGTGTGCGACGCGAACCTCGAGGACGAGCTGATCCGCGCGCTCGGGACCGACGGTGTCGAACGGGTGGTCGAGGCGGAGGGAGACATCGGCTCGTTCCGCACCTTTCAGAAGCAGCCGGCCTGGCGGGGCCGGCCCGTCGAGGCGCAGCTCCGGCGCTTCATGCACTGCGCCGACCGGCGGAACGTCCGCTACCCGCCGCTGCTCGTCCGCGCGCTCGATCCCGCCTGCGTGCTGCGGCCGCTCGACGGCGTGCTCGCCCATGTCTGAGTGGACGGCGGAGCAGCATGTCGACGCGACGCTTGCGGGAAGGCTGATCCGGGAGCAGTTCGCGCCCCTGCCGGAGCGCTCCGTGTCGCCGCTCTCCGAGGGGTGGGACTACGCCGTCCATCTCGTCGACGACCGCTGGGCCTTTCGCTTCCCGCGCAGAGCCGCCGTCGTCCCCGGAACGGAGCGCGAGATCGCGGTTCTCGGAAGGATCGCACCGCTCCTCCCAGTCCCGGTTCCCGAGCCGAGCCACGTCGGGAGACCGACGGACACGTTCCCCTGGCCCTTCTACGGAGCCCGCTTCCTGCCCGGCGTCGAGGCGTGCGACGTCCGCCTCTCCGGCGACGACCGCGTGCGGATGGCCCGTCCGCTCGCCTGTGCTCTCCGACGGCTGCACGCTCCGGAGACGCTCGCCGCGGCGGGAGACCTCCTCCCTTTCGATCCGATCCGGCGCGCGGACATGAGCGTCCGGGTCCCGAAGACGCGTGATGCGATCGACGCCGTGTGCGAGCTCGGCCTGTGGGAGCCCCCGCCGGTCGTGGAAGAGATCCTCGTGGCCGCGGGCCGGCTACCTCCGGCCGAGCCGTCCGCCGTCTGTCACGGCGACCTGCACTTCCGGCAGCTACTCGTCGACGGCGGCGAGCTGGGCGGGATCATCGACTGGGTCGACGTCTGCCGCTCGGACCCGGGTGTCGACCTCCAGCTGCTCTGGAGCTTCCTGCCGCCCGCCGGCCGGGATGCGTTCCTCGACGAGTACGGTCCGGTCTCGGAGGGATCGCTGCTCCGGGCGCGGGTGCTCGCGCTCTTCCTCAACGCGATCCTCGCGCGCTACGGGCACGCGGAGGGGCTGGCGGCAGTGGAGGCCGAGGCGCTGGCGGGCCTGTCCCGCGCGGCGACCTGAAGCGTCAAGAGCCCTCGTCGCCCTCCCAGCTCTCGAGTCGCTCGCGCAGGGTCTTCAGGAAGCGGCCCGCGTAGGCGCCGTCGACGAGGCGATGGTCGTAGGTGAGCGTGATGTTCATGATCGGGCGGATCGCGATCACGTCCTTGCCGAGCTCGTCCTCGATCACCCACGGTCGCTTGACGAGCGCGTAGGTGCCGAGGATCGCCGATTGCGGTTGGCTGATGATCGGCGTCCCGTGGAAGGTGCCGTAGCCGCCCGGGTTCGTGATCGAGAACGTGCCGCCCTGGACGTCGTCGGGTGTCAGCTGCTTCGAGCGCGCTCTGGTGGCGATGTCGGCGATCCCCTTGGCGAGCCCGAGCAGGTTGAGCGTCTCGGCGTTGCGGATGACGGGGACGATCAGGCCCTTGCCGTCGGCCAGCTCGACGGCGATCCCGAGGTTGACGAAGCTCCGCGTGACGATCGACTCGCCGCGCAGCTCGCCGTTGACGTACGGGAAGTCGCGCAACGTCTCGACCGTCGCCTTGGCGATGAAGGCGAGATAGGTCGGATTGACGCCGTAGGCGGCCTGGTACTCCTTCTTCAGCTCCTCGCGGGCGCTCACCACGCGGGACATGTCCACCTCGATCGCGCTCGTCACGTGAGCGGAGGTGTCGAGCGACCGGCGCATGTGGTCGGCGATCCCGCGCCGCATCGCCGTCACCGGCTCGACGGTCTCGCCCGTCAGCGTCTCGCCGACGTGCTCGACGACCGTTGCCGCCGCGGGGGGCGGTGCCGCCGGAGGCGCAGCAGCCGGTGGACGCGGCGGCCGGTTCGCGGTGCGGCGCAGGAGCGGCTGCAGCCGGCTTGGCGCCGGAGCCGCGGCAGTGCTTCCGGCGCCGCAGGCGCCGCGGCCCTCGCCGGCTCGCCTCGACGAACGCGAGGATGTCCTTCTTCGTCACGCGCCCACCACGGCCGGTGCCCTCGATGCGGCTCGGGTCGACACCGTGCTCGGATGCGATGCGCGCGACGACCGGAGACACGAAGGGCCGGCCGTTTCCGGAGGACGCGGGCGAGGGTGCCGACACGGGGAAGGCGGGCGCCGAGGGTGCAGGTGCGGGGGGTTCCGGCTGCGCGGGCACTTCCTCGGCGCCCGGCGTCGCGGCTTCGGCTTCGGCGTGCACGGGCTCCGGCGCGGGCGGTGCCTCGGGCGGGGCCGCAGGCCCGTCGTCGACCTCGTCGTCCGGCCCCGACCCGCCGACCTGCGCGATCTTCGTGCCGACGGCAACCGTCTCGCCTTCCTGGGCGAGGATCTCCGTCACGGTCCCGGACGCCGGGCTCGGCACCTCGGTGTCGACCTTGTCCGTCGAGATCTCGAGCAACGGCTCGTCCGCCTCGACGTACTCGCCCTCCTGCTTCAGCCAACGCGTGATCGTCCCCTCGGAGACGGAGACGCCCATCTGGGGCATCACGACGTCGACTGCGGTCTGCGTGGCCATGGAAATCCGACTCCCTTCCGTGCTCCCCTAGTACTCCGCGAGCTCGCGTAGACCTGCGACGACGTCCTCGACCTGCGGGATGAACGCCTTCTCGAGCGGCGGCGAGAACGGCACCGGTGTGTCGGGCGCCGCGATCCGCTTCACCGGGCCGTCGAGATCCTCGAACGCCTCCTCCGCGATCGTCGCCGCGATCTCCGCCCCGAATCCGCCCGTGCGCGTGTCCTCGTGCAGCACGAGCGCCTTCGACGTCTTCCGTACCGAATCGAGCACCGCCTGCTTGTCCCAGGGCATGACCGTGCGCAGGTCGACGATCTCCACGGAGACGCCGTCGTCCTCCAGTTGCTGTGCGGCCTCCTCGGCCGTGTACACCATCGCGCCCCAGGTGATCACCGAGAGGTCGTCACCCGCGCGGTGCGTGCGCGCCTTGCCGATCGGTGTCGTGTACCGGTCCTCGGACACCTCGGCCTTGATCCGCCGGTACAGGTGCTTGTGCTCGAAGAAGAGGACAGGATTCGGATCCTCGATCGCGCTGATCAGCAGCCCCTTCGCGTCCTCGGGGGTCGCCGGGCAGACGCACTTCAGCCCGGGGATGTGCGCGAACGACGACTCGGGGTTCTGCGAGTGGAACGGCCCGCCGGAGAAGCCACCGCCCGAGGGAAGCCGGATCACGATCGGCACGGGGGTGCCGGCACGCCACCGCTGCTTCGCCGCGACGGTGACGAGCTGATCCCAGCCGCAGGAGACGAAATCGGCGAACTGCATCTCGGCGACCGGCCGCATGCCCATCATCGCGGCGCCGGTGCAGCCGCCGATGATCGCCGTCTCGGCGAGCGGGGCGTCGATCACGCGCCATGGGCCGAACTCCTCCTGGAATCCGAGCGAGACCTTGAACGCGCCGCCGTAGACGCCGACGTCCTCGCCGATCAGGAAGACGCGCTTGTCGCGGCGGAGCTCGATACGGAGTCCGTCTGAGATCGCCTGCAGATACGTCATCTCGGCCATGGCTCGTCCGCCTCTACTTGTGGTGCGGGGTCTCGAGATCCTCGGGCGCCGCGAAGACGCCCTCGGTCAGGTCGTCCGGCTCCGGCAGCGGCGACTCCTCGGCGCGGCGCAGCGCCTCGTTCAAGAGGTGCTTGACCTGCTCGCCGATCTCGGCTTCCTCGTCCTCGGTCAGCTCCGCGTGCTCGCGCAGCCACGTCCGGTAGCGCTCGACCGGGTCGGACTCGGCCCATCGCTCGAACATCACCTTCGGGACGTAGAAGGCGTCGTCGTGCACCGCGTGCCCCTCCATCCGCAGCGTCAGGCACTCGAGCAGCGTCGGCCCTCCGCCGGCGCGCGCCTTCTCGATCGCGCGCTTCGCCTCGCGGTAGACGGCCAGCACGTCCGTTCCGTCCACGACCACGCCGTCGAAGCCGTACGCCTGCGCGCGGTCGGCGACGTGCTCGGTCGCGTACTCGAGGTGCGTCGGTGTCGAGTAGGCCCACTGGTTGTTGTCGCAGACGTAGACGACCGGGAGCTTCCGGGTGCCGGAGAACGTCATCGACTCGTGCGTGTCGCCGCGGGCCGACGAGCCTTCGCCGAACCAGCCGATCGCGACGCGCGGCTCCTCGCGGATGCGGAAGGCGAGCGCGCAGCCGGTGGCGACCGGCAGCATCGCCGGCAGATGGCTGACCATCGCGATCAGGCCGAGCCGGTCGTCGGCCATGTGGACGTTGCCGTCGCGGCCGTGCGTCGGTCCGTCTGCGCGGCCCATGAACTGCGCGAAGATCTTCCAGGGCTCGACACCGCGGACGATGTGGACGCCCATGTCCCGGTGCAGCGGCGTGCCCACGTCGTCGGGGCCCATCGCCGAGGCGACGCCGACCGAGGCGGCCTCGTTCCCGCGGCCCGTGTAGAAGGAGCCGGGGATCTTGCCCTGCCGGTAGAGGATGTGCCCGCGCTCCTCGAGGCCGCGGGTGATCAGCATGCTCCGGTACATGCCGAGCAGGTCCTCGCGGTCGAGGCCCGCCTCTCTCACCTCGTGCAGCGAGCCGACCGGCTCCGCTTCTCTCGCAATCGCCATGGCTGTCGGATCCCTTCGCTGGAGCGGAAGAGCGTCGCTCCCGCACTCTAACGACTCGTACTGCCGTCCCAGTCGAAGGACTCGCCGAGTGCCCGCAGGCGTGCACGGGTCTCCTCGTCGCAGAGCGACCCGGCGATGCCCGTCTCGTAGAGGGAACGCGGGTCGAGCCCCAGCGAGGTCGCGGCCTCGTAGTCGTGCGTCAGGTCGGTGTCGAACATCGCGGGATCGTCGGTCGACACCGTGCAGCGCACTCCGGCGGCGACGAGACGCGGCAGCGGATGCTCCTCGAGCGACGCCACCGCTCCGGTGCGGAGATTCGAGAGCGGGCAGACATCGAGCACGATGCCGCGGCCGGCGAGCTCGCGTACCAGCCCGGGATCCTCCACGGCTCGGATGCCATGACGGAGGCGGTCGGCGCCCAGCGCCTCGAGCGCACCGCGAATCGACGCGGCGCCCGCGACCTCGCCGGCATGCGGCACCGAGCCGAGTCCGAGCGACCGGGCGAGGCGAAACACCCCCTCGTACGGCTCCGGAGGGAACTCCGCCTCGAGCCCGCCGAGGCCGACGCCGACGACTCCCCGCTCCCGGAACCGCCCTGCCCACTCGACCGTCGCCCGGGCCTCCTCCTGCGTGAAGCCGCGAGGGATGTCGGGTGTCAGGCGCACCTCGACCGCGTGCTGCTCGCGCGCCGCCTGGGCTCCGTCGCAAACCCCCTCGAAGATGTCCTGCCACGACGATCCGCGGCGCACCCGCTCGGCCGGGCTGAAGATCGCCTCGAGGTACACAGCGCCGTGCGAGGAGGCTTCCGCCGCGTAGTCGGTGACGATCTGCCGGAAGTCCTCCGCCGTCTGGAGCGCGTTCGTCGTGAGTATCCAGACCTCGATGAAGTGGCGGAAGTCGCGGAAGCGGTAGAGCTCCTGCAGTCCCTCGACCGTGTCGGCCGGCAGCGGATAGTCGTTGCGGCGTGCGATCTCGAGCAGGGTCGCCGGGCGCACCGTCCCCTCGAGGTGCACGTGCAGCTCGATCTTCGGATATCTACCCGTGCCCCCCATCGAGGGCGAGGCTACAGTCACGCCGTGGGCAAGGCAGCGGACTGGCTGCGGGAGGAGCGTCGCAAGGTGCTCGGCGACTGGGTCGCCGTGTGCGTGCGCTGCGGTGCCGCCCGTCGCTGGTTCGAGGAGTTCGAGGGCGAGCTTCCGGACGCGTGCCCGCAATGCGGCGGCGAGCTGCTCCGCCGCTGCAAGGCGTGCGGCGCCCCCTTCTCCTCGATCGCGGTCGTGGACTGCGAGGAGTGTGGCGCTCCGCTGCGGCCGGACGAGCTGTTCGGCTCGAAGATCCGCCGGGATTCACGACGCCGGTAAGTAACAGACTGGTACTTGACTGCTCGTCATGGCACCGCGCCGCCGCGACCGACATGCGCGGGCGCGCTCGCCCGGCGCGAAGCGGGCGACGCGGGACCGTCAGAACTCGCGGAAGGGGACGACCGGGCCGTTCATGATCTGCGAGAAGCGGATCACCGTGACCAGGTCGTCCTCCTCGACGGGCCGGTTGTAGAGCCTGCTGAGGAAGGTCGTCATCTCGTCGGGCCGGCGGATCTCGGGGTTGTCGTGCTCGATCTCGCGCGGCGAGAGATCGCCGAGCCTCTTCACCTCGACCTTGTCGATCACGGCCTCGAAGATCCGCTCGCGCGGGCCGAAGCGGACGCCGCAGAGCACCACCACGACCATCCCCTTCTTGTACTTCGCGGACTTGTCTCCGAGCCTGATCGTCGCCGACTTCCGGCCGCTGCGCAGCTGGTCGGCGACGAGAGGGGAGTAGAAGTTCAGCGCGTACATGGGCTCGTGGACGTCCATCGGGGGAGATCCGTCGCGGGCGTGGCAATCATAGTCGCCGCGGCGACACGGCCATCGCCGCCGGCCCGACGTGGGCGCGGCTCACCTCCTCGGGCCGGGTGCAGCCGAGCAGCGCGAGCGCGCGAACCAGCTCGTCCTGCAGCAGCTCGAGCACCCGCCCCACGCCCTCCTCGCCGGCGGCGGCGAGGCCGAAGAGCAGCGGCCGTCCGACGAGCACGCTCCGCGCCCCGAGCGCGAGCGCCTTGAGGACGTCGGTGCCGCGGCGAACGCCGCCGTCCATCAGCACCGGCACGCGCTCCTCGACCGCCTCCGCGACCTCCGGCAGGACGTCGAGGCTCGCGGGGGCGCCGTCGAGCTGGCGGCCGCCGTGATTCGAGACGATGATCCCCGCGGCGCCGTGCTCCACTGCGAGCCGCGCGTCCTCGCCCGTCAGGATCCCCTTGACGAGCACGGGCAGGTCCGGAGCGGCCGGCGAGCCACTCGATCGCGTCCCACGACACCGACGGCGACACCGGCACGAACGCGATGCCGCTCGCCCGCGCGGACTCGTCGTTGGCGCAGTACGGCAGCGGCAGTTCCGGCGGGATCCGGAACCCGAAGCGGAGATCTCGCTCGCGCCGCGCCCAGTACGGCGTGTCGACCGTGAGCACGAGCGCCGAGTAGCCGCAGTCGACGGCCTCGTCGAGGTTCGCCTCGGTCCGGCCCCGGTCGGCGAGGATGTAGACCTGCTGCCAGCGCGGGCGCGCCCGGCGCTGCATCCCGGATCTCGGCATGCCGGCGGGTCGTGATCGTCGAGACACACATGATCGTGCCGGCCGCCGCGCAGGCTCGGGCCGTCGCGAGCTCTCCCTCGGGGTCGAGCAGGCGGTGCATCGCCGTCGGTGCGGCGAGGATCGGCATCGACACGGGCGTTCCGAGGATCTCGGTCTCGGCCGTCACCCCTGCGACGTCGACGAGCACGCGCGGCCGAAACCGCCAGCGAGAGAAGGCCTCGCGGTTCGCGAGCAGGGTCACCTCGTCCTCGGTGCCGCCGGCGAAGTAGCACCACACCTCCGGTGGGACGCGCTCCTCGGCCGCTCGCTCGTAGTCGGCGACGGTGATCGGCTCCATGTCGCCGACCCTACAAGAGGGGTGTGGTGCAGACGTGGCGAGCCCACCCGGCCTCCGAGTTGCATCCGTCGCGTGCCCCGTCGCTCGGGGGCCCGTCTGCGCGACGACTGTCGGCTTCTCTCTGACATTCTTGGTCGCGTCCCCACGCAACTCGAGCACTGAAAGGAGTCACGATGAGTGAGACCATCCATGGCGCGTGCCTGTGCGGTCGCGTCACGTTCTACGTGCTCGAGCCCGAGGGAATGGGGTTCTGCCACTGCACGCGATGCCAGCGATGGAGTGGCGGTTCAGGCTTGCCCGAGGTGGAGGTGGCGGCGGCGAACTTCAAGGTCACCAGTGGCCAGGAGTTGCTGAAGCATTACGGCGAGGAAGGGTTCTCCGGGGTCTGCTTTTGCAGCAATTGCGGGTCGAGCCTCTACGCCGAGGGCGGCGAGAAGTACTACGTCTGCGCCGGAGTCCTTCAGGACGTGAAGCTCGCAGCCGACGTATCACATGATGACCGCCTACAAGGCCCCCTGGGACGAGATCGTCGGCAACGCGCCGCAGTTCCCGGAGTGGCCACCTGACGCCTAGCGTGCTCTCGCGGCAACCCTCGGAGAGCATGCCGTGCGTGACGTGAAGATTCCGTTGGTCGTGATCGTCCTCGTCGTGCCGATCGTGCTCGGCGGGATCTTCCACAGCCGCAGTGTGAACGTCAGCTGGGTCGTGGTGAACGAGGCCGGTCACCTGCCGAACTTGCTGCACAGCCGCAGGCCGATCGTCATCGCCTCGTTCGACCGAAACGGGGGCGCTGACGCGGCGCAAGGTCATCTGGCCCTCCCGTCGCTACCTGGCCGTCTACGACCCTGCGGGTCACCTGCTGCGCTGGGAGCAGGGAGACACGTTCTTCATCCGCCACAGCGTCAAGGGCTGCTTCGTCAGCCTGTCGGGCGAGAGCTACAGCAGGCGGGTCTACCTGCCGGTGCTGCCGACCGCCGGCATCCGCGACGCTCGCGAGACGCACCTGCCGAACGGGAACATCCGCCTCGTCTGGCAGACGCCGTCGACGGAGACGGGGCGGTGGCGCTACAACCTCCTCGTCACCGGGCCGAACCTGAAGACCATCGACCGGTACCACTTCAGCGGCGCCGGGGCGGGCGCCGCGCGCAACAGCGGCACCTTCGTCTTCTCGTACCCGCCCACGGTGACGCTCGAGCCGGAGCCGCGCTCGGGCCTCTGCGACTAGGCGAGGCTACTCGCGGAGGCGCGTGAGCGCCTTGGCCGCCATCTCGCGCTCGCCGCCGTACGCGAGCAGTCGAGGCGCCTCCTCGAGCGGCAGCCACCGAGCCTCCGCCACCTCGACTCGCATCTCGTCGGCGATTTCGCCGATCCTGCCGCGGCCGGCATGGAGCAGGAAGAAGCTGACGACCTTGAAGACCCGCTCGCCCTGCCGTGCGTACACGTAGCGCACGTCGCCGAGCTTCTCCAGCGAGCCGGCCGTTCACGCCCGTCTCCTCGCGCACCTCGCGCACGGC
The DNA here is from genome assembly GCA_963762675.1 of uncultured Thermoleophilia bacterium. Taxonomy (GTDB): domain Bacteria; phylum Actinomycetota; class Thermoleophilia; order Gaiellales; family Gaiellaceae; genus Palsa-739. The sequence continues at coordinate 402,416 of CAVXLS010000010.1, read as the reverse complement.
CGTCTCGGCTGCGCGACTCGCCGGGGTCGATCCGGCCCTTCGGCAGCGCCCACAGGCCCTCCGGCTTGCCGCGCGGCCGGATGGCGGCGACCATGCGACGGCCGCGCATGGTTCGCACGAGTACGCCGCCGGCCGAGAACTCCCGTAGCACGAGGCGGTTCTAGCAGACGCCCGGCGCCTGGCACTTGCACGATGAGAGTGCCAACCGTACAATGTCCTGGCACTCCTTCATGTGGAGTGCCGAATAGGTGTCACGAGTAGAAGTCAGGAGGCATGTGCATGAACCTGAAGCCGCTTGGTGACCGCCTGATCGTCGAGGTCCTCGAAGAGGAGGAGACGACGACGAGCGGCATCGTGCTTCCGGACACGGCGAAGGAGAAGCCGCAGCGCGGCCGCGTCCTCGCCGTCGGCCCGGGTTCCCGGGATGACAAGGGCAAGTACGTCCCGCTCGACCTGGAGGACGGCGACGAGATCGTCTTCTCCAAGTACGGCGGCACCGAGATCAAGATCGGCATGGACGAGTACCTGATCCTGCGCGAGTCGGACGTGCTCGCGAAGGTCGTCGGGACACGCGAGCCTGCCGGCGCCACCGCCTAGTAGAGACAAACGGAGGTAGGAAGACCATATGGCTCACAAGGAGCTGAAGTTCAACGAGGATGCGCGCCGCGCGCTCGAGCGTGGCGTGAACGTCCTCGCCGACGCGGTCAAGGTCACTCTTGGCCCGAAGGGGCGCTACGTCGTGCTCGACAAGAAGTTCGGCGCGCCCACGATCACGAACGACGGCGTCACGATCGCTCGCGAGATCGAGCTCGAGGATGTCTTCGAGAACCAGGGCGCACAGCTGGTGCGCGAGGTTGCGACGGCGACCAACGACGTGGCGGGTGACGGCACGACGACGGCGACGGTGCTCGCGCAGGCGATCGTTCGCGAGGGTCTGAAGAACGTTGCGGCCGGTGCGAACCCGATGGGCTTGAAGCGCGGCATCGAGTCCGCGGTCGAGGCTGTCGTCGAGAACCTGAAGTCGCAGTCGAAGGACGTGCTCGGGTCGTGAGGACATCGCCCGTGTGGCGACGGTCTCCTCGCGCGAGCGCGAGATCGGCGACGTGATCGCCGATGCGATCGAGAAGGTCGGCAAGGACGGCGTCGTGAACGTCGAGGAGGGCCAGACCCTCGGTCTGGAGCTCGAGTTCACGGAGGGCATGCAGTTCGACAAGGGCTACCTGTCGCCCTACATGATCACCGACCCCGAGCGGATGGAGGCGGTGCTCGACGACCCCTACATCCTGGTCGCCAACCAGAAGATCGGTGCGGTGAAGGACATCTTGCCGGTGCTCGAGCAGGTGATCCAGGCCGGTAAGCCGCTGCTGATCGTGGCCGAGGACGTCGAGGGCGAGTCGCTCGCGACGATCGTCGTCAACAAGCTGCGTGGCACCTTCCAGGCCGTCGCCGTCAAGGCGCCGGGCTTCGGCGACCGCCGCAAGCGGATGCTGGAGGACATCGCCATCCTCTCGGGCGGCGAGGTGATCACCGAGGAGATGGGCCTCAAGCTCGAGAACACGAAGGTCTCGCAGCTCGGCCACGCCCGCCGTGTCGTCGTCGACAAGGACACGACGACGATCATCGACGGGGCCGGCGACACCGACGCGATCAAGGGCCGGATCAAGCAGCTGAAGTCGGAGATCGAGAACACCGACTCCGACTTCGACCGCGAGAAGCTCCAGGAGCGCCTCGCCAAGCTGTCCGGCGGCGTTGCGGTGGTCAAGGTCGGCGCCTCGACCGAGACCGAGATGAAGGAGAAGAAGCACCGCGTCGAGGACGCGCTGCAGGCGGCCCGCGCAGCCCTCGAGGAGGGTCAGGTGCCGGGCGGCGGCGTCGCGCTGATCAACGCGGCGCAGGCGGTCGGCGACGACGTCCTCGGCAAGCTCGAGGGCGACGAGAAGACGGGTGCGAAGATCATCCTCCGTGCGCTCGAGGAGCCGCTCCGCCAGCTCGCGACGAACGCGGGCCTCGAGGGCTCCGTCGTCGTCCAGCAGGTGCGCACGGCCGAGAAGGGCTTCGGCCTCAACGTCGAGACCGGCGAGGTCGAGGACCTCCTGAAGTCCGGGATCGGCGACCCGACGATGGTCACACGCTCGGCGCTCCAGAACGCCGCGTCGATCGCGAAGAACATCCTCACCACCGAGGCGATCGTCGCCGAGGCTCCGGAGAAGCAGCCCGTGGGCGCCGGCGGCGGCATGCCGGACATGGGCGGGATGATGTAGGGATTCGCTTTCGCGAATCGCGAGTGGACGGGGGCGGCCCAACGGCCGCCCCCGTCGCGTTCAGGGTCGGAGGCGCCAGAGCGTTCGGCCCGAGAACGAGTCGACCCAGACGTCGCCGAAGGCACTGCGGGCGACGAAGGGCCGCAGGCCGACCGGGATCGTGTCGACCACCGTGTTCGTCGACGGATCGATGCGGGAGACCGTTCCGTCACCCTGGTTCGGGATCCACTCCAGGCCGTCCGGACCACGCGTTCCGTCGGCGGGGCGCGAGCCGACGGGGATCGTCGCGACGACCTGGTTCGTCGCGGGGTCGATGCGGGAGACCGATCCGTCCGTGTCGTTCGACACCCAGACGCCGTCGGCGTGGGGCTCGACGCAGAGCTCGCTCCCGTGCCCGACCGGGATTGCCGTGACCGCGTCGGTGGCCGGGTCGATCCGGTAGACGTCGTCGGTTCCCTGCGACGCGACCCAGATCGAGCCTGCGCCCGCCCGGATGCAGGTCGGGTTCCCTCGTGTCACGATCGTCTTCACGACCCGGGCGCGTCTCGCGTCGATGCGCGACACCGTTCCGTCGGTGAAGTTCGAGGACCAGACCGAGCCGAAGCCGAAGGCGACGTCCCACGGCTTGCGACCGACCGGAATCTGCTTCGTCACGCGCAGCGTGCGCGGATTCACGCGCGCGATCGTGCTCTGGACGTAGTTCTCGACCCAGAGCGAGCCCGCACCGGCGACGACGCCGCACGGACCCCCGCCGACCGGTGCCTTCTTGACCACGCGATTCGTGCTCGGGTCGATACGGGCGATCGTGCCGGAGCCGTAGTTGTCGACGTAGAGGTAGCGCCCGAACGTGGCGCTCCCGCACGGCTGGAGCCCGTGCGTGTCGATCTTCGCGACGACGGTCGGCGTGGCGGCGGTAAGTGCCGCGGGGGCAACGAGGGCTGCGATGATGAGCCGGATCATGGGTGCTCCTGGTGTGAGATACTACGATATCGCACTAATATGATGCGAAATCGCACTACTGTCAAGGCGGAGCCCGGGCTCTTCCTCCGGCCTCACATCGTCACGCAGCTGGTCGGCTCGATCGTGCAGCGCGTCGTCGAGGGGAGCCGGGTGACGGCGTCCGAGTTCGCGCTCACGAGCTGGCTCAACGCCGCCGGCCCGAAGGCGCCGGGCGAGCTCGCGGAGGAGCTCGGGATGTCGGCCACGACCCTGTCCGCGATGATCGACCGGCTCGTGCGCAAGGGCGAGGTGCAGCGTGTGCGCCATCCGGAGGACGGGCGTTCGTACCGGCTCGAGCCGACCGCGCAGGGCAGGGCGACGCAGCTGCGGAACGGCACGCGTCTCCGCAAGGAGATCGACGCGGTGGCTGCGAACCTCGAGGGCGATCCGGCGGACGTGCTCGCCGCGCTCGGGGTGCTGGAGGCGGCGTTGCGAAGGACGATCGCCCGCCGGTAGCCGGAAAGGAAAACGGCGCCCAGGGGCGCCGTCTTCCGAGGAGGGGGAGGTGGGTCGCCCGAGCTATCGGCAGACCACGGCGACTCCTTTAGCCCTTCTTCAAAACTGGTACCGCTCCTCGCGCCGGTAGTCGGCGTCGTTGTGGTAGCCGTAGCGCTCCCAGAAGCCCGGCCGGTCGATCGCCGAGAGCTCGAGACCGCGGAGCCACTTCGCGCTCTTCCAGAAGTACCTCGAGGGAACGAGCAACCGCAACGGCCAGCCGTGCTCGGGGGTCAGCGGCTCCCCGTCCGCATCGTAGGCCACGAGTGCGTGCTCGTCCTCGATCGCGCCGAGCGGCACGTTCGCCGTGAAGCCGGCCTCGGCGTGCGCGATCACGAACCGGGCTGACGGTCTGGGGCGGCAGAGGGACGCGAGCTCACGCCAGTGGACGCCCGTGAAGCCGGCGTCGAACCGGCTCCAGCGCGTGACGCAGTGGATGTCCGTCGTCACCGTCGTCTTGGGCAGCGCCTGTAGCTCGTCGAAGCTCAGCTGGAGCGGCTCTTCGACCTCGCCCCACACCTTGAAGTCCCAGCCCGCGAGGTCCGTCGTGGGCACGTCTCCCGCGTGGAGGACGGGCCATTTCTCGGTCAGGTACTGGCCGGGAGGGAGGCGCGCCGGGTCGTAGCCCGCCTCGCGGACCTTGTCCTCCGCCTTCGAACGGAAGAGGGCCATCGCCTCCTACACTAATTCGTCATGGAGGTAGCGGATCGACCTCGTGCATTCGTCCGGGTGGCCGGGCCCGACGCCGCCGACTACCTGCAGCGCATGGTCTCGAACGACGTCGAAGCGCTGCAGGTCGGCGAGTCCTGCCCGGCACTGCTGCTGACCGCCAAGGCGCGGGTGATCGCACCGCTCGTGATCTGGCGTCGCGGCGAGGACGACTTCCTGCTCCTGACCGAACCCGAGCTCGGTGACGCGGTCCGGTCGCTGCTGACGCGGACGCGACTCCGCGCTCGGTGCGAGGTCGAGGCCGAGGAGCACGTCTCGCAGCTCGTCTTCGGCGGCCGGGGCATCGCCGCGGATCTGCCGGGCGCCGTCGAGCAGCTCGACGCCGGGCTCGAGCCGACGATTCGTGCTGACGAGCTGGAGCTGCGGCGGATCGAGGCCGGTGTGCCGCGGTGGGGCGCCGAGATCGACGATCGCATCCTGCCGGCGGAGGCCGGACTCGACCGGACGCACGTGAGCTTCTCGAAGGGCTGCTACCCGGGGCAGGAGCCGGTCGCCAGGCTGCACTTCCGCGGGCATCCGAACCGTGGTCTACGTGTGCTGGAGCTGGACGAGGCGCCTGCGCCCGACGGCGTCGAGCTGGTCCACGAGGGGAAGGCGGTCGGCCGCGTGACGAGCGCCGCTCGACGTCCGGACGGCTCGGTCGTGGCGCTCGCGTACGTTCGCGTCGAGGTGCCGCCGGATGCACGGCTCGAGCTCGCGCATGCCGAAGCTTGAGCCGGCTGGATGGTGGTCGGTCCGCCGGGCGCAGAGCCTGAAGCCGGCGACCTACCGCTGTCCGCTCTGCGGGTACCGCCTCCACGCGCTCAGCCCGCACGTCCTGATCGCGCCCGAGGGCGACACGAGCCGGCGGCGTCACGCGCACGCGGAGTGCGCCGCAGCCGCCCGGAAGGACGGTCGCCTGCCGACCTACGACGACTGGCGGCGGACACAGCCGGCGCGTCCGGGGCTCCTGGGCCGAATCTTCGGACGCGCGTAAGTCCTTCTCGACGGATTCGCGGGATCGCGACGTGACGGGTCTTCGCTGGCCGAGACATCGACCATCCGCGCGCGGAGGCGAGACCGCGCTCTCGCCGGAGCGCAAGAGCGGTCGGCCACGCGTTGTGCGAGAGGAGGGGGCCCGTGGGGGACCATGGGTTCCCCTGCGTAACCGCGGCTACACTGTCCGTCCCGGGCGCCCGTAGCTCAGGGGATAGAGCGCTGCCCTGCGGAGGCAGAGGTCGCATGTTCGAATCATGCCGGGCGCACTTTTCGCCGCCGTCCGACGGTCGTTACGCCGCCGGCACGGTCGGCACCTCGAGCCGCACGAGGTCGTCGCGGGCGACGTGTCTAGGTCTTGCCGGCGAATCCGGAGAGGTACTGTCGCGCTGCGTCGAGGTCGTCGGACGAGACGGCCTCGATCAAGTCCTGTCGCTCGATCAGCCGGGCCTGCTGCTGAGGCGAGAGGCGGTTCTGGACGTAGTGGTCCTGCAGCACGTCGTCGAGACGGCGGCCGCGGCGATGCTCGCGGATGACGTACTGCACGACCCGCTCCTCGCCCACGGACCTCGCGAAGAGAAAGGACATCGGATTACGCAGGAATGCGGCCAGCCTCAACATCGGGCCGATTGTATAGTCGGGGTGTGCAGGCATCGTCCGACCGCGGTCGCTTCGCGGAGCGGGTGCTCCGCGGGGTCGACGACGCCGGAGATCCCGAGACCGTCGTGATCTGGATCGAGCGCAGGGAAGGCGGCCTCTGGGCAGTGGGTCGCGCGGTGAACCCGGAGCAGCGGGACGTTCGAGCGCCGCGCACCGAGGACTACGTGTTCGAGGGGTACGAGCTCGGCGACGCGCTCGACGAGGCGAACGCAGCGCTCGAGGACGACTTCACCGTCTCCGAGCAGGACGGGCACGGCGAGCGTGTCCGTCCCTTCACGCGGGACGAGCTGCTGAAGCCGCTCGAGGCCTGGTTCTTCGGTCGCTAGTCTCCGGCGCCATGGTGATCCGTGTGGGGTTCAGCGCCGATCCGGACGACGCGTTCATGTACTGGGGCATCGCGTCAGGGACGGTCGACCGCCGCGGACTCGAGTTCCAGCCGGAGATCCTCGACATCCAGACGCTCAACGAGTGGGCCAGGGAGGGTCGCCTCGAGGTGACGGCAATGTCGGTCGCCGCGTACCCGTTCGTCCAGGACCGGTACGTGCTCCTGCCGCACGGTGCGAGTCTCGGCACCGGCTTCGGGCCGATCGTGGTCGCCGCCGAGCAGCTCTCCCTCGAGGAGCTCCGCGAGGTCGAGATCGTTGCGCCGGGCTCGCTCACCACCGCGTACCTCGTCCTCCGCCTCGCGCTCGGGAGCGATCTACGCGTGCGCATGCTGCCGTTCGACGCGATCCTCTCCGAGGTCGCGGAGGGCCGCGCGCGGGCCGGGCTGCTCATCCACGAGGGCCAGCTCACCTACGGCGACCACGGGCTCGAGAAGTGCCTCGACCTCGGGGAGTGGTGGTTGCTCGAGACCGGGTTGCCGCTGCCGCTGGGCGTCAACACGATCCGCCGCGACCTGGGCGAAGAGACGCTCCGGACCGTGTCGGCGGTGCTTCGAGCGTCGATCGACGCAGCGCTCGAGCACCGCGAGGAAGCCCTCACCTACGCGCTCGGCTTCGGTCGCGGCCTCGACGGCGACCGCGGCGACCGCTTCGTCGGCATGTACGTGAACGACCTGACGCGGGACTTCGGCGAGGAAGGCCGTCAGGCGGTGCGGGAGCTCCTCGGACGGGCCGAGGCGATCGGGGCGTTCGAGGCACCTGTTCGCGTCGAGTTCCTGGACGCCTAGCGCGCTTCCAGGCCAAGTAGGCTCTGCGGCGATGACCCGCGCCGTCGTCCTCTCCGCCGTGCGGACGCCCGTGGGCCGCTACGGCGGCGCGCTCTCCGGCGTGCGGCCGGACGATCTGGCGGCGCTCGTCATCCGCGAGGCGGTCGAGCGTGCCGGGGTGGCGCCGGAGGAGATCGAAGACGTCTGGTTCGGTGCCGCCAACCAGTCGGGAGAGGACAACCGGAACGTGGCGCGGATGGCTGCGCTGCTCGCCGGGCTCCCCGAGTCGGTGGCCGGCGTGACGGTCAACCGGCTGTGCGCGTCCGGGCTCGCCGCGACCGTGGGAGCGTGTCACGCGGTGATGGCGGGCGACGGCGACCTGTTCGTCGCCGGCGGCGCCGAGTCGATGAGCAGGGCTCCCTTCGTCACGCCCAAGCCGGATCGTGCGTTCCCGCGTGGCGATCGCCCGCTCTACGACACGACGCTCGGGTGGAGATTCACGAACCCGAAGCTCGAGGAGATGTTTCCGCCGGAGGCGATGGGCGAGACCGGTGAGAACGTGGCCGAGCGCTGGGGGATCTCGAGAGAAGACCAGGACGCCTTCGCCCTCGAGTCCCAGCGACGCTGGGCGGCCGCCGACGAGGCAGGCCGCTTCGCGGACGAGCTCGTGGCCGTCGGCGACGTCGTGCGCGACGAGCACCCGCGACCCGACACCACGGCGGAGAAGCTCGCGGCGCTCAGGCCCGCGTTCCGTCAGGGTGGCACGGTCACGGCCGGGAACGCGTCCGGCATCAACGACGGCGCCGCGGCGCTCGTCATCGCATCCGAGGAGAGGGCACGCCGGCTCGGCGTGGAACCTCTCGGGACGTTCCGTGGCAGCGCCGTGGCGGGCGTCGATCCGCGGGTGATGGGCATCGGCCCTGTCCCGGCGGTGCGCAAGCTGCTCGAGCGCACGGGGATCGGCATCGGCGAGATCGACCTCGTCGAGCTGAACGAGGCGTTCGCCTCGCAGAGCCTCGCCGTCGTTCGCGAGCTCGGGCTCGATCCGGCGATCGTCAACGTCAACGGCGGCGCGATCGCGATCGGGCATCCGCTCGCGATGAGCGGCGCCCGTCTCGCCGTCTCGCTCCTGCACGAGCTCCGGCGGCGAGACGGCCGCCACGGCCTCGCCACGCTCTGCGTCGGAGTCGGCCAGGGACAGGCCGTCTTGTTCGAGCGTGCCGCGTAGCTCTGGCGACTAGCCCACGGGAGGGCGGATGTAGATCACGCCCTCGTGCTTGATCGGGACGAACGGGGCGCCGATGCTCATGATCAGGTTCTCGACCTGCGAGTAGACGTTGTCCGCCACCTGGGCCTCGTTGCCGTCGAAGGGGACCTCGATCCCGACCTCGTCGACCGACCTCGCGTCGAGGCCGCTCTCGCGGAGCTCGCGGAGCAGCCGGTCGCGGTCGGGGATGCGGGCCGCCTCCACGTGGATCGTCGTCGCCATCTCGTCTCCTTCTCGCAATTCGGATCCAGCCTAGCCGGTTCTCGCCGCTCCGGCCGGCCGATCGTGCCGATCTCGGATCCAGATCATGCGCATGCCAGGATCGTTGCGCAACCGTGGATTCCCCGCAGTCGTTCCGGGAATGCCGGAGCGCGGGCGACCCTGGTGGCATAGACTCGCGAGGTGGCGTTTCGGAAGAACGCGAAGATCGAGCTGCTCAGGCGGACGCCCCTCTTCTCGGAGTGCTCGAAGAGCGAGCTCTCTGCGATTGCGGGGATCGCGGACGAGGTCGAGATCCCGAAGGGCGAGGCCTTCATCCGTGAGGGCGAGCGGGGTCGCGAGTTCTTCGCGCTGATCGAGGGAACCGTCGACGTCCGGCGAGGCGGCCGCAAGGTGACGATCAAGGGCGGCAGCGAGTTCTTCGGCGAGATCGCGCTGATCTCCGCCGCTCCCCGCAACGCGACGGTGACCGCAACCTCGCCGGTTCGGGCGCTCGTCGTCACCGAGCGCGCCTTCGCCGGCTTGTTGCGCGAGTCGCCGCAGCTACAGCTGAAGGTGCTTCGCTCGCTCGCCGAGCGGGCCGCCTCCGACGAGCCGGTCTAGGACGATTCGCCCGGTTCCGGCCGGAGTGCCTGCAGCTCCTGGCTGCGCGTCCGCATCGCCGTCTCGAGCTGCGCCGCGATCGTCGGGTGCGACTGCTGCAGGCGCCGGAACTCGGTGCCGAACAGGGTCAGCACCTTCGCCGGCGCGGTCGTCGTCACCGTCGCGGTTCGGCGGCCGTCTCCGAGGATCGCCATCTCGCCGAAGAAGTCTCCGGGCGCATACGTGGCCACCGTCTCGTCCTCGAGGGTGACGACGGCGCTGCCCTCGGCGAGAACGAAGAACGAGTAGCCGGATGCTCCCTCGCTCGCGACGCGGACTCCCTCGCTGACCGTCTTGACCTCGAACCGGGGCGCGAGCTGCGCGAGCTCGTCGTCGCTCAGCCCGTCGAAGAGCGAGATGCCTGCGAGATCGGCGATGTCGGCCATGGGCGCGCCTGAACCTATCTCGCCGGCGGCTCCCGGTCGTCGGCTGTCACGACATCGTCACCGGTCGCTCACAACCCGGACACCTCCCCGCTGTGCTCAGAGCATCGCGAGCCGGGTGGAGATCGCCACCTCGGCCGCCTCGCGGAACGCTCCCTGGCCGGTGACGGCCGGGACGAAGTGCTCGCTGTCGAGCGCCTGGAGCACGGTTGCGCTCGTCGCGGTCACCGTCGCGACGCGCAACACGTCGTGCAGGAGCGCGATCTCGCCCACGAAGTCGCCGGGGCCGAGGGTCGCGACGTGGCGGCCCTCCTTCGTCACCTCGACCTCTCCGCTCTCGATCACGTAGAAGCGGTCGCCGATGTCGCCTTCGCGGATGAACGCCTCACCGGGTGCCGCCTCGACGCGCACCAGCTCGCGCGCGAGCGCTTCGAGCGTCGCCTCCGGCAGGAACCCGAGCAGCGAGACGCCGCGCAGCAGGTCGAGGCCGGGCGGCGCGAGCGCGTAGGAGTCGATCCGGCCCAGGCCGCGGAAGCCGAGCAGGACCGGGGCGCCGATGCCCGCGCCGATGACGACGAGCCCCCAGCGGATCCCGATCGTCGAGATCAGCAGCGGCATCACGAGCGCGCCCAGAGCCATCGTGCCGATGACGGCGCTCTCCATCGCGCCGAAGACGCGCGACATCGTCTCCTTGGACGCGATGCGCTGGAGGATCGTGAACGCGTTGACGTCGACGACCGAGTTCGCGATGCCGATCAGGATCCAGACGATGACGGCGGCGGTGACGGTCGGCCAGACGGCGAGCAGGAGCAGCGGCGCCGACCAGAAGAAGACGCCGATCCCGAAGTCGCGTGCGAGGTGGCTGCGCTGCGCCAGGACGAGCGCGACGAAGCCGCCGGCGAGGCCGCCGACGCCGAGGGTCGCGTTCAGGTAGCCGAGACCCGAGCGGCTGAGGCCGAGAAGCCCGAGCGCGACCGACACCTCGAAGACGAGCGACGCGCCGGCGACGACCGTCTGCGCGCAGAGGAGGCCGATCAGCAGGCGCAGGTCGCGGTTGCCGAGGATCTCGCGGTAGCCGGCCGCGGCCTCGGCGAAGAAGCCGGGCTTCGCCTCCTCCCCGGCCGGTTCGGGTGCCTCCGCACCGCCCGGCTCGGCGCCGTCGCTCGGTTCGGCCTCTGTGGGCTTCGGCGGCGGCTTGATCCCGAGCACGAGGAACGCCGACCAGACGAAGGTCGCGGCGTTGAAGGCGAAGACGGTCGAGATGTTGGAGACGGCGAGCAGGATCCCGGCGAGGGCCGGGCCTGCGAAGAAGCCGACGCTCTCGATCGTCGACGAGGCGACGTTGGCGGCCGCGAGCTCGGCGGGGCCGGTCGCGAGGTCGGGCAGGTAGGAGGCCTGCGCCGAGCGGAACGGCGTCGAGGAGATGCTCGTGAGGACGACGACCGCGTAGACGGCGTAGTGGTTGGCGCCGCTCGCGATCAGTGCCGCCGAGGTCCCGACGAGGACCGCCCGGACCGAGTCCGAGCCGACCATGACGAGCCGGCGTGGGTAGCGGTCGCCGAGCATCGCCGCGAACGGCGTGATCAGCGCCATCGAGACGAACCGGACGACCCCGAGCAGACCGACCGCGGTCGGGCCTCCCTGCTCGTAGATGTAGACGGCGCCGGCGACGCCGTAGGCCCAGTCGCCGACGATCGAGCCGGCGAACGCGAGCTGGATCCGCCGCAGCCCGGGGTTGCGGAAGACCTCGCGGAGCGAGCGCATGGACTCGCCGATCTTCTCGCGCACCCCGGTCACAGGGCGCAACCCCACCACATCCGGACGCCGATTGCGAGGGCAGCGGATCCAGATCGAGGGCTCGGCCCCCGGATGGCTCTTGGTCGCCAACCGAAGCTTTCGCAGATGTCGAGGACTCGGCGTTCGCGGACCGAGACGAGGCTTCCGTACCCCACCGACAGATGGCAGTTGACAAGGGCGTAGGGTTCCAAGCACGATGCGGTGCACAAAGGGGTCTGCGGCACCGTGGGCGCCCGAATCGGGGAAGAGGGAGAGACTATGAAAATGCTGTTGCGGACAGCTTCAGGCTCGCTCGCGGTACTGGGGTGCGCACTGTGGATCGGCGTCTCAGCGGCAGGCGCGTCGACGACCCCGACTTTCACGTTGGACGTGCAGCCGGGGGCGCTGACCAGGGGGAACTCGGCCGCGCTCGTCGCCACGTTCACAAACAAGGACGTCGGTGTGTCGGGTGTCGCCTTCACCATCACGTTCCCGTTCCCGGTCTCGGTGCCTCGCGGAGGCGGTTGCGGATCGCTGCCCCGGTACCCGAACAGCGTCCTCTGCGTTGTCGGGGTCGTTGGCGCCGGCCAGACCGCAACCACGTCGTTCCAGTTCGACGTGCCAAGTAACGCCTCTGACTCGGTGACCGTGAACGGCACCGCTGGCTTCCTGAGCCCACGGCCGCCGAGGGCGGGACTCATCCGCGCGAGCTGGACCGGCTCGGCGTACGACCCCGGTGCGGTCGAGGCGTTCACGCCTCCGAGTGGTCAGACGGTGAAGCAGGAGACGAGCGGCTGCCTCGGTCAGGGTGACACGCTAAGCACGAGCGTCGGGGGCTTCGAGGCGGACACGGCAGCAGGCACCGACGTGACAGCTGGTTCCCCGAACAGCGGGCCGTGCGCGCCGATCGTGACGGGCGTCGCGACGGACGGCAACTCCAACGCCATCCTCTTCTTCAAGGCGTCGGCGGGCCAGGATCTCACTATCGTCCTGACCTTCCCAGACGAGCAGCTTCCCGGCAGCGGTGACCACCCAGGCCCGCTCAAAGAGTGGCCAAATTACCCCAGCCTCAGCCCGGACGTGGTCGTGCCAATGTGCAGCGGCGGGGACGTAATCCCTAACGACTCGGATGCGTGCATCGTATCGGTGGACACGTCGTCTGATCCGGACGGGGACCACGACGCCGGCACGATCACGGTGCACGCGATCGGTACCGCTGGCGACGGTGGCTTCCATCCCGGATAGCCGCTAGGAGACCGACTGGGCGGCGCGCGGCCGATCGCCGCGCTCCGCCCACGCGTCTACGACCGGTCGAGAGAGACGGGCGCGTGCGGCGTCGCGACCACCCCGAGCCGGTCGAAGATCTCGTCCCGTTCCCGCTCGAGCGCCTCCGCCGGCCGCCTTTCCAGCCGGACGAGCGCGTCGAGGGCGAGCGCGACCTCGTAGTCGGCGTCGGCGAGGCGTGCGCCGTCCAGGCTCTGCGCCAGCGCAGCCCGGGCCTCCTCCGTGCGTCCGAGCTCCATGAGGGCGAGGCCGCTGATCCGGTGGAGGGTCGGCACGAGGACGAAGATCCCGTCGGAGGTTCCGGCGGGCGAGAGCGTTCTCCGCGCGAGGTCGAGCGCCTGCGCCGCGGCTCCCTGGAGGACGAGCGACTCGGCGATCCTCGCTTCGGCGGCGAGCGCCTGTGACCGCTCGCCGGCGCGCTCGAACTCCTCGCGTGCCTCGTCGAGCAGCGGCCGCGCCTCGTCGAAGCGTCCGGACCTCGACAGGAGCGTGCCGAAGTAGAAGGCGACGAGCGCGATCCACGATCCTGACCTCGAGGCTCGCACGACCCGCAGCGACTCCTTCATCAGGGGCTCGGCCTCGGCCAGTCGTCCCTGATCGAGGAGGACCTCGGCCCGGTTGACGACGGCGTACGCGGCCGACAGGCGGTCGCCCAGCTTCTCCCACACCTGGTGGGCACGCTCGTAGTGGTCGATCGCCTCGCTCCAGCGACCGCCGCGGTGCGCGATGACGCCGAGGTTGTTCAGGATCGCCCCCTGCCGCTCCAGGTTGCCGAGCTCCTCGTAGATCGCCAGCGCGCGCGCGGAGTAGACGGCCTCGTCGAGCCGGCCCATCGTCGCGTACGCCCAGTCGAGAACGTAGAACGCCTGCGCGAGCGCCTCTCGCGCCCCGGACGCCTCCGCCAGCTCGATCGTCCGCCGGCACCAGTCGATCGCCTCCGACGAGTGCCCCTGCATCTGCCGGATCACGGCGGTGCGGGCGTAGAGGCCCGCCCGCTGACTCACGGCGGACGGCTCAGCGTGTCCGTCGAGGACCTGGATCCCGCGCGTGAGCCAGCGCAGGCTCTGCGGGTACCGGCCGACCCGCATCGGGCAGAGGGCATGCTTGAGGATGAGCCGGGCCTCCTCGACCGGGTCTTGCCGGCAGGTGCCGCCGTGACGCCCTGTATGCGTCTCCGGCCGCATCGAACTCCCCGAGTCGGAAGCGCACGTCCCCGAGCGACTCCGACACGGCAGCGATGTCGACGGCCGGCAGCGCCGCGGAACCGCCTCGCGGCGCTCAGCGCCCGCTTGTAGAAGCTCGCAGCCTCGACGTTCGCGTAGACGCTCTTCGCGCTGGTCGCCCGCGAGCCGGGAGTAGCTGCCACGCCCGCGTCGAAGTGGCCCGCGTGGAAGAAGTGCAGCGAGAGCACGCTCGCCTCGTCCCCGGGTCGCTCGCCGGGCGGCACTCGATTGCCATGCCGACGCGCCCGTGCAGCTCGCGGCGGCGCCGGAACGGCAGCCCCTCGTAGGCGGCGTCGTGGACGAGCGTGTTCCGGAAGCGCAGCCGGCCGTCGGATCGCGCTCGATCAGGCCGCGTCAACCGCTCCCACAGCGCCTCGTCCAGCGCGACCTCGGCGGGAGCGCCGCCGCGCAGCAGCTCCTCGTCGAACGTGACCCCGAGGACCGACGCATACCGCAGACGATCCTGTCCGAGGGCGAGGCCGGTCGATGTCGGCGGTGACGACCGCCTCCACCGACTCGGGAAGCGCGTCCATCGTGCCCGGCCGAGCGCGCGAGGTTCAGCAGCTCGACGAGGAACAACGGGCTGCCGCCCGAGCGCTGCGCGAGCTCCTCGACCTCGTGCGGCCGGAGCGGCTCCTCGTCGGTGGCGATCTCGACGATCTGCGCCGCTTCGCGCTCGGAGAGCGGCAGCAGGTCGAACACGAGGAAGCGATGGCCGTCGTCGTCCTGATGTCCGTCCAGAGGTCCTGGGGCTTCGTCCGGGCGATGACCAGGACGTGCGGCGAGCTCTCGCCCTGCGTGCGAGATCATGTGCAGCAGGTCGGCGCTCGAGTCGTCGATGAACTGCGCCGTCCTCGACGACGAGCGCGAATGGCGAGGCGCCCAGCGTCGCGACGAGGAACCGGAAGGTCGCGTCGGCGAGCACCTCGGCGAGGAACCGCTCGTCGAGCGCCCTCGTCTCGGGCGTCGGCGGCAGGTCGAGCCCGAGCAGGATGCCGAGCAGCGGCACCCACGGCACGAGCTCCGGGTCGGCGGCGGCCACGACCTCGCGCAGGCGGCGCTCCGACTCGGCCGGCGTGCTCGCGCGGTCGAGTCCCAGCACTCCGCGGATCGGCTCGCGCAGGACGTAGTAGGGCGTCGATGCCTCGTACTCCTCGCAGGTCGCGTGGAGCACTCGCACCTCGGGTGCCGCGGCGAAGAGCTCCTCGATCAGCCGCGTCTTGCCGATGCCCGACGGCCCGGCGAGCTCGATCGTCCAGCCGTTGCCGGCCTTCACGTCCTCGAGCACCTCCCGGAGCGCCTGCAGCTCTCGCTCGCGGCCCACGAACGGCGTCTCCGCCACCCGCTCGTCGCGCCTGCCGACGATCGGCCCGACGATCGAGGCCTTGACCGGCTCCGCCTTCCCCTTCGCCGTGAACGGCTCGATCGGCGTCGTCTCGAACGTCGTGCGCGAGCGCTCCAGCACGATCTCGGTCGAGAGGATCTGGCCGGCCTCCGCGCGGGCCATGACTCTTGCGGCGGTGTTGATCGCGTCGCCGAGCACGGTGTACGCGCGCCGGTACGGCGGCCCGAAGTCGCCGGTGAAGACCCTGCCCGTGTTGATGCCCATGCGCATCGGGACGACGCCGGGTCGATCCATGATCTCGCGCGCCATGCGGAGCGTCTGCTCCTCGTCGTGGCCGGTGCTCGACGGCGCCCCCGCGGTCAGGAGCACCTTGACGCTCCCCTTGGAGACGTCGGTCACGTTGAACGGCACCTCGAAGCGGGCTGCCGCCTCCTGGATCGAGCTGATGCGCTCGTCGAGCGCCTCCGCCATCGCGGCCGGGCCGAGCCGCGCGAGCAGCGTGTCCGTCTCCATCAGGTCGACGAAGGCCGCCGTGATCGTGCGGTGCTCCGGCTCGCTGTGCTCGAGCAGCACGTGCTCCAGGGCGGCGACCGGGATGCACGCAGCGACCTCGACGCCGCTCACCACACCGACGTCCGGCGCCGGCATCTGCTCGACGTCCGGCGGTGCGGCGAGCAGGAGCGCCTGCTCCTTCGGCGCGCCGACGCACGCCGGGTCGAGCTGGCGGGCCAGCGCGTGGCTGATTCCGACCTCCCCCGCGTCGGCGACCCCTTCGATCTCGGCCGTCTCCGTCGCGGTCGGCCCGAAGACGAGCAGCTCGCGATGGACGCTTCCGGCCATCACGAAGTCGATCGTCCCGGTCGTGATCCCGACCGACATGCGGAGCGTCACCACGCCGCCGCCGACGCGGATCCGGCCGACGCGCTCGATCGTCCGCTGCATCTCCCACGCGGCCCGGGCTGCGCGCTTCTGGTGGTCGGGACCGTCATAGAGGAGCAGCAGCGCGTCGCCTCCCCACTTGAGCAATCCGGCGCCCCACTGGTACGCCTCGTCGAGGAGCGCCCTGAAGACTCCGTCCAGCGTGTCCCGCAGCAGCTCGGCGCCGATCTTCCCGCGCCTCGAGAGGCGCTCGGTAAGCGCCGTGAAGCCCGAGATGTCGACGAAGGCGAGCGAGCCGTCCACCGCGCGGTAGGTGGTCTTCGGCGAGTCGTGCACCCATTCGATGAGGAGCCGCGGGACGTACGGCTTCAGCACCTCGCCCTGCCCCTCGAGGGCCGGCGGCTCCCCGAGCGCCGTCATCGTGCCTCCTCGGATCGTGCGGGCGTGCGGCCTGGTCGCTCCACCAGCACGAGTATGCACCCCGGATCGACACGGGGCCTACAGCGGGGTCTGACCCGGGTCAGACCCCGTTACGGGAACCTCACGACTTCGTGACGCTACCTGCGCAGCGAGAGCGCCGCGCCCGACGGCCAGGAGGACGATCCCGAGCAGTCGCGGCCAGTGGAGCGCGATGCGCGCGAGCCGAGCAGCCCCCAGCGGTCGATCGCAGCGCCCATCACGAGCTGCCCCGCGATCAGGATGCCGACCGTCGCGGCGACGCCGATGCGCGGGCCCGCGTAGGTGACCGTGAAGACGATCAGCATGCCCATCACGCCGCCCGTCAGCATCCACCAGGGCTGGTGGAGGCCCGCTCGAAGCCGGGAAGCTGCTGGTGCGCTGCGAGGAGCACGGCCGCCGAGAGCAGGGCCGTCAGCGCGGCCGCGACGGTGAGCGCCTCGAGCACGCCGATGCGCTCGCCGAGGCGCGACATGACCGCGACCTGCACCGACCCTGCGAGGCCGGCCAGAACGGCCAGGCCCGTGGCGAGCGCACTCCCGGACACACCGCCTACGATACTCCGGTGATCTTCCAGCCCGAGGTGGAGACGCTGCCTCGCGCGAGCTGGAGGCGCTCCAGGGCGAACGTCTGCACGAGCGTTTCGGCGTAGGGATCGAAGGGCTCGCAGAGCTGCCGTTCCGGGTCAAGTCCGACCTGCGGGACGCGTATCCGTTCGGGCTCCTGCAGGTGCCGCGCGAGGACTGCGTCCGCATCCACGCGTCGTCGGGCACGCGCGGGAAGGCGACGATCGTCGCGTACACGCGCAACGACCTTGCCATGTGGGCGGACTGCTGCGCCCGCGCGATCGCGGCGGCCGGCGGCGGGCCCGGCACGGTCGTCCACGTCGCATACGGCTACGGGCTCTTCACGGGCGGGCTCGGGCTGCACTACGGGGCCGAGCGGCTCGGCTGCACGGTCGTCCCCGCTTCCGGCGGCAACACGCCGCGGCAGGCCCAGCTGCTGGAGGATCTCGACGCCGAGATCCTCTGCTGCACGCCGAGTTATGCCCTCGCGATCGCCGATCACGTCTCCGAGCCGGCGAGGCTGAGCCTGCGCACGGGAATCTTCGGCGCCGAGCCGTGGACGGAGGGCCTGCGTGAAGCGATCGAGCACGCCCTCGACTTGACCGCGCTCGACCATTACGGCCTCTCCGAGATCGTCGGCCCCGGCGTCTCGTTCGAATGTCTCGAGGGGCGCGGCGGCGCGCACGTGAACGAGGACCACTTCCTCGTCGAGGTCGTCGACCCGGCGTCCGGCCTGCCCGTCCCCGACGGGGACGTCGGCGAGCTCGTCTTCACGACGCTGACGAAGGAGGCGCTGCCGCTCCTCCGCTACCGGACGGGCGATCTCGCATCGGTCACACGCGAGCCGTGCGCGTGCGGCCGGGCGTTCGCGCGCATGTCGCGCGTCGTCGGTCGTACCGACGACATGCTGATCATCCGCGGGGTCAACGTCTTCCCGAGCGAGATCGAGCGGTCGCTGCTCGCAATCCCCGAGCTGGCGCCCCACTACCAGCTCGTCGTCGAGCGCCCGGGCCACCTCGACGAGCTGACGGTGCAGGCCGAGCTACGCGACGGCGAGGAAGGCGGCGAGCGGCTCGGGGCCCTCGTCGAAGAGCGGCTCGGTCGGGCCCTCGGCATCACCGCGCGCGTCGACGTCCTCGAGCCGGGCGCGATCCCGCGGAGCGAGGGCAAGGCTCTGCGCGTGCTCGACCGCCGTTAAGCGTGGGGGAACCCCTGGTTCCCCCACGCTCCCCCTTCCTTGCGAGCGTGCCAGGTCGTTCGAGCCGCAACGGAGCCGGTGACACGCGCGGCGCGACGAGCGTTGCCTCTCATGGGTCGAGCCTCCCGCCGAGCAAAGCCCGGCTCCGGCGGCGACTCGCGGTGATCCCACGGCGAAAGCCCGTTACGGGGTCACCTTCGGGAGCCACGCGAGACTAGAAATTGGGCGTCCGGCGCTCGCGGACTGCGGCGATGCCTTCGGCCACGTCGGCTCCCGTCATGTCGAGGAACTCGAGGGCGAGTGACGCGTCGAATGCCGGACCTGCGGCGCGGAGCCAGTTGTTGAGCGCGAGCTTCGTGTGCGAGAGCGCCGCCTGGCGAGCCGGCGGCGAGGCGGCGCGCGACGTCGAGGGAACGCTGCTCGAGCTCGTCTGCCGGGACGCAGAGCGAGACGAGGCCGATCCGCTCGGCCGTCTCGCCGTCGACCGGCTCGCAGAGGAGGAGGTGGTACTTCGCCTTCGCGAGACCGCAGAGCAGCGGCCAGACGATGACGGCGTGGTCGCCGGCGGCGACGCCGAGCCGGGTGTGCCCGTCGATCAGCTTGCGGAGGGCGTGGCGATGCTGATGTCCGCGAGGAGGGCGATGCGAGGCCCGCGCCGACGCACGCTCCCTCGATCGCGGAGACGATCGGCTTGCGACACTCGATCATGGCGTAGACGAGTTCCGCGCGCCTCGTTGAAGACGCGCAGCCGTGCCGCCGGGTCGCGCGCGATCTCCTCGACGAGGTCGAGGTCGCCGCCCGAGCTGAAGACGCCGTCCGCGCCGCGTACGACGACGACCCGTGTCCCGGGTCGCGGTCGACCGTCCGCCACACGCTCGCGAGCTGTCCGTGCGCCTCTCGCCCGACGGCGTTCAGCTTCCCCGGAGTGCGCAGCGTGATGCGGAGTATCCATTCATCGGGCCGGTCGAGCTCGAGGCTCGTAAACTCGCCGTACACGTGGCGGAGCCTAACGTCCTCGTCGAGCGCGACGGCCGATCGGTGTCGTGCTGCTCAACCGGCCGAAGCAGCTGAACGCGCTCTCGGGCGAGCTGATGGACGAGCTCGCCGCCGCGCTGTCGGCGCTGGATGCCGACCCGGACGTGCGTGCGATCGTCCTCGGCGGCAACGATCGCGCGTTCGCCGCCGGCGCGGACATCAACGAGCTCGCGGCCGGGACGCCGATCTCGCTCTACGAGAGTCGTCGCCATGGCCGCTGGGAGGAGATCCGCGCACTGCGCACGCCGCTCGTGGCCGCCGTCTCCGGCTTCTGTCTCGGCGGCGGTTGCGAGCTCGCGATGCTCTGCGACCTGATCGTCGCCTCCGAGACCGCCCGCTTCGGCCAGCCCGAGATCGCCATCGGGGTGATGCCGGGGGCCGGTGGGACGCAGCGACTGACGCGCGCGGTCGGGAAGGCGGTGGCGATGGACATGATCCTCACCGGGCCGGATGCTCTCCGCGCGCGAGGCGCTCTCGTTCGGGCTCGTCGCGCGTGTCGTGGCCAAGGAAGCATGGCTCGTCGAGGCGAAGCGGGTCGCGGCGGAGATCGCGCGCGAAGGGGCCCGTTGCGGTCCGGCTGGCGAAGGAGGCGGTGGACGCGGCCTTCGAGGCGCCGCTCGCGGCAGGCGTCGAGCTCGAGCGGCGCTCGTTCCTCGTCGCCCGCGCCTCCGAGGACGCCACCGAGGGCCTGAACGCGTTCCTCGAGAAGCGGCCCCCGGACTTCAAGGGACGCTGAGATCGACCCACCCGGCGCGAGCGGATGGGCGGACGCCGCACGGGCGCTCCGCGGAATCCCCGATGGGACGGCTCCGGCTCCGGACACACCCTCTTCTCCGGCCCAACCAGGAGGTGCACCCATGGGCAAGGAGAAGGAAGAAGACGTCGTCGAGAAGACCACACACAGGCTCGCGTTCGGCGGCCGGATCGCTGCCGTGCTCTCGATCCTCTTCCTCGTGCCCGTGATCCGGAAGCTCCGCGCGGAGCAGCAGCACCACCGCAAGCATCGCAGGCACTTCCCGATCCTCGGACACTAGAAGTCGTGGGGGAACCATGGTTCCCCCACGTACGCTCTCCTTCTTCGCTCGTCGAGGACCGCCACGTGAGCGCTGCGGAGAGAGCGCGGCCTCCCCTCCGCGCCGATCCGTGACGCGCAGCGCAGACCCACGCCGATGCGGGTTGGCAGCCCACCGGAAAGCGCTAGTGTCCTGCGCCATGGCCGAGGTCGAGGTCTCGCGCGACGGCGCGGTTCAGACGATCACGCTCAACCGTCCGGACAAGCTCAACGCGCTCAACGGCGCCGTGCACTCCGGCCTTCGCGACGCGTTGCGAGAGGCGCGTGATCCCGAGGTGCGTGCCGTCGTGATCACCGGCGCCGGCAGGGGGTTCTGCGCGGGCCAGGATCTGACGGAGTTCAACGAGATGCCCGACGTCGGAGCCGGCCTGCGCGCCACCTACCACCCGAACGTGCTCGGCATCCGGGCGCTCGAGAAGCCGGTGCTCGCCGCCGTGAACGGCGTGTGCGCGGGGGCCGGCCTGTCGCTCGCGTGCGCCTGCGACCTCCGGATCGCGTCGAGCGACGCATCGTTCGTCCCGGGCTTCGTCGGCATCGGCCTCGTCCCCGATTCGGGCGGGACGTACTTCCTGCACCGACTGCTCGGCGCCCCGCGGGCGTTCGAGTGGATGACCTCGAACCGGCGTCTCGGAGCGACGGAGGCGCACGACTGGGGACTCGTCTCGGAGGTGTACGAGGCGGACGCCTTCGCGGCACGGATCGGCGGAGCTTGCTGCTGCGCAGGCTGCCGGCCCCACGCGTGCGATCGGGATGACGAAGCGTCTCTTCGACCATGCCGACACGGCGACGCTCGACGAGCAGCTGGAGCTCGAGGCGCAGCTCCAGGAGGTCGCCGCTCGGACGGACGACTTCGGAGAGGGCGTCGCCGCCTTCCTCGAGAAGCGTCCGCCCGAGTTCCGCGGGCGCTAGGGAGCCGAGCAGACCTTCAGGCCGAGCGTCGCGGCAGCTTTCCGGCTCGCGAGGCTCGCCGCCTGGACCGCCACCGATGCGTCGTTCGTCGCCGCCGGGTCGTGCCGCATTGCCGCGTCGCGGAGGCCCCGCACCGCAGTCTCCACCTTCTCGCTCGCCCCGAGCCACCTCTTCACTGCAGCCCTGTCGGAGTTCGGCGGCTCGAGCGCCCGGAGCTTGTCGAGCGCTGAGACGTACAGCGGCAACGTCGTCTCGACGTATGCGATGACGTCGTCGTACGACGCCGGCCGCGTGAGGACGTTGACCTTCGCGTCGTAGGCCGAGCAGACGGCGTCTGCTCGCTCGCACGAAGTCGCTGTGCGAGAGGCGGCCGCCGCCGCAGCCTGCAACCGCCAGCGCCGCGGCTCCCGCGAGCGCGACCGCAAGGCCGGTCCCCCTCACGGGCGTCAACCTACCTAGCGCAGCGCGGCGAGGATCTCCGCCGTCTCGGGGAACCGGTGCTCGGTCGCTTTCGAGAAGACGGGCGACCCGTCGCGCAGCACGTCGAACTGCCCCGTGCTTCCCGGCGTGGCTGTTGCCGCGATTCCTTCCGCCTGCAGCTCGGCCGCGAGACTCGCGGCCCGCGAGTCGTAGCCGCTTCAGGTGGGGCAGTAGAAGATCTCGACGGTCATCTCCAACAGCCTCGCATGTACGGCGGATGCTCCGCAAAGACGGGTGCACCGACGCCGTCCGTCGTGAGGGTCATGATGGATCGCGGTGGAGCATCCGATTCGCCTCGCGGTCACCGACGATCTGCGCCGAAACCGGCTCACGGTCTTCTTCCGCCTGTTGCTCGCGATCCCGCCGTTCGTGTGGATGCTCGTCTGGTCGATCCCCGTCGTCTTCGCACTGATAGCGGCCTGGTTCGCCGCACTCGTGACGGGTCGCGTGCCCGCCGGGCTACACCGCTTCCTGGCGAGCTTTCTCCGCTACCAGGTGCATGTGTACGCCTACGCGACGCTCGTCGCCGATCCCTTTCCGGGCTTCTCAGGCTCGGCGTACTACCCGGTCACGGTGACCGTCGAGCCGCCCGTGGAGCAGGGGAGGGCCGGAGTCTTCTTCCGCTTGCTGCTCGCCCTGCCGGCCGCGATCGTCTCCGGCGTCCTCAACTACCTGACCGAAGTGGTCGCCTTCTTCGCGTGGTTCGTCTGCCTCGCACTCGGCCGGATGCCCGAGGGGATGCGCAACCTCCTCGCATTCAGCGTCCGCTATCACGCACAGACGCAGGCGTACGAGTACCTGCTGACCAGCCGGTATCCGAGCCTGAACGTCGGGCTCGTGTAGCGTCAGCCGGCGATCGCCGCACGCTTCGTTGCCTGCCGTCGGGCCGGCGCATAGGCTTGGCGCGAGCCGTGGCGGACTGCGCACAGTGCGGGACCCAGAACAAGGCGGGCGCACGCTTCTGCGGAGGCTGCGGCGCGGTGCTCGCGCAGGCTTGCCCGGTATGCAGCGTCACGGTCGAGCCCGGCATGCGGTTCTGCAGCGATTGTGGCTCGCCACTCGCCGGTGCAGAGCCTTCGCGTCCAGCCGAGGATCGTGTGGCGCCTGCGACGGAGCCTCCGGCGCGTGAGCGTCGCCTGGTCTCCGTGCTCTTCGCCGATCTGGTCGGCTTCACGTCGCTGTCGGAAGCGCGCGACGCCGAGGAGGTGCGCGAGCTCCTCTCCCAGTACTTCGACACCTGTCGACGTGTGATCGACCGGTACGGCGGCACCGTACAGAAGTTCATCGGCGACGCGGTGATGGCCGTATGGGGAGCTCCGATCGCGAAGGAGGACGACGCGGAGCGGGCGGTGCGCGCGGCCCTGGAGCTGGTGCGTGCGGTCGCCGGCCTCGGGGCCGAGATCGACGTCGAGGGGCTCGCGGCACGCGCCGGCGTCCTCACGGGCGAGGCGGCAGTGATGCCGGGTGGCGCGAGCGAGGGCCTCGTCGTCGGCGACCTCGTCAACACCGCATCCCGCCTGCAAGCCGTCGCCGACTCCGGCTCCGTCGTCGTCGGCGATTCGACGAAACGCGCGTCCGAGGCTGCGATCGCCTACGAGGAGGCGGGGATCCACGAGCTCAAGGGCAAGGCGGAGCCGGTGCGCGCGTGGCGGGCGCTTCGGGTCGTGGCAGGCGCCAGGGGATCGCAGCGATCGGTGAGCCTCGAGGCTCCGTTCGTCGGGCGCGAGCGTGAGCTGCGCCTCGTGAAGGAGCTGTTCCACGCGTCCGAGGAGGAACGGCGCGCGCAGCTCCTGACGATTGCAGGCGTTGCCGGGATCGGAAAGTCACGACTCGCCTGGGAGTTCGAGAAGTACATCGACGGTCTCGCTCTGAACGTCTGGTGGCACCGCGGCCGCTGCCTCTCCTACGGCGACGGCGTCGCCTACTGGGCGCTCGCCGAGATGGTGCGGATGCGGTGTGGGATCGTCGAGGACGAACCGGCGGCGTCCGCCCGCGAGAAGCTGAGCGCGACCCTCGCCGAGCACCTGTCCGACCAGGACGAGCGAGCCTGGATCGAGTCGCGAATCGCCCACCTCCTCGGCCTCGAGGATGGGGCGCCGGGCGATCAGGAGAACCTGTTCTCCGCCTGGCGAGTCCTGTTCGAGCGCCTCGCCGAGACGGGCACCACGGTCCTCGTGCTCGAGGATGCGCAGTGGGCCGACGACGGGCTGCTCGACTTCCTCGAGTACCTGGTCGAATGGTCGCGCGGCCGTCCGATCTTCGTCCTCGCGCTCGCGCGTCCCGAATTCGCCGAGAAGCGACCGGGCTGGGGAGCCGGCAAGCGCAGCTACTCCTCGCTCCATCTGGAACCGCTGTCTCCCGCGGCCATGACGGAGCTCCTCGCGGGGCTCGTGCCCGGAATGCCGGACGACCTGAAGGCGCGCATCCTCGATCGGGCCGCCGGGATCCCGCTGTACGCGGTCGAGACGGTGCGCATGCTGCTCGACCAGGGGCTGCTCTCGCGGGACGGTGACGTGACCACACCGACCGGCCCGATCGAGACGCTTCAGATCCCGGAAACGCTCCACGCTCTCGTCGCGGCGAGGCTGGACAACCTCACGGTGCTCGAGCGGCGTCTCGTGCAGGACGGGTCCGTGCTCGGCAAGACCTTCACGAAGCACGGGCTCGCGTCGGTGTCGGGGTTCGCCGAGACCGAGGTCGACGTCGTGCTCGGCTCGCTCCTGCGCAAGGAGCTGCTGTCGATCCAGGCCGACCCGCGCTCACCGGAACGTGGCCAGTACGCGTTCCTCCAGGACATCGTCAAGCAGGTCGCCTACGAGTCGATCGGCAAGCGCGACCGCAAGGCGAAGCATCTCGCGGTCGCCGAGTATCTCGGATCTCTGACGCCGGGCGGGGAAGACGAGCTGGCCGAGCTCGTCGCGAGCCACCTGCTCGATGCGTACGACGCGGCGCCGCAGGACCCGGACGCGGGTGAGATCCGTGCCCGCGCCGGCGCGATGCTCGTCAAGGCGGCCGAACGCGCTGCGTCGCTGGCGGGGAACATCGAGGCCCAGCGCGCGTACGAGCGTGCGATCGAGCTGACCGACGATCCCGCGGTGCACGCCGAGCTCCACGAGCGTGCCGGGATCGCGGCCTACGCCGCCACGCGGGCCGACGAGGCGGAAGCCCACTGGGCGCGAGCACTCGAGCTTCTCAACGCGGCCGGGAACACGAATCGCTCGGCGCGGGTCTCCGTCCGCCTCGCCGAGGTGCTCTGGGATCGTGGACGGCTCGACGAGGCGCTCGAGAACATGCAGCGCTCGCTCGACGTGCTGGCGGAAGAGGAGCCCGACGAGGGCGTGGCGGCTCTCGTGTCCCAGCTCGCGAGGCTCCTGTTCTTCGCCGGACGAAACGAGCTTGCGTTGGAGCACGTCGAGCATGCGCTCGAACTGTCCGAGACGCTCGACCTGCCCGAGCTTCTCGCGGAGACGCTCAACACGAGGGCCTCGATCGTCGCGGCGGGCGGGCGGACGCACGAGGCGCAGCTGCTCCTTCGCGACGCGCTCCAGCTCGCGCTCGACCACGACAAGCCGTCGGCAGCGCTGCGCGCGTACTACAACCTGGCCGACGAGCTGCACATGCGAGACCGCCATGAAGAGGCGCTGGCGTTGATGCGTGACGCGCTCGGGTTCGCGCGAAAAGTGGGACAGCGCTACTGGGAGGGTGCCCTGCTCGGGATGGGCTATCCGCTCTACGCGCTCGGAGAGTGGGACGAGCTGCTCGCGAATCAGTCTCTGTTGGAGGAAGGCGGCGACTGGGCGCCGAGTCGTCAGGACTTCGCCTGTCTCCTCAACTCGGCCGTCCCGGCAGCCGGTCACCGTGGGCTGCTCGAGCGTGCTGGAAGGATGATCGAGCTCGGGAAGGAGTTCGCGATGTCGGCGGACGTCCAGGAGCGGAGCTACTACGGTGGCGCCCGTGCGGCCCTGCTTCTCGCCTCGGGCGAGGCATCGACGGCGCTCGCCGCGGCCGAGATCGTCTGGGCGGAACGGGACGCGCTCGGCATCTCGCACGAGGCGGTGAAGCAGGCGTTCGTCGTCGGGGTCCAGGCTGCGCTCGAGATCGGTGACGAAGGGCGGGCCGAGGCGCTGCTCGCGGTCCTCGAAAAGGAACCGCGGGGCCGACGGACCCCGTACCTGAACGCAGAGGCGGCACGGTTTCGCGCGATCCTCGCAGCACGACGTGGGGACGACGTGGAGGCGGACCGGCTCTTCAGGGGTGCTGCCGCGCTGCTTCGGGAGCTCGCGATGCCGTTCCATCTTGCCGTCGTCCTCCTCGAGCACGGCGAGTGGCTCGATGCGAGGCTCCGGGCGGACGAGGCCGCGCCGCTCGTCGCTGAGGCACTCGACGTCTTCGAGCGACTCGGCGCAAGTCCCTGGATCTCACGCGCGCGCCAACTCGACAGCGGGGATGTGCTCGGCGCGGCGCTTTGACGGCTCGGCGGCTGCGGTGAGGACTGCGGCTCAGGCGCTCACGGCGATCCTCCGGAACCGCGACCTCCGACGGGTCGAGGCTGCGTTCGCGCTGTTCGTCGCCGCCGAGCTCGGCTCCTGGGTCGCGATCCTCGTCTACGCCTATCGCCAGGGCGGCGCGACCGAGACCGGGATCGTGGCGGCGGTGCAGCTCGTACCGGCGGGGATCCTCGCGCCTCTCGTCGGCGGCCTGGCCGACCGGCTTCCGGGAGTGGCTGCGCTTGTCGGAGGGTACGCGGTCCAGTCCCTGACGATGGCCGGCACCGGAACCCTGTTGGTCGTCGGAGCTCCCTGGTGGTCGGTCTACACCGTCGCGACGGCGGCAGCGACGGCGGTCACCGCCACTCGCCCCACCCACGCATTCGTGACTCCGATGCTCGCACGCTCACCGCTGGAGCTGGGAGCGGTGAACGTGCTCTCCGGCTGGATCACCGCCTGCATGGCGTTGACGGCGCCGGCTCTCGTCGGCGTGGTGCTCACATTCGGCGGGCCCGGCACCGCGTTTCTCTGTGCGGCGGGCGCGACGGGCACCGCCGCGCTGCTCGCCGCGCGTCTGCCGCGTGCGCCGCACGAGCCGGAGGAATGGTCTCCCTCGTCGGCGGACTCGGAGCGATTCGCCGCCATCGTCCGGTGAGGCTGATCGTCGGCCTCGTCGGCGTGCTGTCCATCGTCGCCGGTGCAATCGACGTGCTTGCCGTCACCCTTGCCCTCGGCAAGCTCCACCTCGGCGCGGGCGGCCCCGGGTACCTGACCGCTGGCCACGGTTCGGGCGTCGAGCGACGTCCGGTTGTACGCGCTCGAGCGGGATGCGTTCCTCGTCGCTCTGACCGGCCACGCGGCGACCCACGGCACCGTCCACGGGATCGCCGCCGCGCGGCTCGAGGAGCTGCGCGGCCTCGGCGCGTCGGCCGAGGTCGATCCATCGTCTTGCTAGCTAGATCGTCTTGAACTGCTCGAACGGCTGGCGGCAGCTCTCGCAGTAGCGGAGGCTGCGGCACGGCGTCGGGCCGAAGATGTTCTCCAGGCGTGTCTTCGTCGAGCCGCAGTACGGGCACCGGAAGACGCCCGCCCGCAGCTGCACGAGCGTCGGCGCCGACGCTTCGCGCGGAGCCGGGGGCGCGAACCCGGCGTCGCGCAGCTTCTCGCGGCCGGCAGGGGTGATCCGGTCGGTCGACCACGAGTCGTCGGCGATCACCTGCACCTCGGGCTCGGCGCCGAGCTCCGCGACCTTCTCCTCCATCGCGGTCTTCATCGCCTCGAGGGCCGGACACCCGAGGAAGGTCGGCGTGAACTCGATCCGTACGTGCCGGCCGTCGACTGAGACGTCGCGCACGACCCCGAGGTCGACGAGCGAGACGACCGGGATCTCGGGGTCGGGGACGGCGTCGAGCGCGTCCCAGACCTGCGCGGCAGTCACCACCGGGACCCGGCGGGTGCGGATCGCCGCACCACGGTCATCTCCTCCCAGAGCTCGGCGAGCTCGGGCGTGTGCTCTCCTCGTTCCTTGCCCTGTAACAGACTGTTACTCGGCAGCTCGAGCCCGGTACGGAGCGCCAGCTCAGGGCGCTGGTCGGCCGGGAGTAGCCCGACGGCGTACGGCCAGAGCTCGCCGACCGCGTCCCGGAAGCGCGGCTCGTCGCGCAGGCGCTCGTGCCACAGCTCGGCGTGCATGCGGTGGTAGGCCTCCTCGCGGTCGATCTTCGCCGCGAGGCCGGCGGTCGCCGGCTCGGAGGAGTCGTCCTTCAACGCCGTGATCCGGACGAGGTCGGCCTGCTCGTAGAGCCAGCGGCGGGCGATCGCGTGCGCCCAGTCGAGCAGCCGCAGCTCGACGAGCGGGGCGCAGCGGTACTCCTCCGGCCTGCGGTCGAACGCGAGCGCGTCCGCGTCGTCCGTCAGCAGCTGATAGACGGCGCGCGCGTGGCCGATCTCGTTCTGCGCGATCGAGGAGAAGGCGACGTCCTCCTCGAGCACCGGCGCGATCCCCGTCCACTCGGAATCGCGCCAGCCGATGACGAGCTCGTCGTCAGCCAGCCCGAGCAGCAGCTCGTTCACGTGCCTCCTTCAGCCGTGCCTTGATCGAGTAGCCGTCCACGCGGCGGTACTTGAGGTCGAACTCGTCCGCCCAGTCCTCGACCTCGCGGATCGCGTCGCGGGGAACGAGCCAGAGCGCGACCGACTCGCCGCGGCGACCGTACTGCTCGCGCGCCCACGCCTCCGCGAACTCGGCGTCCGGCGCGACGACCGAGCCGGCGTGCTCGAACGGCCGGCCCCGCCGTTCCTGCCGGAACACCTCGAACACGCGCGGCTGGTTCACGCCGCCAGCACCGCGTCGCGCACCCACCGCTCCCGCTCGAGGAAGCGGCGGCGGAAGGCGAGGCGCTCCTCCGTCTTCGGGCCGTGGCCGGTGACGACGTGCCGCAGCTCGTCCCAGTCCGGCTCGGTGTACTCCCAGACGCCGTCGTCGCGCCTGCGCAGCCTCGGGTCGGGCACCTCGAGCCCGAGCTCGCGGATCTGCGGCACGTAGCCCTCGAGGAACTGCTGCCGCGCCTCCTCGTTGCCCTGGCTCTTGATGCGCCACAGCCACATCGGGTCCTCGTCGCGGGGGATCGGGTTGCCGTGGAACTGCATCAGCGGCGGCCACCAGCGGTCGAGCGCCTCCTGCACGAGCTCGAACTGCTCCTGCGTGCCTGTGACGAGCGCGAGGATCACGTCGCGGCCGTGGAGGATGTGGAACGACTCCTCCCAGCAGATCTTCTTCATGATCCGCGCGTAGGGCGCGTACGAGCACTTGAGCAGCGCCTTCTGGCTGACGATCGCGGCCGCGTCGACGAGCCAGGCGATCACGCCGACGTCGCCCCAGGTCTTCGTCGGGTAGTGGAAGACGTTGTGGAACTTGCTCTTGCCCGAGACGAGGTCGGCGAGGCACTGCTCCCGCGGCTTGCCGAGATCCTCGACCACGCGGTAGATGAGCTGTGCGTGCCCGACCTCGTCCTGCACCTTCGCCGTCAGCGCGAGCTTGCGTTGCAGCGTCGGGGCGCGCAGGATCCACTCCCGCTCGGGCAGGACGCCCATCAGCTCGGAGTTGCCGTGCATCTCGATGAACTTGACCAGCTTCGCCCGGTAGGAGTCCGGCAGCCAGTCGGTCGCCTCGACCTGCCCGCCGGCCTGCACGTACTCGAGGAACGCCTGCTCGTCCCGGGGAATCTCGACTGCCGCCACGCAGCACCACCTTCCGAACGATCGTTAGCCTCCTCATTGTAATGTCCGCCCGCCGCACCGAGCTGACACGGGCCGCCGCCCGGCTCTTCGCCGAGAAGGGCTACCACGGCACCTCGGTGGGCGACCTGGCCGCCGCGCTCGGCGTCCAGAAGGGCTCGCTCTACGCGCACATCGAGTCGAAGGCCGATCTCCTGTGGGAGGTCGCGAGCGAGGGCGCCGCCGCCTTCCACGCGGCGCTGGACGCCGTGCCCGACGAGGAGACGGCGGTCGAGCGGATCCGGGCGGCGCTGCGGGCGCACCTGCGCGTGGTCGCGGAGCAGCTCGACGTCGCGACCGTGTTCGTGCGCGAGTGGCGGTACCTCGAAGGCGAGCGACGCGAGGAGTTCGTCGCCGAGCGCCGCCGCTACGAGGAGCGATTCCGCGCCCTCTTCCGGGAGGGTCGCGAGCTCGGCGAGCTGCGCGCCGATCTCGACGACGGCACCGCCGCGCTGCTCGCCCTCTCGGCTGCGAACTGGGCGTACACGTGGTTGCGCGCCCGGCCCGCCGAAGGCGTGCGGTCTTCTCGGCCTGGCGCCGGGGGCTCGGCTCTCGGCGCTTCCAGCCTTCGCGCGGATACCGACGAGCTCGCGGACCGCTTCACCGCTCTCCTGCTCGAGGGAATGCGCGGCTACGCCTCGCGCTAGTTTGCATTGCGGCGTGGGCGGTGGGCATGCTCGCACGCGTGGAACCGGTGCGGCAGGCGGTCCTGGTCGTCAATCCCTTCGCGACCCGCGTCAGCGAGGAGCGGCTCGCGCGCGTCGAGGAGATGCTCGCGGGCGTCGCGCGGCTGAGCGTCGTGCGCACGGAGCGACCGGGCCACGCCACCGAGCTCGTTGCCGACGCCTCCCGCGAGGGCGTCGACGCGATCGTCGTCTACTCCGGGGACGGCGGGTTCAACGAGGCGCTGAACGGGCTCGAGCGCGACGTTCCGGTCGGCTTCCTCCCCGGCGGCGGGACCAGCGTCCTGTCCCGGGCGCTCGGCGTCCCGGTCGACCCGCAGGAGGCTGCGCGGCAGCTTGCGGACGCGATCGCAGAGGGGCGCACGCGGCGAATCGCCCTCGGTCGCGTCAACGGCCGCCGCTTCGCTTTCAGCGCGGGGATCGGCCTCGACGCGGAAGCTGTTCGCCGCGTCGACGAGCTCGGTCGCCGGCCGGACGGAAAGCGGCCCGGCGACCTCGCCTTCGCCCTCGCGGTCGTCCGGGCGATCGCATCCCACCGCGGTCGCTTCGAGCCGCAGCTGGAGGTGAAGGGCCTCGGTCGCGCTGCGCTCGTCTTCGTCGCGAACGGGAGTCCGTACACCTACGCGAAGCGCCTACCGCTCCCCATCGTGCCGGAGGCGCGCTTCGAGTCGGGGCTCGACCTCGTCGCGCCGATCCACGTGCGCCGCCGCTCCCTCCTGCGGACGGCGCTCACCCTTCTCAGCGGCCGTGCCCGCAGCGGGCCGTATCTGTACGGGCACGACCTCGATCGGATCGAGATCGCCTGCGACCGACCACTGCCACTGCACGTCGACGGCGAGGATCTGGGCGACGTCCGGGAGGCCGTGTTCGAGGCGGAGCGCGACGCCGTTGGTGTGCTCCTCTGACCGGTGCAGATGAGTTCGGCCGCCGTGGCCGGTCCTCTCCTCGGAGATGGCTCCGCCTCGCCCAGTCCTCCTCGTGTGCGACCTGCGCGAGCTTCGCGACCTGCACCTCGGAACGGTCGGTTTCCTGGCGCGCCTGCAGCTCACGGCGCGCCGGCTCGGCTGCGAGCTGCGGCTCCGGAACGCCTCCGGTGAGCTGCTGGAGCTCCTCTCGCTCGCGGGGCTCGAAGGCGCGCTACCCGTCGAGCCGGGCGGGCAACCCGAAGAGCGGGAAGATCCGTGCCGTGTCGAGAAAGAAGGTGAACTCGGCGATGCCGGTCGGTGAGAGCTCCAGCACCTGGAGGGCCCAGGGCTCGTAGCCGCCGCCGTCCGCCGGCTTGTACTGGCCGAAGGCGGGCGCCCCGTTCGCGGACCCGGCAGGGATCACCCGCGAGCCGCGGCAGCCGATCCCGGGGCCGAACCACCACGTGAGGATGTCGTCGCGGCCCGCGAGCCAGAGGTCGTACGGCGGCATGGACTGCGTTGCGTCCTCTCGGATCAAGCCGGTGAGGGCGTCCATGTCGTAGCGCTGGAAGGCGTCGAC
Organism: uncultured Thermoleophilia bacterium; assembly: GCA_963762675.1. Taxonomy (GTDB): domain Bacteria; phylum Actinomycetota; class Thermoleophilia; order Gaiellales; family Gaiellaceae; genus Palsa-739. The sequence continues at coordinate 370,482 of CAVXLS010000010.1, read as the reverse complement.
GTAGCGCTCGAGCAGCGCCCGGTCGGCCTGGTCGAGGGGAATGGCGTCGACGGCGTGCGTGTCGTGTGCGTCGAGGGTCGCCCGGGCTCGTTGCAGCGCGCTGTTGATCGACGCGACGCTCGTCTCGAGCAGCTCGGCCGCCTCGCTCGCCTGCCAGCGCAGCACCTCGCAGAGGATGAGCGCTGCGCGCTGCCGGGGTGGCAGATGCTGGAGCGCGGCGACGAGCGCCAGCCGGACGCTCTCCCGTGCCTGGGCGACGTCTGCCGGGTCGCCGTCGGCGACGACCAGCGCGTCCGGCACCGGCTCGAGCCAGGGGACTTCGGGACGGAAGGCGGCGTTCTCGAGCACCGGCGCTCCCGCCGGGCCGAGGTCCATCGGGCGGGGTCGCCGCGCGCGGCCCTTCAGGAGGTCGAGACAGACGTTGGTCGCGATCCGGTAGAGCCAGGAGCGCAGGGCCGCCCGGCCTTCGAAGCGGTCGTGCGCACGCCAGGCGCGCAGCAGCGTCTCCTGCACGGCATCCTCGGCCTCGAAGGCCGAGCCGAGCATCCGATAGCAATACGCGCGCAGCTCGATCCGGTGCTGCTCGAGCCGGGCCTCGAGATCGGCGGCGCCGGAGCCGACGGCGAGAGGCGCATCCATCGCTCCGGATGGTACGCGGTCGGCTCCGGGTTGGACTACGGCGGCGCTCATTCGTCCCTTGGACGACACGAGACGCGCGAACTCATCGCCCGCGGATGCCTGGCATACACTCAGGACCATGACCCAGATCGCGCGGGGGTCTGGAAGCGCCGGCGACGAAGCCGCCGACGCCCGGCCGGGGAACCGAGCGCCTGCCGGCGCAGGGGCTGGAAGCACCGGCGGCGGAGCCGCCGTCGCCCGGCCGGGGAACCGAGCGCCTGCCGGCGCAGGGGCTGGAAGCACCGGCGGCGGAGCCGCCGTCGCCCGGCCGGGGAGCCGAGCGCCTGCCGGCGCTCCGGGTGAGCACGAGCTGCGTCGCGTGATCGACAAGGATCGCGAGGTGGAGGGCCTCGGCGAGCAGGAGCTGCTCGAGCTCTACCGGTCGATGGTGCTCTTGCGAACCTACGACGAGCGGTCGCTCGTCTACCACCGCCAGGGGCGGATCGGGACGTATGCGATGTTCTGGGGCCACGAGGCGATGCAGGCCGGAGCCGTGCACGCGCTCCGCGACGAGGACTGGATCTTCCCCAGCTATCGGGAGGCTGCCATCGGCCTGCTGCGCGGGATTCCGGCGAGCACGATCCTCCAGTGGTGGCGCGGCCACCCCGCCGGTTGGTGGAACCCGGCCGAGCACAACGTGGCGTCGATCTCCGTCCCGGTCGGGAGCCATGTGCCTCATGCGGCCGGCCTCGCGTGGGGGAAGAAGCTGAAGGGCGAGCGCGCGGTCGCGATCGCGTTCTTCGGCGACGGCGCGACGAGCGAGGGCTCCTTCCACGAGGGCGCGAACTTCGCCGCCGTGATGGGGGCGCCGCTCATCCTCTTCTGCAACAACAACCAGTGGGCGATCTCGACTCCGGTGGCCTCGCAGACCCGGGCTGTGGCCCTCGCCGACAAGGCGGCCGGCTACGGAATGCCTGCGATCCGCGTCGACGGCGGCGACGCGCCGGCTGTCTACGAGGCGACCCGGGAGGCGGCCGAGCGGGCCCGTGCCGGCGAGGGGCCGACCTTCGTGGAGGCGGTTACCTACCGCGCGGCGCCGCACGGGACCGCCGACGACCCGCGCGCCTACATCGACCTCGAGCGGGTCGAGGCGGAGAAGCAGCACGAGTGCCTGGGGCGCTACGAGCAGTACCTGCGCCGGCTCGGCGCTCTCGGCGACGAGCTCGAGGCAGGGATCAAGGCCGAGGCCGTGGACGTCATGCGACAGGCGATCGCACAGGCCGAGCTGGAGCCCGAGCCGGACGTCTCGCTTCTCTTCGAGCACGCCTACGCGAACCCGCCGGTCTCGTTCGCAGCCGAGCTGGCCGAGCTGCGCCGAATCCTCGGAGGCGGCGTTGGCTGAGCGGTTCATGGTGGAGGCGATCAACGAGGCGTTCCACCTCGAGCTCGCGCGCGACGAGTCGGTGCTCGTCATGGGGGAGGACGTCGGCCGCTCGGGCGGCGTCTTCCGCGCAACGGCGGGGCTGCTGGAGCGGTTCGGGCCCAACCGCTGTGTCGACACGCCGCTCGCGGAGGCGGGAATCCTCGGCACCGCGGTCGGTCTCTGCATGGCCGGGTGGCGGCCCGTCTGCGAGATGCAGTACGACGCGTTCTCGTACCCGTGCCTCGACCAGCTGATCACGCACGTGGGCCGATACCGGTGGCGGAGCGGCGGCAGGATGGAGTTTCCGCTCGTCGTGCGCATGCCGTACGGCGGCGGCGTGCGGGCGCCCGAGCTGCACGACGACTCGCCGGAGGCGTACTACGCGCACACGCCGGGCGTGAAGGTCGCGATCCCCTCCACCCCGGCCGATGCCAAGGGGTTGCTCGCGGCCGCGATCCGCGACCCCGACCCGGTGGTCGTGCTCGAGCCGAAGCTGATCTACCGCAGCGAGCGCACGGAGGTGCCGGAGGGCGATTACGTCGTCCCGCTCGGCCTCGCGCGGACGGCGCGCGAGGGCGACGACGTGACGCTCGTCGCGTACGGGGCGATGGTGCCTCTCTGCGAGCGCGCCGCGGAGGTGATCGCGGCCGAGGCGTCGATCGAGGTGCTCGACCTGCGCACGCTCAAGCCGCTCGACGAGGAGGCGCTGCTGGCCTCGGCCGCGAAGACCGGCCGCGTCGTCGTCGTGCAGGAGGCGCCGCGCACGGCGGGCTTCGGCGCGGAGATCGCCGCCATCCTCGCCGAGAAGGCGATCCTCGACCTGCGCGGGCCCGTGCTCCGCGTCACCGGATACGACGTCCCCTACCCGTACTGGAAGCTCGAGGACGCGTACATGCCGTCGGTCGAGCGCGTGGTCGACGCGGCCCGGAAGCTGCTCGCCTTCTAGTGGTCGCGATCCACGAGCTGCCGCTCGAGCGCCGCACCCTGCACGGGCACTTCTCGCCCGACCTCGAGCCGGTGCTCTCCGTGGATCCGGGCGACTCGATCGTCTTCTCGGCGCTCGACTCCGGCTGGAACGTCGAGCCGGGGCGGAAGTTCGAGCCGCGAGACCCGGAGCTCGACGCGGGACACGCGCTGGTCGGGCCCATCGAGGTGCGGGGGGCGCGGGCAGGCGGGACGCTCGCGGTCGCGATCGACGAGGTGCGCGTCGGCGCCTTCGGCCTCACCGTCGCCGGCGGCTGGTCGTCGTTGCTCAACGACCGGCTCGAGGTTGCCGACGGCGAGCGGCACGTCCTGCGCTGGGAGCTCGACGCCGCTGCCGGATCGGGCCGCGACCAGCTCGGTCGCACGGTCGCGCTCCGCCCCTTCCTCGGCGTGATCGGGATGCCGCCGCCCGACCCCGGAGTCCACGCGACGGCTCCTCCGCGCCGGTTCGGCGGCAACATCGACTGCGCCGAGCTCGTCGCCGGGACGATCCTCTACCTGCCCATCCCCGTCGACGGGGCGCTCCTCTCGGCCGGGGACGGCCACGCACGGCAGGGCGACGGGGAGGTCTCGCAGCTCGCCATCGAGTGCCCGGTCGAGCGTGCGCGGCTCACCCTCTCGCTCGCCGAGGGCCTGGAGCTGGAGAATCCGATCGCCCGCACCGCGGACGCCTGGTTGACCTTCGGCTTCGACGAGGACCTGGACGAGGCGGCCGCGCAGGCGCTCGACGGCATGCTCGTGCTGATGAGCCGCGAGCGCGGCCTCGAGCGGCGGGACGCGCTCGCCCTCGCCAGCGTCGTCGTCGACCTGCGGATCACCCAGCTCGTCAACGGCGTCAAGGGCGTCCACGCGATCCTCCGCGACGACGCGATCAGGTAGGAATCCCGCGTGGCGTACGAGTTCAAGCTGCCCGACCTCGGCGAGGGGCTGACCGAGGGCGAGATCGCGCGCTGGCTCGTCGCGGAGGGGCAGGAGATCGCCGAGGACGACCCTCTCGTCGAGATCGCGACCGACAAGACGACCGTGGAGATCCCTTCTCCCGCCGGCGGCACCGTCACGCGAATCCTCGTCGCGGAGGGCGACGTCGTCCCGGTCGGCACAGTGCTCGTCGTCATCGGGGGAGACGGCGACGCACGAGGGGCCGGCGAGCGGCCGGCCGCCGAGTCCCGCAAGCCGGACATGTCCGCGCCACCGCCGGCAAGTAACAGAGTGTCACAAGGCAAGGTCCGGGCCACGCCGCTCGTGCGCAGGCTCGCGCACGAGCTCGATGTCGACCTCGACTCCGTCACGGGAACGGGGCCCGGTGGCCGCATCACGGAGTCGGACGTCCGTGGAGCGGTCTCTTCTCGCGCAGAGGCGACGCGTCTACGCCAGCCGATTCGCGGCATCAAGCGGCAGATGTTCGAGCACCTGACGCGTGCGCACCGCGAGATCCCGGCCGTCACGTGGGTCGAGGAGTGCGACTTCACCGGCGTCGAGCTCTCGCGCCTGCTGCCGCTCGTGCTGAAGGCGGTCGCCGAGTCGCTCCGCGAGTACCCCGAGCTGAACGCTCGTGTCGAGGACGGTGAGCTTGTCTACAGCGACCGCTACGACCTCGGCATCGCCGTCCAGACCGAGCAGGGGCTCGTCGTCCCCGTCGTCCGCGGCTGCGACTCACGCTCGCTCGAGGAGCTGGAGGCGGAGGTGCGCCGGCTCGCGGAGGCCGCGCACGCCGGAACCCTGACACCGGAGGAGCTGCGCGACGGCACGTTCACCGTCACGAGCGCGGGGCGATCCGGCGGTCTCCTGGTCACGCCGTTGATCAACCATCCGGAGGTGGCGATCCTCGGAGTCCATCGGATCGCCGACCGGCCGGTCGTGCACGACGGCGAGATCGTCGTCCGCCCGGTCGGCAACGTCTCGGTCACGTTCGACCACCGGGTGATCGACGGCAAGCGGGCCGCTGACTTCGGGCTCGCAGTCATCGCGCGGCTGGAGATGCGCTCGGGCGAGCTCCGCGTCGAGACGGCGTAGCACGATGGACCCTACGTGGTGATGCCCGTCGAGGCGACGTAGGTTTCGCAGGGTCGGTGCGGGCGGCCCACTACACTGGCCGGGACGTGGCTGGCTGGTACTGGATCGGCGTCTCCGTCGGGCTCGGTGCAGCGACGGGAGTCCTGCTTGCAGGCGTCTTCGGTGCGGGCCGAACAGCGCTCGTCGCGGCCGGACTCGCGGCGCTCGGCGCCGGGGCGGCCCTCGGCTACGGCGTCCACGCCTGGCAGCCCGGGCGGCTGGGGCGACGTCGTTGCCGGAGCCGCCGGCGGGCTCGCAGGCGGGCTCGGCGCGGCGCAGGTCGTCGCCGGAGCGCTTCGTCGCGGCGGCACGCGCGGCGGGACGGCGGCGCTCCTGGCAGGAGCCGCGGTGATCGTGGCCGGGGCCGCGTGGATCCCCGCCGCCGGGTACCTCGAGGCGCTGGTCCTGCCGGCGCTGGCCGTCCGCATCCGACGGCGCGGGCCCGAGCGCTACGCGGGTCTGCGCACGCTCGCCCGCGATTAGGCCCGCACGGCGGTGGCTACGAAGAAGCTCGTCCTGATCGTCGTGGACGGGATGACGCCGGCCGCCTTCGAACGTGCGGTCGACGGCAGCCGGGCGCCCGCGCTCGCACTGCTTGCCGGGCGCGGCTCGTACCGGCAGGCGACCTCCGTCTTCCCGTCGCTGACGCCCGTCTGTCTCTCGTCGATCGTCACCGGGGCAGGTCCGGACGTGCACCACATCCCGTCGCTCGTGTGGTGGCATCGGAGCGAGCGGCGAGTCGTCGAGTACGGGTCGTCGTTCGCCGCGCTGCGCGCCGCGGGCATGGCTCAGGCGATCGTGGACACGATCTTCAACATGAACCAGCGCCACCTCGGCGCGGGCGCCGTCACCGTCTACGAGGCCCTCGAGGATGCCGGACTCGTCTCCGCGGCGGTCAACATCACGTGCTACCGCGGCCGTCACCGGCACCTGCCGACCCTGCCCTGGGTCACGCGGGCCGCCTACGGGCCGGAGCGCTTCTTCTACTACAGCCTCTTCGAGTCCGACCGGACCGGCGCCCCGCTGGCGGTACGCAATCGCGCGGCAGGCTCGATCGACGCCTACGCGGCCGCGGTCGGCCGCTGGCTCGTCACGCGAGACGGCTTCGACTTCCTCGCCTACTACCTCTCCGATTTCGACTACGCGTCGCATCTGCGCGGTCCGGAAGGAGCGGACGACGTGGCGCTCGAGCGAACGGACGCCGCGATCGGCGCGCTGCTCGAAGCCGCGGGAGGGCCGGACGAGTTCCTCGACCGATATGCCGTCGTGCTCCACTCCGATCACGGCCAGACCGCGGTCGCGCACGTCGCGCGGCTGCAGGACGCCTTCTCAGGGTTCGAGGACGAGGTCCTCGTGACGGCCTCGAATCGCGCCGGACAGGTCTACCTCTCGCCGGGAGCCGGCATCGACGTCGCCGCGCTCGCCAGCCGCCTCGACGGCGAGGCGTCGGTGGAGACGACGCTGCGGCGCGAGGGAGACGAGGCCGTCGCCAGACGGGAGGGAGAGGAGCTCCGCTTCCGCCCGGGCCCGGGTGACGGGTGGCAGACGAGCGGCGACGCGTCGCTGCTCGATCACCCGGACGCGTTCAACCGGGCCTGGTCGGCGCTCGCGAATCCGAACGCCGGCGAGCTGCTCGTCTCGGCCGCGGAAGGCTGGGAGCTCGCCGACCTCGGCGGCCGTCATCACGCGGGCGGCGGCAGCCACGGCTCTCTCTCCGCGGGGGACTCGCTCGTACCGCTTCTCACGGTCGGCCTCGACGCCGCGCCCACCCGCATCACCGAGGTGGTCCCGGCGGTTCTCTCCCACTTCGGCGTCGAACCGCCGACGTATGCGCAGACACCGGGGCGCCCGTCGCCGGCCGCTCGATGAGCGCCCCGCCCGTCCTGGCCAAACGGCGGCGCGCCATGGTCGAGCACCAGCTCCGGCGGCGAGGCATCGCCGACGAGCGTGTGCTCGCGGCGATGGGGCGCGTGCCGCGCGAGCTCTTCGTGGCCGACGAGCTGCGCGACCGGGCGTACGCCGACGCTGCTCTTCCGATCGGCTTCGGGCAGACGATCTCGCAGCCGTACATGGTGGCGCTGATCTGCGAGCAGCTCGCGCTGCACGGAGGCGAGCGGGTGCTCGACGTCGGCACGGGCTCCGGCTACCAGGCCGCCGTGCTCGCCGAGCTGGCCGCGGAGGTGCACTCGATCGAGCGACTCCCCGAGCTCGCCGAGGAAGCCCGGCGGAGCCTCGCCACCGCCGGCGTCGGCGGCCGTGTCCAGGTCCACGTCGGCGACGGCACGCGGGGACTGCCGGGGCACGCACCCTTCGCGGCGATCGCCGTCGCGGCTGCGGCGGCAACGCCGCCTGCTGCGCTGTACGACCAGCTCGAGCAGCGCGGCCGCCTGGTCGTTCCTGTCGGAGAGCGCGTCGAGCAGCGGCTCGAGGTGATCGTACGAACGCCGGAAGGCCCGGCCGTGATCCACAGCGTCCCCTGCCGCTTCGTCCCGCTCATCGCGGGTGAATGAGCATGGGGGAACCTGTCCCCATGGGCCCCCTTCTTCGCTCGCCGAGGAGGCTGTCGTGTGCGCTGCGGGGAGAGCGCGGTCTCCCCTCCGCGCGGCGGAAGGCTGCGGATACCGAGAGGGGTAGACCTCGCCTGCCACCATCCTGGAAGCCGGAGGCCAACCAGATGCGTCAGCGACGCTGGCCGCAGGCGATCTACGTCGGCGGGGACGCCCGCAGGGCGCCACCGCCGACGCAGCGCCTTCCTTCGCCCTGCGTCCTTCTGGGAGACGCAGACGGTGCGCGCGCAGGGGAGACCGCGCTCTCCCCGGAGCGCCACCAACGGTCTCCTCGCCACCGACGCGGAGGAGGGGCTGTGGGGGAACCAGGGGTTCCCCCACGTGAGCTACGCTCGTGCCGCCTTGGACCGTCCGGCTGCCACGATCCCCTCGCCGCCGGGCGGAGTCAGGGCACGGCTGGTCGCCGCCCTCCGCTCCGGCAGCAACTGGGCGCAGCTCGCGAAGTTCTCCACCGTCGGCGCGGTCGGCTACGGCATCAACCTCGCCGTCTACGCGGCGATCCTCCACCAGGGCGTCCACTATCTCGCCGCTGCGACCTGCTCCTTCCTCGTCGCCGTGACGAGCAACTACACGTGGAACCGCCTCTGGACGTTCCGCGACCGCCGCGGCGGGGTCGCGGCGCAGGGCCTGCGCTTCTTCGTCGTCTCGCTGGCGTCGCTCGGCGCGAACCTGCTCGTCCTGCACCTCCTGGTGACGGCCGGGGCCGGGAAGTTCCTTGCTCAGGCGATCGCGGTCGTTCTCGTCACGCCGCTGAACTTCGTCGGCAACAAGCTCTGGTCGTTCCGCAGCGGCACGTAGCCTGTTGCCGGTGAGGCGCCGCCTCCTCGCCGCAGCCGTCCTCGCCGTCGTCCTCTGCGCCTGCCGCGCGCGCGGCCACGACCGCGCCGACCGTCCCTACCGCTCCCGTCTTCGACAGCAGGGGTCGCCTCGTCCAGACGCCTTTCGTCCCGCTCTCGCCGAGCCCCCGCCTCGCGAAGACGCGGGTGCTGCGCGTCTTCGAGGCGTATCCGAAGGTGGCCTCGTGGCTCTCCCGGTACCCGCCCAGTGGCCGTGCGGACGAGGAGACCTACTCGGCGAAGGACGGAAGCTGGACGGTCAAGATCTGGTGGCTGAACGCGGGCGAGATCGCGGAGGGCCGCGTCGACGACGCCACCGCCTCCGTGCTCGAGGCGTGGACCGGCCCCCAGGTCGCCTGGAAGATGGGGCGCGGCTACTCGGGTGCCTTCGGCGGCGCGACGATCAATGACCCGTGGGTCTGGGGGATCCTCTGCGCCGTCTTCGTTCTCGGGCTCGCGGACCTCCGGCGGCCGCTCTCGCTGCGGAACCTCGATCTCCTGTTCTGCCTCTCGCCGACCGCCTCGCTGTGGTTCTTCAACCATGGAGACGTCTTCACGGCGGTACCGCTCTTCTATCCGCTGCTCGCGTGGGTCGTGCTGCGCTGCACGTGGATCGGGGCGACCGGGCGCGCGCCGCGTGGGCGTCCCCTCTGGCCGGCGTGGGTGCTGCTCGCCGCGACCGTGTTCCTCGCCGGCTTTCGCGTCGGGCTCAACGTCGAAGCCTCGAACGTGATCGACGTCGGCTACTCCGGCGTGATCGGAGCCGAGCGAATCGTGCACGGGCAGGCGCCCTGGGGCCACTTCCCGGTGGAGGACGACCTCAAGGCATGCGGGCCCCGCCGACAGCTCGGGCGAGATCCGCGACCGCATCCAGGCGAACGGCCGCTGCGAGTCGGCGAACCCCGAGGGCGACACGTACGGCCCGGTCGCCTACGAGGCGTACATCCCCGGCTATCTCCTGCTCGGCTGGAGCGGACGCTGGGACGATCTGCCGGCGGCGCACTTCACCTCGATCGCGTTCGACCTCCTGACCCTCCTCGGGCTCTGGCTCGTCGGGCGCCGTCTGGAGGGGCCTCGACTCGCGGCCACTCTCGCGTTCGCATGGGCCGCCTATCCGTTCACCCAGTACGCGTCGAACTCGAACACGAACGACGTGCTCCTTCCCTGTCTGCTCGTGTGGGGCTTCTGGCTCGCGTCGTCGCCTGTCGGTCGCGGCGCGTTCGCCGCGCTGTCAGGCTGGACGAAGTTCGCGTCGCTCGTGGTGGCGCCGCTCTGGCTGACGTATCCGGACCGGCGACCGCGCCCCCGCTTCCTCCTCGCGTTCGTGCTCGTCACGCTCGCGGCGTTCTCCGTCGTTCTGCTCGAGCCTGCCCCTCTCCACGAGCTGCGCGTCTTCTGGGATCGCACGATCGGCTGGCAGACCGGACGCGACTCGCCGTTCTCGCTCTGGGACTGGGGTCAGTACCACGCTCGAGGTCTCCCCAACCTCCGGCTCGTCCAGCACGTCCTCGAAGGGCTGCTCGTCGCCGGCGCTCTCGCCGCGGCCTTCGCGCCGCGTCGGAAGTCGCCGCTCCAGCTCGCCGCGCTGACCGCCGCGTTGCTCGCCGGCTTCGAGCTCGTGCTGACGTACTGGCTCTACACGTACATTCCGTGGTTCTACGCCTTCGCCGCGATCGCGTTCCTGTCGTCGACCGCGCCTGTCATCGCCCCCGTTGCGCTTCCAGAAGACACGCCTCGACACGAGCTTCTATCGGCGCGCTGAGCTGCGCCGGCCCTTCGTTGCCGGCGTTGCCACGTTCGTCGCAGCCTGGGCGTTCGTGGCCTTTCTCCCGCCGTTGCACGACTGGCTGCGCGGCGACGTCGCCTTCTACGAGAACTGGGGGAGCTGGCTCGCCGGCCACCGCATCCCGTATCGGGACTTCTCGCTCGAGTACCCGCCCGGTGCGCTGCCCATGTTCGATCTCCCCCCGTATCTGCGCGAGGTCTTCTTCTACTACCCCGACCTACGACTTCTGGTTCCGCGTCCTGCTGCTCGCGATCGGCGTCGCGTCGCTCGGCGCGATGGCGTGGGCGCTCGACCGCGTCGGAGCATCCCGGCGGCGCAGGTACGCCGCGCTCGTCGCCGCCGGGGTCGCGCCGGCTCTGCTCGGGCCGATCGCGCTCTCGCGCTACGACTACTGGCCGGCTCTGCTGGCGGTCGCCGGCGTGGCTGCGCTCGTCTCCGGACGAGGGGTGCTCGCGTGCGCGCTCTTCGTGGCGGGCGCCGTTGCGAAGGTCTTCCCCATCGTGCTGGCCCCCCTTGCGCTCATCGAGCTCTGGCGTCGCGGCCGCTGGCGGGCAGCCGGAGCAGGGGTGGTCGCCGGCCTCGCCGTGCTCGCGGCCGGCTTCGGTCCGTTCCTCGTGCTCGCACCGCACGGTCTCACCTGGGCGATCCATCGCCAGGTCTCGCGGCCGATGCAGGTCGAGAGCCTCGGCAGCGCCGTCCTCGTCGCAGCCCACGAGATCGCCGGCGTGCAGTTGCGCATCGTGAAGGGGTACGGCTCGGACAACATCGTCGGGCATTGGCCCGACCTGATCGGGACAGCCTCGGGAGTCGTGACCGTGCTCGCGCTCCTCCTCGTCTATGCGCTCTACCTGCGCGGGCGTCCGTCTGCGGAGCGGCTCCTGGTCGCCTGTGCGGCGGCGATCGCCGCGTACGTCGCGTTCACGAAGGTCTTCTCGCCCCAGTACCTCGTGTGGCTGTTTCCGCTCGTCCCTCTGGTCGGGGGCCGGGTCGGATTGCGCACGAACGTGCTGTTCCTCGGCGCGGTCGGGATGACGCAGATCTGGGAGCCGTACCGCTACTACGACTACTACACGACCCTCGCGCCGTGGCTCGCGTGGCTCGTCGTCGCGCGCGATCTGCTCGTCGTCGTGCTGTTCGGGATGCTCGCGTGGTCGCTGCTGCCCTCAGAGCGGCACGCGGAGCAGCTCGATCCCTTGCGCCCGCCCGTCCTCTGAGCAGTCGACGACCACGCCCTCGATCCGGACGCCCGTCTCGGCGGGCTCGAAGCGGACCGGCTGCCGCGAGCGCATGCGGCGGATCGCGAGCTCCGCCCGTACGCCGATCACCGAGTCGTGCGGGCCGGTCATGCCGGCATCCGTGACGGCGGCGGTGCTCCCCGGCAGCACGCGTGCGTCGTTCGTCTGGACGTGTGTGTGCGTTCCGATCACGGCCGTCACCTTGCCGTCGAGCCAGGTTGCGAGCGCGACCTTCTCGCTCGTCGCCTCCGCGTGGAAGTCGACGACGACGACCGGTGCAGCCGCGCGCGCCTCGTCGACGAGACCGTCGACGACCTCCCACGGTGAGACCGGGGTGTCGAGAAAGAGCGAGCCGAGCAGGTTGAGCACCGCCACCCGCACGCCGTTCCGGGCCTCGACGACGGCGAGCCCGCGTCCGGGCGTGAGCGCGCCGGCGTTCGCCGGACGGATCACGCGGTCGCTCCGCGCCAGGTAGTCGCCGATCCCCCCTCGCCGGAACGCGTGGTTTCCGAGCGTGACGACGTCGGCCCCTGCGGCCAGCAGCCGCTCGGCGAGCTTCGGCGTGATGCCGGCACCGTCGGCTGCGTTCTCTCCGTTCACGATCGCGAGATCGGCGGCAAGCTCCTCGCGCAAACCGGGCAGGCGCTCTTCGACGGCACGCCGGCCGGCGACACCGAAGACGTCCGCCAGGAACAGGAGCCGCAACTAGTGCCTAATTGAGAACGAGGCTGGCCGCGGGACGGATCTCGACCGTGACGTGGTTGCCTGCGTCGTTCGTGTAGCGCGCGATCGCCTGGTGCTCGACGCGGGCGAGGTCGACCACCGTTCCCAGCTTCCTCGCGCCGCTGACGACCGTGTTCCCCACGCTCAGCGACGGATCGACCTTCAGCTGAGTGAGCGAGACGACGACCGTCGGCGCGTTCTGGGGCTGGATGTCGATCCGGGAGCCGTAGCGCTTCCCGCCGACGACATAGGGGGTGATCGCGACCACGGTTCCGTCGACGGGGGAGTAGACGTTCGCGCCGACGGGAGCGCCGACGTCGAGCGCGGAGGTCGTGCCGCCGCCGAGCCGGTACCAGGTCGGGTTCCCGCCGCCGCCGCCGAAGATCGAGTGGATCACCCGCCGGATCAGACCCTCGTTCCCCTGGTGGCCGGAGGGAGCAAGCGGCAGCGCTCCGTCGTCGGCGCCGTGGTATCCGATCGCGGTCACCTGACGCTGCGAGATCGGCAGCTGCAGGCGCACCGGTCCGCGCACCGCGACGATCTCCGGGAAGGGACGCGTCTGGACGGTCGTCCGGCTCGCCGCCAGGCTCGCCGACGCGAACGGAGTGGGATTGGGGGCGACGCCGCCGCCGAACGCGGTCAGCAGAAGGCTGACGACGAAGACGGTCGTCAGGAGCACGAGGAGCGCAAGCTGCCGGATCCTCCGCGTCGCGCGGGCATCCCGGCGCTCGACTCGCCGCCTCCTGCTGGGGCGTGAGGGCGGCATGTCGCGGGGCACCGTAGCGAACCGTCCCCCTCGATTCAACCGGGAATGACCCGATGGCGAGCGCCGAACATCTGCGTACGACCCGGAAGGAGCCGCCTGAAGCCACAGCTCGGCCGGATCGAGCGCTAGCCCTCCCTCCGTCGCGACGTCCCAGTCGAGGTCGTCCGGATGGGCTCGGACGAGGCGATTCCGGGTGATGCCGGCGCTACCATCGCTCGCATGTCTCCGCCCGCCACGACGCGGATCGAGGTTCCGCGGTGGGTGCAGCTCGTGCTGTTGCCGCTCACCCTGGTACTCGTCTGGGTGGTGGCGGGAGCCGTGCGTCACGTCGTCTTCCTGTTTCTCGTGGCGCTGCTCATCGCCCTGCTGCTCAATCCGCTCGTGCGTGGGCTCGGCAAGGTCTGGATCCCGCGCGGGCTCGCCGTCGCGCTCGTCTATCTGGCGTTCGCCGCGGCCGTCGCACTCGCGATCCTCGCTCTCGCCACCGTGGTGGTGCAGCAGACGCGCAGCGCCTCCCACAGGGTCAACGACTACTTTACGGTCACGTCCGGACAGCCGTCCGTGACGGGCGCGGAGCACGACCTCGCGCGTTTCCAGCACTGGCTCGACACCCATCATCTTCACCAGATCCGGGTCGAGAAGCAGGGAACGAAGTTCCTGAACCAGGTGGGGACGAAGGACGTCGAGAAGTACACGACGAAGGCGTTGAACTGGGCAGAAGGGGCAGGGCTCGCGGTCGTGTCCCTCCTCTTCAGCGTCGTGCTCGTCGTGGTCGTCTCGATCTACATGCTCCTCGACATGGACCGGTTGACCGACGCCGTCAACCGACGGTTTCCGCCGCAGGGCCGGGGCGGGCTGATCGTGCGGATGGAGCAGGCGGTCGCGAGCTACGTGAAGGGACAGTTCCTCCTCTCCGTGATCATCGGTGTGAGCTCCGGGCTCGGGCTCTGGATCCTGGGTCTCGTCGGGCTGCTGCCGAACGGCGGCCGATACGCGCTCCTGTTCGGGGCATGGGCGGGAGCGACGGAGCTGATCCCGTACGTGGGGCCATGGCTCGGGGCGGCACCGCCCGTGCTGTACGCACTCGTCCAGCACCCGCTGTCCGCGCTCTGGGTCGCGTTGCTCTTCCTCGGTATCCAGCAGGCGGAGGGCCACGTCGTCGTGCCGAAGGTGATGGGGCACTCCTTGCGGCTGCACCCGCTGCTCGTCATCTTCGGCCTGCTTGCCGGAGGCGAGATCTACGGGTTCCCGGGCATCCTCTTCTCGTTGCCGTTGCTCGCCGCTGGCCGCGCGGCGTGGGAGTTCTTCGCTGAGCGGGTCGAGCTCGCACCCTGGCCGGACGCTCGTCCCGTCGTCGAGGACGTGGGCCTCGAGGGCGAGGCGCCGGCCTCGGAGCGCCCCGCGGCCGTGCAGCGGTGACGCGGGAGACCCTGCTTCGCGCCGCGGCCGTCGCGCGCCGGTACGGCGAGCTCGAGGCGCTCGCGCCGACCGACCTCGACCTGCGTGAGGGAGAGACGGTGGCGCTCGTCGGCCCCAACGGAGCCGGCAAGTCCACCTTGCTCGCGATCCTCGCCGGTGCGCTGGAGCCGAGCGCCGGACGCGTGGAGGGCCACGCGAGGACAGGCTGGGTGCCACAGCGACCCGCGCACTACGCGCGCCTGTCGCCACGCGAGAACCTCGAGCTCTTCGCCCGCCTCGAGGGCGTCTCCGATCCGGTTCCCGCCGCGAAGCGGATGCTCGAGCGCTTCTCGCTCCCGGATGGCGGCAGGCCGAGCGGCGAGCTCTCGGTCGGCAACCGGCAGCGGCTCAACGTCGCCCTCTCGCTGCTCGGCGATCCGCGCGTCCTCCTCCTCGACGAGCCGACCGCTTCGCTCGACCCGGGTCAGAGGCGGCGGGTGTGGGAGGTGGTGAACGGGCTCCGCTCGGCGGGGGGCGCCGTCTGCTTCGCGACGCAGAACGTGGAGGAGGTGGGGGAGCACTCCGACCGGGTCATCGTGCTCCAGAGCGGTCGGGTCGTCTATGCGGGTGACCCTGCCGGCTATGCGGCCACGGCGGCAGAGGTGTTCGGGTGACCTCCGGCGCCACGGCTGTCTGGCTGCTCTTCCGCAAGGACCTGAGGATCCTGCGCCGATCGCCCCTCCTGCTCGCTGCCCTGCTCGCATATCCCGTCGTGATCGCCGTCCTCGTCGGGCTCGTCGCCGGCTACGCGAACTCGAAGCCGCGCGTGGCCTTCGTCGACCGCGACCACGTCCCGCCGGTCGTGGAGGTGGCGGGAAACCGCTTCCACATCCAGACGATCATCGACGATGTCTCCCAGAACGTCGACCTCGTGCGCATGGGAGCGGCCGAGGCGAAGCGCGAGCTCGACTCCGGGAAGGTCGTGGCGAGCGTGACCGTTCCCCCCGGGTTCCTCGAGAAGCTGACCTCGACCGTGTCCACGCCGAGCCTCGTCCTCCGCACCGGCACGGGCGGGATCACGCCGCGCGTGACGCAGCAGATGCAGTCGCTCGTCTACCAGCTCAACCGCAAGCTGCAGGACGCGTTCGTCAAGGCCGACCTCCAGTACGTGCGGTTGATCCTCCGGGGCGGCCACGCGAACCTGCTCGGGCACAGCTACGACGTGCTCGGCCTCGAGCAGATGCAGACGCTGCTCGCCTCGCTCGAGCCCGACGAGCGCGTGGCGAAGCTGACGCAGTTCGCCGCCTTCGCTCGCTTTGCGCTCGCCCAGACCGGGAACGCGCTCGAGGCGACCGCCAACCCGATCGGGCTCGTGCAGCCGAAGGCGAAGGGCCGAACCTGGGTGCTGTCGGCGCAGGTGCAGGCATACGGGATCGCGCTCACCGTCACGTTCCTCGCGCTCCTGCTCGCGGCGGGCGCGGCCGCGGCCGAAAAGGACGAGGGCACGATCGGGCGGCTCGGACGAGGCCTCGTGACGCTCGGCCAGCTCGTGTGGGCGAAGGTGGCGCTCGCGGCGGCGGTCGGGCTCGCGCTCGGGGCCGTGATCGCGGTCGTGTTCGGGATCGTCGTGCAGGCGGGCGGCGTCACGGGCGGGGAGCCGTGGGCCCGCCTGCCGCTGCTGCTGGCGGGCGTTCTCCTCGCCGGCGCGGTCGTCGGTGCCGCGGGCACGCTGCTCGGCGCCCTCGCCCGCGAGGCACGGACGGCGTCGCTCGTCGCCGTGCTGATCGTCCTGCCGGTCGTCTTCCTCGGTCTCGTCCCGAAGGGGGTCGCCGCGCCGGCCGTTTGGATCAGCGACGTCCTCCCGTTCGCGCACGCGGTGCGCTTCTTCGGCTCGGCCCTGTACGACACGAGCCCGTGGCGGAGGGTCGGGATCGAGACCTGCTGGCTCGCCGGGATCGGCGCGGTCTTCGGGGTGCTCGCCCGTGCCGCCACGAAACGGCTCGTGTCGTGACTGGCATGTCCGGTCGTGCGGGTGTGCATGGGTCGGCATGGGCGGGTGTGCATGTAGACCCATGTGCCTGCCCACTCCCGCGTACTCTTTCCCGGCGATGAGCTCGTTCCCCGACGTCCGCCTCCGCCGCTTTCGCCGCACAGCTCCGTTGCGCGGCCTCGTACGAGAGACGCGACTCTCGCTCGACCAGTTCGTCATGCCCTACTTCGTCGCGCCAGAGGCTGTGTCGAATGCGGCGTTACCCGGGATGGCGCGCGTCACGGTCGACGGACTCCTGCGCGAAGTCGACACGCTCGTGGCGAGCGGCGTCGCCGCGGTGATCCTCTTCGGCATCCCGTCGGAGAAGGACGAGGAGGCGACGGGCGCCTGGGAGGACGACGGGATCGTCCAGCAGGCGCTTCGGGCGCTCCGGCCGCGCTTCCCCGAGCTCGTGCTGATGACCGACGTTTGCCTCTGCGAGTACACGTCACACGGACACTGCGGCGTCGTCGTCGCCGGCGAGGTGTCGAACGACCGCAGCCTCGAGCTGCTCGCCCGCACGGCGGTCAGCCACGTCGAGGCGGGCGCCGACGTCGTCGCGCCGAGCGACATGATGGACGGCCGGGTCTCGGCCATCAGGGAGGCGCTCGACGACCACGGCTTCTCCTCGACGCCGATCCTCGCCTACTCCGCCAAGTACGCCTCCGCCTTCTACGGCCCCTTCCGCGAGGCGGCCGACTCGGCGCCCGCGTTCGGCGACCGGCGCGGCTACCAGATGGATCCGGCCAACGTGCGCGAGGCGCTGCGCGAGTGCGAGCTCGACGTCGGCGAGGGCGCTGACGCGATCATGGTCAAGCCTGCGCTCCCCTATCTCGACGTGATCCGTGCTGTGCGCGAGGCCTTCGACCTGCCCGTCGCCGCGTACAACGTCTCCGGCGAGTATGCGATGGTGAAGGCGGCCGCACGGGCGGGCTGGCTCGACGAGCAGGCGGCAGCCCTCGAGTCGCTCACCGCGATCAAGCGCGCCGGCGCCGACCTCATCGTCAGCTACTGGACGCGAGACCTGCCGGCGTGGCTCTGAGGAGCTCGCTCCGACCTCTACCGGCGCGCGCTCGAGCTGATCCCCGGCGGCGTCAACTCGCCCGTGCGGGCGATGAAGGCGGTCGGTCTCGACGAGCCGCTGTTCGTACGGCGCGGCGAGGGGGCGTACCTCGAGACCGTCGGCGGCAGTCGCTACCTCGACTGGGTGATGTCGTGGGGCCCGCTCGTCTTCGGACACGCCGACCCGCAGACGGTGGAGGCGGTTCGAGAAGCGGCAACCCGCGGGACGACCTTCGGCGCGGCGACCGAGACGGAGGTCGAGCTGGCGGCCGAGATCGCCGGCGCCGTTCCGTCGATCGAGAAGGTGCGGCTCGTCTCGTCGGGCACGGAGGCGGCGATGAGCGCGCTCCGCCTGGCCCGTGGCTTCACCAGGCGCGACCGGATCCTCAAGTTCGCCGGCTGCTACCACGGTCACGCCGACGCGCTGCTCGCGAGCGCCGGCTCCGGTCTCGCGACGCTCGCCATCCCTTCGTCGCCCGGTGTCCCGACGGCGGTCGCGGCCGACACGGTCGTCGTCGCCTACAACGACGCCGAGGCGGCCGCCGAGGCCGTCCTCCGCCATGGCGAAGGGCTCGCTGCGATCATCGTCGAGCCCGTCGCCGGGAACATGGGCGTCGTTCCGCCGGTGGACGGCTTCCTCGAGACGTTGCGGCAGCTCTGCGACGCCAGCGGAGCGCTGCTCGTCTTCGACGAGGTGATCACCGGCTTCCGCGTCGCCCGCGGCGGCGCGCAGGAGCGCTACGGCGTCAGTCCCGACCTGACCGTGCTCGGGAAGATCGTTGGCGGAGGCCTGCCGCTTGCCGCGTTCGGCGGCCGCTCCGACGTCATGGACATGCTCGCGCCGGCCGGGCCGGTCTACCAGGCGGGCACCCTCTCCGGAAACCCGCTCGCGACCGCCGCAGGCCTCTCCGTCCTGCGTCGCCTTCGCGATCCTGTCGTCTACGACGAGCTCGAGCGCCGGGGGGCGCGGCTGGAGGCGGGGCTCGCCGACTTCGGACGCGTCGGTCGCGTCGGCGCGATGCTGACGCTCTTTGCCGCCGGGCACGACATTCGCAACTTCGACGAGGCGCAGCGTTGCGACACCGACCGCTACGCGGCGCTCTTCCGCCACCTGCTCGAGCACGGGATCTACGTCGCTCCGTCACAGTTCGAGGCGATGTTCCTCTCGCTTGCGCACGGCGACGAGGAGATCGATCGCACCATCGCTGCGGTGGCGTCCTTTGAGCGGTGACGTGTGGGGGGCGATTGCGCTGGAGGCTGCGGCGGAGAGCAGCCTCTGGCGCGAGTGCCTCCTCCCTAGCGCAAGGCGTCAGCGTTGCGCCGTCTTCTCGCCGCTCGGCGAGCCACGCTTCGCGCTCGGGCTCGAGACGATCTACGAGGGCTACCTCGTCCACTACGGCACCCCGCGCCTCTTCGCACCGGCCGACCTCGACACCGCGCTCCTGCTCGGCGACTACCTGTACGCGCACGGGCTCGTCCGCATCGCCGACCTCGGCGCGGTCGGCGCGGTCGCCGACCTCTCGGAGCTGATCTCGCTCTGCAGCCAGCTGCGTGCCGAGGACGCCGACGGCGACGGCGCCCTGTGGGCGGCGACGGCGGCGTTGCTCGGGAGGGGAGCGCTCGACGAGCCTCGTGCTGCGCTCCGGCTGCGCGGCGACGGCGGGGTTCTCGAGGCGGCGGCCCGAGCGGCGGCGGGGGACACGGCCGTCGAGGCGGCGCTCGCGGCGCACGTCGCACGACTGCGCTAGAGTCGCGCTCGATGGCCGCAGCGTTGCTCGCTCCACTCCATCTCCTCGCCGCGGAGTCGGCGGCCGAGGAAGGGCGCAAGACGATCCTGATGATGCTTGCCGTCGGCGGGGTGTTCCTCGCTGTGATCGCGCTCGGCGAGCTCAGCCGCTGGCTGCGCCACCGTCGCTAGTCGCTTAGCCGCGACCGGGCCAGCCGCTTCCATAGACTCGCGGCGTGCCCACGCGTGACCTGCGTGACTGGATCGCCCTGCTGGAGCGCGAGGGCGAGCTCGTCCGCGTCTCCGCCGAGGTCGATCCGGATCTCGAGATCACGGAGATCGTCGACCGGACCGTGAAGGCCGGCGGGCCTGCCCTGCTCTTCGAGCGGCCGAAAGGGTCACGTCACGCCCTGCTCGTCAACCAGTTCGGGACGGAGCGGCGAATGTGCCTCGCGTTCGGCGTCGGGCGCCTCGACGACGTCGGCCGCAAGGTCGCCGACGTGCTCGAGATGCAGCCGCCCGCGGGGCTGATGGACAAGGTTCGCGGGCTGCAGAAGCTGAAGTCGATCGCAGACTCGCTGCCGCAGACCGTGCGTCGAGGAGCGTGCCAGGAGGTCGTCCTCCGCGGTGACGAGGTCGACCTTCGCCTGCTGCCGGTCCAGCGGTGCTGGCCCGGCGACCCCGCGCCGTTCATCACGCTCCCGGCCGTGATCACGCGCGACCCGCGCACCGGCGGGCGCAACGTCGGCATGTACCGGATGCAGGTGATCGACGGGCGCACCACCTTCATGCACTGGCAGATCCACAAGGACGGCCGCGCCGACTGGCTGGCCGCGGCGGGCCGCATCGAGGTCGCCGTCGCGCTCGGCCTCGACCCCGTCACGGCGTACTCGGCAAGTGCGCCGCTCCCCAAGCACGTCGACGAGTTGATGCTCGCCGGCTTCCTGCGGGGCGCCCCGGTCGAGCTCGTCAAGGGCGTCACCGTCGATCTCGAGGTGCCGGCGAACGCCGAGATCGTGCTCGAGGGCACGATCGAGCACGACGAGGTCGGCGAGGAGGGGCCGTTCGGCGATCACACGGGCTTCTACACGGCAGCCGAGCCGTTCCCCGTCTTCCGAGTGACCGCGATGACGATGCGGCGAGACGCCATCTATCCGTCCATCGTCGTCGGCAAGCCGCCGCAGGAGGACGCCTGGCTCGGCAAGGCGACCGAGCGGATCTTCCTTCCCGCCGTTCGCGCCACCGTGCCGGAGATCGTCGACTACGACCTGCCGGTCGCGGGGGCGTTCCACAACTGCTGCATCGTCTCCATCCGGAAGGCGTTCCCCGGCCACGCCCACAAGGTGATGCACGCGATCTGGGGTCTCGGGATGCTGAGCCTCACGAAGTGCGTCGTCGTCGTCGACGAGCACGTGGACGTGCACGACTACGGCCAGGTGCTCTTCTACGCCGGCGCGAACGTCGACCCGAAGCGCGACGTCGTGCTCGCGGAGGGCCCGCTCGATCATCTCGACCACGCACCCGAGCGGCAGTTCGTCGGCGGCAAGCTCGGCATCGACGCCACCGCGAAGTGGCCCGAGGAGGGGGCGCGCCCGTGGCCGAACGAGATCGAGATGAGCGCCGAGGTGCGCGAGCTCGTCGACCGGCGCTGGGCCGAGTACGGCATTTCGAGTCCCTGAGCAGTCGCCTCGCCCTGTCTCACCGCGTCGGCTCGGAACCGCCGCCGCACCCGACATGCGCGGGTGCGGCCCACAGCGGCTTCGCTCCGGGCAAAGACGGTTCCTCCGGCATCCTCCGACCGTTTCGATAAGACTTCTCCGTCGTTGCGCCAAGTGCCACGACGTTGACGCCCGGGGAGGCGCCGAGCTTGAATCCAGGTGGGATGCGCGAGGGGACTGCCTAGTGGAGCCGTCAGGCCCCGAACAGGAGCAGCCGGAGGCGCCTGCCTCCTCGCAGGGAGAGTCGCACCTGCCGCCCCCGACGCTCTGGCCGGCGGGCTTCGCGATCGGCATCGTCGTCGTCCTCGTCGGGCTCATCATCGATCCGCTCCTGATCTCGTCGATCGGCGGCGCCATCACGATCGTCTTCGGCTTCCTGTGGGCGCGCGAGGCGACGCTCGAGCTGCGAAGCCACGCGATCGTCGTCGAGCCGGAGCGTCGCGAGGCTGTTCCCGCCGGGGAGGTCGCTGCCGAGCAGGCGCCGGGCGAGCCCGAGCCTTCGCCGGCCGAGCGCTTCCCGCGTAGCCGCTTCCTCGAGGGCGCGACCCTCGGGATCGGCGGGCTGATCGGCGGCATCGTCACGGTCCCGGTCGCGGGGTTCGCGCTCCTGCCGCCGTTCATCCGGCAGAAGGGGCATTCGGTCGACCTCGGGCCGCTCTCGGACTTCTCCGAGGGCGATTGGTTCATCGCCACCTTCATGACCGATCCCGCCGAGGGGGAGGTCTCCCGGCGTACGGCGTTCGTTCGCAACAACGGCGTCTTCCAGAACGAGCCGAGCTTCACGATCATCTCCAACCGATGCGCCCACCTCGGGTGCCCCGTGCAGGCGAACGGGCCGACGGGCGCGATCCTCGGCAAGAAGTCCATCACCGAGCACACGTCGAACGGCGCCATCTCCCTCGAGCCGGTCGTGCCCGCCGGCTTCGGCTGCCCGTGCCACGGCGGCCAGTACGACACCGAGGGCAACCGGACCGCCGGCCCGCCGGTGCGCGCGCTCGACCGCTACTCGTTCGAGATCCGCAACGGGAACCTGATCCTGCTCAGCACGTTCTCGGTCTCGCACGTCGACGGAACGGGCGCCCAGGCGAGGATCTACAAGTACAAGCTCGCCGGCCCGGGCGGCAGCACGTCGACGCGGCCCGTGCACGGCTCCTTGCGTCCTCGCCTACTCGGTTTTCGCCCTCCGAGCGCACCGTACGCCCCGTCACCACTGATGCCGTACCGCCGCACGCCCACGAAGGGACAGCTCCGCCGCCAGCGGATGGAGGAGCTCGTGGTCTTCCCGCTCGACTGGCTCGAGGAGCGCTCCGGGCTCGTCGGCGGCGTGCGCTACTTCCTCTTCCGGAAGGTCCCGGGCGACATCAACTGGATGCAGACGCTCGGCTCCGCCGCGCTCACCGCCTTCATCGTGCAGGCGGTCACGGGCGTGATCCTCGCCATGTACTACACGCCCTCGGTGACGACCGATCCCGCGACCCACAAGCCGGTCGCGTACGAGTCGATCCAGAACATCACCGACCACGTGACGCTGGGCTGGCTCGTGCGCGGCATGCACAAGTGGGGAGCGAGCGTCTTCATCATCCTGATGTTCCTGCACATGGGGCGCGTCTTCCTCTTCGGCGCCTACAAGTACCCGCGCGAGCTGAACTGGATCGTCGGCGTGCTCATCCTCGTGCTCGGGATGCTGGAGGGCTTCACCGGCTACCTGCTGCCCTGGGACCAGACGGCGTACTGGGCGAGCGTCGTCGGCATCAACCTCAACGGAACCGCCCCGTTCCTCGGACCCTGGTTAGCGCAGTTCCTGCGCTCCGGTCAGGAGATCGGAGGCGACACGCTCACCCGCTTCTACTCGATGCACATGCTGCTCGTCCCCGGCGCGATCATGGGGCTGATCGGGCTGCACCTGTACCTCGTCGTCCGGCTCGGCGTCACCTCGCCGCCGTGGTCGAAGGAGGAGGCCGGGAGAGAGCCGGTCGAGGATGACGTGACGGCCGTCTACGTCCGGGGCTGACGCGTCCGGTGCCGCACGGAATCGCTGCGGCGCAGGCCGAGCCGGGAGGATCCGAGTAGTGGCCGGCGTTCCCGAACGCGAGACGGGCGGCGCGAAGCCGACCCGCGCAGAAGCGTCGCGCGCGCAGTTCACGCGCTACAAGGACGACGTCAAGCGCCGCGGGAAGCAGTTCTACCCCTACGCGATGTTCCACGACACGGTGATGAGCCTCGTCGTCGTGGCCGTGATCGTGGCGCTCGCCACGATCTGGAAGTGGACGTCGTACGGGCCGCACCACGACGGCACCCACCAGGGACTGCTCGGGCCCGAGTACGCCGCTCCGGCCGACCCGGGCACGCACAGCTTCGTACCCCGACCGGACTGGTACTTCTACTTCCTCTTCTACCTGCTGCGGATCTTCAAGTGGCCGGAGTCGGTCTTCCTCGCCACGGTCGGCATTCCGACGGTCTGCCTCGTGCTGCTTTTCGCGCTGCCGTTCATCGACCTGCGCCGCGAGCGTCGGCTGTCGCGGCGACCGGTGGCGGCCGTCGCGATGGCGCTTACGGTCGTCTCGATGGGCGTCCTCACCTGGAAGGGCGCCACCGCCAAGGAGGCGCTCGCATCCGAGGTGATCGCCAACGTGCCGCACTGGGTGCAGGCGGAGCAACTGCCCGCCGGATGCCGTTCCAGGAGCGAAGCTGTTCGCCACCGCGGGCTGCACCGCATGCCACACCTACCTCGGCACGGGGTCGTCGAACCTCGGCGCGCCCGACCTGACGTCGATCGGGTCGCGCAACCTCGGCGTCGACTTCCAGATCCGCCACCTGCAATGCCCCTCCTGCGTGACTCCGGGCTCTCCCATGCCGAAGTTCGCGTCGCTCGGAGACGCGCGCCTGCGCCAGCTCGCGATCTTCCTCGAAGCGTCGAAGGGCTCCCATTACGCGGGAGAACCCGTGTGTCCCCCACGAGCCCCCTCCTTCTTCGTGGCGCGTGGCGGACCGCTCTTGCGCTGCGGCGAGAGCGCGGTCTCGCCTCCGCGCGCGGACGGTCTGTGTCTCGGCCGGCGTAGACCCGCTACGAGGCCTCGGGTTCCCGGCACCGAGAACGGTTAGCGTTGACCGGCCCGCGGTCGTCCGCGGACCGTCACAATCCGGGGTCGATGCACGTCTTCCTGGGCATCACCGGCGCCTCGGGCGCTCCGTATGCGGCCGGGCTCCTCTCGGCGCTCGCAGGTGCAGGCTGCGAGGTCGGCGTCTGCGCCTCGAGCGCAGGTGTCGAGGTGCTCGCGACCGAGCTGTACGGGAACGCCCGGCTCTCGCGCGACGAGACGCTCACCCGCCTGATCGAGGGCGCCGACGCTGCAGCGACCGTCTACGAGCCGAACGACTGGAAGGCTCCGTACGCATCCGGCTCGGCGAAGGTGGACGCCTACGTGATCTGCCCCTGCTCGATGGGAACGCTCGGCACCGTCGCGTCGGGAGCGATGCAGAATCTCATCCATCGCGCGGCATCCGTGGCGCTCAAGGAGGAGCGGAGGCTCGTGCTCATGCCCCGCGAGACGCCCCTTTCGGCGATCCACCTGCGCAACATGCTCACGCTGCGCGAGGCGGGCGCGACGATCCTGTTCCTCGCGCCCGGGTTCTACCACGGCGCAGAGACCGTGGCGGATCTCGTCGACTTCGTCGTCGCACGGGCGCTCGACCAGCTCGGGCTCGAGCACCGGCTAGCCAGGCGATGGGGACAGTGACCGGCCTGCTCCTGGACTGGATCCCGTGGCCACGCCACGCCACGCCACCTGGCGTGGCCACGCCACGCCACGTGGCCACACCACGCCACGCCACGCCAACCCGGAGGCCGCTTCGGTGACGGTCGAGACGGGACGGTTGCCCGCCGAGGGAATCCGGCGGATGTTCGACCGGATCGCACCGGTGTACGACGCGATGAACCGCGTGATGACGGTGGGGCTCGATCGGCGGTGGCGTGCCGCGACGGTCGAGCAGGTCGTGCTTCCGGGGGATCGTGTGCTCGACGCGTGCTGCGGAACGGGCGACCTCGCGGTCGCCGCCCTTCGAGCCGGCGCAGGCCGCGTCGTCGGGCTGGACTTCTCCGAGGCGATGCTGGAGCGGGCGAGGGTGAAGGAGCCGGCGGTCGAGTGGGTTCAGGGCGATCTCCTCGCCCTGCCCGTCGACGGCGAGAGCTTCGACTCCGCGACCGTCGGGTTCGGGCTCCGGAACGTCGAGGACATCGAGGCGGCGCTGCGAGAGCTGCGACGAGTGCTCCGTCCCGGAGGACGGCTCGGCATCCTGGAGATCACGACGCCGCGCGGGCCGCTCGCTCCCTTCTATCGGATCTGGTTCGACCGCGTCGTCCCGCTGCTGGGCCGTCTCCTTCCCGGCGGCTCGGCATATACGTATCTCCCGGCGAGCGTGCGGCGCTTCCCCACGCCGGAGTCGCTCTCCGACCTCCTCGCCACGTCGGGATTCGGCAAGGTGCGGTTTCGCCGCTTTGCGGGGGGTATCGTGGTCCTGCACGTGGGGGAGGCGACATGAGCGTAGGCTCGACGGAGCTCACCGGGGAGCGGAGGTACCGGCTCGGCCGGTGCTGGAGCGTGAAGTGAGCGCGACCACACTGACCGGAATCCGCGAGGCGCCCGGCCTCGAGACGTACCTCGACGCGCTCGAGGAGCGTCTGGCGCGGACCGTTGCGAGCCATCCGGGTCTCGTTGCGGCGGTCGGGAACGAAGCGCTCGCCGCAGGCGGGAAGCGTCTCCGGCCGGCCCTGGTCTTTCTCTCGGCGCCGAACGGCCGTGAGCCGTCGGTGGCGGCCGGCGTCGCCGTCGAGCTCGTCCACATGGCGACGCTCGTCCACGACGACCTCATCGACCGCGCGCACTTCCGCCGCGGGCAGGCCGCCGCGTGGTCGGTGTACGGGCCCGAGGCCGCGCAAGCGACCGGCGACTATCTCTTCGCGCGCGCGTTCGCCGAGCTGAGCGCGACCGGCGACTCGAAGGCGGTGGCGATCCTCGCGCACGCGACACTCTGCCTCGCCCGCGGCGAGGCGCTCCAGCGCACGCAGACACACGACCCGGCGACGACGGTCGATGCGTACCTCGAGCGCTGCGCGCTGAAGACCGGGAAGCTCTTCGAGGCCGCATGTCGCCTGGGCGGCGGCTCCGGAGACTACGGGCTCGCGCTCGGTGTCGCGTTCCAGATCGCCGACGACGTGCTCGACTGCTCCGGCGCGACGATCGAGACCGGCAAGATCGCGGGCACGGACCTCCGCGACGGCACGCCGACGCTCCCCCTCCTGCTCGCCGCGCAGCACGACGGAGTCGTCCGCCGGGCGCTTGCCGGCGACCCCCTCGCGCTGTCGAACGGGGGGGCGCTCGTGCGAGTCGCGGCGACGGGAGCCCTCGAACGCTCCCGGGAGGTCGCGCTCGACTACGCTAGCCGGGCCAGGGCGTGCCTCAACGGCGAGCTGCATCGCGGCGAGCTCGAGGCTCTGACGCACGCCGTCGTCAACCGCGAAAGGTAGGCAGGTGGCAGTTCTCGACGCTCTCGACACGCTTGCGCCGATCCGCGAGAAGGTGGAGGCGGGGGAGCGGCTCGACTTCGAGGACGGACTCGCGTTGATGGAGTGCGACGACGTGCTGGCGCTCGGAGAGCTCGCCGATCTGGCGCGTCGGGCTCGCGGGGTCGGCGACGAGGTGTACTTCGTCCAGAACCTCTACTTGAACCAGACGAACGTCTGCCGTGTGAAGTGCAAGTTCTGCGCGTTCGCGAAGACGCAACGGCAGGAGGACGCCTACACGCTCACCGCGGACGAGCTCGTCGAGGACGCGGTCGCGCAGTACGCGACGTCGCGGTTCACCGAGATCCATTGCGTCAACGGCGAGAACCCGCACGTCGACCTCGACTTCTACGCCGACGTCCTGCGCAAGCTGCGCTCGGCTCTGCCGGACGTCCACCTGAAGTTCTACACGGCCTCCGAGATCCACCACATGTCGAAGCTCGAGGGCTGTTCGCACGAGGAGGTCCTGCGGGTGCTGAAGGACGCCGGCCTCGGCTCGCTGCCGGGCGGCGGGGCCGAGATCTTCGCCGATCGCGTACGCGGCCTGATCGCGCCCGGCAAGGAGCACCCGGACGAGTGGTTCGACGTGCACGACAGGGCGCATCGGATGGGCATCCCCACCCACTGCACGTTGCTGTACGGCCACGTCGAGACCTACGAGGAGCGGATCGACCACCTGCTCCGGCTGCGCGCCCAGCAGGACCGGACGGGCGGCTTCCTCGCCTTCATCCCGCTCGCGTTCCACCCGGAGAACACCGTCTTCGAGCGGCGCGGCTTCCGGTTCACGACCGGCGCCGACGACCTGAAGATGATCGCGGCCTCGCGCCTCCTGCTCGACAACGTGCCGAACGTCAAGGCGTACTGGATCATGATGGGTCTGCCGATGGCGCAGGTCGCGCTCCACTTCGGCGCGAACGACGTGCAGGGGACGGTCGTTCGCGAGCAGATCTTCCAGGCCGCCGGTGCATCCAGCGGCACCGAGCAGAAGATCTCCGAGCTCGTGCACGCGATCAAGGAGGCGGGGCGGATCCCCGTGCAGCGCGACACCCTCTACAACGAGCTGCAGCGATGGTAGTCCGGCGATGATCAGGCTCGGACGCATCTCCTACGTGAACATGGCGCCGGTCTTCTACCGGGTCGACGCCCACGTGGACGAGATCCAGGGCGTCCCCACCGAGCTGAACCGGATGCTCGTCGCAGGCGAGCTCGACACTGCTCCGATCTCCTCGATCGAGTACGCCCGG
Source organism: uncultured Thermoleophilia bacterium (assembly GCA_963762675.1). GTDB lineage: Bacteria > Actinomycetota > Thermoleophilia > Gaiellales > Gaiellaceae > Palsa-739. The sequence continues at coordinate 342,755 of CAVXLS010000010.1, read as the reverse complement.
AACGCGGACCGGCTTCGACTGCTGCCACGCCTGTGCGTCGCCTCGGAGGGCGCCGTGGACTCGATCCAGCTCGTGACGCGGAAGCCGCTCGAGCAGGTGCGCGTGGTGGCCGTGACGCCGGAGTCGGCGACCTCGGTCGCCCTCACGAAGGTGCTGTTGCCGGAGGCCACGCAGGCTCCTCTCGAGTCCTACGAGTCCGGCGAGGCCGAGGCCAAGCTCCTGATCGGCGACGCCGCTCTCAGGTCCGCGTTCGAGGATCCGACGCCGCACTACGACCTGGGGCGGCTCTGGCTCGAGCGGACCGGCCTGCCGATGGTCTTCGCCGTGTGGGCGTGCCCGGAGCCTCTGGCGGACGGACTCGCCGAGCTCGAGGACGCGCTCGTCTCGTCTCTGCGACTCGCCCGCGCCGAGCCCGAGCGGCTCGCCTACGAGGCGTCGGAGCGCTACGGCTACCCGCCCGGGTTCCTCGCGCGCTACTTCGAGAAGCTCCGCTACCGCTTCGGCCCTCGTGAGCGCGCGGGCCTGTACACGTTCCTCGAGCTCGCCCGCGACGGCGGCCTGCTCGACAGCGTGCCCGAGTTGCGCTTCGTGCAGACGACCGGGGCCGCCGTCGCATGAGCGTTGGCTCGACGGAGCTCGGCAGCGGCGTCGGCTGGACGGAGCCGGCCGGGAGCGCAGGTACCGGCTTGGCCGGTGCCGGAGCGGGAACAGGGCGGAGGTGCCGGCTTCGCCGGCGCCGGGAGCGGGCATGAGCGTGGTCGAGCGCGTGCCCGTCGCCGAGGTCCTGGAGAAGGCGGTCTCGGGCGCGCGGATCTCCCACGCGGAGGCGGCCGAGCTGCTCCGCTCGCGCGACCTCGTCGCCGTCGGACGGGCCGCGAACGAGATCCGGAACCGCAAGCACGACCCCGAGCGTGTGACGTTCATCATCGACCGCAACCTCAACTACACGAACGTCTGTGTCACCGATTGCGACTTCTGCGCCTTCTACCGGCGCCCGGGCGACGTGCGCGAGGGGTACCTGCTGCCGAAGCCGGTGATCTTCAAGAAGATCGAGGAGACCCTCGCCCTCGGCGGGACCGGCGTGCTGATGCAGGGTGGCCACCATCCCGACCTCGGGGTCGAGTACTACGAGGATCTGTTCTCGTCGATCAAGGCGCGCTACCCGATCCACCTCCATGCCCTCTCTCCCTCGGAGATCCAGCATGCGGCCCGCCGCTCGAAGCTGACCGTGGCCGAGACGCTGACCCGGCTGCGCGACGCCGGGCTCGACTCGATTCCCGGCGGCGGGGCCGAGATCCTCGTCGACCGGGTGCGGAAGATCATCGCGCCGAAGAAGACGAAGACGAGAGAGTGGCTCGGCGTGATGCGGGAAGCGCATCGGCTCGGCATCTCGACCACGGCGACGATGATGTACGGCCACGTCGAGACGCTCGAGGAGCGCGTCGAGCACATGCGCCGCATCCGCGAGCTCCAGGACGAGACCGGCGGCTTCCGCGCCTTCTTCTCGTGGACGTTCCAGGACGACGGCAACCGGCTCGTCGGGCTCGTGCCGACCGAGCGGCGGCCCACCGCGTTCGACTACCTCCTCACCCAGGCGGTGTCGCGCATCTACCTCGACAACGTGCCGCACATCGGCTCGTCGTGGGTGACGCAGGGCAAGAAGATCGGCCAGGTCGCGCTCGGCTTCGGCGCCGACGACCTCGGCTCGGTGATGATCGAGGAGAACGTCGTTTCGGCCGCCGGGACGACGCACCGGACGAGCGCCGACGAGCTCGCCCACCTGATCAGGAGCATGGGCAAGACCCCGGTGCAACGCGACACGCTGTACCGCGAGGTCAGGGTCTGGGCGTAGCCCCAGGCGCGTCTCGCTTTCGTGACGTTCTCGTGACCGTGTCTGACACCACGGTGGTTGTGAGGTCGCCGCGGTGCCGCCGAAGTTGGCTTCCCGCCCCGCGTCGCCTTTCGGCCGTGCCCGTTCCGGACACGGCCTGGTGTCTGACACCAGGACATGTCCCGAGTACTACGGCGGCCGGCGGATGCCGGTCAGCCCGACCTCGACGGAAGCGTCGAGGTCGGTGAAGAGGCCGTAGTTCGCCTCGAACCAAGGAACCAGGCGGTGATGGAAGCGTTGGCCCGACCCCGGAACTCGTCTCACTCGGCGGTCGTAGGCGGCCAGGATCTCGGGGCCGCGCGGGTGGCTCGTGCAGGGGCCAGGCGAAGTCGAGTGCCGGGTCGCCGATGATTGCATCGCCCCAGTCGATCACCCCCACGATCCCGATCCGCGGTCGCGCGGAGCGGGCCTCGGCGACGACGTCGTGCCCCAGCACCGAGGCCGCGCCGCTGGTGGGCAGGAGGACGGTGGAGAGGATCTTCGCGAGCGTCGTCCTGTCGGCCCCGTTCGGGCCGCGCAGGCCGTGCACCTCGCCTTGCGGGATCTTCAGCGACACGTCGCCCAGGGCGACGACCGAGCCGGGAGTGCCGTCGCGCCCGTGGTTCGCCTGCCGGGGCCCTCGCTACCCTGCTCCAGGGTCGTGCTGCGAAAGCCTCTCATCGGTGCGGCGCTCGCCGGGCTACTCGTCTCGTCGGCGCCCGCAGCCGGGGCGCCCGCGGGTCGCGGGGCGTCGAGCCAGGTGTCCCAGACGGCGTCGCTCCTCATGCCGGGGGTGACGTACGCCCGCGAGGTCGACTTCACGCCGCGCGGCCCCGTCGTGCTCGACGTGGTGACGGCGCCGCGGCCGGACGGGTCGCTCTACACGCTGGCGCCCGTGCTCTCGAACGAGACGATCGTGGGTCGCGAGACCCTCACCGGGATGGAGTCTCGGCTCACGGGCACCGCCACCGTCGTCGGCGTGAACGGCGACTACTTCGCCGCGAAGAACGGCGCCCCGAGCGGCATCCTCATGCGTGGCGGCGTGCTCGACGCGGCGCCCGCACCCGCACGCTCGAGTCTCGGGATCGCGGGCGACGGCACGCTGTCGGTCGCACGAGTCGCCTACAAGGGGACGTGGCAGGGCGGTGGCCAGCGGCGCCCGCTCGATCTGAACACGGCCCCTGTCAAGGGGCATGCGACGCTGTACACGTCCGTGTGGGGGCCGGCCACTCCTGTGGAGAGCGGTGTCGTGGAGGCGGTCCTCCCGTCGTTTCCGGCGACGCGACCGGGTCAGCCGCTCGACGCGACCGTGACCCAGGTGACGGGCGCAGGCGGGACGCCGATCCCGTCCGGCGGAGCGGTGCTCGTGGGTCGAAACGCGCAGGCTCGCTATCTGACGGCAGAGGCGCCTGTCGGGCGCCAGATCGACGTGCGGCTGACGCTCACGCCCGACTGGAGCGGTCTCGCCTCGGCGATCGGCGGCGGCCCCCTGCTCGTCTCGGGAGGCAAGCCCGTCTTCGACGCACGGGAGTCCTTCGGCGCCGCGACCCTCAACGATCGTAACGCGCGCAGCGCCGTCGGGCAGCTCTCGGACGGCCGGATCCTGCTCGTCACCACCGAGGGCGTTCTCCCCGCGTACAGCGTCGGCATGACGAACTACGAGCTCGGCGTGGCGCTCTCGCGACTCGGCGCCGTCACCGCGATCGGGCTCGGCTCGGGCGGTCCCGCCGCGATGGCGTTCGACGGCACGCTGCTGACGCGCCCCTCCTCGACCGCGGAGGAGCCGCTCGCGGACGCGCTCGTGCTCTCCTACTCGGGCGTCTACGCCGCCCCGCCGTCGGTCGCCGTCCTCTCGCCGAACGGCGACGGCGTCGACGACACGCAGTCGCTCCCGTACAAGCTCGTCCGCCCCTCGCACGTGACCGCGACCTTGGCGGGGCCGGACGGCACGACGCTGACGCTCGCAGACGACGACGAGCAGCCGGGCGTGCACACGCTCACCTGGGACGGCAGGACCGCGGACGGCACGACGGCGGCCGAGGGGGCGTGGCGCTTCGCGGTCTCCGCGACCGACGACCGCGGCGCCACCACGACCGCCGAGCGCGCGTTCTCCCTCGACGACACGCTGGGTGGACTCGCGCTCGGCCCGTTCGCCGGCGCGAAACCGGCCGGGACGACGGCGGTCGCCGTCGCGTCGTTCCAGCTGACCCGCACCGCCTCCGTCGTCGTCACGGTCCAGCGGCACAACGGCGTCGTCGTCTCGACCCTCGCGCGCGCGACGCTCGATCCCGGGGCGCACAGCGTGACCTGGGACGGCATCGGCCTCGGCGGCAAGCCTGCCCGCAACGGGGGCTACGACGTGCACGTCGACGCAACGAGCGGCGTCGGCACGGTGTCGCTCGTCGCCTCGTTCACGCTGCCGTTCGGCGGCCAGCGCTCGTAGACTGTGACGCCGGTGCTCGCGAGCATCTCCTCGAGCTTCACCTCGCAGGTCGCCTCCCACGGCGTCTATGCCGTGTTCGGCCTGATGGCGATCGACGCCGTCTTCCCCGCTGCGAGCGAGCTCGTGATGCTGTACGCGGGAGCCGTCGCGGCAGGCGTGTTCGCGACCGCCCACGGAGTCTCGATCCTCGGCTGGCACGTCGGGTTCGGCGCAAGCGCCTTCGTCGCGCTGGCGCTGGCCGGGACGCTCGGATACCTCGCGGGCGCGATCGTCGGCTGGGCGATCGGCCTCTACGGAGGTCGCCCGCTGCTCGAGCGGCGGGGCCGTTGGCTCCATCTCACGCCCGAGCGGCTCGACCGGGCCGAGGCGTGGTTCGGCCGCTGGGGGAATGTCGGCGTCCTGCTCGGGCGGGTGACGCCGATCGTGCGCTCCTTCGTGTCGATCCCGGCCGGCGTCTTCGAGATGCGGCTCGCGCCGTACACGGTGCTGACGCTCGTCGGCTCCGCCGTCTGGGCGTTCGCCATCGCCGGCGCCGGCTACGGGCTCGGGGCGAGCTACGAGCGCTTCGACCGTGACTTCAAGTACGTCGAATACGCCGTCGTCGCAGGTGTCGTGCTGCTGGCGGTGTTTCTCGTCTACCGCTGGAGATCCGCGGCCGGACGCGCGATCCCCGCCGACCGGCCGCCGGCCGAGTGAGTCGTCGCCACGACGCTCTTCGCTCGCCGAGACGCAAAGCGGCGCGCGCGGAGGGGAGACCGCGCTCTCCCCGGAGCGTAAGAGTGAAAGGCCGCGCGCTGCGAGGAAGGAGGGGCCCGGTGGGAACCTGGGTCCCCGTCTCCCACGCTGTAAAGTGAGGTGCGGTGCAGACAATCCCGCTCGTTGACGTGCAGGCGCAGTACGGGCCTCTCCGCGCCGAGTTGGAGGCACGCTTCCGCGACGTGCTCGACTCGGGCGCCTTCATCCGTGGGCCGCATTACTGGGCCTTCCAGGAGGAGGCGGCCGCCCATCTCGGGGTGGCCGAGACGGTCGGCGTCGCCAACGGCACGGACGCCCTCGTGCTCGTCCTCGACGCGATGGAGATCGGCCCCGGCGACGAGGTGATCTGCCCCGCCTTCACGTTCTACGCGACGGCCGAGTCGATCGTCCGCCGCGGGGCGACTCCGGTCTTCGCAGACATCGAGCCAGGCACGCTCAACCTCGACCCCGCGGACGTGACGAGGAAGATCACGGCGCAGACGAGGGCGATCATGCCCGTCCACCTCTTCGGTCGCCCGGCGCCGATGGAGGCGCTCACCGCGTTCGAGCTGCCCGTGATCGAGGATGCCGCCCAGGCCTTCGGTGCTCGGGGCGTCGCGACGCTCGGCACGGTCGCGACCTACAGCTTCTATCCGACCAAGAACCTCTTCTGCCTCGGCGACGGCGGCCTGGTCGCATCGAACGACACCGAGCTCGCCGACCGCGTCCGGATGCTTGCCTTCCACGGCTCCCGCGACAAGCAGGCGTTCGACTTCGTCGGCTACAACTCGCGCCTCGACGAGGTGCAGGCGGCGATGCTGCGCGTCTTCCTGCCGCAGCTCGACGCCTGGAACCTCGGCCGTCGCGAGGCCGCCGCCCGGTACGCGGAGCTGGGCCTCGGCGACCTCGTCGAGCTTCCGGCCGACGAGCCGAGCCACATCTACCACCTCTTCGTCTGCCGCTCCCCCGAGCGTGACCGCGTCCGGGCTGCCCTCACGGAGGCGGGGATCGCCTCCGCCGTCTACTACACGACTCCGCTTCATCTCCAGCCGGCGATGCACTTCCTCGGCTACGAGCCCGGCTCGCTCCCGGTGACCGAGGAGGTCGCACGGGACAACTTCTCCGTGCCGCTCTGGCCGGGGATCCCGCCCGAGGCGCAGGAACGGGTCGTGGAGACGGTGCGCTCCGCGCTCGCCGTCGCGACGACGCGATGACGCTGATCTCGCGCCACCGGCTGTGGCAGGTGCTGGTGGACGCGGCGATCGTGGCGCTCGCCTGGTTCCTCGCCTTCGAGCTGCGATTCGACCAGGGGCTCCCCGTCTACTACTCGACGCTGCTGGATCGCACGATCCTGCTCGTCGTCGCCATCAAGCTCGTCGTCTTCATCGCGTTCGGCTTCTACAACCGCTGGTGGCGCTACGTGTCCGTCCGCGACATGTGGGCTGCGGCACGGGGAGTGTTCGTCGCCTCGCTGATCGCCGACGTCACCGTCTACCTCGTCTCGCCCGTGCACAACGTCCGCCTGCCGCGCTCGATCGCGGCGATGGATCTCCTCCTCACCCTCGCGTTCGTCGCCGGCTCGCGGCTGCTCGCGCGGACGGTGATCGAGCGGCCGGCGGGGCTGTCGGTCGTCGCGCGCGGCCGCGAGGTGGTGGTCGTCGGTGCCGGCGACGCGGGCCGGCTCATCGTGCAGGAGATGCAGCGCTCGCGCATGCTCCGCTACACGCCGATCGGCTTCGTCGACGACGACCCGCGCAAGCGGAACACTCGCATCATGGGAGTGCGGGTGCTGGGGACGCTCGCCGAGCTGCCGCACATCCTGCGCGAGCGCAAGCCGGACGAGCTGCTCATCGCGATGCCGTCGGTGTCGGGTGACGTGCGCCGCCAGATCGTCGAGACGGCCCAGTCGCTGCGCATCCCGGTGAAGACCCTGCCCGGCCTGTACGAGCTGATCGTGGGCGACGCGGGCCTCGCCGGTCAGATCCGCCCGGTGCAGGTCGAGGACGTGCTCGGGCGGGAGCAGGTCGAGGTGGACTTCGCCCAGGTGGCGTCGTATCTCCAGGGGCACACCGTGCTCGTCACGGGCGCCGGCGGCTCGATCGGCTCGGAGCTCTGTCGCCAGATCGCCCACGTCGGGCCGACCCGCCTCATCCTCGTCGACAACGCCGAGACGCCGCTGTTCGAGATCGAGCGCGAGCTCGTCGACATGCGCGACTTCACGCCGGCGGTGCCGAAGCTGATCGACGTGAAGGACCGGCGGGCGCTGCGCCGCGAGGTGTTCGAGAAGTACCGTCCGACCGTCGTCTTCCACGCGGCCGCGTACAAGCACGTGCCGCTGATGGAGACCCATCCGCTCGAGTCGGTCCGCAACAACGTCGTCGCGACCCGGACGGTCGCCGAGCTCGCCGCCGAGTTCGACGTGGAGCGCTTCGTGCTCGTCTCGACCGACAAGGCCGTGAACCCGAAGACCGTGATGGGCCAGTCGAAGGCGCTCTGCGAGTGGATCGTCGAGTCGCTCGGCCACCGGCGCGACGTGAAGACGCGCTTCGTCGCCGTGCGCTTCGGCAACGTCCTCAACTCGTCCGGCAGCGTCATCCCGATCTTCCGCAAGCAGATCGAGCGGGGCGGCCCGGTCACGGTCACGCATCCGGAGATGACGCGCTACTTCATGACCATCCCGGAGGCAGTGTCGCTCGTCGTCCAGGCGGGAGCGATCGGCGGGCGCGGGCAGGTGTTCGTGCTCGATATGGGCGAGCCGGTGCGGATCGTCGATCTCGCGCTGAACATGATCCGCATCTCGGGGAAGGAGCCGCGGTTGCCGGGGCAGCCGGACGCCGGGGCCCTCGACGTCCGCATCCAGTTCATCGGCTCGCGTCCGGGCGAGAAGATCCACGAGGAGCTGTGGGGCGCGCACGAGGCCGTCGGCCGGACCGCCCACCCGAAGATCATGCGCCTCAGCCGCCCACCCGTCGATGCGGCGTGGCTCGAGCGCGAGATCGCCGAGCTCGAGCAGCTCGCAGACGAGGGCGACACGCTCGAGGTGGTCGCGAAGCTCGGCTCGATCGTCCGCTCCCCGAAGCGGGTCGAGGTGCCGGCTCCCGGGGCGGGGGAACCCGTGGTTCCCCCGCGGACACCCTCCTTCGACCCTCGCCGAGCAGAGCCGCGCTGAGCGCGGCACGGGGGAAACGATGTTTCCCCCGTGGTCCCGTCCCCCTCCTTCTCCGCTCGCCGAGGAGTATCGTCTGTGAGCGCTGCGGGGAGAGCGCGGTCTCCCCTCCGCGCGGCGGAAGGCTTCGCGTCACCCAGAAGGGTGAAACCTTCTCCCGTCACACACCTCGAAAGCCGGAGGCCAACCAGATGCGTCAGCGACGTTGGCCGCAGGCGAACCCACGTCGGCGGGGACGCCTGCAGGGCGCCACCGCCGACGCAGCGCCTTCCTTCGCCCCGCGTCCTCTCTGGGAGACGCACACGGTCGCGCGCGCAGGGGAGACCGCGCTCTCCCCGGAGCGCTTCCCCACGCGATACTCGGCACGCGAAGAAGGAGGGGGCTCGTGGGGGAACCAGGGGTTCCCCCACGCCGAGGGTTCCCCCACGCTTCACGGCGTCGCGAGCGGTCCGCCGACGCAGCGCAGCGTCACCGCGAAGGGCAGCGTGACCTTCTGCGTGCGCTCGAACCAGCGGAGATAGCGGTAGCGGAGCCGCACCGAGTCGGCGAACACGGACGGCACGCGGCCCTGCCGGTTCGGACAGGCGAGCTGGAACCGCACGACGAGGACTGCCGTGTCGCCCGGCGAGAGCGAGAGCGGTCGGAACGGACGCGTGTGTGCCACCGGCGCGTTCGTCGAGACCGAGTCCGTTGTCAGCAGACTCTGCGGCCCGACCCACGGCGGCGACTCCGGAGAGGCGGGCGCGAGCCCTTCGACCGTCACGGTGAAGTGTCCCGAGTTGTGCAGCGTGAAGGACGCGACGAACGGCTTGCCGCTGCGATAGGCCGGGAAGAAGACCGTCTTGCCGCCGGAGCCGACCGCGGGCTCGATGACCGCTCCGACACCCGGGCCCGGGGCGAAGCTTCCTCCCGCCGTGTCGAGCGGTGCGTACGTTCGCAGCCAGAGGACGACGGCCCCCACGGCCACGATCGCGACGACGGCGAGCGCCGCGAGGACGAGCCCCGCGAACTTCAGCGCGTACGCCGCCCGGGGAGCGATCCGGTTGAAGGCCTCCACGCGGGCATTCTCCACGGAACGTCGGCGCTCGCGCGGCGAAAGAGCTGCGACCGTCTCGTGACGAAGGCCGACCGGCCCCGCCGCTAGGTTGCGCCGGGTGGATCCGGAGCGTGTCCTCGCCGGTCTGAACCCCGAGCAACGGGCGGCTGTCGAGGCGACTCGCGGCCCGGTCTGCATCCTGGCCGGAGCAGGCACCGGGAAGACGACGACGATCACGCGTCGCATCGCCTGGCAGGTCGCGAGCGGGACGTTTCCGGCGTCTTCGCTCGTCGCGGTCACGTTCACGGACAGGGCGGCCGGCGAACTGCGGGCGCGGCTCGCAGGGCTCGGCGTGCAGTGGCGTCAGGGCGTCCACCTTCCACGCCGCCGCGCTGGCGCTGTTGCGTCATTTCGCGGGCGACCCCGGCCGGATCCTCGCGTCGAAGGCGCTGCTCCTGCGTCGGATCGGCAACGGTCTCCCGCGGCCGTACCGGTTCCGTCCGGCCGGCGATCTGGCGACCGAGATCGAGTGGGCGAAGAACCGCCGGCTCACCCCGGCGACCTACTACGAAGGCCTCGGCGGCCACGAGCCTCCGCTTCCGCCGGACCTCGCCCACCGCGTCTTCCGCGAGTACGAGCGGCGCAAGGCGGTCGAGGGCGTGCTCGACTTCGAGGACCTGCTCGAGCGGACGATCCAGGTGCTCGAGGGAGACGACCGGGCGCTCGTCGCGGTGCACGATCGCTGGCGCGCGTTCACGGTGGACGAGTACCAGGACGTCAATCTGCTCCAGCAGACGCTTCTCGAGCTCTGGCTCGGCCCGCGTGACGACCTCTGCGTCGTCGGGGACGACTACCAGTCGATCTACGCCTTCACCGGGGCGACCGCTCGTTGGCTGCTCGATCTTCCTCGCCGTTTCCCGAGCGCGAAGGTCGTACGGCTCGAGCGAAACTACCGCTCGACGCCGCAGGTGCTCCGAGTGGCGAACCGGCTCGTCCCTCTGCTCGGCGGCTCGGAGAAGACGCTGCGTGCGACGCTGCCAGACGGGCCCGAGCCCGAGCTGCGTCCCTGCGCCGATCCGCAGGCCCAGGCGGCTGCCGTCGTGGCGCGTGCCCGCGAGCTGGAGTCCTCCGGCGTTCCGCTCGAGGAGCAGGCGGTGCTCGTGCGGACGAACGCTCGTGCGGCAGAGTTCGAGGAGGCGTTCCACGAGGGTGGCTTGCCCTTCCAGGGTGTGTCGCTTCTCGACAGGGATGCGGCCCGGCGGCTGCTGAAGGCGCTTCGCGCCGAGAGCGCCACCGTCGAGGTGGCGGCCGCCGTGAGGCGCGTCGCGGCCGCGCACGGGCTGCTCGAGAACGCTCCCGGGAAGGAGGACCGGCCGGCGGAGAAGCTCGGCGAGCGGGAGCAGACGCGACAGGCCGATCTCGCTCGGCTCCTCCGGCTCGCCGAGGCGTTCGACGACGGGAAGCGCACAGTGGGCGACTTCGCCGGCTCCCTGAACGAGCGTTTCGGCGCGAGCGCCGGGCGTGGCGTCCATCTCCTCACGTTGCACCGGGCCAAGGGGTTGGAATGGGATGCGGTGTTCCTGCCCCGGCTGGAGGAAGGGGAGCTGCCGATCCGGCGCGCCCGCGGGGACGAGCTGGCCGAGGAACGGCGGCTTCTCTACGTCGGTCTCACTCGCGCACGACGCCACGTGCTCGTCACCTGGTCCGGCCGGCCGAGCCGCTTCCTCGACGAGCTCGGCGCGGGCGTGGCGCCGCCACGGGTCGCGACCGTGACCGCCGGCAAGTCGAAGCTCGAGCCGACGCCGGCCGTACTGGCGCTCAAGGAGTGGCGGCTCGCGCGAGCGCGGGCGGACGACGTGCCCGCGTTCGTCGTCTTCAGCGATCGCACGCTCGCCGAGCTCGTCGCGCGGTTGCCCCGCACGCTCGGCGAGCTCGCCGCGGTGCCGGGCATCGGCCCGGCGAAGCTCGAGCGCTACGGGCGCGAGCTGCTCGACGCGCTCGAGCGGGTCGCCTGACGCTCAGTCGAGCGCCGTCAGCAGGAGGCGCAGCATCTCGCCCGGGTCGCGGCGCACGGGCGGCGTCACCCCGGGGTCGCGTTTCCGCAGGTCGAGCGCCCGGGGGTCGGTGAGCGGCTTCAGCCGGCCTTCGCGAATCAGCTCCTCGTCGACACCGCCGAGGCGGCCGCCGTAGGTCGTGTAGACGGGGACGCCGAGCGCGGCCGCCTCGCGGTTCATCGTGCCCCCGGCGGAGACGACGACGTCGGCGAGCGCGATGAGGCTCTGGGCGTCGACGGCGCTCTCCGGGAGGATCACCGACGAGAGCGACAGCCCGCGTACGTAGTCCCGCTGCTCTTCCGTCCGAGGCAGGACGAAGGCGTGCACGCCGTCGTGGCGCCCGAGGTGGTCGAGAGTCTGCGGGAAGAGCGGGTTCGAGTGCCGGTGGTAGAGGGAGACGTCGGGAGGCGGCCGCAGCACGACGAGAACGCGTGCCGGGTCGACGCCGAAACGGTCGAGCAGCGACCGATCGGGCTGGAAGTCGGAGAGGTAGTACTCCTCCTTCAGCCCGGGATACTGCAGCAGCTTCGGTGGCCGTACGCCGTAGGGTGCAGTCGCTCCGGCGGAATCGCGTCGGGAACGACGACCCGCGTCGCAGCGCGGCACCCGAGCTGGTGCTGCAGCGTCGCGAACTCGTAGTCGAACGTCGTGGAGCTCGGGATGCCGAGACGGCGCGCAGTCAGCGTCAGCTCGTGCGAGCCGTGAGCGAGCGCGACGTCGAACCGGCGTCCCTTCGCCCAGCGCCGGAGCGCGCCGAGCCGGTGCGTCATCTGTCGCGCCTTCTGGACTCGTGATCGGCCGCCGTGCCGGCCGATCACGGCGTCGGCGCGGAGTCCGTGCAGCTCGAGCAGTTGCAGCGTCTGCGCGTAGTCGCGGGCCGTGATCTCGACCTCGTCCCCCTGGCCGCGCAGGATCGCGATCAGTGGCCGGAAGACGAGGACGTGCGCTGACGCCGTCATGTCGACCCAGACCCTCACGCGGTCCCCCCATGGGCATGGGCGCCCATGCACACCCCTTGTCCCTGGATGGCCATGGCCAGGTGGTGACGTCCATACATGGCAATCATGCGAGCAGCGCCTCCATCCGGGCCGAGCGAAGCCGCGGCGGCTCTTGTTCGACGTGACGCTCGTACCAGAGCGTGAAAGCGAGCAGGCCCCAGAGCTGACGGCTCAGATCTTCCCGCCCGGCGGCGTGGGCGTCGAGTAGGCTCGAGGCGGCGCGCGGACTGAAGAATCCCTGCCGCGCGAGCGCACCCTCCGAGAGCGTCTCGCGCGCGAACGGCTCGAGCTCCCCGCGGAGCCACGCGGCCGCCGGGATCGAGAAGCCGCGCTTGCGGCCGTGCACGATCTCGCGCGGGAGCAGAGGCTCGACGGCCTCTCGCAGAAGCACCTTCTTCGACAGTCCACGCACCTTGTGCCGTGCCGGCAGCGCGAATGCGAAGTTCGTGACGGTCGGGTCGAGAAACGGGACTCGCGCCTCCAGCGAATGCGCCATCGAGGCGCGGTCGGTCTTGACGAGCAGGTCGTCGACGAGGTAGATCCCGAAATCCACGTCCTGGAGCCGGGCGAGCCGGTCGGCTCCTGCCGTCTCGGCGTAGCGGCTGCGGTAGACGTCGACCGGGTCGAAGGCGGCTCGGCTTCCGGTCAGGGCGGCTCGCGCCTCCGGAGAGAAGATCTCCTTCCAGGCGTGGTGCCGCTCGAGGGGCGGCAGGTGCGCGGCGCGGACGAATCTCTTCGCCCTGTAGTCGAGGCTCGCCTTTGCGGTCGACGCCGGCAGTCGCTCGACGAGTGGCCTTGCGACGGACGCCAGGGGGGCCGACCCGGTCGGCGAGCATGTCGGCGGCATACGTGTAGTACCCGCCGAACAGCTCGTCGCCACCCTCGCCGGACAGCGCGACCTTGACGTGGTCGGCCGCGAGTGCCGAGACGAGGTAAGTCGGCAGCGCAGACGAGTCGGCGAACGGCTCGTCGAACGTCTCGGCGAGGATGGGAAGGAGCAGCTGCGGCTCGGGTCGCACGAGCAGCTCGTGGTGTTCGGTGCCGTAGAGCTCCGCGACTCGGCGGGCGTCGGCGCGCTCGTCGAAGCTCCGCTCGGCGAAGCCGATCGTGAACGTGTGCACGGGGTCAGGCGACTCCTCGGCGGCGAACGCGGCGAGCGCGGCCGAGTCGACGCCGCCGGAGAGAAGCACGCCGACGGGGACGTCGGCGAGCAGGTGCGCGGAGACGGAGTCCCGCAGGCGGGCCCGCAGCTCCTCGACGAGCTCCGCCGTATCCCCGCGGCGCAGCTCGTCGGCGGGGAGCGGCCCGGGACGCGCGTAGCGCTCGATGCGAACGTCTCCGGACTCCTGCCACGTGAGGAGATGGCCGGCGGGAAGCTTGCGGATCTCGCGAAAGATGGAGTACGGCGCCGGAATCGAGTTGAAGGCGAGAAACGCCTCGAGCGCGTCGAGGTCGATCTCGCCGCGCGGCAACGACCGCAACTCCGATGCGAACGCAAGCTCGTCTCCCTGGTGGCGGAAGTAGAGCGGCTTGATCCCGTAGCGATCGCGCGCGAGCACCAGCCGTCTGCGTCGCGCATCCCACACGGCGGCTGCGAACATGCCGCGCAGCCGCTCGGCGAAGCGCGAGACCGTGCTGCTCGTAGAGATGGACGATCGCCTCCGTGTCGCAGCGTGTCCCGAACGTGTGACCCTGACGCTCGAGCTCGCGACGCAGCTCGGGGTAGTTGTAGATCTCGCCGTTCTGGATCACGAAGCAGCTGGCGTCTTCGTTGGCGATCGGCTGGTCGCCGTGAGCGACGTCGACGATCGAGAGGCGTCGCGCTGCGAGCGCGACGGGGCCGTCGAGGTGCTCGCCTGCGCTGTCGGGTCCCCGATGGGCGAGGAGGTCGCTCATCGCGGCCAGGCGACCCGGGTCCGGCGGTCCTGCTGCCGACGCGATCCCGCAGATGCCGCACACGTCCCTACTCTACGGGCGCGCTCGCACGAGCCCTGTGTCGCGGTGCAGTCGACGTCCCCGCTGCGGGCGAGCGAGGAGGCGTCCGAAAACGTGCTCGCGGCGGGCTTCGGCGTGGAGTCCCTCCAGTAGAGGCCGGACTGCCATCCGGCGAGCCGCGATTCGTCGACGAGCTCGAAGTTGAAGAACGCTCGGACGTCCGGCTGGCAGGCCGCGATGACGATCGCGGCGTAGAGACGCTCGGCCTGGGCTGCCGCGGTGACGGTGGCCGCGTTCTCGCGGCCGCGGTAGCGGGCGACCATCCTCCGCTGTGGGGTCGACTGGAAGCCGTCCTCCAGGTACCACACGTCGCGCGACACCTGTCCGGTTCCTGCGAACGAGCGTCGGAGCACCGAGACGAGCCGCCCGTAGTCGCCCTCGCCGAGGAAGCCGGGCGGGTGCCTCGTCCACGGTTCCTCCTCCGAGGTCGTCGGATACGGGTTGTGCCCGAACGCATCGACGAGGGGAGCAGTGCGGCCGCTCGCTCGGTATCGTGTGCCGAGCGCCTCGAGGAACGTCGCCGGTGCGTGTCCGGACGCGGTGGAGTCGAGCACGGTGACTCCGGGGTCGAGCGCATGGAGGTCGTCGTAGCAGTCGGCGAGGAGTCGCTCGTACTCGGCGGGTGTGCCCCGCCAGTAGGTCCGCGAGTTGGCCTCGTTCCAGACGACGACCGCGCGGGCGTCCGGAACGAGACCGAGCACCGCACGTGCGTAGCCGCAGAACGTCGCACGTGTCGCGTCCGTCCTCGGCGTGTCCTGCGCGAATCCGAAGATCGCGAGCACGACCTGCGTCCGTCGCGCCGCCTGCTCGGCACGTGCGAGCTCGTCACGCCGCACGGCTCCCGGAAGCGCTTCCCCGCGCCAGGGGACCCAGAGCCGGACTGCGCGAGCTCCGAGCGCGCGCTGGCGGCGAACGACGGCGAGAGGATCGGATGTCCACTTGAGCGTGTCGTCGTCCACGCCGACGAGCAGCTGCCGCGGTGCCGGTCGGGCCGGAGGCTGTGCCCGATGTGCGGGGCGGAGCTCGCGATGGACGAGCGTCGCGACCGTCGCCGCGAGCGTGACGGCTGCGACACCCGCGACGGCGCGCTTCACGTGTCCCGCCGTGTCAGACCCCGGAACGACTGTCGGGCGACGCGCCAGCCGGTCGCAGCCACGGTGCGGAGGTAGAGCCGGACCGAGCGGTCGGCGATCCACTCCAGGTCGTGGGCGAGCTTCTCGGCCATCGAGGTTTCGTAGCCGCGTCGCACCTGCGCGAGCCCGGTCAGCCCGGGCCGGACGACGAGGCGCTGCCAGTACGACGGGAGGTCGTGCGCGAGCTCCTCGAAGAACACGGGGCGGATGGGCCGCGGGCCGACGAGGCTCATGTCACCGCGCAGGACGTTCCAGAACTGCGGGATCTCGTCCAGTTGCGTTGCCTTCAACCAGTGGCCGACGGGCGTGAACTCCGACTGCGTGCGGCGGACGAGCTCCTCGCCGAGATACGGCCCGAGCCGTGCCTCGGCGTCCGCCCTCAGCGTGCGGAACTTGTACATCCTGAAGATGTGCCCGCCGCGCCCGACGCGTGCTCCACGGTAGAGAACGGGACGGCCGTCCGTGAGGAGGACGAGGAGCGCGATCATCGCCGCGGCCGGGAGCGAGACGACGAGGCACACGGTCGAGAGGGCGACGTCGAGGGCGCGCAGCGCCGCGTCGCGCGGCCGGGTCGGCGCCTCGAGAGCGAGCTGGCGGTAGCCGCGGACGAGTGTGTCCTCGATCCGCGTCGTCGTCTCGGACACGAGAGGATGGTAGACGGCCCTCGACTCGGAGGACCCGCAGGCGTCCGGCGGAAGCCTTCGATAACGTTTCCTTATGGATACTCGCCAGCTTGCGGCCTTCTGCACGGTGGTCGAGCGGCGCAGCTTCTCCCGGGCGGCGGATCAGCTCGGCGTGACACAACCCGCCGTCAGCCTGCAGATTCGCTCGCTCGAGAAGCGGCTGGGTCAGCAGCTGCTCGATCGCTCCGGGAGGAGGGTCGAGCCGACGGAGGCCGGGCAGCGGCTCTACCGGAGCGCGCAACGACTGCTCGTGCTGGAGGAGCAGCTGCTGCAGGAGCTGGGCGAAGAGGTCGAGGGCGAGCTCGGCGGCCGGCTCGAGATCGGCGCCTCGACCGGGCCCGGCGGGACGGTCGTTCCGGTCGTGCTCGGCGAGTTCCAGCGGCTGCATCCGCGCGTGCACGTCGCGCTGACGGTCTCGGATACGCAGCGGGTGGTCGAGCAGGTCGCTCGGCGCGAGCTCGAGCTGGGCGTCGTCGGAGCCGCACGGCGGCACCGTGGCGTTGCGTTCGAGCCGTTCTTCCGTGACGAGGTCGTGCTGGCAGTCCCGGGCGGGCACCGCCTCGCCGGGCAGACGATGACGCCGGAGCAGCTGAAGACCGAGCCGCTCGTCCTCATGCAGGAGGGCGCCGGCGTCCGCCAGGTGATCGACGACGCGCTGCGTGAGCACGGCGTGCGGCTCCGCGACCTCGACGTGCGGCTCGAGCTCGGTTTGCAGGAGTCGGCGCGTGCGGCAGTTCTGGCGGGCTTCGGCGCGACGTTCATCTCCCGTGGAGCCATCGAAGCCGATCTCGCGTCCGGCAGTCTTGCGATCGCGCGCGTCGAGGGGTTGGAGCCGTCACGGGAGATCTCGCTCGTCCGCTCGACCGGACGGGCGGAGACGCGTGTCGCGCAGGCATTCGTCGAGTTCGCGCGCGGGCGGCTGGAGTGATCGTCCGCTGGGGCCTCGTCGCTCTGCCCGAGGTGTGCGTCGCCGCGGACGTCTCGAAGGCCCTCGTCGTCGCGAGCCCGCGATGGGACGACCTCGCCCTCCCGCTCGACGCAGGGACGCGCTGGCGCGAGGTGCCGTCGCACCGCATCGAGGACGCTGCAACCCTCGCGGGAACGTGTGACGGCGTCGTCGCCGTCGGTGGCGGCAGCGCGATCGATCTCGCCAAGGCGATCTCGGCCGCGACCGGGCTGGCACTCGTCTCGGTGCCGACGACCTATTCCGGTGCGGAGTGGACGAGCTACTACGGCATCCGCAACCCGGAGCGGAGGATGCGCGGCGGCGGCGGGGGGGCCCATCCGGCCGGCATCGTCTACGACGTCGAGCTGACGCTGGGCCTGCCCCGCGAGCCGACGGTCGGCACGGCGCTCAACGCGCTCGCGCACTGCGCCGAGGCGCTCTACGCACACGGCCACAACGACGCCGCGGACGACGAGGCGCTCGCCGGCGCGAGGCTGATCTCGAGCTGGCTGCCGCAGGTCGTCGACTCCCCGGACGACCGCGACGCGCGCGCCCAGCTCCTGCGCGGCGCGTGCCACGCGGGCGCGGCTCTGAGCGGCTCGATGCTGGCGCTGGCTCACGCGATGGCGCAGGCCCTCGGCGGTCGCTACGGGCTCCCCCACGGAACGCTCAACGGCATCTGCCTGCCCGCCGCGCTCCGCTACAACGGCCGCTATGCGCCGGAGGCGTTGCGGCGGCTCGGCGACGCGGTCGGCGGTGCCCCGGCCGAGCGGGTCGAGGAGCTGTCTCGCCTCGGCGGTCCGACGAGGCTGCGCGAGCTCGGCGTGCCCGAGGAGGATCTCGCCGAGGTGGCCGCGGCCGCCGCGCAACGTGCCGGCAACCAGGCCAACCCGCACCCTGCGACGCCGGAGGAGATCGAGCGGCTGCTACGGGACGTCTGGTAGGCGACCTCAGCGGAAGCGCTGCCCTTCGTCGCGACGGTACCCCCAGGCGGCAACGGCGGCGAACCCGCAGGTGAACCCCAGCAGGGCGATCCAGTGAGCCGCCTGCCACGTCTGCCCTGCGACAGCCGGCCAGAGAAGCTCGGCCCATTGCCGCGTCGGCAGGAACGGCGCCAGGCGCTCCGCCGCAGGCGGCAACCCGCGTGGCCCGGTCCAGAGGCCGCCCGCGTAGGCGAAGGCGAGGTAGAGAACGTTGGCGACCGGCAGCGCACCCTTTGCAGGCACCCAGTAGCCGAGCGCGATCCCGAGCAGCGAGAGCGGCACGGCTCCTGCCGCGAGGGCGAGGAGGAAGCGGAGCCATGCCTTCGCGCCGAAGTCCGCGAATCCGGTCGCCGCCGCCGTCGCAAGCAGCAACCCGGCGCCCGCCGACGCGAAGGAGAACGCCGCGAGGATGCGGCCGGCGAAGCGGCTGCGTACCCGAATGGGCAGCGTCCGAAGATATGCCTCCCAGGGCGACTCCCGCTCGCCCGCGATGCCGACGCCGAAGAGGAAGAACACGACCGTGAACACCGCATAGGCCGCGAAGGAGGCGGTGATCACCGGGCGCGAGACACGCGAGTCGGGAAGTCCGAAGAGGACGAAGAACAGCGTCGGCAGCAGCAGGGTCGGCACCGCGAACGTCGGATAGCGCCCGAGAGCCAGTAGCGTCATGCGTGCGTGCACGAGCGCGAGCCTCACGCCTCGCGCTCCGTGAGAGCGAGGTATGCCGACCGGAGGTCGTCGTCGCGACCGGTCAGGGAAGCCGGGCTCCCGTTCGCCACCAGGCGGCCTCCGTGCAGCACGACGACCCGCGTCGCGAGCGTCTCGGCTTCCTCGAACGAGTGCGTCGTGAGCAGGACCGAGCAGCCGCTCGCGCGGATCGTCTCCCAGAGACTGAAGCGCGACTCTGCGTCCAGTCCGCTGCTCGGCTCGTCGAGCAGCACGAAGCGGGGGTTGCCCGCGAACGCCAGCGCGCACGCGAGACGGCGGCGCTGGCCACCGGAGAGTCCGCCGATCTGTCTCTGCGCGAGATCGTCGAGGCGGAAGCGCTCGAGCAGCGTTTCTGGATCCTGGCGCGAAGGGAAGTGCGCGCGCACGAGGTCGACCACCTCGCGCACGCGAAGCGTCAACGGGAAGCTCGCCTCCTGGGGCGTGCATCCCACCTGGCTTCGCGCGCGCGGATGTCGCGGATCGCGTCCGCAGAGCCTGACCTCGCCCGCGTCCGGGCGACGAAGGCCGAGCAGGAGCGCGAGCGCTGTGGTCTTTCCGGCGCCGTTCGGCCCGAGGAGTGCGACGATCTCCCCTGGTTCGATCACGAGGTCGAGCCGGTCGAGCGCCTGGACCCTGCCGAACGACTTGGACACGCCGACGAGCTGCGCGAGCGGCGTCATCGTCTCGCCGCCATGAGAACGAGTGCGTTGTAGCCCGCGTGGGCCGCGATCGCGGCGACCAGGCGCCCGGTTGCGAGGAACACGCCGCCGAACGAGGCGCCGAGGACGAGATAGGCGGCGAGGTTCTCCGAGCGCGTGTGGCGGAGGGCGAAACCCCACGTGCTCAGGGCGAGCGCGGCGGCCCAGCCGAGCGCCGGTGCTGCTCCGGCGAGAACGCCCCAGCGCCAGACGACCTCCTCGGTCGCCCCGGCGCCGAGCGCAGGCACGAGCAGTCGACGGTCCGGCGTCTCGGCTCCCCGGGCGAGCGCCAGGTAGAGGGCGACCGCGAGCGAGAGGCCGGCCGTCGTCGCGGCGAGGGAGCCGAGCCGCTGCCGCGGCGGCGCGATGTGCGCGAAGGCGAGCAGAAGCCCCGCGGCGGCGGCGTAGGCCGCCTGAAGTGCCAGTGCCGCTCGCATCAAGCCGCGGCTCCCACACAGATGACGTAGAGCGCGGACTCGTCGACACCGTTGACGCCGATCAGCTCGTCGACGCGGCGGTCGTAGAAGCCGCCGAGCGCGACAGCGCCGAGCTCCAGCGAGGTCGCGGCGAGGAGGACGTTCTGGGCCACGTGCCCCGCCTCGAGCAGCGCGAAGCGGTAGCCCCTCAGCCCGTACTTGAAGCGCGAGCGCCAGAACACCGCGCTCACCACGATCACCGCGGCCGCCGTGCCCGCCGCCTCTGCGAACGGCGTCGTCGCAGCCACCGCAGGGAGCCCGGGCTCCGTCACTTCGAGGACGTCGGCGAGCGGGTCGAAGTGGTAGAGGCCGGGTTCGAGGCCGTCGACTCGTCGTGCCGCGATCGACAGCTCGAGTGGGTAGAGGGCTCCGCCCGAGGGGGCTGCGCGCACGAGCTGGGGCTCTCCCTCGCCCTCCAGCTCGCCGGTCACGCCGTACCCCGCGCGCAAGACTGCGGCGAGCTCCGGGAGACCGAGCGGCGTCGCCGCGAAGCGGCGAACCGAGCGGCGCCGGGCCAACGCTTCTCCGAGCGGCAGTCGCAACGGCGGCGAGGGCCCGAGCGCGACGAGGGAGGCGTGCAGGTGTCGGCGTACCGCTCGGGTCGAGGCCGCCCGCAACTCGGGGCTGGCAAGCAGCCGTCCGATACCTGCGAGCTCGTCGACGCCCGCGATCCCGGTGATCCTCGACGCGTCGTGGTACAGCTCGGCGAGATCGTCCGGCGGCGGGTCGGGCTCGCCGTAGACGGCGCTCGCGAAGCGCATGCTGACGTGGTTCACGGGAACGGGTGCGGGTCGGGGTTGAGGTCGCCGAACGTGAGTCGCCGCGCGGCGAGACCCAGGTCGGCGGGCGCCGTGTACAGGCGGTCGCCACCCAGGAAGCGGGCGTCGTGGCGAACGTCGAGCGGGGTCAGTCGCGGCGCCACGACGCGGGCGACGACGAACCCCGCATCGCGCACGTCGGGCGAGGTGACGTCGACCGCGTAGACATCGATCCCGGCCGAGGCGAGCCGCGATGCGAGGTTGTCCACGTACGCGGCGGCGCTCGCGCCGTCGATCTGCTCGACGGCTGCGGGCCGGCGTCGCTTCGGGGAGGAGTCGAGGAAGTCGGCCCGGTGCGCGTTCTCCTCGTATGCGTACACCTGGACGTGGTCCGCGAAGTCGCGGACGTCGTCGAAGCCGGCGGAGAACGGATTGCGCGGCTCGCGCAGCACGATCTCCCGCGCGGCCTTACGCACCGCGTATGCCTCGGTCACGGCCTTCAGCCACGCCTCCTCCACGCGCACTCCAGCTGCTGCCCCGACGACGAGCGCGCCCGGGCGGCCGCGGACGATCGCAACGACGACCGGGACGCCGTGCACGCTGGACAGATCGACCGTGCTCACCTGCGCTCGCGCGGGTGCGAGGTAGCGGGCGTGGTACTCGCGCAGCTCGGCCGAGCACCGCCAGTCGAGCACCGGGAACGAGAGGCGGGCGTTCCAGGCGAGCATGAACGCGTCGCGCTCGAGGAGCTCGAGGAGCGCCGAGAGGAGGGCGGTGCTCCAGTCGGTGGACGCTGCGAGACCGTTGCTCGTCGAGTAGGCGATCATCGGCTCGTCTCGTGATGGGAAGCCGAGGTAGACGAGCTGAGCCGGGAGCCAGGCGTCGGCCCCGTCGGCGAGCCGCCGCGCGGCGGCCCAGCGGAGCCGAGTCGCTCCGGTGAAGCGGGCGAACGGAAAGCCCGGTTCGGCGTGTTGCTCCGGTGCGAAGAGGGCGAAGGTCTCGGGCCGGGGCGCCGACGGCCCGAGCTCACGCGCGCTCGCCGTGACGAGCACCTCCTCGGGCACGTAGCCGGCGGAGTAGCGCTCGACGGCCTCGCCGATCGCGGCGGCGCGCACACGCCGGCGGTCGGCTCCGTAGCCGCTGCCCGGCTGTCCGGGTACCGCTGCGGCGCGGCCGAGCGTGAGCGCTGCGGCCGCGGGTGCAGCGACGACGTGGAAGTGCCGTGCGTCGTCCGGCGACGGCAGAAGCTCGTCCAGCTCGGTCACGAGGCCGACGTAGCAAGAGACGATCTCGTTCGCGCTCACCGGTTCACCGCGCTCGCCCACGGAAGAAGCGACGGCGTGCCGGACGCCGGGGAGCAGGCCGGGCAACGCGGTACCCGGAGCACCCGGTGTCTGGTCGCGCGGAGCCCGTCGTCGAGCTCGAACGCGACGAAGGCGCCCGCGAGCGCGGCGTCTTCCCGGGCGAGCCAGCGCGACGCGACGACCGCGGCAGCGCCGGCGAGGACGGCGGCGAGGCTGCGGCCCACCGGATACGGCGCCGGCGCGGACTCGAGCCGGAGGAAGTCCGCCGGATCCGGGAGCGCAGCCGCGCGGCGGCGGACGAAGCAGCCGTAGCAGCACGTCTCTCGCGGCAGGAAGAGCGGCCCGACCGACGCGAAGCGCCCGTTGAACGGGAGGACGAGCAGCCAGGGCGTGGCCGAGGCGAGACGGCGCTCGTTCCAGCCGGCCAGCTCGGGCAGCTCGGCCGGCGACGGTGCGACGACCGCCACGTCGACCCCTGCGAGCGTCTCGCGCCAGCCGACCCGCGCGACTCGACCCGGGAGCAGGCGCTGTGCCTCGTCGGCAGTCGTCCCGACGCCGGCGACTGCCACCGTCGCGGCGTCGAGCCGCGCTGCGGCGACGCTCGGCGCGATCCGGCCGAGTGCGGCCTCTCGCAGAGACTCGTCGTCGCCCGCCGCCGGCCCCGGCACGACGACACCGGCGACGGCGAGTCGCGCGACGGCTTCCCGCTCGGCGGGTCCGAGCTCCTCGAGCGAGCGGCGTCCCGTCGAGGAGCGGGAGCAACCGACCGACCGCCCGGCCTTCGAGCGCGACGATCTCGTCGGCGTACTCCAGCAGCAGCGAGCCCTCGTCCTCGACGCGTCTCAGCCAGGGAGCGAGCAGGGGCCGCTTCGGGAGCGACCCCGGCCCGTCTCCGTGGCTCAGTCCCTCAGGACGACGCTCGAGCACGAGTACGAGCAGCAGAGGTTGATGTCGAACGCCAGCGGTGCGCGGCGGCGACCGCGCCGGCTGATCCGGAGATCGAGCTCGTCTGTGGGCTTGTGCACGGCCTCTCCTTTCGATTGGACGACGCTCCGACGGTAGCGTTGTCAGCTCAGACAATCAAGATGGTTCTTGCGGCCATGTCGCAAACATCCAGATATAAGGAAAGCCTATTTGTAGAATTAGACAGCTCGCTATAGTCTGCAGCTGCTGTGACGGAGAACGGCCCTTTCGACGTGCTCGTGATCGGCAGCGGAGCCTCCGGCCTCGCCGCCGCCGCGTCTGCAGAGCGGGCAGGTGCGCGCGTCGCGCTCGCGACGAAAGGCTCCATCCAGTCGTGCAACTCCGCGAAGGCGCAGGGCGGGATCCAGGCGGCGCTCGGCCCCGACGACTCGCCGGAGCAACACGCCCGTGACGTCTGGGCGAGCTCGCACGAGACGGCGGACATGGAGCTCGTCGAGGTCCTCACCTCGGAGGCGCCGTCGGCGATCCACTGGCTCGAGCAGCTCGGCGTCGAGTTCACCCGCGAGCGCTCCGACAACGGCCACGGGGGCTACCGGCTGGCCCGCTGCGGCGGGGCCTCCGCGAAGCGACTGCTCCAGGTAGGCGACCGGACGGGGCACGCGATCACGCGGGCGCTCCGCGAGGCGGTCGAAGGCGGCTCGGTGACCGTCTTCGCCCACTCGCCGCTCGAGTCGCTCGAGCAGGGCGAGAACGGCTGGCGGGCGCGTTGCGGCGAGCGAGAGCTCGCGGCCGCGACGGTCGTGCTCGCAGCCGGCGGGCGCTGCTATGCCGAGGCGGCGGAGCGCGGCGAGCTGTCGACGAACCATCCGGGCGCGACCGGCGAGGTGACGCGGATCGCGCTCGGGCTCGGGGCAGACGCGCGCGACCTCGATGCGCTCCAGTACCACCCGAACGGCGGCGCCTGGCCCGAGAACATGCAGGGCTACTCGATCCCGGAGACGACCCGGGCGTACGGCGCCGTCCTCCTCAACGCCGACCGCGAGGAGTTCTGCGACTCGCTCGCGCCCCGCGACGTCGTCAGCCGGGCGATCTTCGGCGAGGTGGAGAAGGGGAAGGGCGTCCCGACGCCCGACGGTCGCCCGGCGGTCTGGCTCGACACGACGCGCATCTCCGAGCACGACGCCGAGCTCTCGCTGCCCTACATGCTGCGCCGCTACCGCGCGGGCGGGATCGACCCGCTGCGCGAGCCGATCCTCACCTACCCTGTCCTCCACTACCAGAACGGCGGGCTCGTCATCGACACGGACGCTCAGACGACGCTCGAGGGGCTCTATGCGTGCGGCGAGATCGCGGGGGGAACCCACGGCCGCAACCGCATGATGGGCAACAGCCTGCTCGAGTGCGTCGTCTTCGGGCGCCGCGCGGGGACGGCCGCCGCCGGGAAAGCGAAGGCTCGATGAGCACGGTCGCAACGGACCTCCAGCACACGGTCGAGGACGCGGCAGCGCACCTCTACGTCTGGGCGCTGAAAGACATCCCCCAGGATCTGCGGGACGCGCTCGCGTCTGCCGCCGAGCGGGAGACCTCGGTCCCGGGTCGGCGCGTCCTCTCGACGATCCTCCGCAACGTCGAGGTCGCCGACAGCGAGCGCAACCTCGTCTGCCAGGACACCGGGATCGCCGTCTACACATGCCGCGTCGGCGAGCACTTCCCGCTCCATCCCGCGCGGATCTACGAGGCGCTGCACGACGGCACCGCCCGGGCGACGCTCGAGCATCCGCTGCGCTCGAACGCCGTGCACACGATCACGCGCGAGAACACGGGGCCGAACGTCGGCTACCGCCTGCCGATCGTCCACTGGGAGTTCGTCCCCGACTGGGACGGGCTCGACGTGAAGTGCGTCCCCAAGGGGTCGGGCTCGGAGAACATGAGCTTCCTGAAGATGTGCGTCCCCGCCGACGGGGTGCGCGGGATCAAGCAGTTCGTGCTCGAGTCGATCGTCGGCGCCGGCGGGAAGCCCTGCCCGCCCGGGATCGTCGGGGTCGGCATCGGCGGCTCGGCCGACTACGCGATGTACCTGGCGAAGGAGGCGATCGCGCGGCCGATCGGGACGCGAAACGCCGATCCGGTCGTCGCGCAGCTGGAGACCGAGTTGTTCGAGTTGCTGAACGAGACAGGGATCGGCCCGATGGGACTCGGCGGAGACGTCACGGTGCTCAACTGCCACATCGAGCACGCCGACACGCACATGACCCTGAACCCGGTCGCGGTCAACTACCAGTGCTGGGCCGCGAGGCGTGCAACCGCCCACGTCGCCGCCGACGGCGTCGTCGACTACGACCGGGAGGCCTGACGTGTCCGTTGTCGTCATGTCCGGTATCAGTTACCAGCCGTGTCTGGAGGGGCCATGGCCGTTCACGAGCTGACGTTCCCGATCACCGATCCGGAGGAGATCCTGAAGCTGCGCGCGGGCGACGAGGTCGTCGTCCAGGGTCACATCATCGGCATTCGCGACCGCACGCAGATCCGGATCTTCGACCAGGGAGTCGAGCCGCCGATGGACCTCACCGGCGCCTTTCTCCTCCACACCGCGCCGGGCGTGCGCAAGCTCGACGACGGCCGCTACGAGAAGGTCTGCATCGGCACGACCACCTCGGCGCGGATGGTGCGCTTCACCGAGGGCCTCGGCTCGCAGTACGGGGTGCGCGCGATCTGCGGCAAGGGCGGCTTCCCCGACGAGGCGATCGAGCCCATGCGGGCGCACGGGATGGTCTACTTCGCGATCGTCGGCGGCGCGGCGGCCCTCGAGACGACCCAGATCGAGGAGATCGAGGAGGTCGCCTGGGAGGAGCTGATGCCCGAGTGCCTCTGGCGCTTCCGCGTCAAGGACTTCGGCCCGCTGACGGTCGGGATCGACGCCCACGGCAACTCGCTCTACCACGACGTGCAGGCTGCCGCGACGAAGAAGCTGGAGGAGCTCTATGAACGTCTTTAGGGACGGATTCCTCGACCTCCCCGCGCGGCCGGGCAAGCCGCGTACCGCGGGGCTGACGCACGTGATCGACAAGGGCCTCAACCTGCGCGACATCGAGGGCCTCTTCGACACCGCGGGCGAGTTCGTCGACATCGTCAAGCTCGGCTGGGGCACGAGCTACGTCACGAACAACCTCGAGAAGAAGATCGCGCTCTACCGCTCCTTCTCGACCCCCGTCGTCTGCGGCGGCACGCTCTTCGAGGCCGTCTACGCGCGTGGAAGGATCGACGAGTTCAAGGCCTGGCTGACCGAGCACCGCTTCTCGCACGTCGAGATCTCGGACGGCACGCTCGACATCCCGCGCGAGCGCAAGCTCGAGCTGATCGCCGACTTCGCCCGCGACTTCACCGTCCTCTCGGAGGTCGGCTCCAAGGACGAGGAGATCGTGTTCGCCCCCTACCAGTGGGTCGAGTGGATCAAGGAGGAGCTCGGTGCGGGCGCCTGGAAGGTGATCACCGAGGGCCGCGAGGGCGGCACCGCGGGCATCTACCGCCCGACGGGCGAGATGCGGACGGGCCTCGTCGACGAGATCGTGCACGAGATCTCGCCCTCCGACCTGATCTTCGAGGCGCCGACGAAGTCCAGCCAGGCGTGGTTCGTCAAGCAGTTCGGCTCCAACGTCAACCTCGGCAACATCCCGCCCGACGAGGTGATCCCGCTCGAGACGCTTCGGCTCGGGCTCCGCGGCGACACGCTGAGGGAGGTGCTCCTTGGCGGCCAGCCTGCTCCGGCTTCCTGACGTCGAGGCGATGACGGCGGAGGAGTCGCTCCTCTGGGCGTACTCCGAGTTCGGCGAGCGGCTCTGCCTCACCTGCTCGTGGCAGAAGCAGTCGTCGGTGCTCGTGCACATGGTCTCGCAGCTCGGGCTCGACATCCCGATCGTCGAGCTCGACACCGGGCTCTTCTTCCGCGAGACGTACGACACCCGCGAGAGGCTCGTCGAGCGCTACGGGCTCGAGCCGATCCGGCCCGAGGTGATCTCGGTCGCCGAGCAGCACCGCCGGGAGGGAGCGAACCTCTGGGAGCGCGATCCCGACCGCTGCTGCCACATCCGCAAGGTCGAGCCGCTCGAGCGCGTGCTGGCCGGGTTCGACGCCTGGATCTCCGGCATCCGCCGCGAGCAGAGCCTGACCCGGCAGGATGCCCAGCGCGTCGAGTGGGGCGAGCGCTACGGCGTGTGGAAGATCCATCCGCTCGTCGACTGGGACGCCAAGCGCGTCGACGCCTACATCCACGTCAACGAGATCCCGTACAACCCGCTCCACGATGCCGGCTACCCGTCGATCGGCTGCATCCCCTGCACGCGCCCCGTGAGCCGTGGCGAGGACGAGAGGGCCGGCCGTTGGGCAGACTCCGACAAGATCGAGTGTGGCATCCACGCCGATCCGTCGCTGGCGCGCCGGATCGGCTAAGAAGGGGGACATGTGCGAAGGAGGTCATTCTCTTAGCCATTTCGGGAACCGAAATGGCTAGCGGTTTCACCGTCTGGTTCACGGGACTCTCCGGGGCCGGCAAGACGACGATCGCCGAGCTCGTCGCGCCCGAGCTCGAGCGACGGGGACTGCTCGTCGACCGGCTGGACGGCGACGTCGTCCGGACGCACCTCTCGCAGGGCCTCGGGTTCTCCAAGGAGGACCGCGACGCGAACATCGAGCGGATCGGCTGGGTCGCCTCGCGGCTGACGCGCGCGGGCGCGGCGGTCGTCGTGTCGGCGATCTCGCCGTACGAGGCGGCCCGCCGGAAGGCGCGGGCGCTCGTCGAGGAGCACGGCGCCTTCGTCGAGGTCCACGTGGCGACGCCGGTGGACGAGTGCGTCCGGCGGGACGTGAAGGGGCACTACGCGAAGGCGATCTCGGGCGAGCTGCCCGAGTTCACCGGCGTCTCCGACCCGTACGAGGAGCCGTCGAGCCCCGAGCTGAGGATCGAGACGACCGAGCACGAGCCGGAGGAGTCCGCCGCGATCGTGCTGGCGAAGCTCGAGGAGCTCGGGCTGCTCGAGGTCGCGGTGTGACCCAGCGGGTCCGCCTCACGCACCTGCAGCGCCTCGAGGCCGAGGCGATCCACATCATGCGCGAGGTCGTCGCCGAGGCCGAGAAGCCGGTGATGCTCTACTCGATCGGCAAGGACAGCTCGGTCATGCTGCACCTGGCACGGAAGGCCTTCCATCCCGCGCCGCCCCCCTTCCCGTTCCTCCACGTCGACACGACCTGGAAGTTCCGCGAGATGTACGCCTTCCGCGAGCGCATGGCGCGCGAGCACGGCTTCGAGCTGCTCGTGCACGTCAACGAGGAGGGGCTCGCCCGGGGGATCGACCCGTTCTCGAGCGGCTCGGTCGTGCACACGGACGTGATGAAGACGGAGGCGCTGAAGCAGGCGCTCGACAAGTACGGGTTCGACGCCGCGTTCGGCGGCGCGCGACGGGACGAGGAGCGTTCGCGCGCGAAGGAGCGGGTCTTCTCGTTCCGCTCGGCACAGCATCGCTGGGACCCGAAGAACCAGCGTCCCGAGCTGTGGCGGTTGTACAACGCGCGCCACCGACGCGGCGAGTCGATGCGCGTCTTCCCGCTCTCCAACTGGACGGAGCTCGACGTCTGGCTCTACATCTACCTCGAGCAGATCCCGATCGTGCCGCTCTACTTCGCGGCCGACCGGCCGGTCGTCAGGCGCGACGGGGTGCTGATCATGGTCGACGACGAGCGGATGCCGCTCGAGCCGGGCGAGGAGCCGGAGCGCAAGAGGGTCCGCTTCCGCACGCTCGGCTGCTACCCGCTCACGGGCGCGGTCGAGAGCGACGCGGACACGCTGCCGGCGATCATCCAGGAGATGCTGCTCGCGCGGACTTCGGAGCGGCAGGGTCGCGTGATCGACTACGACGCCGCCGCCTCGATGGAGAAGAAGAAGGTCGAGGGCTACTTTCTGACGTGGGGGAACCCCATGGTTCTAGCGGGTGGAACCCGTGGTTCCTCCACGAGCCCCCCTCCTTCCGGGCGCGCGTGGCGGAGCGCCGTTGCGCTGCGGCGAGATCGCGGTCTCGTCTCCGCGCGCGCGATGTCGGCGATCGATCACGGCGTGAAAGGCGACCGGGCATGAGCCACTCCTCCGACCTGATCGCCGAGGACATCCTCGGCTACCTCGAGGCCCACGAGCACAAGAGCCTGCTGCAGTTCATCACCTGCGGCTCGGTCGACGACGGCAAGAGCACGCTGATCGGGCGGCTCCTCTACGAGTCGCAGCTGCTGTTCGAGGATCACCTCGCCGCACTCGAGGCGGACTCGAAGCGGATCGGCACCCAGGGCGAGGAGCTCGACTTCGCGCTCCTGCTCGACGGCCTCGCCGCCGAGCGCGAGCAGGGGATCACGATCGACGTCGCCCACCGCTACTTCTCGACCGAGAAGCGCAAGTACATCGTCGCCGACACGCCCGGACACGAGCAATACACGCGCAACATGGTCACCGGCGCCTCGACGGCCGACTGCGCGGTGATCCTGATCGACGCGCGCAAGGGCGTGCTGACCCAGACGCGCAGGCACAGCTACCTCGTCTCGCTGCTCGGCATCCGGCACGTCGCGCTCGCGATCAACAAGATGGATCTCGTCGGCTTCTCGGAGGAGCGCTTCGCCGAGATCGAGCGCGACTACGCCGAGTTCGCGAGGCAGCTCGGCCTCGAGGAGGTCACGTGCATCCCGCTCTCGGCGCTGCGCGGCGACAACGTCGTCGCGCCGTCGGAGTCGATGCCGTGGTACGGCGGGCCGACGCTGATGCAGTACCTGGAGGCCGTGGAGGTCGACCAGGAGCGGATGCAGGCCGGCCCGTTCCGGTTCCCGGTGCAGTGGGTCAACCGGCCGAACCTCGACTTCCGCGGCTTCACGGGCACGATCGCGGGCGGCTCGGTCACCCCCGGCGAGGCGGTCGTCGTGCTCCCGTCCGGACGCGAGAGCACGGTCGAGCGCATCGTCAGCTTCGAGGGCGACCTCGAGCGCGCCGTCGCCGGACAGGCCGTGACCCTCGTGCTCGCGGACGAGATCGACGTCAGCCGCGGCGACGTGATCGCGGCGGCCGAGGCTCCCTCGCCTGTCGGAGACCAGTTCGAGGCGACCGTCGTCTGGATGGTGGACGAGCCGCTGCTGCGAGGCCGTACGTACCTGATGCGCGTCGGCGCGAAGACGGTCGCGGCCACGATCGCGCCGCTCAAGTACAAGCTCAACGTCGACACGCTCGACCGGATCGCCGCCACGCAGCTGGAGCTGAACGAGATCGGCGTCTGCGAGCTCGAGCTGAGCCAGCCGATCGCCTTCGACCCGTACTCGGAGAACCGCGACACGGGCGGCTTCATCCTCATCGACCGGATCACGAACAACACCGTCGGCGCGGGCATGCTCCACTTCGCGCTCCGACGCTCGCACAACGTGCCCTGGCAGGCTCTCGAGGTCGATCGGGAGGCGCGGGCCGCCTCGCTCGGGCAGCGGCCGTTCGCCGTCTGGCTGACCGGCATCCCGGGCGCGGGCAAATCGACCGTCGCGGATCTCGTCGAGCGGAAGCTGCACGCGCTCGGCCGCCACACGTACCTGCTCGACGGCGACAACCTGCGCCACGGGCTGAGCAAGGATCTGGGCTTCCGCGATGCCGACCGGGCCGAGAACGTCCGCCGGGCCGGCGAGGTGGCGCGGCTGATGGTGGACGCCGGGCTGATCGTGATCTGCGCGTTCGTGTCGCCGTTCGCGGCGGATCGCGCGACCGTCCGGGCGCTGTTCGGAGCCGACGAGTTCGTCGAGGTCTTCGTCGACCTGCCGACGGAGCTCGCGGCCGAGCGCGACACCAAGGGCCTGTACGGGAAGGCCGAACGCGGCGAGCTGGCGAACCTGACGGGCTGGGGCGCGCGCTACGAGGCGCCCGAGAGTCCGGACGTGCGGCTGGACATGGCAGTGCTCAGCGCGGAGGCGGCCGCCGAGCTGGTCGTCGAGACCCTCCGTGGGCTGGACGTTCTCTCCTAGCGCTTTCGGCCGGGGGTCGAAAGCGCCGTGACCTGGCAGTTCACGCTGACCGGCCTCCTGCTCGGGGCGACCGTGGGGTTGACCGGCATGGGCGGCGGCTCGCTGATGACGCCGATCCTCGTCATCGTCTTCGGCTTCGAGCCGACGTACGCCGTCGGCACGGACATCTTCCACGGCGCCATCTTCAAGTCGTTCGGCGCGATCCGGCACCGGCGGCTCGGCACGGTCCACGCGCGGCTGACGCTGTGGCTCTTCCTGGGCTCGGGCCCGATGTCGCTCGCCGGCGTCGCGGTGGCGGCGCTGATCAAGCATCGCTACGGCAGCGGCGCCCAGACGATCGAGCGCTACGCGGTCGGCGCCGCGCTCGTCGCGGGCGGGATCGGCTTCCTCGTGAAGTCGTTCGTCAAGGGCGGCGTGCAGGCGGACGACGCGCCGTTCCTGCTGCAACGCCGCGACAAGCTCCTCGCACTGGGCATCGGCGCCGTCTTCGGCTTCGTCGTCGGCCTCACGTCGGTCGGGAGCGGCACGTTCTTCGGGCTCGTGATGGTGCTCGTCTACCCCCTGACGATGGCCAAGATCGTCGGCACCGACATCTTCCACGCGGCCGCGCTGCTCTGGGTAGCAGGCCTCGGACACCTCGTGAGCGGGAACGTCGACCTGCACGCGACGGCCTGGCTGCTGACGGGATCGATCCCGGGAGTCCTGCTCTCGAGCCGCTTCACCGTCCGCCTGCCGGACGTCGTGCTGCGCGTGGCGCTCGGGACGATTCTCGTCCTGAGCGGCCTGAAGCTCCTCGAGGTTCCCGGCGCGACGTGGATCCTGATCGGAGGGCTGGTCGCCCTCGTCGCCGGTCTCGGCGGGTACGCGTGGGGGAAGCCCAGGGTGTCTCCGACGGACCCCCTTCCCTTGCCGCCCGCCGAGTAGATCCGCGCACCTCCCGAGGGCGCTGCGGGAAGCCGGGCGCCACCGCCGACGCAGCGCCTCGCTTCGCCCTGCGTCGATCTGGGAGTAGCCAACGGTCGCGCGCAGGGGAGACCGCGCTCTCCCCGGAGCGCTCCCCCACGCAGTACTCGCCGAGCGAAGAAGGAGGGGCCCGTGGGGGAACCAGGGGTTCCCCCACGACGATACGATCGGCGGACTTTGCAGCGGGTTCTCTCGACGGTGACGCTCCTCGGCCTGCTCGTCGCCACGGCTGCGGCGTTCGCGATCACCGAGCGGCTGAAGCTCGTCAAGAGCCCCGTCTACGGGACGGTGGTCTCGAAGCGGATCTCGCCGGTGTGCGAATGCCCGTACGACAAGGCGACGATCAGGGTCAAGCTGCGGCGCAGCGACGACGTCACTTTGACGATCCTCGACCGGCACCGCGACGTCGTGCGAACCCTCGCCCAGGGGGTGTTCACGCCGCGGGGGGTCGCCAGCTTCACGTGGAACGGGCTGAACGACCTCGGGTTCCGTGCACCCGACGGCGCCTACGAGCCCGAGATCCATCTCGCGCAGCAGCATCGGACGATCCTGCTGCCGAACCGGATCGTGCTCGACACCCACGCGCCGAAGGTGCAGCAGGCGACCCTGAGCCGCACCACGATCTCGCCCGACGGCGACCACCTTCGCGACACCGTCGCGATCCGCTACAAGCTCGACTCGCCCGCGCACGTGCTCGTCTACCTCGGATCGAAGCTCCTGATCAGGAGCCGCTTCCATACGGCGACGGGCAAGGTCAGGTGGTACGGAACCGTCGACGGCCAGCCTCTGAAGCCGGGGAGCTACACGCTGTCGGTCGGAGCCGTCGATCTCGCCGGCAACGTCACGCCGGCGAGCGCGCGCCGCCCGCTCGTCGTGCGCGTGCGCTACATCGAGCTCGCGCGCAATCCGATCGTCGTTCTCAAGCCCGGTGTCCGGTTCGGCGTCGGCGTCGACACGGACGCGCGGAAGTACTGGTGGAAGCTCGACGGCCGGTCCGGCGTCTCCTCCGATCGCGTTCTCCGGCTCCACGCGCCGAAGAAGCGCGGCACGTACACCCTCGCCGTCGGCGAGCGCAAGTACACCGCGCGCGCCACGCTCGTGGTGGGTACCGGCCGGTGATCGATCTCGCCAGGGTCGGCGGCCCCGCCGCCTGTCTCGGCCTGTCCGTCCTGCTCGCTGCACGCGGCCGGCGCGACCGGCTCCTGGGGCTCGCATTCGCCGTCTGCGGCACGGCCCTGCTCGTCGCCGCCCTCGCACCCGACAAGCCGGCGGAGCTGGCGGCGGTCGTCGGCGGGGCGGTCGTGATCGGGCCCGTGCTCGCGATCGCGTTCCGGCGCGAGCCGTGGCTCGTGCCGCTCGGGGCGCTCGCGTTCGTGCCCGTGCGGGTCGGCTTGCTCGGCCACCAGCTCCTCGTTCCACTGTATGCGGTCGTCCTGGGTGCGACTGCGCAGCTCGTCTGGGAGCTGGCTCGAGGCGACGAGCGGTCCCGCGAGCTGCGGCTCGCCTCTCTGCCGCTCGCGGCGCTCGTGGGCTGGACCGGCCTCTCGCTCGCGTGGAGCGTGGACGTGCACGAGGGAGCGATCGAGATCCTCGCCTTCTTCGTGCCGTTCACGATCCTCGCGGTCTCGATCGCCCGGCTCCCGTGGAGCAGGCTGCGGCTGCGGATCCTCTACGGGGAGCTCGTGGCGATGGCCGTCGGCTTCGCCGTCGTCGGCATCTACCAGTACGAGAGCCGCGACGTCTTCCAGAACCCGAAGGTGATCACCTCCAACGCCTACGCGGCGTTCTTCCGCGTGAACTCGGTCTTCTGGGATCCGTCCGTGTACGGCCGGTTCCTCGTCGTGGCGCTCGTCCCGAGCGTCGTGCTGATCGTCCGGGGCCGCTCGACACGGACGGCGCTCGCCGCGACGGCGTTCACCGTCGTCGCATGGTTCGGCCTGCTCATCTCGTTCTCGCAGTCGAGCTTCGCTGCGCTGCTCGTCGGCGTCGTCGGCGTCGCCGCGGTCGCCTGGCGGTGGCGCGCGCTCTGGCCGGTCGCCGCCGCCGCCGTCGTGCTCGTGGGCCTGGCGGCGTCGGAGCCCCGGGTCCGGCACGCGCTCGTTCACCACACGAGCTCGGGGCTGAACAGCGCCACGAGCGGCCGGGCGAGCCTCGTCGCGAACGGGATCCGGATCGCGATCGCGCACCCGGTGGCGGGTGTCGGGGTGGGCGGCTTCAAGCACGCCTACGCCGAGCGGCTGCACCTCAAGGGGGCCGAGCCGAAGGTGGCCGCCTCCCACGACACGCCCGTCACGGTCGCCGCCGAGAACGGCGCGATCGGGCTCGCGCTTCTCGTCTGGCTCGTGGCGGCTGTGTGCAGGGACGCCTTCCGCCGTGTCGACCGCAGCTTCGCTGGACGCGTCTCGCTGGCCGCCGGTCTCGTCCTGGCGGCGATCTTCGCCCACTCCCTCTTCTACAACGACTTCTTCGAGGACCCGACGACGTGGGGGCTGCTGGGGCTCGTCGCGCTCGTCGTGCCCCGGCGCGAGGAGGCGCAGGAAGTGCATGCTCCCGTTGCGAACAAGGAGTCCGTGGCGGTCCGATGATCGAGCAGTGGCGGAAGGCGCTCGTGCTGGCGCCGCACACCGACGACGGCGAGTTCGGCTGCGGCGGCACGATGGCCCGTCTCGTCGAGAGCGGATGCGACGTGCGCTACGTCGCGTTCTCGATCGCGACGCGCTCGCTTCCACCCGGCTTCCCGCCGGACACGCTCGCACGGGAGGTGAGGGAGGCCACGGCCGAGCTGGGGATCCCGGCGGAGGCCCTGACCGTGCACGACTTCGACGTCCGCACGTTTCCGGGGAGGCGGCAGGACATCCTCGAGCTGCTCGTCGCGCTCTGGGAGGAGTGGCGACCGGACGTCGTCTTCCAGCCGAGCCTGCACGACGTCCACCAGGATCACCAGACGGTCGCCGAGGAAGGGTTGCGTGCCTTCAAGCGCACGACGATCCTCGGCTACGAGATCCCGTGGAACAACTTCGACTTCTCGTACCAGTGGTACGTGGCTCTCGAGCAACGGCACGTGGAGCGGAAGGTGGCGGCGCTCGAGCGCTACGCGTCGCAGCAGCACCGCCGCTACGCGAACGCGGAGTACGTCCGAAACCTGGCACGGACGCACGGCATCAACGTGAACCGCGAGCACGCGGAGGTCTTCCAGGTGTACCGCGTGGTGACGTAAGAGAGAGCAGCCGCTACCGGCGCAGGCAGCCAAGCAGCGCTGCGGCCGTGCGGTCCGGGCAGCGGCCGCGGCTCACGTAGAGCGTGGTCGTCTCGGTCGGCAGCGCGACCGCGTACGCCGGCCGCACGCCCGCGATCGACCGGACGTCGACGTTTGCCGGGGCCGCGCCGCAGCCCGAGACGACGCCGACGCCGATCGCGATCGACTGGACGACGGCGGCGTCGCCGGCGTCGCGGGCCGTGTACGTGCGACCCGCGTAGAGGAGCGATCGCGCGCACGAGCCTCCGCCGCCGCCCCGGAAGGCGACCGGCGTCACGAGCACGACCAGAAGCACGAGCGCGGCGAGGGAGCCGAGGACGATGCGGACGCGTCTGCCCGGTGGCCACATGGGCTCCAGTCAAGCAGTCGCGGCGCGGGCGTCAGAGGACGAGCTCGGCGAGGGTCCGCAGCGCCTCGGGCTGCGGCGAGCCGACGTTCAGCGTCGTCACAGGCGTCTCCCGCCAGGCGGCGAGCCGGTCGCGGATCCGCTCCTTCGGGCCGACGAGCGAGACGGCGTCGACGAGCGCGTCCGGGACCGCTGCGATCGCCTCCCGCTGGTGGCCGGCGAGGTACAGCTCCTGGATGCGCTCGGCCTCCGCCTCCCAGCCGTAGCGCCGCATGAGGGCGTTGTAGAAGTTCTTGCCCTTCGAGCCCATGCCGCCGACGTAGAGGGCGAGATACGGCTTCAGCGCGTCGCGCAGCGCCTGCACGTCGTCGCCGACGAGCACGGTGACGCTCGCTGCGATCTCGAACCCCTCGCGGGCGCCGGCGAGGCTCGCGCCGAAGGCGTCGTCGAAGCGCTCGGGGTCGACGAAGATCGGCAGCCAGCCGTCCGCGATCTCGGCCGCGAGCGCGACGTTGCGCGGGCCGATCGCGGCGAGGTAGATCGGGATCTCGGCGCGCAGCGGGCGCAGCATCAGCTTCAACGGCTTGCCCAGGCCCGTCGCGCCGGGACCCGTGTAGGGGATGGTGTAGTGCTCGCCCTCGTGCTCGACCACCTCCCGCCGGAGGGCCGCGCGGACGATCTCGACGTACTCGCGGGTCTTGCCGAGCGGCTTGCCCCACGGCTGGCCGTGCCAGCCCTCGACGACCTGTGGGCCGGAGGTGCCGAGCCCGAGGATGAAGCGGCCGCCCGACATGAGGTCGAGCGTCGCCGCCGTCATCGCCGTGTTCACGGGCGTGCGGCCGGGGATCTGCATGATCGCCGAGCCGATCCGGACGCGGCTCGTCACGGCCGCGATCCACGCGAGCACGCTCACGGCGTCGGTTCCCCACGCCTCGGCCGCCCACACCGAGTCGAACCCGAGGCGCTCCGCCTCCTGCGCGAGCGGCACGAGCTCGGCCGGATTGGTGCCGGGCGGCGCATAGCCGAGATTGAGGCCGAGCTTCACAGGTCGATCCTATGCCGCTAGGGTCAGCGCGCTGTGTCACACCCTGAACTGGCAGCCGAGCAGGCCTACGTCGACCATGCCTACGCCTGCCTCGACCGGATGCGTGCGTCCGTCGAGCGGGCCGCCGACGCGAGCGACAACGAGGTCGCGGCCCTCGCGCTCGAGGCCTGGGCGCGACGCCGCATGAAGACCTTCCAGGACGCTGAGCGAGGGCTCGTCTTCGGGCGCCTGACCCTCGACGCGTCACCTCGACCGCTCTACATCGGCCGCCGCTGGGTGCACGACGACGGCCACGAGGTGCTCGTCGCGAACTGGCAGGCGCCCGCGGCGCGGCCCTTCTACACCGCGACGCCCGCCGCCTCTCACGGCGTCGCCCAGCGGCGCCGGTTCCGCACGCAGGGCAGGCGCCTCGTCGACATCTCGGACGAGGCGCTCGACGGCACGGCGGTCGACGGCGCGTCGGTCTCCGACTTCCTCCTCGAGGAGCTCGAGCGGCGGCGCGAGGGGCGGATGCGCGACATCGTCGCGACGATCCAGTCGGACCAGTACCGGTTGATCACGGCCGAGCCGGACGGCGCACTCGTCGTCCAGGGCGGGCCGGGGACCGGGAAGACGGCGGTGGGCCTGCACCGCGCCTCGTGGCTCCTCTACACGCACCGCGAGCAGCTGCGCCGCGTGCTCGTGGTAGGGCCGAACCCGACGTTCATGGACTACGTCTCGCACGTCCTGCCCGCGCTCGGCGAGGAGGCCGTCGAGCAACGGGCCGTCTGCGAGCTGCTGGACGGGATCGAGGTCGGGCGCGAGGACGCGCCGGACGTCGCACGACTCAAGGCGGACACGCGGCTGCGCGACGTCGTCCACCGGTCCGTCGAGCTCGTCGTGCGGCCGGCGCCGGAGGAGCTCGTCCTCTACGCGGACGGAGTCTTCGTTTCGGTCAAGGAGCATGAGGTCGCGTCGCTGCTCGAGGCGGCACTCGCGCCGGGGGTCGCGCTGGGGCAGGCGCGGGAGCGCTTCCGGATGGCGGTGCTCAGGCGGTTCTACGAGCGCTACGGCGAGCTGCTCGGCCCGCTGGCGTTGCGGAGCTTCGACGAGCTCGAGCGGGCGCTGCGGCGCCGCGGCTTCCTCACCCGCTGGCTGGACAGAGTGCTGCCGCAGCCTCGCCCGGAGAAGCTCGTCGCGCGGCTCCTCACCTCTCCGGCGGCGCTCGCCGAGGCGGCGGCGGGCATCCTCGAGTCCGGCGAGCAACGGCTGCTGCTGCGCGACCGTCCCCGCCGCGTCTCGGAGCTGCGCTGGACCGAGCACGACCTGCCGCTCCTCGACGAAGCGCGCGCGCTGCTCGACGGGCCGCCGCGCGTATACGGGCACGTGATCGTCGACGAGGCGCAGGATCTCTCGCCGATGCAGCTGCTCGCGATCTCGCGGCGCGCGGCGGACGGCTCGCTGACGATCCTCGGCGACGTCGCGCAGGCGACCGGGCCCGTCGTCTACCGGCGCTGGCAGGAGCTGGAGCCGTATCTCCCGGACGACGCCGAGGTCCGAGTCGAGGAGCTTCGTCACGCATACCGCGTGCCGGCGGAGATCATGGCACTCGCCCTGCCGCTGCTCGAGCGGATCGCGCCGGACGTCGAGCCTCCGCTCGCCTACCGCCGGGGAGGCGAGCCGCCGCGACTCGTCCGTGTCGAGGAGGCGGAGCTGCTTTCGGCTGCGCTCCGGGAGGCCGCCGAGCTCGGCGAGATGGACGGGCTGCTCGCGGTGATCGCGCCGCGCTCGCTCGTGGCGGATACGGCGACCGGCGAGCCGTTCGACGAGACGTTCGTGCCGGTGCTGACGCCGCGCCAGGCGAAGGGGCTCGAGTTCGACCACGTCGTCGTCGTGGAGCCGGCGGCGATCGCGGAGGACGGCGAGCAGGGCCTACGCGAGCTCTATGTCGCGCTCACACGGCCGACGAGGACGCTCGTCGTCGTCCACGCACGGCCGCTGCCTGCCGGGCTCTCCGTGTAGCGCCGTCCGTTCGGTGTCTCCGTTCGGTGTCAGACACCAGGTCACGTCCCGGGTGGACGAGTGTCGATCGTGAGGCGCGCAGACGAGCCGGGTTCGGGAAGCGGCGGCGGTCACACTCTCGTGGCTGGTGTCAGAGAGTGGGGCCTGTCCGGATCGGACACCGTTGCCGCACGGGTCGATCGCGGAATGGCAGAGTCGTGCCGTGAGCGAGCTTCGCTACTGGGAGGACTTCCACGTCGGGGACGAGGCCGTCCACGGCACGCACGAGATCACGGAGGAGGAGATCGTCCGCTTCGCGCGCGAGTTCGACCCCCAGCCGCTCCACATCGGACCCGGAGGCGGCGGCGGAGGTCCGTTCGGCGGCCTGATCGCGAGCGGCTGGCACACGGCGTCGCTCTACATGGGCATGTTCGTCCGCTCGCAGCTGCTCGGCAGCGCGGGCCTGGGCTCCCCGGGCGTCGAGGAGCTTCGCTGGCTCGTTCCCGTCCGGCCGGGCGACGTGCTGGCCGGGCGCAGTCGCGTCGTCGAGGCCTGGCCGTCCGAGACGAGCCCCGGACGCGGGACGGTCGTCGGCGAGCACGAGCTCGTCAACCAGCGCGGCGAGGTCGTGATGCGGCTGCGCGCCCGCAGCCACCTCGCGCGTCGACCTCGCGCGGACGGGTAGCGTCGAGGCATGGCTACACGCACACAGCGCACGCGGATGCTGGGTCGGGGCGGCCCGGAGGTCTCGGTCGTCGGGCTCGGCTGCAACAACTTCGGCAGTCGTTGCGACCTCGAGCAGACCCGCGCGGTCGTCGAGGCGGCGCTCGACGCCGGCGTCACGCTCCTCGACACGGCCGACGTCTACTCGGAGGGGACGAGCGAGGCGTACCTGGGCGAGATCCTCGAGGGCCGCCGGGACGTGGTGATCGTCGCGACGAAGTTCGGTCACGAGATGCCGGACGGCCCCGACGTCGCGCGCGGCTCGCGCGAGTGGATCCGCTGGGCCTGCGAGCAGTCGCTGCGGCGTCTCCGCACGGACGTGATCGACGTCTACCAGTACCACCGCCCCGACGGGGTCACCCCGCTCGCGGAGACGGTCGGCGCGCTCGAGGAGCTCGTCGAGGAGGGCAAGGTGCGCTGGATCGGCTCCTCGAACTTCTCCCCGGAGCAGGTCGAGGAGGCGGAGCGCGTCGCCGCGGCGAGCGGGCGCGCCCGCCTCGTGTCCGCCCAGAACCGCTACTCCTTCGTCGAGCGCGAGGCCGAGGACGAGCTCCTCCCGGCCTGCGAGCGGCTCGGGATCGGCGTTCTCCCGTACTTCCCGCTCGAGAGCGGCCTCCTCACCGGCAAGTACACGCGCGGGGTCACGCCGACCGAGGGTCGGCTCGCGCAGCGGCCGGACTGGCTCTCGGACGAGGCGTTCGACCGAGTCGACGCGCTGCAGCGGTTCGCGGACGAGCGCGGCGTGAGCCTGCTCGACGTCGCGGTCGGCGGCCTGCTGGCGATGCCTGCGGTCGCCTCGGTGATCGCAGGCGCGACGAAGCCGGAGCAGGTGCGCGCGAACGTTGCCGCAGCGGCCTGGGAGCCGGACGCCGACGACGTCACAGCCCTGAAGGCTCTGCGCTAGCGAAGGCTCGGCACGAGCCCGCGCAGCCGCCTGCGCTCCGCCGGCAGGTAGAAGCCGAGCGCGGCGAGCACGAGCGGATACGCGAGCACGAGCACGAACGACGGCGCGAGGGGCAGGTGCGGCACCCGCGCGGCCACGTTCAGCGCCGCCGCCGCGCCGAGCACGGTCACGACTCGCCGCCACTGGTACGGCACGGGGTAGACGCTCTGCGCGTACCACGTCATGCCGACGAAGAGCGTCGCGTAGGCGACGAGCGTCGCGACCGCGGCGCCGACCATCCCGTACGCGGGGACGAGCCAGAAGTTGAGCCCGACGTTCACCGCTGCGCCCGCGCCCGTCACGACCCAGTTGAGCTGCGTCCGCCTGGCCCGACCGCTGCCGATCGCGAGGACCGTGTACCCGGCGTAGAGCGCGAACGCGAACGCGAGCAGCGCGACGCCCTTCTCGGCGCGCACGTAGCCGGGCCGCGACGTGAGCAGGCGAACCCACCACGGGGCGAGCGCCCCGAGCCCCAGCGCGACCCACGAGACGGCCGCGAGCAGATACGTGAGCACGAACGAGTACGTGCGCCGGGCCTCGCGGTCGTCCTCGATCGAGTAGGCGAACGCCGGCCACGCCGTTCGGAACGCCACCATCACGAAGGTGATGATCGAGGCGATCTTGATCGCGACCGAGTAGACGCCGACCGAGCCGGCGCCCTTGTACCAGACGATGAACTCGCGGTCGATGAAGCTGATCGCCCAGAGCGCGAGTGCCGACGGGACGAGCGGCATCCCGAACCGCTGCATCTGCCGGAAC
The DNA here is from genome assembly GCA_963762675.1 of uncultured Thermoleophilia bacterium. GTDB lineage: Bacteria > Actinomycetota > Thermoleophilia > Gaiellales > Gaiellaceae > Palsa-739. The sequence goes on along the minus strand of CAVXLS010000010.1, from coordinate 301,805 downwards.
AGAGCCCTGTCGAACTCCAGCCCGAGCTGCTCCCGACGGTAGGCGAGGAGCGCGACGTAGACGGTCAGCGTTCCGGTGAAGTTGCCGACCACGAGCCCGACCGCCCCCCAGCGGAAGACGGCGACGAACGCCACCATCGCGGCGACGGTGACGACGACGTTGACGACGCTGGCGATCGCGTACTGGACGGAGCGCTGCTCGACGCGGAAGAGGGCCGTCAGCTGGTTGTAGTTCGTCTGCGCCCACAGCCCGACGGCACCGGCGCGGACGAGGTTGATCTCGTGGCCGAGCCCGAGCACGTGGCTCACGGGACCCGCGAAGGCGAGCCCGAGCACGAGCCCGAGCGTCGAGGTGGACATCGTGAACCAGAAGGAGGTGCGGACGACCGTGAGCTTGTCGGCTGCGCCCGAGACGTCGAAGTAGAAGCGGAAGAACGCCGTCGAGATCCCCATTTGCAGCACGATCGCGAGCACGGCCGTCGTCGCGGTGACGATCTCGACGTGGCCGTACGCCTCGGTGGGGAGGTAGTGGGTGTAGAGCGGGAGGAGGAGGGTCGCGAGGATGCGCGAGACGAGCCCGCCGAGCCCGTAGATCGCCGAGTGGCGGGCCAGCCGCCTGAGCTCCTCTCCGAGCCTCATCGCCGCGTAGCGTAGGGAACGGCGCGGTCGCGGGACTACGAGTCGAACTCGATCTGGTCGAAGAAGCGGAGGGCCGTCCGGCCCGGCCGGATCCGCGACCCGAGCGCCCCGAGCTCCTCGTCGGATAGCTCTCCGAGGGCGCGCTTCACCGCGAGCCAGGGGAGGTTGAGGTCCTCCTGGTAGACCATCGTCGAGATGCGGGGGTTGACCTCGATCACGACGTCCCCGACGAGCTGGATGTTGAAGAGCCACTCGATCTCCAGCTCGTCCACGATCGCGGCGGCCGTCTCCATCAGCTGCTCGTCCTCGAGCGTGACGAAGTACATGGCGAGTCCGGCGCGGGTGGCCTCCCGCGTCTTCGGATGGCCGAGCACGACCCGCGAGCCGTCGGCGATGCCGTCGATCGTGCGCTCGCCGCCCGTCGCCAGCTCCATCACGAGCAGGTCGAGGCCCTCGGCGGGGAGCAGCGGCACCGCCTCCTCGAGCGGGATCGCGAGCGACCCGGGCCGCTCGTAGAGGAGCTGCCGCACCCGGTCGACGTTCGGATCGAGGATCCGGAAGCCGCGCGACCCGGACGAGAACACCGGCTTGAAGCAGACCGGCGCGTCCGGGTAGCCGAGCTCGCGCGCCGCCGCCTCCACCCCCGCGGCGCCCGTTACCCGCCGGAACTCGGGGCAGCGGACGCCGATCCGCTGCAGGAGCGCGTACGTCTCGGCCTTGTCGTTCGACCGGCGCACAGTCTCCGGGCCCGAGACGAGCACCGGCACCGGGAATGCGTCCCTGCGGGCCGCGAGGTACGGCAGGTCGTGCGACGACTGCGGCAGCACGACGTCGACTCCCTCGCGCTCGACGAGCTCGAGCAGGACGTCGGGGTACTCCGGGTCGGAGCCGGGGGGCACGAGATGGAACACGTCGCAGGCATGACGGCCGACGGAGCGCTCCGACATGTCCACGCCGACGAGCCGCACCTCGCGCTCGCCGTTCTCGCGCAGGGCGCGAAAGAGCCGCGCAGCGCCGGGAGCGCCCGCCGCCGTGACGAGGATCGTCGTCATCCGAGCTCGAGGCCGTCCGCGGCGAGGTAGTGGCGCCACTGCGCGCACGTGGCCTCGAGCAGCGCGGCGCCGTCCGCGTGGACCCAGCGCTCCGCGTGGAGGTCGAGCTGGAGCCACTCGTGGCCGCCGGTCGCCACTGCTTCGTGCGGGCAGCCGGCGTCGTCGGAGAGCAGGTGGTCGCCGTACGGCTCCTCGGCGACGTTGACGGCGCCGAACACCGGCTCCGCCTCGTAGGACGCCTCCGGGTTGTGCCACGAGACGACCTTGTCGAAGCGGCGGTCGAGCTCCGCACGCGGATGGACGGCGTGCAGCCCGACCGAGTGGCCCCACTGGCGGAGCTGGCGCTGCGCGTAGTGCCCGACGTGCGAGTCGAGGTTGTAGAAGGCGCTCTCGGTCATCAGGAGGTAGGTCGCGCGCGCCCCCAGCTCGTGCTCCACCCGCGCCAGCTCGAGCGCCGCCTCGAGCGAGATCCGGACGTCGTGGCGCAGAAAGACGTCACCGTGCCGGGGGTGCCGGTCGAAGCTCGCCCAGTCGTAGCCGGCCGCCCGCGCCGCCTCCAGCAGCTCGCGGTAGTGCGCGACGTCGAGCGTGCAGCTCATCGTCGCTCCGGCGCCGACAGAGCCGCCGCCGCTGCTGCTCTCGCCCCGCCTCCGTCGAGCCTGCGGCGGCGCGCCAGCACCCACTGGAACCGTGCGGGGCCCTCCGGCTCCTCGAACACGACGACGTCCTCCCGGACGAGCTCGAAGCCCGCCTCTCGCGTCAGTCGCGCGTTCGTCTCGGGCGGGAAGCTCGAGAAGAAGGTGGGCGCTCCGAGCCACTCGCCCGCCCAGCCTTCGGTGTCGCTGATGCCGAACGCGGTCAGGAGCCAGCCGCCTGGCACGAGCCAGGCGTGGATGCGCGCGAGCAGTGGGGCGAGCAGGTCGCGCGGGACGTGGTTGAAGGCGTAGAACGAGACCACCGCGTCGTACGAGCCGGGCGGCAGCTCGAGAGACGTGAAGTCGGCGCAGACGAAGTCCGCCTCGGGGATCGCCGCCCGGGCGCGCTCGACCTGGCGCGGCGAGATGTCGACGCCGGTGACGCGGAAGCGCCGGGCCAATCGCTTCGTCTCGGGCGTGCCCGAGCCGCAACCGAGCTCGAGCACGCGGGCGCCGTCCTCGAGCCGCGCGTCGAGCTCGTCCTCCCATTCGCGTCGCGGGTCGCCGACGATGCGCTCCCGCCACTCTGCGAACGTCTCGCCGATCGCGTCGTAGCCGTCGGCCACCAGCCGGGTGCGCGGATCGCCCATCGCGGGCGATGCTACTCGCGCGGCGCGAGCGCGTCGTGCAGGAGTCGCAGGAGCGAGTCGACGTCCGTCTCGTCTCCGCCCGCTACCCGGAGCGCGAGGCCGTTCAGGAGCATGCTCACGAACTGCGCCAGCGCCTTCGCTCCGACGTCGTCGCGCAGGCTCCCCTCCTGCTGGCGCTCCGCGATCCAGGGGGTGATCCGGGGGGCGCGCTCGAGCGCGGCTTCCATGCGGCGGACGAACTCGGGGTCGTGGCGGAGCTGCGACTCGGTCTCGATCAGCACGCCGAGCCAGGCGGGGTCCTCGCCGGCCATCTCCCGGATCGCGGCGTCGAGCCCTTCGGTGCCGACGAGTGCGGCGAAGCGGACGCTGATCTGGGTTGCGACCTCGGCGAAGAGGGCCTGCTTGCCCTCGAAGTAGTTGAAGATCGCGCCGCGGGAGAGGCCGATCTCCTGCTCGAGCTTCGTCACCGTCGCGCCCGCGTAGCCGTGCCGGGCGAAGCAGCGCTGCGCGCCGGCGAGGATCTGCTCCCGCCGGGCGTCCAGATGCTCCTGGCTGACCTTCGGCACGACACGCACTTTACAAAACCGTACGGACGTTTTATTATCGCGGCCATGTCGATCTGGCGTGACCGCTCGCTGCTCGGGCTCCTGACGGCGGAGCTCGTCTCCCTCACCGGCTCGGCGATGACCTTCGTCGCTCTGCCGTGGTTCGTCGCCGTCACCACCGGCTCCGCGGCGAAGATGGGCTGGGTGCTCGCCGCCGAGATGGCGCCGGTGGCGATCCTCGGCATCCCTGCGGGCTCCGTCATCGCACGGCTCGGCGCGAAGCGGACGATGCTCGTGTGCGATGCCGCCCGCGCGCCGCTGATGACGGCGATACCCGTTCTCCACTGGACCGGCCATCTGAGCTTCCCCGCCATGTTGGCGGCGACCTTCGCCGTCGGCAGCTTCGCGGCGCCGTACTTCTCGTCGTCGCGGCTCGTCATCCCCGAGGTCGCGGGCGAGGACGAGCGCGCAGTCGCCGGTGTGGGGGCGATCCTCGGCGGCGCGAGCCAGCTGACGCAGATCGTGGGGCCGGTGCTCGCGGGCGTCCTGATCGCGGCGACGAGCCCGGCAGTCGTGCTCTGCGTCGACGCCGGCACCTACGCAGTCTCGTTCCTCACGATCGGACTGGTCGTCCGCGCGGGACGGCGCGTCGCGCAGACGAGACGGTCGCGCGGGATGCTCGCCGGACTCCGCTTCCTGCTGGGAGACGGGCTGCTCGGTCCGATGCTGCTCGCCGCCTGCGCGATCAACTTCGTCGCGCAGGGCCTGATCATCGGCGTCCAGTGGCTCGTGATCGGTCGCTACGACCAGAACGCCCACGTCCTCGGCTTCCTCTTCGGCGGCTTCGGCGTCGGCGCGCTCGCCGGGGCCGTCGTCGCGCAACAGCTGACGCAGAAGGTGGAGCTGGTCAAGCTCTGCGCAGTCGGCGTCGTCGCGCTGCCGCTGCCGATCTTCCTGCTGGCGACGGGGCTGCCCTGGCAGGCGGCGATGATCGTGATCGGCGGGATCGGCTTCTTCCAGCCGATCGTGAACGCGCCGATCCTCGGGATCCTCACCGTCCGCACGCCGGCTGCTCTGCGGCCGAAGGTCATGACTGCGGTGATGACCGTCGCGAGCCTGGCCGGCCCGCTCGGGTTCGTCGCGGCGAGCCAGGCGCTGCAGCGCGGATCTCGGTCGAGACGCTCTTCCTGGTGGTCGCGGTTGCGCTCCTGGCGGGCGGTCTCGTGTTCGCACGCGTTCTGCTCCGACACGGCCGGAGCGCCGATCCCTCCGTCCCGGTTCCGGCCTGAGAGGCGTGCTCCGGCGCGTCGAGCGCACCCTCGCGGCCTCGACGCCGCGTCCGTGGCGGCGCTGCCACTAGACTCGCCTGCGTCGTGCTCCAGGGCAAGCGCATCTTCGTCACCGGCGGCGCCGGCTTCATCGCGACGACGCTCGCCCGACGACTGCTCGGCGAGAACGAGATCGTCGCGCTCGACAACCTCCACCGGGACGCGCTCACCGGCACGGACATCGCGACGCACCCGAACTTCACCTTCCACCAGGGGGACGTCCTCGACGCGGACGGGGTGCGAGAGCTCGCGCAGGGCGCGACGCATATCGTCCACTGCGCCGCGATCGCCGGCGTCGACACCGTGCTCGAGAGCCCGGTCCGGACGATGCGCGTGAACATGATCGGCACCTACAACGTGCTCGAGGCCGCCGTCGCCGCCCGCTCGACGCTCGAGCGACTCGTCGACTTCTCGACGAGCGAGGTGTTCGGGACGCACGCCTACAACGTCCGCGAAGGCCACGTGTCGACGATCGGCTCGGTCGGCGAGGCCCGGTGGACGTACGCCGTCTCGAAGCTGGCCGGCGAGCACCTCGCGCACGCCTACCACGACGAGCTCGGCGTGCCGACCGTCACCGTGCGTCCGTTCAACGTCTACGGCCCGGGCCAGATCGGAGGCGGCGCGATCCGCGCGTTCATCGAGGCGGCGCTCGCAGGCGACGACCTCGTCGTCCGAGGCGACGGGTCGCAGATCCGCGCCTGGTGCTACGTGGACGACATGGTGGAGGCGGTCGTGCTGGCGCTCGAGCGCGCCGACGCGGTCGGCCAGAGCTTCAACGTCGGCAACCCGCGCTCCGCCGTCACGATCTTCGATCTCGCTCAGCGCGTGAAGCGCTTGACGGGGTGTGCGGGGGAGATCCGATTCGCGCCGCTCAACTACGTCGACGTCGAGCTGCGGATTCCGAACGTCGAGAAGGCGCGTGAGCTGCTGGGCTTCGAGGCGCAGGTCGAGCTCGACGACGGGCTCGAGCGCACGATCGCCTGGTACCGGGCGCGCAAGCCCGCGCTCGCGTAGCCGGTGGGGCGCTGATGCGCGTCCTCGTGACCGGTGGGCGCGGCTTCCTCGGCTCGCACGTGGTCGCGGCGCTTCGGGAGGCGGGTCACGAGCCCGTGTCTCTCGGCCGGGCCGACGGCGATCTCGCCGAGCCCGGGGTCGCTGCGCGGCTGCTCGACGAGCACGCGCCCGACGTCGTCGTCCATCTCGCGGCCGCGATGCCCGGCGACGAGCGGCTTGCACAGAACGCGCCGATCACCGCTCTCGTCGCGGCGGCGTGCGCGGAGCGCGGCGTTCGGCTCTTCCACGGCTCGAGCACCTCCGTCTACGCGGACGAGACGCCGTACGCCGACAGCAAGCGCGCGAGCGAGGAGGCCGCGGGCGACGCGACCATGCTTCGCTTCCACTTCCCGTACGGGCCCGGCCAGCGACGCGGCGCCATTCCGACGATGTTGCGACAGGCGCTCGCGGCCGAGCCCGTCGTCGTCTACCGCGGCTGGGAGCGGTCGTTCTGCTTCGCCGGGGACGCTGCCGCGGCCGTCGTGCTGCTGGTCGAGCGCGGCGCGCAGGGCGCCTGGGACGTCGGCCGCGACGACGACCGCCGGTCTCTTCTCGAGGTGGCCGGCCTCGCCTGTGCGGCGGCGGACGCATCCGAGCGCCTGATCGAGGTGGTCGAGCCTCCGCGGGGACCCGCGCTCGTGCTCGAGTCGCTCGACACGGCGCCGCTGCGCGAGCTCGGCTGGCGTCCGCAAGTCGAGTTGGAGGAGGGCCTGCGCCGGACTCTCGCCGGCCTGCTCGGATAGCACGCGTCCCTTCGAGCCACGTCCGGTGTCAGACACCGGACGTGGCTGGCAGAGACACGTCCTCCGTCGGCGCCGGGTCTCGCGGCTACGATCCGGCGCGGCATGAAGACGGTTCTCTTCCTCGGCGCCGGGCGCCACCAGCGGGCGGCGATCCTCCGCGCGAAGGAGCTCGGCCTGCGGGTCGCGGCGATCGACGGGAACCCGGACGCGCTGGCACTGAAGGACGCCGACGTCGCCGAGGTCGTGAACTTCGTCGAGATCCCGCGCGCGATCGAGTTCGCGGAGCGGATCCGCCCGGACGGCGTGCTCACGATCACCTCCGACCGCGCCGTGGTGGCGGTCGCCGCCGTCGCCGAGGCGCTCGGGCTGCCGGGGATCGGCGTCGACGTCGCGGTCGGGCTGACGCACAAGGTGGAGATGCGACGCCGGCTCGAGCGCGCCGGCATTCCGCAGCCGCGCTTCGGCTCTGGGAGCACGCTCGAGGAGGCGCGGGCGGCGGTCGAGCACGTCGGCTTCCCGTGCGTCGTCAAGCCCGCAGACTCCGGCGGGCAGCGCGGAGTCTTCCGCCTCGAGTCCGTCGACGAGCTCGCGGAGCGCTTCCCCGTCTCGCTCGAGCTCTCGCGCGGCGGCGAGGTGATCGTCGAGGAGTTCGTCGAGGGCACCGAGATGAACTCGATGGCCGTCGTCCGTCACGGCGAGGTCACGCACCTGACGCTCTCCGACCGTCACCGGCCGCCCGGCCCCGGTTTTGCCGTCGGCTGGATCCACGCCTACCCGGCCTCCCTGAACGGCACCGGCACCGCCCGCGCGGAGGCGATGGTCGAGACGACGTTGCGGGAGCTCGGGCTCGAGAACGGGATCGGGTTCCCGCAGCTGATCGCCCATCCCGACGGCCGGATCCTGATGATCGAGGTCGCAGCGCGGATCCCGGGGGGGCAGATGGCCGACCTCGTCTACCACGCCGTCGGCGTCGACCTCGTCGAGGTGGCGCTCCGTCTCGCGCTCGGCGAGCCCGTCCCGGACGAGCTGTGCGCGCCGAAGTTCCGCCGTCCCACCGCGATCCGCTTCTTCACCGCGCAGCCCGGCCCGCTGCCGACCGGCACGGTGCGCTCGGTCGCCAGCCTCGACCGCGTGCTCGCCGCGCCCGGGGTCGTGCAGGCGGAAAGCTACCTCGTCCCCGGCGAGACGATCCGCCCGGTGCAGCGGGACGGGGACAGACGCGGCTACGTGATCGCCGTCGGCGGCACGGGGCCGGAGGCGCTCGAGCGCTCCGAGCAGGCGGCAGCGCTCGTCGACGTCGAGGTCGCATGAGCTGCACGTTCGACCTGGCCCACTACCGCGAGCTGCTCGAGGCCGCGCGGGGAGCGGGCTACACCTGGGCCTTCTTCGATCGCGAGCCGGAACCGGGCGACCTCTTCCTGCGCCACGACGTGGACATGTCGCTGGAGGCGGCCATCGGGATGGCCGAGCTCGAGAGGGAGCTGGGCGTCGGTGCGACGTACTTCCTGATGACGCGTAGCGACTTCTACAACCTGGACGGGCGGGACGGCGAGCGCGCGCTCGCCCGGCTGCGCGAGCTGGGTCACCGCGTCGGACTGCACGCCGTCCGTCCGGACACGAGGCTCGACGAGCGCTTCGATCCGGTCGTGGCCTGGCACACGCCCGATCCCGAGACGATGAGCGAGCCCATCCCCGGCGCCGTGAACACGTATGCGCCCCCGTGGTTCGACCCGGACCGCTACCGCTCCGACTCGAACCAGAGCTGGCGCAACGGCTGCCCGCACGAGCAGCTCGCCGCTCGCGGCTTCGAATGGCTGCAGCTCCTGATCCACCCCGAGATCTGGGTCTTCGACGGCGCGGACGATGCGGGAGACGATGCTCGCCTACCTCGACGCCGACCGGGACGCGAAGCTGCGCCTCATGCGCGAGAACCGCGTCGACCTCGCATGAGGCGTCCGTGTCGATCTCGAGGGGCATGCGGCGGGGGGCGTGCGTGAGTACCGCCCGCGACCGTCCGCTCCGCGTGCTGCACGCGCCGGTGAACACCGCCGGGATCCCGTGGTCGCACGTGCAGGCGCTTCGCCGCCGCGGCGTCGAGTCGGAGCTCGTCGTCTTCAACCGCTACAAGCTCCACCCGGAGGCCGACCGCTCGCTCGACCTCGGCACGAACTTCGTCGCGCGACAGCTCGCGCAGTGGCGTGCCTTCCTCGGGTTGCTGCCGCGCTACGACGTGTTCCACTTCTACTCCGCGGTGACGCTCGTCCCGAAGTCGCTGCAGTTCCGGATCCTCCATGCGCTCGGCAAGCGCGGCATCTACCACTACCTCGGCCGCGACATCCGCGGCAAGACGCGCATGGAGCTCGCCTACGGTCTGCGCGCGGACGCGGAGATCGTCGGCAGCTACGACGCGATCCGCTGGGTTCCGCACGCCGACGTCGTCCTCCCGGGGATCGAGGTCTCGCGAATCGAGCCGGCGATCCCGGGCGACCGGCAGCGGCCGGTGATCCTGCACGCTCCCTCGTCACGGCAGCGGAAGGGAACCGAGCACGTCGTCGCGGCGTGCGCGGGTCTCGACGCCGACCTCGAGATCGTCGAGGGCCTCCGTCACGACGAGGCGTTCGAGCGCTACCGCAACGCGGACATCGTCGTCGACCAGCTCAACGCCGGCTGGTACGGCGTGTTCGCGATCGAGTGCCTCGCGCTCGGAAAGCCGATCGTCACCTTCCTGCACGACGAAGCGGTCAGGCGAACGGAGGAGGCATACGGCGTCGAGATGCCGATCCGCTCGGCGACCGCCGAGACCCTTCGCGAGGCGCTGCGACCGCTCGTCGCCGACGCGGCGTTGCGGCGGCAGCTGGGGACGGCGGCACGGGCGTACGCGGAGAAGCTGCACGACGTCGACGTGATCGCCGGGGAGCTGGTCGGCATCTACGAGCGGGTGCTGAGTCGGAGCAGCGCGACTTGACAGACTTGTGAGTCATCACTTACCATCGAGGCGATGAGCCCGGCGACCACGACCCGCCTCACGGCCGCGGAGCGAAAGAGCGCGGTGCTCGACGCCGCACTCATCGAGTTCGCCGAGAAGGGCTACGCCGCGACCTCGACCGAGGACATCGCCGCCCGCGCGGGGATCTCCCAGCCCTACCTCTTTCGGCTCTTCGGGACGAAGAAGGATCTCTACGTCGCGGCCGTCTCCCGCTGCTTCCGGGAGACGCTCGAGCTCTTCCAGCGGGCGGCGGAGGGGCTGCGCGGCGAAGACGCCCTCCGCGCGATCGGGACGGCCTACATGGATCAGCTGGCCAACGACCGGATCTGGCTCCGGGCGCAGATGCACGCGTACTCCGCGTCGGACGACCCGGAGATCCGGGAGGCCGTGAGAGCCGGCTTCGGCGACCTCGTGGCGTACGTCCGGCGCGTCTCCGACGCCGACTGGACGGAGATCTGGCACTTCTTCGCGACCGGCATGTTCCTGAACGTCCTCGCCTCGATGCACGTCAACGACCGGCCGGAGCCGTGGATGCGCGAGTTGCTGGACGGCTGCGGCAAGGACCTGTAACCGCCCTCTCTCTTTCGACCTGGAGGAAGTGATGACTCACACACAAAAGCAAGGGATGCCGATCTGGACGCTGGCGATCACCTCGCTCGGGCTCTTCATGGTCAGCCTCGACAACCTCGTCGTCTCGACGGCGCTGCCGGTGATCCGCCGTGAGCTGCACGCGTCCATCTCCCAGCTGGAGTGGACGGTCAACGCGTACACGCTCACCTTCGCCGTCCTGCTCCTGACGGGCGCCGCGCTCGGCGACCGTTTCGGCCGCCGGCGCCTCTTCTCGCTCGGCCTGTTGCTCTTCACGGGCGCGTCCGCGTTCGCGGCGCTCTCGACGAGTGCGACCATGCTCGACGTCGCGCGCGCCGTGCAGGGCGTGGGTGGCGCGATCGTCTTCCCGCTGACGCTCACCATCCTCTCGGCCGCGGTGCCGGCGGAGCGACGGGGTCTCGCGCTCGGCATCTGGGGCGGGATCGGCGGTCTCGCGGTCGCGTTCGGCCCGCTCGTCGGGGGCGCAGTCGTGAGCGGCGTCTCGTGGCACTGGATCTTCTGGCTCAACGTGCCGATCGGGCTCGTGCTCGCGCCGCTCGCCTGGCGCCGGATCGAGGAGACGCGGGGCGTCGACTCGCGCCTCGACCTGCCGGGGCTCGGGCTCGCGAGCGCAGGGCTGCTCGGGGTCGTCTGGGGCCTCGTCCGGGGCAACGAGCACGGCTGGACGTCCCTCGGCATCGTGGCGCCGATCGCGGTCGGCGCGGTGCTCGTCGGGGCGTTCGTCGCCTGGGAGCTGCGAGCAGCGTCGCCGATGCTGCCGATGGGTTTCTTCCGCGACCGCACGTTCGCGCTCGCGAACGTGGCGTCCCTCCTCATGTCGTTCGGGATGTTCGGCTCGATCTTCTGGCTCGTGCAGTACTTCCAGACCGTGCAGAACTACTCGCCTCTGCAGTCGGGGCTGCGGATCCTGCCCTGGACGGCGATGCCGATGCTCGTCGCCCCGCTGGCCGGCGCGCTCTCCGACAGGATCGGCGGCCAGCGGTTGATGGCGACCGGTCTCGCCCTCCAGTCCACGGGGCTGCTCTGGATCGCCGCGGTGAGCACGCCGACGACGCCGTATCTCGACCTCGTCGCACCGTTCACGCTCTCGGGGATCGGCATGGCGCTCTTCTTCGCGCCGGTCGCGAGCGTCGTGCTGGGCGCGGTGCGCCCCGAAGATCAGGGCAAGGCATCGGGTGCGAACAACGCCGTCCGCGAGCTCGGCGGCGTCTTCGGTGTCGCGGTGCTCGCATCCGTCTTCGCGCACGTGGGCGGTTACGGCAGCCCGGAGGCGTTCGTCCACGGGACGACGTGGGCCGTCTACGTCGGGGGCGCCGTCGTCGCGCTCGGCGCCGTGGCGGCGGCGCTGATCAAGCGGCGCCCGGCGCCGGCCGGGGAGCGGGCTCCGGAGCTCGCGTTCGCCGAGGCGGCGTAGCAACCGCGCCTGGACGTGCCTCCTCGGGCCACGTCTGGTGCCAGGCACCCAGACGTGGCCCGAAAAGCCGTCACGTCCCGAGAAGCCATCTTGCGCCTGCGCCGGCTGTGCACGACTCTCGGCGAATGCCCCGCCCCCCACGCGATCTCGCTCCGGGAATTCAGCACGTCGGAGTCAATGCCGCGGGGCCGGCCAACTACTTTCGCGACGAGATCGACCACATGATGTGGATGCGGCTCTTCGTTCGAACGCTCGATCGCCACGGTTGGACCTGCATTGCGACGTGCCAGCTCTCCACCCACTGCCACGCGCTCGTGCAGATTCCGGACGACTCGCTCGCTCGCGGGATGCACGAGCTCAACTCGGAGTACGGGAAGCGTTTCAATGCGCGGCACGGGCGCGTCGGCTACCTCGTTCGGGATCGCTACTGGTCGCGTCGGAAGGTCACCGCCGAGGACATCCTCACGGCTTTCCGCTACATCGTCGAGAACCCCGTGAAGGCCGGCATTGTGAAGCGGCCGCAGGAGTGGTACTGGGGTAGCTACGCGACCACGATCGGGCTCGCCCGGACATTTCCGTTCGTGGACGCCTCGACTGTCCTCGACGAGCTCGATCCGGTGCGGAAGACGGCGATCGCGGCGCTGCGGCGGCTCGTCGAAGGCATCTGAGCGTGTCCACGCTCGGAAGGGGCTGACCGTCTCGTCGAGACACGGCTCGGTGCCTGGCACCAGACGTGCCCAGAGGAGACACGACGCGAGGGCAGAGCTCCTCGCCTGGGACGGCAGCTCCGGGAGCCGAACCGACCGCGGGACGGAGCCGTGCAGCCTTCCCCACCGCGCCGGCGGGCGCAGTCGCGACAATGGCGGCGTGGCACGAGCGCAGGGGGCGAGCGAGAGCACGGAGCCGAAGCGGCTCCTCGTTCTCGGGGCCGGGCCTGCGCAGCTGAGCGTGCTCGAGACCGCGCGCGGCCGCGGCGTCGCCGTCGTCGCCGCCGACCGCGATCCGTCGGCTCCGGGTTTCCGCCGTGCAGACCGCCGCGCGATCGTCTCGATCGAGGACGAGCCCGCGATCGAGCGGCTCGCGCGAGCAGAGGAGGTCGACGGGCTCGTGGCGCCGGGCTCCGATCACGCCGTGGCGCTCGCCGCCCGGGTCGCGTCCAGGCTCGGCCTGCCGCATCCGGTGACACCGGAGGCGGCGCTGCTCGCCACGTCGAAGCGGCGCCAGCGCGAGCGGCTGGCCGAGGCCGGTGTGGCGCAGCCGCGCTCTCTCGTCTGCCGGACACCGGACGACGTGGCCGCTGCGGCGGAGGAGCTGGGCTTCCCCTGCGTGATCGAGGCGCCCGACCGCAGCGGCGAGCGGGGCGTCGCTCTCGCCACGGACCGGCAGGCAGTCGCGCGGGCCGCCGCCGATGCCGTCGCCGAGTCGCGCAACGACTACTGCCTCGTCGAGGAGCTCGTGGGAGGGCGCATCGTCACCGTCTGTGGCTTCGCGCTGGACGGCACGCTCGTCCCTCTGACGGTGACCGACCGGGAGCAGGCACCGCCGCCGGCGTTCGGCGTGCCGCTCGCACACCTGTGGCCCGCGGCGCTCGAGCCGCCGGACGTCGCCGCGGTCGTTCGCGTTGCCGCCGCTGCCGCCGCGGCGCTCGACGTCCGCTCCGGGCCGGTCACCGCGCAGGTCCTGCTCCCGCCGGACGGGCCGCCGCTCCTTGCAAAGCTCTCCGCGCGGACGGGCGGCGGCCACGACTCGGAGCTGTGTCGCGTCGCGCTCGGCGTCGACCTCGACGAGCTGGCGGTGGACGCCGCGCTCGGGGAGCCTGTCGGGGAGGAGAGACTGCGTGCGGTGCAGTCCGCCGGTGGAGCCTGCGTCCGGTTTCTCGTCGCGCCGGCGGGCGAGCTCGTCGAGGTGCGTGGGCTCGAGGCCGCGCGCGCGGTCCCCGGAGTCCGGCGTGTCCGCGTGTACCGGTCGGCGGGACATCGCTTCCCCGAGTTGCGCCGCGCGTCCGACAGGGCCGGAGCCGTCGTGGCCGCCGGCGCGAGCGTCCAGCACGCTCAGGCCTCGGCAGACGAGGCGGCAGCACACGTCGAGTTCGTCGTCGGCCGACAGGCCGAGGCGCTCGCGTGACGAGGTCTCGCCTCGTGCGAGCCGCGTTGACGCTGGCCGTCACGGGTCTCTGCACCGCGTACATCCTCTGGAAGATCGACCTCGGCCGGACCGGGCATCTGCTCGCGCACGCCCGCATCCTCTGGTGGCTCGGCGCGTGCGCCATCATGGCGGTGTCCGTCTGGCCGCTCGCCTGGCGCTGGCGGCTGCTCCTCGCAGCACGAGGGCTGCACGAGACGCTCGGTTGGCTCGTGCGCACGAGCTTCGTCGCCTACGCCGCAGGGCAGGTGCTGCCGACCTCGCTGGGAGGCGACGCGACGCGCATCTACGCGACGACCCGCCGGCACCGCGGATCGAGTGCTGCCGCGGCCGCGACCGTCCTGCTCGAGCGCGGCCTCGGCGGCGCCGCGACGCTCGTGCTCGCCGCCGCCGGCTTCGCGCTCGCCGTCGGTCGCTATTCCGTCGGCGGGTATCTCTGGCTCGAGCTGGCGCTCGTCGTCTGTGCGGTCGCCGGCGGCTTCCTGCTCTTCTCGACACGCCTCCATCCGCTTCTGCAGCGGCTGCGTCCGCTGCTGCGGACGCTGAGGATCGAACGGCCGCTGCGGGAGGTCTATCTCGCGCTGCACGCGTTCCGCAGCGACGGCGCCCTGCTCGCGGCGCTGTTCGGGTTGACGCTCGTCGTCCAGGCGGGGCGTGTCCTCGCAGTCTGGTGCGCGGGCAGGGCGGTCGGCGTCGACCTGTCGCCTCGTCCCTACTACGTGATGGGGCCGCTGCTGTTTCTCGTCATGCTCGTTCCCTTCACGATCAACGGGCTCGCGGTTCGCGAGTCGTTCTTCGTGAGCTTCCTCGGGACGCTCGGCGTCGGCGCCGACGCGGCGTTCTCCGCCGGCTTCCTGTTCTTCGTCGTGACCATCGCCGTCTCGCTGCCGGGGGCCGCGATCGTGGCCTGGGAGGCAGCGCGGCACGGCGTCGAGCCGCGGGCGGCTCGATGACGTCGCTCGCCCTCAACGTGCGTCGCCCGGCGCGGCTCGGCCTCCCGGCCCTGGTTATCGCGGTGCCGCTGCTCGGGGTCGCGCGCCTGCTGCCGGACTACGGCTTCGGGCTCTGGCTGCGACTCGCAGCCGCGACCCTCGTCGTGCTCCTCCCGGGGCGGCTCGTCGCTCGCGCGCTCGGCCTACGCGGCGGCGCGGCGGCGCTCTCGTGGTCGACGGCGCTCGTCGCGGGAGCCCTCGCGCTGACCTTCGCAGTGGCGGGCACGATCGACCTGACGCTCGCGATCGTGCTCGCGACCGGGGCGCTGGCGCTCGGCTGGAGCCAGGTGGCGAACCGCGACCGGGAGCGGCCCGCACGGGAGAAGTACGTCCCGCGCGGGCGCGGACTCGTCGTGCTCGGGGGGCTCGCGCTCGGCGGCGCGATCTGGTTCGTCGAAGGTGCGGTCGAGGGCGATGCGCTCTTCCACCTCGGACGCGTGCGCAAGCTCGACGCGCTCGGCTCGCTGTCGCTGCACGCGGTCGACGAGTTCAAGAACGGCGGGCTGCACCCGGGCTATGCGTTCCCGCTCTGGCACGGCGTCCTCGCCCTCGTCGCGCGGGTGGCGGGCGTCGATCCCACCGCAGTCATCACGCACGAGTCGAGCATCCTCGTACCGGTCGCCCTCGTACTCGCGCTCGAGATGGGGATCGTGATCTTCGACTCGGTCTGGCTTGGCCTGGCGACCATGTTCGCCCAGGTCGCGCTGATCGTCCTCGCGCCCGGCAACGGGGGCTCGTACCCGGTTCTCACGCTGCCGGGGACGACCGCGCGCCAGCTCTTCGTGCCGGCGGCGACCGCGCTCTTCTTCCTCTTCCTGCGCCGGCCGTCGCCGGCGCTTGCGCTGACCCTTGCGGCCGCCGCCGTCGACCTGTCCTTCGTCCATCCGACGTACGCGCTGTTCCTCGCGATCTCGCTGGCCGCCTTCGTCGCCACCCGCGCCCTTCTCGCGCGGGGAGCCGACCTCCGGGGCGGCGTCGTCGCGCTCGCATCCTTCACCGGGCCGATGGTGCTCATCTTCGCCTGGCTGCGGCCGATCGTCGACCAGACGCTCGCCGTCAGCCCTGGTCCGGGAGAGGTCGCGCTCAGCCTCAGGCACTACGCCGGCGACCTCGTCGTCCACTCGCAGACGAGCTACGCCCTCGCGCCCGAGGTGGTCGTCCGGACCGGGCCGATCGCGATTGCAGCTCTCGCGCTGACGCCGCTCGCGGTGCTCGCCCGCCGGCGCCGCTGGAGCGCGTTCGTGCTCGGCGGCACGGTCGTCGTCCTGGCGATCGAGTTGTGGCCGTTCCTCTTCACGCACTTTTCCGACGCCGTCTCGCTCTCTCAGGCCAGGCGTGCCGCCGGGTTCGTTCCCATCGCCGTGAGCTTCGCGGGAGCGGCGGCACTGATCGCCCGTGCGCTGCGGCTGCTCGCGCTCCCTGTCGCGCTCGCGGCCGGGATCGCGCTGCAGATCGCCTTTCCGGGAGACTTCGGCCTGCGAACGCCGCACCACGGCCCCGGTGTCATCGCCTGGGTGGCGCTCTTCGGGGGCGCGGCCGCGCTCATGCTGGGCACGGTGCTCGGCCGGAGCCGCTGGACGGCGGGAGGAGACGGCGCCCGCTCCCCGGTGCTCGCCGCGCTGGTGGCGGCCACGTTCGTCCTGCCCGTCGCCGTGCACGGGTTCTCTCGCTGGACGCCCGCCACCCCCCGGGACCCGTACGCGCTCTCGCCGGGCGTGATCCGCTTCCTGCGGGACGACGTGCCGCGAGGAGCGGTCGTGTTCGGCGACCTCGAGACGAGCTACCGGATCTCCGGCTTCGCGCCCGTCTACGTCGTGGCGGCCCCGCCGGCGCACGTCGCCAACACGAAGCCGAACCGGGTGAGAGCCCGGCGCCTCGCCGTCCTCCACTTCTTCCGCAGCGCCAACGTCTGGATTCCGCGGAAATGGGGCGCGCGCTGGCTCGTGCTGCGCCGCACCGAGCCGGTGCGCGCCGTCGAGCGGCAGGGCCTGAAGCCGGTCTACGGCGACGATCGATACGTGGTCTTCCAGCTCCCGCCACTACCGTTGTCGAGGTGAAGCTCCTGCTCGTGACGCTCCACTTCCCGCCGGCCGGAGGAGGCGGCGTGCAGCGGCCGCTCAAGTTCGCCAGTCATCTGCCGGCATTCGGGATCGAGACGCACGTGCTCGCGCCGGACGAGCCCGGCGTGGCCTATCGCGACGGAGACCTCGTGCCGCCGACGCAGGCATGGGTCCATCGCGTCCGCTACGTGGGGCCGAAGGGCGACAAGCCCGTGGAGCGCCTGCAGGGGAAGGAGGGCCTCGCCCGCGTCGGGACCCAGGCGGCGCTCCTCGGACGCCGCCTGCTCGTCCCCGACGAGAACGTCCCCTGGAGCACGGTCGCGCTGCCGACGGCGCTGCGGATCGTGCGCCGCGAGGGGATCGACGTCGTCCTCACGACCTCCCCGCCCGGCTCGCTCCACCTCGTCGGCGCCGCCGTGCAGGGAGCGACCGGGGCGCGGTGGGTCGCCGACCTGCGGGACTCGCTCACGGCGAACCCGCAGCGGCGCGGGCAGGAGTCGACGCTCGCCCGCATGAAGGAGGCCACTGCAGGCGGTGTCGCCCGGCTCGTCGCCAGGCGCGCGGACGCGATCGTCGCCGCGGCGGACGCGATCGCCGACGAGGCACGGGCGCTTCGGCCGCGCGGCCCGGTCGTCACGATCGCGAACGGCTGCGACTTCGACGACTTCGCCGGCCTCGAGCACCGGCGGGGCGATCGCCTCCGGATCACGCACGCCGGCTCGTTCGTGGGCAAGCGCGACCCCAAGCCGTTCCTGCGCGCGCTCGCCGAGTCGGGGCTCGAGGACGTCGTCGTTCGCTTCGTCGGCGAGCTGCGGGCCGAGGATCGGGCCTACGCGGAGTCGCTCGGGCTCGACGGGCGGATCGAGGTCGTCGGCTACGTCCCGCGGCGGCGCTCGCTCGAGCTGCAGCGCGACTCCGACGTGCTCCTGCTCCTGATCCCGGAAGCCGGCGGACGGGGCAAGGGGGTCCTCTCCGGGAAGGTCTTCGAGTACCTCGCGGCCGAGCGCCCGATCCTCGCCGCGGTGCCCACGGACGGTGCGGCGGCACAGCTCCTCCGTGACACGGGCGCCGGTGTCGTCGCCGGGCCCGACGACGTTCCCGCGCTCCGCGACGCGCTGCTCGACCTGCACGCGCGCTGGCAGCGGGGCGAGCTCGAGGACACGCCGCTCCCGCCGGTGTGGCGTGACAGGCTCTCTCGCGGCCGCCGCGTCGAGGAGCTCGCCGACCTGTTGCGGAGCCTCGCGTGACCGCCGCCTCGCTGACCGCCGCCCGCGCTCGATCCCGCGCCGTGCCCAGCGAGCGCGTGCTCGACCGCCTCCTGTTCGCCGTGCTCTTCACGACCACGTTCGAGAAGGTGCACTGGCGCTTCGGCGGCCAGATCGGGATCTCGGACGTGCTCACGGTCGTCTTCCTCGTCGCCTTCCTCCTGATGGAGCACCGTCCGCTGCCGCGCTCGAGCGCGCTCGTGCTCGGCTTCTTCGCCGCGTTCCTCCTCGTCTACCTGCTCGGCTTCTTCGACGTCGCCACGCAGCAGGGTCTCGACCAGTTCGTCAAGGGGATGGCGAAGTTCGTCTTCCACTTCCTGTTTCTCGCCGCCGCCGTCGGCTACCTCGCCCGCCGCGGCGCACACTTCTACTGGCGCGCCCTCGGCTGGTTCACGGCAGGGTTCGTGGCCAACGCCGTCTACGGGATCCTCCAGCTCGTCGCCGCCCGTGCCGGCGTCAACCTCGACCACGTCGTGCTGAGCCCGCTGACCGGCGGCGCCAGCTCGATCAACATCTACGGCGCCGTCAACGGCCAGAGCATCTACCGGCCGAATGCGCTCACCGGCGACCCGAACCACCTCGGCGTGATGCTCGACGTCCCGCTGCTCGCCCTCACCCCGGTCTACCTGCGGCTGGAGCGCGGGCACCGGCTGAAGCGGCCGCTCGCCGCGGTCCTCGGCTTCCTCCTGCTCGTCCTGCTTGCGACGCTCTCGCGCAGCGGACTGCTCGGGCTCGGCGTCGGCGTTCTGATCCTCGCGATCCCCTATCGGCGCCACATCCGCACGCGGGCGTTCCTGCAGCCGATGGCCGGTGTCGCGCTCGTCCTCGCCGCCGTCGTCCTCACGCGCCTGCACTACTTCACCGTCGTCGTTCGGTCGAGGATCCAGACGGGTGGGGGCTCGACCTCGGCCCACTTCGCCGTCTACGACTTCATCCCGCACGTGCTCCACACGAATCCGCTGCTCGGGCTCGGGCTGAACAACTTCTCGGTCTACTACGAGTTCGTCACGGGCAAGACGAACTGGGGGCCGCACTCGTTCTGGGTCGCCGCGATCGTCGAGTCGGGTCTCGTCGGGCTGCTCGCCTGGATCGTCTTCCTGCGCTACGTGTTTCTGCGGCTCAAGGCGGCGAGGCGCCTCGGGCGGCTGCTCGACCTCGCGCACGACCCGCTCGGCGCCCGTGTCCGGCCGCTCGCGTGGGGGATGACGGCGGCCCTCGCCGGGACGATCGCCGCCAACTTCTTCTACCTGACGATGCAGTTCTACTACTTCTACGTCTTCACGGCCTTCGTGCTGGCGCTGCCGGTCGTGTTCGCGCGGCGGCGCTGAACGGCCGTCGCACCCGTTTCGGGGCTTGCGGGAGCGCCGTCCTGGTGTGCGGTTCGCAAGCCGGCCGCCGGCGGGATCGTCTTCGGGCGCCGTGTCCCAATCGTGCATGCATAGTGCATGTGATAACGTGCGCGCCGTGGCGCACATCCAGATCCGGAACGTACCGCCCGATGTCCATGGGGTCTTGAAGGAGCGAGCGGCGAAGAAGGGGATGTCGCTGTCGGAGTATCTGCTCGCGGAGGTGACGTCGCTCGCGATGGTGCCGACGCTCGAGGAGCATGTAGCTCGCGTGCGATCGCGTCCTCGGGTCCGCTTCGACGTGTCGCCGGCCGAGCTGATCCGCG
This sequence comes from uncultured Thermoleophilia bacterium, assembly GCA_963762675.1. Taxonomy (GTDB): domain Bacteria; phylum Actinomycetota; class Thermoleophilia; order Gaiellales; family Gaiellaceae; genus Palsa-739. Next base: position 282,021 of record CAVXLS010000010.1, on the reverse strand, counting down.
AGGGGCGTGAGGAGCGCGAGCGAGACCTCGAGCAAGTGCCCGGCGTGGATGATCGTCGCTGACGCGTCACTCGTGGTCGACTATCTGCTCGACGACGGGCCGAGGGGTGCGTGGTCGGCAGACCGGATCGCGACGGCGGGATCGCTCCACGCACCGCACCTGATCGATCTCGAGGTCGTCTCCTCCGCGAGGAAAGCCGTTCGTCGCGGGTTCGTGACGGCGGAACGGGCCGAGACGGCGGTCTTCGATCTCGAGGATCTCGCCCTGCAGCGCTATCCGGTCGTTCGCCTGCTGCAGCGAGTCTGGGAGCTCCGAGATGTCCTGACGCCGTACGACGGTGCTTATGTCGCGCTCGCAGAGGCGTTGCGACTCCCGTTGGCGACGACCGACGACCGTCTTGCCCGGGCACACGGGCACGGGGCCGAGATCGTGGCTTTCGGAGACTGAAGCCTCCTGCGCGTTGTCGTCCTCACCACGTCCTGGCCGCGTACCCCGAGCGAGTTCGCGGGGCGCTTCGTCGCCGACGCGGTCGACCGGCTGCGCGAGCAGGGAGTCGACGTCGAGGTCGTCTCACCCGGCGGCTATCGCGACTTCGGGCTCGCCTACGGCGGCGGAATGGCGGCGAACCTGCGCCGGCGCCCGTGGGCGGCGCCGCTCCTGCTCGGGTCCATGCTGCTGGCGGCGCGGCGGGCGGCCCGCTCCGCCGATCTCGTCCACGCGCACTGGCTGTTGACGGCGGCGGTCGCCCGCTTCGCGGGGTGTCCGTTCGTCGTGACGCTGCACGGCTCCGGCTCCGCCGGGCGCTTCTCCGACGTGGAGCTCGCGCGGCGTCGGCCACAGCTCGTTCGGCGGCTGCTGCGTCCGGCGCGGGCGGTGATCTGCGTCTCCGAGACCGTCGCCGAGGCGGTGCGCGGCGCCGGCGTCGAGAACGTGGTCGTGATTCCGAACGGCGTGCGGATCCCCGAGGCCGTCGGCCCGCCGGTCGAGCCGCCGGAGATCCTGTACGTCGGACGGCTCTCGCCGGAGAAGAACGTCGACACGCTCGTCGAGGCGCTCGGCGACCTCGAGCTCGTCGTCGCAGGCGACGGGCCGCTGCGCGACCTGGTTCCCCAGGCGCTCGGGGCGGTGCCGCACGCCGAGGTCGAGCGGCTGCTCCAGCGGTGCTCGGTGCTCGTCGCTCCCTGCGAGCGTGAGGGCTTCGGGCTCGCCGCCGCCGAGGCGATGGCCTTCGGCCGGCCGGTGGTCGCGGCGGCGGGCGGCGCGCTGCTCGAACTCGTCGCGGACGGCCGGACAGGGTTCCTCGTCCAGCCGCGAGACGCGGCGGCGTTGCGCGAGGCGGTGCTGCGGTTGCTCGGCGACCCGGAGCTGCGTGAGCGGCTCGGGCGAGCGGCGCGCGAGCGCGCCCGCGAGCGCTTCGGCTGGGACACCGTGATCGAGCGGACGCTCGCGGTCTACCGGCAGTCTGTGTCGTCGTGAGAGGGCTCGGGTTGATCCGGACCGGCGCGGCGAGCGACTACGACGACGCGTTCATGGACGCCATGGCGTCGGAGTACGAGCGCGGGACGGCCTGGAGCCGGATGCGGCTCGAGAACGTTCGCCTGCTCGTCGATCCCCGCCCGGGCGACCGCGTGCTCGACATCGGGAGCGCAGCCGGCGCGATCACGCATTTCCTCTCCGGCCTCGGCTGCGACGCGGTCGGCATCGACCTCTCGGAGCCGGGGGTTCGGCGTGCGCGCGAACGTTACCCGGAGCTTCGCTTCGAGGTCGCCGACGCCGCGACGCTCCCGTTCCCGGACGGCTCGTTCGACAAGGTCGTGGCCGCCGACGTCACCGAGCACCTCGACGACGCGACGCTGCGCGGGATGCTCGCCGAGTGCCGGCGGGTGCTCGTGCCGGGTGGGACGCTCTCGATCCACACGCCGAACCCGAAGCACCTGATCGAGCGCTTGAAGGCCCGCAACCTCGTGCTCGCGCAGAACCCCACCCACATCGGTCTGCGGACGGGCGGGGAACTGCGCGGGGAGTTGGAGCGGGCGGACTTCGCGGTCGAGCTCGATCTGCGGCGGCCCGGCTTCTTCCCGGTGCTCCGCACGCTCGAGCGGCTCGCAGGCGGACGGGTCGAGTTGCTCGGCTACCGGATCTGCATCCGTGCGCGCCACGCGTAGGATCGTCCGCCACGTACACGTCCGCCGGGCGGGCGGTTCTGAGATGTGTCCGTCAGCACCCCTCTTGCCCTCGACGGGTCGGCTGCTGGCCTACGGAGGAGAGGGCGCTTACAATGGTCCACGTGAGTTCTGTGGGTCGCACGCGCGTTGCAGTGCCTCTGACGACGAGCGACAGGCATGACTTGCAGTGCGGAGGGAAGCCGAGACGCTCGTCGCAGCCGGCTATGAGGTCCGCGTGACCTCCGCCGCTTCCGACGAACTGCCCCGCTTCGAGGAGACGCGAGGTGTCGGCTACGAGAGGATCGTGCTGCAGAACGGACGGTTGCTGCGCTGACCCGCCTCCCGCCGCAGTTTGACTTCGCCGTCATTGGGTCTCGTTCGACTCCCCGATCCTGGAGGCTCCCGCCTCGGCAGGGTCAGCGACCGGGTCCATCTCGTCGACGCCGTGCCGGGGGGAGCTCGTCAGGGCAACGATCGCAACGGCCGACGCTGCGATCGCTCCGCTCGAGAACACCTGCCTCTCGCACGACCTTGCGCTTCCGAACGAGCTGTTCGAGGCGGTCATGGCAGGCCTTTCCATTGCCGGCAGCCAGCTTGTCGGCATCGGCGGCTTCGTTCGCCGGCACGAGCTCGGCACAGTGGTCGACGCCGACGACCCCGAGTCGATCGCCGCCGCGATTCGCGCGGTCACCGAGCAACCACCGCCGGGAATCGCGGATGCGGAGCGGCTGCGCCTGCTCCAGGAGACGGTCGCCTGGGGGCAGCAGGGCGGGTGCTGCTCGAGGTCTACAGGGGATTCGACGGTCCGCCCGGGGAGCGTGCGACGGTCGTCTCGTCGGAGTGACGGATCCGTGACCTCGAGAGCCCCACGGCAGGCAGGCGGGCTCAGGGTGGCGATGCTCCTCGGGAAGCGCGACGAGTACGACACCCGGGTGCGGAAGGAAGCCCGGACGCTTGCGGCGGCCGGCTACGACGTGCGTGTCATCTCGGTCGCCTCCCCCGACCGCCCTGCGCTCGAGACGGTGGGCGATGTCACCTACGAGCGGGTGGAGCTGCGCCGGCGAGCCCGCGAAGCCTGGCACCGTCGTCGAGTTCGACAGGAGCTGGCACTGCAGAAAGCGCAGAAGCGCCTTCGCCGACGTCCCGCGCGGGAGCCCGATGCCTGGACCGGGAACCCGACTCCGGCGCAGGCGGATGCGAACGCCCGGCGGCCCTCCGCCGTTGCAGTCGCGACGGCGCGGCGCGCCTACCGGGCGAAGCTCGCCGCTGAGCGGCAGGCGTACGTCTGGGCTCGCGCGTGGGCGTGGCATCTCGAGCTGCGGGCGGCGGTCTCGGGGGCGCTCGAGAGCTTCGACCCGGACGTCGTCCACTCGCATGACCTGCTGACGCTGTACGCAGGCGTCCGGTGTGCTCGCTCGAAGCGCATCCCACTGGTCTACGACGCGCACGAGCTGGAACGGCACAGCCGGCGGTACCGCACACGAAACGAACGACTCGTCGTGTGGGTCGTGGAGAGTCTGGGGATCCGCGCGGCGAGCGCCGTCGTGACCGTCTCGCCCGAGATCGCCACGTGGCTGGCCCAGGCGTATCGGATCCCTGTGCCGACCGTGCTCCTCAACAGCCCGCCACTCCAGCTCTCGCGGACGCCGGCGCCGATCTCGCTGCGGGAGGTCTGCGGGGTCGGGCCGGATGAGACACTGGTCGTCTTCACCGGCGCGCTCGCCCTTGCTCGGGGGATCGAGCCGGTGCTCGCCGCCTTCTCCGACCTCCCGGCCCCGTTCCACCTTGCGCTGATGGGCCCGCGGAAGGCGCAGCGCGAGACCCAGTTCCGCGAGCAGGTCGCGGCGCTGGGGCTCGAGGGGCGGGTGCACCTGGTCGATCCGGTCCCCGGCGAGCGCGTGGGCGCCGTGATCGCGTCTGCCAACGCGGCCGTCGTCCCACAAGGGACGGAGGCGAGATCGCAGGACCTGACGTTGCCAAACAAGTTGTTCGACGCGGTGCTGGCGGGACTTCCGATCGCGGCGGCCGGGACGACAAGCGTCGGCGCGTTCGTTCGTCGGCACGAGCTCGGGACGCTCTTCGCGATCGACGACCAGGCCTCGATCGCGCGCGCGATCCGCGGCGTCGTCGAGCGCACACCGGCCGGGATCGCGGACGCCGAGCGGCTCGCCCGGCTGCAGGAAGAAGTCTCGTGGGAGCGGCAGGGAGAGGTGCTGCTCGACCTCTACCGGCGCCTCACGACCGGCCCGCCGCCGGAGCAGGAGCTCTACGCGGGTCTCGGATGGCTGCGGAGGCGCCGCCCGACGCGGGAGAGCAGCCCCGGCGGGGTCGCGCTGCGCCGCATCTCCGCGACCTTGTCGCGCGACCGGTAGTAGGAGCGCATCCAGCCCGCGACCGTACGGGCGACGGCGAGCCGGTACGCGAACAGGCCGGGATCGACCCCCGGCAACCGCGGCACGTCCAGCGTGGGGTCGGTCCACCTGGCGAGGAATGCGTCGCGGTTCCGCCTCCAGAGACCGGGCCAATCGTCGAGGTTGCGAGCTGTCCCCTTCGACGTGTGCTCGACGAGGACGCGGCTGTCGTAGACGAAGTCGAGTCCGTTCACCCAGACCGTGAACGCGAGATCGGTGTCTTCGCCCGAGGCGAGCTCGTAGCCCTCGTTGAAGCCGCCGAGCGCCTGCGCGATCTCCTTCCGCATCACGTAGACGACGGCGGCCGGCGGCGACTCGAACGGATCGAGTATCTCGACCATCTCGCCCGGCGTCGTGCGGACGTTCCGCTTCCGCAGGGCGTAGGTCACGGCGGGCACGACGATGCCGGCGCGGTCGCGTTCGAGGTGGTGCACGAGCCGTGACGCCCAGCGCTCCGGCAGGACGGTGTCGTTGTTGCAGAAGGCGACACAGGAGCCGCGCGTGCGCTCGAGCCCCTGGTTCATCGCGATTGCGAAGCCGCGGTTCTCGGGGTTGCGGACGACGACGTCTGCCGCAGCGTCGAGGTAGGCGGCGGTCTCGGGGTCGGAGCCGTTGTCGACGAGGATCAGCTCGTGCTCGACGTCGGTGTGGGCGCGCACCGACTCGACGAAGCGTCGCGTGTGCTCGAGCTCGTTCCAGACCGCGGCGACGACCGAGAGCTGTGGCAAGCGGTCAGTCACGCCGCAAGCATAGGTCGGTGCGCCGGACCGGGGATCGCTCGGGGGCACGCCTCGCCGGGGCTCCTCGCGCGGGGCCGCCGGCTTGTGAAGATGCCGTAAGGGAACGTCGCGATGGCCGCATGCGGCTGTAGCATCGGGCCGTGAGTCAGCGCTCGCTCACCATCGAGGGCGTCGAGATCTCCGACTCGACCCACTGCTACGTGATCGCCGAGATCGGCCACAACCACATGGGCTCGGTCGAGACGTGCAAGGAGCTCTTCCAGGCGGCGAAGTACTGTGGCGTCCAGGCTGTCAAGCTGCAGAAACGCGACAACCGCTCGCTCTACACGCACGCGTTCTACAACCGGCCGTACGAGAGCGAGGAGAGCTACGGGCCGACGTACGGGGCACACCGCGAGGCGCTCGAGTTCGGCCGCGACGAGTATCTCGAGCTGCAGGCCTTTGCACGGGAGCTCGGACTCGCATTCTTCGCCACTGCGTTCGACGTCCCGAGCGCCGAGTTTCTCGCAGAGCTCGACGTTCCCCTCTTCAAGATGGCCTCCGGCGACCTGACGAACACGCCGCTCCTGCGCCATGTCGCGGAGCTCGGTAAGCCGGTGATCCTCTCCACGGGCGGCGGTCTGCTCGACGATGTCCGCCGCGCGCACGAGACCGTGGCGGCGGTCAACCCGCAGGTCGCGGTCCTCCAGTGCACCGCCGGCTATCCGGCCGCGTGGAACGAGCTCGACCTCAAGGTGATCGAGACCTATCGCGAGTGCTTCCCGGACACCGTCGTCGGCTTCTCGAGCCACGACAACGGCATCTCGATGCCGCTCGTCGCGTACATCCTCGGCGCCCGTATCGTGGAGAAGCACTTCACGCTCAACCGCGCCTGGAAAGGCACGGATCACAAGTTCTCGCTCGAGCCGCAGGGAATGCGCAAGCTCGTACGGGACCTCGACCGCGCGTTCGTCGCGGTGGGGCACGGCACGAAGACCATGTATCCGAGCGAGGCGGAGCCGATCCGCAAGATGGGGAAGATGATCGTCGCGATCCGCGATCTGCCGGCCGGCCACACGATCGCGCCCGACGATCTCGCGCTCAAGTCGCCCGCAGACGGGCTGCCACCGTACGAGCTGGACCGGATCGTGGGGCGGACACTGCGGCATCCCGTCTCGGAGGACATGCCGCTGCGCTTCGAGGACCTCGAGGAGCAGGTGAGTCGGTTGAGCGAGCCCGTCGCCAGCGCCGCCGGCGACGATGGCTGAGCGGCCGCTCGAAGGACATCTCGCCGTCGTCACAGGCGCCCTCGGGAACCTCGGACCCGTCTGGTGCAGGGCGCTCGCGGCTGCCGGTGCGGAGGTCGTCGGGATCGACGTCGGCTCCGGAGGCGGAGTCGAGCAGGCCGACGTCACGGACCGAGCCTCACTCGAAGAGGTGCTCGCACGGATCGGGACGCCGCGCGTGCTCGTGAACAACGCCGGCATCGACCAGCCTCCGGATCCCGGGGCGGCCGGCGGCGGGGTCGCGTCCGTCTCGGCCGACGAGTTCCTGCACGTGCTCGACGTGAACACGCGCGGCACCTTCGTCGCCTCGCAGGTCTTCGGCTCCGCGATGCAGGCGGCGGGCGGCGGCTCGATCGTCAACATCGGGTCCCTGTACGCGTCGATCTCCCCCGACCCGTCCTTCTACGACCACATTCCGGGGTTCTTGAAGCCGCCGGCGTACGGCGCCTCGAAGGCGGGGGTCGTGCAGCTGACCAAGTGGCTCGCGCGGCACCTCGCGCCTGTTCGCGTGAACACGCTCTCCCCGGGGGGCGTGCGGGGCGACCAGGATCCAGAGTTCCTGCGCAAGTACTGTGCCCGTGTCCCGCTCGGCCGGATGGCGGAGCCGGACGACCTGACGGGGCCGCTGCTGTTCCTCGCCTCCGAGGCCTCGCGCTACGTGACCGGGCACGAGCTCCGGGTGGACGGTGGGTTTCTCGCATGAGCACGTCGACCGAGTTGCGAGTCGTCGGCAACGTGATCGCCGGCAAGGAGGTGCAGGCATCCTCGGGGGCCACCTTCGAGAAGCTCGCGCCGGCGACCGGGGAGCCGATCAGCCGTGTCGCCCGCTCGACCGCCGAGGACGTCGCTGCTGCCGTCACCGCGGCGGGGGAGGCACAGCCCGCCTGGGCGGCGTGCACGGTCGAGGAGCGAGGTCGTATCCTGCGCCGAGTTGCGCAGCTGCTGGAGCGCGACCGCGCCGCCGTCGCCGCCGTCGTCGCCGACGAGACCGGCAAGTCGCCGAAGGACGCGAGAGGCGAGACCGACGGCGCAATCGAGCTCGGGTACTTCATCGCCGGCGAGGGGCGCCGCTTCTACGGCAGGACGATCCCGAGCGCGACGCCGAACCGCCAGGCGATGACCCTCCGGCAGCCGCTCGGCGTGGCCGGGCTGATCATCGCCGCGAACACGCCGATCGCGAACGTCGCCTGGAAGGTGTTCCCGGCGCTCCTGTGCGGCAACGGCGCGGTGCTGAAGGCATCCGAGGACGCGCCCGAGACGGCGCTCGTCTTCGCCCGGCTCGCCGCCGAGGCCGGGCTCCCGCCGGGCGTTCTCAACGTCGTGAACGGCTACGGCGAGGAGGCCGGGCGGCCGCTCGTCGAGGACTCTCGCGTCGCCGTCGTCTCCTTCACGGGCTCGACGGCGGTCGGCCGTCTGATCGCGCGTGTCGCGGGCGAGCGACTCGCGAAGGTCTGCCTGGAGCTCGGCGGCAAGAACCCGCTCGTGGTCTGCGACGACGCCGACCTCGAGCGCGCTGCGAAGACAGCACTGCTCTCGGCATTCTCGAACGCGGGCCAGCGCTGCGCTGCCGGCTCGCGGCTGATCGTGTTCGACGCCGTGTACGAGCGTTTCCGGGAGTTGCTCGTCGAGGGTGTGCGCGCGCAGAAGGTGGGTTCCATGGACGACGACGACTTCGGCCCGGTGATCAACGAACGCCAGCTCGAGAGCATGCTCGCGGCCGTCGAGCGCGCGCGAGCCGCCGGAGCCGCCGTTCTCACCGGCGGCGAGCGGCTACCGCGACCCGGTTTCTACGTCTCGCCGACGATCGTCGAGGGTGTCGCGACCGACGACGAGCTCGCCTGCACCGAGTTGTTCGGCCCGATCGCGACCCTGCACCGCGTGCACGACTTCGACGAGGCGCTCGCGCTCGCGAATGCAAGCCCGTACGGCCTGACTGCGGCCATCTGGACGAACAGCATCCACCGCGGCCACGAGTTCCTGCACCGCGTCGTCGCGGGCGGAGTCCAGGTGAACGGCCCCACCTACGGCTTCGAGCCACACGTCCCGTTCGGCGGCGAGCGGGACTCCGGGACGGGCTGGCGCGAGCCCGGGACGGAGGCGCTCGACGTCTACTCGGACTGGAAGACCGTGTACGTCACGCACGACCCGGGAGCTGCGTGACGTCCACGGTCGTCGGGCTGGTGCCGGCGCGCGCAGGCTCGCAGCGTGTTCCGAACAAGAACATCCTGCCGCTCGCCGGGCACCCGCTGCTCGCCTACTCGATCGCCTCGGCTCGAGAGAGCGGGATCTTCACCGCGGTCGTCGTCTCGACCGACTCGGAGGAGATCGCCGATGTGGCCCGGGCCTACGGCGCGGAGGTCCCCGGGCTGCGGCCGGCCGAGCTCGCCTCGGCGACCTCCCCGGACATCGACTGGGTGCTGCACGTCATGCGTGAGCGCGACCAGGGTGCCTTCGCGATCCTCCGGCCGACGAGCCCCTTCCGGACCGCGGCGACGATTCGCCGCGCCTGGGAGCGTCTCCTCGAGCTCGGCGACCGGGTCGACTCGATCCGCGCGGTCGAGCTCGCCAGGCAGCATCCCGGCAAGATGTGGCTGCTCGAGGGCGAGACGATGCGGCCGCTGCTCGAGCAGCCGGGCGAGGTTCCGTACCACTCGACCCAGTACGCCGCGCTCCCGCGGGTGTACGTGCAGAACTCGAGCCTCGAGATCGCCTGGCGCCGCGTGCTCGACGGCCCGCGCCCGTCGATCGCCGGTGACCGCGTCGCGCCCTTCCTCAGCGAGGGCGCCGAGGGCTTCTCGATCGACTACCCGGAGGACGTCGAACGGGCCGAGCGCCTCGCTGCGGCCGGGACGGCCGAGCTGCCGCGTGTCGAGCCGGCGCGGGCCTGACGCGGGCCTCAGCGCGCGAGGGCGGCCGCCGCGAAGTCGCGCCGGGCCTGCCGCAAGTGGCGGAGCGCGATCCGGGCGATGCGCAGGTCGAGCGTCAGCGGCGCCGGCGCGTGCGCAGGCCCGACGCGAATCGGCACGAGCCAGCTGTTGTCGCGCCACACGTCCTCGGCGGGGCGGTCGCCGAGGATGCGCGCCCGGCGCGATTTCTGCTCGACGACCACGGACGCGCGCAGCGGGGCGTGGAGGCAGGCGCCGCCAGACGACCGCCGCACCACGGCGGCCGGGTCGAGCGGCGCGTGAGCGCCACGGCCGAGCAGGACGCCCGCCCGCGCGATCGACTTGCGGCTCGGTAGGCGCACGACCCACGGTGGCGCCGTACCGGGATGAATCGCGTCGTAGACGGACTTGCGGAGCGGCTGCGTCGGCCGGGCGCAGAGCGTCAGGAGTCCTGCCGGGGTCCCGGTCCGCGCGTGGCGCCACTGGACGAAGTTGACGACCGGGAGGGAGACCGCGTCCACGCCCTCGTGCTGCGCCAGGAACGCCTTGAAGCCGCCGTCGACCTGCCAGAGCTCGTCTCCGTCGACGGTCAGGATCCAGTCGGCGCCGTCGGCCGCCGCCTGTGTCGCCAGATCGGTCGCCATCGCCTGCTGGTCGAACGGCCCCTCGCGACGCTCCCAGGCGAGCGGGAGCCCGTCGGCCTCGAACCGGGCGAGCAGACGCGACGTCCCGTCGGTCGAGCCGTGGTCGATCACATAGACGGCCTCGACGCCGTCGGCGAGGTGGTGCCGGAGCGAGACTGCGAGCACGTCCGCCGCATCGCGGACGACCATGGTCATCGCGACCTTCAGGCGCCGCTCGTCCCGCCTGACGGCCCGTGGCGTGGCGGGCGTCGGCTCGGCCCCGGCGGGCGATCCGGCCTGCCGCGGCGACGCGTCCGTGTTGCGCGCGTCCGGCGCGATCGCGCGACCGGACCCGGAGTTGCGGCGGGACGGCGCCGCGACGAGACGGTACGCGAGCCGCAGCGCAGCACTCAGGCGCCGGGCGAATCGCCACGTGTGCGTCCGCTGCATCGCATCCAGCCGGGCCCTCAGCGCACGCCGCCTCCGTTCGCTGCGCTCGAGTGCCTCGCGCAGCCGCAGGATCTCCTCGTTGCGAGCAGCGAGCTCGGTCCGCAGCTCGGACGGACTCTGCGCCTCGGCCGCGACCGGGAGGACGAGCTGCGTCGTCCGCACGTGCGCCGCGAGCTCGTCGAAGCCGACCAGCACCGACAGGTCATCGGCGGGGATCTCGCCGTGCGCGACGCGGTAGGCGAGCGCATACGCCTCGGCAACCCAGTCGTGGAGCTTGGTCGCCCCCGGCTCCGGGGCGCGATCGGCCACGTGATGGCGTTGTGCGTGCGAGAGGAAGGTGCGGATGTCGTCCTCGCGCGTCTGCGGCGGCGACGGCCAGCGGATCGCGAGCCGCTCGCCGACGGCGTCCACGACTGCTTGGGGCTCGTCCAGGAGCTGCTCGTACGAGACGAAGGCCCGCGGCAGGCCGCGGCTGCTCTGCTCCGCTTCGACCAGGTGGACGAGCCAGAGGAGCAGCGACTTCTCCCGACCGAAGCCGTTCCGGGCTGCGAGCGAGCTCGCGACCTCGTCGGGACGGCGGAGCATGAGCACGAACGAGGGCTCTGTGTCGAAGCGGTCGAGCAGCCGCAGCCAGAGCGGCGCGAGGCGGGAGATCCGGGGATCCTTGACGGCGAAGAGCGGCGAGTCGGCGAAGTCCTCAAAGAGGAGCTCGAGCAGGGCGTCCTCATGCGCGGTCGTCGATTCGCGCTCCAGCCAGTCCCCCGGGAGCGCGGCGGTGTCGTCCCAGGCCGAGCCGAGCGAGGCGAGGAGGCTGGCGTGGTGGTCGACTATCCGCCGTCCCTCCCAGAAGCCGGGGACGTTGTCGCTCCCGGCCGTCTTCAGCTCGGTCGGCAGCGCGGCGCCGAGGAGGTTGAGGACCCGCGTCATCGCCGATGTCCCGCTCCGGTGCATGCCGACCACGAGCAGCGCGCGGCGATGCGTCGCCCCGGCCGGGCCGGAAGGAGGCTCGCTCCTCGTCACCGGCCGATCCTAGAACGATTTGCGCGCCGTTTCGCCTAGGCTTGGCCGGATGACGCTGCAGTACCTTCCGCCGGCGGAGTTCGAGCGGATCCTTGCGCTCGACGCCGACCCGCTGGAGCGCGTCGCCTGCTTCGCGGACGCCTGCCGGCTGAACGCGCTCTACATGATCGAGCGTGCGGGTTCCGGCCACCCGGGGACGACGTTCAGTTCCCTCGACATCGTCTCGTGGCTGCACCTGGAGGTGCTCGGCGAGGGCGACCGCTACTTCTCCTCGAAGGGTCACGACGCGCCGGGACTCTACGCGGTGCTCGCGGCGCTCGGGCGGCTCGACTTCGAGCTGATCCATGGGCTGCGTCGGCTCGACGGGCTGCCGGGTCACCCCGACGTGATGACGACGCCGCAGGTCGTGACGAGCACCGGCTCGCTCGGGATGGGCATCTCGAAGGCGCGCGGCTTCGTGCTCGCCGACCGGCTGCTCGGGCGAAGCGGCCGCGTCTACGTGCTCACGGGGGACGGCGAGCTTCAGGAGGGTCAGTTCTGGGAGTCGCTCCAGCCGACCGCCAACCGCGGTCTGCACGAGATCACGGTGATCGTCGACCGGAACGACGTGCAGTCGGATACCTGGGTCTCGGAGGTGAGTGACCTCGGCGACCTCATGACGAAGGTCGCTGCCTTCGGCTGGGCGGTGGCGGAGTGCGACGGGCACGACCTCGCCTCACTGCGCGACATGCTCGCTGGTCTCGAGGCCGAGTCGCGGCCGAAACTCCTCGTCGCGCACACCCGGAAGGGTGCCGGCGTCTCCTTCATGGAGCCGGAGGGACATCTTCCCCATACCGAAACGGCTCTCTACGGCTACCACTCCGGCGCCCCGACGCCGGAGGAGTACGAGCGGGCGCTCGAGGAGATCCGTGCGAGGCTCGACGAACGGCTCGCGTCGGTCGGCGCGGCATCTGCAGATCTCGTCGAGGCGGAGCCACCGGAACATGTCTCCGCCGGAGGCGGTGTTCGCCAGCAGCTCGTGCCGGCGTACGGGCGGGCGCTGCTCCACGCCGCGGCGCGGGAGCCGCGACTCGTCGCGCTCGACGCCGATCTCCGCTACGACTGCGGCCTCGTCGACTTCCGCGAGCGGTTTCCGGAGCGCTTCTTCGAGTGTGGCATCGCCGAGCAGGACATGGTCTCGCAGGCCGGCACCATGGCGCTCGCCGGGCTTCTCCCGGTCGTGCACTCATTCGCCTGCTTCCTCTCGACCCGGCCGAACGAGCAGATCTACAACAACGCAACCGAGGGCTCGAAGGTGATCTACGTCGGTTCGCTCGCCGGCCTCGTCCCGGGAGGCCCCGGCCATTCGCACCAGTCGGTGCGGGACATCTCCGCGCTCGGCTCGGTGCCGGGGATGGCGCTGATCGAGCCGTCGTCGGAGCACGAGGTGCGGGCGGCGGTCGAGTGGGCCGTCCACCGCGCGCCGGGGTCGGTGTACCTGCGGCTCGTCAGCGTCCGCTGGGCGCTCCCGTTCGAGCCGCCGGAGGTGGCGGAGCTCGTCCCCGGTCGCGGGACCGTGCTGCGTGCCGGCTCAGACGGCATGTTCGTCGCCGCCGGCCCCGTCATGGTCGGCGGCGCCTGGCACGCGGCCGACAGGCTCGTCGAGGACGGCCTCGAGTTCGGCGTCGTCTCGCTGCCGTGGCTACGGGGCGTCGACGGCTCCTGGCTGGCCGAGGTCACAGGCAGGACGTCGATCGTCTGCCTCGACAACCACTACCTTGCCGGCGGGCAGGGCGACGCCGTCCTCGCCGCGCTCGCCGCGGCCGCGCCCGAGGCGGCGGCTCGCGTGACGAAGATCGGCGTGGAGGAAGTGCCGAAGAGCGGCGAGAACAACGAAACGTTGCGCGTTCACCGGCTCGACGGCGAGGGGATCGCGGCGCGTGTGCGTGAGTTCGCGGCCGCGGCCTGCGCGGGGCGGTAGCACGGCGTCTCGCGCCGAAGTGTCCCCGGCCTACGGCACCGCCTCGCTCGAGGCGTGATCTCCGCCGGGGCACGCTACCGTAGGGATCGTCGTGACCCAGGTCGAGGAGATCGTCTCCGCGCCGGCGGCCGAGTCGGTGCTGCCGCACGCGGCCCATCGGGGACCACGGCCGTTCGTGATCGAGCCGCGCCGGGCGGGGATCGGCAGCCTCGTGAGGGAGTTCTGGCGCTACAGGTTGTTGATGCCGTTCTTCGGCACGCGCTTCATCCAGAAGCGTATGGCGCGGACGTGGCTCGGAATGCTCTGGCTGGTGATTCGGCCGGGCATCAACCTGATCACGCGCATCTTCGTCTTCGGCGGGCTCGTCGGGATCTCGACGGGATCGGTCCCCTACTCCATCTTCTTCATCGTCGCCACCGCCGCGTGGCAGCTCTTCTACGAGACTGCCTACTGGTCGGCGCGGAGTATCGAGGTGAACCGCAAGGTGCTGTCACGCGTCTACGTGCCGCGATTGATCATCATCACGTCCGCGCTGATCCCGGCGGCCGTCGACTTCCTCGTCAACATCTCGTTCGTCGTGCTCGCGGTCGTCTACTACCTCGTGCGCGCCCACATCTTCTACCTTCAGTTCGGCGTGCACACGCTGCTCGTCCCGGCGGGGCTCGCGCTGATGTGCATGCTCGGCCTCGGGGTCGGCATGCTGGCCGGCGGAGTGGGTGCGCGCGCGCGCGACCTGCGCTTCGGCATCCACTACGTGTTCCAGTTTCTCTACTACCTGACGCCGATCCTGTATCCGATCACGGCGATTCCCAACAAGGCGCGGCCCTTCGCTGAGCTGAACCCGATGACGGGCGCGGTCGAGATGGTCAAGGACGGGCTTTTCCGGGCGCACGAGTTGAGCCCCGACGCCGTCTACGTGACCCTGTTCTGGGTCTTCCTCATCTGGGGCCCGGGACTGTGGCTGTTCGACCGCACGCAGGTTGGCGTGCTGCACGGCCGTCGCTGGCTGCCGTGGCGGCGCGGCGCGGCGCTCGTCGTCACGCCGGGAGACTGAGTGACGAGCGCGACGGTGCCTGGTCACCGGGAGGGAGCGTCTTCGTAGCGCCGCTCGAGATTCCAGACCCTCGTGACGCCGGGCGGCACTAGAGAGTCGACCGCTCAGGCCCGTAAAGCCAGGAAGCCTCGCGGCGCTCCCAGGTCGTCGCGCCTCGCACGCGGCCGCCCTGCGTCGGCGCCCCGACTGTCACCTCGAACGCGTCGCTGCGGCCGATCACGGCCTCGTCACCGCCCTCGAGAACGCGCGCCTGGATCATGCCGACATACCGGCCGGGCACGACGTCATGCGCCACGAGCTGGAAGCGGTGGAAGCCCGGGAGCTCACAAATGACCGGATCCGGCTGCTCGAACCAGAGTCCGACGCCGTCGTCCCCCCGGAGTCCGACACCCGTCTGCAGCGTGACCGAGGCGCGCGAGAGCTCGAGACGCACGGCGATCGAGACGCGTCCGTCGGGCTGCGCCTCGCCGCTGCCGGAGACGATTGCGGCCGTCTCGTTGAAGCCGGCAACCGGCTCCGGATACGGCGCGGCTGCCCGGGCCACTGCGGCGGAGGCGTCGTGCGCGGCCAGAATCTCGTCGATGCCGCCTGTGCGGACGACGGACCCCTGGTCGAGCCAGATCGCCTGGTCGCAGAGGCAGCGCAGCGCCTCCCGGTCGCGCGTCTCGAGCAGGAGCGTTGCACCCGCCTCCCGCCGCTGCTCAACCGCCTCGAGGATCCGCGCGCGGAAGTCGGCAGTCGCCGACGCGAAGGGGTCGTCCAGGAGCAGCACCTCCGAGCCGAGTTCGATCGCGGTGGCGACCGCGACCTGGTATGGCGAGCGCGTGATCCCGACCCGGCGGTCGCCGGCCGCGACCCCCGCGAGAGCGAAGATGCGCTCGAGGTGCGGGCGTAGCCGACGTTTCGTCACGCCGACGAGGCTCGCCGCGACTGCGGCGTTTGCGGCGGGGCCGATCGTCGGGGCCATCAGCTGCAACGAGACATTGATCAGCGGCGACGGCCTTCCGGCGAGGATTGCGCGCCCCGAGGTCGGCGGAATCGCGCCGCCGAGGAGGCCCAGAAGCGTCGTCTTGCCCGAGCCGCTGCCGCCCACGAGGGCGACTGCCGCCCCTCTGGGGATGCGCAACGAGACGTCGCGGATTCCCCAGACTGCGGCCGAACTGCGTTCGACGTCGACGTCCGGGGCCTCGTCGGTGTCCACGCCGGAATCGTCGTCGTCGTCGTCCTCCTCCTGCGCCTCCTCGTCGAAGCCACTCGGACGGCGACCGCGGAAGGCCCGCGTCAGAACCGGCGTTGGCGATTCGAAGACG
The DNA here is from genome assembly GCA_963762675.1 of uncultured Thermoleophilia bacterium. Lineage (GTDB taxonomy): Bacteria > Actinomycetota > Thermoleophilia > Gaiellales > Gaiellaceae > Palsa-739. The sequence goes on along the minus strand of CAVXLS010000010.1, from coordinate 266,138 downwards.
CGCTCTGCGATGCCGTGGTAGATCTTGCAGAGCTCCTCGGCGACGACGCCGTCTGCGTCGCCGAGGATGTCCGAACCGGTGTGCTCGCCACGGCCGATCCTCATCGGCTCGCCCTACCTCGGCGCGCCGGCCGTCTGCGTCGCCAGCCTGCGGCCTCTCGGACAACGAAGAGGGCTCCTCCCGTGACGGCGCCGTCCCGGGAGCCACTGCGTACGGCATCCATCGGTCACCATCTCAGCACAGTGTCCTCTGCGGTCGCCGAACGGCGCCCCCTCGCCTGACAGCGACGGATGCGCTTCGGTGAGCCGCCCGCTCGAACCGACTGTGGCACCCCCGCCCTCACGCTGTCGTCTGAGCCACCTGCTCGTTCATGCGAGGTGGTCGCACACGGTGCCAGATCGCGGCGAGTGTGGCGGCGACGGACATCGCGACGGCCAGTGGCGTCAGCAGTGCCCGGAGGAGCAGCCGCGTCGTCGCCCGCCTGTGCGCCCGCACGGAGACGTGGGCGAGTGCCGCGATCTCGTCGGCAACGATCGGGGCGGCAGGGCGATCGATCCCGCGTGGGCGGACGAACGACGCGACGAATCGGTCGACCTGCGCTCGCGCGGCGTCGGGGTCCGCCAGCCCCGCCTCCAGCTGCTCGCAGTGCTCCTCGAGGCTGTTCGCGGAGCGAACGAACCCGCCGTGGCTCTCGAGCAGGTACCGGAAATGGATCGTGCCGTCCTGCGAGGCGGCGAAGACGGGATCCCGGATCGTGTACACGGGTTTGCCGACGATCGCGGCGTCGATCTGCGCGCTCGTGTTGACGCCGACGACGGCGATGCTGTGCGCCATCGAGTCGAAGAAGTTCGCCTGGGCGTCCCCGATGTCCGGATGCGCGCCCGCCCGAGGCCAGACGACGACATTGCCGAAGTCGGAGAGGTCGGCACTCGTCCACGAGCCGGCGTTCCGCGGGTGGGGGCGGATCACCGCGCCGAGGTCGCGGACGCGCGGGTCCCCGGCTCCGCCTGAGCGCCTCGAGCCAGCGGCGCACGAACTCCGGCTCGTCGGGGGCGATGAAGGAGGACGAGCAGAGGTAGAGCACGAAGTCACGCGCGGGATCGAGGCCGACGCGCTGCGCGAACTCCTCGCGGGTAGTGCTCGGCTGCCGTTCGAACCAGGGATCGAACTTCTGCCCGCCGGTGATCACGACGCGATCCCGTGGGATGCCGTGCATCTCCTCGAGCTCCCGCGCCTGCGTCTCGTTCCACACGAGCACCCGGTTCGGGACCACGCGGAGGAGACCCTTGCTCGTGAGGTTGTCCCAGCTCGCCACGGCGACTGCCGAGGGAATCCCGAGCCGTTGCGCGGACTTGATGAACTCCACTTGCGGCGACCCGATCTCGACCACCGGCGACGCGAGCACCGCGTCGGCGCGGAAACCGGAGATGAGCGCGTTGATCCGCCGGCTCGTCGGGATCGCTTCTTCAACCAGCAGCAGAAGTCGGATCAGGCGGCGCGATAGCCCGGGACTCGGCTGGCGCGAGAGCCGGTTGACGGTGCGGTCGAGAACCCACTGGGTGATCGGATCGGTGCGAGAGCCGGCGATCCGCTGGCGCACCTTCTCCGCGGCCCGCTCGCGCAGGGCCGGCGAGCCCTCGTAGCGGGGTCGCCGTAGCGGAGGACGTCGAGGAGGCCGCGCACGATCCAGGCGATGCCGCGCCATCCGTCCGTGTGGCCTCTTCGAGGCATCAGCCCGAACGACACGGAGGGGCAATCGTCGACGAGCCGGTGGAGCAGCGCGGCGTCGTGGTCGCCCGGGTCATAGCGATAGAGCGCGATGTGAACGGAGTGCCCGCGTTGCGCGAGGATGCGGATGGGCTCCCCGTAGTGCCGCAGGTAGCCCGCGTGAAGTAGCGAGAAGACGATGCGCAGCTCTCGGGCTGGACTCTCCGGAATGGCCCCCTCCGACATGCCGGGCAAGCGTAGCCAAGCGGGACGACGCGGCTATAGTCGCGCGGTGCTCGGCCGGCTCGCGCGAAACCCTCGTGTCCGCGGCCTCGCCCGCGGCGTTCCCGGTCTCTCGCGCGCCTACTGGGGACTGCGAGAACGTCTCATCCTCCGCCGTGGTGTCGCGACGCTCGACTATCCGGGCGCCTCGATCCGGTTGCACGTGCAGAGCGCCGCTGTCGTGCGCTTGCGTCTCCGCGCGTTCGAGAAGGAGCCGTGGACGGTCGAATGGCTCGAGCGGCAGCTCCGTCCCGGCGATGCGTTCTACGACGTGGGCGCGAACGTCGGTGTCTACTCGCTGATCGCGGCGAGCATCTGTCCCGATGCCCGCATCGTGGCGATCGAACCGGCTCCGGCGAACTACGAGGCCCTCTGCCGCAACCTCGTGCTGAACGGCGCGGCGGATGCCGTGATTCCGGTGCCGGTCGCGCTCGCGGAGACGACGCATCTCGCGGCACTCGAGATCGCCGATCCCGCGGCCGGCGCGGCCGAGCACGTGCTCGACGGCCCCGGCGCCTCGGCTGGGCGAACCGCGGTGCTCGCGTATTCGCTCGACGACCTCGTCGAGTCTCTTCGCCTGCCGCAGCCGACGCTCCTCAAGATCGACGTCGACGGCGGCGAGGACGCCGTCCTCGCGGGCGCTGCGGCGACGCTACGGGATCCACGGCTTCGTTCGCTCATGCTCGAGGTCGACCATGTCACGACGGAGCCGGTGCTCGCCGTCCTCGGCCGCTCCGGCTTCACGATAGTGCGGCGCATCGACGAGCGCGCGGGGCAGCCGCTGCCGGGCGTCTGGTACGGCGTCTTCGAGCGCTCAGACTGAGGTGGTGGTGTCCTCGAGCCGCTCACGCAGCGCGGCGACGCGCTCCTCGAGCTCGGCGAGCTCGGCCTCGACGACCAGCACCGTGTCGAGAAGCGCAGCACGGTCGGAGGTTTCGTCGGCGCCGACGGATTGCTCGAACCCGCGGACGAGCACGATCTCGGCGCCTGCGGCTCGCGCCCGCTCGAGTGCGCCGGCACCCGTGGCATCGGCGTCGTAGCCGCTCCATTCGCGCGGGCGCTGAGCGGCGATCGCCGCGGCGATACCGGGATGTCCGGGAGCGGCTCCGACGAGGGTGGTGGCTGCACGTCCCTCCGCGTCGGCCGCGGCGAAGCACGTCGCATCCCGCAGCAGCGGCGCGAGCCGCCGGGCCGTGAGCAGCGGGTCGACGACGACGCCGCCATGCCGCCGCAGGATCTCGAGACGGAGCAGGTCGCCGCGCTCGGCCGGCGTCCGCAGCCGCTCCCGTACCTCCGGCCGCGCAGCGTCCGGTGGGACGTCCGCCTCGATCCACAGGCGCAGCTCCCAGCTCGGGTTCGCCAGCCGCCACGTCTTCCGGTGCGCGTCGACGTCGGGGGGTACCGGCCCGTCGAGCCAGATGTGATGGATCGTCCGTGGAATCGCGACCGCGCTGCCCCGGACGCCCGCGCCGCCGACGGCGCACGCGCGCAGCTGCTCCCATCGTGGCCGGAGGGTTCCGACCGCGACGTCGCGGGCCCGGCCGCCCTCGTATTGGAGCTTGCGCTCGGCCCTGCGGGTCAGCTTCCGAGCGCGGAACGCCTGCCACGCGGCACGCTGCCGCGTCGAGCGAGGGCTCTCGGCGAGCCGGAGCCGTGCCTCGAGCTCGCGAATCTCGAGCCGTGCCTCCTCGCGCCGTCTGCGGGCGACGCGCAGCGACCTACGCATGCCGTCCGCGTCCTTCCAGGTCCGTTCTTGGTGGTGGTACCCGACGGCGCCGCTTCGCTCGATCGGTCGCGGGTAGAAGAGACGGCGGTCGAAGAGCGTCGCGTCCGTCCCCTGCAGCATCCGGTCGAGGAACATCGGCCCAGCCGCGTTCTTGTCGTAGCCGAAAACGGCTCGCGGCCGGGCCTCGGCCAGGGCGTTCACGAGCACCGGGTGCCGCGGTATCGCGCCGAAGATCGCGTTGTTGATGCGCGCCGGGAGGTCGGATCCGTCCTCGAAGTCGTCACGGAGGTACGCGGCGAAGAGCTCGACTCCCTCGAGCAGCCGGTCGAGCGGCTGCAGGCACTCGAAATCGGTGTCGACGTAGACGCCGCCGTAGCGGACGACGATCTCGAGGCGGAGGATGTCCGACCGCTCGGCTGGGACCCGCAGTCGCTCGTGCACCTCCGGCCGCACGTCGTCGGGAATATCCGCCTCCGTCCAGAGGCGGTACTCCCAATTCGGATGGAAGCGCCGCCACGTCTCGGCGTAGGCGGCGTGCTCACTCGGCAGGGGATTCTGGCCGAGCCAGATCTGGTGCAGTATGCGCGGAATCACGCGCCGGGGACGACGACGATCCAGGAGGGAAAGATCTCGACCGCCCCCGGCCGGCCCTGCGTGGCGTGCACCGGCACCCTGCGTTCGCCGAAGAACTCGTCCACCGCGCTCTTCACGCCGAAGTCGCCGCTCGGGAAGCGACCGTCGACGTAGTCGTGGCCGGCGACGACGCCGCTCGGACGCACCTTCGGGTACCACGCCGCGAGGTCCTCGAGCACGGATGTCCTGTCGTGGCGTGCGTCGATGTACACGAAGTCGAGGCTCCCGTCCTCGATCTGGCCAGCGGCCTCGAGGGAGGTAGTGCGCCAGATCTCGCTCCGCGCCCCGAAGGGCGCGAGCCGCTCGACCGTCCCTCGGAAGTAGCGCTCGTGGCGCTCCTGCTCAACGTTCGCGCGATCGACGTAGTCCTCGGCCGGGGCTTCCAGCCACGGGTCGACCGAGATCAGACGGCGCCCTCGCCAGTGACGCAGGAGGAACTCGGAGTAGCGCCCCTTCTTGACGCCGACCTCCACTCCCGTCCCGAGCAGGCCCCGGCGGTTCAGCAGTTCCGGCAGCTGGTCCCGCGTGCGGACGGGTTCGAGCGAGGATGCGAAGCTGCGTGCCCGGCGGTTGTACGCGAGCAGGTACGCGCGCCGCATGACCCGTCTCCGCCTCCTCCGCAGCCGGCCGCGGCCGCGGTGTAGCGCCAGCAGCGAGCGCCTCGCGAGCCCCCGGGCGATGCGCCCGGCGGCGAGGGGCCGCGTTGCGGAGTCGGTGGTCGTCATGCGTCGGACGCGGCACCGAGCGGCCGCGCGTGGAGGGGCCGTGCGATGGTAGCCGAGGTGGGCGACGCGGTTCTCCAGCAGCGCCGCTCCCGAGCGGATTGTCGCCTGTGCTTCACTGGGCGTCATGCGCGCAAAGGTGGAGGCGGTGCTGGAGATGCGCCCTCGCCTGTTTCGGGGATACGCGGAACGGGGTTCACGGAAGCGCATGCTGCGCCGGCTCGCGCGCGTCACGCCGTATGCCGTCGCCGAGCACGACGGCCTCTCGTTCCTCGCGCCGACCCGCGGCTGCGGCATCGGCCCTGGTCTGCTCAGCGGGCGGTCGCGGCCCGAGTTCGTCGTCCTCGGGCGTGCCGTTCAGCTGCTGGCCGAGCTCGGTTTCCGCATCGAGGGGTCCACGTTCGTCGACGTGGGGGCGCACATCGGGACGACGACGATCCCGGCCGTCTCGCGGCACGGCTTCGCGAGGGCGATCGCTCTCGAGCCGGACCCGGGAAACGCGCGCCTGCTCCGCGTCAACGCAGTGCTTGGCGACGTCGCCGATCGGGTCGTCGTGGTCGAGGCGGCGGCGTCCAGCGCTCCGGGCCGTGCGAGGTTCGCGCGGGGGTTCCGCCGCGGTGAGCCCGACGACGGGGTGGGCAGCCTCGAGCTCCGGGGCCGAGAAGACGACGTGTTCGAGGTCGCGTTGACGACGGTCGACCGAGAGATCTCTCGCGTCGGTGTCTCTGCCGAGGACGTCGGGCTGCTGTGGCTCGACGTGCAGGGCCACGAGGTGGAGGCCCTTACCGGCGCCACCTCCCTGGTCGACCGGCGAGTACCCGTCGTCCTCGCGTTTCGCTCGCGCACGGCCGTGAGGAGCGAGCCTGTCTCCGCGCTCGCTGAGTTCTGCGAGGGGCGATGCGGGTCGTTCGTCGACCTGCGGGACCCCCACGTCTACAAGAAGCGGGAGTGGCAGTCCCGTCTGCGGCCGCTGGAGTCGATCTCGACCTTCGTGCCGAAGCGCGCGAGCACCGACCTGCTCCTGGTGCCCGCCGCCGGCTGAAGCCGACGGCGGCGGCCGTCGATCAGAAGACGAGGATGTCCGTGTTCGGACCGTTCCTCACGCGGTCCGCGAGAGCGTCGATCCGGGCCGCGCCGGCGGACGGAACGCGCAGGTCGACGAACGAGCGGTAACCCGCGGTCCCCGCGAGCAGTGGCTCGATTCCACCTGCGTCCTTCAGCTTCTCCCGGCGAAGCGCGAAGACGAGCGGTACGCCGGTCGCGAGCAAGCGGGGCGCTCCCCGAAGCACGTGTCCCTCGTAGCCCTGGGCGTCGATCCACAGCAGGCCGACCCGATCGGAGGCGACGCCGTGGCTCGACAGCGCCTCGTCGAGGGTGACGATCTCGATCTCGACCGTGCCCCCGTCCGATCGAGAGAGGCTCCCGACTCCGGTGCGCCGTCCGAGTCGGGTCATCGGGCCGCGACCGAACGACCCCCGTCCTGCGACGTCGGAGACGGCCGCATTGACGATCTCGACCCGTTCCGCCAGTCCGTTGAGTGCGACGTTTGCGGCCAGGACAGGGAGGTTGTCCGTTTCCGGCTCGAAGCACACTGCGCGCTCGTACCCGTGGCGCAGAAGCGCCGGAACCACCGTCGTGCCGATGTTGGCTCCGACGTCGATGAACGTCCCGTCCGTCTGGATCCGACCGTTCGCGCGAAGAACCTCGACGGCGCGCCCGAGGGTCTCGAACTCGGGATTCTCGCCGAAGACGAACGCCACGCGACCGATGCCGGCGTCGCGGGTCGAGACGAGGAAGCGGCCGTCGGGGAGATCGACCGCGACGTACGGCGTCACGTGCCTTGCCAGCTCGAGGAGGAGCCGGCGCGCTCTTACGCCCATGGGTGTGCGCCGAGGCCGGGCATGGCGGGAGACGCGGCAGGTCGCTGCGCGACGACGACGACGCCGCGGTCCGGTCTGCCTCTGGCGGCATCGAGGTTCGTCATCGTCGACCGTGGCCGCCGCGGCCGAGTGCCGTTGCGGCCGTCTCCGTCGGGGCCGATGGTAGCCGCCTCCGTCACCGACGCTCCTACGAGTCGGCCTCGTGCCGCAGGCGCGCGTGTATCTCGACCATGGTCAGGTGGTCCGTGCGCCGAGCGGTGTGGCTCTTGCACCGGAAGTGCAGGGCGCTGCGCAGTTGCTCGTCCGTGAGGATGTCGAGGTCCTCCGGCGTGCGCACGAGGACCCTCGGCATCGGGCGCGGCGTCACCCCCAGCCCGGCGAGGAAGCGGCCGATCTCTCCGTCGTCCGTCGAGCCCCAGCTCCAGCCGCTCGCCCGGGCGGCGATCGCGCGGGCGAGATCCCAGCTGAGGAGGATGCCGGCTCCCTTGACGAACGGCGGCCCACTCGGCGGTGGACGCCCGATCCAGCCGGCGTAGCAGCTCGCTCGCGGCAACTCCCCCGCGGCCGAGCGAAGCCTCTCGATGTTCACGTACGACGAGGTGTTGGTGCGGTAGACGTAGTCGAACGAGCCGACCGCACCCGAAGTCGCCCAGCGCAGCGCCGCCACTACCTTGGGCAGCGTGAACGCGTACGCGTCCGGAACGCAGGTCAGCAGTCGGTCCGCGACCAGCCTGGACGGAGCTCCGGCGGTCCGGTCCGAGGTCCGCTCCAGGACGCGGCGGGCGGCTCGTGCAGCGAGACGCGCAGGCCCCGGCCCCCGCAGCCTCGCCAGTCGCGCCACGACTCGTGCGACCTGCGCCCACGCTCCCGAGCGGCCGTAGTAGTAGACGACGCGGCAGCCGTCCGGCACCGCTCCAGGGGATGCCCACGTCCGGCGCTGGCCCTCGAGCTCGATGGTGCGCCAGGGGTCGCGGTCGATCGACAGCACGAGCACGAGGATCGTCGGGAGCTCCGCTTCCCCCGGCGCTCGCTCCGCGCTCCCGGCGACCACCTAGAGACCCAGCAGCGCCCGGAACGCGTCGGGCTCGGGAAGCTGTTCGAGGAGGCGCCAGGGCTCGTGCGGAGCGAGCTCGTCGGGAGAGTACGAGCCGGTCGCGACCGCGATCGTTCGCGCGCCGACGGCCTTGCCACAGGCGACGTCGGCGGGCGTGTCCCCGATGACGAACGACTGGGCACCGTCGACGAGCGCGAGGGCGCGGCGCGCGATCTCGACCCGTTCCCCGGACCCACGCAGAAAGCCCCACCTGCCCCGAAGTAGCCGTCGAGCCCGTAGTGCCGCAGCTTCGCTCGTGCGCCCGCCTCGACGTTCCCGGTCAGCAGCAGGTTGACGACGCCGTCGTGGTCGGCCAGGTCGTCGAGCACCTCGCGCACGCCCGGCATCACGTGGCCCGCGCGGCGATCGAGGTAGTCCGGCAGCTGCTCCCCGTGTACCCGGAGAAACTCGAGCACGGTCGCCTCGTCGCCGGGATGCCCGACTTCGCGCAGTGCCGTCTCCGCGATCAGGTAGTCGGTCAGGCCGGCGGTTGCCATCCCCTGGAGGTCCGCGCGGACCCCTGCGACCCGTTCGAGTGCGTCCTCGAGCGAGAACACGCCCGCCCGCGCCGTCGTCAGCAGGGTCCCGTCGACGTCCCAGAAGAGTGCGACCGTCGTCATGCAGGTACCGGCGAGCGCGCGGCGAGCGCGCGGGAGGCGGCCTCCTCGAGCGAGCCGGCGAGGCGCAGGGCGTTCTCGTCGGAGCGGTCGACGAGCACGGGCGCGCCCGGCGAGCACGCGCGCATCGCCGCGTGGAGGAACCGGCGGATCGTCTCCGGGTCGGGCCGGAAGCGCAGCAGCTCGGGCACCTTGGCCCGGATCTCGCGGAACGAGTCGACGTCGAGGGTGATGCCGTAGCCCGAGTAGAAGGGCTGCCCCAGCGTCAGCACGGGCTTCTCGTAGAGGAGTGCCTCGAGCCCGACGGTCGACGAGATCACCGCGACCGCCTCGGCCGCCCGGATCAGCTCGTGCGTGGACGTGTAGGGCCCGACGAGGCGGATGTTCGGGCGTGTGCGCAGACGGCGCAGAAGGCGCAGCGAGTTGCGCCCGATCGACATCGGATGCTCCTTGAGGACGAGGTCGTACCCCGGTGGGAGCGCATCCGCGACCTGCTCGACGAGCGACGCCTGGTCCTCGCAGTGCGGGATCACCTTGCGGATCTTGTAGTCGTCGGTGACGTGGAGCGGGAAGTAGACGAACGGCCGAGCCGGGTCGAGCTGGTCGTAGAACGGGCGCGCCGCACGCGCGCGGACGGTCTCGGACACGTTGAGCCAGAGCAGGCGGCCGGGGTGCAGGTAGTCGTTGTCCCGGTCCTCGGTCAGGCGCCGGCGAACGTGGCCGGCGAAGAGCCGGGCGCGGCGTCCCTCGATGCGCCACCGCCGGTACTCGCGGATCGGCTTCGCGCGGGCGAGGAACGCGTCCCGGAACACCTCCACCTTTGCCGCCTCCTCGGGGTCGAGCGGGCGAAGCTCCTCGGGTCCGACGATCGGGGCATGCAGCGTGTCGACCGTGAGGCGCAACGGATTCGGGAAGATCGTGTAGAGCAGGAACAGCACCGGGACCCCGCGCTGTACCCCGACCAGGTGGCTGACGACCCGGATCGTCTCGTTGCCCACCTCGGGCACGAGGACGTCGGGGGCGACATGGTCGACGAGCCGCTCGACCGCGCGAAAGTGGTCGACGGTGCGCTTGGCCGCGGTCTCCTCGGGGAGGCCGTCCGTGGCGCGGTCGGCGTAATAGACGTCCCGGATGTGGGGAATCGGGTACACGGCCTCGATTCGCGCCACCTCCTCCGCAAGCGACGCCGGCTCGGGCAGCGCGGCGATCTCGTCCATCAGGCATCGGGCATCCAGGCCGCTCTCGCGGAGCAGGCGCGCTGCCTCCCGGGAGACGCTCACGTGGACCGTCTCGTGGCCACGGCGCTCGAGCTCCCGTCCGACGCGCCCGTAGAAGTCCGACTCGTAGGTCTGGAGCGTCGTGAAGAGGAAGCGCATCTCAGTCCGCGTCGGCAAGGGCGGCGGCGAGCAGCTGCCGGAGGCGTTCGGGTGAGTGCGTTTTCGCGACGTACTCGTGGCCCCGGTGCCGCATCGCGGAGAGGGTACCAACGTCCTCGAGCAGCGACAGCACGGTCTCCGCGAACGCTGCGGGGTCCCAACCGCGGGTCACGATGCCACCGCCCGAACGCCTCAGGAGGTCCTCCGGGCCGCCGGACGGCGCCGCGACGACCGGCACGCCGCAGGCGAGGGCCTCGACCGCCGCGATGCCGAACCCCTCCTGCCGGGCGGGGAGCACGAGGACGGCGGCTTCGCGCAGCGGCTCGGCGACGGAGGGCACCTCGCCGAGCGCCTCGACTCCGTCGAGCCGGGGGACCCGCCCCGCTCCGATCACGCGCAGCGTCGCGGCCGGCTGCCGCTCGCGCACGAGCGGCAGCGCCTCGAGGGCGAGGGCGAGGTTCTTGCGGGGGTCGTCCGTTCTGCCGACGAAGGCGAGCACGGGCTGCTCGAGCCGGGCGAGCCATTCCTCGTCGGGGAGCGGCCGGAAACGATCGAGGTCGACCGGAAGCGGCAGGATGCCGATCCGCCCGGGGTCGACCCCCGCCGCTCGCGCAACGGCGGAACGGCTCGCCTCGCCCGTCGCGTAGAGCTGCTCGGCGCGGCGTAACACCGCCCGCTCGAGCTGCTCGAGGACGGGCGCATTCAGGAGTGCGGCGACGCGTCTGGACGGGGGAAGCTCGGGCAGGCGGCCGCGGCGCTCGTCGGCGAGCGACGCACCGGCCCAGCAGGCGTAGGGCCGTCCCGACCGCGCTGCCACCCAGCCGTGCATCGCGAGGGGCGAGGCGACCCAGACCGTGCGCGCCTCCCGCACAGCGGGCAGGAGCGCGCGCGAGCCGTGGAGGAGGCGAAGCGCCTCCACGCGGTGGAGCAGGGGGAGTTGCTCCACCGACCGCAGCGTCGGGTGCGGGACGAACACGATCTCCGGCTCTCGCCCGAGCGCCCGCGCGGCGTCCACGAGCGCCTGCGTGTGGGCGTGCGAACCGCCGCCGAAGCGCGGGTCGGCGCCGACGACGACGAGGTCATGCACGGGGGTCACGCACGGTCGAGCGCCAGCCGGTAGAGCTCCTCCTGCCGAGCGGCGACTACCTCCCACGTCGTCTCCCGCGCGACGGAGAGGGCGCCCTCTCCGAGGCTGCGGCGGAGGCCCTGGTCGGCGAGCAGGCGCTCGATCGCCCGGCGGAGCGGCTCCGGCTCGCACGGGACGACGAGCGCGCCCCGGTCGCCGAGCAGCTCAGCGACACCGCAGCGGTCGGTCAGGACGACCGCCACGCCGGCAGCCGCCGCCTCTGCCGCGACCATTCCGAAGCTCTCGTTGCGCGACGGGAGCACGAACACGTCGCAGTCCGCATAGAGGGCGCCGGGCCCGTGCTCGTCGGAGGGGCCGAGGAAGTGGATGCGCGCACCGAGGGCGAGCTCGGTACGGAGGGCGTGCAGGCGCTGCAGCGTCCCGTCGCCGTCGTCGGGGCCGACGATCGCGACGTGGACTCCGGGCAGCTCGGTGACCGCGCGCAGGAGGAGGTCGAGTCCCTTCTTGAAGCTGATCCGGCCGACGTACAGGACGAGGGGCGCGCCCGGCTCTAGCCCGAGCCTTTCGCGTAGGCCGCCGGAAGCCGTCGCCTCGGAGGGCGCGGGGAAGCCGTTCGGCCGGATCTCGATGCGCGCTCGCTCGATGCCGGCGGCCACCAGCTCCGCGCGCTCGATCTCCGAGTTCGCGACGACGAGCTTCGCGCCGCGGATCACGGGCGCGCCGAGGAGCCGGTCGAAGGCCCGCTTGAGCGGTACGTTCCGGTAGCGGGGCAGGACCATGTCGAGCGCCTCGAAGACGTAAGGGACATGGCGTGCGCGGGCCCACGCCGCCGACACGGTCGTCACGACGTCGCGGAAGCCGAACACGTGCAGGACGTCCGGTCGCTTCGTCCTCGCGAGCACGTACGGCAGGGTCGGCGTCACCCCCATCCAGCGGTAGCGCACCGGCGTGGCCAGGTAGTGCACGGTCACGCCGCCGACGCTCTCGGTTCGGGATGCGAGCCGCGCGCGCGGCGGCTCCGTCACTGCTCGCAGCGTCGTTGTGAGCACCTCGACCTCGTTGCCGCGCCGGACGAGCGCCTCCGTCAGCTGCCTCGCGACCCCGACCGGCCCGCCGAATGCCACTGCCGGCCAGTACGCGGGTGTGCTGAAGAGGATGCGAAGCGGCCGGTTGGGATGGGGCATCCGGCAGACGTTAGCCTTCGCGCGTGCAAGAGACCGGCCCGGCGGCGGCGCGCCCGCGCTTGCTCGTCCTCAACCAGTACTACTGGCCGGGAGTCGAGGCGACCGCGCACCTGCTGGCGGAGCTCTGCGAGTCGCTCGCGGGCGACTACGACGTCCACGTGGTCACGGGCAGGCTGCGCGACACCGAGTCGGGCGCGCGGAGCTTCGTGCACAACGGCGTGCAGGTCGAGCGCGTCCACTCGACGGCCTACGAGCGCTCGCGTCTCTCGCTCCGGGCGCTCAACTACGTCACCTTTCTCACCGGTGCGCTCCGCCAGGGGCTCGCCGCCGCCCGCCCGGACGTCGTCCTCTGCATGACCGACCCGCCGATGCTCGGCGCCGTCGCCGTCGCCGTCGCACGACGCCACCGTGTCCCGCTCGTGGTCGTCAGCGAGGACGTCTTCCCGGAGATCGCCACCGCGCTCGGGCGGCTCCAGAACCCGCTGGTGATCCTGGCGCTGCGGAGGATCGTCGGTTTCTACCTCCGCCGCGCCGATCGCATCGTGGCGATCGGCGAGACGATGCGCCGCCGGCTCGAGGAGAAGGGCGCTCCGCCCGAGCGGATACGCGTCATCCCGAACTGGGTCGACGCGAGCACCCTTGTGCCGCTGCCGCGCGAGAACGACTGGGCACGCGAGCACCAGCTCGACGGCAAGTTCGTCGTCATGCACTCCGGCAACGTGGGGCACGCGCAGGACCTCGACTCGCTCGTGCTCGCCGCCGAGCGGCTGCGCGACCTGAGTGACCTCGTCGTCGTGATCGTCGGTCACGGCGCCCGCCGGAACGAGGTCAGAAAGCTTGCCAACGACCTGCGAGCTCCGCAACGTCCGTTTCCTGCCGTACCAGCCGCGCGAGCGGCTGTCCGAGTCGCTCTCGACCGCCGACGTGCACGTCGTCGGCCTCGCACCGGGCCTCGCGGGCTTCGTAGTTCCGAGTCGGCTCTACGGGATCCTCGCCGTTGCGAGACCGGTGATCGCCGCCGTGGACGCCGAGAGCGAGACTGCGCACATCGTGGCGGGGGCCCAGTGCGGCATTCACGTTCCTCCGGCTTCCCCCGAGCGCCTCGCCGACGCGATCCGGGAGTGCTACACGGGCCGCGTCGATCTGGAGCTGCTCGGGAGAAACGGGCGTGAGTACGTGGAGCGCGAGGGCGACCGGTTGGTCGCGCTCGCGCGCTACCGCGCACTCCTCGAGGAGGTGTGCGCCTCCCGGCGTGTGCGGGACGCCGTCCGGGTTCTCCGCGTGATCGCCCGTCTCAACGTTGGGGGCCCCGCCCTGCACGTGTCGTATCTGACCCGCGGGCTCGCGGCGCGCGGCTACGAGACGACACTCGTCACCGGACGCGTCGGACCCAACGAGGGGTCGATGGAGTACGTCGCGGAGGAGGCGGGGGCACGACCGGTGTACATCGATGCCCTGCAGCGGAACGTCTCGCCGTTCGACGACGTCGTCGCGCTCGTCCACCTCGTGCGCCTGATCTGGAAGGTCCGTCCGCAGGTCCTCCACACGCACACCGCGAAGGCAGGCGCGGTCGGTCGTGCGGCTGCACTGCTCGCAGTGGGAGCACGGCCGCGCGTCGTCGTCCACACCTACCACGGACACGTGCTCACCGGGTACTTCTCGAAGCGCCTCTCGCGCGTGTTTCTCGGCGTCGAGCGGTTCCTCGCGCGCTTCACGAGCGCGCTGATCGCCGTCAGCCCCGAGGTGCGGGACGATCTCGTCCGGCTCGGCGTCGCGCCCGCGTCGAAGTTCGCGGTGGTTCGGCTCGGTCTCGACCTGGAGCGCCGGGTGGCCGCGGCGGAGGGAGCGCGCGAGCAGGTGCGCTCCGAGCTCGGAGTGGCCGACGGTCAGTTTCTCGTCGCATGGCTCGGCCGCATGACCGACATCAAGCGGGTCGACGACCTGCTCCGGGTGTTCGCCGACCTCCGGGCGCGGGACGTCGACGCCGTCCTCGTCCTGGTCGGCGACGGCCCCAACCGGCGCGAGCTCGAGTTTCTCGCCGCTCGGTTGGGTGTCAGCGACACGGTCCGGTTCACTGGGTTCCGGAGCGATGTCGGCGCAGTCTTTCGGGCGAGTGACGTCGTCGCGCTCACGTCGGCGAACGAGGGTACTCCGGTGTCCCTGATCGAGGCGTTGGCGGCGGGCTGCGCGGTCGTCACCACCGACGTGGGAGGCGCGGCAGACGTGGTCGACGGCGGCGCCGCCGGTCTCCTCGTACCGCCGGGCGACCTGAAGGCCTTCGTCGATCGACTCGAAGAGCTCGCGCGCTCGCCGGAGCGACGCCGCATGCTCGGCCGGGCCGGCCGGAGACATGTGCTCTCGCGCTATTCGGTCGATCGGCTCGTCGACGACGTGGACGCGCTCTACCGTTCGCTGCTTCGCGCGCAGGCCCGCGTGTGAGGGTGCGTACGATCCGGACGTCGTGATCGCGGCAAAGGTGGTCTTCTGGGGCTCGCTCGGCGCGCTCGCCTGGACGCATGCGGGCTACCCGCTCGCTGCCCGGGCGCTCGCCCGGCTGCGGGAGCGGCCGGTGCGCCGCGACGACGGGCCGCTGCCGTCGGTGAGCGTGATCGTCGCCGCGCACAACGAGGAGAGCGTGATCGAGGGTCGACTCGAGAACCTGCGCCGGCTCGACTACCCCGCCGACCGGCTCGACCTCGTGGTGACCTCGGACGCTTCGACCGACCGGACCGCGGAGCTCGCCGAGGCCGCCGGCGCCCGCGTGATCCGCAACCCGCGCGCCGGCAAGGTTGCTGCACAGGACGCGGCCGTGCGGGACAGCGACGCGGAGGTCGTCGCCTTCTCGGACGCGAACTCGACCTGGGCTCCCGACGCGCTCCGGAAGCTCGTCCGCGACTTCGCAGACCCCGAGGTCGCATACGTCTGCGGGCGCCTGAACATCACGAACGACGACGGCGCGAACAAGGAGGGGCTCTACTGGCGCTACGAGCTCGCGCTGCGCGCCGACGAGTCGCGTCTCGACTCGGTCACCGGCGGGAACGGCTCGATCTACGCGGTGCGGCGGTCGGACTACGTGGAGGTCGACCCCCGGTTCGGACACGACCTCGCCTTCCCCTACCTGATGGTGCAGCGTGGACGCCGGGCCGTGTACGAGCCGGAGGCGCACGCGTACGAGCGGGCCACGCCCACGACCGAGGACGAATACCCGCGGAAGGTGCGGATGTTCGAGCACTGCTGGGCGATCGTGCTCGAAGGTCGGATGCTGCGCCGCCTACGGCCGCTGTACCTCGTCGAGGTCGTCTCGCATCGTCATCTCCGGTACGGCAGCGGGCTTCTCCACCTCGCGCTGCTCGGCTCGAACGCGGCGCTCGTGGGCGAGGTCCCGTCTACCCGGTGGCGCTCGGCGCGCAGCTCGGGCTGCTCGCGGCGGCCGCGCTCGGGGTCGGCGTCGCCCGCTACTACGTGCTCGTCACCTGGGCGACCGTTGCGTCGCTCTGGAACTATCTCCGGCGCGGCGTGCCGACCACGTGGGACGCGGCGGAGGGGACGCGCGCCGCACCCTAGAACCTCGGCGCGGAGGCCGCCGTCGGTCAGTCGCCGGAGCGCGACGTCTGCCGAGTCTCGGGCGGGCTGTACGCCTTCGGGGCGGACCGGGGCCGAGCGTCGGCGCGTTCAGGGTTGTATGAGCGCGGGCCGGGATCCTCGGCTTCAGAGTCCTGCGGTCTCGTCCGCGAGCCGAGGATGCGGGCGAGCATGAGCGGCGTCATCACGAGCGACAGCAGCGCGACCGACCCCACGGCTCGGTCTGTCGGATTGACGGCATCACGGGTCGAGAGTGGGAGGGTGGGATCAGACCAGTTGACCCATGCCCATCCGACGATGGAGAGGCAGGCTCCCACGAGGAAGTACACAGCCACCTGACGGTTCGCGGTCGTGACGAGGACGAGCGCTGCCGCGAGGGCGATCGGCACCGCTGCGTACCAGTCGTCGAAGTTGAACACGAGCGAGAGTACGAGCCGGAAGCTGCCGGGAATGCGCGAGAGGTGGAGAGTTGCGTGGAGAATCCCGCCCTCGGGCGTGTCGGCAGAAAGGTGACGTGACATCCACCACAGGCGCCACGGCACGTTCACGGCGTACGCGGCAAGCGCCGTACCGACCACCGGCAGCCAGGATCGGCGCCGTCGCCAGCCGAGAGCCGTGATTCCTCCGACCACGAGCACCGCGGCGAGGAGTTGCCCCTCCCGCTTCGTCGCGAGGGTGGCCGCGAACATGATCCCGAGCACTGCGAGCGCCCACCGCTCGTCGGTCAAGATCCAGCGGATTAGCGCAAGTGCCGCGAGGCAGAAGAACATGTCGAGCGGCAGATCGGCGATGCGGGTGAGCAGGCGGTGGTCGACCTGGGGAGTGACGACGATCGTCAGCGAGAACAGCCAGACGAGCCATTGCGGCACGAGGGAGCGGAGCAGGCCGGCGATTGCGACGACGAACCCGCCGAGCAGCAAACAGAACTGGACGCCGAGCAGCGTCGTGTCGGGAGCGCCCATGAACCGAAAGGCCATCGCGTCGAGGGCCGGGAGGAAGAGCGGGTAGCTCGGGGCGTCGAGCGTGCGGAAGAGCGGAGCTCCGATGCCGCCGAAGAAGTAGATGGCCTTTGCCTTCGGAATCCAGAAGGACCAGCCGTCCCAGTCGGTCAGCGGCTGGATCCGGGCTTCTCGGAAAAACTCCGCCAGCAGCACCGCCGTCGCGGTGAAGAGCGCGAGCGCCAAGACGTCCGCCGGCTTCCGGGGTCTCCGCATCCCGGCGGCGCGCGGCCGGGGGAGCCGCCGCACCGCGCCGAGGGCGACGCCGGCTGCGGCAAGGCCCAGCGTGACGGTCAGGATTTCCGCCGTTGAGGCTCCTCCGCCGAACACAAGGACGAGCGTCGTCAGGACGGTGCTGCAGGCGAGCCCGACGAGGTAGGCAACGCCGCTCATCGCAAAGAGATCGCCCCAGTCGATCCAGCCGCCGATCCCCCACATGACGCCTGTTCCGGCGAGCAGGAAGAGCGCGTTGAGGACGGCGAGCCCTCCCAGCCCCGACCCCGTCATCGATAGACCCGCCCGATCGCGTAACCCTTCGTCCTGTCTATCCAGATCCAGCGTGTTCGCTGGTCCCACGGGGAGGTGTCGCAGTCGTAACAGAGCACCCAGTTTCCGACCACTGGATTCTTGACGGGCAGACGTGGAAGAAGGATCTCGAGCATGAAGCCGGGCAGCGCCTCCAGCGTGATTGGGTCGATCCCGTACGTTTTCTGGGCGACTTGCACCGAGGGCGGGCCGAGGACTGCGTAGCGCGCCTTGAGCGGCACCTGCTGCACCGCGGCGGCGACGAAGCCGTCATCGAGCGCGAGGCTATGCGCACCTGCGATGGCCCCGTCCAGGCCGTTGCGCCCTGTCGCCGAGGCGGCCCCGTTCCGGAAGTCGCGGAATGCGTCCGGCGCGCGGTAGGCAGCGAAGCCTGCGGCGGCAACCACTATCACGACCGCCGAGAGGCGGCGTACCGAGTCTCCGGTCACGAGGCGTCTCCGCCGGAGTGACCCGATCCCGTCGACGCGCGCCACTGCGGCCAGCGTAGTGGATCGCGCGGCCCGTGACTCGAGCGGGCTCGAAAACCGGTCCCCGGTGCCTGCGGCATTGCCGTCCCGGACGGATTGGGGACAGACCCGGGCTCCGACGCGGTAGCCGGGAAACGCGCCGGAGCAGCGCCTGGTCACTCGAGTCGCGCCGCGGCAGGTTTCCCCGGATCGGGCCGCGCAGGAGAACGCAGATGCTAGAACGGCGGGACGATGAGCGAGCCTGCGCCCGAGCTCACGGTGATCATGCCGGTGTTCAACGAGCGCCGGACCGTCGAGCGCGCGATCCACGGCGTCCTCGACGCGGGCCTTCCTGTCGACCTGGAGCTGCTCGTCGTCGACGACGGTTCGTTCGACGGGACGTCCGAGCTGCTCGCGCGGAGCGAGTGGCCGGCGAGGGTGCGGATCCTCCGCCACGAGCGAAACCGCGGCAAGGGCGTCGCGATCCGAACGGCGCTCGCAGAGGCGCGCGGCCGGTACACGACGATCATGGACGCGGACCTCGAGTACAACCCAGCCGACGTGCCTTGCTCCTGGAGCCGCTTCGTTCCGGCGACGCGCTTGTCGTCTTCGGCACTCGTGCCTTCAAGTCCCACTCGGCCTTCAGCTTCTGGTACGTCGTCGGGAACCGCGCAGTGACCTTCACCGCGAACCTCGTCTACAACAGCTGGATCTCGGACCTGATGACCGGTTACAAGGCGATGGAGACCGAGCTCTTCCGGTCGCTCGACCTGCGGGAGCGAGGCTTCGCGATCGAGGCCGAGATCACCGCTCGTCTGCTCGGGGCGGGCGTGCGCGTGTTCGAGGTGCCGATCGAGTACCGGGCCCGGAGCAGGGAAGAGGGGAGGAAGCTGACCGCTCTCGACGGCCTGCGCGTCCTTCGCACGCTCCTCCGCTGCCGGATCGCATGAATCGCGCCGCCGACGTCGCGATCGCCGGTACGGCGTTGCTTGCTGCGAGCCCGCTGCTCGGGATCGCTGTGCTCGTCGTCAAGCTCGAGGACGGCGGGCCGGTGCTCTTCCGGCAGACCAGGGTCGGCAGGGGCGGGAACGATTTCGAGCTGCTGAAGCTACGCACGATGGTCGTCGGCGCCGAGTCGATGGGCGCCGGCTTCGCGGTCAACGAGGGCGATCCTCGGATCACGCGGGTCGGGCGCCTTTTGCGCAAGCTGTCGCTCGACGAGCTGCCGCAGCTCTGGAACGTCGTCCGCGGAGACATGAGCCTGATCGGGCCGCGGCCGACCCTTCGCTACCAGGTGGAGCGCTACGACGACCGCCAGCGGCGCCGGCTCGACGTGAAGCCGGGCATCACCGGCTGGGCGCAGGTGCACGGCCGCGCGACGCTCCCATGGCCCGAACGGATCGAGCTCGACGTCTGGTACGTGGAAAACCGCTCGCCGTGGCTGGACGTGCGGATTCTGGCGAGAACCCCGTTTGCGCTCTTCCGGGGAACGTACAAGGGCTCGACAGGCGGATGGACGGCGCCGTCCTGAGCCGCGTGCCCGCCCGGTGGGCAGCGCGACTGACCCCGGAGACCGTCACGTGGGCGATCGCGGTAACCGGCGGCCTGATCGTGCTCTGGAACGCGGTCGCCTATCCGTCGATCGACGGCTACGACGCGGCTTCTCACCGCGAGTACGCCGACTACCTCGTCCAGCATCAACGGCTGCCGCTGCTTCCCGACACGCCCGAGTACTACTCGCCCCCTCTGTACTACCTCCTCGCCGGCCTCGCCGACGCGATCGGCCGCGGGATCGGGCTCGCTGACCCCTGGCGGCTCGGGCAGCTCCTGAACGTCCCCGCCGTCGTGGGCGCCGTGCTCCTCGTCGCCGCTATCGCCCGGCTGCTCTGGCCCGAGCGGCCGCGCCTCGCGCCGATCGCGGCGGCGTTCGTCGCTCTCTCGCCGGTGTTGACGCGCACCGCCTCGATGTTCCACCCGGAGCCGACCGACCTCTTCTTCTCCGCGCTCTGCGGCTACCTCGCGGTCCGCATGCTCGTCCGGCGCAGCTACGGCACCCGCGCAGCGCTCGGACTCGGACTCGCGCTCGGCGCTGCGCAGATGGTCCGACAGTTCGCTCTCTACACGCTCGCGGTCGTCGTCGCCGGATGGCTCCTCGCTGCCTGGAGCCGCCCCCGCGAGCGGTCGGCGCTGCTGCGGGGGCTCGCGGTCGCGCTCGTCGCCTGCGCGTTCGTCGGCGGGCCCTGGTACGGGTACCGGGCCGTGCACTACGGTAACCCGCTCTTCGACCGACCCTCCCCCTCGACGAAGCCGTTCTTCGAACGCCGGCCCGTGAGCTTCTACGCTCGGCTCGGGTCTGCCCGACCTCTTCACCCGCCCCTACCGGCCGAACATGGTTGACCTCGCCTGGCCCCAGACGTACGCGGACATCTGGGGTGACTGGTACGGCGTCTTCGCCTGGTCGAGCGCGAGACGAAAGCCCTCGGCGGTCGCCGACGGCTGGCTCGTCGCGCAGAACGTGATCGGGATCGTGCCGACCGCGGTGGCGCTCGCCGGCTGGCTCGCCCTGCTCGGGGTCGCGGTGCGCAGGAGGGCAGGGCCGCTGCTCGCGGTTGCTCTGCTTCCGCTCGCGGGGCTTGCCGGGTACTTCTACTTCGCGATCGGCTATCCGACGCCGGACGGCGACGTGCTGAAGCCGACGTTCATGCTCTCGACGCTCTGGGCGTGGGCGCTCTGCTTCGCGTGGCTTGTGGGACGGCTCGCCGATCGCGCGCCGCGCCTCGTCGGTGTGACGTTCGGCCTGCTCGCGCTCGCCGACCTTCCCTTCGTCGTCTACCGTGGAGGCGTCGGCCTCCTCTAGATCACGGGGGAACACCTGGTTCCCCCGCGTGCCCCCTCCTCTGCGTTGGTGACGAGGAGATTCGCGCTCAGCGTTCCGGGGAGGGCGCGGTCTCCCTGCGCGCGCGACTCCCTCCGTCTCCCAGGATGACGCGGGGCGAGGGAAAGCGCTGCGCCGGCGGTGGCGCTCGAGGAGCGTCCCCGCCGACGTGGATCCGCCCGCGGCCAACGTCGCTTCGCATCTGGTTAGCCTCTCCGGCTTTCGAGGTCTTAGCGGCAACCGATCGTTCACCCCTCCTTGGAGTCGCTCGCAGCTTGCGCCGCGCGGAGGGAGAGACCGCGCTCTCCCCGCAGCGCTACCAATGATTACGGCTCGGCGACCGAAGAAGGAGGGGGCCCGTGGGGGAACCCTGGGTTCCCCACGCTGCTTAGCAGCCGCGCTCGAACAGGGTCTGGACGAGCCAGCTTGCCCGTCTCCTCCGCCCACTCCTGCGGCAGGTGCCACCACGTCGTCGGCGCACCGACGAACGACAACGAGCCGTGGAAGCAGCGCTCGAAGAGGAGCTTCGCCCGGGTGAGGTGGAACGTCGACGAGACGACGACGATCGAGTGCCAGCCCCGTCGCGCTGCAATGCGGGCGACCGTCTCCGCCTCTCCCCGCGTGCTGTACGGGTCTGCCTCGAAACAGAGGACGTGTGCGCCTGCGTACGTTCCGGTACGGCAAAGGCGATGAGCAGCCTTCCACTTCGGCGACTTCTGCACGCTCGAGAGCGCGAGCACCGGCGCGACACCCTGCCTGATCAGCGCCTCTGCGGGAGGGAGTCGCTTCGCCGAGCCCGAGAGCACGACGACGGCATCCGCATGCTCTGGCGCCCCCGTCTCGGCCGGCGGCCATACGAAGAGCACCGCGCACGCGACGAGCCACGCGGCGACGAGCACCCACGACGAGTATCCGGCGGATCACAGAGCCGAGTCAACCAGACGCCGGTACCCTCTCCGCGCGTGAAGCGCCCCGTATCACTCCAGAGAGCACGCGTGTTCCTCGGGCGTCGCTGACGGTGCGGGGCCGGAGGTCACAGTACGGAGGTACGGGACCGGAGAGCACCGTACCGTCAGCGACGTCAGTCGTCGGCGGAGCCGGGCTCCCCCGGCGCGGGACGGGCGTGATCGGTGTTCTCTTCACGTGCGCGGGCCAGCGGGTGGACATCGTCGCCGCGTTCCGTCGTGCCGGTGCGCGCACGGTCGCCGTCGACCTCGATCCGCTCGCGCCGGCGCTGTACCACGCGCACGAGCACGCGCTCGTCCCGCCGGTCGCCGACCCCGGCTACGTGCTTGCGCTCCGCGACCTCGTGGAGCGTCGCGAGATCGACCTGATCGTGCCTTTGACCGATCTGGATCACGGGGTGCTGGCGCGGCGCCGGGAGGAGCTGGGCAGGGCCCTCGTGCTGCTGCCCGAGCCCGGGCTCGTCGATGCGCTGGCCGACAAGTGGCTGGCGCACCGCCTGTTCGAGGAGCGCGGCATCGGCTCGCCCGCGACCTGGCTCCCCGACGAGCTCCCGGCCGGGTTGCCGTTCCCCGTGCTCGTGAAGGCGAGGCACGGCTTCGGCTCGCGCGGCATCTACCGCTGCGCCGACCGACGCCAGCTGGAGTTCTTCCTCGGCTACAGCGAGCACGACTCGATGGTGCAGACGTGCTGCCTCGGCGAGGAGTTCTCGATCGACGTCTTCTGCGACCTCGAGAGCCGCTGCCTGAACGCGGTGCCCCGGACGATGATCCAGTCGAAGGGCGGCGAGTCGATCAAGGGGATGACGATCCGCGATCCCGAGCTGATCGAGCTCGGGCGTCACGTCTCCGAGACGCTCGGGCTCGTCGGCCCGGCCAACATCCAGTGTTTCCGGGAGCCAGACGGCCGGCATCTCGTCACGGACATCAACCCTCGCTTCGGCGGCGGCTTCCCCCTCCCCACCGCGGCGGGCAGCGGGTACCCCGAGCTCGCTCTCGCCCTCGCCGCCGGCGAGCGGCCGGAGGCGCGGCTCGGCGCGTTTCGGGAGGGGCTCGTGATGACCCGCTTCTTCTCGGAGCTCGTGCTGGCGCCGGACCCTGGAGGTACCCTCGTACCGTTCGCGGAAGAGTTGCCCGATCCCGTCGTGCCCGAACGGGCGGACTCGGAAGTCGGCTCACCATGACGCTTCGTCGGTAGGGCGCGACGGTCGGTGTGCGGCAAGGATGCAGGGAGCGTCCATAGCGGCGCTGTGGACAGGACCGAGAACGCAGTCCACGCGCCGCGCAGCACGGTCGAACGACACAAGGCTTCGTCTTGAATCGAGTTCTCGCAGTCCGCAGGTTCCGGCTCTCGATCCTGCTGCCGTTGGTGGCGCTCGGCGCTGCCTGGGGATCGGCGGCTGCGCAGCACGCCGCTTCGCCCCGGCCGCGGGTGGCCGCTCCCACGCCGCGCCTGCCCGCGCCTGCCCCGGCTCCCGCCGCCGCTCCGAGGTCGGTATCGGCAGGGAACGGGCCCGTCCGCCTCCGGATCACGGTGCTCGACGGCGATCTCCGGGTCCGGGTTCCGGGAGCGCACGTGCTGGTCGCCGGCCGGACCGCGGTCACCGACCGAACCGGCCTCGCCAGGATCGTCGTGCACCGTCTGAGGCAGCGCGAGGTCACGGTTCGCGCACCGGGCTTCGCGACCCGGACGCTGCTCGAGCGCTTCGACCACGGGCGCGAGGTGACGATCCGCATCTACCGGCCCGAGCTGCAGTGGCCGATCTACGGCGTCACGCCCACACGTACGCAGGCGCAGTCCCACATCCACCTGAAGCCGCCGTTCCGGGTCGTGTGGAGCGTCGGACTCGGTGGACTGATCGAGTTCCCCGCCGTCGTCGACGAGGGGGTCGCGTACATCGGCAACGCCCATGCGAGCGTCCGGGCGGTCTCGATGCGCTCCGGCAGGATCGTGTGGCGGCACGACACGCCGCACGGCGAGATGGCGTCGTCGCCCGCCGTGGACGGCGATTCGCTCGTCTACCACTCGATGGACGGCCACGTGTTCGTCCTCGACCGTGCGAACGGTCGGGAGCGCTGGAGCTACGACGGAGGCTCGCCGATCGAGTCGTCGCCGATCGTGCTCGACGGCGTGGACTACTTCGGCGCCTGGGACGGTCGCGTCTTCGCGCTCGATCTGAGCACGCACCAGCTTCGCTGGACCCGCGACCTCGGCGCGAAGATCACGTCGAGCGCGGCGATCCTCGGCGGGACGCTCTACATCGGCGACTACGCGGGCCGGCTCTGGGCGCTCTCCACGCGCACCGGCGCGACCCTGTGGACGGCGTCGGTGAACGGCCGGATCTACGGCACCCCGGCCGTCGCGGGCGGCCGGATCTTCGTCCCGTCGTCGACCGGGAACTCGCTCACTGCCTTCTCCACTCAGGGCCGTGAGCTCTGGCGGGTCACCACGGGGGGCTACGTCTACTCGTCACCCGCCGTCTGGCACGGCGTCGTCTGCTTCGGCTCCTACGACGGCTACCTCTACGGGGTCTCGGCGGCCAGCGGGCGCGTTCTCTGGCGCGTCGCGGCGGGTGGGCCCGTCTCGGGGGCGGCCGTCGCCGTCGACGGGATCGTGTACGCGGGGAGCTTCGCGCACCGGATCGTCGGCGTCGAGGCTGCGAGCGGGCGGACGGTCTTCACGTTCCGCCATGGTTACTACGTGCCGATCTCGGGTAACGGAATGCGCTTACTTTTACACGGGTACTCGCGTCTCTTTGCAGTAGAGCCCAGAAGCACGTCGAAGCAGCACTGAGCGCCGTGACGCGAAGCATCGACATCCAGTCCCCGGACCTGCGGCGCCGGCGCAGGTGAGCCCGCGCGCGCGGCGGCTCGGAGCCGTCCTCGCCGTCACCGCCGCTGCCGCGTTCGCCTTCCCGCTGGCCGCCTCCGCGCGCGAGAGCTCTGCCGCGCTCGTGCGCCGCGGGATCGACCACGCCGTCGGGATGGGCTGGATCAAGGGGCCGGACGCACGCCGCTACAAGGCCGACGTGTACCTGGCACAGCGTGGAATTCGCGTCCTGCCGCGGCTCCGCGCCGACGTGCTCGCGTCGCAGCTCGCCCAGGTGTCGACGATCTGGGACTCGTACATCTCGCCGCGGGCCCTCGCGCTCTTCGCGCAGCTCCGGGAGAACGTCGACTACCTGAGCTCCCACCGTGTGCCCCGCAGCGCAGTCGACGTCACGGGGCCGGACGGCGTCGTCTACCGCTGGTTCCCCGGCAAGGGACTCGAGTTCCATCCGCTGGCGGACTTCGGCAAGCTCAACGACCTCGGGGCGGCGAAGAACGCCGACGCGACGCGCCGGCTGGCGGCTGCGCTCGTCGCCCGTGCCGTCCCCCGCAACGGGACGCTGCTCTGGGAGTACGCGTTTCCCTACGGCTCGAGCAGGGGCCCGTGGGTGTCCGGGCTCGCGCAGGCGGTCGCGGCGCAGGCGCTCGCCCGCGCGTCCAAGCTCCTCGGAGACTCGTCTCTTCTCTCCGCCGCGAGCAAGGCGTATCTCGCGATCCCGGGCAAGCTCGACCTGAAGGTCTCGACCGGGCCGTGGGTGCGGCTGTACGGCTTCAACCACGAGATCGTGCTCAATGCGCAGCTGCAGGCGATCCTTTCGCTGCAGGAGTACGCCGCGGACACGGACGACGCCGGCGCGCAGGCGCTCGTCCAGCGGATGGAGACGGCCGCGCGTGGGCTATTTCGGCGGTTCGACACCGGCGACTGGTCTCGCTACGAGCTCGGCGGCGGCTACGCGAAGCGCTCCTACCAGGAGTACGTGACGACCCTTCTCGGCAAGCTCGCGAAGAAGACACGGGATCCGTTCTGGCAGGACGCGGCGACGCGGTTCGTCAACTACACCTACGAGCCGCCACGGGTGACGCAGCCGGATCCCCCACCTGCTCTCGTCGCCTACCCGCAGCCGGCCGACGGATGGCTGGACGTCGTCTCGATTCCGATCACGCTCTCGAAGCGCGCTTCGCTGACGCTCGTGGTCGCGGGCAAGGTCCTGACCTGGAGCCATCTCCAGTCCGGGGACCACACGCTCACGTGGAAGCCCGGGCCCGACGTGGCGCCCGGGGTCTACAACGTCACCGTGCGAGCCGTCGACTTCGGCGGCCGCCACGCGTCGTACTCCCTCGCGCCCGTGACGATCGGCTGGGACACGTCGCCGCCGCCGCTCAGCGCCCAGGTGGACACCGGGACGAACGTGCTCACGTGGCAGGCGGACGAGCCCGGCACGCCCTGGCTGGAGCTGAAGCTCGAGCTGAGCGACCCGACGGGAGCGCAGCCGCAGCAGCTGATCGACCTCGGTCAGCAGCCGACGAACGGCTCCTATCAGCTAGCGATCCCGCCGGGCACCTGGTATTCGGCGGTCGACGCGACGAACTCCGCCGGGTTGACGACGAAGGTCTACCTGCCGGCCCTCACAGGCCCGCCGGCTGCACACCGGCCGACTCAACCGCGCCTCCCCCGTGATCCCGCGCTCGGGGGAAAGCGCGGGGTCAGACCCGGGTCAGGCCCCGTCTCGGAAGCGTCACGACTCCTCGACGTACGCTCGTAGTCGTGCAACGGCGATCTCCCGCGTGCCACCGAACGAGCGGACGACGCGACTCGCATCGACGAACGTGTGCGGCTCGCTCAGACCGACGGTCCCCGCGTAGCTGCTCCACGGCCACTCGGTAGGTGACTTGCAGAGTCCAGCCTCGACGGGGTTACGGGCGACGTACGCGAAGGCCGCGAGGAGATGTGCGTCCGTCGCGAGACGACGCGAGCCGTAACGACCTCCGAAGACGTGCCCGCGAAGTCGGTGGCGCGCGTTGTAGCGGCACGCATAGCGGGTGTTCACCTGCTTCATTCCCGCCGGAAGCGTGTCCTCGCCGACCTTGAGGATGAGGTGGTAGTGCGTGGTCATCAGGCACAAACTGATGCACGTCCATGCTGCGCCGACGACAGCTGAGGCGATTTCGCCGAGGAGCGCGAGCCGGTCCACGTCGTCGCGGAACAAGTCCGTCGTCCACACGGAGTGGCAGGTGATGTGGAAGAGGCCGGCAGACGTGTCGCGTCGTTTGCGTGCCACGAAAGCCAGGATGTCGGGGCGCGCGCTCCGATACCAGTGTCCGTTGCGAACTCGGCACCCATCTGTAACGGGGCCTGACCCGGGTCTGACCCCAGCTTTCAGCCGCTGCCCCAAGCGCAGAAGGCGAAAGGCGCTGGGCAACCGTGGCTCGCGCGCGCCCGAGTACGCTTGCGGCCGATGCGCTACCTCGTCACCGGCGCCGCCGGCTTCATCGGGTCGCACCTCGCCGACGCCCTCGCCTCTGCGGGCCACGACGTCGTCGGTGTCGACTGCTTCACGGACTACTACGACCCCTCCGAGAAGGCGCGGAACGCCGCCGGTCGGAACGTGCTCCGGCTCGATCTCGCCGACGACCCGCTCGACCTCGCGGGTATCCAGGGGGTCTTCCACCTCGCCGGCCAACCGGGCGTCCGCAGCTTCGGCGACGTGTTCGCCCTCTACCTCCGCCGGAACCTGCTGGCGACGCAGCGGGTCTTCGAGGCCGCCGCTGCGGCGGGCGTCCGGGTCGTGTTCGCCTCCTCGTCCTCGATCTACGGCGAGGCGGAGGCCTACCCGACGCCGGAGGACGTGCCCGCACGGCCGATCTCGCCGTACGGCCTGACGAAGCTCGGCTGCGAGCACCTCGCCCACGCGTATGCCCGCGGCTTCGGCCTCGATGCCGTCGTCATGCGCTACTTCACGGTCTACGGGCCACGGCAGCGGCCCGACATGTTCCTGCGCCGCGTCTGCGACCGCCTGCTGGACGGCGGCACGTTCGACGTCTACGGCACGGGGGAGCAGTCGCGCAGCTTCACCTTCGTCGGCGACGCCGTCGGTGCGACGGTTGCGGCGATGGAGTCCGCACGCGCCGGCAGCGTCTACAACGTCGGCGGGGGCGAGGAGGCGTCGATGCTCGAGGCGATCGCGGCCCTGGAGCGGCTCTCCGGCCGCCGGCTCGCACTCCGGCATGTCGACCCGGCCCGGGGCGACGTCGCCCGCACGAAAGCGGACGTCTCGCGGATCGGCGCCGACCTCGACTGGACGCCGACGACGACCCTCACGGACGGGTTGGCCGCGATGTGGTCGTGGGCCTCAGATACAGTCGCCGCGGCATGAGCGTAGGCTTGACGGAGCTCAACAAGGAGCGGAGGCGCCGGCTTTGCCGGCGCCGCGAGCGCGTATGAGTCAGCAGGAGCAGCGCGGGCAGCGCAACCGGCGGCTTCGATCCCGAGGCGGAGCAGGAGGTCGACTTCTCGCGCTATGCGCGGCTGCTCGTCGTGCGCTGGTGGCTGCTCGGCGCGGGGCTCGTGGCCGGCGCGGTGATCGGCTATGCCGTCTCGCTCAGCGGCTCACAGGTGTTCAAGTCGACCGCGACCGTCTATCTCGGGCAGCCGGTCTCCGCCGGCGGCGGCTTCGTTGCAGACGCTGCAGACGAACCCGGGCACCGTCTCGGAGATCGTGCACGCCGAGTCGGTGATCCGCCAGGTCGCGAGCTCGTGCAAGGGAAAGCCGATCGACTTCCAGGACGGCATCTCGACCGTCCCCGTCGAGACGAATCTCAGCCGCGGGGGCAGAACCCGATCGTGCGGATCACCGTGCAGGCAAAGCACGCGAAGGAAGTCGCCTGTGTCGCGAACGGGCTCGCGAGGAAGGTCGTCGACAAGGTCGGCGACTACGCGCGGCAGAGAATCGCGAACTTCGAACGCCGGATCGCCACGGACGAGGAGTCGATCAGCACGATCAAGTCGAGCATCGCGAGCGTCGCAGGTGTCCACGACCGACAAGCTCCTCTTCCAGCTGCAGCTGCGGAACTTCCAGGAGGACGAGATCTGCGCCGGCCAGCTCTTGCTCCAGGCGAAGCTGGTCGAGGCGCCCGATTCTCACCGCCGCGGCCGCCCAGCGCGTGACGGCCCGGAGCCGTCGCAACAGCGTCGTCGTCGGCGCGCTGATCGGCCTCGTGCTCGGCGTGCTGGCCGCGCTCTCCTGGGATCGCATCGCCGCGAGGGTTCCGCGCTCCGACGAGGAGTAGGCGCCCGTGCTCGGCGGCAAGCGCGTCGCGGTCGTCGTGCCCGCGCACGACGAGGAAGGGCTCGTGGCGGAGACGATCGGCGGCATCCCGTCCCTCGTCGACCGCATCTACGTCGTCGACGACGGCTCCTCGGACGCGACCGCCGAGCGCGCGCGGGGCAGCGGCGACCCGCGCGTCGAGCTGATCGCGCACGAGCGCAACTGCGGCGTCGGCGCCGCGACGGTGACGGGCTACCGTCGGGCGCTCGAGGAGGGCTTCGACGTGGTCGCGGTCATGAACGGAGACAACCAGATGGATGCCTCCGACCTGCCTGCGCTCGTGGAGCCGGTCGCGCGCGGCGAGCTCGACTATGCGAAGGCGAACCGTCTCTTCACCGGTCAGGCCTGGCAGCTGATCCCGCGCACCCGCTACCTCGGCAACGCCGTGCTCTCGATGCTGACGAAGATCGCCTCCGGCTACTGGCACGTCGCCGATTCGCAGTCCGGCTACACGGCGATCTCGCGCGACATGCTCGCCCAGCTCGACCTCGACCGGATCTACACGCGGTACGGCTTCCCGAACGACATGCTGGTCCACCTGAACGTCTGGAACGCGCGTGTCCGCGACTTTCCGTCGCGCCCGGTGTACGGGGTGGGCGAGCGGTCCGGCATGCGGTACCGCCATGTCGTGCCGAGGATCTCGTGGCTGCTGCTGAAGGGATTCTTCTGGCGGCTGTGGGAGAAGTACGTGATCCGTGACTTCCACCCGCTCGTCTTCTTCTACTTCTTCGGCTTCCTCGCGACGGCGATGGGGCTGATCCTCGGCGTGATCGAGGTGGCCTACCGGATCGCCGGCTATCCGGTCACCGTCGGCACCGTCGTCCTGATCGCGCTACTCGTGCTCTCGGGCTCCCAGTTCACGCTTTTCGCGATGTGGTTCGACATGGAGTCGAACAAGGACCTCCGCTAAGGGCGTGGGGGAACCCCTGGTTCCCCCACGCCCTTCTCAAGTCACGGGGGTTTCCCCGTGTGCCCCTTCCTCTGCGTTGCTGGCGAGGAGAGTCGTACTCAGCGCTCCGGGGAGAGCGCGGTCTCCCCTTCGCGCGCGACCGTGTGGTTGCTCCAAGGAGGACGCAGGGCGATGCGTAGCGTGGGTTCGCCTGCGGCGCAACGTCGCTGACGCATCTGGTTGGCCTCCGGCTTTCGAGGATGGTGACGAGCGAAGGTCTGCCCCCCGCGGAGCCGCCCCGCTTCCGCCTCGCGGCGGGAGACCGCGCTCTCCCCTCCGCGCTCACCACGCACCGCCTCGGCGAGCGGAGGAGGAATGTGATGAAGGGCGGCCACAGGGGAACCACGGGCGCCTTCGTGCGAAACCGTAGGTTCTCCCTGCGTCCGTCCAGTACGGTATTCCCATCAGGCGCTTGGGGGTACTGGGCGGACTCGCGGTCGCGCTCGCCGCGCTCGCGTCCGGCTGCGGCGGCTCGACGAGCTCGAGCGACGGTGCGGGCTCCTTCATGACGCGGATCCTCCAGGAGGAGATCGCCGGCCGCTGGGCAGCGCAGTGGACCGAGCTCCACCCCGGACACCAGAAGCTGATCACGGAGGCGCAGTACGTCCTCTGCTCGGAAGCCATGGCGACGAACGTCCAGACCGGGCGCGAGACCTTCACGGTACGCAGCGTCCGCGACCAGTCGATCCACGTGCGCGGGGTTCCGGAACGGACGGCGAAACTCGTCACGATCCAGCTCCGAGAGCCGGGAAGCGGCAGCCAGACGTACCACCTGCACGCCGTGCGCGACCGTGGGCGCTGGACGTGGATCCTCGGCCGGTCGTTCCTCGACGCGCTCGCGCAGGGCCGCTGTCTCGACGGGTCGCCGCTCACGCCGCAACGCTAGACGCGTGGTCCCGAGGTGACGTCCGGTCGAGTGCGATCCTGCGCGTCGGGCGCGGTCCCGCTCGGGACGATTCCGGTGCAGTCGTCCAGCCTCGCCCGCTGCGAGGATGGGGAGGTGCACCTTCCTTCGTACCGGAGCGAGCTCGTCGTGCTCGCGCTGGTCGCGCTGCCCATCGTCAATCTCATCGGGCCGCAGGATCGGAGCGTCGCGCGGGCGCCGCACCGGTGGCGCAGCCGACAACTGCACGCGGAGAGCGGGGCCGAGAGCACACGGATTCGGGCCTCTCAGGCGTGACGCGAAGGCGCTGTGCAGTGGGCGCGGCCGCCGGCGGCGCGGTGCTCTTCCTCGTCTGCTGCCTGCTCGTCCGCGGCGGCCTCCTGGACTCGGCGCCCTACGGCGACGTCCACCTCTACCGCGACTACGGGGGTCGGATGGCCCACGGGCAGTGGCCGTACGGCGACTTCTTCGACGAGTATCCACCGCTCGCCCAGCCGCTCTTCTGGTTTGTCACGCTGCTCCCCGGCTCGTACGCAGCGGCGTTCAAGTGGACGATGACGGTCTGCGGGGTCGGCGCTCTCGGCCTCCTCGTCGCCACGCTCGCCTCCGTCGGCGCGTCACGGCTCCGGCTCGGGCTCGCGGCGCTCGCCGTCGGCCCCGTGGCGCCCCTTCTCGTCGGACCCGATCTTCCTGAATGCGTACGACCTCTTCCCGGCGCTGCTGACGGCGGCGGCGCTGCTCGCCTTCGTGCAGTCGGCACGAGCGAACCGCCTACGTCCTGCTGGCGCTCGCGGTCGCGGCCAAGGTTTACCCGGTGGCGCTGCTGCCGATCGCACTTGTCGAGACGTGGGAGCGCGGCGGTCGGGAGCAAGTTCGCCGCGCACTTCTCTGGTTCATCGGCGTGCTCGCGATCGTCCATCTTCCCTTCGCGATCGTCGGCGCGGGAGGGCTTCGCTACAGCTACTGGGTGCAGGCCAAGCGCGGTCTCGAGGTGGAGAGCCTGGGCGCTGCGTCCTGCTCGTGTTGGATCGACTCGGTCTCCGCCATACGGCCACCGTTCTCGGGCCTCCGGGTTCGACAAACGCCGTCGGGGGGCTTGCCGACGGGCTCGCAACCCTGTCCTCGCTCGTGGCGGTCGCCGGGGTCCTGCTTGTCGCGTGGCTCTATCTCCGACGGCGCCGGGAACCGCTCCTCGCGGCAGCGGCCGCGGTCGTTGCCTTCGTCGCGTTCGGGAAGGTGTTCTCACCGCAATACGTCGATTGGCTCGTGCCGCTCGTGCCGGCCGCTGGAGCTGTCGCGTCGGCTGTCCTGCTCGTGGTGCTCGGGCTGACACACGTCGTCTTCAATCGCTTTCACGCTTCCGGCGAGGTTCACAAGCACGCGCTCACCTGGTGGGTCCTCGCGCGCGACGTGCTCGTCGTCGCGCTCTACGGAATTCTCGTGGCGCGTCTCGCGCGCAGACCCCCGAGCAAGACTCCGTAGAGGGCGACGAGAACGAGATTTCGGGCGAGCGCCGCCCAGATCACGGCTCCCAGGTGCGTGATCTGGAGGAAGGGCTCCGGGAAGCGTGCCCAGACCTGCGTCAATCCGAGTGCGAGCACGAACAGGGCCGAGGCCGCGAGCGAGTCGACCAGCGGGACGAGCGGGACGAGGAAGAGCAGGTACTGCGGTGACAGCACCTTGCCGAAGGCGACGAAGCCGACCGCTGTTGCCGCAGCTGCACGTAGCGTCTCATCTCGGTCGGCGCGGCGCCTCTCGAGCAGCCGCCAGGCGGCGAGCGTCGCGGCGAGGACGGCGACGGACAGAACGACAGCCAGCGTCTTCGCCGCGCCACCTGCGATGTCGAAGGAGAAGGGCGAATGCGAGACGGTGACGTGGAAGCTCGCGCCGAGACGGTGGGCTGCCCCCAGGATCGAGCCTCCGAGGCTCTCGACCTGGAGGCCGCGGGTTACCTGCTCCTGGAGGCTGAAGCGCAGGCCGCCGGGCGCGATCGCCGCGAAGGGAAGGAACGCTGCGATCACGACTCCGCCTGCGGCGAGTAGCGAGCGAGTGGCCTCTCTCCGGCCGTGCGCGCGCGCGACGTACGTGAGCAGTGCGGGCAGCGAGCAGGACTGGATACAGCTTCGCCGCCACCGCCGCCCCGAGCAGTGCCAGCCCCCAGCGGGGTCGGCCCCGAATGGTGAGTGCCACTCCCCAGGCGGCGAGCGCGGCGGGCCAGAGGTCGAAGCTGTTGAGGGCGATCGATCCGAGCGCGGCGGGCGCCACCGCGGCGACAGTGACGGCTGCCAGGCGCCGCCGTCCTCCGGCCTCCCCGAGGGCGTACGCCATAGCGGTCACGGCGGCGAGGCCACAGACGAGCTCGAACGCCTTGAACCAGCTCACGTAGTGCGAGCCGGGCAGCGCCGGGACGGCGAGCGGCGGGATCGCCCCAGGCGGAAACTCGAGCGAGAAACCGGGACGGTAGGGGAGAGCGCCGTCAGCGATGCGCGTTCCGTAGCCCATGTACAAACCTGTGTCCGCCTTTCCTTGCGGGTCCCACAATCCGACGTTGGGGAGCGAGCACGCCGCCAGCAGGACGACCCAGCCGACCGCAGCTACGCGCGCTGTGCTCACCAGCGCGGGGGAGTTTTCGCCTGTCGGCTCTGCGAGGCGAGCGACGCCAGTACGCCCAGTCCTGCGGCCCACAGCACGGTGAGCTCGGGCAGGCTCGCATAGAGGAAGCGAGGGTGCTCGGCCGTGTTCGCGTAAAAGCTGTAGAAGACCGGGTTCAAGAGCAGGAACGCAAGCACGAGCGCAAGAGGCCACGGCCGCAGGAGGCCGAGTGCACCGACGGCTGCGAGCGGCGTGACGATCGCGAGCGTGTGCGGCGTGAAGATCGACGAGTGCGTCCAGCTGGAGACGACGTGGGCCGGGTCGAACGGATCGCTC
Source organism: uncultured Thermoleophilia bacterium (assembly GCA_963762675.1). Taxonomy (GTDB): domain Bacteria; phylum Actinomycetota; class Thermoleophilia; order Gaiellales; family Gaiellaceae; genus Palsa-739. The sequence continues at coordinate 232,508 of CAVXLS010000010.1, read as the reverse complement.
GGCCAGGCGTTCGGATCGCCGTACAGCTTCGGGTACGAGAGCGGCCAGTAGACGAGAACGACCGGCGCGAACGCGAGCGCCCCGGCGAGGAAGGGCAGCGTCTCTCGCACGCGTCCTCGCAGGAAGAGAACCACGAGGAGGGCTCCCGCAAGCAGCGCGTTCGACACCTTCACCGACGTCGCGACGCTCAGCGCGCAGCCGGCGAGCGCGAGCCGCATCGCGGTCGGCCGCGGCGTCAGTGCGAGTGCGGCTCCGGACGTGACGAGCAGCGTCGACAGCGGCTCGTCGTACAGGTGGAGGCCGACCTCCACGTCCCACTGGCTGTTGGCCCAGGCCCCGTGGCCGGCGATCACGCCGACGAGCAGGGGCCAGAGCGCCCAGCAGGCTGCCCCGACGAGGCCGACCGACCGTCGTCCTGTCGCGTTTCGCCCGAGGTAGGCGACGGCCGGCACCGTCAACGCGACGAAGACGAGTGAGAGCGCGAAGCCGAAGTCCCATGCGATTCCTGGCGTCAGCCCGAACGCGATCCGGTAGGGAAACATCACGAGCCCCCAGACCAGCGACCAGCCGAACACGGCCGCGCCGCTCGGCTTCATCCAGTGGATGTCGAGACAGACGAGGAGCCCGAACGCGAAGAGAGCTGCAGGGACCAGCCACGGCCGGAGACCGGGGCGGCGACGCCACCTCCCGACGAGCCACGCCGCGACGGCGAGCGCCGCGACGACGGCGAGCCCGAGGAGCGGCCGCGGCATTCGCCCCCAGGCCGCCATGAACTCGCGGGTTGCCGCGTAGAAGCCCGTGGCGTCCCCCTGCAGACCGAGGTCCTTCCAACGAGGCATGCCGGGAAGCTTCGTTCCGGACGCCGCATAGGCCGAGAGTGGTATCGCGAGCCGCACTGCGGCCAGCACCGCCAAACCGCACCACCAGCCGGAGGGCCGCGCTGTGCGCATCGCCGCGACGGTACCATCCCTCCCGGCGCGTCTCGGTTCGCGGAGGGCAGGCGGTAAATCCTTCGTAAAGGTACGGCCCTTCCTTCCGGAGGCGCCGCTAGCATCGTGGCGATGCCGACGACAGTCGTCACGGGCGGCGCAGGCTTTCTCGGTTCCCATCTCTGCGACTCCCTCGTCGCCGACGGGCACCGGGTCATCTGCGTCGACAATCTCGAGACGGGATCGCTCCAGAACGTCGAGCACCTGAGGGGCGACCGGTTCCTCTTCGTCGGCCACGACGTGACGCGGCACCTCGAGATCGACGAGCCCGTCGACTTCGTCTACCACCTCGCCAGTCCCGCGAGCCCGATCGACTACCTGCGCCTGCCTCTGCAGACGCTCAAGGTGGGCTCGTACGGGACGCACAACGCGCTCGGCCTCGCGAAGTTCAAGCGCGCGCGCTTCCTGCTCGCGTCGACGAGCGAGGTGTACGGCGACCCGGCCGTGCACCCGCAGCCGGAGACGTACTGGGGCAACGTCAACCCGATCGGCCCCCGGGGCGTCTACGACGAGGCGAAGCGCTACGCCGAGGCGTTGACGATGGCGTACCACCGCCAGCAGGGCGTCGACACGTGCATCGTCCGGATCTTCAACACGTACGGAACCCGCATGCGGCCTCACGACGGTCGCGCGATTCCGACGTTCGCCCGGCAGGCGCTCGCGAACGAGCCGCTCACGGTCTTCGGCGACGGCTCGCAGACGCGGAGCTTCTGCTACGTGGACGATCTCATCCGCGGCCTCGTTCTTCTTGCCGGGAGCGGAGAGCATCTGCCCGTGAACATCGGTAACCCGCAGGAGCTGTCGCTGCTCGAGCTGGCGAAGACGGTGGTCGCCGTCACCGGCTCCAAGAGCGAGATCGTGTTCGAGGCACTGCCGGTCGACGACCCACAGGTTCGTCAGCCGGACATCACGAGAGCCCGGCAACTGCTGGGTTGGGAGCCGCAGACGACCCTCGAGGAGGGGTTGCGGCGCATGCTGCAAGCGAGCCAACGGGAGTCAATGAGTGTCTAGGAGCATCGTCCTGATCGCCGCGGCCGGAATCGCCGCCGCCGGGCTGGCCGTCCAAGCTGCGGACGCCACCCCGGGAAGCCACGACGTCGTCCGCAAGCAGGCGCAGCCTTCGGCACATCGCTCGACGCATCTCCTCGTCGGCATCAACGACGAGCAGGACGCCCTCTACGGCAATCCCGAACAGGCGTTCAAGACGCTGAAGGCGCTCAAGGTGCAGGTGTTGCGAGTGAACCTCTACTGGGGCGGCAACAAGTGGGCCGTCGCGAACAGCAAGCCGACCGACGGCACGGACCCCGGCGACCCCGCCTACAACTGGGCGATCTACGACCGCCTCGTCCGCTACGCGGCGACGTACCACATCCAGGTGATGTTCTCGATTCTGTTCACGCCGGGTTGGGCCAACGGCGGCAAGGCGAAGACGGTCGCGCCCAAGAACATGCAGGACCTCGTGGACTTCGCCTACGCGGCCGGAGCGCGTTACAGCGGCTACTGGACGCCCCCGTCGTGGCAGCAGCAGCCGACGCTTGCGCCGCCGGACGAGCCGCTTCCGCTCGTGAACCTCTGGACGGCGTGGAACGAGCCGAACAGCCCGGTCTGGCTCAAGCCTCAGTACAAGCGTGTCGGTGGCAAGTGGGTCATCGAGAGCGCGATCCAGTACGCGCAGATCTGCAACGCCGTGTACGAGGGGATCCACGAGGTCACCATCAACCCGCAGAAGGGGGCACCCCCCGGCGAGAAGGTCGCCTGCGGGGTCACCGACCCGCGCGGGAACGACGCGCCGAAGTCGAAGCGGGCCTCCGTCGATCCGCTGACCTTCCTCACTGCTGCGAAGAAGGCGGGAATGGGCCCGTTCGACGTCTACGCGCACAACCCGTATGCATCCGCCGGCACCGAGCCCCCGAAATACGTGCCGAAGGGAAAGACGGCCCGGCGCGTCCAGATGGGCAACCTCAACGTCCTGCTCAAGCTCCTGACCAAGTACTACGGGAACAAGCATCTCTGGATCACCGAGTACGGCTACCAGACCAATCCGCCGGACAAGACGATCTTCGGCACGAGCTGGCGGAACCAGGCGCTCTACATGAAGCAGGCCTTCACGCTGGCGCGCAAGAACCCCCGGGTGGACATGTTCATCTGGTTCCTCGTCAGGGACGAGCCGGACATCGGCGGGTGGCAGTCCGGGCTCGAGACCGTGGCCGGCAAGCACAAACCGGCGTGGAACACGTTCAAGTCGCTCCCGCGCGGATAAGAGCGTGGGGGAACCCCTGGTTCCCCCACGTGCCCCTTCCTCTACGTGTGTGGTGAGGTTGAGCGCTGTGGGCACTGCGCCCGCAGCGCACACAGACAGTCTCCTCGGCGGGCGGTGGAAGAAGGGGGCCCACGGGGGAAACATGGTTTCCGCCGTGCTTAAAGGAGGTGCTCGATCGTGCGGCGGAGGCCTTCCTCGAGACCGACGGTCGGCGTGTAGCCGAACACCTGCTCGGCGAGAGAGACGTCGGCCCACGAGTTGCGGATCTCGCCGGGCCGGGGGTTGCGGAACTGCTTGTCGACCGGGCGGTCGAGGATCCGTCCGATCGTGTCGGCGAGCAGGTTGACGCTGCCGGGCGAGCCGGCGGCGACGTTGAAGATGCGGCCGCTCGCTCCGGCGGCGGCGCCGGCGCGGATCGTCGCGTCGACGACGTTCTCGACGTAGGTGAAGTCGCGCGACTGCTCGCCGTCGCCGAAGACGGTCACCGGGCTGCCCGCTGCGATTGCCGTCACGAACAGCGGCACGACGGCCGCGTACTGCGAGAGCGGGCTCTGTCGGGGTCCGAAGACGTTGAAGTAGCGGAGCACGACCGTCTCGAAGCCGTGGTATACGCGGCTGAAGCTGACGCAGTAGCGCTCGGCGGCGAGCTTGGCGACTCCGTACGGCGAGATCGGATCGGGCGGTGCCGCCTCGCTGCACGGGAGCTCGACCGCGGAGCCGTAGATCGAGGACGACGAGGAGTAGACGACGCGGCGGACGCCTTCGTCCCTCGCGGCCAGCAGTACGTTGAGCGTTCCCTCGATGTTCACCGCGCTCGAGGTGAGCGGATCCTGCACCGACCGTGGCACAGAGCCGAGCGCGCCGAGGTGGTAGACGAGCTCGACCCCGCGCACCGCGTTGTGCACGCGCTCGTAGCTTCGCAGCTCGCCCTCCACGATGTCGACGTCGAGTCCCTCGAGGTTCGCTCTGTTGCCGGTCGAGAAGTTGTCGAGGATGCGTACGTCGTCCCCTCTCTCCAGCAGTTCGCGGACGAGGTTCGAGCCGATGAAGCCGGCGCCCCCGGTGACGAGCACCTTCGGCACTACGCGACCGCCTCGACGTGGAAGTCGGCGGTGAGCGAGCCCGGGATCGGCTCGCGCAGCAACGGCACCGCACGGTCGAGGGACTCGCCGACGGCGTTCAGCGCCACGACGAACGGCGTCCCGACGGCGCGGATCCGCGCCCGCTTGAAGAAGAGGTCGACCACGTGCGCGACCAGCATCGCAACCGTGGCGGCCGTACCGGCTCCCGGGCGAACGGCGACGGACGACCACGGCCCGTTCTCGTCGAAGAGCCGCTCCAGCCCTTTGTGCGTCCAGCGCCAGAGATCGTCCGGGTTGGGGTGATACGGGTAGACGCCGTGGGTCGAGGCGAGCACGCGGCCGCCGGGGCGGACGACGCGCCGCAGCTCGCGCACCGCCGCGGCCGGGTCCGGGACGTGCTCGAGCACTTGCAGGCAGAGGACCATGTCGAAGCTCGCGTCGGCTACCGGGATCGCCTCGACCGAGCCGTGGAGCTGCGCGCGCGGGTTCCCCGGCAGGTCGAAGCCGACGACCTCGGCAGCGCCTGCGAACAGCTTCGCGTACGGGCCGTCGCCGCAGCCGACGTCGATCACCCGGAGGCCGCGAACGTCCTGGGCGCGCAGCCAGTCAAGCAGCGGTTTGCGAACTGCGTAACCGACCTCGCCGCGCTTCGGGTGCATCCGGTCGGTCACGGCTCCGCCATCGTCGTCGCTGCAAGGCCGAACGCGATCGCCGTGAGCGCATCGAGCGGGATCCCGGCGATGAACCCCTGGGCCGTCCAGAGCCAGAGGAGGGCTGCCGTTGCGGCCGCCGCGAGCAGCGGGGCGGCGGCGCCGTTCCTGAGCGCCGCACGGAAGGCAAGCCATGCGGCCGCGACAAAGACGGAGAGCCAGAGCGCGAAGCCAAGGACGCCGAGATCCGCGAGCGCCTGTACCCAGACGTTCTGGACGCCGTAGTGGCGGCCGGGGTCGTTCGCGGGAAACGCGATGTCCGCGACGCTCGGGAAGCGTCGGTGCGCCGCAGGCAGGTAGGAGTCGAAGTTGACGGGCTCGGCCGAACCCTGCCAGCCCACCCCCATCAGCGGGTGGTCCTTCCAGATCTCGTAGCCGATCCAGGCGAGCAGCGTGCGCTGCGAGTAGGTCTGGACGTTCTCGGCTCGTCCGGCATGCGCGCTCGTCGACGAGCCGACGAAGCGGGCGAACGTCTGCAGGTCGTTGTCGCGGATCGCGATGCCTCCCAGCACGACCGCGGCGACGATCGCTCCCGCGAGGACGAAGCGGCGCGGGACGATCTCGCGACGAAGCCAGAGGACGAGAGCGAGAGCGACGAACGCGGTCACGCTCCCGAGCACGCCGGCCATCGCGCCGGCGAGAACCGTCCCGAGCGCGCCGGTCGACGCTGCCGCCACGCCGAGTCGCCGCAGGCCGAGCCGCGGCAGTGCGATGCCGAGGACTCCGACGAGGAGCGTCCCCACCGAGAGCGCCGAGAAGTCCGAGTAGCCGACGAAGGACGCCTCCCGCTGTCCGACGAGGTTCGCCAGAGCGATGGAGGCGCCGAAGAACTGCGCGGTCGCGACGGCGGTCGCGGCCGCGCTCCAGACGGTGAGTGCCCACAGCACCGCGAGGAGGTCGCCGCGACGCCGCACGAGCAGCGCTACAGCAGGGGCGAGCAGCGCGTACTCGAGGAACTTGGCCGCGGTCACCCCGTGGCTCGCCGCCGCGTACCCGGACGCGTGCATCCGCCCGTACAGGACTTCGAAGCCGACCCAGAGAAAGAACAGCCCGCCGGCGAGCCAGAGCGGTCGGCCGTCGCGTAGGACTTCGGCTCCCTGGACCGTCACCGCTGCGGCGGCGAGGACCACGGCGAGGACGGCGAAGTCGGACAGGTACGCGGTGACAGTCGTGTTCGCCACCGAGACGCTCACCGAGGGCTGGTACTGGATATGGAGGAAGAGGAGGGGAATCGCTGCGGCGAGGACCAGCGCTCCCGTGGAGACGGACCTCGGCAGATCGCCAGCCCCCCCGACGCCGTCGTCCGCCGGAGCGCTCGCATGGACGAATCTGGCCGCCAAACGGTCGCTCACTATACTGGCCGCGGCTGATGAGCCGACTTTTCGTACGCCGCTCCGCGACGGCCGTCGGCATCTACGCGTCGTTCGTGTTCGGCGTGCTCGGCACGATCGCTGCGTCGCGCGAGCTCCCGTCACTGCGGGCGTTCGGCGACTACTCGACGGTGATCTTCGCCACGGGCTTCCTGCAGACGTTCTTCGACCTGACCACCGAGGAGGCCGTGGTCAAGTACGGGTTCCGCTACATCACCCGCGAGGATTGGGGCCGTCTGCGGCGGCTCTTTGAGGTCGCGCTCAGGACCGAGGTCGGCGGCGGTGCGCTCGGGGCGGTGGCCCTGCTCGCCTTCGCCGCGTTCGCCTCCCCGCGCCTCACCGTGCCGCTGCTGCTTGGCCGCGGGCATCCCACTCGGGCAGTCGTTCGAAGGCCTGTCGGCCATGCCGCTGTTCCTCCACGGTCGGTACGACGTGCGGGCCGGGTTCCAGGCGTGGTCGATGGTGCTGCGCTTCGTCGGGATCCTCGTCGGCGCGCATTTCGGCGTCGCCCAGGCGATTGCCGGTGTGCTGCTCGGCCAGCTCGTCGCCACCGCCTCCATCGGGATCGCGGGCCGCCGGGCGCTCCGACGGTTCCCGAGCGCTCCGGCCCGGGCGCTCGACGAGGACCGGCGGGAGATCTTCTCTTTCGTCCTCCAGTCGAGCACCGCGACGGGTGTCATCTCGCTGCGCACGGGGTTCGCCCCGCTGCTGCTCGGGCTGACGACGAGCACGACCCAGGTAGGCTTCTTCCGCGTCGCGCAGGCGCCGCAGTCGACGTTCGCGGCGCTCTCGTCGCCGGCGCGCATGGTGCTGCTCACCGAGCAGACTCGCGACTGGGAGCGCGGGCGCCAGAGCATCGTGTTGCGCGGCGTGCGTCGCTACATGATCGTCGCGCTCGCTCTCTCGCTCCTCTGCGTCCCGCCGCTGCTCGTGTGGATTCCGGACCTGATCCGGATCGTGAACGGCGCCCGCTACCTCCCGGCGGCGTGGGCGGCGCGTCTGTTCGTCCTCGCCGCCGCGGTCCAGCTCGTCGTCGGCTGGTCGAAGTCGTTCGCGGTCACGATCGGCCGTCCGGGCCTGCGGATCTGGACGCACGGGCTCGACGCGGTCGTCACGCTTCCGCTCGTGATCGTGCTCGGCCTGATCTGGGGCGCAGCCGGCGCGGCCGCCGCGGTGCTCGCCGGCTCGTGCGTGTTCGCCGCGGCGTGGCTTGCCGTCCTCGCGGGCATCCGGGCCGTCGACAGTCCGACTGCCGTCGAGGCCGGAGACGGCTCGGGCGAGGCCGCGATCGAGGCCGAGGTGAGGGCGCTCTCGCGGTGAGGGTGCTCGTCGTCTCCGGGATCTGGCCGCCGGACGTCGGCGGGCCGGCGAGTCACGCACCCGACGTCGCGACCTTCCTGCTCGACGCGGGGCATGTCGTCGAGGTCGTGACGACCGCGTCGGCGCCGCCGGCACCGGCGCCGTATCCTCTGTACTGGATCCCGCGCACGATCCCGAAAGGGGCGATCCACGTGCGCACCGGGCTCGAAGTGGCCCGCCGGGCGCGCGCCGCCGACGTTGTCTACACGACCGGCATGTTCGGGCGCAGTGCCGCCGGCGCGGCGCTCGCGCGGCGGCCGTACGTCGTCAAGCTGACCGCCGACCCGGCCTTCGAGCGCGCACGACGTCGAGGCCTCGTCGACGGCGATGTCGACGAGTTCCAGCGCGTCGGCGGCGACGCGGCTCTACGTATGCTCCGGCTTGCGCGAGACGCCGAGCTGCGCGGTGCCGCGCACGTGTTCACGCCGAGCGCCTACCTGCGCGATCTCGTCGTCTCGTGGGGCGTCCGGGTTGCGCGCGTGTCGGTGCTGCCGAACCCCTCGCCGCTGTTGCCGCGGCTGCCGCCGCGGGAGGAGCTGCGCCGCTCGTTCGCGATCGAGGGGCCGACGCTGGCGTTCGCCGGCCGGCTGACCGCACAGAAGTCGCTCGGTGTCGCGCTTGCCGCCGTCGCTGCCAACGAGGGAGTCGCGCTCCTGATCGCGGGCGCCGGGGACGAGCGCGCAGCACTCGAGTGGCGGGCGGCGGAGCTCGGTCTCGGGTCGCGCGTTCGCTTCCTCGGTCCGCAACCCCGCGAGCGGGTGCTCGAGCTCTTCGCCGCCGTCGATGCATCGATCCTGTCCTCGAGCTGGGAGAACTTCCCGCACTCCGTCGTCGAGGCGCTCGCCGTCGGCACGCCGGTGCTCGCGACGACGGCCGGCGGGGTCGCCGAGGTCGTGCACGACGGCGAGAACGGCCTGCTCGTCCCGTCGGGGGACGCGGAGGCGCTCGCCGATGCGCTGCGACGCTTCTTCGCCGACGACGGCCTGCGTGAGCGCCTGCGCGCTGCCGCTGCACCGTCCGTCTCCGGGTACGCGCGGGAGCACGTGTTCGCGCAACTGCTCGACACGCTTCTCGGCGCTGCCCGGAACGGGCGGTAGGATCCCCTCGATGGGCGCTCCCACGGTCGCCGAGCCGATCGTCGAGACGGCGATCTCCGAGGAGTACCGCGGCCTGCCGTACGAGCCCGCGCGGCTCGCCGCCATCCGCGATGGCCTCGACGGCGAGGGTGTCCTCGAGCTGCGAAGCTTCCTCAGCGAGGAGGGCCACCGCGTCCTCAGAGAACAGGTTTTCGAGCGCGAGGAGCGTGCCGAGGCCGGCCACGGCAAGTTCGCGATCAAGGGGAGCAACCTCGATGACACGGTCGTCGGCGAGCTCGCGCGCTCCGCGTACATGCGCGACCTCTCGAACGGGATCCTCGGCGCGGGCGACGGGCGGCCCGCCTACGTCGCCGAGCCGATCCGCTCCGGGGAGATCGTCCCCGGGATCAACCTGATGCGCACTCGCAGCGACGTGACGCCGTTCCATTTCGACGGCACGTTCCTCAACATGGTGCTCGCCGTCGTGATCCCGAAGATCTCGGGCGAGCGCCGGGGCCAGCTCGTCATCTACCCGAACCTGCGCGCGTTCAGGGCCGGCCCGTGGGGCACGTACGTGGCGCCGCTCTTCCCCCGCTCGGCGCTCCTGCGCGGCGTGCTCGGTGGCCGACGCCGCGAGATCGACTACGAGGAGCGTGGCGCGTACCTGTTCTACGGCTACCGCAGCCTCCACGGCGTCCAGGCCCAGGGCGAGGACGGATTTCGCGCGATCACGAACATGACCGTCGGGGGCGCGCGCTTCGCCGGCGGTCGCCGGCCCTGACGGCCGCAGCTTCGCTGCCCGGCCCGAACAATCCGGCAACAGGCCGAGACTGGGCTTGCGTGTCGTGACCGAGCGGCCGCTCGTCCTCTTCCTCAGCCGCACCCGCTACCGGCTGCCGCTCTCGCCCGGCGTCGCGGGGAAGTTCGACGCGCTCCGCGGGGAGCTCGACGTCCACGTCCTCGCGACCGCGGCTCAGGGGTCGCCGACCGCTGCACCAGGGTTCACGCTCGTCGCGCAGCTGCGGCCGCGAGCGCTCGACGGGCTCGCCTTCTGGCTCCTGCTGCCGTGGCGTGCGGCGGCGCTGCTCCGGAGCCTGCAGCCCGCCGCGATGATCTGTCAGACGCCGTACGAGGCGGCGGCCGCCCTTCTCGCCCGTCGGCTGGCAGGCTCTCTCGCCCGTGTCGTCGTCGAGGTGCACGCCGACTGGCGCACCTCGACGCGCCTCTACGGCGCCCGGTCGCGGCGGGCGGTTGCACCGCTCGGCGACGCGCTCGCCGCCTGGGCGCTCCGCCGTGCCGACGTCGTCCGCGCCGTCTCGCCCTTCACCGAAGGACTCGTGCGCGCGCTAGGGGTCGAGCCGGCCGCGAGCTTTCCCGCCTACATGGAGCTGCACCCGTTCCTCGCGCCGCGACGGCCGCTGCCGGAGCGCCCTCGTGCGCTCTTCGTCGGCGTGCTCGAGGCCTACAAGAACGTCGACGGGCTCGCGGCTGCGTGGCGGCTGGCCGCGCCGCGACTCGAGGGCGCGGAGCTGCACCTCGTCGGCAAGGGGACACTCGAGCCGGTCGCCGAGACCCTCGCGCGCGAGCCGGGCGTCAGCTGGGATCGCGAGCTGAGCTCTGAGCAGGTCGCCGCCGCGCTCGACGAGGCGTGGGTGCTCGTGCTGCCGTCTCGCTCCGAGGGGATGGGACGCGTGCTCGTCGAGGCGTTCTGCCGCGGTCGCGGCGTCGTCGGCACGCGGGCCGGCTCTATCCCGGACCTCGTTGCGGACGGCGTCTCCGGGCTGCTCGCCGATCCCGGCGATCCGGCCGCGCTCGCGGACGCGCTCGTAGCGGTCCTCTCCGATCGCGCGCGCGCCGAGCTGCTCGGCGAAGGAGCCGCGGCGGCGGCGGCGCCGTGGCTGCAGACGCCCGGGGAGTACGCGCGTCGGGTGCGGGAGCTGGTGGGATGAGGCGCCTCGTGTTCGTCACTCAGGCCGCCGACCGCGAGCACCCGGTGCTCGGCGCGACGCTCGCGAAGATCCGCGAGCTTGCGGCCCGCGTCGACGAGGTCGTCGTCCTTGCCGCGTCGGTCGACCCGGACGCGCTGCCGGCGAACTGCCGTGCCCGGAGCTTCTCGGCGTCGACGCAGACGCTTCGCGGCGCTCGCTACCTCGCCGCACTTGCACCCGAGCTTGCGCGGCGGCCGGTCGCTCTCGTCGCGCACATGAGTCCGGTGTTCGCCCTGCTCGCCGCGCCACTCGCGAAGCCCTTGCGCGTGCCGGTGCTCCTCTGGTTCACCCAGCAGGCCGCGGGCCGCAAGCTCGCCCTCGCCGCCCGCGCGGCCGACATCCTGCTCACGGTCGACGAGCGCAGCCTCCCGCTCCGCTCGCCGAAGGTGCGCGCGATCGGGCACGGGATCGACGTCGACGCGTTTCCCTGCGTGCCCGGGCGGGAGCTGCCGATTCGGCGCCTCCTCGGGCTCGGGCGCTACGCGCCGGTGAAGGACTGGGGCACCGTTGTGCGCGCGCTGGCCGAGCTGCCGGACACGACTCTCGACCTGCACGGCCCTGCCCTCACCGCGGCCGACCGGCGGCACCTCCCGGTCCTCGAGGAGCTCGCCGTCGAGCTCGGTGTCGCCGACCGCGTGCGCTTCGGGGACGCGGTCTCCTACGCGCAGGTGCCGGCGCTCCTCGAGCAGACGGACGCGCTCGTCAACGCGACTCGGGGCAACTCGGCGGACAAGGTCGTCTACGAGGCCGCGGCTGCGTGCTTGCCCGTCTTCGCCGCCTCGCCCGTCTTCGACTCGCTTCTCCCGGAACAGCTGCGGTTTCCGGCCGGCGACTCAGAGGCTCTCGCAGGCCGGATCCGCGGCTACGTGGACGGCGCCGGGACGGAGCTGAGGGCGCGGGTAGCGGCGGCCCATTCCGCCGGGCACTGGGCCGAACGTCTGCTCGAGACGGTCACGTGACCGGAGCTGAGCGGCGCGGTCACGCTGGTACGCTGGCCCGCTGATGAGCAAGGTCATGGTCACGGGAGGCGCCGGATTCATCGGAGCGCACACCGCTGCCGTGCTCGCAGAGGCCGGCGCGGACGTGATCGCCGTCGATCCCCTCCGGACGTACTCGTTCTCGTTCGACCCGCAACACTGGCACGGGATCAAGTATCGGCGCGACGTGCTGCTGCGGGACGCGACCGTGGTGGTCGCGTCGACCGAGAATCGCGACGAGATGCGCCGCGTCATGCTGGACGTGCGCCCCGACTACATCCTCCACCTCGGTGCGCTCCCGCTCGCGACGGTGGCCCGCGTCAGCGCCGACCACGCCTTCGAGAGCATCCTCCGCGGCACGTTCAACGTGCTCGAGATCGCGCTCGAGGGCGGCAGCGTGGAGAAGTTCCTCTACGTCTCCTCGAGCATGGTCTACGGCGACTTCACGCAGGTGCCGATTCCGGAGACCGAGCCCACCGCGCCGAAAGACGTCTACGGCGGCATGAAGCTCGCCGGCGAGATCCTCGTGCAGACCTTCTCGCGTGCCCGAGGGCTTCCGTATGCCATCGTGCGCCCCTCGGCCGTGTACGGACCGACCGACATGAACGACCGGATCGTGCAGCGGTTCGTCGAGTGTGCGCTCTGGGGACGGCCGCTGACCGTCGTCGATCCCGACGGTACTGTGCTCGACTTCTCGTATGTGAAGGACGTCGCCCAGGGGCTCGTCAAGGCGCTCCTCTCGCCCGTCGAGAACGAGACGTTCAACATCACCGCCGGTCGGGGGCGCACGCTGCGCGACCTGCACGACCTGCTCCGAGAGCACTTCCCGGACATGCCGGTGGAGGTGTCGGAGCGGACAGACGACTTCCGTCCGAAGCGAGGTGCGCTCGACGTGGCGAAGGCGCGATCGCTGATCGGGTACGAGCCGGAGTACCCCCTCGAACGAGGGCTCCGGGAGTACGTCGACTTCCTGGCCTCGCTCCCGGTCGAGGGACCCGAGGTGGCCCGGGCGCCCGGGCGCCACGCTTGAACGCGGTGTCGACCGGCGCCGCCGTCGTCCCCTTCTTCGCCCTCGACCGCGAGTTCGAGGCCGTACGTGAGCCTCTGCTCGAGCGGGTCGAGCAGGTCCTGCGGTCCGGCCGGCTCCTGCAGGGGCCGTGGATCGAGGAGCTCGAGGGAACGCTCGCCGAGCTCGCCGATCGCCGGCATGCGGTCGCCGTCAACTCGTGCACGGATGCCCTCTATCTGGGGTTCACCGCGCTCGGGATCGGTTCGGGAGACGAGGTGCTCGCCCCCGACTTCTCCTTCGCGGCCACGGCGTCCTCGATCCTGCGAACCGGCGCGACGCCGGTGTACGTCGACGTCGACGACGACTACGAGCTCGACCTCGCGTGTGCCGAGAAGCTGCTCTCGCCGCGCACGAAGGCGCTCGTGTTCGTCGACCTCTTTGGCCGCATGGGCGGTGCGTCGGCGCTCGAGCGCTTCGCCGACGAGCACGGGCTGCTGCTCGTCGAGGACGCGGCGCAGACGCTCGGCGGCGTGCGGGACGGGCGGGCCGCAGGCTCAGCCGGCGTCGTGAGCTGCTTCAGTTTCGATCCGACCAAGGTGGTGAGCGCTCCCGGCAGCGGCGGGGCGCTGCTCACGGACGACGACGAGATCGCCTGGACGGCCCGTACGCTCAGTCGCCATGGACGCTCCCCCGAGGGGACGTTCGAGCGCGTCGGTCAGAACGCGCAGATGTCGTCGATCGTGGCGGCGGTGCTCTCGCTCAAGCTGGAGCACGAGGCCGAGTGGCTTCGCGCGCGGCAGCGTACGGCGAACGCGTACACCGCGGCGCTCGGGCCGCTCGCTGCGGTTGCACCGCAAGCGGTGCTCGACCGCGAGCACGTGTTCCACAAGTACGTCGTTCGCGTCGCCGATCGCGACCTCGTCCGTGCAGCGCTCGAGGAACGCGCCGTCACGACGCTCGTTCACTACGCGCAGCCGCTCTCGGCGCTCCCGTTCGCGGTGGCCGCCCCGCATCGCGGCGGCGGCGGTCCGAACGCAACCCGCTTCGCGCAGGAGGTGCTGTCGCTCCCGGTTCACGCTCACCTGCGCGACGACGAGGTCGAGCGGGTCTGTGTCGCGCTTACCGAGGCGATCCCTCCCGCCCAGAGGCACTAGCCGAAGGCGATACGAACGTCCGCCGTACCGTGGCTCGGCGCCAGCTTGAGGGCGATCCCGCGGAAGGGATCGGTGACCGGCAGCCAGCCCTCCCTGACCTTGCGGAGGGCCGCCTCGGAGGCTGCTCTCCGCACCGCCCGCCCGTCGATGCGGACGTCCGAAGGGATCGCCTTGCCCGCGACGAGCACCTGGGTCTCACGCGGCGCGCGTGTCAGGCGGAGGGCGACCGTCGAACCGGTCGTCGTTGCGGTCAGGCGACCGAAGCTCGGGTCGGCCGTGGTCGTCGTGCCGACACCCGGCGCGTACAGCCAGCCGCCTCGTCCGGGCATCGTGAGCGCGTCGACCGGCCACGGCTTCGTCCAGATCGCCGGCGCTCGTGCCGCGAACGGGATCGCCCGGCCGGTCCGCAGATAGAGCGGCAGCTCCGAGAGCGGGGTAGGTCGTACGGCCGGAGGGTCGCCGCCGCGCACCGTCGCGCCGGTCGCGAGGTCGATCCAGGGGCCTCGGGGCAGGTAGACCGACACCTGCGTTCCAGTCGACGTCACGGGCGCCGCCAGGAGATCGGGCCCGACGAGCATCTCGAGGTCGTGCGTCCAGGCGTTCTCGTCGCCGGGATAGGCAAGGGCAAGCGGGCGGAGGATGGGCAGTCCCGTGGCGTGGGCCGTCCGTGCGAGTGTGTCGAGGTAGGGGAACAGCTCGTAGTGGAGGACCGCCGCTTGCCGGAAGAGATCGACCGTCTGCTGCCCGAAGTCCCAGAAGGTTGCGCTCTTGCCGACCCCTCCGACCTCGAAGATCGGCGAGACAGCGCTGAACTGCGCCCAGCGGACGAACACCTCCGGCGTGAGGGGCGGGTCGGCGTTCGCGTATCCGCCGGTGTCGGAACCCCACACTGCGTATCCGGCGAGACCGGCACCGAGGCCGTCGTGGATCGCCTGCTGGAGCCCCGCGAAGGTGCCCTCTTGGTCTCCGCCCCAGAAGCCGGGGACGACCGCCGCGCTCCCCGGCGAGGCGGCTCGAAAGATCGTCGCGAAGTCTGCGGTCTTGCCCTCGGCTCTGACGGCCCGGGCGACGGCGCGCTCGAAGAGGAGCGGGTACGTGTTCTGGAACGCGGCGCCCGGACCGCCTGCGAGCTTGACGCTCTCGAGGTCGAACTCGTCGCCGCGATCCCCCTTGAAGCCGTCCACCCCGAGCGCCACGAGCTTCTCCAGCGAGGACTCGAAGGTGTGCAGGGTCGCGGGGTCGGTGAGGTCGAGGGTGTAGGCGTTCCCGGTGCCGTCGATCAGCGACGTCGTCGGGTACTGGGAGGGGGCAGGGCACCACTGCTTGCGCACGAGCGGCGAGACCCAGAGCATGACGCGCACTCCGAGCGCGTGCAGCTTGCTGATCATCCCGGCGGGATCGGGAAACCTGCTCGCGTCGAATTGCATGCTCCCGTAGCAGAGGCTGGTCTCCCAGGGGTTGTCGAGCAGGATCCAGCCGACCGGCACGCCGAGCTTGTGAAGCTCGTCGGCGTCCGCGTAGAGGTCGGCGGCGCCTCCGACCTGGTCGCGCCACTTGATCAGCCCGAACTGCGAGGGCGGCGGGATGCGGGGACGCCCCACGAGCTTCGTGTAGGCGGAGACGACCCGCTGTGGGTTGCCGAAGAAGACGCGGTAGGCGAGCCGCGGCGCCTTGACGCAGAGCTGGATGGAGGCGGTTCCGCCCACGAGGGGGCAGACCGGCTCGCTGCCGCCCGCGCAGGCGGTCGCCGGGTCGGCGCCGGGGAATGCGAGTGCGGCGATCGCCGACGACCGGAGCGCGACGCCGTAGCCCGCGGTGGAGGCGTAGAACGGCGCGGGCATCCTGTTCTGGCAGGAGTTCGAGACCTTGATCGCGAGTGCCTGGCCCCGGAGGTCGAGAGCGGCCGGGCGCTCCCCGCCGCCGAGGAAGTGCTCGTTCGGGCGGCTCTCGAACGACTCGACGGTGGCCGTCACGTCCATCGCCGGCGTGAACCTGACGGAGACCGAGACGCCACGCACGGCCCTCCGGACGGTGACGTACGCCGTGCGCGAGCTCTCGTCGGTGGACACGCGATACTCGTCGCCGCCGGGAACCGATCGCGTTCCGAGCAGATGGCCGAGCCCGTGATAGGAGTTGTCCGCGAGGACGTAGCCGAGCCGGCCGCCCGGCCCACCGGTCGTGTTCGGCTCCTCCGCGACGATCTTGCCGCCGGTCACGAACTCGAGCCGGAACGGGTTCCCCGTGACGCGCCAGCCGGATTCGCTCGTGACCGCCCCGGCGCCGGACCCGCAGGCCGTGACCAGCAAGGTGAGGCCGGCCGCGAGCGCCGCCCCGGCCGCCTTGAGGTGTCTCCGCGGCACGGAATACACCATAGCCAGGTGCCGGGCGAGCTCGATGCATCGGCAGAATGCCCCGGTGCCCGCTCACAAGCCCCGTGTCCTCTTCGTCTCGCGCGAGCGACACCGGCTGCCGCTCCGGGGCGCGCAGCTCCGGAAGTGGGATGCGATCGGCACTCACCTCGACTACCGCGTGCTCGCCGCGGCGCCCGCCGGCTGGCCGACGCGGGGGCAGCGTTTCAGCCTCGTGGGACCGGCGCGCCCGGTACTGCTCGACGGAGCTCTCTTCTACCTGTTGCTGCCGTGCCGGATCGCGCGCGAGCTCCGCGAGTTCCGGCCCGACGCAGCGATCGTGCAGGGCGTGCACGAGATGCTCGGCTTCCTCGTGGGGCGGCGAATCGCGGGCGTCCGCACGCAGGGGATCCTCGACGTCCAGGGCGACTGGCATGCGGCGACCCGCCTGTACGCCTCAGGGTTGCGGCAGCTCCTGAACCCGCTCAACGACGCGATGGCTCCGCCTGCGGTCAGGCGGGCCGACGCCGTCCGGGCGATCTCGCAACACACGGCCGAGCTCGTTCGCGGCCTCGGCGTCGAGCCCGCGGCGCTCTTCCCGCCTTACGTCGACGCGGAGGCGTTCCTGCAACGCCCACCCACGGCGCTTCCGGAGCGGCCGGTTGCCCTCTTCGTCGGCGTGCTCGAGGCCTACAAGAACGTCGACGGGCTCGCCCGCGCGTGGCGGCAGGTCGCAGAGCGGCTGCCGGAGGCACGTCTCCACCTCGTTGGCAACGGCACTCGCACCGAGGTGGCGGAAGCCCTCGTTCGTGAGCACGGTGCCCGATGGGACCGGGCGCTCGACCCCGAGGAGGTCGCTGCCGCGCTCGACCGGAGCTGGCTGCTCGTGCTCCCGTCTCGGGCCGAAGGGCTCGGGAGAGTGCTGATCGAGGCGGCCTGCCGCGGCAGGGCTCTGGTCGGGGCCGACCGCGGCGGAATCCCCGACGTCGTCGAAGACGGCGTCAACGGCCTGCTCGTCGATCCCGACGACCCGCGCTCGATCTCGGACGCGCTCGTGCAGGTGCTGTCCGAGCGGGAGGAGGCGGAGCGGTTCGGGGCGAATGCGCGCCGCACCGGCGAGCAGTGGTCGATCACGCCGGAGCAGTTCGCCGAGAAGATCGCGGCGCTCGTCCGCGACACCCTCGCCGAGTAACCTGATTCCGGTGCGCGAGCAGATCAAGCAGCTGCTGAAGAACTCCGTCTACCGCGCGATCGGGGAGACCGCGAACGGGGTCGGCGCCGTGAACGGCGACGACCGAAGTCTGCGCGTGCTCATGTACCACAAGGTCAACGACCTCGCGAACAATCGGATGTCGATCCCGGTCTCGCACTTCGACGAGCAGATGGACGAGCTCCGCGAGTTCGGCTATACGACCGTCGGCCTCGACGCCGTGCTTGCGCACTACCTCGAGCGGAAGCCGCTGCCCCACGGTGCCGTCCTGATCACCTTCGACGACGGCTACCGCGACAACCTCGTGAACGCCGCGCCCGTCCTGCGGAAGTACGGCTATCCGGCGGTGCAGTTCGTGCCGATCGCGTACGTCGGCGAGACGACGCCGCTGCCGCACGAGAGGTATCTCTCGGCACGCGGAGTCCGCAACCCGACCGTCGACTGGGACGAGATCCGCGAGCTCGAGACGTACGGTGTGCGCATCGAGTCGCACGGGATCAGCCACAAGCCGCTCGCGGAGCTGGAGCTCGACGAGGCGGCGCGCGAGATCGCGATCTCGAAGCTGAAGCTCGAGGAGCGGCTCGGCAGAACCGTGCGCGCGTTCTCCTACGTGAAAGGGTCGGAGGCGGACTACAAGCCCGTGCATCCCAGCCTCGTGAAGCAGGCCGGCTACGACATCGCGTTCACGGCCGTCTCCGGCGCGAACACGCCGCACAGCGACCCGCTCCAGCTGCGCCGTTACAACGTCGAGCCGTACTCGTCCCGCACCTTCGAGCTCGTCCTCGCGGGCGCATGCGACCTCATCTCGCTCAAGGACACCGTCACGGGTACGCACGCGCGGCGCCTCTTCAACGCCGCTCTCGGCACCTCGTCCCGCTAGTGAACAGCCCGAGGGCCTTCGAGATCGTCCCCTACGAGCCTGGCCGCCGCGGCGACTTCCTCACGCTCATGCGCGAGGTGTACGAGGGCAGCGGCTGGTCGGAGAAGGAGTTCGACTGGTGGTTCGAGCAGAACCCGACCGGCCGCTTCATCCTCAATCTCGCGGACGCGGACGGCCAGACGATCGGGGCCGCTGCACAGTCGTACACGCGGATGGTGCTCGCCGGCCGCGAAGGGGAGGCGACCTTCACGATCCACGTGATGACCGGTGCGGCCGCCCGCGGGAAGGGCGTCTTCTCGGCACTCCAGCTCCACAACGACGAGCAGGCGGCGCGCTCGGGCGCGCGGCTGGCGCTCGGCTTCACGAACCCGATGGCCGGGCCGATCTTCGTCGGCAAGCTCGGCTGGGAGGAGCTCTGCTGGCTGCGTCTCTGGGCGCGACCCAAGCGGCCCTTGCGCGCCGTCCGCCACGTTCGTGCCCACGGCCGTCCGGCGGGCGGCGTCCGCGGGAGCGTCGAGGAGTTCGGTCTCCGGCACGAGGAGATCTACCGCAGCGCGGCAGCGGGCTGGGCCGATCACGTCGTCAAGGACGCGGCGTACCTGAACTGGCGCTACCGCGCGACCCCGCGCCGGTACGCGAGCTTCTCGACCGACCGCGGCTTCGCGGTCGTCGGGTGGGGGGTCTTCAAGGGAATCTCGGCCGGGCTCGTGTGCGAGCTCGTCGGCGCGGACGGCGTGCGCCTCCTCAACCGCTGCGTCCGCGCGGTCGACGCCGACGTCGTGATCGCGATGCCGAACCGGGGCGAGCACGGCACGTATCTCGCGGCAGGCTTCGTGCCGACGCCCTCTGCGATCCGCTTCATCGGACGCTCGCTTCAGCCTGACGAGCCGCTGCCACACGGGCGGGACGCATTCCGCTTCTCGCTCGGCGACACGGACATCTTCTAGGCAACGATGCGTCGGCTGGTCTTCATCACGCAAGTCGTCGATCCGGACGACTCCAACCTCGGTGCGACACGGGCGAAGATCGCAGCGCTCGCGCGTCGCGTCGACGAGGTCGTCGTGCTCTGCGATCGCGGTGTGGACGGTGTGTTGCCCGGCAACTGCCGCCTGCGGGTCTTCGGCGCTCCGACGCGGGCTCAGCGTGCCCGACGCTACATCTCGGCGCTCGTCTCGGAGCTCCACGAACCGCCGCTTGCGGTCGTCGGCCACATGGTGCCGCTGTACACGGTCGTGGCGGCACCGTTCGTGCGCGTGCGGCGAGTGCCACTCATGCTCTGGTACACGCACTGGAAGGCGCACACGGTCCTGCGTCTCGCCGGTCTCGTCTGCACGCACCTGCTGAGCCTCGACGTGCGCTCGTATCCGCTTCGCTCTCCGAAGGTGCACGGGATCGGCCACGGGATCGACCTCTCCGAGTTTCCGTGCCAACCGGTGCGCTCGAGCGAAGGCCGCTCGTTTCGCGTGTTGTCCCTCGGCCGCTACACGCCGCCGAAGAAGCTCGACGAGATGATCGAGGGCGTGCGGATCGTCCGTGCTCGTGGCCTCGACGTGCGAATCGACCTCTACGGCACCGCCACCTCCGAGCTCCAGGTCGACTACAGGCGCACGCTGGAACACCTCGTCGCGGGCGCCGACATTCGGGACTGGGCCACGGTCGGCGGCGCGATCCCGCGCACCGAGCTTCCGCCCGTGTATGCAGAAGCCGACATCGTCGCGTCGGACTTCATCTCCCCGGACAAGATCGTGCTCGAGGCCTGCTCCTCCTGTCGGCCCGTTCTCGCGTCGCACGAGGCGTTCGACACACTCTTCGCGGGATTGGAGCCGGAGCTGGCGTACGAACGGGGCCGTCCCGAGACGCTCGCCGACCGGATCGAGGCGCTCGCCGCTCTCTCGGACGACCAGCGCGACGCGCTCGGGCGCGAGCTGCGCGAGCGTGTCGCCAGGCAGCACTCCGTCGAGACGTGGGCGGACGCGATCCTCGCACTGGCGGAGCGATGAGGCCGGAGCTCGTCCTGCACGTGCAGAAGGTCGCCGGGATCTCCGGCTCGGAGGCGCATCTCCTGTCGCTCCTGCCGCGGCTGCGCGAGCGCGGCTGGGACGTGCGCATGCTGATGCTGCACCAGCACGAGCCGGGAGCGTGGGAGTTCGCCCGCGCGCTCACCGCTCGGGGCGTGCCGCTCGACGCGATACCGCTTCGCGCCGACGTCGACCCGGTCGCGTTCCTCAGGGTCGCCGCCCATCTCACCCGGTCGCGGCCCACGATCCTCCACGCGCACCTCGTCCACGCCGAGGCCTACGGGCTGCTGGCAGGCGCCGCCGCACGCGTGCCGATCCGCTTCGCGACGAAACA
This sequence comes from uncultured Thermoleophilia bacterium, assembly GCA_963762675.1. GTDB lineage: Bacteria > Actinomycetota > Thermoleophilia > Gaiellales > Gaiellaceae > Palsa-739. Next base: position 211,744 of record CAVXLS010000010.1, on the reverse strand, counting down.
CGGCTTCAACGAATTCCGCGAGGCCCCGTACTTCGGGGTCTACGAGCGCGGCGTCGCGAGCCTCGCGCACGTCCACATCGCGATCTCGCGGGGCCTTGCGCATTACCTCGAGGAAGTGGAGGGCTTCGACGGGGAGAGCTTCGAGATCGTCCACTACGGGATCGAGCCCGACGGTGAACCCGCGCCCTACGCCGGTGAGGAGCGGCGGCTGCTGTGCGTCGGTCGCCTGATTCCGATCAAGGGCCACATCGTCCTGCTGCGCGCATTCGCCGAGGCGACGCGACAGTTACCCGACCTGCGTCTCGACATCGCCGGTCGCGGGCCGCTGGAGCCGGCGCTGAAGGCGCTTGCCCACGAGCTCGGCGTCGGAGACTCCGTCACCTTCCTCGGCCATGTCTCCCCGATCCAGAGCGCGATCGAGCGCTCCGCCGCCGTCGTCGTGCCCTCGATGGGCGAGGGGTTCGGGATGGTTGCGCTCGAGGCGATGGAGCGATCGCGGCCGGTGATCGCGGCCGAGATCGGCGGCCTCGGTGAGCTCGTCCGGGAGGGCGAGACCGGGCTTCTCGTGCCGCCGGGAGAGGCCGGTCCGCTGCGCGACGCGATCGTCCGGCCTCGCCGGCGACCTCGAGCTGGGGCGGGAATGGGAGAGGCGGGTCGCCGGCGCGCGCTCGGCCGATTCCTCCAGCAGTTCTGCACCGATCGCACCGAGCTCCTGTACGAGGACGCCCTCGCGCGACGCGGGTACCGCCGCCAGGCGACTAGTCAGAGCCGGTGGTACAGCTCGACCGTCCGATCGGCCATCCCTGCGACCGAGAACTCGCTGCGGGCACGCTCCAGGCCCGCGGCGCCGAGTCGGTCACCCTCCTCGAGCGCCCGTGCAACCCCGAGCGCGAGCGCGGACGGGTCGTCCGCGTGGACGAGGAACCCGGTCTCGCCGTCGACGACGAGCTCCGGGAGGGAGCTGACGTTCGAGGCGACGACCGGAAGCCCGGCGATCATCGCCTCGAGGACGCCGAGCCCGAACCCTTCCCACCTCGCCGGGTGGACGAGCACCGAGGAACGCCGAAGCCAGGCGGCGACATCCGGCTCGCGGCCTCGGAGGAACACGCGCCGGTCGACTCCCGAGCTCGCGCGCGAGCGACTCGAGCTGCTGGCGCTCCGGGCCCTCGCCGAGCACGACGAGCACCGTGTCCTCGGGTAGGAGCCTGAGCGCCTCCACTGCCACGTCCACGCCCTTCTGCCTCGACAGCCGCGCGATCGCGAGCAGCACGCGCGTCCTGTGCAGGAACCTCGTTCGGAGGATTCTCACCCCAGGCAGCGGGCAGGCCGTCGAGCCCGTAGTGGATCGTCTCCACCTTCGCGGCCGGGATCGCCGACCTTCTCGACGGTGAAGCGGCGCAACGCCTCCGTGATCGTCACGATGCGCGTTGCGATCCTGGCGAGTCCTCGTTCGACGTACCGGAACGGACCGAGCCGGAACGGATCGTCGTTGTGCTTCGTGGAGACGAGCCGTGCGCCGCGCAGCGCCGCCGCCAGCCCGCCGTAGACGTCGGCGTGGACGAGATGCGTGTGCACGACGTCGGCGCGGATGCGCTTCACGAGGCGGGCGAGCAGGAGCGGATCGAGGTCGTGCGGCGCCTGGATCCGGGCCGCGGGCACCCGGAGCGCGCCGTAGAAGTCCGACGGGTCCCACGCGGGGTCGTCGAGTCCCAGGAAGAACGGCTCGACCCCCCGCTCGGCGAGCGCCGGCAGCAGGGTCAGCAGGTGGCGTTCGGAGCCGCCGATCCCCCGCATGCGGTGGACGTGCACCACCTTCATCGGCCGCTCGCGGCCGCTCGCGGCCCCGCCTCGACGTGCGTACGCAGCCACAGCTCGAGCATCGTCAGCGTCCACAGCCGGTGCCCGTGATCGGCCCGGTTTGCGTCGTGCTCGGAGAGCAGTCGCTGCACCGTCTCGGGCCGGAACCACCCGCGGGTTCGGGCACGCTCGCCGAGCAGCAGGTCGCTGGCGAGGTCGTGCAGCTCGCCTCGGAACCAGCGCGCGAGGGGGACGCCGAAGCCGCTTTTGCCCCGCTCGGCGACGAGGGGCGGCAGGTCGTTGGCGAACGCGCGGCGTAGCGCCTGCTTCCCTTCGCGTCCGCTCAGCTTCAGGTGGTCGGGAAGCGAGAGGCCGAGCTCGACGACGCGGTGGTCGAGCAGCGGTGAGCGCAGCTCGAGGGAGTGCGCCATCGAGGCGATGTCGGATTTCGGCAGCAGGTCGCCGGGAAGGTAGGTGGTGACGTCGAGCAGCTGCAGTCCCGCAAGTCCGCGGGCCGGCGGTTGCCCCAGGAGGAGGCCGGGCGAGAGCAGCGGCCCGAGCTCGACTTTGGCCTCGTCCGTCCAGAGCGCGGCGCGAGTTTCGAGGGGGAAGACCTCCATCAGCCGTCCGTACCGCTCCGAGCGTGGCACCGCAGCGGTCTCCAGGAAACGCGCGGCGCGGAAGGCCGTCGATCGGCGTTCGCGTCGCCCGGACGGGAGTGCGCGGAGCAGCCGCGCACCGGCCGCCGCGGCCGGGCCGGGAACGCGCTCCGCCAGTCCCATCGCCGCGTATCGCTCGTAGCCGGCGAAGGACTCGTCGCCACCGTCGCCGGCGAGCGCGACGGTGACGTCGTGTCGGGCCGCCTCGCAGATGAGGAAGAGCGGCAGCGCGGCTTCGTCGCCGAGCGGCTCGTCGAACGCCGCGGCGAGCCGGGGCAGCGTCGCCGCCGCGTCCGGCTCCAGGACGATCTCGGTGTGGCGCGTGCTCCACCGCTCCGCGACCGCCCGTGCGTGCTCGCGCTCGTCGTAGGCCGTATCGGAGAAGCCGACGGTGAACGTCCGAACCGGCTCGCTCGACTCCTTCGCCATGAGCGAGACGACGACTGCGGAGTCGATCCCGCCGGAGAGGAGGGCTCCGAGCGGCACGTCCGCGACGAGCCGCGTCCGCACGGCGGCGGTCACCGTGTCCCGGACGAGCTCGAGCCACGCGTCGTCGGCGAGCGAGCGCTCCTCGATGTGCGGCTCCCAGTAGCACTCGATCCGCTCGCGTCCCTCCTCGGCGATGAGCACGTGTCCGGGGAGCAGCCGGTGGATGCCTCGTAGGCCGGAGCGCTCGCGGGGCACGTACTGGAGTGCCAGGTAGGCATCGAGCGCCGCGAGGTCCGGCTCGCGCCGGACGCCCGGGAGCGCGAGCAGCGACTTCAGCTCCGAGGCGAAGACGATCGTGCCGTTCTCGAGGCGCGTCCAGAGAAGAGGCTTCTTCCCGAGCCGGTCGCGTGCCAGCACGAGCCGCCTCGCGCGCGGTGTCCCACAGCGCCAACGCGAACATGCCCTCGAGCCGCTCGACGAATGCCGGGCCGTGCTCCTCGTACAGGTGGGGGATCACTGGCGTGTCGCCGGTGCCGCGAACGTGGTGCCCTCGGGCCGCCAGTTCTCGCCGCAGCTCCCGGAAGTTGTAGAGCTCGCCGTTGAAGACCGCGACGACGTCCCCCGGCTCGCTGGCAACGGGCTGAAAGCCCTGCTCGAGGTCGATGACCTGGAGCCGCTGGTGTCCGAGCACGCAGGAGCCGAAGACGTCCGTCGACCCCTGATCCGGGCCGCGGTGGCGGATCCGTGCCCGCATCGCGTCGACGAGGTCGGGATCCGGCCGGCCAGACGCAGACACGAGCCCACAGATCCCGCACATGACGACAGTGTGCCTTCTCGGAGGCGCGGCCTCCCGTCTGCTCAGGCGGGCTTGCGCGCGGAGAAGAGCTGCACGTTGGCGAGCAGTCGTGGATGCAGACGGGTGAGGCGGCCCACGACGAACCGGATCTCGACATCCTCGAACCCGCCCAGCAGTCGCCGCAGCGCATGTGGCGTGAAGAGCTGCAGATGCGTCGGGTCCCAGTCGACGGGGTAGCGGCCGCGCGCGTAGGCGACACGCGACTTGAGACGGAACGCGTTCGGGACGGAGCCCACGAAGCGTCCGCCCGGCCGGAGCACGCGGAGGACATTGGCGACGGCAGCTGCCGGGTCGGCCAGATGCTCGAGGATCTCTCCCATCACGACGACGTCGAAGGAGGCGTCGTCGAACGGGAAGCCTTCTTCGGCATCCGCCCAGAGCGTCTCGATCCCGAGCCTCTCGCGGGCCCGCCCGAGCGCGTCGCTGTCGACGTCGACTCCCACGACGTCGTTCCCTGCGGCGTAGTAGCGGGTGAGCGCGCCGGTGCGGCAGCCGACGTCGAGCACCCGCCTGCCGGGCCCGCCGACGAGAGACGCCACCAGGGCCCCGCGCTCGTCCCCGCCGAAGACGAACTCCTGCTTCTCCTCGCGGTGGTGGCGCCGGTAGCGCTCGTTCAGACGATCGAGCCGGGACATCGTACGAAGCGTAACCGGGTCGCTGGAAGGGCTCGACACCGCATACAATGGCCGTTCTCGTGGCGACCAAGCCTGTTCTGGACGCCGGCCCGGACGAGCACGGCCCGTCGGAGCGATCTTCCCTCCGGACCGACGTCCGCTCCGGTCGGCTGCTCCCGTCCGGCCGGCAGCTGCGGGTGCTGGTGCGCCGCCTCCTCAGCGTCGCCGCGCTCGTCTCGCTCGATCTCGGCGGCCTCGCGGCCTCGCTCTATCTCGCCCTCGTCCTGCGGGAGGTCTACTACGGCGAGCGTCCGATCCTGTGGGGGCTCCCGTGGGACGCCGAGGCCAAGTGGTTGCCGTTTCTGTTCCTCGTCACTGCGCTCGTATTCTGGCAGGCCGGCCTCTACGCGCCACGTGAGCAGCGCGCGGGCGTCGGTCGGATCGTCTCGTCGCTGCTGCTCGTGACGGTGCTGACTCTCGCCTTCGCCGTCGGGACCGGCTACCAGCACACGACGTTCGGTCTCTACGCGACGGCGTTCGTGATCGCCGCGATCGTTGTCTCGCTCCTTCGCTCGAGCTACGAGGTCGTCACCGGCGACGTCTGGCGGCTGACCGGCGCTCGGCGACGCGCGGTGCTCGTCGGCGAAGGCGAGCGGCTCGTCTCGCTCCGCCGGGCGCTCGGTCTCGGCCGAGGGGGTATCGACTACGAGTTCCTCGGCGTGCTCGCGAACGACGGAGCCGATCTGGGTCTGCCGGTGCTCGGGCGCATCGACGAGGTGCGCGACGTTCTCGGAGAACATCCGATGGACGAGCTGATCGTCAGCGGGTCCGACCTGGGCGAGGAGGAGTTGCTCGACCTCGTCGAGGAGGCGCACCGGTACGGCGTGAAGGTGCGAATCGCGCCGACGACAGCGGAGCTCCTCATTCAGCGCGCGGAGTTCGTCGCCGGCCAGGGTCTGCCGCTGTTCGAGCTGCGACCGCCGGTCGTCTCCGGGCTCGACTGGACGGTGAAGCGGGTCTTCGACCTCGTCGTCAGCGGTGCGCTCGTGATCGTCGCCCTGCCCGTGTGGGTGGTGATCGCACTTGTCGTGAAGCTCGACTCGCCAGGCCCCGTCTTCTACCGCGACCGCCGAGTCGGTCTCGGAGAGTCCGAGTTCGGCATGTTCAAGTTTCGCTCGATGCACATCGACGCCGGAGCGCGCCAGGCCGGGCTCGAGGCAGCGAACGAGGCGTCGGGGCCGCTCTTCAAGATCAAGGACGATCCACGTGTCACTCGCGTCGGACACATCCTGCGTCGCTATTCGATCGACGAGCTGCCGCAGATGCTCAACGTGCTCCGCGGCGAGATGTCGCTCGTCGGCCCGCGTCCCCTGCCGCTGCGCGACTACGTCCAGCTCGAGGACTGGCACCGCCGCCGTTACCGCGTGCTGCCGGGCATGACGGGCCTCTGGCAGGTCTCCGGTCGCATCGAGCTCACCTTCGACGACCTCGTCCGGCTCGACTTCTACTACCTCGAGAACTGGTCGATCTGGCTCGACATCTCGATCCTCGCCAAGACTCTGCCGGCGGTGATCGCGCGGCGCGGCGCCTATTGATCGTGGGGGGAACCCCGTTCCCCCCACGGCCCCGTCCTCTTTCGCTCGGCAAGGAGACTGTTGGTGGGCGCTCCGGGAAGAGCGCGGTCTTCCCTGCGCGCGGCGACGGTGCGTGCTTCCAAGAAGGTTCGACCCAGAGGCGAAGCGGGGCGCTGCGTCGGCGGTGGCGCTTGCAGCGTCCCCGCCGACGTGGGTTCGGCCTCCGTCTACGTCCGCTTGCGCATCCGCGTAGCCTCCGGCCTTCGAGGTGAGGGACGGGCGACGGTTTCTCCCCTTCTGGGTCCGACCCGTTTTCGCCGCGCGGAGGGGAGACCGCGCTCTCCCCGCAGCGCACACGACGCTGCTCCTCGACACGGACGCAAAGGAAGGGGCACATGGGGGAAACCCGTTTCCCCATGCTGAGGACCACGGGGAAACCCGTTTCCCCCGTGCTCGTAACAGTGCCTTCATGCCGCCTTGCCAGAATGGGCGCATGAGGGCGCCGAAGATCGTGGCGGTTGCGTCCGCCGTCGACCTCGACTTCCGGTACGGCTGCACGCCGGCGTGGTGGCAGCTCTGGAAGGGCATGGCGCAGGCAGGGATCGACCTGATCGTGACGCCGTACCGGGGGCGGGCGGTCGAGTCGCCGTGGTGGCGGACGGCGCCGAACCCGCTCTACCGGGAGGCGGAGGCGTTCGCGGCCGCACGCACGGCAGCCGCGCGGCTCAGGGGCGACCGCTACCTCCGCCGTGCCGAGGACGCGCCCGAGGACACGCGCGCCGACCGGCTCGTGCGGGAGACGATCTGGCGCACGGTCACGCCGCGCTGGAGGCGCCACCTAGAGCGGCTCCTCGAGCGCGAGGGGGACGTCGACGCGGTCGTCGTCTTCACGGTGCCGATGAGCCACCTACGAGGCATCCCGTCCGCGCTTCGCGAGCGCTTCGGCGTCCCCGTCGTCTTCTACGACGGCGACGTGCCGATGAGCCTGCCGGAGTACGGCGGCATGGACACGGGCTTCAACTACTACCACGGCGCCGATCCGGCGGAGTACGACCTCGTGCTCTCCAACTCCGAGGGGGGGCTCCCGCGGCTCCGTGAGCTCGGTGCGCGGCGCGCGGAGGCGCTGTTCTGGGCGATCGACCCGGAGCTCTTCTCGCCGCAGCCGGTCGAGCGGAAGCACGACGTCTTCTTCTACGGGTACGGGGACAAGTTCCGGCGCGAGTGGATGCACGAGCTCGTCGGCGAGCCGAGCCGCCGGCTGCCGGAGGTGAGCTTCGCGCTCGGCGGCGAGGACTTCCGCGGCGACGTCGGCTCGGCGCGCACGCTGGGCGTGATCCCCTACAACGTCTTCCCGCGTGCGATCTCTGCGGCGCGGATCAACCTCAACGTCACGCGGCGCGCGCACGCGAGCGTCTCCTGCCTCCTCCACGGTGCGCCCCTTCGAGCTCGCCGCGCTGCGCTGCGACGATCGTCTCGAACCCGAACGAGGGGATCGAGCGCTGGTTCGAGCCGGGCCGTGAGCTCGTCGTCGTCCACGACGCGGACGAGGCGACGGAGGCCTACCGCGACCTGCTCGCCGACCCTGCGCAGGCGGAGGAGCTGGGCCGCCGTGCGCGCGAGCGCGTCCTCGACGAGCACACCTACGCGCACCGCGCGCGGCGGCTGCTCGAGTTGCTCGACCTGCGGGCTCCGGTGGCATCCGGTGTCTGAGATCGCGACGGAGAGCCGCGCTGCGTGGGTCGATGCCCTGCCCGGGCTGGCCGAGCTGCGCCGGGCCGCGATCGTGCCGGCGCTGAACGAGGAGGTGACGGTGCCGCGCGTGATCGACGAGCTTCGCGCCTTCGATCCGGGCCTCGACGTCATCGTCGTCGACGACGGCTCGACCGATGGGACGGCCGCGGTCGCGGCCGCGAAGGGCGCGCGGGTGCTCCGTCTCCCGTTCAACCTCGGCATCGGCGGCGCCGTTCAGACCGGCTTCCGCTACGCCTTCGAGCACGGGTACGACCTCGCTGTTCGCGTCGACGGTGACGGGCAGCACGATCCGGGCCAGCTGGGGCGTGTGCTCGAGCCCGTGCTGCGCGGGGACGCCGACGTCGTGGTCGGCTCCCGCTTCGCCGCCGACACGACCTCCGGGTATCGATCGTCGCGGTCACGCCGGGCCGGGATCCGCATCCTGGCCCGCGTCGTCTCCGGACTCGTCGGCCAGCGCGTCACCGATACGACGTCCGGGTTCCAGGCCGTCAACCGGCACGGGATCGCCCTGTTCGCCCGCGACTACCCGCACGACTATCCGGAGGTCGAGGCGACGGTGATGGTCTTCCGCCATCGTCTGCGTTTCGTCGAGGTGCCCGTGACGATGCGGGAGCGGGGCGGCGGCACCTCCTCGATCACCGCGCTCCGCTCCATCTACTACATGGTCAAGGTGCTGCTCGCGATCTTCGTCGGCATGTTCCGCCGCCCGGACGTCCCACAGGAGGAACGCCAATGACGCCCTTCGTCGTCTCCGTTCTCGGGGCGCTCGCCTCGTTCTCGCTCGTCCTCGTCGTGCTCGAGCTGATCCGCAGCCGCCGCTTGCGCGAGCGCTACGCGCTCCTCTGGCTTGCGACCGGGATCGTGCTGACAGCCCTCTCCGCCTGGCGTCATGGCCTCAACACGATCGCCGGCTGGGTCGGTGTACGGAGCTACCCGCCCGCGGTCCTGTTCGCGGTGGGGATCCTCTTCATCCTCGCCGTGCTGCTCCACTACTCGACGGTGATCTCGCGGCTCTCCGACCAGAACGTCCTGCTCGCCCAGCGGCTCGCCCTGCTCGAGCAGGAGCTGGCCGCTCGCGCTCAGAGCGCGATCGCGTCCCAGACGACGAGGTAGACCGTCAGCGCATGGGCGGCGAGTGCGCCGAGGGTGTCTTCTGCGAGCGCGGTTGGTTGGAGCCCTCACCACGGGCGGAGCCGACTCGCCACCATGCGGAGCGCGCTCGCTGCGAGCGAGCTTCGAGCGCAGCGGGTGGCTCGCTGTCATCACGGGGTGTACGGGTTCTCGTGATGCACGGTGAACCCGCAGTCACTGACCCGATCCAGACCACGTCCCATCCACCGGAGTGAGGAGCACGGCGCCGGCGACCCCGCCCATGAGGGCGGCTGGTCGCGTCGCTCACTGTCCGTGGACGGACGAGACGACCGCCGAGCTCATGACGTACACGTCGCCGTAGGTCGGATCGTCGAGCCAGTTCGCGGAGACGCCGATCCGGTATGTCCAGCGGCCGCTTCCGGGCTTGTCGACGAAGTGCGGTGTCCTGGTGACGCCGAGGTCCTGGAGCGCCACCGCGCAGCCCTCGACGCCGTGTTCCACCTGGCACGCGTAGTCCGGCCGGGCGCTCGGGACGCGGTACACGTGGTAGAAGACCGGCGCGCCGCTTCGTCCCTGGGGTGACCAGTCGAGCGCGACCGTGCCGTCCGCCTCGCAACCCGGGCGTGCAGACCGATCTCGACGTTCGCGGGGATCGGTGGATCGTTGCCGGGCTGCCCGAAGGTCACGACGCGGGCCGGCTGTCCCCTGTCGAGCGGGACGGCGGCGATCGCGGCGAGGGGCACGACGGCGGTCCCGAGAACGGCCGCGACGAGCAGCACCGTGCGGCGCCTGCCCGGCCTGGAGACGATCGGTGGTGAGGGCCGGCGTGAGGTCGCTGTGGCATGCCGGGAAGTAGAAGCGGCAGGGCCGCGACACCAAGACACGAACGCCGGGAAGGGCCGGGATCAGGATTCGCAGCAGGCTCCCGTCGGCGATGCTCGCGTAGTCGAACGTTCCTTTGACGACGATGAAGGCGCCGAACCAGCCGCCGACGAGCAGCATGGCGCGCAGCGAGCGGCGGGCGAGCGCGATCACGCCCGCGAACGGCAGCCATTCGATCACGCGGAGGCTCCAGAAGTGCTCCTGCAGCGCGTCGAGCTGCAGCTGGAAGTGGTGCCAGTCGAGGTTGAAGTACTTGTGCAGGTTGAGGCCCAGCCCGAGGGGGAGGAGGAGCGACCCGGCGGCGACGTCGCACTGTCTCGAACGGGGCGGCGATCGGCACGTGTCCGAGCCCTCGGGCCTTCCACAGGGTCAGCGTCACGAGCGCGGGCGCCAGGCCAACGACGAACCAGGCGGCTCCCCTGAACCGCCTCGCGGCGAGGAGCGCGAGAGTCGGGCCCGCCGAGGAAGAGCGCTGTCGAGGGTTTGATCGCGATCGCCGCACCCGCGGCGACTCCCGCCGCGAGGGCATCGCTCTGCTCGTGTGCTCGTCGAACACGACCCGCGCGGTGAAGTAGGCCGAGACGAGGGCGGCGACGAGCGTGGGGAAGTCCGCCATCGCGCTCAGGCCGAGCGCCTGCGGGAGGAACAGCTCCGTGTAGCGCTGGTGATACCCGACGTTCGTGTACTCGATGCCGATGAAGGGCAGCGCGATCCAGAGGATGGTCGTCCAGTACGCGAAGATCCGTCCTGCGATCCGCTCCGCGATCCCGTAGAGCGCCACCATCCCGATCGGCAGCAGCACGAGCACGTCGAGCAGGATGATCGGCCGGGTACGCGCGCGCGACGTTCGGTCCCGCCACGAGAGATATCGGGGCGAGAAGGACCGGCCAGAGGTAGCCGACGAGCGTGTCGCCGAGATGGCCGTGGGCGAGCAGCCAGCCGGTCGAGTAGTACCAGAGCTGGTCGCCGCCCTGGTAGTAGATCCAGCCAGCATGGCGTATCGTCCGCGCGAGAGCCAGCACGCTCAGCCACTGCGCGACGATCAGGACGGCGAGGACGTGACGCGGCCGTGCGCGCTCGAGGGCGTCGGCGGCCGCCCCGGCGCGGCGCCGGGCGCCGCCGAGTAGCAGGCGGGCACGACTCGCCTGGATCGCGTCCGCGGAGCTGGTCATGCGGGGGCTGCCGGCGAGGGGGCTCCCGACCGGTACCAGGCGATCGTCTGCTCCAGCCCTTCCTGCAGCGGCGTGCGGGCCCGGAAGCCGAACAGCTCTTCGGCTCGGCTGACGTCGAGCCGGCGGCGTGGCTGCCCGTTCGGACGTGACGTGTCCCAGACGATCTCGCCGTCGAAGCCGGTCAGCTCGGCGATCAGCGCCGCCAGGTCGCGGATCGAGATCTCCTCGCCCGTGCCGACGTTGACGGGCTCCGGGCCGTCGTAGCGCTGCGCGGCGAGCCAGACCGCCTCCGCGCAGTCGTCGACGTAGAGGAACTCGCGGGTCGGGCTGCCGTCGCCCCAGAGGACGATCTCGCGCTCGCCGCGCTCGCGCGCCCCGGCCATCTTCCGGATCAGGGCCGGGATCACGTGCGAGGTCTCGAGGTCGAAGTTGTCCCGCGGCCCGTACAGGTTCACCGGAAGCAGGTACACGGCGTTCGTGCCGTACTGCTCTCGATAGGCCTGGGCGCCGACGAGCAGGGCCTTCTTCGCGATTCCGTAGGGCGCGTTGGTCTCCTCGGGGTAGCCGTTCCAGAGGTCGTCCTCGCGGAAGGGCACCGGGGCGTGCTTGGGGTACGCGCAGATCGTTCCGAGCAGCACGGTCTTCGCGACTCCTTGCAGGCGGGCCTGCTCGAGGACGTGCGCGCCCATGAGCAGGTTCGCGTACCAGTAGCGGCCCGGGTTCGCGCGGTTCGCCCCGATCCCTCCGACCTCGGCGGCGAGGTGGACGACCAGCTCGGGGCGGGCGTCGGCGAAGAGCCGCTCGGCGTCGACTGCGACGGTGAGGTCGTAGTCGCGGCGTCGTGCGACGAAGGGCTCGATCCCGTCCGCCTCGAGCCGCGAGACGACGTGCGTTCCGAGGAACCCGCCGCCTCCCGTGACCAGCACGCGCACGCGAGAAGGGTACCGGGGAGGGGTCACGACATGGTGAGGCGGCGTTCGCGTCTGCTTTGATCGGCCGGTGGAGACGACCCACACGAGCCGCTGGCGCCGCCGCAGCGCGCTGCGCAGCGGTCTTCTCACCGGGCTCGCGCAGATCGTCGTCGCGCTCGCCGCCGCCGGCGCGGGCGCCCTGCTCGCGCGGAAGTTCGGCCGCAACGCGGAGACGGACGGGTTTCTCGCCGCCTACGGGGTCTACCTCGTGCTCGTGCTCGCAGCACAGGCGTTCCGCATGGTCGTCGTGCCCGACCTCACGCGCGCCGCCGCCGCCGGCAGGCTCGGCGGCGAGAGCCGCGCCTTCGCGCTCGCCTTCCTCGCCGTCGCCGTACCGGTCTCGTTGCTCGTCGCCGCCTTCTCCGCCCCGCTCGGCGATCTGATCACGGGGAGCCTGCCGCCGAGCTCTGCGCACGTCGCCTCCCGCGCGCTCGTCGTTCTCGTGCCCGCCGCCTTCGGGCAGCTGCTGGCCGCCCTCGCCGCGAGCGCCCTGGCCGCGCTCGACAGCTACGGCACCGCCGCGTTCGGGTTCGCGCTCGGAGGGGTCGCCGGGCTGGTCGTCTTCGCGGCCTTCGCGAACGGGCACGGCATCGTCGCCCTCGCGTGGGGCCTCGGCGTCAACGCCGCCTGCGCGCTCGGCGTGCCGGTCGCCGCGCTCCTGCGGGCGCATGCTCTCGGGGGCCCCTGGCCGGAGCGGCTGCAGCTTCGGCCGCGGCTCGGGCATCTCGTGCAGGGGGCGGCGGTGCCGCTCGCGATCCAGGGCTCCTACCTGCTCGCGCTCCGCTTCGCGGCACAGCTCGGCGTCGGCCGGGTGACGAGCTTCTCCTACGCCTATCTCGTCGCCTCGACGCTCGTCGGCTCGACCGCCTTCTCGCTCGGGTTGATCTCGTCGGCCCCGCTGACGCGCCGAGGCATCGATCCGGTCGCCGCCGGGCGTCACGTCGTGCACGCCGCGTGGGTGAGCCTCGTGCTCGTCGGGGCGGCGGCGGGCGCCTTCGCGCTCGTCGGCGGGCGGATCATGGGAGGCCTGCTGGGCAGCGCCTACGCCGGCGGCGTCGGCCGCGAGCTCGGACACCTGGTCGTGTACCTCGCGCCGTGGATGCTCGCCTGGGTGGGCTTCGCGGTGGCGTTCCCGCTCGTCTTCGTCGCCGGCCGGCAGAGGCTGCTGATCCCGGTCGCGCTCTTCGGCTTCCTCGCCTGCATCCCGCTCGGACTCGGGTTGCGGGCAGCGGCGGGCCTCGCCGGGATCGCGATCGCGATCGGCCTCTCGACGCTCATGATCGCGGGAGGGCTGCTCTGGATGCTCTCGCCGCAGACGCTCGAGATCGCCGTGCGTGGCCTGGTGCGCCTCGCGCTGGTGGTCGGAGCCGCCACGACTCTCGCCTTCGGCGCGCCCTCGCTCGCTCTCTCGCCGGTGCCGGCGGCCGTCGCCGGGCTGCTCGCCTACGCGGCGATCGTGCTCGCGCTGCGCTCGCTCGGTCTGAGCGAGGCCTGGGCGTACGTGCGAGGGCTGCATTGACCACTGCCCTGGTCACCGGCATCGCGGGTCAGGACGGCTCCTACCTCGCCGAGCTGCTGCTCGAGCGCGGCTACTCCGTCTGTGGAGTCGTGCGAGGCGACCCCGATGCCGCCTACCCGAATCTCGACGCCGTCCGGGACCGCGTGCAGCTCTTCAGGGCCGACCTCCTCGACGAGACCGCGCTGGCGCGCCTCCTCGCAGAGCTGCGGCCGTGCGAGCTCTACAACCTCGCCTCGCCGTCGTTCGTGCCGCGGTCGTGGGAGCATCCCGTGGAGACCGCGGAGTTCGCGGCGGTCGGCGTCACCGCGCTGCTCGAGGCCGTGCGCGCGGTCGATCCGGCCATCTGCGTCTACCAGGCGTCCTCGAGCGAGATCTTCGGCGAGCCGGCCTCCACGCCGCAGACGGAGTCGACGCCGCTCTCTCCGATCACGCCGTACGGCGTGGCGAAGGCCTACGGGCACTTCATCGCCCGCTCGTACCGCCGCCGCTACGGCATGCACGTGAGCTGCGGCATCCTCTACAACCACGAGTCGCCGCGCCGTCCGCTCGACTTCGTGCCGAGCAAGATCGCGCACGGGGCGGCTGCGGTGTCGCTCGGGCTGGAGCGGGAGCTGCGGCTCGGCGACCTCGACGCGGAGCGCGACTGGGGATACGCGGGCGACTACGTCGAGGCGATGTGGCTGATGCTGCAACGCGACGAGCCGGGGGACTTCGTCATCGCGAGCGGAGAGCTGCACACGGTGCGCGACCTCGCCGAGCGCGCATTCGCGCACGTCGGGCTGGACTGGCGGGAGCACGTGCGCGTGGACGAGGCGCTGAAGCGCGGCCAGGCGGAGCTGCACCGGCTCGTCGGAGACCCGTCGAAGGCGCGCGACCAGCTGGGCTGGCGGCCGCGTGTCGGCTTCGACGAGCTGGTACGGCTGCTCGTGGATGCCGCGCGGGAGCGGCTAACGGCTCCGTAACACCCCCCTTCTAGACTTCGCGCGAATGGGCGACGTCCAGGAGCTTTCTGCGGACGAGGTCTACGAGCGGCTGCGGGCCGCTCTCGACCGTGGCTCACGCGACCTTGCGGCGACGCGCGGGCTCGCCGAGCGCTTCTGGCCGGTGAGCGCCGAGAAGCCGCTCGAGCGGCGGCCCGGCGCGAAGGGCTGGGTCGCGTTCCAGTGCAAGCGCGTCCTGCGGAAGCTTCTGCGCTGGTACGTGGAGCCGGCGCTCGCCGAGCAGCGGATCGTCAACGACGCGCTGCTGCGGCTCGTCGACGACCTCTCGCGACGCGTGGACGAGCTCGAGAGCAAGCGCTGATGCGCGCACCCGGCGGGAGCGGCGAGGGCGAGCGGCGTGAGGCTGGCGGTCTGCATCCCGCAGGTGCCGTTCGAGCGTGGAGGCGCCGAGATCTTCGCGGACGATCTCGTCGAGCAGCTCTGCTCCCGCGATCACGAGGCGACCCTCGTCAGCGTGCCGTTCAAGTGGTACCCGGGAGAGCGCGTCCTCACGCAGGCCTTCCTCTGGCGGCTGCTCGACCTCGAGGAGGCCAACGGCCGGCCGATGGACGCGGTCGTCGCGACGAAGTTCCCGTCGTACGCCGTGCGACATCCCCGCAAGGTCGTCTGGCTCCTGCACCAGTTCCGGCAGGCGTGGGACTTCGACCGTGGCGAGTTCGGCCAGTTCTCGGAGTCTGCCGAGGATCGGGCGCTGCGACGCCGCGTGCTCGCCTTCGAGCGGACGGTGCTCGGCGAGGCGCGCGCGCTCTTCGCGACGTCGGGCAACGTCGCGCGCCGGCTGCGCGACTCGACCGCGCTGGAGGCCGAGGTGATGCCGCATCCACCCGCGCCGCTCTCCTACCGCTGCGAGGAGCCCGGCGACTTCGTCTTCACGGTGAACCGGCTGGCGCCCGAGAAGCGGCTCGACCTGCTGATCGAGGCGATCGCCAGCGGAGCCGTCGCTGCGCGTCGTGATCGCCGGAGAGGGCCCGGACCGAGCAGCGGCTCGAGCGGCTCGCGGCCGAGCGGGGCCTGAACGGGCGGGTCGAGTTCGCCGGCCGGGTCTCCGACGACGAGCTCGCGGATCTCTACTCCCGTTGCCTCGGCGTCTACTACGCGCCCGTCGACGAGGACTTCGGGATGGTGCCCTTCGAGGCCTTTCTCTCCGGCAAGCCCGTGCTGACGACGACGGACGCCGGCGGGCCGCTCGACGTCGTGCGCGACGGCGAGACGGGACTGGTGGTCGCCCCCCGGCCGGCCGAGGTGGCAAGCGGTCTCGTCTGGCTCCAGGCGAACGTCGACGCCGCGAAGGCGTACGGCGCCCGGGGCCGCGAGCTCGCGGCGGCGGTCACGTGGGACTCGTGCATCGACCGGCTGCTCGCCGCCGTCGCGTGAATAGGCTCACGTCCCTGGGGCGTCCCGGCGCCAGCGTCGTCACCCTTTCGCGGAGCCCGGCTTCGCCGCACGGGAGCGAAAGGCGGCCGGGGACGTGAGAGTCGCGTACTTCAGCCCGCTGCCGCCGGACACCTCCGGAATCGCCGACTACTCGGCGCTGCTCCTGCCCGCGCTCGAGCGGCTCGTCGGGGTCGAGCTCGTGCGGCCGGGGCGCACGCGGCCGGTGCCCGGCACGGACGTCGCTCTCTACCACGTCGGCAACAACCCCGACGCGCACGGCTGGATCGTTGACGCCCTGCGGCGGCGGCCGGGTGTCGTCGTCCTGCACGACTTCGTCCTCCATCATCTCGTCGCCGGCCTCACGATCGGGCGCAAGGACGGGCACGCGTACCTCGCGGCGATGGAGCGCGAGGCCGGCGTGCCGGGGAGGCTCCTCGGCTACGGCGTGCTCGAGGGACGAGTTCCGCCGCTCTGGGAGGTGCGTCCGGAGGAGTTCCCGCTCGCCGGCGTCGTGCTCGACCGGGCGACGGGGGTGATCGTCCACTCGCACTACGTCGAGGCGAGAGCCCGCGAGCAAGGCTACGAGGGCCCCCTCTGGCGGATCCCCCATCCGGCCTGGTCCGCTCCCGACGTCGCGCCCGCACAGGTGGCGGGCGCGCCGCTGATCGGCTGCTTCGGGCACCTGAACGAGAGCAAGCGGATCCCGCAGCTCCTGCGCGCGTTCGCGGTGCTGCGTCGGACACACCCGGGGGCGCGGCTCCTCCTCGTCGGCTCCGAGGCGCCCGGCTTCGACCTCGCCGGTCGGCTCGAGCGGGTCGGGATCCCGGCGGACGGGGTGACCCGGGAGCCGTACGTCGAGGAGGCGCGGCTGTGGTCGCTCGTCGCGGCCTGCGACGCCTGCGTCCTGCTGCGCTCGCCGACCATGGGGGAGACCTCCGGCAGCGCGATCCGCTCCCTCGGGCTCGGGAAGCCGCTCGTCGTCAGCGACGTCGGGTGGTTCGCGGAGCTGCCGGACGAGGTTGCGCTCAAGGTGGCGCCGGGCGGCGACGACGAGATCGAGGCGCTCGCGGCTGCGCTGGCGCGACTGGCCGAGCCCGGCGTGGCGGCGGAGATGGGCGCGGCGGCGCGGGCGTACGTCGAGGCGGAGCACGACCTCGGCCGCGTCGCAGAGCAGTACGCGGCCGCGCTGGAGGAGGCCGCCGGCGACGCGATCGTCCGGGAGCGCGTGCTGCGCGAGCTCGCCGATGCCGCGGCCGACGTCGGGCTCGAGCCCGAGCCGCTCGCGCCCGCGCTCGAGCTGGCGGGCCTCGTCTCGCCGGACGGACGTGCCTCCGCGGGCCACGTCTCGGGGTCTGACCCCGGGACGCGGCCCGCCCGGGCGTGGCCGTTCGGGACGCCGCCGGTCTGGGCGCAGGTCGCGAGCCTCTATGCAGTCGCCGTGGTCGTGCTGCTCGCGCTCGGGCTGCGCGTCTCCTCGCCGTGGATCATGGTCGACGAACTCGTCTACTCGGACATGGCCCGCAGCTTCGCCGCGACCGGCCACTTCCTGATCCGCGGCGTCCACGGCAACTACGGCCCCGTCTACCCGTTGCTCCTCTCGCCGGTCTACGCGATCTTCGGCCCGGTGAGCGACGCATACGCGTGGGCGCGCGTCGTGAACGCCCTGCTGATCTCCTCGTCCGTCTTCCCGGCGTACCTCCTCGCACGGCGGGTCGTGCGACGGCCGGCCGCGCTCGCTGCGGCCGCGCTGGCCGTCGCCGTCCCCTCCACGGCCTACGCCGGGACGCTGATGACCGAGAACGCGTTCTACCCGCTCTTCCTCTGGCTCGCGCTGGTGCTCGTGCTCGCGCTCGAGCGGCCGACCAGGCTCCGCCAGCTGGTGCTGCTGGGGCTCTGCGCGCTCGCGTTCGAGACCCGTGCGCAGACGGTCGCGCTCGTGGTCGCCGCCCTCACGGCGCCGCTCCTGCTCGCCTGGATCGAGCGCGGCCGCCCGCGCCGGCTCGTCGCCTGGGCGCCGCTGTACGCGGCGACTGCGGGCGTCGGGCTCGCCGTCGTGATCGCGGAGGTCGCCCGCGGCCGCTCGCCGGCGGCGGCGCTCGGCAACTACAGCGTCACCTCGAACGGCGGCTACCGGCCGTGGCCGGCGATTCGCTGGATCGTCCTCCACGTGGCGGAGCTCGACCTCTACGTGTGGGTTCTGCCGTTCGCCGCGCTGGTCGTGCTCGTCGCGAACGCTCGCCACCTCGACGCGCGCCTGCGCTCGTACGTCGCGGGAGCCACCGCGCTGTCCGTCTGGCTCGTCCTCGAGGTCGGGGTCTTCGCGTCGCGCTACTCGCACCGGATCGAGGAGCGGAACCTCTTCTACCTCGCACCGCTCCTCGTGATCGCCCTGCTCGCCTGGATCGAGCGCGGCCAGCCGAAGCCGTCGCGGGCGTCGGTCGTCGCGGCCGGGCTCGCCGCGGCGCTCCCGGGCACGATTCCCTTTCTCGGCCTGCTCAACATCACGGCCCAGTCCGACACGCTCGGCTTCCAGCCCTGGTGGTTCCTCGGCGACGCGTGGGCGGGACGGTCGAGCATCGCCGTCGTCGCGGTGCTCGTCTCGATCGGCCTCGGAGCCGCCTTCCTCTGGCTGCCGCGGCGCTACGCGCCCGCGCTGCCGGTGCTCGTCGCGCTCGGCTTCCTGCTCACCTGGCTGCCGCTCGAGCTCTGGACGCACTCCTTCCCACGGCTCGCGTCGAGCGCCTTCGCGCAGGGCGTGGGTCACGGCCATCGCAGCTGGGTCGACCGCGTCGTCGGCCGCGACGCGCGCGTGGCGGTGATCTGGGCGGGCGGGAACGATCTCTCCGTCTGGGAGAACGAGTTCTGGAACCGCAGCATCGATCGCGTCTACGACCTGACGACGCCGCTCGGCGGCGGCTTGCCCTCGACGAGGGTGGCCGTCGAGCAGGCGACGGGGATCCTCCGTGGGGCACACGGCGAGACGATCGACGAGCGGTACGTGCTCGCCCCGAAGACCGTCGACCTCCTGGGGCAGCGGGTCGCCGGCGACAGTGCGAAGGAGCTCGTCCTGTACCGGATCGCGCCGCCGGCGCGGATCACGACCACGATCACCGGCCTCTACCCCGAGCCCGTGAACCCCTGGTCGAACGCGCATCCCGTCTGGACTCGCTACCAGTGCGCCGGCGGGACGCTGACCGTCGTCCTCTCGAGCGACAGCAGGCTCTTCCACGGCGTCGTCCAGACCGTGCAGGTCAGCGGGACGACGGCTCCCCGCACGATCCGTGTCCCCTCCACCACGTCCAGCCGGCGGCTGACCTTCCCGCTCACGCCGCAGAACGGAGTCTGCCGCGTCGCTTTCGCGATCTCGCCTGCCCGCCGGCCGTCCGACTATCCGGCGCTGCACCGCAACGACACGCGGCTGCTCGGGCTCCACTTCGACTCGATCGCGTATCGCCCGCCGCGATGAGGATCGTCGTCGACGTCTCGCCGCTCTCGCACCGGCGAACCGGCGTGGGCAACTACATACGCGGCTCCCTGACCGGGATCGTCGAGGCGGCCGAGGGCCGGCACGAGCTCGTCGCGTTCGCGCCCGCGACCCTGCGCGGGCGTCGCGCGATCGAGGCGTCGCTCGAGGGCGTCCCCCTCGAACGCCGGCTCCCGGTCCTGCCGGCCGCCCACGCCGTCCGCACCGCGTGGAGCCGGCTCGGCACGCCGCCGGTGGAGCGAGTCGTCGGCGCGCTCGACGTCTTCCACTTCGGCGACTGGATGTACCCGCCGCAACGGGGCGGGCTCCGCTCGACGATGGTGCACGATCTCGTCCCGCTCCACTTTCCGCAGTGGGTGCACCGCACCACCGAGCGGATGCACGGCGCGAAGTACCGGCACGCAGCCCGGTCCTGCGACGTCGTGATCGTCAACGCCGCCTTCACCGCCGAGGACGTGGCCGAGACGCTGGGCGTGCCGCGTGAGCGCATCCACGTCGCCCACCCGGGCGTGGGCGCGACGTTCTCCCCCGAGGGGAGAACGGCTCGAGCTCGACCGGCCGTATGCCTTGACCGTGGCCACGCTCGAGCCGCGGAAGAACCTCGACACTCTCGTCGAGGCGTACCGCCGCCTCGGCTCGCGCGACCTGTCGCTGGCGGTCGCCGGCGCCGCCGGGTGGGGCGAGCAGCCGCAGCTCGACGTCCCGGGTCTCGTTCGGCTCGGCTACACGCCGTCGGATCAGCTGCCGCGCCTCTACCGCGGTGCGAGCGTCTTCGTCTTTCCGTCCCGGTTCGAGGGCTTCGGCATGCCGGTGCTCGAGGCGATGGCGTGTGGCGTCCCCTGCGTCGTGTCGTCGCACCCTTCGCTGGACGAGGCCTGCGGCGACGCGGCCGTGCGGGCCGATCCGGAGGATCCGGACGCGATCGCCGGCGCGATCGGCGACGCGCTCGCCCGTCGGGACGAGCTCGTGCCGCGTGGGCTCGCGCATGCTCGTCGCTTCACCTGGCGCGCGTGTGGCGAGGCGCACCTGCGTGCCTGGGGGGCCGCGTGAGGATCGCGGTCGACACCAGCCCGCTGCGGCTGACCGGGGCAGGCACGGCGCGCTACCTCCGGAACCTGCTCGCCCGGATCGAGCCCGAGCACGACGTGCGTCGCGTCGCGTTCGGCGGGGACGGCAGGCTCTCGGTGCTCGTCCGCGAGCTGGGCTGGTACCCGTTCGCCCTCGGCCGGCTGAACGGCGTCGACGTCCTCCACTGCCCCACCTATTACGGCCCGGTGCACCCGCGCGTTCCGCTCGTGGTCACGGTGCTCGACCTGTCCGTCTTCCGCCACCCGGAGACGTTTCCGCGGTGGACGCGGACGGCCGTTCCCCGCCTGGTGCCGCCGGTGCTCCGCGCCGCGACGCGGATCGTCGCGATCTCGGAGTTCACGAAGCGCGAGCTCGTCGAGGTGCTCGACGTACCGCCGGACAAGGTCTCGGCCGTGCCGCTCGCGGTCGAGACGGAGGTGTTCCGGGCGGACGGTCCGGCCGCCGAGGGCGAGTACGTGCTGGCGGTCGGGACGCTCGAGCCGCGCAAGAACCTCCCGCGTCTCGCCGAGGCGACGCGACGGCTCGGGGTGGAGCTGCGCGTCGTCGGCGCGACCGGTTGGGGCGGGGTCGAGGTCGGCGGCGACGGCGTCCGCTGGCTCGGGCGGGTGCCGGACGACGAGCTGGCCCGCCTCTACCGCGGCGCGGCGGTTGCCGCCTACCCGTCCCTCTACGAGGGCTTCGGCTTCCCCGTGCTCGAGGCGATGGCGTGCGGTGCGCCGGTCGTGACGAGTCGCGGCGGTGCGACCGAGGAGGTCGCGGGTGGGGCAGCCGTGCTCGTGGATCCGCTTGATCCGGCGGCGATCGCCGCCGGGATCGAGGAGGCGCGCGGCCGGCGCGAGGAGCTGCAGGCCCGCGGTCTCGAGCGTGCCGGCTCCTTCTCGTGGGAGGAGACCGCCCGGCGGACGGTCGAGGTCTACCGCGAGGCGGCCGGATGAGCCATGTCCCGGTCTCTGACACCGTTCACGAGGGCGTGACGGCTTCGTGACGGGCGGCGTGGCGTGGCTCGAGGGTTCCCGGCATGGAAGGAGCAGCTCCGCCTCCCGTCGGGACACCTCCCGGTGTCTGACACCGCCGGGGAGGCGACGCGCGTGAGCGACCCGCTCGTCGTGATCGACGCGGACGTGCTCGGCCGGAACCGCACCGGCGACGAGACGTACGTCCGCGAGTTGCTGCGTGCGCTGCCGCGCGTGGGAGACGGCCTCCGGTTCGCTGCGGTCACGCGTAGGCCGGAGCTCGTGCCCGAGGGTGTCGAGGCCATACGGCTGCCTGCGCGGATCCAGGAGCTGCGGATGGCGGTCCGGCTGCCGCTGCTGCTGCGCCGCCTGCGACCGGCGCTTGCACATTTCGTGCACTCGCTGCCGCTCGGGTTGCCGTGTCCTGCGGTGCTGACCGTCCAGGATCTCTCCTTCGAGCGGGACGCCTCGCTCATGGGGAGACGCGAGACCGCCATCTTCCGGGTCGTCGTGCCCCGGTCCGCCCGCGCCGCCCGCAGGGTGCTCGCCATCTCGCAACGGACGAAGGACGACCTCGTCGAGCTGTACGGCCTGGCCCCGGAGCGGGTCGTGGTGACGCCGCTCGCCGTCGACGAGGCCTTCCGGCCGGGGGGCGTGCGCGGCGACTACCTGCTGCTCAGCGGCTCGATCGAGCCCCGGAAGGATCCACTGGCGGCAGCGGATGCTGCCCGTGCCGTCGGTCGCCGCCTCGTCGTCGTCGGCCCCGAACGCGACGCCGCACTCGCCGACGAGCTGCGGCGTCGCGGCGCCGACGTGCGCGGCTTCGTTCCGCACGAGGAGCTGGTCCGCCTGACGCAGGAGGCTGCCGCCCTCGTCTTCCCGACCCGCTACGAGGGCTTCGGCCTGCCCGTTGTCGAGGCGATGGCCTGTGGCACGCCTGTCGTCGCGACGCCCGACGCGGCCGTACGCGAGGTCGGCGGCGACGCCGTCGCCTACGCGGAGGCCGGCGCGTTCGCCGACGCGGTCGCGCGCGTGCTCGACGACCCCGAGCCGTGGTCGCGTGCCGGTCTCGAGCGCGCGAAGCTCTACTCCTGGGGAGAGACGGCGCGCAGAACGGTCTCCGTCTACAGGGAGGTGCTCGGATGAAGGTCTCGGGCGTCGTCGTCTCGCACGGCCACGCCGACGAGCTCGCCGTCTCGCTGCCCGTGCTCGCGGCGGAGGTGGACGAGCTGCTCGTGATCGAGAACATCCCGGGCAGCCTGCCGCCGGCACTGCCGGACGGCACGCGCGTGCTCCGCAACGAGCGTGCGCTCTCGTTTGCGGCGAACGCGAACCTCGGCGCCGCGCACACGGAGCACGAGCTCGTTCTGGTTGCCAACCCCGACGCCGTCCCCGAGCCGGACGCGGTCGACATCCTCCGCCGCTTCATGGAGGGACACCCGCGCTGCGGCGTCGCCGGCCCGAAGATGCTCTACGCCGACGGGAGATGGCAGGCGTCGCGGCGCAGCTTCCCCACCGTCGGCGCGACGCTCGTGCGCCGGACGCCCCTGCGTCTCCTCTTCCCGCCCCTGCGCTGGCAGCGTCGCCACTACGTCCTCGACGAGCGTCCCGACGAGCCCGTGCCTGCGGAGACGATGCTCGGCGCCTTCCTGCTCCTCCGCCGCACGATGCTCGACGAGATCGGCGGCTGGGATCCCGGTTACCGGATGTACTGCGAGGACATCGACCTCAACTACCGGGCGGCGAAGGCCGGCTGGGAGCGCTGGTACGTGCCCGCTGCCGCCGTGCGCCACGAGTACGCCGCGGTGATCGACAAGCGGTTCCTCACGCGGCACACCATCTGGCACGCCCGTGCGATGGTGCGCTTCCTGCGCAAGCACCCGGAGCGGCTGCTCGCGCTGCGCTAGGACGTCGAGGACGTCGGCTTCACGCCCTTGGGGAGCGTGCCGAAGAAACGGTACGAGACCTGCGCGCCGAGCTCCCTCAGGTCGCCGCGCTGGTTGTAGTCGTTGGGGACGAACTTCTTGTCGACGACGACGTGGACGGCGAACCTCGAGCTTGGAGCGGGAACCCACACCGTCTTCGTCTGCGTGCTGTCGATGGTGAAGTTCCGCTGCCATCCGACGGCGCCGAGGATCGGCTGGTCGTTGTCGTTGATCACGAGCTTGCCGACGAGCACGTGGACCGGGCTCGGACCGGTCGGGCCGCCCCAGTCTCGCCGCGAGACGATGATCCGCAGCCACCCTCGTCGACCGTCGGAGAAGCGGAAGTACGCGCTGTCGGTCGGGCCGGTCCAGCCGTCCGGATAGATCCCAGTGCACATCGCGCGAAGCTTGTTCGGATGCGTCAGCCGGATCAGGCGCCAGCGCTTCAACTCGCCTCCGGCGCGGTGCAGATGCGAGGCGGCGACGCGTCCGGCCAGGTCGACGCAGGGGAAATCCTCGACGCCGTAGTCGTACTGGCGACCGGGGCTCGCCGGATCGCTCGTCCAGTAGAGGGTGCCGTCGGCGGCGAGGTTCGGCCCGCCGGCCGGGCCAGGGCCGTCGACCGTCCCGTCGAGGCTGCTGACGCTGACGATCGAACGGTTCCAGAACTCGACGAGCCATTCGGAGATCTGATCCTGCTCCCCTTCGCCCATGTAGATGGCGGGTCGTCCGTGCGTCGCCTCGTCGACCCAGGAGAACGGCTGTCCCGTCGGGCTCAGCGTCGTCTTGAAGTCGCGACCGATCGAGTTGCTTCCGGCGGCGGCGCTGATCTCGCCGGTGAGGCTCCAGCCGATGATCCCGGCGGCCAGGACCGCAGAGAGCGCTCCGGCGAGTCGTGCGCGTTCCCGGAGCTTCGGCAAGGCGACGAGGGCCACAGTTCCCCCGGCGACGACCCCGAGCAGCACCCAGCGCGCCGTGTCCGGCGTCCAGAGCAGGTAGCGGTTCGCCTGCTGGAGGATCGCGAGCCCGAGCGCGTCCGAGTAGAGCTGGACGTTCATCTCGTACGGGAACTGCGTCGGGTGATACAGCGCGTAGCCGACGAGGTACGCAGTGAAGGCAGCTGCTCCGAGCAGCGCCCACGGGTTGACCCGGCGTCGGTCGAGGAGCAACGCGGTGCCGACGAACAGGACCGGTGCGACGTAGATGAGGTTCCGCTCCTCGACACGAGTCGCGAACTCGGTGGAGAGATATGCGGCCTTGATCGCCGTGTAGCCGGCGAAGCCGATGATCGCGCTCAGGGACACGCTTCGGACGATGCTGAGCTTCCGGGACGGCGGCTCGCCGCGCGGCCGGAAGAGTGCCGTGAGTCCGCCGATGAACGGGATGGTGCCGATGCCGATCGCGAGCGCGCCCGCCGCCCAATCGCCCATGTTGATCATGCGGTGCTTGAAGCCCCGCGTCGCGACGAGCCAGGGGTAGGAATGGTTGCTGGCGAAGGCGCTGATGACGAAGACGGCGCCGAAGACGAGGACGATCGTGCCGACCCAGTCGCCGGCCGACCACGAGCGGCGGCGTTCGTGCCCCCAGTCGCTGGACCAGACGGCGAAGATCAGTGCCAGGGCGGCCATGATGGGGATCACGACGAGCTCGCTGCGCACGGCAGGGGCCGCTGCGGACGCCAGGACCGCGGCGACGGGCCAGCGGCGCCTGCCGCCGCTGCGGAGCTCGAGCAGTCCTCTCGCGATCAGGTAGAAGCAGAGGGCGGCGTACGGGTAGGCGAGGTTCTCCTCGACGAGGTAGCCGCTGTAGGCGAGCGACGGGATCGCGCCGGCACCCGCGGCGGCGAAGAGGCCGGCGCGTCGGCCGACGACGAGTCGCGCGAGCAGGTACGTCGGGAAGACCGCCGACGCCATCACGAAGACGTCGACGTACTTGATGCTCGCGTATGCAGTCGCCACGTTGTGGATGAGCCAGAGCGGCGCGGTCATCACCGTGTACAGCGAGTGCGGCGACATCGCCTGACCGCGCTCGGCCGGGCGCCCTGTGTCCGCGATCGAACGCGACAGCTGGGTCATCTCGAGCTCGTCGGTGAAGAGCCACGGCGTCAATCGCCCCCAGGCCTCGACGAGGTAGACGACGCAGAGCCACGTGTAGACGCTGAGCAGCGGCAGGACCGCGAACAGGCGCGCGCCGACCGGGCGCGCGTCGTCTCGCGGTGCCGCCGGCCCCGCGGTCTCGGTCGACGCGGCGGTATTCACTCGAGAGCAACGCCGAGTGCGACGGCGGGATCGATGTCGATCTCGCGGCGGACGAATCGACAAGAGACGTCGGCGCGCGCGCACGCCTCGACCACCTGGTCGAGACGCTCGCGAGGCGCGTCCGGGATCGTGACGAGCACCGCGTCCGGCGAGAGCCGACCGAGAGCCCAGCCGATCTCGTCGAGCCCGCCGACGATGGAGACGCCCTGGATGCGTCGCCGGCGGAGAGCCAGGTTGTCGTCGACGAACCCGACGACCTGCTGGGTGGGCGTCTCGCGTAGCTCACGCAGAAGGCTGCGTCCGCTTCTTCCCGCGCCGACGATCAGCACGCGGCGCCGAGCACGGCGAAAGCTTGCGATGGTGTGCGCGACTCCGCGCTCCGAGAAGCGTGCCGCCCCGATCAGGAACGTGCACAGCAGGAGATCGATGAGGAACGTCCCGCGAGGGAACAGGTGCCAGCCGACGGTTCCCCAGATGAAGAGGAAGGCGGCGCCCTCCGACACGACCATCGCCGCGAAGACCCGGGCGGCGTCCACGGCGCCCGCGTAGCGCCAGACCCCGCGATAGAGGCCGAGCAGGATGAAGGAGATGTAGCGCGCGACGAGCAGCGCGGGCAGGGTCATCTCGAAGACGTGCCGGAAGATGCCGAACTGCGTGCTCTCGACCCGGATCATGAACGCCAGGGTGAAGGACGCGGCGATCAGGGCGAAGTCGACGAGGACCTCGACGAGCCGACGCCGGTGGACGATCAGCGTGCGGAGGAGCCCTTCCGCCGACTGTGCGTCCGGCGCCCGCTCGACGTCGGCGAGGTAGCTGCCGAACTGGACGAGGAACGCAAACGTCACGAGGACGCCGACGAGCGTCAGCAGCGTGTTGTCGAGCACCTTGTAGGCGAGGCTCGTCGCGCCGAGACCGGCCGAGACGATCGCCAGCATCACGACCGCCCGTTTGTCCGACAGCCCCTGGTAGACGAGCCGGTGCGACGTGTGATCGCGACCGCCCTGTGTCACCGGCCGTCCCTCGAGGAGCCGGACGACGGTCACCAGCGACGTGTCGAGGATCGGCACGGCGAGCACGAGAATCGGCAGCAGAAGCGTCGCCGCGCCGGCTCCGGCGGCCGTCCAGCTCGCCGACAGCCCGAGCGCGGCAACGGCGAAGCCGAGCACTTGGCTGCCGCTGTCGCCCATGAACACGGCTGCGGGTCGTCGCAACCGCAAGTTGTAGGGCAGGAAGCCGAGGCAGGCGAAGCAGATCGCAAGTGCCAGGAGGGCGGTCATCGAGTTCCGGTGGGTCACGAGTGCGTCGATCGCGAAGAAGAGGCAGGCGATTGCCGCGAGCGTCGCCGCGAGGCCGTCCATGTTGTCGAGCAGATTGAAGGCATTGGTCATCGCGATCAGCCAGAGCAGGCCGATCGCGGTGGCCAGGACACCGTTGCCGACGATCTCGACGCGAACACCCGATGCGAGCACGAGTGCTCCCGCCGCGACCTGTGCAGCGATCTTCATGACCGGAGTCAGACGCACGAGGTCGTCGACAAGGCCTGCAACGAAGAGCAGCGTGCAGCCGCCCACGACTCCGCCGAGCTTCCAACTGACCGGGACCACGCCCGAGGCGAGCGCAACTCCGGTGCCGGCGAGGAAGCCGGCGAAGATCCCGGTGCCCCCGAGCAGCGGCGTCGAGTGCGTGTGCCAGCGGTCGGTGCTCGGCGCGGCGACGACATGCCCGGAAGCGGGCGTTCGCAGGAGCGCCCAGATCATGAGGAGGCTCGCCGGGAATGCGGTGAACGCCGTTGCCGCTACCGCCACGCCGCACCTGCCTCCAGCCGCGTCCAGAGTCCGGCTCGTAGCACGGCCGTCACGGTAACCGAATGCTGTTAACCGGGTGTTTGCGCACGGGCTGCCGATCTCCCTTGTCGGCTAGTTTGGGCGGCGGGCCAGACGTGCAGACACCGCTTCTCGAGCTCCTTCGCTGTCCCTGCTGCGGCGCGTCTCTCGCGCTCGGCGGCGGGGTGCTCTCGTGCGCAGGCTGCGGGCGCTCGTTCGGCGTGGAGAACGGGATCCCGCTCATGCTCCACGCGGATCTCCCCGGCGCCTCCGAGAAGCTCGCGGAAGCTGCAGGCTGGGTCGAGAAGGCGCGAGCCGAGGCATGGTACGAGCCCGACGACGCGGTCGACGCCGTGCTCCCGTTCCTCAACGAGGAGCTCGGCTGGGACGACCTCAACTGGGCCTCGAACAGCCACTCGATCCGCGTGCTGCTCGACCGGATCGGAGGGCGCCGCGAGCTGCGCGTGCTCGAGATCGGGGCCGCCAAGGCGTGGGCGTCCCGCTTCTGGCTCGAGCGGGACTGCGAGTTCGTCGCGACCGACATCCTCACCGATCCGAAGATCGGGCTGGGCCGCGGCGCCTTCTACGGCGACTTTCCGCGGATCCAGGCAGACGGCGAGCATCTCCCGTTCCGCGACGCGAGCTTCGACGTCGTCTACTGCGTCGCGACGCTCCATCACGCGCTCGATCTCGACCGGATGGTGCACGAGATGGCACGCGTCGCGCGGCCGGGCGCGATCGTAGCGGGGCTCAACGAGGGCACGCGCGGCGTCCTCCGCAGTCCGGACAATCCCGAGCAGATGGCCGAGAAGAAGCTGGGCATCAACGAGCACGTGCACACGGTGTGGGCGTACGTGGCCGCGTTTGTCCGCAGCGGCATCCGGATCGGCCGGCTCGAGCGGGCCGACGGGGCGCCGCCGATCCCGTTCGGCCGCGTGCTCTCGAAGCTGCCGCGGATCGGGCCGCCGCTGGGAACGCTCGTGCACCTGTCGGCGTACCCCTACGCCGGCGTCTCTCTGTACGGCGAGAGGCGCGCGCGATGAGCACGTACGCCGCACTGATCGAGTACCGGGAGCTCTTCGGCAACCTGTTCCGCCGCGACGTGCAGGCGAAGTACCGCGGCTCGGCGCTCGGCGTGCTCTGGACGGTCGCGAACCCGGTGCTCCTGATGGGCGTGTACCTGCTCGTCTTCTCGGTCGTCCTCAACTCCCGCTTCGCGCACGTCGACCACTTCCCGCTCTTCCTGCTCTGCGGCCTCGCCGTGTGGACGTTCTTCGCGGCCGCGGTGCAGGCGTCGACGCGCTCGATGCTCGACAACGCGAACCTCATCCGCAAGACGCGTTTCCCGCGCCAGCTCGTGCCGCTGTCGGTCGTGGGCGCGCACCTCGTCGGCTTCGCCGTGATGCTCGTCGGCCTGCTCGTGCTCAACTTCGCGCTGCTGCCGCGGGTGCGCGCCACCGAGCTGCTCGCGGTTCCGCTCGCCGCCTGTCTCGTCGCCCTCGTCTGCGGGCTCGCGCTCACGGTGGCGTCGCTCAACGTCGTCTTCCGCGACGTCGAGTTCATCGTCGCCGCCTTGCTCCTGCCGTGGTTCTTCCTGACCCCGGTGATCTACCCGCTCGGGGGCGTTCCCGGCCTCGCGCAGCGGCACCACCACGTGGTCGAGCTGCTCCACTGGGCGAACTTCCTCACGCCCGCCGTCGAGGCGATCCGCGACCCGCTGTTCTGGGGGCGGCTGCCGGACTGGAAGGACGCGCTCTACCTCGTCGTCTCGGCGGTCGCGGCGCTCGCTCTCGGCGCCTTCGTCTTCGCCCGCGTGGACGACCAGATCGCTATCGAAGTCTGACGACGAGGCGGCCGTCGAACATCCACGGCGCTGCGTCGTTGCCGCTGTGCCCCGCTTCGCTTTCCGGCTCGCGGTCGGGCGCGAGCCAGGGTGCCGGCTCGCGCGCGACTCGCGGGCGGGACAGGTTCGGCCGCGCCCGCGCATGTCGGTCGCGGCGCGAGACGCCTCAGGGCAGGCGCACGACGAGGCGGCCGTCGAACATCCACGGCTCTTCACCGTCTGGTGCGTAGGCCGGGAGTCCCGCTACCTCGCAGTCGGGCTCGAGCGGCGGCAGGAGCGAGGGGCAGACGAGCGGATGCTGGAAGCGCGGGTGTCGGCCACCGCCCGGCGCGTACGGCTCGAGCTCTGCCGGCCGCTTGCGGCGCCGCAGCCCTCCGGGCGGCGGCTCGATCGCACCGCTGACCGCTGCGTACCCCTCTGCATGCAGAGCAGCGACCTGCTCGAGCCAGCCTGGAGACAGCTCGGCGGTCTCGGGGACGAAGATGCGCGCTCCTGAGGCGTCGCGGGGCAGCACCTCGACCTCCTCCTCGTGTGGCGCGTTCCCGAGCTCGGCGAGCCAGAAGCGATGCTCCTCGATCAGGTCGATCGCCAGCCGGTAGCGACCCGGCGGGACCGGCCCGCGCAGCCGCATCTCCTGACGAACCGTCTCGCCGGGCAAGACCGGCCGCTCCAGGGGGGTGCGCTCGCCGTCCCAGACGATCGGGTTGCCTCGCTCGTCGAGCCAGTGGTAGGCGAGGAAGAGCCCGTCCTCCGGGCCCCGAGTCCGCCAGGTTGCGCTGCCACCGTTCTCGAGCTCCACCGTCGCCGCCTGCCCGGCCCCGGCCTCGACCGGGGCATGCTCGAACGCGCGCCAGCGCACGACGAGAGGGCCCGGAAGAAGTCACGGTCACTACTGTAGGCCCGTGGAGCCGCTTCTCGTTCGCGCCCTGCGCCGCGAGCCGGTCGAGCGCACGCCGGTCTGGTTCATGCGTCAGGCCGGTCGCTCGCTCCCCGAGTACCGCGCGATCCGCGAGCGGCACGGCTTCTTCGAGGTCGCCGGAACGCCCGAGCTCTGTGCCGAGGTCACCCTCCAGCCGGTGCGGCGCCACGGCGTCGACGCGGCCGTGCTGTTCGCAGACATCATGTCGCCCGTCCTCGGGATGGGCGTCGAGGTCGACCTCGTCGAGGGGGTCGGTCCCGTGGTCGAGCACCCGGTCTCGTCGGCTGCCGACGTGGCACGGCTGCGCGTCGCCGAGCCGGAGGAATGGGCGGAGCCGATCCTGGAGGCCGTTCGGCTCGTTCGCGCAGAGCTCGAGGTGGAGCGTGCCGTGATCGGCTTCTGCGGCGGGCCGTTCACCGTCGCGGGCTATCTCGTCGAGGGGAGGCCGAGCCGCGACTTCGTCCGGACGAAGGCGTTGATGTACCGCGAGCCGCAGGTGTGGCACGAGCTGCTCGGCCGACTCGCGGATCAGTTCGCACGCTACGTCGCCGCGAAGGCGGCAGCGGGCGCCGACGCGATCCAGCTTTTCGACTCGTGGGTGGGAGCGCTCTCCCCACAGGACTACGCCGAGTTCGTCGCTCCGTACTCGAAGCGCGTTCTCGAGGCGGCGGGCGTGCCGACGATCCACTTCGGCACGGGCACCTCGTCGGCGCTGCTCGAGGAGATGGCGCGTGCAGGGGGAGACGCGATCGGGCTCGACTGGCGCACCCCGCTCGATGCCGGGTGGCTCGTGGTGGGTGAGGGCAAGGGTGTGCAGGGGAACCTCGACCCCGCGGCGCTGCTCGGGCCGTGGGAACGCGTGCAGGCGGCCGCGGTCGACGTGCTCGTCCGAGCCGGCGGTCGCCCGGGTCACATCTTCAACCTTGGCCACGGCGTTCTGCCGCAGACGGATCCGAGCGTGTTGACCCGGCTCGTCGCGCTGGTGCAGGAGCAAACGGTCGCTGCAGGCGTGTGACGGCTCGCCTCCGTCGCGCCGTCCTCTCGAGCCCTCCTGTGAGGCCCGTCGAGAAGCGGATGGCACGGAGAGGGGACCCTTCCGTCACGACCTCGTCGCATGGCACATGTGTGCCCATGGGCCGGTGGGCATGGCGACACATGTGCCGTCCACGAGCTTCTGGCGCTGGCTCCGGGTCGGCGACGCGCCTCCCGGGCCGGTGCACGATGTCAGACCCCCGACCGGCCGCTCGCGCAGGACCGACCGGTGCTCCGTGCCGCAGGCGCTCAGCTACCGTCCGGGGCGTGAGATCCGCAGTCGTGCTGATGGCATACGGCTCGCCGGAGCGGTTGTCCGACGTGCCTGCCTACTACGCCGACATCCGTGGTGGCCGGCCGATCGCGCCGGAGCACCTCGAAGACCTCGTCGAGCGCTACCGGCGGCTGGGGATCGAGGACTCCTCGCCGTTGAACGCGATCACCGAGCAAACGCGGAAGGCGCTCGAGGAGGAGGTCGGGCTGCCCGTCTACACCGGGATGAAGCATTGGGCGCCCCGGATCGCGGACGCAGCCGGCGCGGCGATCGCCGCCGGCGCCGAAGAGATCGTCGGGCTCGTGCTCGCGCCCCACTACTCCACCCTTTCGATCGCCGGATACCGCGACCAGCTAGAGCGAGCGCTCGCCGGTCGGGCCGAGCTCCGATTCGTCGAGAGCTGGCACGACGAGCCCGGCTTCGTCTCGCTTCTCGCCGACCGGATCCGCGGCACGGAGGCGCACGTGGTCTTCACCGCGCATTCGCTGCCCGCTCGGATCCTCGACACGGGCGATCCCTACCGGGAGCAGCTGCTCGAGACGTCTCGCCTCGCCGCCGAGGCCGCGGAGCTCGGCGACTGGAGCTTCTCCTTCCAGAGCGAGTCGCCGACGGGCGAACCCTGGCTCGGGCCCGACATCCTCGACCACCTCGAGGCGCTTCGGGCACAGGGTGTCGAGCAGGCGCTCGTCTGTCCGGTCGGCTTCGTCTCCGACCATCTGGAGATCCGCTGGGACATCGACGTCGAGGCCCGTGAGAAGGCGGCTGAGCTGGGCATGCGTCTCGAGCGGGTGGAGATGCCGAACGCCGACCCCGCCTTCGTCCGGACGCTCGCGGGGATCGTCCGGCGGGCCCTGTCGGTACCTTCCGCGGCGTGAACCGCGGAGAGATCACGGTTGAGCACGCGGCACGGACGTTCCGCGTCTACCCGCGCGAGCAGCGAACGCTCAAGGATCTCGTGGTCGCGCGCGGCTCGGTGCGCGGAACGGACGTGTGGGCGTTGCGAGACGTCTCCTTCCACGTCGAGCCCGGGAGCGCGGTCGGTCTGGTCGGTCGAAACGGCTCGGGCAAGACGACGCTGCTCCGGCTCCTGTCGGGGATCGTCAAGCCGACCGCGGGGAACGTCGCCGTGGGTGGGCGCGTCGGCTCGCTGCTCGAGCTCGGCGCCGGCTTCCACCTCGATCTCAGCGGGCGCGAGAACGTCTACCTCAACGGCTCGATCCACGGCCTCAAGCGCGCGCAGATCCGCGAGAAGCTCGACGAGATCGTTGCCTTCTCCGGTCTCGAGGAGTTCATCGACCTGCCCGTCCGGACGTACTCGTCGGGCATGTACATGCGGCTGGGCTTCGCGATCGCCTCGCACGTCGAGGCAGACGTGCTGCTGCTCGACGAGGTCTTCGCCGTGGGAGACGAGGCGTTCCAGCGCAAGTGCTTCGGGAAGATCTTCGAGTTCAAGCAGCGTGGCGGGACGATCGTCTTCGTCTCGCACGACGCGTCCGCAGTCGAGCGGCTCTGTGATCGAGCGGTGCTGCTGAAGGACGGCACCGTCGCCTTCGACGGCCCCACCCACCGGGCGATCGTGGCGTACCGGCGCCTCCTCGCGGGTGAGCGCGAGCCGGAGGAGCGGTCGGCCGGACTGAAGGAGTGGGGCGGCGAGGTCGCGCGGGTCGGGCACGTCCGGCTGCTCGGCCCCGACGGAGTCGAGCGCACCCAGCTGCTCGCCGGCGAGCCGTTCTCCGTGGCGCTGGAGCTGGCTGCCGACGAGGCCTTGCCCGCTCCGCAGCTCGTGTGGGAGCTTCGCGACGACGCGGGCATCCTCGTCTCGTCCGGGGCGGTCGAGGCGGCAGGTCTCGGCTGGAGCCCAGCCACGCGAACGCTGCCTCTGCGCTTCGACGTCGAGCAACCGCCGTTCTCGAACGGTCGTCTGCATCTGCGGGTCGACCTGACCGATTCGCGGGCGGGAACGCAGTACCACTCGCTCGACGATGCCCTCGTCTTCGTCGTCTACCCGCCCGGGGACGAGCGGGGTCTCGTCAGGCTCGACGGGAGCTGGACGCGTGTCGAGTCGCGGCCCGGGGTCCAGGCGGAGGTCGTGTGAGCTCCCGCAGCTGCCCGGACTGGCCGGACCTGATGGAGCTCGCTCCCGAGCTCCAGTTCAAGCACTACACCGTCGCGGAGACGCGTCTCCCTGCCGACGCGCTGATGCGGATACCGGACATCGCGCTCGGCGACGTCGCGATCTGCTGCGATCTCGACCGGCACGTCTTCTACGCCGGCCACACCGACGAGCGCGTCGCCGACGCGCTCCGCGCGAGCCACTGGTTCGAGGTGCACGACTGGGTCGAGGCCGGGCGACCCGGCTAGGGAGCGTGGGGGAACCCCTGGTTCCCCCACGGGCCCCCTCCTTCTTCGCGGTGCCGAGGTATCGCGTGGGGGAAGCGCTCCGGGGAGAGCGCGGTCTCCCCTGCGCGCGCGACCGTGTGCGTCTCCCAGAGAGAACGCGGGGCGGAGCGAGGCGCTGCGTCGGCGGTGGCGCCCTGCGGGCGTCCCCGCCGACGTGGGTCCGCCTGCGGCCAACGTCGCTGACGCATCTGGTTGGCCTCCGGCTTTGGGGTCTGTGGCGGGCGACGGTCTACCCCTCTCGGTATCCGCAGCCTTCCGCCGCGCGGAGGGGAGACCGCGCTCTCCCCGCAGCGCACACAGACAGTCTCCTCGGCGAGCGAAGAAGAAGGGGGCCCACGGGGGAACCATGGGTTCTCCCGTGCTAGCGGAGGGGAGACCGCGCTCTCCCCGCAGCGCTCACTGACGATCCTCCTCGGCGAGCGGAGAAGAAGGGGGCCCGTGGGGGAAACATGGTTTCCCCCACGAGAAAAGAACCTAGGTTTCCCCCACGGGACTTAGGAGCGGGTCTCCCCGTGCAGCGGCAAGGAGGTTGTCCACGACGATGCGCGTCATCGCTGCTCGCGTCTCGACGGTGGCGCTGCCGATGTGCGGGGTCAGCACGACGTTCGGCAGCCCGCACAGCCGCTCCGGCACGTGCGGTTCGTGGACGAACACGTCGAGCCCGGCGGAGATGCGGCCCGAGACGAGCTCGTCGATCAGTGCTTCCTCGTCGACGATCGGACCGCGGGCGGTGTTCACGATCGTCGCGCCGCTGCGGAGCAGAGCGAGCCGCTCGCGCGTGACCAACCCACTCGTCGCGTCTGTCAACGGCGTGTGGATGCTGACGACGTCCGACTCGCGCAGGAGCTCGTCGAGCTCTCGGTAGCCCATCCGCTCGGATCCCCCGGCGTGCGCCGGTAGTGGAGCACACGCATGTCGAACGCTCGTGCCCTGCGCGCCACCGCGGCCCCGATCCGCCCGAGTCCGACGATGCCGAGCGTCGCCCCCGTCACCTCGCGTCCGAGGAACGGGCCGTCCGACCACGCTGTCGTCCAGCGTCCCGCGCGGACGAGCCCGTCGCCCTCGACGATCCGGCGTCTCGCAGCGAGCATCAGCCCGATCGCGAGGTCTGCCGTGGCCGCATCGAGAACGCCGGGCGTGTTCGTGACTGCGACGCCTCGCGCCGCGCAGGCCGCGACGTCGACCCGGTCGTAGCCGACGCCGAAGCTCGCGACGACTCGGAGCGCCGGCAGGAGCTCGAGCACGTTGTCGTCGACGACGTCGTTCGCGACGACGAGGGCGTCGACGTCGGAGCGGCCTCCGGACCGGACGAGCGACCCGGGCCAGGTGCCGACGAGCAGCTCGACCTCGCCGAGCTCCTCCCAGGCCGGCCCCGGCAGCTTCCGGGTCGAGAGCACGTTCACGGCTCGAGTATGGCGGCCACGCCGCTGCGCATGCGGCGAACCGGCTCCGACCTGCCGGCTCCGGCCCCACATGCCCCCAGGGGATACGAAAACCCCCTGCCGTGACGGTACCGCCGAAAGCGTCACGGGCGGGTCGCGCCTGCGCATCGGCGCCGTGACGATGCGGCCCACGGTCTACGCTCTCGCCATGACGACCGTCGTCGTGCCTTTCGCAGGCCCTCGGGGGAAAGACGCGGCTGCGGCTCTCCTCGCAGGCGCGACAGGCTCTGTCGCTCGCCATGCTCGGCGACGTGCTCGCCGCCTGCGTCGCCGTCGGGCACACACGCGTCGCGACTCCCGACGCCGAGGCGGCCGGCCTCGCCGGCGAGGCCGGCGCGGAGGCCGTGGCGGATCCCGGCGGCGGGCAGGGCACCGCGGTGCAGCGAGCGCTCGACGGCGTCGCGCCCGGTGCGATCCTCGTGGTCAACGCCGACCTTCCGTGTGTCGCCGCCGCCGACCTCCTCTCTCTCGTCTCGGCGACACCCGAAGGCGGTGTTGGCCCTCGTGGAGGCCCGTGACGGAACGACGAACGCACTGAGCCTGCCGGGGCCGGACGTGTTCGCGCCCTCTGTACGGCGCCGGCAGCGCGACTCGCTTCAAGGCGCGTGCCGCGAGCCTCGGTCTCGACCTTGTCTCCGCAGCCATACCCAACCTCGTCGAGGACGTGGACACGGTCGACGACCTGCGCCGGCTGCGGCTCCGCTGTGGGCCGCGCACCCGTGCCTGCCTCGCCGGTCTGATGGTCGGAGCGGAGCGTTGACCGTCGCGGTCCTCTCCGGCGGGGTCGGCGGAGCGCGTTTCGTGCGTGGGCTCGTCGACGTTGCGGGCGCGACGGCCGTCGACGTGGTCGGCAACGTCGGCGACGACGTCGAGGTGCTCGGCCTCCACGTCTCGCCCGACCTCGACTCGATCCTCTACGCACTCGCCGGGCTGAACGACGAGCAGCGCGGCTGGGGTCGCGCCGGCGAGACGTGGCGAGCCCTCGAGTCGGTGCGGAGCCTCGGCGGCGAAGCGTGGTTCGCCCTCGGCGACCTCGACCTCGGCCTGCATCTCGTGCGCTCGCAGGCGCTGCGCGCCGGAGAGACGCTGTCGGCGGTGACCGCCCGGCTCGCGTCTGCGCTCGGCGTGCAGACCCGTCTCCTGCCCGCGACGGACGACCGGCTGCGCACCTGGGTCGAGACACCTGACGGCTCGTTCGCGTTCCAGGAGTGGTTCGTCGCCCGCGGACACCGCGACGAGGTGGACGGGGTCCGCTTCGACGGCGAGCGCACGGCCTCTCCGGCGCCGGGGACGCTCGAGGCGCTCGCCCGGGCGGACGTGATCGTGATCGCTCCGAGCAACCCGTTCGTCTCGATCGGCCCCATCCTCGCGGTCGGCGGCCTTCGCGAGGCGCTCGAGGCGCGGCGGGTGCCGTGTGTCGCCGTCAGCCCGCTCATCGGCGGCCGTGCGGTCAAGGGGCCTGCCGACCGGATGCTCGCGCGTCTCGCCGGCGGTACCTCTCCCCGCCATGTCGCGGGCCGGTACGCAGGGCTGATCGACGCTCTCGTCGTCGACGCCGCGGACGCCGACGACCTCGAGGGTCTCGGCCACGTGCGGCCGATCGTGACGAGGACGCTGATGTCGGACGAGGACGCGCGGCGACGGCTGGCGGAGGCCGCGCTCGGAGCGGTGCCGGCGTGAGGTTCCTCACGTTCGTGGGGCGGCGCCGGCGTCGCGGTCCATCGTCCGGCGGGGTGAGGACAGTACGTGCAGGTACGGCCTCGGCACGCTGGGTCTCGGAGCGTGGCGTCGGAGTCGTCGGCCTCTCGCGGAGCCCGGCTCCGCCGGGCGTGAGCGAGAGGCGGCCACGGGCGTGAGGGTCGCGGTCCTCGGCGGGACGGGTGACTTCGGCCTCGCCCTGGCCGGGCTGCTGGCGGCTGCCGGTGAGGAGGTGGTCGTCGGGTCGCGCGACGCGGATCGCGCTCGTTCGAAAGCGGCGGAGGCGGGCGCTGCGCGTGGCGCAGCGAACGAGGACGCAGTCGAGGGCGCCGACCTCGTCGTGCTCGCGACGAGAGCCGAGGCGGCGTTGCCGACCGCAGCGTCCCTTGCGGCAGCGCTCGGAGAGACCCCCGTGCTGAGCGTCGCGAGCGAGCTGCGCTTCGCGAAGGAGGGCGTCTTCCCCGGCCCGGATGCGCGGTCGATCGCCGAGCGCACGCAGGAGCTCGTGCGCGGACCGGTCGTCGCGGGACTCCACTCGCTCGCCGCTGCCTCACTTGCGCACGGCCCTGCAGTAGGCGACGCGCTCGTCTGTGGCGACGACGGGGAGGCGAAGCGGCTCGCGCTCGAGCTCGCCGCGAAGATCGTCACCGGCCGCGCCCTCGACGCGGGGCCGCTCGCAAGCGCCCGGGCGCTCGAGGGACTGACAGCGGTGATCGTCAACCTCAACAAGCGCTACAAAGGCCACGCCGGCGTCCAGGTCACCGGACTGCCGTGACCGACGTCGTCGCAGTCCACGAGCCGGAGGAGCGCTCGCGCGTCGCCGAGGCCGTTCTCCACCGACCTTCCGGACTGGTTCGGGTTCGAGGAGTGGACACGCGCGACGATCGACGAGTCCGCAGGCCTTCCGACGTTCGCCGCCCTGCCGGATCGCGGCTTCGTGTCGCTCAAGCGCCACACCCCGCGGGCGGCCGAGATCTACGTCATGGGCGTGAGGCGCGAGCTGCACCGCCAGGGCATCGGGCGGGCGCTCGTTGCCGCGGCGGAGGCCTGGTGTCGCGAGAGCGGCGTCGAGTTCCTCCACGTGAAGACGCTCGGCTCCTCGCACCACGACGAGGGCTACGCGGCGACGCGTCGCTTCTACGAAGCGGTCGGCTTCGTCCCGGTCGAGGAGCTGACGGGGCTGTGGGAGAAGGGGCAGCCGACGCTCTTGCTCGTCAAGCGGATCGAGCCGGGCTTCGTCGTGACCCCCGTTCGGGGTCTGCCGGAGCTGCTCGAGGGCGACGACCTCGCGGCGCTGATCGCCGAGCGGGCGGAGCTGCTCGACGGAGACGTCGTCGTCGTCGCGCAGAAGGCGGTCTCGAAGGTCGAGGGGCGCGTCGTCGCTCTCGACCGCATCGAGCCGTCCGAGCGGGCGCGCGAGATCGCCGACGGGGAGGCCGATCCACGCCGCATCGAGGTGATCCTCCAGGAGGCGGCCGAGATCGTCCGCGTCCGGGCGCCGCTCGTGATCGCGCGGACGCGCCACGGGTTCGTGTGCGGCTCGGCGGGGGTCGACGCGTCGAACGCACCCGGCCCCGACACGCTCGTCCTGCTCCCCGTCGATCCCGACGCCTCGGCGACTGCACTGCGCGCCGCTCTGCACGCCAGGACCGGGGCGGACGTCGGCGTGATCGTGACCGACTCCTTCGGCCGCCCCTGGCGCGGCGGCACGACGGACGTGGCGATCGGCGCCGCCGGCGTGGAGGTCGTCCGCGACCTCGCCGGCGAGCGAGACCCGGTCGGGTACGAGCTCCACGCGACGCGCATCGCCGTCGCCGACGAGATCGCCGGCGCTGCGCAGCTCGTGTTCGGCAAGCTCGACCGCGTGCCCGTGGCGGTCGTGCGCGGGCTCGCCGTCGGAGGTCGACGGCAACGCCGCCGACCTCGTGATCCCGCCGGACCGCGACCTCTTCCCCGGCGACTTCGCTTCGACTCCCCCGTGAGTCGCCACCGCGGCGTTGGGGAAGTCGCCCTGCGACTAGGCTTCACCTTCGACCTCCCGGACTCGGGCCGCGTGCAGCGCGCCGATCGTCTGCGAACATGAGAACAAGGCGCAGCCTGAAATCCAAGCTTCTGCCGCTCGCGGGAGGGCGGCTCGTATCGTGACCGTCGACGAGGGAAGAAGCGACGACGCGATCCGCGAGGCGAACGAGCTGCTCCGGGAGAAGGGCTACACCGACCGCGACCTGGCGGTGCACCCCGGCCTGCACGGCAGGGCGCTCCTGAAAGGGAACAAGATCCTCAGCCCGCTCGGCGACGACGCCGACGTGGTGCTCGGGATCGTGCGCGAGCTCGTCCCGACCGGAGAGGAGCTCGGCGCGGGGATCCTCCGTCCGGCCCTGCTGCGCGCGAAGCTCGGGTAGTCGCGCTTCCTCGTCAGTCGGTGCGGAGGCGGAGGGACGTCGCGACGGTGAGGAGCAGCAGGATCAGGTCGCTCGCGAGGCACCACTGGCAGAAGGCGCCGATCAGCGCGGCCTGCACGTAGAGGAGGTACCCGGCGAACACGAGCCCGCCCGCCGCCGCTGCGAGGCCGATCGCGCGGGCGGCGTCGGCCCGGAACGCGGCCGTCGCGGCGAGCACGAGATAGCCGGCCAGCCCGAACGCCGCGACGGGCACGCCCGCGAGCTCCGCGTAGCGCGACGTCTGCACGGTCTCGCAGCCGCTCGTCACGCATGCGACCTGGACGTGCGCGAAATGCGCGTACGTGAGGTAGGCGGCGATTCCCGCCCCGAGCGTGGAGAGGACGAGGATCGCGCCGCGCAGTCGCCGGTCGACCCCGGAAGCCCTTCTCGATCCCGCGCCGTCGCGACGTCGGGGCACGGCCTTCCGTTCGCCACGCGCCCGGAAGGCGGAGGGGGCTCGTGGGGGAACCATGGGCTTGCCCACGCTCAACCGGCGAGCGCGGCGTCGATCGACGGCGTCAAGCCGGAGGCGTCGAGCGAGGAGACCTTGACGATCTGCAGCGTCCCGCCGGTCTTGCCGACGGCGAAGGTCGGAGTCGAGTTGACGCCCGCCTCCTGCGAGAGAGTCTCCGCCTGGACGATCGCCTGGTCGACCGCCGACGATCCACGGTCGTCCAGCATCTTCTGTGTGTCGAGCCCGGGCACCGCGTCGCCGATCGAGCGCAGGAGCGAGTCCGTCACCCAGCCGGTGTTCTCGGTGCCCTGGTTCTCGAACAGCAGCTCCATCACGTTCCAGAAGCGATCCTGTCGCCCGGCGGCGAGCGCCGTTCGCAGCGCGGTGACGGAGTCCGCCCCGACGAACGCCATGCCGTTGAGGAGGATCCGTACCTTGCCGGTGCGGACGTAGCGCTGGACGATGACCGGAAACGCCGAGCGGGCCCACGCTGCGCAGTACGGGCACTGCGCGTCGACGAACTCGATCAGCGTCACGGGGGCCGTTCGCGATCCGAGCGCCTCGCCCTGCTGCGGGATGCCGTCGAGCATCGCCGCGACGCGCGAGACGCCTGCCGGTGCGGCCGCGGGCGTTTTCGAGCCGCTGCCCGTCGTCAGCGCGAGCGCTGCCACGAGAGCCCCTCCGAGCACGGCAGCTCCTGCGAGCGAGAGCACGACGAGCCTTCGACGTGTCATCGCACATAGCGTCGGCCGGACCGCCCCGGCGCGCATCGGGCCTTCGCCGCAGTCCTTCGTGCGGGTGCGCACGGATGCTGAGCTGGAAGCGAGGAGCCTCGGACGCAGACGTTGCGCGCGCGGAGGCGAGACCGCGCTCTCGCCGGAGCGCAAGGGCGATCCGCCTCGCGCTGCGACGAAGGAGGGTGCTCGTGGGGGAACCATGGGTTCCCCCACGATGGCGCATCGGGCCTTCGCCGCAGTTCATCGTGCGGGTGCGCACGGATTAGCATGTGAGCCGTGGACGCGGTCCAGGAGCGAACGAGAGCCCTCGTGGAGGCGGGCATCGCGCTCTCGTCCGAGCTCTCGCTCGAGGCGGTGCTCCAGAAGCTCGTCGAGACCTCGGCCACGCTGACGAGCGCGCGCTACGGAGCCCTGGGGGTGCTCGATCAGTCGGGCCGTCGCCTCGAGCGCTTCCTCACCGTCGGGATCGACGCAGAGGCGCAACGGGCGATCGGCGACCTGCCCACGGGCCGCGGCATCCTCGGCGTTCTCATCCGCGACGCGACGCCGCTCCGGCTGCACGACCTCGGCCAGGACCCGCGGTCGGTCGGCTTCCCGCCCGGCCACCCGTCCATGCACTCGTTCCTCGGCGTTCCCGTCTCGCTGCGCGGGGTCACCTACGGCAACCTCTACCTCACCGAGAAGGAGGGCGGCGTCGACTTCACCCGGGACGACGAGGACGCCGTCGTCATGCTCGCCTCGCAGGCGGCGGTCGCGATCGAGAATGCTCGCCTCTACGAGTCTGCGACCCGGTGGTCGAGGCAGCTCGAATCGATGAACGAGGTGATGAACGTGCTCGTCACCGAGTTCGACCTCGGGAAGCTGCTCCAGCTGGTGGTGGGCCGGCTGCGGGAGCTGATCGACGCCCGCACCGTGACGATCGCCCTGCCCTACGGCGAGACCGCCCGCATCGAGGCGGTCGCCGGCGAGGTAACCGACGAGTACGTCGGGATGGAGTTACCGCAGCGCTCGAAGACGATGCGCACCCTCGAGCGGCGGCGCAGCGAGCGTGTCGACTCGGTGCTCGACGACCCGGAGATCGACCAGGAGTCGGCGCGGCGGCTGGAGATGAACACCGCGCTGTACGTGCCGATCCTCGTCCGCGACGACGCGATCGGCGTGATCGCCGCCCACGACAAGCTCGGCCCGGATCCTCGCTTCTCCCACGAGGACCTGCGCCTCGCCGAGACGTTCGCCGCGCGGGCCGCGGTCGCCATCGACCTCTCGCAGCGGGTGGCGCGGGACGCGCTCAAGCGCGTCGTCGGCGCGCAGGAGCTGGAGCGCCGCCGCCTCGCTCGCGAGCTGCACGACGAGACCGGCCAGGCGCTCACCTCGATCCTGCTCGGCCTGCGCTCCATCGAGGAGGCCCCGAGCAACGAGGAGATGCGGAAGGCCGTCAGCGAGGTGCGCGACCTCGTCCGCTCGACGCTCCAGGACGTCCGCCAGCTGGCCGTGGAGCTGCGGCCGAAGGTCCTCGACGACTTCGGTCTCGTCGCGGCGCTCGATCGGCTCACCGAGAGCTTCGCCGAGCAGACCGGCATCTCCGTCGATTTCGAGCCCGCCCTCCCGGGGGGCCGCCTGCCCGCGGAAGCCGAGACGGCCCTCTACCGCATCGTTCAGGAGTCGCTGACCAACATCGTCAAGCACGCCCGCGCGAGCAGGGTCAGCGTCGTCCTGACCCGCAAGGATGATTTCGTCTCGGTGATCGTGGAAGACGACGGTATCGGCTTCGAGCCGGAACGGACGCGCGACGGAGGGCTCGGGCTCGTGGGTATGCGAGAGCGTGTCGGCCTGCTCGGTGGTCGCCTCAGGGTAGAGTCGCGCCCTGGAGCCGGGACGACGTTCGTGGCGGAGGTGCCGCTGAGGTGATACGCGTGCTGATCGTGGACGACCATGCGCTGGTGCGCTCCGGCCTGCGCCTCCTGCTCGAGACCGAGGAGGACATCGTCGTCGAGGACGAGGGGGGCAACGCGGAGGACGCCGTCCGCCTGAGCCGCCTGCACAAGCCCGACGTCGTGCTCCTCGACGTGGTCATGCCCGGCACGAGCGGGCTCGACGCGGCACCGGAGATCCGACAGGCCGCGCCGAAGGCACGGATCCTCGTCCTCTCGATGCAGGACGACCCGAGCTACGTGCGCGAGGCGTTCTCCTCCGGGGCGAGCGGCTACCTGCTCAAGGAGGCCGCCGACGCCGACCTCGTCGCCGCAGTGCGAGAGGTCGCTGCGGGACGGCGCTACGTCCACCCGACGCTCGGCGCCCGCCTCGCCGCCGCCGAGGCGGAGGCCGAGGCCCGGGCCGCGGCAGACCCGCTCTCGGAGCGGGAGCGCGAGGTGCTGAGGCTCCTCGCGCTCGGGCACACGAACCAGGAGATCGCGAAGATGCTCTACATCTCGGTGCGGACGGCGGAGACGCACCGGGCGCACATCATGCAGAAGCTGCGGCTTTCCACGCGTGCGGAGCTCGTCCGCTACGCGCTCCAGCAGGGTCTGCTCGAGGACGCGGAAGCCCCGTAGCGGTCACCACCGTCCGCGCGTGTGGCTTTTCCGTATCCGGTTCGGGTGGCGCTACCGATGCTCGCGCCCCCCGTTGTGCCGACGATGCGGGCATGCAGAGCTACGCAGTCCTCTGGAGCGACCCGAGCGATTCCGCCGAGGCAGGCAAGCTGGAGCTCGAGCCGAACGCCCTCCGGTTCGAGGGATCGCGCGGGACGCGCACCGCGCCCCACGTCCACCGCGTCTTCTACGAGGACATCGAATCGGTCCACGTCGGACGAGCGATCCGCGAGCGTCTCGGCGGCAAGCCCGCGCTCGTGCTCGAGTTGGCGGTCGGCGGACCGCTCCGCATCGGCAGCATCAACGGGCCCGGGATCCTCACCGAGCTCGCCGAGCGGCTCGGACGCCTGACCGCGACGAAGCTCGTCGTATGAGTCGCGTCGCCGTCGTCGTTCCGCTTCGGCCCGATGCCGTCGACACGGCTCGCAGCCTCGTGCAAGAGGGGCCGCCGTTCGATCTCCCGGAGACCTCGCTCCAGTCCCACTACGTGTACTTCACCGACCACGAGGCCGTCTTCGTGTTCGAGGGACCCGACGCTCGCTCGATCGTCGAGGGCCTCGTCGGCGAGGCGGAGGTCTGGGAGGCGGCGACCACCTGGCGCGGGCTGCTCGACGGTAAGCCGCGCGTCGCGGAAACGCTCTACGCGTGGCGACGTCCCGAGCCGACGCCGCTGCACGTGCCCGGCCTCTGAAGCAGGGCGGCCGGCCCGGCGCGGCGCTCGAGGCCGGCGGACGTCAAACTGTGGGAACCGTGCGCGTTCTCGTCGTCAACGCCGGCTCGAGCAGTCTGAAGCTCTCCCTCCTCGACGGCGACACGACGGCCGCCTCCGAGAACCTGCCTGCGCCGCAGGGCCGTGTCGACGAGGACGCGGTGCGGTCCGCAATCGAACGTGGCGGCGCGATCGACGCCGCCGGCCATCGCATCGTCCACGGCGGCAGCGAGTTCGTCGAGCCGGCGCTGGTCGACGAACGGGTGCTGCGCCGGTTGCACGCGCTCACCGACCTCGCGCCGCTCCACCAGCCGAAGTCCCTGCGCGCGCTCGAGCTCGTCAGCAGGCTGCTCCCC
The DNA here is from genome assembly GCA_963762675.1 of uncultured Thermoleophilia bacterium. GTDB lineage: Bacteria > Actinomycetota > Thermoleophilia > Gaiellales > Gaiellaceae > Palsa-739. Next base: position 167,624 of record CAVXLS010000010.1, on the reverse strand, counting down.
GGCGTTCCGGCCGTCGCATGCTTCGACACGGCGTTCCACGCGCGGCTGCCGGCCGCCGCATCGACGTACGCGCTCCCGCCCGAATGGCGAAAGCGCTGGGACCTGCGCCGCTTCGGTTTCCACGGGCTCTCGCACGCCTATGTCTGCCGGCGAGTCGGCGAGCTCGTCGGCAGCCCGGCCGAGGAGTTGCGTATCGTCTCCTGCCACCTGGGCGCCGGCGCCTCGCTCGCCGCCGTGCGCCACGGCGTGTCCGTCGACACGACGATGGGCTTCACGCCGCTCGAGGGCCTCGTGATGGCCACCCGCTCCGGCTCGGTCGACCCCGGTCTGCTGCTCTGGCTGGAGGAGCACGTCGGCATGCCGCCCTCGGAGCTCGCCGCCACGCTCGAGCACCGCTCGGGCCTCCTCGGCCTGACCGGTGTCGCCGACATGAAGGCCGTGCTCGAGGCCGAGCAGGCGGGGGACGCCGAGGCAGGGCTCGCGGTCGAGGTGTACCTGCACCGGCTGCGCGGCGGGATCGCCGCGATGGCCTCGGCGATGGACGGCCTGGACGTCCTCGCCTTCACCGGCGGGATCGGTGAGCGTTCGGCTGCGATCCGCCAGCGGGCCGCCGCGGGGCTCTCCTTTCTCGGCGTCGAGGTCGACCGCGCCGTGAACGCGGCCGCCGGCTCGGACGGCGAGATCGGACGCGTCGGCGCAGCGGTCCGCTCGTTCGTCGTCGAGGCGCGCGAGGATCTGCAGATAGCCCGCGACGTCAGTCGCCTGCTGGATGAAAGAGTCGGAGGATCGGACGACCTGGGAGGTGAACGGTGACGACGAACGGACCGCTGGGCGAGGACGAGCTGCGTCTCCTGGACGCGTACTGGCGGGCGGCGAACTATCTCGCGGTGGGACAGATCTACTTGCTCGCGAACCCGCTGCTGCGGGAGCCGCTCGAGCCGGCGCACGTCAAGCCCCGGCTCCTCGGGCACTGGGGAACGACGCCGGGACTCAACTTCGTCTACGTGCACATGAACCGCGTGATCCGGAACTGGGACCTCGACGCGATCTACGTGATGGGGCCGGGGCACGGCGGCCCCGCCGCGGTCGCGAACGCCTACCTGGAGGGCACCTACACGGAGCTCTACCCCGAGGTGACCCGCGACGAGGAGGGCATGCGCCGGCTGTTCCGCCAGTTCTCGTTCCCGGGCGGGATCCCGTCTCACGTCGCGCCCGAGACGCCCGGCTCGATTCACGAGGGCGGCGAGCTCGGCTATTCGCTCTCGCACGCCTACGGGGCGGTCTTCGACAACCCCGACCTGCTCGTCTGCTGCATCGTCGGCGACGGCGAGGCGGAGACCGGACCGCTTGCGACCGGCTGGCACTCGAACAAGTTCCTGAACCCGGTTACCGACGGCGCGGTGCTGCCGATCCTGCACCTGAACGGGTGGAAGATCGCCAACCCGACCGTGCTCGCCCGCATCGGAGACGAGGAGCTGACCGCGCTGCTGGAGGGATACGGCCACACCGTGCACTGGGTCGACGGCGACGAGCCGCCTGCGATGCACCGACGAATGGCCGAGGTGCTCGACCGGGCGGTCGAGGAGATCGCCGCGATCCAGCGGCGGGCGCGTGGGGAGGGCGTGAGCGAGCGGCCGCGCTGGCCGCTGATCGTGCTCCGGACGCCAAAGGGCTGGACGGGCCCGAAGACGGTGGACGGCCTGCCGACCGAGGGCACCTGGCGCTCGCACCAGGTGCCGCTCGCAGAGGTGCGCACGAACCCGGAGCATCTCGCGCAGCTCGAGTGGTGGCTGAAGAGCTACCGACCCGAGGAGCTGTTCGACGAGCGGGGCGCGCTCGTGGACGAGCTCGCGGCGCTGCCGCCGAAGAGCTACCGCCGCATGAGCGCCAACCCCCACGCGAACGGCGGCCTGCTGCTCCAGAGCCTCGCCCTGCCGGACTTCCGCGAGTACGCGGTCGAGGTGGCGTCGCAGGGCACGACGTTCGCCGAGGCGACGCGCGTGCTCGGCGGCTTCCTGCGCGACGTCATCCGCTTGAATCCCGACCGCTTCCGCCTCTTCGGCCCGGACGAGACCGCGTCGAACCGACTCACGGAGGTGTTCGAGGCGACCGACCGCGCCTGGGACGCTGCCACGCTTCCGGTCGACGAGCACCTCGCCCCGGACGGACGCGTGATGGAGGTGCTCTCGGAGCACCAGTGCCAGGGGTGGCTGGAGGGCTACCTCCTCACCGGGAGGCACGGCCTCTTCAACTGCTACGAGGCCTTTATCCACATCGTCGACTCGATGTTCAACCAGCACGCGAAGTGGCTGAAGGTCACGCGTGGGATTCCGTGGCGGCGGCCGCTCGCGTCGCTCAACTACCTGCTGAGCTCGCACGTCTGGCGCCAGGACCACAACGGCTTCTCCCACCAGGATCCCGGGTTCATCGACCACGTCGTCAACAAGAAGGCGGAGATCATCCGGGTCTATCTGCCCCCGGACGCGAACTGCCTGCTCTCGGTCGCCGACCACTGCCTGCGCAGCCGGCACTACGTGAACGTGATCGTCGCCGGCAAGCAGCCTGCGCTCCAGTATCTGCCGATGGACGAGGCGATCTTCCATTGCGCGCGCGGGATCGGGATCTGGGAATGGGCGTCCTCTGACGGGGGCACCGAGCCGGACGTCGTGCTCGCCTGCTGCGGCGACGTGCCGACGCTCGAGACGCTCGCGGCCGCGTCGATCCTGCGCGACCGGCTCCCCGAGCTGAAGGTGCGGGTCGTCAACGTCGTCGACCTGATGCGGCTGCAGCCGGAGAGCGAGCATCCGCACGGCCTCTCCGACCGCGAGTTCGACTCGCTCTTCACGACCGACCGGCCGGTCGTCTTCGCCTACCACGGCTATCCGTGGATGATCCACCGGCTCACCTACCGGCGCTCGAACCACGACAACATCCATGTGCGCGGCTACAAGGAAGAGGGGACGACCACGACGCCGTTCGACATGGTCATGCTCAACGACCTCGACCGGTACCACCTCGTCCTCGACGTGATCGACCGGCTGCCGGAGGTCGCCGAGCGTGCCGCACACCTGCGGCAGGACATGGTCGACGCGAGGCTCCGCGCACGAGCCTACGCGCGGGAGCACGGCGAGGACGCGCCCGAGGTCTCGGACTGGACGTGGCGGCCGGAGGCGGCCGCGTCTCCGTAGGGCCGCCTACGTCGCGAGCTACCGGGCGCGCTCGAAGATCACGAGCACGGCGAGCTGCTCGTATGCCGTGAAGCGGTGGTCGGCTCCCGCCTCGACGAAGACGGCGTCGCCCTCCTTGACCGGGACGCTCTCGCCCTCAACCTCCAGGATGCCCTGGCCCTCGAGCACGACGTAGACCTCGTCGTCGGCGTGCGGCTGCTGCTCGTCCGCCTCGGGCGCGACGAGCACGTAGACGCCGATCTCGGTCCCGGGGGACTGGTGGACGATCTCGTAGCCGCCGCCGGCGGCACGGAGCTGCTCGACGACCGACTTGACGCCGAATGAGTGCACGCCTGGACCGTAGCCGAGCGCGCTACCGCTGTGCGACCTCGTTCACCGTGACCGACACGACGCCCGGCACGAGCGAGATCCGCCGCACGAGGAGCTCGCGCTCCCCCTCGGTTCCCGCATGGCCGGTGATCGTCACCTCGCCGTTCTGCACCGACAGCTCGAAGTCCTCCGGGTCGAGCCAGAGCTCGTGGAGCAGCACCTCGTCGCGGATCTCGCGCTCGACCTGCTCGTCGGAGTGGACGAAGGCGCGCACGAGGTCGGCTCGGGTGACGATGCCCACGAGCAGGCCCTCCCGGTCGATCACCGGCAGCCGGTTGACGCTCCGGTCGAGCATCAGCGCGGCGGCGGCGTCGACGCGACGATCTGCGCCGATCGTGACGGCCGGGGCGGTCATCGCCTCGCCGGCGGTGCGCGCGGCGGCCTTCTGGTCGACGTGCGTGCGGCCCAGCAGGCGGTCGACACGGGTCTGGCGACGCGGCCTCCGCTCCTTCGCGAGGATGTCGGCCTCGCTCACGACGCCGAGCACGAGTCCGGCGTCGTCCACGACAGGCGCGCCCGAGATGCCGCGCGAGCCGAGGAGCTCGGCGACCTCCTTGAGCGTCGTCTCGGGCTTGACGGTCAGGACTTGCGTTGTCATGACGTTCGCGACTCGCATGATCTCTTCTCCTGGTCGGGACAAGCGCATGCTCCGCCTCGAGGCCAGGAGGTGCATCGGTGCGGCCGCTGCGCGACGCGCGGGAAACCCGCAACCCGGTTGCGGGAGGGTGCCGATGAACCGAGGCTCCCCGGTGGGCAGGCTGCTGGCAGGGTGAACGCGGGGTCGTGGCTGTCACGGCTTCGGCGGCTCACTCACATATCCGGGCTTTCTCAAGCTCCGGCGCATCCACCACCACACGGCGCCCGCGTTCTCGCGGGCGCCGCTGGTATGCGTGGGGGGAACCCCTGGTTCCCCCCACGGGCCCCCCTCCTCTGCGTGGGTGGTGAGGTTGATCGTTGGTGGGCGCTCCGGGGAGAGCGCGGTCTCCCCTGCGCGCGCGACCGTGTGTGTCTCCCAGATGGACGCGGGGCGGAGGGGGCGCTGCGTCGGCGGTGGCGCCCTGCGGGCGTCCCCGCCGACGTGGGTTCGCCTGCGGCCAACGTCGCTGACGCATCTGGTTGGCCTCCGGCTTTCCAGGCTGGTGACGGGCGAAGGTTTACCCCTCTCGGTATCCGCAGCCTTCCGCCGCGCGGAGGGGAGACCGCGCTCTCCCCGCAGCGTTCACTGTGGCTCGACTCGGCGGGCGGAGAAGGAGGGGGTCCACGGGGGAACCATGGGTTTCCCCGTGTTAGCGGAGGGGAGACCGCGCTCTCCCCGCAGCGCTCACTGCGGCTCACTCGGCGGGCGGAGGAAGAAGGGGGCCCGTGGGGGAAACATGGTTTCCCCCATGCGAAAGGAGGGGGTCCACGGGGGAACCATGGGTTTCCCCGTGCTATTACCAGCTCTTGGCGCGGCGGGTCGGGGTTTGGCGGGCTACCCGGACGCGTGCGTCGACTGCGACGCAACGGTCGTGGAGGGCGAGCACCGGGTTGAGATCGAGCTCGGCGACCTCCGGGAGCTCCTCCGCGAGCCGGGAGAGCCGGAGCATGAGGTCGATGAGCGCCCCGTCGTCTGCCGGCGGCGCGCCGCGGAAGCCTGTGACGAGCCGGCCCGCCTTGCCCGCGTGGACGAGCTCCTCGGCGTCGAGATCCGTGAGCGGCGCGAGTCGGAACTGCGCCTGCCCGATCAGCTCGGCCAGCACGCCTCCCGGCCCGAATGCGACGAGGGGCCCGAAGACGGGATCCTGTATCGCGCCCGCGAGCAGCTCTGCGCCACCCTGCACCATGGGCTGCACGAGCAGCGGAGCACCGATCCTTGCGGCCGCCGCGCGGACGTCCTCCTCGTCGCCGAGGTTCAACGCGACGCCGCCGGACTCCGTCTTGTGCGCTCCGGCGGTGGCGCTCTTCACGACGACGGGGAAGCCGAGGTCACGCGCTGCCGCGACCGCTTCGTCGACCGAGTCGACCGTACGTTCCGGGACGATCGGCAGACCGTACGCCTCGAGTAGCCGGCGGGCCTGCTGCGACTCGAGCCAACCTTCGTCGTCGCCGTCGTCGGCGAGCGCCTCGGCGACCACCGCCTCCGCCGCCTCGCGGTCCACTTCGAGGGCCGGCAGGGTGCCGGCCGGGCGGCGGAGCCAGTCACCGCGGTCGGCGGCGCGTCCGAGCGCGCGCGCCGCGGCCTCGGGATATGCGAACGACGGCACCGGCGCGACGCTGCGCAGGCCGGCCGGTGCGCCTCGCGCGCTGAGGAACGCACAGAGGACCGGTTTCTCGCCGGCGCCGGCTGCGGCCCGGCTGATCGCGGTACCGACCTCGTCCTCGTTCACCCCGACCGTCGGGACGAACAGCGTGATCACGGCGTCGATCCCGGGGTCCGCGAGGACGAGCGGCAGCACTTCGGCGAAGCTCTTGGCGTTCGCCGAGCCGAGCATGTCGATCGGGTTCGCCGTGCTGCCCTCGGCCGGCATCACCTTCGCGAGCGCGGCGCGTGTCTCCTCGCTCGGGGTCGGCAGCTCCAGGCCCACCGCCTCGCAGGCGTCGGCGGCGAGGATCCCGAGACCCCCGGCGTTCGTGAGCAGAGCGACCCGCCGTCCGTGCGGCACCGGCTGTGCGGAGAGGAGCGTCGCCACGTCGACCAGCTCTTCGAGCGTCCGCGTGCGGATCACTCCGGCCTGGCGGAAGAGCGCGTCGACGGCGGCCTCCGACCCCGCGAGAGCGGCCGTGTGCGAGCTGGCCGCCTTGATCCCGGCCCGGGTCGTGCCCCCCTTCATCGCCAGGATGGGCTTCACGCGCGCGAGCCGCCTGGCGATCCGGGCGAACCCGCGCGGGTTGCCGAACGACTCGAGGTAGAGCATCACGATCTCGGTCGCCTCGTCGTCCTCCCACCATTCGAGCAGGTCGTTCGACGACACGTCCGCCTTGTTGCCGATCGAGACGAAGGAGGTGAGGCCGAGCCCGCTCGCCTCCGCGCGCTCGAGCAGGGCCAGGCCGAGCGCGCCGCTCTGCGACGAGAAGCCGATCTTGCCGCGCGGGAAGGCCCGCGGCGCGAACGTCGCGTTCAGCCGGACAGACGAGGACGCGATACCGAGGCAGTTCGGGCCGACGAGCCTCGCGCCGTGGGCACGAACGAGAGCGAGCAGCCGCTCCTGCCGCTCGGCGCCCTCGCCGCCTGTCTCGGCGAAGCCGGCCGAGATCACGACGAGCGCGCGCACACCGGCCTCGAGCGCCTCCTGCGCGGCGGCGAGCACGTGCCCGCCCGGCAGGCAGATCACCGCGAGCTCGACGTCGTCCGGGATCGCGTCGACGCTCGAGTATCCGTGCACGCCGGCGACCGCGTCGCCGCCGCGGTTCACGGGGTAGGTGGAGCCAGCGAAGTCGGCGGCGAGGATGTTCCGGAAGAGCTCGCCGCCGATCGAGCCGCGGCGCGCCGAGGCACCGATCACGGCGACGGAGGAGGGCTCGAAGAACGGCTGGAGCGAGGCGCGCACGGCAACGTGGTCACGGGCCGCGACGAGGTCGCGGTAGTGGTTCGTCGGTGCGATCGGGAAGCGCACCTCGACCTCGCCGCCCTCGAGCTCGCGCACCGCGTTGAAGCCGACGTCGCGGAAGACGTCAAGCATGTTGCGGTTCTCCGGCAGCACCTCGGCGACGAACTGCTCGATGCCGGCTTCGGCTGCCAGCGCGGCAAGGCGCTCGAGCAGCCGTGTGCCGATACCACGCCGCTGGAATCCGTCGTCGACGGTGAACGCGACCTCCGCCGCCCGGCGGTCGCGGAGCCGCGCCCAGTTCGCGAATGCGACGACCCGGTCCTCCAGGCAGCCGATCAGTGCGCCCCGCTCGTCCCAGTCCGGGTCGAGGAACGGCGCGACGAGCTTCTCGCCGAGCGCCGGGAAGCCGTGGAAGCGGAGGTAGAGGCTCCGTTCGGAGAGCCGCCCGAAGAAGTCGAGCAGGCCTTCCGCGTCGGCAGCGAGCGGCGCCCGCAGCCGCAGCGTCGATCCGTCGCGGAGGATCACGTCGGTCGGTTCGTGGGCGATCGTGCTCATCGTGTCTCCTGCAAGTAATACCCGTGATCGAAGCCCGGGGGGCCGGCCTCGAGGCCCGCCCCCGGAGGAGACGCGGAGCGCCTCGCTAGCACGCATGGTCGCCGTCCCCGGCGCGAGCGCCATCGTGGCGGGCTCGCAAGCCGGGCGCGGCTTTTCCGCACGGCACGGCGCGAGGGGGTCCATCATCCGTCGAGATGGAGCGGGAGCTACGGAGGGTCGATCTCGACACGGATCCGGTGAGGCAGTTCGCGCGCTGGTTCGCGGAGGCGGGCCGCGTCGTGGCCGTGCCCGAGGCGGTCGCCCTCGCAACGGCGAGCCCGGCCGGGGTGCCGTCCGTGCGAATGGTCCTCCTGAAGCAGTTCGGCGCGGACGGGCTCGTCGTCTTCACGCACTACGACTCGCGGAAGGGGCGGGAGCTGGAGGCGAATCCGCAGGCGGCGCTTCTCTTCCACTGGGCGCCCCTCGGACGGCAGGTGCGGGTCGACGGCGCGGTCGGGCGACTGCCTCCGGCAGAGTCGGACGCGTACTTCGCCACGCGACCCCGTGGGGCGCAGATCGGTGCGCGTGCGTCGCGGCAGAGCGAGCCGCTCACCGGGCGGGGCGAGCTGGAGCGCAGGGTGGAGGAGCTGGAGCGGGAGCTGGACGGCGGCGAGGTGGCGCGGCCCGAGACCTGGGGCGGCTACCGCGTCCTCCCGGCCGTGTGGGAGTTCTGGCAGCACCGGGACAGCCGGCTGCACGACCGGTTCCGCTACCGCCGCGAGGGCGACGGATGGGCGGTCGAGCGCCTCGCTCCGTGAGCCGCGTGGCTTCAGGGGCCATGCCCTGCTCTCTGACACCGGTCACGAAAGCGTCACGGCGGCGAGCCAGTTGCAGAGCCACTTCGCGTTCGAATGGCGTCTCGCCAGGACACGCCCCGGTCTCTGACACCTTTCAGCGAGGTGTCACGACTCCCGGGCGGGAGTGTCGCGGCGGGCGAGACTACGCCGCAGCGCGACGAGACGCTCCTCCCCAAAACGCCCCCACGGACACCATCCAGTCGACGGCGTCGCCGAGCGGCTCCGGTGTCACCTCGTAGCGCATCTCGCGACCGCGTCGCGTCGCACGCAGGAGGCCCGCGTCCGTCAGAGCGCCGAGCTGCTTCGCGACCGCCTGGCGCGTCACCGGAAGCTCGGCTGCGAGCTCGGTGGCCATGGCGCTGCCCCGCGCCGCGACCGCCTCGACGAGCGAGCGGCGCCCGGGATCGCCTAGCGTGGAAGGGAGTCGCCGTGCAGCACCTCGTCCCGATGGTCGTTGGAGTCCGACGGGTGCTTCGAGCGCTCGTTCGACATCTTCTCTCGTCTCCTGCGCGAACGGATCGTCTTCCTGGGTGCGGAGGTCGAGAGCTCGTCGGCAAGTCTCGTCGTCGCGCAGCTTCTCTTCCTCGAGGCCGAGACCCGGACGCCGACATCCGCCTCTACCTCAACTCGCCCGGCGGTGACGCCTACCCGGGGATGGCGATCTACGACGCGATGCAGTAGTTGAGGCCGGCCGTCGCGACCTACTGCATCGGGATGGCGATGTCGGCTGCTGCGGTGCTCCTCGCCGGCGGCGCGCCCGGCAAGCGCCACGTGCTGCCGAACGCCAAGGTGATGATCCACCAGGGGTCGGGCGGCTTCCGCGTCCCCCCGTCGACGTCCAGATCGCCGCCCGCGAGATCCTCTCGCTCACCCGCCGGTACGCGGAGGTGATCGCCGAGCACTCCGGTCGCGACGTCGAGCAGGTCGTGCGGGACATCGACCGCGACCGCTTTCTCTCTCCGGCGGAGGCGGTCGAGTACGGGCTCGCGGACAGCGTCCTCGACGGACGCGGGGAGGCCCCCGCCGGGTAACGTCGGGGCATGGCCTCGACGTTCGTGGACGAGCTCGACGGCGGGTTCGGCTGGATCTCGCCGGAGCCTGCCTTCCTGCGACGGTGCTCGCACGCCGTCGCCGTCGACGGGAAGGCGTGGGTGCTCGACCCGGTCTGGGACGAGGCGGCGCTCGAACGGATCGAAGGGCTGGGGACGCCGGCGGGCGTCGTGCAGCAGCTCGATCGCCACGGCCGCGACTGTGCCCGCGTCGCCGAGCGCCTCGGCGTGCCGCTTCACGTGGTTCCCGAGCGTTCGCCCGCCGATGCCCCCTTCGAGGTGCTGCCGCTCCTCCGCAACCGCTTCTGGCGTGAGGTCGCGCTCTGGTTCCCGGGGCCCCGGATGCTCGTCGTGGCCGAGGCCGTCGGCACGGCGCAGTTCTACCGCGGGCCGCGGGAGCGGTTGGCCGTGTCCCCGCTGCTGCGGCTGACGCCGCCGCGCCGACTGCTCCGGTTCGAGCCGGAGCACGTGCTCGTGGGTCACGGCGAGGGCGTTCACGACGACGCGCCCGGCGCGTTGCGGGAGGCCGTGACGCGCGCCCGCTCGCGCGCGCCGTCGTGGTTCTGGGCCGGCTTCCGCGCGCACGGGCCCTTCGGCACGCACCGCCGGCGGTGGCGTTCCGACCGATGAGCAGCACGGTCGTCAACCTGCGCGAGGAGCTCCTGCGGCTCGTGCCGGACGAGAGCCGCGTGAGCGACGGCGACTCCGTGCTCGACCAGCACGCCGCCGACCTCAGCTACCACCCGCCGCACCGTCCCGACGCCGTCGTCTTCCCCGAGTCGACGGACGAGGTCGCCGCCGTCCTCGCCTTCGCGAACGGTGCAGGCGTGCCGGTCGTCCCCTTCGGGGCGGGTACGAGCCTCGAGGGGCACGTGATCCCGCTGGAAGGCGGAATCAGCCTCGACCTGACCCGCATGAACCGGATCCTCGAGCTGCGGCCCGCCGACCTCGCCGCCGACGTGCAACCCGGGGTCACTCGCTCCCAGCTGGAGGCGGCCGCCGGCCCGCACGGGCTCTTCTTCCCGGTCGACCCCGGAGCGGACGCGACGCTCGGCGGCATGGCCGCGACGAACGCGAGCGGCACGACCACCGTCCGCTACGGCGGCATGCGCGTCAACCTGCTCGCGCTCGAGGTCGTGCTCGCGGACGGCCGCGTCGTGCGTACCGGCAGTCGCGCGGTCAAGACGTCGGCCGGCTACAACCTGATGCACCTCTTCGTCGGCTCGGAGGGAACGCTCGGCGTGATCACCGAGCTGACGCTCCGGCTGCAGCCGATTCCGGAGCACGTCGTCGTCGCACGCGCGGCGTTTCCGTCGGTCGAGGCTGCGTGCCGCGCGGCGGCCGCACTCGTCGCGGCCGGCGTGCCGGTGACCCGTTGCGAGCTCCTCGACGCGCTGACGATCGGCGCCCTCAATGCGTACAAGGGCACGGACTTCCCCGTCTCTCCGTACCTCTTCGTCGAGCTCGGCACCGGCGGCGCGGGAGTCGCCGACGACCTGGAGGCGGCGCGCCAGCTCCTTGCCGAGGAGGGCGCGACGGCGTTCGAGTCGGAGACCGATCCGACGGCCCGCGCTCGCCTCTGGGACGCCCGCCACAACGCACTCCATGCTGCGCTTGCGCTCGAGCCCGGATCGAGGGCGATGACGGCGGACGTGGCCGTGCCGGTCTCCGAGCTCGCCGCGGCGCTCGAGCACGGGCGCACGGCGCTCGACGCCTCCGGGCTGCGCGGGGGCATCGTCGCGCACGCGGGAGACGGCAACTTCCACGTCGCGTTCCTCCTCGATCCCGACGACGCGGACTCGATCGAGCGGGCCGCCCGGCTCAACAGCCTGCTCGTCCAGGACGCGCTGGCCCGCGGCGGCACGTGCACCGGCGAGCACGGGATCGGCCTCGGCAAGCTCGGCTACCTCGAGCGCGAGCACGGCGACCTGCTGCCGCTGATGCGCGGGATCAAGCAGCTGCTCGACCCGAACGGGATCCTCAACCCGGGGAAGGTCGTTCCACCGGAGCGGTAGGCGAGGAAGCGGAACTCGGCGGTCGCCGTCAGGCCACTGCGCGCTCGGCGAGCTGCTCGTCGAGGAGCGCGTAGCCGCGCGCGATCAGCTCCCGCTTGGCGGACTCGTCCCACGGCCTCGGGTTGCGCAGGCCCGTCTCGAGATTGAGCTCGCCCGCCCCGCCGCTGACTGCGATCCGCGGCACGAGCCGGTCGCCGAGGAACGGGAATGCGGCCGCGTCGAAGCGCGCCGACACCGCGCGCGAGATGCGGGAGCCGCGGCGGCCGCCCTCGGTTCGGACGATCCGCTCGACGTCCTCGCGCAGCGCCTCGAGTGCGGCGAGCGAGGCATCCTTCTCGCGGGCGATCCGCTCCTCGAGCACGGTGTTCTGCTGGACGGCCACCCGCATGAGGCGGACGATCATGTCGCCCCAGTGCGCGGGCTCGCCGCGCGCCTCGCGTTCCTCGGCCGCGGTCAGCTCGAGGCTCAGCGCCCGCAGCGGCGGGATCTTCGGGAAACGCTCGAGGCGGCGCCGAAGCGTCGCGAGCCAGCCGGCGCCGACGTGCGGATAGGTGGGCTCGTAGCGGAAGCTCACGATCAGCTCGACACCCTGCTGGTGGTATGCGTGGCCGAGCGGGAAGTTGCGCACCCACGCGCCGTCGGTGACCACGCGGTCCTCGACCATGCGCGGCAGGACGAGCGCGCTCACCGCTGCCGAGGCGAGGACGGCCTGCGCGAACGTCTCCGGCGGTGTCGTCCGCGACGAGTAGACGAGCTCGTACGCGCGTGCGCCCGACCCGTGTGCCGACTCGGTGACGTCGGTCGCGCTCACGACGACCTCGACCGGCGCGGTCGCGAGCTGCCGCGAGAGGTCGACGACGTCGCCGAGGCGCTCCGCGACGGTCTCCGGCAGCGTGTAGTCGTGCGAGCCGAGCAGCGGGAGCCGCCAGAGCGAGTGCGGCCGGAACGTCTCGTCCGGCTGCAGGTCGAGCATGAACTCCTCCAGCTCGTCGAGCCGGTCGAGCGCTCCCATCGTGCCGGTGAGCGCCCCTGCGGAGGTGCCGTAGATCCAGCCGATCCGCGGCCACAGGTCGCTCTCGCGCAACCGCTTCAGGAAGCCGAGCTCCATCAGGACGCCGTTGACGGCGCCGCCCGAGAGGACGACCGCGACGTCGCGTTCCATAGGCACGATCAGCTTACTCCGGCTAGGAGTCCGGCCCTTCCCAGGCCACGCTGTCGCCGAGGATCTCGTCGATCCGCGCCAGCGTCTCGTCGTCGAGCGCGATGCCGGAGGCCGCGGCATTGTCCGTCACCTGCTCCGGCCGCGACGCGCCGACGATCGCCGAGGCGACGTTCGGCTCGCGCAGCACCCAGGCGAGCGCGAGCTGCGCCGGCGTGATCCCGAGGCCCGCTGCCAGCTCGGCGAGCCGCCCGACGCGTTCGAGCAGCCGGGTGTCGCGAGCCTCGTCCATGAAGCGGCCCATCGACTCGGAGGTCGCCCGCGTCCCCTCCGGCGGCGGCTCGCCCGGCTTGTACTTGCCGGTGAGGACGCCCTGCGCGAGCGGCGACCAGACGATCTGGGAGATCCCGAGCTCGCGGGAGGCGGGGATCACGTCGCGTTCCGGGCCTCGCCAGACGAGCGAGTACTGCGGCTGGCTGGAGACGAACCGCTCGACGCCCGGCAGCGCCTGCGCCTCGCGGATCTTCTCCGCCGGCCACTCGCTGAAGCCGAGATAGCGCACCTTGCCCTGCCGCACGACCTCGGTCAGGGCCTCCAGCGTCTCCTCGAGCGGTGTGTCCCGGTCGTAGCGGTGGCACTGGTAGAGGTCGACGTGGTCGGTGCGCAGGCGTCGCAGCGACGCATCGAGCTGGGTGTGCACCTGCTCGCGCGAGAGCCCGCGGCCGCCGTCCGGCATCGGCCAGAAGAGCTTCGTCGCGAGCACGTACGAGTCGCGGGGCCGGCCGGCGAGCACCTCGCCGAGGAACTCCTCCGCGCGGCCGCCCGAGTAGACGTTGGCGGTGTCGAGGAGGTTGATGCCGACCTCGAACGCCTTCGCGACGCACGCCTCGGCCTGCTCGCGGGCGATGCCGCCGCCGTAGGTGAGCCACGAGCCGAGGCTGATCTCCGAGACCTGAAGGTCGCTCGACCCGAGCCGCCTGTATCGCATGGCTCCCACGCTATCCGGTACCGTCGTCGCCGTGCCGCAGCTGAACGCGATCGGGATCGTCACCTCGGATCTCGCCCGCTCGCGGGCGTTCTACGGGCTGCTCGGGATCGAGATCGCAGAGGGCGACGGGCACGTCGAGGCGACGATGCCGAACGGCCTGCGGTTGATGTTCGACACCGAGGACGTCATGCGGAGCTTCCGTCCCAGCTGGACGCGCGAGACCGGCAACCAGATCGCGCTCGCGCTCGAGTGCGCGAGCCCGGCCGAGTTGGATGAGGTCTACGCCCGCGTCGTCGCAGCCGGCTTCGCGGGAGAGACCGAGCCGTGGGACGCGTTCTGGGGACAACGCTATGCACAACTTCGCGACCCGGACGGTGTCCCGGTCGACCTGTACGCGTCGTCGTCCTGAGTGAGCCTCGTCGAGGAGGTCGTCGAGCTCGCCGGCAGGCGGCTGTCGATCCTGCGGCCGCCGAGCGCCGACGAGCTGATCGACGAGGACGCCTTCGACGAGGACGAGTTCCTGCCGTACTGGGCAGAGCTGTGGCCGAGCGGGATCGCGCTCGCGCGGGCGGTCGACGCGCTCGACGTGCGCGGCCTGCGCGTGCTCGAGCTCGGCTGCGGGCTCGGGCTGCCGTCGCTCGCGGCGGCGGCGGGCGGCGCGCACGTGCTCGCGACCGACTGGGCCGCCGACGCGGTCGAGCTGCTGCGCCGGAACGCCGCGCGGAACCGCCTCTCGCTGCGGGCGGAGCAGGTTCGCTGGGACGAGCCCGAGCCGCTTCTGCGCGAGGCGCCGTGGGATCTCGTCCTCGGGGCGGACCTCCTCTACGAGGCGCGCAACGCCGAGCAGCTCGCCGAGCTGCTGCCCCGGCTCGGGCCGGAGGCGCTGCTTGCCGAGCCGGGGAGGCCCCACGCAGGGGGCTTCCTCGAGCGATTCACGGCCGAGCCGGCCGGCGACCGTATCTACCGGATCCGGGTAGCGTGACGCCGTGCTCGCACTCGCTCTCGCGGCCGTCGCGCTCGCGGCTCCACGGCTGGCAGCGGCGCCGGCGAAGCCGGCGACGCCCGGCCGGTACACCGGGACGCCTGCGGCGTCCCCGGCGAAGCCGCACGTCGTCTGGAAGCCGATCCCGTTCGGTGCGGCGCGCAAGGCCGAGACGGCGCAGTACTCGCTCCGCCACTACGGCCGCGTCACCTGGCGGTTGAAGCCGCGCGCGATCGTCGAGCACGTGACGGCCTCCGCGAGCTTCGGCTCCGTCTGGAACACGTTCGCGGCGGACGTGCCGGACGCCGAGTTGCACGAACTTCCGGGCACGTGCGCGCACTTCGTGATCGACCGGGACGGGACGATCTACCAGCTCGTGCCGCTCGACGTGATGTGCCGGCACACGGTCGGGCTCAACTGGGCTGCGATCGGGATCGAGCACGTCGGGCTCTCGGATGCGCAGGTGCTCGCCGACCCGGCCCAGATGCGTGCCTCGCTCGCCCTGACCGTGTGGCTGATGTCTCGCTACCGGATTCCGCTCGCGAACGTGATCGGCCATGCCGAGAGCCTGACGAGCCCGCTGCACCACGAGCTCTACGGGCCGTGGCGTTGCCAGACCCACGGCGACTGGCAGCACGCCGACATGGTCGTCTACCGAAGCCGGCTCGCCGCGCTCGCGCGACGGGACGGCCTGCGCGTCGGCCCGACGTTCAGGCCGCGCCCCGGCGGCTGCTGAGGGGAGCGGGCAGGCCCCCGAGGTGTCAGTCAGGGGCCTGCCCGCCGAGGGTCGTCCGTGATCAGCTCGTGATGTCGCCCGCGGAGCCCGACGACTGGTTGACCCAGGTGCCGTTCTTGGCGGTGCGGTAGATCCAGCCCCAGGCCGGGAGGTCGTAGCTCGTCTGCGGCGTGAGGGTGACGTAGTCGAGGAAGCTCGGCCGCGTGCCGGTGCACTGGTTGACGCCGGTGCACTTGTAGTCGAACGAGCCGAGGTTCCCCCTCGTCGCGTATGCGGGCGAGGCGACCGGCGTTCCCGTGAAGGTGGCGACGTAGCCGCCCTGCATCCTGCCGGTGATCCCCGCCTCGACGGTGCCGGTCTTGTTCGGGCTCGTCCCCGCGAGGGTGACGAACGAGCCGGTGTCGCCGACGACGGCGCAGTAGCTCCCGTCGCGCTCCTGCCACATCTTCAGCGTCCGGTGGAGCGTGTCGTTCGCCCACTCGTTGCCGGCGAAGCCGAGTCTGCGTCGTTCGTGACCGTGAAGTGGACGTTGACGAGCAGGTTCGCGCCCGCCCCGTTGCAGGCGTTCGGGAGGATGCTCTTGCGGTCGAGCGTGATCCCGTGCGCGTGCTTGCTCTTGAGCAGCTTCGCGGCGGCGGTCACGCACTGGCTGTAGGGCGTCCCCTTCTGGCCGGCGACGTGCTTCTTGCCGGCGCCGGCGCACGCGGCCTTCGCGGACGACGCCTGGCCGGTCGCGACCTTCGCCATCGCGTTCACGCACTGGTTGAACGCCGTGCCGGTCTGGCCCTTGCAGTGAACGCCGTACGCCTTCCCCTTGGGCAGAGCGGCGCCGGGGCCGGGCAGGCTCGAGTTGCTGGTCGCCGCGGCGGACTTCTGCTTCCCCTTCGCATTGTTGGGGGAGCCCGGATCGCCGGGCTTCCCGGCCAGCGCCGCGGGCGCGACCAGCAGCGCGGCGGCTGCGGTGAGGATCGCAACCTTCGTGACGGGTTTCATGGACATCCTCCTGGGCGAGTTCTCACTGGAGTAGACGCTTCTGAGCGGTCGAAACTTGTCTTCCGCTCCGTTCCGCGATCGAGATCGACGGCCGGGGCTATGGGAGCCGGCGGGCGCCGACGTAGCGTGCGCCTCCGTACTGGGAGAGGGGTGTGATCGAGACGACGTCTCCGGTCTGCGGGGCGTGCACCATCTCGCCGTTGCCGATGTAGATGCCGACGTGGCTGAGGTCGTCGAAGAAGACGAGGTCGCCGGGCACGAGCTGGTCGCGCGGTACCGGGACGCCGTAGCCGTACTGGGCGGCGGCCTGGTGGGGGAGCTGGATGCCGAGCTGGGCGTAGACGTACATGACGAGGCCGGAGCAGTCGAAGCCGGTGGCGGGTGAGTCCCCGCCCCAGCGGTAGGGGACGCCGAGGTACCGGAGTGCGATCGAGGCGGCTTCGGGGTGGCCGGGGCCGAGCGGGGTCGACGGCACGGCGGCCGGGGCGGTCGTCGTCGAGAGCGTGGTCGTTGGAGCGACGGTCGCGGTTGCGACGGTCGTGGCTGTGGCCGTGGTGGTCGAGGCGGTCGTCTCCGCGGTCACGGTCGGCGCCGCCTCGGGTGCAGTCGTCGTTGCCGCGGTCGTGGTCGGCGCGGAGGCCGTGTGCGGCCGTGTCGTCCGCGCTGCTGCTGCTGCGTGCGGCTGCCTTCGCCGCCGCAGCTGCGCGCGGCCGCGGCCCGCGCCTCGGCCTGCTCCCGTGCGAGACGGGCCCGGGCAGCCGCGGCGAGCGCCTTCTGTCGCAACGCTTCTTCCTTCTTCATCGCCGCGATCTCGGAGCGGATCGACGAGAGGAGCCGCCGCCGCTGCTCGAGCATGGCTCCGATCTGCCGGCGCTCGCCGTCGAGCGTGGCCAGGACGGCGCGCCGCTTCTGCTCCGCCTTCCGAAGTCGCCCGCGGGTCTCGGTCAGCCGAGCCGCAGAGCGCGCCGCCTGATCGACGAGATTCCGATCGTAGGAGGCGACCGTCTCGGCGGCGTGGAACCGATCGATCAGATTGCCGATGCTGGAGGCGCCGGCGATCACCTCGAGGAAGGTCGGCGCTCCGCCGTCCTCGTAGATCGCGACGAGTCGCTGCGCGAGCCGGGCGTTCACGACGCGGGCTCTCCGCTGCGCCCGCTGCAGCGCGAGCCGGTTGGCGGCGAGCGCGCGCCGATTCGAGGCCAGATCGATGCGGGCGCCGTTCCAGGAGTCGACGACCTTGCCGAAGCGGATGTCGAGCGCGTTCACCTGCGCGAGCACCGTCTGCGCCCGCTTCTGTTTCGCCGCGATCGCCGGCGGGGGAGACGCCTTGGCGGCGCTCGCGGACACCGCCAGGACGGCTGCAAGCCCGATGCCGGCGGCGACGTGGAACGGTTTGCGCATCGCGGGCCGCCTTCGGAGCCGCGGCTGAGAATCCTTCGCCGCGGCTCCCGGCCCGCGTGCCTTGCATCCCGTGCGGTGGTGAGGGATAAGCCGGTACGTGGTCTTCTATGTGCTCGGCTGCTGGATGTTCGGGCTCGCCTGGATCGGGTTGCTGAGCGCGCTCGCACCGTCGGAGCTGCCCCGGGTGGTCGCGATCGCCCGTATCACCCTGGTGGTCGGCGTGGCCGTGGTGCTCGGTGCGACGGCCGTGATCGTCGCGGCCGGCAACAGCACCGCGTCGGGCGCCGCCGCTGGCTTCGGGACGCTACGCCCGACTCGCACGGGACTCTGGGCCTATTCACTGGGCTGCGCTGTCCCGGTGACGCTCCTCGGCCTGCTCGCAGCGCGCCGGGCGCTCGCTCGACCGATCCTGGCGGCGGTGGCGGTGCTGACCGCGGTGGCAGTGCTCGTCGCGTCAGCCGCGGCATTCCGGCCGGCGGGCGAGAAGCTCGACGGCCTCGCGGCGACGGCGCACGATCACCACGTGCTCGTGGTCGTCGCCCTCGTGCTGCCGATTGCGCTCCTCGTGGTCGCCGTCGCGGTCCCGCGGCACGAGTGAGCAGTCGGGATCCGCGGATACGAAGTGCTTCGCCGGTCGACTCGGGAGCGGTAGCGTGGCGCTCGTGGCCGAGCTGCCGACACCGCCGCGGGCGAGGAAGCGCATCGGCTTTCTGTCCTTCGGCCACTGGGGAGCGAGAGGCGGCGTGACGCCGACGGCGAGGGACGCGCACGTCCAGACGCTCGAGCTGGCGGTGGCCGCCGAGGAGCTCGGTGTCGACGGAGCCTTCCTGCGGGTGCACCACTTCGCGCCTCAGCTGGCGTCGCCGTTTCCGCTAATGGCGGCGATCGGTGTGCGCACGAGCCGGATCGAGATCGGCACGGCGGTGATCGACATGCGCTACGAGAACCCGCTCTACATGGCGGAGGATGCGGCCGCCGCCGATCTCCTGGCCGGCGGGCGTCTGCAGCTCGGCGTCAGCCGCGGCTCGCCGGAGCCCGCGTATCGCGGCGCGGACGCGTTCGGCTACGCGCCGCCGGAGGGGATGAGCGACGCCGATCTCGCCCGCGCCAAGACGGAGGTCTTCCGCGCCGCGATCGCCGGAGCCGGCGTCGTTCCGGCGGACGCGGGCGGGCGGCCGTCCACACAGGCGCTGGCGATCGAGCCGCAGTCGCCGGGTCTGGCGGAGCGGATCTGGTGGGGCTCGGGCACGCGGGAGACCGCCGTCTGGGCGGGACAGCAGGGGATGCACCTGATGAGCTCGACGCTGCTGCTCGAGGACACCTCGGTCTCCTTCGACGAGTTGCAGGCGGAGCAGATCGCGCTCTTCCGCCAGGCCTGGGCCGAGGCAGGCCATCCTCGCACGCCGCGCGTATCCGTCAGCCGCAGCGTGATCCCGATCACCTCCGACCTCGACCGGCAGCTCTTCGGACGCGACTCCGGCAAGGACCAGGTCGGCTACCTCGACGGCGGGATCGCCCGCTTCGGCCGCACCTACACGGGCGAGCCGGACGTGATCGCCGCCGAGCTCGCCGAGGACGTCGCGGTCGCCGCCGCGGACACGCTGCTGCTCACGGTCCCGAACCAGCTCGGCGTCGACTACAACGCCCGGCTGCTCGAGACGATCGCCCGCCACGTCGCGCCCGCGATCGGCTGGTCACCCGCCGAGCCGGAAGCGACAGCAGCGAACGCTCCGTAGGGGCGGTGGATCGCGCCGGCCTGCGTGAGTCGGCCTCAGGTCATCCCATGACAACGCCGCGTCACGAGGTGACAAACCCCGTGACGCGGCGATGACACACAACACCTACTCCGTCGTCGCATCAGGGTGGCACTGCCGCGACGCAGGCGGTGTCACAGAAGTTCGCATCAAATGTCACGCCGGAGCGCTGAGAGGACGTAGGCTTACGCTCACGACGCATGGTTTCCGCTCCGCCAGACCGACCCACGACAGCGTCCAGCGTCGACGCCGATGCCGCCACGACCGCCGCGTCTACGGTGCACGTCCGGTTCCGTGCGGGTCTGGCTGAAGCTCGCCGGTCAGCGGAAGACCGGTTTGGAGCACCGCGTCGACATCGGCGTGCACGCGTGTCGGAATAGCTCCCGGCGTCGCGCCCGTTTCCGCGTCGTGGACGATCAAGGACGTGGGTCGCTGGCCGGGTTCTTCTTCGATGGCGGCAGGTCGGGCTTCTGCCGATGGGACTTCGACCTGAACGTCGCCCGTTGTTTGGGCTTGCTCCAGGAGTGTCCGCAGGAGGCCGCCGCGTCTAGCGCGCCCGCCTGCCACATCGGGAGCGGTCTCGGCGCGCTGCTGCTGACGGTCATTGCGGAACAGGAAGGAGGATTGTGGGTTCCTACGGTCGCCAAATCCGCGGGATTGCCGACGGTCGGCAGGAGCGGCCTCGCTAGTTCGGTCCTATGGCCGCTCGGCCTGACCCAGGCCCACAGGGCTACTGGCATGGCATCCCGTACGACTTCCGCCGGTCGTTCTGGGGACGGATGCGGCGGCGGCTCTGGAATCGGGATGACCCGAGGCTGATCGTGCCGCGGGCGTTCGGTGCAGGCTGGGACATCAACTTCGCGCGGCTGCTAGGTCGAGGACCTCGACGCCCCGGACGAGCAGGTCGCGAAGGAGCCGGGCCGCACTCGTAGACCTTGACCCGAAAGGAGGCCGCCCATGCGGTGGTTGCGCTACGGACTCTTGGTTGGACTCGCGATCGGTGCAGTGGTCGGCGCGTTGGCTGCCCTGGTGGGCGGTGTTGCGGATGGTGCGATCGCAGGCGCGGCGGCGTTCGCGGTGGCGGGAGCCGTCACCGGCCTCACTGTCTGGTGGGCGCAGTCGCGAGCCGTTTCCTCGCCGGGGCGGGTCGCGCTCGCCGTGGTCGCACTCCCCCTGCTTGCGCTCGGGGCGGCGATGGTCGCTATCGACGGGACAAGCCGTGACTCGGCGGGCTACCTCGGCTTCGACAGCCGTGCCTACTCGACCGACTCGTTCGCGTTCGTCTCCGAGCGCTACCAGATCGGCGGGGGCTTCGACGCGGCTGTCCGCAACGTCTTGGGTACCGTTCGCGTACAGGTCTCCTCGCAGAAGCCTGTGTTCGTCGGCATCGGCCCGGCTTCGGAGGTCGACAGCTACCTCGGCGAGGTGCGCCGCGAAGCGGGCGGCAACCTCGGCATGGTGCTCTCGGGGTTCCGCCATGCGGGCGACAGCAGGCCGGCCGCACCGCCGGGCGCGCAGCAGTTCTGGGTCGCGTCCGCGTCGGGCACCGGCACCGAGGAGGTGGACTGGGCGCCGCAGTCGGGTTCCTGGCGCGTCGTGCTCATGAACCGTGACGGCAGCGTCTCCGTCGCAGCGCATGCTGCGGCCGGGGCCGAGTTTCCGCACCTACTTGGCATGGGCCTCACGCTGTTGGGAGCCAGTCTCCTCCTGTTTACGCTCGCGCTCGGCGGAGGTCGCCTGGCCGCCGCGCGACGCGGAAGGAGGACGCATGTCGCCGTCGGCCCCTCGTGAGCGCGGGGAGCGACCACGCAGCCGCCGCCGCCTGCTTGACCGCGCCGCCGATCTGCTCGCCGAGGGTGCCGTGTTCGTCCACGACAGCGAACGCCGCATGGCGCGTCTTCCGCGAACGCGACGAGGCGATGCAGTCGAAAGAGCCACGATGAGCACGCCAGCGTCCGCGCGTCCGTCCACGGCGGCAGACAAGCGCGGCGATCTCGGCGGCTGGCTCGCTGCTCTTCTGCTGACAGGTCTTGGAGCGTCGTTCGTGCTTTTTCGGCGCGACTTGGCAGCGGCACGAGGGCGGCTGGCGACCGTGCCGACCGAGGCGTACATGTCAGAGCACGGTCAGATCGAGTATCGGCTGGTCGGTGACGAGGAGTCGACGCTGCTGGTGTCGCACGGGATCACGGGCGGCGTCGACCAGGCAGCAAGCCTCGCGAGCGACTGGCATCAGTTCCCGGACGGCTCTCGCCTTCTCCAGGTGTCCCGCTTCGGCTATCTGCGCTCAGATGCGCCCGAGGGAGCGACAGCCAGCATGCAAGCGGCCGCCTATCGCAGCCTGCTCGATCACCTGGGGATCGAGCGCGTGTTCGTGGTCGGGAACTCCGCGGGCGGCGCCTCGGCGATCTGGTTCGCGATCGACTATCCAGAGCGAACCGATGGCTTGATCCTGCTCTCGTCGGCGGTTCCTGGCCCGATGCCGAAGCCGATCCCGAAGCTCGTCGCCGAGCACGACTTCATCTACTGGGCCGCGGTCAAGCTCGTCCCGGACATGCTGCTCGGGCTGTTGCTACCGGACGCCGTACGGGCATCCCTCACCGAGGTACAGAGGAAGTTCGCGATCGAGCATGCTTTCCTGGCTGCGCTGCCGATCTCCGAACGGTCCGCCGGGATCGCGCTCGACTACGCCGACTCGATCCCCGGCATGAACACGATCCCCTTCGAGCAGATCACGTTGCCGACCCTGATCGTCCAGTCGCATGACGATCCGCGCGAGCTGGCGGGCGGAGAGGAGATGGCCCGCCGGATCCCTGACGCCCGTCTGCTCACTTTCAGCGGCGGCCACTTCCTGCTCGGCCACGAGCAGGAGATCCGGACGGCGATCGCCGACTTCGTCGCCGCGCATGCGCAGAGCTACGCAAGGGAGGCGCGATGATCCGCTACCTCCTCGTCCTGTTCCTGCTCGGCCACGGCGGGATCGTCGCCGCACAGGCAGGCGGTGTGCCGCATTCGTGGCTGGTCGGCGACAGCCACGCTGTCGGCGTCGTGCTCGCGTGCGCGGCGGGCGTCCTCTTCCTGCTGGCCGCTGCGGAACTGTGGGCGCATGCCGCGCGCTGGCGGCCCTTGGCGCTCTCGGCTGCCGTCGTCTCGCTTGGCTTCTTCGTCGTTTTCTTCCAGCCTGTGATCCTCGTTGGCGTGGCCTTCGACGCCGCCGTGATCCTCGCGCTCGGCTGGCTGAGGTGGCCCTCGCCAGCGACCGTGGGGACCTGACGGTGCAGCTAGTGCCTGAACACGTGAGCTACGGCGTCGATCTGCACTGGCTGCCGCTGGGTGCGGGCGGCCATTCGGTGCGCTGCAAGGGTCGCGTCTACGAGGCGTTGGTTGCAGCGATCGAGCGACGGATTCGCTGCGATCTCTACCACTCCGTACTCGAGGTGCGGGGGCCGGAAGGCCCGGTATGTGATCGAGATGACGCCGGTGATGGGCGGCGGTGGCGTGAACCACGGCGCGGTCGCCGAGGGAGCCGTCGGAAGTCGCCTGCTTGGCTCGTCGAGGCTGTTCCGCTACGAAATGCGCCGCTGGCTCGACGGTGAGATCCCGGATGTCGCCGAGGCGGTGGAAAGCCCACGGAGGTTGACGGATGACCCGTGGGTCGCGCAACGGATGCTCGATCTCGTGCCGTATGTGCCCACGCCGGTCTGGGGGCGCGACGAACTCGGCACCGGCGAGCTGTGGAACTCGAACTCGTTGGTCTCCTGGCTGATCGTCAGAGGCGGGCTCAACATCGCCGATGTCCGGCTGTCGGACTCGCCGAGAAGCTGCCGGTGCGGATGGCGCGCGGGCGTGAGGGCGACTGGCGCGACTGGGACGCGGTCGACGACTGGGCCGCAGCGATCGCAGCCGAGCCTCGACAGGGGCGGGCGGCATGAGCGCGATCCTCCACCCGAGCAGCGGCGGGAGCGGCCCACGCTGAACCTGAAGGTGCTGATCTCCCTTCTCTCGTCGTCGCGACCTTCAGCCTCGGCGTCGACGGACCGAACGATGGTGAAGCGAGTCGAGGCCAATGACCACCGCCAGGCCCGTCAGGTGCCCCGAAGGGCTCAGACGGCGAGACGAGGGTACGCCGACGAGATTGCAACTGCTGGCAGTTCGCCAGCAGCTTGCGAACAGGCCGCCGCATCGCCGAATCAGCGATGCTGCATAGCAGACGTTCCTATGCAAGCCGAGTCGGGTCGAAAGGCCTCGTGCGAAGCGGCGCTACATGCGGCTGGTGACTGTCGCTCGCGCAGGATCAAGTGCTTGATCCACTGCCAGTCCCGATACTCGTCGAACTGCCTCTCGTTGCGGTTCTTCACGGCCATCGGGGTGGGCACTCCTACTTCCGCGAGGAGAGGCCCCGAACGTTGGGGCCTCTCGGGCATCGCTGCGCGAACCTGGCGGACATCACCCGCGAATAGCAGCGGACATTGCCGTGCGATGTCCCACCTACCACCTACGAGCAGCCGGTGTTCGTGCCGCAGTCCCGGCACGTGTAGCAGCGAGCCTGTCCGCACCATCCGGCCGCCGCAGCGGGCGCACTCGACCGCGTCCTCCCAGCTGTTGAAGAGCGCCGTCTGGCCGGGCGGCGGGGTCTCTGCCGGCGTGGCGGTCGCGCCCTCGGTGGCCGCCTGCTCGTAGCGCTGCGCGAGCCTGGCCTTCACCTCGGGCGAGAGGATCCCCGCCTCCTCCTGCTGGTCGGGCGTCAGGAAGCGCTTGCCGAACCAGCGGAAGATGTAGTCGACGATCGACTTCGCGACGCGGATGTCCTGGTCGTTCGTCAGACCGCTCGGCTCGAAGCGCATGTGCGACAGCTTCGAGACGTACACCTCGGGCGGGACGCCGTACTGGAGGCCCATGGAGACGGCGAGGCAGAGCGAGTTCATCAGGCCGGCCATCGTCGTGCCGTCCTTCGCGATGTCGACGAAGATGTCGCCCGGGCTGCCGTCGTCGTAGAGGCCGACGTGGATGTAGCCCTCGTGGTCGCCGACCTGGAACTTGCGCCCGACCTCCGTGCGGTCGAGCGGCAGTCGCTTCCGCTCCTGCACGTGCACCGGCGGTGTCGCCACCGTCTGCTGGCCGCCCGAGCTCGAGAGCGGCTGCGCCACCTTGCAGTTGTCGCGGTAGATGGCGATCGCCTTGACGCCGAGGCGCCACGCGTCGACGTAGAGGCTCATCACGTCCTCGACCGTGGCCTCCTCCGGCATGTTCACCGTCTTCGAGATCGCGCCCGAGATGAACGGCTGGACGGCGCCCATCATCCGGACATGCCCGAGATAGTGGATCGCCCGGTCTCCGACCGCGCAGTCGAACACGGGATAGTGCTCGGTCTTCACGTAGGGGGCAGCGACGACGCTGTTCCGCTCGTCGACGAAGGCGACGACCTCCTCGACCTCGCGCGGTGCGTAGCCCATCCGATCGAGCGCCATCGGGACGGTCTTGTTCACGATCGTGATCTCGCCGCCGCCGACGAGCTTCTTCGACTTCACGAGCGAGAAGTCCGGCTCCACGCCGGTCGTGTCGCAGTCCATCATGAAGCTGATCGTCCCGGTCGGCGCGAGCACGGTCGCCTGCGCGTTCCGGAAGCCGTGCACCTCGCCGAGGTTCAGCGCCTCGTCCCACGCGCGCCGGCAGGCGCCGAGCAGGTCGGCGGGGACGGAGTCCGAGTGCTCGATGTTGCCGACCGCGGCGCGGTGCTTGGCGATCACGCCGATCATCGGCGCGCGGTTCACCTGGTAGCCGTCGAACGGCCCCATCCGGGAGGCGATCTCGGACGACTTGCGGTAGGCGCGGCCGGTCATCAGCGCGGTGATCGCCGCCGCGTACGCCCGGCCCTCGTCCGAGTCGTAGGGCAGGCCGCGCGCCATCAGCAGCGCGCCGAGGTTCGCGTAGCCGAGACCGAGCTGGCGGAACCGCTTCGCGTTGCGCTCGATCTCGGGCGTCGGATAGGAGGAGTAGCCGACGAGGATCTCCTGTGCGAGGAACACGACGTCGACCGCGTGCTCGAACGCCTCGACGTCGAGCTCGCCGTCCTCGCGGCGGAACTTCATCAGGTTGAGCGAGGCGAGGTTGCACGCCGAGTCGTCGATCGACATGTACTCCGAGCACGGGTTCGACGCGTTGATCCGGCTCGTGTTCGGGAGCGTGTGCCACGCGTTGATCGTGGTGTCGTACTGGACGCCGGGATCGGCGCACTCCCAGGCTGCGGCCGCGATCTGACGGAGCAGGTCGCGCGCGTCGACGGTCTCGAGCACGCTGCCGTCGGTGCGGGCGGTGAGGCTCCACTCCCCGGCCTCGGCCGCCGCCTCCATGAACCCGTCGCTGACCCGTACCGAGTTGTTCGCGTTCTGGTACTGGATCGAGGCCCAGTCCGGCGAGTCGAGCGACATGTCGTAGCCGGCCTGCTCGAGGACGCGAGCCTTGCGCTCCTCCTTCGCCTTGCACCAGACGAACTCCTCGATGTCCGGGTGGTCGACGTCGAGGACGACCATCTTCGCGGCGCGGCGGGTCTTGCCGCCCGACTTGATCGTGCCGGCAGAGGCGTCGGCGCCGCGCATGAAGGAGACGGGGCCCGAGGCGTGACCGCCCTTCGAGAGCTGTTCCTTCGAGGAGCGGAGCTTCGAGAGGTTGACGCCGGAGCCCGAGCCGCCGCGGAAGATGACGCCCTCGCGACGGATCCAGTCGAGGATCGCGTCCATCGAGTCCTCGATCGAGAGGATGAAGCAGGCAGAGCACTGTGGCTTCTCCTCGAAGCCGACGTTGAACCAGACGGGCGAGTTGAACGAGGCGTACTGGTTGACGAGGATCGCCTTCAGTTCGGCCGCGAACGTCTCGGCCTCGTCGGTGTCGGCGAAGTAGCCGCCCTTGGTGCCCCAGGCGACGGCGGTGTCGACGACGCGGCCGATCATCTGCTTGACGCTCGACTCGCGCTCCGGCGAGCTGAGGCGCCCTCGGAAGTACTTCTGGGCGACGATGTTGGTCGCGGTCTGCGACCAGAACTTCGGGAACTCGACGCCGCGCTGCTCGAACGCGGGACCGTTCCTGCCGGGGATGACGGCGTCGCGCTGCTCCCACTCGATCTCGTCGAACGGGTCGCGGCCCGGGATCGTGAAGAAGCGGCGGACGCCGAGCCTGGCCTCCTCTGCGACGACGGTGTTCGCGACCTCTTCGCTCGTCCGATCGGTGATCTTCGTCTGCTCCGCGCTCGCCATGCCGACCCTCCAACTGTAGCCTTCGTCGCCCTGTGGACACTGACCGCCGACGGACTCCCGCCAGACGGGGGACCGGAGGGTAGACCCCGCGTCGGACATACACGCTCGCAGGCGCCGGGGCGCCGGCTCGAGGGAGGATCAGCCGTCCCAGCGACGCTCGGCCGCAGCCGGTGCGGGCGCCATCCTGCGGGCCTGGATCCGCTTCGCGAGCCACGTGCCCACTGCGGCGAGCAGAAGCAGTATCGCGAGACCGGCGAGGACGAGCAGCGGCAGCGGGACCGACTGCGCGTTGCCGGGCCCGACCGAGTCGAACAGCTTCGTCACGAAGCTCTTGCTCACGGGCGTGACGCTGGGAGTCGTGGAACCGGAGCTCGGGCTCTTGCCGCCCGACGAGCTCGACGAGCCCCCGCCGGACGACGATCCTCCGCCCGACGACGAGCCGCCCGACGGCGGGGTCGAGCTCTGCCCGCCGCTCCCGGTGCCGTTGTGCTTGTCGCGAAGGGCCGCGAGCTCGGCGCGATGGATGTCGTCGGGAGCGTTCGAGTACTGCTGGATGTCGGGGTAGCTGTTCAGGTGCTGGATCGCCTGCGTGTAGCAGGGGATCGGGTACGAGCCCTTCACGTTCGGCTGGTTCTGGAGCCAGTCGTTGACGACGTCCTTCCAGCACGTCGACGTGGCCTCCTGGCCCGCGGTCGGGGACGCGGCGGCCCGGCCTGCGCCGAAGGCGAGGAGGGTCGCTACGGCGCCGGCCGCGAGCACCAGCCCGAAGCCGATCCGTCTCGTCCGCTGCTCTCGTCTTGTCATCGTCATCGATCGCGTGCCGGCACGCTCACTGAGCCGGTACCCGGCGACCCTACCCAGTGTCCCGGATGGGGGTTGTCTCGCGGTTATCCTGTTGTAAACCGTTTGTGAGCGAGCCGACCGGCGGGTTTGCCCAATGCTAGCGTCCGCGCCGGTGCGTGCCGCGGCGGAGCGGGTCGGAGGTGCCGGAGCCGCGGCCGCGGCGGCGGGCGCCGCGCTCTCGTTCAGCGCGCTCTTCTTCGCGAACGGCTCCGACCAGTCGACACTCTTCTGGATCGGCTGCCTCGCCCTGGCCGCCGGGGTGCTGCCCGGCGCTGCCGCGTTGCTCGGCGTCGCCTCGCCGGTGGGTCTCGATCGGGCGGGCGCCGTGTTCCTCGGCGGACTGCTCGGGCTGACGGTCTGGATGGGCGCGTCGACGCTCTGGTCGCTCTCTCCGGAACGCTCGTGGGGATACACGAACCGGACGCTCGTCTACGCCGCCTTCGCGCTCAGCGGAATCGTCCTCGGCGCGTGGCTGCCGCGGCCTGCGACGTCCGGCGCCCGGGCGGCGGCCGTCCTGCTCGCGCTCCTCTACGGCTGGGCCTTGCTCGCGAAGTGCGTGCCCGCGCTCTACTCGGACTACGGGCGGATCGCCCGGCTGCGGGCGCCTGTCGGGTACTGGAACGAGCTCGCCCTGCTCGGGGCGGCAGGGGTTCCGGTCGCCCTCTGGCTCGCTGCGCCCCGCGCGCGCCACGCGGCGGTCCGCGCGACGGGAGCCGTTCTCCTCTACGGCGCCGTCGTCGTCACGCTGCTGACGTACTCGCGCGTCGGAGTCGTGCTCGCCGTGCTCGCGGCGGCCGCGTGGGCCCTGCTCTCACGCGACCGGATCGAGAGCCTCGCCGCCTCCGTGCTCGCCGCCGCCGCAGGTGGCGGCCGTGTTCGCGCTGCGCTCGCACTCCCCGGGATCACGAGCGACGGCGAGCCGCGCGCGGTGCGCGCGCACGACGGCTGGATCTTCGCGCTCGCCGTCCTCGTCGGGGCGCTCGCCGTCGGGGGGGCAGCCGTCGCGCTCGCCCGTCTCGAGGCACGCCGGCCGCTCTCCGACGAACGTCGCCGATCCCTCGAGCGGGTCGCCGCGCTCGGAGCCGTCGTGCTCGCCGCCGCGGCGCTGGCGACGAGCGCCGCCTTCGCGCACCGGATCTGGAGCGAGTTCGCGAATCCGGCGACGAGCCAGGTGACCTCGGGGAAGCAGCACCTCGGGAGCCTCAGCTCGAGCAACCGCTGGCGCTGGTGGGTGGAGGAGTGGCAGGCGTTCACGGGACACCCGCTCGCGGGCACCGGTGCCGGCACCTTCCAGCTTACGGACTTCCGGTTGCGGCAGAGCTCCCTCGTGACGACGACGGAGCCGCACAATACGCCGCTCCAGTTCCTCGGCGAGCTGGGGATCGTCGGGCTCCTGCTCTACCTCGTCGCGGCGGCCGGGGCGGCCGTCGGGATCGTGGCCGCCCGGAGACGCTCGTCGGGCTCGGAGCGGGCAGCCGTGGCCGCGCTCGGGCTCGCGGCCGCCGTGTTCGTCGCCCACACGGTCGTGGACATGGACTGGAACTTCGCCGCCGCGTGCGGTCCGCTGCTTCTCGTCGCCGGTCTCCTGCTCGGACGCAGGCCGTCGGCCGCCGCGGTCCCCGCCCGCCGTCCGCTCGTCGCCGTCGCTGCGGTGCTCGTGGCGCTGGCCGGCGTCTACTCGCTCGGGGCGCCGTGGCTCGCGCAGCGGACGCTCGCGACCGCGACGACTGCGGCGGAGTTCCGCAAGGCGCACGGCTACGACCCGCTCTCCACCGAGGTTCTCTCGGACTGGGCCGCGGTCGAGGCGGGGGACGGCCGTCTCGCACAGGCCCTGAAGCTCTACCGGGACGAGGTCGCGCTCGAGCCGGAGAACGGCGCCACCTGGTACGACCTCGGCCTCTTCTACTACGAGAACAGCGCCTGGGCGCAGGCTTACGACGCGCTCGCCAAGGCGTGGCGATACGACCCGCAGGGGCCCACCGGAGTGCCGTGCGGCGTCCTCGACCAGGCCCGCCACAAGGCGCTCGGGACGTGGCCGCCTAGCTGCCCCCGAGGATCACCACGAGCTGCGAGCCCCTGAGCTGCGACGGCCGCATGCCGTCCAGCGGAGACACGGCTCGTAGGCCCGTCTCCCGTGCGAGCTGGTGCGCCTCGCGTGCGTAGCCGGGCCGGAAGAGGACGAGCGAGCGGGCGTAGCCGTGGCTCGGAGCGTCCTCGGGAATCGCGTGTCCGTAGCCGCGGGCGAGCAGTCGCGTCGCCACGTTGCCGGCGGCGTGCGGTATCCCGTTGCCGTTCAGGACGAGCACCGAGATCCGCGACCGGGCACGCAGCGGACGAGCCCGTGCCGTCGGCGTGCGCGTGAGAGTGCGCGTGGGCTGCGTCCGTCGAACCGGCGTCGTCGGAGTCGCGGCGGCCGCGCCGGCGGACGAGGCCCGGTGGGTCGGAGCGAGGCGGACTCCGGCGAGTGCGAGCAGCCCGACGAGCTCGGCGAGCGCGACGGCAGCGGCGACGAGCGTCGCGGTGCGCCAGGGGAAGGGGCGGTCGAGCTGCTGGGCGTGGTCCACGGCCGCTCCCGATTCGCCGGACCGGCGCACGCTCCTTCTCGCTGGAGATCAGCCCGTGGCCTGCAGCCAGTCCCAGGTCGCCGCGAGGCCTTCGGCAAGCGTCGTCTCCGGACGCCAGCCGAGCTCGCGCGCCGCGAGCGAGTTGTCGAGCACGCTCCGCTGCAGCTCGCCCAGGCGGGGCTCCCCGTGCTCGGCGTCCCGCTCGATCCCGCTCGCCGCCTGGATCGCCTCGTAGAGGTCGAGCACCGAGGTCTCGATGCCCGTGCCCACGTTGAAGACGCCGCCCCGCTGCCCGAGCGCCTTCAGAACCGCCCCGGCGACGTCCCCGGCGAAGACGTAGTCGCGCGTCTGCCGGCCGTCGCCGAAGATCCGCGGCGTGCCCCCCTCGCGCAGGAGACCCATGAAGATCGCGACGACGCCCGCCTCGCCGTGGGGCTCCTGGCGAGGGCCGTAGACGTTGCCGAAGCGGAGCGAGACGTGGTGCGTCCCGTGGAGGCGGTTGTACGTCGCGAGATACTCCTCGCCGCAGAGCTTCGACGTGCCGTAGGGAGCGAGCGGACGCCGCGGCGCGTCCTCGGGGGCCGGCCCGTCGCACTCGCCGTAGATCGCGCCGCCGGTCGAGGCGAAGACGACGTGAGCGCCGTGGCGGCGCGCCGCCTCGAGGATCCGCACCGTGCCGACGACGTTCACGTCGGCGTCGAGCGCGGGCTGCTCGACCGACACGCGGACGTCCGCCTGGGCCGCCAGGTGGAGCACCGCCTCGGGCCGCACCGAGTCGAAGACGGCATCGGGGTCGCGGATGTCGGCGACGTGGAGCTCCGCGCCGGGGGCGACGTTCTCGCGTCTGCCCTTCGAGAGGTCGTCGAGGACGTGGACCTGGTCGCCGCGGGCGACGAGACGCTCGACGACGTGTGAGCCGATGAAGCCCGCACCTCCGGTCACGACCGTCCGCATCGGGCCAATGATGCCCTCTTACACGGCCACGTGCGTGCGCAGCCGACCGACCAGATCGACGCGCGCAGGCGGGTACGCGGAGATTGCCTGGCGTAGCATCCGGTCATGCGACACCGGCTCCGGCGCAGATGTTCGTGACCTTCGAGGGGCCGGACGGCTCGGGGAAGTCGACGCAGGCGGAGCTGCTCCGGGCGTCTCTCGCCGCCGAGGGGCGCGACGTCGTGCTCACGCGCGAGCCGGGCGGGACGAAGCTCGGCGAGCGGATCCGCGAGCTGCTCCTCGACGAGTCGGAGCTCGAGGCGGACGCGATGAGCCCGTGGGCCGAGGCGGCGCTCTTCGCGGCCTCGCGCGCGCAGCACGTCGACCAGGTGATCCTGCCCGCCCTCGAACGCGGCGCGGACGTCGTGTGCGACCGCTACGTCGACTCGTCGCTCGCCTACCAGGGGATCGCACGCGGGCTCGGCGTCGACGAGGTGCTCGAGCTGAACCTTCGGGCGACGCACGGCCTGCTGCCTGACGTGACCGTCCTCCTGCTCGTCGATCCCGCGACCGCCGCCGCCCGATCCGGCGCGACCGACCGGCTCGAGCGCGAGGGCCGCGACTTCCACGTCCGTGTCGATGCGGCGTACCGTGACCTGCTGTCGACGTTCCCGGAGCGGATCGTCGCGTTCGACGGCGACCGTCCGCGCGACGATCTCGCCATGGAGATCCGTGACCGCCTTCGAGACCGTTCCTGAGCAGCACGAGGCGAAGCGTCTCCTCGCCGCGGCCCTCGCGGAGGGCCCGGCGCACGCCTACCTTCTCCACGGGCCGGCCGGTGTCGGCAAGCGGGAGCTGGCGCGGCGCTTCGCCGCGGAGCTGCTCGGCGACCACGCGCGGGTGGAGCGTGGCACGCACCCCGACCTGTACGTGCTCGAGCCGCTCGGCGACCAGATCCGGATCGGCGACATCCGCGAGCTCCGCCGCGACCTGCACATGCGTCCCTTCGAGGCGGCGCGGCGCGTGTACCTCGTCTTCGGAGCGGACACGATGAACGAGGACGCGGCGGACGCGTTGCTCAAGGACCTCGAGGAGCCGCCGCCGTACGCGGTGATCGTGCTCGTCGCCGCCGATCTCGGGCCGCTGCCGGAGACGATCCGCTCGCGCTGCCAGCTCGTGCCGTTCCGCCGGCTCTCTGAGCGCGCCGTGCGCGACGCGATCCGCGAGCGGGCGCCCGAGCTGCCCGAGGAGGAGGTGACGACGCTAGCGCGGGCGGCAGGCGGCAGGCTCGACCGCGCCGCACGGCTGCTCGACCCGGCTGCGGTGAAGCGCCGCGAGACGCTGCTCGAGGTGGCGCGCGCCGTCTACCGCGACCCCGACTTCGAGCCCGCCGACGGCGCCGAGGCGATCCTCGCGGGCATCGGCGAGCACGGCGCGGAGGCGAAGGAACGGGCGGAGCAGCGGGCGGCCGTGCTCGAGCTGACCGGTCGCGAGGCCGAGCAGATGCTTCGGCGGGCGCAGCGCGGCGCCGAGCGGGACGAGTTCCTGGCCGTCCTCGAGGAGCTCGAGTGGTGGTACCGCGACCTCGTCGTGCTCGCGGCCGGCGCCGAGGCCGCGGTCGTCCACGTCGACCGGCTCGGCGAGCTGCGCGAGGACGCGACGCGGGAGCGGCTGCACGCCGCCGAGCGGGCGTGCGAGCACGTTCGGGCCACCTGGCGCCAGGCCGAGGAGCTGCAGCTCTCCACGCCGCTCGCGCTCGAGGCGCTGCTCGTGCGCCTGAGGCAGGAGCTGCTGGGAACGGCGGCTCTCGCCTGAGCTCGGCCCGATTCGCTACGAGCGCGTGAGCTCGGTCGAGCGGCTGCCCGTCCGAGCTGCCGTCTCGACGGCGGCGACCCGTTCGAGCCACGGCTCGGCGCGGAGGCGCGCGAACTCCTCCCGTCCGTCGGCGAGGAGCGCCTCCCCTCGTCGGTGCTGCCCTCGCCGAGCAGGCGCCCCGCGTGCTCGAGCCGGACGACCGCGAGGTGAAACGGCAGCCCGAGCTCGTCGAGGAGCCGGCGTGAGCTCGTTGGGGGAGAGCGCGTCGAACCGGCCGGTACGCGCGCCAAGGCGGCGTCGTGGAGCTCGTGCTCGAGCCCGTTCCGCGAGGTCGGATCGGTCTTGCAGGAAGAGCACCTCCTTGCGAACGAGCCCTGCGAGCAGCGTCTCCAGCTCCCGCTCCGGGAGACTCGAAAGCGCCGCGAGCGCCTCGTCGCGTGAACGTCTCGCCGAGCACCGCGCCGTCCTGGAGAAGCCGTCGCTCCTGCTCGCTCAGCCCGTCCAGGCGGGCGGCGATCAAGGCGTGCAACGTCTCGGCACCGCTAGCGTCCTCGATCTCGCCCGCCGAGCGGTACTCGTCGCCCCCTCCGCGAGGAGCAGACCCCGGTCGAGCAGCATCCGGACGGTCTCGACGGCGTAGAGCGGCACGCCCTCGGCGCGCGCGAGGATCTGCGTCTGGCGCCTCGTCCGGCAGCCCCGGCACGAGGCCGCCGAGGAGGTCGATCGATCTCTCCGGGAGCGACTCGAGATGCAGCGACGTGAAGCTGCGCTGTCCTCGCGCCCCAGCCCGGTCGCCGCTCGTGCTAGCTCCGGTCCGCGCGAGGTGACGACGAAGATCGCGCGGTCGCGGGACCAGTCGAGCAGGTACTCGACGAAGCTCGAGCAGGCTCGCATCGGCCCACTGGAGATCCTCGAACACGAGCAGAACCGGGTTCGGTCGGCGAGCCTCTCGAAGAACAGGCGCCAGCCGCGTGAGCTCCTGCCGGTCGGCTCCCTCCCAGTCGCCGAGGCCGAGCAGCGCGCCAGCCGCAGCTCGACGAATCGCCGCTCTTCGGATCGGCAGATGGGCCTCGAGCGTGTCCTGTAGCTTCTTCGCGGCGGACGCCCGGGACTCGTCCTCGGCGATCCGGCAGCGCATGCGCACCATGTCGGCAAGAGCCCAGTAGGTGACGCCGTCGCCGTAGGCGAGGCAGCGGCCGCGGTGCCAGAGCACCGTCTCCGCGATCCCGTCGAAGTACTTGTAGAACTCCCACGCGAGGCGCGACTTGCCGATCCCGGCGATGCCGGTGACCGAGACGAGATGAGCCCGGCGCTCCTCGACGCAGGCGTGGTAGAGCTGTTTGAGGCGGCGCAGCTCGCCGTCGCGCCCGACGAACGGCGCCTCCAGCCCCTCCGAGCGGAGCTCGCCGCCGCGGGCGGAGACGACGCGCATGGCGCGCCACAACGCGGTCGTCCCTTCCTTGCCCTTCAGCTCGTGCGAGCCGGCCTCCTCGTAGGCGATCGCCCGCTCGCTCGCCCGTCGCGTCGCCTCGCCGACGAGCACCGACCCCGGCTCGGCCAGCGCCTGAACGCGGGAGGCGGTGTTGACGAGGTCTCCGGCGACCATCCCCTCGCCGACCGCGCCGAGTGTGACGGCTGCTTCTCCGGTCAGCACGCCGGCCCGCGCGCGCAGCTCCGGCGCCCCGAGCTCATCGCCGAGCGCCGACACGGCGGCGACGAGGTCGAGTCCGGCCCGCACGGCCCGCTCGGCGTCGTCCTCGGTCGCCACCGGCGTCCCCCACACGGCCATGACGGCGTCGCCGATGAACTTCTCGACCGTGCCGCCGTAGAGCTCGATCAGCCGCCTGCAGGCGTCGAAGTGGCGTGAGAGGAGCTCCCGCACCTCCTCGGCGTCCCCGACTCCGAGAGGCTCGTGAACGTGAAGCCGACGAGGTCGGCGAAGAGGACGGAGACGAGCCGGGCTCGGCGCCCGCCACCGCGGACTGGCGCGTGGCCAAGCGGTCCCGATGGCGGCGCCGCACTCGCCGCAGAACTTGTGGCCCGCCGGACGTCGAACGGCCGAGACTCGGTCTCGGCCGTTCGTGGGTTCGTTACCGCGCGTGTCGTGCGTTACGCGGCGGAGGCGAGCTCGTCGCCGAGCGCGAGCTGGAGTCGCGCGAGGGCGTCGCTCTCGAGCTGGCGGACGCGTTCCCGCGTCAGGCCCAGCTCCTTGCCGATCGTCTCGAGCGACGCAGGCTCCGAGTCGAAGCCGAAGCGGAGCTCGATGATCCGTCGCTGCCGGTCGGGCAGCTCGGACACCGCGCGCTTGACCCGCTGCCGGCGAACCGACTCGACGGCTTCCTCGGCCGGGTCGGCCGAGGTCTCGTCGGCGAACAGGTCACCCAGCTCGGAGTCGCCGTCGGAGCCGAGGCCCTGGTTCAGCGACACCGAGTCGACGGCGTCCAGTGCCTCCACGACGTGCTCGAGCTTGAGTCGCGTCGCCTGCGCGAGCTCCTCGGCGGTGGCCTCGCGGCCGAGCTTCGCCTGGAGCTCCGCGGACGCGCGGTTCAGCTTGATCCGGCGCTCCTGGACGTGCACCGGGATGCGGATCGTCTTCGACTGGTTCGCGACCGCGCGCTGGCACGCCTGGCGGATCCACCAGGTCGCGTAGGTCGAGAACTTGTAGCCCTTGCGCCAGTCGAACTTCTCCGCGGCCCGGTTGAGCCCGATCACGCCCTCCTGGATCAGGTCGAGCAGCGGCACGTCGTGACCCTGGTAGCGCTTCGCGATCGAGACCACGAGGCGGAGGTTGGAGTTGATCATCCGCTCCTTCGCGGCACCGTCGCCGCGCTCGATGCGCTTCGCGAGCGCGACCTCCTCGGCCGCGGTCAGAAGCTTGTGCCGTCCCGCTGCGTCCATGAAGAGCTGGAGCGGGTCGAGCGTTCCCGAGGTGGCGGCGGCCGTCTCGACGACGCGCGTCTCGCCGGTCTCGGCACGCACGAGCACGTCGCGCTCCTCGAGCGCGGCGCGCAGCGCACCGACCTCGTCCTCGTTCAACTCGTGCTCGTCGGCGAACGCCTGCAACTCGCGCTCGTCAACGTGGCCGCGCTCGGCGGCCTCCTCGATCAGGCGCTCGGCAGGCGACAGATCGTGCAGGTGAATCGTCTCGTTCAGTGCAATCCCTTTCTCGCTCGTGTCGGGCCGCTCATGACGGCCACTTCTGGTGGTCGGCGCGCGGGTTCGCCGCGACGGGCCAACCGCCTGCTTGAGTTATAGAACGGGATCGCTCAGGAGTCCATTCCCGAACATCGCAAATTTGCGATTTCCATACAAACCCTTATGCAGCCTTAATGCGCTGTTCACCGTTCCACGGCGCGTCCGGAGACCTCCGCGAGCCGGATCCGGAAGGCGACGACGCCCGGGCCGAGTGCGCGTGGTTCGGGCGCGCGTCCCGCTGACCGTGCGAACCGCTCGCGCAGGAGGTCGAGCGCAGCCGGGATCTCGGCCTCCGCCAGCTCCTCGTAGACGCCCTGTGCGATCACGCTCCGCCAGCTCCCCCGCCCGTCCCTGTCGTACTCGTCCACCTCGATGCACGCGCGCGGATTCGATCGCAGCATCGAGATCTTGCGGCCCTCGGTCGTCACCGCGACGACGCTCGAGCCGTCGTACGCGTAGATCACGGGAACGACGTAGACCTCGCCGTCCGCATGGCAGCCGATCCGGGCGACGCGCTGCGTCTGCAGGAACGCGTCGACCTCCTCGCGGTCGAGCTGGCGTGGGACGCCGCGGCCGGCCGGTGCGGGAGCGGGCTCAGTCGTAGCGGATGCGCGGGTCGAGGAATCCGTAGGCGACGTCGGCGATCAGATTGAACAGGATGATGATCACCGCGGTGACCATCAGGTAGGCCATGACCGCGTACAGGTCGAGCTGGCCGAGCTTCGTGAAGAAGTAGTAGCCGATCCCGTCGAGGCTGAACACGGTCTCGGTGACGATCACCCCGCCGAGCAGACCGCCGATGTTGAGCGCCACGACCGTCGTCAGCGGGATGAGCGAGTTCCGGAACACGTGTCCCATGATCACGCGCCACTCGGGCAGCCCTTTCGCACGGGCGGTACGGACGTAGTCGGTGTTCAGCACGTCCAGCATCGAGGCGCGCATGAACCTGCTGTAGAGGGCGAGGTTGACGATGCAGAGCGTCGCCGCGGGCAGCGCGAGGTGCTGAAGGCGGTCGAGCGACCACGGCCCGTCGTGCGGGGTGTTCAGACCCGAGGTGTAGAAGATCCGCACGTGCCACTTGAGGTAGATGTCGACGAACAGGATCTGCAGGAGCAGCGCGAGCCAGAACACGGGCATCGCGAAGCCGAGGAAGCTGAACGACGTGAACAGATAGTCGAAGAAGGAGTACTGCCGGACCGCCGAGTACACGCCGACCGCGATCCCGAGCGGGAGGGCGACGACTTCCGAGAGGGCGACGAGCGCGGCGGTGTGGCCGATCGTCCGCTGTGATGTCGGGCCAGATCGGCTGCAGCGTCAGCAGCGAGTTGCCGAGCTTGTGCGCGAACACGTCCTGGATCCAGTACCAGTAGCGGACGGGGATCGGCGCATCGAGGTGGTACTGGTGCTTGAGGTTCGCGACGGTGATCTGCGACAGCTGCGGGTTCCCGCGCAGCCTCGCGAGCGGGTCGCCGGCGAGCGAGACGAACGTGAAGCTCAGGAAGCTCGAGAGGAGGAGGATCGGGACGCTGTAGAGGAACCGCCTCGCGATGTACGTGAGCATCGAGCCTCCCGTGTCGGACCTGCTCGAGACGTCCTGTCAGGAGCGGACACGGTCCATGTGAGGGATCGTCCGCCGTCGTCTGCCGTGGCACTGGGCGCAGCTGGACGAATATCACATCCTCCGCCTGTGCCCGCCCGCCGGGCCCGCGGAGCGAGATCGGGCCGACCGCGACCATCTACACTGGGATCTCGACGCCGACGTAGCTCAGCTGGTAGAGCACATCACTCGTAATGATGGGGTCGGGAGTTCGAGTCTCCCCGTCGGCTCTCGATCGAGGAAGTGCCTGCTACGTCGGCTGGTTGACACGACTTCGTGGCGGTGGGCCGCAGATCAGTGGAATCGCGGATCTTGCGCCGGGCTGACCACGCCCGATGACTCTTGGAGATGCCTCTCAGTGAGAGATACGGGCGCAGCCGCGATCGAGAGACGGGAGCGTCTGAGCCAAGCGCGAATCTGAGCCGGCCGCCGCCGTCTTCCGGGGAGGTCGACGAACGGGACGAGGCCCCCTGGATGAGCCCGGCTGCCGCGCGCAGGCTGGCTGTCGCCGTCGGGGCGTATTTCGCCCTGTACTTGGCGTGGCGCTTCTCATCGTGGGGGTCTGCGTCGACTCGCGCCTGGGTGGCCGATGTGTTCCTGGTGCTGCCCGGTCTGCCGACCGTTGCGTTCTTCTGGACGGCCTCGCGCCGTTGCGGCGAGCGGCGTACGGCGTCCGCCTGGCGTTGGCTCACCGCCTCGGCCGTGTTCCTGACGGCGACCTTCGCGACGACCCTGGGCTATCAGGTGGTGACGGGCGCCGTGCCGTTTCCCTCTCCGATCGACGGCTGCGAGATCGCGTTCTTCGCGGTGTTCCTGGTGGGGCTGTTGCGGTTTCCCAAGCGCGCCGAGACCCGGGCGGGGAATCTTCGTCTCTGGGTCGACGTAGCGACGGTGGTGGTCGCCGGGGGCGCCGTGATCTGGTTTCTCGTGCTCGGCCCGACCGTCACCGCCGGCGGGCAACGGCTTCTCGATCGCGCAGTCGCGGGCGCGTATCCGGTCGGCGATCTGCTGCAGATCTTCGGTCTGACGTACGCGATCAGCCGCGTCGCGAGCCGATCGACGCAGCGGGCGCTGCGCTACCTTGCCATCGGGACGCTCGTGGCGATCGTCGGCGACGTCACGAACGGCTGGGCGCTCCTGCATTCGAACGACTCGCTGAGGGTCGTGGTCGATCTCGCCTTCGTCGGTGGCTGGTCGCTCTTCGTCCTCGCCGGTCCGGCCCAGGGCGGCCAGGATCCGGTCGAGTCGCGTGTCGGCGGTCGTCTTCTCCGTAGCAGGTGGGCGGCGTGGGGAGACCGGTTCGGCCTGTTGCCGTACTTCGCGCCTGCGGTCGTGTTCGGGTTGATGCTCTACGCGCAGTTCGATCACTCGCTCACTCGATCGCCTCGGCATGGTGGTCGCCGCCGCCGCCACTGCCGTTCTCGTGCTCCTGCGCCAGTTCCTCGCCCGCCGCGATCTGCTCACCGCCCGGAACGACCTCAGCTACCTGGCCCTCCACGACGGCCTGACCGGGCTCCCGAATCGGACGCTGGTGCTCGACCGCGCGGAGCAGATGCTCGCCCGCGCGCGACGACGACAGACCCCGGCCGCCGCCCTGTACATCGACATCGACGGCTTCAAGCAGGTCAACGACTTTCTCGGCCACGCCGCGGGCGATCAGCTCCTGCAGGTCGTCGGCGCCCGACTGGCGAGCGTCATCCGGGAGGCCGACACGGCCGGCCGGATCGGCGGCGACGAGTTCATCGTCCTGCTCGACTCGCCCGGCCCGGACGCGAGCCCCGAGCTCGTCGCCGAGCGGATCCTGGAGGTGCTCGGACAGCCGGTCGACCTCGACCACGCCGGCGGGCAGCCCGTCTCGATCGACGCCAGCATCGGTATCGTCGTCAGCGACGAGGGAGCGGACGCCGAAGGGCTCCTGCATACCGCCGACCTCGCCCTCTACGAGGCGAAGAACGCCGGCAAGAACCGCTACGTCCTCTTCGAAGTCGAACATGCAGACCGTCGCTCGCGACCGGGTCATGCTCGAGCGGGACCTGCGGGGCGCGGTCGCCCGCGAACAACTCTTCCTCCTCTACCAGCCCACCTTCGACCTGCGCGACCGATCCGTCACCGGCGTCGAAGCACTTCTCCGCTGGCGTCATCCGGTCCGCGGCATCATCGAGCCGGACCAGTTCATCCCGATCGCCGAGCGGGCGGGAACGATCGTCCCGATCGGCCGCTGGGTGCTTCACCAGGCCTGCGCGCAAGCGGCCGCGTGGCGTCGCCGCGGCTACCGGGTCGGCATCTCCGTCAACATCTCCGCGCGCCAGTTCGACGACGTCTCGCTCGTCGACGACGTCCGGGACGCTCTGGACGAGAGCGGCCTCGATCCAGCAGAGCTCACTCTCGAAGTTGCCGAGACGACGCTCATGCGCGATCCGGACAGCGTCGCCGATCGGCTCGCCGCGATCAAGACGCTCGGCGTCCGGGTCGCGATGGACGACTTCGGCACCGGCTACAGCTCGCTGGCGTATCTCCGGCGGTTCAAGGTCGACGCCCTCAAGATCGACCGCTCCTTCATCTCCGGCATCGCCGCGACCGACGAATCGGCGGCCCTCATCCGCACGCTCGTGCAGCTCGGGAGGACCCTCGGCCTAGAGACACTCGCCGAAGGCATCGAAGACCACGCCCAACTCGAGCAACTCCAGCGCGAGCACTGCGACTACGGCCAGGGATTCTTCCTCTCCCGCCCGCTCGTCCCGGACGCGATCGAGCCGTTCCTCTCTCGCACGCCCCCCCGCACGCGCCAGCTCGTGCCGTCCGGGTAGCGGGCGCCGTCCGGTCAGTCGCGCGCCACCATCGCCCTCGCGCCGACCGGGAGCCACGTGGAGAGGAATGCCATGGCGTCGTGCGGGACGTGCACGCAGCCGTGGCTCGCGTAGGGGCCGTTCTCGGAACCGGTGCCGTAGGCGCTCGCCGGCTCTCCCGGGTCGTCGTGGAGCCGACGGGGACGCCGCCCGTCGGATGGGAGACCGAGGTTTCCCCGCTGCCGGCCCCCCGGGGGCCGGACAGCCGCCCGTCGCCGCGGCGCCGGACCCGCCGCCGGCGACGAGCGTGACGGCGGCGACCAGCGCGCCGGAGAGTCTCAGCCCCATGACCGCCGAGGTGCTCCGGCGGCGTACTTCTACGCCGCGACCTCCTCTATCTCCGCGTCGCTCCGCACCTACAACTGCTTCGCGACCGCCTTCGCGAGGGCGATCAGCGGCTTGGAGTTCTTCAGCGGCCTCTTGGGGTCGGTATTGAGGGCGATCAGCACGACGTAGTTGCCGACCACCAGCGTGATCCCGTCGGCCGTCCCACCGTTTCCGAGGCCCGTCTCCCGCGCCCAGTTGCCGATCTTGAGCGCCTTCCCCGATCCCTTGCCCTGCGGGGCCTTCATCGCCGCCAGGAACGCCTTGTTCGTGACCTGCCAGACGCCGACGCTGAGGCGCGGGCCTCCGAGGCTGTTCTTGCCCCAGATGGCGGTCCGGATCGTGCCTTGCGCGGTCGTCGCCGTCTTCTTCTGATGACACGTTGCCGGGACGTGGACCGCGAGGACCTGCTTCGCCTTCAGCATGTGGCAGACGTTGCCGGAAAAGCCCGCCGAGGCGGTGCCGGCGAGGGACGCGGCTGCGCCGACGGCGGCCGCGACTGCCGTGACGCGGATCATGAGGTGGTGCCTGCGCATCGGATCTCCTTCTCTCGCTCACTCGTTCTCGTGGATAGCCACGGCGACAGGGCCGCGGCGAGGATTCGCTCGAACGGGACGCCGGCCCGCACCGCCGCTTCGCGTACCGCGTCGGCCGCCCCGCCGAAGAGGCAGAGGACGACCTCGTCGTCGCGGACGAGCAGCGAGCCGAGGTAGTCGACGGAGCTGCCGACGTGACTGAGCGCCGTTGCGCTCTCGTGCGCACGCTCGTCGAGCGCCTGCAGATCGGACTCGCGCACGTCCGGCCAGAAGCACTCCGCCACGAAGCTCGCCGGGCCAGCTCCCACCACACCTGGACGCTATGGCCCCTGCGGCGTCGGGGAAAGTCGGGGAAACCCTACGGAATCGGCAGGCGCCTCTCGAGCGCGAGCGCGAGCTGGGCCCGCGAGCTGATCTCGAGCTTGCGGTAGGCGCGGGCGAGGTTGGCCTCGACCGTCTTCACGGTCACGAACGTACGCTCGGCGATCGCCCGATTCGTCAGGCCCTCGGCCGCGAGCCGCGCGATTCGCTCCTCCGTCGCCGTCAGTCCGCTGCGCCGCCTTGCGCGTCGTCACACGGGCCAGCTCGGCCCGGCATCTCGCCGCCCAGAGCGGTGAGCCGAGCGACTCGAAGAGGGAGACGGCCTCCTCCAGCGCGAGGCGGGCGAGGCGCTTCTGCTTGCGCCTGCGCTGAAGGCGTCCGAGCGCGAAGAGCGTGCGGGCATGCTCGAGGGGCATCTCGAGCTCCGCGTGGCTCCGCCGGGCCTCCTCCAACGCCGCTAGCGCGCCGTCGAGGTCGCCTCCGGCCGCCAGCAGCAGCCCGCGGCAACGCGCGGCGGCGGCGAGCGCCCAACCCCGCTCGACTGCTCGGGCGCGACGCTCGAACCAGCCGAGCAGCTCCTGTGCGCGGTCCTGCTCGCCGAGCTCGCACAGCGCCTCGATCTCGTCGGGCAGGAAGACGCCGAGGGCCGGGTCGGCCGAGCTCATCTCGGTCAGGAAGCCGGCGAGCGGACCCAGCGCGGCGTGGGTTGCCGCCGGGTCGCCGAGCGAGAGCCCGACGACCCCGAGCGCCCAGCTCGGCCAGATCGTTCCCGACCGCCAGCCGAGCTGCTCGAACAGCGCCGTCGCGTCCTCGGCCGCGGCCCGCGTCCGCTCGGCGTCCCCCGTATGCGCGCGCACGAGTGCCTCTGTGCTGAGGGCGAGCGCGCTCAGGGCCCGGTCGTCGAGCGCCCGCGCCGCCTGCTGCGCCTCGTCGGCGACCTGGACGGCTCGCTCGAGATCGCCGCGCCATACACACGCCCAGACGAGGTAGAGGGCGACGAGCAGTGCGTCCGACTCGCGTCCACGCTCGAGCGCCTCTCCCCGGAGCGAGTCGAGCGTGTCGAGGGACTCGTCGAGCCGGCCGGTCCAGAGCAGGAGCAGTCCTTGGAT
Organism: uncultured Thermoleophilia bacterium; assembly: GCA_963762675.1. GTDB lineage: Bacteria > Actinomycetota > Thermoleophilia > Gaiellales > Gaiellaceae > Palsa-739. The sequence continues at coordinate 124,742 of CAVXLS010000010.1, read as the reverse complement.
GAAGCGGGGGCGCAGGATGACCGTTGTGCTCCGTCGCGGATCCTCGAGTGCGAGCGCATGGTCGAGGTCAGCCTCCGCGAGCCCTCGTCCACAGAGGAACTCGACCATCGTGTGAACGGCCAGCGCTTCGGCTCCGCTCGCATCGAGCCCGAGCGCCTCGGCGTGCTCGACTGCGGCGCGAGCGTGCGGACCGGCGCTCCAGAAGTCGCCGAGGCTGGTGCGGTAGTAGGCGATGTCGAGCTCGATTCCCGCGCGGAGCGCCGCGTCGCCGCCGGCCGCCTCGAGGGCGTCGAGTGCGGCCGCGATCGCCTCGTGGAAGCTGTTCCGGCGGCTGTGGAGCTGACCGACGAGCCGGAGAGTCTGCGCTCGCACCGCTTCTCCCCCCGCGCTCGTGAGCGCCTCGTCGGCCAGCTCGTGCGCGCGCGCGAGGTCGCCCGCCTCGAAGTGGAAGCCGGCTGCCGCGAGCAGCCGCTCCGCGTGCTCGTCGTCGGCCGTTCTGGGCGCGAGCCGCAGGGCGAGCTCGACCAGCTCGGCCGCGGCGTGTGGTGCTCCCCGGGCGTGGGCGAGCACGGCCGCCTCGTCCAGCCGCCGTGCAGCCTCGCGGCTGGGGGGCGTCGAGCCGAGCGCGACGTGTCGAGCGCGCTCCTCCGGATCCTGGACGGCGGCGGCCAGCTTTCGGTGGACGGCTCGGCGCCGCGCCGTCGGCTGCGACTCGTACACGGCGGCCGCGAGCAGCGGATGGGCGAAGCGGATCCGGCCGTCGTCCTCGAACAGGACGAGACCCGCCTCCTCGGCCGGGGCGAGCGCGTCGCCGTCGACCAGCTCGACGCGCGGGACGCTCAGGCAGGCAGCCGTGAACAGCGCGTCCCTCGTCGTCGCGGGCAGACGGTCGAGCCGGGCGCGCAGCAGGGTGCGTAGCTCTCCGGGAACGGGAAGAACCTCGGTGACGGCCACGCGGCCGAGCCGGCCGAGCTCGCGCGCGATCTCGATCGCGTAGAAGGGATTCCCGCCGCTCGCGTCGACGATCTTGACGATGGTCCGTCGGGGGAGGGCGAGCCCGACCCGCGCTCGCAGGATCTCGTGGACAGCCGCCACGCTCAATGGGCGCAGGGTCACGTCGGCGCGTCTCTCGGAGGGCACCGCGTCCAGGAGCGTCTCGGGCCGACCGTCGTCGATGCGTACGGTCGCGAGAACGCCGACGGGCTCGTCCTCGAGCCGGCGCAATGCGAAGGCGAGTGCCGCCGCCGTCGCGGCGTCGAGCCACTGTGTGTCGTCGATCGCGACGAGAACGGGTCCATCCGCGGCCAGCACACGCAGGAGAGAGAGCACGCCGGTGGCGATCGCGCGGGGGTCGACGCCGCCCGCGCCGGCGTCGCTGCGGAGCAGGGCGACGTCGAGGGCGTCCCTCTGGGTGGGTGGCAGACGCTCGAGGTGCTCCGGGCCGACGGGCGCCAGCAGATCCGACAGGGCGGTGAACGAGAGGCGAGCCTCCGCGCCGCTCGGGCGCGCCGACAACACCTGGTAGCCGCGCTTCCGTCCCAGGCGCAGCCCTTCTCGCCAGACCGACGTCTTTCCCATCCCGGCCGGGCCTGTCAGGACGAGCGCCTCGAGGCCGCCCCGCAGTCGGGCGAGAAACGCGCCGAGCTCCTCCAGCTCGGCACGCCTTCCCACGAGCTCCCCGCGCGCGGCCACGGCCGAACGATGCCACGCGGGCGCGAGTCGTCCTACTTCACGCGGCCGAGTTGGTCGAGTGCGACCCCGAGCGTCTCGACCTCCATCGCCGCCGCGATCGCCGGCCGAGCTCCGTCGGGGGACGTGCCGGCCGAACCACGCTCACTCGCCGCCGCCCTTCTCCGCCGGCTCGTCCTCGGCCAGGATCCCGTAGAGGGAGCGGCGCGCGCCGGTGAGGACCGTCGACGCGGCTGCGAGCTGGCCGGGGTTGCCGACACGGCCGATCTGGCCGACGGCCATCAGCACCTGCCTGACCTCGGTCGCGAGCCCTGCGACGTCGTCGTCGACCGCACCGCTCATCTCGTCCCACGGCGAGCCGAGCTCGTCGCGGTGCTCCTCCACGTAGCTGCGGCCCGCGTCGGTCAGCACGAAGGTGCGGCGCCCGTCGCCCGCCTCGGCCCGGACGAGCCCCTCGTCCTCGAGCTGGGAGAGGGCCGGATAGACCGAGCCGGGGCTCGGGCGCCAGACGCCGTTCGAGCGCGCCTCGATCTCCTGCATGAGCTGGTAGCCGTTCCGGGGCTCGTCGGCGAGAAGAAGCAGCGCGGCGGCGCGCACGTCGCCCCGCCGGGCGCGAGGGCCGCGACGAAAGCCGCTAGGCCCGCCACCGGAGAACATCGGGCCGAACGGGAAGCCGCCCTTGCCGAACGGCGGGCCGCCGCGGTGGCCGCGCCCGCGACCGCGGCCGCTCATGGCGAGCACCGACGCGCCGCCGAGACGGTGGCGCCGCCGGCGGCCGTAGGGGTGAAACGAGGGATAGGTGGTGGCTGCTGCCGTCATCGTGCAATCCTCCTCGAGCGAGTCGCGAACATTCTTCGTAAGTACACGATATATCGTTCACCGACTTCTCGTCAAGGGTTACGCTTCCGGGCCGAGCCCGTCGTGGGTGAGAATGGGCTCCACCGCCATGTCCCGGCCCCTCCGTGTGTCTCTGCTCTGCCTCGCCCTCGTCCTCGCGGGCGCCCTCTCCGCGCGGCCGGCCGCGGCGAAGACGGTGCCGGGCTCGCCGCCGTTCCGCGTCCTCGTGATGGACCACGTGTCCGAGAGCGTGTTCCGCCAGCTCGCGGCGCGCGGGGCGGTCGGGCTCCTCGTTCCGGGAGTCGGGCCGACCACGAACCGGCGGCAGGCGCTGGCCGAGCTCCAGCGGGGCGCAGAGGTGAACGCGCGTCTGGGCGGCGTCCCGAGCGGCCCGCGTCTGTTGACCACGAGCCCCGCCACCGGAACTCCGACCGGGCGTGACGTGGTCATCGTCGCCCTGCCTCCGCCCGGCAAGCCGGGCGCCAACGACCGCCGCTACCGGATCGCCGTGGTCGGTCGAGGCTTCCACGGCCTGCTCACGTCGAAGACGACGCGGATCCCCGGCCTCGTCTCGATCGTCGACATCGCGCCGACCGCGCTCGGTCATGCCCGCGGGACGCTGAGCTCCGTCCCGAGCGCGACACCGCTGGCTGACCTCGCCAGCCTCGACGCGCAGATCCATGCCAACAACCGCCTCAAGTTCCCGGCGCTCTTCGTCGTCGCCGGTGCGCTCGCGCTGCTTGCGCTGCTCGGCTGGCGGGCCGCGGCGACGGCCGTGCCTGCCGCCCTCCTCGTCAACCTGAGCCTCGGGGTCGCCCAGGTGACGAACGAGGTCGTGATCATGGCGGCGATCTCGGCCGGGACGATGCTCGTCGCGCTCTGGCTCGCGCGTGTCTGCCGAGGCGACGGCGGCCTGCTCGCCCTCTACGTCGGCGTGGTCGTCCTGCACGTGCTCCTCTTCGCGACGCGGCCGGAGTGGGTGGCGATCACGCCGCTCGGGCCGACGCAGAATCAGCGCTTCTGGGGGATCGGCAACCAGCTCGAGACGCTCCTGCTCGTTCCGTTGCTGGCGGGGCCGGTGCTCGCGCGACGGCGCCTCGGCGTACCCGGCTTCGCGGCGTTCGCGCTGCTCGGGCTGGTCGTCATGGCCGACAACCGGCTCGGCGCGGACGGCGGCGGCGCGATCGTGCTCGGCGTGGCGCTCGCCTTCCTCGGCGCTCGGCTCCTGCGGCTCCGGGCTGCCGGCTTCCTGACGCTCCTGCTCCTCGCGGCGACCCTCGTCCTCGGCGTCGTCTCGACCAACCTCCGCGAGCCGGGCCCGAACCATTTGCGCAGCGCGTTCGCGCACGGCCTCCGCGGCCTGGTCGCGGTCGCGGAGAACCGCGTGCCGCTCTCCTACGAGCCGGCCCTCGCGCAGTGGCCGCTCGTGCTCCCGCTCTCGATCGGGTTCGTCCTCGCATTCGCTCTCGCGCTCAGGAGCGCCCCGTGGCGGCCGCGCCGCGATCTTCTGCTCGCGCTGGGGGTGGCGGTGGTGACGTCGCTCCTCGTGAACGACTCCGCGGCCTACGTGCTCGCCGGTGGGATCGCGGCGGTCGGGGCGTTCGCACGCTTCACGCCGTCGTACGAGCGGGTCGGGGTCACGGCGCTCGCACGGGCCGCGCTCGAGGCGCAGCCGGTGCGCTCGCAGGACTAGAACTCGTAGTGCCCCACCGACTACGTGGGGCCGCCGGCCAGCGACTGCGCCGTGCGGCCCGCTCGGTCGGTGAGCGGCAGGGTGAACGCGACGCGGGCGCCGCCGCCCAGCCGGCGTTCCGCCCAGATCCGGCCGCCCTGCGCCTCCACGAGCCCGCGGGCGATCGCGAGCCCGAGGCCCGCCCCTCCGCCCCGGCGGGCACGGTCGGCGCGCCAGAAGCGGTCGAACATGCGGGCCTCGTCGCCGGGCTCGATCCCCTCGCCGGTGTCCTCCACGCTGATCTCGAGCTCGCGGCCGACGGGCCGGGCCTCGACGACGACCGAGCCGTCGGAGGGCGTATGCCGCAGCGCGTTCTTGAGCAGGTTGAGCAGCACGCGCTCGACCTGCTCCGGCGCGCAGCGGACGCGCGGCAGCGTCCCGTCGACGTGCGCCTCGAGTCGGATCGCCCGCGCCGCCGCCTCGGCCTGGAGGCCGCTGACGCATCCCTCGAGGACCGCTCCCAGCGGCGTCTCGCGCAGCTCGAGCGTCAGCGCCCCCGCGTCGATCGCCGCCAGCTCGAAGAGGTCGTCCACGAGTCGCGCGAGCGTTCGCGCCTGCGCCCGGAGGTCGGGCAGGTAGGCGGCCGGCTCGACGAGGCCGTCCTCGATCGCCTCCAGCATCGCCTGGATCGAGGCGAGCGGCGTGCGCAGATCGTGGCTCGCCCACGCGACCAGCTGGCGACGCGCGTCGAAGAGCCGCTCCACCGAGGCGGCCATCTCGTTGAACGACTCGCCGAGTCGTGCGAGCTCGCGAGGACCGGACGTCGGCGCGCGTGCCGCCAGGTCTCCGGCCGCCCGTCTGCGAGCGGCGTCGTCGAGTGCGCGGACACGGCGCGCGATCAGCTCGGCGACGACGAGCGCGGCGAGCACGCCCGCCAGCGCGGCAGCCGCCGCGACCTCGAGGATCTCGAGGTCCGCGTGCATGTGGAACATCACGAGCCCGCCGAGGATCACCGCGCCGAGCGGGACCGCGCCGGCGAAGAGCGCCAGCGCCGCGAGCTGCAGGCGCACGGTCGGCAGCAGGCGCAGGAAGAGGGCGGCGAGGACGCCGGCCCCGAGTGCCGCGAGCGCGATCTCGGTGGCGAAGCCCGTCATGCCCGCTCCCGACGCCGGCGGAGGCGGCGCCTCCGCTCCGAACTCGCTCCGGCACCGACAGAGCCGGTACCTGCGCTCACGGCCGGCTCCGTCGAGCCTACGCCGGTGCTGAGCTCCGTCGAGCCTCCGCTCATGCCCGCTCTCCGCGGCGGCAAAGCCGCCGCCTCCGCTCCCTGCTGAGCTCCGTCCAGCCTACGCTCATGGCGAGAAGCGGTAGCCGGCCCCCCAGACCGTCTCGAGATGCCGCGGCCGCGACGGGTCGTCCTCCACCTTCTCGCGGAGTCGTCGCACGTGAACCGTCACCGTGCCGGTGTCGAGCGCACTCGAGTAACCCCAGACGCTCTCCATCAGCTGCTCCCGGGAGAAGACGCGGCGCGGGTGCGAGGCGAGGAACCAGAGGAGGTCGAACTCCTTCAACGTCAGGCGCAGCGGCGTACCCGCCTTCCGCACCTCTCGGGCGTCGGCGTCGAGCTCGACGTCTCCGAAGTGCATGCTCGCGCCGAGCACGGGGGTGGCCGCCGCCCGCTTGAGCAGGTTCCGGACGCGCACGGCCAGCTCGCGCGGGCTGAACGGCTTCGTCACGTAGTCGTCGGCGCCGAGCTCGAGCCCGACGATCCGGTCGGCCTCCTCGCCCCGCGCGGTGAGCATGATGATCGGCAGGTCGGAGCGCGCGCGGATCCAGCGGCAGACGTCGAGCCCGTCCCGCCCGGGCAGCATCACGTCGAGCACGACCAGGGCCGGCGCCTCCTCTGCGAGCAGCCGCAGAGCCTCGTCGCCGTCGGCGGCCTCGAGCGTGCGGTAGCCGTCCCGCTCGAGGTAGCGGACGACGACGTCCCTGACGATCTCCTCGTCGTCGACGACGAGCACGGTCTGCATTCACCGGATTGTCGCCCGCCGCGGCTTGCCTGCGGGTTAAATCGTCCGGTGCCCTTCGACGTGACCACGGCCGTCCTCCTCACGCTGCTCGGCGTCGGCGTCGGGGCGTTCGGCACGATCGTCGGCGCCGGCGGCGGCTTCGTCCTCACTCCGGTCCTGCTCCTCCTCTACCCGCACGACTCCGCGCGGACGCTGACGGCGATCAGCCTGGCGACGGTGTTCTTCAACGCGGCGTCCGGGTCGGTCGCGTACCTGCGCCAGCGGCGGGTCGACGTCCGCAGCGGGCTCGTCTTCGCGGCAGCGACCCTGCCCGGCGCGGTCGGAGGCGCGCTCCTGGTCGGCGCCGTGTCCCGGCAGGTGTTCGACGGGATCATGGGCGGCGTGCTCGGGCTGCTCGCCGTCTGGTTGCTCACGGGCGAGCGGTGGCGCCCACGGCCGGCACGCGGCTTCGTCCGCCGTCGCGTCCTCGTCGACCGCGAGGGGTTGCGCCACGAGTACGAGGTCCCGCTGATGCGGGGTGCGCTGTACAGCCTGGGCGTCGGTTTCGTCTCGAGCTTCCTCGGCATCGGCGGAGGTGTCATCCACGTGCCGCTGCTCGTTCGCGCCCTCGGGTTCCCGACTCACATCGCGACGGCGACCTCGCACTTCGTCCTCGCCTGGATGGCCGGGGCCGGGACGGTGACGCACGCGCTCTCCGGCAGCTTCGCCCACGGTGACGGCATCCGCCGCGCCGCGTCGCTCTCGGTCGGCGTCGTCGTCGGCGCGCAGGCGGGGGCGCGGGTGTCGCAGCATCTGCCGGGCCACCACATCGAGCGGCTGCTCGCGGTCGCCTTGCTCGCGCTTGCGGTGCGGCTCCTGCTCGCCGTCTGAGCAGCGCGGACAGGTCCGCGCCGGCCGTGAGCTCTCTTGACGAGCCGCACGCTCGGCGAGCGCCGGCCGAGGAGATCAGTCGCTCGCCGCTGCGATCTCGCGGCTTGCGTCCCCGAACAGCGCCAGCGCGCGATCGACCTGCACGTCGGTGACGACGAGCGGCGGGGAGAGCCGGATCGCCGCGTCGCCGGCCGAGAGCGTCAGGAGACCGCGCCGGAAGCACGCCTGCTCGACGGCGGCCGCAGCGTCGTGGTCGGCGAACTCGACACCGACCATCAGCCCCGCGCCTCGCACCTCGCGAATCGCCGCGCCGCCTTCGGCCAGCTGCCTCAGCCCGGCGAGCAGCCGGCGACCCGCCTCGTCGGCGCGTGCGGCGAGACCGTCCTCGACGAGCCGCAGCGTCGCGAGCGCCGCGGCACAGGCGACCGGGTTTCCCCCGTACGTCGACCCGTGCGTCCCGGGCGTCCAGCTTGCGACCTCGTCCCGGGCGATCATCGCTCCCAGCGGCATCCCGCTCGCGATCCCCTTCCCCGCGACCAGGATGTCCGGCTCGACTCCCTCGCGCTCGACCGCCCACATCCGCCCGGTGCGGCCGATTCCGGTCTGCACCTCGTCGGCGACGAGCAGGATGCCGTGCCGGTCGCACAGCTCGCGCAGCGCGGCGAGCCAGCCGGGCGGCGGGACGACGTAGCCGCCCTCCCCCTGGATCGGCTCGACGACGATCGCCGCCACCTCGTCGGGCTCGACGATGCGCTCGAAGAGGACTCCCTCGAGGTAGTCGGCCGTCGGGAAGCTCCACTCGGACTCGCCGAGGTTCGGCCGGAACGAGTCCGCATACGGTGCGTGCAGGACGCCGGGGAGGAGCGGTCCGAACCGCGCGCGATACCTCGCCTTGCTCGCCGTGAGGGACGCGCCCCCGTAGGTGCGTCCGTGGAAGGAGCCGAAGAACGCGACGACGTACTGCCGCCGCGTGTGCCAGCGGGCGAGCTTGATCGCGGCCTCGACCGCCTCGGTTCCCGAGTTCGTCAGGAACACGCGTGCGGGCCCGGCGCCGGGAAAGAGCCCCGCCAGGCGCTCGCAGAGCTCGACGTAGACCGGCAGGTAGAAGTCCGACGCCGAGTAGTGGAGCAGGTCTCCGGCCTGGCGGTTGATCGCGGCGACCACCTCGGGGTGCGCGTGTCCCGTCGACGCGACCGCGATCCCGGCGTTGAAGTCGAGGAGCAGGTTGCCGTCGACGTCCTCGATCACGCAGCCCGCGCCGCGAGCCGGCACGAGGGGGTACGCGCGCGGGAGCGAACGACTCGTCACTCGCGCATCGCGCTCGACGAGAGCGCGCGCGTTGGGGCCGGGGAGCTCCGTGACGAGGTTCGGCGCGTCCGCCAGCGCGAGCTCCACCGCCGGGTCGACCGTCGCGCTCATTCCTCCACGACCGTCCGGCTCTGCTCGCGCATGAACTGCTGGACGTAGTACGGCCCGAGGCCGCCCTTGCCGGTGAGGCCGCTCGACTTCCAGCCGGGGAACGACTGGATGCCGGGCCACGCTCCGGTGGTCGCTCCCGCGCGGCGGTTGACGTAGACGATGCCCGCCTCGATCTCGTCGAGAAAGCGGGCCACGTCGTCCTCGTCCTCCGAGAAGACGCCTGCGGTCAGTCCGTACGGCACGGCGTTCGCCTCGGCCAGCGCCTCGTCGAGGTCGCGCACCCGAGTCACCGTGAGGAAGGGAAGGAAGAGCTCGTCTCGCGTCAGCCGGTGTCCGGCCGGCAACCCCGCGACGACCGTCGGCGCGACGTAGTGACCGCCGCCTCCGAGGACGTCGCCGCCCGCCGCGATCTCGCCGTCCCGGCGAGCCGCCTCGACCGCGTGCTCGAACCGCTCCACCGAGCCGGCGTTCGCGACCGGCCCCGTCTGCGCCTCGCGGTCGCCCGGGTCGCCGACACGGTACGCGGCCGCGATCCGGGCCAGCCGCCCGACGAGCTCGTCGTGCACCTCGGCGGCGACGATGGCCCGCGAGCAGGCGCTGCATTTCTGGCCGGAGAAGCCGAACGCGGCGCGCGCGATCCCCTCGGCGGCCTTGTCCAGGTCGGCCGACGCGGCGACGATCGCCGGGTTCTTGCCGCCCATCTCCGCCAGCACCGGCCTCGGATACGGGCCTTCGGCGAGCTTCCGGGCGAGCGCGCGGCCGACCGCGGCCGAGCCGGTGAACGCGATCCCGTCGACGTCCCCGTCGGCGAGCGCCGCCCCGGTCTCCGGACCGCCGTGGACGAGGCCGAAGACGCCCTCGGGCAGGCCCGCGTCGAGGTAGGCGCGGGCGAGCGCGTCGCCGGAGCGCGGCGCCTCCTCCGACGGCTTGAGCACGACGGTGTTGCCGGCGACGAGCGCCGCCGAGCTCATGCCCGCAGCGAGCGCGACCGGAAAGTTGAAGGGCGCGATCACGCCGAAGACGCCGTAGGGGCGGAGGACGCTGCTGTTTCGCTCCTCGGGCACGAGCTGCCCGAGCTCGTGGACGTAGCCGCCGTGCTGCTCCATCAGCGAGCAGTAGGTCGTGATCAGGTCGACCGCCTCCTCGACCTCGGCGATCGACTCCGTTCGCACCTTGCCGATCTCCATGCTCATCGCGGCGGCGATCTCGAGCCGCCGCTCCGCGATCAGTCGTGCGGTGCGGCGTAAGAGGACGCAGCGCTCCTCGTACGGGAGCCGGCGCCACGCGGGAGCGGCGGCCCGTCCGCGGGCGAGCGCCTCGCCGACGACGTCGACGCCCTCCCGGGCCCGACTCGCCACCGTGTCGGCCCGCGACGGGTCGAGTCGCTCGATCGGCTCGCCCGTCTCGAGCGCAATGCCCCCAACGAGGTGCGGAAGCGGCGCCGCGTCCGAGGCGCGGACGTCTGCGAGGGCGGCTTCGAACGCCTCGTCGACCTCCGTGCTGCGTGCCCCTGTCGTATACGTCAATCGCGTCGACATCGTCAGGCCCCCTTCCATTTCTCGACAAGTGATCCTACGATCAGCGGACATGAAGCCGCTCGGAGCAACCGTCACTGCTGTCGCAGCGCTTGCCGCTGTGCTCGTCGCGCCCGCTCTCGCGGGGAGCTCGCCGTCGGCCGTAGCGGTCGACTCCGGGACGCTCAGCGTCTGCAACATGTCGGGTAACCCTCCGATCACGATCGCGATGACGTACTCGCTCAACGCGCCCGCGGCGGCGGGCGGCTCGCAGGTCCTGACCGCCTCGGTCGGCACCTGTACGCCGAACGTCTGGTATCCGGTCGGGACGCAGGTGACGGTGCTCGAGACCGTCCCCACCGGATTCGCAGTCACGGCCATCACGATCGGCGGTGGTGAGAGCACGCTCGGCCAGACGACCCTGGCGGGAGGCGTGGCGGTCGTCACGATGGGCAACGGCAACTCCGTGCTCACGTACACGACCAAGGCTCCGGGGCCTCCGCCCGCTGCCGCGTGTGTCGTGCCGAACGTGATCGGGCTCACCCTCACCGCGGCGCGCAAGGCCGTCGTTCGCGCTCACTGTCGCGTGGGGAGCGTCCAGCGCGTCTACTCCAGCCGGATCCCGAAGGGCGGCGTCACGAGCGTGAAGCCGAAGCGGGGCACCCACCTGGCGCACAACGCGAAGGTTCGGCTCGTCGTGAGCCGCGGCCGCAAGCCCTGAGCCTCCGCCGTCCGGCGGCCGACGGGATCGCTCGATGTTGCGCGTGGTTCATGCCGAGGGCGGCCCGGTCGAGCGCGGCCGCACGATCGGCCGCGAGCTCGCCGACCTGATCGAGCGCAGCCTCGCCTTCTACCGCGGGCACCTCGGCCGCCGCGGTGTCGAGGGAGGACTTAGCACGCTCGTCGCTCCTTACCGCAGCGCCGCGTTCCGGGAGCTGCCGGAGCTCGCGGCGCTCCTCGACGCCGTCGCGGAGGGGGCAGAGGTTCCGCCGGAGGAGCTGTGGGCGGTCAACGCCCTCGAGGAGCTCGAGCCGCTGTTCGCCCCTGCGCCACCGTCTCGTTGCACGACCTTCACGACGACGGGTGGTGGGGGGACGATCCTCGCCCACAACGAGCAGTGGCTGGCCGGCGACCGCGGGAATCTCGCGCTCGTGGTGGAGCACGGCGCCGCCGGGGAGCCGACGCTGGCCTCGCCGACCGTGGCGTGCTGCCTGCCCGCGGTCGGTCTCAACGCCGCCGGCCTGGCGCAGGGGATCGACTCGCTCGCCGCCCGGGACGACCGGATCGGCGTGCCGCGGGTGCTCGTCTCCCGGCACGCGCTCGCGTCGACCGGGAGAGACGACGTGCTGCGCCGCGCGACGGTCGCCGGGCGGGCCGGCGGCTACGCGCACGTGGTCGCCTGCCGCGGGGGCGACGCCTTCACGCTCGAGACGAGCGCCGGCGGCATGGCGCTGCTCGACGGGCCCGGCGCCCACACCAACCACTACCTCGATCCGGAGCTGGCGGAGTCGGGCGAACCGCCCGGTCCGGGAAGCATCGCGCGGCTCGCCCGCCTCGAGGAGCTGCTCCTCGAGCGCCGTTCCGGCACGGTCGAGGACGCGATGGCGATCCTGCGCGACCACGCGTCGGCGCCGCAGGCGATCTGCGAGCATGCGGGTCCCGACGGGAGCGAGGACGCGTCCGTCGTGCTCTTCTCCATGGTCTGCGAGCTCGAGGAGGGTCGAATGTGGGTGGCGCCCGGCAACCCCTGCGAGACACCGTACGAGGAGGTCGACTTGAGCGATGTGGACATGGCGGTGTCCTGAGCGATGCGCATGCCGCTCGTCTGGAGCGACGACTGCCTCCGGCACGACCCGGAGGGCGAGGTCTTCGTCGGGGTGCGCACGGCGGGCTCCGAGGTCGTCGCGCGCGTCGAGCGCATTCGGGACACGCTCCTCGCCGTCGGCGCGCGCCTCGTCGCGGCGCACGCTCACGGCGACGAAGAGCTCCATGCCGTCCACGATGCCGCCCTCGTCGACTACCTGCGAGGAGCGTGGGCTGCGTGGGAGACCAGCGGCCTCCGTGACGACCCCGGCCAGGACCGGGTCGTGCCATATGTCTTCCCGCATCGCGGGCTCGGTGCGCGGCGGGCACCCACGGCGACCTGGGCACGCGCCGGCTGGTTCGCGTACGACACGATGACCGTGATCGGGCCGGGAACGTGGCCGGCCGCGCGCGCTGCAGTCGACTGTGCCCTGACCGCCGTCGACCTCGTCGCCGCCGGCGAGCGGGCCGCGTACGCGTGCGTCCGGCCGCCCGGCCACCACGCCTGCCGCGACTGCTTCGGCGGCTCGTGCTACCTGAACAACGCCGCAGTCGCAGCCGTCGCGCTGCTCGAGCGGCTTGGCGCGCCCGTGGCCGTCGTCGACGTCGACGCGCACCATGCCAACGGGACACAGGAGCTCTTCTACGACCGCGCCGATGTCGTCGTCGCCTCCGTGCACGTCGACCCCGGGGCAGGGTGGTTCCCGCACTTCCTCGGCTTCGCGGACGAGACCGGGAGCGGGTCCGGCGCCGGCGCGAACCTGAACCTGCCGGTCGCCCCCGGCGCCGGCGACGGTGAGTGGCTCGCGGCAGTCGCCGAGGCCGCCGCCGCCGCGCGTGCCCGGGATGCGCGCGGACTCGTCGTCTCGCTCGGCGTCGACGCCGCGGCGGGCGATCCCGAGAGTCCGCTGCGCGTGAGCGAGGACGGCTACCGGGAGGCAGGACGAATCCTGGGAGCGCTCGAGTTGCCGACGGTGCTAGTCCAGGAGGGAGGCTACGACCTCGGGACGATCGGGTCGCTCGTGCGCGAGACGCTGCTCGGCTTCGAGGCAGGGCGGGGCTAGGGCTCGAGCGCGTCGGCGACGAGCGCTCGTAGCTCTCCCCGGATCGGGTAGCGGTCGGAGGGCACGACCTGGGTCAGGAAGACCACGGTCGCGTCGTGCTCGGGATCGACCCAGAACGCGGTGCTCGCGTATCCGCCCCAGGCGAACTCGCCTCGGGCCGAGCGCCACGCGGTGCGGCTCGGGTCGACGACGACGGAGACGCCGAGACCGAAGCCGACCCCGTCCATGGCCGTCTCGTTGAACGTCGCCTGCCCCATGGCGGCCAGGTCTCGCCCCAGCCGGTCGCTCGTCATCAGGCGCACGGTCGACTCCTCGAGCAGCCGCACGCCGTCGACGGCGCCGCCGCGGCGCAGCAGCTCGGCGAAGCGGAAGTAGTCGTCGGCCGTCGAGACGAGGCCGGCCCCGCCCGAGAACGTCGTCACCTCCCCTGCCTGTGGGCCGGACGACGGAGTCTCGAGCAGGCGCAGCCCGCCGTCGGGCGTCGCCTCGTAGAGCGCTGCGAAGCGCCCGAGCTTCTCCGGCGGAACGCGGAAGGACGTGTCGGTCATCCCGAGCGGCCCGAGCACCCGCTCGTCCAGGAAGCGGTCCAGCGGCAGGCCCGAGGCGACCTCGATCACGCGGCCGAGCACGTCCGTCGAGACGCCGTAGCCCCACGCCGTGCCGGGCTGATGGAGGAGCGGGATCCCGGCCAGGCGCTCGACGACCTCGGCGAGCGGTCCGTCCTGCGGCCCGAAGTCGGTCCGGTGCCGCTCGTACAGCCGGGAGACCGCGCCGGGATTGCCCTCGCCGTAGGTCAGGCCGGAGGTGTGGGTGAGCAGGTGCTGCACCGTCATCGGCCGCGCCGCCGGTTCGCGGCTCGACGCGGTCGCCGGCGCCGAACCGGTTCACCGTCACGCCGGCGAAGGATTCGACGAACCGCGAGACCGGGTCGTCCAGGGACAGCGCACCCTCCTCCAGCAGGATCAGGGCTGCGACCGCCGTGACCGGCTTCGTCATCGAGTAGATGCGGAAGATCGTGTCGCGCTCGAGCGGCTCTCCGGCCTCGACCCACCGCGAGCCGGTCGTCTCGAGCAGCTCGACTCGCCCGCGCCGCGCGACGAGGAGGAGAGCGCCCGGCAACGTGCCGTCGTCGACGTAGCGGCGCAGGAGGCTGCGGAGCGCGTCCAGGCTCTCCGGGGAGAAGCCGTTCACGCCGGGCGTCCGCGGGCGATCCGCTTCTCGGGGTCGTAGAACGGCAGCGCCACCACGCTGGGCCGGAGCCTCCTCCTCGCCGAGGACGACCTCGACGCCCTGCCACTCGCCGGGGCGGTCGAAGCGCACGTAGCCGATGCCGCAGTCGAGCGAGGGCGACCATGCGCCGGTCGTGACCCGGCCGACGACGGCGTCCCGGTGACGCACCTCGCTTCCCGGCACCGGGACCGAGGACGGGCACGAGACCCCGTGGAGCAGCGGGCGCCGGTCGGCGTCGCGAAGGGCGTCGCACCCGAGGAAGCCGGGCTTGTCGAGGTCGACGAACCGGCCGAGACCGGCCTCGAACGGCGTCATGGACGCATCCATGTCGGTGCCGTTGTCGAGGATGCCCGCCTCGATCCTGCGGATGCCGAGCGAGTCCAGCCCCTGGACGGCGAGCCCGTGCCGGGCGCCGGCGGCGAGGAGCCGCTCCCACACCGCCGCGCCGTCCGTGGCCGGCAGCGTGTAGACCTCGAAGCCGAGCTCGCCCGACCACCCGGTGCGGGAGACCACGACGTCCTCGCCGCCGATGCGCGTCTCCGCCACGGCGAAGTAGGGGAACGGATCGGGAGCTCCCTGTGTCGCACGCGTCGGACAGCACCTGCAGCGACGTCGGACCCTGCACCTGCGCCACCCAGGAGCCGGGATCGTCGATCGCCACCTCGAGTCCGAGCGCATGGGCGCGGAGCCAGCCGAGGAAGTCGCCGTCGGCGAGGACATACCAGAAGCGGTCGGCCGAGAACCGAAGGAGAACGCCGTCCATCAGGATCCCGCCGCGCTCGTCGCAGGCGAGCGCGTAGGCGGCCCGCCCCGGTGGGAGCCGTGTCACGTCCCGCGTGAGCACGAGGTCGAGCAGCCGCTCGGCGTCGCGGCCGGCGATCTCCACCGGGCGCTCCGGCACGTCGAAGAGCGCCGCCCGCTCCCGCAGCCGCCGGTAGCCGTCCAGCGGGTCGTCTCCGAGCGACAGGGGATAGAGGCGGCCGCCGTACACGCCGAGGACGATCTCGGGCGTCGCGTAGCGCTCGAGGAAGGGAGACGACGCGAACCGCTTCGTGCTGACGCGCATCACCGGATGGGAGTCGGCGTAGTTGCGGTCCGGCATGGCGAGCCCGGCCAGGATAGCCGGCGCTTGCGCCTCGGATCCGATCTTGTATCGTGCTGCGCCATGACGGCGGCGGCCACCCGGTTCGGCGCGCCGCTGCCGGATGGAGGGACGATCGGCGTCCCCGCTCCGGCCAGCGGCTACTTCAATCGCTCCGACGTCCTGCGGGGCGTCGAGTGGTGGGAGGCGAGGGGCTATCGCGTGAAGCTCGGCGAGCACGTCTTCGAGCGGGACGACTACGTGGCCGGCGCCGCCGAGCACCGGGCAGCCGACCTGATGGCGATGTTCCTCGATCCCGAGGTGGACGTCGTCCAGTGCTTCCAGGGCGGCTACGGCTCGATGCAGACGATCCCGTTCCTCGACTTCGACGCGATCGCCGAGCACCCGAAGGCGCTCGTCGGCTACTCGGACATCACCGCCCTGCACGTCGCGCTCCGCCAACTTGCCGGCCTTGCCACCGTCTACGGATATGGGCTGGCAGGCATGGGTGACAAGGACTCGACCGACTTCAGCCGCAAGCGCCTGCTCGAGGTGTTGCGCGCCGGCGGCGTCGGCGACGTGCCACGCGACCCGGACGACCCGTACGTGCGACCCATCAGGGGCGGCAGGGTCACCGCGCCGCTCGTCGGCGGGTGCCTCTGGCTGCTGCTGCAGACGATGGGCACGCCGTGGGAGGTCGACCTCGAAGGCTGCATCTTCTTCTTCGAGGACGTCGACGCTCCCGCCTGGTACGTCGACGGGATGTTGACGCAGCTCCGGCAGGCTGGGAAGCTCGACGGCGTGGTCGGGGTCGTCGTCGGCGACATGGAGAGGTGCGACTGGCTCGAACGGCGGCCGGAGTGGCCGCGCACACGATCGATCGAGGACGTCCTGGAGCTCCATCTCGAGCCCCTGGACGTCCCTGTGCTCTACAAGCTCCCGCTCGGTCACGGCAAGCATCTTGCCGCGCTGCCGCTCGGCGTCACGGCGACGCTCGACGCGGACGCGCGGACGCTGACGGTCGAGCAGTCCGCAATGGTCGAGGAGCGTCACACAGAGGAGGGAACAGCATGAGATTCGCCCAGCGAAGACGGCGGTGGGTGCTGCTCGCCGCAGCCGTCGCCGTGATCACGGTCGCGGCCGGCGGCTCGGCGGGCGCCGGGGCGGCCGCCCCCGCTGCGGCCAAGGCAGGCGGCAGCGGCATCCTGCGCGTCGGGACGACGAACTACATCGACTCGTTCAACCCGATCAACTTCATCGAGTCGCAGGCGTACAACGCGTTCATCATGATCTACCCGCAGCTCGTCCAGTACACCTACGGCAAGAAGGGCTACCAGTTCACGGGCGACTGGGCGAAGTCGTGGAAGACCTCGAAGGACGGCAAGACCTGGACGTTCACGGTGTACTCGGGCACGAAGTGGTCGGACGGGCAGCCGCTGACGGCCGAGGACGCAGCCTGGACGATCAACACCGTCGTCAAGTACGCGAACGGCGCTACCGCGGTCGCGGCGCCCGCGCTCAACCACGTGAAGAACGCGACCGCGCCGAACCCGACGACGCTCGTGATCCACTACTCCGCTCCGGTCGGCAACGTGCTCGCGCAGCTCGAGCAGTTCTTCGTGCTGCCGAAGCACGTGTACGAGAAGTACGCGAACACGCCGGGCGGCAAGGGTCTGAAGACCTTCCACCCCGAGCAGCACATGCCGATCGTCTCGGCCGGTGCGTACACGATCAAGAGCTACCAGAAGAAGGGCACGACGGTCTTCATCCCCGATCCGAACTACTGGGGCCCGCCGTCGCACGCCGACGCGGTCGCGCTCACCTACTACACGAACGCCGACTCGATGATCGCCGACCTCAGGCAGGGGAACCTCGACTGGGTCGACCAGGTTCCCTTCGAGGCGATCAAGGCGGTCTCGAAGATGCCGGGCGTGAAGCTCGAGCAGACGGCCGGCGCCGAGACCACGAACATCACGTGGAACTCGAACCCGCGCAAGCTCAAGGACCGCGAGCTGCTCGACCCGCGGGTGAAGAAGGCGCTGTCGATGTGCGTGAACCGCAAGCGGATGCTGAACGTCGTCTTCCAGGGTCACGCGTCGACGGTCGAGAGCATCGTCGGGCACATCTCGCCGATGGAGAACCCGCATCTCGGGCCGCTCAAGTACGACTGCAAGGCCGCGAACGCGATGCTCGACAAGCTGGGCTACAAGAAGGGGCCCGACGGGATCCGGATCGCGCCCGCGACCACGGGTAAGTACGCCCAGCCGGCGCACCCGATGGCCTACGACATCATCACGCCCACTTCGACGGACTTCAACATCAACCGCGAGTTCCAGATCGTCCAGCAGGGCTTCGCGGCCGCCGGGGTGAAGGTGACGCAGAAGGTGGGCGGCGACTCGACCGCGACGTACGCCCTCGAGACCGACTCGAAGTGCGATGCGTCGAAGAACATCGGCTACAGCAAGTTCGACATCGCCATGTGGGACTGGGTCGGCTACGTCGACCCGGACTTCATGCTCTCGGTCGTCACGAAGGGCCAGTGGTGCTCGTGGAGCGACACGGGCTGGGACAACCCGGCCTACGACAAGCTCTACGTGAAGCAGGGCACGACCGTCGACGCCGAGAAGCGACTGGCGATCGTGTGGAAGATGCAGCAGATGGTCTACGACAACTTCGTGTACACGCAGCTGGCGAACGAGCAGCTGATCGACGCCTACTCGAAGAAGTGGACGGGCTTCAACATCGAGCTGGGCGCGTACTCGAAGCAGTACTACACGAGCCCGAGGAAGGCGTAACGCTCGGATGGGGACGGTCGCGACGGCGGGTTGAGGAGAAGCGGTGAGAGGGGCCGACTTCGTCCTCAAACGGATTTTCTTCGCCGTCGCGACCGTCTTCGTCGCGATCACGTTCAACTTCGTTCTCTTCCGCGCCGTCCCCGGCGACGCGGTCTCGGCGCTCCGCTGCCGCCAGTGCACGCCGCAGTTCAAGGCGTACGAGCGGAAGACGCTCGGGCTCGACGAGTCGAAGCCGAAGCAGTACTGGCTCTACCTCGTCAACCTCGCCCACGGCGACCTGGGTCGCTCGCTTCGCACGCAGGCGCCGGTCTGGCAGACCCTCTGGACGCCGCTGAAGAACACGATGCCGATGATCGCGCTCGGCACGCTCTTCTCGATCGTGCTCGGCCTCGCCACGGGGGTGATATCCGCCTGGCGCCGGGGCACGGCCGTCGACAAGGCGGGCCTGTGGGGAGGCCTCGCGTTCTACGCGATGCCGCCGCAGTGGCTCGGGCTGATGATCGTCCTCTTCGTCGCCGGCGCGATCGGGCTGCCGACCTCGGGCATCGAGACGCCGACCCTCGGGATCCTCAGCAACCCGTCGACGTGGGACGTCGTCGTCGACCGCCTCAAGCACATGGTCCTGCCGGCCACGGCGCTCGGGCTCGTGCTCTACGGCGACTACACGCTGATCGTGCGCTCGGCCATGCTCGAGACGCTCGGGGAGGACTACGTGCTCACTGCGCGCGCGAAGGGGCTCTCCAACTGGGCGACGGTCTGGAAGCACGGGCTGCGGAACGCCCTGCTGCCCGTGATCACCCTCGTCGCTCTCTCGCTCGGCTTCGTCATCGGCGGCGCGATCACGATCGAGTACGTCTTCTCGTATCCCGGCATCGGGCTCGAGACCGTGGAGGCGATCGACCAGCGCGACTGGCCGATCCTGCAGGGCGCGTTCCTGCTTCTCGCCCTCTCCGTGATCTTCTTCAACCTCGTCGCCGACCTCCTGTACTTCAAGCTCGACCCGCGGGTGACGGAGTGACTGCCGTCGAGCAGGCCGTTCCGGTGGCTCCGCCGCCCCGGCCCGGGCGACTGCGACGGCTGCTCGCGAGTCCCGTGTTCACGAGCCGCCAGTCGCTTGCCGGGCTCGTCATCCTGATCCTGGTCATCCTCACTGCCCTGATCGGCCCGCTCTTCATCCACGGCAACGTCCAGGCGAAGGTCGGGCCGGTCTTCTCCCCGCCGAGCCACCGTTTCTGGATGGGCACGGACGGCGGCGGCTCGGACATGCTGGGCCTGCTCGTCGTGGGTGCCCGGGTGTCGCTGCTCGTCGGCTTCGCGAGCGCGGCCATCTCGGTGCTGATCGGCGGGACCGTCGGCCTCCTGTCGGGCTTCTTCGGCGGCATCGTCGACATCGTGCTGATGCGGATCACCGACTACTTTCTCGTGCTTCCCGACATCCCGCTGATGATCGTCGTCGCCGCGCTCTTCGGTCGCAGCCTGACGAACATCATCGTGATCATCGCGGCGATCTACTGGACGTCGACCGCCCGACTGCTGCGCGCCCAGGTGAAGAGCGTCCGTGAGCGCGTCTACGTGCAGCGGGCGAGGGCGCTGGGCGCCGGGAACGCGAGGCTTCTCTTCCGGCACGTGCTGCCGCAGGTGATGCCGCTCCTGATCGCGAACACCGTGCTGTTCGTCGCGTACGCGATCTTCGCCGAGACGTTCATCACCTTCCTCGGCCTCGGCGACCCGAGTCTGGTCTCGTGGGGGCGGCTGATCCAGAACGCGTTCACCGACGACGCGATCCTCAACAACGCCTGGTGGGCGGTCGTGCCGCCGGGGGTCGCGGTCGTGATCGTCGTGGTCGCCTGCACGATGGTCGGGCAGGCGATGGAGGACGCGTTCAACCCGCGCCTGCGCTCCGGCCATCTCTCGGTGCGCCGCTTCCGGCTTCGCCCCGTGCCGCTCCGGGAGCCTCTTTGACGGCCAAGCTGCTGGAGGTCGAGGACCTCCACGTGTGGTTCGACCTGCCGCAACAGAGGGAGCTGCACGCCGTGCAGGGGGTCTCGTTCGGTGTCGATCGCGGGGAGCGGCTCGGACTCGTCGGCGAGTCCGGGAGCGGGAAGACGACGGCGATCCTCGCGCTCATGGGGCTGCTGCCGCCGACCGCGAGCGTCGCCGGGCGTGTGCTGCTCGACGGCGAGGACGTGCTCGCGCGAGGGGAGCGCACGGTGGCGCCGCACCGCTGGCGCGACGTCGCGATGGTCTTCCAGGGGGCGATGAACGCGTTCAACCCCGTGAGGCGGATCGGCGACCAGCTCGTCGAGCCGATGGAGCTGCACGGCGTCGCGAGCGGCGACCAGGCGCGCCGGCGCGCCGGCGAGCTCCTCGAGCGCGTCGGCATCGCGGCGGCGCGGGCGAAAAGCTTCCCGCACGAGTTCTCCGGCGGGATGCGGCAGCGGGCGGCGATCGCGATGGCGCTCGCGTGCCAGCCCAAGCTGCTCCTCGCGGACGAGCCGACGACCGCGCTCGACGTGATGGTGCAGGCGCAGATCCTCCAGCTGCTCGTCGCGCTCGCAGACGACCTCGGCCTCGCGGTCGTGCTCGTCACCCACGATCTGCCGGTCGTCGCGCAGACGTGCACGTCCGCCGCGGTCATGTACGCGGGCGAGATCGTCGAGGCCGGGCCGATGGACGAGCTCTACCACGCTCCGCGTCATCCGTACACGAGGCTGCTCTTCGCCGCCACCCCCGACCTCGAGTCGCGGGACGTCGTGATCTCGATCCCGGGGACGCCGCCCCGTCTCGACGAGCCGATCGTCGGCTGCCCCTTTCGGCAGCGCTGCGACCGGGCGTTCGAGGCGTGCCTCTCCGAGCATCCGGCGCTGCGGCCGGTCGGGGAGAGGCACGAGGCCGCCTGCCACCTGCTGAGCACGGTGCCGGCGTGAGCGTCGCTCAGCCTCGGCTCGCTCCCGTGGGGGAAACCAGCGCCGGGCCGCTGCTCGAGGTCGACGACCTCGTCGTCCGCTATCCGGTGGCGCGCGGACTGACCGGGACGCTCCTGCGCCGGCCGAAGCAGCAGGTCCACGCCGTCTCCGGGGTCTCGTTCACGGTCGCGCGCGGAGAGATGGTGGCGCTCGTCGGCGAGTCGGGCTGCGGGAAGACCACCACGGCGCAGGCGGTGCTGCGTCTCGTGCGCTCGGAGGCGGGTTCCGTGCGCTTCGACGGGATCGACGTGAGCTCGCTCGGTGCGCACGAGCTGCGCAGGCTGCGGCGCCGGATGCAGATCATCTACCAGGATCCGTACGAGTCGCTCGACCCGCGCTTTCGCGTCGAGACGACCGTCACCGAGCCGCTGGTCGTCCACCACGAAGGGGCGAGGGCGGAGCGGCGAGAGCGGGCGGTCGCGGCGCTCGAGCTCGCCGGCCTCTCGCCGCCGGAGCTCTACCTCGAACGGTATCCGCACGAGCTGTCGGGAGGGCAGCGTCAGCGGGTGGCGATCGCCGCCAGCCTCGCGCTCGGCCCGGATCTGCTCGTCGCCGACGAGCCGGTCTCGATGCTCGACGTGTCGGTGCGCGCGGGCATCCTCAAGCTCCTCGACGAGCTGCGCGACAGCGGCCTTGCCGTGCTGATGATCACGCACGACCTGTCCACGGCGGCGCGGTTCGCCGACCGGATCTGCGTCATGTACCTGGGCCGGATCGTCGAGGAGGGGCCGGCGGAGCAGGTGATCGAGGAACCCCGGCACCCGTACACGAAGGCCCTCCTCTCTGTCGTGCCGCGGCGAGACCCGAGACGGCGCGTGCAGCCGCAGATCCTCCGCGGCGAGACCCCGAACCCGATCGACGTGCCGTCCGGCTGTCGGTTCCACCCGCGCTGCCCGGTCGCGATCGCCGAGTGCCGGACGACCGACCCGGAGTTGCGCGCGCCGGTCGGCGCGAGCGGCGCGGGTCACCGTGCGGCGTGCATCCTCGCGGATCGCTGATCGCCTGTCGTCAGGTTGCCCGTCGCCGTGCCCGGCACCGCTCCACGATCCGGTGCCGGGCACGGTTCACCGGCGTGTGTCGACTTCGTGGCGCGAGATCGACCGGTGGCCGGCGGGCACACGGGACGCCGCGCTACGCGCAGACGCGAACGATCCCGTTCTCGATCTCGACGGGATAGACGGCCGCCCGCAGGCCGGCGTCGTCGAGGCAGTTCCCGCTTTCGAGATCGAACTCCCAGCCGTGCCAGGGACAGCGCAGGACGCGCTTCCCGGAGAGCTCGTACGCACCGGGCGTGCCCGACTCGCGGTTTCGCAATCGCCCGAGGCAGAGCGGTGCTCCGTGGTGCGGGCAGCGGTTGCGGACGCCGTGGGCCGTCTCGAGCTCCGAGTCCCAGAGGACGCCGACCTCGCGTCCGCCGACGCGTGCGACGAGCAGCCCTGCAGCCTGCAGGTCCGCGAGCGAGCCGACCTCGACCCAGCTCCGGTCGCCGCTCATAGACGGGCGACGTTCACGCGGTCGCGAGACCGAGCCGCGCACCGTACAGCGCGGCAGCGTTGTCGTGCAGGACGGGCGCTCGCCAGGCCTCCGGCAGGCGGCGCAACATGAACGCGGGGTCGTCGAAGTCCCAGTGCGGGTAGTCGGAGGCGAAGAGCAGCGTCTCGGGCGCCCCGACGGCCTCGAGCATCTCGAAGAGGAGGTCGTCCTGCCCGTCGGTGTGCTCGAGGGGCTGCGTCGTGAACCGGACGTGCTCGCGGGCGACCTCGCTCGGCTTCCGGTCGAGCCACGGCACCTCGCCGCGCAGCGCGCGCCAGTTCGTGTCGAGCCGCCAGAGGATCCCCGGCAGCCACGCGACGCCACCCTCGAGCAGCACCACCTTCAGCTCCGGCAACCGCTCGAACGTGCCGTGGCACAGCAGCGACACGAGATGGGCCATCGTCGAGCAGGCCGACCCGAGCGTGTGCCACTCGATGTAGAAGGCGCCCGGTCCGGCACCGCCCGGCGAGGCGGCGATGCCCATGCCCTCGCCGCCGGTGTGGATCGCGACCGGCAGGCCGCACTCGGCCGCCGCCTCGAATACCGGCAGGTAGCGCGGCTCGCCGTACGGTCGCTCCGAGCCGCCGCAGAGGAGCACCTGGACGAAGCGCTCGTCCTCGGCGCAGCGCCGGATCTCGGTCGCGGCGGCGAGCGGGTCCTGCGCGGGGCAGATGATCGACGCGCGCAGCCGCGGGTCGGCCGGCAGCCACCGCTCCCGCAGCCAGTCGTTGTGCGCACGGGCGAGCGCGGCGGCCCGGTACGGGCTCGGCATCAGCGAGACGAGGATCGCGTCGTCCGCGTTGAGGACGCCGATCTCGGCGCCGGTCGCGTCGAGGAGGTCGCGGGCGACCGTCTCCGGATCGGCCCCCGGGACGCGCCCGGGCTCGACGACGTCCTCGCGGAACCACGACGTCGGGTGCGCCCACGAGTAGCCGGGCAGACCGTAGTAGACCTGACCGCGGAACCAGTCGCGCTGTCCGGCCTCGACGTGCTCGATCAGCTCCTCGGGGTCGCCGATCTGCGGGTGGACGTCGCAGTCGATCATCGCGGAAGCCTACGCCACGAAGTGCCTTACGATCCGTGGGCGCGATGGGCGGGCCGATCGAAGGAGTCGCGGACTTCGCGAAGGAACTGGTGGCGCGATACGGGCTGCCGGGCCTCTCGCTGGCGGTCGTCGGCCGTGACGCGACTCTCGGCGCGGCGCAGGCCGGCAGCGCCGACCTCGAGCGGGGCCTGGCGGTCGGGCCGGAGACGCTGTTCGAGCTCGGCTCGATCGGCAAGTCGTTCACGGCGATCTGCGTCCTCCGGCTGTACGAGCAGGGTCGACTCGACCTGCACGCACCGGTCGCGTCCGGCCTCCCGTGGTTCGACGCGGGCCCCCACACGGAGTCGATCACCGTCCATCACCTGCTCACCCACACGGCCGGGATCGCCACAGGCTCGGACGTCAGCGCCGACTCTCGCTTCGACGTGTGGGCGCTCCGCGACGACCTGGGCGCGACTGCTCCCGGCGGGCACTACCACTACTCGAACGTCGGCTACCGCACGCTCGGCTACGTGCTCGAGGAGCTGACGGGGAGGCGGTATCCCGAGGTCGTCCGCGACTGGATCCTCGAGCCGCTCGGCATGGAGTGCGCCGAGGCGGCCCTCACGAACGTGCTGCGACCCCGGCTTGCGGTCGGCTACGAGCGGTGGTGCGACGACCGTCCGGCGCGTCGGGATGACGCGCTCGTGCCGGCGACGTGGCTCGAGACCGACACCGGCGACGGCTCGATCGCGGCGAGCGCGCTCGAGCTCGGCCTCTTCCTGCGCATGCTCCTGAACGAGGGTCGGCTGCCGCGGGGCGGCCGGCTGCTCGCGCCCGCCTCCTTCGAGCTGCTGACGCAGCCGGCCGCCGAGTCGGACGACGGCTGGGCGTACGGGTACGGGCTGGAGACGAAGACCGTGGACGGCCGCCGGCTGCTACGGCATGAGGGCTCGATGCCGGGCTTCGTGGCGACGATGGTCGGCGACCTGGACGCCGGGATCGGCGCCGCCGTCCTCCTGAACGGTCCGGACGAGGCCGGGATCGTCGATCGGGTCGCCGCCTACGCGCTCGACGTCTTCCGGGCAGAGCAGGAGGGGCGCCCGCCGCCGGAGCCGCCGAGCGTCGACCCGACTGCCGTCGCGAACGCCGACGACTACGCCGGCCGTTGGGCGTCGGCGCAGGGCGAGCTCGCGCTCGAGGCGTCGGCGGACAGGCTCGAGCTCTGCCTCGACGACGTGCGCGTGCCGCTGGAGCTGCGCCGCGAGGACGGCTTTCTCGTCCCGCACCCGAGCTTCGCCCGCTTCCTGCTGTCGTTCACCCGGGAGGACGGCGAGGTGACGGAGGCATGGCACGGGGCGGAGCGCTACGTCCGCGGCGCCGAGCCGCCGCCGCGCACCGAGTGCGCGGACGAATGGCGTGCCTATCCGGGCCGCTACCGGACCGCCAACCCGTGGCTGGCCGGCTTCCGCGTCGTCGATCGCGCGGGCGTCTTGTGGATCGCCTACCCGTGGGGACGCGAGGAGCCCCTCGCACCGCTCGCCGAAGGCGTCTTCCGCGTCGGCGCGGACGCGTGGTCGCCCGAGTGGGTCCGTTTCGACGCGGTCGCCGGCGGCGAGGCCCTGCGGGCGACGCTGTCCGGCTGCGCGTACTACCGCGTCTCCTTCCCGTAGCCGCTTACACGTGGTCGCGCGGGAAGCGGTGCTCCCACGTGCGCGCGAAGACCACCTCGCCGTCCTCGGTCGCGGTCAGCTCGCTGCGGACGTGGAACGCCTCGGCGTCGGCCCGCATCGTCGCCGTCACCTCGGCACGGCCGTTCCAGCCGTCGCGCGCGATCCCGCTCGCCGCGCTGGAACTCGACCTCGGCCGACAGCGGGTCGCCTTCGACGATCGAGTAGGCGACCGCGTTCGAGTCCTCCGAGAGAAGGTCGATCGCGACGAAGCGGACGGTGCCGCCGACATCGAAGTCGAAGCGCTGCTCGAGCCGCCCGCTTCCGTAGTCGCGGCGCAGCGAGCGGCCGTCCGGCGAGGCCTCCTGCTGCTCGGTCTCGAGCTTCGGCGTCGTGCTCCGGCTCGGCGAACTCCGGGAGCGAGGCGTCCTCGGCACGCAGCGGACGCACGGGCAGCTCGAGCGCCCCGGCGTGGATCGTCAGCGTCACCGGTTCGGGAGAGGGCCACGCCCACGGCCAGTAGGTCGAGGAGACGGCGACGCGCAACCGGTGGCCGGCCGGGACGGCGTAGCCGATCGAGTCGAGCTCGACGCTGCATCGCGATAGCGGCGGCCCGGCTCGAGCGGCTCCGGCTGCTCGTGTCCGTTGCGATGCGCGAGGTTGAGCAGTCCCCGCGTCACGAGCGCCGAGGTGCCGTCGGGGAAGACGTCGCAGAGTCGGACGCAGACGAGCGCCAGGGGCCGGTCGGCGGCGAGCTCGAGCTCGACGGTCGGGAAGCCGAGCAGCTCGACCGGCTCGTCGAGCGGCTCGAGGTCGAAGCACGCCGACAGGGCGTCGTCTCGCCGCTGGTCGCCCGGGAGGTCGGCGGACTGCCCCTCGGCGCACCAGACGCCCGCCTCCGTCCCGAGGGTCTGCACCGGGTGGTGCACGACGGGCGCGGCGACGGGCAACGAAACCGTGCGCCGCTCGATCCGCGCCGAGGGCCACTCCTCCTCGCCGGCCCAGCGCCCGGGGCGCACGTCGAAGCCGGGGCGCGGCTCCACCGAGTCCTGCACGTATGCGCGGAGCATCGGCTCGTCCATGATCCCGGTCTCGCGGCCCTTCAGCCACTGGTCCCACCAGCGGACGCACTCCTGGAGCCAGCCGATGCTCGGTCCCGGCAGGGCGTCGTCGGGGAAGGCGTGTGCCCACGGGCCGACGAGCCCTTTGCGCGGCACGTCGAGACCTGCGAGCAGGCGGAAGACGGCGTTCGTGTACCCGTCCACCCAGCCCCCGACCGCGTACACGGGCACGTCGATCGCGTCGTAGTCCTCGCAGACGGAGCCGTGCTTCCAGTACGCGTCACGACGCTGGTGGGAGAGCCAGTGCTCGATGTAGGGCGGCGTCCGCTCGAGCCGGGAGAGCCAGACCTCGCGCCAGGTCTCCGGCAGCAGCGCCGGATCGGGAGGCCGCGCGTTCCACGTCAGCATCGACGAGGCCCAGTGCAGCATGTCGGTCGCGAGTACGCAGCCGCCGCGGTAGTGGACGTCGTCCGCGTAGCGGTCGTCCGTCGAGCAGAGCGTCATGATCGCCCGCAGAGCAGGCGGGCGCAGCGCCGCGACCTGGAGCGCGTTGAAGCCGCCCCACGAGATGCCGGTCATCCCGACCGCGCCCGAGCACCACGGCCGGTCGGCGAGCCACGCGATCACCTCGAGCGCGTCGGCGTGCTCCTGTGCCGTGTACTCGTCGTCGAGGATGCCGTCGGACTCACCGGTGCCGCGAAGGTCGACGCGGACCGTCGCGTATCCGTGTCCGGCGACGTACGGCTGCCGGACCGAGTCCCGGACGACGGTGCCGTCGTGCTTGCGATAGGGGAGGTATTCGAGGATCGCCGGCACCGGGTCGTCGTCGGCGTCCTCGGGGAGCCAGACGCGCGCGGAGAGGCGAGTCCCGTCGGCGAGCGGGATCCAGGTGTGCTCGATCTCGCGAACGGGCCGCGGCAACTCGTCCCAGGCGACGACCCGTGTCACTGGCCGTGTGGCTCCCAACGGAATCGCAGCGCCGCGAAGACGAGGGCGCCGAGGCCCCAGGCTCCGAGGACGGCGAGTGCCTCGGGCTGCGTCCAGAAGCCCCTGCCGTGCAGGTAGACCGCGTTCACGAGGTCGATGAAGTACTTCAGCGGCAGCACGTCTCCGACCGCACGCAGGAACGACGGGTAGTGGCGTGTGGGCCCGAACGAGCCGGTGAGGAACGCCATCGGCAGCAGGATGAAGTTGACGACCGCCGACGATCCCTCGCCGGAGCGGATGACGGCCGCGATTGCGGTGCCGAGCGCGGCGAAGACGGCTGCTCCGAGCACGGCCGCCACCATGAGCGATCCGGGTGCGCTCGGGAAGGGAGTCCCGTAGAACAGGCGGCCGAGCAGGAAGAGCGCGATCGTCTGCAGCACGAACACGACGAGGGTCGAGACGAGCAGAGCGGAGATGTAGGTCGCTGCGGGCAGGGGAGTCGCCCGCAGCCGCTTGAGGATCGCGCTCTCACGCCGCAGGACGAGCTGGATGGCGAGCCCGGCGAAGGCGGTGTTGGCGCAGCCGTAGCCGATCAGGGCCGCGAGCAGCGCCTGCGGCGCTGGAACGCCGTAGATCGTCCCCGAGTAGACCGACCCGAGCAGCACGAAGAGCAGCAGCGGAAAGAGGAAGATGAAGAAGGCCGCCTCGCGACTGCGCCAGAAGACGAGCTGCTCGGCGCGCAGCTGGTGCACGAACAGGCGGCCGGATCCCGCCCGGCGCGTCGTGACGGCGACGGCCTCCGCGCTCATACCCGCTCCCGGCGCCGGCAAAGCCGACACCTCCGCTCTGGTCTCGCTCCGGTACCGGCCAAGCCGGTACCTCCGCTTCTGACCGGCTCCGTCGAGCCTACGCCGGTGCTGAGCTCCGTCGAGCCTACGCTCAACTCTCGGTCTCCGCGGTCAGCGCGAGGTAGACGTCCTCGAGCGAGGGCCGGCGCACCTCGAGACCCTCGAGCTCCTCGCCGCGCGCGACCGCCTCGGCGGTGAGCTCGGCGAGAACGCGCGTCGGCTCGCTCGTCCCGATCAGCACGTCTTCGCCGTCGCGCCGGAAGCGGATCTCCGTCTGGAGCCCGGTCGTGGTCAGCTCGGACGGCGTGCCGATCCGACGATTCGCCCTTCCCGCATCACTGCCACCCGGTCCGCGAGCTGCTCGGCCTCGTCGAGGTAGTGCGTCGTCAGGAGCACCGTCTTTCCGAGCGAGCGGAGGGAGCGGATCATCTCCCACGCCGCGCGCCGGGCAGCGGGGTCGAAGCCGGTCGTCGGCTCGTCCAGGAAGACGAGATCGGGGTCGCCGACCAGAGCGATGCCGAGGTCGAGGCGTCGCTTCTGTCCCCCCGAGAGCGTCTTGACGCGGGCAGCCTCCTTCTCCTTCAGACCGACGAGCTCGATCACCTCGTCGACGTCGAGCGGGCGTCCGTAGTAGCCGGCGAAGATCGCGTGCACCTCGCGAACGGTGAGGTTCGCCCACAACTGGGACTGCTGGAGCACCACGCCGATGCGCTCCCGGAAGTCGAGTCCGGGGTGCTCCGGGTCATGGCCGAGCACGGTCACCTCGCCGGCGTCCCGCGCCCTGTAGCCCTCGAGGATCTCGACGGTCGTCGTCTTGCCGGCGCCGTTCGGGCCGAGCAGTCCGAACACCTCGCCCTCCTCGATCTCGAACTCGACGTTGCGCACGGCCTCGACGCTGCCGTACGCCTTGCGGAGGCCGCGCACGGAGATCGCGCTCATGCCCGCTCCCGGCGCCGGCCAAGCCGGCACCTTCGCCCTGTTCCCGCTCCGGCACCGGCCAAGCCGGCACCTCCGCTCCCGGCCGGCTCCGTCCAGCCTACGCCGGCGATGAGCTCCGTCGAGCCTACGCTCATTCCGCGTCGTCCGGCAGATCGACGACGGCACATGCGCACGGTGGAAAGGGTGGAGCCGAGCCGTCCGTGAGCGCCGCCACCGCGCGGCCGCAGTCCGGCTGGTGCCCGACGACGACGACGGTGACGCCGTGTCCGCGAGCGGCGTCGTGGAAATCCGCGGGGTGGGCGCCCGGCGCGAGACGGACGTCGACGTGGGGCTCGCCGAGCTCGAGCGCGTCCGCGGTCTCCCGGGCACGCAGGAGCGGGCTCGTCACGACGGCATCCGGGACGTGCCGTTCGCGCAGCCGTCTGCCCAGGGCGCGCGCCTGGGTGCGTCCGCGCGGCGTCAGCCGGCGCAGCTCGTCGGGCTCTCCGAGCGTGGCCTCGGCGTGTCGCACGATCAGCAGGCGCATCGTGGCCAGGATAGACCGCTGCCGTCGCGGGCTCCGAAGGGAACATGCCCGACCGCTGCAGCCACTACGGTTCGAGCGTGGCCAGGTCGGGTCTCGCCGGACCCGCCGCCGCGGCGGTTGCCTGCGCGGTGACGGCGGGCCTTGCGTTCGACGGGGGCGGATTCCAGCCGGTCTCGTGGGACCGGGCGCTCGTCGTTCTCGCAGCCGCGGCGCTCGTGCTCGTCGCTCTCGGTGGCGCCGAGAGACCGGGTCGGCCCGCCGCGGTCACTCTCTGCGCTCTCGGGCTGCTCACGGTGTGGGTGGCGGCATCCTGGCTCTGGTCGGACTCTCCGCCCGCCGCCCTCCAGGAGGCGCAGCGGGTCGCCGTTTACCTCGCGGCGGCGCTCGTCGTCGCCGCGGCCGGTCGACGGGCGCCGCCGGCGTGGGTGGCCGGCGGTGTCGCTGCAGGCGTCGTCCCGGTCTCCGGCTGGAATCTCGCGCTCCGTCTCGCACCCGACTGGACCGGACGCTCGCCGTTGCGGGCCGACATCGGCTCGCCGGCCGATCCCGTCGGCTACGGCAATGCGCTGGCGTTGCTCGCGGCAGTCGGCATCGTCCTGCTGCTCGGCGTCGTGATCGGTGTGACGTCCGCTCGGGTGCGAGTCCTTGCGTCGATGCTGCTCGTGCCGATCGCCGCGGACATCGCCTTGCAGGACAGCGACGGAGCCCTGGCCGCCATCGCCGTCGGCGTCGTGACGCTCGCTCTTGCGGGGGACGGGCGTGCGAGACGGATCGCCGCGGTGGTCCTGCCGTTGCCGTTGCTCGCCCTCGTTACGGTGGCGCGCTCACACGAGGTCGTCTCGCCTTCGCCGGTGGCGATGACGGCGGCGGCGCACGAGGGTCACCGGCTGCTGCTGGGCCTGGCGTTCCTGGCGGCGGCTCAGGCCGCCGTCGTCCGGTTCGTGCTTCCGAGGCTGGAGCGACGCGTGGCGACGAGCTACCTCCCGGCGCGCATCGTGGCCGGCTCGGCGCTGATCCTCGTCGCAGCGGCCGCCGCAGTTGCGCCGTTCGTCCTTCCCGGCCACCATCGGTACCACTACTGGCGCGTCGCGGTGCGCGAGACGGTCGCGAACCCGGTGCTCGGCTCGGGGGCGGGCACGTACGTGGACTGGTGGGTACGCACACGTGACGTGGCGCTCTCCACCCAGGAGGCGCACTCCCTCTACCTCGAGACGATCGCCGAGCTCGGCCCGGTCGGGCTGCTCGCGCTTGCGGCGGCGCTCGGTGCTCCGCTCTGGGCCGCTGCGCGTCTCCGGCGCAGCCCGTGGGGGCCGCCGGTGCTGGCCGCGCTCGTCACCTACGACGTCCACGCCGCCGTGGACTTCGACTGGGAGCTGGCGGGCGTCACGCTGCCGCTGGTCGTGCTCGGAACCGCGGCGGCGGTCCACGCGTCGCCGCCGGAAGGGCTGCTCGGGTCGCGGCGACGAGCAGCCGTCCTCGCCGTCGCCGGTGCGCTGACGGCCGCGGGGATCCTGGCGCTTGCCGGCAACGCTCCGCTTGCGGCCGCCCACGATGCCGAGGCGGCCGGTCGCTTCGACGCGGCCGTCGCCGACGCGAGACGGGCGCTCCGCTTCGCGCCGTGGTCGGCCGAGGCGTGGGGCGTGATCGGGCGGAGCCGTCGCGAGCTCGGCGACCGCGCCGCGGCAGGCTCGGCGTACCGATCGGCGATCGCCCTCGATCCGAACGACTGGCAGACCTGGCTCGAGCTCTCGGGCGTGACGGCGGGGGAGCCGCGCCGCCTCGCTCTCGCGGAGGCGGCGCGGCTCAACCCGCTCGCACGCTGAGGCTCGTGCCCTACTGCCCGCTGGTCCGGATCTGCACGAGGCGGCGCGTCGACGTGCCCGCGAGGATGTCCTGGCCCTCGACGCGTGCCCGGACGAACATGACGAGAGCGTGCCCCTTGTGGATCGGCAGCTTCGCCGACGGCGTCACCGTGATCGTGGCCCAGCCGTCCTGGGCGGTCCGCACCTCGGTGCCGCCCTTCACCCACGCGTACGGCAACCCGAGCGCATACACGAGCGCGTCCCGGACCGAGTAGCCCCGTGTGTCGGAGACGTGGAAGCGCGCGATGAACGGTGCGCGGGTCGCCAGGGACTTCGGCTGGAACTGCACGCCGTCGATCACGAGCCTCTGCGGAAGCGCGAGGGTCGAGGCGGGAATCGAGATCTTCCCGTTGCCGAGCTTGATCGCGCCGGACGGGCCCGGATTCGCCACCACCGACGTCTGTGCCGACGTCGCTGCGGTCGTGCCCTCGTTGTTGTGCGCCGTCACGACGATACGAAGCGTGTGTCCGACGTCGTCGTTGCCGAGCTTGTACGTCGTGCCGGTCGCGCCGTTGATGTTGCCGCAGTTGTTACCGGCGGAGTCGCACCGCACCCACTGGTACGTCCAGGTGGGCGTGGACTGGTAGCTCCAGCCGCCCTGCGTTGCCGTGAGCGTCTGGTCGACCTGGGCGCTGCCGTTGATCGTCGGCGGCGCGGTGGCCGTCGGAGCGTAGTTCGCCTGTGCTGCGGAGCCCTCCGCGAAGCCGCTGCCGGCGAATGCCGTGACTGCGGCGGCGAGCGCGGTCAGCGTCGCGGCGGCGGCCAGCAACCGCGGCAAGAACCTGCGTGTCATGGATCCCCCCTTGGATCGGTATGCCAGAGGAGTTTGCCCCGTCGGGCGGAAGACCTCCCGAGCTTTTACGGAGCCCTTACACCTCGGTCCTCGCGGTCGAGCCAATCGTCTAGAGTCGCCGCGTGCCGTCGTTCCGGTACGTCGTCTGCGACGTCTTCACCCAGGTGCCGCTCGCAGGGAACCAGCTCGCCGTCTTCACCGATGCGCGCGGCATCCCGGCAGACCTGCTGCAGTCTCTCGCCCGCGAGCTGAACTTCTCGGAGACGACCTTCGTCTACCCACCGGAGCGTGACGGGCACGTGCGTATGCGGATCTTCACGCCCGCGGTGGAGGTCCCCTTCGCGGGTCATCCCACCCTGGGTACGGCGTTCGTGCTCGCCGGTCCGCTGCAGCTCGACGAGATCCGGCTCGAGACCGGTCGCGGCACCGTGCCGGTACGGCTCGAACGCGACGGGGGGCGCATCGTCTTCGGCCGGATGGAGCAGCCGCTCCCCTCGGTCGAGCACTTCGAGCACGCGGACGAGCTCCTCGCCGCGCTCGGCGTCGAGCGGTCGGAGCTTCCGATACGGCTCTATGACAACGGGATCCGCCACGTCTACGTCGCTCTCGCCTCGCCGGACGAGGTGTCGGCGCTCCGCCCCGACCTGCAGCGGCTGGCGGCGCTCGGGGAGGTCGGGTTCAACTGCATCGCCGGTGCAGGCACGCACTGGAAGACGCGGATGTTCGCACCCTCGCACGGCGTCCCCGAGGATCCCGCGACGGGTTCGGCCGCCGGACCGCTCGCGCTCCACCTCGCGCTCGCGGGCAGGATCGGCTGGGGTGAGGAGATCGAGATCGCCCAGGGGGCGGAGACCGGCCGCCCGTCGACGCTGTTCGCACGCGTCGTCGGCAGCGCCGAGGCCGTCGAGCGCGTCGAGGTCGGCGGCTCCGCGGTGATCGTGGCGCGCGGCGAGTTCCGCCTCTGAGGCGTGGGGGAACCCCTGGTTCCCCCACGAGCCCCCCTCCTCTGCGTGTGGGGCGAGGTTGATCGTTGGTGGGCGCTCCGGGGAGAGCGCGGTCTCCCCTGCGCGCGCGACCGTCTGCGTCTCCCAGAAGGACGCGGGGCGAAGGAAGGCGCTGCGTCGGCGGTGGCGCCCTGCGGCGTCCCCCGCCGACGTGGGTCCGCCTGCGGCCAACGTCGCTGACGCATCTGGTTGGCCTCCGGCTTTCGAGGCCGTGGCGGGCGACGGTTTACCCCTCTCGGTATCCGCAGCCTTCCGCCGCGCGGAGGGGAGACCGCGCTCTCCCCGCAGCGCACACAGACACCCTCCTCGGCGAGCGAAGAAGAAGGGGGTCCGTGGGGGAAACATGGTTCCCCCACGGGACTAGAGCCAGGCTACATCTCGTATGTCCGGGAGCTCGAAGGGGAGCGAGCGCCAGAAGACACCCCCGTTCGACGAGACGTAGAGGCGGTTCCGGGCCGCGTAGAGCATCCGGTCGGGGTCGTCGTCGGCGACGGCTATCGCGTAGCCGGGCGGCAGGCCGCCGCCGGCCTCTCGCCACGTGCGGCCGCCGTCGTTCGAGAGGAGAAGCGGCGGGCGTCGCTCGACCACGGCAACGACCGTCGATCCCGACTGTGCCGCGGCGACCACGCGCGGGAGCTCGATCTGCGGCCGCTCGGATCGCGGCGTCTCGGTTCCCTCGCCGAGCAGCGTCTCGCCCTCGACGTCGACG
Source organism: uncultured Thermoleophilia bacterium (assembly GCA_963762675.1). Lineage (GTDB taxonomy): Bacteria > Actinomycetota > Thermoleophilia > Gaiellales > Gaiellaceae > Palsa-739. The sequence goes on along the minus strand of CAVXLS010000010.1, from coordinate 90,876 downwards.
AGGAGGACGCCGGCGACGGTGCCTACCGCCGCGATCACCGGCTCCCTCCCGTCAGCAGCAAGGCGACGAGCGCCGTCGCGCGCCGCGCCGCAGATGCCGGGCCGTGGCCGGCCGCTCGGGCGGCGAGGTAGGCGACCGAGAAGGCGTCGCCGGCCCCGGTCGGATCGGCGTTCACCGGGTGCGCGCGAACACGCTCGACGAGGGTACGGGTCAGCACGAGCGACCCGCGCAACCCGAACGTCACCACGATCTCGGGCACGCCGAGCGCACGCAGTTCCTCCAGATCGGAGCCGCCGACGATCGTGCGCGCCTCCTCCTCCGCGAGCTTGAGGATCGCGACGTGGCGGAGAAGCGCGGAGTCGAAGGCGTCGTCGAGCACGAGGGGCCCGACTCGGCGTGCGCGCACGAGCCCCTGGCCGTCGAGGAGCACCCGGCGGCCGTGCGCGAGCCGCTCGAGCGTCTCCACGGGGAAGTCGTCTCGCAGCAGGGGTGCGACGTGCAGCCACTCCGCCCGCCGCAGCACCCGCTCGGCCGCGCCGTCCGCATCCCACGGCTCGCCGATCGCCTCGACCCGCATCTCGCGACGCCCGTCCGCGTCGTACGAGAAGGAGAACGCCGTCGTCTCGCCGCCGACGGTCAGCGCCAGGGGAAGACCGAGCGCGGCGAATCTGCGCTGGAACGGCAGCCTTTCGGGCTCGCCGCACTTGGCCGCGACGATCGCGTCCTGCTGCAGCGTCCGCAGCGCGAGCCCGGCGTGCCAGGGGCCGCCGCCGATCCGCACGGGGGAGCCCGTGACGACATCACGCGAGAGGTGCCCGATCACGCCGAGCGGCCGCACGTGGCTAGCGTATGCGGATCGTCGGGACGCGGCGGCCCGCCGCGCGTGGAGCGCCCCGGCCGAGCCGGTCTCCGGGTGGAGCCGCGTTCGTCGCGCCGCAGGCGATCGGGGCCGGCTACTCGACCGCAGGCGCGGTGCGTACCCGCGTCGCGGCGCCGAGCACGAGCGCGAGCGCGAAGGAGAGCCCGAAGCTCGGCAACGAGCCTCCGATCGCGCCCTGGCCCGGGTGCGTGCGTTCGACGACGTCCGTCCACCAGGCCGGCCCGACGGGCGAGAGCCACTGGTAGAGGACGAAGCCGGCGAGCCAGGCGACGATCGGAGCGGGTCGGACGGACGGCGCGCCGAAGACGTCGCGCTCGGTGTAGCGGCCGCCGGCAAGGAGCCAGTCTGCGAGCAGGACGCCGAACAGCGGCACGAAGAACGAGCCGAGCAGGAGCAGGAAGCTCGCGTACTGGACGAGATCGACGACGAACACCCCGGCGGTCGCGACGGCGCCGACGGCGACGATCAGCAGACGTTGCGGCACCGTGGTGAGCACGTTCTGCAGCGAGACGGCCGCCGAGTAGACGTTTGCGAACGGCTCCTTGGTCTCGTCCACCCCGAGCGCGAGCAGGGCGACCGCGGCTCCCGCGCCCCCGGTGGCGATCGCGCCGAGCACGGACGGCGCGTCGTTCAGGCCGCGGCTGAGGAGCAGGACCGCCCCCAGCCCGTACAGCCACACGTTCGGCACGAAGTAGCCGGCGGCCGTGCCCCAGAAGGCGCCCCTCCGGCTGCGCGAGAAGCGCGTGTAGTCGGCTGCGAGCGGCAGCCACGAGACCGGCATCGCGACCATCAGGTCGACCCCCTGCCAGAAGCCGGGGAAGCCACCCTTCCCCGGCTGCGACCAGAGCGTGCCGAGACGAGCCCCCCGGAGGCTCCACCAGGTGAGGTAGGCGAGCGAGGCGAGGACGACCCAGAGCGCGAAGCGGCGCACCCACTCGCGCACGAAGCCGACGGGGCCGACGAGAGCGAGCACGACGGCCGCGGCGGCGGCCGCGAGCTTCCAGGCCCAGAGTGCGTGGAAGCCGAAGACCCGTTGCGAGAGGGCGGACGCGGCGGTGGCGATCACGAGCACCTCGAAGATCGTCCAGCCGAGGTTCTGGAGGACGTTGAGCGCGGTCGGGGCCCACGAGCCCGTGCGTCCGAGCGGAGCGCGCAGCAGCACCATCGCGGGGACGCCCGCGTCGGCGCCGATCAGGCTCGCCAGACCGAGCAGGACGTTGCCGAAGATCCCGCCGACGAGGACGGCGAGCATCGCCTGCGGCAGGGAGAGCGCCGGCACGAGCACCGTTCCGGCGACGAGCACGAGCAAGCTCAGGCCGAGGCTGCCCCACAGCATCCCGTTGTCCAGCGCCCCGAACGTGCGAAGGCGCGCGGGCACCGGGGTGATTCCCCAGCTCGGCGCGCGCTCCTCCACCAGCACTCCCTCCCTTCGCCGGCATTACCCGGATCAGGTTCGGCGGGTGTGATCTCAGCCGCGCCCTGCGCGGCACCCCGGTGGAGGCAGACTACACGGCCGGAGCCGGTGCGAGACGACGGCTACGCATACCCGTTGTCGAAGAAGCGGCCGCTTCGTGCGGCGATCGCCTGCGCCGGCGAGAATCCGCGTGCGGAATAGGGTCTGGCGCCGATGGTGTCGGCGAAGCGGGTGATCAGGTTGAAGGCGGTGGAGACCTCGATCGCGTCGCGCAGCGCCTGGGCGGAGACTCCGGCGGCGAGCACCCGGCGGGCGTCGGCGGGGCCGAGCGACTCCGGGGTGAGGGTCATCGTCTGCAGGAAGCGGAGCGTCTCGCGTAGCCCGTCGCCGATCGGGGCGGTCTGGAAGTCGGCCAGCACCGCCTCGACGAGCCGGGGGTCTCCGAGGGCGTACGACGCGACCGCGCCGTGGGCCTCCGTTCAGAAGGGACACTGGTTCTGGGCGGACACGAAGGCGGCGAACAGCTCGCGTTCTGCCTCCGTCCAGTCGGACGGGCCCTTCATCACCCCCTGCAGCAGCTCCGAGAACGGCCTTCCGAAGAGCTCCGGCCGATAGCGAAGCGCGGCCCCGATGTCCGACACGTAGCCCTGTGCCCGCATCGCCGCGACGATCGCCGCCGCCTCCCCGGTGTGTCCGTGCTCGACGCAACTCAGCCTCATCCGGCTCCCTCCACCGCGTCGAGGGCCGCCGAGCGCCGCTCGAGCGCGACCTGGAGCGCCGCTGCGAGCGCGGCCTCGAGCACCGCGTCCTCCTCGTGCCCGGCCACGTCGGCGTCGACGATCCGGTAGGCCTCGCGTCGCACCTTCGCGAGCAGCGTCGCCAGCTCCGGCGGGTCGTCGCCGCGCGCGATCTCCCGGCGCACGTCCTCGCTCAGCACGCCGGGGGTCGCGAGAATCCCCTCGGCCACGCGCTCCCACGCCTCGTCGTGCAAGGCGTCCGCCATGTCACGCCTCCGCGAGGAGCCGGCGCACCACGTAGCGCAGGATCCCGCCGTGACGGAGGTACTCCCGCTCGCGCGGCGTGTCGAGTCGGACACGGGCGCGGAACTCCTTCCCGTCGGCGCGGACGAGCACCTCGTTCGCCTCGGCGTCTTCGATCCCCGAGATCGAGAACTCCTCGCGGCCGCTCAACCCGAGCGACTCGCGGCTCTGGCCGTCGACGAACTGGAGTGGCAGCACACCCATCATCAGGAGGTTCGAGCGATGGATCCGCTCGTACGACTCCGCGATCACCGCGCGGACGCCGAGCAGGTTCGGCCCCTTCGCCGCCCAGTCGCGCGACGAGCCCGAGCCGTACTCCTTGCCGGCGAGCACGATCGTCGGCACGCCCTCGTCGCGGTAACGCATCGCCACGTCGTAGATCGAGCCTTCCTCCCCGTCGGGCAGATGCACGGTCCACGTGCCCTCGCTGCCGGGGACGAGTTGGTTGCGGAGCCGGACGTTGGCGAACGTGCCTCGCACCATCACCTCGTGGTTGCCGCGCCGGGAGCCGTAGGAGTTGAACTCGCGCCGCTCGATGCCGTGCTCGGTCAGGTAGCGCCCTGCGGGCGCGACGGGCCGGATCGCGCCCGCGGGCGAGATGTGGTCGGTCGTGACGGAGTCGCCGAGCATGACGAGGCAGCGCGCGCCGGACACGTCCTGGACGGGCTCGGGCTCGCGTCCCATCCGCTCGAAGTACGGCGGCAGGCGGACGTAGGTCGAATCTGGGTCCCACTCGTAGAGCTCGCCCGACGGAATATCCAGCCGCAGACCAACGCTCGTCGCCCGTGAAGACGTTGGCGTAGACGTCGCTGAACATCTCGCCGCGCACCGACTCGCCGATCACGCGGTCGATCTCCTCGCGGCTCGGCCAGATGTCGCGCAGGTAGACGTCGTCGCCCCTGCTCGCCCTGCCCGAGCGGCTCTGCGAGGAGGTCGACGTCCATGCGTCCGGCGAGCGCGTAGGCGACGACGAGGGGAGGAGAGGCGAGGTAGTTCGCCTTCACGTCGGAGTGGATGCGCGCCTCGAAGTTGCGGTTCCCCGAGAGGACGGAGCAGACGACGAGCTCGCCCTCGACGACGGCCGCGCCGATCGGCTCCGGCAGAGGGCCCGAGTTACCGATGCAGGTCGTGCAGCCGTAGCCGACGAGGTTGAAGCCCAGCTCGTCGAGGTACCGGTCGAGGCCCGAGCGCCGGTAGTACTCGGTGACGACCTTCGAGCCCGGTGCGAGCGACGACTTCACCCACGGCTTTCGCTTCAACCCTCGCTCGACCGCGTTGCGCGCGAGCAGTCCGGCGCCGATCATCACGGACGGGTTCGAGGTGTTCGTGCAGGACGTGATGGCCGCGATCACGACGGAGCCGTGCTCGAGCGAGTAGTCGGAGCCCGCGACCGGGACGCGCTTCTTCTCGACCGTCGCGGTGTGGGCGGGGACGGCGTCCGCGTCCGCGGTTCCGTCGCCGGTCGGCGGGTCGCTCGCCGGGAAGGTGTCCGCGACCTCCTTGTCGTACGTCCCGTTCCCGTACTCGACGCCGAAGGTGTCGAGCGCCTCGATGAAGGCCTCCTTGGCGCCGGCGAGAGGCACCCGATCCTGCGGTCGGCGCGGCCCGGCCAGCGACGGCTCGACGTCGCCCAGATCGAGCTCGACGACCTGCGAGTAGGTCGGGTGGTCGTCGGGCTCGTGCCACAGCATGTTCTCCTTGCAGTACGCCTCGACGAGCGCGACCCGCTCCTCGGAGCGCCCGGTGAGCCGCAGATACGCGATCGTCACGTCGTCCACGGGGAAGAAGCCGCACGTCGCGCCGTACTCCGGGCTCATGTTGCCGAGCGTGGCGCGGTCGGCGAGCGCGAGGGAGCCCACGCCCGGGCCGAAGTACTCGACGAACTTGCCGACGACGCCGGTGCGGCGGAGGATCTCGGTCACGGTCAGCACGAGGTCGGTCGCGGTGGCGCCCTCCGGGAGGGCTCCCGTGAGCTTGAAGCCGACGACCTGTGGCACGAGCATGGAGAGGGCCTCGCCGAGCATCCCGGCCTCGGCCTCGATCCCGCCGACACCCCAGCCGAGCACGCCGAGGCCGTTGACCATCGTCGTGTGCGAGTCGGTGCCGACCAGCGTGTCGGGGAAGGCGAGCCCGTCCCGTGACTCGACCACGCGGGCGAGGTACTCGAGGTTCACCTGGTGGCAGATGCCGGTGTTCGGCGGCACGACCTTGAAGTTGTCGAAGGCGTTCTGTCCCCAGCGGAGGAAGGCGTACCGCTCCTGGTTGCGGTCGAACTCGAGCTCGACGTTCCGCCCGATCGCGAGACGCGACGCGAACTCGTCCACCTGAACCGAATGGTCGATCACGAGCTCCGCCGGGATCACAGGGTTGATCGCCCGCGGGTCTCCGCCCTGCTCCTGCATCGCGTCGCGCATCGCGGCGAGGTCGACGATCGCCGGGACGCCGGTGAAGTCCTGGAGGAGGACGCGGGCGGGCACGAACGAGATCTCGTGCGACGGCTCGTCGCCGGCCACCCATCCCGCGATCGCCTCCACCTCGGCCTCGGTGCCGTTGCGGAGGACGTTCTCGAGCAGGACGCGCAACGTGTACGGCAGGCGAGCCACGTCCCATTGCGGCTGGAGCGCGTCGAGCCTATGGATCCGGTAGCTCGTGCCGCCGACGCGGAGCTCGCTTGGCTCGACCATCGCTTCGATTCAAGCAGAACGCCCGCAACGGCCGCGTCCGACGCTGCCGCGTCCGCGTTTCCCGGTCGTCCAGGGCCGCATCGGCCTACGAAGCTGCTTAACCGAGGCTTAACGCGGCGCAGTCCTGGGGCAACGAACCGGGCGCTAGAACACCGGTTGTGGGTGCAGGCACGCTTCGCTGGATAGCGCTCCGCACGGGCTCGCTCGTCGCGGCGGGGGCGGCGGGGGCGGGAATCGCCCTCGGGGTGACTGCCGCCGCGGGCGCTCTCGGAAGCGGCACGACGACGGTTCGCGAGCTCCTCGCGGCCGGCGACGCCCACCAGGGCAGCGAGCCGACCTCCTTCGCACGGCCGTCAGGCCCCCTCACGATTCACGAGATCTACGTGCGCGCGGCGCCCGGGGTCGTACAGGTGTCGGCGACCAGACGCGTGTCGGCCGCAACGGACCCGTTCTCCGACCCGTTCGGCTTCTCTGGCCCGCAGCCGCTGAACCAGCAGGTGCTGGGCTCCGGCTTCGTGATCGACAAGGCGGGGCACATCGTCACGAACTACCACGTCGTCCAGGGCGCGACTCGCGTCGAGGTCAGCTTCTCGAACGACGAGCGCCTGCCCGCCCGCGTGATCGGCCGCGACCCGTCGACCGACACCGCCGTCCTCGAGGTGGAGACGCGCGCGCGTGCGCTCACGCCGCTCCTGCTCGGCGACTCCGACCAGGTGAGGGTCGGGGACGCCGTCGTCGCGCTCGGCAACCCGCTCGGCGAGGATCGCTCGATCACGTCCGGGATCGTCAGCGCCCTCCAGCGCTCGACCGTCGCTCCGAACGGTGCGGCCATCGATCACGTGATCCAGACCGACGCGGCCTTGAACCACGGCAACTCGGGCGGGCCGCTCCTGAACGCGCGCGGCGAGGTCGTCGGGGTCAACTCGCAGATCGAGACCGCAGGAGGAAGCGGCAACGTCGGCATCGGGTTCGCCATCCCGATCGACACGGTGAAGGGCGTCGTCGCGCAACTGATCGCGAAGGGCGCAGTCGTCCACCCGTACCTGGGTGTCGAGGCGCGCGCGATCACTCCGACCATCGCGCAACTCTTCCGCCTCCCGGTGCAGCACGGACTCCTGATCGGATCCGTCTGCCGGCCCAGCGGTGCGGCTCGAGCGGGGCTCCACGGTGCGCGCGAGCAGGTGACGGTGGCAGGAGACACGTGGCCGCTCGGCGGCGACATCCTCGTCAGCCTCGACGGCGTGGCGCTCGGGAGCGTCGAACGCCTGCAGTCCGTGATCGCCGACAAGCAGCCGGGAGACTCGCTCCGGCTCGGGATCGTCCGCGGTGACAAGACCATGACCACAACGGTGAAGCTTGGGCGACAGCCACTCTCTCCCCGCTGCTGATCGCCCAGTTCGGCCCCACACCCCATGGGGCCGGCTCCCCGGCCGCAGGCCAGCGCGGTCAGAGGGAGCGTGAGACGGGGGCCCCGACCGCCTGCCCGGGGCCCCCGTTTCTTTCCCAGTCCGACGAGCCGGAACGCGAGAGCTCAGGTCTGCGTCGGTCGGCTGAACGGCTTCCTGCGACGGCCGCTTCGCTGCGGCTACCGTTGCGGCCGTGGAGCGGGAGGAGATCCGTCTCGGCCGTATCGAGGTCGTGGAAGAGGACCCGGTCGAGGACGAGGAGCTCTGGGGCGGTGAGGACGGCGGCGACCACGCCGGCTGGTTCTGCGTCCGCACGAGCCCCTTTCCGTGCCCGGCGCCCGGCTGCTCGTTCGTAGCCGAGTTCATGACGGCGGCGCACCTCGTGCTCGTCTGGGAGGAGCGTGACGACCCCAACCTGCTGCGGCATGCCCAGCGTGCGAAGGAGGTCGGTCGCAACCCGCGCGTCGTCTCCTACGAGTCCGCATACGGACCGAGCGCCTCGTACTACGCGTGGGAGGCCGCGGGGCGGCCCGTGCACGGCATCCGCGGCAAGTGATCTCGCACTTCGGAGAGTCGGCCCCTCTCTCGCTCGGAGTCGAGGAGGAGGTGATGATCCTCGACGCGAGCACGCTGGAGCCGGTTCCGGCCGTGCACGTGCTCGTCGACCGTGCCCGCGAGCTCGGTCTGCCGGGACGGTTGAAGACGGAGCTGCACGCATCCGTCGTCGAGCTCAACACCGGAATCTGCGCCGACGCCGACGAGGCGGTGGCAGCGGTGCGCGAGCTTCGCGCAGGCGCGGCCGAGATTGCCGCCGCCAACGGGCTCGTGCTGGCGGCGGCGGGGGCCCATCCGACAGCGGCGCTCGAATCCCTCCCGGTCGTCCGTGAGGAACGCTACGAGGCGATGCTCCACCACGTCGGTCGCGCGGCGCGCCGGCAGGCGGTGAACGGGCTTCACGTGCACGTCGGCGTCGAGTCGGGGGAGCGCTGCTACGAACGGCTCGAAGCGGTGCTGCCGTGGCTCCCCGTCGTTCTCGCTCTCTCGGCGAACTCCCCGTTCGTCGACGGCGTGGAGTCCGGCATGCTCTCGATGCGTGCGCCCATCCTCGGCGAGCTGCCGCGGTCCGGCGCACCGCCGCTCTTCGGGTCGTACGCGTCGTGGGAAGCGTGGGTCGAGCGGCTCGTCCGGCTCGGCGTGCTCGAGGACGAGACGCGTATCTGGTGGGACGTGCGACCGCATCCGCGGCTCGGCACGCTCGAGATCCGGATCGCCGACCAGCCGACGGCGGTTGCCCGGACCGAGCTGCTCGTGCACCTGGTGCGGGATCTCGTGGAGCGCGCGCCGCGCCGCGAGCCGGAACCGGCCCGGCGAGGCGATTACCTCCAGAACCGCTGGGCTGCGGCCCGCTTCGGGCTCGACGCGGAGCTCATCCATCCGGACGGCGACCGGACGGCGCCGGCCCGCGAGCTCGCTGCCGAGCTCCTGGGAAGCTCCCCGCCGGAACCGGAGGCGCTGCGTCAGCTCGAGGTCGCAGGGCGTGACGGCCAGGCGGCTGTCGCAGCGGATCTCGTGGTCCGGACGGTAGCCTGACCGTCGATGGCGATCCGGGCGGAGACGATCCAGGTCAGCGGGATCCGCTGCGAGCGCTGCGTGATGCGACTCGCAGGGGCGCTCCAGGGCCTCGACGGGCTCGAGGCGGCGAACGCCAACCTCATGGGGCAGGTCGCGCTCTCCTGGGACGACGAGCGGACGAGTCGCGAGGCGCTCCTCGACCGGCTCGCCAGGTCCGGCTTCCGAGAACTGCCGTCGCTCTCCTGAGAGGCTCGCCCGCGGAATACGAGCGGGCGCTCGGCCGTTCGGGGACCCATGAGCGCCGATGCTACGTTTGCCGTCGTGGAGGCCGAGACCGGGGAGGAGCCGGAGCCGCCGGAGATCGAGACGGCGCAGCGTCTCGCGGTCGGGGCGCGTGATCGCGTGCGTTTCGAGGAGGACGCCCTGGCGCTTTCCGATCAGGTGTATCGCGTTGCCCGCCATCTCGCGGGCTCGCGCGAGGAGGCCGAGGATCTCGTGCAGGAGACGTACGCGCGGGCGTTCCGGAGCTGGCGATCGTTCCAGCCGGGAACGAACCTCCGCGCGTGGCTGCTGCGGATCCTCACGAATCTCAACATCGATCGCGGCAGGCGCAACCAGCGCGCGCCGCAGATGCAGGCGCTCGAGGCGAACGACTACTTCCTCTACGACCGGCTGGCGGAGAGCGGGGACGGCATCTCCGACACGGAGCGCATCGTGGAGCGCCTGTCGCAGGACGACGTCGTCTCGGCTCTCTCGGCCGTTCCGCACGACTTCCGCGACGTGCTCGTGCTCGTCGACCTCGGCGACTTCAGCTACCAGGACGCCGCGCAGATCCTGGACGTCCCGATCGGGACGGTGATGTCGCGGCTGCACCGCGGGCGCCGCATCCTGAAGCGGGAGCTCGCCGAGGCGGCTCTCGAGGAGGGCTCATGAAGGATCCCTGCTCGCACTGCGAGGAGATGATGCAGCCGTATCTCGACCGGATCCTCACCGACGAGGAGAAGGTCGAGGCCGAGGCTCATCTCGAGCAGTGCGACTACTGTCGGCGACGCTATCGGTTCGAAGAGAGCCTGCGCGTCTATGTCAGACAGGCAGTGAACGAGCAGATGCCGGCCGAGCTGAAGGAGAAGCTCGCGGCGCTGCGCATCCCGCTCGACTGATCCGGCGAGGCGCTACTCGCGGACGTCGACGTCGCCTGGCGGCTCGAGATCGTCACATACGACGAGACGAGCCGGGAGCAGCCGAGCTCCCTCGTCAGGCACTCGTCCCCAGACGGATCGGGAGAGCAGGACGGGGTGGAGTCGAGTGCCGCCGTAGGAGGCTGCGAGCACGTCCCCACCCTCCTCGTGCCAGGCTGCGACCAGGCGGTCGACGGCCCGGCTGTTCAGGTGCGGCCCGTCGGCGAGCACGATGACCGCAGCCTCGACATCGGCGGGAAGCGCGGCCAGCCCGCACCGGAGCGAGGCGCCCGGGCCACGCGCCCAGTCAGGGCAGCGCACAGTCGGCACGACCGCGGTTAGCTCGTGCGCGCCGGTCACGACGACGATGCCGTCGACCCCCGTGCTTCGACGCAGCGCCGCGAGTACGTGCGGAAGAAGCACCGTCTGCTTCGGCGGCGACGTCCCGTACCGGGAGGAGGCGCCGGCGGCGAGTACGACGGCGTGGACGCTCATTTCGCCACCATCGTCTCGTCAGTCGATCCGCCTCAGGCGTCGACCTAGTGGGAGGAGCCGATCGCCGCGTCGGCGCGTCTGACGAGCGCTCTCGCGACGGTGACCTTCCATTCCGTGCGCGGCAGCGGCGTGGCCGCGTCGAGCGACTCGACGCTCTCGATCCGCCACGGGATGGGGGCGACTCCGGCAAGCACGAGGCGCCTTTCGCCGTCGTCGGTGCGGGCAGCGGCAACCCCGACCTGCGGGAACGCCCACCGCTTCCGGTCCATCGCCTTCAGGTAGACGCTTGCCTCGACCCGAGGCAGCTCGAGCTCGAGGATCAGCTCGCCCGGCTCGAGCGTCGTCGTCTGCCGGTCGGCGTCGTCGGGAAGCCGGTAGAGGTCCTCCACGGCGAGCTCTCGGCGGGTCGTTCGGAGGCGCGCGCCGAGGGCGACGAGTGCGGCGGCGACGTCGGACGGATGCGCGGAGGCGCAGAACTCGTTCGCGAAGATCGCGTGCTCGCGGTGCTCGCCGTCGCGAGCATGGCAGCGGTCGCCGTCGTGGAGCCGGCAGTCGTACCCGAGCCGCCAGTACCAGCAGCGTGTCGACTGGAGCAGGTTGCCTCCGACGGAGCTCATGTGACGGAGCTGCGGCGACGCCGCGAGCCGGCACGCCTCGCGGAGCGCCTCGGGCACGCTCGCATCGGCTTCCAGCTCGGCGAGTGACGTGCCGGCGCCGACGACGCCGTCGCGCACCCCCCGCGGCACGACGCCGCGCACGTCGACGAGCCGGTCGGTCTGCAGCAGCCGGTCGCGTAGGAGCGGCACGACCTCCGTCCCGCCGTGCAGGAAGAGGCCGCCGTCGATCTCCTCGACGCTAGACGGCCGCAGGAGCTCCATGCCGTCCTTTCTTCCGCGCCGCGTCGAGCGCTCGCAGCATCTCCTCTCGCGAGATCGGGAGCTCCCGCAGATCGGCGCCCGTCGCGTCCCGGATCGCGTTCGCGATCGCAGCGGCAAGCGGGACGATCGGCGGCTCGCCGAGCCCCTTGGAGCCGAGATTCGTCAGGTGCTCGTCCGGACGGTCGACGAACTCGCAGACGATCTCCGGCACGTCGGCGATCGTCGGCATCCGGTACGAGTCGAGCGTCGTCGTGAGCACCCGCCCGGAGCCCGGGTCGAGCAGCCGCTCCTCGGAGAGCGTGTGACCGAGTCCCTGGATGATGCCGCCCTCGACCTGGCTGCCCGCTCCGAGCGGGTTCACGATCCGGCCGACGTCGTGGATCGCAGCGACGCGAAGGACGCGAACCTCGCCGGTCTCGACGTCGACGGCGACCTCCGCCACCTGCACGCCGAACGTGAGCACGCTCATTCCTGCGGGGTTCGGGCCACGAGCGCCCTTGCCGAGGATCTGCGCGGACTCGAGCAACCCGACGACCTCCTCGACCTGGACCGAGATCTCGCCGTCCTCGGAGACGACACTGCCGTCGCGGATGTCGAGCTCGCCCTCCGTGCGCGAGTAGCGCTGTGCGGCGATCTCGACGATCTGGCGCTTCGCGTCCGCGGCCGCCGCACGCACCGCCGGCCCCATCGAGGGCAGGGTCGAGGAGCCTGCCGAGATCGACGCATACGGGCCGCGCGCGGAGTCGCCGAGCACGATGTCCACGCGCTCGAGGGGGAGGCCGAGCTCCTCGGCTGCGATCTGGGCCATCGCCGTGCCGGTGCCGGTGCCGATGTCCTGCATGGCGGTGATCACCATCGCGCGCCCGTCCGAGCCGAGGCGCAGCCACGCGTACGACGGCGGGCCGCCGCCCCCGTACCAGATCTGGCTCGCCATCCCGACGCCCAGCTTCCACGTCGCGTCCGAGCGTGCGCGCACCTCGTCTCGGCGCGCCCAGTGCTTCTCCGCGAGCCGGTAGCACTCCTCGAGGTTCTTCGAGGAGAACGGCGTGCCGTCGTTCGACTCCGCGTAGTTGCGCCGCCGCAGCTCGAGCGGGTCGATGTCGAGTCGCGCCGCGAGCTCGTCGATCAGGCATTCGAGCCCGAACGTCCCCTCGACGAACCCCGGAGCGCGGAAGGCCTTCATCGGGGGCGTGTTGATCCGCGCCCCGTACGTGATCGTGCGGAGGTTGTCGCATGCGTAGAGCATCCGCATCGGGCCGTCGGTCGACGCCGACCAGCCCGACCACCCGACCGCGTTCACGAACTCGCCGCCGAGGGCGACGATGGTGCCGTCGCTGCGGGCGCCCACGGTGAGCCGCTGGATCGTCGCGTTGCGGTTGCCGGCGGCAGTGTTCTCCTCCCGCCGCGTCAGCCCGCAGCGCACCGGCCGTCCCGTTCGCCTGGCCAGCTCGGCCGCCGCGAAGGTGTACTCGTCGGGGCCGTTCTTCGAGCCGAAGCCGCCGCCCATGTACTCGCAGACCACGCGCACCTTGTCCTGCGGCAGTCCGAGCGCGGCGGCGACGTCGGCGCGGACGCCCCAGATGTACTGGGTGGAGATGTACACGTGCAGCATGTCGCCGACCCACTCGCAGACCGCCTGGTGCGTCTCCATCGAGTTGTGGAGGACGGTCTGCGTGCGGTACGTCGCCTCGACGACGACGTCCGCCTCCGCGAGCGCCCGCTCGTAGTCGCCGCGCTCGTGCCGCTGCGGCTCTGCGGTGAAGAGGCCACGCGCCACGGCCTCGTCGGGGTCGAGGACCGTCTCCAGCTCCTCCCACTCGATCTCGACCGCCCGGGCCGCGGCCCGGGCCTGCCCGAACGTGTCGGCCGCGACCGCCGCGACCGGAGCGCCGACGAACCCGGCTTCCTCGCCGAGTCCCGGAGCATCGCCCGGCCCGATCGCCGCGCGCACGCCCGGCAGCGCGAGCGCCGGCCCCAGATCGATACTCCGCACCCGCGCGTGTGCGTGCGGCGAACGGACGAGCGTCGCGTGCAGCATTCCCGGCAGGCGCAGATCGGCGGTGTAGCGGGCCTGGCCCCGCGCGCGCTGCGGCGCGTCCTTTCGCTCCGCGGGACGGCCGACGACCGTTCGCGGCCCGGCGGGCCACTGCTCGAGCGGATCCTCCTCGACGACGAGCCACACGTCCTCGAACCGGCCCTCGACCTCCTTCTCGGTGCGGATCAATCGCGCCACGTGAGAATCGCCTCCTCGATCTTCGGATACGTGCCGCAGCGGCAGATGTTGCCCGCCATCCCGTGGCGGATCTCGTCGTGCGTCGGTGCGGGGTTCGCGGCGACGAGCGCCGCCGCCGAGACGATCTGTCCCGGCGTGCAGAAGCCGCATTGCACCGCGTCGGCGCGGACGAACGCCTCGACCAACGGGTGGTCGCGCAGCCCCTCGATCGTCGTCACCTCGCCGTCCACCGCGTGCACGAGCGTGATGCACGACAGGATCGGGACGCCGTCGACCTGGACCGTGCACGCGCCGCAGTGACCCTCGTTGCAGGCGATCTTCGTGCCTGTCAGCCCGAGCTCCTCGCGCAGCACCTGCGCGAGGCTCGTCCCGACGGGCACCTCGACGGCGTGCTCCTCCCCGTTGACCCGCACGAGCACCCTTCCGTCAGCCACCGCACGTCACCGCCAGAGTGTCGGCCATCTGGATCAGGCGGACGGTCGTTCGCGCCACGACACGCAACTCGGTGTCGTCGTCGGCCTCGGGCAGCGTCCGCCACAGGTCTCGCGCCGCGAGGAGGAGCTCCTGGATGCGCTCCATCTCCGCGTGTCGGCCGTTCGGCTCCTCGCACGCGTTGAGCGCGAGGCCGAGCGCGCCGAACGCGTCGGGCTGGCGCGTGAAGAGCAGCGGGAGCGCCATCGACAGATACTGATGGATGCGGGCGTGCGCGAGCGGCTGCTCGAGCCGCTCGAGCCCGCGTGGCTGCGACGGCTCGAGCGGGGGCTCGCCGTTCGCGATCCGGCTCGCGTTGCCCGAGAGCATGTCCCGGAGCTGGCGATCCTCGAAGCCGGCGACCTGTGCCGTTCGCAGCGAGAGGAGCAGCGAGCTCGGCTGCTGGCCGTACGGGAAGTCGGAGGCGTAGACGACCTGCTCCGGCGGCACCAGCCGCAGGAAGCCGAGCAGGTCGACGGCGCTCCAGACCGAGGTGTCGAAGAAGACGCCCGCCTTGCCCGCGAAGCGGTGGGCGAGGTTCGCGAGGTCTGCGATGCCCGCGTGCGCGAGGATCAACTGGGAGCCCGGGTGCGAGTCGAACAGCTGCTCGAGCTCCGCCGCGATCGGCGGAAGGCCCCGTCCCGCGTGGATGAGGATCGGCACCTGCCGCTCCGCCGCGAGCTCGAATATCGGCGAGAGTCGTTCGTCGTCGAGGAGGAACTTCTGCGCCCGCGGATGCAGCTTGATCCCGCGAGCGCCTGCGTCGAGACAGCGGCGGGCCTCCTCGATCGGCCCTTCGTCGAGTGCGAGCCGGACGAACGGGATCAGTCGGCCTTCGGAGCGCGCGGCGAAGTCGAGCGTGCGGTCGTTGCCCGCACGGAAGCCGGGATGCCGGTCGCGCTCGTCGAGACAGAAGACGAAGCAGCGGGAGACGCCGTACCGGTCGAGGACGGCCACGAGCTCCTCGTAGCGGCCGATCATCCCGTCGACGTCCGTGCCGAGGTGCGTGTGCGCGTCGAAGATGTCCGCTTCGTCGGGGAGCTCTCGACGCAGCTCGTCGTCCCACCAAGCGACGACCTGCTGCGCTCGCTCGAGTGCGTCCATGAGACGGAATCTACCCGCGGTCGGCCGGATCGCGCCTGGAAAGCCCTCTCGCTCTTTCGGGGCTCCAGCGTTCGGCCGGCGCAGCCGATAGAGCCGGGCATGGACAAGCGCGTGCTGTGGCTCTGTCTGGCGGTGGGCTCGACCGTCGGCGGCATGCTGCCGGAGGCGTGGGGAGCGAGCGCGTTCGGCCTCGCCTCGCTGGTCGGTAGCGGCGTCGGTGGCATCGCCGGCGTCTGGGCGGCACTGCGGATCAGCCAGTCTTTCTAGACGGTCGATCGATTCGTCGGTCGACCGTCTAGGATCGCCGGAGGATGAGCGCGGTCGCCCACGAGACACCCGGCGAGAGGCGGCCGGCCTGGAGCCTTCCGGCCGACGCCGGCGACCGGCTGCGGTTGCCCGTCACGTGGCCCGACCGGGTCACGCGCGACTGGGCGTGGGGCGGCTCGAGCGGCGCCGGCGTCCGGGTCTGCGTGCTCGACAGCGGGATCGAGCAGAATCACCCGGTCGTCGGGCCGCTCGCCCGCTCGGTCGCGGTGCTTCGCGAGGACGACGAGACGCGCGTCGTGGAGGACGAGGAGGGCGACCTCTGCGGGCACGGGACCGCCTGCGCCGGCATCATCCGGTCGCTGGCGCCCGACTGCGAGCTGACGAGCGTGCGCGTGCTCGGTGCCGGCTATACGGGAGGCGGCGAGGTGATGCTCGCGGGCCTCGCCTGGGCGATCGAGCAGGGCTTCGAGATCGTCAACATGAGCCTCTCGACGACCCGGAAGCAGTACGTCGACCGTCTGCACGAGCTCGCCGACCGCGCCTACTTCAAGCGAACGATCCTGGTCGCGTCGGCGCACAACATGCCGGTGGAGAGCTTCCCGTGGCGCTTCGCGAGCGTCATCTCGGTCGGCAGTCACGAGGACCCCGACCCTCGTGTCTTCTACTACAACCCCGATCCGCCGGTGGAGTTCTTCGCACGCGGACTGGACGTCGAGGTCGCGTGGCTCGGCGGCAAGACCCTTCGCTGCACCGGCAACAGCTTCGCGACGCCGCACATCGCGGGGATCTGCGCGCTCGTGCTCGGCAAGCACCCCGAACTGACACCCTTCCAGTTGAAAAGCGTGCTCCACCAGACTGCGACGAACGCGGGAGGGGCGTCATGAGCGAGCTGCAGGCGGCGGTGGCGGCGGGCGCGCTGGGGGCCGAGGAGGGATACCGCTCCTTGCTGCAGGCGACCGTCGAGGTGGCGCGGGCGATCTTCGCGGCCAAGGCGTCGTCGGTCCTGCTCCTCGACGAGGCGGCGGACGAGCTCGTATTCGAAGCCGTGGCCGGCGAGGGCGCCGGGGAGCTGATCGGCCGACGGTTCCCTTCCAGCACGGGGATCGCCGGCTGGGTGCTCGTGACGCGGCAGCCGCTCGTGATCGACGACGTCGCGAAGGACACGCGCCACTCGCGCGAGGCTGCCGAGTCGACTGGCTACGTGCCGAACGGGATCATGGCGGTGCCGTTACTCGTGGAGGAGCGGGCGCTCGGGGTGCTCGAGGTGCTCGACCGCCCCACCGACGCGCGCTTCACGCTCGCCGAGCTCGACCTGCTCGGCCTGTTCGCGAACCAGGCGGCTGTCGCGCTCGACCTGCTACAGCGTGGACGCCGGGCGCGGGCCGCGCTCGAGGGCGCGGGCGAGCTCGGAGCGCTGGCGCGGCTGGCAGCTCGCTTCGACACGGCCGACGACGATCGTCAGGAAAGCCGGTCTCGAGCTGCTGCACGCGCTCGAGCAGCTGCTTCGCTGAGCCGGAACGCCACGCCCTGAGAGCCGGCGTCGTCGACGCGGCCCGCGACGAAAAAAAAGGCCCGGGCGGCGACGATGCGCGCGCCCGGGCCTGGAAGCCGTGACCCCTGACCGCTACTCGGCGTGTGCCTCGGGGTGCGCCTCCGCGTGTGCATCCGGATGGCCCTCGAGGAAGGCGTGACCCTCCACCTCGGGCCCCTCGGGGTGCGCTTCCGGATGTGCCTCGGCGTGTGCGTCCGGGTGTCCCTCGAGGAAGGCGTGACCCTCGACCTCGGGCTCCTCGCCCTCGCGACGTTCGTCCGACATTGTGGATCTCCTCTCCGTCTTGTTGGCGCGATCCTGTCAAACCAGACGCTGTCGGCGTCGAAAATCTTCCCTCGTCCTCTTCAACTCCGCAACCCGCGATGACATCATCGCAAGGCATGGTGGGACTCAGGAAGCAGGTCGCCGAGTCCGCGGGTGCCTTCGGAGCGGTCGTCCGTAACCCGAGTCTGCGGAGCCTCCAGCTGGCCTGGGCGATGTCGGTCGTCGGGCACTGGGCCTACCTGGTGGCGGTCTCCGTGTACGCCTATCAGGTCGGCGGAGACGCGGCCGTCGGCCTGATCTTCGTGCTCCGGCTCGTGCCGGCCGCGTTGATCGCCCCGTTCACGGGCCTGCTCGCGGATCGCTATCGCCGCGAGCTGATCCTGCTCGGCTCGGTCGTCGCGCGCATCGCGCTGGTCGGGGCGGCTGCAGCCTGCGTCTTCCTCGACGTCGCATCCTCGGTCGTCTACGCCCTCGCGGTTCTCGCAGCGCTCGCACAGACGCCGTTTCGGTCGGCCCAGGCCGCGCTCACCCCGTCGCTCTGCGGATCCCCGACAGAGCTCACCGCCGCAAACGCGGTGGCGAGCACGATCGAGAGCCTCGCCGTCTTCCTCGGGCCGGCCCTGTCGGGCGTCCTGCTCGCCGTCGCGAGCACGGGGGCCGTCTTCGTCGTCACCGCGGCGATGCTGGTCGTCTCGGCGTTCTTCGTCGTCCGCCTCCGGAGCTCGGCCGAGGCCGCGCCGAAGCGGGAGATCGAGGCCTCGACGATCGCGTCGGAGGCGCTGGCGGGCTTCCGGGTGATCGGTCGGGAGCCTCCGCTGCGCGTGCTGATCGGGTTGCTGACCGCCCAGACGCTCATCGCGGGCGCGGTCCAGGTGTACATCGTCGTCATCTCGATCGAGCTCCTCGGGCTCGGGAAGGCGGGGGTCGGCTACCTGAACTCCGCGATCGGAGTCGGGGCGATCGTGGGCGGGATCGTCGCGTTCGGCCTCACCGGGGCCCGGCGCCTGAGCCCGGCCTTCATGATCGGGATCGCCTTCTGGGGAGTGCCGCTCGCCCTGCTGGGCGTGTGGTCGCAGACCTCCGTCGCTCTGATCCTGTTCGGCCTGATGGGGTTCGGAAACTCCCTCGTCGACGTCGCCGGCTTCACGCTCGTCCAGCGGGCGGTACCCGACGATGTGCTGGCACGCGTCTTCGGTGTCATCCAGATGCTCTGGCTCGGGTCGGTCGGCATCGGCGCGATCCTGGCGCCCAGGCTGATCGGCTGGCTCGGCACGAAGCACGCCCTGCTCGCGACAGGGCTCGCGCTCGTCGGCCTGGCCGCCCTGCTCGCCGTCCGCATCGCTGCCATCGACGCCGCGAGCCGCGCGCCGGCGGCCGACGAGCTGCGCCTGCTCGGCGGGGTCCCGATCTTCGCGCCGCTCGCCGGGGCGACGCTCGAGCATCTCGCGGGCCGGCTGGTCCCGCTCGTCGCCGAGCCCGGGACGGAGATCGTCCGACAGGGAGGGACGGGGGATCGCTTCTACGTGATCGCCGAGGGGGAGCTCGACGTCCTGGCGGACGGACACCAGATCTCGACGCTCGGGCCGGGCGGGTACTTCGGCGAGATCGCGCTGCTGCGAGACGTGCCCCGGACCGCGTCGGTACGGGCCCGGACGCGTGCCGTGCTGTACGCGCTCGAGCGAGAGGAGTTCCTCGCCGCCGTGACCGGATACGCTCCCAGCGTCCAGGCGGCGGAGCGCGTGGTGAGCGACCGGCTGGGAAGGACCCCGCCGCCCGCGCTCTCCTCCCCGGCGCCCGACGCCGCGCCGAGCAACCCGTGACAGAGCCCGCCGCCCAGATACGCAGCGCCGACGAGTACGAATCGCGCCTGCGGAGCTACGAGTACGACTACGGGGAAGAAGCGCGGGCCGTGCGCGTCGGCGAGAAGGAGGTGTCGGAGTCGGCCGCGATCCTCGAGCGCTACGCCGACCTCTTCTCGCCCGCGCAGCTCGAGGCCCTTCGCGTCGAGGAGGAGGCCGCCGAGACGTCGGACGCGCGAGAGCGCCTCTACCGGCTCCGCAAGACGTGCGAAGGCGGCGTCGTCAGCACGGGTGTCGCCAGGCAGCGGGACGAGCTCGCCAACGCCGAGCTCGCGACCCGCGTCGAGTTCCGCGGCGAGAGCCTGCCCCTTCGCACCGCCCAGGCACGGCTCGCGACCGTGGAGGACTACGGCGACCGGGAGGAGCTGGGTGTCCGGGCGCTGGAGGGGTCGGCCATGCTGAACGGGCAGCGGCTCGAGCTGATCCGTGCGAGAGAGGAGCTGGAGGCTTCGCTCAGCGGGGAGCCGGACCCGGTCGCCCGGTCCGACGACGAGAAGGCGATCTCGCTGCGCCGGCTCGCCCAGGTGCTCGCGGAGGCTGCCGGAGCGACCGCCGCCGCCTACGAAGAGATGCGTACCCGCTGGCTGGACCGCCTGCTCGGTGGCGAGAGGCCGGAGCAGCCCGCCTCCCACCATGCCGCCTACCTACGCCGTCTCACACCGCTCGCGCGCGTCTACACGAAGGAGCGGGCCACCGACGTGTGCCTTGCGACCCTGCGTGAGATCGGCTTCGACCTCGCTGCGATGCCCAACATCCGTGCCGACCTCGACGATCGGCCGCAGAAGGCGCCGCGGCCCTGCGTCATCCCGTCCGATCCCCCCGGCGTCGTCCATCTGATCACGCGGGCGCAGGGCGGCTTGCAGGACTATCAGGGCTTCCTGCACGAGGCGGGCCACGCACTGCATTTCGCGGGCTGCGATCCGGAGCTCCCGTTCACGTTTCGCTCGATCGCGCGGGACAACTCGCTGACCGAGATCTACTCGTACGCGTGCGAGTCGATCAGCCGCCAGCCCGGCTGGCATGCGCGTCACTTCGGGCTCACCGCGCGGGAGGCGACGGAGAACGCCGAGGCGACGCGCTTCCTGGACGCGCTCCTCTTCCGTCGCTACGTGGCCAAGCTGGAGTTCGAGCTCGACTTCTGGTCGCGTTTCGGCTCCGACGGGGGGACGTCCGGCGGATACGCGGAGCGTCTGACCGGGGCGACGGGGCTCGTCTACGACGCTGCGCGCTTCCTCAGCGACATGGACGCGGGGTTCTACTCGGCCGATTACCTGCGCGCGTGGATCCGGTCGGCCCAGCTTCGCGCCTCGCTGGCCGAGAGCCTGGGAGCCGAGTGGTGGCGCAGCCCGGCGACCGGAGAGCTGCTGAGCGACCTGTTTCGCGAGGGGACGAGACCCTCGAGCGAGGAGATCGCCGCGCGGCTCGGCTTCGATCCGCTCGACACCGGACCGCTCGTCGCCGAGCTGTGCGGATAACGCCGCCCTCGACGCACGACCGCAGCCTGAAGTAGCCTCCTTGCGTGGCGACCGCCGCGAGCGACAGGGAGCTCGTCTCCCGCTGCCGCGCGGGCGAGCGGGAAGCGTGGGACGCGCTCGTCGAGCGCTTCTCTCGGTATGTCTACGCGATCGCCGTTCAGGCGTTCAGGCTGCCGCCGCACGACGCAGAGGACGTCTTCCAGGAGGTCTTCGCGCGGGTCTACGAGCATCTCGACAGGCTCCGTTCCGACGAGGCTCTCCGCCCCTGGCTCGCGCAGCTGACGCGACGTCTCTGCATCGACCGTCTCCGCGCCACCCGTCGCGAAGAGCTCGAGGCGGAAGAGCCGGAGCTCGCCGAGGTGGACCGGACGCTCGCCGTCCTCGACGAGGCGATGAGCGTCCGCGCTGCGCTCGACGCGGTCGGCGAGCCGTGCCGTGAGATCCTCGACCGCTTCTTCTGTCGCGACGAGAGCTACCGGACGATCGGCGAGGCGCTCCAGCTGCCGCCCGGGACGATCGCGAGCCGGATCTCCCGCTGCCTCGGCAAGCTTCGGGTCGAGTTCGAGGGAAGAGAGTGAGCGTCCGGCGCGTCTTGAGATCGAGATGACCGACTACGACGAAGAGCGGATTGCACGCCTGCTCCGGCTCCTGCAGCCTGCCCCCGAGGGCTGGTTGCGTGCCGCGCAGGAGCTGCCACGAGCCCGAGCGGCGATGGACGAGATCGTCGGTCGCGCAGAGGCCGACGCCGCGTTCCGCGCCCGAGTCGTCGCCGATCTCGAAGCCGCGCTCGAGGCGGAGGGCGTGGAGGCTGCTCCCTCCGTCGTCGCCGCGCTCCGCCTCCGCCTCAGCGGCAGCTAAGGGACGTGGGGGAACCACGGGTTCCCCCACGAGCCCCCTCCTTCTTCGTGGCGCGTGGCGAATCGCTCTTGCGGCTCCGGGGAGAGCGCGATCTCCCCTTCGCCGGCGCGTCTCGCGAAGGAGTCTGCTGTCCTCGGCCGGCGATCGGTGAGAATGACCGCCGATGGCGTCCGCACGCCCGTATCTCGAGCTGACCCTGCGCGAGTGGCTCGACGAGCTCTCGGCTTCCACGCCGGCACCGGCGGGCGCCTCGGCGCTCGCGTACACAGTCGCCGAGGCCGCCGCCGTGCTCGTCCTGGCGGCGCGGGTCTCGCGGGCGTCGTGGCCCGGCGCCGCCGGGGCAGCGGCCCAGGCGGAAGCGCTGCGCGACCGCGCGGCGCCGCTCGCGCAGCGCGACGCCGAGGCCTATGCGGCGGCGCTCGCCGCTCGACGTGCGGCTCGCGATCTCCCCCCGGACCGGCGCGACCACGCGGTCGGCCAGGCCTTCGCCCAGGCCGCCGAGCCGCCGCTCGAGATCGCGCGCCTCGCCGCCGACGTGGCCGAGTTGGCGCTGGAGATCGCGACGAACGGCGCTCCCTCGGTTCGCGCCGACGCGACGGCGGCCGCGGCGCTCGCCGCCGGCGCTGCCCGCGGCGCGGTGAGCGTCGTCGCGGTCAACCTCACGGCGATCGTCGACGACCCGCGCGTCGCCGAGGCACGCAGGCTCGCCGACGCGGCGACGGACGCGCTCGCTCGCATCGGCTGACGTATGTGGCGCGCCCTATGCCGGCTATTCGGTGAGCAGTAGGGTTCCGCACGGAATGCGCTGCGCTCCCTGTGGCGCCGAGAATCTCGAGGGGAAGAAGTTCTGCAAGGAATGTGGCGCGGCGCTGACTGCGGCGTGCGGATCCTGCGGAGCGCCACTCGCCGGGGACGAGAAGTTCTGGGGCGAGTGCGGGGCGGTGGTCGGCGACTCGGCCGCGACTGGTCCGCCTCCGGCAGTGCGTGAGGCTCCCGTCGCCGAGCGCCGTCTCGTGTCGGTGCTGTTCGCCGACCTCGTCGGCTTCACGACCCTGTCCGAGGCCCGCGACTCCGAGGATGTCCGCGAGTTGCTCGCGCAGCGCGCGATGGAGGATGGGCTGGTCGCACGCCCTCGGTGGGCGTTGGGCCGAGGCGTTCGCGGCGTTCGAGCAGGTGCCTGAGGACCGGCACGGCGAGGGGAATATGGCTTTCGCCCTTGCCTTGTCGGAGCCGCTCGTCGCGCGGGGGCACCCAGCCGAGGTCCGCGGGCCGCTCTCGATCTACGCGCGGCATGAGATCTCGGCGGACGTCACGGAGCGGACGTCCTACCACGCGGTAGAGGCCATCGCGCTGCTCGCCGAGAGGAAGCCACGGGAGGCGCTCGCGGCGGCGGAAAGCGCCTTGCCGCGATCGACGAGCTTGGCACGGCCGACCTCGCCATCAAGGTCGCCTTCCCCCGGCGTTCGAGGCGGCGCTCGGCCTCGGCGAGCGGAAGCGGGCCGAGGAGCTACTCGTCCGTATCGGGTCGCTCCCGCCCGGGCAGCTTGCTCCCAGCCTGCGTGCCGACGTCGCCCGCTTTCGCGCTCGTCTTGCTGCCCTCGACGGCGACGACGGGCGCGCCGCCGCCGGGTACGCGGCCGCCGAAGGCGACGTTCCGCGAGTTCGGGATGCCGTTCTGGCTCGCCATCACCGAAACCGAGCACGGCGAGTGGCTCGCCTCCCACGGCAGGGCTGCCGAGGCGGAGCCGCTGCTCGCGGAGGCCCGCGAGACGTTCGAGCGCCTCGAGGCGGACCCGTGGCTCGAGCGTGTCGCGGCGGCGCAGGCCGGCTCGCGTGCGCAGACGCCCGTCTGACCGGGTCTCGATAGCATCGACGACGTGAGGGCCGTCCTCATCCACGCCGACTCGATCCGCTCCGCGGACATGCGCCACGCGGTGCCGGTCGCCGTTCCCGACGCGTTTCTCTACGCGGAGTCGAACGGGACCCGCGCCGCGGTCGTGACGGCGTTCGAGGTGCCGCGGATCGCCGCCGTCGATCCCGGGATCGAGACGATCCCGTTCGAGTCGCTCGGCCTCGACGAGCTGCTCGCCGCCGGTATGTCGTACGACGAGCTCGGCCTCGAGCTCTGCACCCGAGCCTGCGGTCGGCTCGGGATCTCGAGCGCCGTCGTCCCGTCCGACTTCCCGGTCGAGCTCGCCGACCATCTGCGCGCGAACGGCATCGAGATCAGCGTCGACCGCGGGTTCTTCGAGGAGCTCCGCCGCCAGAAGACTCCGCGCGAGATCGAGGGTCTCCGCCGGGCCCAACGTGCCTGCGAAGCCGCGCTCGACGTCGCACGCGAGATGCTGCGCAGCGCCGACGTGGCGGACGGACTGCTCGCGCTCGACGGCCGGCCGCTCACGTGCGAGCGGATCAAGGTCGAGGTGGAACGTGTCTTCTCGGCGGGCGGCGCCGCCGCGGACGAGTTCATCGTCTCGCACGGCTCGCAGACGGCGATCGGCCACGAGCCGGGATCCGGGCCGATCGCGGCGGGAGAGGCGATCGTCTTCGACCTCTTCCCACGCGACCGCGAGACCGGCATCTACACCGACATGACGCGGACGTACGTCGTCGGGGAGGTGCCCGAGGAGCTGCAGCGCTACCACGCGCTGGCCCTCGAGGCGCTCCAGCTGGCCGGAGCTGCCGTGACGCCCGGAGTGAACGGGCGGGCGCTCATGGAGCTCGTCTGCGACTTCTTCGCCGGCCACGGGTATCCGACGCCGTTGACGAAGCAGCCGGGCGAGATCCTCTCCAGCGGCTTCTTCCACGGGCTCGGGCACGGCGTCGGGCTCGAGGTGCACGAGAAGCCCGCGCTGTCCCGCTCCGGCGACGATCTCGTCCCGGGCGACGTGATCGCGGTCGAGCCTGGCCTCTACCGCGCGGGCTACGGTGGCGTCCGGCTCGAGGACGTCCTCCTCGTGACCGAGGACGGCGCCGAGACCGTCACGAGCTACCCGTACGACCTGTCTCCGTAGGCGAGCTTCCGTCTCACCAGGCAACGTACCGATCGCAGTCCGCTTGACGTACATCCGGCCGGTGCGAGAGAGTGACAGGCGGTCACTTCGGCGCTGACGGCGGCCCGGGCGGTCGTGCGGACGACGCCGAGCAAAAGGAGGCGGTGTTGCATGAGTGCGATGTCCCCTGAACGGCCGGTGCAGGTCGTCGAGAGCACACCGGCCGCCGACCCGGCTCCGCTCGGGCTCGCGGGGTTCGCTCTTACGACGTTTCTGCTCAGCGGTCACAACGCGTCGTTCATCCCGGATCTGATCTGGGTCGGTTTCGCGCTCTTCTACGGCGGGCTCGCGCAGTTCTGCGCGGGGATGTGGGAGTTCCGCAACCGGAACGTCTTCGGCGCGACGGCGTTCTCCACGTACGGCGGCTTCTGGATGGGGATCGGCGTCTTCGTCGTTCTTGCCGAGACGACGAAGTTCCTCGCTGGCTACGCAGCCGGCGACATCACGAACGCGCTGGGCTGGTTCATCCTCTCGTTCGCGATTTTCAACTTCGTACATGCTGCTCGGGAGCATGCGCGTGAACAAGGCCGTGTTCCTCGTCTTCTTGACGCTGGAGATCACGGAGATCCTGCTCGCCATCGGTAACTTCAACCTCTCGCACGGCGGCACGCAGTGGTGGCTGCACGCCGGCGGCTGGGTCGGGATCCTCACCGCTGCGGTCGCGTGGTACACCTCCGCTGCGGGTGTGCTGAACGGCGTCGCGGGCAAGACGGTGCTTCCAGTCGGCAAGCCCCTGATGAGCTGACCTAAGATTCGTGGTGCGATCGAGAGTGGGCCCACCGCTTCACCGGTGGGCCCACTCGCCCTGAGAGGTTCTTCGCGAGGAGGTGAGCTGGTGGGATCCACAGAAGCCGAGGTTTCCGAGGCGCAAATCGCCGTCCACTGGCGGGAGGAGGAGTACTACGACCCGCCGTCCCGGATCGTCGCCGAGGCGAACGCGAACGACCCGGCGATCCGGGAGCGCTTCACGGAGGAGCACTTCCCGGACTGCTTCGTCGAGTACGCCGAGCTCCTGACCTGGGACCGTAAGTGGGACACGGTCCTCGACACGTCGAACCCGCCGTACTTCAAGTGGTGGGTCGGCGGCAAGCTGAACGCGTGCACCAACTGCGTCGATCGGCACCTCGAGACGCGGGGCGACAAGAACGCGATCGTCTGGGTGCCGGAGCTCGAGGAGGACGAGACGCAGGAGATCACCTACGCCGAACTGCACCGGCGGGTGAACGAGTTCGCAGCGCTGCTGCAGGACTTCGCCGGCGTCAAGACCGGCGATCGCGTCACGTTCCATCTGCCGATGGTCCCGGAGCTGCCCGTCGCCATGCTCGCCTGCGCTCGCCTCGGTGCCATCCACTCGGAGGTGTTCGGCGGGTTCAGCGGCACTGCGTGCGGCCAGCGGATGGCCGATGCGCGGAGCACGGTTCTCGTCACGATCGACTCGTACTACCGCAACGGCGAGCTGATCGACCACAAGGTCAAGGCAGACGAGGCGATCGAGGCCGCCCGCAAGGAGGGGACCGAGGTCGAGAAGGTGCTCGTCTTCCGGCGCATTCCTGGTGAGTACCACTCCGAGAGCCCGATGGTCGAGGGACGCGACTTCTTCGCCGACGAGTTGCTCGAGGAGTATCGGGGGCGGGAGGTGGCGCCCGTGTCGCTGGCGGCCGAGGACACGCTCTTCCTGATGTACACGAGCGGTACGACCGGCCGCCCGAAGGGTGCGCAGCACTCGATCGGCGGCTTCCTCTCCTACGTCACCGGCACCTCGAAGTACTACCAGGACATCCATCCCGACGACATGTACTGGTGCTTCGCCGACATCGGCTGGATCACGGGGCACAGCTACATCGTCTACGGCCCGCTGGCGCTCGGAACGACGAGCGTCATGTACGAAGGCATTCCGACGTATCCCGACCCGGGACGGCCATGGCGGATCGCGGAGAAGCTCGGCGTGGACATCTTCCATACCGCGCCGACGACGATCCGGATGCTGCGCAAGCTCGGTCCGGACGAGCCGGCGAAGTACAACTACCACTTCAAGACGATGACCACGGTTGGCGAGCCGATCGAGCCCGACGTCTGGCGCTGGTACTTCAAGGTCGTCGGCAAGGGCGAGGCGGCGATCACCGACACCTGGTGGATGACCGAGACCGGCGGCTTCCTCGGCTCGACGCTGCCGGGACTCGACAAGATGAAGCCTGGAAGCTGCGGCCCGACCGTGCTCGGGCTCTACGGCGTCATCTACGACGAGAACGGCGACGAGGTCCCGATAGGCTCCGGGAAGGCTGGCAACATCTGCATGCGCAACCCGTGGCCGGGACGGATGCTGACCATCTGGGGCCAGGACGAGCGGTTCGTCGACACCTACTACGGGAAGTACAACCGCGATCCGAAGAGCACCGACTGGCACGACTGGCCGTTCCTGGCCGGCGACGGCGCCGTCCAGGCGGTCGACGGCTACTACCGGATCCTCGGCCGGATCGACGACGTCATCAACGTCGCCGGCCACCGGCTCGGCACCAAGGAGCTGGAGTCGGCCGCGATCGAGGTCGAGGAGGTCGCCGAGGCGGCAGCGGTGCCGGTCATCGACGAGCTTCGGGGCCGGGCCGTCGAGATGTACGTCTCGATCAAGCCGGGCTACGGGGCCGGCGACGACGTCGCACAGAAGGTCACGGCCCAGATCGAGAAGGCGATCGGCAAGATCGCTCGGCCGAAGAACGTCTGGGTGGTGGCCGACATGCCGAAGACGCGCTCGGGCAAGATCATGCGTCGCGTGATCGCGAGCATCTCGAACTTCGCCGACGTGGGCGACGTGACGACCCTCGCGAATCCCGAGATCGTCGATCAGATCAACGAGCACGTTCGCACCGAGAAGGTCGCGCGGGGCGACGTCCCGCGCGAGCTGTCGGCGCAGGAGCTCGAGGAGATCAAGGCCTTCGGCCAGGTCGAATAGGGCGTCGCGGGGCGGCGGCGTCCGGCCGCCGCCCCGCCCTCCACGAGCATGCGCGAGCAGCACGCGATCGAGACGCTGCTCCTCGAGGGGCGGCGGTATCCGCCGCGCGAGGATGTCGCGGCCCGGGCGAACGCCGGGTCAGGCATCTACGACCGGGACGCCGACGAGTTCTGGGAGCGTGAAGGGCGTGAGCGAATCACCTGGTTCGAGCCCTTCTCGCAGCTGTACGAGTGGGAGCTGCCGTACGCGCAGTGGTACCTCGGGGGGAAGCTGAACGCCTGCTTCAACTGCGTCGACCGGCACGTCGAAGCCGGCGACGGCGACGTGGTCGCGTACTACTGGGAGGGTGCTCGCGAACGCGCTGGAGCAACTCGGCGTGACGAAGGGAACACCGGTCGGCATCTACATGGGCATGGTCCGTCGTCTCGGACATCCAGAGCTGCGCCTCCGACGAGAAGGCGCACGAGGCCGAGTCGTAACGGCGTTCCACAACGCTCGAATCGCGCCGGGGGAGCCGGCAGCGCTCCCCCGTCCGTCTCTTGACTCTCCCGCTGGGGGAGAGACGATCCTTCGACCCGATGGAGCTCGCGAGGACCGACCTGCTGCCGATCGGGCGCTTCGCCCGCCTGACCGGGCTGACCGTGAAGGCGTTGCGGCACTACGACGAGGTCGGGCTGCTCGTGCCGGCCGCCGTCGACCCGGGCACGGCCTACCGCCTCTACTCGCCCGAGCAGCGCGGCCGTGCCGAGGCGATCGCGCGTCTGCGCCGCCTCGAGTTGCCGCTCGACGACGTGGCCGTGGTCCTCGGCGCGACCGATCCGGCGCTCGTCCGGCGAGTCCTGGTGGACCACCAGCGGCGGACGGCGTTACGGTCGGCCGAGCTGAAGGTCGTGCTGCAGAACCTGCAACCCCTGATCGACGGGAAGGAGACGCTGATGGGAATGCCCGCGGAGGCGCTCGACAGGGAGGCGCACCGCCGGCTCGGCGTCGACCTCTTCAACAGGACGTGGACGCTGCTCGAGAAGCAGAGCCGGACGCCCGAGGAGGACGACGAGCTGCTCCACTCCGCGCACGCCTCGGCCTACCACTGGCTCCAGGCGGGCGGCACCGACGCGAATCGTGCCCGCAGCCAGTGGCAGTGCTCCCGCGCCCACGCCGTGCTGGGCCAGGCCGAGGGTGCGATCCACCACGCCGAGCGCTGCCTCGCGATCGTCACGGCGTCGCCGGCGGCGATGGAGGAGTTCGACCTCCCGGCCGCATACGAGGCGCTCGCGCGGGCGCACGCCGTCGCCGGCAACGAGGCGGAGTCGCAGCACTACCTCGGGCTCGGTCGCGTTGCCGCTGCGGCGATCGCGGACGAGGACGACCGCGCCACCATCGAGGCGGATCTCGCCTCGATCTCCGGCTGAAGGGCTTTCCCCCGTCCCCCGCGAATGGTAGAAGCCAGGTCGTTCGAACGGTCGCGGAGGTCGAAGGCACCCGGACGGGCGGTTCCGGGCTCAGGTGCCAACCTGGCCGCCGACCTGCAGGACACGCGCCGCCGTAGGCCTGATGGAAGGGCCGGGCAGCCTCTGCTCGGCGTGTCCGCGCCCGGCGGGGCTACCCTGGCAGGCGATGATCGAGGTCGCCTGCGAGGCGTGCGGCTGGCTGGCGGTGACGAATCAGCCGGCACATCTCGTCTGGGCCGAGCACGAGCAGGCGTGTCCGGCGGTCGGCGGCGCGGTGCGCCACCAGCCCGAGCTGCCACCCTTGCCGACCCTGCTTCCGCCCGTGCACCTGTGCTCGCACCGCCCGGTCCGGCGCCAGATCGCGGTCACCCCGCGCGGCGTCAAGCGCTACGCGGTGACCTGCGCGCTCTGCGGCCGCTACCTCGACGTGGCCTAGCCGAGCAACTGGTCGAATCGCTCGGCGTCGTCGAACGGGCCGATCACGGCGAGGCGGAGACGCTCCTCGGCGATGAGGTCGCGAGCGACGCGGCTGACGTCTTCGCCGGTGACGGCTTCGAGTCCCGCAAGCACCTCTTGCGGATCGGGTGCGCGGCGCTCGAGCACCTCCTTGCGGAGCCCGAACATGATCAGGCCCTGCGGGTTCTCGAGCTGGAGCACGAAGCGGCCTTTCGCGAAGTTGCGCGCCTTCTCGAGCTCGTCTGCGGGGACTGCCTCGGCGGCGATCTTCTGCAGCTCGGCTCTGATGGTCGAGACGGCCTCGTCGATTCGTGCGATGTCGACGCCGGCCTGCGCGTAGAGCGAGCCCGCGTCCGTGTAGCTGTGGTTGACCCCGAAGACGTAGTAGGCGAGGCCGCGCCGCTCGCGCACCTCGCTGAACAGGCGGGACGACATGCCGCCGCCGAGCACGGTCGCGAGGAGCTGCAGGGGGTAGCGGTCCGGATGCTCGAGCGGGTAGCTGTGGACGCCCAGGATGATGTGTGCCTGGTCCGACTGCTTCGTGAAGACGTTCACTCGTCCATTCGCGTGCGGCTGCACGTGGGCGGACTCGCCGGTCTCGGCGGCCGCGAGGTCGCCGAGCAGCTCCTGGGCGCGCTCGACGACGTCGCCTCCGGTGCGTCCTGCGACTCCGAGCACCATCCGGCTCGGCTTGTACCAGTGGTCGATGTAGTCGAGGAAGGTGTCGCGCGTGGCTCCCCGCACGGTCTCCTTGCGGCCGATGATGTCCCAGCCGAGCGGCTGGTCGCCGTAGAGGAGCTGCTCGTACACGCCGCCGATGTAGTCGCGCGGCGTGTCGAAGTACATGTTCATCTCCTCGACGATCACGCCCTTCTCGCGATCGATCTCGGCCGCGTCGAACCGCGAGTTCCGGAGCATGTCGACGAGGACGTCGAGCGCGACGTCGCGATGCTCGGCGGCGCACCGGACGTAGTAGCCCGTGTACTCCTTGCCGGTGAAGGCGTTGAACTCGCCGCCGATCGCGTCGATCTCGCCGGAGATCTGGCGGGCGGTCGGCCGCCGCTCGGTCCCCTTGAAGAACATGTGCTCGGCGAAGTGCGCGATCCCGTTCGTCTCGGGCGTCTCGTATCGCGAGCCGGCGGCCAGCATCACCATCACCGTCACCGACTGGGCATGGGGCAGGTCGGCGGCGAGGACCCGCAGGCCGTTGTCGAGGACGTGACGCTCGAAGACGCTCACAGCTCGCTCCTCCTCGGCAGCCAGAGGCGGCCGGTCGCAGTGTCCACGAACACGAACCCTTCCACGGCCTGTGATGGTATAGACCGCCTATGAGCTGGGTTCGCGATGACCGGTGAGCTGACGCGGCGGGCGATCGCGTCGCAGCCCGAGTGGCTCGTGCACGTCCCGGCCGACCGTCGCTTCCCCGCTCACGCGCGTCGCCTCTTCACCGGCTGTGGCACGTCGTTTCACGCGGCGTGCACCGGAGGCGAGGCCGTTCACGCTCTCGAGCTCGTGTTGAGGCCGGAGCGTGATGCCGAGGTGCTCGTGCTCGTCTCCCACGAGGGGGAGACCCCGTTGACGCTCGAGGCGGCACGCGCGTGGCCGGGGCCGAAGTGGCTCGTGACCGGTAATCCCGAAGGGCCGATCGCGGAGCTCTGCGACGAGGTGGTCGTCTGCACCCCCGCGATCGAGGACAGCTGGTGCCATACCGCGAGCTACACGTCCGCGGTGGCGACGATCGCCGCCCTCAAGGGCGAGGACGTCTCGTGGCTGCCCGATGCGGTCGAGAGAGCGCTCGCGGCGGAGCTGCCGCTGCTCGGGGAGCAAGAGCGCTATCTCGTCGCGGGCTGCGGCCGCGACCTGCCGACGGCGCACGAGGCCGTGCTCAAGCTGCGGGAGGGGGCATGGGTCGCGGCGGAGGCATACGAGACCGAGCAGCTCCTCCACGGCTACCTCGCGGCGGTGGACGAGTCCGTCCGCGCGTTCGTCCTGGAGGGCGAAGGACGCGCGGCGGAGCGTGCGGCCGATGCGGCCGCGGCGTTGCGCGAGCTCGGGGTCGAGACGACGCTCGTTCCGACGCGGCATCCGGTGGTGGACATCGTTCTCTTCCAGCGTCTCGCGGTGGAACTCGCGGAGGCACGCGGGCGCGAGCCGGATCGGATCCGTCGCGATCAGGAGCGCTGGGCCGCGGCCGCGAAGGCGGCGAAGGCGGACAACGCCGCCTAGACCTAGCCGGCGCCGAGGATCTGCGACTCTCGCTCGCGGGCGAGAGTCGGGCGTTGCGGCCCTGCCAGGCGGCTCCAGGCCAGGGTGTCCCGCGCCGTCTCCTCGACCGGCCGCAGCACGAGGCCGGCGGCGAGCGCGCGCGTCACGTCGACCCGCAGGAGCCCGGCCCATTCGGCGCCGGGTACCCAGAGCGGCAGCTCCGACCACGGCCGGACTCCCGCGTCGAGGATCTGCGCTTCGTCCATCCAGACGAGTCGGGCATCAGAGCCGACCGTCGCAGAGATCCGCCCGAGCAGCTCCCCGAGCGTCAGCAGCTCTGCAGGGCCCGTAGCGTTGAAGACGCCGCCGGTACCCGTCTCCGCGAGGTGGAGGAGCCAGCTGCCGAGGTCGCGCGCGTCGACGAGCTGCACGGGAGCGCCGGGATCGCCGGGGGCCAGGACGTCCCCGCCGTCGGCCAGCCGGCGCGGCCAGTAGGTGAAGCGGTCGGTGGGGTCGTACGGACCGACGATAAGACCGGATCTGGCGATCGCCGCCCGCTCACCGAACACCTCGAGCACGGCACGCTCGCATCCCACCTTCAGGCCGCCGTACGCCTCCTCCGCGAACACCTCCGGCTCGGGATCCGGCGGCTCGTGGACCGGCGAGCTCTCGTCCAGGGGACGCGACGGGTCGGCATAGACCGAGATCGTCGAGACGAAGACGAAGTGGTCGACGGCGTCCGCGAGCCGCTCGCAGTAGCGGCGGACGTACCGGGGAAGCTTCGTGGGGTCGAGGTCGACGGCAGCGTCCCAGGAGCGCCCACGAAGCGCGTCGACGCCGGACGTCAGGTCGCCGCGGACCTCTTCCGCCTCCGGGAACAGCCCGGGGCCGCTCACGCCCCGGTTGAACAGCGTCACCTCGTGCCCGCGTGCGAGCCCCGCCTCGGCGACGGCGCGCCCGAGGAACCGCGTGCCGCCGAGGACGAGCAGCCTCATCCTGCGTACCGCTCGACCACGCGCCCGATCGCCTCCGCGCCGAAGCGGATCGCGTCGGCAGGCACACGCTCGTCGGCGGCGTGGATCAGCCTCGCGAACTCGAAGCCGTCCGGCAGGTTCATCGGCAGGTAGCCGTACGTCTGGATTCCGAGCCGGGCGAGGAAGCGTCCGTCGGTGACGCCGATCTGGAGCATCGGAACCGGGACCGCGCCGGCGTCGAGCTCCCGCAGCACGCCCGAGAGGAGCGGCAGCTGCGACAGGTCGGGCTCCGCCGGCGTCGCGTCGTGCCGAACGAGCTCGAGCTCGAGGTCGTCGCCGACCAGCCCTCGCACCTCGGCGATCACGTCGGCGGGTCCGTAGCCGGGGAGCGTGCGGCCGTCGAGCTCGATCTCGACGACGGAGGGGATCACGTTGATCTTCTCGCCGCCGCGCACGATCGTGGCGCTCACCGTGTTACGGAGCGCACGGTCGAGCAGCCGCAGCTGCTCGGTCGGCGCGCGGAGGGTTAGCTCGGCGAGCCGCGGGTCGAGGAGCGAGCGCAGGACGAGAGACTGCGGTCGTGGAAGCGCATCCGCCATCGCCGAGATCCACGCCTGCGTCACCGGTGTAACGTGGACGGGGAGGCGTCCGCGGTCGAGCCTGGCCAGGACGCGTCCGAGCCGCCCCATCGCGCTGCCCTTGACGCCGATTGCGCCGTGCCCGCCCGGCCCGCGGACCCGGCCGCGCAGCCAGCAGATCTGCTTCTCGGCCACCTGAATCGGGTAGAAGCTCGTGCCGCCGAGCGAGACGCGCACCCCGCCGAACTCGCCGAGCGCGTGGCGGACGCCCTCGAACAGCTCGGGGTGCTCCTCGACGAGGAACTTGGCGCCGAAGTCGCCACCCGCCTCCTCGTCGCTGAGTACGCAGAGGAGGAGGTCGCCGCGCGGCTTCAGCTCGCCCCGCGCCGATCGCAGGAAGGCGTCGACGAGCATCGCGACACCACCCTTCATGTCGATCGCGCCGCGGCCCCAGACGACGCCGTCCACGAGCTCGCCGCCGAAAGGCGCCCTCGTCCACTGCTGGTCCTCCGTCGTGACGACGTCGACGTGTCCGTAGAGGAGGAGCGGCGGCGCCTCGCCGGCCCCGGCGACGCGCGCGACCAGGTTCGGGCGCTCGTCCGCGGCCGCCACGATCCGCCTCTCGGCGCCCGCCTCCTCGACCAGCCCGCGCAGGTATGCGATGCAGTCGCCTTCGTTTCCCGGCGGGTTCGTCGTGTCGAACCGGATCAGCTCGCGCAGCAGCTCGACGACGTCCATCAGAGGTCCTGAAGCGCGGCCAGCAGCCGGTCGACTTCGTCGGCGGTGTTGTAGTGGACGAAGCCGGCGCGCACAGCGCCCGCCGGCAGGAGTTCGAGCCGCGCCATCACCTCGACGGCGTAGTAGTCGCCGTCCCAGACGGCGATGTGACGCTCGGCGAGCCGTTGCGCGACCTCGCGCGGGGCGAGGCCGTCGACGCCGAACGCGAAGGTCGGCACGCGTCCCTCCATCGTCGGCAGGCCGTACAGGGTGCAGCGCTCGGGCAGATCGGCGAGAAAGCGTTCGCCGAGCGCGCGCTCGTGCGCCCGGATCGCAGCCCAGCCCAGCCCGTGGACGTAGTCGACCGCGGCGACGAAGCCCGCGAGCAGCTCGTGGGCGAGCGTGCCCGTCTCGAAGCGGTGCCCGAGCGGCTCGTCGGCCGCGGGTCGCACCTTGTACGGACGCCACGTCCGCAGCAGCGCGTCCCGCCCGTATGCGAGGCCGAGGTGCGGTCCGAAGAACTTGTACGGCGAGCAGAGGAGCACGTCCACGCCGAGCGCCGCCACGTCGATCCGTGCGTGCGGAGCGTAGTGGACGGCGTCCGCCCAGGCGAGGGCGCCGGCGGCGTGCGCGAGCTCGACGACCCGCTCTGCGTCCGTGAGCGTCCCGACGGCGTTCGAGGCGAGCGGGAAGGCGACCACCCGCGTTCGCTCGCTCAGCTTCCACTCGAGGTCGGTGAGATCGAGCGTCGTATCGTCGCGGATCTCGACGTAGTCGACCTTAAGATCGAGATCGCGCGCAAGCTCGAGCCAGGGCGCGACGTTTCCGTCGTGGTCGAGCCGGGTGACGAGGATCTCGTCGCCGGGGCGGAATCCGCGGGCGACCGTGCGCGAGAGCGCGAAGTTGAGCGTGGTCATGTTCTGCCCGAAGATCGTCTCCTCGGATCGACAGCCGAGGAACGAGGCGGCCGTCTCGTGCGCCTGCTCGACGAGAGCATCGCTGTGGCGGCTGGCCGCGAACGCACCGCCGAGGTTCGCATTCGACTCGCGCAGGTACTCGGCGACGGCGTCGATCACCGAGTCGGGGCATTGCGTGCCGCCCGGTCCGTCGAAGAACGCGGTCGGCGAACGGAGTGCGGAGAAGCGGGCCCGGACGGCGTCGACGTCGAGGGCGGGCGTGCTCATGTGACTGACGCTACCGCACTACCATGGATCGATGAGCACGCTGGCGCCGCCGCAGGAGCGTCTCGACCGCGGAGAGGGCACGGGGATCGGCCGACCGTGGC
This sequence comes from uncultured Thermoleophilia bacterium, assembly GCA_963762675.1. Lineage (GTDB taxonomy): Bacteria > Actinomycetota > Thermoleophilia > Gaiellales > Gaiellaceae > Palsa-739. Next base: position 55,583 of record CAVXLS010000010.1, on the reverse strand, counting down.
ACGTGATCGTCCTCAACGACGACCACAACACCTTCCAGGGCGTTGCGGCCGCGCTCTCCTCCGTCGTCCCCGGAGTCACGTACGACCGCGGCATGCAGTTTGCGAACCGGATCCACACCGCCGGTCAGGCGATCGTCTGGTCGGGGCTGCGCGAGCAGGCGGAGCTCTACTGGGAGCAGCTTCGGGAGCGCGGGCTGACGATGGCTCCGCTCGAGCAGGGCTAGCGAAGCGGCGGTATCCGATCGACCCGTCCGTCCGGCTCGCGCCGTACGCTCCGGGTCGTGCGGCGGCTGCGACCGTTGTCGGAGGCGGAGTGCTACGTGAGGTGCTACGGCTCCGGGGATTCCACCGTCAAGATCGTCAAGCTGGAACCGAGGCGACCACGGTTCCGGGCCACGGTCTCGGGCGAGGATCTGCGTTGCAGCTTGGAGGCGCGGATCGACGACCGCTCCGAAGGCTTCGACACCGAGCTGGACGCCGCCGAGGCCGCCGCCGAGGCCGCATAACGGCCGGGCACGCTTCCGCGACACATCCGGCACGCACGCGTGGCGCCCGCGCGCGTAGCGTTCCCAGAGGGGGTCTCCGTTCCCCCCGAAGGGGGAATTCGTGGCCGAGCGAAGGGACATGTCGGAACAGGACGTGGTAGCCGACGATCCGGCACCAAGTGACGTCCCGGACGTGCTCGCGCCCCGGCTGCGGGTCGTCTTCTGCGGGATCAACCCCGGCCGCGTCTCGGCCGCGGCCCGCGCGCACTTCGCGAACCCGCGGAACGACTTCTGGCGACTCCTGCACGCCGCGCGCTTCACCTCCCGGCTGTACGAGCCGTCCGAGCAGTTGTCGCTCCTCGAGGAGGGGATCGGGGTCACGAACGCCGCGTACCGGACGACGCCGGGTTCGGGCGACCTTCGCCGGGCCGACTTCGCGGGTTCTGCGCAGCGGCTCGGGCGGATGGCGCGCGACCTTCGCCCCGCCTGGCTCGGCTTCGTCGGGAAGGAGGCGTACCGCGGCGCCTTCGGCGAGCGTCCAGAGCTGGGCCTGCAGGAGCGGACGCTCGACGAGACACGGCTGTTCGTTCTCCCGTCCACGTCCCCTGCGAACGCGGCGGTCTCGTGGGCCGAACGCCTGCGCTGGTTCCAGGAGCTCGCAGGCCGGGCGAGCGGATTGCCTCGCCGGGTCGCGGTCCGGGCGCTGATCCTCGACGATCGAGAGCGGACCCTGCTCTTTCGCTACGGCAACGAATACGGGATGTGGTGGGTTCCACCCGGCGGCGGTCAAGAGCCGGGTGAGAGCGACGTCCAGACGTTGCGCCGCGAGTTGCGCGAGGAATGCGGGCTGCGAGCCGTGGAGATCGGGCCGCTCGTCGCCGGCTGGGAGCACTGGGGACTCGGGGAGCCGGGCTACGGCTCGGGCGTCTCGCGCCTCTACCTCGTCCGCACACCCGGCTTCGAGCCGGCGCCGGAGCTCGATCTTCGCGCCGAAGGGGCATACGAGGAGCGCTGGTTCGAGGTGGACGAGCTGGACGGGCTGCCGACGAGGCCGGCCGATCTCGCCGACCTGGTCAGGATCGCCAGCGGTTGGTGATCGGGGTCCGTCGGTCGCGACCGAAGGCCTTGGGGCGCAGCCGAACGCCCGGAGGGGCCTGCCGCCGCTTGTACTCCGCACGGTCGACGAGAGCGACGGCTCGCTGCACGACGTCGGGATCGAACCCGTCCGCGCCGAGCTCCTCGAGCGAGCGGTCCTCCTCGACATACGCCTCGAGCACGCGGTCGAGAGTCGCGTACGGCGGCAGCGAATCCTCGTCCAGCTGGTTGGCGCGGAGCTCCGCGGTGGGCGCCCGCTCGATGATCGACGCCGGGATGAGCTCCCGTCCCGCGCGGTCGTTCAGGTGGCGAGACAGCCGGAACACGTCGGTCTTGAAGACGTCCTTCAAGAGCGCGAACCCACCGGCCATGTCCCCGTAGAGCGTCGCGTAGCCGACCGACATCTCCGACTTGTTGCCCGTCGCCACGAGCAGCCAGCCGAACTTGTTGGAGAGCGCCATCAGGAGCGTCCCCCGGATCCTCGCCTGGAGGTTCTCCTCGGTGAGGTCGGGCTCGCTCGCGGCGAAGGACGCCGACAGCACCTCGAGGAACGCCTCGAAGACCGGCTCGATCGCGATCTCGCGGAAGTCGCAGCCGAGGCTCTCCGCCAGCAGGCGCGCGTCGTCGCGCGTGCCGGCGGACGAGTAGCGAGACGGCATCGAGACGGCGTGGACACGCTCGGCGCCGACCGCTTCGACCGCGATCGCCGTCGTCAGCGCGGAGTCGATCCCGCCGGAGACGCCGACGAGCACGTCGCCGAAGCCGTTCTTGCGCACGTAGTCGGACAGTCCGAGCACGAGCGCCAGCCGCATCTGCTCGAGCTCGCCGGCGAACGGGGCGACGGACGCCGTGCGCAGCCCGCCGTCCTGCGGGTGCTGGACGCCGACCGCCACCGTCGCCGCGACCGGCGTCTCCGGCAGCTCGCGGGCGAGCGCCCGTCGCCGCACGTCGCGCAGTCGCCGCCCGATCACGGCCGACGGCTCGATGTCCAGCACGAGCAGGCACTGCTCGAACCCGGGCGCCCGGGCCAGCACCTCGCCCTCGTCGTCGAGAACGAGCGAGTGTCCGTCGAAGACCAACTCGTCCTGCCCGCCGACGGCGTTGCAGAACGCGACGAAGCAGACGTTGTCGCGCGCCCTCGTCCGGAACATCTCCTCTCGCTCGACGTCCTTCCCGAGATGGAACGGAGAGGCCGAGACGTTGACGAGCAGCTCGGCTCCCGCGAGCGCGAGCTCCGTCGCCGGGGGCCCCGGCTGCCACATGTCCTCGCAGATCGTGATCCCGACCTTCGCGCCGCCGAGGTCGAGCACGACGAGACCGCGGCCGGGAGCGAAGTAGCGGTCCTCGTCGAAGACGCCGTAGTTCGGCAGGAACCGCTTGTGGTAGGCCGCCTGGACGGCGCGGTTCGCGCAGACTGCGCACGAATTGTGGAGGTCGCCGTCGAAGAGCGGTACGCCGACGAGTGCGGTGATTCCCGTGACGTGGGCGGCGACCTCGTCGAGCGACTCGCGTGCCGCGCGCACGAAGCCCGGCCGGAGCAACAGATCCTCGGGTGGATAGCCCGTCACCGCCAGCTCGGGGAACACGACGAGGTCGGCGCTCTCGCGCTTTGCCTCCTCCACTCGCTCGAGGATGAGCGAGCGATTCCCTTCCAGGTCGCCGACGACGGTGTCGATCTGGGCGAGCGCGAGTCTCACAGGTTTCAGCCTATCAGGCGAAAACCTAGTGGGTCGGGGCTCGCCGAAGGCGGATCGCGTTCAGGTCGTCGGTGAGGATCTCGTCGATCCGGCCGCGGAGCGAGTCGGGGGGATCGTGCTCCGCGTGCAGGTAGCGGCCGGCGAGTGCGTCGAACTCGCCGGAGGCGAGCGCGGCCACGAGCCGGGGCGCGCATTCCGGCGGCGTCCACGGCGCCTCGTCGGGGACGTGACCCGCGGTCATGGCGGTGCGGACGAGGCCGGGGCTGATCGAGAACACGAAGACGCCCTGTGGCGCGAGTTGGGCCGCGAGCAGCTCGGAGAAGCGGTGCACCGCGGCCTTGCTCGATCCGTACGACGTGCTCGCGACTCCGTTCGTCGGCAGGTACGCCGAGCCGCTCGAGACGTTCACGATGCGGCCGCCGCCACGCTCGAGCATCGCCGGAACCGCGGCTCGGCAGCAGAGGAACACTCCCCGCAGGTTCACCTCCAGTACGTGCCACCAGGCGTCGGGCTCCTCGTCGAGGAAGCCGCCCGGGGCACCCGCGACCCCGGCGTTGTTGACGAGCAGGTCGACCGGTCCGAGCTCTGCGAACCAGCGGCCGACGTCCTCGGCTCTCGACACGTCGCCGAGGAGTCCATGACCGCCGATCTCACCCGCGGTGACCTCGACCTGCTCGGCCGTGCGACCGGTGACGGCCACCTCCATTCCTCGTGCGGCGAGCTCACGAGCGATGTTCGCGCCGATTCCGCGACCGCCGCCGGTGACGAGTGCTCGTCCGCTCAGTGCGGTCACGGGCGCCGACACGTTCCCCACGGGGTCGAGGATCTCACGTGAGAAGCCTACGCGTCGGCGGCTTGCGCAGGTTTGTTAGCACTCGCTAACCTAGCGGTCACTAACCTCACCGACGGAATCCGGAGCAGACCTTGAAGGCACGCATCTTCGCGCAGGAGAACCGGAAGTGGTGGACGCTCGGGTCGGTCGCGTTCGGCCTCTTCATGATCATGCTCGACAACACGGTCGTGAACGTCGCGCTGCCGTCGATCGAGCGCGACCTGCACATCACGATCTCCGAGCTCGAGTGGGTCGTCACCGCCTACGCGCTGACGTTCGCCGCTCTCCTCATCACCGGCGGCAAGCTCGCGGATCTCTACGGGCGCCGGCGCATCTTCATCGTCGGCCTTGTCGTCTTCACGCTGTCGTCCCTCGCCTGCGGCCTCGCGCCGTCGGCCGGCTTCCTGATCGGCGCGCGCGCAGTGCAGGGAACGGGGGCCGCGCTGATGAACCCGGCGACGCTGTCGATCATCACGGCCACGTTCCCGCCCAAGGAGCGCGGTCAGGCGATCGGGATCTGGGCGGGAGTCTCCGCGCTCGCGCTCGCGATTGGACCGCTCTGCGGCGGTCTGATCGTCGACAACATCAACTGGAACTGGATCTTCTTCGTGAACGTGCCGGTCGGCGCAGCCGGGATCGTCGTCTCCCGGCTGGTGATCCCCGAATCCCGCGACACCTCACACGAGCAGAGCATCGACCTCCCCGGCCTTGCGACGTCTGGGCTCGGGCTGTTCGCGCTCAGCTACGCGCTGATCGAGGGCAACCGGCACGGCTGGACGTCTCCCGAGATCGTCGGGCTGTTCGCCGCAGCAGTCGTCCTGCTCGTCGGCTTCGTGCTCCTCGAGCACCATCAGCGGCTGCCGATGCTCGACCTGTCGCTCTTCAGGATCGGCGCCTTCGCGGGCGCGAACGTCGTCGCGATGCTCGTGTCGCTCGGGATGTTCGGGGTCTTCTTCTTCGTCTCGCTCTACGTCCAGAACATCCTCGGCTACTCGCCGACCAAGGCCGGCGCCATCTTCCTGCCGATGACGGTGCTGATCATCGTCGTCGCGCCGATCGCCGGACGGATGTCGGACAGGATCGGCTCGCGCTGGCTGATGGCAGTGGGCATGGCGATCGTCGGCACCTCCCTCCTCCTGTACCAGCGCGTCGGCGTGCACTCCGACTTCTGGACGTTGCTCCCGGCGATGCTCCTCGGCGGCGTCGGGATGGCGATGACGATGTCGCCGATGACGTCGGCGGCGATGGGGGCGGTGCCGGTGGACAAGGCGGGCGTGGGCTCCGGCGTCCTCAACAGCTTCCGGCAGGTCGGCGGCTCGCTCGGCATCGCGCTCATCGGCGCGATCGTCGCCTCCTACCTCCATCATCCGGCCGGCTCGGCGGCGGGTGCGCAGGACTACGTGAACGGGCTGCACGCAGCGCTCCTGGTGAGTGCGGGGATCACGTTCGCCGCCTCGATCGTCGCCGTCGTCACGATACGGACGCGGCCCGAGGTCGAACAGGCGCACATCGCGGAGATGGTCGCATGACCGCCGCCGCCCGGCTCCCCGCGGCAGAGCGGCGGCAGGAGCTGATCGAGACCGCGATCCGTCTGTTCAGCGAAGGAAGCTACCGGGGAACGACGACTGCGGAGATCGCGCGTGCCGCGGGGGTCTCGGAGCCGATCCTCTACCGCCACTTCGCCTCGAAGCGAGATCTCTACCTCGCTGCCCTCGATCACGTGTGGACGCAGGTGCAGGCTGCGTGGGAGGCGACGCTATCCACCTCCGACGACGCGTGCGCTGCGGTCGAGGCGATCGGCAAGAAGCACCTCTCGGTGCGGGACTCGAAGCTTCGCCTGGCCGAACTGTGGGTCCAGGCCCTCAGCGAGGCCGCCGACGACCGGGAGCTTCGCCGGCATCTCCGCCGGCACATGCGCGAGGTGCACGACTTCACGGCGTCGGTGCTACGGCGCGGCCAGGAGCAGGGCGCGATCGCGTCGGAGCGCGACGCCGACGCCGAGGCCTGGATCTTCCTCGCCGGAGGCATCCTGGGCATGGTCGCGCGGCGGATCGGGATCCTGGACGACGGCGAGTTGGCCCGAATCAGAGCCGCCCGTCTCGACTGGCTTCGTAGCTGAGGGGAACCCAGGGCTCCCCCACGGACCGCCTCCTTCTCCGCTCACCGAGCCTGAGCGCTGTGTGCGCTGCGGGGAGAGCGCGGTCTCCCCTCCGCGCGGCGGAAGGCTTCGGATATCGAGAGGGGTAGACCGTCGCCTGTCGCCAGTCTCGGAAGCCGGAGGTCGACCAGGTGCGTCAGCGGCGTTGGCCGCAGGCGGATCCACGTCGGCGGGGACGCCCGCAGGGCGCCACCGCCGACGCAGCGCCTTCCTTCGCCCCGCGTCCTTCTGGGAGTAGCACACGGTCGCGCGCGCAGGGGAGACCGCGCTCTCCCCGGAGCGCTGAGCGTGAATCTCCTCGCCCTACACGTGGAGGAGGGGGCTCGTGGGGGAACCAGGGGTTCCCCCACGCAATGAGAAGGCCCCCCGCTGCGGCTCGGGGGGCCTTCTCGAGAGGCGCGCCCTCCTGACGGCTCGAGAGAGTCGGCTCTGCGGCCCAGCCGCCCCTCCTTCCCGTCGCCGGGAGTCCCGGCGCGCCCCCTGCAAACCTGAGCCTGGCGTCCGGCCTGGTTGCAAGGTGCGCTCACTATACGAGCGTTTGCCCGGTTCGTCAAGTGACCCGGTCAAGCGATTCGGCGATCCCTTTACTTGACTGGCTTTCCCGCTGAATATGCCCTTTTTGGGGGATGTCCGTTCCGGTCAACTTGCGCTTTGGTGAAGCATGTTGTTCACTTCGACGGCAGACACAATGTCGACCCGAGCCGCTTCAACCCGCACCCGCAGCGCCGTCTCACAGGGACTTCGTCTCGGCGAGCGCGTTCGGCAGCTCCGCGTCGCCGCCGGCCTCACGCAGAGCGACCTCGCCGGTGCCCGCTTCTCGAAGGAGTACGTCTCCCAGATCGAGCGGGGAAAGACGCGTCCCACCACGGAGACGATCGAGTGGCTCGCCGGCCGTCTCGGCGTCGACGGGGGCTTCCTCGCCAGCGGCGTCGCCACCGACGAGCGCGGCCGGCTCGAGGGCGCGCTCGCCCGTGCTGAGGCGCTGTACGAGTCGAACCAGGACGAGGAGGCCGTCGCCTCCTTCGAGGAGCTCGTCTCGGCCGTTCGCTCCACCGGTGTTCCGGAACTCGAGTTCCGCGCACTGGTCGGCTCGGGCCTCGCGAAGATGCGGGCCGGAGCCCACCGTGAAGCGCTCGCGCTGCTGAACGAGGCCCGGGTGCTGTCGGAGTCCGAGTCGTTCTCGGACGTCCAGCGCGCGGACGTCCTGCTCCGTCTCGGCGGCTGCCGCTTCCAGCTCAACAGCGTCCAGACGGCCCTCGGCCTCCTGAACGAGGCGCTTGCGCTCGCCGAGCGCTCGGGTATGCCCTGCGACGGCCTCAAGGCGAACGTCCTGTCCTGGCGTGCCCGCTGCTGGCTCCTCCAACGCGACTACCAGGCCGCGCGGGAGGACGTCGAGCGCGCGCTCGAGCTCGCCCAGGGCGTAGACGACGCGGGAACGATCGGTGCCGCGTACTTCCAGGCGTCGCTGGTCGCCGATCGCGACGGCCACTGGGTGCTCGCGCGGAACTACGCCGAGCGGGCGCGGGACGCGTACGCGACGATTGCCGACCAGGCGCACGTCGGGCAGCTCACGAACAACCTCGGCGGGCTCAACTTCCTGCTCGGCAAGACGGACGAGGCAATCGTCCTGCTCAAGGACGCCTTCCGCATCGCTCTCGACAACGGGTTCAAGGCGGACGCGGGTCGCGCCGTCTCGTCCCTGGCGCAGATTCACCTGCGCACCGGGGATCTCGACCAGGCAGAGGGGCAGGCGCGTCACGCGCTCGGGCTTCTCGAGGGTCGCGAGGACTACACCGACGAAGTCGGTAACGCTCAGCTGGTGCTCGGGCGCGCGCTGCTCGAGCAGGGACGGCTCGACGAGGCAGAGTCCGTCTTCCTCGCAGCCGAGGAGAGTTACGCGGAGCTCGGCTCCGCGAGTCATCGCGCGGCCGCATGGGTCGCGCGGGGGGATCTCGCCGCTCGCCGCGGCGATGACAGGCTTGCCGCCCGCCTCTACCGCACCGCGGCCGAGGCGCTACAGGACGTCCGCTTCTAGGCCAGGAAGGAGGTGACGAGATGTCCAAGGCGCGGCTGATCTACTTGCTGCTCGTCGCATCGCTCTTCGCATACGTCCTCGCGAGCTTCCGGCATGGGGGCGGTATGAGTAACGGGGGCGGATTTCGTGCTAGCAGCCAGGCGTGAACGCCGCGCCTTGCGGGCGCGGCGTTTGCGTTTCCGTCCAGCCGGCCGGCCGTGGATGAGCACCTCGTGGGTGCGCGCCAGGGCCGGCCGGCTTCGTTCTTCCGTGCGAACGCACCGGGCCGCCCGTCCGGCGGACCGAACTTGCCCACGCCTGTCCGAGTTGAGATACTCTCCTCTACTTCAAAAAAGGAAGTAATGGGAGGCGCAATGGGCTACGCGAAGGACGTGCTCGTCACGACGGACTGGGTCGCCGATCATCTCGACGACGAGAGCGTCGTCGTGGCCGAGGTCGACGAGATCACCGACCTCTACGAGGAAGGCCATATTCGAGGCGCCGTGAAGCTGCACTGGAGGGACGACCTGCAGGATCCGATCGAGCGCGACCTCGTCGACAAGGACGTCTTCGAGCGCCTCCTCGGCGAGCGCGGAATCGGCAACGACACGACCGTCGTCCTGTACGGCGACAAGAACAACTGGTTCGCCGCCTACGCGTACTGGTACCTGAAGACGTACGGGCACGAGGACGTTCGCATCCTCGACGGCGGCCGCCAGAAGTGGATCGACGAAGGTCGCGAGCTGACCAGCGAGGTGCCCTCATCGGCCTCGAAGAGCTACAGCGCCAGCGAGCGGGACGAGTCGATCCGCGCTCGTCGCGACCAGGTGCTCGCGTGGCTGAACGAGAACGGCCGCGCCCTCGTCGACGTACGCAGCCCGCAGGAGTACTCCGGCGAGCTCATGGCGCCGCCCGGCTACGAGCAGGAAGGAGCGTCGCGGACGGGTCACATTCCGACCGCACAGTCGATTCCCTGGGCGCAGGCCGTTCAGGACGACGGCACGTTCAAGCCGGCGGAGGCGCTTCGGGAGCTCTACGGAGGTCTGGGCGTCACATCCGACAAGGAGGTGACCGCGTACTGCCGCATCGGCGAGCGCAGCGCGCACACGTGGTTCGTCCTGCACGAGCTGCTCGGCTACGAGCGCGTTCGGAACTACGACGGCTCGTGGACCGAGTGGGGCAACCTGGTCGACGTCCCGATCGAGCGCTGAAGTCGCCGGCGCTAGCCGGCGCCCAACGGCACGTCCCCGTCACGTGATCCGAGGCGCTCGATCACGATCTGGGGGATGCGCGCGTGGGGGCTCAGACGGAGGAGCATCCGTACGACTTCGGCGCAGTCCTCCGGCCGAATCATCGCCGCGGGGTCGATCCCGGACCACTCCGCCATCGGCGTATCGACGAAGCCGGGGCAGAGTGCGACGGCGCGGACGCCGTCCGCGTCCAGCTCCTCGTTCAGCGAGCGGGTCAGCGATATCACCGCTGCTTTCGTCGCTCCGTAGGTCGCGAGACCCGGCGTGGGCAGGGTGCCTGCGATCGAGGCGAGGTTCACGATCCAGCCGCGCGACTCCCGCAGGAGGGGGATTGCCGCCTGCGTGACGAGGAACAGGCCGCGCAGGTTGACGCCGAGCTGGAGGTCGAGATGCTTCGCCGGGAGGTCTTCGACGCGACCCGCGATGCCGACCCCCGCGGAGTTGACGAGGACGTCGAGCCTGCCGAAGCGGTCGCGGTGCTCGGCGACGAGGCGGGCGCAGTCGTCGGCGTCGCCCACGTTCGCCGCGACCGCGGCGGCGCCGAGCTCTGCGGCCGCCGCCTCGACCTTCTCGGCTCGACGCGAGACGAGCGTCAGGTCGAAGCCTTCCTCACTGAGCATGCGGGCGAGCGCGAGGCCGATGCCCGAGGAGCCGCCGGTGACGAGCGCCGCGCGATTCACCGGTCCTGTCTAGTCGAGAACGTGTGTGCAGGTCAAGTCGCGTTCGTCGCGAACAGGAGGCGCAGGGGTGCCGTCAGGTTCCCCTCTCCCCAGGAGGCGGCGGCTGCGGCCGTCGCCTCCGTACGATGTAGGGGTGGACACGGCGGAGAGTCACGGACTCACCGGGCTGAGCGCCGGCGGCGGTTGTGCCGCGAAGTACTCGGCCGCGCGGCTCGAGGAGCTGTTGCGGGGATTCGTGCCGGTGGAGGCCGAGAACCTGCTCGTCGGGCTCTCGCCTGCCGACGACGCGGTCGTCTACAAGCTCGACGAGGAACGGGCGCTCGTGTTCACGCTCGACTTCTTCCCGCCGCTCGTGAACGACCCGGCCCTCTACGGGCGCATCGCGGCCACGAACGCCCTCAACGACGTCTTCGCGATGGGCGGCTCGCCGTTGCTCGCGCTCTCGATCGCCGCCTTTCCCGAGGAGCTGCCGACCGCCGTCGTCGCCGCGGTCTTTGCGGCGGCCGACGAGCAGGTCCGCGCTGCGGGCGCGCTCCTCGCCGGCGGTCACACGATTCGCGACTCGGAGCCGAAGTACGGGCTCGCGGTCGTCGGCACCGTTCACCCCGAAGGCGTCTGGCCGAAGAGCGGCGCACGCCCCGATGACGCCGTCTTCCTGACGAAGCCGCTCGGGACGGGGCTCGTTCTGGCAGGACAGGGAAAGGGGATCGTCTCGCAGAATCAGCTCGATGAGGCGATCTCCTGGATGACGACGCTGAACGGAGAGGCTGCGGACGTGCTCCGTGGCTTCGGTCCGAACGCCGTCACCGACGTGACGGGCTTCGGCATGCTCGGCCACGCCCACGAGACCGCCGAGCGGAGCGGTGTCCGGATCCGGCTGGACGCGGCGGCGCTGCCGGCGCTCGACGGCGCGCTCGACGTTGCCCGCGCCGGCGTCCGCACCGGCGGGGATCCGCGCAACCGCGACTTCGCCGCCCCGCACGTGGAGAGCGCCGGCGTGTCCGACGACCTGCTCGCGCTCGCCTACGACGCGCAGACCGCCGGTGGGCTGCTCGTGACCCTCCCGTCGGACAGGGGGCTCTCGCTGGAGGCCGAGTTCGCGAGAGCCGGCCTCTTCCTCGCCCGGGTCGGCTCCGTCGAGGAAGGCGCCGGCGTCGTGCTCGAGTAGGCGACCCGCGGGCGCCTCGCGGTCACACGAGCTCGCGTCTCCGGACGAGGATGCGCTTCCGCTTTGTCGAGAGCTCGGCCTCGAGGCGCGCCAGCTCCTGCTTCCGCCGGCGGACGAGCTCCAGCTGGCGCTCGACGTGGGGGAGCGCCTCGTCGAGCAGCCGCAGCCGCTCCTCGTCCGAGATCGGCTCCTGAAGTCGCCTGCGAATCGCCGCGCGAGCCTCCTCGGCCTCGACGAGCTGCTTCAGCTCTTCGAGCGAGAGCCCGAGCAGGTCGCGCAGGCGGGTCAGCTCCTGCAGCCGCTCTACGTGCGCCTCCTCGTAGTCCCGGTGCTCGCCCTTGCGGCGCGCAGAGCACGGCAGCAGGCCGATCTCCTCGTAGTAGCGGATCGTCCGCGGCGTCACGCCCGTCCGCTCGGCAGCGGCTCCGATCCTCACGTGGCCGCCTCCTCGACCTGGGGGCCCAGCCGCCCCGCATGCGTCGGCGTATGCGCGGGACGCAGCATCGAGACGACGGCTCCGACCAGCGACACACCGGCGAGCACCCAGAGCGCGAGGTGCATGTTCGAGATGAAGGGATCGAGCTGCCGCGTCGAGAGGCCGGACGTGACTCCCGAGAAGATCTTGAACAGGACGTCCTTCGGGACGGCGGCCGTGACGATCGCCATCACGAACGCGATCGAGATCACGGCGCCGGTGTTCTGGAGCATCACGCGTGCCCCGGCGGCGACACCGCGGCGGTGGCCCGGCACCGCGCCCATCATCGCAGCGGTGTTCGGGCTGTTGAACATCCCGGACCCGATGCCGAGGATGCCGAGCCAGAGTCCGCTCTGCCAGTACGGGCTGTGCGCCTGCAGCGTCGTCATCGCGCCGAGCGCGCCGGCGGTCACGAGCATCCCGACCGCGGCGAGCCCGCGCGAGCCGTGACGGTCGGCCGCGATTCCGGCGAGCGGCGAGGAGACGAGCATCCCGACCGCCATCGGAGCGAGCTCGAGCCCGGCCATGATCGGCGACTGGCCCTGCGGGCCCTGGAAGTAGAAGACGAAGAGGAACATGAGCGCGAAGCGTGCGAGCCCGTTGACGAACGCGGCTCCAGAGGCCGCTGCGAAGAGGCGGTCGCCGAAGAGCGAGAGGTCGAGCATGGGGGCGCGTCCGTGCCGCTCGACGAGCGCGAACGCCGGCAGCAGGACGGCGGCCGCTGCGAAGCCGCCGAGCACGATGGGCCCGTTCCAGCCGCCGAGGCCGCCCTTGGAGAGCGCCAGCACGAGCCCTGTGAGCCCGACGACGTAGGTCGAGGTACCCAGCAGGTCGAGCCCCCGCTCGGTGTCGCGCCCGGCCAGCTCGTGCAGGACGAGCCACGCCCACGCGCAGCCGGCGAGCCCGAGCGGGACGTTGAACCAGAAGACCCACGGCCACGAGATCGCCACCAGCGCGCCACCGAGCACCGGACCGATCACGAGCCCCACCGCGGCGACCATCGTGTTCGTCCCCATCGCGAGGCCGAGCTCGTGCCTGGGGAAGGCGTCCGTGACGAGGGCCGCGGCGTTCGCGAACAGGAAGGCGCCGCCGATGCCTTGCACGATGCGCCACAGGATCAGCTGGGTGCCGCTCCCCGAGAAGCCCGCGCCGAGCGACGAGAGCGAGAAGACGAGGAAGCCGAGCACATACGCGTGCTTGCGCCCGAAGAGGTCGGAGAGGCGCCCGGCCGTGAGCACGAGCACGGTCGACGCGATCATGTAGACGAGGATCACCCAGACGAGCTGGAGCAGCGTCGTGTGCAGGCTCCGCTCGAGGTCGGGCAGGGCGATGATCAGCGTCCCCGAGTTGATCGTCGCGAGCAGCATTCCGAGGCTGGTGCATGTCAACACCCACCACTTGTAGTGCTCGCTGTGTCTGCGACTCCGGAGGAAACTCATTCTTACGTAAACGTAAGATTAGCAGGGCGGCGGGGCGCACAGCACTACCCGAAGGGGCACTACACTCGCCTGGTGCACGTGGAGTCGGCCTCCTCGGCGCCGCCACGCTGGCGAGCCCTGACGCTCTCGCCGGCGGCGTTTCGGAGGGTCGCGGTCGCGACGGTGACGATGCTCGTTTTCATCGTCGCCACCGGAGCGACCGTGCGGCTGACGGGGTCCGGACTCGGCTGCCCGCACTGGCCGACCTGCGAGAGCACGCACGCTCTCCCCAAGGGCTACCACTCCGACATCGAGTTCTCGAACCGCGTCGTCTCGTTCCTGACCGTCGTCGCGACGCTGTCGCTCGCTCTCGGCGCCTGGCGCACGCGAGGTCTCGGCCGGAACGTGAAGCTCCTGGCTGCCGGCGTCTTCGCGGGCACGCTCGGACAGGCCCCGCTGGGCGCGATCACCGTCTACTACGACCTCAACCCGTACCTCGTGATCTCGCACCTCCTGCTCTCGCTGACGGTGCTCGGCCTCGGTGTGCTCGTCCTCCTGCACGCGGCTCGACACGCCCGCGGCGGCGGAGGCCCGTTGCCCGCACTCGCCCGTGCGGGCGGCGCGACACTGTTCGTGGCGGTCGCGACGCTCGTCGTCAGCGGGACGCTCTCGACGGCGGCGGGCCGCTTCCCTGGAAGCTCCGGCACCACCGTCGTGCCGCGCCTCGGCACGTTCTACCCGACCGTGTACTGGCACGTTCGCGCAGTCGCAGCTTTCGGGATCGTCTTCCTCGTGCTCGCCGGCTGGGCCTGGTCGCGGCGCGACCGCTTCCCCTGGCTGATCCGGGGTTGCGCCGGGCTGCTCGCCATCCTGCTCTTCCAGATGGGGATCGGCGAGCTGCAGTACCGCACCTACAGCACCGTGCCGTGGTGGGTGGTCGTCCTCCACGTCGCCCTGGCAGCCGCGCTCTTCGCGTGGACGGTAGGGCTCGTCGCGCGGCTCTGGCGCCCCGTTGAGCCGGGGCAGACGTAGACTCAGCGCAATGTCGGAGCTGAACGTCTCTTTTCAGCCGGAGCTGCGGCAGCCGGTGCTGATAGCAGCGTTCCGCGGCTGGAACGACGGCGGCCAGGGAGCGACGCTCGGCGCCAGCTATCTCGCGAAGCTGTGGGACGCCGAGCGGTTTGCCGAGATCGACCCGGAGGCCTTTTACGACTTCCAGGCCCAGCGACCGCAGGTCTCGCTCGAGGAAGGTGTGACGCGGAGGCTCGAGTGGCCGGAGAACGCCTTCTTCCACGCCCGTGTCCCGGGTCTCGAGCGCGATGCGGTGATTCTGCTCGGCACCGAGCCGAACCTTCGCTGGCGGACGTTCGCGCAGCTCGTCGTCGACCTGGCCCAGAAGCTCGACGTCGAGCTCGTCGTCACCCTCGGGTCGCTGCTCGCGGACGTGCCCCATACGCGGCCGGCGCCGGTGACGGCCGCTGCGAGCGACCCGGCGATGATGGAGGAGCTCGGGCTCGAGCCCTCCCGGTACGAGGGGCCGACGGGGATCATCGGCGTGCTGCTGGACGGCTGCCGCGCCGCGGGTCTGCCGTCGTTGAGCCTCTGGGCGGCCGTGCCCCATTACGTCTCGCTCGCACCCAGCCCGCGTGCCGCGCTCGCGCTCAGCCGCCGGCTCGGGGAGCTGCTCGGCGCCGACGTCGACCTCGACGAGCTCGAGCGGGCAGCGGACGAGTACGGCGAGCAAGTGAGCGAGGCGGTCTCCGCCGACTCCGAGACGTCGGCCTACGTCGAGGAACTCGAGCGACGGGTCGACATGCTCGAGGCGGCCGACGACCTGCCCTCCGGCGAGAGCCTTGCAGCCGAGCTGACGCGCTTCCTCCGGGAGCGGGAGCAGGAGAACGGCGAACCGGACGGCCCCGACGGCCCGGCGTCGTAGGGCCTACAACTAGCCGTCGCCGGCCGCGGCGGCCGGCTCGGGTTGGTCGTCTCCGCCGTGCTCGGTCTGGTCTGGTCCAGCGCCGTTCTCGGAGACGGGCTTCCGTCGCCGCCTGCGGCGCTTCGTCTTCGGCTCGTCGGTTTCTTCCTCGGGAGTCGTGCTCGCGGTCGCGGTCTGCGCCTCCGCGGGGTCGGGATCGGCCGGAGCCGCGCCGTTCGTCGTCGTCTCGACCGTCGCCGCCTGCGCCTGCGCTCCCGCCCTCTTCTTGCGCCGCCGCCGGCGGCGGCTGCGACCGGATTGCTGCTTTGGAGCGGGGAGGTTCTCGGACAGCGCGAGGGCGACCTCCTGGATCGATCCGAGCCTCTCGCGCGCCTCCTCGATCAGCCGGGTCGCGCGGGGCGTGTACCCCTCCGCCGACGCGAGCAGGGCGACACCGACTTCCACCGGCTGCTCGAGCGCCGCCCGCACGAGCTTGACCGCGTTCTCCTCATGGCGGTGCCCGCGCGAGTTCGCGAGCGCTCCGAGCAGGCGCTTCGCCTCGGGGTACTCGGCCGAGGCCCGGCGGTCCTGGACCTTCCGGGTGGCTCGTGCCAGGCGCCACGTCCAGCGGGCGAGGATCTGCTCCGGAGCGTCCGGCTTCCCGTCTGCGACGGCACGAAGCAGGGTGCGGATGCCGGGCAAGCGCTCCTTCTCCCAGGTGGGAGCCTGCGTGACGAGGGTGACGAGATCGTCGAAGTCCGCGCGCTCGACGCGCATCGAAACGCGGTCCTGCAACGCCATGGTGCGCAGGCGTCTGTTCGGGTTCTCGGCCGCGCACGTGGCCAGGAACTGCTCGAGGGCGCCCTTGCTCGCCTGGCCTTCGGTCAGCTTGAGGACGAAGGATGCGCGCTCGTCGAACCGGATCTGGCGTCCGGCGATCGTCGCCCAGTACCGCTGTTCGTCCTCGTCGAGGTAGCGGGGGTCGATTCGCTGCCACTCCCGCTGGATGACCCCGATCCGGCGGCGGACGTCCGGCGTGACGGGAACCAGCCAGGGCGCGGGCGTGAGGCGACGGCGGGCGCGGCGCTGGGAGCGGCGGCGAGGCGCCGGCGTGACTCGCGCACCCTCACGGTAGAAGTCGGCGTCGAGCAGCGAGTGGAGCGAGATGACCCGCTCGTTGTGCGTCGCGCCCTTCGGCACGAAGTCGACGACGATCCCCGCCTCCTTTCGCGGGTGCAGGCGCATGATGCGGCCGATCCGCTGCTGGTAGACGCGACGGGACGCCGTCGGGGCGAGGTGCATGCAGACCGTGGCGCGCGGCGAGTTCCAGCCCTCCGCGAGCAATTGTGCGTTGATGAGGACGTTGATCTCGCCCCGCTCGTAGGCCGCGAGCGTCTCGGCGAGGCGAACCGGCGGCGTCCGCCCGGAGACGGCTTCCGCCTTGAGGCCGGCCGCGCGGAACTCCTGTGCGAGGTTGTAGGCATGATCGACGCCCGCTGCGTAGACGATTCCGGGCGTGTTGTCGAAGCGGTCGCGGTAGAGGCTCGCCGCCGCCTGGTTCAGGGCCTGGTGGTCGAGGGTCTTGGCCAGGATCTCCTGGTCGAAGTCGCCGCCGACGATCGGGACCGAGTTGATCGCCGCGACCGGCGGAACGCGGAGGTCGCGGAGCGGGGCGATCAACCCGCGCCGTGCCGCGTCTTGCAGCGGCAGGTCGTCGACCGAGGCCGGGAAGACGTCCGAGACCTGCTTCGCGATCAGCTGCTCGGTCGCCGTCATCCCGATGTAGATGGGCTCCGGGAAGGAACGAATCGCCGCCGACGTCTTCTCGCCCAACGCCGTGTGGGCCTCGTCGCAGATCACCAGCTGGTACGCGTTGCGGTCGAGCGAGCCGACGTGGCGTGCGAACCACGCGTACGTCTGGATCGTCAGCGGGTTCGGCTGCGGCGGACGGCTGTCCTGCTCGACCGGCTCGGCGAAGCGGTCGCCGTACCCCTCGGTCGTGAGGTCGCGCCGGAACTGGGAGACGAGCAGGCGTCGATGCGTGAGAATCAGGACGCCGAGCGTCCGCGCCGCTTCGACGAAGCCGGCCGCGGCAATCGTCTTGCCGGAAGCGGTCGGATGGCGGAAGCGGTAGCGGCGGACGGCTCCGGGGTCGTCCCGGTGGGCGGGCTCGTCGACGACGTCCTCGCCGTCGGGCCGGACGACGAGCGTCTCGTCTTCGTCTTCGTCCTCCGCCTCCTGCTCGGCGAGCTCTTCCGCGGTCGCTGCGTGTCCGTTGCCGTTTTGCTCCTCGTCGCGCTGGGCCGTGGCGATCAGCTCGGTGAGCATGCCCGCGAGCGCGTCCACCTGGTGCCGGCGGAGCGCGGTGCCGGCGATCGTGTGCGGCTCCTCCTCGGCGAGGACCCGCTCGAGCCCGAGCATGAGCCCGAAGCGCACCCTCCACTGCGGCGTCGGCGAGGCGCGGCCTGCGTCGATCTCGGCCAGAGCCTCGGTGAGCGCGCGCCGGCGTGCGGTGCCGGGCGCGAGAACCTGGTCGATCTCCTCGCCCTCGCGAAGGAACGGCTCGCCTGCCCACGCTTCCGCGCGGAATGCGGCGGCGGCCAGCGGACCCGTCGCCTCCGAGATGATCGTCGGCTGCTGAGTGACTTCCTGCATATGCGCAGCACGCACCGGTGCTGCAATCCTTCAAGAGGAGCGCGCTCGACTGATCCCCTGGGCGAGCGACGCTTTGCCAAGCATACCCGTACCCCGGTGGTCGTCAACCCGCCTTCGGGTGACAGGGCCGATGCGGGCATGCTCGTGCCCGCAACGGCAGCCGGCTCCCCCGGCCCGCGTTCAGCGCCCCGTCAGGAAGTGCGGTGCAGCTTCTGGCACTAGACGCCCAGACCGCCGAAGACGGCGAACGGGTTGCCCGGGGCGGTCTCCCAGACCAGCTCGCCTCCGGGCTCGACGGAGCCGTGGATGCGGTCTGCAAGGCGCTCCGCATCCGCGCGTGTCTTCGCGCCGACGATCACGTAGTGGAAACGGCGATCGGGGAGGTAGCCCTCCTGCTCGAGCCGCTCGGAGAGCTCGCGGGCCTCGTCGCGGGAGCCGCAGGCGACCCGGACCTCCCACGGCGCATAGCCGCGGTCGACCTCTTCGCTCTCCCACGTCTCGCCGGGCGGCTCGTCGTCCCAGCGCTCCTCGCCGGCGAGCCAGTGCTCGATGTGGCTCGTGCGCGCCTCGAGTCCGTGTCCACGCAGCTCGGCGCGGATCACGGCCTCGGCTCTCTCGGCTTCCGGGCGGCTGGACGCGTAGACGAACACCGTCTCGCCGTCACGAGAGACCGCGAGACGGTGCTTCTCGAGCTCCCTGGCGAGTTCCCGCGCCTCGCTGTCGAGCTCGGCGCCGAGTCGCGCGAGCAGGCCGCGTGCGTGCTCCTCCTCGTCGACCTCGATCCGGATCCGCCAGTCGTCTGCCATGTCCGGCTGAGCCTACCGGCACCGGCGTACACGACCACCGATGGAGGTGCCCGTCTCCGTCATCCGCTCTCGGACGGGCCTCGTGCCGTGTCGCGGGCGAGAGTCAGGCAGAGGCGCCGGCTCGGTAGCCGGCGAGGGTGGAGCCGACGATGCGCTCGGAGATACCGGTCTGGTCGAGGTGCTTCGTGATCCCGCCGAGGTGGAACGGATAGCCGGCCCCGAGGATCAGGCAGGCATCCACGTCCGCGGCGGCGGCGACGACGCCCTCGTCGAGCAGGTGCCGCACCTCGTCGGCGACGGCCTCCAGCACCGCCTCGCGGATCTCCGCGACGCTGCGGCGCGCGTCGCCGCGGACGACGATCTCGTCCTCGCCGCGGGCGTAGCCGGCAAGGGTCGGCGAGAGCGCGAAACGGTCGGGGTAGGCGTCATGGAGCGTCTCGAGCACGTGGTTCGCGACAGCCGGGCCGACCATCTGCAAGAGCACCGAGGGCGCCATCGGCAAGCCCAGGGAGAGCGCCGCCTCGTCCGTCTGCTCGACCGTGTTGCCGTGCTCGAGCGCGTCCATGATCACGGTCGTCATGCGGGTCAGGACGCGGTTGACGACGAACGCCGGTGCGTCGTGCACGAGAACGCCGCGCTTCTTCAGCTTCTTGACGACGTCCCAGGCGGTGGCGAGCTGCTCGTCGGTCGTGCGGGACGTGCGAGCAACCTCGACGAGCGGCAGGACTGCGACCGGGTTGAAGAAGTGCAGGCCGACGTCGGCACCCATCTCCTCGACCGAGAGCGACGACGTGTTGGTGGCGAGGATCGCCTCGGGTGCGACCGCGTGGACCGCGTCGAACACCCCGCGCTTCACCGCGAGCTCCTCGAAGACGGCCTCGAGCACGAGATCGCAGCCCGCGAACTGCTCCCAGCCGGTGCCGCCGGCGGCCAGCGTCGCGAGGAACGGCTTCCTCGCACCGACCTCCTCTCGAATCGTCGCGAGGGCCTCGTCGACGCGCGACTGCTCGAGATCGCGCAGCACGACCGGCACCTCCAGGCGGCGCAGGAAGAGCGTGGCGAGCTGCGTCGCCATCAGGCCCGCGCCGACGATGCCGACCTTCTCGATCCGGCGTGGTTTCACGTCCGGGACGCCCTCGGCCTGCTTCGACCGCCGCTCGACGACCGTGAAGGCATAGACGGCCGCCTGCGCCTGGGGGCTCGTCATCAGCTCGCCGAGCGCGGCTTCCTCCGCTGCGTACCCCTCCGGGATGCTCCAGTCGCGCGCACCCTCGATCAGGTCGAGCGCGACGTACGGCGCACGCGTGGCGCCGTGGACGGCGTCTTCGACGCGCGCCCGTGCCTTGCGGAGGATCGTCTGGACGTTCGACCAGTCGGGTTCGGTTCGCTCGATCGAGCCCCGCTCGACGAGCTCCACGGCGAAGGCGAGCGACTCGTCGACGAACTCGACCGGCGCGAGCAGGCGGTCCGCGAGGCCGAGCTCGACGGCCTCCTCGGCGCCGATCAGACGGTTCTGGCGCAGCGGGTTCGTGACGATCAGCCGCACCGCCGTGTCCGGCCCCGCGAGTCGCGGTGCGAGCTGCGTGCCGCCCCAGCCCGGGATGATCGAGAGCGCGACCTCGGGGAAGCCGACGTGCCGCACGTCTCTCGCGATCGTCCGCGCACTGCAGTGGAGCGCCAGCTCGAGCCCGCCGCCGAGACAGGCCCCGTTCACCGCAGCCACCGTCGGAAACGGCAGGGCGCGGATCCGACGGAAGAGCTCGTGCCCGGCCCGCGATCCCTCGACCGCCTCGTCATGCGTGCGGATGTGCGCGAACTCGTCCACGTCCGCGCCGACGCAGAAGACGAACGGCTTCCCCGTCAGCACCATGGCCGCCCAGTCACGGGACTCGAGCTCGTCGAGCACGGAGGCCGCCGACTCGAAGGCGGAGCGCCCCAGCGTCGTCGGCGTCCGGTAGTTCTCACCGTTGTCGACGGTGACGAGGGCGATCGGCCCGACTCGCGACTCGACGCGGTTCAGTCTCAGCTCCGTCGAGCCTACGCTCATGCCACGTTCTCCCAGAGGATCGCGCAGCCCATTCCCATGCCGATGCAGAGCGCGGTCAGCCCGTAGCGGCCGCCTCGCTCCCGCAGGCCGTGGGCGAGCTGCGCGACGAGGCGGACGCCGGTTGCCGCGAGCGGATGGCCGCACGCGATCGCGCCACCGTACGGGTTGAGGCGAGGGTCGTCGGCCGGGACTCCGAGCTCGTCGCACCACGTCAGCACCTGCACCGCGAACGGCTCGTTCAGCTCGAAGAGGTCGACGTCGTCGAGGGTCAGACCCGCCTGCTCCAGCACCCTGCGAGTGGCCGGCACCGGGCCGTAGCCCATCAGGTGCGGCTCGACTCCCGCATACGCGAAGCCGACGAGTCGCAACTTCGGGGCGATGCCGAGCTCGTCGACCGCGCCGTCGGAGGCGAGGAACGCCGCGGTCGCGCCGTCGGTGAGGCCGGCGGAGTTCCCGGCGGTGACCCGGCCGCCCGCACGGAAGGCGGGCTTCAGCGCGGCCAGGCCCTCCGGGGTGGAGTCGGGCCGCAGGAACTCGTCCCGGTCGGCCACCTTCCAGCCGTCGTCGGTGAAGACGGCCATCGGCACCACCGTCTCCTTCATCACGCCGTCCTCCCAGGCGGCCGCCAGCCGCTGCTGCGAGCGGAGCGCGAAGGCGTCGGCTCGCTCGCGAGTGATCTGCGGGAAGCGGTCGTGGAGGTTCTCCGCCGTCTTCCCCATCGTCGCCGCAGACTCGTCGATCAGGCGTTCCGCGACGAAGCGCGGGTTGAAGTCGACCTCGTCGCCCATCGGGTGGTGACCCATGTGCTCGACACCGCCGGCAACCGCCACGTCGATCGCGCCGAGCGCGATCTCGCCGGCTGCCGCGGTCACCGCCGTCAGGGCGCCTGCACACATCCGGTCGACGGCGAAGCCGGGCACGGAGTCGGGGATCCCCGCGAGGAGGGCCACGTCGCGTCCCAGCGTCAGCCCCTGGTCGCCGACCTGCGCCGTCGCCGCGAGGACGACGTCGCCGATTCGCTCCGGCGGGATCAGCGGATTGCGGCGCAGCAGCTCGCGCACTGCCTTCACGGCCATATCGTCCGCGCGCGTTCGCCAGAACAGACCCTTCGGTCCCGCCTTGCCGAAGGACGTGCGAACGCCGTCGACGAAGAAGACCTCGCGCAGCTCCCGGGCCACGAGCGCACGATAGCGATCCGTTGACTGACGAGTCGATCATCGGCTCCGGTGCGTCGTAGAGGCGTCCGGACACGGGATACTGGGCTCGTGGACTGGGACGACGGATTCCAGCGGGCACTCGGCCGCTACCGGGACGGCGAGGGGCGAGTCGGGGCGATCGAGGATCCGGGGGAGCGCCAGCGCCAGCTGACGCGGCTGGGAAACGCCGCCTGGGCGTGCGGCCTCTGCTTGCTCATGTCGGGGTCGCGCACCGAGGCGGGGGAGTGGCTCCGGCGCGCGGCCGAGCGCTACCGCGAGAGCTGGTCCGACGCGCCGCCGGGCTCGTGGGGTCGTCCCATCGGCGCGATGAAGGCGCTGCTGCTGGCGGGCGAGGACGCATCGGAAGCCGCCCGCTGGGCGCTCGACGCCGGCGCTTCGGACGCCGAGTCGCCGATCGGCCGCTACGCGGCGACGCTGGCGCTGCTCGTGCTCGGACGCGACGACGACGGGGCGACGATCGCGGCGAGTCTGGCAGACCGGCACGGGTTCCCCGCAGACGTGGCCGCGTCGCTCCTCGCGCTCGCTGCCGGCGACGGCCCGGCGTTTGCCGCCGGAGTAGAGGACGTGTTGCGCTCGTTCGAGACGCGGGAGGCGTTTCTCGAGGACGTGCCGGTCGCCGACACGGTCCTTGTCCTCGAGCGGCTCGCTTCCGAGCGCGGCATCGGATCGGGCCTGCGGCCCTCGACGCATCTGCCCTAGAGTCGTGCGCCGGCCGCGCGGTCGAGGACCGCACGGGTCGGGCCCAGCTCGGCCCGGACCAGGCTGCCCGGCACCGCGCGCGTCGGTTCCGCGGCGAATGCGCGCGCAGCCGCCTCGGCCTTGCCCTCGCCGGCGACGAGGAACAGCACCTCGTGCGCCGCACGCAGGAGCGGCAGCGTCAGCGTGATCCGGTCGACGTACGGCTCGAGATGCGCCTCGGCGCCGACGGCACGGCGCTCGGTGACCTCGAGTGTCGGTTGGCTCGGATAGAGAGAGGCGACGTGGCCGTCCGGGCCGAGCCCGAGCAGCACGAGATCGAACGCCTCGAGCTCTGCCAGCTCCCGGGTGTACGCCTCGGCGCCCTGGTCGCGGCCGAGCTCGCCCTGCATCCGATGAACGGCCGCGGGCGGCGTCTCGAGCCGGTCGAGGAGGGCCTCCCGGGCCATGCCGTAGTTCGACCGCTCGTCCACCGGCGCCACGCAGCGCTCGTCCCCCCACCACAGCGAGATCCGGCTCCAGTCGGGCTCGAGCTCCGCGGCGATCTCGTACGCCCGTCTGGGCGTCGAACCGCCGGTGAGTGCGACGTCGCCACCGGCGAGCGCCTGCTCCGCCAGCCGTTCGGCGACGAGCCGCGCGGCCGCCTCCGCGTCGTCGGCCAGCACGATCTCGACGTCGCCCGTCGTCACGTGTCGCCTTCGGCGAGCTCGCGCGACCGGTCCATCGCCGCCTGAATCGCGTTCAGGAACGCGGCGCGGACGCCCGCCTGCTCGAGCTCGCGGATCGCGGCGATCGTCGTGCCGCCCGGAGAGGTCACCGCCTCGCGGAGCTCGACCGGATGCATCCCCTCGTCGCGGAGCTGCTTGGCGGTGCCGAACATCGTCTGCACGACGAGCGTCGTCGAGATCTCCCGCGAGAGACCGAGGAGGATGCCCGCCTCGATCATCGCCTCCGCCAGCAAGGCGAAGTACGCCGGCCCGGAGCCCGAGACGGCCGTGATCGCGTCCATCCAGCGCTCCGGCACGCGAACGACCCGACCGAGATGCAGCAGGGCCTCCTCGGCGAGCGCGAGGTGCTCGTCGCCGGCATGCGCGCCTGCGCAGATGCCCGCCATGCCCTCGTGGACGGTCGCCGGGGAGTTCGGCATCGCGCGGACCACCGGCACGCCGTCGGCGATGCGCGCCTCGATGTGGCGCGTGGTGATGGCGGCCGCGACCGAGACGACCGTCTGCTCCCGCGCGAGCGTGCCCCCGATCTCGCCGAGCAGCGCGTCGATGTCCTGCGGCTTCACCGCGACGACGACGAGGCCGGCGCCCGACACGGCCTCCGGGTTCGAGGTGGTCGCCGCGACGCCGTACCGCTCGCGCAGCTCCGCGACGCGGTCGTCCCCGCGATCGCCGACGGCGATCTCGTCGGCGGAGCGCCAGCCCGAGCTGAGGAGCCCGGAGAGGAGCGCCTCGCCGATCCGGCCGCCCCCGAGAATCGCCACCCTGCGTTCCGTCATGGAGCCCAGACTCTACGCGGCGTAGGCAGAGCTCAGCGGCAGAAGCCCCCGTGCATAACCCGCGAGCAGATAGACGCTCGCCAGCCCGGCCCATTCGCCGTATCCCGCGAGCAGCTCGGCCGTCTCGCTCGCCTCGACCGGACGGCCGCGAAGGGCGCGCAGCAGCTTGATCAGGCCGAGATCGCCGACGAGGCCGTGCTCGGTGCGCCCGAGGCCTTGCAGACAGACCACGCCGGCCGACCAGGGCCCGAGACCGCGCTCTCGCTCGAGGCGCCGGACGACCGCCTCCGTCGGATGGTCGTGCAGGCGTTCGAGCTCGACGCTGCGGCAGAGTCGGACGAGTGCGGCCGCCCGGCGCTCGTGCAGGCCGAGGCGACGCAGCTCGGACGGCGCCGCCCGGGCGAGCGTGTGCGTCGTCGGTGCGACGCACAGCCCTTCGGCGCTGGGCGGACACAGCGACCGGATGACGCGCCGCTCGATGGTGCGCGCGCTGTACCAGTCGATCAGCTGCCCGCAGACCGCGCGCAGGAGGGCATGGGCCACGGTCGCGGTCCGAACCTGGCGCAGCCCACGCAGCTCCCGCGACGCGCGCCCGAGGAGAGGGTCGTCGCGGACGAGACGAAGGAATCCGGAATGGTCGTCGTCGAGGGCCAGGATCCAGCGCAGCCGTTCGGCCGCCGCCGTGGAGCCGGCGCGGATCGTGACCGTTCCGTCCGGAGACTGGGCGGCTCGGGCGAGCTCGGGCTCCCCGCCGGCGTCGACGAGCGCGGTGACGACGCCGTCGCGGAAGCGGCGCGTGGCGTCCCCGGCCAGCCGCGCGGAGAGAGCCAGCGAGTACGGTCCTCTCGGCGGAACCGCGAGCTCGACCGTCAACGCTCGCTGAGCGACTCGGCGGGCGCTGCGCGCAGACCGAGCTCTGCAGCGCGATCGAGGACGTCGAGCGCTTGCTCCTCGCGCCCTGCGGCGCGCAGCATCCGCGCCCACGCACGGCACGCCTGGGTCGCCTCGCGCCACTGGTGCCGCTGCTCCAGCAGGTCGACGGCGCGTGCGTAGGCGTCGTCGGCGGCCGGGAACGACTTCTCGAGCGCCAGTCCTTCCGCAAGCGCGAAGTACGCCGTGCCGCGCTCCTCGACGAGTTCCTCGCCGATGGTCTCGAGCGCGTGGCGGGCGAGAGCGATCGCGGATTCACCGTTTCCTTCGAGCGTCGCGACCTGGGCTCGCTTCACGCTCAGCATTGCGACGTCGGCGGAGGACGGAGCCGTGCCAAGCAGGCGCGCCGCCTGGTCGAGATGCCTGGTCGCCTCGGGCGGGTTGCCACGGGTAATCATGATCGACGCAGCCAGCAGGTGCGCGCGGGCGAGGCTGATCGTGTCCTCGGTCGTCTCCAGGAGAGCGATCGCCTTGCGTGCGTTGGCGAGCGCGAGCACGGGCTTGTCCTCGGCGTGCGCAAGCCGCGCCAGAGACCAGTAGAGACGGACCCGGGTGTAGGAGTCCTCTTCGTCCCCGACGCGGTCGAGGGCCGTCTTCACGACCTCCTCCGCCCTGCCGAGGTCGCCGGCATCGCTCAGCGCGTAGCTGAGGACGGTCGCGTACCGCGCCTCGAGCGACGCTGCGGCGCCCAGCTCCCTGACCGCGTCGAGGCAGCGCTCGTACAGTGCTACGGCTGCCTCGGGCCGGCCGGATGCCGAGTAGGCGAACCCGAGATGGCCGTAGAGCTCCATGCGCTCGACCGGGGCGAACGGCTCGTCTTCGACCGCGTCCTCGAGCAGCCTCACCATCCGGCTGAAGTCGCCGGCCTCCTTCGCCATGATGGCGAGCGCGACTCGCGACCGGAGCGCCGCACCGGAGTCGCCGGCGGCTATCGCCTCCGCGAGCACGGCCTCCAGCGGCTCCTCCGTCCCCTGCCAGTCGCCGAGGCGTACCGCGAGCTCGAGGTCGGTCAGCGTCAGCTCGCGCTTCCCCGCGGGTGCGAGGTCCGATCCGGTCTCGAGGTACTCGGCGCTCACGCCGAGCTTCGCGGCGAGGCGGCGCAGCGCCTTCACCGACGGCTGGCGCGTCCCGGCCTCGATGCGGGAGATGTAGGCGTAGGACACGCCCGGCGCAGCCAGCTCCCGTTGCGAGAGCCCGCGCTCGAGGCGCAGCCGTCTGAGCCGCCGGCCGATCGTCTCGCCCGGCGGTGTCTGGGGGTGGCCTGCCATTGCTTCGCACATTATGGCGCCTGTCGCCGCGCCGTGAATCCGGGTGGCGCCGCTTGACAAAGGTCAGAGCAGGTGGTGCTGTCCTGGTGCAAACCGGAGCCGACGGCTCCCGAGCCTCCGGAAGGAGGGATGACGGATGATGCGCGACGCGCTGACCGTCAAGCTCGCCCTGCTCGTGCTGGCGCTGGCCGCACTGGCAATGGCGCTCGGCGGCGATCCCTGGGGCCCCATCTAGGCCGATCGCATGACCGAATACGGCAGGCGGGGGCGGCGCAGCGTCTCGCCCCCGCCCGCTGTACGCTCGGCGCGTGACCGTCGCCGCGTCGACGCTCTATGCGCTCCTGCTCGCGGCCGCCGCGACGGCCGTCTGGCGACGGCCCGTGGCAGCGCTGTACTGCTTCGTCGTCGGCCTCGCGCTGCACAACGCCGCGATGGCCGCGCTCTACGAGGCGGGCGTGCAGGGGAAACCGCTCACCGCGATCGCGGCGTGGAAGGAGATCCTGCTCGCGGTGGCGCTCCTCCGGGTCGGGCGGGACGCCGTACGGGAGGGTGCGCTTCCGTTTCGCCCGGGAGTCGTCGACGGGCTGGCGCTCGCGTTCGGGGCGCTCGCGCTGGCGTACGCGCTCGTGCCGCAGTCCGCGCTCGACGGCGAAGCAGGGCGGAAGGCCGTCGCCCTGGCTCTGCGCCACGACCTCGTCCCCGTCGGCGCGTTCTTCCTCGGACGCTCGCTCCGGCTCGGTCGCGACGATCTGCGCCGGCTCGGCTGGACACTGCTGGGCGCCGGAGGAGTCGTCGCGGCGCTGGGACTCGTCGACGTCTACGTCGTCTCGATCGGCTGGTGGCGCGCGAACGGCGTCATCGCCTACTTCCACGAGCAACTCGGCTACGACTACCACGGCACGGGGCAGAACCCGAGCGTCGCAGGCCTGCCGGAGAACTTCGTCTACAACGTCGGCGGGGACAAGCCGTTCCTGCGTCGCCTGGTCTCCACCTTCCTCAGCCCGCTCGCGAGCAGCTACCTCTTCGTCGTCGTGCTGCTCGGCGTCGCGGCGCTCCGGCGACGGCCGCGAGCCTCGGTGCTCGCTCTCGCGACGATCGTCGCCGGTGGGCTCCTCTGGACGTTCTCGCGCTCCGCTCTGCTCTCGGTCGCCGTCGGGCTCGTCGTGCTCGCGGTGCTGCGGCGGCGCTCCCGCGAGCTCGTCGCCGCCGCGGCGGTCGTCGCAGCCGCAGTCGCCTGGGCGCACGTCTTTCCGCAGATCGCGCCGACGGGGACCTGGACGAAGGCGGATCTCGCATACCAGCACGCTCTCGCGGCACGACATCCGGGGACGTCGAATGCGCCGACGAGCGTGAACGAGTCGTCCCTGCGGGAGCACTGGCAGAGCCTGCGGGACGGCCTCGCGACCATGGTCCATCACCCGCAGGGCTACGGGCTCGGCAACGTCGGCCAGACGGCGTCGAGGACTGGGACGCCGCTGAAGGCCGGCGAGTCGAACTACACGGAGCTCGGCGTCGAGCTCGGCGTGCTCGGCGCGGTGCTCTGGACCGCGTGGGGGCTCGCCCTGCTCGCGGCGCTCGTGCGCGCAGGCCGCGGAGACCGTTGGGCTGCCGGTGCCGCGGCCGGGTTCGCCGCGATCCTCGCGCTCGCGCTGCAGACGGACGTGATCGGCGATCCGTGGGTCTCATACTGCGTCTGGATCTTCGGCGGCTCGCTCGCGCTCGTCGGCTCGCGGGTGTCGGTGCAGACGGTGGCGGAGGCGGTCGCGGCCGGGACAGGCGCGTCCTGAAGTGCGTCTTGTGCGGCGCGAGTCTCCGCTCTAGCGTCGGGCGCCCATGGATCGGCGCGCGACGAGGTTCGAGCTCCTGCTTGCGCTCGCGCTCCTCGCGGTCGTCGCGCTCGCCGCGCTATCCCTGGGCAACGGACGGCATGCGCGCCGGATCGTCGCCGACCCGGTGCGGACGCCGGGGGTCCTCAACCCGGACGTGACCCAGGCGAACATCCGCACGACGATCTGCCGTCGCGGCTGGACGGCCACGGTCAGGCCGCCGGTGTCGTACACGAACGCGCTCAAGGCGAAGCAGATGAGGGAGTACGCCGAGACGGGGCCGCTGTCGGGGTACCAGGAGGATCATCTGATCAGCCTCGAGCTGGGCGGCCATCCGACCGACCCGCGGAACCTCTGGCCCGAGCCGTATCCCGCGCGCCTCGCAGGTCGACCAGATCGAGAACGAGCTGAACGCGCAGGTCTGCGACGGCTCGCTCTCGCTGGCCGAGGCGCAGCAACGAGAGTCGGATCTGAAGCACCGGGACGGCTAGGGCGAGCTATCGTCGCGCCGTGGAGATCGCGCCGGCGACGCGCATGGGCCCGGTCGAGCTCACGGTCGCGGATCTCGACCGCTCGCTCGACTACTGGCAGCGCGCGATCGGCCTGCGCACCCTCGAGCGCGAGGACGGACGGGCGACCCTCGGGGCCGACGCGCCGCTCCTCCGGTTCGTCGAGGAGCCGGACGCCCGGCCGGACACAGGCCATACGGGGCTGTACCACGTCGCGCTGCTCGTCCCCGACCGCCCGAGTCTCGCCCGCTTCCTCGCCCACGCCACGCGCGAGCGGATACCGCTCGAGGGGCTCTCCGACCACGACGTCAGCGAGGCGATCTACCTGCGGGATCCGGACCGGCACGGGATCGAGGTATACGCCGACCGTCCACGCGAGCTCTGGGAGGGCCACGTGACGGAGCGTCTGACGACGATGCCGCTCGACGTGGACCGGCTGCTCGGCGAGCTGGGCGAGCCGGACGCGGAGTCCTTCGAGGGCCTGCCGGACGGGACGACCGTCGGACACGTCCACCTGCGCGTCGCCGACGTCGACGCGACCGTCCGCTTCTACCGCGACGTGCTCGGGATGGGCCTGATGGCGCAGCTCGGGTCCGCAGCGGCGTTCCTCAGCGCCGGCGGCTACCACCACCACGTCGGCGCGAACACCTGGGAGAGCCGCGGCGCCTCGCCGGCGCCGGCCGGCTTCGCGACGCTTCGCCACGCGACGATCGTGCTCCCGGACGCGGCCGAGCGCGACCGGGTCGCCGGGCACGTCGCGGACGCGGGCGGCGAGCCGGAGCCGATCGAGGGCGGTGTGTTCCTGCGCGATCCCTCGGGCAACGGCCTGCTCCTGACCGCGGCCTGATCGGTCCGGAGCGGCCCGCAGCGGCGACGCCGCTCGCCTCTCGCCGCCGCCTCTGCCTCGACGGCGGCGGGGATTCCGCTCCGACGCGACACTCGCCGGTCCGCCGCCTCGGAGAAACCTGAGGGAAGTCGGGGATTTTCCCGTACCCCGGCCGCCGCCGCTTGCGCTATACCTCGTCAGGAGTCGCAGTGAGCACCAAGCCCGTCGAGCAGTTGTCCCAGGTGATCGTCCGCTTCGCGGGCGATTCCGGCGACGGGATGCAGCTCACCGGCTCGCAGTTCACCTCCGAGACGGCGCTGCTCGGGAACGACATCTCTACCCTGCCGGACTTCCCGGCCGAGATTCGCGCTCCGGCCGGCTCGCTGCCGGGCGTCTCCGGCTTCCAGCTCCACTTCGCCGACCACGACATCCTCACGCCCGGCGACGCGCCGAACGTACTCGTGGCGATGAACCCGGCGGCGCTGAAGACGAACATACGCGACCTGCCGAAGGGCGGCACGCTGATCGTCGACGCGGACGCGTTCTCGGATCGCAACCTCAAGAAGGCGGGCTACGTGGCGAGCCCGCTCGAGGACGGCTCGCTCGACGAGTACCAGCTGCACGCGGTGCCGCTGACGACGCTCACCGTCGGCGCGCTGAAGGAGGTCGAGGGCGTCACCCCGCGTGAGGCGGAGCGCTCGAAGAACATGTTCGCGCTCGGGCTGATGTCGTGGCTGTACGGCCGCTCGATCGAACCGACGATCGCCTTCCTCGACGGCAAGTTCGGCGCGAAGCGGCCGGAGATCGCCGAGGCGAACGTCAAAGCGCTGCGCGCGGGGTGGGCGTTCGGCGAGACGACCGAGACCTTCGCCGTCACCTACGAGATCAAGCCGGCGAAGATGAAGCCCGGCACCTACCGGAACATCACCGGCAACCAGGCGCTCTCGTACGGGCTGATCGCCGCCTCGAAGCTGTCGGGGTTGCCGCTCTTCCTCGGCGCCTACCCGATCACCCCGGCGAGCGCGATCCTCGAGGAGCTTGCAGGCTTCAAGAACTTCGGCGTGCGCACCTTCCAGGCGGAGGACGAGATCGCCGCCGCAGGAGCCGCCGTCGGCGCGGCGTTCGGCGGCGCGCTCGGGATCACGACCTCGGCCGGCCCCGGCGTCGTGTTGAAGGCGGAGACGATCGGGCTCGCGATCATGCTCGAGCTGCCGCTCGTGATCGTCGACGTCCAGCGCGCCGGCCCCTCGACCGGCATGCCCACGAAGCCCGAGCAGGGCGACCTGCTGATGGTGCTCTACGGCCGCAACGGCGAGTCGCCGGTGCCGGTCGTCGCCGCGCGGTCGCCGTCGGACTGCTTCGATGCCGCGATCGAGGCGGCACGGATCGCGCTCAAGTACCGCACGCCCGTCTACCTGCTCTCCGACGCGTACCTCGCCAACGGCTCCGAGCCATGGCTGCTCCCCGAGATCGACTCGCTGCCCGACATCTCGACGACCTTCGCCACCGAGCCCAACGACGGCGACGAGTTTCTCCCCTACCTGCGGGACGAGAAGACGCTGGCGCGCCCGTGGGCGGTGCCCGGGACGCCGGGGCTCGAGCACCGGATCGGCGGGCTGGAGAAGGCCGACCGCACCGGCAACGTCGCCTATGACCCCGACAACCACGACCTGATGACGCGGCTCCGCGCCCAGAAGGTCGCCGGGATCGCGGCCGACGTCGCCGAGCTCGAGGTGGACGACCCGAACGCCGACGCGACGGTGCTCGTCCTCGGCTGGGGCGGCACGTACGGCCCGATCGCCGCCGCCTGCAAGCAGGTGCGCCGCGGCGGCCGCAGCGTCGCGCACGCCCATCTGCGCTACCTGAACCCGTTCCCGCGCAACCTCGGCGAGGTGCTGCGCCGCTACGACAAGGTGCTCGTCCCCGAGATGAACCTGGGCCAGCTGCTGAAGCTCGTCCGGGCCGAGTTCCTCGTCGACGCGCACGGCTACAACCGCGTCAGCGGCCTGCCGCTCCGCCGGGGCGAGGTCGCGGACGCGATCGAGGCGCTGATCGGCCAATGAGCGGCAACGGCAACGGACACAAGCTCGACCTGACCGCGAAGGACTTCCGCACCGACCAGGAGGTGCGCTGGTGCCCGGGCTGCGGCGACTACGCGATCCTCGCCGCGATGCAGTCCTTCATGCCCGAACTCGGCATCGAGCGCGCGCGGACCGTCTTCATCAGCGGCATCGGCTGCGCGGCCCGCTTCCCGTACTACATGAAGACGTACGGAATGCACTCGATCCACGGCCGCGCGCCTGCGATCGCGACCGGCCTCGCGACGACCAGACCCGACCTTTCGGTCTGGGTCGTCACCGGCGACGGCGACGCGCTATCGATCGGCGGCAACCACCTGATCCACGCGCTGCGCCGGAACGTCAACCTGAAGATCCTGCTCTTCAACAACCGCATCTACGGGCTGACGAAGGGCCAGTACTCGCCGACGAGCGAGATCGGCAAGGTGACGAAGTCGACGCCGATGGGCTCGCTCGACTGGCCGTTCAACCCGCTCAGCCTGGCGATCGGCGCCGAGGCGACCTTCGTCGCTCGCGCGATCGACACCGACAAGGCCGGCCTGACCGCGGTGCTGCGAGCCGCCGCCGAGCACAAGGGCAGCGCGTTCGTCGAGATCTTCCAGAACTGCCCGATCTTCAACGACGACGCTTTCGACTACGTCCGTGACGACAAGGAGGGCGTGAACCGGATCGTCCTCAGGCACGGAGAGCCGATCACGTGGGGCAAGGACGGAGAGAACGCGCTGCGCCAGCGTCGCAACGGCTCGATCGAGGTGTGCGGCGCGGACGAGGAGAACGTCCTCACCCACGACGAGACGCGCGACGAGCCGACGCTCGCGTTCGCTCTCAGCCGCGTGACGCAGGCCACGCACGGCGGCACCCCGGTCGGCGTCTTCCGCGACATCGAGCGTCCGGTCTACGACGACCTGATGGGCGAGCAGCTGCGTGTGGCCGAGGAGAAGCGCGGCGCCGGCGATCTCGCCGAGCTGTTGCACTCGGGCGAGACCTGGGTCGTCAGCTAGTCCATCTTCGCGACGATCCCTCGCATCTCGTCTTCGTCGAACGCGCGCATCGTCGTCGTACGGAGGTTGCCGCTTGCGGCGAGCTGAAGGTTGATCGCGGCGGCTGTCTGCTCGTCGGGAACGTCCGTGACTGCGACGAGGTCGTACGGGCCGACCGTCCAGAAGATCGCGTCGAACCCGCCGCCCTTGCTCTCGACGAGCTGCTTCGCGGCCTGGTACCGGTCCGCGGTGTCCTTGACGTTCTTCACGCCCTGCTCCGTCCAGTTCAGGAGGATCACGTACTTGGGCATCTCTGTCTCCTTGCGTCGTCGCCAGGCGCGCGCAGGGCGGGCACGAGCGCACAGCCTGCCGGTTTGCGGTCATGGTACGACGCGCCCCTCGGTCCTTCAACGATCGCGCAGCGGGCAGGCGGCTTGCCGGGGCGGAGTCGGGACGTACACGGCGTCACCTCCTCGCTCGCGCTCCGGCTCGCTTCGGCAGTATCCGTCTGATGACGATCGGGTTCATCGGCCTCGGCTCCATGGGCGCGGGGATCGTGGGGCGGCTGCTCGCCGCCGGCCACGACGTCGTCGGCTGGAACCGCACGCGCGCCCGCGCCGAGGAGCTCGAACCGCAGGGGCTCCGAGTAGCCGACTCTCCGGCCGGCCTCGCCCGCGAGGCCGACGTCGTCTTCTCGATGCTCACGAACGCCGCAGCCGTCGAGGCCGTGGTCAGCGACGCGCTGCCTCGGCTGTCCGCCGGGAAGACGTGGCTCGACCTCTCGACGATCGCCCCCGACGAGTCCCGTGCGATCGCCGCGCTCGTCGCTCCCACCGGCGCCGTCTTCCTCGACGCTCCCGTCTCCGGAAGTCCCGCGACCGTGGCCGCCGGGCAGCTCTCGGTCATGGTGGGCGGCGACCGCGCTGCCTTCGAGGCCGTCGAGCCGATCCTGCTCGCCATGGGGCCGAAGGTCGCGTACCTCGGGCCGCAGGGCAGCGCGCTCGTGATGAAGTTCGCCATCAATCTCTCGCTCGTCGTCCAGGGCATGTCCTTCTGCGAGTCCGTCGCCATGGCGGAGAAGGCCGGGATCGCGCGCGAGGCGGCCGTCGACGCCGTGCTCAAGAGCGTGATCGCCTCGCCGATGCTCGGCTACCGGGCGCCGATGATCCTCGACGACCCCATGCCCGAGGCGCCGTTCGCCGACGTGACGCTCCAGCAGAAGGATCAGGAGCTCGGCCTGCGGCTCGCCCGTGAGCTCGGCACGCCGCTCCCGTTCGCGACGCTTGCGAACCAGTTCCTCACTGCGACGGCTGCGGCAGGGCTCGGCGACCGGGAGTGGATTGCCGCCTACGACGTCTTCCGGCGCCTGGGAGGCGATCACTCGTGAGCGAGCAGCCGCTGCCGTTCCGGACGCGAGTCGTAGACGTCCCGCTCGAGCAGGGCCTGCGCGAGGACGAGGGCTGGATCGACATGCAGGTGCAGTTCCTGATCGACTCCCGCGGCGCCCGCTCCGACCAGCTCGTCGTCGGCCGCACGGTCCTTCCGCCGGGGGCTCGCCACGAGAAGCACGCGCACCCGAGCTGCGAGGAGTTCCTCGTCGTCATGTCCGGCCGCGGCGAGATCTACACCGACGAGGGGCGCGAGCCCGCCCAGGCGGGCGACGTCGTCTTCACCCCGCGCGGGCACTGGCACGGTTTCGACAACACCGGCGACGAGGACGTGCTGCTGATCTGGGGCTGGAGCGGCGCCGGCTCACTCGAAGCCGCCGGGTACGAGCTGCCCGAGTGAGCCGACTCGGCTGGAAGGTGGGCTTCGGGGCACCCGCGGCGCTGGAGCGGCTCGGGATCGAGCGTCCGCTCGTCGCGCCGCTTCCCGCCTCGGGGCTGCTCGACACGGGAGCCACCGTCTCTCTCGCCGGCTGGACGACGCCCGTCCTCGAGGCGGAGGTCGCGATCTGGGTCGGCCGCGGTCTCGGCGTCGCGATCGAGCTCGCCGACGTCGAGTTCCCTCCCGACGACGTCGCGCGGATCCTCGCCGCCGGCATCTACTACCGACACGTCCTGCTCGGCCCGCCGCGCCGCCAGACGCTCGCGGGCGCGACGGCGCACGTGAGCCGCGACGGGGTGGTGGTCGCCGCCGCCGACGATCTCACTGCGCTCACGGGGGAGCACGACTGGGTGCTGGACGCCGTGCGGCAGGCCGCCGGCCGCGAGCTGCGGGACGACGAGGTCGTGATCGCCGGCACGGTCGTGCCACCCCAGGCAGTGCGGCCCGGCGAGCGCTGGGAAGTCGACTTCGGCGGGCTCGGCGCGCTCTCGGTCTACTTCGCGCCGAGCGAGAAGTAGTCGGCCGTCTTCTTCGCCGGCGGCGGCTTCACCGTCGCGTGCGTCCCGTACGACGTGAAGTCCGTGGTCTCCTTCAGCTGCAGCGTGCCCTGTGCCGTCTTCTCGAGGGACTGGACGACGACGCGGGCGACCCGGTCCTTCTTGCTCACCCACACGTCGATGTGCTGCGTCTGGTTGCCCATGTCCGTCCGAAGCTTCGTCAGTCCGGCCCCGGTCACGCCGGCTGCCCGCGCGGCCGCGAGGATGTTGACGGCGCCGTTGTACCGATGGTTGAGCGTGTGGTCGGGAAGCCAGTCCTGTCCGACGTCCGTGACCTTCGTCGCGGACGATCGCAGCAGCTGGAGCGCCTGCAGCGGATCCTGGTCGGCGCCCGCGAGGAACGTCGTGTCGGCTCCGTACTGCTGGCGGCCGTACTTCGTCATGTCCACCTTCAGCCAGGTCTTGCCCTTCGGGAGCGCGACCGAGACCGGGCTCGTGTAGAGGACGAGGCGACCATCCGTCCGCGTGAAGATCTCCTGCTGGATGCCGCCGCCGATGTTCGAGCGGTCGATCTTCAGCGTGCCGCCCCCTGGTGCGACCGAGCCGGTCGCCCGGTAGGCGAGCACGTTCGAGGCGCCGGGCTTTCGAAGCTCGACCCGCACCTCGACGAGCGCCGTCGAGCTCTCCGTGCTCGCGATCGCCTGCTCGACCGCCGTCTTCGCGGCCTGTGTCGGGCCGGTGGTCGTCGACCCCGATGGGGCGCTCGAAGAGTTGCCGCCGCAGCCGGCCACGACGAAGGCACCCGCGAGGACAAGCGCGGTGCACGCGGCGAGCGACGATCGGCGCATTCCGGACATCCCTCGGACAAGGTACCCACGGACGCGAGCCGTCGCGGTACTCTTCCGTCCGTGCGAGGCGCCGTGGAGAAGTACGTCGGTCTGTGGCTGGTCTTCTTCTCCGGTGTGCTCGCAGGCGTCTACGGGCTCGTGATGATCCTGCTCGAGCGACATGTCGGACCGGCCGCCGCCGAGGCTTCCGGCGGGCTATGCCTCATCGCCTGGGTGATCTTCCATCCCGCGCGCGCCCCCGAGGGCGCCCGCAGCGAGTTGTAGCGCTACACCTCCTCCTGCTCGGCGAGAGAGAAGTGGAAGTGGTCGTCGTGCGCCTCGGCGTCCAGCGTCTTGTCGGAGAGCGCCGTCGCGGCGACCCCGTCGAGAAACACCGTCGCGCCGTTGTCGGAGACGACCTCGTCGCCTTCGATCGGCGAGCGCGCGAGCGAGAACTCGAGCGAGGCGCTGCCGTCCCCTGCCGTCGTGCCGCTGATCCGCAGGCCGGCGTCCGGGCCCGACTCCGACTCGTCCAGGATGTCCTTGATCAGCGTTGCGGCCTGCTCGGTCAGGATGAGCATCTCGTCTCCTCTCGTCGTTTCCTGCCACCACACGCTTTCCGCAGCGGCGGCGGACCAATCATCGGCTCCGGGACGGGGCCCGCCTCCAGAGCCCGATCGCGGCCTGCTTGAGCTGGCGGCCGAGCGGCGGCCCGGGCTCGTCCCGCTCGCCTCGCTGGAGCGAGAGTCTCACGCGCGGCCATTCGGAGGCCGCCTCCGCGCCGAGCAGGAACAGCTCCGACACGAGGTAGACGAAGAACATGAAGGCGATCACGGCTCCGAGCGAGCCGTAGACGGCGTTGTAGTTCCCGAAGTGCCCGAGGTAGAGCGCGAAGAGGTTCTCGGCCGCCATGAAGGCGGTCGCGACGAACAGCGCAGGCACCCACGCGTCCCGCACGCGCACGTCGGCGGCCGGCACGACGCGGAACAGGAAGAGCACGACGCCGAACGCGAGGACGAGGGGCCCGAGCAGGCTGGGCGCCCACGAGATGCCGCTCCCGGTTCCGACGAAGCGCAGCGCGATCGTGAGCCCGAGCGAGACAAGGCCGAACGGCGACACGAGCGCGACGAGGCCGAGGTCGACGAGCTTGCCGCGCAGGTACGGGCGCGTCTGGCCCACGTCCCAGGCGGCGTTCAACGCTGCGCGGAGAGCGGCCATCATCCCGCTCCCCGAGTAGACGAGACCGAGCAGGCCGACGAGGCCGACCGCCGAAAGGTTTCCCGTCGCCCCGAGGAGCAGCGTGCGGAGCTGGTCGTCTCCGCTCTGTGAGAGAGGCACGTTCGAGACGATGGTGTCCACGACCGTAGCTCGCGAGCCCGTCGCGTTCAGCACGATCCCCGTGATCCCGGCGACGACGATCGCGAGCGGGAAGATCGAGAAGAGAACGTGGTACGCGATCGAGGCGGCGAGCTGCGGGCAGCCGTCGTCGGCGAACTCCGACAGCGACCGCCTGAGCAGCCGCACGGCGAAGTCCCGTCTGCTGTACTCGGCACCCATCCTGTGACCGTACCCGGGGCGGCGACGAGTCAACGTGCAGCGCGCTCGACGGCGGCGACGACGCCCTGCGGGTCGACGAGCATCGAGAGATGTCCCGCGCGCGGGAGGAGGACGAACGGCGCCCGCAACGCCCGCGCCGATGCTCGACCTGCGGCGACCGAGTCGACCGTGTCCTCGGCACCCCAGGCGACGATCGCGCGGACGCCGCGGACGCTCCGGAGATCGTCGAGCGTCCAGCCGGGGATCCCTTGGGGGAGCATCTGCTCGAGCGCTGCTGCCGTGCCGGCGACCCGGAAGGGACGCTTCCAGCGTTCGAGCTCTGCGTGGGTCAGGGGCGGCGCGTGGGGCCCGTACGCCGTACGCAGGCCGCGTCGGAAGATCCAGTCCCAGCCGGTGAGCAGCCGGTAGAGGGCCGTGAAGTACGGGTCGACGGCGACGTCCCCGACCCAGCCGGGCAGGGCGCCTTCGGCGAGCGCGTCGCCGTCGAGCAGCACGATGGCTCGCACCGCGTGCGGGTGACGAAGCGCCTCACCGACGACGGTCGCCGCGCCGAGCGAGTGGCCGACCAGCACCGGATGCGAGATTCGGAGCGCTCGCTCGAAGCCGTCCAGCTCGCTCGACCACGTGTCGAGGTCGTACGGGCCGAGGCGCTCGCTGTAGCCGAACGGCGGCAGGTCGAGCGCGTAGACGCGGTAGCCCGAGCGCGCGAGCAGGGGGCCGACCTTCCGCCAGACGTCGCTCGGCTCGATGAAGCCGCCGATCAGCACGACCGGAGCACCGCTCGTCCCCCAGCGCCGGTAGGCGAGGGTGCGCCCGTCCACGGTCACGTACGGCCCGGCGTACAGCGATCGCGCCGGCTCTCCTCCCGGCGTGGCCGCGTCGTATGCCGCTGCGGCGACGGTCAGCGCCGCAGCGAGGGTCAGCAGCGCGACCCCGGCGCGCCTGCCCCAGCGGGCGAGCCCGCGTCTCACCCGAGAAAGCGGAGGATGGACGTCGCGATCTCGTCCGGGGCATCCTCCTGCAGGAAGTGCCCGGCGCGCGGGATCAGCGTCGGCCCGGTCGCTCCCGGGATCAGCTCGACGATGTGCTCCGCCACCCGCGATGGCAGGACGGCGTCCTCGGCGCCCCAGATGACGAGAGCCGGCTTCTCCCACGAGCGGAGTGCGTCGCGGACACGGTTCATCGCGGCGGCGCTCGGGTGCTCCGGCTCGGTCGGCACCAGCTCCGGGAACGCGAGCGCGCCGGCCTTCGACTCCGGCGTCGGGAACGGCGCGTCGTACGCGGCCCGGACGTCGTCGGCGAGGCCGTGGGCAGTGCCGGCGGTGACGAGGCGCCCGACGTCGAGAGCGCCGCCGAGGTGACGGACGGCCTCCCGGAAGCGGAGCCACGTGTCGCTCGGGGCACGTCCGGCGCCGATCCCCGTGTCCAGGATCACGAGTCGCTGGACGCGCTCGTCGTTCTCGACGGCGACGCGGAGTCCGATCGGCCCGCCCCAGTCGTGGACGACGAGCGTGAGCTCCCGCAGATCGAGCTCGCGGACGAGATGCGCCACCGACTCCACGTGCCGGTCGTAGGAGTACCAGGCGACGTCGGTCGGCTTGTCGGAACGCCCGAAGCCGAGCAGGTCGGGCGCGATCGCGCGCCGGCCGGCGGCGACCAGACGCGGCACGAGCCGTCGCCAGAGGAACGACCAGGTCGGCTCCCCGTGCAGCAGCAGCACGGGCGGGCCGGCACCCTCGTCCACGTAGTGCAGCCGCAACCCGTCGTGGTC
This sequence comes from uncultured Thermoleophilia bacterium, assembly GCA_963762675.1. Lineage (GTDB taxonomy): Bacteria > Actinomycetota > Thermoleophilia > Gaiellales > Gaiellaceae > Palsa-739. The sequence goes on along the minus strand of CAVXLS010000010.1, from coordinate 16,575 downwards.
GAGCCGGTGCGGCGCGAACCCGTATTCCGGCAGCGGGGAGAACGCGGACTCCGGCGTGCGGAAGACGTCCACCCGCCGAGTGTGCATGAACTCGCCCACGCACGTCGAAACTAAGGTTGCTCTTTCGGCATCAGGGGGAATGATCATGAGCGTGCCGAGACCGGCGCCCAGCTACGTCGAGACGGACGACGACCAGGAGAACTACGGATGGCCGCTACCGGACGCGCGCCTGCGACCCGCGACCCGTGCGCCCGCGCCTCGTGCGGCGCGGCGGCGGTCGCTTCTCGACGTGGCGTGGATCGCACTCGGCGTGCTCGGCGTCGCGGCCGCGGCGGTGGCCGCCGTCTGGTATCTGCGTCTCGGAGGAGGCGCGCCGGCCGAGGTGGCGGTGCCGCGCGTGATCGGCCTCGACGAGAAGGCCGCGGTACGGGAGCTGACGACGGAAGGCTTCGCCGTACGGGCGATCGAGCAGCCCGCAGAGGCGTCGCCAGGCGTCGTGTTCGCGCAACGGCCGAGCGTCGAGACGCATCTCGCGCGCGGTGCGCTCGTCACGATCAGTGTCGCCAGCGGCCAGACGACGCGCAACATGACGGCGCTGGGTCTCTCCCGCTAGGTCGTCAGGCGGCCTGCGGCTCGTGGGCGCGGGGGCGTAGCTCGACCCTGGGCGGACGGCGGCGGAGCAGCTGCATCGCCGCGCCGGCCGTTCCGGCCAGCCCGACCGCTCCGGCGACCGCGAACGCCAGCTCTGTTCCGCCGGTCTCGCAGAGCCAGCCGGCGAGCAGTCCGGCGACCGCGCCGGTGCCGTTGAAGGCGTAGAAGTAGAGGCCGATGATGCGACCGCGCAGGCGATCGGGCGCCTGCAGCTGCACCATCGCGTTCGAGTTCGCCGACCAGGCGGTGAAGCCGACGCCGACGAGGAAGAGCAGGATTCCCGCGGCGAGCGGCGAGCGTTGCGGCGCCAGCAACAGCTCCGCTCCGGTGAACACGAGGCTGCCGAGCAGCATGACCTTCGCCGACGCCCGGCCGAGCGACGCCGCTCCGAGCGAGCCGACCAGCGCGCCGCCTCCGAAGAGCGCGGAGAGCAGCCCGTACACCTGCGCGTTCGTGTGCAGCGTCTTCGCCGCCAGCACCGGCAGCGTCACGTTGAAGTTGAAGCAGAACGTGCTCAGGACGAACGTGAGCGTGAGGAGTACCACCATCCGCCGCTGTTGCCGGGCGAACGCGAGCCCCTCCCGGGTTCCCTTGAGGATCGACGGACGCTCGAAGTGCTCGAGCGGGAAGAAGTCGCCCACCCGCATCGCGAAGAGGCTGAGCAGGACGGCGAAGAAGCTGATCGCGTTGACGAGGAAGCAGACGCCCGCTCCGGTGAATCCGTAGAGGGTGCCTGCAACCGCGGGCCCGAAGATCCGCGAGGCGTTGAAGAGGCTGGAGTTGAGCGCGATCGCGTTCGGTAGCACGTCGCGTCCGACCATCCGGTAGGTGAGCTGCTGGCGCGAGGGGACGTCGAGCACGAGCACCGTGCCGTTCACGAACGCGATCACGTAGAGCATCCAGGGCTGGGCGATCCCGGCGAGCGCGATCCACGCCAGCACGCCCGCGCTCACGAGTTGCGCCGCCTGCGTGCCGATCACCGTGCGTCTCGCGTCGAGCCGATCGGTGAGCACGCCGGCGAAGAGGCCGAGCACCATGAAGGGCACGAACTGCGCGAACGCCATCACTCCGACCGCGAACGGCGAGCGCGTGATCTGGTAGACGAACCAGCCGAGCGCGATCCGCTGCATCCACGAGCCGGTCTGCGAGATCGCCTGACCCTCCGAAGAAGAGCCGGTAGTTGTGGTAGCGGAGGCTCGCGAACGTGCGCGAGTTGAAGCGTCCGAGCGCCGCGGTCACGCTGCGACCCCCGCGCTCCGGGAGGAGGCGCGAGAGCGGGCACGACCGCTGCCGCGATCGCCGCCTGCTCCTCCGGCGTCGAGCTCCTGGAGGCGCGTCGCGAGCCAGGCCGTGCGGCGAGAGCGCACCCGGCGCAGCGTGCGGTGGCCCTCAGCGGTGAGCTTCAGGCCGACGCGGCGCCGGTCGGTCTCGCTCGGCGTCCGCTCGATCAGCCCGTCGCGCTCGAGCCGCGAGACGAGCTTCGACATCGCTGCCGGCGAGACCCGCTCGCCCGCGGCCATCTCGCCGGCGCAGATGCCCGGCGAGTACTTGATCGTGACGAGGATCGCGACCTGCTCCGGCGAGACGCCGGCGGCGCGGGCCTCCCGCCGCAGCTCCCGAGACAGAGGCGAAGCGAGGGGCGGAGCGCATCCGCCGTCACCGTCGCCGCGATCCTTCGTTCGGTAGTCGTCGTCATTCGTAACCGAGTTAACCGTTTTCCTTAACCGGGTTAACTGTAGCGCCGGACTGCGAACGTGGGGCCGATCCTCAGTGTTTACTGCGTGAGCAGGCGCAGGACGTGCCGAAGGACCACGTCCGGTGTCAGACACCGGACGTGGCTTGTGCGGACAGGTCGGCGAGGATCGCGACGGCGGACGTCGTCGTCGCCGGGCTACCAGCCCGGTTGCGGGTCACCCGGATCGACGAGTTCGTCACCGTGCCCGTCGGAACCGGGTTCGAGGCGAGCTCGTTGCCGAGCACGTCGGCCTCGGACTGGAAGCTCGCGAGCACCCCGAAGCCCGCCGGGACGGGTCGCCGCCCGCCGAGTCGGGCTTCGGGTGCCGACGACGGTGTTGTGCTCGAACATGCACATCGAGCGGTCGTTGCAGTAGATGCCGACCCCGAGCGCGCCGCGCACCTCGTTGTCCATGGCCATGCCCATCGACATCTCGGTCACCGAGATCGCCGTGCCGTGCTCGGTGCGGCTGACCGTGTTGTGGACGATGTCCGTCATCGACGAGTGCGTCGTGATCCCCTCCATGCCGCCGACGACGGTGCAGCTCTCGACCATGCTCATCCCCATGTCCATGTTGTAGGAGATGTCGATCCCCTGGCCGAGCGGGTTGCCGAGCATGTCGATCGTGCAGTTGCGGATCATGACGTCGGCGAGACGCACGTGGATGCCGTCGAGCTTCGCGCCGGAGATCGAGACGCCGTCGATCACGGTGCCGTGGACGCCGTCGACGCTGATCCCGTTCTGCCGCCGACGACGGTGACGTCCTTGATCGCGACGTCGTCGTGACGGACGACGATGCCGCCGCGCACCACCGCGCCCGGCTCGCCCTGGAGCACCTCGCGCCGCGTGATCACGAGCGGCCCCTGGTGGACGCCGGCGGCGAGGTGCACGACGGGCGGCAGGCGCGCGTAGCACGGTCGCGGCCGAGCCCGCGAGCGCGAGCGCCACCGCGACGCGCCGCCACGGCGCCGAGTCGGCCCAGCTCGCCGCCGTCCTCGGCGTAGCCGAGCCGCAGCAGCGGGAACCCCGCCTGTGCCGGACGACCGCCGTGAGCCAGCCGCCGCCGAAGAGCGCGAGCGCCCGCCAGAGCGGCGCATGCAGGCCGACGGCGACGACGATCGCCATCAGCAGCCCGAGCTCGACCGCGCCGAGCGGCAGCATCGCCCAGGCCGGCTGGTAGGGCAGCAGCCGGTGCCAGACCTGGACGTCGAGCGCGAGCCCGAGCCGCGCCATGAGCGCGACGAGCTCGACCGGCCACCAGTGGCGCAGGACGGCGGCCGACCGCGCATGCCGCAAGCAGCACCGGCAGCAGCGCGGCCAGCCGCGACTCGATGCGTCCCCTCAGCGTGTACGACACGACCTGATCCTCGCGAGGAAGCGGTGCGCCGCGTACTTGGCGCCGGCGAGCGTGTCGGCGGCGGGAAACGCCCACTGCGCCGGCACGCCCGGCGAGCGCGAGCGTTCGCGTCGCGTCGGTGAGCCCGGGCACCGTCGAGTCCGCCGCGAGCACGATCCAGCCCTCGACCGTCTCGAGGCCGTGCTCCGACGACGAGCTGCGCGAGCAGCGGGTCGTGCTCGAACCCTTGCCGGAAGCCCGTCGCGCAGATCACCTGCTCGGTGCCGTTCACGGAGCGTCTCGACGCGAAAGCGCCCCTCCGCTGCAGCGCGGGCGAGCGGCTCGTCGAAGTGGCGGCCGGGCGGGTAGGAAGGAACGAGCAGCGCGCGCAGGTACGCGATCCGCTCGAGCGGAGCCGAGGCGGTGGAAGCCGGCCAGGCCGCGGCGGGAGAAGTAGTGGCGTGGGACGTTCAGGGCTCGGCGAACCGGCTCGCGGCGCCTGACGGATACGACCTCGGCGCCGGCTTCGAGCGCGTTCAGCCACTCGGTCGCGGCCGCGAGGCCCGCGCCGACGACCGTGACCGTCGAGGCGTACTCGTGGGGCTCGTAGGAATGGATCGCGCGGGGGTCGCCGCGCAGTTCCCGCGGCATGTTCAGCCCGGGATGCCCGGTAGCGAGGAGGACGTGGCGGAAGACGCCCAAACCGTCGAGCGCGAAGCCGCCGTCGACCGCACGCACCCGTTCGACGCGTGCCAGACGGACGCTCTCGTCCCAGCGGCTCCGGTCGCGGCGACGCTCGACGTGCCGGAGGAACTCGTCGACGGTCGGGTGGTAGCGGTCGGCGACCGTCTGGATCAGGGGCCTGGGCGAGCGGCGCTGCCACGCGCTCTGCAGTGCCAGCCCCGGGAACGAGGTCGGCAGGCGTGTGGCCGTCGCTCTCGGAGCGCATCTCCCGCTGCCTGATCGCCGCCGCGCGCAGCCGCCACGTGCCCACGGGATCCGCGTCGGTCCCGAAGACAGTGATCTCCTCCGGCTGGAGGCCGCCTCGCCGCAGGGTCTGGTACGCGGTGAAGCCCGCGAGCCCTGAACCCACCACGGCGACGGAGGTCACTTCACGGAGCCTGCCAGAAGTCCCTGGACGAAGTAGCGCTGGAAGGCGAAGAAGACGGCGAGCGGCACGACGAGCGAGATGAACGACGCCGGCGCGATCACGTCGATCGAGGTCGAGAACTGGCGCAGCTGGCCGAAGATCCAGACCGTGATCACCTGCGTGTTCTGCCCGAAGGTGAGCGCGACGATCAGGTCGTTCCACGTCCAGAGGAACTGGAAGATCGCGAGCGAGGCGATCGCCGGCAGGCCGAGCGGCAGGATCAGGCGCACGAAGATCTTCAGCTCGGACGCCCCGTCGATGCGGGCCGACTCGAGGATGTCCTTCGGTATCCCGACGAAGAAGTTCCGCAGCAGGAAGATCGCGAACGGGAGGCCGAACGCGACGTGGAAGAGCGCGATCCCGCGCCCACGTGTCGTACAGCCCGAACGTGTCGTAGAGCCTGAACATCGGGATCAGCGCCATCTGCAGCGGGACGACGAGCAGGCCGACCACGACGACGAACACCCAGTCGCGACCGGGAAAGTCGAGCCAGGCGAGCGCGTAGCCGGCGAGCGCGGCGAGGACGACGACGACGAGCGTGTTGCTGATCGCGATGTAGGCCGTCGTTCTTGAGCGCGCCTGTCAGTCCCGCGTTGTGGAAGAGCGCGTCGTAGTTCGACCAGGTGGCCGGCTCGGGTGGGAGAAGACCTGCCACCAGCCGGAGGATGCGAGGTCCTCGCGGGCAGCATCGATTGATGAAAAGCCCGAAGGTCGGCACGAGCCAGAGCAGCGCCGAGCACGACGAGGACGATATGCACCGGCGCCTTCGCGACGGCGCGGACGATCTTCGCCGCGATGCTGTCGCTGCGGCGCGGGCAGCTCGATCGCGGGAGCGGCGGCAGCCATCAGGCTCTCCCTCTTGAAGCGGCGGATGTTCAGCGCGAGCACCGGGATCACGAGCACGAAGAGGAAGACCGCGATCGCCGAGCCGGTGCCGAAGTCGTTCGATGCCGCTGAACGCGGTGCGCCACATCGCGAGCGCGATCACGTTCGCGTTCGCCTGCGTCGAGGCGGGCGCCAGCGCGAGCACGATGTCGAAGACCTTGAGGACGTTGATGATCATCGTGATGAAGACGACCCTCAGCACCGGCGCGAGCAGCGGCACGGTGACGCGCCGGAAGACCTGCCATTCGGTCGCGCCGTCGGTGCGCGCCGCCTCGAGCACGTCTCGCGGCATCGCCGCGAGGCCGGCGCCGATCACCACCATCGCGAAGCCGGCCCAGATCCAGATGTAGGCGATCAGCAGCGAGGGCGTGATCAGGCTCGGTCCGAGCCAGGAGATAGCCGCCGAACGGCTTCGCGAACGTGCTGCGCGCCGATCGCCGCGTTGTAGCTCCCGCGCGGCGACGTTGGTGAAGTCGAACGCTCCCGTCGGCCTTCGTCTTGGTCGTCTTCACGACCTTGCCGCCGCTCGAGCGGAGCTCGACGGTCACGCCGGGCAGGCCCAGCTCACCCTTCTCGACGACGCCGGGCTTGCCGCCGCCGGGCTTGAAGTCGCGCCAGACGGTGCCGACGACGTCGCCCGGCTTGCGCCGCCGGGGTCGCCGCCTGGATGCCGCCCTTCGGCACGTCCGTCGGGGCGATGCCCGTGAGCCCGAGCAGCGCGGTGCCGCCGGGCTGAAGCGGCGTCTTGAGGACGAGGGCTCCGCCACTCACCTGCTGGAGCGTCGGCGTCGACGGCAGCGCGTTCGGCAGCACGCCGGCCGGGGAGATCGTGCCCGAGACGACCTTGCCGAGCGCGTTGATCGCGCCGAGACCCGGATCCTGCTGGTACATGATCTGCCAGGTCACGCCGGTGGCGAACGCAGAGATCGCCATCGGCAGGAAGACGACCGTCTTGAAGGCGACCGCCCAGCGGACGCGCTCGGTCAGCACGGCGAAGATCAGGCCGACCGAGGTCACGAAGGCCGGCACGACCGCCACCCAGATCGCGTTGTTCTTGATCGCCGTCGTCAGCGTCGACGTCGTGAACAGCGTCTTGTAGTTGTCGATCCCGACCCAGGTGCCGAGGTACCCGGACTGGCCGAAGAAGCTGCGGATGACCGTGTAGACGGTCGGGTAGACCATCCACACGATCAGCAGGAAGAACGCCGGCGCGAGGAAGACCGCGCCCGTCGCGTAGCGGCCGAGCCCGCCGGGCTCGGCCGCTGGGGGCGGAGCCGCCGTTGCCGGCGGCTCCGCGCTGATCCCAGCCTGAGCTCACGTCGCCCGCTCACGGCGCCGGCACAGCCGGCGCCCCCGCTCCCTGGTGAGCTCCGTCGAGCCTACGCTCACTGCTTACTTGCCCTTCTTGTAGGCGGCAGCGGCCGCCTTCTCGAGTTGCTGCTGGATGCCCCTGATGTTCTTGGGGTTCTGGAGGAACTTCTGGAAGATCCCCCACTCGCCCTGGCCGGTGGTCGCGCCGAACGAGGCCGGCTGCTCGTCGGACATGTCGAACACGACCGCCTTCGCCTTCGAGATCGGGGCCTCGGTCGCCCGGGTGATCGCGTCCGGGTAGATGCTGGCCTTGCACGTTCTTGTTGCCGGTGCCGAAGCCGCCGAGCTTCGCCCACGCGTTGGCGGCCGGCAGCCGTCGCGAGGAACTTGACGAACGCCTCGATCGCCGGCGTGTCACGGAACGTGACGAGCAGGTCGCCGCCGATCTCGACCGCGCTCGGCGGGCGCGCCCTTGGCGATCGAGCGGGAACGGGACGGCGTTGAAGCCGGTGCCCGGCTTCGCCTTCGTCGAGGAGAGGATCGTGCCGCCGACGAAGTCGGCCTCGAGCACGATCGCGCCCTTCGACGGCGTCCCGAACGCGTTCGTGACGCACGTCGGGAAGTCCGTCTGGAGCGCGCCGCTCGTGCCGCCCGCGAGGTTCGAGCTGTCACCGATGATCGCCTTCATCTCGGTCAGCGCCCTGGTGACGGTGCGGATCCGTCCACTTGATCATGTGCGCCGACAGGTCGTCGTACTTCTTCGGCCCGTACGTGCGCAGGTAGATGTTCTCGAACAGGTCGGTGAGCGTCCAGCCCGACGCCCCGCAGAGCGAGTACGCGGGCGTGCCCGACGCCTTCAGCAGCTTGGCGTGCCTTGAGTAGCTGTCCCCACGTCTTCGGCGCCTTCGCGCCGGCCTGCCTTGAAGGCCGGCACGTTGTACCAGAGCGTCGACTTGTTGGCCGCCTTGAAGACGAGCGCGTAGAGCTTGCCGTTGCACCGTGCCGAGCTGCTGCCACGCCGGCGCGAAGTTCTTCGCGATCACCGACTTCGCGTACGTGATCGGCGTCAGCTTGCCCTGCTGGGCGAGCTGCTTGACCAGCCCCGGCTGGGCGATGTCCGCCATGTCGGGCGGATTGCCGCCCGCGATCGCCGTCGCGAGCACGGTCGGCAGGTTGTTGCCCGACCGGCTTGTAGTTGATCTTGACGTTCGGATACACCTTGTTGAAGGCCGCAATCACCTTCGCGAAGCTCTTCGCCTCGCTCGCCGTCCAGATCCCGTCGAAGGTGACCGAGCCGGAAACGGCCCGGTTGACCTTCAGCGACTGGGCGCCCGCGGCGCCGCTCGTGGCCTGAGAGGCGCCGATGCCGGCCGCGGTGACGGCGAGCGCCGCGACAGCTCCGAAGGCTGCCGCCCGACGCCAATGCTTCCTCAGAGAAACCCTCACGCTGAGGCTCCTTTCTCCTGGTTGTCGTAGATTCCCTCGCTCGTCTCGGCATCGAAGAAGTGCAGCGACCGGGTGTCGACCGCCACCTCGACGGGCTCTCGCTCCTTGACGCGGGCCCGAGCGCCGAAGCGGCCGACCATCAGCGCGCCGCTCTCCTGCTCGCCCCGCTCCGCGGTCTCGCCCACGTCGCGAGCGAGCTCCTTGATGTCCTCGGTCAGTGCGGCCCGGGTTCCCTCGACCGTGAAGTGCACCATCAGCTCCGCGCCGAGGGCCTCGCGCAGCTCGACGACGCCGCGCAGGCGCTGGTCGGCGGGCGTGTCGGGGACGAGCGAGGCCTCCTCGAGATCCTCGGGCCTGATGCCGAGGATGACGGGGCGGCCCTCGTAGGCCCGCAGCGCGGGCCGCGTCGTGAGCAGCTGCTCGTCGAGCGCGATGTGTTGCGGCCCGACGTCGACGGCGAGCCCGCCGTTGCGGCGCTTCACGGTCGCCTCGACCATGTTCATGGCCGGCGAGCCGATGAAGCCGCCGACGAAGAGGTTGACCGGCTGGTCGTAGAGCGTCTGCGGATCGGCCACCTGCTGGAGCTCGCCCTTGCGGATGACGGCGACGCGGTCGCCCATCGTCATCGCCTCGACCTGGTCGTGCGTGACGTAGATCGTCGTCGTGGCGAGGTCGCGCTGCAGCCGGCTCACCTCGGCGCGCATCTGCACGCGCAGCTTCGCGTCGAGGTTCGAGAGCGGCTCGTCCATCAGGAAGGCGGCCGGCTCGCGCACGATCGCCCGTCCCATCGCGACGCGCTGCCGCTGGCCGCCCGAGAGCGCGCGCGGCTTCCGATGGAGGAACTCCTCGAGCCCGAGCACCCGCGCTGCGTCCTGGACGCGGCGGTCGATCTCCTCCTTCGGCAGCTTCTTGACCTTGAGCCCGAAGGCGATGTTGTCGTAGACCGAGAGGTGCGGGTAGAGCGCGTAGCTCTGGAACACCATCGCGATGTCGCGGTCGCGCGAGGGAACGTGGTTGACGACGCGGTCGCCGATCCGCAGCACGCCGCCCGAGATGTCCTCGAGCCCCGCGACCATCCGGAGCGCGGTCGTCTTGCCGCAACCGGACGGGCCGACGAGCACCATGAACTCCCCGTCGGCGATGCTGAGGTTCAGGCTGTCGACGGCCGTCGTGCCGTCGGCGTAGGTCTTCGTAATGCCGTCGAAGACGACTTCGGCCACCACACCACCCCCTCTGGTTTTGAAGACTCTACCCATCTGGCTGTGCGATGCAACTCAGCCCGATGGAGCGCTGGCAATGCATGCGCCCGGCGCGGTAACGTGCGGATCGTCACCAGCAGGCGAGGAAAGGTGAGTCGATGCAGATCGGAGCGGTCATGCGGGTTCGCCTCGTCACGGCGCGACCGGACGAGACGGCGGGCGAGGCGATCCGGAGGATGCTCGACGCGAACGTCGGCTCGATCGTCGTCTGCGAGGACAACGCCGCCGTCGGCATCTTCACCGAGCGAGACGTGCTCCGCCTCGCGGGCGCCGGCGCCGACTTCGAGACGGTCGCTGCTCGGGACGGCGATGACCCCGAACCCGCTCACGATCTCCGCCGAGGACGGGATCCTCGAGGCCGCCCAGCTGATGGGCGAGCGCAAGCTCCGGCATCTTCCGGTCGTACAGGACGGCAACCTCGCGGGCATGGTCTCGATGCGCGACGTGTTCGGCTTCCTCGCCGACCGCCTGCACGCCGAGCGCGACGAGGCGGCCGCCGAGACGGCGCGGGCCTTGCAGGGCCGCTAATCCCGTGGGGGAAACCATGTTTCCCCCACGGCTCTTCACCGCCCGCCGAGGAGTTCTGTGTGCGCTGCGGGGAGAGCGCGGTCTCCCCTCCGCGCGGCGGAAGGCTTCGGATATCGAGGGGGGTAAACCTTCTCTTGCCACCATCCTCGGAAAGCCGGAGGCCAGCCAGATGCGTCAGCGACGTTGGCCGCAGGCGGATCCACGTCGGCGGAGACGCCCGCAGCGCCCCGCCGACGCAGCGCCCCGCTCAGCCCCACGTCCATCTGGGAGAAGCCCACGGTCGCGCGCGCAGGGGAGACCGCGCTCTCCCCGGAGCGCACACCAACGATCAGCCTCGTCGCCGACGTGGAGGAGGGGTCCGTGGGGGAACCAGGGGTTCCCCCACGTGCTCGAGGCCCGGCGGCGTGGCGTCCGTGGCGTGGATGCCCTCGAGCGCCGTCGCCTCCCGGGTCGGGGCGCGAGGCAGCGGCGGCGCGCCCAGAGGAACGCCATGACGGCGGCGGACGCGAGCGCGACGCCGATCGTCCAGTGCTGGAGGCTGAGGGCGGTCGAGCGCGCCTCCGCCTCCCACTGACCGGGGTCCCAGTGGTTCGACTGCGGCTGGGAGGCAGGGATGAGGTCGACTCCCCAGGGGAAGCGGAGCGTGTGGTGCCGCTCCCAGGTCGCGGTCTTGTGGACGACCGCTACGGCGATCACGATCGCTGCGGCACACGAGACGTAGAAGCCGAGCGGCAGCCGGCTCGCGACCCAGCCGACCAGCACGAGAACGAGCGGCGGCACCAGCGCCCACAGCCAGATGCGCGTCTCGTTCCCGGTCGTCGGATCGTGCCAGGTCGTGAGCAGGCCGTTGCGGCCGCCCTTCCACTGGATCACGTGCGGCTTCTCCTGCGCGAGCGCGGACGCCATCAGCGAGCTGAAGAACAGCGGGATCGCGATGAACGATGCGATCGCGAGCGGTGCCCGCCCGGCGCGGGGCGGCGGCAGCCGGCGTCGCCTCATGCGAGCTTCTCTGCTTCGAGCACGCGCGAGAGGAACGCGCGCGTGCGCAGCTCGCGGGGCTCCGTGAAGATCTGCTCCGGCCGCCCCTCTTCGAGGATGCAGCCGGCGTCGAGGAAGCAGATCTTGTCGGCCACCTCGCGCGCGAATCCCATCTCGTGGGTGGCGAGGATCATCGTCATGCCGCTCTCGGCCAGCTCGCGCACGAGCTGCAGCACCTCGGTCACGAGTTGCGGGTCGAGCGCGCTCGTGATCTCGTCGAGCAGCATCAACTTCGGCTCCATCGCGAGCGCACGGACGATCGCGACGCGCTGCTGCTGGCCGCCGGAGAGCCGGTCCGGGTACTCGTCGGCCTTCGCCTCGAGCCCGATCCGCCGCAGGAGCATCCGTGCCCGGACCTCCGACTCGTCGCGAGCCATCCCGCGGGCCTTGCGAGGCGCGAGCGTCACGTTCTGGAGCACGGTCATGTGCGGGAAGAGGTTGTAGGCCTGGAAGACGATCCCGATCTTCTTGCGCAGAGCATTCACGTCGACCTTCGCGTGCGTGAGCCGCTCGCCGTCGACGACGATCTCGCCCTCCTCCACGTGCTCGAGCAGGTTGAGGCAGCGCAGCAGAGTCGACTTGCCCGAGCCCGAGGCGCCGATCAGGCAGACGACGTGGTGCTCGGGGACGGAGAGGTCGACCCGGTTCAGGACCTGCAGGTCGCCGAACCACTTCGAGACGCCGCGGACGTCCACGAAGGCGCCGTTGGCCGCTGTGCTCAAAACGCCTGCGCGCGCTCGCGGCGCTCGCGGATCGCGACGAGATAGTCGGTGAAGCGGGCGAGCGGGATCGTGATCAGGATGAAGAAGACCGCTGCGACGAGGTACGACGGGAAGTCGCCGTTGTTGGTCGAGAACTGCTGCGCCAGCGAGGCCGCCTCGGTGACGCCGATCACGTAGACGATCGACGTGTCCTTCTGCAGGCCCACGAAGTCGTTGAGGAGAGGCGGGATCACGCGGCGCACGGCCTGGGGGATGATCACGTAGCGCATCGCCTGCGCGTACGTGAGGCCGAGCGAGCGAGCGGCGGCACGCTGGCTCGCGTGCACCGACTCGATCCCGGCTCGGTAGACCTCGGTCACGTACGCCGTGTAGACGAGCGTGAGCGTGATGATCCCGTACGTCGTGAACGAGAGGTTCGAGATGAACCCGAGCTGCAGCCCCGGCAGACCGAAACCGATGAAGAACGCCACGATGATGATCGGCGTGCCGCGGAAGAAGTCGGTGTAGGCGATCGCCAGGGCCCGCAGCGGCTTGGCCGCAGGCCCTGGCAGACCGCGAACGACGGCGATCGCGAGTGCGAGCACCAGGACGAAGGCCTCCGCGATCACCATCATCTTCAGGTTGACCTGGAAGCCCGCCCACACGTCCGGCAGCGCGAGCGTGAAGCTGTGCAGGTTGAAGAACGCGTGGAGGACCTGGTGCAGCGCGTGCATACGGTGAAACCCTCTACTTCAGGACGTGGATCTTCGCGAAGTTGAGGTTGAACCACTTCTTCTGGAGCTTGCCGACCGTGCCGTTCTTGATCAGCTTCTGCATCACGGCGTCGACCTGCATGGTCAGCTTCGAGTTCTTCTGCAGGACGGCGCCGTACTGCTCGTGCGTGACGATCTGGCCGGCCACGGGGCCGAAGCTCGACGGCTTCTGCTTCTTCTCGAGGCTGACGAGCGGGACGTCGAGGACGAACGCCTGGCAGCGACCGATCTGCACCGCCTGGTAGGCAGCCGTCGTCGTCGGGAACGTGAGCGGCTTCTTCGCCGGCTTGAGCTGGTCGATGACGTACTGGAGGCCGGTCGTGTTGGTCTGCGCGCAGATCTGGAGCTTCTTCAGATCGGCGAGGCTGTGCGGCACCGGCGCCGTCTTGGAGAGCAGAACGCCCTGGTTCGCGTTCAGGTACGAGATTGTGAAGTCGACCGTCTTCTTCCGCTGGGCGGTGATCGTCGCCTCCTGGAAGGAGATGTCGAACTTCTTGGCGCCGGGCGCGAACAGGCTGTTCCAGGGCGAGTAGATCCAGACCGGCTTCAAGTGGAGCTGCGCGGCGATCGCCTTGGCGAGGTCGACCTCGTAGCCGCGCGGCTTGGTGACGGTGTTGCCTCGGACGGTGCCCGAGGCGAAGCCCGGCGCGGGATCGCCGAACGCGACGACGAGCTGGCCGGCGTGCATGGTCGGCGGCGCCTGACGACCGGCCGACGCGGCGGGCACCGCCACGAGCGCCACGAGCGCGAGCAGCGGGAGAAGACGCTTCACGAATCACCCTCCTCTGGGCTGGAAATGGGAACGCGAGACTGTACCGCGCTCCGTTGTTTCCTTCTACTCCGCGAGGGCGGAGGCGGTGAGCGCCTGGAAGTGGCCGATCAGCTGCTCGCTGTGGCCCATCAGCACTCCGCGCTCGAGGGCCCCCGAGCCGACGCCGCGCTGGACGCTCTCCACGAGCGCCCGATCCTCGACGCCGACCTGGTCGTCGAACGCCCGGAGGTCGTCGATCCACTGCTGGTCGACCCCGGTGCCGAAGAAGTAGTCGAGGAAGCGGTACGTGCGACCGGGCGTGCGCGGGACGACCGGGCCCGATCGAGACGTTCGGGCGGCCGGGGAAGATGTTCACGGTCAGGTTCGGCCAGAGGAAGTGGAACTGGCTCCGCGGCAGCTCCCCCGCCACGTCCATCGTGCCGCGGCCCGCCTCGCGGACGGGGCCGTACTGGCTCGAGAGACGACCGTCAGCGTCCAGGGCGTAGGCCTCCGTCGAGACGTCGATCACCTCGGAGAAGCTCGGGTGAGCGACCTGGCAGTGGTAGCACTCGAGGAAGTTCTCGCAGACGAGCTTCCAGTTCGCCTCGAGCTCGGTCTCCCATCGGGTGTGGTGGACGAGGCCGTCGACGTCGAGCCCGAGCTCGGCCACCTGTGCCGGCATCGAGCCGAGCGCGTCGGCGAGCGGTTCCGGGTCCGGGCCGGTGTTGACGAAGACGAACGGTCCCCAGGTTCCGACCGCCGCCGGGGCGAGGCCGAGCTCGTCCTGCGGGAAGTCCGGCTCTTCCTCCGAGCGCGGCGCGGCGCGGAGCCGGCCGTCGAGTCCGTACGTCCACGCGTGGTACGGGCACTGGAGCGTCTCCCGGCAGCCCTGGCCCTGGGCGACCGGGAAGCCGCGGTGGCGGCAGACGTTGACGAAGGCCCGCAGCTCGCCGTCGCGGGCGAGCGTGACGACGACCGGCGTCCGGCCGCAGGCGGCGGTGAAGAAGGTGCCGGGCTGCGGTAACTGCCCCATGTGGCCGGCGTACTGCCAGGCCGACCGGAAGATCCGCTCCTGCTCGCGCCGGAGGATCTCGGGATCCGAATACCAGACGTACGGGAGCGTCGGCTCCATCGCGAGCGAGCGTACACGTCCCCCGTGGACACGTCTGGTGCCTGGCACCGGACGTGTCCGGAAGGGGCACCGGCGTGCGACGATGCGGGTGTGCGCGCGATGGTGCTGCACGCTCCCCGCGAGAGGCTGAGGCTCGAGGAGCTGCCCGTGCCGGAACCCGCCCCCGGGCAGGTGCTGCTGCGCGTCGCCGCGTGCGGCGTCTGCCGCACGGACCTGCACGTCGTCGACGGCGAGCTGGCCGCCCGAAGCTGCCGCTCGTCCCCGGCCACCAGATCGTGGGGGTCGCTGAGGACGGGCGCCGCCTCGGCGTGCCCTGGCTCGGCTGGACCTGCGGGCGCTGCCGTTACTGCACCTCGGGTCGCGAGAACCTCTGCCTCGAGGCCCGCTTCACCGGCTACGACCTCGACGGCGGCTATGCGGAGCACGCCGTCGCCGACGAGCGCTTCTGCTTCCCGATTCCGGACGGCTTCCCGGACCTGCAGGCGGCGCCGCTCCTCTGCGCGGGGCTGATCGGCTACCGCTCGCTCCGGATGGCCGGCGACGCCGAGCGGCTCGGCCTGTACGGCTTCGGAGCGTCGGCGCACATCGTCGCACAGGTCGCCCGGTACGAGGGCCGGCGACTCTTCGGCTTCGTGCGTCCCGGCGACGAGCCGGCGCGCGAGTTCGCTCTCGAGCTCGGCTGCGAGTGGGCCGGCCCGTCGGACGGCCCCGCTCCGGAAGAGCTGGACGCGGCCATCGTGTTCGCGCCGGTCGGCGCCCTCGTGCCGGCCGCCCTCCGCGCGCTCGCGAGAGGCGGCGTCGTCGTCTGTGCGGGCATCCACATGAGCGACATCCCGTCCTTTCCCTACGAGCTGCTCTGGCACGAGCGGTCGTGCGCTCGGTCGCGAACCTCACCCGGCGCGACGGGGAGGAGTTCCTCGCGCTCGCGCCGCTCGTGCCGGTGCGCACCGAGGTCGAGGAGTTCTCGCTCGACCAGGCGAACGAGGCGCTCGACCGGCTCCGTCGCGGCGAGGTTCGCGGCGCCGCCGTGCTGCAGTTGTAGGCTGCGCGCGTGACCGACCGGCCCCCGTTCGAGCAGTTCTTCGCCTTCCGCCGGTTCTACCCCGTGGCGGAGTTCACGCCGGACGGGAGGGGGCTGCTTTCGTCTCCAACCTCTCCGGCCAGTTCAACCTCTGGGCCGCCGACCTCGAGGGCGGCTGGCCTCGAGCAGCTGACGACGTTCACCGACAACGCCGTGCGCGGTGTGGCCGTCGCCGATGACGGCGCGATCCTGCTGATCGCCGACCGCGACGGGGAGAGTTCCACCAGCTCTACCGCATCCCCGCCGGCGGCGGGTGGCCCGAGCAGCTCACCGAGCGCGAGCAGGTGCAGCACGGGATCACCTCCCCCGTCGCCTGGGCGCCCGGCGGCGGCAGCTTTTCGCGTTCGCCGCGAATTCGCGCCGGCCGCAGGACACGGAGGTCTTCGTCTGGGACGGGAGCGGCCAGGCCCCCGCGCTATCTCTTCGGCGAGGGCAGGTACGCGTTCGCCGGCCCGTTCTCGCCGGACGGCTCCACGCTCGTCGGAATCGACTTCCGCGGCAACTCGGACATCTCCCTCTACGCGATCGACGTCGAGTCCAGCGAGGCGACGGAGCTGACCCAGCACGAGGAGGGGACAAAGATCCTCCCGGGACCCTGGGCGCGCGACGGCTCCGGCTTCTACGTCCTCACCGACGAGGGGCGGGAGTTCCAGGGGCTCGCATTCCAGCACCTCTGGAGTCGGGCCGCCGAGACTTGGGTCGAGACGCCCGAGCGGGACGTGGAAGAGGTGGCCGGCTCCGCGGACGGCCGCGTCCTCGCATGGCTCGAGAACGACGAGGGCTGGTCGCGGCTACGCC
>CAVXLS010000009.1:0-153341 GCA_963762675.1 uncultured Thermoleophilia bacterium | reverse complement strand
AACGTTCTTGAAGGAGAGTCATGTTGGCGGCGATGGCTTCAGGTACGCCTGAAGGCTTCAGAATCACATATTTCCGTGTCTCGCCCCTCGGAGGATGTTTCAGCCGGCGGGCGGTCGATCGAGCCCAGTAGGCGGAACGTGCAGTGACGAGGCGTGCGGCCCAACCGGAACAAGTTCGTGGTGCCGGCGATCTCCTTGAGTCCCGCCTTCGTGATCTGCTTGATCAGCAGGCTGCCTTACGTGAGTTAGCGGTCGCCGTAGCCGAGATGCGCCCTCCTGAGGTGATCTCCGGACTTTGTTGCCAAGGAGGACGGTGGAGGTTGCCGGTGTTGACTCTGGTGCCGTTGTTCGTTTCCGTAGTGGACGGTATCGGCGAGGTCGTTGGTTCTTGGCGTGTAGGTGGTAGTCATCCCGGGAGTTTGATTCCGCTTAGAGGGCACGTCGGGTATAGGCGATGGTGGACGCGGACCGGACGCTCAGCGCGAACGTCCGTTCCCGAGGGCGTCGGATCCGTACAGCCCGCGCGCTCGCAAGAGACGCTCACCCATCGATCGAAGCAGGAGGGAGTCTTGCTGTCCCGATAGAGATGCGGCGGGAGACTTTGGGGCTCCCTCACTCGTTTTCGCGCGCAGGCGAGGACAGCTATCCGGCCCAGACCTAGAGGAGCGCCTTGCGATTTTCGCCGATCTCGTTGGACTCGCGATTACGAACACTGATGCGAGCTCACGGCTTGTGTCGCAGGCAACCAGCGATCCGCTGACCGGCCTCCTGAATCATCGTGCGTTCCTGGAGCGGGTCGAGGGTGAGGTGGGTCGAGCGCAGCGTTATAAGCGGCCGCTTTCCCTGCCGAGATCTCGATCTCGATTACTTCAAGAGCATCAACGACGCATACGGCCACCAGGCGGGAGATTCCGCGCTGATGCAGGCCGCGCGCCTTCTTGAAGGGTGCGCGCGGGCCGGCGATGTCGTTGGACGCATCGGTGGCGATGAGTTCGCGTTGCTCCTTCCCGAGACGAGCGCAGAGGAGGCGCTGCCGATCTCTGAACGTTGGGCAGAGGCATTTCGCGCCGCCCCAGTCGGCGAGGCGGCTCACCTGACGATGTCGGTCGGGGTGTGTGACCTGACTCACGCCAACGGCAGCCGAGAGCTGTTTCGGCTCACGGACGACGCGCTCTACTGGGCGAAGAGCCAGGGCCGCGACACAGTCGTGCTCTACTCGCCGGACACTGTGCGCGAGGTTTCCGATGACGCAGCGCGCCGACCGCGTGGCACGCATGCATGCCTTCACAGCGATCCGCGCTCTCGCGCGCTTGATCGATGCTAAGGATCCGCTCGCCGAAGACCATTCCGAACGGGTGGCTGCACTTTGTCCAGCGACTGGCCGAAGCCGTCGGGTGGACACCAGGCCCGGATAGCCGAACTCTCGGACTCGGCGCTGGTACACGACATTGGCAAGATCTGCGTCCCCGATGACGTTCTGCGCAAGCCGGCGGCGCTCACTCCGGCCGAATACGACGTGGTCAAGAGGCACGCAGCACTCGGCGCGGCAGATGGCGCGCGACGCCGTCAGCGACGGAGCAGGCCAACTGGATCGAGCAGCATCACGAGCGGTTCGATGGCACCGGCTATCCCTCCGGTTTGCGCGGCGCCCAGATCAGGAGGGTGCCAGTCTCCTCGCCATTGCCGACAGCTGGGACGTGATGACGACCGAGCGCAGCTACAGTCCAGCCATGTCCCGAGCAGGAGGCGCTCGCCGACTGCCTCTCGCTTCCAGGGACACAGTTCAGCCCCACAGCCTGCACGGCGCTCGCTGCGATCGTCTAGTGCCCCGCACGATGGTCGCGTTGGCGGCTGCTCGGCCCAGATGGGTGCGCGCGGTTCGTTTGGACGATACGGGTCGTCCGGTCGGCTTTCCCGCATCTAGTGCACTGTCTCAAGAACGGCTTTACAGCGGCTGACTTTGGCGAGGATGGCGTCGGCTGAGGCTGTCCAGACGAACGGTTTCGGGTCGTCGTTGTGGGCGGCGAGGAACGCTTCGATTGCCTCGATCAGTTCGGGGACGCTGTGGAAGACGCCGCGGCGGATCGCCTTGTCGGTCAGCTCGCGGAACCAGCGCTCGATCAGGTTGAGCCAGGAGCTCGAGGTCGGAGTGAAGTGGAGGTGGAAGCGCGGGTGCTTGGCAAGCCAGGCGTCGACGTTGGCGTGCTTGTGGGTGCGGTAGTTGTCGACGATCAGGTGCAGCTCTTGCTCGCCGGGAACCTCGCGGTCGAGGGTGCGCAGGAACTTGAGGAACTCCTGGTGGCGATGGCGCGGCAGGCACTGGCCGACGACGGTGCCGTCGAGCATGCTGAGCGCGGCGAACAGCGTCGTGGTGCCGTTGCGCTTGTAGTCGTGGGTCATCGTGCCGGCGCGGCCTTTCTTCATCGGCAGGCTCGCCTGGGTGCGGTCGAGCGCCTGGATCTGGCTCTTCTCGTCGACGCAGAGCACGATCGCCTTCTCGGGCGGGTTTAGGTAGAGGCCGACGACGTCGGTCAGCTTCTCGCTGAAGTGCGGATCGTTCGAGAGCTTGAACGTGCGCACGCGGTGAGGCTTGAGGCCGTGCGCGTCCCAGATCCGCTGCACCGTCGCCGGGCTGACGCCGTGCGCCGTTGCCATCGTGCGGCAGCTCCAGTGCGTTTGCGCCCGGCGGCGTCGTCTGGGTGGTCGCCTGCACGATCGCCTTGATCTTCGCCGCCGAGATCGTCGGCTTGCGCCCGCGGCCGGGCTTCGTCTCGGTCAACGCCCGTGACCCGCCCTCGGCGAAGCGGCAGCGCCACAGGATCACCGTCGGCCGCGACACACCGAGCGTGCGCGCGATCTCGCTATTCGACTCGCCTGCGGCCGCCAGCAGCACGATCCGCGCGCGCAGCGCCGACGCTCTGCGGCGTCTTCTGAGCGCCGGCCCAACGCTCCAACAGCACCCGCTGCTCGTCGGAGATCCGCGTCTCGAGCATCGCCGACGCCACCGAAGACGCCACTCCACCACCCAGCCTATGTCAACTTATTTCCGAGACAGCGAACTAGTGGTCGCTCCGGTTGATTCGTGCCAGCCCGTCGACCTGGAAACGGGCGCGCCACTTCCAGACCGTCCGCTCCGAACAGCCAAGCTCGCTCGCGATCAACTGCCGCCCGCTTGCCCCCGCTCGCCGCGAGCACGATCCGGGCCCGCTCGATAGCGCGCCGCTCGGCCTTCCGAGAACGTCACCAGCCGCCCCAACTCGGGCCTGTCCTCGACACCAACCTCGATCCTCTTGCCGCTGCCGCCATCCCGATCCCCTCCATCGCCGCCCAACAGGACGACGACGCCTTCGACCTAGACCGGCAGGTCCCTGCTTCCACGAACGAACTAACCGGAGAGACCAACGAGGTGTGCGCTCCGGGGAGAGCGCGGTCTCCCCTCCGCGCGGCGGATGGGCGCGTCTCCCAGACGGGAGATCCGTAGGGTCGAGACGCTGCGCTAGATTTCGCGCATGAAGGAATTGCTGCCGGACATCGACCGTTGGCGTGCTCGCGGCGAGCGTGTGGCGGTGGCCACCGTCGTCGCGACCCGCCGCTCGGCGCCGCGTCCGATCGGCTCCAAGCTGGTCGTCTGCGAGAGCGGCGAGCTCGCCGGCTCCGTCTCGGGTGGCTGCGTCGAGAACGACGTCGTGCTCGCCGCGCAGGAGGTGCTCGCGGGCGGCGAGTCGCGGCTCCTGACCTACGGGATCACGGACGACATGGCGCTCGGCGTCGGCCTCCCCTGCGGCGGCGAGATCGACGTCTTCGTCGAGCCCCTCTAGCGTGGGAAGATCCCTCGCAACGTCGCGAGCCCGCGTCGCCGGGAAAGGCTGAATGGCGGGCGTCTTCGAGGAGCTACGCCAGGTCGTCGAGTCGGGCGAGCGCGCAGTCGTGCTCACCGTCGTCGCGGGCGAGGGAACGGGCGCGAAGCTGCTCGTCCGCGAGGACGGCTCGACCGCCGGCGACGGACCGGCCGAGCTCGCCGCGCTGGCACCGGCCGCACTGCGCCGCGGTCGCGGCCACGTGATCGAGCAGGAGGGGCGCACGGTCTTCGCCGACGTCTTCGGCCCGCCGCCGCGGCTCTTCGTCTACGGCGCGGTCGACACCGCCGAGGCGCTCTGCCGCGCCGCGAAGCTGCTCGGGTGGACGACGATCGTCGCTGACGCACGTGCGCGCTTCGCCACGCGCGAACGAGTGCCGAGCGCGGACGAGTTGCTCGTCGCCTGGCCCGACGACGCGGTCGCGACGGTGCAGCCCGACTCCAACACCGCCGTCGTCGTGCTCACGCACGACGACAAGTTCGACCTGCCGATGCTCGTCGGCACGCTCGCCACGGAGGCGTGCTACATCGGTGCACTCGGCTCGCGCCGCAACCAGGAGCGACGGCGCGGCCTGCTGCTCGAGCAGGGCGTCTCCGAAGACGATCTCGAGCGCATCTCGGGTCCGTGCGGGCTCGACCTCGGCGCGGACAGTCCCGCCGAGACGGCGCTTTCGATGCTCGCCGAGGTCCTCGCGGTCCGGGCTGGGAGGGACGGAGGCCGGCTGAAGACCTCTCGCGAGCGCATCCACGCCGAGACGTGACGTCTCGCGTCGGCGCCGTGCGGCGCACGGCTGCTCTCCCGGGGGTGCCGGCGTGGCGGTGACTCCGGCACGATCTGGCAAAAAATAAAATCCCGCTTGCAAAGCCGGTCGCCGGGTACGTAGGATCGCACCGTGCGTAGGCTGGACGGAGCACGGCGCGGGCGTAGGCTCGACGGAGCCCGCTGGGAGCGGAGGTGCCGGCTCGGCCGGCGTCGGAGCGGGCGCAGCGCGGAGGTGCCGGCTTAGCCGGCGCCGGGAGGGAAACGTGCTCCTGCGTGAGGTCGAGTACGCGAAGCCTGCCTCGGTCGTCGAGGCGCTCGAGCTCCTCGCTGCGAACGACGGGGCCCGCGCCCTTGCCGGAGGGCAGACGCTGATCAACGTGATGAAGGCGCGCGCGGCGTCGCCGGACGCACTCGTCGATCTGAACGGGATCGCGGAGCTGAAGGGGATCGAGCTCGCAGCCGACGGCACGCTCACGATCGGCGCGATGGCGACCTACAGCGAGATCGTCGCGTCCGCCGAGGCGAAGGCGCGTCCGATCCTCGGCGAGGTCTGCAGCCAGATCGCGGACGTGCAGGTGCGCAATCGCGGCACGATCGGCGGCAACCTCTGCTCGAACGATCCGACGAACCACCTGCCGCCGCTGATGGCCGCGGTCGGCGCGCAGATGACGATCGTCGGCGTGTCCGGAGAGCGGATCGTGCCGGCGGAGGAGTTCTTCCTCGGGGTGTACATGACCGCGGTCGGGCTCGGGGAGCTCCTGACGCGGATCTCGATTCCGGCGGGGAAGGGCGACGCGTTCGCGGCCGTCACGCTCGGCGTGGACGGGACGTGCATCGCCAACGCGGCGGCGAGCGTGAACGGGTCCGTGCGGATCGCGCTCGGCTGCGTCGACGCGGTTCCCGTCCTCCTGGAGCCGGAGTCCGGGGATGCGGAAGCCGTGCGCCGAGCCGTTCGCGCCGCGGCTCTCGACCCTCCCTCGGACGTGCACGCGTCGAGTGACTACCGGAGCCATCTGGCCGAGGTGCTTGCGGTGCGGGCCGCCGCCGAGGCCGTCGAGCGGGGAGCACGCTGATGGCGGAGACGACCTCCTCCAAGGCGATCGCGGTCACGATCAACGGCACGACCTACGAGCGCGAGGTCGAGGCGCGGAAGCTCCTGATCCACTTCCTGCGGGACGACCTCGATCTCACCGGCAGCCACGTCGGCTGCGACACGGGCAACTGCGGCGCCTGCTCGGTGATCGTCGACGGCACCCTCGTGAAGAGCTGCATGATGCTCGCCGTCCAGACCGACGGGGCGACGATCGAGACCGTCGAGGGGCTGGCCGAGGGCGGCGAGCTGACGCCGCTCCAGCAGGCGTTCTCGGACCACCACGCGCTCCAGTGCGGCTATTGCACGCCGGGGATGCTGATGAGCGCGACCGCCCTGCTGCGCGCCAACCCGAGCCCTTCGGAGGCGGAGATCCGCAAGGCGCTGCAGGGGAACATCTGCCGCTGCACCGGCTACTGGAACATCTTCGAGGCGGTCAAGGCGGCGGCCGGCGCATGAGTGCGAGCAGCACCACGGTCGCCCCCGAGCGGGTCGACGCTCCGCAGAAGGGCTGGGCCGGCCAGAGCATCCCCCGCAAGGAGGACAGGCGGCTCGTCGAGGGCGAGGGTGTCTTCGTCGACGATGTCAAGCGGCACGGGATGGGCTACCTCCACTTCGTCCGCTCGCCGTACGCGCACGCGCACATCACGCGCGTCGACGTCTCGCAGGCGGAGGCGATCGACGGCGTCTACGGCACGCTGACGGGCGAGGAGGTTGCCTCCCTCACCGATCCCTTCTTCCAGCTCTCGACGCCGCCCGGGGCGCACCTCAAGGACTACGCGCTGGCGGTCGGGAAGGTGCGCTACGTCGGCGAGCCGGTCGTCGCGGTCGTCGCCGAGACGCGGGAGCTCGCGCGCGATGCCTCGGAGCTCGTCGAGGTCGACTACGAGCCGCTGCCGGCCCTCGTCGACGCGCGGCGAGCCCAGGACGACGACGCGCCGATCCTGCACGAGGACGCCGCCTCGAACCTGATGTGGACCGGCCTCTACGAGTGGGGCGACGTCGACGCCGCCTTCGCCGAGGCCGACAAGATCGTCAAGATCGACGAGCTCCACTTCCACCGCTTCAACTCGACGCCCCTCGAGTGCGACGGCGCGCTCGTCGAGTACAACCGCGGCACCGGGCAGTGGACGATCCACACGAACAACCAGTTCCCCGGCTTCGCCGCGATCATGATGGGGCCGGCGATGCGCTGCGGCCTCGACAAGCTGCGCTTCGTCACCCAGGACATCGGCGGCGGCTTCGGCAACAAGATCACCTCGCACCCGCAGCTCGTCGCCTGCTGCTTGCTCTCGCGCAAGCTCAGGCGCCCCGTGCAGTGGACGGAGTGGCGCACCGACTTCCACCTCTCGATGTCGCACGGGAACGAGCGCTGGTTCCACGAGACCGAGGTCGCGGTGGCGGCCGACGGGACGCTGCTCGGGTTCCGGACGAAGGCACTCGACGACGCCGGCGCGTGGCTCCGGTACGAGCCGCTCGGCGGCGTGATCTGGGCGCAGGTGACGCCCGGCATGTACCGCTGGCGCAACATCCGGCTCGAGTTCACGCAGGTGGCGACGAACAAGGCGCCCGTCTCCCCGAACCGGGGCTACTCGCGCATGCAGCACCTCTGGTTCACCGAGCGGGTGATCGACATCGTCGCGCACGAGCTCGGGCTCGATCCGGTCGAGGTGCGCAAGCGGAACTACGTTCGGGCCGACGAGATGCCGTACGAGACGCCGAACGGCTGCGTCTACGACTCCGGCGACTACGCCGCGATGCTCGACGTCGCGCTCGGCCTGATCGGCTACGACCGGATCGAGGAGCGGCGCGCCGAGGCGGCCGCTCGCGGACGGCTGCTCGGCTTCGGCATCGGCTCGACGCTCGACTCGGGCACGAACAACTTCGGCCAGTCGCGCATGATCAACCCGGAGCTGCAGTTCTCCGGCAACAACGAGGTCGCTACGGTCAAGCTCGACATCTTCGGCGAGATCGTCGTCACGCTCGGAACGACACCGCAGGGGCAGGGGCACGAGACGACCGCCGCGCAGGTCGTCGCCGACATCCTCGGCTGCTCCGTCGACGACGTCCACGTCCGGGCCGGCCACGACAGCTACTGGAACTCGCACGCCGGCTTCTCGGGCACGTACGCGAGCCAGTTCGCGGTCACCGGCCTGGGAGCCGTCAAGGGCGCGACCGACATGCTGGCGGCGGAGATCCGCAAGCTCGGGTCGGTGATCCTCGGCGGGGTGCCGGAGGAGGCGCTCGAGCTTGCGGAGGGCAGCGTCCGGATCAAGGACAACCCCGAGGCGGCGCTCCCGTTCATGGCCTGCGGCGCGATCATCAACGCGAACAACGCAGGGCTCCCGGACGATCTCGATGTGACGCTCAACTGCCGCTACGTCTACCGGCCGCCGTTCGAGGTGCCGGACGTCGAGCGGAAGTTCGGCAATCTCACGCTCACCTACGCGGCCCAGATCCACGCGGCCGTGATCGAGGTCGACCCGGAGACGGGCGTCTACGAGATCGTCGACTACGCCGCCGTCGACGACTGCGGCAAGCGGATCAACCCGCAGATCGTGGAGGGCCAGGTGATGGGCGCGACCGCACAGGCGATCGGCGCCGCGATGCACGAGATCTACGAATACGACGAGGAGGGCAACCTGCTCACTCCCAACTTCTACGACTACCACGTGCCGCACGCGCTCGACATGCCGCCGCTCGCGACCGGCGCGATCGAGAGTCCGTCGCCGTTCACCCCGCTCGGCACCAAGGGCATGGGCGAGGGCGGCGGCGCCGGCATCCACGCCGTCTGCGCGGCGGTGCAGGACGCGCTGCGCGGGCACGGCGACGCGATCGTCTGGGACTCCTGCAACCCCTACCGGCGCGTCTGGGAGATGCTCCGCGAGCCCGAGCGCAGCAGGGCGCTCGTGGAGGTGGTGAGCGCGTGAACGTCTCCGGAGAGCGGGTGTTCGCGGGGCCGCGCGACGTCGTCTGGAGCGTTCTCAACGACCCCGCGTCGATGGCGAAGACGATGCCCGGCGTCGAGAGCTTCGACATCCACGACGAGCGCCGGTGGACGGCGAACGTGAAGATCCCGCTGGGGCTGGGCGGCCTGAAGATGAAGGTCGACATGGAGAAGGTCGAGGAGCGCGAGGCCGAGTTCGCCCGGCTCTCTGCGAAGGGCACCGGAGTCGGCGCGATGATGAGCATGCAGACCTCGTTCCGTCTCGCCGACGCGCCGGACGGAGGCACGACGATGAACTGGGAGGCGGACGTCCGCATCGCCGGGCCGGTCGGCTCGATGGGCCAGCGCGTGCTGCAGCCGATCGTGAACCAGCAGGTCGAGCACGTGCTCTCCGCCCTCGAGGCGCAGGTGCAGGAGGCGCTCGGAAGCAGCTCCGACTGACGATGGCGCCCCGGTTCCGCATCGGCGTCATGCAGTTGACGATGGAGCCGCTCGACGAGATGCTCGCGTCGGCGCGCGTCATGGACGCGGCGGGCATGGACACGATCTGGCTGGCCGAGGCCTACCCGTGGTGGCGCAAGCACGGGATGGAGGCGCGCTCGTCGACGGTGGTCTCGGCGCTGATGGCGCGGGAGACGGAGCGGCTCACGATCGGCTGGGGGATCATCTCCCCGTTCACGCGGCATCCCGTGCAGGTGGCGATGGACGCCCGTGTCGTGCAGGAGGCGGCCGGACCGGGGCGGTTCCTCCTCGGTTTCGGCACCTCGAAGATCTTCCTCCGCAACGCGCGGATGCAGACGTCGAAGACGCTGGGGCCGATGCGTGACGCGGTCGCGATCGTGCGCGGCGTACTGGGCGGTGACGCGTTCGAGTACGAGGGCGAGACCTGGAGCGCGTCGGTGCCGGCGCTCGCTCCGGAGGCGCACTCGCCGCGCGAGGTGCCGCCCGTCTACGTCGCCGCGACCGCGCCGAAGATGCAGGCGCTCGCGGGCGAGATCGGCGACGGCTGCCTGACCCCGTCGATCACGACCCCCGCGTTCGTCCGCTACACGCGCGAGAACGTGCGGCTGGGAGCGTCGGCGGCGAAGCCGCCGACGCCCGGGCGGGAAACCAGGGGGGCGGCCGACGTCGACATCGGCTGCACCGTTGTCGCGTCGATCCATCCGACCGACCGCGACGCCGGCCGTGACGGCGCGCGCGAGATCGCGGGCATGTATCTCGCGAACAAGGTGCAGAACATCCAGGGCTCGGCGGACACTCTGCTCGAGCTGGCCGGGATCTCCCAGGACGAGATTCGGCCGGTCGCGGAGGCGATGGAGCGCGGCGGGCGGCTCGCCGCGAAGGCGCAGGTCTCGGACGAGCTCCTCGACAAGTGCCGCCCGATCGCCGGTACGCCCGGCGACTGCATCGCCGCGATCGAGGAGTACCGCGACGCCGGCTGCACGCACGTCATGCTCGAGCTGTGGGGCGCGGACCGCCACGAGCAGGTCCGCCTCTTCGGCGCGGAAGTGCTGCCGCACTTCCGCTCCTAGCGGATTCGTTCATGGAGAGGAGCTCGAGTGTCGAAGGACGGTCGGTGGCAGTGGTCGGTAGCGTCCTCCCGGTCGATGCGGGCATGACCCCGAGCCAGACGCATCTGCGACACATTCGCCCGTGATCGAGCAGGTGCTCGCCCGCGCGCGCTCGCGGATCGCCCGCTACACGCCGGCGGAGGCGGCTGACGCGGACGTGCTGCTCGTCGACCTCCGTCCGCGCGACGCGCGGGAGCGAGACGGGATCATCCCCCGGTCCGTGCACGTGCCGAGATCGGTGCTCGAGTGGCGCTGCGACCCCGACTCGCCCTGGCCCAACCCGCACGTCGCCGACCGCTCCCTGCGGCTCGTGCTCGTCTGCGAGCACGGCTACTCGTCCAGCCTCGCGGCGGCCTCTCTCGTCGACCTCGGCTTCGAGCGGGCGGGAGACCTCGAGGGCGGGTTCGAGGCCTGGCGCGAGGCGGGGCTCCCCGTGTCGCCGGCGCCGCCTCCGGGCGACGGGCTCCCCGGGATGGGGGGGCCGGACGCGTGACGGAGCTCCGGATCGACCCGACCCGGCTCGTCGAGACGGCGAGCCGCATGATCGGCGTGCACAGCTTCACCGGCGACGAGCAGGCGATGGGCGAGCTGATGGTCGAGCTCTACGAGGAGCTCGGCCTGCGGGTGCAGTGGCAACAGGTGGAGGACGGGCGCCCGAACGTGCTCGGGATCCTCGAGGGCGCCGGCGGCGGGCGGTCGCTCATGTTCAACGGGCACATGGACACCTCGTACTCCGGACGGGAGCCGTGGCTGCGCGACGTCCCAGGGTTCCAGCCCGAGGCGTTCGAGCGGGACGGCCGCCTCTACGGACTGGGGATCTCCAACATGAAGGGCGCGCTCGCGTGCTACGTCGAGGCGGTGCACGCGCTGCGCGACACGGGCGTGCACCTGCGCGGCGACCTGCTCGTCGCAGCGGTCTGCGGCGAGATCGAGAAGACGCAGCACGGCGACGCTCGCGGGGCGCAGTACCGCGGCTACGCAGCCGGGACGCGCTACCTCGTCTCGCACGGCGGCGTCGCCGACATGTGCCTGCTCGGCGAGCCGACGGAGGGCAAGGTGGTGCTCGGTCACTTCGGTGCTCTCTGGCTGCGCATCCGCGCCCACGGGAACTTCGTCCACACCGCCTTCAGCGAGGGCCGTCGCAGCGAGAACTCCATCCTGCGCATGCAGGAGGTACTGGCGGCCGTGCAGGAGTGGATCCCGGCCTGGGAAGGAGACCCGGCGAACGCGTATCGCGGAGCGAGGGCGATCGTCTCGGTCGGCGCGATCGAGGGCGGGTTCGGCTGGCGTGTCTCGCGGACGCCGCACCACACCGACGTCTTCCTCGACGTGCGCGTTCCGCCGACGAAGCCCATGGCGGTCGCGCGGCGCGAGGTGCTGGACATGGTGCGCGGGCTCGCCGGGCGCTTCCCCGGGTACGGCATCGAGGCCGAGGTGTACGTGACGGCGCCCGGCGCCGAGATCGAAGACGGTCACGAGCTGGTGCGTGCGATCGACGACGCCCACGCCGAGGTCTTCGGAGCTCCGCCGGAGCGGGACGTGACGCGCTGGTTCAGCGACGCGTCCGCGCTCACGCGGTACGGGGTCCCGACCGTGAACTACGGAACCTCGACCGGCCTCATGGACGTCGAGCTGGGCGAGAACCTCGAGATCGACGGCCTCGTCAAGACGGCCGAGACCTACGCGCGGGTTGCCATGAAGGTCTGCGGCGTCGCGTGAGGGAGCCGCGTGGTCTCCGGGCCTGCGGGTCGGATCGGTGAGCGGGGCGCTCTACCCGCTGCCGCCGAACCTGCCGGCGCCGGAGGACGACGGCGCCGCCGACCACCTGCCGGGGCTCGAGCTGCCCGACCTCGTCCTCGATTCGTCGTCCGGACCGGTGAACGTGCACGACGTCGACGTGCTCTACCTTTACCCGCGAGCCGGCAGGCCCGGCCGGCCGCTGCTGCCCGGTTGGGACGAGACGCCGGGCGCCCGCGGGTGCACGCCGCAGTCGTGCGCCTTTCGCGACCTGCACGGCGAGCTGACAGCCGTCGGCGTCCGCGTCGCCGGGCTCTCCGCCCAGAGCCTCGACGACCAGCACGAGTTCGCCGAGCGGAACCGCATGCCGTTTCCCGTGATCGCAGACCCCGAGCGGCGTCTCGGCGTCGCGCTCGGCCTGCCGACCTTCGAGATCGCCGACCTGACTCTTTACAGGCGCATCACGCTCGTGGCGGAGAATGCACGGATCGTGAAGGTGTTCTATCCCGTGTTCCCGCCGGATGCGAACGCCGGCGACGTCCTCGACTGGCTGCGGGGACGGCGTTGAAGCTCGTCTCCTGCGACTGCGAGGTGCCGGCCCACTACTCGGCGCTCTCGCCCGGCACGGTCTCGGGCGTGGCCGGCTTCAGCGAGGATCCGGCCTCGCTGTACCTCGAGCCGGGCGACGTGATCGAGGCGGAGATCGAGCGGTTCGGCGTCCTGCGCAATCCGTTCGTCTCCTGGCAGGAGGCGCACGGCGAGCCCGCATCGCCGCGCGTCCGCTGGTAGAAGGGGAAGCCGATGGCCGCGAAGCGCAAGGCGTTCATCACCGGCATCACGGGCCAGGACGGCTCGTACCTCGTCGAGATCCTGCTCGAGCGCGACTACGAGGTCTACGGGATGATCCGCCGCTCGAGCTCGTTCAACACCGCGCGGATCGACCACGTCTTCAAGGAGGTCGAGCTCGTCTTCGGCGACCTCGCAGACGGCTCGGTGATGAACCAGCTGATGCGCACGATCCGCCCGGACGAGGTCTACAACCTCGGCGCCCAGAGCCACGTGCGGGTCAGCTTCGACATTCCCGAGTACACGGCCGACATCGCCGCGCTCGGCACGCTTCGGCTCCTCGACGCGATCCGCGAGGAGGGCGTTCGCTGCCGCTTCTACCAGGCGGGCTCGAGCGAGATGTTCGGCCAGGTGCGCGAGACGCCGCAGACCGAGGAGACGCCGTTCCACCCGCGCAGCCCGTACGGCGCCGCGAAGGCGTTCGGGTACTGGATCACGCGCAACTACCGCGAGGCGTACGGCATGTACGCGGTCAACGGGATCCTCTTCAACCACGAGTCGCCGCGCCGCGGCCCGACCTTCGTCACCCGCAAGATCACGCGGGCGGTCGGAGCGATCCTGCGCGGCGAGCAGGATGAGCTGCTGCTCGGCAACCTCGAGGCGAAGCGCGACTGGGGCTTCGCGCGCGACTACATGGACGGGGCCTGGCGGATGCTGCAGGCCGAGGAGCCCGACGACTACGTGCTGGCGACCGGCGAGACCCACTCGGTGCGCGAGTTCCTCGAAGAGGCCTTCGGCTATGCCGGCCTCGACTGGCAGCAGCACGTGAAGATCGACCCGCGCTACTTCCGTCCCGCCGAGGTCGACGTGCTGATCGGCGACTACTCGAAGGCGAAGGAGAAGCTCGGCTGGGAGCCGAGCGTGCGCTTCCCGGAGCTCGTGAGGATGATGGTCGACCACGATCGCGAGCGGCGGCACTCCGAAGAGCACTACGTCTGAGATGCCCTGGCCCCGCGACGACGCGAAGCTCGCCCGCGTGCGAGCGCTCATGGAGGAGGCCGGGCTCGACGCGCTCGTCGTCCGCGCGCCCGACAACGTCCTCTACCTGACGAACTTCTGGGGCATGAAGGGCTACGAGGCGTGTGTCTTCCCGCGCGACGGCGAGCCGGTGCTGATCTGCCTCGAGGCGTCCGCCGAGGATGCGGAGCGGATGGCGTGGACCGGCGAGGTGCGCCTGATCCGCGGCTACGCGCCCGACGACCCCCGGCCGCCGCTCTCGCGCACGCTCGACGCCGTCGTCGAGGCGGCAAACGGCTACGGGCGTGTCGGCGTCGAGCTCTCGCTCGGGACACAGGCGTCCGACCGGATGGCCGGCGAGCCGACGACGTTCACGAAGGCGTGGTTCGACGCCTTCCCCGGCGCGGCCGACGTGGCCTCGGTGCTGGTGCCGGCGCGCGCGATCAAGACGGCGCAGGAGGTCGAGCGCCTGCGGATCGCGAACGAGATCGCCGCCGCCGCGATGGATCACGTCCGGGAACACCTGCGCCCCTTCATGAAGGAGTCGGAGGCGGCCGCGCTGTGGCAGGGCTACGTCCACGGGGCCGGTACCGGCTGGCGCGGCAAGGTCGAGCTCGCGCTGCCGTTCTCGCTCGTCTGGGCCGGGAAGGGGATCAAGACCTTCACCGCGACCGGTGAGCTGCCCGTGGTCGAGGGCGAGCCCGTTCTCTTCGAGATCTGGGTGTGCGCGGACGGCTACTGGGCCGACCACACCAAGAACCTGGTCCTTTCGCAGCTGCGAAAGGACTATGAAGAGCTCGAACGCGGGCTCATGGGCGTCTACCGACGGGCGGTGGAGTTCGTTCGGCCCGGCGCCTCGATGGCGGAGCTCGATCGGCTCGTCCGCGACGGGCTCGCCGAGATCGGGTATCCGGGCCAGCCGTCGCACCCGATCTGCCACGGCGTCGGCGCACGGGCGCACGAGCCGCCGTATCCGCACCAGGCGGGCGGCGGCGTCTTCGAGGAGGGCATGGTGCTGGCGATCGAGCCGGGCGTCTACTGGGAGGGCGGCGGCGGGTTGCGCGTCGAGGACAACTTCCTGATCGGCAAGGACGGGGCCGAGAAGCTCTCGCCGTTCCCGGACGGGATCGTGACCGTATGAGCGACGACCTCATCTGGACCGGCTCGCCGAGCTGCACGTATCGGATCGGCGGGTAGTTCTCGGCGGTGGCCGACTTCGACGCAGTCCTTGTCGGCGGCGGCGTCAACTCGCTTGCCTGCGGCGCCCTGCTCGCGCGCGCGGGGTGGCGGGTGTGCGTGCTCGAGCGGAACGACTGGCTCGGCGGTGCGATCAAGACCGAGGAGCTGACCGAGCCCGGGTTCCTGCACGACGTCTTCAGCGCCTGGCACCCGCTCTGGGTCGGCGGCGCCGCACACGCCCGGCTCGGGGACGAGCTCGCGGCGCGCGGCCTCGAGTACCTGAACACCGAGCTGCCGACCGCCACCGCGCTCCCCGACGGCGGCGCGACCTTCCTCCTCCGGACGGCCGAGGAGAACACCGTGGAGCTCGGGCCGGAGTGGCCGCGCGTGCTCGAGCGGTTCTTCCCGAACGCCGACCTCGCCTTCGGCGTGCTCGGCACCGAGCTCTGGTCGGCGGCGGGCCTCGCCCTCGCCGGAAAGGCGCTTCGCCGCTTCGGGCGCGCCGGGTCGCTCGCCTTCCTCGGCGAGGTGCTGCAGACGAGCCGGGACTGGCTGGAGACGACGTTCGCCGCGGAGCGCGCGCATGCGCTGCTCGCGCCGTGGGTGCTGCACACCGGGCTCGGGCCCGACCAGGCTGCGTCCGGCTTCATGACGCAGGTGATCGCCGTGGCCGTCCAGGAGGGTGGGATGCCCGTGCCGCGCGGCGGCG
The DNA here is from genome assembly GCA_963762675.1 of uncultured Thermoleophilia bacterium. Lineage (GTDB taxonomy): Bacteria > Actinomycetota > Thermoleophilia > Gaiellales > Gaiellaceae > Palsa-739. Next base: position 137,686 of record CAVXLS010000009.1, on the reverse strand, counting down.
GCGCGAAGCTCGCGGACGCGCTCGTGCGGCTGATTCGCGACCACGGAGGCGTCTGCGAGACCGGCAGCGACGTCGAAGCGGTGCTCGTCCGTTCGGGCCGCGCCGTCGGCGTTCGTCTGGTGGGCGACGAGACCGTCACGGCCGAGCGGGCCGTGGTGGCGAGCGTGACTCCGACCCAGCTGTACGAGCGGCTGCTCGCCGAGACCGACGTTCCGTCCATGGCGCGCGACGGGGCGATGAGCTTCCGTTACGGGCGGGCCGAGATGCAGATCCACTACGCGCTGTCGGAGCCGGTCCGCTGGGCGGGGGACGAGCGCCTCGGGCGGACGGCGATCGTGCACGTGACACCCGGCCTCGACGGCGTCTCGCGCGCCGTGAACGAGGCGGACCGCGGTCTGCTTCCCGCCGAGGCGACGATCGTCTGCGGGCAGCCCTCGACGCTCGACCCGTCGCGTGCGCCCGAGGGTCGAGGCATCCTCTGGATCCAGCTCCAGGAGCTGCCGTGGCGGGTCAAGGGCGACGCCGCCGGGGCGATCGACACCGGCTCGGGCGAGTGGACGGACGAGCTGCGCGAGCGCTACGCGGACCGCATCCAGGCGCGGCTCGCCCAGCACGTCCCGAACCTCGAGTCGTCGATCCTGCAACGCGTTGCGCTTGGACCGCACGATCTCGAACGGGCGAACGTCAACCTTCGCCATGGCGATCCGTACGGGGGAGCCCTCTCGCTCGACCAGAACTTCCTGTGGCGGCCGTTTCCGGGTAGCCCGGGCCACGCGACGCCGGTGGAGCGTCTCTGGCAGATCGGCGCGAGCACCTGGCCCGGGTCCCGGGCTCGGCGCCGGGTCGGGGACGCTTGTCGCGGAGGAGCTGCTCAGGCCGCCGCTTCCGCAACGGGCGCTGGCCCGAGCGCGCGCTCTGGCGGGGCGATAGGCGCCTCGTTCGCACGGGGGACTCCGCGCGACGGAAGGCCCGCGATTCCCTGAGGGGTAGACCGTCGCCCGCCACAGACCCAACAGCCGGAGGCCAACCAGATGCGTCAGCGACGTTGGCCGCAGGCGGACCCACGTCGGCGGAGACGCCCGTAGGGCGCCACCGGCGACGCAGCGCCTTCCTTCGCCCCGCGTCCTTCTGGGAGACGCAGACGGTCGCGCGCGCAGGGGAGACCGCGCTCTCCCCGGAGCGCCCACCAACGATCAACCTCGTCGCCGACGCAGAGGAGGGGGCACGTGGGGGAACCAGGGGTTCCCCCACGCTCTCAGAATGCGAAGATCGCTGCGCCCCGCGAGCTCGACCGTGTAGATGTCGGTCGCGAGCTCGAGATGGGCGTGCAGAGCTGCCGCCGCACGCTCGGGGTCGCGCGCGACGCACGCCTCCAGGAGCTCGACGTCGAGCTCGGCGTGTCGATCCTGCAACGCGCCGGTTGCCCCGAGCAGAACCGGGCGGTAGCGCTCGCAGCTGTCCCACGACGGCCGGATCAGGCGTAGCAGCCAGGCGGAGCGCGCCGCCTCGTAGAGGGTGAAGTGGAACGACGTGTGCGAGCGGACGGCCGCCCGCATGTCGCCGCCGCGTCGTGCGGCGTCGAACGCGGCCAGCTCCTCCCGGCCGCGTGCCTCGTCTGCAGCCTCGAACAGCCCCGCGGCGCGCCGCACGGCCATCGTCTCGAGCGCCAGGCGGATCGAGAACAGCTCTCGCAGCTCCTCCACCTCGAGCCCCATCACCTTCGCGCCGTGGTGCGGGACGTGCTCCGCGAGCCCGAGCGCCTCGAGCTGCCGGACCGCCTCCCGGATCGGCGAGATGCTCATCCCGAGCGAGCGTGCGAGATCCTCCAGCCGGAGCGGCGTTCCCGGCGTCAGCTCGCCGAGGATGATCGCCTCTCGCAGGCGCTCGAGTGCCGCTTCGGCCATCGTCCGGTGGCGGACGGCGGCGCCACCCGGTCGCAGCGTCGGCTCCACGAAGATCGAGCGTGAACCACACTTGATCAGATGTCAAACGCGTGACACGATCTCACCTCGCGTGTCGAGCGGAACCCAGAGCCTCCCACTCTTCTCGGTCTCTCAGGTGAGCACGTTCGCTGCCAGCTTCGCCGACGACGTGCGTGCCTACGCGGCCGCGGGAGTCGACGGGATCGGGGTCTGGGAGCAGAAGCTCGGCGACGGCCCGGACGCCGCCGCGCTCGAGCAGCTTGCGGCGAGCGGGCTCGGGTCGGCGTCCGCGGTGCCGGCGGTGCCCTCGATCCTGCCGCTACCGCTGCTTCCGGGACCGGACGACCCGCAGGCGCGGATCGACGCGCTGTGCGCGTCGCTGCACCGTCTCGCAGCCTTCTCGCCCACCGCGGTCGTGTGCCTCACGGGGCCCGCCGGCGACCGCGACCCCGACCAGGCGCGGGCGGTCGTCGTGGACGGGCTCCGCACGGTGGCGGTGGAGGCGGAAGGCGCGGGCGTCCGGCTTGCGCTCGAGCCGTTCCAGCGCGAGGGAATCGAGGACTGGTCGCTCGTGAACACGCTGACGGACGCGGCCGAGCTGATCGAGGAGGTCGGCAGCGACTCGATCGGTGTCCAGTTCGACGTCTGGCACCTCTGGAACACGCCGGAGCTGTCGGAGGAGATCGGCCGTCACGCGCGACCTGATCGCCGGCGTCCACGTGAACGACTGGCGAGAGCCGACCCGCGGCTGGGCCGACCGCGCCCTCCCCGGTGACGGCGCCGCCGACCTGCCCGCGATCCTCGGTGCGCTCGAGCGCGCGGGCTGGGACGGCTTCTACGACCTCGAGGTCTTCTCGGACAACGGCGTCTTCGGGAGCGCCTATCCAGACTCGCTCTGGGACGTCGAACCAGGTGAGCTCGTGCGACGGGGCCGGATGGGCTTCGTCGGCTGTTGGCATGAACGGAGGGTCGCGGCACCTGCGGCCCAGAGAGGAGAAACATGACGGGAAGCACACGGGCGCGGATCGCGCTCGTCATTGCTGCCGCTGCGGCGCTCGTCCTCGCCGCGACCGCAGCGGCGGCGGTCCAGGCGGCGAAGCCGATCGTGATCGGCTGGGCGTTCGATGCGAAGGGAGCGATGGCACCCTTCGACGGCCCCGCGCTCGCGGCGGCGCAGATCCGCGTGAAACAGATCAACGTGCACGGCGGTGTCATGGGCCGCCCGCTCGAGATCAAGACGTGCGACACGCAGAACAACAAGCCGGCGGTCGCCAAGGCCTGCGCCGACAAGCTGATCGGGCAGGGCGCGAACGTCATCTTCACGACGTGCGACGTCGACCTCGCCGCGCCGGTCGTGCAGGAGGCGCTCAACCGCGGCCTGCTCACGATCGCGCCGTGCATCGGCACCGACCAGATGGGCCCGAAGCGCTTCGGAGCGAAGGGCAAGCTCGCCTTCAGCTTCGGCAACGTGGCCCAGGACGAGGGGTCGGCGATGGCGCAGTTCGCCTGGAGCAAGGGCTGGCGGACGGCCGCGATCGCGACCGACACCGTGATCGTCTACTTCAAGGACGTGACGGCCGCCTTCCAGGCCCGCTGGAAGCAGCTCGGCGGCAAGATCGTGGACTCCGAGACGTACCAGTCGCTCGGCGGCAACAACGTCCAGAACGTCGTCAGCCGCCTGAACGGCAAGAGCGCCGACGTGATCGTCACGTCGACGGCAGGTGCCTTCGGCGCCCTCTCGACGCTCGTCTCGGGGCTGCGCTCGCTCGGCAACGACACGCCGATCCTCAACTCGTGGGCCGGTGACGGCACGTACTGGCTGCCGAAGAACCCGCCCGTGACGAACTACTGGTTCGTCACGTTCGCGAACGCGTTCGGCCAGGATCCGAGCCAGGCGGTCAACAAGCTCGCGAAGCAGGTGCACGCGGCGACGGGCGGGTTCATCGCCGGCCCGGCCGCGATCGACGGCGTCGCGACGGCGATCCGGCGGGCGCACGGCTCGACCAACGGCGCCACGCTCGCGGCGGTGATGCAGAAGTTCCACAACGTTCCGACCCTGTCCGGGTGGGTCAGCTTCTCGAAGAAGCTGCACACGGTCTTCGGGCGGAAGTACCGCGTGATCGAGATCCAGAACAACAAGCCGCGCGAGGTCGGGACGGTTCGAGCCAAGGTCGTTCCCAATATCTAGGAGCCGTGACGGCAGTCGCGATGCGTGATGCGGAGAGGAGGCCCGGAGGATCGCTCCGGGCCTCCTCCGTGTCCCGTTCGTTCCAGGGCGTTCAGGCGCTCAGCGGCGTCTCGCTCGAGCTGCATTCCGGCGAGGTCGTCGGCCTCATCGGCCCGAACGGGGCGGGCAAGTCGACGCTCGTCAACGTGCTCAGCGGCTTCGACCGTCCGAGCAGCGGCCAGGTGCTGCTCGGGGACCGGGACGTGACCCGCTGGCCGGCGCACAGGCGCGGCCGGCACGGGCTCGCACGGACGTTCCAGCACAGCCACGCGTTTCGCTCGCTCTCGGTGCGCGAGAACGTCGAGGTGTCCGCAATCGGCATCGGCGCCTCCCCGCGCGAGGCGGCTCGGCGCGCAGCCGCGCTGCTCGAGCTGCTCGGTCTCGCCGCCTACGCGGACGCACCCGCGGCGGGTCTCGCGCACGGCAACGAGCGACGCCTGGGGGTCGCCCGCGCGCTCGCCGGCAGGCCGAGCTTCGTCCTCCTCGACGAGCCCGCCGCCGGCCTACCCGAGGCGGAGGTCCCGAGCTTCGCCGCGGCGGTGCGCTCGGTTCGTGACGAGCACGGCGCAGGCGTCCTGCTCATCGACCACAACATGGCGCTGATCATGGACGTCTGCGACCGCATCCAGGTCCTCGACCGGGGCGAGACGCTCGCCGAGGGGACGCCGGACGAGATTCGCGCCAACCTCGACGTCGCCGCGGCCTACCTGGGCGAGAGCGCCGTACGGGAGTCTCCGGAGGACGGCCTATGAGCGTGCTCGTGCTCGACGGGCTCGAGGTTCGATACGGCGCCGTGGCGGCCGTGCGCGGCCTTTCGCTCGAGGTGCGGCCGGGCGAGATCGTGGGGCTGATCGGCCCGAACGGCGCCGGGAAGTCCTCGACGCTGCACGCGATCATGGGCGCTGCTCCCGTCGCCGGAGGCGACGTGCGCCTCGACGACGTCTCGCTCGTCGGGCGGCGCTCCGAGGAGGTCGCGCGGAGCGGGATCGCGCTAGTGCCCGAGGGGCGGCGGATCTTCGGCGAGCTGACCGTGGAGGAGAACCTCCGGCTCGGGCTCGCGGGGCGGCGGCCCGGCGGCGACGCGGCGGCCGCGATCGAGGGCGCCTACGACCTCTTCCAGGTGATCCGGGACTTCCGCCGCCGTCCCGCGGGTGCGCTCTCCGGCGGCCAGCAGCAGCAGCTCGCGATCGCTCGCGCTCTCGTCGCCGAGCCGGACGTGCTCCTGCTCGACGAGCCGTCGCTCGGGCTCGCGCCCCGGATCGTCGACGTCGTCTTCGACGCGCTCGCCGCGATCCGCGAGCGCGGTCTCGCCGTCCTGCTCGTCGAGCAGCGTGCGCAGCGGACAGTCGAGCTCGCCGACCGCTCGCACGTGCTCGCCAACGGCGAGCTGCGCCTCACCCTCGGGCCCGACGACGCGGGCGACACCGACCGGCTCGTCGCCGCGTATCTCGCATGATGCTCGCGATCGTCAACATCTCGTGGCAGACGCTCGCGGACGCGCTCGCGCTCGGCGGCGTCTACGCGCTGATGGCGGTCGGGATCGGGCTCGTCTTCGGCGTCCTCCGCCTCGTCAACTTCGCCTACGGCCAGCTGATCATGGCCGGCGCCTACGCGCTCGCCTTCGCCTCCCAGTGGGACTGGCCGAGCTGGGCCGGAATCCTCCTCTGCTTCGCGATCGTGCTGGCGCTCTCGGTTGCGATGGACCGGCTGGTCTTCCGGCCACTGCGGACCCAGTCGCCCGCCGTGATGCTCGTCGCGACGTTCGCGGTCGCCTTTCTCCTGCAGAGCATCGCCCTCCTTGCGTTCGGGCCGCTCGGGAAGATCGCCAGCTCGCTCGCGCCTCTGAACCGGCCGTGGGACATCTCCGGTGTCGACATCCGCAAGATCGCGGTCGTCTCGATCGTCGTCGCGGCCGGCTGCCTGCTCCTGCTGCAGCTCTTGCTGACGCGGACGTCGGTCGGACTGCAGATGCGCGCGGCCGCGATGGACTTCGACACCGCCCGGCTGCTCGGCGTGCGGGCGAACCGCGTCATCGGCGGCGCAGTTCTCGTCTCCGGGCTGCTCGCCGCGGTCGTCTCGGTGATGCTGACGGTGCAGAGCCCGCTCGTCACCCCCAACTTCGCCCTCGACAACACGATCGTCGTGCTCGCCGGGGTCGTGCTCGGTGGCCTCAACCGTCCCGTCCCCGCGACGCTCGGCGGCTTTGCGATCGGCTTCGCGAGCGGCCTCCTCGGCGGCGCCCTGCCGACCAACCAGAGTCAGTACCTGCCGACGTTCCTGTTCGCGGCCGTGATCGGAGTCCTCCTCGTGCGTCCCGGTGGGCTGTTCACGCGCGGCGGCGGTGCAGTGGAGCGCGTATGAGAGTGCGCCACGTGCCCGAGTTGCTGGCGCCGGCCGCCCTCGTCCTCGCTGCGGCGTTGCTCGGCCTCGCCGTGTCGACGTCCCTGCAGACGTACTTCCTCGACACGCTCGTCAAGACCTCGATCGTCGTCGCGCTCTACGTCTTCATCGGCAACTCCGGCGTCCTCTCCTTCGGACACGTCAGCTTCGTCGCGCTCGGCGTCTGGACAGCGGGTGTCCTCTCGGTGCCTGCCAGCGAGAAGTCGGCGATCATGCCGAACCTCGCGCACTTCCTGCACACCGCGCACGTCGGCAACGTGCCCTCGCTCCTGCTGGCCGCGCTCGCCGGACTCGTGTTCGCCTTCGTCGTCGGGCTGCCGCTGATGCGCCTCTCCGGCCTCGCGGCCGGCATCGCCACCTTCGGCGTGCTCGAGATCACGAACAACATGCTCCGCTACTACGAGAAGATCGGGCCCGGGCTGAATGCGTTCTCGTCGGTGCCGCAGACGACGGGAATCTGGCAGGCGGCGATCGGCGCGCTCGTCTGCGTCGCTCTCGCCTTCGTCTACCAGCGCAGCCGCTTCGGGCGGATGCTGCGGGCGACGCGCGAGGATCCCGCGGCAGCGTCGGCGGCCGGGATCTCCGTCTACCGGCAGCGGCTCGTCGCCTTCGCGCTCTCGGGCGCTCTCGCCGGCTTCGCCGGCGGCCTCTACGTCCACCTGCTGCCGCTCAACATCGACTCGCTCTCGCTCGACCTGACCTTCATCACGCTCGCGATGCTCGTCGTCGGCGGTTCCGGCAGCCTCCTCGGCGCCGTTGTCGGCGCGCTCTTCGTCAGCGGGCTCGACTCGTTCCTCGCCGCGGCGGAGAACGGCATAGGCGTCTTCGGCTGGCATCTCGACCTGCCGAGCGGGAACCGCCTTGATCGTGGTCGGCGTTCTGATGGCGGTCGTCCTCGTCCTCCGGCCGAGCGGACTCAGCGGCGGGCGCGAGCTGTCGTTGCCCCGCCGCCGGCCTCCCGCGCCGCCGGGCACGCCGGAGCCCGCCGCGTGACACGCGTGTGCGTCGCGGGCGCGGGCGCGATCGGCAGCCTGTTCGCCGGACACCTCGCCAGGGTGGCCGACGTCACCGTTCTGACGCGGCGCGGCGAGCACGCGCGGGCGCTCGAGGAGCGGGGGCTGCGGATCTCCGGCCGCGCCGACTTCACCGTCTCCGTCGCCGCGACGGCGGATCCCGCGGCGCTGCCGGACGCCGACCTCGCGATCGTCGCCTGCAAGGGCACGGACGTCGAGCCGCTCGCCGAGGCGCTCGAGGGCCGGCTGGCGGGGGCCACGGTGATGACGGTGCAGAACGGGCTCGGCGCGGAGGAGCTCGTCGCCTCGCACGGCGAGTGGCCGCTGCTCTCGTCGGTCACGTTCATGAGCGGGACGCGTCACGACGACGCGCACGTCGAGTACGTACTCGACACGGAGACGTGGATCGGCCCGAACCGCGGCACGACGGAGGCGGACGCGCGCCGGGTCGCAGAGCTGATCGTGTCGTCCGGCCTGAAGGCGCAGGCGTTCGCCGACCTGCGCCCGGCGCAGTGGTCGAAGCTGATCTTCAACGCGACCGTGAACGGCGTCGCCGCGCTGACGGAGCTGCCGCACGATCCCCACTTCGCCGAGACCGGGACGCTCTCGGACCTCGGGCACCTCGTCCGCGACCTCGTGGACGAGGGCAAGGCGGTCGCCGCGGCGGCGGGCGTCGACCTGCACGACGACCCGTGGGAGATGAACGTGCTCGCGACCCGTCGCGGCTACCGGCACTACCCGTCGATGCTGGAGGACGTCGAGGCGCACCGCCCGACCGAGCTCGAGCTGATCAACGGCGCGCTCGTGCGCGAGGCGCAACGGCTCGGGGTCGCGGCCCCGCTGCAGACGGCGCTCTACCGGCTCGTCAAGGCGAAGGAGGCAAGCTACTCGATGAGAGTGTGCATCGTGGGGTGCGGCGCCGTGGGCTCCCTGTTCGCGGCGAACCTCTCCCTGCTGGAGGACGTCGCGGTCTGGGCATACGACCTCTCGCGCGAGCACGTCGACGCGATCAACGCCGGCGGGCTGCGTCTCTCCGGCGCCGGCGAGGTCGTCGGGCGCCCGCGAGCGACCGCCGACCCCGGCGAGCTGCCGGCGTGCGACTTCGGGATCGTGGCGACCAAGGCGATGCACACCGAGGCCGCGATCGCCGCCACCGCCCACGCCTTCGCAGACGGCTGCGTCGCGACCGTCCAGAACGGTCTCGGCAACGAGGAGACGATCGCGGCGCACGTCGAGCGCGTGATCCGGGGCACGACCTTCCCCGCGGGCAGGATTCTCGAGCCGGGGCACGTCCGCTGGGACGTCAAGGGCGACACGACGCTCGGCCCCTACGACGAGCGTGTGTCCCTGGAGCAGGTGGAGCGGCTCGCCGAGGCCTGCACCCGCGCCGGCATGCCGACACGCGCCGTCGCCGATGCCCGTGGGCCGCAGTGGCGCAAGGTGATCTTCAACGCGGCGACGAACCCGATCGGGGCGCTGACCGGGCTTACGCACGGCCGCGTCTGCGAGCGGCCCGACCTTCGTGCACTCGTCTCCGGACTCGTCGACGAGGGGAAGGCGGTCGCCGCCGCGCAGGGGATCGTCCTCGACACCGACCCGGAGGAGCTGATCGACCACGCGGCGCGCCCGGAGGTCGCGTACGACCACAGAGCCTCGATGCTCCAGGACGTCGACGCTCGCCGCACGACCGAGATCGACTATCTCAACGGCGGTATCGTCCGCTTCGGACGCCAGCACGGGGTCCCGACGCCGCTGAACGAGGCGATCTGGGCGCTCGTGAAAGGGGTGGAGCAGTCATGGCAGGTGTGAGTGTGAACGAGATCTCGTATACGGGCTTGCCGCGGGACGAGGTCGAGCGTCGCCACGGGCTGGTGCGGGAGGCGGCCGGCCGCGACGGCCTCGACGCGGTGATCGTCTGCGGCAACGAGTACACGGGCTTCGAGGGCGCGGTCACCTACCTCTCCGGGTTCAACATCGTCCACCGCTACGCGTACGTCCTGCTCCCGGTCGACGGCGAGCCGGCGATCGTCTTCCCGAGCGAGGCGCGGTACGTCGGCGAGCACGGGACGACGTGGCTGGAGGAGCAGGTGTTCGTCGACCGGCCGGGGGACTGGCTCGCCGACCGGGTGCGCGGGATGCGCGTCGGCGTCTACGGGCTGGACTACGTCATGACGGTCCGCGACTTCCGCGCGCTCGAGGGGTCCTGCGAGGTGGTCGGCTGGGACGTCGGCTTCGACCACGCGCGGATGGTCAAGTCGGAGCTCGAGCTCGCGTCGGTGCGCGAGTCCGTGCGGATCAACGCAGAGGGCTTCCGCATCTTCTGCGATGCGTTCGCGCCGGGGAGGACGGAGCGCGAGATCCTCGCGCCGTGCGAGGAGTACTTCGTCTCCCAGGGCTGCGGGCGTTGGACGATGGACATGGTGCTCGACGGCCCCGGCGGCTCGGCGCTGCCCGAGTTCAAGATCGCCGGTAGGCGGAGGATCGGGCCGACGGATCTCGTCCTGCCGTCGCTGGAGGTGGCGGGACCGGGCGGCCACTGGGTGGAGGTCTCGCGTGCGATCTGCCCGGCCGAGCCCGGTGACGACACGAAGCGCATGCTCGAGGCGTACGAGGAGTACTTCGCCGCTGCGAAGGAGGTGCTGCGCACGGGCGCGACCGCGCACGACGCGCACCGGGCGGTCGCCCGCGGCTTCACCGAGCGCGGCTACCGGCTCGGTCACGTCACCGGCCACTCGATCGGGATGACGATGATCGAGTTCCCGAAGATCGGCGAGGGCGACGAGACCGAGCTGCGCGCCGGGATGGTGCTCTCGATGCACCCGCACGCGATCTCCGACGACGGGCAGGCGTGCCTCTACATGCAGGACACGTGGCTCGTCACCGACGAGGGCGGTGTCCCGCTCGCGGGGCTGCCCATGCGGATCTTCGACGGCGTCGGGACGCGCTAGGGTCCGGGCATGGCGGCGACCGACGCGGACGAGTTCGCCCCGATCCTCGAGGGCGCCGGGGGGTCGGATTACGAGCGCTATCTGCGAACCGACGAGCTGCTCTCGCTCCAGAAGACCCCGGACGAGTGGGTGCACCGCGACGAGCTGCTCTTCCAGACGGTGCACCAGGCCTCGGAGCTGTGGCTGAAGCACGCGTGGACGGAGGTCGAGGAGGCGACGCGTCTCGTCGAGACTCGCGATCTCGCCGGTGCGGCTCGGCTCCTGCGGCGCGCATGCGCGGCCGTCGCGTACGTCGAGGGCTTCCTCGGGCACCTCGAGCAGATGTCGCCGTGGGAGTACCAGGAGGTGCGGCGGGTGCTCGGGCACGGCTCCGGCTTCGACTCGCCGGGCTTTCGCGAGATCCGGCGGGTCTCGCCGCCGCTCTATGCGGCGTTCGACGCGGTGCGGCAGGAGCGGGGGCTGTCGCTGCTCGAGGTGTACACCCGCGGCAGAGAGCACGAGGATCTGTACCAGCTGGCCGAGCTCCTGACCGAGTGGGACGAGCGAGTCGGGGTGTGGCGCTACCGCCACTTCAAGGTCGTGGCGCGCATCATCGGCGAGGACGTCGTCGGCACGCAGGGGACGCCGGTCGAGCTCCTGGCCGGGCTGATCAAGAACAAGCTCTACCCGGAGCTCTGGCGCGTCCGCACCGAGCTGACCGAGCTCGCCAGGCAGAGCGACCCGGACGCCTCGCGCGAGTGATCCCGCTCGACGAGATCCGGCGTGCCCGGGAGCGGATCGCCGACGCGGTCGTGTCGACTCCGCTCGTCCGGCTCGACGCGGACGCTCCGTGCGAGGTCTGGCTCAAGCTCGAGAACCTGCAGCCGATCGGCTCGTTCAAGCTGCGCGGAGCCCTCTCGGCGGTTCGTGCGGCGTCGACCGGCGAGCTGGCCGGCGGCGTGGTCACGGCGAGCGTCGGGAACATGGCGCAGGGCGTCGCCTGGGCCGCCCGCGAGGCCGGTGTGCGGGCGCGGATCGTCGTGCCGGAGGGCGCGTCGCGGGCGAAGCTCGACGCGGTCGAGCGTCTCGGCGGCGAGCTGATCCCGGTGTCGTACGACGCGTGGTGGCAGGCGATGGTCGACCGCGGCATACGAGGGCGTCGACGGCCTGTTCGTCCATCCCTCCGACGATCCGGCCGTGATGGCCGGCAACGGCACGATCGGTCTGGAGCTCGTGGAGGAGCTGGCGGCCTTCGACGCGGTCGTCGTGCCGTGGGGTGGAGGTGGGCTCACCCTCGGCATCGCGAGCGCCGTCACGGCGCTCCGTCCGGGGGCCCGCGTCGTCTCGGTCGAGCCCGAGACCGGAGCGCCGCTCGCCGCCTCGTTCGCCGCCGGCGAGCAGGTCGAGGTCGAGCACGTGCCGTCGTTCGTGGACGGCGCGGGCGGCCCGCTGCTGCTCCCGGGGGTGTGGGAGCGCGCCCGTGAGCTCGTCGACGCCGCGCTTCCCGTGCCGCTCGCCGAGGTCGCGGCCGCGATGCGACTGCTCGCGTCGCGTGCCCGTGTCGTCGCCGAAGGCGCCGGCGCGCTGGCGGTGGCGGCGGCGCTCTCCGGCGCCGCCGGCGAGGGTCGCGTCGTCTGCATCGTCAGCGGCGGCAACATCGATCCCGGCATCCTGGCACGTATCCTCGCGGGCGAGACGCTCACCTAGCCGATCTCGGCCTCTCCCTTTTCGAGAGCGAGACGCCGTAAGCCGCACCGGTAGGCGGGCATAGACTGGGAGACGATGCGGTGGCGCGTAGTCGTCGTGCTCGCTCTCGTCGCTCTCTCGGTCGCGGCGATCGTCGCCTGGGGATGGCGGGCCGCCGTGATTCTCGGCTTCTTCTTCGGAGTGGCCGGGATCGTCACGGCCGGGGCGGTGGTCGGGGGCGGCGTGCTGACGCGGTCGGGCGGCGCGTACTACGAGCGCCTGCTCAACGGCCGTCGCCGTCGCTGAGCAAGTAACACAGTGTTCTTGGCTGACGCGGCTCCTGCGGTCGAATGGCGTCGGCGAAGCAACCCGGCCGCCGCGACCGACATGCGCGGGCGCGAAGCGGTGCGCAGCTCAGACAGACAGCGAAGCGAGCTCTCGGACGAAGCCGTCGACCTCGGTCTCGGTGTTGTAGTGGATGAAGCCGACCCGCACCGCGTCGCGCGGATACGGGAGCTTCTCGCGCAGGCCGAGCGAGTACCAGTTGTCGTGCGCCCAGACGCCGTAGCCGCGCTCCGCCATCGTCTCCGCCACCGTCGTCGCCTCGACGCCCTCGACGTTCAGCAGGAACGTGGGTACCCGGCCCTCCATCGTCGGCAGCCCGTAGACGGTGACCGAGTCGGGCAGGGCGTCGAGAAATCGTCGCCCGAGCCCACGCTCGTACTCGCGCAGCACGCCCATTCCGCCGAGCGACTCGAGATACGCGATCGTCGCCGAGAAGCCCGCGAGCAGCTCGTAGGGAGCGGTTCCCGTCTCGAACTTGCGACCGACAGGGGTCGAGCCGGCCGGGCGCGCCTTGTAGGCGCGCCACGACTCGAGCAGCTCGTGCCGGCCGTAGGCGAGGCCGAGGTGAGGGCCGCAGAACTTGTACGGCGAGCAGATCAGCACGTCGCAGCCGAGCGCCTGGACGTCCAGCGGCTCGTGCGCGGCATAGTGGACGGCGTCGACCCACGAGAGTGCGCCCGCCTCCCGTGCCAGCTCGGCGACGCGCCGGACGTCGGTGACCGTGCCGACCGCATTCGAGGCGGCGACGCAGGCGACGACGCGCACCCGCTCGTCCAGCTTGCGCTCGAGATCGTCGAGGTCGAGACGGAGATCCTCGCGTCACGTCCACCCAGTCGACCTCGAACCCGCGGTCGGCGGCGAGCTCGATCCACGGCGCGACGCCGCCGTCGTGGTCGAGCCGCGAGACGAGGATGCGGTCTCCTTCCCGCCAGTCCCGCGACGCCGTCCGCGAGAGCATGAAGTCGAGCGTCGTCATGTTCGTCCCGAAGATCACGTCGTCGGCCGAGCAGTTGAGGAGCCGGCCCGCGTCGGCGCGCGCCCGCACGAGGATCTCCTCGACCCGTCGCCCGGTCTCGTACGGCGCCCCGAGGTTGGCGCTCGCCTCGCGGAGCGCGCGGGCGATCGCCTCGCCGACCTCGTCCGGCACCTGCGAGCCGCCCGGCGCGTCGAGGAACGCGAAGCCGCCCCGCAGCGACGAGAAGCGGCGACGGACGGCTTCGACGTCGAGTAGCGTCGTCGTCATGGAACGAGCCTACCTCGGGGCTGGAAGCGCCGGCGGCGAAGCCGCCGGCGCCCGGCCGGAGACCGGGCCGCCGAAGGCGGCCCTGGGCGCGACCGGCATCCGCGTCTCGCGTCTGATCCTCGGCTGCGGCAACTTCGGCGGCGTCGGCTCGTCGCCCGCCTTCTTCGGCAAGGGCGAGACGCGCGAGCAGGCGTTCGCGCTCATGGATGCGGCCTGGGAGGCCGGAATCACGACGTTCGACACCGCCGACGCCTACGGTGGTGGGCGCAGCGAGACCACCATCGGCGACTGGCTGCGCACGCAGGGGCCGGACGTTCGCGACTCGCTCGTCCTCTCGACGAAGACGTTCAACCCGATGAGCGAGGGCGCCGACCACGGGCTGGCGCCGGCACGCGTGAAGCGCCAGGTCGAGTCCAGCCTGCAACGGCTCGGTGTCGAGCGGGTCGACATGTTCCTCACCCACGACTGGGACCCCGAGGTTCCGATCGCGGAGACGGCGGGGGCGCTCGACGAGCTCGTCGCCGCCGGGAAGATCGGCGCCTACGGCCTCTCGAACGTCGACGGCGGTCAGGTCCGCGCAGCGCTCGCGGCCGGTCGCTTCGGCTGGGTGCAGAACTCCTACTCGCTGCTCGACCGCGAGGCCGAGCGCGAGGTGCTGCCGCTCTGCGAGGAGCACGGCCTGGGCTTCACGCCCTTCGGCCCGCTCGCCGGCGGCTGGCTGACCGGCAAGTACCGCCGGAACGAGCCGCCGCCCGGCCGGCTCGCGGATGACGACGCGTCCCGAGTCCTACGAGCACCTCCGGACCGACCCGGTCTTCGACGGCCTCGAGCGCCTGGCGGAGCTGGGCGATCCCGCCGAGCTCGCGTTCGCCTGGCTGCTCGCCGATCCGCGTGTCACCGCCGTCGTCGTCGGTCCGCGCCGGCCCGAGCAGCTCGCTCCGGCCCTCGCGGCTCTCGACTCGCCGCTCGATGCAGCCGGGCGGGAGACGGTCGGCGCCCTGTTCCCCTGAGCTCCGGATCCGTGCCGGGTGCGGATGTCTTCGCCGCCCTCCCGCGGGAGGATCGAGGCATGGCGACCGTCGGCGCCAACGCGTACGGCTACTACGACGCGTCGGCGCGGGAGTACGTGATCACCCGCCCCGACACGCCGACGCCGTGGCTCAACTACCTCGGCGAGGGCGGCTACGGCGGCATCGTCTCGAACACCGGCGGCGGCTACTCCTTCGACCGCGATCCGCGCGACCGCCGCGTCAGCCGCTACCGCTACAACGCGATCCCGGCCGATCAGCCGGGCCGCTACGTCTACCTGCGCGACACCGACACCGGCGCCTACTGGAGCGTCACCTGGCAGCCGGTCCGGGGCGACCTCGACGCCTACGAGTGCCGCCACGGGGCGGGGTACACGCGGATCTCGACCGTCCGCGACGCGATCGCCGCCGAGCTCCTCTACTTCGTGCCGCCGGCGGCGGGCGGCGAGAGCCTGGCCGTGCGAGCTGTGGCTTCTGCGCGTCCGCAACGGGGACGTGCGCCCGCGGCGGCTCCGCAGCTTCAGCTACGTCGAGCTCGGCTACCTCGACGCGCTCGTCGACCAGCAGAACCTCGACTGGGCACAGCACGTCGTCCGCAGCCGTTTCGAGGACGGCGCGATCCTCACCGGAACGGTCTTCCGTCCGGAGACGACCTTCTTCGCGTCGAGCGTCCCGCCGTACGGCTTCGACTCCGACCGGGAGGCGTTCGTCGGCCGTTGCCGCGACCTTGCGCAGCCGGTCGTCGTCGAGCGCGGGCGAGCCGACCGGCAGCGAGTCGCCGAGGGGGAACAGCATCGGCTCGCTCTGCCACGATCTCGCGCTCGAGCCGGGCGAGGAGGCTCGGATCGTCTACGTGCTCGGGGTCGCCGACGAGCCCGCCGAGATCGCGCGCGTGCGCCGTGCCTTCCGCGACTCCGCTGCCGCCGACGCGTCGTTCGCGGCCCTGCGCGCCGACTGGGACGCCTACCTCTCCCGCTTCGTCGTCGAGACGCCGGACCCCGCGCTCGACGCCATGGTGAACGTCTGGAACCAGGTGCAGTGCCGGACGACGCTCCACTGGTCGCGCTTCGCCTCGGGCTACGAGTCGGGGCTCGGACGCGGGATGGGGACGCGCGACTCGGCCCAGGACACGCTGGGAACCGTGCACGCGGTGCCGGACCGCGCCCGGGAGACGCTGACGCGGCTCTGGCGGCTGCAGTTCCTCGACGGCCACGCCTGGCACCAGTTCTTCCCGCTCACCGGGGAGGGCTCGACAGGGCTGGCGGCGGAGATCCCCGAATGGCCGCAGTGGTTCTGCGACGACCACCTCTGGCTCGTGCTCGCCGTCTGCGCGTATCTCCGGGAGACCGGCGACCTCGGCTACGTCGAGCAGGCGGTCGCCTACGCGGACGGCCCCGCCGAGACCGTGTGGGAGCACATGGAGCGCGCGATCGCCTTCACGCTCGAGCACCGGGGCCCGCACGGACTGCCGCGCGTCGGCTTCGCCGACTGGGACGACACGATGAACGTCGACCACGGCTCGGGCAAGGCCGAGTCGGTCTGGTGCGCGATGCAGTTCTGCCGTGCCGCGCTCGACCTCGCGGAGCTCGCCGACGAGCTCGGGACGACCGACGAGGCGGAGCGCCTGCGGACGGACGCGCGCGTGATGGCCGCGGCGGTGAACGAGCACGCGTGGGACGGCGCCTGGTACGGGCGGGCCTTCGACGACGCAGGCGAGCCGATCGGCGTCGCCGCGGAGACCGTCCGCCGGATCGACCTGAACCCGCAGACGTGGTCCGTGATCGGCGAGGTCGCGCCGCGCGCACGGGCGGAGCAGGCGATGGAGTCGATGCACGAGCACCTCGCGACCGAGTTCGGGATCGCACTGCTCGCGCCCCCCTACGAGGGCGGGACGGAGCGCGTCCGCGGCACGTCGACCTACCCGCCGGGCGCGAAGGAGAACGGTGGCATCTTCTGCCACGCGAACGCGTGGGCGGTCGTCGCCGCGGCGGCGCTCGGCCGGGGCGACCGGGCGTACGACTACTACCGCCGGATCCTGCCGCTCGAGCGGACGGACTCCGACCTCTACCTCGTCGAGCCGTACGTGTACTGCCAGAACGTCTGCGGCCCGACCCATCCGCAGTTCGGGATGGGACGGAACGCCTGGCTCACCGGCACCGCGGCCTGGACGTACGTCGCCGCCACGCAGTGGATCCTCGGCATCCGGCCCACGTATCGCGGCCTGCGGATCGCGCCGGCGCTCCCGGAGGCGTGGCCCGGCTTCCGGGCACGGCGCCTGTTCCGCGGCGTCGTCTACGAGATCGAGGTGGAGCGCGCCGGCACCGGCGATTCCGTCTCGCTCGTGGTCGACGGAGCGCCGGTCTCCGGGGACGTCGTGCCGCTCGTGCGCGGCGGCGGCCCGGTCGTCGTCCGCGCGTCCCTGGGCTGACCGAGCACGACCTCGACCACGACCCGCTCGACGCCTGTCGAGAGGGGGACGACGTTCCCCTCCACCTCTCGCCCGTCCACCTTCAGCGAGCGGACGCCGCCGCAGACGCCGTCGGGATTGGAGACGGCGATCTCGTAGACGACGCCGCGGAAGCGGCGCGTCACGCGGTACGAGCCCCAGCCGCGGGGGATGCACGGGTCGATGCGCAGCCCGCCGTAGTCCGGCTTGATGCCGAGGATGCCCTGCGAGAGCGACACGAACGCCCACGCAGCGGTGCCTGTGAGCCACGAGTTCTTCGCCTCGCCGGGCGTGGCCGAGTCCGGGCCCGCGATCATCTGCGCGTAGACGTACGGCTCCCCGCGGTAGGTCTCGATCCGCTCCTCCTGCGCGGCCGGGCAGATCGCGAGGTACGTCTCCAGCGCGCGTTCGCCCTCGCCGAGCGCGCACCAGGCGAGCGTGATCCACGTGTTCGAGTGGGAGAAGACGCCGGCGTTCTCCTTGTAGCCGGGCGGGTAGCTCGAGATCTCCCCGAGCTCCGGCTGGTAGCGCGTGTACGCGGGCTGGTGGAGGACGATGCCGTAGTCGGTCAGGAGGTGCTCGTCGACGCTCGCGAGGGCTCTCCGCGCCCGCCCGTTCTCGCGGCCGGCGCCGCCGAGCACGCACCAGCCCTGGCTCTCGACGAAGATCCGGCCCTCCTCGCACGCGCTCGAGCCCACGGGGGCGCCTGCCGCGTCGTACGCCCGCAGGTACCAGGCGCCGTCCCAGGCGTGCTCCTCGACGGCGGCGAGCATCTCCGCGTGTGCGCGGTCGAGCCGTTCGGCCTCGTCCTCTCGCCGGAGATGGCGGTAGAGGTCGGCGAGCTCGCGGCAGGCGTGGAGGAAGAGCCCGGCGATCATCACCGACTCGGCACGCGATCCCTCGACGTCGCCGGCCGTCTGGAACGACTCGTCGGGCTCGGTCGAGAAGCAGTTGAGGTTGAGGCAGTCGTTCCAGTCCGCGTGGCCGATCAGCGGCAGTCCGTGCGGGCCGCGGCGGGCGAGCGTGTACGCGACGCTCGTCTCGAGATGGTGGAGCAGGCTCTCGCGGCTGCCCGGGGCGTCGGCATAGCCGACGGGCTCGTCGAGGATCGGCACGTCCCCGGTCTCCTTCACGTACGCGCACGTCGAGAGGACGAGCCACAGCGGGTCGTCGCCGAAGCCGCCGCCGATCTCGTCGTTCCCCTTCTTCGTCAGCGGCTGGTACTGGTGGAAGCACGTCCCGTCGGAGAGCTGGGTTGCCGCCAGGTCGAGGATCCGTTGCCGGGCCCGGCCGGGGACGAGGTGGACGAAGCCGAGCAGGTCCTGGTTCGAGTCGCGGAAACCCATGCCGCGACCGATCCCGGTCTCGTAGAAGCTCGCGGAGCGCGACAGGTTGAACGTCGCCATGCACTGGGCCTGGTTCCACGTGTTCAGCATCCGGGTCGCGTGCGCGTCGGGGCACTCCGCCTGGAACCCCGAGAGCAGGTCGCGCCAGGACGAGCGCACCGCCTCGAAGGCGACGTCGACCGCGTCGCTCCGGCTGTACTTCGCGAGGAGCGCACGGCCACGCTCCTTGTTCGCGACGCCCGGCCGCTCGTGCTTCGGCAGCTCGTCCTGCTCGACGTAGGCGAGGACGAACGCGAAGCTCTCCTCGGCCCCCGGCTCGAGCACGACGTCGATCTGGTGCGAGCCGATCGGGTTCCAGCCGTGGGCGACGCTCGACCGGGACGCGCCGACGAACGGGACGGTGGCCTCGTGCAGCCCGTTGTGGACGCCGACGAAGGCGTCGCGGGAGGTGTCGAAGCCGGCGATCTCCCGCGTGCAGCCGAAGAGCGTGTAGTGGTCGCGGCGCTCGCGGTACTCGGTCGTGTGGTAGATCGCCGGGCCCTCGACCTCGACCTCGCCGATCGAGTACGTGCGCTGGAAGTTCGTCATGTCGCCCAGAGCCTCGTAGAGGCAGAACTCGACGTACGAGAAGAGCGTCAGCTCCTTCGTGAGCTCACTTGTGTTTCGGACCGTCGTCTTCCAGAGCTCGGCGTTCTCGCCGGGCGGGACGAAGAACAGCAGCTCGACCTCGACGTCGTCCTTCGCGCCGACGATTCGCGTGTAGCCCAGCCCGTGACGGCACTCGTACCGGTCGAGCGGCGTCTTGCACGGCTTCCAGCCGGGGTTCCAGACCGTCGTGCCGTCGCGGACGTAGAGGTAGCGTCCGACCGAGTCGTACGGGGCGTCGTTGTAGCGGTAGCGGGTCAGGCGGCGCAGGCGTGCGTCGCGCCAGAACGTGTAGCCGCCGCCCGTGTTCGTGCAGAGGCCGAAGAGCTCGTCCTGGCCGAGGTAGTTGAGCCACGGCAGCGGCGTGTCGGGGCGCGTCACGACGTACTCGCGGGCCGCGTCGTCGAAGTGTCCGTACGGGTTCATGGGCGCTTCCTGGGAGGGGGTCCGTGGGGGAACCATGGATCGCCCACGTCAGAAGACCGAGAGCCGGTACGCGGTGGTCGACGCGAACACGCGGCCCGGCCGGAGCACGGTCGACGGGAGCTCGGGGCGATTCGGGGAGTCCGGGCAGTGCTGCGTCTCCAGCGCGATCCCGTCGCCCTGCCGGTAGAGGCGGCCGCTCGTCCCCGCGAGCGACCCGTCGAGGTGGTTGCCGGTGTACACCTGGACGCCGGGCTCCGTCGTCGCGAGCTCGAGCCGGCGGCCGCTCCCGGGGTCGTCGAGGCGGACGGCCGGCGGGCGCGAGACCGGGTCGGCCCGGTCGAGGACGAAGTGGTGGTCGTAGCCGTGCGCCGTCGCGAGCTGCTCCGACCGGTCGCGCAGCCGGCCGCCTATCCGGGCCGGCGTCGTGAAGTCGAACGGCGTCCCGGCGACCGGAGCCACCTCTCCGGTCGGGATCATGGCGCGGTCGACGGGGAGATACCGGGAGGCGGCGACCGTGAGCCGCTGGTCGTCGATCGAGCCCGAGCCCTCGCCGGCGAGCTGCCAGTAGACGTGACTCGTCAGGTTCAGGACGGTCGGCCGGTCGGTGGTCGCCCGGTAGTCGATCCGCAGCGAGTCGGCACGGGAGAGCGTGTACGCGACCTCGACGACGACCGCGCCCGGGAACCCCTCCTCGCCGTCGGGGCTCGCGTGGCGGAGGACGAGGGTGGCCTCGTCGCGCGTCCGGTGCGTCCTCGCGACCCGCCACAGGCGCTTGTCGAAGCCTCGCCTGCCGCCGTGGAGGCAGTGCGGCCCCTCGTTCGCCTCGAGGCGGTGGCGGACGCCGTCCAGGGTGAAGGCGGCGCCGGCGATCCGGTTGGCGTAGCGGCCCACGATCGCGCCGAGGTACGGCGTGTTCCGCTCCACGTAGTCGTCCAGGCGAGGGAAGCCGAGCACGACGCTCGCGGTCGCGCCCGTCCGGTCTGGCGCCAGGAGCTCCTGCACGATCGCCCCGTAGGTGGCGACCCTGACCGTGAGGTCGCCCCCCGCGGTGAGCGTGAAGCGCTCGACCTCTCGCCCGTCCGGCGTCCTGCCGAACGGCTCGCCGACGAGGGACGGCGCAGCGCGGGGCCGGCGAGGGCCCGTGCGCTCGAGCGGAGGCGAGCCGGTCACGATCGAGCCGCGGACGGCGCCGCGACCTGCCGCGTCCGCGCGATCGCGTCCCGGTACCAGTAGAAGCTGTCCTTCGGCACGCGCTCGAGCGTCGGGTAGTCGACGTAGACGACCCCGAACCGCTTCGAGTAGCCGTACGACCACTCGAAGTTGTCGAGCAGCGACCACACGAAGTAGCCGCGAATCGGGACGCCCGCGGCTGCGGCGTCGCCGACCGCGTCGACGTAGGCGCTCAGGTAGGCGACCCGCTCGACGTCGTGCACGTGCCCGTCGTGGGTGCGGACGTCGGCGAAGGCGGCGCCGTTCTCGGTGACGTACAGCGAGGTCACGCCGTACTCCTCGTGCAGTCGGTGGAGCACCTCTGCGAGCGCCGACGGGTACACCTCCCAGCCCATGTCGGTCAGATGGGGACCCGAGGGCGGCACGTCGAGCGGGGCGCCGCCGGCCGGATCGGCACGGACGACCCGCCGCGAGTAGTTGTTGACGCCGACGAAGTCGAGCGGGGCCGAGATCGCCGCGAGGTCGCCGTCGAGAACGGGCGGCGCCGCGTCGGCGAAGCGCTCGAGCGCGTCCTCGGGATACGACCCGCGGAACAGCGGGTCGAAGAACCAGCGGTTGGCGACGCCGTCCCACTGCCGCGCCGCGGCCGCGTCCTCGGGCGTGTCGCTCGCGGGATGGACCGGCCACGAGTCGAGCACGATGCCGACCTCCGCCTCCGGCGACACGCGGCGCAGCACCTCGACCGCCCGGCCGTGCGAGAGGAGCACGTGATGGGCGGCGGCGAGCGCGTCGGGCACGCTCGCCCGGCCGGGCGCGTGCCGGCCGTACCCGTAGCCGAGCCAGGCCGTGCAGAACGGCTCGTTGTGGGTCGTCCAGTCGCGCACGCGGTCGCCGAGCCTCTCCGCCACGACCTCGACGTACTCGGCGAACGCCTCCGTCGTCGAGCGCGCGGTCCAGCCTCCCTCGACCTCGAGCGCCTGCGGCAGGTCCCAGTGGTAGAGCGTCGGGAAGGGGCGGATGCCCGCCTCGAGGAGCGAGTCGACGAGGCGGTCGTAGAAGTCGAGGCCCCGCGGCTCGACTCGACCGCGCCCCTCTGGGAGCACGCGCGGCCACGAGATCGAGAAGCGGAACGCGTCGAGCCCGAGCTCGCGCATCAGCTCGATGTCCTCGGGGAAGCGGTGGTAGAAGTCGCAGGCGACGGCGCCCGTGTCGCCGGCCCGCACGGCGCCCGGCACCGTGCAGAAGCGGTCCCAGATGCTCTCGCCGCGTCCGTCCTCGCTCGCGGCCCCCTCGATCTGGAAGGCGGCGGCCGCCGCTCCCCAGACGAAGTCCGGCGGGAAGTCCGCGGGGCGTTGCGCATGCATCAGTTGTCACTCCTCTCGGATCAGGTTGCAGCGACGAGGTGGTCGTCCTCGACGGCGACGAGCCGCGACTCCTGTGCCGGCGTGGCCGGCTCGCTTCCGTTCGCGGTGTGCAGCGGCTCGCCGGAGCTCCACTTCGAGCTGAGCAGGGGAACGGAGGCGAGCAGGCTGCGCGTGTAGGGGTGTCGCGGGTCGCCGAAGACCTTCGCTGTCGCGCCCATCTCGACGATCGAGCCGCGGCGCAGGATCACGGTCGTGTCGCTGATGTAGTTGCCGAGGGAGAGGTCGTGCGTGATGAACACGATCCCGAGCCCTCGCTGCTTCAGGTCCGCGAGCAGGTTGAGGACGTCGATCCGGGTCGATGCGTCGAGCATGCTGATGATCTCGTCGGCGACGAGGTAGCGGATGTCGAGCAGCAGCGCGCGGGCGACGAGCAGCCGCTGCAGCTGCCCGCCGCTCAGCTGGTGTGGGTACTTGCCGAGCACGTCGTCGGGCGTGAGGCTGACCGCCTCGAGCGAGGCGTCGAGCTTCGCGGTCCAGCCCCGACCGTCGAGCTCCGGGAAGAACTCGGAGCGGATCATCGAGAAGACCCGGTCGACCTTGAAGATCGGGTTGTACGAGCTGAACGGATCCTGGAAGACCCCCTGCACCCAGCGGTAGTACTCCTTCAGCTTCCGCCGGTGCAGCGCCGCGATGTCCTCGCCGTCCAGCGAGATCGTCCCTGTTGTCGGCGACACCAGACGGAGGATCATCCGCCCGATCGTCGACTTGCCGCTGCCGCTCTCCCCGATCAGGGACATCACCTCGCCGGGTCGCACGTCGAAGCTCACGTCGCGCACCGCCTGCAGGTCGGTGCCGCCGAAGGCGCCGATGCGATACGTCTTCGAGATGCGCTCGACGCGGAGCATCAGCGTGCCTCGGTGCCCTGCAGTACCGTCTCCGGCTCGGCCTGCGCGCTCACGTTCCAGCAGGCGACGGTGTGGCCCCCGCCGACGTCGACGAAGGGTGGCTCCTGCACGCACCGCTCGGAGGCGAGCGGGCAGCGGTCGCGGAAGCGGCAGCCCGCGGGCGGCCCGAGCAGCGACGGCGGCCGGCCGGCGATCCCCGAGAGCCGCTGCTCGGCGTAGCGGACGCCCACCTCCGGCAGCGAGGAGATCAGGAGCCGCGTGTACGGGTGGCGTGGCGCGGCGACGATCTCGTCCGCGGACGCCTTCTCGGCCAGCTTGCCGGCGTACATGACGAGGATCGTGTCGGCGATCTGGTAGAGCACCGAGAGGTCGTGCGTGATCACGATCATGCTCTTGACGAAGCCGCGGTCACGGAAGCCGGCCAGCGTCGTCGCAACCGCCTTCTGCGTCGAGACGTCGAGCGCGGAGGTGATCTCGTCGGCGATCAGGAGCGACGGGTCGAGGAGCGTCGAGATGACCATGACGACGCGCTGCTTCATGCCGCCCGAGAGCTCGATCGGATACATGCCGAGCACGTCGTGCGAGAGCCCGACCAGGTCGAGCCGCCGCTCCAGCTCCGGCTCGACCGGGCCGAAGTCGACGCCGCGCGAGTGGAGCAGCTCGCGGATCATCCGCCCGATCTTCCGCGTCGGGTTGAGAGCGCTCATCGCGTACTGCGGGACGATCGAGACGTGCCGGAAGCGGAACGGGTTCATCTGCGCGTCGTCCCAGACCGGCAGCTCCTCGTCGTCGAGCGTGACGTGGCCGCCGACGTAGCGCATGCGCCCGTCCAGGCGGATCAGGCTCTTGCCGAGCGTCGACTTGCCGCAGCCGGACTCGCCCGCGAGGCCCATGATCTCGCCGTCGGCGACCTCGAAGGAGACGCCGTCGAGCGCCTGCACGTCGCCGGCGAGCGTCCGGTAGTAGACACGCAGGTCGTCGACGCGGAGGGCCATCTCACATCGCCCGCAGCTTGGGGTTGAAGACCTCGTCGAGCCCGACGTTCATGACGTAGAGGGAGCCGACGATCGCCACGATCGCAAGGCCGGGTGGCAGGAACCACCACCACAGGTGCAACTGCAGCGCCGCATTCTGGACCGACAGCTGCATCATCATCCCCAGCGAGATCGTGTTCGACGGGCCGAGGCCGATGAAGTCGAGGGTGGCGGCGATCAGGATCGAGCCGCCGAAGAGGAGGATGAACATCATGAACAGGTAGGAGCTCATGTTCGGCGCGATCTCCCGCCAGATGATCTGCCAGCTCGATCGCCCGCTGAGCCGCGCCATGTCGACGAAGTCGCGCGAGACGAGCGAGAACGTCTGCGACCGCAGCGCCCGCGCCGCCCACGGCCACGACGTGAGCCCGATGAAGACCGACTCCATCATGATCCCGCGCACCTTCAGATAGGCGGCGATCACGAGCAGGAGCGCGAACGTCGGGATGACGAGCACGACGTTCGTGAGCATGTTGAGGACCTCGTCGACGATGCCGCTGCGGTAGCCGGCGGTGAAGCCGACGAGCATCCCGATGCCCGCCGCGATGCCGCCGCCGAGCGCCCCGACGATGAACGCGAGCCGGAGGCCGTTGACGAACTGGGCGTAGACGTCCTGGCCGAGCATCGTCGTTCCGAACCAGTAGCCGTCCTTCGTCGTCGGCGCCAGGGAGAGCTTGCCGCCGTACTCGAGCGCCGGGTGGTGTGCGAGGAAGGGGCCGAAGATCGCGAAGAGGAGCATGAAGAGGGTGACGCCGAGGCCGAACACGAGCTTTCGGTTCCCGAACGCGAAGTGGAGCATCTCGCGCAACCCGCTCATGCGCTTCGCCGGGGCCGGTCCCGCGACCGCGACCGCGCTCACGGGTCGACCTCCGGTGACCTGTGAGCGTGTGGAGGGGGCGTGGGGGAACCGGGAGGTGCCCCCACGGGAGCGAGCCGTACGCGAGCGACGCTCACGTCCTGCCTCCTTCCATCCCGATCCTCGTGCGCGGGTCGACGAGGACGTAGACGAGGTCGACGATGAAGTTGGCGACCAGGACGCCGACGATGATGAAGAGGAAGATCCCCTGGATCACGAAGTAGTCCTCGTTCGTGATTGCCCGGTAGATCTGGTAGCCGAGGCCCGGGTAGGAGAAGACGATCTCGGTGACCAGCGCGCCGGCGATGACGGCTCCGAGCGCGAGCGCGAGGCCGGTGATCTGCGGCAGCATCGCGTTGCGGAAGGCGTACTTGCGGACGAGCCGCTGCGGCGCTCCGAGCGCCTCGAGATAGTGGGCGTAGTCGGACTCGAGCTCGTAGATGATCATGTTCCGCATGCCGATCGCCCAGCCGCCGAAGGCGACGAGGAACAGGGACATGAACGGCAGGAACCAGTGGTAGAGCAGGTTGGAGATGAAGGCCCACGTCCATCCGCGCGCCGCGGTCGGGTCGTAGGCGAAGCCGACCGGGAACACCTGCCAGGTGACCGCGAGCGTCCAGGAGAGGAGGATCGCGAGCCACATGTACGGCGTTGCGGTGAGCGCGTAGCCGAGCGGTAGCGCGGTGTTGTCGAGCACCTTCCGCCTGGCGGCCATGGCGCCGACCTTGTTGCCGGCGTACCAGCTGAGCAGGATCGCCGGGATCAGCAGCCCGAGCGTGTAGGGGGCCGCTTGCACGATGATCGAGGTCACCGAGCTCGGGAACTGCACGATGCTGGTGCCGAGGTCGCCGTGGAAGAGCGAGACCCAGAAGTACCAGTACTGCTTCCAGAGCGGCAGGTCGAGGTTGAAGGCCCGCATGTAGTGGTCGTAGAGCTGCTGGGCGACTTTCGGATCCTGGATCTGGATCCTCGCCACGAGCGAGAGCACCGGGTTGCCCGGCATCAGGTGCGGGATCGCCCAGTCCACCGTCACCGCGACGATGAACGTCATGGTGTAGACGAAGAGCTTTCTCACGAAGTAGCGGAGCACACGCTCTCCTTGCCGGCGTCGCCCGGTCGAGCCACCGCCCCTTCCCGCCTCGGCGAGGAGGGGCGGTGGTCTCTTGCGGACATGTCGCTTCAGTCGGAGTTGCCGCGCCTCACTTCTTCGTGAGGTGGGCGAACATGTCGATGCCGGTCATCTGCAGGTAGCCGCCCCACATGACCGGGGTGTACTGGCGGCTGGTGCCCGCGCCGGGCCAGTTCGTCCAGTACTTGGACGTGAACTGCGCCCACTGGCCGTTGTACCAGAGCGGGATCAGCGGGAGGTCCTTCATCAGCGTCGTCTGCAACGAGCTGTTGAGCTCCTTGATCGCCGCGGTGTTGGACAGCGGGGTCTTGTCCAGCTTCTGGACGAGTGCCCACGCGGTCGGGTTCGAGTACCGCTCGTAGTTGAAGTTGGTCTGTCCCGTGCCCGTCGTGAGGATCGGCAGGTGGAAGATGCCGTTCCAGTACGTCCACGGGTTGTCGCTGATCTGGTAGTTGTTGTCGACCACCAGGTCGAAGTTGCCGGTGTTCCGGTCGCTCTGCCAGGTGTTGAAGTCCTTCACCTTGGCGGTGATCCGGATCCCGGATGCCTTCGCCGACGAGATGATCATGTCGCGGGCGGCCTCCCAGTCCGACCAGCCCTGCGGCACTGCGATCTGGAGGTCGATCTTCGAGCCGTCCTTGTTCATGAACATGCCGGAGCTGTCCTTCTTGTAGCCGGCATCGGTCAGGAGCTTGACGGCGTTCGTCGGGTTGTACTTGAAGCCGTTCTCCGCGACCGCGGTCTTGTCGACGTACTTCGACCAGGTCGGCAAGAGGCCGGTCGGGCTCGCCGGCAGGACGAGGTTCTGGTAGTCCTGCGTGACGATCTGGTTGACGTTGATCGACTCGGCCAGTGCCCTACGGAACACCGGGTCGTTCAACGGCTTGTGCGTGGTGTTCGGCTCGAGCCACGCCGTGTTCGCCGACAGCATGTACGGCGCCTGCTTGTAGTACGTCGAGACCTTGCCCTGGTCGACGAGCTGGTTGACGCCGGGGAGGTAGTTGTTGTTCAGGTCCTCGACGCCTGCCAGAACGGCCGAGAGGCTGTTCGTGTTCGACGTGTTGACGAGGTCGATGATGTATTTCGGCTGCGGCGACGGCAAGAGATTCTGGTCTGCAGCCCACCAGTGCGCCTTCTTGACCCAGACGACCCTCGTGGTCGGATCGAAGCCCTTCGGATCCATCCTGTAAGGGCCGGTGCCGATCGGGTTGCCCGGGCTGTAGGTGGTCAGGCTCGCGGCGTTCACGATCGCGTTCCTCGCCTGCACCGGGCTGATCATCGGGATGTTCCACATCGCGTTCTGCCACTGCACGTAGTTCGGCGTCGACTTGAAGTTGACGACGATCGTGTTGCCCAGAGCCTTGATCGGTTTCTTGACGTTCAGGTAGAGGTTGTTCCACTGCGACGTCTTGAACCGAAGGAGGTTCAGGTTGAACGCGACGTCGCTGGCCGTGAAGGTCTTGCCGTCACCCCACTTCACGCCGGACCGGACCACGATCGTGAACTGCTTCGGGCCCGTCCACGTGGCGGACTTCGCCAGCCAGTTGATGTACTTGCCCTTGATCGGGTCGAAGCGGAGCAGGGTCTCGAGGTCGAGCCCGATCATGCCGGCTGCGTAGTTGCCGACGTAGGGGTTCGTCCCGGCGATGTTGCCCCACTGCGTCCCGCTGGTGATCAGTGTCTGGCCGCGCGGGTAGCCGATCAGCGCGCTCTGCTTCGAGGCAGGGCTCGCGCCGGCTCCTCCGGCGGAGAAGACGACCGCGGCCAACGCTGCGAGGGCGAGGCCGAGAGTCGTCCGTTTCCACACGCGTTTCATGACTTGCACTCTCCTCATCTCAGGTGCGAATTCGACGACGACAGCGGCTCAGACCCGGGCATCACTCCCTTCGCCGACGGCCACCGGTGAAGCCGCCCCGAGCACCGCGAAGCCGGAAGGCTCGAGCATCAGCGGGCCCTGGGCCGGCAGCTCGTGTCCAGGCTCGACGATCGGCGTGACGCCGACCGCGTCGAGCGAGCAGTTGACGAATATCGTGCGCTCGCCGCCGCCGGTGCGGAGCCGGCCGACGAGGATCCTCGGATCCTCGACCCGGACCGGCCGCGAGACGCCGGCTGCGTCCGCGAGGGCGGAATAGAGCCGCCACGTGTCCTCCGGATTCACGTGAGGCGTGCGGGCGGCCATGTGCTCGAGGGGATAGGTGCACAGATAGGCGGCGCCGGCACCCAGGCGGTTCCGGAGGAGGGCCGGGCGTCCGTGGCCGTCGACTGCGACGACCTCGGCGCCGTCGGGCTCGACCGGCAGGTATGCGCGGGCGCCCTCGTCGCGAGGGACGCGGAACGAGAGGCGCTCGCCCGCCGGCAGGTCGCCGAGCGGCACGACGAGCTCGAGCGAGACCTCGTCCTCGAGGATGGGATCGACGAGCCCGTACTGCAGCTCGTGCCGGACGCCGAACAGCTCGTCGAGCCACGGCAGCCAGGGGCCCCGCTGGTTCGGCGTGCTTCCGGCGAAGAAGGAGAGGTAGAGGGTCGCGCCGCCGCGCGCCAGCTCTGCGAGCTGTTCCACCCCCGGCGCCGTCAGGAGCTTCGCGCACGGGGCGACGTAGAGGCGCGCGTTCGCGGGGATCCCGTCCCGTTCGCGGACGAGCGCCACCGGCAGATCGGCCTCGC
Source organism: uncultured Thermoleophilia bacterium (assembly GCA_963762675.1). Lineage (GTDB taxonomy): Bacteria > Actinomycetota > Thermoleophilia > Gaiellales > Gaiellaceae > Palsa-739. The sequence continues at coordinate 108,910 of CAVXLS010000009.1, read as the reverse complement.
GGGCCGCCACGTACGCCTGGAAGAGGTCGTCGCGGAGGTCGGCGCGGTAGGCGGGCGTCGTGAACGGAATCGACCCCTCGAGGTGCTCGGGCACGACGATCGCGACGTCTCCCGCGACCGGCTCCCAGCCGTCCCCGTCGAGCTCGCGCACGAGCGGAGGCGAACTCGGCGAGCGCTCCGAGCTGCAGCTTCGGTGCACCGAAGCGGTCGGTGACCCCGAAGTGGAGCTCGAACGGATGGTGCCGGTACGGATCCTCGCCGGCGAGGTCGTCGAAGTCGGTGTTGCACCAGGCGAGCCACCCCCGGGCGCCCGCGAGCAGCGTCGTCGCCAGCACCCGGCTGTAGTAGCCCGCGATGTGCTCGTCCGAGGCGAAGTCGGAGGTCGCGCCGAACTCCTCGAGGACGACGGGTCCTCCGAAGCCTCTCGCGAGCTCGCACGCGAAGGCGGCGGCGAGGGACTGGCGAACCGGATCGTCCTGCATCGGGTAGACGTGCGGGCCGACGAAGTCGACGAGCGGAGCCAGTGCGCGCAGAGAGAAGCCGTTGTCCTCTCCGCCGGCTTCGGCGCCCCACGCGCCGTCGCCGAGCGAGATCGGCTGAGTCGCGCCCGTCGAGCGCACGGCCTGGACGAGGATCCGGGCCCAGGCGGTGATCTCGTCACTCGCGGCAGGCCCGCCGTAGAGCGGCATCTCGTTCGAGACGAGCCAGCCGACGACGGCCGGATGCGCGCCGAAGCGGCGCGCGATCTCTGCTGCGAACCACGCTTCCTCGGCGACGAGGCTCGACGTCTCGATAGAGGTCGCGTCCACGGCGCCACGCCGGATCCCAGTTCTCCCCGGACATGTGGCCGACGAGAAAGGTCGGGATCGTGCCGAGGCCCGCGTCCGCGCTCGCGTCGAGGAAGTCGGCGAAGTTCGCCGCGACCTCCTCGTCGAGCACGCCGGGCTCGGGCACGAAGTCGGGCCAGAAGCAGAACGAGCGCGTGACGGCGCAACCGTGGTCGGCGAGCGTTCCGAGCTCCGCGCGCACGATCGCGGCGTCGTACCGCCGCCACATCCGCGGGCCGCCGGCTCGCGACCAGTAGTTCACGCCTACCCAGGTGTCCAGGGCCAAGCCTCCCCGCTTGCAGTGAAACCGCTACCACCATCAGTTGCAGCGGCCGACGAGGGCTCCCCATGCGGGAAATCCCTGATCTCCGCGGTCGTGGAACGTGCACAGATCCGAGCCGATGGGTAACCGGTTGCAGGCGCGCTCTCCGACGATGCGCGACGTCGCCCGCGCGGCCGGCGTGTCGGCGGCGACGATCTCGCGCGTGCTCAACCGGCCGGCCGTCGTCGCCCCCGCGACCCGCGAGCGGGCTCTCCGGGCGATCCGGGATCTGGGGTACTCGACGAACCGCAGCGCGCGTGCCCTGTCCGGCGGCCGCACCGGCCTCGTCGGGGTCACGCTCCCGAAGGTCCAGTCGTCGTACTTCGCCGTGCTGGCCGACGCGATCATCGACACGCTGTACGACCACGACCTCCGCGCGGTCATCTGTCCGACCCGGCACGAGCGCGACCGGGAGGTGAGCCTCCTGGAGCTGCCTGATGCACGGGACGACGGAAGGCGCCGTCCTCATCCTTCCCTCCGAGTCGGAGTCGGAGCTGCTGGCGCTGCAGAAGCGTGGCTACCCGTTCGTCGTCCTCGACCCGAAGACGCCGGTCCCCGTGGGGATTCCCTCGGTGTCGCCGGCGAACGCGTCCGGGGCCGGAGCCGCGGTCATGCATCTGCTCGGGCTCGGCCACCGGCGCATCGGGGCGATCACCGGTCCTGCCGGCTGGTGCGCGACCGAGGAGCGCCTCGGCGGCTATCGCGCGGCGCTCGTCGAGGCCGGCATCCGGCCCGACCCCGCCCTCGTCGTCGAGGGGGACTTCGAGGTCGAGGGCGGCCGGACAGGCGCAGCCCGTCTGCTGTCGCTGCCGGATCCGCCGACCGCCGTCCTCGCCTTCAACGACAACCTGGCCGTGGGCGCGTGTCAGTGCGCACGGGAGCTCGGATACGCCCTTCCCCGGGACATCTCCGTCGTCGGCTTCGACGACGCCGAGCACGCGCCTCTCGTCACGCCTGCGCTGACGACGGTGCGCCAGCCCCTCGGCGAGATGGCCCGCCTCGCGGTCGGGCTGCTGACCCGCCTGCTCGACGGCCGCCCGCTCGACGCGCTCAGGGTGGAGCTGGCGACGCGGCTCGTCCTGCGCGACTCGACGGCGCCGCCGGCCGAGCACCGCCACGGCGCGCGGGCGGCCTGAAGGCGCACGCCGGGTCGGCCGCGAGCGGGTCGCCGGTCGCCGCGAACGCCCGTGCTCGCGAGCCGCCGCAGAGCTCCCGGTACGGGCAGACGCCACACGCTCCCGAGAACTCGGCGGCGCGGATGCGGCGCAGGAGCGGGTGCTCGCGGTAGATCCGCACGAGCGTCTCGTCGCGCACGTTGCCGAGGGGGAGCGGCAGGAAGCCGGAGGGGTGGACGGCGCCGTCGTGTGCGACGAAGACGATGCCTCGGCCGTCGCGGGTGCCCTTCGTCTGCGCTTTCGAGCGGCCGGAGGGCTCGCCGAGCTCCTGCCGCAGCCGGCCGTTGAGGCGCCGGTAGAGAGCCCCGGCCGGGGCGGTCTCGCCGTCCTCCTGCTGCGCCACGACCCGGCGGAAGAAGGGCGCCTCGACCGTGCGGACGACGAGTCCGTAGCGCGACGCGTCGGCGAGGAAGTGGCAGACGTCCTCGTTCTCCTCCGGCGTGAGCTCCCCGAGCGCGCGCCCGCGGCCGACCTGGACGAGGAAGAACAGCTCCCAGATCGAGGCGCCCGCATCGCGTGCGAGGCGCAGGATCGTCGGCAACTCGTCGACCGTCTCCCGCATGACGACCGTGTTCACCTGCACTGCGATCCCGTGGCGCCGCAGCCGCCGGATCGCGGCGAGCGTCGCCGCGTGGTGGCCGGCGACGCCGCGGATCCGCTCGTGTGTCGACGCCGACGCGCCGTCGAGGCTGATCGAAGCCACCTTCACGCCGGCCGCGCGCATGGCCGCGACCCGCTCGTCGGTGAGCAGGGGCGTGACGCTCGGCGCGAGCGCGACCGGAATGCGCAGCGTGGCCGCGCGGTCGAGCAGCGCGTCGAGGTCGCGGCGCTCGAGCACGTCGCCTCCCGTCGCGACGAGCACGGGGCGCGGGGAGCCGAAGCCGGCGAGCGAGTCGAGGAAGGCCCCGGCCTCCGGGTCGGTGAGCTCCCCCGGTGCGGATGCCGCGACGGCCTCGGCCCGGCAGTGACGACACGCGAGCCCGCACGCCTTCGTCGTCTCCCAGAAGACGAGAATCGGCCGACGGTCGAGGTCGAGGGCTGGCCGGCGCACCCCACAACGCTGCAAGGCGCCGCCCGCCCGCGAATCGGGGAACACCACAATCCCACGAGCACGGGGAACCCCTGGTTCCCCCGGGCCCCCTCCTCTGCGCTCGGCCGTAAGGTAGACCGTCTGGTGGGCGCTCCGGGGAGAGCGCGGTCTCCCCTCCGCGCGGCGGAAGGCTGCGGATCTCCGAGAGGGGTAAACCTTCTCTTGCCACCAGGCGCTGCGAAAGCCGGAGGCGCAACCAGATGCGTCCCAGCCGACGTTGGCCGCAGGCGGTCCAACGTCGGCGGGGACGCCTCGTAGGGCGCCTCCGGCTTTGACGCAGCGCCTCTCGCAGGAGACGCGTCTTCCTCTCTGGAAGCAGGAGGCTCCGCGGTCGCGCGCGCAGGGGAGACCGCGCTCTCCCCGCAGCGCCCACTGCAGCTCGACTCGGCGAGCGGGAAGGAGGGGGTCCACGGGGAACCACGGTTTCCCCGTGCTAGAGGAGGGGGCACGTGGGGGAACCAGGGGTTCCCCCACGTCGTTAGCGGTGCTCGAGCGCGACGAACTCGCGCTCGGGCGAGCCGACGTAGACCTGCCGCGGCCGGGCGATCTTCTGCTCGGAGTCGCCGAGCATCTCTTCCCACTGTGCGATCCAGCCGGGCAGACGCCCGAGCGCGAACAGCACCGTGAAGTAGTCGGTCGGATAGCCCATCGCCTGGTAGATGAGCCCGGAGTAGAAGTCGACGTTCGGGTAGAGCCTGCGCGAGACGAAGTACTCGTCCTCGAGCGCGATGCGCTCCAGCTCGAGCGCGATCTGGAGCTTCGGGTTGAGCCCGGTCTGCTCGAAGACGTCGTCGGCGACTTGCTTGATCAGCTTCGCGCGCGGGTCGTAGCTCTTGTAGACGCGGTGGCCGAAGCCCATCAGGAGGCCGCGGCCCGCCTTCACGCCTTCGATGAAGTCGGGCACGTTCTCGACGTGGTCGATCTCGTCGAGCATGCGCAGCACCGCCTCGTTCGCGCCGCCGTGCAGCGGGCCGTAGAGAGCCGCGATCCCCGCCGACACGGCCGAGAACGGATCGACGTGCGACGAGCCGACGCCGCGAACCGCGTTCGTCGAGCAGTTCTGCTCGTGGTCGGCGTGGAGGATGAGCAGGATCTCGAGCGCGCGCTGCAGCACGGGATTCGGCTCGTGCCGGCCGCCGATCTCGAAGGTCATGTTCACGAAGTTGCCGATGTAGTCGAGGTCGTTCCGCGGGAAGACGTACGGCAGCCCGTGCGCGTGGCGGAAGATGAAGGCCGCGATCGTCGGGAGCTTCGCGATCAGGCGCACGCGCTGGAGGCGGCGGCTCTCCGGGTCGGCGATGTTCTTCGCGTCGGGGTAGAAGGTCGACAGCGCGCTGACCGCGCCGAGCAGCATCCCCATCGGGTGCGCGTCGTAGCGGAAGCCCTCCAGGAACTTCGTCACGTTCCGGTGGACGTACGTGTGCGTCCTGACCTCCTCCTCCCAGGCGCGGAGCTCGGCGACGGTCGGCAGCTCGCCCTCGAGCAGGAGCCAGGCCGTCTCGAGGAAGCTCGCCCGCTCCGCCACCTGCTCGATCGGGTAGCCGCGGTAGCGCAGGATGCCCGCGTCGCCGTCGATGTAGGTGATCGCGCTCCGGCACGACGCCGTGTTCAGAAACGCCGGGTCATACGACGTGAGCGCGATCTGGCGCAGGTCGGTGGCGCGGATCGTGCCGTCGACGATCGGCACCTCGTACTCGCTCCCGGTGCGGTTGTCTCGAATGCTGAGGGTCTCGTCAGGCACGGTGGGGCTCCCGTTCTCGCTCGCTTCCGGCGCTGGCAACCCTATCTGGCCGCGGCGGCGAGCACGCGGACGCGCGCGAGGCGTACCGCCCTCGTCAGCGAGTCGATGTCGTAGGCGCCGTAGTGGCGCAGTTCGTTGACGAAGAAGGTCGGAGTTCCGGAGACGCCGCTGAGGTCGGCGCTGTCGACGTCCTCCGCGACGCGCGCCGCGCCCACGTGCGAGCGCAGGTCGTTCTCGAAGCGCTCGACGTCGAGCCCGAGCTGCTCCGCGTACCCGAGCAGGTGCTTCGGCGCGAGCTCGTCCTGGTGGGCGAGCAGGAGGTCGTGGAAGTCCCAGAAGCGGCCCTGCGCCGCCGCGGCCTCGGCGGCCTCGGCGGCGAGCTCGGCGCGCGGATGGACGTCGGTCAGGGGCAGGTGGCGCCAGACGTAGCGCACGTCGCCGGCCTCGGCGAGGAGCTTGCGGACGACGCTCTCGGCCCGGCCGCAGTACGGGCACTCGAAGTCGCCGTACTCGACGAGCGTCACCGATGCGTCCGCCGGCCCGCGGACGTGGTCGCGCTCGGGATCGACCGGCGCAGCGAGGTCGACGATCGGCTCCGTCTTCCCGACGAGCGCGCGGAGCCTGAACCGCACCGGCAGCAGCGAGGTGGCCCGGAAGACCAGCCAGGTGACGAGCGCCGAGCAGAGCGCGCCGCTGAGCACGCCGACCTTCGCCTCTTCGAGGCCGTTGCCGCGGAAGGCGAGGCTCGCGATCAGGAGCGAGACCGTGAAGCCGATGCCCGCGATCGTGCCGCCGCCCGCGACGGCGACCCAGCCGACGGGCGGTCGCACGCGCCCCCGGCTGAGGCGGGTGACGAGAGCGGCCGCCCCGACGATCCCCGCAGGCTTGCCGGCCAGGTAGCCGAAGAGGATCCCCAGGGTGATGGGCGATCCGTAGGCGTGCGCGAGGAAGCCGCCGCGCAGCGAGACGCCCGCGTTCGCGAGCGCGAAGAGCGGAACGATCACGTAGCTCGTCCACGGGTGGTAGAGCTGCTGCAGGCGCTCGTTGGGCGAGATCGAGAGCCGGAGTCCTTCCCGGGCCGAGCGCTCGAGCTCGGGCGTGGGCTGCTCGCGGAAGAGCCGGAAGAGGTTGCTCGCCCGCTCGAGGTCGCCCCGGGCGGCCGGCCGGGCGGCCGTCAGCAGCCCGAGCACGAGACCGGTCACGACCGGATCGACGCCCGACTTGTAGAGGGCGACCCAGACCGAGACGCCGAGCACGGCGTAGACGGGGCCGCGCTGTACCCGGGCCCGCACGAGCGCCACGACGACCACGAGCAGGCCGCCGGCCGAGACGAGCGGGACGACGGAGACGCCGCTCGTGTACGCCGTCGCGATGACGAGCAGCGCCGCGAGGTCGTCGACGACGGCGACGGTGAGCATGAACGCCCGCAGCCGGTCGGGGAAGCGGGGCCCCACGAGCGCGAGCGTCCCGAGCGCGAACGCCGTGTCCGTCGACATCGCCGTGCCCCAACCGTGCGCGGAGGGACGGCCGGCGTTCGCCGCCAGGTAGATCGCCACGGGCACGACCATCCCGCCGATCCCCGCCGCCACCGGCAACGCAAGCCGGCGCCTGTCGCGCAGCTCCCCGCGGTCGAACTCGCGCCGCGCCTCGAGGCCGACGACGAAGAAGAAGAACGCCATCAGGCCGCTGTTCAGCCAGCCGCGCAGGTCCTGCGAGATGTGCGCGCCGCCGAGCCGGATCGAGAGCTGCGTCTGCCACACCGACTCGTAGGACGAGGAGTGCGCGTTCACCCAGACGAGTGCGGCGACCGTCGCCGGAGAGCAGGACGACGGCGCTGCCCGTCTCCGTTCGCAGGAAGCTGCGCAGCGGTGTCTCGATGCTGCGGGCCCACGCGGTTCGCCCGGCGAAGCGGTTTCCTTCCTGGACGCTCACCGCCGGATTCTCGTCGACGGGTCCGTCCGCAGGCGGCGCACGATCGCGCTCGCGGCATTGACTTTTCTGACCGGGAAGTGATATCGGTTGGCAGCTTGTCTGATCGTCTGATCTCTCCGACGGCTAGGAGGTAGGTATGAGGCAGCGTCGGTTCCGCGTCGGCGCGCTCGTCTTTGCGGTGGCCCTCGCGCTCGGCGTCTGGAGCGCGAGCTCGCTCGCGTCCACGGCGTCGCGAGGCCAAAGCTCGGCGAGCCCCGTTCTGATCGGCATCTCGCTTTCGCTCTCGGGCGACTTCTCCGACGAGGGCAAGGCCGCGATGCGCGGCTACAAGCTCTGGCAGGCCTACGCGAACTCGCACGGCGGCCTGCTCGGGCGCAAGGTCCAGCTCAAGATCGTCGACGACACCTCCAGCCCGAACCAGGCCGTCACGAACTACGAGAACCTGATCACGCACGACAAGGTCGACTTCGTCCTGGGGCCGTTCTCGACGCTTCTCACAGCGCCCTCGGCGACCGTGGCGCACCGCTACGGGTACGCGTTCATCGAGCCGGCCGGCGGCGGCCCCGCCGTCTTCCAGGCGAAGCTCAACAACGTGTTCTTCGCCCAGCCCGCGCCTGCGGTCAGGAACGCCGACGTGCTCGCGAAGTACATCCTCTCGCTGCCGAAGGCGCAGCGGCCGAAGACCGCCGCGTATCCGATGCTCGACGATCCGTTCGCGGCGCCGCCGATCCAGCGGCTCCAGAAGATCCTCGAGAAGAACGGGATCAAGACGGTCTACTCGAAGATCTACCCGTCGGAGACGACCGACTACTCGCCGATCATCCAGGCGGTCGTGAACGCCAAGCCCGACCTGATCGCCGCCGGGACGCAGAACGTCGACGGCTACGCGATGGCGAAGGGTCTGATCCAGCTCAAGTACAACCCGAAGTTCCTCTACATCGAGAACGGCGCGAACAGTCCGCTCGAGTTCCCGAGCAAGATCGGCGGGCGGGTGAACACGACCGGGATCTTCTCGTCGGGCGACTGGTTCCCGCAGGCGAAGTTCACGGGGAACGCGGGCTTCGTCAAGGCCTACGTCAAGGCGTACGGCGGCCGTAAGAACGGCCAGGACATCGACACGACGTCCGCGGAGGCCTACTCGGCCGGCCAGATCCTGAAGGAGGCCGTCGGGAAGACCCGGTCCCTCGACAACAAGAAGATCATCGCCGCGCTCCACAAGGGCGTCTGGCACGGCGTCAACGGGAACTTCCACTGGAACAAGTACGGCAGCCCCACGGGCGAGTCGATCCTGGTCCAGTGGGTCGGCGGCAACCTGATGCCGGTCTTCCCGCCGAAGGTCGCGCTGCACAAGCCCATCGCCAAGCCGAACTGGCCCGGATAGCGGGGGGCGGAACAGAGCGACACCGATGGTGACCGGGAGCGTGGTTGAGGACGACGCTTCACCGACCGGGCGTACCGGGCGGTGCGTGGCAACGACGCAGGGAGTGTCCAAGGCAGCGCTGGGGGCACGACCGTGGACGCTGTCCACGCGCCGTTCGGTTCGCCCGGACGGCACAGGGTTGCATCGTGAATCGAACGTGAAAGGGGTCTGATGCAAACGGTCGTGCAAGCGCTGATTCTCGGCGTGCTCACGGGTGGCGTCTACGCGCTGATGGCGAGCGGCTTGACGCTCGTGTTCGGGATCATGCGCGTGATCAACGTCGCGCAGGGTGCGTTCGTGATCCTCGCCGCGTACGTCAGCGAGACCCTCTTCACCCATTTCGGGCTCGACCCGTTCCTCTCGATCCTGCTCCTGATCCCGGCGATGTTCCTCGCCGGGGTCGCGGTGCAACTCGTCTTCATCCGCTCGCTCCGGGGCACGCATGCGCCGGAGATGTCGCTGCTCGTGACCTGGGCGCTCGCCCTCGGCATCGAGGGAGTGCTCAGCATCATCTACCAGACGACCGTCCGCAGCACCAACACGAGCTACGCGGACAAGTCGTGGACGATCGGGAGCTACCAGTTCTCCGAGCCGCGCGTGTACGGGTTCGCGACCTCGGTCGTCGTGCTCGCCGCGCTCTACGCGATCCTCCGCTTCACGCGGTTCGGCCGCTCGATCCGTGCCGTCGTCCAGAACCCGATGTCGGCGCGCCTGCTCGGCGTCAACGACAAGCTCGTGTCGGCGTGCGGCTTCGGGATCGGCGCCGCGACGGCCGCGGCCGCCGGTGCGCTGTACGGGGTGGTCTTCCCGTTCAATCCGGGCAGCCACTACGACCTGATCTCGCGTCTCCTCTCGATCGTCGTCCTCGGCGGCCTCGGCAGCATCGGCGGCGCGATCGCGGCCGCCCTCGTGATGGGCGTGGTGCAGTCCGTCGTCGCGGTCGAGTACTCGCCGACCTGGGCCGCCCTCTCGTTCTTCGTCGTCCTGCTCGCCGTGCTGCTCGTCCGGCCGCAGGGATTCTTCGGGCTCCGGGAACGCGTCCTGTGAGCCCGGGCAGGCTCGTGGGGCCCGTACGCGGGCTCGTGATCGCCGGCGCGCTCGTTGCCTTCCCGCTCGTCTTCAACGAGCACTGGGTCGTCAACATCGCGATCTTCACGCTGATGTACGCGGCCCTCGCCACCGCGTGGAACCTGTTCGCCGGCTACAGCGGCTACATCTCGCTCGGTCACGTCGCCTTCTTCGGCATCGGCGCGTACACGCTCGCGAACGCGTTCAGCACGGCCAGTCCGTTGCGCGGGTCGGCGACCAGTCTCGAGAGCCACGCGTTCATGTCGATCGGGGCCGGCTACCGGCCCTTCTACGTGCTGCCGCTCGTCGGCCTCGCGGTCGCGCTGCTCGCGGTCCCGATCGGCTGGATCGCGCTGCGGACGCGCGCGATCACCTTCGCGATCGTGACCCTGACGCTGCTCTTCGTCTTCCAGAACCTCGCCTTCAACCTGCGCGGGCTGACGAACGGCTCCTCGGGGCTCTCCATGCCGACCCCGAACTTCGACGTCTCGGTCTACGAGCGGCCGTTCTACTACGCGATGCTCGGCGTGCTCCTGATCGGCCTCGCGATCTCCTGGCACGTGCGCGGCAGCAAGCTCGGCCTGATGCTCTTCTCGATCCGCGAGGACGAGGAGAAGGCCCGCGGCCTCGGTGTGCGGACGACCGGCGTGAAGCTGATCGCGTTCGCGGCCTCCGCCGGGCTGACCGCGATGGCCGGCGGCGTCTGGGCCTACTACCTCACGTACATCTACCCGGAGTACGCGGTCGACCCGCTCGTGATGATCGGCTCGGTGCTGCCGGTCTTCCTCGGCGGCCGCGGCACGCTCTGGGGCCCGGTCCTCGGCGCCATCATCCTCGTCCCCGCACAGCAGTACATGGCCTACCGACTCGGGGCGAGCGAGTTCTACCTCGTCGGCTACGCGGCCGTCTTCGTCGTGATCCTGCTCGTGCTGCCGCGGGGCATCCTGCCCTCGCTCGCCGACGCGTACGAGCGCTGGCGCTACCGCGGCGCCCGGCTCACGCCGGCGGAGGAGGTGCCCGCGTCATGAGCGCTGCTCCGTTGCTGCTGGAGGGGGAAGGGCTCACGAAGCGCTTCGGCGGCGTCACCGCCGTCGACGGGTGCTCGTTCTCGGTCCGATCCCGGAAGCCTCACGGCGCTGATCGGGCCGAACGGGTCGGGAAAGACGACGTTGTTCAACCTGCTGACCGGCTACGCGCGCGCCGACGGCGGCGTCATCCGCTTCGACGGACGGATCGTGCGGCGGCCCGACCCGATCTCCCTCTATCGAGCCGGGCTCACGCGCACGTTCCAGCAGGCGCGAATCTTCCCCGAGCTGACCCTGATCGAGAACATGACGGTCGCCGTGCACCAGCCGTGGCGGGCGATCGTCTACCCGGCGGTCCGCCGCGCCGACCGGGAGCTCGCGCGCGAGCTGCTCGCCGAGTTCGGGCTCAACCGCCTCGAGCACGACCGCGCCGACCGGCTCTCGTACGGCCAGAAGAAGCTGCTCGAGTTCGCGACCGTGCTGATGAGCCGCCCCCGGCTCGTGCTGCTCGACGAGCCCACCGCCGGTGTCAACCCGGTGATGGTGGAGCGGATCGAGGAGCGGATCCGCGCCCTGCACGCGCGCGGCCTCACGTTCCTCGTCGTCGAGCACAACATGCCGCTCGTGATGGGTCTCTGCGATCCCGTGGTCGTCCTCGACCACGGCCGCAAGATCGCCGAGGGCCCGCCCGCAGCAGGTGCAGAACGACCCCGCCGTCCTCGACGCCTACCTCGGCACGTGAGCTTCCTGGCGATCAGCGAGCTGCGCGCCGGGTACGGACAGGCCGACATCCTGCGCGGCGTCGACCTCGTGCTCGAGCGCGAGTCGGTGACGTGCGTGATCGGGCCGAACGGGGCCGGCAAGTCGACGGTGCTGAAGGTGTTGAGCGGGCTCCTGAAGCCGCGGGTCGGGTCGATCGAGCTCGAGGGGAAGGGGATCGGCGGACTCTCCCCGGCGGCGCTCCTGCGTCACGGCATCGTCCACGTCCCCCAGGACCGCAGCCTCTTCCCGCTGATGACGATCTGGGACAACCTGCTCATGGGCGGGCACTCGCTGCGCGACCGTGCGCTCGTGCGGCGGCGGGCGGAGGAGATCGCGGAGCGCTTCCCGCTGATCGAGGAGCGCCGGGCGGAGCGCGCCGGCACGCTCTCCGGCGGCCAGCAGAAGCTCATCGAGCTCGCACGTTCGCTGATGCTCGACCCGAAGCTGATCCTTCTCGACGAGCCCACGATGGGCCTCGACGCGAAGGCGCGGCACCTCGTCTTCGAGACCGTGCGCTCGCTGAACGAGGGCGGACGGACGATTCTCCTCGTCGAGCAGAACGCCCGCATCGGGCTCTCCATCTCGGACGTGGGTGCGGTGATGGACATGGGCGTCGTCCGTCTCGTCGACGAGGCGTCGAAGCTGCTCGACGACCCTCGCGTCGCCGCGCTCTACCTCGGCGGTGCGCCCGAGACCGGGTCCGGCGGCGAAGGGACGCTCGCGCCGGCGCCGGCATGAGGCGCGCGGCCGTTCGCTCAGCCGCCGTAGGACGTGCCCGCAGCAGTGCCGGAGAGCGCGCGCCGGTGGCCGGCGATCGGCGTCTGCCAGGCGTCGGAGACGACCTCGACGAGCGCGGGACCGTCGGCCGCGTGCGCGCGGGCGAGGGCGGCGTCGAGCTCGGCGGGATCCTCGACGCGGACGCTTTCGAGGCCGAAGGCGGCCGCGACCGCCGCGAAGTCCGTCGGCGCGAAGTCGTCTGCCTCGTGCCCGCGGCCGAAGGTGATGCGCCGGTACCAGCGGATCCAGCCGAGCGAGCTGTTGTTGAGCACGACGACCGCGACCGGCAGCCCGTGCTGTGCGAGCGTCGCGAGCTCGCCCACCGCATAGGAGAGCCCGCCGTCGCCGACGAGCACGACGATGCGGCCGGTCGGGCGCGCGGCCGCGACGCCGATCGCGGCCGGCACGGACCAGCCCAGCCCGGCGAGCCCGCGTGGGCTGAGGATGCGACGCCCCGGCGTGCGCTGCTCGACGTAGGCGCCGCCCCAGCCGCTCGAGAGGCTTGCGTCGCAGACGAGCACGTCGTCGTCGCCCAGGAGCCGCTCGAGCGCGAGCGCGACGCGCTGCGGCGCGACGGGCCGGGCATCCGACGCCGCTTCCTGTGCGCGCTGGTCGCGCCAGCTCGCGACCTCCATGCCGATCTGCTCGAGCCATTCCGGCCGGCGGGTCGCCGCGCAGGCGGCCGCGAGCGCCTCGACGCCGCTGCGCGCGTCGGCGAGGACGCCTGCGGCGAGGGGGAAGGCCCGGCCGAGCTCGAGGGGGTCGACGTCCAGCTGCACGACCCGCTGGTCGGGCCGCGGCAGCGTCCAGCCGAACGTCGCGCCGCTTCCACCCTTCGTTCCGACGAGCAGCACGACGTCGGCGGCGCCGACCACCGCAGCAGCAGCCGCGGTCCCGAGCGAGCCGACGACCCCGACCGCCTGCGGATGTGCCTCGGAGATCACACCCTTGCCGGAGAGCGTCGTCGCCACGGCGGCGCCGGTGCGCTCGGCCAGTGCGACCACCGCCGCTCCCGCGTCGGCTGCGAGGGCGCCGCCGCCGGCGACGATCGCAGGCCGCTCGGCCTCGTCGAGCACGCGGACGGCCGCCTCGACCTGGGCCGGGTCGGGTGCCGGCCGCTCCGACGGGAACCGGCCCTCCGCGACGCGCGAGCCGGGCGCAGGGGGCTCCGCGCCCTGCCACGGCGCGTCGAGCACGTCCTGCGGGACGATGAGCGCGGCGGGGCCCGGCCGGCCCGAGGTCGCCCGGTGGAAGGCCTCGGCGACGAGCGCCGGCAGCTGGTCCTGCTCGGCGACCTCCGCGACCCATTTCGTGACCGGCGCGAGCAGCGCCGCCTGGTCGAGCGCCTGGGAGGCTGCGCCGCGATAGCGGTGGGCGTGCCACGCACGCGGCAGGTCGCTGACGATCGCGAGCACCGGGATGGACGCGTTGAGCGCCTCGCCGAGCCCGGAGGGCAGCTTGGTCGCGCCGGGGCCCACGGTCGCGTCGCAGACGCCGACGCGACCGGTCGCGCGTGCGAATCCGTCCGCGGCGTAGGCGCCGCTGCGCTCGTCGCGGACGAGCACGTGCCGGATCGCCGGCGCGCGCTCGAGGATCCCGTCGTACAGCGCCGCCGTCTGCCCGCCCGGCACGCCGAAGACGACGTCGACGCCGTAGGCGAGCAGCAGGTCGGTGAGGAGAAGCCCGCCGTGGCCGTCGCTCGACATCGGGGAGGAGCATAGAGATGCGTCGCGTTCACCTCCACGAGCTGCCGCAGCCGGAGGCGGAGCGCGTCCTCGCCGAGACGCGGACGGCGGTGGTCGTGGCCGGCAGCGTCGAGCAGCACGGCCCGCACCTGCCGCTCGGCACCGACTGGCTCGCCGCGCTCGGGATCGGGGAGCGCGTCGCGCAGCTCCTCGGTGCGCCTCTCGCCCTGCTCAGCCCGGTCGGCGTCGCTCCCTACCACGGTTCCTGGCCGGGGTCGCTGAGCCTGCGTCCCGAGACGCTCGTCGCGCTCTTCGTGGACGTCTCGGACGGGCTCGCCGCCGCCGGCGTGGAGCGCCTGCTCGTCGTCAACTGGCACGAGGGCAACACGGCCACCCTGCGCCTCGCCGCGCAGGAGGCACAGCTCCGGCACGAGAGCCTCCAGGTCGTGATCGCGGAGGCTCACGTCGCCGCGCGCGACCTCTCCGGCGGCGAGCTGCCCCTGACCCACGCGGGCTCGCTCGAGACGGCGGCGGTGCTCGCGGTGGACGAGGGCCTCGTCGACGTCGCGCTGGCCGTGAACGCCACCCCCGACGACATCGGGGACGAGGGGCACGAGCTCTTCCGCCGCCGCGACGTCTTCCCGGTCCTGCGCGACTTCCACGACGTGGCTCCGACCGGCTGGTACGGCCATCCGGACGAGGTGACGAAGGAGCGCTCCGACGAGCTGATGGCACGCGTCGCCGAGCACGTCGCGGCGCGTGCGCTCGACGCCTGGGAGGCCCTCGAGGCGCGGAGGCAGGCGTGAGCGCGGAGACGATGCGCGCGGCGGTGTTGCGCGGCTGGGGCGACATCGGTGTCGAGCCGGTGCCGCGGCCGGCGCTCGCGCCCGGCGAGGCGCTCGTCCGCGTGCGCGCGTGCGGCATCTGCGGCACCGACGTCAAGCTCGTCGCGGGCGGCTTCGAAGGACGCTGGCCGCCGGCGCTCCCGTTCGTGATCGGGCACGAGTGGTGCGGCGAGGTCGTCGAGCTCGGCCCCGGCACGGAGCACTCCGGTCTGCGTCCAGGCGACCGCGTGGCGGCGGAGAACCACGCCGGCTGTGGCGAGTGCTCCCGTTGCCGAGCCGGCCGCTACAACCTCTGCGAGCGCGTCGGCACGCCCGGCTACCGCCTCTACGGCCACACCGTCCAGGGGGCGCTGGCCGAGTACGCCGCCCGCCCGGTGCGGCTGCTGCACCGGCTGCCGGAGAGCGTCTCCGACGAGGCGGGCGCGCTCGTCAACCAGGGCGCGCTCTCCGTCCACGCCGTTCGCCGCACGGGGATCGACCCGGGCTCGACCGTCGCCGTCTTCGGGCCGGGCCTGCTCGGGCTGCTGACGCTCCAGGTCGCGCGCGCCCTCGGCGCCGGTCGGGCGATCATGGTCGGGCGCGGGTTCAGGCTCGAGCTCGCGGGCGAGCTCGGCGCCGACGAGCTCGTCGATTACACGGCGGGCGACCCGGCCGAGGCGATCCGGGAGCTGACCGGCGGCCGCGGCGTCGACCGCGTCTACGACTGCACGGGCGACGCGCGCATCCTGCCGCAGCTCGTGCGCGCCACCGGCCGCGGCGGGCGGGTCGCCCTGCTCGGCCTCACCGCCGGCAAGACCGCCGAGCTGAGCCCGGACGCGCTCGTCCTCGACGAGATCGACCTGATGGGCATCCGTTCGAGCCCCAACGCCTACCCCGGGATGATCGCGCTGCTCGCGAGCGGAGCGGTGCGCACGGAGCAGCTCGTCCGCGACATCTACCCGCTCGAGCAGATCGACGCGGCGCTCGACGCCATGCGCGACCGCACCGCGGTGCGCCCGATCCTCGTCCCATGAGCGAGCTCGTCGAAGAGCAGGCCGACCTCGTCGCCGCCACGCGCGCGTACGTGCGGGAGCGCGTCGTCCCGGAACGGGCGCGGCTCGACGGGATGCGCTCGCTCGACGCGTTCCCCTGGGACGTGATCGAGCCGGGCGCGCGCCTGGGCCTGAAGACGCTGCCGCTCCGTCCCGAGTACGGCGGCGCGGGAGCGGACGCCGTCACGCTCTGCGCCGTTGCCGAGGAGCTCGCGGCCGGCGACCTCGGTGTCTGTTACTTCTTCCGCCACTTCTGGCGGTTCGGACGGCTGATCGACCGGCTCACGCCGCGCTGGCGCGACTGGGTGCTCGATCGGATCGCGAACGACGACCGCTTCGCGCCCGCCAGCGCCGTCACCGAGCCGGCCGCCGGCAGCGACAACGCGCTCCCCTTCCAGGAGAACGGGCACGGGATCGCCGTCAACGCCTGCCGCGACGGCGACGGCTGGGTGCTCGACGGGCGCAAGGCGATGATCACGAACGCCGGCCTCGCCTCCGTCTACTTCGTGCTCGCGCGTGCGCCGGAGGGGTTGACGCATTTCATCGTCCCGGCCGGTGCGCCGGGCCTCTCCACCGGGCCGCTCTACGAGAAGATCGGCCAGCGCGCCTCTCCGCAGGCGGACGTGATCCTCGACGGCGTCCGCGTCGGCGAGGACCAGGTCGTCGGCGAGCTCGGCAAGGGGCTGCCGGCCCAGCTCACGGTGCTGATCGGTCCCAACGTGACGAATGCGGCCACGGCGCTCGGCGTCGCGCGCGAGGCGTACGAAGCGGCGCTCGACTTCTCGCTCGACCGCGTCCAGGGCGGCGTGCCGATCTGGCAGCACCAGCTCGTCGCGCACGAGCTCGGCTCGCTGCGCGTGCAGCTCGACGCGGTGCGCAGCCACGTCTATCGCGTCGCGCGCGAGCTGGCGCGCGGCGGCGACTTCGACCCGGCGCTCGCGTGGGGCGTACGCGTGCACGCGACCGAGGCGGCGATCGACATCACGCGCCGCGTCGTGGCGCTCTTTGGCGGGCGCGGCGTCATGTCGGGCTGGCCCGCCGAGAAGCTCGCGCGCGACGCGCTGACGCTGACGCACGGGAACGGCACGAACGCGCTGATGCTGCTCAAGGTCGGAGCACGCGAGGCGGAACGCCGCCTGCGCGAGAGAGGGGAAGGCTCGTGACGGATTTCCTGGAGTCGATGTACCGCATGTTCACCCAGCGGATCGCGTCGCACGTCCCGTACTGGGACTTCGAGCAGATTCGCGGCGAGGTCGAGCGCTGGGAGGACTGGCTGCCCACGTGGTGCCGGTGGGCCGAGCGGCACGTGGAGCTCGGCGACGAGGCGCTCGCCCGCGGCCGGCGGCTGACGGCCGGCGAGGCGTACGTCCGCGCCGCGCTCTTCTACCACTGGGCCACGTTCGTCTCCGTGGAGGACGTCGACCCGTTTCGCGCCGCGCTCGAGGCGGGCGAGCGGGCGCTGGCGAAGGCGGCGCCGCTCGTCGACCCGCCGCTCGAGCTCGTCGACGTGCCGTTCGAGGGGACGACGCTGCCCGGCTACCTGCGGAAGCCGCACGGCGTCGAGCGGCCGCCGCTCGCGGTGCTGCTGCCGGGGGCCGACTCGACGAAGGAGGAGCTGTACGACCTCGCCGAGCACATGGTCCGGCGTGGCGTCGCCGCGTTCGCGTTCGACGGCCCCGGGCACGGGCTCGTCAGCTTCCGCCTGAAGCTCCGCACGGACGAGGAGACGGCCGTCGTGGCGGTGCTCGACCACCTCCTCGCGCGGCCCGACCTCGACGCGGAGCGGGTCGCCGTCGTCGGCATCTCCTACGGCGGGTTGTTCGCGATCCGTGCGGCGGCGGTGGACGAGCGGGTGCGGGCCGCGGTGTCGATGAGCAGCTGGTACAGCCCCGCCGGCCGCTTCCCGACGCAGGATCCGCTCTCGCAGTCGGGGCTCCACCAGTACCTCGGCGACGACCCGGGGGCGGTGCAGGACGCGATCACCGTCTCCGGCTACGCGGAGCGTGTCCGCGTCCCCGTGCTGCAGGTGTACGGCGGCTGCGACCCGGCCTCGCCGCCCGAGCAGGCGGAGCGCACCGCGGCGGCGCTCGCCGGCCCGAACGACCTCGTCGTGTTCGAGGAGGGCGTCCACGTCGCGAACAACGTCCCCTACCGCTCGCGGACGCTCGTCGCCGACTGGGTCGCCGAGCGGCTCGGCGCCGTCCTTGAACGGCCTCCCGGGGCGGTGGTACCCTCGAAGCCCTTGTCAGACAACCAGACATGAGTGACGAGACCCCCACGCAGGGCCGCGGCATCTCGGCGCAGCCGATCGCCCGCCGGAAGACGTACACGCTCGTCGCCGAGCAGCTCGTCGGGATGATCGGCGAGGGAGCGCTCCGCCCCGGCGACCCGTTGCCCACCGAGCGCGAGCTGACCGACGGCTTCCAGGTCGGCCGCTCGTCCGTGCGGGAGGCGCTCCGGATGCTCGAGTCGCAGGGCGTGATCCGGAGCGCCAACGGCGGCGCCTTCGTCGTCGCCGAGGCGGCGAACCCGCTCAACAGCTCGCTGCGTCTCCTCTTCGCGCTCGACGAGCGCGCCGGCCTCCACGACCTCTTCGAGCTGCGACGGATTCTCGAGTGCGAGGCGGCAGCCCTCGCCGCGGAGCGGCGCACCGACGAGCACCTGGGCGAGATGGACGCTGCGATCGAGGAGATGAGCGGCGGTCTCGGTGACGCCCACGGCGACCGGTTCATCGACGCCGACCTCCGCTTCCACCTCGCTCTCGCCGGTGCGACCGGCAACCGTCTCGTCCTGCACAGCATGCACGCCGTGCGCGACGTCCTCCGCCGCGCGCTGATGACCGTCTACACGATCCCGCAGAGCCCCGAGAGCGCCGTCGGCGAGCACCGCGCGATCCGTGCGGCGGTCGCGGCGGGCGACGCCGACGCCGCTCGGCGCGAGATGGTCACCCATCTGGCCCGGGTCGAGACGGACGTCCAGGAGGGATCGGCCCATGGCTGAGCTCGGGTACGTCGGCCTCGGCGTGATGGGGAGCTCGATCGTGCGGCGGCTGCTCGACGCCGGACACGACGTGACCGTCTGGAACCGCACCCGCGAGAAGGCGGAGCCGCTGCTCGAGGCGGGCGCGCGGTGGGCGGAGAGTCCGCGCGAGGTGGCCGAGCGCGGCGAGATCGTGTTCACGATGGTCACCAACACCGACGCCGTCCGGGCTGTCGCCGACGGGCCGAACGGGATCCTCGCCGGGCTCGGCCCGGGCAAGGTCTACGTCGACATGTCCACGGCGAGCCCGGCCAACACGCGGGAGCTGGCCGGGCAGGTCGCGGCGACCGGCGCAGAGATGCTCGACGCTCCCGTCTCCGGCACGTCGATCACGGTCGAGCAGGGCAAGGCGTCGCTCATGGTCGGCGGCGACGCGGACACCGTCGAGCGGGCGCGGACGGTGCTCGAGGCGATCGGCCCCAGGGTGATCCACGTCGGGCCGAACGGGGCCGCCGTGACGATGAAGATCGCGGTCAACCTCTCGCTTGCGGTGCAGATGCTCGCGTTCAGCGAGGGCGTGCTGCTCGCCGAGAAGACCGGCATCCCGCGTGAGACGGCGGTGGAGGTGATGCTCGCGTCGGTGATCGCCTCGCCGATGGTCGCCTACCGCGGGCCGCTCGTGCTCGGCCATCCGGAGGAGGTCTGGTTCGACTGCCGGATGATGCAGAAGGACATGAACCTCGCCCTCGAGCTGGGCCGGAAGCTCGAGGTGCCGCTGCCGACGACGGCGGTCACGAACGAGCTGCTGACGGCGGCCAACGGCATGGGCATCGGCGAGCGCGACTTCGCCGTGCTCTTCGACGTGCTCGCGTCGCTGGCGGGCGTGGAGACCGACGTGCTGGCGGAGGCGGCGGCGTGACGGCGACCGCGCCCCACACGGAGATCGGCGCGGAGCTGGCGCTCGAGATGTACCGGCGGATGACGCTGATCCGGCTGTTCGAGGAGCAGGCGGATGCGCTGTACCGCAGCGCCAAGATGCCGGGTCTGACGCATCTCTACGTAGGCGAGGAGGCGGTTGCCGTGGGCGTCTGCTCGGCCCTGCGCCGCGACGACTGGATCACGTCGACCCACCGCGGTCACGGGCACTGCCTCGCGAAGGGCGCCGAGCCGGGGCGGATGTTCGCGGAGCTGCTGGGCAAGGAGGCCGGCTACTGCCGGGGCAAGGGCGGCTCGATGCACATCGCGGACCACGAGAACGGCAACCTCGGGGCGAACGCGATCGTGGGCGGCTCGGCGGGCATCGCCACGGGCGCGGCCTTCTCCGCCAAGCGTCGCGGCACCGGCGGGGTGGCGATCTGCTTCTTCGGCGAGGGGGCGCTCGGGCAGGGCCTCGTCTACGAGGTGATGAACATGGCCGCCCTCTGGGCGCTGCCGGTCGTCTACGTCTGCGAGAACAACCTGTACAACGAGTACACGCACTACCGGGAGGCCACCGCCGGCGACATCCTCGCTCGTCCCCGCGCTTTCGGGATCGAGGCGCGCGCGGTGGACGGCCAGGACGTTCGCGCCGTGTACGCCGAGACCTCGGCGCTCGTCGAGCGCGCCCGTGCCGGCGACGGCCCCGCCTTCCTGCTCGCCAACACGTACCGCTACCACGGCCACCACGTCGGCGACGTCGACCGCGCCTACTACCGCGCGAAGGAGGAGGAGGAGCTGTGGCGGAGCGAGCGCGACCCGCTCGCGCTCCACGGGACGTGGCTCGCAGCGGAGAAGCTCGCCACCGAGGCAGACCTCCAGGCCGTCGAGAGCGAGGCCCGTGCCGAGATCGAGGCCGGTCTCGCCTTCGCGCTCGACGCCCCCTTCCCCGATCCCTCCCAGGTGACCGAGGACGTCTACGCGTGACCGCCGGGGCCGTCACCGGCGCCGCCATGCGGACGTTGTCGTTCGCGCAGGCGATCAACGAGGCCCTTGCCGAAGAGCTGCGGCGCGACCCGACGGTGTTCGTGCTCGGCGAGGACGTCGCCGAGGCCGGTACGCCGTTCAAGGTCCTCGCGGGGCTGGTGGACGAGTTCGGGCCCGAGCGGGTGCTCGACTCGCCGATCTCCGAGGCGGGGATCACCGGTCTCGGCGTGGGCGCGGCGATGACCGGCATGCGCCCGGTGGTCGACATCATGTTCGGCGACTTCCTGACGCTCGTCATGGACCAGCTCGCCAACCAGGCGGCGAAGACGCACTACATGTCGGGTGGGAAGCTGAAGGTGCCGCTGACGCTGCGCACGACGATGGGCGCCACGCGCCGCTCGGCCGCCCAGCACAGCCAGAGCCTGCACGCCTGGGTGGCGCACGTGCCGGGCCTCAAGGTCGTCCTGCCCTCGACGCCGGCCGACGCGAAGGGCCTGCTGAAGACGGCGATCCGGGACGACAATCCGGTCGTCTTCATCGAGGACAAGATGGACTACGCGGTGAAGGGCGAGGTGGCGGAAGGCGAGTACACGATCCCCTTCGGCGTGGCGGACGTGAAGCGGGAGGGCGACGACGTGACGATCGTGGCGACGAGCTCGATGATCCGTGTCGCGCTCGCCGCCGCCGAGCAGCTCGAGGCTGACGGGATCTCTGCGGAGGTGGTCGACCCCCGCACGCTCGTTCCCCTCGACCGCGACGCCCTCGTCTCGAGCGCTCAGAAGACCGGCCGGGCGATCGTCGTCGACGAGGGGCATCGCAGCTACGGCGCCGGCGCCGAGCTGGCGGCCGTGATCGCCGAGGGCGCGTTCTGGAGTCTCGACGCGCCGGTTCGACGGCTCGCAGCGCTGGACGTTCCCGTCCCGTTCTCGCCGCCGCTCGAGGACGTGACCGTTCCCACCCCCGATCTCGTCGTGCGGACCGCGCGCGAGCTCTGCAACAGGTAGAGGAGAGAGATGGCGCTGCACACGTACGGCACCAACGTGGTCGACTGGGAGCAGCGGGCGGACATGGAGCGGCTCCGCCGGGAGCGCCTCGGCCGCGCGAAGGAGCATCTGGAGCAGTCGGAGATCGGCGCGCTGCTCTGCTTCGACATGGCGAACATCCGCTACATCACCGCGACCCACATCGGCACGTGGGCCATGGACAAGCTCAACCGCTTCTGCCTGCTGCCCCGCGGCGGCGAGCCGATCATGTGGGACTTCGGCTCGGCCGCGCGCCACCACAAGCTCTACAACCCGTGGCTCGGCGAGGAGCGCTCGCGGCCCGGGATCTCGACCCTGCGCGGGTCGGTGAAGGGCCGCGCCGAGTCGGTGGCGGCGAAGATCCGCGCCGAGCTCGAGGAGCACGACCTCATGGACGCGCCGCTCGGCGTCGACATGATCGAGCTGCCGGTGCTCTTCGCCCTGCAGGCGGAGGGGATCGAGGTCGTGGACGGCCAGGCGCTGCTGCAGGACGTCCGCAAGATCAAGACGGCGGACGAGATCACGCTCCTCAACACGGCCTGCGCGATGGTCGACGCCGCCTACGACGAGCTCTACCGCGCCATGCGGCCCGGCTTCCGCGAGAACGACTGCGTGGCGCTCGTCAACAAGGTGCTGTTCGAGCTCGGCTCGGAGCACGTCGAGGGCGTGAACGCGATCTCGGGCGAGCGCTGCTCGCCCCACCCGCACGTCTTCACCGACCGGATGCTGCGCCCGGGCGACCCGGCGTACTTCGACATCCTCCACGCCTACAACGGCTATCGCACCTGCTACTACCGCACGTTCGCCGTCGGCTCCGCGTCCCGCGCGCTGATCGACGCCTACGCGCGCTGCCGCGACATCCTCGACCGGGCGATCGCCATGATCCGCCCCGGCGTGACCACCGCCGAGGTGGTCGAGGTCTTCCCGCGCGCCGAGGAGTTCGGCTTCCCGGACGAGGAGGCGGCGTTCGCGCTCCAGTACGGGCACGGGATCGGCCTCTCGATCTGGGAGAAGCCGATCTTCAGCCGGCTCGTCTCCTTCGACTACCCCGAGACGATCGAGGAGGGGATGGTCTTCGCGCTCGAGACCTTCTGGCCGTCGACCGACGGCTGGTCGGCGGCGCGGATCGAGGAGGAGCTCGTCGTCACCGCGACGGGCGCCCAGGTGATCACGCGCTTCCCCGCCGAGGAGCTGCTCGTCACCGCCGGCGGCCAGTACACCGTCGCCGGCCGGGTGCCGGGCGAGCGCGAGGTGACGTCGAACCTCAACAACCCGCGCGTCGCCGACCAGGTGGTCGCGTCCGCCCGCTACGAGGCCGGAAGCGACGGCGGCGCCGTCGCCCGGCCGGGAGAGGTCGCCTCGGGCGACCCGCAGGAGGTCGATGCCCGCTGACGTGATCATGCCGGCGCTCGGGATGGCGCAGGAGACCGGCAAGGTGCTGCGCTGGCTCAAGGAGGACGGCGACACGGTCGCAAAGGGCGAGCCGCTGCTCGAGGTGGAGACCGACAAGGTCACGGTCGAGATCGAGGCTCCGGCCGACGGCACGCTCGCCGGCGTCTCGGCCGCCGACGGCGTCGAGGTCCCGGTCGGGACGGTGATCGCGCTCGTCCTGGCCGAGGGCGAGGCGCTCGCGGCCGTGCCCGACACCGAGCCTGCGGCGCGGGAGGCGGTCGCGGTCGCGTCCGCCGGCGACGGCGCCGCTCCGCACGCCGCCGTCGCGGCTCCGGCGCCGAGCGCCGGGCGGCCGCGGAGGCGGCTCGCCTCGCCGAAGGCGCGCAGGCTCGCCGCCGACCGCGGGATCGACCTCGAGGCGGTGGCCGGCAGCGGCCCCGGCGGCGCGGTCGTCGCGGCCGACGTGGAGCGGGCGGAGCCGGCGGCCGGAGCGGCGGGCGAGACGTTCGAGGTGGGGACGGTCTGGCGCGTGATGGCCGAGCGGACGGCCGCGCGCATGGCAGGAGGTGCCGCACTTCGTGCTCAGCCGCGACGTCGTCGCCTCGCGCCTGCAGAGCTGGCGCGACGCCGCACGACGCAAGCCCGGCTGCGACCGTGTGAGCGTCACCGACCTGCTCGTGAAGCTCTGCGCCGAGGCCCTCCGGCGCCATCCGCGCGTGAACGCGTCGTGGCGCGAGGGGAAGATCCTCCCCGGTGCAGGCGTGAACGTCGGCGTCGCAGTCGCCACGGACGACGGGCTCGTGGTGCCGGTCGTCCACGAGGCGGACACGCTGCCCCTCGCCGCGATCTCGGCCCGCGTGCGCGAGGCCGCCGAGGCCGCCCGGGCCGGGCGGCTGCGCCTGGCCGACGTCGAGGGCGGCACCTTCACCGTCTCCAACCTCGGCATGTACGGCGTCGACGCCTTCCAGGCGATCGTCAACGCGCCGCAGGCGGCGATCCTCGCCGTGGGGCGGATCGCCGAGCGCCCGGTCGCGCTCGCCGGCGAGGTGGTCGCGCGACCCGTCCTGACCTTGACCGTGTCCTTCGACCATCGCGTCGTCGACGGCGCACGCGGTGCCGAGTTCCTCGACACGCTGGCCTCGCTCGCCGAGGAGCCGGCGGGACTGGTGGAGTAGATGGCAATCACGCAGACGCAGCTCGGAGAGTTCGGGATCCTGCTGGAGGGCGGGCAGGTCGAGACCGGCGAGACCGTCGAGGTTCTCAGCCCGTACGACGGTACGCCGGTGGCGCTCGTGCACCGGGCCGGGCCGGCCGAGGTCGAGCGCGCGATCGCCGGGGCGGTCGAGGCGTTCGAGACCACCCGCCATCTTCCCTCGTGGCGGCGGGAGCAGATCCTCGAGGGGATCGCCGCGAGGATCGCGACCCGACGGGAGGATCTCGCTCGCACGATCGCGCTCGAGGCCGGCAAGCCGATCAAGACGGCACGCGCCGAGGTCGATCGCGCCGTCTTCACCTTCCAGGTCGCCGCCGAGGAGGCGAAGCGGATCTACGGCGAGATCGTGCCGCTCGACTGGCTCCCCGGCAACGAGGGGCGCGTCGCGCAGGTGCGCCGCGTCCCGCTCGGCCCGATCGTCGGCATCAGCCCCTTCAACTTCCCGCTCAACCTCGTGGCGCACAAGGTGGCGCCCGCGCTCGCGGCGGGCGATCCCATCCTGCTGCGACCCGCGTCGCAGACGCCGGTCAGCTCGCTCCTGCTCGGCGAGATCGTGCTCGAGGCCGGCTGGCCCGAGAACGCGATCGCGGTGCTCCCCTGCTCGACGGACACGGCGCGCCCGCTCGTCGAGGACGACCGGATCAAGCTCCTCACCTTCACGGGCAGCCCGGTCGTCGGCTGGGGCCTGAAGGCGCGCGCCGGACGAAAGCGGGTGACGCTCGAGCTGGGCGGCAACGCGGCCGTGATCGTGAACGACGACGCCGACGTCGCCTATGCGGCCGAGCGGGTCGCCTGGGGCGGCTTCGCCTTCGCGGGCCAGACGTGCATCTCGGTGCAGCGGGTCTTCGTGCACGACGCCGTGTACGACGAGTTCGTCGCGGAGCTGCTCCCCCGCGTGGAGTCGCTCGCCGTCGGCGATCCGCTGGACGAGGAGACCGACCTCGGGCCGCTGATCGACCAGGCGAACGCCGAGCGGGTCGAGGAGTGGCTCGAGGAGGCGCGCGCAGCAGGGGCCACCGTCCTCGCCGGCGGGGAGCGGGACGGGAACGTGTGGCGGCCGACGGTGCTCGCCGACGCCGGCGACGAGCTCCGCGTCTCCTGCGAGGAGGCGTTCGCGCCGCTCGTCGGGCTCACGCGCTTCGCGGACGTGCAGGAGGCGATCGACGCGGCGGGGCGCAGCGAGTTCGGCCTGCAGGCCGGGATCTTCACGAACGACATGCGCGTCGTGGAGGCGGCGGCCGACCGTATCGACGTCGGCGGTCTGATGGTCAACGACGTCTCGACGTTCCGGATCGACCACATGCCCTACGGCGGCGTGAAGTCGTCGGGCTTCGGCCGCGAGGGCCTTCGGTATGCGATCGAGGAGATGACGGAATTGAAGCTCGTCGCGTTCAACTCGAGGCAGCCGTGACGACCGTCGCCGACGTCGTCGTCGCCGGGGCGGGCCACAACAGCCTGATCGCGGCCGCCTACCTCGCGAAGGCCGGCTACGAGGTGCTGCTGCTCGACGCGCGGCCGATCGCGGGCGGCGCCGCCGCGACCGAGGAGCTGACGCTGCCCGGCTTCCACTTCGACTCGTGCTCGACCGGCCACACGCTGATCCAGCCGAACCCGGTGCTGCGCGACGACGAGCTCGGGCTCAAGGCCGAGTACGGGCTCGAGTACGTCAATCCCGACCCGATCGCGCACGTCGTCTTCCCGGACGGCGAGTCCTTCACGCACTGGCTCGACCTCGAGCGGACGCTGGAGGAGATCTCGCGCTTCTCCCCTCGCGACGCCGAGACGTACAGGCAGGGGCTCGAGGAGTTCGCCGAGATCCGTCCGCAGGTCGGCGCCTACCGCTTCAACCCGGTCGGCTACGCGCCGCCCCTCGACGTCGCGCTCGCCGACCGGCCGCGCTGGCTGCGGCGGCTCGCGATGAGCGCGTACAGCGTGATCCGGCACTCCTACGAGAGCCGTCACGTCCAGGCGTACCTGCTGTGGCAGGCGTTCCAGACCGCGCAGGCGGTCGACTCGCCCGGCTCGGGGCTGCTCGCGTACTCGATCGTGGCCGGACGGCAGGCGCAGAGCTGGACGCTGCCGCTCGGGGGCTCCGGCGAGCTCCCGCGCGCGCTCGGCAGGTTCCTCGCCGACCACGGCGCCACGCTGCTCTGCGACCGCCGCGTGTCCGAGCTCGTGCTCGAGGACGGCCGCTGCGTCGGCGTCCGCACCGACGACGGGGAGGAGTACCGGGCTCGCCGCGCCGTCCTCTCGACGATCCACGTCAAGTCCCTCGTCGACATGGCCCCGGCGGACGCGTGGGGCGAGGACTTCCTCTACGGCGTCGACACCTACGACCCCGGGATCTCCATCTTCGCCCAGTACTACGCGACGACCGAGGCGCCGGAGCTCATCGCCGGCGAGGGGACGCAGACCGCGGTCTCGGCAGGTCTCGTGGGCTGGCCCGAGGACGTGCTCCAGGCCGGCCGCGACGTGCGGGAGGGGAAGCTGCTGCACGCGCGCTGGATGCTGATCGCGACGCCGTCGCTCGTCGACGCCTCGCGCGCCCCCGCAGGGCGCCACACCGTGAAGCTGCTCAGCATGGCGCCATGGGACCCGGGCGAGGGGCCCGAGCAGTGGGACGAGCTGAAGCACGAGGTGGCCGCCGAGAACCTCGCGGCGCTGCGGCGGGTCGCGCCGAACATGACGCCCGAGACGATCCTCGCCGAGCTCGTCAAGAGCCCGGTCGACATCGAGCGCCTGAACGCGCACATGTGGCACGGCACGATCCACGGCGGCGACCGCTCGAGCGCGAACGACGGCCCGCGTCGCCCCGCGCCGGGCTGGGCGCAGCACCGGATGCCGATCCCGGGCCTCTACCAGACGGGCGCCACGACGCACCCGGGCGGCTCGGTCACCGGCGCGCCGGGCAGAAACGCGGCGGTGATCATGCTCGAGGATCTCGGGCACGACCCGCGCGAGGTGATGTCGGCACCGGTGCGGCGACACCAGACCGCGTGAGCCCGCGTCGGCCCCGTCGATCGTCACGCACATGCGCACGTCGATCGTCCCCGGGCTCGGGGCCGAGGTCGCCCGGGACGAGCGCGGCCAGGTGGTGCGGTACGGCAAGCTGGAGATCCGCTCTGCCGTGCGCGAGTTCCAGGATCTGGGCCGGATCCTGGAGGAGCAGGACCGCGCCGGCGTCGACGTCGTCGTCCTCTGCCCCTGGGTGAACCTCTGCGGCGTCGAGGTCGAGCGTCAGAACGAGGCGCTCGCCTCGCTCGCCGGCGAGCGGGTGCGCGTGCTCGGCACGGTCGATCCCGAGCGGCCCGAGCAGCTGGTCGAGCTGATGCGGGACGGCCGCTTCGGCGGTGTCGAGGTGCCGGCGTCGTTCGGAGGCGCGTACCTCGGCGACGAGCGCTTCCGCGACTTCTGGGCCGCGGCGGCAGAGACCGGCGCGATCGTCTTCATCCATCCGACGACGCGCGGCTTCTCCGTCCCCGTGCTGGAGGAGCACTACCTGTGGAACACGGTCGGGAACCCGCTGGAGACGACGGTCACCGCCGCGCACATGCTCGGCGCCGGGGTGCTCGACGACCATCCGCGTCTGCGTGTCCTGCTCGCGCACGGCGGCGGCGCGCTCCCTGCGCTGCGCGGGCGGCTCGCGCACGAGCAGACGATCCATCCGCCCGGCCGCGACGTCGTCGCGGCGCTGCGTCGCTTCCACGTCGACTCCGTCGTTCACGACGTCGAGGTCCTGCGTGGCCTCGTCGACCTCTTCGGCTCGGAACACGTGCTGCTCGGCTCGGACTATCCGTTCGACATGGGCTCGGATCGGCCGGCCGGGATCGTTCGCGCGCTCGGGCTCCCGCCGGAGGACGAGGCGGCGATCCTCGGCGGCAACGCGCTGCGTCTCCTCGCAGCGGCTCCAGGTAACAGTCTGTTACAAGGTCAGGACGCGGCGAGGTGAGAGGCGAGCCCGGCGTCGCCGTCGCCCAGCACCTCGCGGTGTCCGAGGTCGAGCGTCTTCACGAAGCGCTGCGCGCCGGCGGTGAGCGAGACGAAGCTGCCGAGCTCGACGATCTGCGCTTCGCCGAAGTGCGTGCGGAGCCGCTCCCAGAGCGCGTCGTCGGCCTGGTCGGGGTCCCAGGCGATCGCACGCGTGTAGGCGAGCGCCGCCTTCTCCCGCTCGTCGAACGCGTCCGAGCTCTCGAAGAGCAGGATCTCGTCCACGAGCTCCTCGGAGAGTCCCTGCGCGCGCGCCGCCTCCGAGCGCTGGCCGCCGCAGTAGTTGCACTCGACGGTCTTCGAGACGTAGAGGCGGCAGAGCTCCTTGAGCCGGTTGTCGACGAGCCCGTCCTCGAAGGTCGCGTTCCAGTAGGCGGAGAAGGTGCGCAGGATCTCGGGCACGTGGGCGCGGATCGACTGGCTCTCGGGCCGGGGCGTCCCGTGCAGCCTGGCGCGCTCGAGCAGCTCGCGGTCGCGCGGGTCGGAGAGCGACTCCGGCGGCACGTAGCTGATCCGGGGCATGGCGGGGACTCTATCCAGGGGGAAGGGGAACTCGAGGTGCCGGACGAACGTGTGGCCGCGGCGATCGCGCACTGGGCGCCGCGCTTTGTCACCAACGGCGTCGACATGAACGACTTCCAGCGCGTCACCGCGAGCGTGGAGCGTTGGGAGGAGTGGCTGCCCGGCGTGGGTCGCGAACGGCGACCTGCACGCCGGGCTCGCGCGCGAGGCGGAGGGACGAGGGCGCGGCCGCACCGCGGGCGAGGCGTGGAACCGTGCGGCGCTCTCGTACCACTTCGGCAAGTTCGTCTGGATGGTCGACCCCGAGCGCTACCGCGAGGCGACCTTCCTCGCGGTCGAGGCGCTGCGGAACGCGCACCGTCATCTCGACCCGTCCGCGGAACGGGTGGAGATCCCGTACGAGGGAACGGCGATGGCGGCGAACCTGCGCCGGCCGCCGGACGACCCGCGTCCGCCGCTCGTGCTGCTCCTGCCGGGTCTCGACTCGACGAAGGAGGAGTTCTTCGCGTGGGAGAACGTCTTCCTCGGCCGCGGAATGGCGACGCTCTCGCTCGACGGGCCGGGGCAGGGCGAGACGGGGCTCTCGACCCGCATCGAGCCCGCCTACGAGAAGGCGGTCGCGCGCGGCGCTCGACCACCTGTCCGGCGCGACGACCTCGACCTCGGCCGCATCGGTCTCGCGGGCGTCAGCCTCGGCGGCTACTACGCTCCGCGCGCGCTCGCCTACGAGCGGCGCGTCCGGGCCGCCGTCGGCGTCAGCGGCCCGTTCGACTTCGCGGCCTGCTGGGACACGATGCCGCGGCCGACCCGCGAGACGGTGATGCACCACACCGGCGCCGCCGACGAGGACGAGGGGCGCGAACGGGCGGCGGAGCTGAACCTCTACGAGGCGGCCGCCCTGATCGACCGGCCCTACCTCGCGATCACGGGCCGCCACGACCGCCTGATCCCGTGGGAGCAGACCCGGCGCCAGGCGGACGAGGCCCCCGCGGGCGAGTTCGTCCTCTTCGACGAGGGCAACCACGTCTGCAACAACATCCCCTACCGGTACCGGCCGCTCGCGGCCGACTGGCTGCGGGAGAAGCTCGCGTGAGTCATGTGGCATTCGGACAGGTCCTGGTCTCTGACACCGCTCACGAGGGTGTGACGACTTCGTGACGGCGAGTACGGTCCGTTCGCGTCGATTGCGGCTCGATCCACGCCGCACCGCCTACCGGCGGGACAGGTCCTGGTGTCTGACACCGACCCGGTGCGACGACCTGGAGGAGGTGTGACGGCGATCGGCCGCAGCGGGCTCGTCGGCGTCACCGGGGCGTCTGCGACGCTCCGCGTCGTGAAGTCGGAGGAGACGATCAAACGGCTGCGCGCCACGGCAGCGCGGCGGCCGGGCGCCGGCGAGTACGAGCAGCTCCTCGCCGTATGAGCGCGCCGCGTCTCGGCCGGTCCGGAGGAGCCCTCGGATGGGAGGAGCTGCGCTACCGGCTCGACGACCCGCGTGCCTTCAACGCGATGCGCGGGACGCCGTACTACCACGACGCGGTCTACGAGCAGTTCTCGGCCGCCGAGTACGCGCGCCGTTACGAGGCCTTCCGCGGGAAGCTGCGCGAGCTCGAGCTGGACTGCGCGATCGTGCCGGGCGGCCCGAGCCACTGGAGCTTCGGCGGCGGCGTCCTCTGGCTCAGCGGCCACTGGGAGTGGCATGCGCTCGCCGCCTACCTCGTCGTGCCGCTCGAGGGCGAGCCGACGCTCGTGTACGCGATGGGCGGCACGCACGCCGAAGCGGTGCGCCGCGAGGTCGCCGTCGCCGTCTCCGACGTCCGCGCGAGCCGCAACGGCCGCTACGCCGAGGTGATCGTCGAGCGCCTCCGCGAGCTGGGCCTGGAGCGAGGCCGGATCGGGCTGCTCGAGATCGACGCTCGCCACGAGGACTACCTCCCCGTCAATCAGTACGAGGTCCTCCGCCGGGCGTTCCCGGAGGCGGAGCTCGTCTTCACGAGGGGGATCCTGCACGAGCTGATGTCGGTGAAGAGCGAGGAGGAGATCGAGCGCTTCCGCGTCTCGGGTCGGCTCTGCAGCCGGGCGATGGACGCGATCGTCGAGCGCGCCGCACCCGGTGTCACCGAGGAGGAGCTGCGGGCTGCGGCGGGCGCGGCGATCCTCGAGGGCGGTGGGGACATCGACTTCCTGATCATCGGCTCGACCTCGACGAGCGAGCCGGCGCTGGTCTTCGGCAACCCGCGACCGTCCCGCCGCGTGCTCCGGCGAGGGCGACCTGATCCTGATGGAGCTCGCGGCAGGCTACCGCGGGTACGCGGCGCAGATCGGCTCGCCGGTGTGCGTCGGCGAGCCCCCGGCGGAGGTGCGGCGCTTCTGGGAGGAGGTCGCGAAGCCGGGCTACGAGCTGATGGTCGAGGCGATCGGGCCCGGAAAGCCGGTCGACGGCCTCCGCGAGGCGGGGAGGTTCTTCCGCGAGCACGGCGTGCAGTCCCGCCCGATCCACGCGCACGGAATCGACCTCGTCAGCTCGGCGCCGCACGTCTACGTCGACCGCACCGTCGCGGAGCCGTTCGAGGAGGTGTTCCGCCCGGGCAACGTGATCATGGCCGAGCCGAACCCGATCACGGCCGACGGGACGCTCGGCATGTTCGTCGGCCACACCTTCGTCGTCACCGAGCAGGGCCGGGAGTGCCTCGACGACTTCCCGCTCGAGCTCGTGGTGGCCGGGGCCCGAGCGTCGGCGTGAGCGCCCCCGTGGCGACCCGCGGCTGGATCGGCGAGGGGCTGCCTCGCGCCGAGGACGCCCGCTTCCTCCAGGGGAAGGCGCAGTTCGTCGACGACATGCGGCTGCCGTCGATGCTGCACGCCGCGTTCGTCCGCAGCGTCTACGCGCACGGGCGCCTGCTCGGGGTCGACGCCGAGGCGGCGCGCGGCCTGCCCGGCGTGAGGGCCGTGTTGACCGGCGCAGACGTCGCCGGGCTGGTCGACGCGTTCCCGCTCCTCGTGCGCGACGGCGCGCAGGCCGTGCCCGCGATGCACCCGGTTCTCGCGGTCGACCGCGTTCGCTACGTCGGCGAGCCGGTCGCGCTCGTCGTCGCCGAGACCGCGGAGCAGGCCGCCGACGCAGCCGAATGGGTCATGGTCGAGGTGGAGGAGTTGCCGCCGCTCGTCGATCCGCGCGAGGCGGAGACCGCGCCGCCGCTGCACGACGAGGCGCCGGACAACGTGCTCCTGCGCTGGCGCCGCTCGCAGGGGGACGTCGAGGGCGCGTTCGCGCGCGCCCACGCCGTCGTCGGCGCCCGGATCCGCGCGCCACGGCTGATCGCGGCCCCGCTCGAGCCGCGCGTCGTGCTCGCCTCGCACGACGCGGCCGACGACGTCCTCACGCTCTGGCTCTCCGCGCAGGACACCCACCGGCAGCTCGCCGGGCTGACGAAGGTGCTGCGGCGATCGCCGGAGACGCTGCGCATCGTCGTCCCCGACGTCGGCGGGGCCTTCGGGAGCAAGGGCGTCCCGCAGGCGGAGACCGCAGCGGTCGCGCTCGCCGCGCTCGCGCTCGGCCGTCCCGTCAAGTGGACGGAGACGCGCACCGAGAGCTCGCTCGCGGTCTACCAGGGCCGCGGGCTCGAGGTCGACGCCGAGCTCGCCCTGGACGGCGAGGGACGGATGCTCGCGTTGCGCGCACGGCTCCTCGCCGATCTCGGCGCGTACCTGTACTCGACGACGCCCGTGGCGCCGCAGACCGCGGCGATGCTGTTGACGGGCTGCTACGCGATTCCCGCGGCCGAGGTCGAGATCGTCGGCGTGGCGACGACGAAGGTGCCGACCGGCCCCTACCGTGGCGCCGGCCGCCCGGAGGCGGCGCTCGCGATCGAGCGGCTGGCCGACCTCGCCGCTGCCGAGCTCGGGCTCGATCCGGTGGAGCTGCGGCGCCGGAACGCGATCCCGTCTGACAGCTTCCCGTATGCGACGCCGCTCGGCTTCACCTACGACTCGGGCGACTACGAGGGCGCCCTCGACGCTGTGCTCGAGCTCGCCGGCTGGGACGGACTCCTCGCCGAGCGCGACCGCCGGCGAGCGGCCGGCCGGCTCGCCGGTGTCGGCGTGGCGCTCTACGTCGAGCGCGTCGGCCCGGGGTGGGAGACGGCACGCGTGGCGGTCGAGCAGGACGGCGCGGTCATTCTCCGCACCGGCTCCTCGCCGCACGGGCAGGGGCACGAGACGACGTTCGCGCAGATCGTCGCCGAGGAGCTCGGCGTCGAGCCGTCCGCGGTCGAGGTGCGCTGGGGCGACTCGTTCGAGATCCCGGAGGGAACGGGAACGTTCGCGAGCCGCTCCGTCACCGTCGGCGGCTCCGCGGCCGCGCTCGCCTGCCGGGAGCTGCGGGCACGGCTCGCCGACGGCGAGTCGCCGCCGCTCGAGGCCTTCGCCCGGTTCGAGCTGCCCGGCCCCGTCTTCTCCTTCGGCGCGTACGCCGCCGCCGTCGAGATCGACTCCGAGACCGGCGAGGTCGATCTCCTCCGCGTCGCCGCCGTCGACGACTGCGGGCGGGTCGTCAACCCGCTCCTCGCCGAGGGCCAGGTCGTGGGAGCGGTCGTCCAGGCCGTCGGCGAGTGCCTGTACGAGCAGGTGGGCTACGACGAGCACGGCCAGCCGCTCGCGGTGAATCTCTACGAGTACCACCTGCCGACCGCGCAGTCGGTCCCGCCGATCGCCTCCGCGCTGCGCGAGACCCCTTCGCCGCTGAACCCGCTCGGCGCGAAGGGCGTCGGCGAGGGCGGCTCGGTCGGCACGCCGGCCGCGGTCGCGAACGCCGTCGCGGACGCCCTCTCGCCGCTCGGGATCCGGCACCTCGACCCGCCCTTCACGGCGTCACGCGTCTGGGAAGCGATCCGCACGACTTCCGTCTGACTGACCGCCGCCGTCGGGGCCGGCGCTCGGTCTGGCGCGAGGAGCAGCGACGCCTCGTGACGTCCTGAAGACGACTCCGACGGGCGAAGTCCGCAGCTCCGGCGCTGACCCGAGTGCACTCGTCATCTCCGCCGCAGATCGACAGACACATGTCAGGCAGTAATCATTGACGAGGTGCAAAGCGTGCGACTGACGGCGGCTGGTCTCCTTTTCGTCCTGCTCCTGGCAGGCTGCGGAGGCGCCGCGCAAAACGCGCTCCGCTCCGAGCCAGGCGCCGCTGCGCCGCACCGTGCTGCACCTTTGGAGATCCCCAAGCATGGGACTACACGCTCGGCCTGCCGCGTCGAGGCGGCGGTGCGGACGACCCGCACACGATCCTTCGCGGCCCTCGTCCGCAAGGGCGCGGCGATCCGTAGTGGACCGCAAGGCGGGCCGGTGCTGGCCCGCGTCGCCCGTATCGACCAGAACGGCTATCCGACGGTGCTCGGCGTCGTCGGGGCTCGGGCGGCTGGCGGCGGATGCGCACCGATGGCCTACAAGGTCCAGCTGCCTGTGCCGCCCAACGGGCACAGCGGCTGGATCTCCGCGAGTGCCGTCCGCGTCTTCGGCGTCGACAGCAGAATCGTCGTCGAGCTCTCGGAGCGGCGGCTCGTCGCCTATCGAAACGGAGAGCAGGTCCTGAGCGCGCGCGTCGCGATCGGATCACCGCAGTCGCCGACCCCGGTCGGGCGCTATTTCATCAACGAGCGGTGGCTGCTTGCAAACGGAAACGGCCCGTTCGGGATCGCCGCGCTGGGCATCTCGGCACACTCCAACGTTCTGCGCGACTGGGTACAGGGCGGCCCGATCGCGCTGCACGGCACGAACGAACCGGCCTCGATCGGACAGGCGGTCTCCCACGGCTGCGTCCGGCTCTCGAACGCCGACATGCGGAAGCTTCTCCCGTTCGCCCCTGTAGGCACCCCGGTCGTCGTCCGCCGCTGAGCCGGCGAGGAGACAGGCGGCGTCTGGGAGAATGGGCGATGTGAGCGAGCGAGACGACGCGCCGACCGGCGAGGCGACCGGGCAGCCGAAGACCGCTCTCGTCTTCGGCGCGCGCAACCTCGGGCGTGCGGTGCTCGAAGCCCTGCTGCAGGCGGGCTGGCAGGTCGCGGCGGCGGCGCGATCGGATGCCACGCTCGACGGTGTCCGTGCGGCGGGGGCGCTCGCGCTGCGCGCGGACGTGACCGACCCGGCGAGCGTCGAGGCGGCGCTCGGCGAGGTTGCCGCGGCGTACGGGCCGGTCGGCGCGGTCGTGAACGCGGCCGCGGCGTACGGCGGCGACCGCAGCGGCCCCTTCGGCGGCGGACCGCTCGCCCAGGCCGACCCCGGAGCCTTCGACGAGTGGGCGGCGGCGCCGGCCCGATCCGCGTTCTCCTTCCTCTCCGGAGCGAGCCGGTTCCTGCTCGCACAGGGCACACCCGCGACGCTCGTCCAGGTGACCGGCGGATCGGCGCGGCGGGCGATGCCCGGCCGAGGGCTCTGGGCGGCGGGCTCGTTCGGCGTACGGGCACTCACGCACGCTGCGGCGCTCGAGCTCCGCGGCGAAGGGATCCACGTCGCGCTGCTGATCGTCGACGCCGGCATCGAGCCGCTGTCGGGTGAGCCGCGACCGGGAGCGATCCGCGAGGCGCTGGCCGACCCCAGACGGCTGGCCGACGCGGTGCTCTTCCTGGCCGAGCAGAGCGCCCGCGCCGCCACGCACGAGCTCCAGGTGACGCCGCTCGCAGAGACCTGGGTGCCGTAGCGGGACGACGCGGGGCGATCTGGTCTCGCGCAAGTTTTCCGCCTCGGCGCCCGCCTGTCTCCGTGACGGCCGCTCCCGGCCGGAAGACCGCCCAGATCACACACGGAGGTGCAGCCGATGCGGCGTCTACATGCGATCGTGACTGTCGCGTCGATCGAGACGGGCAGCCGCCTCAGCGTGCTTCACCGCCGGCGCCATGCCCGGCGACGGCGGGATGCAACGCATCCGTCGACTCGTGGAAGACGCCGGTGGCCATGTAGGCAGGCGAGTAATGGACGAGCCCCGAACACCTTCCGGTGCGCTCTTCCCGGCGTGCCTCGCACAGGACCGACACCGAGGGCGTCGAAGGTCACGCGAGCGTAATGTCGACCTCGCAACCCGTCTCCCCCGAGCTCGTCCTCGTCGACGCCGGCCTCCGGGCGGCCGCGATCGCCGCGTTGCCCGATCGCATCTGGGAGACCTACATCGGCCCCCGCAGAGCCGTGCCAGACGAGGCCGTCGACCCTCGAGCGCGCGATCGACTCGACAAGTCGTTGATCACAGGCGTGGTCCTGTACACGGCGTGGCATGCGGTTCTCGGCGCGGTTCTCGTCGTCGGCGCCGTGCTGGCGGTCGGGCTGATGCTGCTCGCTCTCAGCTTCGTGGCGAGCTGATCTCCGCAGCAGGCCGCACCGTTCGCCGACCGGCATCTGGCCGGAGGGTCTTTCCGCTCGGTTCCGCGGCCTAGACGATCGTTGCGCCAGCCTCACCGAATCGGCGGAAGTCACGGCTCTGACGACGGCGAGGGTGAGTACGAAGACACATGAACCCGGACAATACGACAGACCTGAACGTGGGCGCCGTCTACGCAAGACCGGAGGAGACGGCTTCGGCGCCGAATCCTCCTGTCGCGAGGACAGACCGCTTCCAGAGCTCGATCTTCGCCTTCGCTTTGGTAGCCGGCGAGGTCGTCTGGCTCTCTGTGATTGGCTACATCGCGTATCTCCTGATCCGCTGAGGTGATCTCGTGAGCCGGCGCAGCCTGATGCAGACGTCGTCGATCGGGCAACGGCAGGATCCTGTGTCAAGCGCAGCCGAAAAGTGCACCAGTTCGCGCAGTCGAAAAGTGCACCACTCGGGAGGTGATCGTGTCCGCCGCTCAGGCGGAGTCGCGGAGCGACGGAGCCTGAGCGGCGGGCGCGACGTCGAGGCCGCGTTCGCGGAGCCGGTAGCTCTTGCCTTTGAGAGTGATCATGGTGGCGTGGTGGACGAGCCGGTCGATCAGGGCGGCGGCGACCATCGCGTCGCCGAGGATCTCGCCCCATTGCTCGAAGCCGCGGTTGGAGGTGACGATGATCGAGCCGCGTTCGTAGCGGCGGGAGACCAGCGCGAAGAGCAGGTTGGCGGCCTGGCGCTCCAGGGCAGGTAGCCGACCTCGTCGACGACGAGCAGGTGGTAGCGCTCGAGCCGGCGGAGCTCTGCTCGAGCTGGTTGCGGTCCTGCGCTTGCTCGAGCCGGGAGACCCATTCCTGTGCGGTGGCGAAGGCGACGCGGTGCCGCGCTCGCACGCTTTGAGGCCGAGCGCGATCGCGAGGTGCGTTTTGCCGGTGCCGGGCGGGCCGAGGAAGCAGACGTTGGCGCGCTCCTCGATCCAGGCGAGCTGGGCGAGGTGCAGCACGAGCGGCTTCTCGGCCGATCGGTTGCGCGCTCCAGTCGAAGTCCTCGAGCCTCTTGAGCGCGGGGAAGCCGGCGTGCGCGGATGCGCATGCGGGCACCGGAGGCGTCGCGGGCGAAGACCTCCGCTTCGAGCAGCGTCTCGAGGAAACGCTCGTAGGGCCACTCCTGCTCGCGCGCGAGCGCCGGCGGTCTGCTCGAGCCGCTCCAGCACCCTCGGCGCCTTCAGCTTCTGAGAGCAGATACGGGAGCCGCTCGCCGGCCTTTCTCTTGCTCACGCGCACGCTCCGCGTAATCGGCGAGCTCGGGCGGCGCGACTGCGACCCGCGGCAGCACGAGGGACGGCGCCGCGTCCGGCGGCTTGGGCGCGCACAGCGGCATCGGCGGCCAGACGCCCTGCTCGTAGCTGCGCTCATAGCGGGCGACCTCGGCGCCGCGATGCAGATCCAGACCTGATCGCGGTCGAAGCGCAGCTCGACCCGCTCGTGCACGAGCCGCTCCCGACACCCGGTAGAAGCAGCCGCCGTGGCGCAGGTAGCCGTCGATCGGCACCCGGCTTGTCCGATGCCCCGACCACTCGAACGGTATCCGCGCCCAGTCGAGCTGCAGCACTTGCCCCGGCCGATAGCCCGTCTGTTGCGCCGGCCGCACCGCTCGCGGCCGCAGCTGAAGCAGATGTGCTTGGGACGAGCCGGACCGACCCGCTGTAGCCGTACTCATCGCGAAGGATCTCCGTCAGCCGCGGCGCCTTGATCTGCGGCCACTCATCCAGCAGCCGCCGCAGCACCGGCTCGAGCGGGTCAAGCTGCGAGCCGATCGCCGCGCGCCGATAGCGCGGCGGCTCATCCGACCTCCGCGAGCCGAGCGACCGTCCGCCGGTTGATCCCCAGCCGACCCGCGATCTCGCGCTGCGAGACCCCGTCCGCCGCCAACGCCCGCACCTGCGCCCACTCCAACGCGCTCCGCACCTCCACACCCCTCGCTCGACATCCTACCGACCCCCGAGCCTCGACAACAGCCCGGACGCGATCAGCGACGCAGCAAGTGGTGCACTTTTCGATTGCAGATCCCGGTGCAGTATTGAACTGCGCGCGTCAACGGCTGTCGCTCGTGGTGCTGCCTCAGAGCCTGCCGGGGGAGTCGCAGGCGAGCAGACGCACGTGGATCGCCCGACTCCAGGTCGATCAGGTGGCGCAACCACGTCGTCGGCAGCGTCAGGGCCGGCAACCCCTGCCGGCGGACGAGGTCCGCTGCGGGTCGAGTCGTCGACGGGCGCAGCGCGATCCTAGTTATCAGCCGGGTGCGGTCGTATCCGCGATGCGAATACTCCTCCCAGAGCTGCGCCCAGGTCGGGCCGTGGAAGAGGCAGCGGCCAGACAGGCCTGATAGGCGGTAAATCATTCGTCCAACATCGCGGAGCTGACAGCCGCCGCACGAGCGCCGTCGGGATGGGACTGGCGCATGAATCAGTCGGAGTTCGACTCAAGCGTTTCTCGCACGGCGGCGATCACGTCGTCGACGTCGTCGTCGTCGAGCTTCGGCGACAGAGGAGCGACACGGTCCGCTCCGAGATCCACTCGGCGTTCGGGAGCATCGCCCGGCCGGTACCCGAACGGCTCGCGGTAGTACGGGTGGAGGTGGACCGCCGGTAGTGGATGCCCGGTCCGATGTTCTCGCGGTGGAGCGCGAGCATGAATCTCGTCGCGCGTCGATCCGGAGCCGTTCGAGGTCGAGTAGCAGCGTGTACAGGTGACGGGCATGCCGGTGCCCGGGCCCGGCGGCGGGCGGAGGAACACCGGCAGGTCCGCGAACGCCTCGTCGTAGCGATGCCAGATCTCCTCGCGGCGGAGCAGGTTCTGCTCGACCCGGGCGAGCTGGTGGAGCCCGAGCGCCGCCTGCAGGTCGGTCATGTTGTACTTGAAGCCGGGATCGACGACCTCGTAGTGGCGTAGCCCTCATCGGAGTAGCGCTTCCAGGCGTCCGTCGACAGCCCGTGGAGGCCGGCGACCTTGATCCAGTCGCGACCTCCTCGTCCTCGGTCGTGACCATGCCGCCCTCGCCGGTGATGACGTTCTTGGTCACGTAGAAGCTGAAGGCGCCGACGTCGCCGATCGGCCCACCTTGCGGCCCGTGGTGGATGCGTCTCGATGGCGTGGGCCGCGTCCTCGATGAGCTTGCAGCCCGCGCGCGCCGGCGATGGCCTCGAGCGCTGGTCATCCATCGACACGGGCGGCCCGCGAAGTGGACCGGCACGATCGCGCGGGTGCGCTCGGTCACCGCCGCCTCGACCGCCGCCGGATCGAGCAGCATGGTGCCAGGCTCGAGTCGACCAAGATCGGCGGCCGCCGACATGGATCACGGCGTTCGCGGTCGCGACGAAGGTCATCGCTCGGCACGATCACCTCGTCCCCGGGCTCGACCCGACGCGATCATCGCGAGGTGGAGCGCCGGCGGTGCACGAGCTCGAGACGGCGACGGCGTGCCGGAGACCGCAGATAGCGGCCGAACTCCTCCCGAAAGCCGCCACGCGCGGCCCCATGCCGATCCAGCCCGACTGCAGCGTCGCGTTGACCTCCGCCACGTCTTCGTCGCAGATCTGGGGGCTGCCGAAGACGAGCATCTCCTTCCGGGCCGGCCGCGGCCCTGCGGACTCCAGCGGCTCAGCCATGGGTCGGGGTCGAGTGGGAGAACCGCGTGCCCTGCTTCGAGGAGAGCCGCTCGAGGCGGAGCTCGAACGCATGCCAGTGCGCGGAGCGATACCGGGAGTAGAAGGACTCGTAGTCGCAGCCGGCAACCGCCCCGACGGCGCGGGCGCCGATCGCAGCCCGGGCGGCCGGGTCGGCGAGGGGGCCGTCCAGAAGCGCGGCGAGCTCCCCGGCCGCCCCGCTGCTCTCGAGAACGAACCCGCTCGCTCCGTTCTCGATCAGGTCGCACGAGCCCGAGTACTCGCTCGTCACGACCACGCAGCCCGCCGCCATTGCCTCGGCCACCGGGATCGCCCAGCTGTCCTGCCTGGTCGGCAGAACGAACACGTCCGCGGCGGAGTAGTAAGCCGGCAGTTCCTCGGCCGACGCCCAGCCGAGGAAGTGGACGGGACGGCCGAGCACACGTGGCTTCGCTTCGAAACGCCGCTGCTCAGCCGCCGTGCCGCCGAGCACCCAGACCTCCGCGTCGGTGAGCCGGCTCCGCGCGACGCCCTCGAAGCAGACGTCGAGCCCCTTCCGCTCGAGCGAGGAGCCGACGAAGAGGACGACGAGCCGCTCGGACGGCGTTCCCAGCGTCGCTCTCAGTCGGGCGCCCGCGGCCGGATCGCGTTGGAACCGAGTCGTCTCGATTCCGTACGGCAGCACCTCGATGCGGTCGGCCGGAACGCCGTGCCAGCGCTCGAGGTCCCGCTTCACCGCCTGCGAGGGGCAGAGGCAGTAGGGCGTCGAGGCACCTCCGAAGAGGCGACGTTCGACGGTCATCACGACGTGGGACTGCGGGCGCAGAGCCCGAGCCAGGCGGCGACGGATCGCGCTCGCCTCCAGCTCGACTCGAGCGAAGTAGTGCTCGATCTCGGCTGCACGAACGGCGTGCACCGTGACGAGGTCCGTCTCGTATGCCGCAAAGCCCTCCGCATGGACGACGTCGTACTCGCTACGCCGCCGCGCGACTTCCCGCGACGCGCGACGCGCGAAGCTCGAGCACTCGAGCGCATAGCGGACACGGTCGTGTCCGCGGATCGCCGGCTCGACCGTGACGAAGCGGATGTCCGCGGACGTCTCGGCACGGTCCGCGGCGGACGCGAACACGGTCAGATGCTCGTCCTCCGCGAGACGCTCCGCATTGCGCAGGAAGAGGGACGGGATCGAGCCGCTCCTGTCGAACCTGCGGTAGACGGACGCCACGCGAAGGCGTTCCAGGGATGTCACGCCACGCGTCTCCACCGATGCTGCCTCGAGTGCCAACCTTTACCGCATTCTCGGCGGCGGACATGTGCTGCCCCTCGTCAAAAGGATAGTGTCCGTGCGACGATCCGCGAGGCCAATCGTTGGCGGGTGTCCGACAACGGCGGAAGGCGCATGGAATGCCGAGCGCGATCCGGTCCGTCCGGGCCGCCTAGTACTGAATGACCGAGGGATGGAGTGGTACGCGATCCTCGCGCTCTCGCTCGTCATCTGGCTCGTCATTGCCGTCTCGCTCGGCCTCTTGCTCGGCCGCGTCGCCCGCGCGAACCGCAGCGCCGACTATCCGGATCACTGACGGCCGGGGTGGCGTCGCCCCGCGTCAGGAATGGCGCCGGTACGGTCGCCAGCCGCGCGTGTAGTTGATGCCGAACGGCTCGAACGCCATCTTCGGGCCGTAGCGATAGAGCCACGCCGGCACCAGCACCGCATAGCAGAGCGCTCTCTCCGTCC
This sequence comes from uncultured Thermoleophilia bacterium, assembly GCA_963762675.1. Taxonomy (GTDB): domain Bacteria; phylum Actinomycetota; class Thermoleophilia; order Gaiellales; family Gaiellaceae; genus Palsa-739. The sequence continues at coordinate 67,446 of CAVXLS010000009.1, read as the reverse complement.
GCGAGAGCGGCACGAAATGGATCGAGCGGAAGTGCTCGACGAAGAGGCGCCACGACTCGAGCACCGACCATCCCCTCGACGATCCCGGAGGAACCACTCGGCGGCTTCGGACGCCGAGGGATTCGCGGCCCTCGACATCGCGGCGTGCTCTCGACGGAAGAACAGCACCTCCGGGATCTCCCAGATCTCCCCGAGAAGGGCGAACTCGGCCATCATCGCGTAGTCGGCCGACGGGAACGCGCCGAGGAGTCGGGAGCGCTCCAGCACGGAGCGCCGGATTACGCCGAACGAGGCATTGCTCATCACGATGTTGCCGACCAGCCGACGCAGCCGCAGCCAGGGCTTCGGATCGCGGATGTCGAGGTTGTCGTGGTACTCCCGCTTGGCGTCGCCGATCTCGTCGATGATCGCGGTGCGGGCGTAGACAACCCCGACGCTCTCCGGTGCCTCCGCGAAGACCTCCATGCATCGCTCGACGTACGTCGGGGCCACGAGGTCGTCGTGGGTCGCCCACTTGAAGTAGCTCCCGGAGGTCTCGCGCACGACGTTCGCGTAGTTCCAGGCTGCGCCGCGATTGACCGGAGAACGGAGATAGCGGAGTCGAGGGTCGCGGGCGACGCGATCTCGGCAGATCTCCTCCGTGCCGTCGGTCGATCCGTTGTCCGAGACGACGAACTCGATGTCCTCGTAGGTCTGCCCGAGCAGCGAGTCCAGTGAGGCATCCAGAAACCGCTCCCCGTTGTAGACCGGTATGCCGATGCTGACCGTCGTCATCTGGCGCGCACACACGGTAGCCGTCTGCGGCGCGTAATTGGGAGAGACCCTGCCCCGACCATCGGCCAGGCTCACGGCCTAGTATGGCGTCGTGTCCGCCTGCTGCCCCGCGTGCGGCGCGTCGCGCGTCGAGGAGGTGCTCCACTTGGCCGGACATCCCGGCGAACAGCGCTCTCTTCCTCCGGACGGCGGAGGAAGCCCGTCGACATCCGCGCGGGTCGTTCAGGCTGACGATCTGCAGGGACTGCGGCTTCCTCTTCAACGCCGACTTCGAGCCGGAGCTGCCGGAGTACTCCGACCGGAACCTCGAGTCACAGCTCTCGTCCCAGGAGTTCCGGCTCTTCGCGAACGACCTCGCCCGCGGGTGGATCGAACGGCACCATCTCCGCGAACGCCACGTCCTCGAGATCGGCGCCGGTCTCCATGCGGGCTTCCTGCGCCTCTTCTGCGAGCTCAGCGAGGGCACGGGGACCGCGTTCGATCCCGTGACCGTCCTGCAGGGCACGGAGCAGATCAGGGTCGTCCCGGAGCTGTTCGACGAGCACGCGCTCGACGAGCCCGCCGACGCCGTCATCTGCCGCCACACCTTGGAGCACATCGCCGACGTCCACGGATTCCTCCGCACCCTCCGGCGGTGGGGAGAGCGGCATCCCCGAGCCGTCTACCTCTTCGAGTTGCCCGACGTCGAGCGGGTTCTCACCGAGGGCGCGTTCTGGGACCTCTACTACGAGCACTGCTCGTACTTCACCGCCGACACGCTCGCGGCGACGTTCGAGCGCCACGGGTTCGACCCTCGCTGCGAGCTGGCGTTCGGCGGGCAGTACCTCATCCTCGAGGCGCGCCGTGCAGCAGCGCGAGCGCCCGCACCGAGACATGTCGACACCGGTGCCCTGGCCGACCTCGCCCACGGCTTCGCCCGACGCTTCCGGACTACGGCAGCTCGCTCTCGCGAACGGCTCGAAGAGCTCGCGGCGGACGGCACCGTGCTGCTATGGCAGGCGGGCGCGAAGGCGATAGCGCTGATGTCGGTCCTGGGCGCCGGAGGCGAGATCGAGGCGTTGGTCGATGTCAATCCGGCGAAGCGCGGGCTCTTCGCGGTGGGCAGCGGGCATCGCGTGATCGGGCCCCAGGACGCTGCGGGCCTCTCCCCGGCGCACGTCATCGTCATGAACCCCGTCTACTCGACGGAGGTCGAGAGGATGCTGGACGAGTGTGGGGTACACGCCCGCGTGCACACGGCCGATGCTCTGGCCAGTCAGCCGCATACCATCAGGCGCAGGCACGACGGAGAGAGGGCGAGTTGATCACTATCTACCTGAACCGTGAGGTCGATGAGCCGACCCGGCGCGAGTCCATCTACAACGGCGACTTCCACCTGATCACGGGACATCCAGCCTCGCTTGCGATGGTCGACTGGGCGAGGAGCCTCATCACGGACGCCTTCGGCGAGATGGATCCGGAGCGAGCACAGTTCGAGCTCTCCGTCGACGAATTCATAGATCGCGTCAGTCCACTCAAGAGTCGGTTCACCAACGACCAACGTACGAAGGAGCTGACGCGCGACCTCGCACTCGCCATGGGGGTCGACCCGGAGGAGACGTACTTCGATCTTCCGCGGCTGCGTGTCATTCCGAGCGACTCCTATCTCACGACCGGCGTCAGCTACGCCTACAAGGCTCATCGCGACTCGTGGTACGGGCATCCGACGACTCTCGTCAACTACTGGTCACCCGTGCTCGACGTCGTGGGGGAGAACGTGATGTCGATGTACACGGGCTACTTCGACCGGGCTATCAAGAACAGCTCGAGCGACTTCGACTACGACCGCTGGGTGGCCGAAGCACGCTTCGCAGCCGCTCAGCAGGTCGGAACGGAGAACCGCCCTCACCCGCTCCCCACCGAGCCGGTCGACGACACGAGCGAGATCCGGATTGCAGGACGTGCCGGCGATATCCTCATGTTCTCCACCTGCCATCTCCACGCGTCGGCACCGAACACGTCAGGCGTGACCCGGTTCAGCTACGACCTGCGCACAATCGACATGCGCGATCACCGCGAGGGCCGCGGACCCAAGAACCTGGACACAGCCGCGACCGGCACTACGCTTGGTGACTTCCTGCGCGTCGGCGACCTCGAGCCGCTCCACGTTCTGGCATAGCCGGCTAGAGCGTCCACGGGCTCGTATCGCGCGGAGGGCGGGTCGCGGTTGCCCGCGAGCGCTCCGCGACGACTGCGAAGTCGGTGGCCACGTGACAGATCGGGCCGCGGGCCAGCCGCTCCAACGAGCGTTCGAGCCGGAGAGCGAACCGTGGATACCGTGTGTCGAGCGGCGGCACACAGATGTTGAAGCCGTAGCGCAGCACCGAGACGGGCTTCAGTCCCGACCGCTCGAGGTCGTCTCTGAGCCGCCGCTCGTCGACCCGGCGTACCACCGGACTCTCGACCTCCCCGCGGTGCCGGCGAAGGTGCGACCAGATCATCGTCTCCCACAGGCGGTACGGACTCCAGCGATTGCCCATCGTCACGACCACGCGCCCACCGGGGCGCGTCACTCTCGCGATCTCGGCCAGAGCCTGCTCGACGCTCGTCACGTACTCGAGACTTCCCATGAGCAGCACCACGTCGAAGCTGTCGGCGGCGAAGGGCATCTCCTCGATGCGCCCGACGACGAAGCGAATGCCGGCGCCGTCGGCGACCACCCGCTTTGCGGCATCGATCATCGATGCGGAGCGATCGAGACCGGTGAGCGCGAACTGATCCGGCCGTGACTTACGGAGGAAGCTGAGCATCATACCGGTACCGCACCCCGCGTCGAGGAGCTCGCCGCCAGTCCCGTCGAGCAGCCCGGCGATTCGCGTCAGCCGACTGCGATAGAACTCGCCGGACGGCGTGTCGGCGTCGTATTCTCGCGCCAGCCAGTAGGCGCGGTTGGCGTCTTCGTAGTAGAGGCCGACCTCATCGTCCTGGCGCTGCGAGTGGTCGGCAGGCATGTTCGTCTCCGGTGAAACCACTGATGTTCCCTCCGCGGCCTGCCGAATCGCTGGGGCAATTCGACGAAATGGTACCGGGGCCGGGGTCTGCCTCGCCCAACTACGATGCAGAGCGATGGGTCGGCCGCCGACGATCGCCGTATGGGGCCATTACCACGGCGGCAACCTCGGAGACGAGCTAGTCGTCGCCACCATCGTCGAGGCAATCCGCGCCCGTGTGCCCGACGCGCGCATCGTGGGTATCTCCATGGTTCCGGCCGACACACGCGAGCGGCACGGTATCGATGCGTATCCCATCAACCCCGACTCACCGACTGCACCCGCGTCGAGCGGAACGCCGACGACGGCGGCGACCCCGGCGAGCCGGCATCTCCTGAGACACGCCCGGCGCGTACCGGGCGCCCGAAAGGCGCGCGCCCTCGTGGCGGGCGTCCGAAGGGCGATCCTCGAAGTGCCGTTCCTGTGGAGCTCCTACCGGATGCTCCGAACCGTGGACCGCGTTGTCGTCGCCGGCAGCGGCCAACTGCTCGACGAGTGGCGCGGCCCCTGGCTGCACCCCTACACGACCTTCCGCTGGGCCATGCTTGCCCGCCTCGCGCGCGTCCCCCTGGTCGTGCCCTCGGTCGGTGCCGGCCCGATCGACAGCAGGCTGAGCGCGTTCTTCATCCGAAGCGCCGTCAACGCCGCGGAGTACGTGTCCGTGCGCGATCCCCACTCGGCACGCGTTCTGAGCTCGATCGGATCGCGGGGCCCCTTCCCGGTCTGCCCGGACATGGGTTACGGGCTGTCCGACGGCACGCTGGCGCTGGCGCACGCGGTCCGTGCCGCCCCGCGAGACGGCACCGTCGTCGGGCTCAACGTCATGGCCCACCAGGATCCCCGCTACTGGCCGCGTGGAGACAGACGACGGTACGAGGCCTTCGTTCGCAAGATGGCGGAGTTCACGCACTGGCTCCTGGCCAACGGGTACACGGTGCGCCTGTTCTCGTCGCAGCCGCGGTCGGACAGCAGAGTCGCGGACGATCTCGTTCGGACCGCCTCCGAGAGCGGCCAGCTCGACCCCGAGCGGTTTCAGTCCGCGATGGACTCGATCGAACGGATGGAAGACCTCGTGAAGGTGCTCGCCGGCTGCGACTGCGTCGTCGCGGCCCGCTATCACTCCGTCCTTCTCCCCCTGCTCCTCGACATCCCCGTGCTCGGGCTCGCGTACAACGCGAAGACGTCGGAGCTCCTCGCGGGCGTCGAGCGTCCCGAACGCTGCCTCGACATCGACGGGTTCAGCGTCCAATCGCTGATCGCAGCCTTTCAGGGTCTCGTCGAGCACGACGAGCCGGCCGCGCGCGCGGCCCTCGGCGCTCGAGTCGCCGAGCACCGCGCTGCGGTCGAAAGGCAGTTCGAGCAGTTCCTCGAGAATGCGGGAGAGCGGCGCGGCGTGGAGGTGCCGAGCGCTCGCTGAGCCCTTGCAACGGAACGCCGCTCGACGCCTGGCCGTCTGGTACCTTCTTCCCGGGTTCGGCAGCTCCCGAACAGCATCGCGCTACGACCTTCTTCACCTCCAGTGACGTCACCAAGTGGTCGACGACGTGCCTCACACCCCGGCTGACCGCTCGGGGCTCGACGCTCTGCCCGAGACGACTGCCCGTTCGGCACGGGCACGTGCCCCGTCGCCTCCGCACCCGCTGGACCGACGGGAGTTCCTCAGCCACTCGTTGGGCCTCGGCGCGTCGCTCGCGGGTGTCTTCGCGGCGGCGCCGGCGTCGGGCCGCGGCGTGGGCGTGGGAGGGCTCCTCTCCGGGTTGACGCGCACCTCCAGCCGCGTACGTCCACCGACCGCCGTCTTTCGACCGGAGCCGGGCCGCCACTTCTTGACCTCGGTCGAGATTGCGGCGATCAAGCGGAACATCTTCGTCCATCGCTACCCGTGGGCCGTCGGTGCGTGGCACAACACGCTGCAGCGAGCGGATGACGCGCTGGCGGCTACACCACAGCCCACCGACCCGAACGTGGACCTGACCGACTGGGACGCGACCATCTTCACTCCCGGTGAGATCGACGGCAACCATGCGCACAACCTTGCCGTCGCCTACGCGATCCTGGGTGACGCTCAGTATGCGACCAAGGCCGGCGACTTCTGCATGGCCTGGGCACAACGCTACTGGCCGCTCCCGGACAGCTCGAGGATCGGCCACATGATCGCCGAGCCGGGTGGCCCGGTCGTCAAGCTCTGCATGGCGTACGATCTGATCAAGGCGACGCTCTCCAGCGCGGCGCAGGGCAACTTCCGCCAATGGGCGGCCGCGTTCGTCCCGCGCGCGATGAGGAACGTAGACAGTAGCCGCGACCAGCCGTGGGTGCCGGACGTGGATTACGGCGGCGACGTCAGCAACCCTGCACCCTATGGAAACTCGGCTACCTGGCAGCGGCTGATGGCGGTGTGGGCGTCTGCCGTCGTCGGCGGCCGGACGCTCCGGTCCACCCTCCAGTGGAACTGGCAGCACACGACCGCCAGCGGGAGGGACTACGGGTGGAACAACCTCCTGGAAGGCCTGATCATCGACGGGTCGGGCGGCGAGGTCGTCGAGGGCCGGTACCGCTCTTCGATCGAGTACGGGCACTTCTCGTGGTGCCCGCTCGCGTACATCGCCGACGTGGCCAAGCACGCGGGATTCGCCCACGACCTCTTTCACAGCCGCTCCCACCCACACGGGTACAACGTGCTCACCCCCGTGGGCTTCTACTGGAAGTACCTGCTGTCGGAGACGGTCCCCGCGCAGCTCGAGCAGACGCAGTACGCCGGCAGCACCTGGCCGTCGGCGGCGAGCCGCTGGCGTGCCTTCTACGAGCTGCTGTACCGGAACTCGGCGAGCGATCCCCGGATCAACAACCTCCTCGTCCGAGTGCTGGCCTACGGCGGCCCGAAACAGCGCGCGGCCAACTACGACGTCTATCTCTCGAACTTCAACGCTGTCGTCGGGCGAAGCGCCAGGGAGCCCCTGTCCTGAGCGATCCGGGGGCCGCCGAGTCGACCCGGCGGCGTCTGCGCGCTGGGCCTGCCGAGCAGCTCACGCGCCTGAACGGAGGCGCGTTCAGGCGCGCCGCAGAGCTGCGAGGATCGGAGACACCAGCGGCCTCCCGAGCAGCGCGACGGCGACGAAGAACGCCGCCGTCGCGACGGCGGCGACCACTACGAGCGCGACGACGTGCCCGATGCCGTTGAGAGCCGGCAGCATCGCCAACAGCGCGAAGCCGACGACGGCCGCGCAGCCCGCGGGCCGTACGAGCGCGCGCGCGAGTTCGACCGGACGCAGACGAAGCGCCCGAATCGTGAGTCCGAGCGTGATGGAGCCGGACACGAGGATGCCGATGAGCATGGCCACGGCGGCACCGTCGATCCCGTGGTGTGGCACGAGAACGATGAGAGCCGGTAGGGCGACTACCAGGAAGCTCCCGCTCCCGATCATGCCGAGATGCGGCCGCCCTATCCCCTTGAAGAGCTCGCCGGAGGGACCCGCGAGCAACCGCACCAACCCGTAGACGGCGAGCAGCTGCAGCGGGCCGACTGCCCCCGCCCACTTGTCACCGAGCAGTCCGAGCACGATCGGCTTCGCGGCGAGGCCGAGCGTCACCGTCACCGGCAGGGCGAGCAGCAGGGTCCGCTGCAGGTTCTGGACGTAGGCTGCCCGCACCGCGTCGCGGTCGTGCTGCAGCCGCGAGTACACCGAGAACATCACGCGCCCGACGATCAGGCCGATGAAGGTGCTCGGCAGCGAGGCGAGGCGCCAGGCGACGTTGTAGACGCCCAGAGACGAGGCTCCGAGGAAGCGAGCGACGGTTGCGTTGTCGATGTTCGTGTTGACGAGGACCACGACGTTCGTGCCGCTCACGAAGCGTCCGTAACGGAGCATCTCGCGCAGGGTCCGCCGCGACGCATCGAGCGGTGACGGGTACCAGGGCGCGCGCGCCCAGAGAACCGCCGTCTGCGCCGCCGATCCGGCAAGCGTCCCGGCGATGAGGCTCCAGGCGCCCAGCCCGGCCACGGCGCAGCTGATCGCAACCGCGACCTGCATGACCGAGCCGAGGAGATCGGCTTGCGTCAGAGAGCGGAAGTCGAGCTCCCGCTCGAGAATCGAGCTCGGTACGACCGCGGTTCCGCGGATGGCGAGCACCAGTCCGAGCACCTGCACGAACGCCGTCGACCTCGGAGAATGCAGCAGCCGCGTGTAGAGGGGTGCGAGCCCCATCGTGACGGCGGTGAGCGCGAGTCCCGCGGCGACGGAGAACACGAGAACGCTCGATGCGGCCACCTTCGGATCGTGGTGCCGTCCGTGCACGAGGGCCGCTCCGAGCCCGGACTCCTGAATCTGCGAGATGACGGCCAGGAGGGTCATGCCGATCGCGACGGTGCCGAAGGCCTCGGGATCGAGCAGCCGCGCAAGCGTGAGGGTGCTCAGGAAGGAGAGGACCTGGCCGCCGCCGTAGCCGACGCCGACCCAGGCCGAGCTGCGCACGATGCGGCGGTTGAGCTCCCGATCGAAGGAGTGGCGCTCCTGTCCCTCCTGTCCCTCCTGCGCCTTCACGCCGCCCTCCTCGACACCGCGGTCGTCGGCCCTGTCAGACACGCGCGCCCTCTCTCGCTCGGCGGCTCAGCGTCTTCCTACGCTCCGATGCCCGCCCGCGCGCGATCGCCTGCCGGTAGACGGCGACCGTTCGCGCAACCATCGTCTCGAGCGAGTACTCGGCCACAACTCGCTCGCGGGCCGCGACCCCGAGGGAGTCCCGCAATCCGGGGTCGTCGATGAGCCGTCGCAGCGCGACCTCGAGCTCCGTCGCGCTTCCCGGACGTACGAGCAGTCCGGCGAGAGGTCCCGTCGAGGGCTCGACCACCTCGGTGATCCCGCCGATACGGGAGGCGACGACGGGAAGACCGGCGGCCATCGCCTGGGGCAGGACGAGCGGCCCGGCCTCGTCCCGTCGTGTCGGAAACACGAATACGTCGGAGGCAACCAGGAATTCGGCGACTCGCTCCTGCGTCTGGAAGCCGACGAACTCCGTTCGATGGGCGACTCCGAGACGCTCGGCAAGCCTACCAAGGGCCTCCCGCTCCTCTCCGTCACCCACGATGAGCAATCGCAGGTCGGGATACGCGGGCGCAAGTCGCGCCACGGTCTCGATCGCGACGTCGAACCCTTTCTCTCTGTTCAGACGACCGACTGCCGCGAGGATCATGCCCTCGGGGACGCCGAGAGCCCGTCTCGCCGCAGCGCGGTCTCCGGGCTTGAAGATGGAGACGTCGACGCCGTTCGGAACGACGTGAATCTGCCTGGGCGGGGTCAGGCTCGACCATGCGGTGTCCCGGAGCTGCTGTCGCGAGACCACCATCGACTCGCAACGGCGAAAGGCCCACGCATTCCGGTGCCGGAGGTACTGGAGCGTCAGCCGGCTGAGCTGCCATCCCTCTTTGGGCGCGCTTCGGAGGCTGCCGACCGCCCGTTGCAGGTGTGCTCTCGCGAGACCGAGGAAGTTCCCGTGGTACATGACGACGACCTGGGTCTCGACGCCGCGTCTCACCAGTGGAGCGGCGGACGTCGATTCGCTGTGGACGACGTCGAAGGGAGCGCGCGCGTGGAGCTCGTCGTATGCGGCGCAGATCTTCGCGGACCAGGCGGGGTCCGAGCGCCCGGTGGTGTCCAGGAGATTCCAGCGTGCCCCGTAGATGCCCGGATCGAGCTCGTCCGCGGCGGGACAGACGACCTCCACGTCATGGCCGGCAGCCACGAGTCCTCGCACGAGATCATGCGTGTGCTGCTGCATTCCGCCGATCCCGCCGGCGATGACGGTCACCACGAGCACGCGCAGGGCCTCGGGCTGCTCGAGCGAGCCGGGCTGCTCGAGCGCGAGCGCCGACGGCCCGGCGTGCCCAACCGGGGCCTCGACGTCACCGCCAGCCGCTCCTGTCGCTCCCCTGCCCACGATCCTGGTCAGACCGCCTCCGCTCCCCACGGTGAGAAACCTGGTCACACACTAGCCTCGAGCCGGCTCACGCCCGTCGTCCGTGCAGACGGGCAGAAGCGCGTCGTCGGGCGTGCCGGCGAGCGCGTCGGTGACGCTCTCGAGTCCACGGAATTACGAGCGGCGCCTCCGGCGGCCCGCTCGCAGGCGTTCGCCGAGGCCGAGAGCGGCAACGGCGAGCTGCTGCGCTCGGCGAGAGTCGGCGGCAAGCAGCCGTTCCACCTCGACCCTGGTCGGGCCGATGCTCGCCTTCGGGCCTCCCGGCTGGCCGGCACCGAGGCCGAGGTCGACCGCGCGGACGCCGGCCGCCTCGAGCTCGAACAGGATCTCAAGCTGGACTGCGCGCCCCGGTTCCTTAAGCTCGCCGCCGGGACGGGTCGCGGTCGTATGCAGGACGCCGCCCGTTCCGGCGATGAACGCCAGCTCGCTCGAGACCAGCTGGCCGTTCTCGACGACCTCGGCTATGCGCGCCTCGCCTCGCTCGGCCATCGCGGCGGTCACGCGTCGGAACCAGTCCCGTTGCGCCTCCGTGGCCGAGAAGCGTGGAACGTCACCGCTCCGCGACCGCCACCGCTCCGCGTGGAGAGCGAAGAGCCGTTCGAGCGCGGCGGCGACTCGATCGGGATCCGAAGCGCGCCGCATGCCCACCTCGCTGCCGAAGCGGGCCGCCCGGGCCAGGTCCTTCCGGTGTCGCTTCAACGCGGCCTCCTGCCGCGCCGGCGGCATCGGTGTGATCCAGCCGTCCGAGCTCCCGAGGGCGCTCAGCCACGGCACCCGGGCCCGCAGCGCCGCGGTCGCCGCGCCTCCGCGAGGCGCCTGGAGGTGCACGATGTCCGCGACGCCCAGCAGCGCATCGAGCGCCACCTCCCCGGCCGTGGCGGCGTCCGGGGCGACCGGTAGCTCCGGCGAGAACCACAGCCGGGGGTCGCCGAGCCAGCGGGCGAAGAGCGGCCCGGCCCGCCCGGCGGGTCGGTAGAGGCCGAAAGCCCCCGCGGCGAGCAGGGCGCCGTCCCGCTCGGCGACGATCACGACCGGCTCGCCGGGCTCCGTCTCGAGCAGGTGCCGCAGCCACGGCGTCGACAACGTCGGATTGGGCAGCAGCTGCCGGCGTACGAGGTCGTCCCAGCGCTCGTCGAGCAGCGACATGCACGACTCGCCGCGCTCGATCCGGGCCCGGACCGGAGACCCCACCCGCTCCACGGTTGGCTGCGTCACCGCTTCCCTGCCAGCAGGCGCGCCTTCCTCCCCAGCACGCGCACCGCCGACCCGACACGCTCGAGCGGATGCCGCCGCTCGTAGGCGATGACCGGCTCCCGGCGCGCGCCGACGCTCTCCTTGTACCTGACGACGCCCTGCAGCGGACCGCTGCCGCTCAGGTCGTAGATCGCGAAGCCCTCGTCGGTCAACTGCCGGAGCACCTCCCAGTCGAGGAGGTTCGAGGCACCCGGTGCGCGCCCCGGAACGCTCGCGCCGAGCCAGGCGATCGCGTGCGGGCGGTGCGTGAGCACCACCGAGCCCGCGCACGCCTCCCCGTCGACCTCGGCGAGCCATAGCCGGACGCCGGCGTCGACGCGCTCGGCCAGCAGCGAGAAAAGCCTGCTCTCGTAGACGTCGAGCGGCCGGCTCCAGCGGCTGACCGCCGCCTCGTAGAGCTCTGCGAATGCCTCCCAGCGCCGGCGGCCCGCCCCCTCGACGACCCGCACTCCGCACCGCGACGCTCGTCTCGCGGACCCTCGGGCCGAGGGCTTCCATCGATCCCACACCGCGTCCGTTCCCTGACGGAGGTCGATCAGATGTGTCAGCTCTCTGCGACCGCCGTCGGGCGGCGTCGTCACCCGGCCCCGGTCCGCAGGCCCCAGGCGCCAGACGCAAGGCGACGATGCGAGGATGACGCGCGAGAGCGCGTCGCCGTGCTCGGGGGTGAGCGCGGCGGCGCTGACCCAGCCCCCGCAGTTCCCCTCCGGCGAGAGCGTGTCCCGCAGCACGCCCGGCACGCGTGTCGGCACCCGTGAGATCCCGAGGATCGCGCTTCGCCCGTCGACGAACTCGACCCGGACGGGATTCGGGCGTATCGCGCCCCGGGTGTACTCCTCCCAGAGCTCCGACCACGCAGGGCCGTGGAAGAAGGTCGCGCAGGTGTCCGCCGCGAAGGCGTCCCTCCACTCGGCGCGCGTCGCGGGAGAGACCGCGGCCACCTGCACCGCGGTATCGCGCCTGTCAGCCGGAAAGCCCACCCGAGGCTCCGCGCGCAGGCGCGGCCGCCCGCGCAGAGCGCGTTCCTGACGCCCGCACCCGGAATCGTGCCCCTGCGATACCACGCGCCCAACCCGGCAAGGCTGTTGTCGACCTCGACCGGCCCGAAATGGAGTCGCCCACACACTGCATCCCATTTCTGACCATAAGGCATTCGTTCCCGAAAAACGACCACAGATTCTGCATGTCTAGCCGCTCGGTCGTGCCGGGGCTCCCCGAACGGACGGTATGCGCCGGCAGGACGGATCGGCTGCCCCGTCGGGGTGGGGCGGGAACCCCGTCGAGCGTCGCCCGCTCTGCCCGGTCGGCGGCGCGCAGAGCGATGGCGCGGCGGGAGGAGCGCACCCCGTCTGGTCGAGTGCATCGATTCTCTCTACACTCGTCGCGTCGTGAGCGACCCCTTCACTCTCAGGCCCGGTCGCGTGGACGACGTGGAGGCGATCCAGGCCGCGTACGAGACCGTCTTCGAGCGGAAGCGATCGATGGAGGAATGGCGCTGGCGCTTCCTCGATGCTCCGGCCGGCCCCGCCCACGTGTACGTCCTCGAGAGCGAGAGCCGGATCGTCGGCCATGCATCCCATGTTCCCATTTGGACGTGGGTCGACGGAAATCGGGTGCTGCTCGGTCAAGGCGACAACACGATGATGTTGCCCGAGTATCGCGGCCGAGGCGGGATGCGCCAGCTCGTCGACGTTCTGCTCGCCGACGAGGCGTTCGACCTGAGGATGAACTTCCCCAGCGACATGGCGCGCGATCGGTTCGTCCGCTACGGGGCCGGGACGATCGTCGGCTCCCTCGAGTCCTGGATCTACCGGCGCACGCTCGCCCGGCCGCTGCCGGCGCTCGCCCGACCCCTTGCCGGTGCCCTGCTGGCAGGCGGCCGCTTCGTCGCCGAGCGGCCTCGACCACGGCTGACCGTGGAGCCGCTGGACGAGCCAGGAGCGGAGTTCGACGAGTTGGCCGAGGCGTCCGCCTCGTTTGCGCGCTGCATCCGGGTCCGGGACGCCGCCTACCTTCGCTGGCGCTGGCTCGAACAGCCGGAAGCGCGCTGGGAGCTTCGCGCTGCGCGCGCCCGTGACGGTCGTCTGGTCGGCTACTCGGTCCTCGGCCGCGAAGCCGGTACCCACGGTCCGACGGGCTTGATCGGAGACCTGCTCGCCGTGGACCGTCAGGCGCTCCGGGCGCTCCTGCTCGACGCGGTGACCGTGCTCGCCGGCCGCGAGGTCGGCTCGATCCGCTGCGAGTACCTCGACCCGCGTCTGTGGGCCCGGCGCACGCTCCTCCGTGCGGGCTTCCTGCGGATGCGCGAGAAGGACGATCCGTTTATGGCCCGCTCCCTCTCCTCCGCAGTCGGAGACGCGCCCGAGCTGCCCGGATCCTGGTACCTGACGCTCTCGGACACCGAGCCCTGGCCGAACCTGGCCGACGGCTAGGCGGCTCTCGAGGGGAATCGTCCTGCGGGGACGGACCATTGCGCGACATTGCGGTCACCTTCGTGCACGTTTCCTCAACCCTTCAGCGAGTCTTTGCCGCCCCGGAGTCGAGTGCCGCAGCGCAGGCCTCCGACTATCCTCCGCGTCACGGATATGCGAGGCGGGGGTCCTGAGCGATGGAGATGCGTCCCGGGCGACGGGCGGACGAGATGAGGCAGGCGATCCCTGCCGACGGACCGACCTGCAGGTTCTGTCGCACGCCCCTTTCGCGACTCTTGTCGACCTGGGCATGTCGCCGCTGTGCGAGAGCTTCCTGTCCGAGACCGACCAGATTCGCGGCATGGAGCCCTTCTACCCGCTTCATGTCTTCGTCTGCGAGCGGCTGCTCCCTCGTCCAGCTGGAGGCCTACGTGCCGCGCGAGGACATCTTCGCCGAATACGCGTACTTCTCGTCGTACTCGGACGCGTGGATCGAGCATGCCCGCCGCTACGCCGAGGTGATGCAGAGAGCGGCTGCATCTCGGCACGGACGATCTCGTCGTCGAGCTGGCCTCCAACGACGGCTATCTGCTGCAGCACTTCGTAGGAACGGGGATCCCCATCCTCGGCATCGAGCCGGCCGCGAACGTCGCGCGCGGCGGCCGAGGAACGAGGCGTCCCGACGCTCGTCGAGTTCTTCGGTCGCGAGTTCGCCAGGCGACTCGTCGCAGAGGGCAAGAGAGCGACGCTGATCGTCGGCAACAACGTGCTCGCGCAGGTGCCCGATCTCAACGACTTCGTCGCCGGCATCGCAGTCCTGCTCGCGCCCGGACGGGACGGTCACGCTCGAGTTCCCGCACCTGCTTACGGCTCGTCGAAGGGCTTCAGTACGACACCATCTACCACGAGCACTTCTCCTACTTCTCGCTCGCGACGGTCGTCGAGATCCTTGGAGCACATGGACTGCAGGTCGTAGACGTCGAGGAGCTGTGGACGCACGGCGGATCGCTGCGCGTCTACGTCCGCGCACGCCAACGGCCAGACCCCGTCGCCCGCGGTGACGTCCCTGCTCGAGGCAGAGACAGCGGCGGGCCTCCGCTCGGCCGAACGGCAAGCTCGCTTCGCGCGAAGACGTCAAGGAGTCGAAGCGCAGCCTGCTCGACCTGCTCATCGGCCTGCGGCGGAAAGGCAAGCAGGTCGTCGGCTACGGCGCACCCGGAAAGGGCAACACGCTCCTGAACTACTGCGGAATCCGCACGGACCTTCTCGACTACACGGTCGATCGCAACCCGTACAAGCACGGACGCTTCACGCCGGGAACGCACATTCCGATCCATCCACCCGAGCAGATCGCCGAGACCAAGCCCGACTACATTCTCGTCCTGCCCTGGAATCTCGTCGACGAGATCGCCAACCAGCTCTCCTACGTCGCCGAGTGGGGTGCGAGGCTGATCGTCCCCGTTCCCTACTGCGCGGCACCATCCGGGAGGCAGGATGAGAGTCCTCGTCACCGGCCATCACGGCTACATCGGCTCGGTTCTCGCCCCGATCGTGGCGGACGCCGGCCACGAGGTCATCGGCCTCGACACCTACTACTACAGGAGCTGCGACTTTGGCGGCTCCTCCGAGTGGACCCCCTCGCAGTCGGTCGACGTCCGAGACGTTCAGCGTCCCTTCTCCGGGGCATCGATGCCGTCATTCACCTCGCCGCGCTCTCCAACGACCCCATCGGCGACCTGAGCCCGCGACTGGACCTACGAGATCAACCTCGACGCGAGCGTCGCGCTGGCGCGTGCCGCTCGCGAGAGCGACGTCGGTCGGTTCGTCTTCGCATCCTCGTGCTCGATGTACGGAGCAGCCGGGGAGGGCGACGAGCTCGACGAGACGGCGCCTCTGCGTCCACTGACCCCGTACGCCGAGTCGAAGGTGCGGGCGGAGGAAGCGATCCTCGCGCTCGCCACCGACGATTTCGTCCCGGTCTCGATGCGGAACGCGACGGCCTACGGCGTCTCGCCTCGTCTCCGGCTCGACGTCGTGCTCAACAACCTCGTGGCGTGGGCGCACACGACCGGGGCGATCCGCTCCAGAGCGACGGCACCGCCGTGGCGGCCGCTCGTGCACATCCGCGACATCGCGACGCGAGCATCGCGATGCTCGACGCCCCGGCGGAGACGATCCGTGGCGAGGCATTCAACATCGGCACGGCGAGCAGAACTACCGGATCCGCGATCTCGCGGAGACCGTTCAGCGACGGTTGCCGGAGTGCCAGATCGAGTTCGCCGAGGGCGCCGCCGCCGATGCACGAAGCTACAGGTCGACTTCACGAAATTCTCGCCGCGGTGTTCCCGACCTGCGTGCTCGACTGGACGGCCGAGCAGGGGGCCGACGAGCTCGCCACGGCCTACGAGTCGATCGGACTCGCCGAGGGCGAGCTGCACGGAGAGCGGTACATCCGCCTCGGACGCCTGAGGCGGCTCCTCGACGACGGTCTCTTGGTCGAGGGTCTCCGCTGGGCGTAGGGCCCGTCAGGGCCCTCCGAGCGCGAGCCGTACCTTGCGCGCGTGGAACGCCTCCGCGTACCCCGTAGGCGAGCGGCACTCCAGGCCTCTCAGGCGCGCCAGTGACACGAACACGTCGCGTGTGAACCAGTGCTTGCTCCGCTGGGTCGCGAAATGCTCGAGCAGGACGTCTGCCTTCCGCTGCACGTGGCGCTCCTCGAGCGGCACGAACACGGCCGGCCTCCCCAGATCGCCGTCGTACTTCGGGATCTCGTACTCGAGGACGAGGTGATCCCGGAAGGTGTTCCAGGCGAGCTCGCAGACCACGCGGTGATCTTGGTGGAGGTCGTGGCGAGTGTGCGTGAGGACGAGGTCGACCGGCACCTCCGCCTTCATCTGCTCGAAGAACTCCTTCACGCCGGGTTCGTGCGGGAAGAAGGCGTCGCGAAAGCCGCCGACGCGAACGTCCACGTCGCAACCGGCGAGCAGCGCGGCGGCGCTCGCTCGTGCCTCGGCCGCCCGCTCGCCGGAGCGCTGAGACGACCCACGTCACCCGGCCGGCGGGCTCGCCTCGGCGAGCCGCAAGGAGCCCGCCGCAGCCGATCTCGATGTCGTCGGCGTGGGCCCCGAGAGCCAGGACGGAGAGGGTCCCGCCGCCGCGCTGCCCGAGCGCGACCTCTAGCATGCGGACGGGGTCATGAAGCGCCGGCGCGATCTCGGCGACCGCCGGCAGCACCGTCGGGCTTGTGCCTCCGGCATCGTGGTGCCTGGCTCCCAGACCGCCCACGGCGTCTCCCGCCTCCGCGAGCATTGCAGGTTCTGCCGATCCTTCAGCGTGTCCATGGGCGCCCAGAATCCCTCGTGTCGGTGGGCGAGCAGCTTGCGCTGCGCGATCAGGCGCTGAAACGGCTCGTGCACCAGCTCCTCGCCCGGCAGATGTGGTCGAAGACCTCGCGTCGCAGCACGAAGAAGCCGCCGTTGATCCAGAGGTCGGAGCTCGTGATGTCGCGGATCGTGCTCACGCGGCCATCGGAATGGAGCTCGACCGCGTGGAACGTGTACGTTGTCGGTCGGACGCAGCAGGAAGTTCGCGATCGCGTCGCTCTCGCGCAATTCCGCGATCAGCACGCGGCAGCGGCGCGTCAGTGAGCGTGTCGCCGTAGTGCGCGAGAAAGAACTCTTCTTCTTCCAGGTAAGAGCGGACGCGGACGAGCCGCTCGCCGATGCTCGACTGGAGCCCGGTGTCCACGAACGTTATCCGCCAATCGTCGATATCCCGGCGGAGCAACTCGACCCGTCGACCGCCTTCGGAGAGCACGAAATCGTTCGAGAGGGCCTCGTTGTATTGCAGGAAGTAGTCCTTGATCACCTCTGCCTGGTGGCCCAGGCAGATGACGAAGTCCATGTGCCCGAAATGGGCGTAATACTTCATGATGTGCCACAGGATCGGCTTTCCTCCAACCGGCACCATCGGTTTGGGCGTCCGCGAGGACTCCTCTCCCATGCGAAGGCCCAACCCGCCGCAGAACAACACCACCTTCATCGAGACGCGTCCCTCCAGGTCATCACGGTCCCTCTCCCTATCGCTGGAGTCTCGGAGGTCTCGGACTCCTCGATCTCAGTGTACGAACTTCGTGCCCCGTGTCCAGCTCCCACCCGGAAGGACGTGCGGTTGACCCGACGATGTCCGCACAGTCGCAGGCAGGAGTAGCGCGACCCAGAGACTCAGCGCGAAGGTCGAATCGCTCAGAATCGGCCCGGCGAGCGCGTTGACCAGGAGAACGAAGACGAAGGACAGCGAGAAGATCACGAGCGCCCGGGCCTCTCCCGAGATGCCCCGCAGGCGCCCAAATGCGTCTCGGAAGAACGCAAGGATCAGGACGACGAGGGCACCGAGAGCACACGCGCCACCGCCGGCAAGGATCCACGCGTAGCTGTTCTCGAGATCGCCGTTCCCTGTGTGCACCGTTCCGTCAGTCGATAGCCAGCTGACCGGACGGCCGAAGCCGAAGCCGAGCAGAGGATCGCGGCTTAGCCCGTGGATCATCGCGTCGTACTCGCGTTGGCGCTCGACCACTGCCGGGTCGCTGCTCAGGTGTCCGGTGAGACGGTTCGAAAGCGTCGTGCCGAGCGACGGATGGAGCTGCAGAACGACCAGCGAGAGCAGGACCACTGCCGGGATCAGCAGCGGCACAACAAAAGCAAGCTTCGACGTGTGTGTCGCAAGACGATCGCAAGGATCGGCAGCAGCGCCCCCAGCGCGACGAACGTCGTCCTGCCCAGTGAGAGCACGATTCCAAGAGCCGCGAGCATGGCGACGGTGAGATGCAACCACGTTCGCCGTCCCCCGCGGTCCATGTCGAGATTGAGCAGAGCGAGGATGAGCGCGCCCGCAAGGTACATGGCTGTCGAGAGCGCGAGAACGCGTGTCCCGCCTGTCGAGAGGTCGACCGACCCCGTCTGCGATCTGCCGGTTGCGAGGTAATACGCTCCTTCCAGCAGCTGCCATACGGTGCCGACGTAGAAGACGAGGACGATGCCGCGATACGCGCGGCGCGGCTCCATGTCGGCGATCGCCGCAGCGATTCCCGCGTAGAGAAGGAACCGAGTCGGCTCGCTGAGGAAGTGCGTCCCGTACCGATCGTGACCGCGCAGCACGCCGAGGAGCACCGTCAGGACGGCGGCCAAGAGCGGCCGAACGAGAGCACGAGGGACCGCGGTAGGCGCTGCGCCTCGCGTGGACGGATGATCCTACCGCGGCCCAGCCGGCGATCGCAAGCAGCACCACGAGGTCGGCCGGGTCGATCGCGGTGGTGCCTGTCCCCGGAAGCTTGTTGTCGAGCGATCCGCCCATGATTGCGAGGGCGAGAGCGACGAAGAGAGGTCGTGGCGGTGGGCCAGAGCGATCCATGGAAGGACGAGGGCAGCGAGCGGCACAACCGCGACGAGAAGCGCGACTTCGGGCTGCCGACACCGACGGCGAGCGTCACGGCGGTGTTGCCGGCTACAGAGCGCCCCCACAAACAGGAGCCTTGCTGAATGCCCTGGAGCGCCAGCGCGCAAAGGCAGCCACGTCGGGAGAGTCGACCGCGAGGTCATGGCGCGCCTCTCACGCCGGTCTCGTGCTTGCCGCTCTTCATCTCGACGAGGATAGGCGGTGTGCGGCGAGATGCACCAGCCGAGAGCGCGGCTCGCACAGACCGAGAGTCGCGCACCCGATTCAACCAGGTTCGATCGCTCAAGAGACCACATCCGCACAGACGTCGGTCCGGAGGGTCGCCTCGAGCGGGTTCTGCTCGAGAGCGATCTGGCAGGCGGCCCGGCTCTGCTGCTTCAGACCCGCCCGGTCGAGCGCGGTGGCCCGCCCTACTTCCTCGATCCAAGGTCGCTGCGCGAGCTGGGCGGCGCGCGAGTACAAGGAAGCTGCGAGCGTCAGATGGCCAGTCGCCATGGCGATCCGCGCCTGGAGGTCGACAACCTCGGGATTCCAGCGGTCATAGCCGCGTGCTCGAGACGCGATGACCAAGGCGCGAGCCCGGATCTCGGCTCAGCGCACGTCTCGCCTGCTCGAGCTCCCGCGCCGATAGGTATTGGGCCCCGGAGGCGCAGGCGGCAGCCCCGGCCAGCGTCAGCGCAACATGCACCCTGCGTCCGGTCGCCCGGTGGGCCCCCGGACCGCCGCCGCCCACGACGACGAGAGTGGCGACGACGAGAGCCGGGAACGAGAACGTCCAGTCGACCGAAGCTTGAAGCACCAGCACCAAGAGCGCTGCGCCGCCAGCAGCGGCGAGCGCGCGGCAGCGGCGAAGCGAGAGCACGAGGGCAGTGAACGCACAGACGACGAAACCAGAGAAGGCGAGCAGACCGACCGGCCCGAGCTGGCTCAGGGCCTCCGTTCGATGCTGTGCGGTTGCAGCACCCGATAAGATTGTGGTCCGATCGCTGCTGATCCCAGGTGCGCGCAAACTGCCCCGTGCCCGCCCCGAGCACGGGATGATGCTGATAGAGGCGCAACGCAACTCGCCACGTCTGCAACCGGCCGGTGAGCGACAGACTGCTGAGCCTCGTCTCCCCCCCGGGAGATCGGCCGGATCTTCCGACGACCGCCCGCCGGCCAGCGCTTCCCGCACACCGTGGAAGGTGCCGGGCCGGATCAACGTCACCGCGGCGGGGGTCACGACGAGCAGGCCGACAACCGTTGCGACGAGGGCGCGCTTCGCAATCGTGACCTGCGGCAGAATGGCGCTCACGACGGCCAGCGCGACTGCTCCCACCAGCACCCAGCGTACGTCCTGGCGAAACGCGGCCGTGGGAGCGTCTGTCGCCCCGCCGACCAACGCGCTGTCGACGTGTCGCAGCGGAAACCAGAGCGCCACGGTGCAGAGGCCGAGGGCGAGCGCAAGGACCGCGGCGCGAGTGTCGCGCGAGAGCGCGACCTGAACCACGAGGGCGACGGCGAGCGCGAGCAACGCACCCCGAGACTGGGTCAGCAGCAGTGCGCCGAGGAGTACGACGGCCGACGCTCCTCCGGCCACCCGTACGGCCGCCCTCGAGCGCGATGCGAGCCACAACGCGAACGGGATGCCGACTGCCAGTACCGCCGCCTGAGCATTTGCGTACCCCACTGGCCCCTGTCCTTGCGGCCGTCCAGCAGGTCCGCAGGGATCGGTCCGGCTTGGACACGATAGAGGAGCTCCACAGCTTCTGCCGTCACGCCAGCCGTAACGCCGACCACGACCCATCGGGAGCGAGCTGGGTCGGCCAGTAGGGAGCCGAGAATCAGCGCTGCAGCCGCAAGCAGCGACTGGTCGAGCGCCGTCCAGGCGGTGTCGGGGAGACCTCCCCAGGCCACCGACATGAGGCTCCAGGCGCCATAGACGAAGAGAGCGATTGCGGCCGCCGCAATCAATCGTGGCGGCCGCCGGCCGATGAGCAGCAAGGCCAGCGCGGGCAGGAACACGGCCGCGGCGAGCAGCGGCCAGGAGGATGCGAAGTAGGCCCCGGACGCTCGGACGGACAGGTATGTCGCCACTGCGACCGCGCTCGTTACGGCGACCGAGCCGACGCGAGCGGAATGCAGGTTCGGACGACCCGCTCGCCCGCTCCGCAGGCCGGTTAAGACTTCGACTGGCTGCTCTTTCTGCCCAGCCTGCGAAGTGCGAAGCCTCCAGCGATCAGAAGAGCGCCGCCTACGGACACGACCCCGAGCTGGAGCCCTGTGAACGGGAGCGTCCCGCTGGGGGAAGTCAGCGGGGTGGGCGCCGTCACCGTCCGCGATCCTTTCACCCCGACGGGCCGCGGAGGCGGCGTCAGCGCCGCGGAGGGCGTGTTGTACTGGACGTCGTTCGGAGTCACGGCCAGCGCCCCACTCGAGGCGGAAAGGGCCGCCGCGGCGAAAACCACGACCAGCAGTAAGAGCACGAGGGTACGGGGAGCCAGTCGTCTCTTCATGGTTCGTCTCCTCACGGTCGCAACATATCCTAGCCACCCCACGCGAGGACCCGCCGAACGACAGGTCCGATCCCAACGGACGGGCAGTGTTGCCCCGGCCGTCTCAACACCCTCACGCAGACAAGCGCTATCCCTACGCGGACCAGGTGCCGTGGTGCTGGATCGGCCAGAGCCGCTTCGCGCCGCGTTTCCCGGCGTCGCCGTCGTCGAGGCCGACGGACGCAACCTCCCGCTCCAGGACAGGGAATTCGACATCGTGCACGCGCATGCCGTCATCGAGCATGTCGGGCCGCCCGCCGACCAACGGCGATTCGTGGCCGAGCTGGTGCGGGTAGGACACCGAGGCTTCGCGACCACTCCCAACCGTTCAGTTTCCCGCTCGAACCGATTCCCAGCCGCTCTTCATCCATTGGCTGCCGACGAGCATCGCCTGATGGTGCAGCGAAAACTCGGACATTCCGAGGTAGAAGACTCGGTCCGGCGTGGAGGCGACCCGTGCGCCGCGCTGGTCAGGAGCCCGGAGGCGCCACGTCGGCGAAGCTGGAGCCGCGGACAGTAGTCGTCGAGGTAGTCGTGTCGTTGCCGTTGTAGCCGGAGTCGCCGGGGTAGAGCCCCATCTCCGTGTACAGCTGGACGTTGTGGACGTTGGCGGCGTTCGAGTACGGCATCGTCGGATGCCGCTACGACTGATCAGCGGCTGCGAGGGCCAGGACTGACCCTGCACGCCCGCCCAGAGCTCGAACAGGCCGCTGTTGTTCTCTTCGAACTTGATGTGCAGCACGAAGTTGACCCATTTGCCGACCGGCTGCGTGGCGAGGCCGGGGATCACGAGGTTCGGCTCCCAGTGCGCCCAGCTGCCGCCGTCGCAGTTTCCGGTCGCAATCCTCAGGTCGAGGCCGCCGTCTCGCGAATGGATCGCGAACGGCGCGAGCGAACAGTTAGGCGAGATCGAATACAGCGGCTCCGGGCCGTGCAGCTCCCAGATGACGTTGTCGCTGATCGTGGACGGGATGTCAGGGCCAGAAGCCGAAGTAGTAGTCGTTTCCGGTCGTCTCGTCGCTGTTGTGCAGTGGCGTCCATGCAGCGGACGGTGCCGTTGCTCCACACGCGGGCGCCCGTTCCGAGAAGCGCGCCGCGTAGCTGCCCTGACGCACCGGCGAGGTGACGACCGCGAACTGCGTCGACGGGTTCGGACACTCCAGATTGCTGAACTGAGAGTTGTTCCCCGTCTCCCAATCGGCGCGGATGCTCACGTGGCCGACATGGCGCAGCGCGACGACGTCGACGAGCCCTATCCCGACCGCGCCGAGAAGAACAACGACGACTATCCAGCCGGGAGGCCAGGGTCGCGAACGGAAGCTTCGATCGCGCGCACGCGACACGGCTACATACAACGATACATGCAGCGCATCCGAGGGCCTGCCCGAACCACGCCGGACGGCCGGTTGGTGCCGTTGAAGACGGCGCCGGCGAGGTGTCGGGTCAGGCGCCGCTCATCATCTCCGTCCCACGGGGACGCGCCCGTCCTCTCGTCTGCGACGAATCCGTGCAACGGCGACCTGCTCCGCAGTCCATGGACTCGGCTCGGAACGAGCAGTTTCAGCATCACCTCCCGCTCGGGACACGCGCGGTGACGATTGCCTTGCGCCAGTGTGAGAGCGGAGAACCGGACTCTTCTCAGCCGGCTACGGCAAGATCCGGGACCACGCAACGCTTCGTGTCGAGCGCGAGCAGGTCGGAGTCGCCGGGACACTGACGCGCTCGTTGCACGACACGAGCCGGGGCCGTTCTAGTGTGTGTGTCTGGACCGGGAGCCGTTCCAGCCCTTGTTCCCGTCGCCGTTCCCTGTCGCTCGAGAGTGCTGCGGCACCGACGACGTAGTCGCCGCCGAGCCCGACGAGTCCGTTGCCGCCGAGCCCGACGAGTCCGTTGCCGCCGAGCCCGACGAGTCCGTTGCCGATGAGTCCGTCGCCGCCGAGCCTGACGAGTCCGTCGCCGCGCGGGTCGTCGACCAGCGGCTACTTGAGTGGGTCGTCTTCCAGTCCGTCGTCGTGGGTGCCGGCGTGGTCGTCGCCTGGGTGGTTGTCTGCTGGGTGGTTGTCTGCTGGGTGGTTGCGGGTGCTGCCGGCGCACGGCCGTTGCCGCCCGCTACTTGACGCGGGCGGCGCGTCGCCGGTCGGCTCGATCGCTGAGGCAGCGGCGTTGTCTGCTGGGTGGTCGTCGCCTGGGTGGTCGTCGCCTGGGTGGTCGTCGCCTGGGTGGTCGTCGCCTGGGTGGTCGTCGCCTGGGTGGTCGTCGCCTGGGTGGTTGTCGCCTGGGTGGTTGTCTGCTGGGTGGTTGTCTGCTGGGTGGTTGTCGCCTGGGTGGTTGTGGAGGAGGTTCCGTCGGGCGCCGCCACGTCGGCGAAGCTGGAGCCGCGGACGTAGTCGTCGAGGTAGATCGTGTCGTTGCCGTTGTAGCCGGAGTAGCCGGGGTAGAGACCCATCTCCGTGTACAGCTGGACGTTGTGGACGTTGGCGGCGTTCGAGTACGGCATGGTCGGGATGCCGCTACGACTGATCAGCGGCTGCGAGGGCCAGGACTGACCCTGCACGCCCGCCCAGAGCTCGAACAGGCCGCTGTTGTTCTCTTCGAACTTGATGTGCAGCACGAAGTTGACCCATTTGCCGACCGGCTGCGTGGCGAGGCCGGGGATCACGAGGTTCGGCTCCCAGTGCGCCCAGCTGCCGCCGTCGCAGTTTCCGGTCGCGATCCTCAGGTCGAGGCCGCCGTCTCGCGAATGGATCGCGAACGGCGCGAGCGAACAGTTAGGCGAGATCGAATACAGCGGCTCCGGGCCGTGCAGCTCCCAGATGACGTTGTCGCTGATCGTGGACGGGATGTAGAGCGAGAAGCCGAAGTAGTAGTCGTTTCCGGTCGTCTCGTCGCTGTTGTAGATCGCGTCCATGCAGCGGACGGTGCCGTTGCTCCACACGTCGGCGCCCGTTTCCGAGAAGCGCGCCGCGTAGCTGCCCTGACGCACCGGCGAGGTGACGACCGCGAACTGCGTCGACGGGTTCGGACACTCCAGATTGCTGAACTGAGAGTTGTTCCCCGTCTCCCAATCGGCGCGGATGCTGACGGCAGCCTGGGAGCTCTGCAGCCCCAGCACGAGGCCGAGGGCGAGCATGGCCGCGTACAGGAACACCAGGCCGGCAGCCTTCCGCGATCTGCGCGCAGATCCGATCTCGGCACTGGGTTCGCGTCTCTTCCACGGGGTGGCGGCATATGGGCTCATGCCCGAGCCATCGGCGCTCCCCCCAAAACTCCCGACCCTCGTTTGGGGGATGGGAACACGAGGCGCCCCCACCCGGCATCACCCGAGTAGCCCGAGCGGAGAACCGGACTCTTCTCAGCCGGCTACGGCAAGATCCGGAACCACGCAACGCTCAGCATCTACCTGCTACTCAAGGAGGTCGGCTCGTCGGCGCCCGGTCGAGGCGCACGAGCAGTGGTCGGCAGACCCGTGATCGCCACGTGTCGGCTACTGTTGCGGGAACCGGGCTTCAGCGTGGACGCCGTCGACTA
Organism: uncultured Thermoleophilia bacterium; assembly: GCA_963762675.1. Classification (GTDB taxonomy): domain Bacteria; phylum Actinomycetota; class Thermoleophilia; order Gaiellales; family Gaiellaceae; genus Palsa-739. Next base: position 42,492 of record CAVXLS010000009.1, on the reverse strand, counting down.
CTACTCCAGCGCCGCAGAGGCGTTCCATGCCAGTTACGCCGACGACCCGAACCGCCTGGAGCGCTTGGCGGTGTGGAAGCGCTTTCTGGACCGATCGCGGGGCATGCCACCACCGCAATGGACCTCGGTTGCGGAAGCGGCATCCTCGCGCTGCGAGCTTGCCGCCCGCGGAATCGCGACCATCGGTATCGACGGCTCCGCACCGATGCTGGAGATCGCGGCTCGTACAGCCGAATCGAGAGGACTCGCGAATCTTCGCTTCGAGCAACGGCAGTTGCCGCTGGGAGACGAGACCGGCTTGCCGACCGTAGATCTGATCATCGCTTCAAGCGTCGTCGAGTATCTCGAGAGCGTGGACGATGCACTTCGTTCGTTCACAAGGCTCCTGCGACCGAACGGCGTTCTGATCTTCTCCGTTTCGAACGCGGACTCTCTCAGCAGGAAGCTGGTAACGGTGTTTCACAGGCTGACGGGGCGGCCAGAGTATTTCGGGCTGATTCGACACATGATGACCGTCACGGAGATCGACAGCGCCCTGCGCCACATTGGGCTGACAACCCTCGAGATCGCCCACTTCGGAAGCGCCGACGCCCTCAACAGAGCGTTGTCCCGGATTCTGCCACCCGCTCGCTCCAGCAACATGTTGATCGCCTCGGCGCGCCTCGTCTCGTGAACCGAAGCTGGCGAGCGCTCAGGAAGCAAGGCGCAGAGCGCGGCTTCCCAACCCATGATCACGTGTCCCCACTCGTAGCGGGAACGGGCATACGCCGCACATTGACGGCGGAAGGCATCGTTGGTGCGGTCGAGCGTACTCGCGATCGCCGAATAGAGCTCCTCAGGATCGGCCGTCGCGATGACGAGACGCGGGTCGAGCGGGGCTAGCAGTTCCGGGGTCGCTCCCACAGCAGTTCCAACGACCGGCACACCGCTCGCCAACGCCTCGATTGTGGCCATCCCGAAACCCTCGTAGGCGATCGTCGGCAGGACGAACAGGTCGGCGGCAGCGTAGAGATCCCGCAACTCCTCTTCGGGGAGACGCCCGAGGAAGCGCACCCGGTCCCCGAGCTCCAGCTCTTGGGCAAGGTGCTGCAAGCGACCAGAGAGGATGCCGTCACCGGCGATCGAGAGAACGAACTCGCTGCCTCGGGTCCCGCAGCAGCGACGCAGCACGCAGCATCTCCTCAAGGCCCATGCGAGGATCCAGGCGCCGCACGGTGATCAGAAAGTGCGTGGTGTCCGGGATGCCAAGGCGTGCACGGGCTTCCAGCCGCCGAGTCGATGAGAAGGCGTTCACGTCGATTCCGCCCACCACCCTCACGATACGGTTTTCGACGTCGGGGTGAGCACGGACGAGCAGCGTGCGGCTGTACTCGCTGAGTACAAGGACGATGTCCGCCGCTGCAAGGGCTCGCTGCTCCAGCCACGCGAAGGCGGGGCTGAGCGCGAGACTGGCGAGGCGCTTCCCTACCGGCAGCCGGGATCGCATGAATCGCTGCTCGAGCGGAACCGAAGCGTGGAACACGAGGGCCAGAGGAATCCGAAGGCCTGCTGTGCTGAGACCGACTGCGTTCGTCGACTGGTGAGCCAGAAGAACGTCGAAGTCGCGGCCGTTGCGTCGGGCGACACGTCGCGTCTCGATGACATCGGCGAACGTCTGCGGGAATGGCCCGCGACGGATCGCACGGTGAAGCTCGAGTCTTCCGTGCCGTTCGAGGGCGGGGCTCCCACCTCTGCTCGGGGCAAGGACGACCACGTCGTGTCCACGGGCGGCCAGCGCCCGGGCCGTTTCGGCGGCAACGCGCGCCGAGCCGCCGATCACGTCGGGAGACCACTGGTCGGTTGAGACGAGAGACGCACACTCTACCTGCGAGAGCTCGCCCTCGACGAGGTCGAGCAGGGTGGACGTCCTGGTCTCCCACGTGTTGAGGGCGGCGAGCGCGACCCGCGTCGACTTCCCGTCGCTCGCACGCTCGACCGCCTTGGCCGCAGCCGCGACGACAACCTCGGTGTCCCGGGTTGCCAGGCACATGGGGCTCAAGGCCAGAGAGTTCCGGTAGGCCGGTCGCGACGACCGGCTTGCCGGCGGCGAGGTACTCGTACACCTTGAGAGGAAAACAGCTCCGCGTGTACTCGTTCTCGAGGTACGGGATGAGGCGACGTCGAAGGCGGCAACGACCTGGGGAAGCTCTCATAGCTCCGCATCCCGACCAGCGCACGTTGGGAGCGAGCGATGAGCCGATCCATCGTCTGCGCGGGCATCCGCCCGAGCGGGACCCGCGAGCAGAACGTCGCATCAGGGAATGCGTCGGCCAGCGCGTCGAAGGACGCCGAAGTCGACCTTCTTCGGGATCGAGGTTGCCGGCGAAGCCGAGCACCGGACGCGGCAGGTCGAGAAGCCCCGGCGTCGACATTCGAGCGGTCGGCGGCGCGCGCGAAGTGCTCGAAGTCGCCCGCGTTCGGCACGAGGTGCGTCCGAGGTTTGAGCGCGGCATGGCGCTCGAAGAGCGGGCGGGCGGTTGTGAAGACGATGCGGGAACGTGCGGCCGCCTCACGGTCGGCGGCTGCGACGAGCGTGCGGCGGCGCTCCTGGCGGTCTGCTCGGGGTAGTCGTCGACGCAGTCGTAGACGGCGAACGCCTCGCCCAGGCGCCCCGAGCGGCGACGCTCCTGGGGTCGTAGATCCAGGCCACGTCGGTGCCGGCATCTTCGCCGCCGCGCGTGCGATCACCCGACCTCCGAACGCCCAGTTCACTCGGTTCGCCAGCTCGTATCGCTGCCCGAGCGGGACCGGCGCGAGGAGCTTGTGGACGCGGACGTTCGGCGCGGACCGCCTCCCCGAACGTCAGCCGACGTGCGAGCGATCCTCCGCGAGGGCCCGCGCAGGAGCTGGAGAAGATGCCGACCGACGAAGCCGCCCGTCTCGACGAAGAGGACGCGGTGCCCCCTGCGCGCGGCGCGGGACATGATCTGCTGGCGATTGGTCGGGCAGCGGCGCGTCCCACTCCTGGGAGGAGAGGCAGACGATTGAAAACGGAGCCGCAGACCGCGCTCCGGGTGAAGAGGCCACTACCGCCAATTGTGGTTATTCGTCATGCTGTTGAGACTAGACTTCCGGAGACGGGTCCAGCCCTTTCGGCTGGCGTGGGCAGCTGGCGAGCGACAGTAAGTTTAACTCGCCGCCCACGGGAGAGGTGGAATAAGGGGAGAGGGTTAATGGAGACGCTCAAGAAGTTCCAGCCGCGGCACCCGTACTCGCACCGGCGTTCCCTTCGTCGAGCCCGCACGCGCTTCGCAGCACCAGGTTGTACGGTTCATCATTCTCGGGGACGTCCTGGTCATAGGTGTGAGCGGGTGGCTGGCGGCCCTCATCAGCGATTCGAGAGAGACACCGACCGGCCTTGCGGTGTGGCTGACCTCTACCATCGTCGCGACGCTCGTCGGTTTCTCCTTCTACCGGCTCTACGAGCGGGACCGCGGCCAGATCGTCGTGTCGCCGCTCGACGAGTGGCGCGACTTCCTCAACGCCCTGAGCGTCGTCTGTTTCCTGGAGGTCATCCTCGGGGTCGCCCTACACCTCCACGTGGTCGTCACGGTCAGCGTGGGCACGATCGCGATCTTCTGGTGCGAGGCCCTGCTGTTGCTGCCCTTCGTGCGTGCCACTCTCCGGCACCACGTTCTACCGGCACTGGACTCCCAGCAGAACACCGTCATCGTCGGCGCAGGCTATGTGGGACAGATGATCGCCGTGAAGCTGCGGCAGCACCCCGAGTACAACGTCAGGGTCGTCGGCTTCCTCGACGACGACCCGCACGGACTCCACAGCACGCTCGACGGGATCCCCGTGCTCGGCGGGGAGGACGACCTCGTCGACACCATCAAGCGCCACCACGTCTCGCGCGTGGTGCTCGCCTTCTCACGCCGGCCGGTCGACCAGCTCGTCGAGCTGATCCGGTCGGCCGGCCTGCAGGACGTCCATCTCTCGGTCGTCCCCCGTTACTTCGAGATCATGGCCTCGAACGTCGGAATCGTCGACATCGAGGGCATTCCCGTGGTCGAGGTGCCCGCGGCCCGGCTGTCGCGCATCGCACGGGTGACCAAGCGTGCTCTCGACCTGGCTCTGGCGATTCCCGGGCTCGTCGTTCTCGCACCGGCTTTCCTGATCACCGCGCTTGCGATCAAGCTCGACTCCCGGGGCCCGGTCTTCTTTCGGCAGCCGCGGATGGGTCGAGGGCAGCGGACGTTCGACATCATCAAGTTCCGCACGATGCGAGACGGACGCCGAGAAGCTGCGCGACGACCTCCTCGAGCTCCAACGAGGCGACGGGCCGCTCTTCAAGATCCGCGACGACCCGCGCGTCACGCGGGTCGGCTCGTGGCTGCGGCGCCTCTCACTCGACGAGCTGCCCCAGCTGCTGAACGTCCTCAAGGGCGAGATGAGCCTCGTCGGGCCGCGGCCGTTCGTCGTCCACGAGGACGCCAAGATCGACGGCTGGGCACGCCGGCGGCTCGACCTCACGCCGGGCATGACGGGTCTCTGGCAGGTCATGGGGCGAAACGAGATCGACTTCCCGGAGATGGTCAAGCTCGACTACTTGTACGTGAACAACTGGTCGCTCTGGTGGGACATCAAGCTTCTCCTCCGAACCGCGCCGGTTGTCTTCACCCGTCGCGGATACTGAGACGAGTGCATGCGGAAGGGCAGACCGTGTGGCAGTTCTGCCGCTCCTCGTTCTGGTCACTGTCACGTTCAACGGGACGAGTGGGTTGCATCTGCTCCCGATCCTTGGCTTCCCGAGGTCGCCTCGGTAGCGCTCGTCGCGGACGTGGAACGACCCCCGTTGCCCAGCTCCGAGCGGTCGTACCCTCGCGCCTGCTCACGCGAGTGCTCGGGCGTGCGGGAGCAAAGCTGCTCGTCTGCCTGTGGCTCGCCGTCCGCGACGCGTCCGGACCGGATCGTCGGCTTCAGCTTCATCCCGCACGGTTTCAATGCGCGCACGGTGAGCGCCGTCACGAGGACGAAGTCGCTCTATCACATGATCGGCGGGGAGCAAGAGTGGCTTGGCGGAGGTTGGCGCTCCGACAACCGAATCCTTGGCCGGCTTCCTTTCCCGTCGCATCTGCTGGAACGAGTGCTGCTACGCCTGATCGCGGGCTGCACCATCGTCGCGACCATGGGTGAGTCCGGCCGCGCGTCGCTCATCGAGCACGGAGTCGACCCCTCACGAGTACGAATCGTGCGACCTTCCGTCGACACGCGGCGATTCGAACCATCCTCGAGTCCCGTCACTCGGCGCTACGACGTCGTTACGGTCGGAGAGCTCATCCCGAGAAAGCGCACTGCAGATCTCCTACGCGCGGTTGCCGAGCTCCGCGAGCGTCGACATGGCCTGCAGCTTGCGGTCGTCGGCGAGGGTGCCCTCGAGGCCGAGCTGCGAAAGCTTGCCTCTGAAATGGAGATCGGCGAACAGGCTCGTCTTCCTGGCTTCCGCGAGGTCGTCCGGTCGATCTACCACGCGGCGCGCGTCTTCGTGCTCACGTCGGCGTTCGAAGGATTGCCCATCGCGATGCTCGAGGCCATGGCCACTGGTCTCCCGCCGGTCGTTGCCGACGTGGGCGAGATCGGCGGATTCGATTCGCGACGGCGAGAACGGGCTCCTCTTCCCTGCGGGTGACGTCAGAGCGCCCGCTGACGTCTGGAGTACCCTGCTCAACGATCCAGCGTTCGAGCAGGCGCTGGGCGCCGCCGTGGTCCAAGAGGAGTCAACGCGGAGCTCTGTGTCGCCTGGCGGCGGCTGGCAGGAGCCAGTACCGCGACTTCTCGATCGCTCGGCTGTCTCTCCGCGATCCGGTTTCTACGGCGCGTGCCGCACACCGAGCGCCCCTCGCTGTACGCGGGCTGCGACGTGCCGCTCCTGCCCACCGTCAGGACGCCTGGGGCATCCGTGGTCGCGGCGCTCGCCTGCGGAAGGGTGGCGGTCGTCAGCGAGTACACCGGCGCACACGAGGTCATTGAGAACGGAGTGAACGGGTTTGTGCTGGATGGGGTGGGATCGCCCGAGCAGATCGCGACACTCCTCGACGGGCCCCTTGCTCGCCGTGAGACGCGCGCGCCGATCGGAGCGCGCACGGTTGAGACTGCCGCCGCGTTCGACCGCAAGCTCCTCTACGAGCGGTTCCGTGCCGCACACCACACCGCGTACGCCAGCCGCCTGCGTCACGCACGCGAGCGGCGACGATCGCGATGATGGAGCTCGTGCAGAAGACTCGCCTCCACCGAGCCGTCTGGTACGCGTCGCGCCTCCGGGCGATGCACCCCGCAGAGATCGGGCTGCGCACGCGGCGCGAGCTCTCCGCCCGGCTCGACGCGGCCGCACGGCGTCTGGCGCCGCCGCTGTGGCGCCGCGCCTGGTATCCGAGCGGCTCCCGTCTGCACACGAGCCCGTCGCTCGACCGTCCGCTCGGCTTTCTCGAGGCCGAGCGGACGGCACTGCTTGCGCGAGAGCGCCCGGACTCCGTCGCCGCGATCGTCGAGCACGGGAAGCGTTTGCTCTCGGGGCGGACCGCGTTGCTCGGCTATCCGGAGGTCACGCTCTGGACCCCCCCGACTGGTCGCACGATCCGTTCACCGGCGAGTCGTGGCCGGACCGACACGGCAAGCTGCTGGACTACCGGCGGGCGCAGCACGGCGACCCCAAGTGGATCTGGGAGCTGAACCGCTGTCAGGAGCTGCCTCTCCTCGCTCTCGGCTGGCGGTTGAGCGGCGACGAGCGGCTCGCCGACGCGGCGCTGCGACGACTGCTCGCCTGGATCGAGCGCTCCGCACCGGGACGTGGAATCGCGTGGAGCAACGGCTTCGAGGCGGGCCTTCGCGCGATCTCGTTCGCGCTGACGCTCGATTGCCTCCGAGGCTCTCGTGTGCTGGACACGGACGGAGCGACGTCGATTCTCAGGGCCCTCTGGCAGCACGCGCGCTTCATCGCTCACGACCTCTCGCCGGGGAGCTCCGCGAACAACCACCTCGTCGGAGAGCTGGCCGGTCTCGCCACCGTGGGACTCCTGGCGCCGGAGCTGCACGACGCCGACCGGTTCCGCGGACAGGGGATCTCCGGCCTGGGCCGCGAGGCGGAACGCCAGATCCTGGAGGACGGCACGGGCGCGGAGCAAGCGTTTGCGTACCACCTGTTCGTCCTCGACCTCTTCCTGCTCGTCGCCGCGCTCGCGGAGGCTCGCTCGGTCACGCTGCCGCCCTCCATCCCGGCGGCGCTCGCACGTGCCCGGGTGGCGATCGACACGCTGGTGCAGAGACGAGAGGCAGACCCCGCCTACGGCGACGCCGACGACGGACGCGCCTTCGTCCTCGACGACGCCGAATCCCGGAATGCCCGCGCCGTCTCGGACACGATCGCCGCCTTTCTCGGCCGACCCGTCACCGGCCCGCGACCCCGCGACGCTCCTGCTCTTCGGCGGCCGAGCCCCCGCCGAGGGCGAGGCCGAGGCGCCAGCCCGGGACGCGCTCTTGCCGGCGTCCGGCATCGTCGTTCTCCGCCGCTCCCAAACACGCGCCCTCTTCGACGCCGGACCGCTCGGCTACCTGAGCATCGCCGCGCACGGGCATGCCGACGCGCTCCAGTGACGCTCGCCGACGACGATCTCGAGCTCGTCGTCGACCCCGGCACCGGCAGCTACTACGGGAATCGAAGGCTGGCGGACCGCCTTCCGCGGCACGTCCTTCCACGCAACCGTGACCGTGGACGGCCTCGACCAGGCGGAGCAGGTCGGCCCTTTCCTCTGGCGCCGCCACTACCGAGCGCGGCTCCGGATGTGCGACCTCGAGGGCGGGATCGTCGTCGGGAGACCACGACGGCTACACACGGCTCGCCGACCCGGTGGTACACGGCCGGGCGCTGCTGGCACTGGAAGACGGGTCGCTTCTCGTAGTCGACCGTCTGGACGCAGACGGTGCGCACCGCTACGCGCAGACGTGGCCGCTGCACCCGTCGCTCGAGGCTCCGCGTGGATGACGGGGTCGTCGAGGCGTACCTCGCGGCAGAGCCGCGCCTCTGGCTGCATGCCGCGTCGAGCCCGCCCGGCCGGCTGCGGGCCTCCGCGGCGAGACGGATCCACGCAGCCGGCTGGTGGTCCCGACGCCTCGAGGCGGCAGAGCCGGCGTGGTCGGTCGTGCACGAGGTGGAGTGCGACGGCGGGGCGAGCTTCGCCGCGCTCCTCGTCGTTCCCCACGGGCGACCAGTGTCGCAACCCGCAGCTCACCCTCGCGGTCGACGAGCGGACCACGCGAGTCGGCTTCGTCCACGACGGCCTCGAGCGCAGGATCGATCTCGATCTCGAACGCGACGCGCCCGGTCCGGATCGAGCTGAAACCCATCGACGCCGAGCTGCTCCGGTGAAGATCGCGGTCTTCGGGCTCGGCTACGTCGGCACCGTCTCCGCGGCGGCTCTCGCGAGCCTCGGCCACGATGTCGTCGGCGTCGACACGAACGAGGGGAAGGTCGAGCGGATCGAGAGTGGACGAGACGCCGGTCGTCGAGCCGGGGCTCGCCGAGCTGATCGCGTCGCAACGGGCCGCAGGACGGCTACGCGCGTCGACCGCCGGCGAGCAGGCCGCGGCAACGGCCGACCTGTCGCTGATCTGCGTCGGCACGCCCTCGCGCGGCAACGGCAGCCTTTCGACCGAGGCGGTGGAGCGCGTCTCGGCGACGATCGGGCGCGGACTGCGACGCTCGTCGGGGAGACGCACCGTCGTGCTGCGCTCGACTGCGCTCCCGGGTACGGCGGAGGAGATCGTCGGGTCGATCGTCGCACGCGAGTCCGGCCTCGTGGTCGGCGACGGCTTCGGGCTGGCGATGAACCCGGAGTTCCTGCGCGAAGGCAGCTCGCTCGCCGACTTCTTCGCTCCTCCGAAGACCGTGATCGGCGAGCTCGACGAGCGCAGCGGCGCGCCGCTCGCGGAGCTCTACTCCGACATCCCGGCGCCGCTGCACCGCGTGCCGCTTCGAGTCGCGGAGATCGTCAAGTACGCGGACAACGCCTTCCACGCCGTGAAGATCGGCTTCGCGAACGAGATCGGGGCGCTGTGCCGGTCGCTCGGACTCGACTCGCACGAGGTGATGGAGATCTTCCTGAGCGACACGAAGCTCAACGTCTCCTCCGCGTACCTGCGACCGGGCTTCGCCTTCGGCGGCTCGTGCCTCCCCAAGGATCTCCGTGCGCTCGTCTACGCGACGCGCCACGCAGATCTCGAGCTGCCGCTGCTCGCGAGTGTCCTGCCCTCGAACGAACGGCATCTCCAGCGAACGTTCGACGCGATCGTCGCGACCGGTCGGCGTAAGGTCGGGCTCGTCGGGCTCTCGTTCAAGTCCGGCACCGACGACCTGCGCGAGAGCCCGCTCGTCGACCTTGCGGAGCGCTTGCTCGGCACGGGCTTCGACCTCGCGATCTTCGACCCGGTCGTGTCGTTCTCGAACCTGATCGGTGCGAACCGCGAGTACGTCGACGCCCGCCTTCCCCACCTCTCGAGGTTCCTCGTGCCGACACTCGACGACCTGCTGGAGCATGCGGAGCTCTGCGTCGTCGGCGCTCGGGTCCCGGGACTCGAGCGCCTTCCGGACGACCTCGGAGGTCGCATCTTCGTCGACCTCGTCCGTCTGGACGACGCTGCCGCTGTCCGGACGCGGGAGGGCTACATCGGTGTCGCGTGGTAACGCGCTGATCCTCGTCGAGAACCTGTCGGTGCCCTTCGATCGGCGTGTCTGGCAGGAATGCCGCACTCTCGTCGAGGCCGACTTCGAGGTGACCGTGATCTGTCCGCAGGGCTCCAAACGCGACCGCGAGAGCTTCGAGCTGCGCGACGGGGTCAGGATTCACCGCTACCCGCTGCGGCCGGCCTCCGGGGGTCCCGCCGGATATGCGCGCGAATACAGCACCGCGCTCTGGCGGACTCGGCGGATCGCGCTCCGACTCGCGGCGTCGAGGCCCTTCGAGCTGGTGCATGCGTGCAACCCGCCGGATCTCCTGCTCCCGGCGGTCCAGGCCCTCAAGAAGGCCGGCGCAGCATTCCTGTTCGACCACCACGATCTCGTCCCGGAGCTGTACGAGTCGCGCTTCGCCCGCGGCCGAGACTTCCTCCACCGGCTCACTCTGACGGCCGAACGCTGGACCTTTCGCCTCGCCGACGTCGTCATCGCGACGAACGAGTCGTATCGTCAGGTCGCGCTGGGACGCGGCGGCAAACGGCCCGAGGACGTCTTCGTCGTGCGGAGCGCACCGGACCCGGAGCGCTTCGTACCGGTCGAGCCCGACCACTCGCTACGACGAGGCAGACCGCATCTCCTCGCGTACCTGGGTGTGATGGGGCCCCAGGACGGAGTCGACCACGCCCTTCACGCGCTTGCACGCCTACGCGAGCGCAGGGACGACTGGCACGCGATCTTCATCGGCGACGGCGATGCGCGATCCGAGATGCTCCGCCTCACGCAAGAGCTCGGTCTCGCCGGCGACGTGGAGTTCACGGGGCGGATCCCCGACGCGGAGGTGCTTCGCATCCTCTCGACAGCCGACGTCTGCCTCGCACCCGACCCGAAGAACCCGCTCAACGACGTATCCACGATGAACAAGATCATCGAGTACATGACGATGTCTCGGCCTGTGGTTTCCTACGACCTCGTCGAGGCGCGGGTCTCCGCCGGCGAGGCCGCCCTCTACGCGCAACCCAACGAGCCTGCCAGCTTCGCAGCCTGTATCGAGACCTTGTTGGACGATCCGGAGCAGCGGCGCCGGAGGGGTGAGGTCGGCCGGTCCCGCGTCGAACGAGAGCTTTCGTGGAGACACTCCCAGCGGGGACTTCTCGACGCCTACGCGCGGGCGCTCGAGCTACGCGCGGCTGCGCGCTGATTCCGCGTAGCCGTAGCCGTACGTGGAGAGTTGGCCCTCGTGGTTCACGACGAGCCCGAGCACGTTCGCATCGACCAGCGCGAGCTTTCGGAGCGCTCGCAGCACCGGGCGCTGCCGCCCCTTGCCGTTGACGATGAGGGCGACGTCGACGTCGGGACGAGCGGCGAGTGTCGCCGCGTCTGACGCCTCGAGAATCGGCGGCGTGTCGATCACGATCGCGGCGTATTTCTGGGCGGCATCCGTGAGCAGATCTGCCATTGCCCTCGACGACATGATGTCTCCGACACGCGGCATCACCGGACCCGCCGGCAACAGGTCGACGTGACCGAAGGACTGCACTGAAGAGACGCAGTCCTCGAGCTTGCTGGCCTTGCCGAGCACGTCGATGAGGCCCGGCGCACGCGGAGCGGAGAACAGCTCGTGGAGGACCGGGTGCCTGAGATCGCCGTCCACCAGCAGGACGCGATTCTGAGTCAGGCCCGCGACCATGGCGTAGCCGGCAGCAATCGTCGACTTGCCGTCGCCGAGGCTCGGGCTCGTGAACACGATGGTCTTGCCGCGCCTGCTCTCCGGACGAAGCTCGAGTCCGAGTCGAAGCGTGCGAAACGGCTCCGCCGACGAGGTTCCCACGTCGATCACACCACGGCGCGGCTCGTCGTCGTTGTGTCCACGCCTCTGACCGAACCAGCTAGCCACGGGCATCCCCGGTTTCAGCTTGCGGCTTCCGCCGCGACAGCCGGAGCTGAGGAGCTGGATCTCCGACGTCCTGCGCAAGGTGGCGCTGCAGCCGACCGACCGCTCCGGTGCGGAAGACGAGCTCAGGAACCGTGGCCAGCACCGGTTTACCGGTCACGCTCTCGAGGTGGTCGACGTCCGGCAGGTGGTCGCTCAGGAACTCGACCAGGAGCGCGAGCGCGCCGTTGAAGACGAGGCCGGCCACGAAGGCGATCAGAAGGCTCGTCTTCACGCGAGGCGAGACGGGCGATACCGAGGGTCTCGCCGGGTTGATCACCTCGAGTTGGTCGCGAAAGGCGGCCGGCTGCGTCGATATGAACTGGCGGAGCGCGACCGGCGCCGCGTTTGCGACGTCCGCTGCCTCCTGGGGGCTGGGACTCTCGGCCGAGATGTAGAGGAGGTCGAGGCCCTGCACGGGGGTGGCGCTGAGGACGACGTGGTCTCTCGGGACACGCTCGCCCAGCGCCTTGTACACCTGCGTGGCGATGCGGTCGGTGGTCACGATCTGGGAGTACGTCAGCGCCATCTGCTGCGCGACGCCGAGCGCGGAACCGACCTGCGTCGGGTCGGTGACGTGTCCCTGCACGCGAACGAGCGTCATGCTCTGGTAGATCTTCGTCTGTCGAGACACGACCGCGTACGTGGTCGCAACGGTCGCGACCGTGAGAATCAAGATGAGAAACCGGCGGCGCCAGAGCGCGCGATAGACATCCATGGCCAGCACGGTTCCCGCAGAGTAGCTGTCCCCACCGGTCGCGAAAGCGACGATAGACGGGGACGAACACCCCGGTCGGCTAGCGCGGCAGAGCGCGTCGTCCGGCGGCGGCCCGATCAGTGCCACACAGCGGGCCTAATCTCCTTGCGGCAGGGTTCTCCGTGGGTGTCGGCGTCCTCGTCGCCGGTGCTCTCGCCCGGCCTCCGGCGTCGCGAGGCCGCCTCTCTGCGACCTATTGTGTGAGACGTGCGTCGCGCTCTACGCATTGCCGGGCTCGCGCTGATCGCGGCCGGAGCGCTCTGCCTCGTGTGGGTGTTCGTCGTCTGGCGTTGGAACGACCCGTTCACCGGCCTTTACACACGCTGGGAGCAACATCACCTCGCGAAGCAGTACGCGGGCCTCGTGACTCGCTGGCAGCATGCGCCCACGACAAGACCGCGTCTTGCCGACGCGCGCGCGCAGATCGCACGCGAAGCCGCTGCGTATCGACGAGACACCCACCGGGGGGAGGCGATCGGCCGGATCGTCGTTCCTCGCCTCGGCTTGAACATGATCCTGGTCGACGGGACCGACCATGATTCGCTCACGCGAGGTCCCGGCCGGGACCTGCGCACCTACATGCCGGGACAGCAGCGGCTCGTCTACATCGCCGGCCACCGCACGACCTATCTCGCTCCGTTCGCGCACATCGATGCGATCCGCAACGGTGATCCGATTCGCGTCGAGATGCCCTATGCGACCTTCGTCTACCGCGCTGTTCGCCACGAGATCGTCCCCGCCGACGACCTGGCGATGCTCCACTCGCCCCGCTATGAGCTCCTCCGCCTTCAAGCGTGCCACCCGCGCTTCTTCGCGACCCAGCGATACATCGTCGACGCGCGGCTCACCGACGTCCGGCTCCCGAACGGCACGAACTTCGCGGTCAGCTCCGGCGCCTGGACCGCCTCGAACCTCCGCGGGTAGATCCCTCGAACGGGTCACGACCATCGTCCCGGGGCGCGGCTACCGAAGTCGGTGGGGCGATCGGCCCAGGTCGACGACAGTGAGCTCCGGGTGACGACCCGTCTATGGTCTGATGGCGCTCCCATCTCCCTGCGAAGATCGACTGGAAATGGCTGACGACGCTTCCGACTTCTCGGCATCCCGCCTGCTGGCAGTGCTGCAAATGCTGCTGTCGGCGCAGGAGCTCGAAGACGTGCGCGCGGCGATCGGGCACGGGGCGGGGCTGGTGGTTCGGTTCGAGACGCTGTCGCTGTACGAGGTGGTCGGTGCGGACGGCATCACCGGCTCGGGCGCGGTGGAGGCGACGTTCCGCCGCGGCGAGGAGCTGTCCCCGTGGGCGTGGGCGGTCGAGGAGCTGCTTCGCGACCGGGTGAGCAAGACTGGGAGGACGGCGAGCACCCTCGATCGGTTCGCGGCCGCGCAGGAGCAGACGCTCGCCGACGCCTATCTGCGTCACGGCGGGCTGTGCCTGGCGCGGCCGCTGCGCGCCTACGGCGGCTTCGCCGGCGTGCTCGTCCTCCATTTCGGAGGCAGGACGGCGCTCGCCGACGCCGACTTCGACTCCTTGCGGCGGTTCGTCGAGTTCGCGGCGGCGGCGCTGTCGAACGCGCGCGTCCGGGCGGAGCTTCGCGGTTTCGCGTACTCGGACCCGTTGACGGGGCTGGCGAACCGGCGTCGGCTGGAGATCGAGTTCGCGCGGCTCCAGGGCAGCCAGCTCTCGCTGCTGCTGGTCGACTTCGACGGCCTGAAGGCCGTCAACGACACACTGGGCTACCACCGAGGCGACGCCCTGATCGCAGCGGTCGGGGAGCGGCTCGCCTCGAGTGCGCAGCTGGACGAGTTCGTCGTCCGCTACGGCGGCGACGAGTTCGTCGTCGTCATGCCGGGCAGGTCCCGGGAGGACGCTGTCGCGCGAGCGGAGCGGCTGACGCGGACTCTGGACGAGCTGCCGCTTCCCGAGGATCTGGCCACCCTGTTCCGCGGCGCGAGCGTCGGCTACGCCACCGCGGCCGCCGGTGACGACCTCTGGCACGCGATCGAACGCGCCAGCGCCGAGATGCGCTCCCGCAAGCGGCGCCGCAAGACCGACCGCGAGCTCCGCGACGACGAAGGCTCCGCCGAGCTCCGCTTCGGCTGAAGCCGGGTTCGCAAGCGCCTCTTCTCGGACATCGTCGTGGGTGGATCCGAGGTTCCGGGGTCGGGCCGTGGTGCGTGTCCCCACGCCGTTTCTGCTCGGCCATGCCCTGGAAGGCCGTCTTGCGACAGGTTGGCGCAAGAGCGACGCTTCTCGGAGTGCGACGCAAAGGCGATTCCGTCGAACTTCGGGAGTTGCTGGCTGTGCTGCAAGGACTCGGACGGCTGCTCATGGCGATCGATGCGCGGCTTGCCGACGTCGTTATCCTGCTCCGAGGCGACGATGAAGAAGAAGCTGACGCCTGAGGACAGGGAGCGCATGCGGCGTGTCGACGAGGAGGGCAGGGCCGCGCGCGAGAGTATGGGGCGTATCCTCGACGAGGTGGCCGAGCGCCAGCGTCAACGTGAGGAGCGCGCGAGCCGGCGCAGCGTCTGGGGCCGTCTGACCGGCTCACAGCGCTCCGCGACCGCGGAGCAGGCCGCGGCCGATTCCGTCGCTTCGGCTCGCAACTCCGGGCGACGCCCCTGAGCGGCGCATTCGACCACTGACCCGGTTGCGAGAGCGTCGCGGCAGCTTTTAGAACCTCTCGACCGGCCGAACCCGGCCGTTCGGACGAAGATCGCCTCCCGGACGGCGACGATTGTGCGATCGATGAGGCGCGGCTCTCTCGTCTCGCTGCGGCCGGGCTCCCGGCTCGGCAGCCAGTTCGTCCGGTTCTGCGCGGTCGGCGCCTCCGGCTACGCGGTGAACCTCGCCGTCTACGCCGCCATGCTCGCTCTCGGCCTGCACTACCTCGCGGCCGCCGCCGTGTCGTTCCTCGTCGCGGCGCTGAGCAACTACGTCTGGAACCGCGTCTGGACGTTCCAGGCCCGCGGGGAGCGGCTGCTCGGCCAGAGCGCCCGCGCGCTCACGGTCTCTGCGCTCTCGCTCGGCGCGAACCAGCTCTTCCTGCTGGCGCTCGTCGGTGCCGGCGCGGATCACCTGGCCGCCCAGGCGGTTGCGATCCTCCTCGTGACGCCGTTCAGCTTCGCGGCCAACAAGCTCTGGGCGTTCGCCGAGGACGCCCGACCCCGGGTGACAGGCGAGCCGCAGCGGGCGCTCGTCCTCGCCGACAGACGTCCCTGACGGAGACGCGTAGCTGCACGGACGGGCGTCAGCGGCCCGCCGTGGCCGAGCTCGACGATCGTCCGTCCTGCACGGTGGCGATCACGGCGAGGTCTTGCTCCTCGTGGAAGTCGTAGACGATCACCATCCAGCGCCAGGGGCCGAGCGCGAAGCGGAATCCGTCCCAGCCGCCGCCTTCGAGGGCGGTGCCAAGGCGCGGAAAGCGAGCGAGGGAGCGCAGTGATCGCTTGATCCGCTCGTTCGTGCCCTGCGGGAGACTGTGGGTGAGGAACAGGCGCGCGATGTCCTCGGCTGCGGCAGAGCTGACCTCGAGCCGGGCCAAGAAGGGCTACGCGACCACTAGAGCTCTTCGAGCGGGATGGTGTCGCGGCTGCGACCCTGCTCGCGCCCGAGCTGCGCGCGCTCGAGGGCACCCGGGACGCCGTTGAGCAGCTCGGCCATCGTGGCGCCGTCGAGGTCGGCCTCGTCGATCGCGCGAGCCAGCAGCGAACGTGCCAGCGTCCCCTCCTGCGTGTACGCCTGCTCCGCCATGCGCAGAAGCTTCTCCGCATGTTCGGCATCCAGCGTGACGTTGAGGCGCCTGCTGCCGCGGGCTCTGGGCATTGCTTGAAGGTAGCACGCAACGATACGCATCGTGTAGGCATCTGTCGGGACGCTCAGGCCGCTGCGCCCGCGCTTCCCTGCGCGCCGAAGACGGCGACGCGATCGCCGCGCTGCTTCGCGCTGTACATCGCGGCGTCGGCCTTGCGGACGAGATCCTCGTCTGCCTCGTCGGGGTCGGACGAGTAGGCGACGCCGAAGCTCGCCGCTATCGAGAGGAGCTCGCCGTCGATCGAGAACGGGGCGCGGAGACAGCCGGCGAGGCGCCACGCGAGCTGCGCCGCGTCCTTCGCCTCGGTCAGACCGCTCGCGAGGACGAGGAACTCGTCGCCGCCGTACCGGGCGACGAGGTCGCTGGGACGCACGGCTCCGAGCAACCGGCCGGCGAGCGCGGCGAGGAGCTCGTCTCCCGCCTGGTGTCCGAAGGAGTCGTTGACCTGCTTGAAGTCGTCGATGTCGATGAAGACGACGCCCACTCCGCCGCCGGCCGCTTCCGCGTGCCGGCGGGCGAGAGCGAGCTGGTCGAGGAAGTGCTGCCGATTGGGGAGCGTGGTCAGC
This sequence comes from uncultured Thermoleophilia bacterium, assembly GCA_963762675.1. Classification (GTDB taxonomy): domain Bacteria; phylum Actinomycetota; class Thermoleophilia; order Gaiellales; family Gaiellaceae; genus Palsa-739. The sequence continues at coordinate 25,715 of CAVXLS010000009.1, read as the reverse complement.
GAGTCGTGGGACGTCCGGTGGACGAGCTCCGCCTCCGTCCGCTTCCGGGCGTCGATGTCCTCGACCATGGCGGTGACGTGCTCCGGCCGGCCGGCTGCGTCGCGTACCAGCGCCATCACGGTGCGGCACCACAGAGGCGAGCCGCCGTGGTGCCGCAGGCGGTGCTCCAGCTCACACCGGTCGCCGTCCCCCGTCGCGAGCTCCTCGAAGCTCCGCAGCGTGGTCTCGTCGCCCATGTCCAGCTCGTCGTGCAGGCGCACTCCGTGCAACCCTCCCGGCGGATAGCCGAGGACAAGCTCGAGCACCGGATTCGCGTCGAGCACGCGGCCGTCGAGGTCGAGCGTCATCAGCCCGAACGCCGCCGCGTCGAACACGGATCTGTACTGGCGTTCGCTCGCGGCGAGCGCCTCCTCGGCGAGCTTGCGATCGGTGATGTCCACCATCACGCCCTGCCAGTAGACGACGCCCGTGCGATCGTCCTCCGCGACTGCGGCGTTCTCGCTCACCCAGACCAGACATCCGTCGCGCGCCACCATGCGGTACTCCTCGAAGAGCGTGGAGAGCGACCGGCGCGCGCGTGCGTCGGCTTCCATCATCCGCTCGCGGTCGTCCGGATGGAGGACGTCGAGCCAGAGCTCGTCCTCCGTCAGCCACTCCTCGGGTGGGTAGCCGAGCAGATCCTCGACCTGAGGACTGATGTAGACCGGAAGCGAGCGGGAGGGGTCGTCGGCCTGGACGACGTCGAGGTACGCGACGATCCCGGGGATGTTCTCGACCAGCCGCTGGAAGCGACGAGCGACGGCGGAGTCCGCGAGGTGAGCAGCGTCGTGAGCCATGAGGAAAACGATCGACCTCTTCGTATCGGCACGAGCACGCCGGGAGGTTAGGAGCGGTCCGCGACACGCCCCGGAGAAGCGTCGAGGCCCCCAGCGGGCGGCTCGGGGGCCTCGAGCGACGGGACCCACGGCGGATCCCACTTCGATAGGTGCCGCAGGCGCCGGAAACTTGCGTTCATCCCTTGAACCGGACTTCCGCTTCGGAAGGGACTAGCCGTTAGACGAGTTGGATTCCGATACTTACGGGACCTACTACAGCGAGCAGGCGCAGCGCCGTGTCATCGACGGTGGGGCCTCCTTTCAGGCCCGGCTCGGGTCAGGACGTGTCACCCGACATCCGGCACGAGCGCGCGTCTGCTCATCTCTCTCCTCCTCCTCGGCGAGACCGGCGGCGACGGTCTCGACTTCAGCGTCGGATTTGCTAGCCCTCGGAGGGATGAAAACATCGGGATGCGGCGATTTCATGCGAGAAGCGGGCATCGCCCGGCGCGCACGACGGTGAGGTCTTCTCGGGCCCGCAGGGTCAGGACGCTTCACTCGAAACTCGGCGCCGGGCGCGCCCGCTGTTCCGGCTCGGTGCCCCGAGGGCGCGCCCGGCCTCGCCCGCCGGCGACCGGCCGGAATCCCTCATCTGGGGGTTGCCGAGCCGAGAAACCTCTCCATACTGTTGAAGAGCCGGCGTAGCCGCGACAGCTCCGCCAGGCATTGCGGCTTCTTCCCTCCTACATGACAGGAAACTCTGCGGCTGTGACTCAGCTTGCGTACTCGGCGACTTCGCTCGAGCGGGCCCGTCTCGTTCCGCCTCCCGCCGAGGAAGACCACTCCGACGCGCTCCGCCGGCGGATGCGACGGCTGGCGCTCGACGTGCACGACGGCCCGATGCAGAGCCTGATCGCGGTCGGCTTCGGCCTCGGGCAGCTGCGGCGGCGCCTGCAGGCGGCGTCGGTGTCCGGCGAGGAGGCCGCCGGAGAGCTCGAGGCGATGGTTGCCGAGCTCGCGAACGCCGAGCACGGAATGCGCGACCTCATCACGAGCCTCGAGTCGGCGGGCAAGACCGACCTCGACTCGCTCGAGCTGATCGCGCACACGGAGCTCGAACGATTCCGTGGGCTCTGCGAGGCGACCACCGAGCTCGTCGTGCCGTCCGGGGTCTGGCCGGACAGCCACTCGCAGGAGATCGCCATTCGCGCGGTCCTCCGTGAGGCGCTCAACAACGTCGCGCAGCACGCGCACGCCCGGAGCGTCTACGTGAGCCTTCACGCCGACGACGCAGTCATCCGGCTGGAGATCGTGGACGACGGCGGCGGCTTCGATCGTGCGGCGGTCCAGGCCGACCGGATCGGCCTCGTCAGCATGAGGGAGCGGCTGCAGCTGCTCGGCGGCCGCCTGGTGATCGACAGCCGGCCGGGCGGTCCTACGCGGGTCAGCGCGACGTTCCAACGCTGGCGACCGGCAGACGGCTAGCCGGAGCCGGTGACGGGCGCGGTCGGTACGCGAGCGAGGACGAGGCACGGCCTGCCGTCACTCGGAAACGGCGTCCGCCGTCTGCTCTGCACTGCGTAGCGATGGGCGCCGAGCGTCACGCTCGTGCCCGGCACCGGCGCTGCTCCCTCCGCCTCGACGATCTCGTATCCCTCCGGCGACGGGACGAAGAACGTGTGCCCCGGCTCGGGCTCGACCGTGGGCGGAGATTCGGGCGCCGGGTGCGGTGCTGCCGGCCCCGTCCTGTCGGACGACCGGGAGGCGGCGCGCCTCTGCTCGAGCTCGACCGCATCGAGCCGCATCGCAAGTTCGAAGATCGCGTCTTCGGCCGCCTCTAGGCGGTCGGGGATGCTCGGAACCTCGCGCGGCCTCAGCAGCTGCTCGACGACGTCCGCGCCTCGCGGTCGACGCGGCTGCTGGCGCAAGTGACCGATCCGCCAGTTGTCGATCGGGTCGTCGGCTCGGGCCGGGTGCTCCATACGACAAGGATATTCGCCGCCGACTCGACGTTGCCTTGCCGACCGTGCCGCGCGGTGAGGCGCCGCCGTCGTCCGGTCTACGAGGACTGCCGTCCGGACCGCCGGCGGAGGAGCAGCACCGACGCGGTGAAGAGCGCCACCAGCGACCCCGTTCCGGCGATGACCGAGACCGGTAGGCCGCGCCGGCCGGGCGGCATCGTTCCGGCAACCGGCCGGGGCGCGATGCGGGCTGACACGGGCACCGGCTCGAGCGCCGCCGGGAGGGCGGCCGCAGCCGCTTGGTGGACGTCGTCTACCTCCTGGGCTGCCGGCCGCCTCCTGACGCGGCGCACGGCGAGCGTCGAGCCGGAGAGCGCGAGGAGCACGAGCGATCCGCCGATCGCGAGGGCGGTCGTCGTGGCCGGGAGCGCCTGCGGCGCGGTCGCGGAGACCGGGGACGCCGCGACGACCTTCGGCGTGGAAGGCGCCGCCGTGGTGACGACGGCAGGGGCGCCGCCGTCGGGGGTCAGGGTGGTCTGCGCCTGCCTCGGCGGCGCGGAGGGCTTCTTCTTCAGGAACCCGCGGGCGGCGAGCAGCTCCCGGAACACGTAGCGGGCCTCCTGACGTGCTGCGGCCGCTCTGGGCAGCCGCGGATGGGTGGGCCGCGGGGCGTGCACGTGTGTGAGGTGCGTCCACGCCTGGAGGTAGCGCGTCGGATCGACGGCGCCGTCGTAGCCGAAGCTTGTCAGTCCCTGCGGGTGGATCTCGAAGTGGAGGTGCGGGGAGGTCGTGAAGGCGTCGCCGCTGTTGCCGACGAAGCCGATCACCTCCCCCGCCTTGACGGTCTTGGACTTGATGACGGCCGGCGCGTAGCCGGACAGGTGCGCGTAGTAGAAGCGGTTGCCGTCCCTGTCGTCGACCCAGAGTCGCCACCCGCCGATCTTCTGCCAGCCGACGCGGTTGACCGTCCCGTCGGCGACGGCGACGACCGGCGTGCCGAGCGCGGCGAAGACGTCGTCGCCGTGGTGCCAGTTGCCGGGGACGTCGCCACGGAACGCCCCGTAGGTGTCTACGAAGCTCGAGGTGCCGGTGACCGGGAACACGTAGTGCACGGCTCCGAGCGGCGGCGTGATCCTGAACGGGGCATGGTGGAGCGGCCCCTTGTGCTTCCTGTGCGCCGCCCTGGGCTTCGCCGCGGCCTTCGGCGCGAGAGGCGTCACCCTGACCGGGGTCGCGGGCTGCAGGGGCATGGGGGTCGCCGCCGCCGCCGGCGCCGGGCCGGGCAGGCCGGCGAAGGAGATCAGCAGCACCGATCCTGCAGGAAGTCCGCCGTGGCTCTCGAGCAGGTGGACAGCCAGGGCGCTCGCCTGCACGCGGAGCGGCGGTTGCGCGCTGCCGCTGGCCGCCGTCGTGCGCAGGCGGTCCAGGGTGCCGGTGACGAGGTACCCCCAGGCGCCGAGCGGGACGTGCGTGCCGGCGTCGACCTGGACGGCGGTACCGTCGACCTGGAGCCCGCTGACGGCGTCGGCGTGGCGCGCTCCCGCGTCGCTGATCGTCAGCCCGACCGTGTCGGCAGTGACGGTTCCCCCGAAGAGCGAGAGCGATCGGATCTCGGTCTTGCCGGCTGCAGGCTCGCCGCTCCTGCAGCCGGCCGCCTCGAGCGCGATCCCGGCTGCGGTGACGACGGAGCCGTCGGCCGGGTAGACGAGGTTGCTCATCGCCGCGACGGGCGAGGAGGGCGCGTCGGCGACCGGGCCGATCAGCAGCGGTGTCCGGTTCGGAAGCAGGAGCGCCACTCCTCCGAACACGCACCCCCGGTCGATCGACTTCGCGACCGGGATCGCGGCCACGGTGTCGGTCGCAGGCGCGGTGTCCGTCGATGTGCTCGTGTCTGTCGGGGTCGTGGTGTCGGTGGCGGCCGCCGTCGCCGGAAGCTCGGTAGTGGTGGCCGTCGTGGTGTCGATCGACGTGCTCGTGTCCGTCGCCGTGGCGTTCGTCGTCGCCGCGTCGCCCGTTGTGGTGCCCGCCCATGCGGGCGCCGCCGGCGAGGTCAGCACGGCCGTGGTGAGACAGACGACGACGCCGCGCGCGAGGCGCATCCGGTGTATCTTGACGCATCCCGGCGGCACGGACAGTAAGGATCGGTTGGACGCGGCCGATCTTGTCCCCCCGTTCGAGTAGTCGCTCCGATCCGGACGGCCGGGGAATCGCCCTGGAAACGGCGAGAAGGTGTGTTGGGGACGATTGCCCGAACGGGTGGCGACAGACGAGGAGTCCCGACACACATTTCGAATGCGCTCCTCACAGGCGAGTCGGAATCGAAAGGCGGTACCGGTGGACATCAATGGAGCGAGAGCACTGGCCCGGCGGTTCGGGCCGACTGCGTCCCTTCTGAGGGACACGGCCGCCTCCTCGGCCGTCTCCGAGCTGGCGCCTCCGGTCTTCCACTGGTTCGGGATCGACCAGCCTGGACCCGGCGAGCCTGACCGCACGGCGGTGCCGGCGGCGGCGGAGAACGGCTCGCGTCGTCGCGGGCGCTTCAGTCTTCGTCGCCGCTAGGAGGGATCTCGCGGCGCTCGATGCCGGTCGGACACTCGAAGCCGCTTCGGCGCTCGCCGTGGAGCCAGTGGTTGACGCATGCGGGCGGACTCCCGTCCCCGTGCCGTCGGCGCTCCGCGGCTCTCTGATCCGTGCCTGAGCGTCGCTTGGTCGAGAGCGCCTCCTGCGGATCGCCGAGCTGCTTCCCGGGTTGCGCCGCCTCGATGGTCGCGGACAGCGCGTCGAGGGACTCCCGGAGCACGGCGGCGCGCTGTTCCCCTTCGAGGAGACCGCCCCGTAGAGCTGCGAGCTTTCCGCGGGCGCCGTCAGCCGTGGCGTCCCTCGAACGAGGTAGGCCGCATGGCCGGTTCGGTCCCGCCTTCCGGACGACGGCGCGGCCGCCCGGGGCGAGGACGATGCGGTCCACAGCGCGTGCTCGTTCGGGCACACCGTCGCCGGAGGCGGCGCAACCCGACAGCCCGCATCGTTCCCGAACAGCGGTCGAGGCGGCCCACGGACTTCCGCGAGCCGCCTCACCACCTCCCGCGTGACGAGACGGCATCACCGTCAAGGATGGAAGCTGAAGGCATTGGCAGAAACGCGATCGTCAGCATGCCGGAGCACGCAGGACATGGGTGAGGCGACGGCCGCATCTGCAGCCGTCGATCTTCGGTGCAGCCGTCGCCTCGAGATCTCCTTCGCTCTGCCGACAACTGATCCTGCCGCCGCTTCCGGGCGCCTCGCCGGGCGGGCTGCCCGCCGCTGCGTCTGGCATCGTGCCGCGTGACCATGAACCGCCCCCGCCTCCGACCGCCGCGCCTCTCGAACCGCTCCGACCGGATCGTGCTCTACCTGATCCTGATCGCGACGATGCTCGGGATCAACTACTGGGCTGCGCACCGGGTCGTGACGGTGGTGCCGCGGATCAAGGTCCCGTACAGCCCGTTCTTCCTGGATCAGGTGCGCACCGGAAACGTCTCCTCGATCACCTCGATCGGGACGGAGATCCAGGGCGATTTCCGCCATGCGACGAAGCCGGCCGGCACCGCGACCGCCGCGACCCACTTCAGCACGCTGATGCCGGCCTTCGCAGACTCGCAGCAGCTCTCGCAGCTCCTGCAGGAGCAGCACGTCGTCGTCAACGCCCAGTCGCTCGACACGGGGGTCGCCTGGTGGAAGAGTCTGCTCTTCGGCTTCGCGCCGACGATCTTCCTGCTCCTGCTGCTGTTCTGGATCTTCCGCCGCATGTCCTCGTCGCGCATGGTCGGGTCGATGGGTCGCTCTAGGGCACGCCGCTACCGGCCCGGCGTCGAGACGGTCACCTTCGCGGACGTCGCCGGGATCGACGAGGCGAAGCAGGAGCTGACCGAGATCGTGGACTTCCTGCGCGATCCGGAGAAGTACCGCCGGCTCGGCGGGCGAATCCCTCGCGGTGTCCTTCTCAGCGGCCCGCCCGGCACCGGCAAGACGCTGCTCGCGCAGGCGGTCGCAGGCGAAGCCGGAGCGCCGTTCTTCTCGATGTCGGCCTCCGAGTTCGTCGAGGCGATCGTCGGCGTGGGCGCGTCGCGCGTCCGCGACCTCTTCCGCCTGGCCAAGGAGGATGCGCCGGCGATCGTCTTCATCGACGAGCTCGACGCAGTCGGTCGTGCCCGTAGCAGTGGCTCCTCCTTCGGCGGCGGCAGCGACGAGCGGGAGCAGACGCTCAACCAGATCCTCACGGAGATGGACGGCTTCGACACGTCGACGAGCGTGATCGTCGTCGGCGCCACCAACCGGATCGACGTCCTCGACAAGGCGTTGCTCCGGCCCGGTCGGTTCGATCGCCGGGTCGTCGTCCAGCCACCGGACCGGGAGGGAAGGCGGCTGATCCTCGAGGTGCACACCCGCTCCGTGCCGCTGGCCGACGACGTCGACCTCGGGCGCATCGCTTCGACGACCCCGGGTATGGTCGGTGCGGATCTCGCCAACCTGGTCAACGAGGCGGCGCTTCTGGCCGCGCGTCTCGGCCGCGCGGCGGTGTCCGCGATCGACTTCACGAAATCGCTCGACAAGATCATTCTCGGCGCCGAGCGGAGGGTGATGCTGACTCTGGCCGACCGAAGCCGGACGGCGTACCACGAGGCGGGCCACGCTCTCGTCGGGATGCTGACGCCGGGCGCCGATACTGTGCGAAAGGTCTCGATCATCCCGCGAGGCCAGGCGCTGGGGGTGACGGTGTCCTCTCCGGAGTCGGAGCGCTTCAACTACACGCGGCACGAGCTCGAGGCGCTCGTCAGGGTGATGATGGGCGGGCGTGCGGCCGAGGAGGTCGTCTTCGCCGAACCGACGTCAGGCGCCGAGGGGGACATCGACCAGCTGACGCGGCTCGTTCGTCACATGGTCGGGCGCTGGGGCATGAGCAGCGCCGTCGGGATGGTCGCGGTCCTGCCGCGAGACGGAGCGAGTTCGCTCGGCGACCTGAGCTCGCCGCGGACGCTCGAGCTCCTGGACGATGAGGTACGGCGCGTCGTCGACGCTGCCTACTCGGAGGTGACGGAGCTACTGCGCGGCGAGCGCGCGCGACTCGACGCGCTTGCGGATGCCCTGCTCCGGAGCGAGACGCTCGACCAGGCCGACGCCTACCGGATCGCCGGCCTGCCCGAGCCCGAAGAGCAGGCCGTCTCCTAGCGCGGCCCCTCATAATGTTCGACCGGAAACGTGGATCTCTGGAGGCCGCACTAGCGGGTGAATCTAGCGTCGGCCGTTGGAGCGGAAGACGCGCTCGTTGTCGCCGTAGCGCACGCGAGTCCACGGCAGCTCGTGCCTGCGGACGCCCTCGGCGACCGTCTCGATCACGGTCTCGGTCTCCGCGTTGTCTCGTAGCGCCAGCCGGATGACACCGTAGCCGCGCCATGCTTCGGCTCTGGCGGCCGGCCGGAGCAAGGCGGCGATGAGCTCGGCTTCCGCCTTCGACGCAGTCTCGATCCTGACGTTAACGGACATGCTCACACATACTCTTCGGCAGCTCTGTCGCGAGCTTGAGCATACGTGTTTCGCGAAGCGGGAGTGGTTCCCGGTACCGCCGGAGGAACGTCGGTGTCGGCCCCCTCGAAGCCGCTCGCGCCTTCGGGGGGGCCGACGGTCTCTCTAGCTGTGCAGGCGCCGGCCACGCACGCGGACGTATGCGAACAGCAGCGCGAGGAAGACGGCGACGAGGATGATGTAGATGGCTGTCATGGCACTGTTCTTTCCGCGCGGGTCGACGGGTTCCTGCCAGCGCAGCCGTCCGTGTTTCGATGGACGGCTCGGCGGAGCAGTCCGGAGGGCTGCGCGGCCACGCCTGCACGAGTGCTCCGGCGGCCGTTCCGGGAGGGCTCTAGCGGTGCATGCGCCGGCCGCGGACGCGGGCGTACGCGAACAGCAGCACGAGGAAGATGACGACGAGGATGATGTACACGACTGTCATGTGCACCGTTCCTTCTGCGCGGGTTGACGGGGTTCCTGGGTGGTTCGGGGTCGGGGTGGACGGTCTCCGACCGTGCTCGTCGGTCGGGCAGGCTCCGCTACGCTACCGCCTTCCGTACGGCGGCGTCGACGACCGCCTCCGGGCTCTCCTCGCCGGCCGAGATCCTGTGCCTCAGCACCCACGGTGCCAGCGAGGTCACGTCCTCCAGCTCGACGCTCCGCCTGCCGTGCACGGCGGCCCGCGCCCTCGCAGCCGTGATCAGGTGCCTCGACGCACGGGGGCTGCCGCCGAGCTCGACGCCCGCGATCTCGCGCGTCTCGCGCACGATCCGGACGCATACGCGGGCGACCTCGTCGTCGACCTGCACGTCGTCGACGACCTCCTGGGCGACGAGGAAGGCGCGCTCGCCGAGCAGCGGGGAGATATCGCCGAGCATGTCCGGGATCACCCCGCGGTGCGGCAGGTCGAGCATCCGCACCTCGGTGTTCTCGTCTCCGTAGGCGAGGTCGACCTTGATCAGGAAGCGGTCGAGCTGGGACTCGGTGATCGGGAACACGCCCTCGTGCTCGTACGGGTTCTGGGTCGCCATGACGAAGAAGGGCGGCTCGATGAAATAGGTGCGCCCGCGGAACGTCACGTGGCGCTCCTGCATCGCCTCCAGCAGGCCGGCCTGCACGCGCGGCGGCGTGCGGTTGATCTCGTCTGCGAGCAGGACGTTCGTGAAGACGGCGCCGCGCTCGAGCACGAGCTCGCCTCCGTGCATCACCATCGACCCGATGAGCTCGCTGGGCGTCGTGTCGGGCGTGAACTGCACGCGCTGGAAGTCGGCGCCGAGCACCCGCGCGATCGCCTGGGCGAGGAGCGTCTTCGCCGTCCCCGGGGGGCCCTCGACGAGCACGTGGCCGCGCGCGAGCGCGGCGATCAGCATCAGGTCGACCGCCTGGTCGTGGCCGACGACGGCCTTCGCGACCTCCCTGCGGGCGAGCTCGAGCAGCTCGCGGAGCCGCTCGGCGGCGTCCTCCTCGCGGATCATGTCTGTGCTTTCGACCATTTCCGTCACGAGAAACCTCCGTCAGCCGAGGAAGAAGCCGATGATTCCGCCGAGCGCCAGGAACGGCCCGAACGGGAGTGTCTTCTTGCGGGCGGACAGCCCCTGTCTGGAGATCGTCCACAGGGCCACCACCAGGACCGCGAGGAGGGCGACCTCGACCGCCGGCAGGGTCTTCGAGCCGAGCGCGAGCCCGAGCAGGAAGCCGAGCTTCGCGTCGCCCATGCCGAGGCTGCCCGGGATGAGCGCCGCAGAGGCGAAGAAGAAGCCTCCGAGCGCGACCCCGGCCGCGAGATGCAGGACGAAGTGCGCCGGCTGCGAGGCGGCCACTATCACGGCCACCACGAGGACCGTGGGCAGCACGATCGGGTTGGGGAGGAGCCGGTGCTCGAGGTCGATCGCGGCCGAGCAGGACGAGCACCGGGCAGAGCACGACCCCGACGAGCGCCTGCCCGCCGAGGCCGTAGTGGGCGAGGCTCTCCACGGCCAGCAGCAGGCCGGCTGCGAGGACGAGCGCACCCCGCGCCCCGCGGGGCACGAGCTCGCGGACCGGCGGCCGGCGCGGGGCGTCCGTGCTCTCGCCGTCCGTCACCGGCTCCGGGGTCTGGATCGTGGAGGTCGCGGTCACTGTCGTCAGCTCCTGCAGGTCGGCGTCGGGCCGCTCGACCAGAGCGAGGGGGCTCCGGCTGCGGTCGTCGGGTCCGGCTGGACGGTGCACGTCGTGCTGGCCTTGCCGCCGCTCGCGGCGATCGTCGCCGTCCAAGCGCCGTCCGACGACTGCGCGAAGGCGATCGTCGCCGTGTAGTAGGTGCCGTAGATGCCGAGCTGCAGGTAGGTGCACGTCCGCGAGAGGTTGGCGCCCTTGCACGACACGTTGCCGGGCTGCCAGTCGGGATTCTTGAACCACACCTTCATCGCCCGGACCAGGCGAGCTCTCCGTCGCGGCGAGGGCGCAGCGGTTCGGGTCGGCGGTCGGGGGCACCGAGCCGTTGCTGCAGAGCCTCGGGTCCCCGGCCGTCGCCGGTGCATCGGCGGGCACGCGTCGAGTCCGCTGCTGCTCGCGCAGAACGCGCCGCCGGCGAAGCGGGCGGGCCCAGACCTGCGACGGCCGCGCGCCCACGTTGCCGTGCAACGGAACGCCTTGAACCTCTTCACGACCGTCTTCACGACCTTCTTGCCCTTCTTCTTCCCCGTCTTCTTCTTGACCGTCTTCTTCACGGCTCTTCTCACGCTTGTCTCGGGTCGCCCATGCCGCGGCAGGTGGTCGCGGTGATGTCGGAGGGCGCGCTCGTGTTGTCGGTCGGGATCTGGGGCACGGAGCCGTGGATCTTCGCGGCCATCGCCGCCGGGGTCACGTAGACGGGCGGCGGCGTGGCGGCCGAGGCCGCGGGCAGGAACGTGAGGCAGAGCGCGGATGCGGCTGCGACGGCGGCGGGGCGGAGGTGGTGGAGTCTCTTCACGGCTTGGCGCCTAGGGGTCGGGATCAGCCGCGTGTTGATCTCGGTGAGCTGCGTGCCGATCTGCTGGAAGACGCCCGTGAGGTCGCCCGCGTCTGGCCGGTCGAAGAAGGTGGGGTAATGTCCGAGCTGCCCGGGCTCGCGATGGCCTTCATCACCTGAACGCGACTGCCGCCGGGGGGTTGAACGTTCTGATAGTGCCCCGAACGTGTCCGTGCATGCGAGGACTGTGAACTGCGAGTTGTAGTACGCGATCGAGTAGATCGTCACGCCGCTGTTGCCCTTCGCCGCCGCCGCCGCGCGGCAGGCGCTCGCGCAGGGAGTGCGGTCGGTGTCCGCCGTCGGCGAACGGCACGTCGTTCATCTCGCCGTCGCTGAGCACGATGATCACCTTCCGGGTGCCAGCCCCGACGGCCTGGCGGGGGCGTGGTCCAGCACGTACCGCGCCTCGGCGAGCGCGCCTGCGAGGTAGGTGATTGCACCCGCCTCCGGGGTAGTTCGTGCTGCTCTCGAGCCCGTAGAAGATGTTCCCCGGCCACTGGTCGTTTGAGCATCCCGCCGCGGTCCAGTCGACCGCCTCGACGAGGTCGGAGTTCGGGTTGAGGGATGTGGCGGTGCTCGACTCGCGGTAGTCGCTCGACAGGCCGACGATGTCGTAGCCCGGCTCGCCGGGTCGCCGGCGGGCTCGGTTCCCGATCACGTGCGCCGGATATTGTCGCTGGAGCATGTTGGTCGTTGGCGCAGATTGGTCTCGTTCGGCCGGTTCCGACACGTGCTGGAGCGCCGGGAAGGTGAGGAGCCCCACCTGGTCGAGCGGATCGCTCACGTTGGCGCCGAGCTGGGGCTCGGGTTGTGGCGTTTCCCTGACAGGTGGCGGGCTTGGGGGGCGTGTTGTCGCACGGGAAGAGCCCGGCGAGCAGCGCCCGGATGCCCGCCTTCGCGCAGTCGATCTTCTTCGTTTGGGATTGCGGGGAAATCCCGGTCACCTGGCCCGAGCAGTCGCCGCCGTCCTGGCTGTACCCCATCGAGGGCGTCGAGTCGATGACGACCTCGACGTTGATCGGCGTGAAGGACTGGCCGCTCTGCGGCTCGCTCGCGGTCGCCTGCGCGCTGACGTTGAAGCTGGGCAGGAAGAGCCCGGCGAAGGTCGTCTTCACGGTCGCCGACTGCTCCACCATGGCCGCGTTGCAGCCGACGTCGGCTGCCGGTTCGAGCTGGCCGTTCACGTTAAGCTGCGGGGGTCGGGAGTCCCAGGGCTGGCCACCGGAAGGCTGGCAGAGATGCCCACCGTTCGCCGGCTGGTCCTTGTCGCTGATGTCGGCCGGGCACGTCCCCTGGACGGTTGTTGTGGTCCGGCTTCCAGCCGGGAGCGGACGGCGTGCAGATCAGGGTGATGGTGGGGTCGCCGGCCGTCACCCCGTATCCGAAGACCGCGTTCGGGCTGCCGGCGCTGCCGCTGTACGAGGGGACCTGCCTCCATCCCTCATAGGCGTCGGGCATGTTCTGCGCGATCGCGACCGAGGTCGCGTCGACCGCGTTCTGGAGCTGGCGCTGGGCGATCCACACGCGTCCGATGTCGACGACGAGCCCTGCGAAGCCGATCAGCACCACCATGACGAGCGCCGTGATCGGGCAGGACCTGGCCGCTCTCCCGCCGGAGGCGCGCCAGGAGCGCAGTCGCGCGCGAGCCGGTCATTCGATCGGGTCCGTTGCGCTCGCCGTCAGGTGCACCGTACCGAAGCTGACGCCGAATATGTTGAACGTGTACGGGATACAGGCCTTGACCCGGATCGCGTCGCCCTGCACGAGGTTGCCGCCGCTTCCGTACGGGTAGCCCGACGGGGTCGAGCACGGGTCGCTGGTGGGGTCGGGCGCCGGGCCGCAGCTACTGGCGCCCAGGGGCCTCACCGCCACCTCGTTGCTGGTGAGACCGATATCGAGCCCGGAGCTGACCGTCTCGTCGACCGCGGGGTCGCACGGGTTGGTGAGACCGCGGCCGAGCGACGCCGTCCGCGCCCCTGCGCGGACCGCGTCCGTGAGGGTGATGTACTTGTTGAACATCAGCCCGAACTGCAGGATCCCGGTCAGGACCATGAGCAGTACGGGGAGGACGAGCGCGAACTCGACGAGGGCCACCCCGTCCTCCCGCCGACCGCGCGATACGAGCCGCGTGCCGGGCAGCCGCCGAAGCAGACCTCCTACGAAGCTGCGAGCTGCCATCCGGGCGGTCATGAATTGAGCGCGTGGAAGATCGACGCCACAGCGGGACCGAGGATGACGACGAACAGCGCCGGGAAGATCAGGAAGACGAGCGGGAAGAGCATCTTGACCGGCGCCTTCTGCGCCTGCTGCTCCACCTGCGCGCGGCGCCGCTTCCGCATCTCGAGTGCGAGGCTGCGAAGGATCTGGCCGATCGAGACGCCGAGCACCTGGCCCTGCATCATCGCCCGGATGAACGCCTCCACCGCGGGCGTCGGCACGCGGCCGAGCATGTTCTCGAGCGCCTGTATGGGCGTGAGTCCCATCCGCTGCTCCTGCAGCACGATCCGGAGCTCCTCGCCGAGCGGGCCCTTCAGCTGCTCGCCGGCGAGCTGGAGGGCGGCGGCCAGGCTCAGTCCCGCCTCGACGCCGACCACGAGCAGGTCGATCAGCTCGGGCATCGCGTAGTCGATCTTGTAGAGGCGCTCGTCCGCGCGCCTCCGGACGACGAAGCCCGGGCCGACCCAGCCGGCCAGGGCCGCGATCGCGGTGCCGAGCAGAATGAGCTCCGTCGAGACGCCCGCGACGACCGCGAACCAGATCCAGACGGTGGGCAGCACGACCGCGAGCAGGAGCTGGTAGCCGATGACCGTGCGCGCCAAGGTGCGGTGCATTCCTGCGGCGATCAGCTGCTTTCGCAGGTATTCGTCGTTGATGAGCTTGAGCCGGTCGGTGAGCAGGGTGCCGAGACCGAACGCGGCGTTCTCGAAGACGCCGCGGACTCCCTCGCGCCGGACGAGCTGGGCCGAACCTGCGAAGCCGTAGCGGCCGATCCGGCCGAGCGTCACCGCGGTGCGGAGGCGCTGTGCGACGAACGCGCGCGCGACGAAGGTGACCGCTACGGCCGTCAGGAGGAGTCCGAGCAGCAGTACGACGATCATGGGCTACCTCATACCTTGATGTCGACGATCTTCTTGATCGCGAACGACCCTGCGGCGCAGAGCGCGATGGCGAACCCGAGGACGACCTGTCCCGTCGTCGACCTCACGAGCGGGTGCAGGTAGTGGGGGTTGATCAGCTGGAGTATCAGCACGATCGCGATCGGCAGCGCCGTCACGATCCAGCGGGACATTCGTCCCTGCACGGTGAGCGTCTGGATGAGCCGCTTCAGGTCGAATCGCGCGCGGACGGTCTCGGCGACGCGGTCGACGACCTCGGCCGCGTTGCCTCCGGCTTCCCGCTGCAGCTCGGCGACGAGCGCGAGCTGGTCGAGATCCCGGCTGTTCATCCTCTTCGCGACGACGGTCAGGGAGTCCTGGAGCCGGATGCCGCGCTGCTCGTCGGCGACCACCCGCTGCATCTCGCTCTTCATCGGCTCCGATGCGCTCTCGACCACGACCGCGAGGGCGCCGGCGAAGCTGTGGCCGGCCCGGAGCGCCGACGCGATGACCTGCAGCGAGTCGGGCAGCTGCTCGGAGAACCGGTTTCTGCGACGCGCGAGCGCGCGCACGACCCACTCCCGCACGCCGAACGGGATGAGCAGGGCGAGGAGCGACCACCAGATCAACCCGGTGCCGAGATACACCAGCAGGAAGGTGGCGGCCGTCGCGGCGACCGTCCGAGAGGACGAGCAGTGTCGGCCGGATCTGGATCTGGGCGATCTCGAGGATCTCGGCGAAGCGGTCCCAGGCACGCGGCCACGCGTCTTCGGACTCGACGGCCGGACTCCGATCCCCGCCCGGGCCGGAGCCGTGCTCCTGGTGGAGCCCGGGCACCGAGACGAACTCCGATATCCGGACGGGGAGGCCGCTACGGCGCGGCAGCAACAAGGCGATCACGAGCAGCGCGACGACGCCTGCGCAGATGAGCGCCAGGATCGACCATCGTCAGCGCCGATCCCCAGATCCGGTCGCCCAACGACGGGCTATACGCCTTCGGCACCGCGGAACGGACAGCGCCGGTGTCTTGTACGTCGAGGCCGCGGCTCCCACTCCGCCGACCTCCGCTTGACCTTGACCTGCAGGCTCGGCCCCGCGAGCGACTTGAACTGGACGAGGTACTCGCTCGAGAGCAGCTGGCCGAGCTGGTCGAACAGCGGCGCCAGGGCCCTCGTCGACTTGGCGAGCGTGAAGTCGCCGCCGCCGGCGACGGCCAGCGACTGGAGCGAGGCGGGCTTGAACGCCTTCGACTCAGCCCGATCGTGAAGAGCCTGATGTGGGCGTTGCGGGCAGCCGCCGCGACCTGTGCGGCCGTGTTCTTGCTGCCGGTGTCGGCGCCGTCGGAGAGGACGACGATCGATCCGGAGCCGATCTTGGCGTCGGTGAGCATCGTCCTCCGCCTTGGCGACGGCGTCGAAGATGCGAGTGCCGAAGGCGAGCTTCGGCGGCGCGTTCAGCGCGGCCGCGATCCGCGGCGCCGAGCCCGTGAGCGGCAGGACGACCCTCGCCTTCTTGCTGAACGCGATCACGGCGAGCTGCTGGTTGGGATTGCGCCGGGCGGCGAAGGCCCGCTCCGCCGCGACCGCCCGCCGGATCGCGACTCCGGCCATGCTGTCGCTCGCGTCGACGACGAGCACGACGCCGAACGTCTTCCTCGCCCGCCCGGCTCGCCGGAACGACGCTCAGGTCGGCGACAGGCCGGCCGTTCTCGGTCACCGTCACGTCGCCCGCGGCTGAGCAGCCGGCTGTTCGGCAGCGAGAGGACGAACGACCGCACCGGGAAGCCCGGCCCGGACGCCTCGATCAGGCGGACCCCTCCGGTGGCCGCCGCGGCGGCGGTGCCGGCGACGCACCCCCGCGGCGAGCGTCGAGCGCCGCCAGGAGCGCGAGTCGTCTCACGAGGCGGCCGTCCTCAGCACAGCTCCGTACTCCGGCTGCGGCAGCTGGAAGAGCGCGAGCGGCAGCGCGATCCCCCGCTTCTCGAACTTCGCGACGAACGTCGGCCGCAGGCCGGTCGCCTGGAGGCCGCCGACGATCGTCCCGTCGGGGTGATCTCGTCGATCTTGAACTTGAACAGCTCCTGGAGCGTGATCACGTCCGACTCCATCCGCTGCACCTCGGTGATCGAGGTGACGCGACGCGACGCCGTCCTCGAGCCGCTCGAGGTGGATGATGCCGTCGAGCGCGGAGGAGACCTGCTCGCGGATCGCCCGGACGGGCAGGTCGAAGCCGGCCATCAGCACCATCGTCTCGATACGGGCGAGCGCGTCGCGCGGGCTGTTCGCGTGGATGGTCGAGAGCGAGCCGTCGTGGCCCGTGTTCATCGCCTGGAGCATGTCGAGCGCCTCGGCGCCGCGGACCTCGCCGACGATGATCCGGTCGGGCCGCATGCGCAGCGAGTTGCGCACGAGGTCGCGGATCGGGATCTCGTTCTCGCCCTCGAGGTCGCGCGGGCGCGACTCGAGCCGGAGCACGTGCCGCTGGTTGAGGCGCAGCTCCGCGGCGTCCTCGATCGTGACGATTCGCTCCTCGTCCGGGATCGCGGTCGAGAGGGCGTTGAGGAGCGTCGTCTTGCCGGCGCCCGTGCCGCCCGAGATCAGCATGTTGAGCTGGGCGCGGATGCAGCGCTCGAGGAACTCGACGCGTCTCCGCGCTGAGCGTGCCCAGCTTGATCATGTCGTCGAGCGTGAGCCGCTTGCGGCTGAACTTGCGGATCGTGACGAGCGGGCCGCTCAGCGAGAGCGGCGGGATGATCGCGTTGACGCGGCTGCCGTCCGGCAGGCGCGCGTCGACCATCGGCGACGTCTCGTCGATTCGCCGGCCGACCTGGGCGACCATCTTGTTGATGATCCGGCGCAGGTGCCACTCGTCGTTGAACTTCACCGTCGGAGCGGATAGAGCCGCCCCTGACGCTCGATCCAGATGTCGAACGGCCCGTTGACCATGATCTCCGTCACGGAGTCGTCGGCGAGCAGCCGCTCGAGCGGCCCGTGGCCGAGGATGTCGTCCGCGATCTCGATCGCGATCCGCGCACGGTCGTCGCGCGAGATGCCGGTCTCCTGGGCGAGCTGGTCGCGGACGTCCGCGAGCACGCGCTCGCGGAGCTCCACGGGGTCCATGTTGACGTTGTAGAGCTGTGGCCCGAGATCGCCGATCACCGTGAAGTGGATCGCGGCTCTTCAGCTCCGCGAACGGGTCGCGGCTGCCCGACTGCGACTCGCCGGGCCGTGTTGAGGCGCTCGTGCAGGTCCATTACCTGCGCCTCTTCCCGCCGATCAGCTGCCGTACACCGGACGATCCGGCCCGGGCAGGCAGCGGGGCAGGCTTCGGGGCGGGAGGCTTGCCGTAGCGGTCGGCGAGCTTGCGGAACGCCTTCGCCGCGTCGGAGCGCTCACGCGAAGCGACGATCGGCGTGCCCTCGTTGACCGAGCGGGGGATCTCCCGGTCGCTCGGGACGAGCACGTCCGGTGCACGCGCCGATGATCGTCGAGACGTCGTCGGGCGTGATCCCGACGCGCGAGTCGGCCCGGTTGAGGACCAGCGTGACGTTGTCGGACTCGTAGCCCATCAGGTCGAGCGTCTCGAGCCCGAGCTTGGTGTTCTTCAGCGAGAGCGAGTCGAGCATCCCTACCATGCACACGCGCCGACGAGACGTCGATCGTGGCGATCACCTCGGATGTGAACCCGGGAGGCGTGTCGACGATCACGGCGTCGCACATCGTGCGCAGCGACGCGTAGACATCCCGCAGGTAGTCGATCGAGACGGCGCTCGCCTGGTCGGGCCGGGTCGGCGCGATCAGCACCTTGACGCCGGAGGAGTGGCGCACGAGGTGCCGGTCGAGCTTCTCGTGGTCGAACGGCGGGCCGGCCTTCATCAGGTCGTACATCGTCCGCTCGGGCGAGAGGCCGAGCGCGAGCCCGATGTCGCCGAACTGCAGGTCGAGGTCGACGAGCACGACGTTCGCGTCGCGTGCGGCGAGGGCCACGGCCAGGTTGGTCGCGACGAGCGTCTTGCCGGTTCCGCCCTTCGGGCCCGAGGACCGCGATCGAGCGGCGCGGCGGCCTTGCCGGCCGTCGCGAGCCCCTTGCGGCGGGCGATCACCTTCTCGAGCGCGAACAGCACCTGCTCAGGCGTCTGGGGGAGCGTGATCACGTCGTCGGCGCCCGCCTCGAAGGCCTCGCCGGAGGAAGCCGTTCGGCGACGATTCGGCCATGACGACGACGGGCCGGTCGGGCCGGTGCTTGATCGCCCTGTCGACGATATACGTCGCATTGTCGGAGTAGCCCTTGCAGCCGACGACGACGACGTCGCCTGCCCTGCTCGAGGAGGTCCTGCCAGTCGTCGAGGTGCTCCGCGTAGCCGACGATCTCGAGCGACGGCTCGCCTCCCTCGAGCGTCGCCTCGACGAGCCGCCGATCGGCGTGCTCGGCGATGACGTGACGAGAACGCGAATCCTGTCGTTCATCTGCTGCCTCCGATCTGGAGCGGCTGAAGCCCGAGGAGGTCGTTGACGCTGATCACGGGCGGCCTCGTCGTCGTCGAGCCCACCGCCGGCCGCAGCACCAGCCAGATCTTCGCGTTCTTGCGAGGCGAAGATGAGCTCGCCGGCCTGCTTGGGAGTCGCCCGGATCGTCACGTTGCCACCGTTCGTGTCGGCGGTCATCACGGTCATGTTCTGGAGCACCTCACGCACGATCGGCGTCGACACGCCGTTCGCGGTCTGGGCGTTGAGGAGCACCCAGATGTCGACGTGGTCGCCGGCGGTGATCTGCCCTCCGACCTCGGAGGGCGAGTCGAGCGGCACGACGACGGCACGCTGGGTCCGGCTCAGGTTCTGCGTGAGCGCGTTCGCGCTGCCGACCGCGAAGTCGCTCGACGTCAGCTGCTGGCCGGGATAGATGTCGGCGGTCGCGATCTTCCCTGCGAGCGACGCCGGGTCGACGAACGCGCCCGTCTTCACCTGGCTCTTGGGCAGGCTCGTCACCTCGTAGAGATCCGTGGAGCCGACGACGTCGCCGGGCGTCCCCTTCTGGATCAGGCTCTTGGCCACCAGCACCGACAGCGGCTGGGCCTTGCTGTTGACGCTGTTGCGGTACTGGTGCAGATAGACGACCAGCGCGATCGCTGCCAGGACCGCGGCCGCCACGCCCAGCAAGATCGTCCCCTGCCGCGTTGTGAACAGCTTGCTCGACGTGATGTTTTCCACGATCCTCCTCCTCCTTAACTTGCTTCCTATCCGGTGAGGGCCGCGATGCAGCCGGTCAAATGTATTCGTTGGGTTCCGGAAGTCACGGGTGACGGCGAGGGGACTCTCGTGGGACCGCAGTCGTGCGGTAGCCCCACACCTGAGAGTCCCCTCGACCATCGGCAGTCATCGGTAATCCTAGAGGTCCGTGTAGATATCGTTGAAGACCTGGCTGACCCTCGTGCCGAGCAGGGTCAGGATTCCGATCGACACGACTGCGATCAGGGAGACCAGCAGCGCATACTCGACGAGCGCCTGGCCCTCCTCGCGGTCCTTCAGCCCCTGCAACGCGAGGTACGCGCGCATCGGGAGCGAACGAAGCATCTCCACCTTTCGTCCTCCTTCTGGGCTGTAGCCGTCTCTCGGCCCATGCCCTCGTCCGGCAGGGCGTTGCGCCCTGCGTTTGTTTCGATCGAGCCGGCGCCCTGAGGCGGGCCTACCGATGTGATAGATGGGGGCCGGCGAAGGTGCATCCGCTGGAAGGCTGGCGTGGAGCCCAACCTTGGTCGTGGGCGTTCGACGGTGCGGCACGTCAGGGAAACTCGCCCACGATGCTGGCGTAAAGGGTCGCGAGCTGCCTTCCCAAGTCCTCGACGGCGAGCAGCGCGGCGATCGCGACCAGCGACAAGCAGCGCGTACTCGACCAGAGCCCGCGCGTCGTCCTCGCGAACCCCACGGATCGCCCAACCCGGTTACACGTCGCCTCCGGGTGCCCACCGCTCTCCTCTCTGGTCGACGCGGCTCCCCGCCCGCGAGCACTGCAGGTTCCGAGATGTGGTGGCTGTCTACGTGCGGCCGGCACGCCCAACATCGGCTGAAGGTCCGGCAGGTGCCAGCCGTTCGTACTCGGCCCCGCTGCGGCGACCGCTGTTCAATTCGATGCGATGACACGCGCGGGGGAGAGAATCGCCGAGCGGCTGCGCGCATTCGCGACTCCGTGGGAGTTCGCGTGCTTCGCCTGGCTGCCCGCGCTCCTGCTCGGGTGGGTCGCCTGGCAGGAATCGCACGGAGGGACGCCCGTCGGCGACTTCGAGATCTTTCGCACGGCCGCTCGGGACGTGCTGAGCGGGAGGACGCCGTACCCGCCGGCGACGGTGCACGCCCTTTCGCACTTCGACGTGTTCGTTTATCCGCCCGCATCTGCGCTCATCTTCGCGCCGACGGTCGCGCTCCCCATCGCTGTCGGACGGGTGGCGATCCTCGTGCTGAGCATCCTCGGCGCTCTCACGGCGCTCCGGCTGCTCGGTGTGCGCGACTGGCGCTGCTACGGCGTCGCGCTCCTGTCGGTGCCGATGGTGAACTCCTTCACGCTGGGTGCGATCACGCCGTTTCTTCTCCTCGGCACGGCGGCGACCTGGCGCTGCCGCGACCGTCCGGGGGTGGCCGGTGCGGCCGCGGCGCTCTCTGTCGTTGCGAAGCTCATCCTGTGGCCGCTCGCCGTCTGGCTCGTGGTCCGCCGCCGTCTTCGCGCCGCCGTCGTGTTCGCGGCGGTCTCCGTGGCGACGGTGGTAGGGGGCTGGGCGCTGATCGGCTTCGCGGGCCTCGGCTCCTATCCGCACGTCCTGCACATCCTGTCGCGGCTCGAGGCGCCCGTGAGCTACTCGCCGCTCGCCCTGTTCGGTCGTGGAGCCGCGAGCTCCGTCTGGGTCAGCGTCCTCCTCTGTGCGGCGGCGGTGGCGGCCGTCGCGCTCGCGGCTCGCGGGCCCGACGGGGACCGGCGCTCCTTCGCGGTTGCGGTCGTCGGAGCGCTCCTCGCAACCCCGATCTCCTGGCTGCACTACTTCGTGCTGCTTTTCGTCCCCATCGCGCTCTACCGACCGCGGCTCTCGGCCCTCTGGTTCGCCCCGCTCGTCCTCTGGGCGACGCCGACGACCCATGCCCACGGCAGCGCGTGGAAGATCGCACTCTCGCTCACGCTCACCCTCGTCGTGCTCGTGCCTGTGCTCGTCGAGGGCGCTCGCCCGACCGTGATCGCCCGGGCGCTGCGACCGGGGTCGTTGCGGCTCCGCCGACTGGAGAGCGCCGCAGGGCGCAGGTAGGTGGCGCGGGAGAGCGCAGCCTCCGCGCTCGCCTTCGGCCGGATCGGCGGGCAGCGAGGAGCGAGAGCCGAGAGCCCGGCGACGGCCGCGGTCGGTGACGGCTCGCCGGTGTTCGCGCTCAGCTGGCTGTTCGGCAACGCCTTCGTGCTCACCGCGCTGCCGCGCCTTCGACGCGCGGCGCCGGCCGGCGGTCCGCTCGCCTGATGTCCGGCGTCGATCGCACGGTCTCCGCTCTGCGGCGCGCGCCATGCACGCTGGATGGCGCCCGGAGACTGTCGGTCCAGGCGCCTTCCTGGCAGAGCGCGGCGCTCGCCTTTTTTCCGCTGCTCATGGCGGGTCTCTTCGTGCAATCGCTGCGCGGAGCTCCACCGCCCGGCTTCCACCGCTTCCGGGATCTGCACGTGTTCTGGGTTGCCGGGGCTGCATATCTACACGGCCACGGTGTCTATCCATCGCTTGCGACCGCGACCGACCCCCCGCCGAGTCTCGTCGGCAACCTGTTCGTGTACCCCGCGCCGATGGCGGCTCTGTTCGCGCCGCTGTCGCTCCTGCCCTATCCGGCCGCGTGCGCGTTGTTCCCGGTGGCCTCGATCGGGGCGCTCGCGGGGGCTCTCCGGCTGCTCGGCGTGCGCGACTGGCGCTGCTACGGAGCGCTCGTTCTCTGGCCCATGACGATGCAATCGGTGGCGATCGGCACCCTGTCGCCGTTGCTCTTGCTGGTGGTCGCCGCCCTGCTGGCGCTTTCGCGATCGGCGTCTTGCGGCCGCGGGGTTGGCGGCGCTGCTGCTGATCACGAAGCTCTTCCTGTGGCCGCTGCTCGTGTGGCTCGCCGCCGGCCGCCGATCGGCGACCGCACTGTACGGTGCCGCCGCGGCGCTCGCGCTGTCCGTGCTGGCCTGGCTGCCGATCGGCGGGATCACCGCCTACCCGCGGCTGCTGCACGAGCTGAGTCTCCAGGAGCTCGGAGTGTCGTTTCAGCCTGTCCGGGTCGTGCCGGGTTCTCCCGAAACGCGGCTGCTCGTGCTGGAGGTCGCTGTGGCTATCGCGGCGGTCGTCCTGGCGTGGTCGAGCCGCCGCCGGGCGAACGAGGCGCGGGGCTTCGCGCTGGCGATCGGGCTGTCGCTGCTCGGCTCGCCGATTCTCTGGCCGCACTATCTCGTGCTCCTCGCCGCGCCGCTCGCGATCCGGTCGCCTCGATTGTCGCTGATCTGGCTCATCCCGCTCGCGATGTGGATCTGCCCCTCGGCGATGGCACCCCAGCACGTCTGGCCGGCACTCGTCGCCGCGGCCGTGATCGTGTCGGCGATCCTCGCCTCGGCCGGAGCGCGCCCCTGGCCCCGCACCCGCTGGACGGCTGCCACGAGGCCGTCCGCCGGTGACGTCCCCGCGTCCGGGTAGGAGGGTGGGCGACGTGACTCCCAGGCTCGGCTACGTCCCCGCGCTCGACGGCATTCGCGGCGTCGCGATCGGCGCCGTCGTCGTCTTTCACTTCTTCCGCCTCCCCGGCGGCTTCTTCGGCGTCGACCTCTTCTTCGTCCTCTCGGGCTTCCTGATCACGACGCTGCTGCTCGAGGAGCATGCGACCAGCGGACGGATCTCGTTCCGCCGCTTCTACGAGCGGCGTGCGCGACGGCTCTTCCCCGGGCTTGCGGCGATGCTCCTCGGCTGCCTGCTGATCGCGGCGCTGAGCGCGGGAAGCGGCCACCTCGACGTCGCGCGGATCAGGCTCGAGGCGATCGCGGCCTCCGCGTTCTACGCGGCCAACATCGTGCAGATCTTCAGCCACTCGTTCCCGGGTGAGCTGACGCCCATGTGGTCGCTCGCCCAGGAGGAGCAGTTCTACCTCGTCTGGCCGGTGACGTTGCTCGTCCTCCTCCGGATCGGGCTGACCCCGCGGCGTCTGGCAGCCCTGCTCCTCTCGCTCGCCGTCTCCATGATGGTCTGGCGCGCCTACCTCGCGTGGACGCACGGCCCCGGGGCGCGCATCTACTTCGCGCCCGATACGCACTCCGACGGTCTCGTGCTCGGCGCGGCTCTCGCGGGTCTCGCCGTCGCCGGGATCCCCCGGCCGATCGCCGGCTTCGGCAGGACATCCGTTCCCGCCCTGCTCGGGTTCGGCTTCGTCGTCCTCGCAGTTCGGTCCTCCAGCTCGGCGTATGCGCTCGGCTTTCCGATCGTGGAGACGATCGGGCTCGCCCTGATCCTGAACGGCCTCGGCGGGCGAGCTCGACTTCTCTCGTGGCGCCCGCTTGTCTGGCTCGGGTCGATCAGCTACGGCACGTACCTCTGGCAGGGCCCGGTGCTGCTTCTCGTAGGCCCCGGGATCGTCGCTGCATTCGTCTCCGTCGGCCTCGGCTATGTGAGCACGCGCTGGATCGAGGCGCCGTTCCGGGCCGGCGGCCGAGCTCGGCTCGGGGGAGTGCTCGCTCCTGCGGTCGCGCGACCCGCGCCTTCCGTCGACTGAGCCGGACGGACGAACATCGCTGTGAGAGGAGAGGGACGGCGCGCAGGCCGCGTCAGCACGTGGGGAGCGTGCGCGTTGCCGGGCGGTCGACGACAGTCCGGAGCAGGACGCCGGTGCCGACGAGCAGGACGAGCGCGATCCGCCAGGTTGTTCCGTGCGAGTCGAAGTGCGGGGAGAGCCACAGCGCCATGGGGGCGAACCAGAGCGCCGAGAGGCGCGGCCGCAGGAGCGCGATCGGTGCGAGCAGGAGCACGAAGTAGTGGTTCCAGAGGATGGGGAGCGTGAGCAATGCGACTGCGACTGCGACGGAGTACGCACGCCGGTCTCCGTCCTGGGCTCGTCCCGCAGCCAGGATCGCGGCGACGCCGAGAATGGGCAGGACGACGTCGAGGAAGGACGCAGGGTGCGAGGGCGCGCCGAGCGAGAGCGCGAGGCTGTGCACCGAGTACGAGGTCGGGGCCATGACGTCGGAGAGCGTGCGTACGAGCGCCGGGTACTGCCGAAAGCCGTCGAAGCCGATCGCGGCCCAGCCGACGAGTGCGGTGACGACGGCGACGGCAGCGGCGCCCGCGGCCGCCCGGTAGCGCTTCGTCGCGACGAGCCAGATGAGCAGCGGCCAGAGCAGCAGCTTCGCGAGGGCCGTCAGCCCCACAGCGACGGCGGCGATCCCGACCCGGTCGCGGTAGCGCCACGAGAGCGCGAGTCCGAGCAGGAGGAAGGGCCCGATGGAGCCGACGGTGAGCGAGGCGACGGTCGCTGCCCCGAAGAGCGCCGTCCCGTAGCAGCGGAAGTCGCGGACGTCGAGTGCACGGAGGGCACCGAAGATCGCCGCCAGCGACAGGGCGAAGTAGACGAGCTTCGCGACGAGAAGCGGCAGGAGGGCGAAGGGCACGAAGAGGAGCGCCATCGGCGCCGGATAGACGAAACGATCGTTCTGGGCCAGGAGCGCCCGGACCGGTGCCACATAGGGCGAGTGTCCGTGGACGACGGCGCTGCCGGCATCCCGGAAGACCATGAAGTCCGCCAGAGGGCCGGCGTGTCCCGCCGGGGGGGTCCAGAAGAGGACGAACCACGCGATTAGGCCGATCACGATGAGCGGAGCCTCGTAGAAGGCGGCAAGCTTCGCCGGCGGCGGCATCCGGCGATCACCAGGCAGACGAAGGGAGAGCTCGCGCGTGCTCATCTCGTGTCAATGGTCGTCGCTGGTCACCCTCGCAGGCACCCGACAAAGGGCGGTCGTCGACCGGAGTAACGTCCAGTTCGCAGTTCCGGGCCGGCGGCCGGCCTCGGCTCCCTCGGCGGCGCGGCCCACACCTGCGGTCGACGGTGCCGGTAGGCGTCGACGGGCAACTCTGCGCTGCGGCCGTGTCAGGAGGTGCGGAGCACGGTGATCGTCGCGTCCTGGTGAACGACACGCGCGGTCCCGTCGCGCACCAGAGCGAGGCGGAGGCTCCGGCTCGGTCCTCGTGCCCAGGACGAGGACGCGGTAGCCGCGGGCGGTCGCCTGCCAGTCGGCCGCCTGGGCCTGGAAGTCGGCGACCCGCTTCAGCTCGGCCTTCGTCAGC
>CAVXLS010000008.1:0-176246 GCA_963762675.1 uncultured Thermoleophilia bacterium | reverse complement strand
GCCTCAAGATGAAACAGCGAAGTATTGTCAAATCCACAGTTTTACGCTCACTTCAGTTATTTGTTAGGCAAGTATGTGTATATAGCGATTTTTCCCTCAGAATGTACTTCATGGAACACTGAAGGCACAGATGAAAGCCCATACCAACCCTGCCCATCTACCCACCAAATTAAGTAAACTTGACTATAACTCTGCGTAAGATTACCCACCACATCGCCAGGATTATCATACTCATACAAAAGGACACGATCAGGATCCAGTTCTGAGAGCGCCCAACCATAGAAGGCCCGATGCGACAACAAAACAGCATCCCCAGCCATATTGGTTTTAAGCCATTCAACAGCATCTGCGGCACCTTTGCAATCACTTATTGAAACTGTATTTTGAAGCATAGAAGAAGGAATCTGGTAAATGTGACTGTTAAATTGACCCGCCTTAAAATAGGGGAAAGGAGCTTCCGCAGGCATCAACATGAACCCTAAACTGAAAATTGCGGTAACAGCCACAAGGTAAAAGGCACCAATTTTTATGAGCGCTTTATTGTAGCGCTTCCAATGGACCGATTGAAGCCTGCTCAAAGCTTCAGTCGCATAGAAAGCTAAAGGATAAGTAAGCAGCATGATCAAGCGTAAACCGCTGGGACTAACCAGGGGAATGAAAGCTACGAGCAGAATCAAAACCACCCAACTGCGCATCTGGAAGTTCTTAAAACTCCGCACACTCAAAACAGCCAAGGGCAAGAGCGGTAGAAAACAAAACAGAATAAACACTGCCTCACTTGACAGCATCTCCGGGTAAGAGGAATAACCAAACAGTGCCAACCAGCCGTCAGGTGTGCTTGGAAAACCAAAAATCAAACGATATTCAGGAACAGCCGGACTCAAATAGAACATAACCAAAAACAGAAGCACCGCAGGCAAACAAAAAGCAACCAACCTTGCAGCGTTAACGCGGCCTTCACGGAAAAACTTGTAAATAACCGTGAACAATAATACACCAAGTAATAAAACAGCGACTACTTGATTAGACAATACGACCGCACATATGGCTAAAGATAACAAGAGATAGTTTTTCCAAGAAAACTTGGAGCTAGCAACACGAGCAATCAACGTGAGGACTATGAAGAAAAAGATTAAAGCAACTTCCTCCCGCAACGCATCCCAGGAAACCCGCAAAGCCACAAAATACAGCGTTCCGACTAACGCTGGAATGAGGCTTTTTTTATGGGACCAAGCTAAGCCCCGTCTGGCATAGACATACAATGATAGTCCTAAGAAGCCCAATAGCACTGGCGGAAGTACTTTGAGCACTAACTCTACTGAGCCGCTAAGAAGAGTTAACCCAGCTGTTATTATGTAGAGAAGCGGTGCGGTAGCGATAAAACTCCACAAAGTCACGTTGCCATTTAGCCAAAGCAAAGTTGTAGGAACATAATGTGCCATCGTGTCAAAGCCGACTAGATAAGGACCCATCAAAACCTCAGGAATAAATCTAACCAAGAGTGGAAAAAGAAAAGCCAGTAACGGAAACAGATGCTTTTTTTGTACCAAGGCACTAAACAATAATGCCATGTGAAGTTAAAGATTTTCCTAAAAGGGTTGTTTAGGATACATGTTCAGATTAACGCAAGTTAGGTATAAGCGGCTTATCAGCCTTCCTTTTAAAGAAGCCACCAGTCTTTCTTCTCAGCCTTATCAAACAGTAACTTAAGATTAAAGGAAAAGAAATTCCAACTATAACGTACAATATAAGGGAATGAGGATCGCCATTGATTAGGTACCTATAATAAATATCTGTCTTGTAAACCGTCAAATTAAAGCCGTTTGCACCAAAAAACAAGAAAACGGTACTTAAGAGCCAGAATCCAAAAAACTGGTTAATCATAATACTCCAAGAATTATCGCCAACATTTTTTAGCAGTTTACTTGGCAACGTTTGAGGCCTAAAAACTTTAGCGAAAACCATTGAAATTTGAAGGCACAACCAAATACCAGTAAACGATGACAAAAACGGCTGAAGAATATTACCGCGATAATTTAGATACAAGGGATTGTATTCTAGATTACCGTAAATATGAAGCAGACTAAACTGCACGACAAACAGCAGAATAATGCTGATGATGCTTGGCTTGTCATATTTTTCAAGTTTTGTTTTGTATAAGAAACCTAATTGAATGAAGGGTAATCCGAACAGAACCCTATTTAACACTAAAAAAAAAGAGTTAGTGCAGCCAAGACTAGATAGGTAAGTACTCATAAGACCTAAAAGCAAAAAGACCCCAAATATCAGATACTCTTTTGACAGGTTAAATCTCTTGAGAACGCTTCGCATTACTACAAAAAGAAGTTGAGTTAAAAAGAGAGTTAATACAAACCAAGCTGCCAAGTTAAAAGCAAATTGTTCACCATTAACCCATGGTTGCACAAAAAAAGTGTATAGATTAATTGGACCCCACTGTAGCAAACCAATAGATGTGACAATGAAAAAAATTACAACATAAAATGCGTTCCAAGTGTAATATGGGATAACTAATCTCTTAAATCGCTTTTTTATATAACCAAAGATGCTTGGCGCTTCATTGTACAAGTAGCCAGAAACAAAGAAGAAAACAGTAAGCATAAAAGAGTACGGCGAGAACCAATTAAAAAATAGATCCAAACCTGGCAAAATATTTAAGCCACCCAATTCCGCGTGCGCCAACACAACCGCTACTACACCTATGGCACGTAGGTAGCTTATTTTATAGTTGTAAGTCTTGTTTTCGATCTGGCTTTTAGTATCTTCCAATGTTCAACCACATGAGTACATTAAACGCATTGTAAAGCAGCAAACGACTCAGAACTAATTTAACTAATTAAACTTAAAACATCTTGCCAAGACAAGAAGTCATAGTTATTCAGACAAAAGTTAGTTTGTCAAAAGGGAGTGATAAGCATCTTCGTAAGCCTTCGCTACTACGCTCCAACTCTCTTTCTTGGCAAAAATTAAGTTCTGCGCGCTCATTTTGCGAGCAACGTCTTCATTAAACAGGACCAGCAAAACTGCATTCTTCAACGCATCTGCATCACCTGGGGGCACCAAAATCGCCGACGCACCACAGGTTACCAATTCCCTAATTTCAGGCAAATTCGAAGCTACTACAGGCCGACTATAGCCGCAAGCGAGATGAAAAACGCCGCTGGTTCCGGGAGCAGCATGATAGGGTAAAACCACCACATGAGCCCGCCTAAAAACCGACCCGAGCGCATCTTGTGGTATGTAACCCGTGAATTCTACATTAGGGATATGCAAGTTGATAAATTGCTGTAAGTAATTGGGGAAGTTGGGGTGGTTAGTTCCAGCAACTATCAGTTTTACGCCACTTTTTTCTTGAATGATTTTTTTGAATGCTTCAAGCATAACTGGAAGACCTTTGTGGGGTCCCATGTGACCGAAAAGAAGCACGACTTTTTCACTGGAATTTACCTTTGGATTCGCATCCACAGAGCTCCCATGAGGTATATAGAGAACGCCTCTGTGACCATAACGTTGCTTTAAGAAGTCACTGTATGTTTTGACAAGCACAACCACCGTCTTAGCGGAAAGAACAATCTTTGTAGCAACAAGAATCCCCACTTTATTTATCAAGGTGGGTTTGACATTAAACTTCTCTAAATCAGCCATATCCGCCAAAGTGTGAACACTAGCTAAAACGCGAAAACCGAAAAGGCGACATAGAAGAATTAGGGATAACCCACTTAGGTTGGTAAGTTTAGATTTGCCAAAACTCTGAAAGGAAATGTTGAAGTGAACAATATCAGGCTTCAACTTCAAAATATACCACATAACGTTAAGAACAGAGAAGATAGAGTCAGCTTTCCAAACTCGATAAACATTAACCTTAGGATCTTGAGGCACTTCACTCTCGGAAAAGCTGCTTTTATCAACCAAAAGACAAAGAGTATCTACTGATTGCCTATTTGCCAATGCGGCAACCAGATTCTGGGCATATTCACTCAAGCGCGCTCGGTTGGGCGGATAAGAAGAAACAAAGCAAACCCTCAAACCCTGTCTGCGTCCCAAAGCTACACAGATCCAAAAACGGTTAAGCAACCCCAGAACAATTGTTCTTTTTCCAAGTTAACAATACCCCAACATCATTCAAACCGATTTTACCTGAATTTCCTATGCGTAGCCAACATTCTTTCTGAAATATCTACGCAGCTTACAAATAAAGTTTACCAGTAGAGACTATGAAAAAAGGCCCTTCTTAACCGCACCATTTGGAGCCACACCATTCTTAGCTGTTTTTGTCCAATCCCTTTTTCTCCTAAACACCAGTTTCAGGAACGCAAAACCTGCAATGAACATTTGGATAAGCCAGTAAAGGTAGATTGAAGGTATCCAAAGGATGTTTTGGGGCTTGAGGGGTTTTTCAGAGGCAATTAATGCGACGCCGATCGAACCCATCGAAACAGCCGTTAACGCTATAACTAGACCAGTAAAGTTTATGATGGGAGTACTTTCTGAGAGAAATATTACAACTAAGAACCAGTTAATGTAGCTTAACAGCGACACCACCATCATGAACGGTCCCGCAAGGGAAATTTCAGCGTCCACCGTCCGCTTGTTTACTTTATCGAGCAGACGCCCATATTTTAGGGCAGTTTCCATGTATCCACGATACCAACGAACCCGTTGCTTAACCAGACTTCTTAATGCATTGTCGGTGTTTCTTGCCCCGAGCACACATCAGGAGCGTACTTAATGAGGTGGTTTTTCTCTACAAGTCGCAACGCCAATTCAACATCTTCCGTTAACGAGTTCTCATCCCAACCGCCTAACTCTTCTAGCACACTACGCCGAATAAACTGGCATGACCCATTTAATGGAACAAAAAGCTGCAGCTTTTCTCGCCCACTCATTAACATTTGAAACCAAGCTTTCTCTTCCATGGCAATTACTCTTGTTAGAACGTTACTTCTTTCGTTAATCGAGGTTGTCATTCCCTGTATAGCCATAATTTTCTTTTCGTTAAAGTATGAAGTAACCTTTGACAGAACATTGGTTTCAGGCAAACTGTCAGCGTCAAAAACCGCCACGACATCTCCAGTCAAATAGGGCAATGCAAGGTTTAGCGCTGCAGGTTTACCGTGGGTAGTTTGTTCAAAAATAACTTTAAAATTATCAGGGTACTTTTGCTCAAATTCAGAGCAAACCGTGTAGGTGTTATCGGTTGAGTTTCCATCCACCACAATTACTTGCAGTTTTTCTTTAGGATAATCTATGTTAAAAATGCCCTCTAAGCAACGACGTATTACGGACTCCTCGTTTTTAGTGGGAACAATTATTGAGTAACTGGGAAGTGTTTCAGGCGCGCTTAGGTTTTCGGGCGCAGTTTGATTTTTGCGTTTGTTCCTTACGCCTATGTAGATAATTGAGCCGTTATAGATTGTCCAGAAAAGCAGGACCGCCAACAAAACAACAGAGATTATATCAAAAACAATCATGCTTATCCCGCCGACATAATTGTTTTATTGGATTGATTCTTAAACAGCCCAAAGACAACCGGATTTATCTCTCCAAAGCCAGTAATAACTACAGCTCCAACGCTTACAAGTGGACGTTCACTCGGAAAGATAAATCTAATATTCATTACATGGTTCACTATGCCTTTTGAGCATTTTAACTTTTGTTTTCATTTTATTAACTAACTAGACTATAAAACCATTCTTTAGAACAAGATAGATAAATAAGTATCCCAATAAGCGCTATCACTTAATTCTCAAATATGCCAGAGAAGTTTTGATTTGCAGCCACTCAACAATATCCTAAACCCATTTGTTTGAATTATTGATTGATAGCAAGTAAACTTAAAGGAGAGCAAAGTGCTTCTTTATAAAAGGAAAGTGCATGTGCAAATTTTTAGCAATTTTGCTGATTCTGATCGTTTTTTCGGCCGGCAGTATCGTTAGTAATCATTCGGTTAGCGGGCAAAGTCAGAATACGTATGCTGTGCAGCTTCAGGAGTTTGTTTGGAACCACTCGACCTTAAATGCGCTGGTCGTTACAGCAGACAATGAATCATGGTGGAACCCTATCTACACTAATGATACACTAAGAGCAATCAACCAATGGAACGAAGCTCTTTGGGGTTTTGCAGCCAACTACTCAGATTACGCCTATCTCTCCAACCTTGTGATTAATGCAGAAATATCTAATGAAACCCTACCCGGCTATGATTTATACATTAATTGGACTAAATCGCCAATGAGCGATGCCACTGACGAAGTGGGGTTAGCTAAAACCTACGCGCACGGGGACAAGACCATAATAAATTGTACAATAAGCCTTGCCGCACACACCAATCACGGCTCCGCACTAAGTGAAGCCGACATGCAAAGTATTGCGCTTCACGAACTGGGGCACGGTTTAGGCTTAGGACACAGCAATTACACGGGCGATTTGATGTATTCATACTACACCCTCGGCGGGTATGTCAAAGAAGTCTCTACACTAGATGCCTACGGAGTCGCAACACTCTTCACCTGGATGCCAAATTCGTCGAATTTCTACCCTATCAGTGGATGGTTAAAAGAAAACGCAGTCAGTTTGCCCTCGCAAATAACCTATCAAAACTTACCTGTTTCACAGCACAACACCCCGCCGATAACTCTATCAGATAACCCATTCATACAATTTTTTGTGTATATGTTTGAGGTTTTGCTTCATCCAGAAATCGCAGGTTCCAATAGCAATCATTATTGCAGTTTTAGTTATAATCGCGGTGATTCCGCGGAGAAGAAAACCTCAAGATATTAGGGCTGACTCATAAAGGCAAGAAATTCTTTGAGGCTCCGAGGCTGAAGAACATAATTTGTTTTTCGCTCCCAACCAATTGTTGATGAACGCTTAACGCCATAATCATGTCCAGGATAAACTTTTGTTTTATCATCCAGTTTTAACAGCTTATTGAATAGACTATCGTATAGTGCTTTTGCGTTGCCGCCGGACAAATCAACTCTGCCGCATTCCCCCACAAACAACGTGTCACCCGTCAACAGTTTCTCACCGTTTATTAGAAGACAGATGCCATCTGGGGTGTGCCCAGGCGTATAGAGGACTTTTATTGAAATTTTACCGACAGCCAACACGTCACCGTCATCCACTTTTAAGTCAAAGTTGGTTCTTGATTGAGCATGAGCAACAATTTTAGCGCCAAAAATGGATTGCAGTTCCGTGTTGCCTGCAGTATGATCTGAGTGCCCATGCGTGTTAATGATGTATTTGAGAGTCAAGTTCTGAGTTTTTAGGGTATTGATTATTTCTTGGGCATTATAACTTGAATCCACAACCACAGCTTCGCGGGTTTCTTCATCCGCTACCATATACGAGAAGTTGTCGCCGTGCTGCTGAATTTGCTTAAAAAACACATTTTACACCTCATGCAGATTTTCTTTTCTTCGTTGGCTTAGGCTTTTCTGGGCTAATTCTTTACCTTTTTCTGTATAAATAAGGTTAACAATTTTGTTCCAATCAAAGCCTTCACGTGCATTGTAGTAGGAGTATTCTTCGGGTGAGAACATAACTAGTTTGTCGGCATCGTAGAGAACCCTGAAAGGCTCTGAGGGGTCAAGTGGGTGTTCGTGGTGGCTGCTGATTATAGCACAGACTTGCTTGATGAAAGCATCTGGAAAGTTTAGCTGTTTTAGGAGCAGCGTTGCGATTTGCGGTCCTTTCTCATACTGGTCTTTTATGGTGCTTCCGCCGATGTCATGTAAAATAATCGAAGCATAAGTTAACTCTTCAAATTCGACTTTGACAGGGAAGTTCTGTTTTGCTATATCGAAAACCCGTTTTGTGTGTGCAACTCCGAAGTCGTTTTTCTCCAAATAAAAAGATGCTAACTGCCAGAGCTTGTCAATATCCACTATTCCTTAACCTCCACTCGCACAACCAATAAACAGAGATAACATAAAAAGTAATATACCAAAAAGAAAACACCTAATCCAAGAAAACTGAAAGACAATTTATGTCGCAAAGGTGGGTAGCCTGAGAAATATTTACCAAAATACCCAAAAACATCAATATTCTCATTGTAAGTATGACTTTAGTTTGTCCGCCCAACATCTTCAAATCCTCCGACCTGTCTACTTCCATTTTGCCCAAAGTGCCACTGACGACTTTTCGGTCGCCTTCCCAGCGGACATACAAGAAGTCAGCAGTGACTTCGTCTATTTCCGCC
The DNA here is from genome assembly GCA_963762675.1 of uncultured Thermoleophilia bacterium. Classification (GTDB taxonomy): domain Bacteria; phylum Actinomycetota; class Thermoleophilia; order Gaiellales; family Gaiellaceae; genus Palsa-739. The sequence continues at coordinate 168,022 of CAVXLS010000008.1, read as the reverse complement.
ATAAGGAGACTGTCTGCCCACGCCAAAGCAACATTATTTTCTCTTAAAACCTTGTAGAGTCTTGGGGTTAGTAACGATTTGTTCCGCACTTCAACCACGTAGCGATGCCCACTGGGAACTATGTGTAAGTAATCCTCTAAATCAGACAGGTGCTTAACCGTGAAACTCGGCGGAAACTGCAAAAGCAAAGCCCCAAGCTTGTCTCCAAGCAAACCAGCGCGGGCAAGAAAAACTTCAGTTTCACCCCAGCAGTCTCTTAGGGCTTTAACATGCGTTATAATTTGCGGAAATTTTAGTGAAAACAAGAAACCCTCAGGAGTCTGTGCACACCAGTTTTCGACAGTTTGCTGTGTGGGAATGCGATAGAAACGTGCTATCCACCTCCACCGTGTTGAACTGCTGGGCATAGTAGGCTAAGTAATCCTTTGAGACGGTTTTGTTCGGGTAGAATTTGCCACGCCAGAAGTTGTAGCTCCAGCCAATCGTGCCCAAATGCAAATTACCCATTCTACTCTTTTCCTTTCAGCAGCAGCCAATCCTTTTTGTCTTCCGCTTTTTTAAGCCGCACCAAAACGTAGCGTCCATGCAGGCGCTCACCGTTTAGGGTAACCTCGATTTTGTCGTTTTCCCACAACTTAATCGTGTAGTAGCCTTTATCCCAGATTTTCACGGTTCCAGCACCGTATTGTCCCTTTGGAATTTCGCCTTGGAAACCTGCATATTCGTATGGGTGATCTTCGGTTTCCACTGCCAACCGCCGTCTCCTTAGTGGTTTCCGGTATACCTTTGGGAACTGCCCAACTCTTGAGCACACCGTCCTTCTCTAATCTTAGATCGTAGTGCAGGGCTCGGGCATGGTGTTCTTGGATTACGTAGATTAGTGCTTCCTGCGTTTTTTGCCGCCAGTGGGTTCAGGGGTCTGCTGAAAATCACGTTTCGAGGCGTATTCAGATAGTTTTGGGTTTGTTTGGGAATTCATATTTTTTACCTCAATTAACTGGTCAATTTTATCGCAGCTGTCGAAGCTTCCTCACATGGCCTGAGCCAGGCAGGCCGGTTTCGCCGGTGGCTCCCTGATTCAGGGATGCTGTCCTGGGGACGACTCTGTTACCCGCCCGCGTCTCATCAGTCTGCCCGGCGTAGATGTCCGCCGCGACATCAACTTCTCGACGAGCTCGTCCGGCGGCGTCACCACACTAGCCTATACGGAAAGATCGATACGCTGCGCTCCTGACTTGCGCGCACCAGAAGTCGGCGATTTGTGACCCCGAGCAGGGAAAACCACCGGCTCACGACAATCGAGTTGACAGACCGATAGCCGCAGATCTCGTAAAGCCACCGGGGGCCTATATCAGCCATGCTGGCATAACCCCGCAATCTCTGATATCCACGTTCGGTCAGAATCCGTTCACATTCTCTGAGGAATAGAATTGATCGGCCATGGCCGCGAAATGCAGGTAACATCTGCAGATCGAACCCATAGACATCTCCATCTCGCAGGTCGATCTCTAAAACGGCGCTGAGGAGTCGCTTGGCATCAGCTTTCGGTTGATCGGTCCACCACAACCAACCGGCGATTTCGTCATTCTCGAACGCGACAATGCAGGAGTAACCATCTGACAGCCAGCTTCGATATTTGTGGCCGGAATATGGAAACGCAAGGATCTCTTCTTCGGTCGCTTCACGCACGTCGATTACTCTTTTATTGTGTGTAAGCGCTCGAGCGGGTTCTCGCTCGAGACTCTTCTCGAGAACGAGAAAACCTTCGCGCCGATAGATCGCTGGTCGAAGCGGTGGAATGCGAAGATGAGCGATTCGCTCCAATGCAGTCTCGACGAGCAACAGCACTCCTCTACGGAACCCTTCCGTCTTGATAATCATGTACGCACCTGCAAGGTACCTCGGCAGTTCCCGTGACCGTACTATCTCACTTCGCGAATTCCGGCGGCGGCGTTCGAGATCGCGCTTCGCGTGGCTGCCGGAGTCAGTGCTCGTTCCGCGGCTCCTTCGGCGAGGGCCCGAGATGCTGGCCATTGCCTACCGGATGCTTCCAAACGGCGCGTGCCAGACTCCGGCGGAACCTGGCAACCAAGCTCCGCCTTGGGCCGCAGAGCTCATTCGTCAGGCGTTCGTCGGTCAAGCGATGACTGTCCCGGGTGGTCGCGACCCTCTCTGCGCAGCGAGCACGGGTTTCGCCGCGTCGGTCGATATCCTGCACCAATCTGATGCACGTCGACTCAGCTTTCGCTGCTCACACGGGTCACGGGCAATCCGAACGGGTCGAGCTGTCGGGCGAGATCGTCACGGGCCCGGGGCCTTGCGCCGGATCGAGGAACGCTGGAGAGCACTCGCTGTCGTACAGGGCAGCGCAGACGTGAGCCCGGATGCGTTCTGGTCCATGCTGAACCATTGGGGTGAGTCCATGGAGCCATTCGTGCCCGTGGTTCGCGATGCGGGCGGCACGGTTGTCGGTCTTCTTCCCCTCTTCCGCTCAACGGGAGGACGGAGTGGCGAACTTCACCGCGGTCCGGACGACTTGTCCTTCAGGCCGCAGATCGTGGCGCCCGTCGGAGCAGAAGAAGCAGTCGCGCGCGAAGTCGTCCGATCGCTCAAGCGAGAGCGGCGAGAGTGGAGCAGCATGCGACTTCATCGCATTCCTGCCGACGCCGCTTGGGTCGACGCACTTGCGACACTTGGTCGCGGACGGGTTGTCGGGCTACGGCAGTCCTCCGGAGTCGAAGTTCGCATCGAGATCGAGGGACTGACCTGGGAGAGCTATCTCGCCTCCAAGAGCCGCAACTTCCGCTCTCAACTCGGGGCGCGACGTCGGTCCCTGTCACGAGAGCACGACGTACGCTTCCGTCTCGTTGAGCCTGCCGACGACGTCAAATCGGAAGTCGATGTGCTTCTCGACCTGCATCTGGCGCGCTTTCGTGCAGGTTCGGAAGCCTCGGTCATCGAAAATCCTCAGCGTTCGCCACTTCTTCTCCGATTTCGCCGTCTCCGGCGAGTCGCCACGGATGGCTAAGGCTCTGGCTCATGGAGATCGACGGGGAGCCGGCGGCGGGAACGCTTTGCCTCCACCTCGGAGGCTGTACATCTGCATATGTCAACGGCTTCGACCCGAAGTGGTCGAGCGCGAGCGTGGGGATGCTTTGCCTCGCACGGACCATCGAGGCCGCATTCGCAGAGGGTGCCCGCTTGTATGATTTCGGCCCTGGACACCACTTCTACAAACAACGGTTCGGAACCGTCGAGACTCCGGTCGTAGAGTTGCTGTTCGTCCGTCGCCTCCACTCGGAACATCTCCGCGCAAGCGCCGAGCGGCTGGCGCAGCGCACGGCGACCCGTGAGTCGGATACTGAGAGGAGTCGGCCGCCCGGGTTCTTCGAAGCCGCCGCAAGAACTGAGCACGCATGGTGCCGTCCCCGCTGGCCTCGACTGGCCGGAGACACTACTGCTGGGCCGGTTGATCATGCCGTGGTGGCCGCTGGCATCTCGGTCAACTGCTCCATGCCTTCAACGCGCGGGCTCGCGAGCGGGACGAGCAAGGGCAAGCCGTGAGACTAGTGCCGTCTGGACCTTCGTCCGGTGTGAGCCCGGACGGCGGAGGAGTTAGGTGCGATTCGTGGCTGTCGCACTCAGGCATGCCTGCGGAGGTCGTCCCGCGGACACGCGTCGGTGTCCGTCGTGCTCCCGTGCCTGAACGAGGCCGAGCACGATCGAGGCGTGCGTCAGGGAGGCGCGGCGGGTCCTCGACGAGCACGGGATCCCGGGCGAGGTGATCGTCGTCGACAACGGCTCCGAGGACGGCAGCGCAGAGCTCGCGGCAGCGGCCGGCGCGACGGTCGTGCACGAGCCGCTGCGCGGCTACGGGAACGCGTATCTCGCCGGGTTCGCCGCCGCTCGCGGCGACTACGTCGTCATGGTCGACGCCGACCTGACCTACGACTTCCGGGAGATCCCGCGCTTCGTCCGCGAGCTCGACGACGGCGCCGAGCTCGTGATGGGAAACCGCATGAACGGCGCGCAGCCGAGGGCGATGTCGTGGCTGAGCCGGCTCGGCAACCCCGTGCTCTCGGGCTTCCTCAACCTGCTCTTCCGGACGCCGGTCGGCGACGCCCATTGCGGGATGCGCGCCGTGCGCCGAGACGTGCTGCCGGCGCTCGACCTTCGCGCGAACGGGATGGAGTTCGCGTCGGAGATGGTGATCCGGGCGGCGCGGGCCGGCCTCGAGATCCGCGAGCTGCCGATCGCGCTGCATCCGCGGCGCGGCGAGTCGAAGCTGGCGCCGTTCCGGGACGGCTGGCGGCACCTGCGGCTGATGCTCGTCTACCACCCGACTTTCCTCTTCGTCTGGCCCGGCCTCCTGCTCGGTCCTCCTCGGCGCGACGATCATCCCGCTCGTGCTCGCCCACGTCTCGATCTTCGGGCGGGGGATGTACCTGCACACGCTGATCGGCGGCTCGCTCCTCACCGTCGTCGGGGCGCAGCTGATCGGCTTCGGGCTGTGCGGGAGGACGTACGCCGTCTACCAGCTCGGCGACCGCGATCCCTGGCTCGAGCGGATGCAGGCGCCGCTTCCGGCTCGAGCACGGCCTCCTCATCGGCGGCCTCGTGACGCTGGCGGGCATGGCCGTCGAGGCCGTGATCGTCGGCAAGTGGGTCTCCCACGGCCTCGGGAGACATCGCCGAGGAGTACGCCGCGGTGCTGGCGGCGACGCTGGTGATCGTCGGGGTGCAGATCTTCTTCACGTCGTTCCTGCTCTCCATGCTCGGCCTCCGCCGCCGTCGCGACTCTGAGCGGCTCGGCGCCGCGCGTCTATCCGGCCTGGTCGGTCCTGATGATGCGCCAGTGCCAGGGCGGTTGTGCACGATGAGCCACGAGAGGTGATTGGCGGCTGCTTCGGTGGGGGTGTTGGTGGGGCCGAGATATGTGACGGTGCGGTCGAGCTGCGCGCCGAAGAACGGGTAGCTCCAGTCTCTGCCGTCGAGGACGAGGCCCACGTGCGCGTTTTCGGGCACCTGTCGTGCGACGCGTCTGGAGGACGGTTCGCATGGCTGGGCGCTCGAGTGCCAGCGCGTCGGCGCGGGTGAGTGACCAGATCGGCTGTGTGCCTGCGAGTCCGATTGGTTTGGCTTCGTTGAAGGCGTGGACGAGGATGAGTCGCGGCGATGCCGAGCAGGGCGAGCGGCGCGCGCGAGCACCTGCCGCCGGTAGACGAGAGCGGCCAGGGGCATGACGAGGGCCACCGGCCCGATGAAGTAGCGTCCGACGTAAGGCGTGTAGCTGAGCGTCGCCGCGAACACGATCACGGCGGCCGGCAACGCGGCGGCCAACGCCGCGATCCTGCGGTCGGCCTTGCCTCGGGCCCAGGCGACGCACCCCCAGGCGGAGAGCGGCCACAGCAGCAGCGCCCCGACCGGGCCGTAGTACGAGCTGCTCTCGTTCGCCAACGTGTTCACCGTCAGGGAGAACTGACCCGTGCTGGTCGCATTCGGGGGATTGAGCGGGATGTGGAGGCCCCGGAACACGGCGGCGGCGGCGATGCCGACGGCTCCCACGACGAAAGGCGCCGAGGCTGCCAGCACGATTGGGCGCCACCACGACCGGACGACGACGGCGACGATCAGCGGCACCGTGAAGAACAGCAGGACGAGGCCGGTCCGCTTCCCAGCGGGTGGTGGAATCCCGTGAGATCGACGAAGTCGTACAGGACACGCGAGGCTGTCGAGACGGCGTCGAGCACCGACGATTCGGCCCGCATCGAGCCCCCACCGGTCGGAACTCCGGTCACGGTGGCCGCGTTGCTCGTGTGCTGCACGTAGATGAACGCGCCGAAGCACGCGAAGCTGAGCAGCGAGATCGCGACGAGAGCGACGATGCGCCGGGCTCGTCCGACTGCGAGGGCGACGAGGACGAGAGCGGGGAGAGCGAGGGCGACCGAGACCTTCGTCCCGACCGCCAGGCCGACCGCGAGCCCTGCGAGGATCGGTGTCGGAGCGGCCTTCTCCGAGGATGAAGAACGCCGCCGCGGCGACGACTGCGGCCACCGGGAGGTCGTCCTGCGCCGTCACCGACTCCAGTGCGATCTCCGACAGCGTCGCCGTGAGGAGAGCCGCGAACGCGGAGGCAGCGGGTGCGAAGCCGACGCGTCTCGCGATCCCGAACACGGAGACGAGAAGCGCACACTCGAGCGAGGAACTGCGGCATCGTCGCGAACGTGTCGCGTCCCGCGAGCACGAACCCGAACAGCATCTGGAGCTCCGCGTTCGGCGGGCTCGCGTTGACGCCGAGCTCGTCGTTCACGCCCGGGACGGCGCAAGCGTGTGCTGCTGGCGCCAGGCGGCGACGCGAACGAGCTGGTGCCACATCGCGTCCCAGTTGTTCGGAGGCGTCGTGAGTCCGACCGCGAGCTCGTAGACCAGCCCGAGCGCGACGGCCGATCCGAGGAGGAGCAGCGCCGGATGCGACCGAAGCTCTCGAACGCGATTCAGGGCGAGCGCACGGAGGCCGAGGACGGCCTCGAGCCCACCAGAAGGCGGCGGCGGCCGCGGCGGCGACGGCCGTCCCGACCGAGATACCCGGGACGCGTGACGGCGTGGAACAGCGAGAGGATCTCGGCGACGCCGACGAGCTCGGCGACGGCGAACAGGTACGCGGCGAGCAGGAAGGCCGGGAGCGTGCGGAGCCGCAGGCTCGCCGCCAGGAGGCGCGGCAGTCGCGGCGACGAGCACGGAACCGAGCAGCAACGCGGGGAGGTCCATGCTCACCCAGGCCGCGACGTTTCTGGCTCCGCCGGGATCGGAGGACCGTTGTCGAACCTCAGCTCGAACATGTCCGCGAGCGTCCGCATACTCGAACCCGAGGGTCGTCTGCGAGCCATCGAGTGATCGTCGCCGGTCCGCCGGACAAACGGCAACCAGGTCGTGACGTGCGACTCGAGCATCTGCGCCTTATCGGCAGAAGGAGGCGCGGAGCCTGAGCGCGACGCGTCGGCCCGGAAACATCGCCGTCCGTGTCTAGGCTCGCTGCCGAGCCGCCTCCTGCTCCGTGGCTGCTCCGTAGAGTTCCTCGTACGCCGCCACGAACTTCTCGACACCGAAAGTGCCGCTCGGCCACCGCCCGGGCCCGCTCGGAAAGGCGGGTTCGCAGCTCCCCGTCGGCGGCCAACCGCTTCAGCGCGTCTCGGATGGATCGCGCGTCGCGCTCGACGAAGAGCACGTCGTCGGGCCCGAGGTACTGCTCGTAGCCTGGATGCCGTGTCGTGACCACGGGGAGCCCGTTCGCGAGCGCTTCCTGGAGCGAGAGCGGAAAGCCCTCCCCTTCGGAGGGGAGCACGAAGGCGTCGACGCAATGCATCAGACCCTGGAGGCGCGCTGGGCTCATGAACGCGACCGTCGACCCGTCCTGCGCGGGCGGACGGTCGGTCACGGCGACCAACTCGTACTCCCGACCCCTGGCGCCAAGGAAGAGGTCGAGCCCCTTCTTCGGCACGTCCCGACCGACGAACAGAGCCAGGAAGCGATCCTCGGGAAGGTCGAACGAGCGCCTGAGCTGAGCTCGGTCGGCCGTCTCGCCGGCAGTCGTCTCCACGCCGACCGGCAACACCGGCACCTCCCCGATCCGCCAGCGGCGGGCCACCCACTCCGCCACCGACGTGTTGTACGTCGCGACGATCGTCGCCATTCGGAAGCCTCGACCCAGGCTGGCGAACGCCAGGCGCTGCAAGCCGTTCAGCAGCCGCGTCCCCTGGGGCACGAAGGCGACGTGTTGAGTGAGCACGCTGGCGATGCCTCGTCGCCGCGCGAGGAGGAGCGCCGGCAGAGAGGTGGCGTAGAGGACGTCCTGGACGTGCACGACGTCCACTCCGGCCGCGGCTCGCCCGAGCGTCCTGACGAGGTCGGCCGGGTCGGGCACCGGGTAGGGGACGTTCAGTCGTCGGTGGACTGCGTATGTCGACCGAATGCGTTGCACCGAGAAGCCGTCCCGATCCTCGCGTGCAGCGGCGCCCCTCGGCCTGCAGCAGACGACGGTGACCTCATGGCCGCGCCGAGCGAGGCCGCCGGCGAGGATCTCGGTGAACCGCTCGATTCCCCCGATGTGAGGGGTGAAGTTCGCACTGACGAGGAGGATCCGCAAGGGCAGTCCGTGAGACTAGTGCGTCTGGACCTTCGTCGGGTGCGCAACGCGTGAGGAAGCAGTTACGTGCGGTTCGTGGCTGTCGCGGTCAGATCCCAGCCGGAGCCGGCGCTCTGCATCCCGCTGGTCTCCGTCGTGCTTCCGTGTCTGAACGAGGAGAGCACGATCGCGGAGTGCGTGCGTGAGGCGCAGCGGGCCCTCGACGACGCATGGGATCCCGGCGAGGTGATCGTCGTCGACAACGGATCCGACGACGGCAGCGCGGAGATGGCGGCTGCGGCGGGCGCGACTGTCGTGCACGAGCCGGTGCGCGGCTACGGGAACGCGTATCTCGCTGGCTTCGGTGCGGCCAGCGGCGAGTACGTCGTGATGATCGACGCCGACCTGACCTACGACTTCCAGGAGATTCCGCGCTTCGTCGCGCGAGCTCGACGACGGCGCCGAGCTCGTGATGGGGAACCGGATGGGTGACATCCGGCCCGGCGCGATGCCCCTTCTGAGCCGACTCGGCAATCCGCTGCTCTCTCGGATTCTCAACCTCCTGTACCGGACGCCTGCTCGAGACGTGTTCTGCGGCCTGCGGGCGTTTCGCCGCGACGTCCTGCCGGCGCTCGATCTCCATGCGACGGGATGGAGTTCGCCTCGGAGATGGTGATCCGGGCGGTGCGGGCCGGTCTCGAGATCGCGCGAGCTGCCGATCGCACTGCATCCGAGGGGCGGCAGGTCGAAGCTTGCGCCGTTCCGGGACGGCTGGCGCGGCCTGCGTCTGATGCTCGTCTACAACCCGACCTTTCTCTTCGTCTGGCCCGGTCTGCTCGCGCTGCTCCTCGGCGTGGTCATCATGCCGCTCGCGCTCGCCCACGTCTCGATCTTCGGGCAGGGGATGTACCTGCACACGCTGATCGGCGGCTCGCTCCTCCTCGTGCTCGGCTCTCAGCTGATCGGCTTCGGGCTGTGCGGGAGAACGTATGCCGTCTACCAGCTCGGCGATCGCGATCCCTGGCTCGAGCGGATGCAGGCGCGCTTCCGGCTCGAGCACGGCCTCGTCGTGCGGCGGTCTCGTGACGCTGGCGGGCATCGCCGTCGAGGCCGTGATCGTCACCAAGTGGGTCGTCGCGCGGATCTCGGAGACGTCGCCGAGCAGCGCGCCGCGGTGCTGGCGGCGACGCTGGTGATTGTCGGGGTGCAGATCTTCTTCACCTCGTTCCTGCTCTCCATGCTGGGCCTGCGGCGCCGCAGCGTCTGAGCGACGACGGGCCGGCGTCGAGTCCGCGCCGAAGCGGGCGTGCGGTCGCCGCGAGGACAGGCTGGCACGGCTCCCGACGGTCACCCAGTGGAGCTCGACGACAGCTCAGCCTGGCTGCGACCGATCGGCTACTAGAGGCTTGATGTGAAAGTCGCGCGGGTTCGCAGGGACCCGCGCGGCCAGGACGAAGGGCTTCCAGAGCCAATGAAGGCGGCCGCGGCCGCCTTCAGCGTCATCCCAGCGGCGATCGCCGACACGAGCGCGTAGCGGCCAGCCAGTCCGAGCTTGGCGTTACGGTGCAACGACATCCGAGCCCTCCTTTGGGCGTGAGTCCGGGAAGACCCACAGCCTCAAAGGAGGGCCGGATAACACCTCAGCCGTTCACAACCTCTGTAGGCGGGACAGCTAGCTGCCAGCTTGGTCGGTTTTGATGATGTGCCATTGCCAGGGTGGTTGGTGGATGATGAGCCAGTCGAGGTGGTTGGCGGCTGTTTGGTGGGGGATGTTGGTGGGGGTGAGGTAGGTGAGGGTGCGGTTGAGGTGGGCGCCGAAGAAGGGGTAGCTCCAGTCTCTGCCGTCGAGGAGGACGCCGATGTGGGCGTTTTCGGGTACTTGGCGTGCGACGCGTTTGAGGACTGTGCGCATGGCTGGGCGTTCGAGTGCGAGGGCGTCGTTGCGGGTGAGTGACCAGATGGGTGTGGTGCCTGCGAGTCCGATTGGTTTGGCTTCGTTGAAGGCGTGGACGAGGATGAGTCCGGTGATGCCGAGCAGGGCGAGCGCGCGCGCCAGCAGCTGCCGACGGTAGACGAGAGCTCCCAGTGGCATCACGATCCCGACGGCCGAGATGAAGTAACGACCGGCGAACGGGGACCAGCTCAGCGTCGCCGCATAGGCGAGGACGTAGATCGGGAGGGCGGCGGCCAGTGCTGCGATCTTACGGTCGGCCTTGCGTCGGGCCCAGGCGACGCACCCCCAGACCGAGAGCGGCCACAACAGCAGCATCCCGACCGGACCGAAGTACGACGTGCTGTCGTATGAGCGCAGAGGCGGAGGGGACGTGAACTTGCCGCCGTTGGTCGCATCGTGTGGGTTCGTGGGAACGTGCAGGAGGTGAAGGACGAGAAACGACGCGATGCCGACGACGGAGAGCACGAATCCGATCAGCGGCGTCGACATCGCGAGGAGGATCGACGGGGCCCAGGAGCGCGAGAGCGCGATTCCCGTCAACGGTAGGGCGAACAACAGGACCGTCAAGCCCACCGCGCTGTGGAAGACGTGCTGGAACCCGGAGAAGTCGACGAAGCGATACACGACGCGCGCCGTCGTGGCGACGACGTTGGTCAGCGACAGCTGAGCCCGTATCGAGCCTTCGCCGGTCGACACGCCGGTGACCGTGTTCACGTTGCCGCTCTGGCCGATGTAGATGAACGCCCCGAATGCAGCGAAGCCGACGGCTGACGAGGCGCCCACGGCAATCACGCGTCGAACGCCGCCGGCGGCCAACGCAACGAGCGCGATCGCGGGGACGGCAAGCAACGCCGTGAGCTTCGTCCCGAGCGCGAGACCGACGGCAAGTCCCGCCAGGCCCATGTCGAGGCGGCTTCTGCCGAGAACGAAGAACACTGCTGGGGCGACGACCCCAGCCACGACGAGATCGTTCTGTGTCGTCACGGCCTGGAGCGCGACCTCCGAGAGAGTGGCGGTGAGCAGGGCTGTGAACGCCGATGCTTCGCCGGGGAAGCCGACGCGCCGCGCTATCCCGAAGACGGAAACGAGCAATGAACACTCGGCGAGGAATTGCGGGATCGTCGCGAACGTGTCCCGGCCGAGCAGCACCATGCCGAAGAGGATCTGGAGCTCCGCGTCGGGGGCGTCCCCGTTTATCCCGAGGCCGGCGTTCGCATTCGGTATAGTCTCGACGGCGTGATACTGGCGCCACGCCGCGACGCGGACGAGGTGGTGCCACAGCGAGTCCCAGTTGTTCGGAGGCGTGGTCACCCCGACGACGAGCTCGTAGACGAGCCCGAGGGTGACGACTGCCCCCAGGGCGAGCAGGAGCGGATGCGACCGGAGCTCTCGAACCCGGCTCAGCGGGACCGCTGGAGGTCGTGGTCGGCCACGCCCCCACCAGAGGGCCCCGGCGATCGCGGCCACGACAGCGACGCCGCCGAGGTAACCGTGTCGCGTGACGGCGTGGAACAGAGAGAGGAGCTCGGCCAGGCCGACGAGCTCGGCGACCGCGAGCAGATACGCGGCGAGCAGGAATGCGGCCACGGACCGCTGCCGGAGGCTCGCAGCGAGCAACGCCGCTGCCGTGGCGACGAGCGTCGAGCCGAGAGCGAACGCAGCGGCAGCCATGGCTCAGCCGACCGCTGCCGCTTCCCTGCGCGAGCGAACTGGGAATCGACGACCGCGGATACCCCTCCTGCTTCTCGTCACAGCGCTCTCAGCCTCGCCCCGAGAAGGGGCCGCCTCACGAATCATCTGAACCAGGATGGCGATACCGGTGGACGACCATTCGGTTGCGGCTCACGGATCGGCTCGTCACACAGACCCTGCCGGCGAGCGGCTCGATCACGGCCGGGGCTCAGTTGCGGCAGGCAGCTGCGCCGCGGTGGTTCGGCGGGATCCTCAGCACGCCGCCCTGCGGGGCGATGAGGACGAGGTGACCCCACTGCTCGCGGGCGAGCACGCGTCCGCTGACGCCGAGGGCCTCCGGCACGACGGCATAGCGGGCGTTGACTGGACCGGAGGTTACGCTGAGCCTCCCGTTCGAGTCGGGCGCTACCCTCTGCTCGCCGAAGTCCGCTCCGAAGACTCGCTTGCACGTGTAGTACAGGCGTGAGATCGAGAGGTTCTGGAAGGCGGTGTTCGCGAGCGCGGCGACGCGCGCGCCCTTCCCCCCGACGACCACGACGTCGCGACTTCCTCCGACCGCGCGGTCGACCCACGGGACGTGGGCAAGCCGATCCGCGGCGGCCGGCGTCGTCTCCGTGTACGTCACCAGCGCCCCGCGGACGAGGGCCGACAGCATGAGGAACGCGACTACGGTCATGACCACCGCGAACGACGGGCGTGGTCGAACCAGGGCGTAGAGATAGGCGAGTGCGAAGATCCCGCCGACGACGAGCGCGACCGGGACGGGGTGCGGAATCGAGACGATGTCCCCACCCGAACGCCTGCCGAAGCCCTCCAGCCCGAACGAGTCCGCGATGATGGTGCGGTTGATCACGCTGGAGAACGGGATCGTGGCGGGAAGGAGTGCAACCGCGGCGGCAACGAGGAGGTGTTCCCACGCCCGAATCCTCGGTCGCGCCGCGCGAAGGGCGGCAACCATCGCCACGAGGAAGAGCGGAGCGACGTAGATCAGGTAGCGCTCGTGGATTCTCGGCAGGTCGCTGCCGCGCCCACCGCCTCCGGCGTCGAACTCCGCCGCCGCCACTGCGGTCACCAGGACCATCCACAGCGTCGTCGAGAGGGCGACGGTCCCGAAGACGAGCGCGCGCCGCGGGAAGCCGAAGTGCACGAGCGCGTAGGCTCCGAGGAGAGCTCCGGCAAAGGGCACGACACCCATCGCGAGGTCGAGCTCCGCGAGATGGTGCCACGCGATCTGCGCCACGCGAAGCGGGTTCACCCAGCCGGTGCGGTCGGAGTACCTTCCTGCGAGCGGCAGCCTGCCCCCGTTGACGAGCGTCCAGGCGACGGCCGCTGTCGTAATCACGCCGATCGCGCCGGTGAGCAGCCGGTGCCGCCCGACCGCGACGGAGATCGAGCGGACCTTGTGCTCGCCCGGCTCTGGTCGTAGGACGGCCAGGAGCAGCACGGCGGTCAGTGCTGCCGGGAGGAGGACGACAAGCTGCACCCGGGCCGCGCCCGCGGTCACGATCGACCCGAGCAGCAGCGCGTCGTTCCCCGCGCTCGGCCTGCTGACGGCCCGGAGCATCGCCCAGATCGCGACGAGGAAGACGGGGTAGGCGAGACTCTCGCTCATCTCGAGGCTCGTGTAGAACATCAACGGCGCGGCGAGGGAGAGCGCTGCGACGCCCATCGAGCGGAGGCGCGAGAGCACGAACCGCGCGATCCCGTAGACAGGGAAGACCGAGAGCGACATGAGGACGGCGTTCTCGACCTTTGCCCACTCGTATGCGGCCTGCGCGGACGACGCAAGTGCGTAGACGGGCGCCAGGACGATCGGGTAGAGGGGTGAGTATGACAGTCCACTCTTGCTGAAGAGCGCCAGGTGTCCGGTGCGGGCCAGGCTCTGGGCGACCCGCTCGTAGCCGAGCTCGTCCATGAAGACGAACGGGCCGTGGACCTGGGCGGCGAGAACACTCCGTAGCGCGATTGAGACGGTCGCGGTGGCGAGCAGTCCTGCGAGCACGGTGTGTGCGCGCAGCGCCGCGGGCAGCGTCGGTGCTCGTAGCCATGCTCTCGCCCGCTCTCGGATCGCGTCGAGATCGCGGGACTCGAGCCCACGGGCATCGGAAAGCCTTCTTGCCACCACCGTCTCAGTATGGTCAACTGCGACAGAGGCGTCGCTCGGTCGTCCGATTGGGTGTGCCTGGCCAGACGATTCGCGGCCGCAGGCGAAGCGGAGGAGACGCTCGCGAGAGGCCATGCTCGAAGCGAAGCCCAACCGGCCGCGCAGCGACCCCGCCGTTGGTTCGGAGGCGTCCAGCCCCTTCGACGGTGGGCGCCGATACGCTCTGAGGTGACGCTGGAGGCGATGGCCGCAGGCTTGGATCACGACGGTCCCGGGCATGCGACCGCCCGCGGCCGAGCGCTCCCCGTCTCGCGCGTACTCACCGAGGACGGCACGGTTCTCTGCGAGCGCTGCGAGATCGCCGACCGGATGCTGGCGCGTATGCGCGGTCTTCTCGGCCGCGACGGGCTCGCGCCGGGCGGGGGGATGCTGATCTCCGGCGAGGCATCGGTGCACATGTTCTTCATGCGGTTTCCGATCGACGTCGTCTTCATCGACCGCTCGCGAACGGTCGTGAAGATCGTGCACGACCTGCGGCCCTGGCGCATCGCCGGTGCGCGCAAGGCCGCTGCCGCGCTCGAGCTGCCCGCCGGGACGGCCGCTCGGCTCGGGCTGCGGCAGGGGGACAAGCTCACCCTCCAGCCCGTCTCCGAGGAGGCCGGCTCGTGAGCGCGCAGACATTTGCGACGGCAGATTCGTTCCCCGAGTCGGCGCTCATCCTCCGCTCCTCGCGACGAGGACGTAGCCAAGCGCGCCTCGCTCGACGCCCACGAACCGTCGGTCGATGCGGAGGAGCAACGAGAGCAGACGGAGCGCGACCTTCGGCTTCGTCGAGTCCGCCGAGAACGAGTCGTCCGAGCGCCGGAGCATCCACTCATAGACTGTCCGGTGGTAGAGCGCGGAGATCGGGAAGCCCCACGGCGCGCACCGAACGACACGGAACCCTGCGCCCTCGACGACCTGGAGCAGCCGCTCCTTCGTGTAGCGGCGCACGTGTCCGGCCCAGCGGTCGCTGGCCGAGAACCACGCGGGGTTCCGCGGCACGCTCAGCGCCAGCACCCCGTTCGGCCTGAGGACGCGCGCCGCCTCGCGCAGGGCCGCACCGTCGTCCTCGATGTGCTCGAGCACCTCCCCGAGAACGACGGCGTCGACGGACGCGTCGGCAAAGGGCAGGTCCGTCGCGTCGGCTGCCTCGACCGCTCCGCCGACCCGGCGGCGAAGCACGTCCACCGCGGCGGGGGACACATCGGTGCTCGTCACCTCGAAGCCGCGTCGGGCGAGCAGATTCGTGAACGTCCCCTGGCCGGCACCCACGTTCAGAACGACGCGACCGGGATGGGCCGCGAGGAGATGGTCCAGCAGGAGCTTCTCTCTCGAAGCTCGTGCCTCGGCCCGACGAAATCGGGCTGCGTGCCCCACATGTGCCGGCCGCCGTCGACGTGCCCTGTGGTCAAGGCAGGTCTCCGGCTCGTCCCGTATCGTCGTGCGTGATCTACGCCAAGCATGCGCGTCACCTACTTCGGTACCTGGGAGCGAGGTCATCCTCGCAACGAGCAGACCATCTCGGCCCTTCGCTCGGCCGGGGTCGACGTCGACCTCGTCCACGTCGAGGCTTGGAAGGACGAGCACAAGTTCGCGCTTGGCCCCACCGTGCTACCCCGCCTACTCGCTGCCGAGGCCAGGCTGAGCGTCGCGCGGCTCGCACACGACACCGATGCGCTGATCGTCGGCTATCCGGGCCACTTCGACCTGCCGGTCGCGCGCCTTCGCCGGCGCCCGGTC
The DNA here is from genome assembly GCA_963762675.1 of uncultured Thermoleophilia bacterium. GTDB lineage: Bacteria > Actinomycetota > Thermoleophilia > Gaiellales > Gaiellaceae > Palsa-739. The sequence continues at coordinate 152,368 of CAVXLS010000008.1, read as the reverse complement.
GTCTTCAACCCGATGGTCTCGTTGTACGACTCGCTGGTCGACGACCGCGCCCGGTTTCGCCCGGGCTCGCTGCCGGCCCGGGCCCTCCGAGAGCTCGATGTTCGGTCGTTTCGTGGAGCCGATGTCGTCGTGGCCGACACACGCGCGAACGCCAGGTTCATGGCCGAGTCGCCGGGATCGACGAGCCGGAGGTCTGCTTCGTCGGTGCCGAGGAGCGTCTGTTCAGGTGCCGCCTGGCGTCGCAGCGAGGAGTTCCACGCGCTGTTCGTCGGGAAGCTGATCCCGCTCCACGGTCTCGATGTGATCCTCGAGGCGGCACGTCTGCTCCCGGATGTCCGGTTCCGGGTGATCGGCAGCGGGCAGCTCGACCGGCTCCTCCACGACCGGCCGTCGAACGTCGAGCACGTGCCCTGGGTCGAGTACGAGCGGCTGCCCGCAGGAGTACGCGACGGCGGGTTGCGCCCTCGGCGTCTTCGGCTCGAGCGGCAAGGCGCGGCGGGTGATCCCGAACAAGGCCTTCCAGGCGCTCGCCGTCGGCACGCCGCTTGTTACCGCCGACACGGAGGCGGCACGCGAGGTGCTCACCGATGGCCACGATGCGCTCCTCGTCGAGCGGTGCCCGAGTCGATCGCCGACGCCGTCCGCCGCATTCGGGACACGCCGGAGCTGGCGGAGCAGCTGAGCCGCGAGGGGCGGGCAACCTTCGAGCGGGAGGCGAGCGAAGCCGTGCTCGGCAGTCCGCTGGCGCAAGGTGATCGACTTGGCGATCGCGCGACGGGAGTAGCAGTCGGGTCGAGTCGCGACCCGACGCTACTCTGTCGAAGTGCTCGGCGTCCTGGTCGGGGCACGCGTCTGCGGGACCTGCGGATCCGCCCTCTGCGAAGGCGGGAAGCGTTCTACGGCTACTCGCGCGGATGCGGCTCGGGTGCCGTCTGTGGTGTTGGCGTAAGCAGGGGCGGCGTCCGGCGAGTCGACGCGAAGCCCGCTCCCGCGAGCACGAGGTCGACGAGCGTGAGCAGGAGACGCGACGCGGCCGCGATCACGAGCGCGTCCGCCGTTCCGAGCCGGCCGGCGAGCAATGCGACGAGAACGGCCTCCCGCACACCGAGCCCTCCCGGTGCGTAGACGGCGACGAAACCGACCAGCCACGCGACGCCGTATGCGCCGGCGTACACCGGCATGTCGTGTGCGGGGACGCTGACGAACGCACGCGCCGTGAGCCAAAAGCCGACCCCGACCAGCGGCCAGATGCACAGGTAGTACAGCCAGGCGCGCGCGCCGGCCGCGACGGTGGCCGCCGCGCGCGCAGGCGAAGCGGCGCTCGGCCGCACCGACCGCGAGCGCAACGGCGACCACGATGAGAGTGCCCCACCAGCCGAGCAGGAGCGGCGACATGGTCGCGGCGGCGAGCGCGAGGGAGACGAGCTCGACCGGCAGCGAGACACCGACCGCGCGCACCGGGATCCCCTGCGCACGAGCAATCGTCGCCCGGCCCGCGTACTGCCAGACGGTTCCGGGGATGTACTTGCCGAGCTGCGCCTGGAAGAAGACGCCCGCCCAGCGGCGTTGCGTCTCGACACCCAGGCGACGCAGGATCGAGAGCCAGACGAACGCGCCGGCTCCCACCCCGATTACGGAGACGGCGAACGCACCCGCGAGCGCGAGCCAGTCGACGCGGGCGAGCTCGACGTGGTTGTCGTTCCAGATCGAGCGGAGCCGCACGATCGGCGAACACGAGTGCCGCAGCTAGCAGCAGCTGTGCGATCCGGCGGACGCGCTTCGCGGTCGCGAGCTCCGCCGCGGTCGCGGCGAGTCGGACGATACGCTCGCGCGACGTCATGCAGGAAGTAAAGCCCACAGTCGGGACGGCTCCGGTGGCCGCCCGTGCAGGCTCTCGGTGCGCCGCTCGATCTCGTCGGCGCGCCCCGCCGGTCTCGCTCAGGGGGCGTTTCTCGTCGTCGCGGGCATCGCCACCTGCCACGACGGGAGACCACGCGGCTGCACCCGGACGAGGTCGGCATCGACGATGTGGCGGTCGGTGGTGAAGAAGCGCGGGTGACATGCCTGCAGGCGGAGCAGCTCGTGATCGACCGGGTCGAGCATGGCGAGATCGGTCGCGGGCACGATCTGGTGGTCGTGGGCCTGGTAGACGAACGTCGCGTACGGCATCTGGAGTCGGATCACGTCACCCGGAGCGATCTCGTCGATGTGGGAGAAGGGCGCGAAGGTAGGTCGTCCGATCGCCCCCGCGACGTAGACGAGCCGGTTCCGGACCGGCATCGACGTCCGGCGGTAGAGTCCCGGACCGCGGGTCGGCGACGACTCGTCGGCCCCGTCCACGAGGATCATGTTCAGCCCGATCCGGGGGATCACGATCCGCCCGATCGCCTGCCCCTGTTTCGCGTCTCGCTGGAAGGCCGCCGCCTCGCCGGCGACGGCGCGGCCCTCGGCGGCGATCCGGGCCTGGCGGTTGCCGTGGACGGCAAGAAGGGGCGGATGCTCGCGCGCCACGAACTGATCGAGCTGGCCCTGGAGCCGGTGCTCCCGGCAGCGGCCGGTCCAAGGCCGGGCGCTCGGATACGACGATGATCTCGTCGGACTGTCGGTCGCCGGAGCGATCGCGCTCACCCGGTGCATAGGCCGATGGCCGGCTCGCAAGCCGGGTGGGCGTCAGAGCACCTCGCCGTAGGTTCGAAGCAGCCCCGACCCTTCGACGCTGGTCTCTCGGGGTCTGTGTGGCGACTGCTGGGCACGCATGGGAGCGGACGCGGATCACGATCGGCCTGGCACACGGGGCTGCCGGCGCCGCGCCGCGGCGGGCACTTCCAGTCTCGCGGATCCTCACATCGACGGCACCGTCCTCTGCGAGCGCTGCGAGATCGCCGACCGGCTGCTGGCGCGTATGCGCGGTCTTATCGGCCGCGACTGGCTCGCGCCGGGCGGGGGGATGCTGATCATCCGGCGAGGCGTCCGTGCACATGTTCTTCATGCGCTTCGCGATCGACGTCGTCTTCCTCGACCGCTCGAAGACCGTCGTCAAGGTCGTGCACGGATTGCAGCCCTGGCGCATCGCCGGCGCGCGCAAGGCCGCGCCGCGCTCGAGCTGCCGGCCGGGACGGCTGCTCGCTGCGGGCTTCGCGAGGGAACCACGCTGACGCTCGAGCCGCTGCCCGGGGAGAGGCTCATGAGCTCCCTGCGGACGCTCCGGACGTCCGGCTTCGTTCAATCAACTGAACGTCACTGGGCCCAAAAGACCCATTGTTCACCGGGCGGAACGTGGCCACACTCTCCCGGCGCAGCACCGCCGTCTCTGGAGGGGTCGATCGCTATGGCGATCGGATCGCAAGCATGCTGTCCGTCGGAGGCTCCGCGCCGGACGAGGCGTGGTCCGAGCTTGCCGGCCGTGCGGCCGCGATCGCGCACGGGACGCAGCGGCGGAAAGCCGACCTCATCTGCCTGGGCCAGCCTCGCGCACGAGATCCAGAAGGCCGCCGAGCGCCGCGCGCTCGCGCTCGCGCGCGCCGGCGGCGGCGGCGAGGAGTCACGCCGAGCCGCAGCACTCGAATTCCTCGCCTCGTCGGTGATCGCGCTCCGGCAAGCGGGGGCGTCGGCGCGGCAGACGCGCGGCGACTCGTTTCGGATGCGGCCGCGACCATCGGCGTCTCGCGCGGCGCAGCCAACCTGCTCGTCTTCCTGCGCGCCGTCGGCGCGCCGGATGTGGCGCAGCTGCCGCCGGAGTCCGCGATCGCGTACGTGCTCGACCTGCTCGTCGAGTTCGGCCCGGCCGACGGCGTCTCGCTGTGGGGGATCTCCGCGCCGGCCGCTCGGTTGTCTCGCCGCCGCCGGCCAGACGGCGACCACCCGACGGCTGCGTGACGCCGCACGCGCAGCTGCTCGAGAACGGGCGAGCCGGCAGAGTCACGTGCGCCTCCCACGTCCGGGCCGTCCCGGTCGAGCGCTGGGACGAGCCTTTCGCGGCGCTCGTCGGCCGAGCGCGCCCGGGGCGACCGGCCGGCTGCTCGTGTACCTCGGCGAGGCCGCGGCGGCGCTGTCCCCGGCCTTCGAGCGGGAGATGCTGTTCGAGCGAAACGTCGATCCGCGAACGCTCCCTCGTCTCCGCTGCAGAGCGCTGGGGCACGCGTCTGGGTTGCGACCTTCACGACGGGCCCACTGCAGGAGATCGTCGCCTTCGCCGAGGATCTTCGCCTCGCCCGTCGGCAGCTCGTCTCGCGCGTCGAGGAGCGACGACCGCGACCAAGTCGCCGGGCGTTTCGACGACCTCGAGGCGAGGCTCGCGTCGCTCGACCGCAGCCTGCGCGACATCGCGCACGGGATGCGCGCGACGAGCCGCGCTCGAACAGCCGCTCGAGCAGACGCTCCAGCCACGAGGTGGAGGTCTTCGACCGCCGAGTGGCACGATCCGCGGCCTCCTTCGCGGCGGGCGGCGATGTCTCCACGCTGACGACCTCGCAGCAGATCGTCCTCTTCCGCGTCGTCCAGGAGGCGCTTGCCAACACGCGCAAGCACAGCGAGGTCGACCCACGTCGACGTCCGCCTGCGGGCGACGAGCGGCTACGTCTCGGTCTCGTCTCGGACGACGGCTGCGGCTTCGATCCGGAACGCGCGAAGCAGCAAGGGCCGGCTCGGGCTCTCCGGCGTCACCGAGCGCGTCCGCCTGCTCGGCGGCGACATCGAGATCCGAAGCCGGCCCGGGCGACGGGACGCGCATCCGGGCGACGCTGCCTCGCTGGACGCAGGACAAGGAGCCGGAGACGCCGTCCGTCTACGCGGTCGCGCCGTGAAGCAGCTGACCCGCCTCGCCAGGGGCTCCCACGGCGCCTAACGGGCGAGCGAGGCGAGGGTGCGGAGCGCGGCTTCGCCCTGGGCCCCGAGGAACGAGCCGAGTCCGAACTGCTGGATGCGCGTGGTCGGGTTCGTGATCGAGGCCGCGTCGACGAGCGCTTGCCAGCCGCCGCCCGGCGCGGTTGCGACCGACACCTGGTCGAAGCTGTAGAGAAAGCCGTTGCATGCGCCGCCGCCGTTCCGGCCGTCCCAGCTCTCGGCCGTTACGATCGGTGCCCAGCGGCCGTGACTGGCGGGCATGTATATCGGCTGCGACACCGGCTTGTGGTTCAGCCAGACGCGCCAGAAGTCGGGACGTTCCCTCATCTCCAGCACAGCGACGTGTGCCGCCTTCCCGGATGGCACGCCCGTCGCAAGCTCATGGTAGGTCGGCTGCCTGTTCGGGAGCGTGAGCTCGTAATACACGTCGTTGCCGGTTGACCCCGGGAAGCCGCTGAACCCGATCTGAAGCCACTCGTCGGTCCCGTTCGGGCCTAGGCCCGGGCCGCCGACGCCGACCCAGCCGGCGACGTGGCCGGCGAGCACGTTGAAGCCGGTGAGGGGGGTCACGACGGCCGAGATCCCGAACGCGCGGGAAGGCGCGGCGAGCCCCGCGTACGAATAGCCGTTCGAGCCACAGGCCGAGGCGTTGCCCACGCCAGCTCCGAGTCCGGCCGCCGCGAGACCGACCGTAAGGGCGAGCCGGAGCTTGTGGGTGAGCGGGAGGCGCATCGCCTTCACCCATTGATCGGCGGGTCGCGAACGGGTGGCCTCCCTCGAACGAGGGAAGCGCTCTCCGCCGCAGGCACGCGCTCCGGTCGGCCTCCAGCGCGCAATCCGCCTGCAGCGCGGGGTCGTTCCAAAGGCTAGTCGGGGCTAGCTCTAAGGCAGATGAATTGCCGGCTCCGCTCTTCTATGTGGAGACAGGAGAGACAACGAGATGGGCGGCCGCCGCGTGGTCCGCCGATGCGAACGGTGAGGTGACCAGATTGGATCGAGGGCAGCTCGAGCGGGACGGCCGAGGGAGACGATCGCACAGGACGGCGGTCGCCCTGGTGGCGGTCGCGACTGCAGCCGCTTTCGCCCTCACGGTTGGCGTCACGCGCGCGTTCGGCACTCTCACGCGCACGAGCGTGGCTCCTGCACCGTCACCGGCCTTGTCCGCGCCGAACATCGACCTGGCGATCACCAAGAGCGCTACGCCGATCCCGGTGGCGCTCTCCGACGACATCACGTGGACGATGGTCGTGACCAACAACGGCCCGAACGACGCGACGGGCGTCACGGTCGGCGACCCGTTGCCGGCGGGCACCAGCTTCGTCGCGGCGTCTACGTCGCAGGGGACGTGCACCGGCGGACTCGTCGTCGACTGCGACCTCGGGAGCATGCCCGCCGGCACGTCCGGGACGATCACGCTCGTCACCACCGCGCGGGTTACCGGAAAGCTCACGAACACGGCGATGGTCGTCGGTGACGAGTCCGAGACGAATCCGGCAGATAACAGCGCGACAGCGACGGACGACGTCAACGGCGGTGTTCGCGCCTCCGAAAGTCACGCCGCCGAAGATCACATCCTGCACGGTGGTCGACGTGGCGCCGAAGCAACTGCGCGCCGGTCGGCGCACGGTCCTGACCTTGATCGTCGCCCGGCACGGTCAGGCGTCCGGGTCAAGATCATGGGCAAGCGGCTCGCGTCGTCGGCAGACTCCACAGGCAAGGTGCTCGAGGTCGTCATCGGGCTACGTACCCTCTCGAGGAAACAGCACGCGTGGGTCGTCCGGTACGCCGGAGACCACGAGAGCGTCGTCTTCACCAAGTCTTCGATCAAGAACGGCATGGTGAAGGTGCGGGTCCACCCGCAGAAGGCGGGGATCGTCGCGGTCGTCCCGCTCGCGAGCAAGAGCCTGCTGGAAGCCACGGGTCGGCACGACCGGCGTCTTCACACCGCCAGGCCGCGGGATGAGAGGCCGACGCGCTCCGGCGTGGGGAGCATCGGCGCCTCGCGCCGCCGTCCGGGCGGCAGAGACTGCACCGTCGCCCGTCGAGTCAGTGATCCGAGATTGGACTCTCGACCAGGCCGTGCTGGTACGCGAGCCTCGCGGCCTCGGTGCGGTTCGACACGCCGAGCTTGCGGTAGATGTTCGTCAGGTGGAACTTGACGGTCTGCTCGGCGACCCAGAGCTCCTTGCCGATCGCCTCGTTCGAGAGCCCTCGCGCCAGCGCCGCGAGGATCGCCGTCTCTCGCTCGGTGAGTCCGGCCGCCCGCGCCGGGTTGTCGCCGGGCTCGGGCAGCCCGATTGCGCTGTACACGTTGCCCTCGACCGCCTGGCGGAGCGCGGAGGGCAGGTCGATCGGGTTGATGCTCTTGACGATGTACGCGCTGGCGCCGCGCTTCAGCGCGGTCTGGATCACGTTCTCGTCGCTCGAGACCGAGAGCACGACGACCTTGATCTTCGGATAGCGCTTGCGGATCTGCGTCAGGCAGGTCAGACCGTCCGCGCCCGGCATCCGCAGGTCGAGCAGGACGAGGTCGGGGTTCGTCCGTCCGACGAGCGGCAGTACCTGCGAGCCGGACGTCGCTTCGGCGACCACCTCGAAGTCGCTCGACTCCTCGAGCGCGCTCTTGATTCCTTCAACGATCAGTTTATGGTCGTCTGCAATGAGAACCCGCACCCGACATGACCTCCCGATGCTTGGATCCGTCCATTGCTCATGGTAGTTCCCCGGTCCGCTGTTGCGAGGGGCAGATGAGGTGAGTGCGACCGCCGCTCGGGCGCACGCGAAGCCGCGGGTGCTCATCGCAGCCGAGCACGCCGCGACCCGAGCGGGCGTCCGGCTGGCGCTCGGCGAGACGGTCGAGGTGTCGGAAGCAGACGACGCAGCGGGGGCGCTGCAGGCTGCTCTGCGCGATCAACCGGACGTGTGCATGGTCGACTTCGAGCCGGCGAGCCTCGGCATCAGGGCGGCGTCGGAGATCGCCGCGAAGGTCCCGGAGGCGCGGGTCGTGGTGATGGCCCGTTGCGTCGACGAGGACGACTTCATCGTCGCAGTGCGGTCGGGCGTCGTCGGCTACGTGTCTGAGGAGATCGATCCGTTACGTCTCCCGTACCTCGTTCAGGGGCTCATGGACGGCGAGCCGGTGGTGCCCAGGCGGCTCGTGCGGAGACTGATCGAGGAGATGCGCGGTCACGGAGGACGCCGTTACCTGGAGGTGCGGGGCGGGCGGCGCGTGGAGCTGACTCCTCGCGAGTGGGAGGTGTTGGAGGCGCTCCGGCAGCGGATGTCCACGAGCGAGATCGCCCAGTTGCTCGGGATCGCCGACGTCACCGTGCGGCGGCACGTCGGCGGCCTCTACGAGAAGCTCGGCGTTCGCTCGCGCTCCGAGCTGATGGGGCTGCTCGAGGCGCTCCGGCAGTCGGGGTAGTCGGGTCCAGCCGTGGGTCGAGTTCCGACCGGCGTGGCCGACATAGAGTCGAGGTGACGAGTCTTCGGGCAGGCCCCGGAACCGGTGGGCGCCTAGCGGAAGTCGACCAAGACACCCGGAGCGGCACGGGCTGCGCGCACGGGACGAAAGGAAAGCGTGAGTCAGGAAGACGCGCCGCAGACCGCATTCGGACCTCGAGGGCCGGCCGGCGAGAGGGTCGAGACGCTCTACGGGCGCTACGGGAAGGCGATCGAGCGCTACTGCCGGCGGCGCCTTCGCTCGCGGGAGGAAGCCGAGGACGCGACGCAGGTCGTGTTCCTCACCGCCTACCGCTGCCTGGCGGAGGAGCTCGAGGTGCGCGCCGAGGGGGCGTGGCTGTTCAAGATCGCAGAGAACGTCGTCCTGCAGCGACGCCGCGCGATCGCCCGGCGAGCGCTCGTCGAGTACTCGGTCGACGTCGACAGGCTCGTCGACTGGCCCGTCGCGTCTCCGCACGAGAGCGCTCCCGAGCTCGCCGGCCTGCGCGAGGCGCTCGCAACGATGCCGGAGTCGCAGCGAAGGGCGATCGTCCTCCGCGACTGGCGCGGCCTCTCCTACCGCGAGGTGGCGAGCGAGCTGGCGATCTCGCCCACGGCAGTCGAAGCGTTGATCTTCCGGGCTCGGCGCGGCCTTGTCCGGCGTCTCGAGACTCGCAACCGGCTGACGCGAAAGGGCCGTTCTCTCGGGTTCTGGATCCCCGGTCAGGCGCTGAAGCTCCTCGTGGGCGGCGGTGGCATCGGTGCGAAGGCCGTGGTCGGAGCGGCCTCGATCGCGATCGTCGCCGCCACGGCGCACCCGGTCGTTCCGGGCGGTGTCCTCACGGCAGAGACGGCCAGGGTCGTGGTGTCGCCGGCGTCTTACCGCATCGCATCGCCGGCCTCGCTCGGTCGGCGACCCGGACCGGCGCTCTCGGGGGATTCGGCGCCGCGCCACGGTTCGAGCACCGGTGCGGTCGCGCGAAGTGCTCCGGCGCCGCCGCCGGCCCCGGACGCGGCTCCGGGCAGCCTCGTTCCGACCTCAGCGGATCCGTCCGGGTCCGCGGCAGAGCGTCCGGCAGACCCGCCGCCCGGGGTCGGCGCGAGCTCTCGGGCTCCGAGCCCGGTTTCCGCCGTCGACGGCACTGCCGCGTCGTCACAGGCAGCCGCCGAGGACGCCCCGGCCCGGCCCCGGGTCGCGCCCGGCTCCAACAGGGCGCCCCGTGCTGTCGCTCGCTCCGCCAGGCCTGCGCCCGGGCGGCTCGGGCGGCTCGGCGCGCTACCCGTGCCTCCCGGTCGGCAGGCGAGTCCGCCCGGTCACGACCGGGACGCCGCGGGCGCTCCGGACGGCACGCCACGCGACCCGGCATGCGGATGTGCCGCACCTCCCGGCAACGGGACGAGTCTGCCGCCCGGTCACGACAGGGACGCCGACGGGATCCCGGCTGCCGCTTCTCGGCAGCCGGCGTCCTCCGTCCTGTCCGGCGGGGCGCCGGTCGCGGCGTCTCCCGTCGATCCCGAAGCCGGCTCGGAGCCGGAGGAACCGGCGGCGCAATCCAGCCATGCGGCTGCTGCCGCCGACGCCCACGCACACGACGGGAAGGCGGGCGGCAAGGCATCGTGACTTCGGCGGGAAGGGCGGAGGCGACTTCCCGGCCGGGTGTCCCGTGCTGCTCCGCAGTCAGGCGTGCCGGGGGTGGCCGGCGGGCCGCCCGAAACGCCGGACCGGCGCCCGGCCGTCGGCGGCCGCCGCACCTTCTGCCTCCGACTCTTGCTGCAGCCATGCGTCGACGGCGGCGGCGCAGCGCCTGCCCTCGTCGATCGCCCACACGACGAGCGACTGTCCCCGGCGTGCGTCGCCGGCCGCGAACACGCCCGGGACGGAGGTCTCGAAGCTCTCGGTCGCGATGTTGCCCCGGCCGTCGCGCTCGAGCCCCAGCTCGTCGAGCAGGGGAGGCTCCGGGCCGAGGAAGCCCATCGCCAGGAGCACGAGTCCCGCAGGGTGCGTCTCCTCCGTGCCGGGGACCACGTCGAACGGCGGCGAGCCGCTGTTTTCCACCCAGTGGATCCGCTCCACGTGCCCGGTGCCCGACAGACCCGTCGTCGAGATCGCGAAGCTCCGTTCACCGCCCTCCCTGAGCGCGTAGGAGGTGCGCAGCTTCGCCGGCCAGAGGGGCCAGGGGGTCACGTCGTCGGGGCGCTGCGCCGGCGGCTCGCCGAGCAGCTCGATCTGGGTCACCGACGCGGCACCCTCGCGATGGGCGCTCGCGACGCAGTCGGCGCCGGTGTCGCCGCCGCCGATCACCACGACGTGCTTGCCGGTGGCGGTGATCTCGGGCTCGGCCGTTCCGGCGACGCTGCGGTTGCGCCCGTAGAGGTACTCCATCGCGAAGTGGACGCCGTCGAGCTCGCGTCCGGGCACCGGCAGGTCGCGCGGGACACGGGAGCCGATCGTCAGCACGACGGCGTCGAACCCCTCGAGCTGCTCCCGCTCCTCGATCTCCGTCTCGAGCTGGAGCACGACGCCCTCCGCCTGGAGCTGCGCGACGCGCCGCTCGACGAACCGCTTCTCGATCTTGAAGTCGGGGACGCCGAAGCGGAGCAGCCCTCCCGCGGCCTCGTCGCGCTCGAAGAGCGTCACGTCGTGCCCGGCGCGGGCGAGCTGCTGGGCGCAGGCGAGCCCCGCCGGCCCCGAGCCGACGACTGCGACGTTGCGACCGGTGCGGGCCGGCGCGCGCTCGGGCTCGATCCAGCCCTCCTCCCAGGCGCGCGAGACGATCGCGAGCTCGATCTGCTTGATCGAGACGGCGTTCCCCTCGTCGATCTCGAGCACGCACGCCGCCTCGCAGGGAGCGGGGCAGAGGCGACCGGTGAACTCGGGGAAGTTGTTGGTGCGGTGCAGCGCGACGATCGCCTCCTGGAAGCGGTCGCGGTAGACGAGGTCGTTCCAGTCGGGGATCAGGTTCCCGAGCGGGCAGCCGCTGTGGCAGAAGGGGACGCCGCACTCCATGCAGCGCGCGCCCTGCTCCCGGAGCTCGACGAGCGGCAGCAGCCGCACGAACTCGCGGTGGTCGCCGACCCGCTCGGCCGGCGCTCGCTCCGGCGTCTCGGCGCGCGCGAGCCGCTTGAAGGCGCCGAGCTCACCCATCGCTGCCTCGCGTTCCGGCGAGGGCGGGACGTGTCCCCGGCGCCCACGTCGGGTGCCAGGCACCCGGACGGGTCCGGAAGTGGCACGCCGATGGGAGGGAACCGGCTCTGCGCAGGCGTTTCCGACAAGACAGGTTCGCGAGAGCCACGTCTCGGTGCCTGGCACCCGACGGGCCCAGAGGAGCCACGTCTCCGGTCACGCTGCCGCCTCCTCGTCCTCCGACTCCGTCGTGTAGAAGCCCTCGCCGCCGGTCGAGACCGCGGCCAGCTCGAGCGCGCGCCGGTAGTCGTGCGGCATCACCTTCACGAAGCGCTGCACGGCTTCGTCCCACTCTGCGAGCAGGCGTGCGGCGACCGTGGAGCCCGTCCGCCGCTCGTGCTCGGCGACGAGCGCGCGCAGCGTCTCGGCGTCCTCGCCGGCGACCGGCTCGAGGCCGACGAGCTCGTGGTTGCAGCGTGCCGAGAACGTCGTCTCCTCGTCGAGGACGTAGGCGACGCCGCCGCTCATGCCGGCGGCGAAGTTCCGGCCGGTCGGCCCGAGGACGACCACCACCCCGCCGGTCATGTACTCGCAGCCGTGGTCGCCGACACCCTCGACGACGGCGCCGGCGCCGGAGTTGCGGACGGCGAAGCGCTCTCCCGCGAGGCCGCGGAAGAAGGCGCGACCCGAGGTGGCGCCGTAGAGGACGGTGTTGCCGGCGATCGAGTTCTCCTCGGGGACGAAGCCCGCTCCGTCCGGCGGGCGCAGGGCGAGCACGCCGCCGGAGAGGCCCTTGCCGACGTAGTCGTTCGCCTCGCCGACCAGCGTCAGCTCGACCCCCGGGGCGAGCCAGGCGCCGAACGACTGGCCGGCGGCGCCGAGCAGCGTGAAGCGGATCGTGCCCTCCGGCAGGCCCGCCGCTCCGTGCGCGACCGACACCGCGTTCGAGAGGAGCCCTCCGACGGTGCGGTTGGTGTTCGCGATCGGGAACTCGCCTGCCACGGGTGCGCGCGCCTCGAGCGCCGGGCGGGCCGCCTCGATCAGCCGCCAGTCGAGCGCGTCGTCGAGCGCCGGCGGCGGCGGCTCGGTGCGGCGGCGCGGCCTGGAGGCCGGCACGTCGGGCTCGTGCAGCAGCGCGGAGAGGTCGACGCCCCGGGCACGCCACTCCGTGAGCGCCTCGTCGGCGTCGAGCAGGTCGACGCGCCCGACCAGCTCCTCGAAGCGGGCGATGCCCAGTCGGGCCATGATCCGCCGCACCTCCTCGGCGATGAAGAAGAAGAAGTTGACGACGTGCTCCGGCTTCCCCGCGAAGCGCTTCCGCAGCTCTGGGTCCTGCGTCGCGATCCCGACCGGGCACGTGTTCAGGTGACAGGCGCGCATCATCACGCAGCCCGAGGCGATCAGCGGCGCAGTCGCGAAGCCCATCTCGTCCGCGCCCAGAAGCGCTGCGACCACGACGTCGCGTCCCGTCTTCAGCTGGCCGTCCGTCTGCACCCAGATCCGCGAGCGCAGGTCGTTGCGGAGCAGCGTCTGCTGCGTCTCGGCGAGCCCGATCTCCCAGGGGATGCCCGCGTGCAGGATCGAGGAGAGCGGCGCCGCGCCCGTGCCGCCCTCGTGGCCGGAGACGAGGACGTGGTCGGCTCCGGCCTTGGCCACGCCGGCGGCGACCGTGCCCACGCCGACCTCGGCGACGAGCTTCACCGAGACCCGCGCCGTCGGATTGCCGCAGCGGAGGTCGTAGATGAGCTGCTTGAGATCCTCGATCGAGTAGATGTCGTGGTGCGGCGGCGGCGAGATCAGGCCGACGCCCGGCGTCGTCAGGCGAACGGAGGCGATGTAGCCGTCGACCTTGTGGCCCGGGAGCTGGCCGCCCTCGCCCGGCTTCGCGCCCTGCGCCATCTTGATCTGGAGCTCGTCGGCGTTCGCGAGGTAGTGCGCGGTGACGCCGAAGCGGCCCGAGGCGACCTGCTTGATCGCCGAGCGGCGCGAGTCGCCGTTCGGGTCGGGCGTGAACCGCACGGGATCCTCGCCGCCCTCGCCGGTGTTCGAGCGGCCGCCGATCCGGTTCATCGCGACCGCGAGCGTCTCGTGCGCCTCGCGCGAGATCGAGCCCAGCGACATCGCGCCGGTCGAGAAGCGCTTGACGATCTCCGCCGCCGGCTCGACCCGCTCGAGCGGGATCCCGCCGTCCTCGGCGAAACGGAGCCGCATCAGCCCGCGCAGCGTGCCCTGCCGCGAGGCCTCGGCGTTCGCCGCCTCCGAGTACTGCTCGTACGTCTCCTCGGAGCCGCTGCGCACGGCGTGCTGGAGACGGGAGATCGTGTCGGGGTTCCAGAAGTGATGCTCGCCGTCGCGACGCCAGGCGTACAGGCCGACGATCGGCAGGAGCTCGCTCCCCGTGCCCGGGAACGCGCGCGCGTGCCGCGCCACCGCCCCCTCGGCGAGGTCGCGCAGCCCGACGCCGCCGATCCGCGACGCGGTGCCCGTGAAGTGACGCTCGACGAGCTCGGGAGCCAGGCCGACCGCCTCGAAGATCTGGGCGCCGCAGTACGAGGGCACCGTGGAGATGCCCATCTTCGACATCGTCTTCAGCAGCCCCTTGGCGATCCCCTTCACCGCCCGCGCCTGCGCCTGCTCGACCGTCATCCGCGGGCTGGCAGCGCCGTCGGCAAAGCCGCCGCCGCCCGGCCGCGAGTCTCGGCCGCCTCCGGCGGCCGGGGCTATCAGCCAGCCCAGCTCGACCAGCTCCGCGAGCGTCTCGAGCATCAGGTACGGGTTGACGGCGGCGGCGCCGTAGCCGACGAGGACGGCGATCGAGTGGACGCTGCGCGGCTCGCCCGACTCGACGACGATGCCCGCCTGCAGCCGCGTTCCCTCGCGGACGAGGTGGTTGTGGACGGCCGCCGTCACGAGCAGCGAGGGGACGGGCACCCGTTCCAGGCCGGCGGCACGGTCGGAGAGGATGAGGATGTTCGCGCCCGCGGCGAGCGCGAGATCGGCCTCCGCGCAGATCCGGGCGAGCGCCGGCTCGAGGCCGTCGGCGCCCTCCTCGCACGGCCAGGTCGTGTCGATCGTCCACGACCGGAAGACGTCGGTTCGCACGTGCCGCAGCTGCTCGAGCTCGCGGCCGCGCAGGATCGGGTTGTCGATGACGAGCTGACGGGCGTGCTCGCGCGTCTCGTCGAGCAGGTTGTGCTCCGAGCCGACGCTCGCCTGGACGCTCATCACGATCGCCTCGCGGATCGCGTCGATCGGCGGGTTCGTCACCTGCGCGAAGAGCTGCTTGAAGTACGAGTAGAGGAGCGGCTTGCGGCCCGAGAGCACGGCGAGCGGCGTGTCGTTCCCCATCGAGCCGACGGGCTCCTGGGCGTTCGCCGCGAGCGGCGCGAGGATCACCTTCATGTCCTCGTGGGCATAGCCGAAGAGCAGCTGTCGGGTACGGAGCGCAACCGCCGGTGGGGCCGGTGGTTGCGGCGCTAATGGGAGCTCGCTCAGACGGAGGGTCTCGGTACGCACCCACTCGGCGTAGGGTCTTCTCGCCGCGAGCTGCGACTTGATCTCCCCGTCTTCGACGATGCGGTGCTGCTCGAGGTCGACGAGGAAGAGCTTGCCGGGCTGCAGCCGCCCCTTGCGGACGACGTTCGCCGGCTCCTCGGGAAGTACGCCCGCCTCCGAGGCGAGCACCACCCAGCCGTCTGCGGTCTCGTACCAGCGGCCGGGACGAAGGCCGTTCCGGTCGAGCGTGGCGCCGGCGACGCGGCCGTCGCAGAAGGCGATCGCGGCCGGGCCGTCCCACGGCTCGATCAGGCAGCGGTGGAAGTCGTAGAAGCCGCGCAGCTCCCCGGGCAGGTCGTCGCGGCTCTCGTAGGCCTCGGGCACCATCATCGTCAACGCGTGCGGCAGCGAGCGGCCGGCGAGCACGAGCAGCTCGAGCACGTTGTCGAAGGTGGCCGTGTCGGAGCCGCCCTCGCGGATCACCGGCAGCACCTTGCGCAGGTCGTCGCCGAAGAGCTCCGAGGCGAGCTGCGACTCGCGCGCCCGCATCCAGTTGACGTTGCCGCGCAACGTGTTGATCTCGCCGTTGTGGGCGATCAGCCGATAGGGGTGGGCGAGCTCCCAGCTCGGGAACGTGTTCGTCGAGTAGCGGGAGTGGACGAGCGCGACCGCGGTCTCGACGCGCGCGTCGACCAGGTCGGGGTAGAAGCGGCCGAGCTGCGGCGCGGTCAGCATCCCCTTGTAGACGAGCGTTCGCGAGGAGAAGCTCGGCACGACGAGCTGCGGGCCGGCCTCCTTCTCCACGAGTCGACGGATCACGTACAGCCTGCGCTCGAACGCGTCCCTGTCGTCCTCGAGCCCGTCCGCCGCGGCGATCACGACCTGGCGGATCCGCGGTATCACCGCGGCGGCGGTCGTCCCCGGAACCGACGCGTCCACCGGGACGTCACGCCAGGCGACGACGCGCTGTCCCTCCGCCGCGACGACCCGCTCCACGATCGCCTCGACCGCCGCCCGGCGCCCGTCGTCGGTCGGCAGGAAGAGCGATCCCACGCCGTAGGCGCCCGACGGCGGCAGTGCGGCGCCGAGCTCGGAGCGGAAGAGCGCGTCCGGGACCTGGAGCAGGATCCCTGCGCCGTCGCCCGTGTCCGCGTCGGCCCCGGAGGCGCCGCGGTGCTCGAGGTTCACGAGCGCTGCGAGCGCCCGCCGGATCGTCTCGTGGGATGCCCTCGCGTCGAGCCGCGCCACCAGCCCGATCCCGCACGCGTCGTGCTCGTAGGCCGCGTCGTAGAGGCCGGTGGTGCGGGGTGGGTTTTCGGGACGGCTCAACGCGGGTGCTCCTCACAGAGTCGTGGGGCTCGAAAGGTCTCCGCCGTGTGGGCTAGTCGGCTGGGCGGAGAGAAGGCCGACTAGCGCGGACGGATGCGCGCGACGAACGCGAAGGCGATCGACTTCTTCGAAGCGTTCGTCGGGCTCGACATCTGCTTCCGAGATTGAAGTGCGCGCCCTCCACCGTCAATCGTGTTCTCCGGTTAAAGCGTGGGGGAACCCCTGGTTCCCCCACGGGCCCCCTCCTCTGCGTGGGTGGTGAGGATGATCGTTGGTGGGCGCTCCGGGGAGAGCGCGGTCTCCCCTGCGCGCGCGACCGTGTGCTTCTCCCAGAAGGACGCGAGGCGGAGCGGGGCGCTGCGTCGGCGGTGGCGCCCTGCGGGCGTCCCCGCCGACGTGGATCCGCCTGCGGCCAACGTCGCTGACGCATCTGGTTGGCCTCCGGCTTTCCAGGCTGGTGGCAAGAGAAGGTTTACCCCTCTCGGTATCCGCAGCCTTCCGCCGCGCTGCGGGGAGACCGCGCTCTCCCCGCAGCGCACACTGCGGCTCGACTCGGCGAGCGAAGAAGAAGGGGGCCCGGGGGAACCCCTGGGTTGCCCCTTGGCGGCGCCCCTCACGGCTTCCCGACGGTGAGGCCTTCGCGGCGGCAGGCCTTGCCGAGCTCGGCGTCCGCTGTTCCCTCGCGGCGGCAGATCGACACCGCCTGCTTGCCGCACCACGTGGTCGTCTGGCCGCCCATGAAGCCGGGTCGGAGCACCGAGACGCAGCCGGCCGGGGGATCCGAGCTCCGGTCGGACAGCACGATCGCCACCGGCGCCCCGACGAGGGCCGCGCCCGCGACGAGCGCCACGAACGCTCGGTCACGTCCCCGGACGCGTCGAGAGAGGCGTGTGCTCTCCGCAGGCATCGATTCTCGGCCCGGCCGGGCTCACCCCGGACTTCCGTCGAAGAGGACGGCCACGCCTCGGGGGAGGACGACGACCGGACAGCGCGCCAGCTCGATCAGGTACTCGGCCGCCGCGCTGATCCGCACCCTGCCGGTGACCGTGCCGGGCGTGGAGCCGACCACGAGCAGCTGGACGTCCCGGCTCGCCTCCCGGGCGACGGAGGCGCCGACCCGGTGCGCGAACGACTCCGCCGTCTCGCGTGCGCACGGATCGCCGTCGCCCGATACCGCGGCGACCGTGCCGATCTCGTAGTCGCTCTCGCCGGCGAACCCGGACGGGGCGAGCGCCAGCGCCACCTGGCCGCCGTCGAGCAGCCGCCGCGCGGTCGGCTGCGGGTCGACGTGCCCCCGGGCGGTGCGGTATTCCGAGCCGAACACGATCATGTCCGCGCCGCCGTCGGCTGCGAGGTCGCGGAGGCCCTCCGCGGTCGAGCCGCTCAGGACGACGTGCTGCGGGATGTCGGGGAGTCCCACCGCTGCCGCGCCCGCGGCCAGCAGCGCTTCCGCGTCGTGCTCCGCGAGCCGCTCGCGTCCGTGCTCCGCCTCGTGGGCGTGGCGGACGTACGCCAGCTCGAGCGACCCGCCCGCGCGGGCGAGCAGCCGTCCGAGCGCGAGCGCGTCGCGGTCGTTGTCGGTTCCGTCGTACGAGACGATGATCTTCGCTGGCATGGGTTCCTCTCGAGCTCCGTGTCACGCTTGGCGGGTTGGCGCGACGTACGCGCGCTGGGACGTGGCGGGAGCCGCGGGATCGCTCCCGCGGCTCCCGCCGGGCGACTCACGCCGAGGCGGACGGCGCGACCCCACCACCCCCTCCGATCGCCGGGGCCGGCTCGGGGAACCCCGAGGGGAAGGCGAGCGACGGGATGTCGGACGGATAGACCTCGTGGCCGTGGACGGCGAGGTCGCCCGTCTCCATGTCGGCCTCGCTCATTCGTAGCGGCACGAAGACGCCCACGACCTTGAGGATGACGAAGGTGGCGGCGCCGGAGAAGAGGATCACCCAGATCCCCGCGAGCAGCTGCCACTTGAGCAGGTGCATGCCGCCCGTGACCGAGACGCCGGGCACGACCTGCATCGCGGAGTCGGCGAGCAGGCCCGTGAGCAGGCCGCCGAAGAATCCGGCGAAGCCGTGCGTGTAGACGACGCCGAGCGTGTCGTCGACCGACCGGAACGGTCGCAGCAGGGCGAGGTAGTTGTACGCGACGTAGACGAGCACCGACGAGACGAGTCCGATCACCATCGCGCCCCAGCCGTTGACGAAGCCGGCGGCGGGAGTGATCGCGACGAGACCGACGATCATTCCGTTGACCGAGCCGATCAGCGACGGCTTGCGCTTCGTCGCGTAGTCGCACCCGACCCACGTGAGGAACGCGACCGCAGTCGCGAGATTCGTGTTCAGCACCGCCGCTGCCGCGTCCGCGCCCGCGTTGTAGGGATCGCCGCCGTTGAAGCCGTTCCAGCCCATCCAGAGCAGGCCGGCGCCGACGGCGACCATCGCCAGGTTGTTCGGCGCGTCGATCTCGCGGTCGCGTGCGAGGCGCGGCCCGATCACCGCGGCCGCGACGAAGCCCGAGACGCCGGCCGAGAGATGGATCACGTAGCCGCCGGAGAAGTCGACCGCGCCCTTCTGGGCGAACCAGCCGCCGCCCCAGAGCAGGAAGGCGTTGATCGTGTAGACGCACGTGCCCCAGAGCAGCGTGAACGGGATCCACGCCTTGAAGTTCACGCGCCCGAGCACCGACCCGAGCATCAGGATCGGGGTGATCGCGGCGAACACGAACTGGAAGTACATGAGCGACGACTGCGGAAAGTCGGTCTTCCCGACGAGCGGGATGTTCCCCTGACCCTGCAGGTCCTTGTGACCGAGCGAGCTCCCCGGCTGGCCGATGAAGTTGCCGAAGAAGCCGGAGTGCGACAGCCCGTGCCACGGGTTGCCGAAGCCCATCTTGTAGCCGTAGAGCACCCACTCGACCAGGATGATCGCGAAGGCGATGAAGGCGAGCATCATGCTGTTCACCGACCAGCGCTTCTGCATCACGCCGCCGTAGAGGACGACGAGGCCGGGGACGCTCATCAGGCCGACGAACGTGGCGGCCGTCATCTGCCACGCGTTGTCGCCGGGGTTCAGGTACGAGGGATACAGGGCTGACGCAAGCACCGCCTCACTCCTTTCCGAGGCCGTTCCCGCAGGCCCGCCTCGTATTGCCGACATCGGTCGTTCGCCCAACAAAAAAGCCCCAGGACTCCCGAGAGTCCTGAGGCTTCACTGCCTCCGCGGGCGGCGTCTTCGCCGCTCGCGTGGGCGGAACCATACGAGGCGCACCGGTTGGACGTCAAATCGAAAGCGACCAACAGTGGATCGGCGCTCCGAGCGGGACTTGACAACGGCAAGTCCGGCAGGCACTGTCAGACGGCGATGACGACCGCGCTGACACGCGTATCTCCGGGCCAGACACGGCTCGTGACGGCGTGTGCGCTGATCCTGTTCGTCATCATTTCGATTCTCCCCCACTAGGGGGAGTACACGAACACGCGCCGTCGAGGCGCAGACGCCGACCTCGCCACACCAGAGGTGCGTCCCGAGGACGCCGCCCCCGAGTAGCAGGAGCGAAGGAGGAAGTGTTCGTGTCTTCCCGCAGGATCCAGATCGTCGATACGACGTTGCGCCACGGCGAGCGATCGTCCGGGTTCGCGTTGCAGCCGCACGAGAAGGCCGAGATCGCGCGGCAGCTGGAGCGGCTCGGCGTCGACGTCGTCGAGGCGGGCCGGCCGGGCGCCTCGCCGGCCGACCTCGCGGGCGTCCGTGCCGTGGCCGCGGCCGTCGAGCGACCCGTGGTCGCCGCTCTCGCCCGGGCGCGGCAGGGAGATCTCGACGCTGCGGCGGAAGCGCTCGCCGGCGCACGCCGCTCGCGCATCCACGTCGTCGTCGCGGCGAGCCCGCAGGAGACGGACGAGGCGCCGGCGGACGTCGTCGCGCGCACCCGCTGGGCGGTCGGCTACGCGGTCGCCCGTGCCGACGAGGTCCAGCTCTCGTGCGAGGGCGCGACCGGCTCCGATCCCGCGCTCGTCGCGCGCGTCTGCCGGGCCGCCGTCGCCGCCGGGGCGACCGCCGTCGGCCTGCCCGACACCGCCGGCCGCATGTTGCCCGGTCGCTACGGGGCCTTCCTGGCCGAGGTGGTTCGGGCCTGCCCGGAGCTGCGCGACGTGGTGCTCTCGGTCGACTGCCGCGACGACCTGGGCCTGGCGGTCGCCGCCTCGCTCGCCGGCGTCCAGGCCGGCGCCGGTCAGGTCGAGTGCGCGGTCAACGGCGTCGGAGCGCGCTGCGGGAGCGCCGCGCTCGAGGAGATCGTCGTCGCGTTGAGCGTGCGGCGCGACCACTTCGGCGTCGAGACGGGCGTCGAGACGTCCGAGATCGGCGCGTCGTCCCGTCTCGTCGCCGAGCGCACGGGCTGGCTCGTTCCGCCCAACAAGGCGGTCGTCGGCGCGAACGCGTTCGCGCACGAGGCGGGCATCCACCAGGACGGGATGCTCAAGGACGAGCGGACGTACCAGATCATCGACCCGCGGCAGGTCGGCGGCCGGATGACCCTGCCGCTCGGCAAGCACTCGGGCCGGCACGCGTTCGCGCGGGCGTGCGCCGAGCACGGCGTCCAGCTCGCGGGAGAGGAGCTGAACGCGGCCTTCCGGCGCTTCAAGGCGTTCGCCGACGGCGGCCGCGCGGTCGGGCTCGACGAGCTGTTCGAGGGGGTGAGCGCATGACGAGGACTGCGACGATCGCCTGTCTCGCCGGGGCGGGCACGGCGCCCGAGTTGATGGCGGAGGCCGTGCTCGCGATCCAGGCGGTCGCACACGTGCACGGGCTCAGGGTCGAGGACGTCCACGCGCCCTTCGGCGCGGTGGCGGTCGCCCGGGCGGGACAGGCGTTCCCGGCCTCGACCCGTGACGCCGTGCTCGCAGCCGACGCGGTGCTCGTGGCGGGCGCCGAGGATCCCGCGCTCGCCGAGGTGATGGCGGAGCTCGACCTCCGCGCGCGCGTGACCCGCGTCCGTTTCGGACAGCACCACGACGTCGCGTTCGTCTGTCCCCTCGACGGGCGGGCCGAGGAGTGGTCGCTGGACGCCGCCTTCGGCGTCGCCGAGGCGCGGGAACTGCGGCTCGCGGTCGTCGGCGACGCCGACTGGCACGACCTCGCCGACGAGGTCGCCGTCCGGCACGAGCACGTCCGTGTGGAGCACCTGTCGCCGCGTGTCGCCGTGCCGCTCGCGGCGTTCGACGCCGCTCGCTTCGACGTCGTGGCGGTCGCGGAACGGTGGGCCGAGCCGGTCGTCGAGATCGCCGCCGCGCCGGCCTCGGCCCGCGTCGCTGCGCACGCGCTGCTGGCCGAGCACGGGCCCAGCCTGTTCATGCCCTCGCCCGAGGGCGGCTTCGCGCTCGCCGCCGAGGCTCGAAGCAACAGCGGCACAGCCGCCGTTGCCCGGCCGGAGAGCGGCGGGGGCGTCGTCAACCCGAGCAGCATGCTCCTGTCGGCGGCGCTGGCGCTCGAGTACGGGCTCGGGCAGCCCGGCGCGGCCGCCACGCTCGCCGGCGCCGTCTCGGCGGCCCTCGTCGACGGCCCGCGGACCCCCGATCTGCTGCGGCGGGGCCTGGGCGCGACGACGAGGGAGTTCACGTCACGCGTGCTCGCCGGCTTCCAGCTCTCGCTACGCAACGCAGAGTTCTGGGCGGAACGGGCGTCATGAGCGTCGCTCGCCTTCGGCTCACCCGCCTGGGGGAAACCTGGTTTCCCCCACGTTGCCCCCTTCTCTTGTCTCGCGTGGGCGAACCTCCCGGTTCCCCCACGCCCCCTCCTCGTGCCCATCAGGCTAGAGTCGCCCGATGAGCGGCGAGCGCATGACCGGTGCCGACGCGATACTCCGCTGCCTCGAGGCGGAAGGCGTCGAGGTGATGTTCGGCATCCCGGGCGGGGCGATCCTGCCGCTCTACGACGCGATGGCGCGCGGCACGACGGTTCGCCACGTGCTGGCGCGGCACGAGCAGGGCGCCGGCCACATGGCCGAGGGCTACGCCCGGGCCTCCGGACGCGTGGGGGTCGCGATCGCCACCTCCGGGCCCGGAGCGACGAACCTCGTCACGGCGATCGCTGACGCCTGGATGGACTCGACGCCGATCGTCTGCATCACCGGCCAGGTGCGCACGTCGCTGATCGGTACCGACGCCTTCCAGGAGTGCGACATCACCGGCATCACGATCCCCGTCGTCAAGCACTCCTGGCTGGTGCAGGACGTCGAGGAGCTGCCGCACGTGATCAAGGCCGCCTTCCACGTCGCGCGCACCGGACGCTGCGGCCCCGTCCTCGTGGACGTGCCGCGCGACGTGCAGGAACGAGAGCTCGACTTCTCCTACCCCGACGAGGTGTCCCTCCCCGGATGGAAGCCGCCCCGTCGCGGTCATCCCCGCCAGATAGCGGCCGCTGCTCAGGCCGTCGCCGCGGCGGAGCGGCCCATCCTCTACGTCGGAGGAGGCGTCCTGAACGCGCACGCGACCGACGAGCTGCGCACGGTCGCGGAGGCGGCGCGTATCCCTGTCGTGACGACGTTGATGGCGAAGAGCGCGTTCCCGGAGTCGCACGAGCTCCACGTCGGCTGGCCGGGGATGCACGGCCCGAAATGGTCGAACTGGGCGCTCAACAAGGCGGACGTGATCGTGGCCGCCGGCTCTCGTTTCGACGATCGCGTCACCGGCAAGCTGTCGGCGTTCGCGCCGGGCGCGACCGTCGTGCACCTCGACGTCGATGCCGCGGAGATCTCGAAGATCCGCCACGCCGACGTGCCGGTCGTGGGGCCGCTGAAGCCGGTGCTCGCCGAGCTCGCCCGCTCGCTCGCCACGCATGCCGTGCCCGGTCGGACGGACGCATGGCTCGCGCAGATCGCCGAGTGGCGAGGCCAGTTCCCGCTCCGCTACGGCAACGGCGGCGACCTGCTGAAGCCTCAGCGGGTGCTCGAGACGCTGCGCGATCTGACCGCCGGCCGCGACGACGTGGTGTGGACGACCGGCGTCGGCCAGCACCAGATGTGGGCGATGCAGTACCTCGAGTGCGACCGGCCGCGCACGTTCGTCACGTCGGGCGGGCTCGGGACGATGGGCTACGGGGTCCCGGCCGCCGTCGGCGCGAAGGCCGCGCGGCCCGATGCCACGGTCGTCTGCGTCGACGGCGACGGCTGCTTCCAGATGACCTCGCAGGAGCTCGCGACGGCCGTGCTCGAGGAGCTGCCGATCGTCGTGGTCATCGTCAACAACGGCTACCTCGGCATGGTTCGCCAGTGGCAGGACATGTTCTTCGAGGAACGGTTCTCGCAGATCCACCTCACCCACGCCGTGCCCGACTACGCGATGCTCGCACGCGCCTACGGCGCGCTCGGCTTCACCGTCGAGAGCGAGGAGGAGCTCGAGGGGACGCTCGTGGACGCGCTGGCCTCGGGTCGGACGGTCGTCGTCGACTGTCGGGTCGACCCCCGCGAGCACTGCTTCCCGATGATCCCCGCCGGGGCGGCGGCGACGGACATGGTGGAGTACAACCCGGAAAGCGACGCGGAGGCGCTCGCCCTATGAGTGAGATCGCTGCTGGACTGTTGCAGGGGCCGAGCAGTGGCCTTCCGACCGTTCTTTCGTTCGCCGAGATAGAGACCTCTCGCGCGCGGAGGCGAGACCGCGCTCTCGCCGGAGCGCAAGGGCGGTCCGCCACGCGCCCCGAAGAAGGAGGGGGCCCGTGGGGGAACCCAGGGTTCCCCCACGAAGCAAGCGTGCCGGAGGCGCGCGTCGCGCCGTGAGGCACACGATCTCGGTCCTGCTGGAGAACAAGCCCGGCGCGCTCACGCGCATCACGAGCATGTTCGCCCGGCGCGGCTACAACATCGAGAGCCTCGCGGTCGGCCCGACGGAGCGCCACGACGTCTCGCGGGTCACCCTGCGCGTCGACTGCGAAGAGCGCTCGCTCGAGCAGATCGAGAAGCAGATGCACAAGCTCGTGAACGTGCTGCGCGTCTCCGAGCTCACCCCCGGCGAGTCGATCGAGCGCGAGCTGGCTCTGCTCAAGGTCGCCGCCCCGCCCGGAGCCCGTGCGGAGCTGATGGCGCTCGGCGAGGTCTTCAACGCGCGAGTGGCCGATCTCGGCCCGGACTCGATCGTCTTCGAGCTGACCGGTTCGCCGGAAGACGTCGACTCGTTCGAGGAGCTCGTCCGACCGCACGGCCTGCAGGAGCTGGTGCGCACGGGCCGCATCGGGCTGGGCCGCGCGACCCGGCCGAACCGCACCGCACGCCCTCACGTCCTCGTCTGACGCAGTCGCGTCACCCGACCCAGCGAAAAGGAGCCCACGCACATGGCCACGATCCATCGCGACGGCAATCTCGAGCTTCTCGACGGCACGGTCGCCGTCGTCGGCTTCGGCAGCCAGGGACACGCCCACGCTCTCAACCTGCACGACTCCGGGGTCGACGTCGTCGTCGGCCTGCGTGAGGCAGCGCGTCGCAGAGCGGCGCCGAGGAGGCGGGTCTCTCGGTCGCACCGATCGCCGACGCCGTTCGGGGAGCGCAGGTCGTGGCGATGCTCGTTCCGGACCACGTCCAGAAGGGCGTGTGGGAGTCCGAGGTCGTCCCGAGCCTCCCTCCGGGCGCGGCGGTCCTCTTCGCGCACGGCCTGAACGTCCACTTCGGCCGGATCGCGCCTCCCGAGGAGCACGACGTGATCATGGTCGCCCCGAAGGCGCCGGGCCATCGGGTGCGCGAGCTGTACGTCTCGGGCGCCGGCACGCCCGGGCTCGTCGCCGTCCACCGGGATGCGAGCGGCCGCGCGCTCGACCTCGCGCTCGCCTACGGCGCCGGCATCGGCTGCGCCCGCGTCGGACTGCTCGAGACGACGTTTGCAGAGGAGACCGAGAGCGACCTCTTCGGCGAGCAGGCGGTGCTGTGCGGCGGCGTTCCGGCCCTCGTCCAGGCGGGGTTCGACACCCTCGTCGAGGCGGGCTATCAGCCCGAGATCGCCTACTACGAGTGCCTCAACGAGCTGAAGCTCATCGTCGACCTCCTCTATCAGGGTGGGTACGAGTACATGCGCTACTCCGTGTCGGACGTGGCCGAGTACGGCGACCTCTCGCAGGGGCCTCGCGTCGTCGACGAGAGCGTGCGCGGGCGGATGCGCGAGATCCTCGAAGAGGTGCGCAGCGGTGCGTTCGCACGCGAGCTCTTCGCAGACGACGAGGCGGGCCGGCCGCGTTTCGCGGAGCTCCGGCGGCAGGGAGCCGAGCGCGCGGCGGAGATCGAGCGCGTCGGCAAGCAGCTGCGCGACCTGGCCGGGATCCAGGGCCTCCTCGGCCAGGAGGCTGCGGGAGCTTCGGCCGATGTCGGCAGTTGACGTCGGTGTCGCCCTTCTGGGCTACGGCACCGTCGGGTCGGCGGTGCACCGGCTGCTGGTCGAGAGCGGGGAGGAGATCGAGCGGGCGACGGGTCACCGGCTGCGCGTCGTCCGCGCGCTCGTCCGCGATCCGGCGAAAGCGCGCTCGTTCCCGGCCGGGGACGGCGTCCTCACGACCGACTTCGCCGCTCTGCGCGACGATCCGGACGTGACCGTCGTCGCCGAGGTGATGGGCGGTCTCGAGCCTGCCGGCTCGTACGTCCGCGAGCTCCTGCGCGCGGGCAAGCCGGTCGTCTCCGCCAACAAGCAACTGGTCGCCCGCGAGGGCGCCGACCTGTTCTCGATCGCCTCCGACGCCGGCGTCCAGCTTCGCTTCGAGGCGTCGGTCTGCGCTGCGATCCCGGTCGTGAAGGTGCTCCGCGAGTCGCTCGTCGTCTCGAACGTCCACCGTGTGCTCGGGATCGTGAACGGGACGACGAACTTCGTCCTCTCGCGGATGGAGCGGGGCGGGACGTACGCCGAGGCGCTCGTCGAGGCGCAGGCGCTCGGCTACGCGGAGGCCGACCCGACGGACGACGTGAGCGGGGCGGACGCCGCGGCGAAGATGGCGATCCTCGCGACGGTGGCGTTCGGGTCACGGGTCGGGCTCGACGACGTCGAGACCCGGGGGATCGAGGACGTGGAGCCCGCGCACGTCGCGGCGGCGGCCGAGCTCGGCATGGTCGTGCGCCTGCTCGGGATCGCGACGCTCGAGAACGGGTCGGTCGACGTTCGCGTGCAGCCGGCGCTCGTCGACCGCTCGCACCCGCTGGCCGCCGTGGACGGCGCCTTCAACGCCGTCGTGCTGCAGGGGAGCTCGATCCGCGAGATCACGCTGGAGGGTCCGGGAGCGGGCGGCGTCGAGACCGCCACGGCGGTCGTCGCAGACCTCGTCAGCGTCGTCGGCACCTCGGGCACCGGCTTCCTCCAGAACGACGCCTGCTGGCGCGAGCTGCCGCGTCTCGATCCGGGGGAATGGCGTTCGCCCTCCTACGTCCACCTCGAGGTGGCCGATCGGCCGGGCGTGCTCGCACACGTGACGAGCCGGCTCGCGGCCCACGACGTCTCGGTGGCCCAGCTCGTGCAGCACCTCGGGGACGGGGAGGCGACGCTCGACCTCGTCCTGCACCGGGCGCCGTTCGGGGCGCTCTCGCGCGCGGTGGCCGAGATCGCGACGTTCCCGGAGGTGCTGCGCCGCCCGTTCGTCGTCCCGGTCGTCTCGGAGCGGCCGCTGTGACGATCCCCGTCACGCTCGGGGAGGGCGGCACGCCGCTCCTTGCGGCGCCGCGGCTGTCCGCGCGCCTGGGCGTCGAGGTCTGGCTCAAATGGGAGGGCGCCAATCCGACGGGTTCGTTCAAGGACCGCGGGATGGCGGTCGCGGTCACGCGTGCGGTGGAGCGCGGCGCGCCCGGCGTCGTCTGCGCGTCGACCGGCAACACGGCGGCCTCCGCGGCCGCGTACGCGGCGCGCGCCGGGATCGCGGCCGCGATCGTCGTTCCGGAGGGTGCGGTCGC
This sequence comes from uncultured Thermoleophilia bacterium, assembly GCA_963762675.1. Taxonomy (GTDB): domain Bacteria; phylum Actinomycetota; class Thermoleophilia; order Gaiellales; family Gaiellaceae; genus Palsa-739. The sequence continues at coordinate 125,229 of CAVXLS010000008.1, read as the reverse complement.
AGGGCCGAAGCTCGCGCAGGCGCGGGCCGCCGGCGCCCGGGTCGTCGAGGTCGCGGGCACGTTCTCCGACGCCTACGACGCGTCGCTCGCCCTCGGCGAGCGCGAGGGTTACGTCGTCGTCAACTCGGTGAACGACGACCGGATCGAGGGCCAGAAGACGGCCGCGCTCGAGACCCTCGAGCAGCTGGGAGGACTCCCCGACGCGCTCCTGCTGCCGTACGGCGGCGGCGGCAACACGAAGGCCTACGCGCGGGGGTTCCTCGAGGCGGCCGGCCGGCTTCCGCGCCTCCATCCGGCCGAGGCGTCGCGGCGCGTCGACACGTTCGCGTCCGCGATCCGGATCGTCGAGCCGGTGCACCGCGCGGAGGTCGAAGAGGCGGTCGCCCGCTCGGGCGGGGCGGTGGTCACCCTTGCCGAGGAGGAGATCCGACAGGCCTGGCGGGCGCTCGGCCGCGAGGAGGGACTCTTCTGCGAGCCCGCCTCGGCCGCGGGCATCGCAGCGCTCGAGCACGGCGTCGTCCGTGGCGGCGAGCGGGTCGTCTGCGTCGTGACAGGACACGGACTCAAGGACACGGACGCGGTCGAGAGGCTCGCCGCATGACCGCGATCCGCGTCCGCGCGCCCGCCACCTCGGCCAATCTCGGCGCCGGCTTCGACGTCGCTGCCGTCGCTTTCGAGCTGTGGAACGAGCTCGAGGTCGCGCAGAACGGCGGCGAGGTCGATCTCGAGCACCTCGGCGTTCGCGCGTTCGCCCGCTTCGCCTCGCCCGACGGGCGCGCGTTCCGCTTCACCGACCGCATCCCGCGCGAACGCGGCCTCGGCTCGAGCGCCGCGGTCGTCGCGCTCGGTCTCGTCGCGGGAGCGCTTGCCGCCGGCGAGGAGCCGAGCGCCGACGAGCTGCTCGCGGAAGGGCTTCCGCTCGAGGGCCACCCCGACAATCTCGCGGCCGCTCTCGCCGGCGGCGTCTGCCTGACGTGGGACGGCCGCATCACGCGGATCGCCGACGACCTGCCGGCCGCTGCAGTGGCGGTGATCCCGAACGAGCGCGTGAACACCGCCGCGGCCCGTGCTGCGCTGCCGGGCGAGGTCTCCCACGCCGACGCGGTCTTCAGCGTCGCCCGCGCAACCCTGCTCGGCGCCGCGCTCGCCGCCGGCGACGCCCGTCTCCTGGCCGCGAGCGCGGACGACCGCCTCCACGAGCCCTACCGCGCGGCGCAGGCGCCGCATCTCGAGGCGATCCGTGCCGATCTGCCGGCGGGCGCGCTCGGGGCCACGCTCTCCGGCTCCGGGCCGACGGTGATCGTCTGGGCGGAGACCGGGCGCGCCGGCCCCGTCGCCGCCGAGCTCGCCGACCGCTTCCCCGATCACGACGTCATGCATCTGCCAGTCGCGACCACAGGAGCCGGATCACCATGACCGATCCCTATTCCCAACCCTCCGACCCGGCGAAGCGTCGCAGCGCCGCGCTCACGGACGGCGTCGACCGCGCGCCCGCGCGCGCGATGCTGAAGGCGATCGGCCTCGACGACGCGGCGCTCGCGCGTCCGCTCGTGGGCATCGCGACGACGTGGATCGAGACGATGCCCTGCAACTGGAACCAGCGTGAGCTCGCCCGCCACGTCCGCCGCGGCATCCTCGAGGCGGGCGGCACGCCCGTCGAGTTCAACACGATCGCCGTCTCGGACGGCGTCTCGATGGGCACGGAGGGGATGCGGGCCTCGCTCGTCTCGCGCGAGACGATCGCCGACTCGATCGAGCTCGTCGTCCGCGGCCACCTGCTCGACGGCGTCGTCTGCCTCGTCGGCTGCGACAAGACGATCCCCGCCGCCGTGATGGCGCTCGCGCGGCTCGACGTGCCCGGGCTCGTCCTCTACAACGGCTCGATCGCGCCGGGACGGTTCCGCGGCCGTGACGTGACGATCCAGGACGTGTTCGAAGCAGTCGGGGCGGCGTCGGCCGGACGGATGAGCCCCGAGGACGTGCACGAGCTCGAGGGCGTCGCCTGCCCCGGCGCCGGCGCCTGCGGCGGGCAGTTCACCGCGAACACGATGGCGATGGTCGTCGACTTCCTCGGGATCGGCCCGGCCGGGTTGAACGGCATCCCGGCCATCGACCCGGCGAAGCGCGACGCCGCGTACGAAGCCGGGAAGATGGCGATGCGGCTCGTCCACGACGACGTGCGCCCGACGCAGATCCTGACCCGGGACGCGCTCGAGAACGCGGTCGCCGCGGTCGCCGCCACGGGCGGCTCGACGAACGGCGTCCTCCACCTGCTCGCGATCGCGCGCGAGCTCGGGATCCCGCTCGAGATCGACGAGTTCGACGCGATCGCCGCGCGCACGCCGATCGTCGCCGACATCAAGCCGGGCGGGCGCTTCGTCGCGACCGACCTCCACGCGGCCGGCGGCGTCGCGCTCGTGGCGCGCGAGCTCCTGAAGCAGGGCCTCGTCCACGGCGACGCGCCGACGGTGGACGGCCGGACGCTCGCCGAGGTCGCGGCCGCTGCCGTCGAGACGCCGGGCCAGGAGGTCGTCGTCCCGATCGAGCGGCCGTTGAAGGCGACGGGCGGGCTCGCGATCCTGCGCGGCAACCTCGCGCCCGAGGGCTGCGTCGTGAAGCTCGCCGGGCACGAGCGGCTCTTCCACTCCGGCCCCGCGCGCGTCTTCGACTCCGAGGAGGAGTGCTTCGCCGCCGTCAAGGGGAAGGACATCCGCGCGGGCGACGTCATCGTGATCCGCTACGAGGGCCCCGCCGGTGGACCCGGGATGCGCGAGATGCTCCACGTCACGGCGGCGCTCGTCGGCGAGGGGCTCGGCGAGGACGTCGCGCTGATCACCGACGGCCGCTTCTCCGGCGCCACGCACGGCCTGATGGTCGGCCACGTCGCGCCGGAGGCGGCGCGCGGCGGCCCGATCGCGGCGCTGCGGGACGGCGACACGATCGAGCTCGACGTCGACGCCCGCGAGCTGCGCGTGCTCCTCCCGGACGACGAGCTCGCGGCTCGGCTCGCCGCGGTCGCCAGGCCCGCGCCCCGCTACACGACGGGTGTCTTCGCCCGCTACGCCGGACTCGTCTCCTCCGCCTCGGAAGGAGCCGTCCTGCGGGCCGAGGGAGTTGTCCGGTTTGAGTGACTTCCGTTTGTATAGTGCAGGCACGGAGGCGGGTTCGTCCCGCTCCGCATCGAGAGAGGCTGAGGGAACCGGCCCTGTGACGCCTCGGCAACCTGCGCAGATCGCGCGTGGTGCCAATCCCGGTCGGATGCCGAGCGCAGGACGAAAGGAGACCGCCTTGCCAGCTACCGCGCTTCGCTGTCGCGTCTGCGAGACGCACCATCCCCTCGACCCGATCGGCGTCTGCACGCGCTGCTTCGGGCCTCTCGACCCGGTCTACGACCGCGACGAGCAGCGTCGCACGGTCAGCCGCGAGTCGATCGCGGCCGGCCCGCCCTCGATCTGGCGCTACGCGCCGCTGCTGCCGGTTGCCGCGCCCGCCGAGCCGCGGCTCGCCCCCGGCTTCACGCCGCTCGTCGCCGCTCCCCGTCTGGCCGCCGCCACGGGCGTCGGCGAGCTCTGGCTGAAGCTCGACACGGCCAACCCGACGCACTCGTTCAAGGATCGCGTGGTCGCGGTCGCGGCCGCGAAGGCGCTCGAGCTCGGCGCCACGACGCTCGCCTGCTCCTCCACGGGCAACCTCGCGAACGCCGTCGCCGCCCGAGCCGCTGCGGAGGGACTCGACGCCGTGGTGGTCTGCCCCGCCGACCTCGAGCCGGAGAAGCTCGTCGCCACGGCCGTCTACGGCGCGCGGATCTTCGCGGTGAACGGCAGCTACGACGACTGCTCGCGTCTGAGCGTCGAGCTGTCGTTCGAGCTCGACTGGGCCTTCGTCAACGTCGGCCTGCGTGCCTACTACGCGGAGGGCTCGAAGACGGTCGCGTTCGAGATCGCCGAGCAGCTCGGGTGGGAGCTGCCGGATGCCGTGATCGCGCCGATCGCCTCGGGCGCGCTGTTCTCGAAGATCCACCAGGGTTTCGCCGAGCTCCTCGAGCTCGATCTCGTCGACGGGCCCGCGACCGGTCCACGGCTCGTCGGCGGCCAGGCGGAAGGGTGCGCGCCCGTCGCGACGGCGTTCCACGACGGCGCGAAGGTGCGCCCGGTGCGCCCCGGCACGATCGCCCGCTCGCTCGCGATCGGGAGCCCGGCCGACGGCGACCTCGCGGTCGCCACGGCGCGCGCCTCCGGGGGAGCCGTTCACGCGGTGCCCGAGGACGAGATCGCCGAGAACGCCCTGCTGCTCGCCGAGACGACCGGCGTCTTCGGCGAGACGGCGCCCGCGGTCACCCTCGGCGCGCTGCGCGAGGCCGTCCGCCGCGGCGAGCTCGGCGAGTCGGACCGGGTCGTGCTCGTCGTCACGGGCGACGGGCTGAAGACCCCGGGCCTCGTGGCCGACCGCCTCGAGCCCACGGTAGTGGAGCCGGACGTCGATGTCGATTCTGGCCCTTCTCGCTTCGCGAGAAGGGCTAATTGCAGACCGAGAAGGGCTAGCGCTTTCCCCCGCAGAGGGAAGGCGAGCAGGGAGGTGGAGCATGAGAACGGGCCCGCGGACGGGGTTTCGCTGGACCCCGGAGACGATCGTGTACGCGATCACGCTCTGGTACCGCCAGCACAGCCGCCCCCCGTTCACGAGTGACTGGGATCAGGCGGGCGAGAACCATCCCTCCCGCCAGACCGTGGCGCGCGTGTTCGGAAGCTGGAACGAGGCGATCGTCGCCGCCGGCTACACGCCGCGCCCGCGCGGGCGCCCGCGTCGGGTGCTGACGGAGGAGGGCTTGCTGGCCGATGCCTGAGGTTCGAGTCGTCCTTCTGCCGGGCGACGGGGTCGGGCCGGAGGTTGCGCGCGAGGCGCGGCTCGCGCTCGAGCTGATCGCGCCCGACGTCGAGATCGAGGAGCACCTGCTCGGCGCGGCCGCCATCCGCGCCACGGGCACGCCGCTGCCGGACGAGACGCTCGAGGCGTGCCGCGACGCTGCGGCGGTCCTCAAGGCCCCGATCGGCGACCCGGAGTTCGACGCCGCCGACGTCCGCCCGGAGCAAGGGATGCTGCGCCTGCGCGCCGAGCTCGACGCGTACGCGAACCTGCGCCCGGCGGTCTCCGGCGACGTCGACCTGCTGATCGTCCGCGAGCTCGTGGGAGGCCTCTACTTCGGCGCCCGCGGCGTCCGGGAGGACGGCACCGTCTTCGACACGTGCGAGTACCACCCGAGCCAGGTCGAGCGGATCGCCAGGCGCGCGTTCGGGCTCGCCCGCGGCCGGCGCGGCTACCTGCTTTCGGTCGACAAGGCGAACGTGCTCGACACCTCGCGGCTCTGGCGCCGCGTCGTCGACTCGATCGCGCCCGAGTATCCGGACGTCCGCGTCGAGCACATGCTGGTCGACAACGCGGCGATGCAGCTCGCGACCGACGCCGGCCGCTACGACGTCCTCGTCACCGAGAACATGTTCGGCGACATCCTCTCCGACCTCGCCGCCGCGGTCACCGGCGGCCTCGGCCTCGCGCCGTCGGCCTCGCTCTCCGACTCGGGGCCGGGGATCTTCGAGCCGGTGCACGGCTCCGCGCCCGACATCGCCGGCCGCGGGATCGCGAACCCGGCGGCGATGCTCCGCTCGACCGCGCTCCTGCTCGAGCACGGTCTCGGCCGCGTCGAGGAGGCGAAGGCGCTCGCGCACGCGGTCGACGAAGGGCTCGCGGCGGCTCCGACCCCGGACCTCGGCGGCACGGCCACGACGGCGGAGCTCGGCGCCGCGATCCGGGCGCGGCTTCAAGCCGGTCGGGGACGCGGCGCCCTCGTAGTCAGAGCTCGATCGTCTCTGCGAGCGTCATCGATTCGCCCGCCGCCTGCTCCCGGGCCCACGCCTCTTCCCCGAGCGCGTCGGACCTGTCCCTCGGCGGCCGCGGCGACCGCGTCGGCGACGCCCGCGAAGGCGACGAACAGCGCGTCTCCCTCCTCGTCCACCTCGTAGCCGCCGTGGCGCTCGAGCCCCTTCCGCAAGAGCCGCCGGTGCTCCGCGAGCGCCCGTGCGTACCGCTCCACGCCGAGCCGCTCGAGCAGCCTTGTCGACCCCTCCACGTCCGTGAACAGCAGTGTCACCGTGCCGGTCGGTTGCTCCACGCGGTCAACTATCGCTCTTGCAGCGCAAACAGGACAATTTCGCGTTGACGCGAGCGGGTCGGACGCCTAACCTGCGTTCCGATGGCGTCTCGCGCCGAAGCCGTGCAGCACCTGATTCCGTTCATCAACGGCTTCCAGGCGTACGCCTTTATCGGCTAGCCGGCGCTTTCGCTCCCCCGCCGTCGCCGGCTAGCAGATCACCTCCGCGGGACTCCCGACCTCGTTCGCGAGGAGGCGAAACACCGATGAACCCCACACTGAACCAGTCCGTCGTCCGCAGGGCCTCCGCCCATCCGCACGCGTGCTCGTGCTCCGACCCCTTCCCGGTCGAGCGCGCCGAGAGGAAGGGCGCGGCTGTCGTTCTCTGCCTGCGGTGCGGCCTTCGCGTCCCCGCCCGGTTGCGATGACCCCTCCAGTCGCATATCCGGGGCCGCCGGGCACGCACACGGCAGCCGCAGCAGTCGCGCTCTTCCCCTCGGCGTCACACGTGCCCCTCGGGGGCTTCCGCGCGGTCGCGGAGGCGGTCGTCGCCGCCGAGGCGGCGTTCGGCGTGCTCCCGATCGAGAGCTCCCTCGCCGGCTCGGTCGCCGAGACGCACGACCTGCTCTACGAGCGGGCACTGTCGATCGTCGGCGAGACGATCCTGCCGATCAAGCACGTGCTCGCCGCGGCCGCAGAGACCCCGCTCGAGGAGATCCGCGTCGTTCGCTCGCACGCCGCCGCACTCGAGCAGTGCCGCGACCTGCTCGCCCGCCTGCCGAACGCGAGGGTCGTCGTGACCGCGACGACCGCCGAGGCGGCACAGCTCACGGCGTCCGAGCGCGATCCGGCGCGCGGCCGCGATCGCCGGCGACGAGGCGGTTCGCCTCTACGGACTGTCGGTGCTCGTCGACGACGTGGGCGACGGACCTGCGTTCACACGCTTCGTCTCGATCGCGCCGCACACGTTCGTCGGCCCGGGGCTGCGTGACGCCCGCACGGCGTTCACGTTCGTCACCGACCACCGCCCCGGAGCCCTCTTCGCGGCGATCGAGCCGTTCGCCCAGGCGGGGGTCGACCTCGTCCGGCTCGTCTCGAGACCTCTTCCGGCGACGCCGTGGCGCTACCGCTTCGACGCGGTGGTGGCGGGGCATCCGCTGGAGCCGGCGGTACGGGTTGCGCTTCGCGAGCTGCGCGAGCGCACGAGAACGCTGCGCGTGGTGGGGATCTACGAGGGACACCGGGAGGTGGGAACATGACGTCCGTGGAGAGGGGAGCGCCTCAGGCCCCAGCCGACGACCCGTACGTGGTGCGCGTCCGTCGCCAGATCTCCGACCTCGACAGCGCCCTCGTCGAGCTCGTGAACAAGCGGCTGAAGCTCGTCGCCGGGCTCAAGCGCTACAAGGACGAGCACGGGATCGGCTTCGTCGACCTCGCGCGCGAGGAGTGGATGCTCCGCTACCTGCAGCGGGCGAACCGCGGGCCGCTGTCCGAGGAAGGGCTCGGCGAGCTGTACCACTCCCTGCTCGACCTGATGAAGCGCGAAGTCAACGCGGGGGAAACCTAGGGGGTTTCCCCCACGTTTGTCGTACGGTTCCGCCGTGGCCGAGACGCTGCCGACGGGGACCGTCACGTTCCTGTTCACCGACGTCGAAGGGTCGACGAGGTTGCTCGAGGACGTCGGCGCGGCGCAGTACGCCGACGCGCTGGCCGAGCACCGCGTCGTCGTGCGCAACGCCGTCGCCGAGCACGGCGGCGTCGAGGTCGACACGCAGGGGGACGCGTTCTTCTGCTCGTTCCCTTCTGCTCGCGAGGCTGCCGCCTGCGCCCGGCTCGCCCAGAAGCGGCTCGCGTCGGGCCCCCTGCGTGTGCGGATGGGCCTGCACACCGGCGAGGCGCTGGTCGCGGACGGCCAGTACGTGGGCATGGACGTCCATCGAGCCGCTCGTATCGCCGCCTCCGGCCACGGCGGGCAGGTCGTGGTCTCGCCGACGACCGCCGCGTTGCTCGAGCCGGAGTCGTTCCCGCTCCGCGACCTCGGAGAGCACCGGCTCAAGGACCTCTCCGCACCGCAGCGGCTCTACCAGCTGGGCGACGAGGACTTCCCACCGCTGAAGACCCTCCACCGGACGAACCTGCCGGTGCCGTCGACGCCGTTCGTCGGGCGAACGCGGGAGCTCGAGAGCGTTACGGCCCAGGTCCGGGATCCGGCATCGCGACTCGTGACGTTGACCGGGCCCGGGGGTACCGGCAAGACGCGGCTCGCGCTCCAGGTCTCGGCGGATCTGGCGGACGAGTTCCCGGGCGGTGTGTTCTGGGTCGCGCTCGCACCGTTTCGGGAGCCCGGCCTGGTAGCGTCGGCGATCGCGAGCGCGCTCGGGGTGGAGGAGGCGGACGAGGAATCGTTCGGCTCGTCGGTCGCCGCCGTGGTCGAGCGGCCGACGCTCCTCCTCGTCGACAACTGCGAGCATCTGCTGGACGAGGCCGCCGCCGCTGTCGGAGCGCTGATCCGGAGCGCGACGAACCTCCGGGTCGTCGCCACGAGCCGCGAGCCGCTCGCGCTGACGGGCGAGCGCGTTCTCCCGGTCGACCCGCTCGAGCGACGTGACGCGGTTGCGCTCTTCAGGGCGCGCGCGGAGGCGTCGGGTGCGACGACCCTCGACGACGACGCCGTCGAGCTGCTGTGCGCGCGGCTCGACGATCTGCCTCTCGCGCTCGAGATCGCGGCCGCGCGGGCGCAGGCGCTGCCACCCGAGGTGCTGCTCGAGCGGCTCTCCCAGCGCCTGCAGCTCCTCCGCGGGCCGCGCGACGCAGAGGAGCGGCAGCGGACGCTGCAGGCCACGATCGCCTGGAGCTACGAGCTGCTCACGCCGGAGGAACAGGGGGTGCTGCGGCGCGTCTCCCTCTTCGCCGGGGGCGGCGACCTCGACGCGCTCGAAGAGGTCGCGGACGCCGATCTCGAGGAGCTCGCGTCGCTCGTCTCGAAGAGCCTCGTCCGGGTGGCGCACACCCCGGACGGCCCGCGGTACTGGATGCTGGAGACGATCAGGGAGTTCGCGGGCGAGCTTCTGGCCGAGACGGACGAGGCGGCCGAGCTCCGGCGCCGCTACCTGCGCTGGTTCGGAGAGGTCGCGGCCGGAGCCTGGCCGCATCTGGCCGAGCCGGACGCCGCGCACTGGCTCGAGCGTCTCGAGCGGGATCTCGGGAACCTGCGCGTCGCCCTGGCGCTCGCCCTCGACGCCGACGACGCTGCGGCCGTCGTGCTGGGGCGTCTGCTCGGCGAGCTGCATCTCGTCCGGGGGCGGTACGCGGAATCGCAGGAGGTGCTCACGCGGGTGCTCGGGCGCGCGGACGAGCCGTTCCTGGCGGCCGAGCTCGAGCGCGGCCTCGGCCGCGTCCTCGTCAGGCGGGACGAGATGGAGGAGGCCGCGGCCGCCTACCGGCGCGCGGAGGAGCTTCTCGGCAAGCCGGGCGAGGACGCGAGCGACGCCCACTGGCATGCCTGGCTCGAGCTGATGCTCGCCGAGGCCCACTACCACTACTGGCGGGCGGACGCCGCGTCTCTGGGGCAGGCGGCCGAGAGTCTGCGGGCGGACGTGGAGCGGCACGGGACGGCGGGGCAGCGCGCCGAGTTCAGTCACGTCGTGATGCAAGACGCTTTCCGTCGGGAGCGCTACGTCCTCTCGGAGGAGACCGAGGCGCTCGCACGTGCGAGCTTCGCCGCGGGTGTCGCGGCGGGCCATCTGGACGTCCATTTCCAGCTCGGCTTCGCGCTCCTGTGGCGGGGTCGGCTCGCGGAGGCCGACGAGCAGCTGCGGCTCGGGCGGGAGGAGGCGCAGCGGGTCGGCGACGTGCTCACGGAGACACGGTGCCTCGTCTACCGAGCCGTGGTCCGCCGGAAGCTCGAGGACGTCGAGGGCGTGCGGTCGCTCGCCGGCGAGCTCGCCGAGTTCGACGACACCTACGGCTACGCCGGGCTCGCGGCCGCGAACCGCGCCTGGCTGGCGCTGCGGGACGGCGATCTGGAGGGTGCGGGGCGGTGGGGCGGGGCGGCGTCGGCAGCGTGGGAGGCGGCATCCCGCTCCGGCCCCACCGTCTTCCAGTGGAGCGCGCGCTTTCCGCTGCTGGCGGTCGACGCGGAGCGCGGGACGCTCGACTCGGCGGCGGCGCACGCGGAGGCGATGCTGGACGAGCGCCAGCAGCCGTTGCCGGGCGACGTCCAGGAGGCGCTGCAGATCGCGCTCGAGCGGCGGACGCGGGAGGCGTTCCAGGGGGCCGTCGAGCTGGCTCGCGTCGGCGGCTACGCCTAGTAGACACGTGGGGGAAACCATGTTTCCCCCACGGCCCCCCTTCTTGAGCACGGGGGAAACCGTGTTTCCCCGTGGACCCCCTTCTTCTTCGCTCGCCGAGGAGACTGTCGGTGCGCGCTGCGGGGAGAGCGCGGTCTCCCCTCCGCGCGGCGGAGGGTCTGCGATTCCCTGAGGGGTGGACCGTCGCCCGTCACCAGCCTGGAAAGCCGGAGGCCAACCAGATGCGTCAGCGACGTTGGCCGCAGGCGGATCCACGTCGGCGGGGACGCCCGCAGGGCGCCACCGCCGACGCAGCGCCTTCCTTCGCCCTGCGTCCTCCGGGGAGACACTCACGGTCGCGCGCGCAGGGGAGACCGCGCTCTCCCCGGAGCGCCCACCAACGATCAACCTCGCCACCCGACGCAGAGGAGGGGGTCCGTGGGGAACCAGGGGTTCCTCCACGTTGAAGTACGCTGGCCGCGGTGCTCGTGCTTGCACGTTGGTCGACGGTTCACCGCCGACTCGTCGCGGCGGTGTGGCTGCTCGTGCTCGGCGTTGCGCTCGCCGTCTGGCTCGGGATCGGCAGCAGCTACTCGAACGACTTCCACCTCCCGCACACGGGATCGGAGCAGGCGCGGAACCTGCTGCGGAGCGGCTTTCCGCAGCAGGCGGGCGACCGCGACCAGATCGTGTTCTCTGCTCGCACCGGCACGCTCGCGACCCCGTCCGTCCGGCGACGCGTGCAGGCGGCGCTCGCACAGGTCGCCCGGTTGCCGCACGTCGCGTCGGTCGCGAGCCCTTACACCCCGACGGCCCGGGCGATCTCGGGAGACGGGACGATCGGCTTCGCCACGGTCGTGCTCGAGCGGACGGGCAACGGCGTGGGGAACAGGGTGACCCAGCGCCTGATCGCGACCGCGAAGGCGGCGCGGTCGCCTGCGCTCCAGGTCGAGCTCGGGGGGCCGGCGATCGAGAACGCGCAGAGGACGGCGATCGGCTCGAGCATGATCGTCGGCCTCGCGGCGGCCGTCGTGGTGCTCCTGCTGAGCTTCGGGTCGCTGCTCGCGATGGGGCTGCCGATCGTCACCGCCCTCGGCGGACTCGGCACCGGGATGGGCGTCGTCGCGCTCTTCAGCCGCGTGCTCGGGATGCCGGACTTCTCCGGCGAGCTCGCGCTGATGATCGGGCTCGGCGTCGGCGTCGACTACGCCCTCTTCATCGTCACGCGCTTCAGGGAGGCGTACCGGGCGAACGGCGGCGACGTCGAGGGCGCGGTCGCAGTCGCCGTCAACACCGCCGGCCGGGCCGTCATCTTCGCCGGCGTGACCGTCGTGATCTCGCTGATGGGCATGTGCGCGCTCGGCATCAGCTTCCTCTACGGCCCCGCCGTCGCCTCCTCGGTCGCAGTCCTCCTCGTCCTACTCGCGTCGCTGACCCTGCTGCCCGCCCTGCTCGCCGCCGTCGGGCACCGGATCGGGCGGACCGGCCGGCTCGCCCGGAGGAAGGCGCGGCCGGATGAGGGCCGGGGCGCGTGGGAGTGGTGGATCCGGCGGATCCAGCGCAGGCCGTGGCTCGCCGCCGCCGCCGCGACCGCATTCATGCTGCTGCTCGCCTCGCCCGCCCTGGGCCTGCGCCTTGGCAACACCGACGCCGGCAACGACCCGACCTCGCAGACGACGCGGCGCGCGTACGACCTGCTCGCCGGCGGCTTCGGCAAGGGGTTCAACGGCCCGCTGCTGCTCGTGGCGAAGCTGCCACGGCCCGGGGATACGGCCGCGCTCGACCGGCTCGCCGCTGCGCTGCGGCGGACGCCGGACGTCGCCGCCGTCACTCCGGCCCGTGTCAGTGCGAGCGGCGAGGTCGCGAACCTCTCGGCGTACCCGGTGTCGTCTCCGCAGAGCCGGCAGACGGAGTCGCTCGTCTCGCATCTGCGCGCGGACGTGATCCCGCCGCTCGAGCGCGCGACCGGCGCGTCGATCTTCGTCGGCGGCTTCACGGCGTCCCAGATCGACTTCGCGCATCTGGTCTCGTCGAAGCTGTGGATCTTCATCGCGGCCGTGATCGTGCTCTCTGCGCTGCTCCTGCTCGTCGTCTTCCGTTCGCTGTTGATTCCGCTGCAGGCGGCGGTGATGAACCTGCTCTCGATCGGCGCCTCGCTGGGGGTCGTCGTCGCGGTGTTCCAGCTCGGCTGGCTGGGAGGTCTCGTCGGGGTCAGCGGCGGCCCGATCCAGGCGTTCCTGCCGGTGATGGTGTTCGCGATCGTGTTCGGGCTCTCGATGGACTACGAGGTCTTCCTCGTCTCGCGCATCCACGAGGCCTGGGTGCACGGCAGCCCGCCGAGCGAGGCCGTTCGCCTCGGCCTGACGCGGACGGGACGGGTCGTCACCGCCGCTGCGGCTGTGATGGTCGTCGTCTTCGCGAGCTTCATGCTCGCGGGCGACCGCACGATCGCGCTCTTCGGGCTCGGCCTCTCGAGCGCCGTCCTCCTGGACGCCGTCGTGATCCGCTGCGTGCTCCTGCCGGCCGTCCTCGAGCTGCTCGGCCGGTCGACCTGGTGGTTCCCGCGCGGGCTCGACCGGGCGCTGCCGCGGCTTGCGATAGAGGCGCCCGACGAGCCCGAGCCGTCGGCCGCGCCCGAGACCCGCGAGCGGCCGCTCGCCGGGGTGCGCTGACAGCGACCTCGGTCCGGCTGACCGTGGGGTTGTGGGTCGCCAGCTCCGTCGTCTACCGTTCGGGAGTCGAGTCGTGGATGCCGGAGGGTGCCTGATGCGTCGTCGTAGTGTGCTCGCGGTGCTCGTCGGAGTGGCCGCAGTGGTCTTGGTACCTGAGGCGGCGCAGGGGGCGGACCCGCACCCGAGCTACCACCACCCCGGCTTCGGCTGGAAGTATCACTCCGCCGTCTGCGCGGGGCCGCCGGTGGGCTACGCGGATTGCCACGCCGAGGTCGTGACTGACAGCCAGGGCAAGCCGGTCGTCAACGCCACCCCGTCGGGGTTGTCGCCCGTCACGTTCAGGCCATTTACGGCTTCCCGGCCGTGGTCGACTCGACGGACTGGACGAATAACCCGGCTCCGGGCAGACGATCGCGATCGTCGACGCCTACGACGACCCGAACGCCGAGAGCGACCTCGCCGCCTTCAGCAGCTATTTCGGGCTCCCGGCGTGCACGACCGCGAACGGCTGCTTCAAGAAGGTGAACCAGACCGGCGGCACGAGCTATCCAAGGGCGAACAGCGGCTGGGCGCTCGAGATCAACCTCGACATCCAGTGGGCGCACGCGATCGCGCCGGGCGCGAAGATCCTGCTCGTCGAGGCGTCCTCGAACAGCTTCTCGAACCTGCTCGCCGCCGAGAACTACGCGAGCGCGCACGCAGGCTACGTCTCGAACAGCTGGGGCGCCGGCGAGTTCAGCGGCGAGAACTCTTACGACTCCTACTTCTCGCGCAGCGGCGTCAGCTTCTTCGTCTCCGCGGGAGACGCCGGGCTTCCGGCCGAGTACCCGTCGGCCTCGCCGAACGTGATCTCGGTCGGCGGGACGACGCTGAACTTCAACGCCGACGGCTCCGTCAAGAGCGAGACCGGCTGGTCGGACGGCGGCGGCGGCTGCAGCAAGTACGAGAGCGCCACCTCGGTGCAGGCCGGCTTCGTCGGCTCGGACTCCGATGGTATGCGCAGGTGAACTGTGGCGGCAAGCGGGCGACGCCTGACGTGTCGCTGGATGCCGATCCCGCGTCCGGAGTGTCGGTCTACGACAGTACGGCTACGGCGGCTGGCTGGTCGTGGGCGGCACGAGCGCCTCGTCGCCGATGTGGGCCGCCGCTCCGCCGACACAGGCGCGTCGGTGAACGCGGCGACCGTCTACGGCAACAGCATCCCGTTCCGCGATATCACGTCGGCAACAACGGCGCTCCGTGCTTGCCTCGGCTTCGACCTCTGCACCGGCCGCGGCAGCTGGCTCTACGAGCGGAGGAGGGTCGGGCGCATCGACGCAGCCGACTCTCCGATCTCGAACGGGAGCCAGACGATCATCGCCGGGAAGGTCTCCGACCCTATGGGGGTGACCATCTCGTCGGCACCGTCGAGCGATCTCACCGTCAACCTCTCTTCGTCGTCCAAGACTGGAACGTTCTCGTCGGCATCGGTGACGATCCCGGCCCACCAGACGTCGAGCGACGCCTTCACCTACACCGACACGAAGGCGGGCACACCGACGCTGACCGCGAGCGCCGGCGGCGCCTCGAGCGGCATCACGATGGTGACCGTGGACGCGGCCGCACTCGCGAACATCGCCGTCTCACCGGACACGGCAACCGTGCCCGCCGGTGGCACCCAGACCTTCACGGCCACCGGCGAGGACGCGTACAAAAACCCGGTCCCGGTCTCCGGTGTCACCTGGAGCACAAGCCCGGACACTCTCGGCTCCGTCGACCCGGGCCCCGGCTCTTCGACCGTCTTCACCGCCGGCTCGAACGTCGACAACGGCTCGGTGACGGCGACGCTCGACGGCGTCTTGGGCACAGCGAACGTGACGATCACCTCGCTGTCCGCGTTGACCGTCACAGTGACAGCGGGCACTTTCTCCAGGCGGCGGCACAACTACCAGGTGACCGTGTCTGCCGCGGACGCTCCTTCCGGGCAGCCCGTCGGCGGCGCCGGCGTAACCCTGAACGTGTACTCCGGCTCGACCTGCACGGGCACGGCGGTGGCAACGGACAGCGGCACGACGAGATCCAACGGGCAGGCGAGCTTCACCTTCAGCACCCGCCAGCACAGCTCGTGGTGCGCTCTGGCCACGGTGAACGCAACCGGCTACAGCACCGACACGGGCCAAACCAACTTCAGCACGTAGCGAGGGGCGCCCGATCGGGCGCCCCTCGCTGTCTATTCGTGCGCGAGCGTCGAGATCCGCGCCGGATGCGCCGCCTCGTAGGCGGCGAGCTCGTCCTCGTGCTGGAGCGTCAGCGCGATCTCGTCCAGGCCCTCGAGCAGGCACGGCGCGGTGGTCGTCCAGCTCGAACGGGAAGCCGCCCGCCGTGCGCGCCTCGAGGTCGACCGTCAGCTCCTCTCCCGCGCGCGCTCGCTCCATCAGCTCCTTCACCTGCGCCGGCGGGCAGCTGCACCGGCAGCAGCCCGATCTTGAGCGAGTTCTGGCGGAAGATGTCGCCGAAGGAGGGCGCGACGACGGCCTCGAAGCCCCGGTCCTGGAGCGCCCAGGCCGCGTGCTCGCGCGAGGAGCCGCAGCCGAAGTTGCGGCCGGCGAGCAGGATGTGCGCGCCCGTCGCCTCGGGCCGGTTCAGCTCGAACGCGGGATCCTTGCGCCAGTCGAAGAAGAGGAACTCGCCGAACCCGGTGCGCTCGATTCGCTTCAGGAACTGCTTCGGGATGATCTGGTCGGTGTCGACGTCGGGACGGTCGAGCACGAGCGCCCGCGAGGTCACGCTCCGGAAGGCCTTCACGCGGAGATCGCTCCCACGAGGTCGCGGACGTCCGTGAAGCGGCCGACGATCGCGGTCGCCGCCGCGACCGCGGGGCTGACGAGGTGCGTTCGCCCGCCGGCGCCCTGACGGCCTTCGAAGTTCCGGTTCGACGTCGACGCGCAGCGCTCGCCCGCCGCGAGGATGTCGGGGTTCATGCCGAGGCACATCGAGCAGCCGGCGCGCCGCCACTCGAAGCCCGCCTCCGCGAAGACCCGGTCGAGCCCTTCCGCCTCGGCCTGCGCCTTCACCGTCGCAGACCCCGGCACGACCATCGCCCGCACCGACGGGTGGACCAGCCGGCCCCTCACGACCTCGGCCGCGGCACGCAGGTCCTCGATCCGCGAGTTCGTGCAGGAGCCGATGAAGACGCGGTCGACGGCGATCTCCTGGATCGGCGTCCCCGGCTCGAGCGCCATGTAGGCGAGCGCTCGTTCGGCCGCGGCGCGCTCGTCCGGGTCGTCGATGCCGCCGGGATCGGGAACCGAGCCGTCGATCGAGACGACCATGCCCGGATTCGTGCCCCAGGTGACCTGCGGGCGGATCTGCCAGACGTCGATCTCGAGCTCGCGGTCGAAGACGGCGTCGGCGTCGGTGGGAAGGGCGCGCCAGCGCTCGAGCGCGCGCTCCCAGTCGGCGCCCTTCGGCGCGCCGGGACGCCCCTCGACGTAGGCGAACGTCGTCTCGTCCGGCGCGATCATCCCGGCTCGCGCGCCCGCCTCGATCGACATGTTGCAGATCGTCATGCGGCCCTCCATCGAGAGTGCCTCGATCACCGGGCCGGCGTACTCGATCACGTGGCCGACGCCGCCGTCGACGCCGAGCTCCCCGATCGCCGCGAGCACGACGTCCTTCGCGGTCACGCCCGGCGGCAGCTCGCCGACGAAGCTGATTCGCAGCGAGCGCGGCTTCCGCTGCGACAGCGTCTGCGTCGCCAGCACGTGCTCGACCTCGGACGTGCCGATTCCGAAGGCGAGCGCCCCGAACGCCCCGTGGGTCGAGGTGTGCGAGTCGCCGCAGACGATCGTCAGGCCGGGCTGCGTCAGCCCGAGCTCGGGGCCGATCACGTGGACGATGCCCTCGCGTCCGCTGCCGGTCGCGTACAGGGGCACGCCGAACTCCTCGCAGTTGCGCCGCAGCGCGGCGAGCTGCTGCTCGGAGAGCGGGTCGATCGGCGTGTCGTCGCCGGTGGCGACGTTGTGGTCCATCGTCGCGATCGTCAGGTCGGGCCGGCGAACCGGGCGGCCGGCGAGGCGCAGCCCCTCGAACGCCTGCGGTGAGGTGACCTCGTGCACCAGGTGCAGGTCGACGTAGAGGAGATCGGGGAGCCCCTCCTCGCGGCGGACGACGTGGTTCTCCCACACCTTGTCGAAAAGCGTCCGGCCCATGCGTCGAAGCTAGCGTGGGGGCGGGGCGGTGGGGCAAGTGGTTGTTCGGTTTGGAAGGCGCCAGGACGTGGCGCCTCTGGACACGTCGGGTGCCAGGCACCGAGACGTGGCTCTCGGTGACATGTCTCGCAGAAGACTTCTGCACAGGGGTCGTTCGCCGAGGCACGCACGTCTCGTTGGGACATGTCCGGGTGCCTGGCACCAGACGTGCGCGTCGAGGGCGTGTCCCGTCTGGCGGGGCGGTGATGGGCCAGCTCCTTCGAGTTCGAGAGCGAGGTGGCCGTCGCGTGATGTTCGCCCGGGTCTGCTGCGGACATCGCGGGGAACAAGGCTCCGATCTGCTGCGTGCCGTCACGGTTCTCCGGTTTCGTGCGCCGCCTGACCTACCCTTCGCGTATGGCTGTCCGTGAGGCGCCGGCCGACGCTCCGCTGCGGCGTGACGTCCGTCTGCTCGGGGACCTGCTCGGCCGCGTCCTCGTCGAGCAGGAGGACGAGTCGCTGCTCGCCGACGTCGAGCGCGTGCGGAGGCTCGCCCGCGAGGCGCGACGCGGCGCTCCGCTCGACGAGCTGCGGGCAGCGGTCGCCGGGCTCCCGGACGACCGGCGGGCGAGCGTGCTCCGCGCCTTCTCCGTCTACTTCCAGCTCACGAACGTCGCCGAGCAGCAGCATCGGATGCGCCGCCGTCGCGAATACGCCCACGAGCAGCGGGTGGGCGCCGAGTCCCTCGACGCCGCCTTCGCGCGACTCGACGGTGTCGGGCAGGGGGAGCTCGAGGAGCGCGTGTCGCTCGAGCTCGTGCTGACCGCGCACCCGACCGAGGCGGCGCGCAGGACGGTGCTCGCCGCCCACCTCCGGCTCGCCGGGCTCCTCGCCGAGCTCGACGATCCCTTGCTCGCGCCCGCCCGCCGCTCGGCGATCGAGGCGTCGCTGGCCGCGGAGATCACCCTGCTCTGGCAGACGGACGAGGTGCGCTCGCGGCGGCCGCGCGTCGTCGACGAGATCCGCAACGGGCACTGGTTCTTCGAGCAGAGCCTCGTGGACGCCGCCGAGCAGCTGCTCGCCGAGTACCGGGAGCGCCTGCCCGGAGCGCCGTCCCCGCTCCGCTTCGGCAGCTGGATCGGCGGCGACGCCGACGGCAACCCGAACGCGGGTGCGGAGACGGTGACGGAGGCGCTGGAGCGCGCGCGACGCCTCCTGCTCGGGCGCTACCGCGACGAGGTGCGCGCGCTCGCCGCCGAGCTCGGCGTCTCGTCGCGCCTGACGGACGTGACCGTCGAGCTTCGCGAGTCGATCGCCCGCGACGAGCGCGAGCATCCCGAGATCGCCGCCGCGATCGGCGACCAGAACCTCGACGAGCCGTACCGGCGCAAGCTCTCGCTCGTGTGGCGACGTCTGGACGCGGACGCGTATCCCTCCGCCCGGGCGTTCGCCGAGGACCTCGCCGTGCTCGACCGGAGCCTGCGGGCAAACCGGGGCGCCCGGATCGCGGACGGCTCCCTCGCAGCGCTCCGCCGCCGCGTCGAGCTCTTCGGCTTCCACCTGGCGAAGCTCGACCTGCGCGTGCACGCGCGCGACGCGGACGAGCGAGTCCGGCCGCTGCTCGATGCCACCCGCGCCGCCCGGGCGCGCCACGGTGCCGCCGCGCTCGACACCGTGATCGTGTCCGGCACGGAGGCGGCCGCCGACGTCGCCCGAGTCGACGCGCTCGCAGGGGGCGAGCTGTCCGTCGTCCCGCTCTTCGAGTCGGTCGACGCCCTGCGCGCGGCACCGCGGATCTACGAGGAGCTGCTCGACACGGTCGGCTGCCGCGAGGTGATGGTGGGCTACTCCGACTCCGCCAAGGACGCCGGCTATCTCGCGGCGCAGGTCGAGATCCGCCGCGCCCTCGTCGCGCTCGCCGCGGTCGCGCGCCGCCGTGGCGCCGAGCTGACGTTCTTCCACGGCCGCGGCGGCAGCGCCGGCCGAGGCGGCGGCCCCACGCACGCGGCGATCCTCGCCACGCCGCAGGGCGTGCCGCCGGGGAGACTGAAGCTGACGGAGCAGGGGGAGACGATCGCGTTCAAGTACGGGCTGCCGGGGCTCGCCCGCCGCAACCTGGAAGCGGCGCTCGCGGCGACCCTGCTCTCGGCGGTCCCGGAGCGGACCGACGTCGACCCGCCGGAGGGCGCAGAGGAGCTCGTCGGCGGCCTCGCCGATCGCTCGCGGGCCGCGTACCGTTCGCTCGTGGACGACCCGGGGTTCAGCGCGTTCTTCCGCGCCTTCACTCCGGTAGAGGAGCTCGCCCTGCTCACGATCGGCTCGCGACCCGTGCGCAGGCCGGGCGGCGACGGCGACCTGCTCGCCTCGCTGCGGGCGATCCCGTGGGTCTTCGCCTGGACGCAGAACCGTTGCCTCCTGCCGGCCTGGTACGGGTGCGGTGTCGCCTTCGCGGACGTCGACGTCCTCGACCTGCGGCGCCTGTATCGCGACTGGGGCTTCTTCCGGTCGCTCGTGCAGAACCTCGAGATGACGCTCGCCAAGTCGAGCATCGAGATCGCACGCGAGTACCTCGACCTGGTCGCGGACGGCCGGCTCTGGGAGCCGATCGCCGCCGAGCACGAGCGCACCGTCGCCGCCGTGCTCGAGATCGTGGAGGCCGACGAGCTGCTCGACCGCCATCCTGTCGTGCAGCGATCCGTGCGCCTGCGCAACCCCTACGTCGACCCGATGAACGCGATCCAGGTCGAGCTCCTCCGCCGCTACCGGGAGGGCGACGACTCCTGCGTGCCGCCGCTCCTCCGCTCGATCGCCGGCATCGCCGCTGCGCTGAGGAACACCGGATGAGCGCCGGGCGTAGGCTCGACGGAGCCCGCGAGGGAGCGGAGGTGCCGGCTTTGCCGGCGCCGGGAGCGGGGACAGAGCTTCGTGGGCAGGTGGAGGCGGAGGCAGCCGCTGCGCATGCGGCGGTGGGCTCCCTCACCGACAGCGCGGTCGCCGAGGCGCTGGGCCGCGCGGCCGAGCTCGTCGAGGCAGGCGGCGAGGCGATCCTCGAGGCGAACGCCGCGGACGTCGCCGCGGCGGAGGGCTCGCTCGACGCGGGCGCGCTCGACCGCCTGCGTCTCGACGCGTCTCGCGTCGCGGCCCTCTCGGAGCAGCTCGCCCGGCTCGCCGAGCTTCCCCCTCGGGCGCACCGAGGACGCGTGGACGCTCGAGAACGGCCTGCACGTCGAGACCCGGCGCATCCCGATCGGCGCGGTCGGCGCCAACTTCGAGGCGCGGCCGAACGTCGCGGTCGACGTCGCGGGGCAGCTCCTCAAGAGCCTCAACGCCGCAGTCCTGCGCACCGGCAGCGCCGCGTTGCGAACCGTGACCGCGCTCGTCGACGACGTGCTTCGGCCCGCGTTGACCGAGGCCGGGCTGCCGGCCGGCGCAGTCGGCCTCGTGCGCTCGCCCGACCGCGAGGGCGCGCGCATCCTCGTCTCGCTGCCGGCGCTGCTGCCGCTCGTGATCGTGCGCGGGAGCGGGCCGACGACCGCGGCCCTCGCCGCCGAAGCGGCCGCCAACGGCGTGCGGACGCTGGCCCACGCGGAGGGCGGCGGCATCCTCTACGTCCATGCTGCAGCCGATCCGGCGAAGGCGCAGGCGCTCGTCGAGTCGAGCCTCGACCGGCTCGGCGTCTGCAACCGGCTCAACCTCCTGCTCGTCGATCGCGGCGCCGAGAGCCTGCTGCCCGGCCTGCGCGGGCGTGCTCGACCGGCTGGAGATCGTCGAGCGGGAGCCGCCTCGACTCGGCCACGAATGGGCGAACGACCCGGATCCGGAGAAGGTCGCCTCCGTCACGGTGCACGTCGTCGACTCGCTCGACGAGGCGGTCGCGATCGGAAACGAAGAGACGTCCGGCGTCGGAGCCACGATCGTGACCGAGGACACGGAGGCTGCCGCTCGCTTCCTCGAGAAGAGCCGCGGAACGGCTGCGCTCTGGAACGCCACGACGCGGTTCATCGACGGCTTCGCCCTCACCGGCGCGCCCGAGACCGGCGTCAACGTCGGCCGCGTGCCGGGGCCCCGCGGGCCGGTTACCTATCGCGATCTCTGGCTGCGACAGTTCCGCGTCGTCGGCGGCGGCTTCGAGCACCGGTGAGGCGTCCCGTCGTCGTCAAGCTCGGCTCGAGCCTCGTCGTCGGCTCCGGCGGTCGCCCGCGCCGGTCGCTCCTGCGCGAGCGCGCTGCGGAGATCGCCGGGCTCGTCCACGGCGGGACGCCCGTCTGCGTCGTCTCCTCCGGGGCGATCGCGCTCGGTCTGCGGCGACTCGAGGTCGCCCGTCGGCCGTCGAGCCTGCCGCGACTGCAGGCGGCCTCGGCGCTCGGGCAGGCCGCGCTGCAACGCGCCTGGCAGGACGCGCTGCGCCCGCACGGGATCGAGGCGGCGCAGATCCTGCTGACGAGCGCGGAGATCGGCGACCGCCGCGCCTACGTCAACGTTCGCAACGCGCTGGCCGCACTCTTCGCCCTCGGTGCGGTGCCGGTCGTGAACGAGAACGACGCGACCGCGACCGACGAGATCGCGTTCGGGGACAACGACGCGCTCGCCGCACAGGTGGCCGTCCTGCTCAAGGCGCGCCAGCTCGTGCTGCTGACGACGGTCGCCGGCGTGCTCGTCGAGGGCGTCGTGATCGAGGACGGCGCCGCCGCCCGGTCGGCCGTCCTCGGTCCCGGCGGACCGCTCGGCCGGGGCGGCATGGAGAGCAAGGTCGCGGCGGCGGAGCTTGCCGCTGGCGCCGGGATCCCGACGGTGATCGCCGACGGGACGCGCGATGAAGTCATCACGGCGGCGCTCGCGGGCCGTCCCGCGGGGACGCGGTTCGCCGCGGCCGGCTCCACGCCCGCCTTCAAGCTCTGGCTCCGGCACGGGAAGCGGGTCGCGGGCCGCGTCCACGTCGACGCGGGAGCCCGCACCGCCGTCGTCTCGGGTGGGGCGAGCCTGCTCGCCGTCGGGGTCACTGGCTCCGACGGAGACTTCCGCGCGGGCGACGGTGTCGAGCTCGTCGGCCCGGACGGCGTCGCCTTCGCGCGCGGGATCGCCGCAGCCGACGCGTCCGAGCTGGCCGGCAGGCCCGCCCGCGTCGAGGCGGTGCATCGCGACCGCCTCGTCTTGCTCGTGGGGGAACCCCTAGGCCAACGTCGCTGACGCATCTGGTTGGCCTCCGGCCTTGCAGTTCTGGCGGGAGAAGGTCTACCCCTGTAGGAGACGCAAGCCTTCCGCCGCGCGGAGGGACACCACGCTCCCCCGGAGCGCTCACGCGGCTCTACCCGGCGAGCGAAGAGTGTGCTCACGGGATCCCGGGTTCTCTCCGTGCGTCTGCCATTGTCCGGCGGAGGTCTCGCAGCTGCCGGCACCCGACGCGACCGCGCACGTGCGACGGCGGCACGCCGAACACGCTCCGGAACCGGTCCGTGAAGTGGCTGTGGCTGGCGTAGCCCAGAGAGTGGGCGAGGCGCGCCAGGTCCGTCTCGGGATCCCCCAGCCGTTCGAGGGCGAGCTCCAGCCGGAGCAGGGTTCGGTACCGGTGGAGGCTCACGCCCGTCCCGGCTCGGAAGGAGCGGGCGAGGTGGAACTCCGACACGAGGAGGCGACGCCCGAGGTCGTCCAGCGAGAGGCGCTCGCACGCCGTCTCGGTGAGGAGCTCCTTGGCACGCTCGACGAGCTCGCAGCGAGCAGCCCTCGGGGAGGACGGGCGAGAGCCGCGGTCGAACGCGGACGCGGTGGTGAACACGCGGGCGAGCGCCTCGAGCAGCGTCTCCTCGACCAGCAGCAGGTCCGACGAGCGGCCGTCGAGGTGGCGGACGGCCGCGTGGAGGAGGAGCCGGGCGCGCGGATCGCTCGGCCCGCTTGCAAACCGGAACTCGCCGGAGCCTCCGAGCTCCGCGAGCAGCGAGGGCCGGAGCTCGAGGAACCAGCAGCGGTCGCCGCGCGGATCGTGGAGGCGCCTGTGGTAGCGCTGGCCAGGGTTGTAGAACATCACGTGGTTCGCGTTCGCGAGGGTCGCCTCGCCGCCGGCGTGGCGGATGATCGCGCTCGTTCGTGGAAAGACGACGTGCGGCGAGCTCGGGATCACGTTCGGGATGCGCCAGCGCGGGCTCGACGGCGGACACCAGAACTCGGCGAGCCGGAGCCGGCTCGACCGATGCAGCGTGCGCTCGACCTGTGCTCCGGTCACGCCCGCATTCTCTCCAGGCGAGCAGGAATCCGGAAGCGTCCCCGCCGGTCGGCCGCTACGGTCGCGGCAGGTGCACGAGGAGGAGTTCGATTTCTGGCTCGGCAGCTGGGAGGTGCGCTGGGCGGACGGCGCGCACGGGCGCAACACGGTGCGCAAGATCCTCGACGACCGGGTCGTCCACGAGGACTTCGACGGCCGCCCGGGCACGACGCTGTGTGGGACGAGCGTCTCGGTCTTCGACCGGAACGCCGGGCTCTGGCGGCAGACGTGGGTCGACAACCAGGGCGGCTACCTCGACTTCTCGGGAGGCTTCGCTCGCGGCGTCATGGATCTGCGGCGCGACGACGGCTCGGCCATCTTCAGGATGCGCTGGCTCGACATCGGGCGCGACTCCCTCACCTGGCTCTGGCAGCGGCGTGTCCACGGCGAGCGGCGCTGGACGACGCTCTGGCGGCTCGACTACACGAGGACGGCGTAGCGTCCCGGATCCGCGACAAGCCTCTCAGCTCGGAGCCAGTGCCGCGATCACGGCTTCGGCGATGACGCACATCGGCCGTCCGGACACCTGACTGGCCGACCGGAGCCGTACGAACGCCTCGTGCTCGCTGAGGCGCTCCCGCTGCATCAGGATCCCCTTCGCCCGCTCGATGGCCTTCCGGGCCGCAAGCGCCTCCCCGAGCGTCTCGACCTGCTCGCGGACGGCCGTGAGCTCGGCGAAGCGGGCGACCGCGGTCGCGAGCGCGGGGGCGACGTCCTCCTCGCGGAACGGCTTCGCGAGGTAACCGAAGACGCCCGACTCGACGGCGCGCTCGACGAGCGCCCGCTCCGTGTAGGCGCTGATCATCACGATCGGGATCGGGCGCTCGGCGAGGATCCTGCGGGCCGCTTCGATCCCGTCGAGGCGGGGCATCTTCACGTCGAGCAGCGCGGCGTCGGGAAGCACCGACCGCGCGAGCTCGACCGACTCGGCGCCGTCCCTGGCCCTCGCGCAGACCTCGTGGCCGGCCGCCTCCAGCATCTCGCACAGGTCGAGCCGGATCAGCGTCTCGTCCTCGCCCACCATCACTCTCATCGCCCGGGTCCACTCTCGGTCCCGAGCGGCTTCACGTCGAGCGAGCCGTCGTTCCGCCGCTCGAGGCGGAGCTGCGGCCACGTCCTCCCGCTCGGCGAGCGGAGCCCGACGACGACCGGGCGCAGCGGTTTGTCGCCCAGCTCCCGGCGAGCGCGCAACAGCTCCGCATGGCGGGCGAACGCCGTCCGGATCGCCGGGGCGACGTCCGTCTCGCGGAACGGCTTGACGAGGTACGTGAAGACGCCGGCGTCGATCGCGCGCTGGACGGACGCGCGGTCTGCGTAGGCGGTCAACATGACGATCGGCAGGGGTCGCTCCGCATGGATCCTGCGCGCCGCCTCGATGCCGTCCAACGCGGGCATCCGAAAGTCGAGCAGGACGACGTCGGGCTCGAGCTCGCGGGCCAGGCGCACCGCCTCCTCGCCGTCGCGGGCCTCGCCGCACACCCGCAGGCCGTGGCGCTCGAGCAGGCCACGCAGGTCGAGACGGATGATCGTCTCGTCTTCGGCGATCAGCACTCGTAGCGGCTCGTCCATCGTCACCTCCGTGGTCCACGAAAAAAGCCTCCAGGAGACGTACTCCTGAAGGCTTCTCCGCCTGTGCCGGCCGCGTCCGCGCGGCCGATCCGTCTCCTACGGTAGCCGGTGGGACGGAGGAAGCGCAACCACGTGGCCAAGAGCACGTTGTTGAGCGCGGTGCGTTGCCGCCGCTACCGTTCTGCAGGTCCGGCGGCTGCGTTTGTCCGCCGGACCCGGCGACGAGGCCGCGTTCTCCGCCACGTGGTGCGGCCTCTCCGCTCGCAAGGATGGTGATCGTCATGAACACGCTCGAGGACGAGCTCGCCCGGCTGCTCCGCGACCTGCGCTGCTCCGAGCGGCAGGCGCGGGCACTCGGCATCCGCCTCGGCTGGGACGGTCGCGGCGGCGTGACGCTCGCGGTCGCGGCCGAGGCGACCGGCTACACGCGCGAGCGCGTCCGCCAGCTCGAGGCGCGCGTGCGCACGCAGCTCCCGCGCCGTCCGCATCGGCTGCCGCTGACCGTGCGAGCACTCGACCTGATCGAGGCTCTCGCCCCGGCTCCGCGGCGGGAGCTCGCCGCACGGCTCGTCGCGGCAGGCATCGCCGAGCGGCCGTTCGATCCGGCCGGCGTGCTGGCGGCGGGCGAGATGACGGGGCTCCGAACGGGCGTCGTCGAGAGAGACGGCCTCGTCCCGCGCATGCCGGACGGCGCTCGGATCCGCCTGGCACGCTCGCTCGCGGTGCGGCTTGCGCGTAGCTCGGGAGCCGTCCATCTGCGCGCGGTCGCCGGACAGCTCGACGGCTCCGCGGACGGTGCGCGGCGCCTGCTCGAGCTCGAGCCGGGACTGCGCTGGCTCGACGCGGACCGAGAGTGGCTGGCCCTCCCGGCCCGGCCGAGCAGAGCGGCGCGCGCGCTCGCGAAGATGCTGGCGGTCGCAGGCTCGCTCACGCTCGCGGAGGTCGACGACGGCCTGCGGCTGGTCGCCCGCCCCATGCTCATGCCGCGGCCGGTGCTCCGAGCCTACTGCGGCGCGCTTCCCTAGCTCGATCCCGAGGCCGACGTCGTTCACCCGCTCGAGCCGCTCGATCCCGCACGGCTCCTGTCGCCGCTCGAGCATGCACTCGTCGCCGTCTTCCAGAGCGAGGACAGGGTGCTACGCCTGAGCGAGGCGGTGCGGCACGCAGAGGCGGTAGGGCTCAATCCGACGAGCGCGACGATCTACGTTCTCCGCTCGCCCGTCGTCCAGACGGTCGGGCGGCGCCGCTACTCGCTGCGGGGCCACGCCCGCGCGGCGGAGCAGCCGGGGGTGCGCGCCGCCTGACCCGGTCGTCCGGTTTGCGCGACATGGGAGCAGCGGTCGCGCTACCGTCAGGCGGGTGATCCAGCTCCGCCGCGTCGACGCGCTGCCGCCGTACGCGTTCGCCGAGATCGAGCGCCTGAAGCTCGAGCTGCGTCGCGGCGGGGAGGATGTCGTCGACCTCGGCTTCGGCAACCCGGACGTGCCGCCCCCCGAGGTCGCGGTCGAGAAGCTCCGCGAGGCGGCGCTGCTCGCGCGCAACCACCGCTACTCCTCCAGCCGAGGCTTGCCGAACCTGCGCGCCGCGGTGTGCGATCTCTACCGTGAGCGCTACGGCGTCGAGCTCGACCCGGACACCGAGGCCACGATGGCGCTCGGAGCGAAGGAGGGACTCGTCCACCTGCTCTGGGTGCTGCTCGGGCCCGGCGACGTCGCGCTCGTGCCGAGCCCCAGCTATCCGATCCATCTCTTCGCGCCGGGGTTCGCCGGCGCGGCAGTGCAACGGGTACCCGTCGGACCGGGGGTCGACTTCGCAGCCGGCGTCGAGGAGGCCTGGCTCGCCTCGCAGCCGCGCCCCCGCGTGCTGCTGTGCTCCTTCCCGCACAACCCGACGACGGCGTGCGCGGAGCCCGGGCTGCTGCAGAGGCTCGTCGACTTCTGCCTGGAGCGCGAGCTCGTGCTCGTCCACGACTTCGCCTACGCCGACCTCGCCTTCGACGGCTACCGGCCTCCTTCGGTGTTCGAGGCGGAGGGCGCGCGGGAGGTCGCCGTCGAGCTCTACTCGCTGACGAAGGGCTTCTCGCTCGCAGGCTGGCGGACGGCGTTCGTCCTCGGGCGGTCGGATGTCGTCGCGGGGCTCGCGCGGCTGAAGTCGTATCTCGACTACGGCAGCTTCCAGCCGCTCCAGATTGCGGCGACCGTCGCGCTGCGCGAGGCGCGCCACCGTCCGGCGGAGGTCGCCGAGGTCTACCGCGGCCGCCGCGACGCGCTCTGCGGCGGGCTCGCCCGTGCCGGCTGGAACGTGGAGCGGCCGGCGGCGACGATGTTCGTCTGGGCGCCGATCCCGACCGGCGAGCCTGCGCAGGAGTTCTCGCTGCGGCTGCTCCGCGAGGCCCGCGTGGTCGTCTCGCCGGGAAGCGGCTTCGGCCCCGACGGCGAGGGACACGTCCGGTTCGCGCTCGTCGAGAACGAGCAACGGATCGCGCAGGCCGTGCGCGGGATCAGGCGGGCGCTCGCATGATCCGGGTCTGCGTCCTGCTCGTCTAGCGCTATCCCGAGTACGCGGTGGCGTCGGCGAGACGGCGTGCGAAGGCGGGATCGTCGGCGCAGAGCCGCTCGACCTCGTGCCGGTCGATCGCGACGGCGCGGACGTCGCTCGTCGCGCGCACGCGGGCCGCGCGCGTGCCGGCCTCCGAGAGCAGCGCCCGTTCGCCGATGACCGAGCGCGGCCCGAACTCGAGGTCTCCTTCCGGCGCCTCGACGACGACGGTGCCGTCGAGGATGACGTAGAGGCCGCTGCCGTGGTGTCCGCGCTCGATCAGAACGTGTCCTGAAGGGATCGCCACCTCGGCGCCGCACTCCTCGAGCCGCCGCAGATCGTCGCCGTCCATCGCGGCCGAGTATCGCAGACACGGCGCCGGGCACGAGTGGGCGTTCGCGTCCACCGGCCGTGCGCTGCGTCGACGGCTCGGCGGAGATCGGCGTCGCCGACTCCGGCCCCGGCGTGAGCGAGGAGCAGGCGTCGCAGGTCTTCCAGCGGTTCTACCGCGCCGACGCGTCGAGGGCCGTGCCGCGGGCGGTGCGGCGCATTGCAGTGTCCTAGTGCAGCTCAGCGGGTCTCTCGCTCAGGAAGAGCGCGAGCTCGACCGCGTCCGACTCCGGATATCCGACCGCACAGAGGAGTGCCTCGCCGGGGTCGTGGCCCAGCACCACGAAGGCGCGGAACCGACGCAGGAGGAACATCGTCAGGTCCTGCTCGTCGAGCTCCGAGACAAGGGTCTCGTCGAGCGGTCCCTCGATGCCTTCGATTTCGGCGTACGTACACGCCACCGCAGTCATGCCGCCTCCGCAGGATCTGGTGCCACCAGGGGTATCGGCCGCGGCTGGGATGTGCTTGAGGTCCGCCGGGCGAGGACGGCGACCCGGCGGCGTCTACGGCTCGAGTGCCGTCTGCCTTGCGAGCCGTGCGATCTCGCGCCGCATGGAGCGCCTGGGCGCGAGCAGGAGCTCCTCGACGACGAGTCGCGGCGGTACGTGCCGGTACGCCCACTCGGCGGCGCTGTGTCGGAGCTCGAGCCACTCCGCCGCAAGTCCTCGCAACAGCTCCCAGTCGAGCTGCTCGGGCCGGAGCATCACCTGCGGCCACCCAGCCGGTGGGCGTGGCAGCTGGACCTCGGGGCCTGCGGTCGCGGACACGACGACCACGTCGCCGGATCCGTGAGACGCCTTCACGATGAACTCCCGGGGGCAGCTACGCGTACGAGAGCGGCCTCGTCGCGCCGGGCTCCGGGGGCGCCCGGTCCGGGTAGAACTCCGGGCGCGTCTGTACTAGGTTCTCAGGCGGCGGATGCTATCCAGCGGCAGGGGGCCCAGATGAGCACGATTCGTCGCGGCGCGGCGGTTGCTCAGCGGTATCTCGTCTCGCTCTACTTCCTCGGCGTCGTCGTGCAGTTCTTCCTCGTCGGCCTCGGCCTGTTCGGGATGAAGGCCGGCGACACGATCGCCAAGGCCCACAGTCTCAACGCCCACCGCGACTTCGGCTGGGCGCTGACCGAGATCGGCGGGCTCCTCCTGCTGCTCGCGACGCTCGCGGCCTGGCAACGGCCCCTGCGGCGGCGGGTCGGCCTCTACGTCGTGCTCTGCCTGCTCGGCTTCCCGTTGCAGGGGGCGCTCGCCTCGGGCGGCGAGCACCACAAGTACGTCGGCATGTTCCACCCGGTGAACGCGGTCCTGCTGCTCGGGCTCTCCGGCAGTCTCGCCTTCACCGCCTGGAGGGCCGCGCGTGCAGATGACACGCTGTCGGAGACCGCCGGCGCCGCGACCGTCCCCGGAGCGGCCTCCTAGGCGATCGAGTCGCGCCAGGCGTTCGTCTTCATCAAGATCGGCACGGCCGCCTCGATCTCGACCGCCGGCTCCACCCTGAAGTCGAAGAACGCACCCCACGGAGCGACGGCCTCGATCATCGCCTCGGCGCTCCCCGCCTCGCGATCGCCATGCCGCCCCCGGTGGCCAGAGCCCAGTGGCCCTTGAACTCGATCGGCGGCTGCCAGTTCGTGAAGAGCTGGAGCGACCGCCTCGCGGACTCCTCGGAGCTGTCCCTCGGCGAGTAGACGATCCCGAACAGCACGGTGATCTCCTTCCGTCGTGGCTGACGGCCGAGTATGTCGTGCCTCCGCATACAGGGTCAAACCCGCCCGCTGGAGGCGCGCCGAGGCGCTCGCGACCAGCGACCCTCCCTCGTCCGAGGGATCCTGCGCGGGCGGAGCGGAGGATGTGTGCTCAGGCTCGCGTAGCTTCAGGTGCGCGAGGCTGCCGCCAGCTGCAGTTCAGGCTCGTCCGCGACTTCGCCGATCAGGTTGGCGTGCCGAAGGAGCGGACGCGGATCGAGGTTCTCGTCGTCGACGACGACCCGGCGCTCTGCGGGATGCTGAGGGCTAGCCTCGACGTCGAAGGCATCGAGGTCGTGGAGGCTCACCACGTGATCGAGGCCGAACGCCGGCTGGCGGAGAGCGTGCCGGACGCGATCGTGCTCGACGTGGGGCTGCCAGGGGTCGACGGGGTCTTCTACTGCGAGCGTCTGCGCGAGACGCCGCCGACGCGACGGCTCCCGATCGTGGTGATCAGCGGCTCCGACGAGGCGGGCGCGCGAGCGGTCGCGGCGGGCGCCAACGCCTTCGTGCGAAAGCCGTTCGATCCGCTGCTGCTGGTCGGGACGATCGAACGGCTCATCGGCGTACTGCCCTTCGAGCACGCGCTGAGCGAGGAGCACCGGGGTGGTGGAGGCGGCGCCGACATCCGTCGGCTGATCGAGATCGGGCAGCGGCAGCACGAGTTGCTCGCCGACGCCTACCGGCAGACGCTCGGCGCACTGGCCGACGCGCTCGAGTCGCGCGACTTCGGACAGGGGCGCACTCGCGCCGGGTCGCCGCCTACGCGACACGGCTGACGCTCGAGGTCGAGCCGTCGCTCGTCGACGATCCGACGCTCGAGTGGGGCTTCCTGCTCCACGACGTCGGCAAGATCGCGATCCCCGACGACGTACTGCTCAAGCCGGGACATCTGACGGAAAGCGAGCGCGCAGTCATGGAGCAGCACACGGTGCTCGGGGAGAAGCTCGTCGACCGCGTGCCGCTGCTCCAGGGTGAAGGGATCCGCGTCATCCGGTCGCACCACGAGCGCTGGGACGGGACCGGGTATCCGGACGGCAAGGCCGGTCGGACGATTCCGCTCGCCGCTCGGATCTTCGCCGTCGCCGACACGCTCGACGCGGTGACCGAAGCGCGGCCCTATCGCGAGCCCGTCCGCTGGGACGCGGCGATCGGTCTGATCACCGACGCGCGCGGGACGCAGTTCGATCCGGATGCCGTGGAGGCGCTTGCCGCATGCGAGACGGACCTCCAGGGCATTCGCAGTCGGATCCGCGCGCGAGCCGCATAGTCGTGCGGTATCCGGTCCCGAGCGAGGTGGATCAGGTCGCGGGACTCGTCGCAGACGCCGGCACCTCCTTGCCCCGCGTCGCCCAGGCGTCGCGTGCGAGGTAGCCGGACAGCCCGAGCAGGAGCAGGGCGTTCATGGGATGCAGCATCCCGACGAACCGGTGGTGGTATCCGGACCAGGCGAGCACCGGCTGCACCGGGAACGCGAGCACCACCAGCACGACGCAGAGGCCGAGGATCCGCCGCGGCTTCGGCCAGGCCAGCAGTGAGGATAGCATAGGCCGCCGCCGAACGCGATGAGGATCCAGCCGAAGTCGGGTTGCGCCTTGCGCGAGGCGACGTGGTCGATCCCACGCCGTGCTTCACCGAACGGCCGATACCGACCAGGCAGACCGGACGATCGCCCCCAGGAAAGATCGTCGACGTACCGAAGCCCGGTCCAGGCACCTCGACGTCGCAGCCTCTCCGACTCCTCTCCGATGTGACCTTCAGGAGGGAGCGGGGCAGAGCAGCCGCGTTCCGGAACGTGACGGAGTGCTCACGCCGCGCACCCAGACGGTGACGTGGGCGGGCTCGAGGCTGCGGTCGGCGGCGGCGGCGAGCTCGTGGAGGACGGCGTCGACGTCGACGGCGTCGCGGAGGCGGCTGCTGAAGGCGGCGACGAGTGCTTCGGCGTCGTAGCGGGCGCGGTTGAAGCGGCGGTCGACGAGTCGTTGCAGGCGGCTGCGCAGAGGGGCGAACAGTCCGGCGGCCACGAGCGTCGAGGCGGCGACGCCGACCGGCGAGGAGAAGGGCAGGACGTGTGTCGTGAGCGAGCACGAGCCCCGCGAAGACGCCGACGAGCAGCCCGGTGAGCGCGGCGTAGGAGAGCGTCCGCGAGATCAGCCGGTCGATCTCGTAGAGCCGGAGCGGAGGATCCCCACGCCGATCGAGAGCGGCAGGCCGAGCAGTGCGACGGTGCCCGCGGTCCCGATGACCAGGGAACGCCGGAGTTCCCGGA
Source organism: uncultured Thermoleophilia bacterium (assembly GCA_963762675.1). Lineage (GTDB taxonomy): Bacteria > Actinomycetota > Thermoleophilia > Gaiellales > Gaiellaceae > Palsa-739. The sequence goes on along the minus strand of CAVXLS010000008.1, from coordinate 93,194 downwards.
GAACGAGATGCTGAGCGCGCCACCTGCCAGAGCGATCGCTGCGCCGCTGAGGAGCCACTTCAGCTGTGCGCGTCGCACGCCCACGGCGCGCCGGTAGGCCGGAATCCGCCCGACGAGCCACGCGATGCCGACGATCCCGAGCAGTCCGAAGAAGACGTCCTGCGAGATCCCCCACCACGCCCAGGCGCCGGTCGGGTGGTTCTCCAGAAGCAGGTTCCCTCCCGAGTCGATCGCAATCCGCCCAGAGGCGATCGCGTCCGCAGCGAGCGCGTACGCGCCGGTGAGCCAGACCGCGCTCGAGAGCAGGAAGGCGCCGACCGGCAGCCGCCACCACCCGGTCGGGAGCTCTCCGTCGGGGAAGAGCACGATCGAGAGAGCGAGCAGGACGATCGCGGGCGCCCACGAGGGCTGCAGGAGGATAGAGACCGGCCCGAGCGGCAACCGGCCGTGATGGAGGTGGTAGTCGAGGACGGAGTAGCTCGAGGCCGTGTCGTCGACCGAAAGGAAGAGGGCGCAGCCGAGCATGCACCAGCCGATCGGGTTCCGCGGCTGCCGCCGCGCGACGACGAGGCCGACGAGGCCGAAGGCCGGGATGAGGAACGCCGAGCCACCGTCACCCGCCTGGAAGTTGTGATCGAGCACGGTCAGCACGACCGCCTCGCGAACGGTCAGCACGAGCGTCAGCACGGCGATCGAGATCGCCGCCCGAGGCGGCCGGGAAGAACCCTCACGCCCACGCGCGGAACCTACTCCTCGGCCGTCCGGAGATCGTTACGAGTCGCCCGCGTCGCCCGTCGCCCGTGTTCTCGTTCCGCCCGCCCCCCCCGCCGTGTGCCGCTCGCCCGTCGCGCTCCGCCGTCGCGTCCCTGCCGCCGCTCCCTCCGCGCTGCCGCGTTCGCCGTCGTCGGCTACGTGATCGCGCGAGCGCAGCCGCGGAACCCGATGGCTCGATGTTCCTCGTGCTCGGTCTCGACGCTCTTCGACTATGCGGTTCGGCTCTACCTGGTCCTCGACTACCGGAACCGGCGGTCGCCTGCCGCTCGGCGGTGCCGCATGTTCTCGCAGGGAAGCTGGTCGATTCTTCCCGTTCCTCTTCGCCCTGACGGCGATCGCCCTGTTCCCGGACCGCCGCCTCTCGCGGCGGTCGCGGCGGGTTCTGTGGGCCTACGTCGTCGCGGCGGCCGTCTTCATGGTCCTGCAATACGCCGCCAGGCCGTGGACGGCGTATCCCTCTCGTCGTTGTCGACGTCCGCGGTGCGCTCGCCGACGACGACGAGGAACGATGGCCGGCGCGGGCTCGCTGCTCGTGCCGTTCTTCCTTCTCGCCTGGGGCTCCTTCGTCCTGGAGCAAGGGGCCGCATCGCGCTCGTCGTCGGCGTCCACCGCGCGCGGCTGAAGTAGCTTGCGGTCGGCGGCGCTGTCTGTGTGGTGTCGTGCGTGCTGATCCTGCTTCTTCAGCAACGATCCTCCACCAGCTCTCGGTCGCCGCCAACATCGCGACACTCGGGCCGCCGTCCTACCGGTGGCGTTCAGGTCGGCATCCTTCGCTACCCTGTACGAGATCAGCCGCTGATCGCCGCACGCTCTCGTACGCGTTCCTCACCAGATCGCTCCTCGGCGTCTTCGCCGGGCTGGTGCTGCTGACGACGCGCGTGCTGCCGTTCTCGTCGCCCGTCGGGATCGCCGCCTCGACGCTCGCCGCCGCCGGCCTCTACAGCCCCTCCGCAGCCGCCTGCAACGGCTCGTCGACCGACGTTTCAACCGGGCCCGTTACGACGCGGAGGCGCTCGTCGCCGCCTTCAGCACCCGCCTCCGCGACGCGGTCGACCTCGAGACAGTCGTCGCAGAGCTGGCCGCCGCGGCTGCCTCCTCGCTCGAGCCGGCGCACGTCTCGGTGTGGACGGCCGATGACGCCTACCATTCGACGAGCTTCCAGATCTCGGGCTCGCGCGTCGCTCCCTCGCCGATCTCGGCGAAGATGGCAACGGCCGCCTTCAGCTGTGCCATCGCCTCCTCGCGCCGGCCGGCTGCGTTGAGGAGGTCGGCGCTGTTGTTCGTCAGCGCCGCCTCTCGGTGGCGGTCGCCGACGGCGGCGGCGAGCGCGCGCGCCTCCTCGGTCAGCTCGAGCGCCCGCTCGAGGTCGCCTTCGGCGCGTAGCACGAGGGCGAGGTTGTTGAGCGCGGCCGCCTGCGCGGAGGGATCGTGCTCCTCGGTGGAGAGTGCGAGGCTTTGCTCGAGCTGGGCACGCGCCTCGCCGTGCTCTCCGCGACCGGAAGCGAGGATGCCGAGGATGTTGTGCGCCTGGGCGAGCGCTCGCCGGTCCTCTGCGGCGCCCGCGATCTCGAGCGCCCGGACGGCGAGTTCCTGCGCCTCCGCGTCGTGTCGGCGCCGGCGGGCGGTGAGGCTGCGATCGGCGAGGATCCGCGCCTCGAGGCCGCCGGCGTCGTCGGGAAGCGCGGCGAGCGCCTCCGCGAACGAGCTCTCGGCCAGCTCCCACTCGCCGCGGCGGTGGTGGACGAGCCCGATCCGGTGAGCGATCGACGCGAGCCGCTCCGGTGCGAGGGCGGCCGCCGCCTCATAGCTCTCGAGAGCGCCCGCGTAGTCACCCGCGAGCGTGAGCAGGTCGCCGATCTCCTCGTGCAGCGCGCCCGGATCCTCGTGGCCGAGCGCGAGCGCCTCGCCGAAGTGGGCGAGCGCCTCGGCGTTCGCATAGAGGCCGCGCGCGTGGACACCGGCCCGCCGGATCCATTCGGCCGCGTCCGTGTCCTGCCCTGCAAGTCGATAGTGCTGGCCGATCGAGCCGGCCAGGGATCCGCTGCGGTCTCGCGTCCGGAGCGCCTCCGCCGCACGCCGGTGGAGGACGCGGCGTCGACCGGAGCTCGCCAGCTCGTAGGCGATGCGACGCGCCTGTTCGTGCCGAAAGGCGTACGACTCCCCCTCCGCCTCGACGAGGATGCCGCGCGTGCCGAGCTCCTCGAGTGCCGTCACGGTCTCGTCGTCGCTGCGGCCGCTCACCTCGCGGATCAGGTCGACGTCGAACGGGCGGCCGAGCACGGCCGCAGCCGAGAGCACCTGGCCGGCGATCTCGCTCGCCGCCGCGATGCGCGACTCCAGCAGCCCGCGCACCCCGGGCGGCAGCGCCCCGTCCGGCTCGCCGCCGGCACGCGAGTCGAGATACTCGACGACGAAGAACGGAACGCCTCCGGTCTCCTCGTACAGCCGCTCGGCGAGCTCGGTCGACGCTCCTCCCGCAGCGGCCAGCTCGAGGACATCGTCGCGCTCGAGGCCGCCGAGGGGGATCGAGACGCCCAGCCCGTCCCGGGCGGTGTGCGCCAGGATGCGACGCGCCGGGTGACCGGGAGGCGTGTCCTCCGACCTCCACGTCGCGACGACGAGCACCGGCCTTCCGCGCAGACGCCTGGCGAGGAACGCGAGCACCGCGAGCGAGGAGGCGTCGGCCCAGTGCACGTCGTCCAGGACGACGACCCCGGGCTGCCGACCGCTCGTCGCCTCGACGAGGACCGAGGCCACGCCGTCCAGGAACCGAGCCTGCGCTCCGGGGCCTTCGAGCGAGGGCGTCGGCGGCGTGCCGAGCTCGGGAAGGAGCCGGGCGGCCTCGGCGGCGGCCGCAGGGCTCACGCGGGCGGCGTCACCGTCCCGCAGCGCGCTGCGGAGCAGCTCGATCGCGCTCCCGAACGCGAGGCCCTCCTCGCCCTCGACGCAGCGGACCATCGCTGCCGTGGCCCCTCGGGCACGGGCCCAGACGACGAGCTCAGCGGCGAGCCGTGTCTTCCCGATCCCCGTTTCTCCGTCGAGCACGACCAGCCGCCCATCCGGCCCGACGGTCGCGTAGGCGTCGAGCAGTGCCGCCCATTCCCGCTGTCGCCCGACGAGTGGCAACGCCGCGCGTGCCGGCGCGGCCGCCGGCTCCTCGCGCGGTGGTGCGGCGGCACCCTCGCGAATCGCACGGTAGAGCGCGGTCGTCTCGTCGGTCGGCGCGACGCCGAGCTCGCGGTGAAGGATGCGCACGCAGTCGCGGTACTGGGAGAGCGCGGAGGCCCGCTCGCCGCTCGCGCCGTAGAGCTGGATCAGCCTTCGGTGCGCCGACTCGTTCAGGGGATCGAGGGCGAGCCGGCGGCGGGCGTGCTCGATCGCGTGCGCAAGCTCGCGGCGTGCGGCGAGGGCGTCGGCGAGCCGGTCGAGCACTGCGCCGAGCTCGCGGGCTAGCGTCCCTGCCTGGAACGACTGCCAGTCATCGAAGGGGGCGCTGTCGCGGAGGCCGAAGCCGGCGAGGAACAGGTCTCGCTGGAGGGCCGCAGCCTGCTCGAGCTCGTCCAGGCCGTCCGCCTGGGCGAGCCGGCGGAACTCGTCCACGTCGACGGCGAGTCCGTCGCGGTCGAGCGAGACGGCGTCGCGCGTGACGAGGAGCCAGCGTCCGCCGAGGGCCGAGCGGAGCGTCGAGAGCGTCCGTCGCAGCGCGGCACGGGCGCGGTCGGGCGCGTAGTCGGGCCAGAGCAACCCGGTGAGCGAGTCACGGCTGTGGCGGCCGGGCTCGAGCGTCAAGTAGGCGAGAAGCGCCGTCGCCTTGCGGGTGTCGACGGTGACCGGGACGCCGTCGCAGAGCACCTCCGGCGGGCCGAGGAGCGACAGCCGCAGCGTCGAGGCGCCCACCGGCCGATCGTAGACGCAACGGTCCGCGGGGCATAGCGTTCCGCCGTAACGATCCCGGGACGGTCGTGCTCTAGAACATGAGCGGAATGAGCGCCTGGCCACAATCGATCGCGAGAGTGATCCGCCGGACCGAGCGCGCCTCCGCGGCGCCGGCCGCCGACGATTCCGTCCAGGCGAGCCTGCCTCAGCCTCAGCTCGAGCTCCCTCCGATCGAGATCTCGGCGAACGACCCGATCGTGGCCTACTTCCAGAGCGCGCCGGGCGCAGTCGATCTCGACGGCCTCGAGCTCGACTCGCCCGCACTCGTCGCGTTGCGCGAAGCGGGAGTGAAGCTCGCGGTGCCGCTCGTCAGCCAGGGGGAGCTCGTCGGCCTGCTCAACCTCGGCCCGCGCCTGTCCGACCAGGAGTACTCGACCGACGACCGGAAGCTGCTGGACTCGCTCGCCGCCCAGGCGGCGCCGGCCCTGCAGGTGGCGCAGCTCGTCCGCCGCCAGGAAGCCGAGGCGCGCTCGCGCGAGCGGATCGAGCAGGAGCTCCGCGTCGCCACGATGATCCAGCAGAACTTCCTGCCCAAGGAGCTGCCCGACCTGCCGGGCTGGCAGGTGGCCGCCTACTACCGTCCGGCCCGCGAGGTCGGCGGCGACTTCTACGACTTCATCGAGCTTCCCGACGGCCAGATCGGGATCGTGATCGGAGACGTCACCGACAAGGGCGTCCCCGCCGCGATGGTGATGGCGGCCACCCGCAGCGTGCTGCGAGCGTCCGCCCAGCGCGTCGTCTCGCCGGGGAGCGTGCTCGAGCGCGTGAACGAGCTGATGTGCCCCGACATGCCGGCGAAGATGTTCGTGACCTGTCTCTACGGCGTGCTCGAGACGGCGACGGGGCGCTTCCGCTTCGCGAACGCCGGCCACAACCTCCCGTACGTCCACACCGACGGAGGCACGGCCCAGCTCCGCGCGACCGGGATGCCGCTCGGGCTGCTACCGGGCATCGCCTACGAGGAGAAGGAGGCGTTCCTCGAGCCCGGGCAGACGATGCTCCTCCACTCCGACGGAGTCGCGGAGGCACACGGCGTCGGCGACGAGATGTTCGGGTTCCCGCGGCTGCTGGACGTCGTCGGCGGCGGCGGGCGCGGCGAGGTGATCGACCGCGTCCTCACCGAGCTCGGCCGCTTCACCGGGCCAGGCTGGGAGCAGGAGGACGACATCACCCTCGTCGCCCTCACGCGCCGTTCCTCGGCGCCGGTCGCGCTCGGCGCCCGCGAGCTCTCCGTCACGTTCTCGATCGCGAGCGAGCAGGGCAACGAGCGCCAGGCGAGCGAGCGCGTCGCGGAGGAGGTGGCCGGTCTCGGGCTCGCGGCCCTGCAGCTCGAGCGCCTGAAGACCGCCGTCTCCGAGGCGGCGATGAACGCGATCGAGCACGGCAACGAGTCCCGCCCCGAGCTGCCCGTCGAGATCTCCGTCAGGACGGCCGGCGGCGCCCTCGTCGTCGGCATCTCGGATCAGGGCGGCGGCCGGGAGATACCCGAGGCCGAGATTCCCGACCTGGAGGCGAAGCTCGAGGGCCTGCAGAAGCCGCGCGGCTGGGGCCTCTATCTGATCCGGAACATGGTGGACGACGTTCGCGTCACCGACGACGGGCGTCGCCACACGATCGAGCTCGTGATCGAGCTGGAGGGAGGAGCCGGTGAGGGCGACTGAGTTCGCAGTGGAAGGCCGCCGCGAAGGCGACGTGGCGGTGCTCGACCTCTCCGGCGACGTCAGCGCGACGGCGGAGGGGCGGTTGCAGGGGGCCTACGGGGCGCTCGCCGCCGAGCCCGTCGTCGTCCTCGACTTCTCCGCGGTCGACTACATCAACTCGACGGGGATCGCGCTGATCGTCGGGCTGCTCGCCGAGGCCCGCAAGACGGGACAGGAGATCCGGGCGCGGGGCCTCGCGGAGCACTACCGGGAGATCTTCCGCATCACCCGGCTCTCGGACTTCATGACCATCCTCGACGACGAGGGAGAGGAGCGATGACGCAGGAGACAGTGGTGATGGGCGTGCGCCGCAGCGGCGACGCGACCGGTGTGATCGAGATCCGCGGCGACGTCACGGCCGCGTCCGAGGAGGCGCTGATGGACGCCTACACGCGAGCCGCCGACGGCTCGACCCGGGCCGTCCTGCTCGACTTCACCGGTCTCGCGTACATGAACTCCGGTGGGATCGGCCTGCTCGTGACGCTGCTCGTGCGCGCCAACCGCGCGAAGCAGCGGCTGCTCGCCTGCGGCCTGAACGACCACTACAGGCAGATCTTCGAGCTGACGCGGCTCGACGAGGCGATCTCGATCTACGACGACGAGGCCGAAGCGCTGGCTGCGGCCGGCGCCTGAGACGAAGGAGAGACCATGACGGACGAGAGTACACCGCGCGACGCGGGCAACTGGGCGAGCCCGGTCGACCGGCTCGCAGTCGCCGACGTCCCGGCCGGAGCGCTCGACACGGTCGGCGGTAAGCAGGTCGTCTCGCCGATCCAGGGCTTCGGCAAGATGTGGCAGAAGACGTATCGGGTGTCGCTCGCCGGCGCGGAGATCACGCCGGCCGAGGTGATCGAGACCTGGAAGGCCGAGTTCCCGAGCTTCTGGCCTGCAGGAAGCCAGTTCCACGCCCCGCTGACCGGCATCGCGCCCGGCGAGGTGGCCCTGCTGCAGGCGTCGGTCGGCGGAGGGCTGAAGCTCTCCACGGGGGTCTTCGTCCTCTACGCGGACGAGGATTCGTTCACGTTCATGACCCCGCAGGGGCACATGTTCGCGGGCTGGATCACGTTCTCGGCGGCGGTGGAGGACGGGACGACGATCGCCCAGTGCCAGGTGCTGATGCGGGCGCAGGACCCGTTGACGGAGCTCGGGCTCGCCCTCGGCGGGCACCGGAAGGAGGATCGCTTCTGGGCGGAGACGCTGCGGGCGCTCGCGGCGCGCTTCGGCGTGACCGCGGAGCCCGAGACGAACATCGTGTGCGTCGACCGCCACCGGCAGTGGGGGAGGGCCGGCAACGTGCGGCACTCGAGCGCCTTCCGCTCGGGCATCCACACCGCCACCTCGCCGCTGCGCAAGCGCGGAAGCCGCAGCTAGTAGCCTCGTGCCATGCCGGATGCGATCGTCGTCGGCTCCGGGCCGAACGGCCTTGCCGCCGCGATCGCCCTGGCAAGGGCGGGAGTCTCCGTCCGTGTGCTCGAGGCGGCCGAGACCGTCGGCGGCGGGACTCGCTCCGCGGAGCTGACGCTCCCGGGTTTCGTCCACGACGTCTGCTCGGCGATCCATCCGCTCGCGGTCGCGTCGCCGTTCCTGCGCACCGTCCCGCTCGAGGAGCACGGGGTCGAGTGGATCTGGCCGCCCGCGGCGCTCGCCCACCCCTTCGACGACGGCACCGCGGCACTGCTCGAGCGCTCGCCCGAGGCGACCGGCGAGACGCTCGGCCCGGACGGGCGTCGCTACCGCACGCTCGTCGCGCCGCTCGCCCGCGACTCGGACGGTCTGCTCGACGACCTGCTAGGGCCGGCACGGGTTCCGGCTCACCCGCTCGCGCTCGCGCGCTTCGGTGCGGTCGCCGCGCTTCCCGCCGCGTCTCTCGCCCGGATCGCCTTTCGTGGCCTGCGCGCGCGGGGGTTTCTCGCAGGTCTCGCCGCGCACTCGATGCTGCCGCTGACGCGCGCCCCGAGCGCGGCATTCGGGCTCGTGCTCGCCCTGCTCGGTCACGCGGTCGGGTGGCCCCTCGCCCGCGGCGGCTCGCAGGCGATCGCCGACGCGCTCGCCTCGTACCTGCGCTCGCTCGGCGGCGAGATCGAGACAGGACGGCGCGTCGCGTCGCTCGAGGAGCTGGACGCCGCGCGGACGGTCCTGCTCGACGTGACTCCCAGGCAACTCGTGGCGCTCGCCGGCGACAGGCTGCCGTCGGGCTACCGTGCGCGGCTGGAGCGCTACCGGTACGGCCCGGGCGTGTTCAAGCTCGACTGGGCCCTCGACGGGCCGATCCCCTGGCGGGCCGAGGCGTGCGCGCGAGCGGCAACCGTGCATCTCGGGGCGACGCTGGAGGAGATCGTGGCGTCGGAGCGGCTGCCCCGGCGAGGGGCCGTCGCCGAGCGCCCCTACGTGCTGCTCGCGCAGCAGAGCCTCTTCGACCCGACGCGCGCGCCGGTCGGGCAGCACGCCGCGTGGGCCTACTGCCACGTTCCGAACGGCTCCGGCATCGACATGACCGAGCGGATTGAGTCGCAGGTCGAGCGGTTCGCGCCGGGGTTCCGCGAGCGGATCCTCGCCCGCTCGGCGCTCGGCCCCGCCGAGCTCGAGGCCCACAACCCGAACTACGTGGGCGGCGACATCAACGGCGGCGCGGCCGACCTGCGCCAGCTCTTCGCCCGCCCGGTCGCACGCCGCTCCCCGTACACGACGCCGCTTCCGGGCGTCTTCCTCTGCTCCTCGTCGACACCGCCGGGAGGCGGTGTGCACGGGATGTGCGGCTATCACGCCGCGCTCGCGGCGCTGCGCTATCTGCGCCGGAGCCGACGCCAGACGGTGGTGTAGCGTGTGCGCGGCGGAGCGGGGGCTTCGCGTTCCGCCTGCGCAAAGCGACTCGCCGCCTGCGTGTCGGACCGAAGCACGACGGGGCCGTGGATGACGACCCCTTCCGGAGCGCGCTCGTGGATCAGCTTCGGGAGGAAGTCGTCCGCCAGCCATTCACGCCCGGGGGGCACGGCCGCCTGGACGGTGATGCGGTAGAGCTCGTCGTCGAGCCGCTCGGTCTCCCTCACAGCGGGGCGGCTCACGAAGCGCGTCGGACCGGTCGGGACGAGGCGCACCGCCTCCGCGATCAACTCCAGACCTCGCTCCAGGTCGCTCACGTAGAGCTCGACCTCGATCTGGCGCACGCCGCGCGGCGTCACGCGCATCGCGTTGATGCTCGAGTTCGGCACGCGCATCACGTCGCCGTCGATGCCGCGTATCTTGATCGACCGCACCGAGACCTCCTCGACGACGCCCTGGATCTTCCACGGCTCGATCGTGATGGTGTCGCCAACCCGGAACCACCCTTCGAAGAACATGAGCAGTCCGGCGATCACGTCCGTGAGGAAGCGCTGGGTGGCGAAGGCCACGACGATCGCGAGGAAGGAGGCGCCGACGATCGTGTCGATCCGTCTCGCTCCGACGGCGACGGCCACGCTCAGCACGATCGCGAGCCCGAAGGCGAGGTAGCGAACGCTCGTCTGGACGAGGGAGATCGCGGTCTGGCGCTGCTTCAGGCTCGCCATCACGCCGGTGTCGAACGGTGCCGGCTCGGCCCGGCGCCGCCGCTCGCCACGGTCGACGAGCCAGGCCGCGAGCTGTCCCGCGAAGCGGCTGATGATCCAGGCGACGACGAACAGGCCGACGATGACCGTCAGCGAGCCGAACGGCTCGAAGACGGGCGTGCGGTTGTTGAGGAGGTTGACGAGGCTCTTCACGAGGCCTCATCTTCGCAGCGAGGGACCCCGAGACGGCCTTGCGGTGACCGGGAGCGACGGGGCAGACTCACGGGCGAGATCCGGCTGCCCCGCCTCTGAGACCGGCGTCGAGAACCGCCAGCAAGCGGCCGAAGGTCTCGTCCAGGTCGAGGGGGATGCGGAAGCCCTCGTCGGCCTCGAGGGCGACGAAGCCGTGCAGGGCTGCCCGGACGATCCTGGCGGCGTGGAGCGCGTCGTCGCCCGCGAGCCCGTAGCCTCGCAGGATCGCCAGGACTACCTCGACGACCCGGGTCGCCGCCACGGCCGTTTCGGGGTCGTCGAGCTCGGCGCCTCGCTGGACGGCGGCGTAGGTGCCGGGATGCTCTCTGGCGTACGCGCGGTAGACCCCCGCCGCCGCCGCGAGCGCGTCCCCGCCGGCTCTGCCGGTCGACGCGGCCTGCAGGGTGGCCGCGAGCTCTCGCGCACCGCGGACGGCGAGCCGGCGGCGCAGGTCGGGGAGCCCGGCGACGTGGGCGTAGAGGGAGGGCGCACGCACGCCCAGGTCGCCGGCGAGCCGGGCGAGCGTGACCGCCGCCAGACCCTCCGTGTCCGCGAGCCTCGCGGCCGCCGACACGACGGCCTCGGCGTCGAGCCCGGCGCGCGCCATCAGACGCGGACGCGCTCGGGAGCGGCTACGGGTGCTCCACCCGCCCGTGCGATCGCCCTGTCCATCGCGGCCGCCGGGTCGTGGATCGCCGGTCCGTGCCCGACGACGAGCAGCGTCGGGTCGAGCGCGCGCAGCGCCCGCGCGGACTCGAGGTCGGCCGCCTTGTCCCACGTCGCCATCGCCGCGAGCGGGAAGCGCAGGTGGAAGTGGCTCGAGACCGCGAGGCCGCCGTACGACGTGAAGACGTCGCCCGCGATCACGGTGCGGTCTCGCGAGTCGAGGTACGACACGTGGCCGGGCGTGTGTCCGGGGCTCGCGACGACCTCGAGGCTGCCCACGCGGTCGCCGGCGGCGAGCCGCACGTCGGGCACCGTCCTGAGCGTGGGCCAGCCGCCGGGCAGCTTCCCCTCGACCACCTTCTCGCCGGCGTGGATGCGCGCGTCGAGCTCGGGCATCAGGACGTCGACCGAGGCTCCCAGCCGTTCCTTCAACGCATCGAGGGAGCCGACGTGGTCGGTGTGCCCGTGGGTGAGCGCGATCCGACGGATCGCGCCTCCCGCCTGCCGTGCTCCCGCGATCAGCGCCTCGGTGCTGCCCCCGACGGTCGTGTCGACGAGCGTGAAGCCGTCGTCCTCGCGGACGAGGAAGGCGTTGACGAAGCGGAGACGGGTGAGCTGGGTGAGGTTCCCGGTGAGAGCGGTGGTCTTCATCTGGCCTCCAGACGAGCGGTGACTATGGATAATAGGAAAATACCTAACATATATAGTTACGTCAAGCGGCCCACCCGTAGCCGCCCGTCGCTCGCCTACCGGCGAGGGCGCGCCGCCGGTCGAAGCGCTCGATGCGCCCGTCGGCCGATGCCGAGCGCTCGCGTACCGTGTAGGCCGGGTGGCAGCTCGAGCAGACGTCGACCGAGATCGCCTCGGCCGTCGAACGGACGTCGCGGACGCCCGGTTGTTCCGCGCTGCTCAGGAACCGGTCCGGGCGCGCTCTTCGTCCGCCGTCAGCTCGGCGGTCGGAACGGCCTCGAGGCGCTCGTCGGGAATCGGCTCCCCGCTCAGGACGGACAACCCGTAGGTTCCTGCCGAGAGGCGCTGCTCGGCTCGCTCGACCGCCGCGAGCTGTCCGCGGAGGTCTTCGGCGAGCCCGGCGTCGAGCTCGTGCTGGTAGAGGTCGGTCGCGCGGTTCGCGGGATCGACCTCGTCGGCCGGCTCGCCGTCGTCCGGCGGCCGGAGGCGGACGAGTGCCCGCTCGATGCGCTCTCGCTCGCCTGCGAGCAGCTCGCGAGCTCTCTCGGGATCCATGCGGCCACGATAGCTGGCCTCGGGCGCGCCGACATGCGGAGAGTCGCGTGCGTCTGCGAGAGTGCTGCGAGCGTCGCAGGAGTCGCGACCGGTACGGGAAGGCGAGGGGGACGAGGATGCGCACAGCGATGCGGGAGGCGTCGCCGATCGCGGAGCACGGGCCTGTGCGTGCTCCCACGTGCTTCGCCGGCGAGGAGCGCCGATGAGCCGACGGCAGCGGCTGACGCTCGTCGCGGCGATCCTGGGCTCGGGCGTCGCCACGATCGACAGCTCGATCGTGAACGTTGCGCTGCCCGCGATCGAGCGTGACCTCGGCGGCGGCCTGTCGGCGCAGCAGTGGGTGTCGAACGCGTACCTCCTCTCGCTCGGCTCGCTGATCCTGATCGGCGGATCGCTCGGCGACATCTACGGCGAGCGACGCGTGTTCGCCGCAGGCGTCGTCGCGTTCGGCGTCCTCTCGGCCGCATGTGCGCTCGCACCGACGATCTGGGCGCTGGTCGCGGCACGCGCGCTGCAGGGCGCCGCCGGTGCCCTCGTGACTCCCAGCTCGCTCGCGATCATCGTCGCCGCGTTCGCGCCCAAGGAGCGAGGCACGGCGATCGGCTCCTGGACGGCCTGGGGTGCGATCGCGGCGATCGTCGGCCCCCTCGCCGGAGGTTGGATCGTCGACCAGGTGTCCTGGCGCTGGATCTTCGCGCTCAACGTCCCGCTCGCCCTCGCCACCCTGGCGCTGATCCTCGCGGGCGTGCCTCGAAGCGCCAGGATCTCCGGGCGCCGCGTCGACGCGTTCGGAGCCGGCCTCTGCGCGGCTCGGGCTGGGCGCTTTCGTGTTCGCGCTGATCGAGGAGCCGCACCACGGCTGGGGTAGCCCGGCGATCTTCGTCCCGCTGGCGGCCGGCGTCGCCACGTTCGCGTCCTTCGTCGGCTACGAGCGGCACGCGGCCGAGCCGATGCTGAAGCTCGAGCTGTTCGCGCGCCGCAACTTCGCGGTCGGGAACGCCGAGACGCTCGCGATGTACGCGGGGCTCTCGATCCTCTTCTTCTTCCTCGTCATCTTCCTGCAGCAGGTGGCCGGGTACAGCGCGCTGAAGAGCGGGCTGACGACGCTGCCGGTGACCGTGGTGATGTTCGCCCTCTCGCGGCGCTTCGGGGCGCTCGCCGACCGCCTCGGGCCACGCCTCTTCATGGGCGCAGGGCCGCTGATCGCCGCCGCGGGCATCCTGCTCCTGCTGCGGACCGGACGCGCAGGTCTCGTGGGCCGCCGACCTGCTGCCCGCGCTGCTCCTCTTCGCGCTCGGCCTCTCTCTCGACCGTCGCCCCGCTCACCGCGACCGTGCTCGCGGACGCGGACGAAAGCGACGCCGGGATCGCGTCGGCGGTGAACAACGCGGTTGCGCGCGTCGCGGGACTCGTCGGCGTCTCCGTCGTCGGAGTCGTCGTCGCCGGCACGCTCGTCGGCGACACGTTCGCGGCGGACGCGCAGTCGGTGCGCGCCTTCCACGAAGCCGTGGTCGTCTGCGCGGCGCTCGTCGCGGCCGGCGGGGTCGCGGGTGCGATCGGGATCGCGAACCACGGGCGGACGGTCGACGCCGAGCACTGCTCCGGAGGCCAGCTCGTCGGAGCCCCGCACCCTGCGGTCGACCCGGGACGCCACGACTCGGCGACAATCCACGAACCGATACCGCAGGAGGCGTGATGGACGATCCACAGATCCACGGCACGATCGAGCAGCTCGTCGCCGAGGAGCAGGAGCTCTGGGAGCGGGAGGGCGAGGGCGGCGCGACCGACGAGGACCGGCGCCGCCTGCGGGCGATCAAGGTGTCGCTCGACCAGTGCTGGGACCTCCTCCGCCAGCGGCGCGCGCTCCGCTCCGCCGGACTCGACCCGGACGCGGCGCAACCGCGGGCCGCCGACGTCGTGGAGCGCTACCAGCAGTAGCCCCGCTCAGGCGGCCTGACTGCCATCGGATTCCGACGCTTCGCCGCCGGAGCCGGGCTTCGCCCGGCGGGAGGCTCGCCAGCGGGAGGCAACCTCCGAAGTGGCGCGCGAGTGGCCGGCTCCGCGTTCCGCCGCACAATCAGGTACGTCCTCGAGGAGGGGGCGCGTGGGGGAACGAGGGGATTTCCACGCTCTGGTCCGCTCGCGCAGTCCGCCCGGTCTCCCCGGGGCGACCTGTAGCGGGCGGCGTTCACCCCTCCTGGAATCGCGTGCGTCTCGCCGCGCGGAGGGGAGACTGCGCTCTCCCCGGAGCGCTCATGTCGTTCCTCCTCGGCGAGCGAAGAAGGAGGGGGCGCGTGGGGGAACCAGGGGTTCCCCCACGAACTCTCTCAGTGCAGCGCGACGGGGAAGCTGAACACCCGGCGGGTCGAGACGCCGCCGAGCACCGACTCGCCCGGCTTGGTGGCGCGGGCGAGGACGACGAGCAGCTCCTGACGGCGGGTCGCCGGGAAGCCGCTCTGCTGCGACACCGTCACGTCGACCGTGCCGCTCGGTCCGGTCGTCGCCTGTGCGACCGTGTACTGGTTGTAGGGGATCGAGGTGGCGAAGACCGACGCGCCCTGCACCGGCCGTCCGCCGCAGGCGGTGACGCGGAAGTGCAGCTGGAGCGTGCTCGCCGACGGCGTGACGACTCCCGGCGCGATCGTCTGCTGGTCGATGGACAGCCGCGCCGGCGGGCTCACGTCCGCGACCTGCATCGTGCCCGTGCCGCCGGGGCAGCCGGTGGACGGAGCGGGGCCGGGCACCACACCCGTCGGCACCGTCGTCACCGCCGTCGAGCCGGCGCTGTTCGAGGCCGTCACGGTCGCCCGCAGGGTCGTGCCGGCGTCGACCTGCGCGAGCTGGTACGTGTGCGACGTCGCGCCGGAGACCGACGAGCAGTTGCTTCCGGTGGCGTCGCAGCGGCTCCAGGCGTAGGCGTACGAGGTGGGGTTGCCGCCCCACGTGCCGTCGGAGACCGTGAGCGTCGAGCCGATCTGGGCCGCTCCGGAGACGGTCGGCGCCTGACTGCTCGTCGGGGCTGCGGCGCTCGAGACGACGGCCGTCGGCGCAGAGGTCGCCTGTGTCGCCCCGTCCGCGTTGGTCGCGGTGACCGTGACGCGGATCGTGTCGCCGACGTCCGCCTGCTGCAGGACGTACGTCTTCGCGGTAGCGCCGGAGATCGTCGAGCAGGCGTCACCGTTCGCGTTGCAGCGGCTCCACGCGTGGGCGTACGACGTGGGTGTCCCGCTCCACGTTCCGTTGTCGGCCGTGAGCGTCGCGTTCTCCTGCGGCGTCCCGGAGATGGTCGGCGTGGCGGTGTTGCCGGGTGCCGCCTGGCCGGCGGCGCGGCCGGTGTGCGGGGCGCCGAAGACGGCGCCGATCGCGAGTGCTGCGGCTGCGATCACGACCGCGGCGGGCCAGCGGCGCCGGTGGTGTGTCGTCTGGTACATGTCTACCCCCTCGTCGGCTGGACGATCTGTTCTCCGATAGGACTACAGGGCAAATGCGGGGACCCCGTAAGGCCGCGGTCAGGCCGACGTAAGGGTCCGTGCAGGAATAGATGGTCGGATTAGGCGGACGTCCGGACGATCAGATATTGCTGCACGGACCCTGAAACCCCTGCTCGCGGAGGCTTGTGCGCGGGGCGTGTCCCTCCTACCGTTCGATCAGTGAGCGAGCAGCCGCCGTCGAGCGTTCCCGGGGTGATCGAGCGCCTGCGCGCGATCGAGACCGCTTCCACCCGCTCGGACGGGGTCGCCGCCTTCGCCCGCCTCTACCGGCAGGTGACCGAGGGCGTGAACGCGGAGCTGGGCGAGCGAACGTTCGCCGACGCGCGCTTCCTCGAGGATCTCGACGTCCGCTTCGCGGGACTGTTCCTGGCGGCGCTCGACGCGTTCGAGCGCGATCCTGCCGGCACCCCGTCGGCCTGGGTGCCGCTCTTCGCCCGCCGCTCGGCGCCGGGTATCTCGCCGCTGCAGTTCGCGCTCGCCGGCATGAACGCGCACATCAACCGGGACCTGCCGGTCGCGCTCGTGGCGACCTGTCGGGAGCTCGGCCTCGAGCTCCGCGAGTCCTCGCCGGAGCACGGCGACTTCGAGCAGATCAACGTCCTGCTCGGCCAGGTGGAGGCGAAGCTGAAGAGCTCGTACCTCTCCGGGTGGGCGGCGACGCTCGACCGGCTCGTGCACCGTTTCCACCGGATCGACGACGTCGTCGCGATGTGGGACGTCGGCCGGGCGCGAGATGCCGCATGGACGAACGCGCAGGCGCTGTGGGCGCTTCGGGACGAGCCGCCCCTCGCCTCACGCTTCCTGCAGGCGCTCGACCGGATGGTCGGCCTGGCGAGTCGCGGTCTCCTCGTCCCGGCGGACTCGCTTCTCCAGAAGCTGGGTCGAGCCCTTTAGGCAGACGTTTCGCGGCCGTGGACGCGGATCAGCTCCGCCGTCACGAGCACGCCCACGAGGGCGCCGACCGCGGCGCCGACCGAGCGGGCGTCGGCGGCGTGGACCGCGCGCAGGAGTCCCCACGCGACGAGGTAGCTCCAGCCGGCGAGCGCGGCCCCGTAGACGAGGGCGAGACCCTGATCGCGGTCGACGCGCACGATCCCGAGCAGGCGCAGCGTCCGGTCGGGGCGTTCGCCGAAGAGACCGCCGCGGGCGTCGTCGCCCTCGAGGGAGAGGAGCCCGAGCGCTCCCTCGATCCGGGCCGCCCGGCGGACCGCGTAGTCGTGGAGCTCGCTCGAGCGGAGCTCGTAGAGCAGGACGCCGAGGGTCGCCGCGAGCCCGAGCATGCCGAGCGCGAGCAACTCCACCGCCGACCCCGGACGGTTCAGCAGGCCGACCGCCGCACCGCTCAGCGTCGGCACGAGCGCGAGCAGCTTGAAGCGGGCGTCGAAGAGGCTGCGGGCGAGATCGGTCGTCTGCTGGTAGTCCAGGCGCAAACGGTCGACCCGGCTGAGGGACGCCTCTCCCGCAGGGGGCCGCGTGGCCGGCTCCGTGGCGACGGAGGTCATGCGTGCCCCCGCCGGTCGGCCGCCGTACTCGAGCCGGTCGTCGTGGACTCCGGCGCAGCGCGTGCGCTCGGGATGACCGCCGTGAGCGCGTCCTGCGCCCAGCGCTCGCTGAAGCCGGCGACGAAGCCGAGCACGAGCAGGGCCAGCCGCCGGTCCTCCGTCGGCTCGCTCGCTGCGACCGGCAGGTGGAGGAGACCCCCGCTGAACGCGAAGGAGATCGCCATCGCGAAGGCTCCGCCGATCAACGGGCGCAGGCCGCCCAGGAAGAAGGCGTAGGGGCCGCCGACGTCGTACTCGAGCGTGAACTTTCCCGTGTTGATCCGCTGGATGACGCTGACGACCGCGCCCACCGCGCCCGCGATCAACGCGGCGACAGGGCTCGACCAGTCGAGGGTCAGCCAGACGGCGGCGACGAGCGAGAGAGTGACGGCCACCGCCGCCATCCCACCGAAATACACCATCTGGGCCTGGCCGTTCGCCGCCTCGCGGTAGTAGGCCTCGGCCTTCGCGAGCGCGGCGCGTTCCCCCTCGAGCGCGGCGGCGGTCTTCGCGTCGTCCGTGTGGCCTGCGCGGGCGTCCACGAGCGCGAGCAGGTGGGCGGCGGAGGCCATCACGAGCCGCATGCAGATCCGGCGCCGGACGCCGGTGAGCACCGTTCCCGCCCGCACGGCGAGCTCGTCGCAACGGTGCAGCTCGCTCGCCACCTCGGGCGTCTCGTGCGTCGCCCAGTCGCTCTCGCGGTGGAGGGTGTAGATCGGGCTCAGCCAGCCGCGCAGGCGCGCTCGTTCCGTCAACGCCACCGCGCTGTCGACCCGGCTGCACCAGTAGGCGCCGACGATTCGGCCGTGCCGCTGCTCGAACCGCGCCAGCGCCGCGTCGTACGTGCCCAGGGCGAGCTCGGCCAGTCCGTCCTGCCGCGCACGTCGCCAGTCGAAGTGCGCGCGGACGAGCTCGCCGAACGAGGCGACGTGCGGGCCTGCGACTGGAGGCGCGCTCGTCTCTGCGGCTACCGCGGCCAGCGGCTGTGTCAACTCGGTCACCCCAAGACCTCCGTTGCTCGTGCCGCAGCCTGCGTTTCGCCGAAGCGTACGCGCCGGGCGGGGCGGGCACAAGAGGCCGAGCTCCTCGAACGAGTGGTCTCGAGCGCAATCCGCCCCGGGACCTTGTCGACGCCGCCGACCGCGAGTAACCTGCGACTCTGATCTGAACGACAGCCTGCGGCACGTCCCATCGAAGGAGGCCGCATGGCTACGCTCAGCAGCACCGCACCGCGCCTCACTCGCGTCGTCGTGCATCCGCGCTCGGCCGCGGGTGCGCACTATCGCGCAGGGCGGGACTCCGCCGCCCGCGCCGCCGGCTTTCCCGCCGAGCGGGGCCTGAACCTGCGGTTCTACGGCGGCAGGGCGATCGAGCGCCTGACCTTCACCCACGTCTATCTGGGCGGCGCCGCGGCGTGGAGCCCCGACGACGTCGCGAGGATCGACGCGGCGCTGCCGGCGGCGATGGCCGACCCCCACCTCGAGAACGTGATCGCCCAGTACTACCCCGACGGCGAGCCGACGAGCAGCTTCGAGCCGTCCCGCATCCTCGAGGAGCCGCTGCCGGATCGCGTCTACCGCGACACGGTCGAGGAGCTCGTGGCGGCGCTCGACCGGTCGAACGGTCTCTCGGGGCTCGCGCTCGACTCCACCGTCGTCTGCTTCCTGCTCCCCCGGGGCGTCGTCCTCGTGGACGGCGACTCGAGCGGCGGCGCCCGGCGCCGGGACGGCGACGACGTCGACGGTGACGGCGACTCCGGCAGCAACCCGGCCCTACGCGAGCTCGACGAGGCGGTCGACTCCCAGCACGGCCTCGGCGGCTACCACGGCTCGATCCACGCCAAGCACGGAGCGGCCACGGAGACCGTCTACTATGCCGTCGGCGTCTACTCGGAGGGCGACAACGGGATCGCCGCCTTCGACGAGCCGTGGAAGAGCGTCTGCGCCACCTTCTACCACGAGCTCTGCGAGGCGCGCACCGATCCGGACGTCGAGGACGCGATCCGCGCCGGCGACTCGTCGACGGCCGACCGCTTTCTCGGCTGGTACTCGCCCAAGGGCGGCGAGATCGGCGACATCCCGATGGAGGAGGCCGGAAGCGACCTGGGGTCCGTGATGCGTGAGGTACCGCTCGCCGACGGGAGCGGAACCGTGCCGGTCCAGCTCATGTGGTCGAACGCCGTCGGGGGCCCGGAGGGGCCGGTCGCGCGCAAGCACGAGGCGAGCCCGCTGTGAGCGTGTCGCGCACGAGCCCGTCGCCGTGGGCGCACATGTCGACGTCGAGCCTCGTCGACCAGATCGGCCGCGACCTGCGGGACTCGCTCGGCTGGACGATCACGCAGCCGAACGGCGAGGCGCTGTGGCGGGCCGCCTGCCGGCAGGCCGTCGACCTCCTCGACGGCCTCTGGCGCAAGGGCACGCTCGTCGGAGAGACGGCGAGCG
Source organism: uncultured Thermoleophilia bacterium (assembly GCA_963762675.1). Classification (GTDB taxonomy): domain Bacteria; phylum Actinomycetota; class Thermoleophilia; order Gaiellales; family Gaiellaceae; genus Palsa-739. The sequence goes on along the minus strand of CAVXLS010000008.1, from coordinate 73,624 downwards.
AGGCGTTCTTCGTCCGCTGCGGCCCGGCGACGATGACCCAGGACGACATCGACCGTGGGCGCCTGGTGCTCCTCGTCGGCGTCGCGCCCACCCGTCCGGCCGAGTTCCACACGATCCAGATCGTCCGGCTGGTCGGCCAGCCACTGCGGCGTTCCCGGGGAGAGGAGTAGAGATGGAGTGGATCACGGAGGCCGACGGTGTCTTCCGCGGCGGGGGCGTCAAGGGACTCGCGCTCGCCGGTGCGCTGTGCGGCTTCGCCGAGCACCCGACGAAGCCGATCGCGAAGTGGCGCAACGTCGCCGGGGCGAGCGCCGGCGCGATCATCGCCTGCTACCTCGCGACCGGTCACGACGCCGACCAGATGCTCGACCTGATGCGCAAGACGAGGTTCGGGTCGTTCGCGGACTTCCCGCTCCACAGCAAGCTGCTCGGCGGCCTCGACCTCCTCGTCGAGCACGGGATGGCGCGGGGCGACGCGTTCGAGCAGTGGTTCGACGAGGTGCTCGAGGGCGCCACCTTCGCGGCCGTCCGCAAGCCCGCCCGGAACGGCGAGAAGCCAGACTGGTGGTTGAAGCTGATCGCCGTCGACGTGACGAACCGGCGGCTGCTCGTGCTCCCGGACGACCTCGTCGACTACCGGCAGCCGAAGGGGTCGACGCTGATCGACCCCGACACGTTCCGGATCTCCCGCGCAGCCCGGATGAGCATGTCGATCCCGTACTTCTTCAAGCCGATCGAGCTCGTCCACAAGGACGGTCACACGGCCGTGATCGTCGACGGGGGGACGCTCTCCAACTTCCCCGTCTGGCTGTTCGACGTCGACCCCGCGGTCGCCGGCCGTCCGCCGAGCCGGCCGACGTTCGGCTTCACCCTCACCGGCGGACGGGGCATCGGAGGCGGGCTGACGACCCTCGGCCGGCTCGCGCCGTGGGGCGTCCGCTTCGCCTTCGACATCTTCCACACGGCACAGGAGGCCTGGGACGCGCGCTTCGTCTCGCACTCCACACGAGTGCGGACGCTCGCGGTCGACGCCGCCGACGTCGCGACGACGCAGTTCGACCTCCCGCCCGCGAAGCAGGATCTGCTGGTCGAGAACGGGCGGAAGGCCGCACGAGCCTTCCTCGACGACTTCCGGCTGGAGACCTACATGAACACCTTCCACGCCACGCTCGCCCCGGCGGCGCCGGCTCCGGTCGCCACCACGAGCGGATGAGGATCAGCCCGTCGCCGCCGCGGGCGTCCAGCTGAACCGGGTGAGGGCGACCACGAGGCCCGCGGCCGCCCAGAGCGCCAGCACGCCGATGTCGCTCCAGACGATCCCGCTGCCGCCGACGGCGGGGTCGAAGGCGTGATGGAGGCCGTCGGCCAGATGCTGGACCGGAAAGACCTCGGCGACGTCGCGAAGCCACGTCGGGAGGCTGACGTTGGGGATGAAGACGCCGGAGATGAAGTAGAGCGGGAGCATGATCGCCTGCACCATCGGCTGGGCCGCGTCGGCCGAGCCGATCGCGGTCGAGAGCGCATAGGCGAGGACGCAGAACGAGACGGCGCCGACGACGCCGGTGAGCGCGATGCCGGGAATCGTCCGCGCCGCGAGGTGGACGCCGTACGCGAAGCGGCCGACGAGCAGGAGGACCGTCATCGAGACGAGCGAGATGCCGACCGCAGTCAGCGTGCGGCCTCCGATCAGGGCCCAGGCGGGGACGGGCGTCGACCGTCGCCGCTTGAGGATGCCCGCCTCGCGCTGGGTCGTGATCGAGATGACGAGGTTGACGAAGGAGGCCGCGATCACCGCCATCGCCGAGATCCCGGGCACGTAGTACGTCGACGCCTTCACGCCGCCGGGACCGCCGACGGTGTTGTTCCCGAACACGCTGACGAAGATGACGAGGAAGAGCAGCGGCAGGACGAGCGTGAAGAAGCGACCCTGCTTGTTGCGCAGGAAGGCGCGCAGGTCGAAGCGGGCCTGGTGGAGCACCAGTGCGAGCGGCCCGCGGCCGGCCGGCGAGCCTGCGGCGGGTCGGCGCACGACGTCGCTCGCCGGCGCGGCGCCGCGCCGCTCGCGGCGACGCCGGAGGAACCAGCGGAGCAGGACGAGCACGTCAGGCCTCCTCTGCGCCGTCGGTGAGCGCGAGGTAGACGTCCTCGAGGGTCGGCCGCCGGACGTCGAGGTCGGGCAGGTCGATCCCGCGCTCGAGCGCCCAGTCGGCGAGCACGCCAACATCGGCGAGCGGGTTGCCGGTCCGGAGCGTCAGCATCCCGCTGCGCCCGTCGGCGACGAGCCGGCGCAACGTGGGCGGCAGCGTCTCGGGACCGACCCCCGCCGGAGGCGTGAAGCGGATCGTCGCCGCCATCCGGTCGCGTCCGCCGAGCGCGGCCGGCGTCCCCTCGGCGACGATCCGGCCGGCGCGCGATCACCGCGATCCGGTCCGCCAGGTGCTCCGCCTCGTCCATGTAGTGCGTCGTCAGGAACATCGTCTTGCCGAGCGTCCGCAGACCGTCGATCACGCTCCAGGCCGTGCGCCGCGCAGACGGGTCGAAGCCGGTCGTGGGCTCGTCGAGGAAGATCAACTCGGGATCGCCGACCAGGGCGAGCGCGACGTCGAGGCGGCGGCGCTGGCCGCCCGAGAGGTGCTCGCCGAGCGTGTCGGCCTTCTCGTCGAGACCGACGAGTGCGACGGTCTCGTCGATGTCCCGCGGGCGATCGTAGTAGCCGGCGTAGAGCTCCAGGCACTCCCGGACGGTCAGCCCCGGCTCGCGGCTGGGACTCCTGCAGCACCGAGCCGACGCGGTTTCGCCAGGAGCCGTCGGCCTCCGCCGGGTCGACGCCGAGCACCGTCACCTCGCCGTCGCTCCGCTCGCGGAAGCCCTCGAGGATCTCGACCGTGGTGGTCTTGCCGGCCCCGTTCGGCCCGAGGAACGCGAAGATCTCCCCCCGCTCGACCTGGAGGTCGATCCCGGCCACCGCCGCGACGTCCCCGTAGTGCTTCGCCAGGCCGCGCACGGAGATCACGGGCCCGCTCTCGGCCGTCGTCACCCGAGCTCCCGTGTCGCGCGGCGGACCGGCCTCACAGCACCCATCATGGCGATTCCTCCGTGGTCGCGCGTGGCCGCATGCCGCCGGTGCAGTCGTCGAAAGCAGTAGCGTGTCGCACCTGGACGGCGATCGTCTGACCGGCTCGCCCGCGCATCGGTAGTCGATGGTGGCCCCGCTTCTCTCCTCGCTGCGCGGGTACCGCCGGTCCTGGGTCACGCCCGACCTGCTGGCAGCGGCTCGCGCTGCTCGCGATCGCCGTTCCCGAGCAGCTCGCCACCTCGCGGCTCGCCGGGATGCCGCCGATCACCGGCCTCTACGCCTTCATTGCGGGCACGGTGCTGTTCGCGGTGCTCGGGTCGAACCCGCAGTTGTCCGTCGGGGCCGACTCGACGATCGCTCCCCTCTTCGCGGTCGGGATCGGCCACCTGGCGGCGAGCGGCTCGCCTCGGTATGTCGACCTCGTCGGGTTGCTCGCGGTGATGGTCGGAGCGCTGGTCGCCCTGGTCGGCCTCCTCCGTCTCGGCTGGATCGCCGAGTTCCTCTCCGCTCCGATCATCGAGGGCTTCCTGGCGGGAGTGGCCGTCATCATCGTCGTCCACCAGCTGCCGTCCGTGCTCGGCCTGCCGGAGGCGAGCGGTACGACCCTGCACCGGATCGGCGTGGTGGGCGCCCACCTCGGGGAGAGCCACGGCGTGACGCTCGGCATCGGGGCGGCCGTCTTCCTGACCGTCGTCGCGGCCGAGCGCCTCGACCGGAGGCTTCCCGGCGCGCTGGTGGGGCTCGTCGGCTCGGCGCTGGTCGTCGGGGCGTTCGGGCTTCGCGCGCACGGGGTGGAGGTGCTCGGCGCGTTTGCGCACGGCGCGCCGCGCGTGGGTCTCCACGGCCTGTCGTGGTCGGCGCTCCGCGACGTGGCCCCGATCGCCGGGGTCGTCGCCCTCGTGGTCGTGAGCCAATCGGCCGCCACGACCCGTGCCTTCGCCGAACAGGGAGGCTACGCGGTGAACGTCGATCGTGACTTCCTCGGCATCGGCGCGGGAAGCATCGCGGCGGGCGTCTTCGGAACTTTCCCGGTCAACGCCAGCCCACCCCGGACGGCCGCGGTCGCTTCTGCGTCCGGGCGCACCCAGGCAGCCGGCCTGGCTGCGGCGACGGTGATGGTGCTTATCGTCCCGGCTGCCGGACTGCTCGCTGACGTCCCGCTGGCCACGCTCGCCGCGGTGCTCATCTTCGTTGCGATCCGCATGTTCCACCTGCGGGAGCTCCTGGCCATCGCCCGCTTCGGCCGGCTCGAGCTCGGGCTGGCGTTGATCACGATGCTGACCGTCGCCTTCGTCGGCGTCGAGCAGGGAATCGGCGTCGCCGTCGGGCTGGCGATCCTCGACCGCACGCGCCTGAGCGCGCGTCCCCAGCTTCACGTCCTCGGGCGCATCTCGGACACCACGAGCTGGGCGCCGCTCAGCCGCGAGAAGCACACGGCCCAGATTCCGGGCGTGCTCGTCGTGCTCTTCGCGACCCCGCTCTGGTACGCGAACGCGATCCACTTCCACGACCAGGTCGAAGCCTCGCTGGCGCGTGCGCTCGGAGCGCCTCGGCTGCTCGTCCTCGACGCGATCGGGATGAGCGACATCGACTACACGGGCTCGCTCACGCTCCGGAAGGTGCTCGACAGGCTCGACCACGACGACATCGCCTTCTCGGTCGCCCGGGCCGGCGAGCACCTCCGCGAGAGTCTCGCCAAGAGCGGTCTGCTCGACCGCATCGGCGAGAACCACTTCTTCCCGTCCGTCGACGAAGCGGTCGTTGCCGGTCTCGATCCGCATCATCCGAGCGGCTGAGAGCGGACCTCGGGGCCCGCGCCCGGGACGTTGAGCTCCGGGCGTGCGTGTTAGCGTCGCCCGGATGCCGGCTGGAAAGGACGAACGAGGCCGGAGCCCCGCGGAGACCGGCACCGGGGCGGCTCCGGTCAGTCGCATCGCCCGGGCCTACCCCGACCGGGTCGAGGTGCGTGGCCGCGACCTCTGCGGCGACCTGATGGGCAGGCTGAGCTTCACCGAGTACTTCCACCTGCTGCTCACCGGCCGCGAGCCCACCGAGGACGAGCGGTTCTTCCTCGACGTGCTCCTCGTCGCGATCGCAGAGCACGGGATGATGCCGACGAGCGTCGCCGCCCGGATGACCCTGGCGGCCGACCCGGGATCGCTGCAGGGAGCGGTCGCGGCGGGCATCCTCGGCTGCGGCCCGGTCGTCCTCGGCACGTCCGAGGAGTGCGCCCGTCTGCTCGGGCAGGCGCAGGCCGAGGTGGCGGCCGGGGGCGAGCCGGTCGCGGTCGCTCGCGAGCACGCGCGCGCGATCCACGCGTCGGGCGGCAAGGCGCCGGGGTTCGGCCATCCCGTCCACCGGACGGTCGACCCGCGGGCCGAGCGGATCCTCGAGCTCGCCGATGCCCGCGCCGTGAGCGGCGCTCACGTCCTGCTCGCGCGCTGCTTCCGCGACGCCGTGGCCGAGGTCTGGGCCAGGCCGCTGCCGATGAACGTCGCCCTGCCGATCGCCGCCGTGCTGCTCGACCTGGGCTTCCCGCCGACCGTCGTCAAGGGCGTCCCGATCCTCGCCCGCACGGCCGGCCTGCTCGCGCATCTCGCCGAGGAGCAGCAGCAGCCGCTCGGCTTCCTCATGGCGGCGAGAGCCGAGCAGGCGATCGAGTACGAGCCCCCGCACGGGCGATGATGCTCGAGCCGGAGGTCGAGGCCCGGCCCTGGACGGAGCAGCTCGTGCTCGACGACGAGAGCTACCGTGCCCAGCTCGCCTACCTCTTCGACCGCTCCGCCTTCTACCGCGAGAAGCTCTCGGCTGCGGGGTTCGCATCCGCAGCCGCGGCAGGCGGGCTCGGCGAGATCGCCCAGCTTCCCCTGACCGAGAAGGACGAGTTGCGCGCGACGCGCAGGAGCGGCGACCCGTTCGGCACACACCTCTGCGCGACGCCCGGGGAGATCGTCCGGGTCTACTCGACGAGCGGAACGACGGGCACTCCCAGCTACATCCCGCTCACGGCGGGCGATCTCGACAACTGGGTGACAGGCTCGGCGCGGAGCTACGCCGCCTCCGGCGTCGCCGCCGGCCGGCGCATCGTCTCCACCTACAACGCCGGGCCGTTCGCGGCGGGTGCGGCACTCGCCGCCTTCGACCGCATCGGCCTCTGTCACATCCCGGTCGGCACGGGGAACACGGAGCGGCTCGTGCAGGCGATCGAGCAGCTCCGGCCCGACGCGGTCGTCCTCACCCCCTCCTACGCGGCGTACGTCGCCGAATGGGCCGTCGAGCGCGGTGTCGATCTTCCCGCGTCGAGCGTCGAGCGCGTCCTCGTGGCCGGGGAGCCGGGCGGCGGCGAGCCGGCCTTTCGCGCGATGCTCGAGGCGGGCTGGGGCGCGAGGGTCACCGAGGCGATGGGCATCGGCGACGTCGGCGTCTCGCTCTGGGGAGAGTGCGAGGCCCAGGACGGGATGCACCTGGGCGCGCGCGGCTTCGTCCACGCCGAGCTGATCGACCCCGAGAGGGGTGCGACGGTCGAGCCGGCGGACGGCGCCGCCGGAGAGCTCGTGCTGACGCATCTCCGGCATCGCGCGGCCCCGCTCCTGCGCTTCCGCACCCGCGACCACGTCCTCGTGCGGACGGGCACGTGCAGCTGCGGCCGCACGAGCCCGCGGCTGCGCTGCCTCGGGCGCACCGACGACATGCTCATCGTCCGCGGGGTCAACGTGTTCCCCTCGGCCGTACGCGAGGTGGTGAGCGCCTTCGCCCCCGAGGTCAGCGGCCACGTCGTCCTCAGGCCGCGTGCGGCGGGGGCGAGGCAGGATCCGCCGCTGCCGGTGAGCGTCGAGCTCCAGCGGGGTGCGACCGCAGACGCCGCGCTGGCGGAGGCGATTCGCGAGAGAATCCGCAGCGTGCTGGTCGTGCAGACGAACGTCGAGCTCGTGCCGTGGGGGAGCTTGCGCCGCAGCGACTACAAGTCGAGACTCGTGGAACGATGACCGCGCGCAAGCTCCAGAGCCAGGGCGTCCACCACATCACGCTCGTCGGCGCCGACCGGCAGACCTCGATCGACTTCTGGGAGGGCGTGCTCGGCATGCCGTTCGTGTTCGAGCAGCCGAACCTCGACAACGCGTCGGAGAGCCATCTCTACTTCGACCCGGGCGACGGGCGCCTGATCACCGTCTTCACGAACGAGGAGCGGAAGGCCGAGCCGGGCGGCGCTCCCCGCGAGCCGGGCTGCGTCCACCACATCGCGTTCTCGCTCTCGCAGGCGACCTTCCGGCAGGCGGTCGAGCGGCTCGACGAGCGCGGCATCCGGCACAGCGGCGTCAAGGACCGCGGCTTCATGGACTCGATCTACTTCGACGACCCGCTCGGGCTCCTGATCGAGCTCGCGTCCTACCGCTTCGAGCCGCCCGCCGGCCACACGCACGCCGACGTGCTGCTGGAGGCGCACAGGATCCGGGTCGCGCGCGGAGACGACCACATCGCCGAGATCCACCTCGCGGACGCGATCGAGGCGCTCGTCGCGCGATCGCGGCAGTCGCTCTCCGAGGATCGATCGCCCGGGAACCGCTAGGGTCGGCCGACCGGACCCTCCCGCACCTGCACCGAGCCGACCATGCCGAGCGACCGACGCCCCGAGCTCCAGGCCCTTCGAGAGCGCCTGGCCTGCGGTGTCGTGCTGCCGGGCGAGGAGACGTGGGATCCGGCGCGGCAGGCGTGGAATCTCGCCGTCGACCAGCGACCTGCGGCCGTCGTCTACCCGGAGGCGGCGGCGGACGTCGTCGCGACCGTCTCCTTTGCCGCCCAGCACGGACTGCGGGTGGCCTTCAACGCGGGCGGGCACAACGCAGGGCCGATCGACTGGAGCAGGGAGACGCTCCTCCTGAAGACCGAGCGGATGCGCGGCGTCGAGATCGACGTCGAGGGCCGACGAGCGCGGGTGGAGGCGGGTGTGCTCGCCCAGGCCGTCGCCGAGGCAGCGGGCGCGCACGGGCTCTGCTACCTGGCGGGCACGTCTCCCGACGTCGGCGTCGTCGGCTACGTGCTCGGGGGTGGTCTCAGCTGGATGGCGCGCAGGTACGGGTTCGCCGCGAACAGCGTCCTGGCGGTCGAGCTCGTGACGGCCGACGGACGGCTCGTACGCGCCGACCGCGACCACGAGCCCGACCTCTTCTGGGCCGTGCGTGGCGGCGGGGGCAACTTCGGCGCCGTGACCGCGCTCGAGCTCGCCCTCTACCCGATCCCGGAGATCTACGCCGGAGCGCTCTTCTGGCCGATCGAGCGGGCAACCGAGATCCTGCAGGCCTGGCGGAAGTGGGTCGACACCGTCCCGGAGGAGTGCCAGTCGATCGGCAGGCTCCTCCAGCTCCCCGATCTCCCGTTCCTGCCCGAGCAGCTGCGAGGCCGGTCGTTCGCCCTCGTCGAGCTGGCGTTCATCGGTGGGGAGGGAGACGGCAGGGCGCTCGCCCGGCCGCTGCGCGAGCTCGAGCCGGAGATCGACAACGTGGCGATGATGCCGACCGTCGACCTCTCCCTCGTGAACATGGACCCTGCTTTCCCGCTCCCCTATGCGGGCGACGGGATCCTGCTCGCCGAGCTCCCTCCGGCGGCGATCGACGCCGTCGTCGGGGCGTTCGTCGGCTCGCCGCTCCTGCACGTCGAGGTGCGCCATCTGGGAGGTGCCATGCGCGCCGGCTCGCCCGAGCACGGCTGCCTCGACCGGATCGAGCAGCCCTTCGTCCTCTTCACCTTCGGCGTGCCCCCCGAACCGGACGCGACCGCCGCTATCGAGCAGAGCGTCGAGACGCTGCTCGCCGGACTCGCAGCCTGGGACAGCGGCCGCCGCTACCTCAACTTCGCCGAGTACCGGGTCGACCCGCGCTCGATCTTCCCGGAGCAGAGCTACGACCGGCTACGACGGCTCAAGGCGCTGCACGACCCGGGCGAGCTCTTCGCGCCCAATCACCCGATCGACCCGACCCCGCGCTGACCGCCGCGCCGTGGGGGGCGCGACTCTGGAGTGCGTCTCCGTGCCGTATGGCTGTACAGGACCATGGGCGGACCGGCCCCACGGCCGGAAGAGACGCCACGCTGCGCTTGACCTCGCCCCGCCTCTCGTTTATTCATACTGGACAGCGATGACCTCTTCGGACCGCCGTCTCGCCGTAGGCCTGATCGGTCTCGGCAACATGGGGACCGCGGTCGCGGAGCGCCTTCTCGAGGCCGGCTACGACCTCGTGGTGCACAACCGGAGCCGCGAGAAGGCCGAGCCGCTCGCCGCTCGGGGGGCGTCCGTCGCCGAGACGGTGGCTCATCTCGCCGCCACTGCCGACGTCGTGCTCACCTCGCTCTCGGACGACGACGCCCTCGAGGCCGTCGCGGAGGCGGTTGCAGCAGCCGCGCGACCCGACACGGTGCTCGTCGACATGAGCACCGTGTCGCCGGGCGTCTCGGCGCGCGTCGCCGCGCTGGCCGAGCAGGCGTCGCTCCTCTACCTCCGAGCTCCGGTCAGCGGCAACCCCGGCGTCGTGCGCGCCGGGAGGCTGAGCTTCATCGTCTCGGGCCCGCGTGAGGCCCTCGAGCGGGTCGAGCCGGTGCTGCGGGCGATCGGGCCGACGATCCACCACGTCGGCGACGGCGAGCAGGCACGGATCGTGAAGCTCGCGATCAACCTCGTCATCGGGGGCCTGGCCGAGTTGATGGCGGAGGCGCTCGTGCTCGGCGAGGCCTCGGGTGTCTCCCGCGCGGCGCTGCTCGAGACGATGGGAGACTCCGCCGCCGGCGCGCCGTTCGTCAAGTACAAGACCGAGCCGATCCTGCGCGACGACTACTCGGCGACCTTCACCACGAGCCTGATGGAGAAGGACATCGACCTCGTGCTCGAGTCGGCCGAGGCCGCCGGCGTGCGGTTGCCGCTGGCGGGCGAGATCAAGGCGCTCGTCAGAGACGCGATCGAGGCGGGCTACGGAGACCACGATTTCATGGCGCTCTTCCTGCATCTGCGGAGCGCATCCGATCAGGAGGGAGTGCGGTGACCACGCGAACGAGATCCGTCGGCTCGCCCGACGCAACGCGGGCGGTGGACTGGGAGCAGCGCATCGACTTCCCGCGACTGCGCCGCGAGCGTCTCGAACGCGCGAAGGCTGCGCTCGAGCGGTCGGACCTCGGGGCAGTGCTGCTCTTCGACCCGAACAACATCCGGTACGTCACGAGCACGCACATCGGCGAGTGGGCGCGGGACAAGAACGCACGCTTCGCCCTGCTCCCGCGCGGCGGCGATCCGATCCTCTGGGACTTCGGATCGGCTGCGCGCCACCACCAGCTGTTCGCGCCGTGGCTGCCGCCGGAGAACTTCCGCGCGGGCGTCGCGCCGATGCGCGGCGCGATGCCCGTCGAGACGGGGATCCCGGACCGGCTGGGGGCGCGGATCGCGCACGAGCTGCGCGAGGTCGGCCTGCAGGACGAGCCGCTCGGTGTCGACATGGCAGACCTCGTCACGGTCGAGGCGCTCGGACGCGCCGGCGTGCACGTCACCGACGGCTCGCAGGTGCTGCTCGAGGCGCGCAAGATCAAGACGGCCGACGAGATCGCGCTGCTCGACCAGTCGGCAGGGCTCGTCGACGCGGTCTACGAGGAGATCTACCGGATGCTCCAGCCCGGCGTCTACGAGCACGAGATCGTCGCACGCGCGCACCAGCTGCTCTTCGAGATGGGCTCGGAGCAGGTCGAGGCGGTCAATGCCGTCTCGGGCGACCGCTGCAATCCGCATCCGCACGTCTTCTCCGACCGGCTCCTGCGACCGGGCGATCAGGCGTTCTTCGACATCATCCACTCGTTCATGGGCTATCGAACGTGCTACTACCGCACGTTCAACGTCGGCGGCGTCAGCCCCGCGCAGCTCGACGCCTACAAACGGTGCCGCGAGTGGCTGGATTCGGCGATCGCGCTCGTCCGGCCCGGCATGACGACGGACAGGATCGCGGAGGTCTGGCCGACGGCCGCGGAGCTCGGCTTCCCGGACGAGGAGACGTGCTTCGGTCTCCAGTTCGGGCACGGGATCGGCGTCGGGCTCTACGAGTCGCCGATGATCTCGCGCGTGCACTCGCTCGAGCATCCGGTGGAGATCGAGGAGGGGATGGTCTTCGCGCTCGAGACCTACTGCGCCGCGACCGACGGCCGGTCCGCGGCGCGAATCGAGGAAGAGGTCGTCGTGACCGCGAGCGGCTGCGACGTGATCACGCGCTTCCCCGCCGACGAGCTGCTCGTCGCCGGCAAGACCTACGTCCGCGGCGCCGATCTGGTGGGCGACGGCGCGGCCGGGCACGACGGGATCGCCGGCGCGGTCGCTGCGTCGGCCGTGCTCGGGGACGGGCCGCGGGCATGAGCGTAGGCGCGGGAGCGGGTGCGAGCTCCGAGACCGGCACGCGGTACCTCGCGGACGGCATGCCGTCCTACCGGCTCGTCCGGCGCGAAGACGTGGAGCTCGTCGACGCTCTCCCGGGCCGCTCGAGCGGCCTCGAGACCTGCCGCCTCGTCGGCGGCTCGCTCGGCTCGACGCACATGGCGCTCACCCTCGTCTCCCTCTCCGGCGGGCACGTCGACACGCACCTGCACTCGTTCGAGACGGGCTTCTACGTGCTCGAGGGGGAACCGGTCCTCTACCTGGACGGACGCGGGGTGCAGCTCGTGCCCGGCGCCTGCGGTGTCGCGCCGGTCGGCGTCCCGCACGCGTTCCGGTCCGCGGGCCCTGCGCTGTGGATCGAGATGGCCGCGCCGCGGCCGCGCCCGGACGGGAGCGACACGTTCTTCCTCGGGCCGCCGCCGGAGGCGCCGCCGGAGCCGCTCGACGTCCGCGATCCGCGCAACCGCAACCTCTTCCTGCTCGGCGAGGGCCAGATGGACCTCGATGTCCTGAAGCGCGGCGCGACGGTCGGCGCACCGACCGTCTCCTCCAGCATGGCGACCGCCGTCCTCGCCTACAGCGGCATCGCCGTGAAGATGCTCGTCGACCAGCGGCTGGACGCGCAACTGCACACGATGTTCATGGTCGACTACCAGCCGGGCGCCGTGGCGCACCCGCACGACCACCCGTTCGAGGAGTCCTACTACATGCTCGACGGCGAGGTCGACGTCGTCGCGGACGGCGACCGCTACACGCTTCGCCCCGGCGACGCGTTCTGGACCGCCGCCGGCTGCGTCCACGCGTTCTACGAGACCCGGGGAGGGCGCGTGCGCTGGCTCGAGACCTCGGCGCCCGGGCCGCCGGCGCGGCACTCGTACCGGTTCGAGCGCGACTGGGACTACCTCGCCGAGCGGCTCGGCCGGGGGTCGGGGGTCGCGTGAGCCAGACGGGCGAGCAGGTCCTCGAGGACCTCGAGCTGTACACGCGGATCTACCGCCAGATGCTGCTCGTCCGCGGCTTCGAGGAGCTCGTGCAGTCGCTCTTCCTGAAGGGCGAGGTGTATGGCACGACGCACCTGTACTCGGGGCAGGAGGCAGTGGCGACCGGCGTCGCGAGCCTGCTCGAGGACCGCGACCGGGTGGCGGCGACCTACCGCGGTCACGGGCATGCGCTCGCACTCGGCGTCGACCCGCAGGCGCTCCTCGACGAGATGCTCGGGCGCGCTACGGGCGTGAACGGCGGCCGGGCCGGCTCGATGAACGTGACCTCGCCCGCGGACCGGCTGATCGGCTCGTTCGGGATCGTCGGCGGGAGCATCGCGGCGGCCACCGGCGCCGCGCTCGCGCTCGCGCGCACGACCGGCGGCGTCGCGGTCGCGTACTTCGGCGACGGCGCGATGAACCAGGGGTACGTGTTCGAGTGCCTCAACTTCGCCCAGGTCCTGAAGCTGCCGCTCGTACTCGTGTGCGAGAACAACGGCTACGGCGAGTACACGTCGTCTCGCTCGGTGACCGCCGGCGAGATCCGCGCTCGCGCCGAGGTGATGCAGGTGCGTGCCGAGACGGTCGACGGCATGAGCGTGTGGACCGTCCGCGAGGCCGCCGCGCGGGCGATCGGGCACGCGCGTGCCGGTCACGGCCCCGCCTTCCTCGAGGCGCTGACCTACCGCTTCGTCGGCCACTCGCGCAGCGACCCCGGCGCCTACCGTCCCGAGGGCGAGCTCGACGAGTGGAAGGCGCGCGACCCGATCGTCCTCCTGCGCGCGCGGCTCGAGGAGGAGGGCGCCGGCGCCTCCACGCTCGACGAGCTCGAGCAGGAGGTGAGCGAGGAGCTCGACCGGATGCGGGAGCGCGGCCTCGCGGCCCCGTTCCCGTCCGCGCAGGCCGCGAGCGAGTTCGAGGACTGAGCCCTCGCGTGGCCGCCGAGCTGACGATGCCGAAGCTGTCCGACTCGGTGGCCGACGCCGTCATCCTCAGATGGCTGAAGTCCCCGGGCGAGGGCTTCCGGCGGGGCGAGCCGCTGATCGAGGTGGAGACGGACAAGGCCACGGTCGTCTACGAGGCGGAGGCCGACGGGGCGCTCGCGGCGATTCTCGTCCGCGAGGGAGAGACGGCGGCGGTGGGGCAGCCGATCGCCACGCTCGCCGGTGGCGGCGGCGGCGTGCCCGCGGCGGAGAGGCGACCCGAGGCGACTGCGACGAACGACGCGCCGGTCGCGGCTCGTGCGAACGCGACGCCGGTGGCGCGGCGGACGGCGCTCGAGCTCGGCGTCTCGCTCCACGCCATCGACGGGACCGGCCCCGGCGGCAGGATCACCCGCGGGGACGTGCAGCGCGCGGCCGGCCCGGCGGCGCCTGCCCGGCCGGTCGCGAACGGTCGCGGCGAGGTCAGTAACTTCGAGCTGACGCCGACGCAGGCGACGATCGCGCGCCGTATGGCACAGTCGGCCGCGACGATCCCGAGCTTCACCGTCTCCGTCGACGCCGACGTGTCGCAGATCGTGGCGCTCCGTCGCGGCGCCCGCGAGGATTCCCGCGACGACGTGCCCTCCCTGAACGACTTCGTGCTCAAGGCGGCCGCGCTGGCGCTGCGCGAGTTTCCGCGGTTCAACGCCGCCTACGTCGACGGCAGGGTCGAGTGCTACTCGCGCGTCAACGTGGGCATCGCGGTCGCCGCCGAGGACGCGCTGCTCGTGCCGGTCGTCGTGGACGCGGACCGCAGGACGCTCGTCGAGGTCGCCGCCGAGACGCGCCGGCTCGCCGACTCGGCGCGGCGCCGGTCGCTCCGGCCGGAGGAGCTGCAGGGCGGCACGTTCACCGTCTCGAACCTCGGCATGTTCGGCATGCGCTCGTTCACGGCGATCGTCGACCCCTCGCAGGGGGCGATCCTCGCAGTCGGCGCCGTCCGCCGCGCGCCGGTCGAGGACGACGCCGGCGGCGTCGTCTTCCGCGACGTGCTGACGCTCACGCTGAGCTGTGACCACCGACTCGTCTACGGCGCCGACGGCGCACGCTTCCTGTCCCGACTCCGCGAGCTGCTCGAACGGCCGCTCGTGCTGGCCCTCTGATGTCGCCCATCGCATTCCGCACTGCCGTCCGCGACGCCCTCGACGAGGAGCTGGCAGCCGACGAGCGCGTGATCCTGTTCGGCGAGGACGTCGCGGTCGCCGGCGGCGTCTTCGCGGCGACCTCCGGCCTCTACGAGAAGTACGGACCGCAGCGCGTCTTCGACACGCCGATCTCGGAGCTCGCCCTGACCGGCGCCGCCTTCGGTTCCGCGGTCACGGGGCTGCGACCGGTCATCGAGATCATGTTCGGCGACTTCCTCACCCTCGCGATGGACAGCCTCGTCAACCAGGCGACGAAGTACCGGTTCCTGACGCAGGAGCAGGTGAGCGTGCCGCTCGTCATCCGCTCGGTCGTCGGCGCAGGCGGCCGCTTCGGCGCCATCCACTCGCAGATGCCGGCCTCGTGGTTCATGGGCGTCCCCGGTCTCAAGGTCGTCGCACCCTCGACGCCGGCGGACGCGAAGGCGCTCCTGAAGGCGGCGATCCGCGACGACAACCCCGTGCTGTTCTTCGAGCACAAGCGCCTGTACACGCTCGAGGGCGAGGTGGACGCAACGGTCGGGAAGCTCGGCGAGTCTGCCGTCGTGCGCGAGGGGAGCGACGTGACGCTCGTCACCGCCATGAAGAGCGTCCACGACGCGCTCGAGGCGGCGGAGCGGATCGAGCGTGACGGCGTCTCCGTCGAGGTGATCGACCTGCGCACCCTGCGCCCGATCGACGTCGAGACGGTGCTCGCGTCCGTCCGCAAGACGAACCGCATCGTCGTCGTCGAGGAGGGGCCGCTGACGGGCGGCTGGGCGGGCGAGGTGCTCGCCTGCGTCACCGAGCAGGCGCTCGGCCACCTCGACGACGCGTGGCGGATCGCGACGCCGAATGCGCCGATCCCGTACAGCCCGCCGCTCGAGGACGCGTTCCTGCCCGGGCCGGATCGGATCGTCACCGAGATCCTGCGGCGAGTGCGGTAGACGCGTGGCAGCCGACGACCACGGTTTCGAGTCGTCGAGGGTGGGAAGCCGCCTGCGCGCCGAGCGGGAGCGGCAGGGGATCAGCCTGCGCGAGCTCGCGCGTCGCGTCGGCGTCTCGCCGAGCCTCGTCTCGCAGATCGAGCTCGACCGCGTCAACCCGTCCGTGAGCACGCTGTACTCCCTCGTCACCGAGCTCGGGATGACGATGAGCGACGTCTTCGGCGACAGCGCCCAGCACGTGTCGCGCGTCACCCGTGCGCGGCGGGACGGCGACGGGCTCGTCGCGCGTCCCGACACGCGCCGGGTGATCAACCTCGCCTCCGGCGTGCGCTGGGAGCGTCTCACGCCGCACAGCGACTCCGACGTGGAGTTCCTCTACGTCGTCTACCCGGTCGGCGCCGAGTCCTGCCCGGAAGAGGCGCTCGTCACGCACGGCGGTCGCGAATACGGCTACGTGACGAGCGGGACGTTGGGCGTCCGAGTCGGCTTCGACGAGTACGAGCTCGGTCGCGGCGCGTCGATCGCCTTCGACTCCTCCTCGCCGCACCGGCTCTGGGCGATCGGCGACGAGCCCGTGCACGCGATCTGGCTCGTCATCGGCCGCGAGGCCGACCCGCGCGCGGACGCGTCCGGCCCGCATCTCGCGGGCTAGGCCGCCGGCGCCCCGCCCGGCGCGGCGGGCAGGCGTTCGACGCGCCGCCTCGCAGCGCGGAAGCGGGCGACGAGCTCCGGTGCCTGGTAGAGCACGAGCGCGAGCAGGATCAGCACGCCGATCGTCATGTCCGCGTACTCCGTCGGCTGCTGGAACAGGGGGAGGACGTTGTTGATCTCGGTCAGGAAGAACGCCGCCAGCATGGTCCCGAAGATCGACCCCTTCCCGCCGGCGAGGCTCGCCCCGCCGAGAACCGCGGCGGCGATGCTCTCGAGCGCCTGGCTGCCGATGATCGGTGAGCCGACCTGCACCTCGGCCGCGAGGTAGAAGCCCGCGATGGACGCCATCACCGAGCACACGACGAACGCGAGGACGACCGTGCGTCCGGTTGCGATCCCGAGTCGCCGCGACGAGGTCGCGTCGAGGCCGACCGCCCGCAACGCCAGTCCCGTTCGCGTGCGGTACAGCCAGCCGTCGGCGAGGGCGGCCAGCGCGACGACACCGACGAAGGCGACGGGCATGAAGCCGACGCTTGTCGTCAGGGCTCCGGTCACGTCCGTGTTGATCGGCCCAGTCGGGTAGCCCCGGAGCAGGAGGGAGGCGCCCTCGAGGACGCTGAGGCTGCCGAGCGTCGCCACGATCGAAGGCAGTCGCAGCACCCGGATGAGGAACGCGTTGAAGGCGCCTGTCGCGACGCCGACGGCGACGAGCGCGAACGCGCCCGGGACCAGGGCGAAACCCGACGTCGTGGGCGTCATCGTGAACGACGCGGTGACGACGCACATCGTCATCAGGGCGGCGACCGAGATGTCGAAGCCGCCGACGAGGAGCGCGCAGGCCTGTCCCATCGAGACGAGGACGAGCGGCATCGCCTCGAGCAGCAGGGCGTTCAGGTTCTGCTTGCTCAGGAACACGGGCTGACGCGCCTCGGTGTACGCGCCGAGGGCGACGATCAGCGTCGTCATCAGCGCGAGCGGCAGCCAGCCCCGCCTCACGCGTTCGCCCCTTCGCCGTCGTGCAGGACCGCCCTGACGCCTGCACGCGAGCCGACGATCGCCTCCACGATCCGCCGCTCGCCGAGCTCGTGGCGGGGGATCTCCTGGACGATGCGGCCGCGCGACATGACGACGACGCGGTCGCACAGGCCGGCGAGCTCGAGCGGGTCGCTCGACTTGACGACGGCGGCGAGGCCCTCGTCCGCCTTCGCGCGCAGCGCCTCGTAGATGTCGAAGCGCGCTCCGACGTCGACGCCCTGCGTCGGCTCCTCGGCGAGGATCACCTTCACGTCTCCGCGCAGGAACGGACGGATGAGCGAGACCTTCTGCTGGTTGCCGCCGGAGAGCGAGGAGACCGGTTGCTCCGGCGACCCCATGCGAACGCGGAGGCGCTGGACGAGCTCCGCGATCGCGCGCCGCTCGGGGCCGCGCCGGACGACGCCGGCGCGTGCGAGCCTGCGCAGCACCTGGACGGTCGCGTTCGCCCGCACGCTCAGGACGGGGAACAGGGCTTCGCCGCGCCGGTCGCCGCTGAGCAGGACGACTCCGGCGCGGAGCGGTCCCACCGGCGAGCGCCTGTCGAGCTCCGTCCCGCCGCACGAAGCGCTGCCGGCCGCGTGCTCGACGCCGGCGAGCGCGCGGAGGAACTGCACCTGGCCGTTGCCCTCGGCGCCCGCGATGCCGAGGATCTCTCCCTTGCGGACGACGAGGTCGATCGGGCCGAAGCGCTCGCCCTGCAGCCCCGACACCTCGAGCGCGACCTCGGCCTGCTCCGGCAACGCGCGCCGCTCCGGGAACGCGACCTCGAGCGGACGGCCGATCATGAGGGCGATGAGCGCCTCCTCGGAGACCTCGGCGGCCTCGAACGTCCCCTGGCCGACGCCGTCGCGCAGCACGGTGACGCGGTCGGCGACGGCGAGCACCTCGGGGAGGCGGTGGCTGACGTACACGATGCCGATGCCCGCGCGCGCCTGCTCGAGCACGAGCGCATGGAGCTGCTCCACCGCGTCGGGCCCGAGGGCCGTCGTCGGCTCGTCGAGGAGCAGCACCTTCGGCCGCGTCAGAAGGGCCTTCACGACCTCGAGGAGCTGCCGCTCGGCGAGCGACAGCGAGCCCGTGACGGCCGTCGCCGAGATGTCGAGCTTGAACGCCGCCAGCGTCTCCTGGGCCCAGCTCTGCATGCGCCCATGGGGAGGGCGCGCCTCCGCCGGTACGGCGAGATAGAGGTTCTCCGCGATCGACAGGCCGAGGACGTGCGAGTAGTCCTGGTAGGCGATGCCGAGCCCGAGCCGCCGGGCGGCGGCGGGGGAGTGGCGCCGGAGGCGGCTCCCTCCGATCTCGACGGTTCCCTCGTCCGGTGCGAGGAAGCCGCTCGCGATCCCGAGCAACGTCGATTTCCCGGACCCGTTCTCCCCGACGAGGGCGTGGATCTCGCCGGCGCGGCAGTCGACGCTGACGTCACGGAGCGCTTGCACGGCTCCGAACGCCTTCGACACCCGGCGAACGGACAGCACGTCGGGGCTTACGGGCCCGGGACTCGACATCTCTGGAATCAGCTTCTCGTGCGCAACTCTCCTACGGATACATCTTGTGGAGCAGGCTCAGCGGGATGAGCGAGGTTCCGGACGCGGTCGGCGGATACCCCTTGAGGCACATGTCCCGCTTGGTCTGCTGCTGGAGCTGGATCGGGTAGACGATCGTGGGCGGGATCTTCGCCCCGGCCAGCTTCATCATGTCGGCGGTCAGAGCAACCCGGATCTGCGCGTTGCCCGCCGAGTAGTAGTAGATCTGGAGCTTCGGGTCCTTCAGCTTGTCGGCGAGGCAGCCCATCCCGGCCTCGTCCGTCCGGTACGTGAAGACGCCCTGGTAGGGGATGTTCGCGGCCTTGTACGCCGCGTAGCCGCCCTGCGACATGAACAGAGCGTCCTCGTAGCTCAGGCCGGCGAGGTCAGGGGTCTGCGCGAGGATCCCGGCGACGATGCCCTGGACCTTGGACGGGTCCCAGTTGGTCGGCTGGTTCGCGACGACCTTGATGTTCGGGTTGAGCGCCGCCTGCTCGCACTTCTGCCAGCCGAGCGACAGCGGGTTGCCCGGGAAGCCGCCGAGGAAGGCGATGTTGCCGGAGCCGACCTTCGTGTTCATCACCTGCGCGAACGCCTTCCCGAGCTTGCAGGTGTTCTCGCCGACGACCGTCGTGTAGTTCTTGCCCGGGCCGGTCACGTAGCCCCAGGCGTACGTCGAGACGGGGATCCCGGCCTTGGTCGCCTGCTGGAACACCGGGAGCATCGCGTCGCCGAAGTCCGGATACGTCACGATCGCGCTCACGTGCTGCGCGATCACGGACTTGAAGTCGGCGATCGCCTGGTTCAGGTCGGAGTGCGCGCTCCGGTAGATGATCTTGCCGATCTGCGGATACGTGAGGGCCTGGAGGATGAACTCCATCTTCGACATCTGGCGATACGTGTTCTCGCCGAATCCCTCGACGTACGCGACGGTGAGCTTGCCGCCGGTGCCGGTGCTGCAGCCGTTGTTCTTCCAGCACTTGAGGGCCAGGGTGTAGTTGACTGTCCTCGTCGCACGCCCGTATGCCGCCAGCGAGATGTTGCGGGCGGACTTGTTCGCAGGAAGCAGCTTGGCGTTGAAGAGCGCGTGCGCGAGCGTGGAGGCCGGCGCGATGAAGCTCTCGCCGTAGGCCCCGCCGCCGCCCACGCGCGGCTTTGCCTTGCCCACCCACCCCGAAGGGCCGGATGTCGTGTTGCCCGCGGTGCCGCTGCCGGCCGCGACGAGCGCGGTCGTCACCGCGGCCACGACCATCAGCACCACGAGTCCATGGCGCTTCCGTCTCATCTGTGACTCCTTCCGTCGATGCAACGTTGACCCTCCTTCCAGCAGTCCTGGATGTCGCGCCCGCTACCCCGGGGCGCTCGCCTCTCGTGGATCTCGCCTGATCGGTCGCAGGGCGCGGCCGAGCACTGCGGCGACGCGATCGCCCGACACGACCATCCCGGCGATGATCGCGCCGCCGAAGACGACGTACTGCATGGCCGTCGACAGCCCCATGATCACGAGCATCTGCGTGAGCAGCGTGAGCGCGAGGGCCGCGACCCACGTCGAGGTCGCGCTCGCGAGTCCGCCCGCGAGCGACGCCCCGGCGATCACCACGGCCGCGATCGGCGACAGCAGGTACGCCGAGCCGAAGGCCGGGTCGATGCCGATGCTCACTCCCGCGAGCAGGACCGCTGCGACGGCGTAGAGGGCACCCGCCGCGGTGTAGGCGAGCACGACGTGCGTCCGGACGTGCAGCCCCGCCATCCACGCCGCTCTCGGATTCGCTCCCACCGCCTGGAAGCGCCGGCCGACCGCCGTGTAGCGGAGGACGAGCGCGACCACGAGGGTGATCGCAGCCCCCGTCCAGAAGACGCTGCTGATCCCGAGCGGCTTGTGCGCCGTCCAGGACGACAGCCCTCCCGGCACGTTCGGCTGGTTCGTCACGACGTCGCGCGAGTACTTGCTGCTCCACGCGAAGACGATCTGCCCCACCGCGAGGGTGACGATCAGCGGGTTCAGCCTGAGCAGTCCGACGAGAATGCCGTTGGCGAGCCCGACGAGGACGCCGACGCCGAGGCAGGCGAGGATCGCGACGGGCAGCCTGTGGTCCGAGCCTGCCCCGACACCCGCGATCAGGTTGCCGCCGAAGGAGATGACCCCGGGCGTCGACAGGTCGATGCCCGCGTGCATGACCACGAGCATCTGACCGAGCGCCGCGATGGCGAGGACCGTCGCCAGGGGGAGGACGTAGGACCACGACGTGCTGCGCAGGGCGGCCGGCGCGATGGTCGCGGCGATGACGACGAGCGCGCCGGTCGCCAGCCAGACCGGCAGGAAGCGCGCAGCGACGGTGGCGCTCGTGGCGAGCGCTCGGCCCGAAGCGACCGCCGTCCCCCCTTTCGGGGGCGGCGATGAGGGGCTGGCCGCAACCACGGCACATTCTCAGCAGGTGTGGTGAGCAGTGTCAATGATGGCTTAACGACTCCGCGGTCGGGTTGGCGTCGCGTCCCGGCGAATCCTCCCGGCAGAAGCGCAAGCCGTTGACGGTGAGCGAGGAGACCGTTTATGGTGGCTGTACATGCGGTGGAGGGCGCACAGGTCGGCTGCTGGGAGAGGCGCACGCGTGCCGCCGCAACGGTTGCTTTCCGGCGAGGCAAGGAGAGAGGCATGAGCTCGCAGCGGCTGTTGATCCGCAACGGCTTCGTCGTCTCGATGGACCCCGACGTCGGCGAGATCCCGCACGCCGACGTCTTCGTCGAGGACGGCAAGATCGTCGACGTCGGTCAGGATCTCGACGTCTCGGACGCGGAGCAGGTCGACGCGTCCGGGATGATCGTGATGCCGGGCTTCGTCGACACGCATCGGCACACGTGGCAGACGCCGGTCCGCGGCGTGCTTCCCTCGTGCACGCTCGACCACTACTTCGCCGTGATGCTCGGCGCCGTCGGCGGCCACTACCGCCCGGAGGACGTCCACATCGGCGACTACGCCGGGGCGCTGGAGGCGCTCAACGCCGGCGTCACGACGCTGCTCGACTGGTCGCACATCAGCAACACGCCCGACCACTCCGACGCGGCGATCCAGGGGCTGAAGGACGCCGGCATCCGCGCCGTCTACGCGCACGGCGTCCCGACGGGCGGCGAGTGGTGGTCGTTCAGCGAGCTCGAGCACCCCGAGGACATCCGCCGCATTCGCGACACCTACTTCTCGTCCGACGAGGGCCTGCTCACCCTCGCCATGGCGGCGCGCCAGCCCGGCAACTCGAACTTCGATGTGGCGAAGCACGACTGGGCGCTCGCGCGCGACCTCGGGATCCCGATCAGCGTGCACGTCGGCATGCGGCTGCACAACCTGCACTACAACCCCGTGAAGGACATGCACGACCTCGGGTTGATGGGCTCCGACATCTGCTACATCCACATGACCGACCTGACCGACCAGGAGCTCGACTGGATCGCGGAGACGGGCGGGAAGGCGTCGATCGCGCCGTACGTCGAGATGCTGATGGGACACGGGCGGCCGCCGACCGGAAAGATGCTCGCCCGTGGCGTCCGACCGTCGCTCAGCGTCGACGTCGTCTCGAGCGTTCCGGGCGAGATGTTCACGCAGATGCGGACGGCGCTCGCCTACGAGCGGATCCTCGCGTTCACCGACACGCCGGACGAGGCGTTCGCGCCGACGCTGACGCACAGGGACGTGCTCGCGTTCGCCACGATCGACGGTGCGCGCGCCTGCGCGCTCGACGATCGGACCGGATCGCTCACGCCCGGCAAGCAGGCCGATATCGTGCTGCTCCAGGCGAACGCGATCAACACGGCGCCGGTGCTCGACCCGACGGCGACGATCGTGACCTTCTCCGACACCTCGAACGTCGACTCGGTCTTCGTCGCCGGCCGGGCGATGAAGCGCAACGGCACGCTCGTCGACGTCGACCTGAACGCCGTGATCGGGAAGCTGGAGGAGTCGCGCAATCACATCCTGTCGGCCGGCGGGTTGCTGCCGGACTGGGCGTCGGAGCAGTGATCGCCCGCTAACGGTTCGCCGCCGAGGCAGCGGACGGCGGAAAGGAGACCAGAGGATGAGCGGAAGCGTCGTCGTCGTCGGCGGCACGAAGGGGCTCGGCCGGGAACTCGCGCAGTTCTACGCCGACCAGGGCCGCGACGTCGTGGTCACGGGTCGCGATCAGACGGCCGCGGAGGCGTGCGCGGCGGAGATCGGCGGCTCGACCCGGGGCATCGGCTTCGATCTCGCGGAGCCGCACACGATCGCGGATCACCTCTCCGACGTCGGCGACGTCGAGTATCTGGTCCTCGCTGCGATCCTTCGCGACACCAACTCGGTGCGCGACTACGACATCGACGCTGCGCTGCGCCTCGTGACGCTGAAGCTCGTCGGCTACACCGAGGTCGTGCACGCGCTCCTGCCCCGGCTCGCGGACGACGCGGCGATCCTCGTCTTCGGCGGCCTCGCCCGCGACCGGCCCTATCCGGGATCGACGACCGTGACGACCGTCAACGGCGGCGTCACGAGCATGGTGCGCGCGCTCGTGATCGAACTGGCGCCGCGGCGCGTCAATGCGATCCACCCGGCGATCGTCGGGGACAGTCCGCAGTGGCGCGACATGCCCCCCGAGCGCTTCGAGGCGCTGGTCGAGCGGACCCCGACCGGACGGCTCGTGACGATGGTCGAGGCCGTGGATGCGTGTCGATTCCTGCTCGAGAACGGGGCGATCAACGGGATCAACCTGGCCGTCGACGGCGGGTGGCTCTGCACGTAGTGAGCGCTCCGGGGAGAGCGCGATCTTCCCTGCGCGGCTGCTGGTGGGGATTCCAAGGAGGTTCAATCCAGGGGCTCGGCGGGGCGGCGTGGGTCCGGACTGCGTCCGAGTCCGCCTGACGGCATCCGCCAGGTCTCCGGCCCCCGGGCTCCGTTATGGGCGAAGGTTTGCCCTCTTCCCAGTGGGGGGAACCGCGGGTTCGCCCCACGCGATCAGTCGTGCACCGCGGCCGTGGGTCGCGAAGCTGAACGACCAGCGGATGAAGACGAGGATCCGGTTCTGGAAGCCGACGAGGTACCAGAGGTGGACCGTCAGCCAGGTCGCCCAGGCGACGAAGCCGCTGAGCCTCAGACCCTTGACGTCGGCGACCGCCGCCGCGCGGCCGATCGTCGCGAGGTTCCCCTTGTCGCGGTAGCGGAACGGC
Source organism: uncultured Thermoleophilia bacterium (assembly GCA_963762675.1). GTDB lineage: Bacteria > Actinomycetota > Thermoleophilia > Gaiellales > Gaiellaceae > Palsa-739. The sequence goes on along the minus strand of CAVXLS010000008.1, from coordinate 49,726 downwards.
GACGCCTCGCGCCCGCGCAGACGGGCCCGCACGACCTTCGCGACGTAGCGGCCCTCCTGCATCGCGACCGGGGCGAGCCCGGGTAGGGCGACCGAGCCTCCGTCGGCGCTGCGCACGCGGATCATGTCGCCGAGCGCGAACACCTCCGGCCGGCCCGGGAGCGTCAGGTCCGGCTCGACCGTGACGCGTCCGGAGCGGTCGCGCTCGGCGCCGGCCAGCTCGCCCAGCCTCGACGCCAGCCTCGAGGCGGTGACGCCGGCCGCCCACACCACCGTGCGGCCGGGGATCCGCTCGGTGCTGCCGTCGCCGGTGTCGACGGTCACGCCGTCCGCGTCGACGCCGATCACCGTGTGGCTCAGCAAGGGAGTGACTCCGAGACGCTCGAGCGAGCGTGCGGCCTTCGCCGAGAGCGAGCCCGGGAAGGTCGTCAGCACCCGGTCGGCGGCCTCGACGAGAAGGATGCGGGCGGTACGCGGATCGGCGGCGCGGAAGTCGCGGCGCAGGGTGTCGCGGCCGAGCTCTGCGATCTGGCCGGCGATCTCCACGCCGGTCGGCCCGGCGCCGACGACGACGAACGTGAGCCAGGCCGCGCGCCGCTCCGCGTCGGGTTCCGCCTCTGCGGCCTCGAAGGCCGTGAGCAGTCGGCTGCGCAGCACGAGCGCGCTCTCGAGCGACTTCACCTCCGTGGCGTCGGCTCTCCACTCGTCGTGGCCGAAGTACGAGTAGCGCGACCCGCCCGACACGATCAGCGTGTCGTACGGAAGCGAGGCGGGCGCCGGGACGTCGCCGACCGGACGAAGGTGGAGCTCGCGCGCCTCGAGGTCGAAGTCGGCCACCTCGGCCAGCACCACACGGACGTTCGGACGGCGCTTGAAGATCGCACGCAGTGGATAGGCGATCTCGCCCGGCGAGAGCGCCCCGGTCGCGACCTGGTAGGTGAGCGGCTGGAAGAGGTGGAAGTTCCGGCGGTCGACCAGCGTGACCTCGACCGGCGCCCTGCGGAGCGCGAGCGCGGCCTGGAGGCCCCCGAACCCGCCGCCGACGACGACCACCCGATGGGCGCCTGCATCCGCCATGCCGACCCCGAGCCTACGGGAGGAGGGCCAGGATGCGCATCGACCGGATTGCGGGTCGTAGACTCCGCCGGCACAGAGGGAAGCGAGAGAGCCGATCAACGGGAGGAGACCTTCGGGCCGATGGTGCCGCTCATGCGCGACACCTCGGACGAGCAGGCGCTCGCGGTGGCGAACGACTCCCACCTGGGGCTGCAGGCGGCCGTCTACACGTCGAGCGTCAAGCGTGCGTTCCACCAGGGGAACCGTGGGTTCCCCCACGCCGAGAAAGATCCCTCGAAGGGGGACGCAGGTTCGGCCGCCGCGAGGTGTCTGTTTCGGTAGGACGGTGCTTCCACCGGGGTCAATGCGGCGATCCCGGGGGAAGCACCGACTATCGACCTGCTGCGGGGGTCGCCGCGTGTACCGGTACAGGCTGTTCGACGTCCATGAGATGACGACCGAGGAGATCGAGCTCACCGTGCAGGTCAGGTCGGGCGAGACCGTGCGCGCCGGCAGCGGCCGGCTGTTGCTCGTCTTCGCCGTCGTCGAGGTCGAGGACGACCCGGGCTACGCCGGCGTCCTGATGGCCGAACGGGCGGGAGGGTGAGGGAGGCGCGGTGAGCGGGAGTCCGTGTCCCCACTGGCAGGCCGAGGTGGAGCGCCTTCGCGACGAGCCCCAGGCGCTGGCCCCGGCCGCGCGGGCTGCGGTCGTGGCCGTGCTCGAATCGGTCGTCGCAGAGGATGCGATCGGCCGGAGCGAGGTCGACCCCACCCGGTCTCTTCTCGTCGCGCTGACGCGCCAGGGAGGCGCAGAGACACCGGCGCGCGCGTGTGTGTCCGGGGACACTCGAGCCGGAGTCCGCCGAGGCTCCGGGCCCGGTCGGGCGTGCGCCGGTTCGCCCGCCTCTCGACCTGAGCTCGCGTCGTCGGCGGTCCCGCCCGGGTAGGGTCTGGAGTGGTCGGCCCTGACCGGGTGTGCGAGGTCGGGGTGTGCAGCGGCTCGGAAGGGCGAGAGCCCGACTGCCCGGACGATCGAGACGCACTCGCGCACGCCAGGGGAGGAGCGGAGCAGCAAGATGGACGTCCTGCAGGAGCTGGAGAGCGCGAGAGCCGTCCTGACGGGGCGCCACTTCGTCTACAAGAGCGGCAAGCACGGCTCCGGGTACATCAACATGGACATGGTCTTCCCGGACGTGTCGCTAACGAGGCAGCTCTGCGCGCTGCTGGCGGACCCGTTCCGCGGCGAGGGGATCGAGGTCGTGGCCGCTCCCGCCGTCGGCGGCATCGTCCTGGCCGCGCTCACCGCGCTCGCTCTCGACGGCCCCGCCCGGGGTGTGGCGGCGGTGTGGGCGGACAAGGACGGCGACGGGTTCGCCTTCGAGCGGGCGGGGTTCGCCGACCGGCTCGCGGGTAGGACGGTGCTCGTCGTCGAGGACTTGCTGACGACGGGCGGGTCGGTGCTGAAGGTCTGCCGGCAGGTCGAGCGAAGCGGCGGGACGGTCCGGGGCGTGAGCGTCGTCTGCAACCGCGGCGGCGTCACCGCGGAGCAGCTCGGCGTCCCCCGCCTGGAGGCGCTGGCGAGCGTCGACTTCGAGGCCGTGGACGAGTCCGACTGCGAGCTCTGCCGCGCCGGGGTGCCGATCGTCGCGGACGTCGGCCACGGGGCCGAGTTCGAGGCCGGGCGCCCGGACTACGCGGGCGGCTACGTCCGGCTGCTCGGCTGACGCACCTCGGCGCCTTGCGGCGGCGCGCTCTCGAAGGTGCCCGCCGCGAAGCTGACGCTGGACCGCCTCGACCTCGAGCTGCTCGAGCGAAGCAGCGGATCACGCGTGCAAGGCCTACGAGCTGTCGACGGTGAGGTGGAAGACGTGGGTCCAGGTGTCGTTCAGGAAGTGCGTCGTCACGCACCAGCCGCGCGCGCCCGCGTACTTGCCCGAACCGCCGATCACCGGCCGGATCACGACGGACTTCTTCGAGAGCGTCGAAGCCGACTGGGCGTAGCCGCTCACTCCGCCCACCACGATCTGGTCGGCGGGGCCGCCGACGACGAATACGAGATTGGCGGTACGCAGCTCCATTCCGGGACGAGGCCTGGCTGTCGCCGTCGTCAGCAATGTTCCGGTCAGGTAACCGATGCGGCGGGAACTTCCGGGCCGCGTGAGCGGCAGGTAGTACGTCCGCAGGTCGCCGACGCTCGGACCCGCGGGCGCTGCGTCGATGTACTGCGAGTTGGCGGTCGTGACCGGCCCATGCGCAACCCTCACCACCAGACTCTTCGTCGCCGCCCCCTGTGCGGTTGCGAGCCCCGGGTGAGTCGTGCGGACGGAGTCGCGCCCTGCGGCGGCGGGTGACGCACTCGCAGCAGCGAGCAGCATCATGAGGACGGGAAGCACGCACCTACGCCCACCGGTCACGGCGGTGGCCGGGTTCCTGAGAACCGCGACCAGCAGTCTTGTCATCTCTCCTCCAATCGGGTTCGGTGCTCGGTTGGCCGACGAGGCGCACGGCGATCAGGACGGCAGAGACCGCCGGGTGGCGTCAGCCGATGACGGGGCCGCTCGCCGCGGCAAACTCGACGTCTCGAGGCGCGGCACGCGTATGACACGGTCGGTTGCATCCGGCTGCTCGTCCGGCGCCCCTACTTGTTCGCGATCGAAGGCGGGCTCCCGACCGGGAAGAGGGTCGCCAGGTAGACGACGACGGGTTTGGACGTCCTGTTGGACCCGCTGTGGATCGTGGTCGGCTCCTCGACGATCCACTCGCCGGCATGGATGACGCCGGTGTGGCCGGCACGGATGCGGAGCATGAGCCTGGCGGCGCCGCCGGCGGCCGCTCCCTTCATCACGGCGACCGAACCCGACTTGACCGTGTAGGTGAGGTTGCCGCTCGCGATGTACGCGACCTGGGTTCCCGGGTGGTGGTGCAGTGCGAGCTGGGTATGGCCGGGGATGATCACCTTCGAGAGGCCGAGCGTCTGGCCCTTCGACCCGATCGGGTCGTTCGACGCGGCGAGCGCGAGGCGCAGCACCGGTTTCGGGACGGCGCTGCGTCGCGAGTCCGCGGCGTGGACGACTCCGGCCGCGACGGCTGCGGCGACTGCGGCCCCGACGAGGGTATGGCGGAAGCTCTTCGACGGCATTCGACGCTCCTTCGCTGAGTCATGACAGGTCTCGACCGGGCCCGCACCACCCGTCGAGCGGTCATGCGCGGCTTGCCCGGAACGGCACGAGCGCCGTATCGTACTGCGGCCCAGTCAGGCGACGCCAGGAGAGAGATGACGGCCGCTCGTTCCGAAACGAGGGTGATGGCGAGCGAGCGGATCGCGCCGGGCGCGCTGCCGCGCATCCTCGGCTCGTTCGACATGACGGTCATCTTCATCGCGATCGTCCTCTTCGTCGTGCAGGCGTCGGCGTTGCAGCCCGCCGGGCCGGCCGTGTTCACGTACTGGGTCCTCGGCTTCCTGCTCTTCCTGATTCCGGGCGCCCTGGTCACCGCGCAGCTCGGCCTGATGTTCCCGGAGGAGGGGTCGCTCTACGTGTGGACGCAGAAGGCGCTGGGGCCCTTCTGGGGATTCTTCGCGGGGTTCTGCGCCTGGTGGCCGGGCGTGCTCGTGATGGTCGCGAGCTCGGACCTCGTCGTCACGATCTGGCAGTTCGTCGAGCCGGGCTCGCTGACGAAGACGTGGGAGCAGGGGCTCGTGATCCTCGCCGTGCTCTGGTTCTCCGCCGTGGTCGCGAGCATGCGGCTACGGCTGACCCAGAACTACGTCAACTTCCAGTTCGTCTTCTATGCCGCCGCGATCTTCACGATCGGACTCGCCGGCGTGCTCTGGCTGGCCGGCAGCGGCCATTCCGCGAACCGTCTCTCGCACGCGCACGACTGGCTCCCGACCGGCGGCAACTGGACGTTCTTCGGCCTCGTCATCCTCGCGCTGCTCGGGATCGAGGTGCCGCTGAACATGGGCGTCGAGATCGTCCACCCGCGGGCGATCAAGCGGTACCTCTTCTGGGGCTCGGCGGTGGTGATGGTCGCCTATCTCTGGGCGACGTTCGGCAACATCGTCACCATCCCGCTCGCCGCCAACAACTCGACGACGGGCATCCTGAGCACCGTCGAGCGCGGCTTCTGGGGCCAGCACTGGTTCGCCGTGACCGTGGGTCTCGTCGTGCTCTGGTTCTTCGTCTCCAACACCGTCGTCTACAACTACTCGTTCAGCCGCCTGCTCTTCGTCTCGGGCCTCGAGCGAAGGATGCCGCCGGCGATGGCCCGGCTGAGCCCGAAGACGCACGTGCCGGTGCACGCGATCGTCGCCCAGACGGTCCTCGCATCCGTCTTCACGATCGTGACCTTCGGCCCGTGGAGCTCGGGCTCGAGCTTCCCGACGCAGGTCTACCTCGTCTTCCAGGCCGCGGTGACCGTGATCTGGTGTCTGTCGATGGTGCTCCTGTTCGCCGACGTCTTCCTCGTCCGGCGCTCGTATCCGGCGAAGTTCGACGAGGTGCGAGTGTCGCGCACGGGCGCCCTCTACCTCAGCGGCGTCGTGGGCATCGTCGCCTCGGCGGCCGGGGCGATCGTCACCTTCAAGACGCCCTGGAACCCCGATCTGTTCTCGAACGGGAGCTGGCGCCTGTGGCTCGGGCTGATGACGGTCGTCTCGGCCGGAGCGGCCGTGATCATCTACGCCGTGAGCGAGTGGATGCATGGTCGGCGCGAGGTGCGCGGCGGCTCCGAGGCGCGGGTCGGCTAGTGGACGCCGCCGAGATCGTGCGCGTCGCGGACGAGGCGGGTCTCCGCCTCGTCCGCTTCCTCTGGTGCGGCAACGACGGCACCGTGCGCGCGAAGGCGTCCGGGCGCCACGGGCTCGCGGGCCGGATCGAGGCCGGTATCGGGCTCACGGTCGCGATGCAGGCGATGAACGGCCTCGACCAGCTCCAGCCGGTCGAGGGGATGGGGCCGGTGGGAGAGGTCAGGCTCGTTCCCGACCCCGAGACGTTTCGCGTGCTGCCCTACGCTCCGAACGCCGGGGCGATGCTCGTCGACCACGTCGGTCTCGACGGCGAGCCCGCGGCGGTCTGCCAGCGCTCGTTCCTCAAGCGGCAGGCGGGACGCCTCGCCGAGCGCGGAGCCGTGCTCGAGACGGCGTTCGAGAACGAGTTCACGCTGGCGACGAACCGAGAGGACGGGTACGTGCCGGTCGACGAGAGCCTCTGCTTCTCGACGATCGGGATGACGGCCTCGCAGGACTACGTCGACGCGCTCGCCGACGCGCTCGAGCGGCAGGGCATCGACCTCGAGCAGTTCTACGCGGAGCTCGGGCACGGCCAGCAGGAGATCTCGACCGCGCACGCCCCGGCCGTTCGTGCGGCCGACGAGCAGATCCTCGTCCGGGAGACGATCCGCGGGGTCGCTGCGCAGTTCGGCCACGTGGCCTCCCTCGCGCCGAAGCCGTGGCCCGAGGCGGCCGGCAACGGCTGCCACGTTCACTTCTCGCTCTGGAGCACTGACGGCGCCCGGAACCTCTTCCACGACGGCTCGCGTCCTGATCGTCTCTCGGACGACGCGCGGCATTTCCTCGCGGGCGTGCTCGCGCACCTGCCGGGCCTGTGCGGCCTGACCGCGCCGAGCGTCAACTCGTACCAGCGGATCGTCCCGCAGTACTGGGCCGGCGCCTTCACCTGCTGGGGCCACGACAACCGCGAGGCGCCGGTGCGGGTGCCGTCGGTGTTCCGGGGGATGGAGGAGAGCTCGGCGAACGCGGAGCTCAAGGCGGCCGACGCGACCTGCAATCCCTACCTCGCGGTCGGCGGTCTGATCGCGGCCGGGCTCGACGGGCTGGAGCGCGGCCTCGACCTCCCCGAACCGGTGGAGGTCGACCCGGCGACGCTGGACGAGTCCGAGCGACAGGCGCGCGGGATCGACCGGCTCCCGACGTCGCAGGAGGAGGCGCTCGACGCCCTCGCGCGCGACGACGTGCTCATCGAGGCGCTCGGGCCCGTGCTCGCCGAGTCGTATCTCGCCGTCCGCCGCTCGGAGTGGGCCGCGTACTCGCTCCAGGGCGCGGACTTCGCGCAGCGCGGCCACTTCCTCAAGTACTGATGGACCTCGAGTCGGTCGCCCTCGTCGACCACCACGCGCACGGGATCCTGCGCGCCCGTCCGACGCTCGACGAGTTCCGCGGTCTCTTCAGCGAGAGCCCGGATCCGCGGCAGTGGCCGCACGTGGCCACCGGGTTGACCTACCGACGTGCGATCCGCACGCTCGCCGCCTTCCTCGACCTGGAGCCGACCGAGGAGGTGGTGCACCGCCACCGGCTCGAGAGCGATCCGGCCGAGTACGCGGCTCGTCTCCTGCGGGCGACGCGGACCGAGACGCTGCTCGTCGACGACGGCTATCCGTCGGCCGGTGAGGGAACGTCGTGGGACGAGCTCGGAGAGCTCGCGGCCTGCGACGCGCGGCCCGTGCTCCGGATCGAGCGCGTCGCCGAGGAGGCGGGAGACGATCGCGTCGAGGCGGTGCGGGCCGAGGTGGTCTCGGCGCGTGGCCGCGGCTTCGCGGGCCTGAAGACGATCGTCGCCTACCGCGGTGGACTCGACTTCGAGGCGCTCGCGCCAAGTAGCACTCTGTTACAAGGTCGGATCGAGGGCGGGACCGTGGCCGAGGTGGTGCTCGCGGCGCTGGAGGCGAACGAGGCGACGGGCGACCCGCTCCCGGTGCAGGTGCACACCGGCTTCGGCGACTCCGACCTCCACCTGCCGCGCGCCGACCCGAGCCACCTCAAGCCGCTGATCGAGCGCTTCCGCGAGACGCCGTTCGTGCTGCTGCACTGCTACCCGTTCGTGCGCGAGGCGGGCTGGCTCGCGCACGTGTACGGCAACGTGTTCTTCGACCTCTCGCTCACCATCCCGCATGTCTCCCGTCCGGCGGAGATGCTGCGGCAGGCGCTCGAGCTCGCGCCGGTCTCGAAGCTCCTCTACGCCTCCGACGCCGCCCGGACGCCGGAGCTCTACTACCTCGCCGCGACCTGGTGGCGGGCCGCCCTCGCCGAGGTGCTCGAGGAGGCGCTGCCGCAGGACGAGGCGGAGGAGGCGGCGCGGCTCGTCCTGCGGGGCAACGCCGTTCGCCTCTATCGGCTCCAGGAGAGAACTACGGGACAGGAAGTCGGTCGACGCGGCGCTCGGCGAGGCTGAACGTGTGCCGGTCCCCAGGCTCGCGACCAGACAACATCGCGGGGCGACGCTTCGCCTCGTCCACGGTGCCGACTGCCGCTCCGCCCTACGGCTCGGGCACCGGCTCGGGCCCCGGCCCCGTTGCGAGCAGCGACCCCGCGAGCACGAGCGCGAAGCCGGCGACCATCCCGGCAGTCAGGTGCTCGCTGAGGAGGAGGACGCCGACCAGCGCGGCGACCGCAGGGTTGACGTAGGTGATCACCGTCGCGCGAACGGGTCCCACCTCGCCGATCAGCGCGAAGAAGACGAGGAACGCGAGCGCGGTGCAGACGAGCGCGAGGCCGAGCACCGACTCGACGACGTGCGCCGACGGCATCCGGCTCGGCCACCGTGCGGCCGCGAGCGGCGCGTAGGCGAGGGCGGAGAGGAGGAGCGACGCGCTCACGACGCCCAACGCCGGCACGTCGCCGAGGAAGCGCGAGAGGACGATCGGGCCGATCGCGTAGCAGACGGAGACGCAGGCGATCTCCGCGAGCGCGACGGCGTTCACCTGGCCGAGATCGAGGCCCACGAGGGCCGTCACGCCCCCGAGCCCGACGGCGAGACCGAGCCAGCGCCGGCCGCCCTGTCGTTCCCGGGTGCCCGTGAGCGTGACGACGACCGCGCCGACGAGCGGCACGGCTGCGATCAGCAGCCCCGTGAGCGAGCTCGCCAGTCTCGTCTCGGCCTTCGCGAGCAGCACCCACGGGACGGCGACCTCGATCGCCGTGTACGCGACGATCGGCCGCCAGCGGGCGAAGAGCGGACGCAGCTCGCCGCGGAGCGCCGCCGCCGGAACGAGCAGCAGCGCGGCGATGCCCGTCCGCAGAAACACCAGGGTCACCGGCGCGAGCTCGCGCACGGCGACGCGGATCATCAGGTACGGGATGCCCCAGATCAGGCACATCGCGACGAAGAGAAGGGCTCCACGCCGCGTCATCCGCGCTCCGTCCCCGCGGGCGGCGGATCCTTCGCTCGCCTCTGTCGAGGGCTCATGGTGGGACGGGTTCTCGGGCACCGGCGGTCGCGTCCGCTGATCGTGGAGCGGGACGGGGCCGTCGTGCTCGAGCGCGAGCCGGGGAAGCCGGCGGTCGAGCCCTCGGGGGAACGCCCAGGTGCGCGGGCCGAGGAGCTCGAGCACGGCGGGGAGGAGGATGCAGCGGATGACGAGCGCGTCCAGGAAGACGGCGCCCGCGAGTCCGAGCCCGAACAGCTCGATCACGCGTTGGCCGCCGAGGATGAACGAGGCGAAGACGACGACCATGACCGCCGCGGCCGCGGTGATCACGCGGCCGGTCTCGACCAGCCCGTCGCGGACGGCGGCGCTCGAGTCGCGCTGCCGTGTCCATTCCTCGTGGATGCGGGAGACGAGGAAGACCTCGTAGTCCATCGAGAGGCCGAAGACGATCGCGAACATCAGCACCGGCAGGAAGGCCTCGATCGGGCCGCTGGAGGTGCCGGGGAACCAGCCGAACTGGAAGACGGCGACGATCACCCCGAGCGCGGCGCCGATCGAGAGGAGGTTCATGATCGCGGCCTGCAGCGGGATCAGCAGCGAGCGGAAGACGATCGCGAGCAGGAGCGCGGAGAGCGCGACGACGACGGCGATGAAGAGCCACAGCTTGCTCGAGAGCACGCTCGAGAAGTCGATGAAGATCGCCGTCGCCCCGCCGACGTAGACGGTGGTCTGCGTCGGCCGTTCGAGCGGCGGGATGACGTCGTCGCGAAGGTGCTTGACGAGCGTCGTCGTCTCCGAGCTCTGCGGCGAGGAGCGCGGGTAGACGCCGATCACGGCCGTCCTGCCGCCGGGACTGAGGCGCGCGGGAGCGACGTCGACGACGTCGGGCGTGCGCGCCAGCGTGTGCTCGCAGCTCTGCGATCGCGCGTCCGCCGCCCTGCCGCGGCAGCTCGACGACGACGCTCAGCGGCCCGTTGAAGCCGGGGCCGAAACCCCGGGCGAGCAGGTCGTACGCCCGTCTCGACGTGAAGGACGTGGGGTTGTTGCCGGCGTCGCTCGAGCCGAGTCGCAGCCAGAGGGCGGGTGCGGCGAGCGAGAGCATGAGCACGGTCGCCGCCGCCGCCGCGAGGGCCGGGCGCCGCTGGATCATGCCGATCCAGCGCGTCCAGAAGCCGCGGCGGTCGGTCCGCGGCGCGCGCCGCCGGTGCGCCAGCAGGCGCGCGAGCCGGCCGGGCTGCCCGACCCTGCGTCCGAAGAAGGTCAGGAGCGCGGGCAGGAGGGTCACCGAGGCGGAGAGGACGAGCAGGACGGCGAGCGCTGCGGCGACGGCGAGGCCGTAGAGGAAGCTGACGCCGAGCGCGAACATCCCGAGCAGCGCGATCACGACCGTGGCGCCGGCGAACAGGACCGCGCGACCGGCCGTGTCCATCGCCAGCAGCACGGCGTCGCGAACGTCGCCTCCGTTCTCCGCGTAGATCTCGCGGTAGCGGGTGAGGATGAAGAGCGCGTAGTCGATGCCGACGCCGAGCCCGATCATCGCCGCGAGCTCGAGCGAGAAGTTCGCGGTGTCGAGGACGTGCGTGCCGAGGCCGATCAGGCCGGCGCCGGTGCCGAGCCCGAAGAGCGCCGTCACGACCGGAAGCCCCATGGCGAGGAACGAGCCGAAGCTGACGAGCAGCACCACGATCGCGGCGAGCACGCCGATCCCGGTCAGCGAGCCCGGCGGTGCGACCTCCGTCTGCTGGATCGCCGGGCCGCCGAGCTCGACCTGCAGGTCGGGCGCTCGCGCGGCCTCCGCCGTCGAGATCACCTTCTTGATCGCGCCCGTCGGGAGAAGGTTCGCGCGCTGGTCGAAGAGCACGATCGCGAAGCCCGTCCTGCCGTCGGCCGAGATCTGGCCGCTCGTCCCGGCGCCGTAGGGGGCGATCACCTGGGCGACGTGCGGCAGCCGCGCGACCTGCGCGAGCATCGAGGAGACCCGCGCCTGGACGGCGTGTCCCGCCAGCCCGGAGGGAGCGTGGAGGACGATCTGGTCGCGGTCGCCGGACTGCACCGGGAAGCTCTGCTTGAGGAGGTCGGCCGCCTTCTGCGAGTCCGTGTTCCCGAGCGAGAAGTTGCTCGCGTACCGGGAGCCGGCCGCCCGCCAGCCGCCGAGCACGGCGAGCGAGCACGACGATCCAGAGCGCGACGACGGCGCGGCGGTGGTCCGAGCACCAGCGGGCGAGAGCGAGCACGGTCGCGGATGGTAGCCTAAAACGGAGTGACTGCTCCGTTTGTGGCATACTCCGCCGATGGTTGCGTCACCCTCCGCCTCGCCGCCGTTGCGTCGTGACGCGCGGCGCAATCGGGAGCGGATCGTCGCCAGCGCGCGGACGCTCTTCGCACAGGAGGGCGTCGACGTGACGGTGGAGGCGATCACGCGCCACGCCGGGGTGGGCATGGGCACGCTCTACCGGCACTTCGCCACCAAGGAGGATCTCGTCGACGCGGTGCTCGAGGGCGCCTTCGAGGAGTTCGTGGCAGCCGCGACGGAGGCCGTCGCGGCCGACGACGCGTGGGCCGGCCTGGCCGGCTTCCTCGAACGAGCGCTCGCGCTCCATGCCGCCAACCGGGGTCTCGAGGACGTGGTGGTGGCCCGCGGGCACGGGCGCAAGCACGCCGAGGCGATGCGGGCGCGGCTGCAGCCTCTGCTGCGCCGGGCGATCGACCGCGCGCACGAGCAGGGCACCCTGCGAGCCGACTTCACGGCCGAGGACCTGCCGCTCGTCTTCTGGACCGCGGGCCGCGTGATCGAGACGACCGCGGCGGTCGCGCCCGATCACTGGCGCCGCTACCTCGGCCTCCTGCTGGACGGGCTGCGCGCGGAGGCGGCGACGCCGCTGCAGGCGCCGCCGCTGACCCGGCGGCAGCTCGAGCGGGTCGCGCGAGGAGGGGCCGCGTGAGCGTGGCGCAGGGGGAGCGGCTGACCGGCCGGGCGCTCGGCACCGTGTTCGCGGCGCTCATGCTGGGCATGTTCCTGGCGGCGCTCGACCAGACGATCGTCTCGACCGCGCTGCCGACGATCGTCGGCGACCTCGGCGGGCTGAACCACCTCTCGTGGGTCGTCACCTCCTACCTGCTCGCCTCGACGATCTCGACGCCGCTCTACGGCAAGCTCGGCGACATGGTCGGGCGCAAGCCGGTGTTCCTCGCCGCGATCCTCATCTTCCTCGCCGGCTCGATGCTGGCGGGGCTGAGCCAGTCGATGAGCGAGCTGATCGGCTTTCGCGCTCTGCAGGGGATCGGGGCCGGAGGGCTGATGGTCGGCGCGCAGGCGATCATCGCCGACATCGTCCCGCCCAGGGAGCGCGGCCGGTACATGGGCCTGATCGGCTCGGTGTTCGCGGTCGCCTCGGTCGCGGGGCCGCTGCTCGGCGGCTTCTTCGTCGACAACCTCTCCTGGCGCTGGGTCTTCTACGTCAACATGCCGGTCGGCGCGCTCGCGGTCGTGATCGTCATCACGCGACTGCACCTGCACACGCCGCACACGCGTCACCGGATCGACTACCTCGGGGCGGGTCTGCTGAGCGGCGGCGTCGCCTCGCTGATCATGCTCACGACCTGGGGCGGGAGCCAGTACGCCTGGGGCTCCCCGGAGATCGTGGGGCTCGGGATCGCCGGTGTCGTCCTGCTCGTGGCGTTCGTCTGGTGCGAGACTCGCGCGCCGGAGCCGATCGTGCCGCTCCGGCTCTTCCGCTCGAGCGTGTTCAGCGTGTCCAGCGGCATGGGCTTCGCGATCGGGATGGCGATGTTCGGCGCGATCATCTTCATCCCCCTCTTCCTGCAGCTCGTGTACGGCGCCAGCCCCACGAGCTCCGGGCTGCGGATGCTGCCGCTGATGGCCGGGCTCCTGACGGCGTCGATCGCGTCGGGCCAGGCGATCAGCCGCATGGGCCGCTACAAGGTCTTCCCGGTCGCGGGCACGGCCATCCTCCTCGTCGGCATGTATCTGCTCTCGCTGCTGCGGGTCGGCACCGCGCCCTGGCTCGCCTCCGTCTACATGCTCGTCGTCGGCATCGGGATCGGGCTCGTGATGCAGGTGCTCGTGCTCGTCGTCCAGAACGACGTCCGCCCGCAGGACATCGGCGTCGCCACGTCGACCGCCACCTTCTTCCGCTCGGTCGGCGGCGCCTTCGGCGTCGCCATCTTCGGCACGATCTTCGCGACCCGGCTCGCCGACCAGCTCGCGCGGCTGCCGCCCAGCGTCACCGCCCGTCTCGGCAGCGGGATCCATCTCAACCCCGCGCAGGCCAAGCACCTGCCGCCGACGGTGCACGCGGACTTCCTGCAGGCGTTCGCGCACGCCCTGCACGGCGTCTTCCTCTGGGGCATGGCGATGGCGGTCGTCCCCTTCGTGCTCTCCTGGCTGCTCAAGGAGGTGCCGCTCCGTACCACGCTCGGGCGATCCGCCGAGCTCTCGGCCGAGCAGGCGACCGCGGGCGCAACCCCGGCCGTCGCGGTCTCCGACCCGCCGCCGTCCCCCGTCGGGGGCTGACCGCCGCCGTGCGCGCAGCGAGCCTCTCGGCCGGGGTGGGACTCGAGACGCGACCCGGCGAGCCTCTGGGGCGCCGCTGCGCACGCGCGCCTGTGCAGGCTGAAGGAGACCATCGATCCGGACGACGTGTTCCGGTCGAATCACCGGGTCCTGCGCGCGCCGGAGGTGGAGTCGGGACGGGGGTGATCTACGGATGCGGACGACGTCTCGGCGAGAGATGCTCACTGAAACGACCGACGAGCAAGCCCGACAACTGTTGCGAAGACTTGACCGAGGTCGTGCTGGAGGGCTCCGCGAGGGCCCTCCAGCTCTTTCTCGGCGCCTCGTGCGCGGTCTGCGGCGAGACCGGGCGCTCACGCGCCGAGGAACCGCCGCGGGTTGACGACCAGCATCTCGTCGATCTGCTCCCGCGTCACGCCGGCCTCGAGCAGCGCCGGCACGATCCGGGTCGAGATGTGCAGGTAGTCGGGCCGCTCGTGCGCGAAGAGCGGGTTGTGCGCCATGAAGTCGTAGAAGCACGCCGCGTCGTGCCCGAGGTGGATGCGGTCCGTGTAGCCCTCGGCGACGAGCGCCGCGAGGGTCTCGATCCTGTTCTTCGTCGGGATTGAAGTGCTGGATGTTGAAGCGGTCGCAGCCGAGGCTCGCACCCGTGTCGGCGATCGCGCGCAGGTAGTCGAGGTCGTTGCTGTCGCCCGCGTGCGCGATCACGATCCGCCTCGGGTCGACGCCCGCCTTCGTCAGCTCTCCGAGCGCGAGCAGACCGGTGCGGGCAGCCGCGTTCGTGTGCACCATGACCGGCGCTCCGGTCTCGACCGCGGCGGCGGCGACCAGCGCGAGCGCGCGCGGAATGTCGCCGGCGAGCCCGTGCTCCTCGACCGCGCACTTGAGGAACGCCGCCTTCACGCCCGTGTCGTCGATCCCCTCCCGGATCTCGCGGACGAACAACTCGACGATCGCGTCGTCGCGGCGGTAGGCGAGGAAGCGCGGCAGCTCGAGGAAGCAGTAGACGCCGGTGGCGACGACGACGTTCAGGTCGACCTCGGCGTTGATCCGCCGGACGCGGGGGATGAAGCGACCGAGCCCGATCGCCGTCGGGTCGACGATCGTGTGGATCCCGCCCTCGCGCAGCCGCCGCAGCTTCGCGATCGCGTCGGCGACGCGCTCCTCCTCGTCCCAGTAGCTCTCGCCCCAGACGTGCGCGTAGTTCTGCAGGGCGTCGGGCTCGAGGACGAAGACGTGCTCGTGCATCAGCGTCGGCCCGAGATCGGCGAGCTCGACGGGGCCGCGGACGGTTTCGACGGTGCTCAGGGGGTGCGCTCCTCTCGGCAAGGCCATCTTGGCACGCCTACGCCGCGGCGGGAGGTCGCATAGGATGCCCCGGCCACGAGCCGATCGCGGTCGCCGGCGCGGGGCCCACGACATGGCCGACGAACCGGTCACCCGGGACGCGACGACAGTCGACACCGACCTGCCGACCGGCGTCGTCACCTTCCTGTTCAGCGACATCGAGGGCAGCACGCGAATGCTCGAGGAGCATCGAGCCGAGGCGGGCGCGGCGCTCGCCCGTCACCACGAGCTCCTGCGCGACGCGATCGAGGACGCGTCCGGGGTCGTCTTCGAGACGGTCGGAGACGCCGTCTACGGCGCGTTCACCCGACCGGCGGACGCGATCGGCGCCGCCGTCGCCATCCAGCGCGCGCTCGAGGCCGAGGACTGGGGGGAGATCGGCGAGCTGCGAGCCCGCATCGCGGTGCACACCGGAGCGGTCGAGAGCCGCGACTCCCACTACTTCGGCCCGGCGCTCTTCGAATGCGCGCGTGTGCAGTCGCTCGCCCACGGCGGACAGACGCTCGCCTCGGCCGCGACCAACGCGCTCGCCGCCGGCGATCTCGCGGACGACGTCGAGCTGCGGGAGCTGGGAACGCACCGGCTGAAGGACCTCCTGGAGCCGATGCAGGTCTTCCAGGTCGACGCACGCGGCCTGCAGACGCAGTTCCCCCCGCTACGCGCCTCGACCGAGGCGCAGACGAACCTCCCGAGCGAGACCACTGCCTTCATCGGGCGCGAGGACGACCTCGAGATCGTCGCGACGCTCCTCTCCGAGAGCCGGCTGGTCACGCTCGTCGGCAGCGGCGGCTCCGGCAAGACGCGTCTTGCCGTGGAGTCCGGCTCCCGCCACCTCTATGCCTACCCGGACGGCGTCTGGCTCGTCGAGCTCGCCCCGGTCACCGACCCGGCGTTCGTCGTCTCGGCCGTCGCCGGCGTCTGGGGACTGCGCGCCGGTGAGGGGAGCAGCCTCGACGAGGTGGTCGCGCGATACCTGGCCTCGCGCCGGCTCCTGCTCGTCGTCGACAACTGCGAGCACCTGCTCGACGCTGTCGCGGCACTGCTCGACCGGGTGCTCCATTCCGCCCGCGACGTCCGCCTGCTCGCGACCTCGCGCGAGTCGCTCGGCGTGCCCGGGGAGACCGTCTACCGCGTCCCCTCGCTCTCGCTGCCGGACGACCTCGAGCACGCGGCCGACTCCGAGGCGGTGCGCCTCTTCCTCGACCGCGCACATTCGGTGAGGCACGACTTCGCGCCCTCGCCGGAGGATCTCGGCGCTGTCGTCCGCGTCTGCCGCCGGCTCGACGGCATGCCGCTCGGCCTCGAGCTCGCCGCCGCGCGGCTGCGGACGCTCTCTCCGGTCGACCTCGCCGAGCGGCTGGAGGACTCCTTCCGCATCCTCACGGGCGGCGCGCGGACGGCCCTTCCGCGCCAGCGCACGCTCGAGGCCACGATCGACTGGTCGCACGACCTCCTCTCGGAGTCCGAGCGGGCGCTCTTCCGCCGGCTGTCCGTCTTCGCCGGCGGGTTCGACGTGGCGGCCGCCGAGGCGGTGTGCGCGGGCGACCCGCTGGAGGAGGTCGAGGTGCTCGACCGGCTCGACTCGCTCGTCGACAAGTCGCTCGTGCTCGCCACGCACGGGACTTCCTCGCGGCTCCGGATGCTCGAGCCCGTCCGCCAGTACGGGCGGGCGCGGCTCGGCGAGTCCGGCGAGTCCGACGGCGTCCGCGCGGCTCATGCGCGGCACTTCGCCGCGTTCGTCGCGGAAGCCGCTCCGCACACGCGAGGGCCCGAGCAGATGCCGTGGGAGCGGCGCCTCGACGTCGACTACGACAACGTCCGGGTGGCGCTTCGCACGCTGCTCGAGTCGGGCGACCTCGACCGCTACCTCGACCTGGGCTTCGACCTCTTCATCTACTGGATGCACCTGGGGCTGCACGTCGAGGGCATCGCCACGCTCCTTGCGGGGCTCGACCGCGCGACCGCGACAACCGACCCGAACCGGCTCGTCAGGGCGTGGTTCGTGACGGCCGGGCTCGGCGCCGAGATCACCGACCCCGCGGCGATCGGGCACGCGCGCACGGGGCTGGCTCTCGCTCGAACGATGGACGACCCGAACGCCGTCGGCCGCATGGAGCTGCAGCTCGGAGCGGCGATCCGTCACTCGACGACTGATCCCGAGTATCTCGAGCACCTCGAGGAGGGTCGGCGCCTGCTGGAGGCGAACCCGGAGCCGTTCTGGTGGGAGCCCGAGTGGGAGCGAGGGCTGCTCAACCTCGTGTATGCCGCCTACTTCCCGGCGGAGGACGAGCGGATCCTCGAGCACGTCGAGGCTGCGATCGAGAGCTTCGACCGCGTGGGCGACCAGGCGCTTCTCGCCGCGACGCTCGGCGACAGCGCCGGGCTCTGGGGGCAGGCCGACGAGGAGTGGCTGATGTCGAACCTCGTCCGGTCGGTGGAGATCCTCGGCGGGATGCAGGTCCCCTACTGGCACGGGCACGCGCTGATGACGCTCGGGAGCATCCTCGAGCAGTCGGGCGAGCTGGAGCGGGCTGCCGGGTACCTGTCGGAGGCTGCGCGGCATCTGGAGGACATGGGCGACATGAACTGCTGGGCGAGCTCGACTCGCCGCCTGGCGACGGCCGAGGCCGCGCTCGGTTCGCCGGATCCGGCGCGTGCGAGGCTGGCGGCGACGATCGAGGCGATGCCGATCCTCCCGATGCACGAGATCCACAAGCCGCGTGTCCTCGACGCCGCAGCCGAGGTGCTCCTCGCAGCGGGGCTCGTCGCGGCGTCGGCGTTCGCCCTCGGGCGGGCCGAGGCGACCGAGCTCCCGGTGTCGACGATCTTTCCGCGAGAGCCGCGTCTCGACGCCGTCCGCGACGAGATCGTCCGGCGCCTGGGTCCCGACGAGTCGGCGCGGCTGCGGGCAGAGGGAGCCGCCTCGAGCGTCGACGACGCGCTGGCGCAGATCCACCGCTGGCTTCGCGACGACGAGAAGGCCGGCCGGGCCGGGTGACGCGCGGGGCTACGCCGCAGCCTGCACGATCAGCGCGGCGGCCTGCTCGATCGAGAGCGTGTCCGTGTTGATCACCAGGTCGTAGTGCGTGGGAAGCTCTTCCTTGACGCCGTAGAAGCGCTTGAGGTAGTCGGCACGGTCGCCGTCGGAGCGCTTGATCGTCCGGGCGGCCTCGTCGTCGGAGACCCCGTCTGCGGTCAGCCGCGTCGAGCGGGTCTCGGGCGGAGCGGTGATCAGGACGCGGAGCGCCGTCGGGCCTGCGCCGATCGCGTGCGACGCGGCATGCGCCACGATCACGGCGTTCCCGCGCTCGGCCACCTCGTGGATCGCGTCCCGGATGAACGTCCGCACGGCTTCGCTCGGAGGCTCGTCGCTCGGCGGCGGCATGGGCGCGGTCGCGATTATCGCCGCGTTGCCTTGCCCGAGATAGTCGAGCAACCCGGCGAACATCGGCCTGCGGCGCTCTTCGTCGGCCACCGTCTCCGGATCGATGCCGCCGAGCGCAGCAGCGTTCGAGATGACCTCCTCGTCGACGAAGAGGAAGCCGAGGCGGTCGGCGACGAGGCGGCCGATCTCCTCGCCGCCCGCCCCCCACGCACGCGAGATGCATACAACCGAGCGAGGCACGTGCGGCCACACTACGAGGCGGAGTCACCGCCGGTCAAGAGCACAGCTGCAGGTGCGCCCGGCTCACGGCGACGACCGACACGCCGTTCGAAGCGCCGGGCGGACTGCGGGGATCGACGCGATCGTCGTGCGAACCGCGTCGGCCAGGCGCTCGACCGTGGCGCGCGAGGCACGGCCTGCGGGGAGCTCGACGACGAAGGCGCTTCCGCGCGGAAGGCAGTGCGCCTCCCAGGTGACTGCGCTTCCCGGTTCCCTCGGGAGCGCTGCCAGTCGCATCCGTGCGGCGGTTGCGAAGCGCCGTTCGACGACTCGGCTACCGCTCGAGTCGTCGACGAGGTCGAGAGGCTGGTGGAACCAGATCGAGATGCCCGGGCGTAGGTCGCGCAGCAGGCGGTAGAGGATCCTGGTCTCGCGTTCCGAGAGCGGCCTCGGGCCGGCGTACTGGCCGTCCTGCAGGTGCGCCCACCGCCACGGGAAGTTGCGGTTGAGGTCGACGGCGTGGGCGTTGCCGCGCGTGTTCGCCGCGGCGCCGTCGGGGTTGGCGTCGGGCACGATCCAGAGGTCTGCGCCGCGAGGGGGCGTCCCGTGTGCGAGCCGTGTCGCGATCGCGGCGCCGGCGCACTCGTCGCCGTGGATGCACCCGACGACGAGTGCCTTGCGGGGGCTGTCGAAGTCGCCGGTCTCGACGGCCGTGATCGGGCGGCCGCCGGTCGACCTCCCGAGCAGGACGGTCCGCCGGCCGACGGCGTCGGCGGCCGTGCGCGCGGCGCTCCCGGAGACTGCCGGGAGTACCACGCCTGCGGTGATCGCGCACAGGCATGCGCTGACCCCGTTCAGCGTCGTCGCGGCGCCGCCTCCCGGTCGGCGGGGCGGGCGCGTCCTCGCGAAGCCGAGCTCGACGAGCGTGGTGCGGGCCGGCTGTCCACTGCGTGGAGTCTCGCAGCGGCAGCTGAGGATTCGATGAGGCGAACCGAGGGGCGCCGTGGGCGTCCGTCAGAGTCGTTCGCCCGGTGAGGTGTCGGGGACGCCTCCACCGGCACCCGGCAGTCGCCGCCGGCGGGCGACGCTGCCCTCGTCCGACGCCGGCCGTGGCTGCCCCGGCGAAGGCTTTCGAGCGAGGAACGCTGCACTGACGACGAGCGAGGCGAACGCGGCGAGCTGCAGCGTCCCCTTCGCGCCGTGGGGAAGCTGCTCGCCGAAGACGACGAAGCCCGCAGCGATCGGGACGGCGTTCGTCGCGAGCGTGGCCAGGCCGGCGGCGGTGAGGGCGTCACCGTGCTGAAACGCCCCCTGCAGGATGCCGGTGCCGAGGGCGTAGCAGGCGATCAGGGCGACGGCCGCGACGAGCCAGATGCCGCCGTAGACGACGAGCTTCGCCGAGATGTCGCCGCCGGCGAAGAGGAGGCCGGCCGCGAGGCCGAGCGCCGGCCCGCGTGCGAGGCCGATCCCGAGCCGGGCGAGGGTGAGCGCCGCTCCCGCGGAGCAGCCGAGCCAGAGCACGACCGCCTGCCAGCCGGGTGAATGATCGGCCTGCCGGGTGGCGACGAGAGACAGCGCCAGCAGGACGAGGCCGGCGAACGCGATCACGACGGCCAGCTGCTCGTGACGCGCGAGCCGACCCGGGTGTCCGTGCGCGGTCGTGAGCGCGAGGACGGCGATGCCCGACGCGCAGACCGCCTGCACGAGCGAGAGCGGGGCCAGGCGTAGCGCGGCCACGTAGACGAGCCAGCCGGCCGTCTCGGTCGCGAAGGCGACTCGCCAGCGCCGGTCGCCGAGCAGCAGCGCGACGAAGCGCAGCGGTCGGCGAACCGAGAACCGTGGCATCGCGGCGGCGGCGTCGTGCTCGCGCGAGTACGCCCAGTTGACGGCGATCGCCGAGAGGAACGCGAGCGCGAGGCCGACCGAGATCTGCATCACGTCTCCCCGGGCGGCGCGGGCCCCTGCGGGTGCGTGCCGGCGCGGCCGGGGATGAAGCGGTCGTCCAGCACCGCGAGCCAGGCGATCGCGAGCACCGCCCCGGCGAGGGCCGATCCGACGACGGACGGGCCCGGGAGCGCGAGCGCGAAGAACTGTCTCGCGAAGGGAACGACCAGGGCGAGCACGTAGCCGCCGAGGAGCACCAGACAGAGCGTCGAGACGGCGGCTCCGCGCACGCGGCCGGTGACCTCGAGAGCGAGGATCAGGTAGAGGCCGACGAGGACGAGCACGGTCACGGCGACCGTCCGGGCCTCGACGAGGCGCAGGCCGAGGACGTTGAGGGCGAACACGTAGCTCGAGAGGACGCCGAGACCGGCGGCGGTGCCGGCGGGGAGCGCAAAGCGTGCGAGCTCCCGCAGGAAGCCTCGCGAGCTGAAGCGGCCGGAGCTCGGTGCGAGCGCGAGGAAGAAGCCGGGGATGCCGATCGTCAGCGAGGCCGCCAGGGTGAGCTGGCGGGGAAGCAGTGGGTAGGCGGTGGGCGTCAGCCCGATCGAGAGAACGAGGAAGGCCGCGAACGCGGACTTCGTGACGAACAGCTTCGCCACGCGCTGGACGTTGCGGAGGATCTTGCGGCCCTCCGCGACCATCGCGGGGACGGCCGCGAACTCGCCGCGCACGAGGACGACGTCGGCGACCGTTCGCGCCATCTGCGTTCCCGTGCCCTGCGCGATCGCCAGCTGCGCCGCCTTCAGCGCCGGCACGTCGTTGACGCCGTCGCCGACCATCGCGACGTAGCGGCCCGCTCCTCGCAGCGTCTCGACCACGCGGCGCTTGTCCTCCGGCGAGATGCGGCCGAAGACGCTGTGCGCGAGCGCGACGCGTCGAAGCTCGATCGGGTCGGCCGGGAGCGTCGAGGCGTCCATTGCGGGGCCGTCGACTCCGGCGTCGCGGGCGATCGAGGCCGCCGTCTCGAGCCGGTCGCCGGAGAGCACCTTGAGCTCCACGCCCTGCGAGCGGAACCACTCGACGGTCGAGCGCGCCTCCGGCCGCAGCTGTTCGGCCAGCAGCACGAGCCCGTGGGCGCGAGGCCGCTCCCGGTCGAGGTCGTCCACGATGCCGAAGGCGAGCACGCGCCGGCCGTCCGTCGCCGCCCGGTCTGCGTGTGCGGCGAGGCTGTCGAGGTCGAAGTGCTCCGGCGCGCCGAGCACGTAGCCGACGCCGCCGATGCGCTGTGCGCTGAAGCGCCGCTGCGACGAGAACGGGATCTGCTCGCCGACCGGCGCGGGCTCGGCGGGATAGGCGGCGGCGATCGCGTCGATCGTGGCGTTGCGCACCGAGGAGGAGGCCGCGTAGCGGCCCAGCTCGTCCGCCAGCGAGGCGGGTCCGGCGAGCTCGGTGACGCGGAGCGCCTGCTCGGTCAGGGTGCCCGTCTTGTCGAGGCAGACGACGTCGACGGAGGCGAGCGACTCGATCGCGTTCAGCTGCTGCACCAGCGCACCCCGCCGCGCCATCCGCAGGGCCGCGACCGCATAGGTGAGGCTCGCGAGCAGGATCAGTCCCTCCGGCACGAGCGTGACGACCGCGGCCACCGACGTCGGCACCGCGGTGTGGAGGGGCGCGTGCCGGTGCCAGAGCGCGTAGCCGAGCGCGACGCCCAGCGGCACCATCACGGCCACCAGCACGACGAGGAGCCGGTTGAGCGCGCGCTCGAGGGGCGAGCGCGGATGGCGGAACGAGCGCGCCTCGCCCGTGAGCCGAGCCGCATAGCTCTCCGCTCCCACCGCGGTGACGGTGTAGGCGCCGACTCCTTCGACCGCGAACGAGCCCGAGCGGATCTCGTCCCCCGGCCGGCGGGCGACCGGATCGGACTCGCCGGTCAGGATCGACTCGTCCAGCCGCAACGTCTCGGCCGCCTCGAGCGTGCCGTCCGCGACCACCTGGTCGCCGGGGCCGATGCGGACGAGGTCGCCGACGACGAGTTTCTCCAGCCGCAGAGCCCGGGCCACGCCGTCGCGGACGACGGTCGCCTGCGGCGCCACGAGCGCGCTGAGCCGGTCGAGCGCCCGCTTCGCGCGTGTCTCCTGCACGCTGCCGATCCCCGCGTTCGCGACCAGCACCCCGAGGAAGAGCGCGTCCTGCCACTGCCCGAAGGCGAGCGTGGCGGCACCGGCGACGGCGAGGATCAGGTTGAAGACCGTGAAGACGTTGGCGCGGACGATGCTCGCGTAGGAGCGACTCGTGCGCTGCCGCGGCGGGCGTCCGCGCTCGGCCAGTCGGCGCGCTGCCTCCGCTTCGCTCAGCCCCGCGCTGCCGCCGAGGCGCGGTGTCGGGGCGCCCGAGACGCCGTCCGCGTGAGCCGGCGGCGGGTCGCGGTCGCCGACGTCCGTCTGTTCGCCGGGTCGGGCGGCCATCAGGAGGCGCTTCCGGCCCGGAGCGGGCTATCCGGTCGGCGCCCCTGCGTCTGGCGGTCCGCGACAACGAGCCCCGCGTCCCAGCCGGGTGCCCGGCCGTCCGCCGGCGGTCGAATCGCCCGCGCGTCGAGGCCGCTGCGGGCGATCAGCCAGGCGATGAAGGAGTTCGAGTTCCACATCTCGCCGGCGTGCAGCTCGTCCCGTCCCCAGACGGGTGTCGGTACGGACGGGGCGAGCGCAAGCAGCCTACGCGATCGTTCGACGTCGTCGGTCAGGCGCTGCGGGCTCTCGACCGCCTCGGCCACGTCGGGGATGACGCCGTCCTGCCAGAAGCGCAGCTCGTACCGGAAGATCCGCAGCCGGCCGGCCCAGCGGCTGCCGACCGCGCCTTCGGCCACGACACCGCGGTCGGGGCCGTCGCCGGCGCGGATCGGAGCGGACTCGATCACGACGCGGCCCTCCGGCACCCGCACCTCGAGCGCCGAGTGGTACAGGTCGCAGGGCGGCCGGCGCGCGAGCCGGGCCGCGACACCCTCGTAGATGCGGCCGTTCAACCGGACGAAGTGTCCACCGGCGCCCAGCGGCAGCCAGTACAGGTCGACCCCGGCGTCCGTGGGCGGTGCCTGGACGTCGCGGCTCGGCGATGGGCGTTCCGTCAGATCGCGCCGGGCTGGAGTCATCGGCCCAGACCACGATCATTCCCCGGCGTTGCCGAGACCTCCGGAAAGGCGCTGAACGGAATGCGGGAAAGCCACAGCGCCGCGTCGTGGAGGCGACACTCCGCTCGTCTGCCTCGAGCCACTCGTGCGGCCGGGCGACGCGCGTCGGCCGCTCGATCGGATCGGCCCCTGCGCGTCGTGCGGGCAGCCGCGGTTGCCGTAGACGAGGCCGCGACCGGGCTCGGCGACCAGCTCGCCCAGGGGAGTCACGCGACTCTGCAGCGGCACGAGCCGGACACCGTACGCCTCGTCAGGTCTTGACCGGGCCGCCCAGGAAGACCTCGCCCATCTCGGGGTCGGCGAGGACGTCGCTCGCTGTCGCCGACCGGGCGATCCGCCCGCCGACGAGGACGTAGGCCCAGTCCGACAGCTCGAGCGCCGCGTGCGCCCGCTGCTCGACCAGCAGGACGGCTTTCCCGCGGTCGGCGAGCGCCCGCGCCTGGTCCTCGAGCACCGAGCGGACGAGTGCCGGCGACAGCCCTGCCGTCGGCTCGTCGAAGACGACGACGCGCGGCGCGAGCATCAGCGCCCGCCCGACGGCGACCATCTTCCGCTCGCCGCCGCTCATCGTCCCCACGAAGCGGCGCAGGTGCGTGCGCAGCACCGGGAAGATCTCGAGCACCTCCTCGAGCCGCTCGGCGCGGCCTCGCTTGTCGAGCAGGTAGCCGCCCATCTCGAGGTTCTCGTGGACGCGCAGGGTCTCGAACACGTCGTCGACCTGTGGGACGTAGCCGATGCCCAGCCGGACGAGCTCCTCGAGCGGCTTGCGGGTCACGTCGGCTCCGTCCAGCTGCACCCGGCCGTCGAAGACCGTCACCAGGCCGAGGATCGCCTTGAGGACGGTGCTCTTGCCGGCGCCGTTGGGGCCGACGATCGAGACGAGCGACCCCTCTGAGACGGCGATGTCGATGCCCCGGACGACCTCGATGTCCCCGTAGCCGGCCGCCAGGTTCTCGGTCGCGAGCGCGGGCGCGTCCCGGCCGGCGCCGTCAGCCGGCAATGTAGGCCTCCTGCACCTCGCGTCTCGTCCGCAGATCGGCCATCGAGCCCTCGGCGAAGACCTTGCCCTGCACCATCACGACCACGGTGTCGCACAGGCGGTCGACCGTGTCCAGCTCGTGCTCGACGAGCAGGATCGAGAGCCCCTGCTCGCGCAGGGCGAGACAGGCGTCGCCGAGCTTCTGCGTCAGCATCGGGCTGAGCCCCGCCGTCGGCTCGTCGAGGAGCAGGAGGGCGGGCTCGGTCATCACGGCGCGCATCAGCTCGAGCATCCGCTTCTGCCCGCCGCTCAGCTGCCGGGCCCGCTCGTATGTCTTGTCCTCCATCCCGAAGAGTGCGAGCAGAGCGCGTGCTCGCTCCGTGATCTCGCGTTCCTCTCGACCCCAGTAGCGGCGGCCGCCGAGGACGCCGAGCGTCGACTCGCTGCGGGCTCGCGGCGCCGCCACGATCAGGTTCTCGAGCGTCGTCAGGCTCCCGAACTCGTGCGAGAGCTGGAACGTCCGCACCAGGCCGAGCCTGGCCCGCCGGTAGGCCTGCACGCCGGTGACGTCGACGCCGTCGAAGCGGATCGTTCCGCGACCGGGCGGGATGAAGCCGCTGACGATGCCGAGGGCCGTCGACTTGCCTGCGCCGTTCGGGCCGATCAGACCCGTGATCGATCGGCGTGCGACCGTGAACGTCGCTCCGTCGACGGCGCGGACGCCGCCGAAGTCGCGCTGGATCTCGGTCACCGCGAGGATGTCGTCGCGCCTCTCCGCATCGTCCAGAGGACGCCTGCGGCCGACCGCCGCGGGAAGCGACGAGACGAGGTCGAGCACGGCGGCGTCCCGCCCCGGGGGAGCTGCCATCAGCCCTCTCGCGGCCCCACGGCCCGCGGTGGGCCGACGCTCGGGTACGAGCCCGGCCGGCCGGAAGAAGATGAACCCGATCGTGAGGAGCCCGAGGATGATCCAGCCGAGCTGCGGAATCAGCTCCGGGTTGCCTCCGACCGTCGGCAGGAACTGGACCCCCTGCACGATCAGCGTGGGCACGATCAGGGTGCCGGCGACGACGCCCCAGTCGCTGCCCATGCCGCCGACGATGATCGCCGTCAGTAGCGCCATCGTCTCGATGAAGAGCCAGGCGCTCGGCGACCAGCCGCCGATGAACCCGGCCAGGAGCGCTCCGGAGAGACCGGCCATGGCTCCGCCGACTGCCTGAACGGCGATCCGCAGCGCGACGACGTTCTTCCCGATCGAGAGCGCCGCCTCCTCGTCGTCGCGCATCGCCCGCAGCAGCCGTCCGAACGGCCCGCTCGAGAAGCGCCGCAGCACGCCGTAGACGAGCACGCAGATCGCGAACACCATCCCGACGTAGCTCCAGGCCTGCCTGGAGCCGCCGCCGAGCGAATGGAGGGGGTTGGGGATGAGCGCGAGGCCCGCGGCGCCGTTGACGAGGCTCACGTCCGCGATGACGATCGTGGTCGCCGTGATCGAGACGACGAGCATCGCCATCGCCTGGTAGTCGGGGCGCAGCCGCTTCAGGCCGGTGATGCCGATCACCGCGCCGAGCACGGCCGCGACCGCAGAGGCGACGAGGATCGCGGCAGGGTAGGGGAGCCGTGCACCGACGATGTAACGCTGGAAGTTGCCGTTGCCGGAGCTCGGCCCGAGCGTCATCACCGAGTAGGTGTAGGCCCCGGTGGCCACGAGGACGATGTACGCGAAGTTCGGGACGCCCGCGACGCCGAACTCGAGGTTCAGGCCCCAGGCGGAGATCAGGAACGTGCCGAAGTAGACGAGCAGGACGACCGCGTAGTACTCCCAGCCGGTCATGCCCGCTCCCGGCGCCGGCCAAGCCGGCACCTCCGCCCGGTTCCCGCTCCGGCACCGGCCGAGCCGGTACCTGCGCTCCAAGCCGGCTCCGTCGAGCCTACGCCGGTGTTGAGCTCCGTCGAGCCTACGCTCATGCCCGCTCCCGGCGCCGGCAAAGCCGGTACCTCCGCCCTGTTCCCGCTCCGGCACCGGCCGAGCCGGTACCTCCGCTCCCGGCCGGCTCCGTCCAGCCTACGCCGGTGCCGAGCTCCGTCGAGCCTACGCTCATGCCCGCTCCCGGCGCCGGCCAAGCCGGCACCTCCGCTCCCTGGTGAGCTCCGTCGAGCCTACGCTCATGTCGCCGAGAGGTTCCGCCGGGTCACGCCGGCCGCGGCGAAGAGGCCCCGCGGTCGGATCAGGAGCATCGCGATCAGGATGGAGAAGGCGACCACGTCCTGGTACGCCGGGCTCCAGTAGGCCGCGCCGAACTGGCTCGCGATGCCGACGACCAGGCCGCCGATCATCGCGCCGTAGGGCTGCGCGATCCCGCCGAGCACGGCCGCGGCGATCATGTAGATGAGGAACGTCGAGCCGAGGCTGAAGTCGAAGGTGACCGTCGTCACGGCGAGCGCGACGCCGGCCGCGCCGCAGAGGAACCCGGTGAGCAGCCAGGTCAGGTCGCTGATCCGCTGGGTGCGGATCCCGCAGGCGCGGGCGACGGTCGGGTTGTTCGAGGTGGCGCGCATGGCCCGGCCGACCTTCGTGCGCGTGAGCAGGAGGTGGAGGCCGACCATCAGCGCGAACGTCATGCCGACGATGACCAGCTGCGCCGCCGTGAAGTCGAAGCCGAGGCCGGAGACCGTCTGGTCGAACTGGGCGCCGTAGGTGATGGCGCCCGGGCCGACGAGGATGACGATCACGCCCTGGAGGATGACCCCGGCCGCCACCGTGGCGATCACGAGGCTGACGAAGCCGGCCCCGCGTCGCTGCAGCGGCGCGAGGAAGACGCGGTTGAAGAGCAACGACGCGAGGGCGAGCGCGAGGCCGACGACGACGAGCGCGAGCCAGACGTCCAGCCCGCGATTCAGGAGCGCGTAGCCGAGGTACGCGGCCAGGGTCATGAACGCGCCGTAGGTGATGTTGAGGACGTTGCTGATCCCGAATTGCACCGTGAACCCGACGGCGCCGAGCGAGATGACCGCTCCGGCCGCGATGCCGAAGCCGATCGTCTGCACGACTACACCCACGCGAACCTCCTCGCCCCGCCTCGTCGGCGAGCGCTCGTCCGTGGTCGCGCGCCGCGCTCGGAGCGCGGCGCGCGACCGATCATGCACGCCCCTACTTCAGCGCGTTGGCGACCAGCTTGCCGCCGAAGACGCTGAGCAGGTGTGGACTGCCGTCGGCGTTGAACCCGGTGGCCGAGAAGTTGCCGGCAGAGTTGTGGTAGCGGTCGAAGTGGATCTGCCCGCCCGTGCCGACGTAGTCGATCTGCTTGCCGGCCTTGAGCGCGGCGACGCCGTCGGCGTACGTGTGGACGATCGTCTTGTTCTTGCCGGGCGTGGTCATGCTCAGGACGGCCTTGTTCCAGTCGGAGCCGGTGGCCGACTTCGCGGCGGTCATCGCCAGAGCGGCGACGATGTCACCGTCGTAGAGCGAGGCGATCACGCCGATGCCCGTGACGACGGGGACGGCGGCCTGCGGCACGTTGGGCGAGGAGGTGAGCCCGTCCTTGTACGCCGCGAACGCGGCGGAGTTCGGGTTGACGTGGTAGCCGACCAGCGAGATGTCGTGCGTGACGTACGTCGCGCCGAGCACCTTCTTCAACGCGTTGAAGTAGTCCGGGGTGAGCGAGTCGGTCGCCGTCACGAGCGGCGGCACCGTGCCGTGGTTCAGCTGCTTGTACTGGGAGAAGAAGGTCGCAGCCGTCTGAGGATCGGTCGCGGCGACGATCGCCTGCGGCTTCGTCTTCAGCACCTTGGAGACGACGCTCGCGTAGGACGCGGCGTCGCCGGGGAGGTCGACCTCGATCGACAGCTTGATGCCGAGCTTCTTGAACGCCTTGCTGATGCCGGGCTTCACCGTGTCGTTGCCGGCGTTCGTCTGCAGGATGACCGCGGCGCTCCTGTACTTCTTCAGCTTCACCCAGACCGCGTACGCAGCGCCGTTCTGGTCGTCCGACGGGGAGAGCCGCCAGAAGTACTTGCTCGTGTTCTTGTCGAAGGCGGGAAGCCCGTTCGAGGTGAAGATGGGGATGTTGGCGTTCTCCACGAGGGGCACCGTCACGGCGGCCGTATTGGTCTCGAGACCGCTCGCCCACGTGATGTGCGACGTCGCGAGCGCGCGGGTCACGGCCGGGACGGCGTCGGCGGGGTCGCCGGTGTCGTCGACCGTGTTGCAGTTGATCTGGCCGCCGAGGACTCCACCTGCCTTGGCGATCTCCTCGGCTGCCGCATAGCAACTGAGGCTGATGAACTTGCCGAGGTTCGCCGCCGGACCGCTGAACGGGGCGATCACCGCCACGTTGAACGTCTGGGTCGCCGGCCGCGCGCTTGCCGCGACCGCACCGGCGAGCGCCGTCGCGACCACCGTCAGGATCGCGAGCCCGAGCCGTCCGGCCAGCCCGACCGACCCGTTCCTGCGAGCGCTCGGCCCGCGCGGCTCGTCGAGGCGACTCCGAGGTGCTGGGGAAAACTCGCCCATCAGCTCTTCCTCCTCCACTGGGGATAGCCGACCGATTGCTCGATCCCGGCTACTGCATCGTCGCAGTCCGAGGACTATATTTGCGCAAATCTAGGAATTGCAAGCTGCACGGGATAGACTCGCTTGACCTTGGACACGGTGACGGGGCGGACAACATGGGCCGCGGCCGCCTCGAAGGCGCCGCGGACGCTGGCCGGGCAGGCGTTCGACGCGCTGCACGCCGCAATCGTCAACGGCGACATCGCGCCCGGGGAGCGGCTCCGGATCGAGAGCCTCGCCGCGATGCTCGGCATGAGCCATCTCCCGATCCGGGAGGCGATCCGCCAGCTGGAGAGCGTGGGGCTCGTCGCCCACGTGCCTCATCGCGGCGCGAGCGTCGCGGGGATCTCGCTCGACGATCTGCGGCAGCTCTACGAGGCCCGTCTGCTGATCGAGCCGGCGATCATCGCGATCGCGGCGCGCAACTTCACCGCCGCGGACGCCGACGCGGCCTCGGAGGCGCTCGAGCGGCAGGCGGAAGCCGAGCGCAGCCATGCGGGCTCCGAGATCTGGGCCGCGCATACGGAGTTCCACTTCGCCCTCTATCGCGCGAGCCGGGCAACGTGGCTGCTCCGGCTTGCCCAGCCGTTGTGGGATTCGAGCCAGCGCTACCGGATGACCATCGCGCCGCTCAGCAGCGAGCAGCGCCGCCGCGAGGCCCATCGCGAGCACAAGCAGATGCTGGCCGCCTGCGTGAAGGGCGACGACGAGGGCGCTGCCCTCGTGCTCCACAACCACCTCGTCAAGACCGCCAACCTGATCACCGACCAGATGAACGGCGAGCACGTCTTCGTGCTTCGCTAGACGGTGAGGACGATCCGCACGAGCACGAAGCCGGCCGGCCCGCGCGCCTCCTCGGAGGCTCCCGCGACTCGCCGGGAAAGCCAGAGGCGAGAGGAGGCTCGATGAGACTCGCGACGTTCGAGCACGACGGCAGGGAGCTGGTCGGGATGCTGGGCGAGGACGACACCGTCGTCGAGCTCGACGTCCCGTCGATGCGCGCGTACTTCGAGCAGGGAGCGGTGGCGTCGCCCGCCGGCCGCGAGTACCCCCTCGCCGACGTCCGCTTGCGGGCGCCGATCGCGCCGAAGAAGTTCTTCCACACCGCCGGGAACTTCCGCGAGCATCACGAGGAGTCGACCCGCGTCGGCTGGTCGCATCCCGTGGCGCCATGGATCGTCTTCTTCCAGAACCTGGACGCGATCATCGGCCCGGACGAGCCGATCGTCTACCCGCCCCACCTGACCCAGGAGCTCGACTACGAGCTCGAGCTCTGCGTCGTGATCAGCAAGGCCGGCAAGCACTTCGGGCCCGAGGAGGCCGCCGACTACATCGGCGGCTACACGATCTTCAACGACATCACCGCCCGCGACATCCAGCGCCGCGAGATGCGCAGCGGCGTCTTCTCGTTCTGCAAGGCGATCGACACGTTCTGTCCGCTCGGCCCGTGGATCGTGACGCCGGACGAGATCCCGGACCCGCACGACCTCACGATGGAGCTGCGGGTGAACGGTGAGCAGCGACAGGTCTCGCACTCCGGCCGCATGTCGATCTCGATCGCCGAGATCATCGCCCACTACTCGCCGCTCGGCTACAGCGCGGGCGACGTACTGTCGACCGGCACGGTCTCCGGCGTCGCGGGCTTCAGCGAGGACGCCGCTTCGCTCTACCTGAAGCCGGGCGACGTGATCGAGGCCGAGATCGAGCGGATCGGCGTCCTGCGCAACCCGGTGATCTCCTGGGAGGACGCGCACGGCTCGCCGCCGCCCGAGAAGGTCCGCTGGATCGAGGAGGTCGAGGCGTGATCGACCGCTCGAAGGTCTGGACGGGCACGCTCAACGAGCAGGCGATCGAGCCCGGACGCCGCCGTGTCGGGCTCTACGACACGACCCTCCGCGACGGCGAGCAGACGGTCGGGGTCGTCCTCTCGCCCGAGGAGAAGCTCGAGATCGCGCGGATCCTCGACGGACTGGGCGTCGACCGGCTCGAGGTCGGCTTCCCGCGCGTCTCCGACGAGGACCGGCGCGCGATCGAGCTCGTGATCGCGGGTGGCCTCCGGGCCGAGCTCTGGGGCTTCTCGCGTGCCGTCCCGGCCGACGTCGAGGCGATCGTCGAGCTCGGACTGACCCACTCCGTGATCGAGGCGCCCGTCTCCGACCTCAAGCTCGACGCGCTCGGCGTCTCGCGCGAGACGATGCTCGGGCGGATCGAGGACGCCGTGCAGGCAGGCGTGGCCGCGGGTGTCCACGTCGCGTTCTTCGGCGTCGACGGCTCCCGCGCCGACCTCGACTTCCTCGCGGAGGTCTACCGACGCGCGGTCTCTGCCGGCGCCGCGGAGGTGGTCGTCGTCGACACGCTCGGAATCGCGACGCCCGAGGCGGTCGCCTACCTCGTCGGCTCGATCAGGGAGACGGTCGGGCCGGACGTGCCGCTCCACTACCACGGCCACGACGACTTCGGCCTCGCCACCGCCGGCGCCGTCGCCGCGGTCAAGGCAGGCGCGGACTGGATCCACGGCACGATCAACGGCATGGGCGAGCGCGCGGGCAACGCGAACCTGTGCGAGATCGCGCTCGTCCTCGAGGCTCTCTACGGCTACGAGACCGGCCTGCGGCTGGAGGGCTCCGTGGCCGCCGCGCACCGCGTCGCCGAGCTCTGCGGCTACGCGATGGAGCCCTGGAAGGCGCTCGTCGGGGAGAACCTGTTCCGTCGCGAGACGGGCGCCGTCGCGGCGCAGTTCCACGACCCGCCGGCAGTCGAGCCGTACTCGTCGGAGCTCGTCGGCGCGCGACGGGGCATCGTGCTCGGCAAGCGCAGCGGCATCGATTCGATCCGGATCAAGGTGGACGAGCTCGGGCTCGACGTGTCCGAGGAGGCGCGGCGCGACCTGCTCGCCGCGGTCAAGGCACGTGCGACCGCGACGCGCGGGCTCGTCGGCGACGACGAGCTCCGCGAGCTCGCGGCGCAGCTCGCGGAGCCGGCGAAGGACGGCCGATGAGCGGCCGCCTCGAGGGCCGGTACGCGCTCGTCACGGGCTCGGGCAAGGGCCTCGGCGTCTCGATCGCCGAGGGGCTCGCGCGCGAGGGGGCGAACGTCGCCGTCCACTACCGCAGCTCGGCCGCCGGCGCCGAGGAGACGGCGGAACGCATCCGCGCCATGGGGCGCGAGGCGATAACCGTGCAGGCGGACATCGCGCAGGCCGAGGACGTGGCCCGGATGGCGCAGGAGGTCGTGGACGCGTTCGGCCGCATCGACGTGCTCGTCAACAACGTCGGCGACATGGCGGCCCACCAGATGTCGTGGCGCGAGATGACCTCGGAGTCGATCGACCACACGCTCACGCTCGACATCAAGGGCACGATGCTGATGACGCACGAGTTCGGCCGCCGCATGCTCGACGACCAGCAGTCGGGCTCGATCGTCAACATCGGCTCGCGCGTCGTCGTCGAGGGCAGCCCGCGCGCGCCGCAGTACGCGGCCGCGAAGTACGCGATCCTCGGCATCTCGAAGTCGTACGCGCATGCGCTCGCCCCGCACGTCCGCGTCAACACGCTCGGGCCGGGCTTCGTCGAGACGCAGGCGCTGCTCGACCGCGAGGACTGGAAGACCGGCCGCCGCGAGTCGGTGCTCGCGCACACGCCGCTCGCGCGCATCCCGAAGCCGGAGGACATCGTGCCGCCGGTGATCTTCCTCGCCTGCGACGACTCGCGCCACATCACCGGCGCGTTCCTGCTCTGCGACGGCGGCCACAGCATGGTCGGGGCGTAGTCGCCCAGTGGCCTCGCCGCCCGTCTACGACTTCGAGCGCGTTCGTGCGGAGATCCTGAAGGTCCCGCCCTCCCCGCTGCCCGAGTTCGAGCCGCCGCGGCTCACCCCGCTCACGGTTCCGCTCGAGGAGGCGACGATCGGGGTGCTGACGACCTGCGGCGCCTACTTCGCCGACCAGGAACGCCTCGGCGAGACCGAGGACACGAGCTACCGCCTGCTGCCGCGCGAGCGTCCCGCGCGCGAGGTGCTGATCGCCCACCGGACGCCCATTCGCGTCTTCGCCGAGGCCGACCCGAACGTCGCCTACCCGCGCGACCGGCTGCTCGAGCTCGAAGAGGAGGGGACGATCGGCCGGCTCGCCGACGCCGCCGTCTCGCTCGTCGGCTCGATCACGCGCTACGAGGAGCTCGCGCTGGAGACCGTCCCGCGGATCGTCTCCGACTTCCGGGCGATGGGCGTCGACCTCGTGCTCGTGCTCCCCTTCTGTCCGCAGTGCCACGTCGCCGGCGGCGTGCTGGCCCGCGCGATCGAGGCGCGCGGCCTGCCGACGACGAGCATCGCGACGCTGCACCGGAACGTGCTCGCGCTGAAGCCGCCGCGGGCGATCTTCCTCGACTTTCCGCTCGGCTGCCCCTGCGGGCGTCCCGGCGAGGCCTCCCAGCAGCGCGACATCCTCCGCCAGGCGCTCCGGCTCGCGGCAGGCGACTGGCCCGAGTGGGAGCTACGCCGCCTGCCGCACACGTGGAGCGAGGACGGCGACCGCGGCTGGGAGGCGCACGTCGACAACGTCTACCGGCTCGACCGCGAGATCCGTGCCACCGTCGCCCAGCACATCGCCGACCACGCCCGCCTCGGCAGCTCGCTCCAGGGACACGAGCGCGAGTTCGTCGTGCGCTGCAACTGCTAGGAGGGCTGGAGGCCGAGCAGCTCCGCCGCGTTGCCGCCGGAGACCGCGGCGAGCTCGTCGCCGGCCAGACCGGCCGCGTGCAGGATCGCGAGCGGATCGGGGTCGCCGACCGGGTAGTCGGTCCCGAGCACGAGTCGGTCCGGGCCGACCCGGTCGATCAGCACGGCGAGCACCGCCGGGTCGTAGACGCAGGTGTCGAGGAAGAAGCCGCGCAGGTACTCGCTCGGCAGCTTGCCGATGTGGCGCGCCGTCCCGGGCCGGTTACGGAAGTTGCGGTCGAGCCGGCCGAAGTAGTGGGGGAGGAAGCCGCCGCCGTGCGCGATGACGATCCGCAGTTCGGGCAGGTCCTCGAGCACGCCTTCGAGGATCAGCGAGGTCATCACCTTGCTCTCCTCGATCGACTGGCCGATCGAGTTCCAGAGCGCGTAGTCCTGGAACCAGGGGTCGCGGACGCCGTCGGGGTGGACGAAGGCGACGACGCCGAGTTCGCGGAAGGCCTCCCAGAGCGGACGGAACCGGGGCGCGCCGAGGTACGAGCCGTCGACCGCCGCAGGCAGGTTGGCGACGCGGAGCCCGAGCTCTCGGACGGCTCGCTCCGTCTCGCCGACGGCGAGCGACAGGTCGCGGAGTGGCAGCGTGAAGGAGCCGACGAAGCGATCGGGACGGCTGCGGCAGAGGCCGGCGATCGTGTCGTTGACTCGCGCCTCGAGCTCGAGCTGGAGGGACGGCTCCGCCCAGGACGTGTACTGCATGACGGTGCTCGACGAGAGCACCTGCACGTCGACGGCCCGCTCGTCCATGTCGGCAAGCCGCAGCTCGGGGTGCAGCATCCGCTCGTGGGCGGCGGCCATGCGCGACCCGGGCTCGGGCCGCGCCGCCTCGGGTCGCTCGCCGAACGCCCCGAAGACGGAGTTCGGCAGCGTACGGGCGAGGACCTCCGCCTCCAGCACGTGGGCATGGAAGTCGATCGTCGCCGGGGCCATCGGCCGATCCTAGTCCGGGACCGTGATCGTGGAGGCCTCGCCCTGCGCCGGCGGCTCAGACGGGGGAGCGTTGCGCGGCGCGGAGCCGTCCTGCGACCGTGCGGAGGATGGTGTGCGTGAGCCTGGGCTCGCTGCGGAGAAGCTTCGTGAACGCGGATCGGCCGATCGTCATCGTCAGCGTGTCTTCGGCGGCGATCACGTCGGCGGATCGCGGCGCATCTTCGAGCAGCGCCATCTCGCCGAAGAAGTCGCCCGGGCGCAGCTTCAGCGGCCGGCCCGTCGGCCGGACGACCAGCGCGGTCCCGTCGAGGACGACGTAGAAGGCGTTGCCGGGCTCGCCCATGCGGACGATCGTCGTTCCGGCTCTGAACCCCTTCAGCCGGGCGACCGCCGCCACCCGACTCAGCTGCCGGGCCTCGAGCGAGGCGAAGAGCGGCACCTGCTCGAGGACGGGAACCCAGTCGGCGCCCATGCGGGCGGGATCCCGCGCCCCCGCTGCCGCGTCGGTCGCGGTCTGCGTCTCGATGCTCGTCTGGCTCATCAGGTGTCCCTCGGAGGTCTCCCGCCTATATCGGGTCGCGCTCCGCGGTGATGCTCCCTCGTTCGGGGAGGGTTGAGGCGTTCGTCTGCGGGCCTGTCGACGCTCGCGATCGGCGGATCTCCGTGCTTCTCCACGCATCCCGAGGGTTCTCCCCGATGGCGAGCGGGGCGGTGTCATGCAATGGTCGACGTGTGACCACGATCGGGCCTGTCCGCTCCGGCGGTTGCGATGCCGTCGGAGACGCGCCGCCGGTCGCTGTCCGGCGGCCCGAGGTCGATTGGCGGTGAGCACGTGGATCCGGTCGTCGTAAGCGAGTCGCTGAGCAAGCGGTTCGGGACGCTTCTCGCCGTCGACGATCTCTCGTTCGCGCTCGAGCCGGGGACGATCACGGGATTCCTCGGGCCGAACGGCGCCGGCAAGACGACGACGCTCAGGATGCTGCTCGGTCTCGCGCAGCCGACGAGCGGGCGGGCGCTCGTCTTCGGTCGGCCGTACGCGGAGCTCGCGCGGCCGGCGCTTCGGATCGGCGCCGTGCTGGAGGCGACCGACTTCCATCCCGGCCGCTCGGGTCGAGATCACCTGCGGACGCTCAGCCGAGCCGGCGAGCTGCCGGACTCGCGGGTGGAGGACGTGCTGCGTCTGGTGGAGCTGCAGGACGCGGCCGGC
Source organism: uncultured Thermoleophilia bacterium (assembly GCA_963762675.1). Lineage (GTDB taxonomy): Bacteria > Actinomycetota > Thermoleophilia > Gaiellales > Gaiellaceae > Palsa-739. Next base: position 13,559 of record CAVXLS010000008.1, on the reverse strand, counting down.
CGCCGCGTGAAGGGCTACTCGCTCGGCATGCGGCAGCGGCTCGGTCTGGCGGCGGCCCTGCTCGGCGACCCGGAGCTCCTGATCCTGGACGAGCCGGCGAACGGCCTCGATCCGGAGGGGGTTCGCTGGCTGCGGGACTTTCTCCGCGCCTTCGCCGCCGGCCGGCGGACCGTGCTGATCTCGAGCCACGTTCTGGCCGAGGTCGCGCAGACCGTCGACCAGGTGCTGATCATCAATCGCGGGAAGCTCGTCGTCGAGTCCTCGCTCGAGCAGCTGACCGCTCGGGTCGGGGGCTCGGTGCGGGTACGAACCCCCGAGCGGGCGAAGCTGGAGGAGGCGTTGCGGCGGGCGGGCATCGAGACGACGACGAGCAACGACCACGCCTTGCTCGCGCACGGGACGACCGGCGAACGCGTCGGCGACGTCGCCTTCGCCGCACAGGTACCCGTCCACGAGCTGATCGCCGAGAGCTCGTCGCTCGAGGAGGTCTTCCTCGAGCTGACCTCGGAGGTGGAGCCGTGATCGCCCAGTTCGAGGCAGAGCTGCTGAAGATCCGTTCGACCCGCACCACGATCGGGCTCGTGCTCGGCATGGTCGCGCTGATCCTTCTCTTCTCCCTGCTCTCCGGCCTGCTCACCAAGGCTCCCAACCTGACGAGCACGGAGGATCAGCGAGGCCTGCTCGGCGTCGGCAGCCTCGCAGGCGTGTTCTCGGCGCTGGCCGGCATCATGCTCGTGACCAGCGAGTACCGCTACGGCACGATCCGGCCGACCTTCCTCTTCACGCCCAGACGCTCCCGCGTGCTCGCCGCCAAGCTCGCGGCGGGACTGCTCGCAGGGCTCGTCTTCGGGATCCTGGGCGAAGGGCTCGGCTACGGGATCGGCTACGCGGCGCTCTCGGGCCGTGGCATCCACGTCGCCCTCGACGGGGGCGAGACCACCTTGCTCCTGGTCGGGACCTTCGTCGGCGCCGCGCTCTGGGGCGCGATCGGCGTGGCCCTCGGCGCGATCCTCAGAAGCCAGGTCGGCGCGATCATCGGTCTCCTCGCCTGGGGCTTCGTCGCGGAGAACCTCCTGTTCGCCTTCGTCCCGTCGGTCGGCCGTTTCACGCCGGTGCACGCACAGGACGCGCTCATGGGCCTGACCACCAGGCACCTGCTGCACGCAGCCGCGGGCGGCGCGACGCTGATCGTCTGGACCGCGGCGCTCGCACTCGCCGGCATCGCGCTCGCCGCCCGGCGCGACGTCAACTGACGGCCGAGGTCGCGCCGGGCGGTGGGTTCCCCCACGTCAAGACGGCTGGACGACGATCAGCGAGTTGCCGTCCGGGTCGCGCAGCCAGAACATCGGCGGCACCGGCCCGCCCCAGCGGGTGACCTCGTCGTCGACGTCGGCGCCGGCGGCCTTCAGCGCGGCGTGGTCGGCGTCGACGTCCGAGCTGTCGAGGCAGATACCGGTCTGGCTGCCGCCGGCCTCCTGACCTTCTGGCGGCGGTGCGAGCGCGATCGTCGTCGCGGTTCCGGGCAGCGCGACCTCGACCCACCGCATGTCCGGCCCCATCGGGACGTCGACGACCTTCTCGAAGCCGAGCGTGTCGACGTAGAAGTCGATCGCGCGGTCGGTGTCCGCGACGGTGACGCAGACGCGCCCGACCTGTCTGAGGTTGAGCGTGGGTGCGACCTTCGACATCGTTGAGCCTCCTCTCGTCGGGGTTCGGGGTTCGTCTCTTGGACGTCCGCGCGGGCCGGAAGTCATCGGCAAGTCTCGCGCACCGTGGGGCTCGCGTGCCGGGCTCGACGCGGAAGGCGCTCGGGCGTCGATCCACCGACGGGTCGCGGTGCGGGAGCGGGTGGCGGGCGTCCGCGAGAGGCGCCGGTCAGGCGGATGCGGTCTGTGGCGCGATCGCCCGGCGCACGTCGGCGAGGATCTCGTAGGAGTGGAGTCGTGCGACGTGGTCGTGGATCGCGGCCGCCACGATCAACTCGTCCGCGCCGGTCTCCTCGACGAAGCTTCGCAACCCCCGCTCGACCGTCTCCGGCGAGCCGACGAACGACCGGCGCAGCATGCCCGAGACGCGCGCCTTCTCTTCGGGCGACCAGTAGCGCTCGATGTCGTCGATCGGCGGCGGCAGCGGTCCGCGGCTGGCCCGGAAGATGTTCGTGAACGCCTGCTGCGGCGAGGTGAACAGCCGCTGCGCGTGCTCGTCGTCTTCCGCCGCGATCACGTTCGCGGCGACCATCACGTACGGCTGCTGCAGCTGATCGGAGGGGCGGAACTCGGCGCGGTAGAGCTCGAGCGCCGGCAGAAGCGCATCCGGGGCGAAGTGCGACGCGAACGCGTAGGGCAGTCCCAGCACCGCGGCGAGCTGCGCGCCGAAGAGGCTGGAGCCGAGGATCCAGAGGGGCACACGCGAGCCGGTTCCCGGGATCGCCTGCACCGTCTGCCCCGGCTGCGGATCGCCGAGGAGCGCCTGGAGCTCGAGCACGTCCCGGGGGAAGCTGCCGGCGCTCGAAGGCGTCCGCCGCAGGGCGAGCAACGTCACCTGGTCGGTTCCCGGCGCTCGACCGAGGCCGAGGTCGACCCGGCCCGGATGGAGCGCCTCGAGCGTGCCGAACTGCTCGGCGATCACGAGGGGCGAGTGATTGGGAAGCATGATCCCGCCCGCGCCCACCCTGATCGTCGACGTGCCCGCGGCGACGTGCGCGATCACGACCGCGGTCGCCGCGCTGGCGATCCCGGCTGCGTTGTGGTGCTCGGCCAACCAGAAACGCCTGTACCCCCAACGCTCGGCATGCCGGGCCAGGTCGAGCGAGTTCCGCAGCGCATCTGCCGGCGATGCGCCCGCGACGATGGGCGCGAGGTCGAGGATCGAGACGGGGAGCACCGCTCGACCATATCGAGCCGGACCGTCACCGCCGGCCGCGCCCTGGCCGGCACGGGCTACCGTGGGCGGCAGCATGGCTCTCCGCGAGGACATCCGCGACGTCGCGATCGTCGCGCACGTCGACCACGGGAAGACGACGCTCGTCGACGCCCTGCTCTGGCAGGCGGGCTCGTTTCGCGAGAACGAGGACGTGGCCGAGCGGGTGCTCGACTCGCTCGACCTCGAGCGCGAGAAGGGGATCACGATCCTTGCCAAGAACACGGCGATCCGGCTCGCCGACGGGACGAAGCTGAACATCGTGGACACGCCCGGCCACGCGGACTTCGGCGGCGAGGTCGAGCGTGGACTGACGATGGTCGACGGCGTCCTCCTGCTCGTCGACGCGAGCGAGGGCCCCCTGCCGCAGACGCGGTTCGTGCTGCGGAAGGCGCTCGAGGCGCGGCTGCCGGTCGTGCTCGTCGTGAACAAGATCGACCGTGACGACGCGCGGCCGCTCGAGGTCGTCGACGACGTGTACGAGCTGTTTCTCGACCTCGGGGCGGACGAGTCGCAGATCGAGTTCCCGATCGTCTACTGCAACGCGCGCGCCGGCCGGGCCGGACTCGCGGCGGACGACCTCGCGCCCGATCTCGCGCCGCTCGTCGAGACGCTGCTGGCGACGGTGCCGGCGCCCGAGCACGACCCCGAGCACCCGCTTCAGGCGCTCGTGACCAACCTCGACGCGTCGCCGTACCTGGGCCGGCTCGCGCTGTGTCGCATCCGTCACGGCGAGCTGCGCCGAGGACAGCAGATCGCGTGGTGTCGCGCCGACGGGTCGGTCGAGCGCGCGAAGGTCGTCGAGCTGTTCGTCACCGAGGCGCTCGACCGGGTGCCGGCCGAGTCGGCGGGCCCGGGGGAGATCGTCGCCGTCGCCGGGCTGCCCGAGGTGACGATCGGCGAGACGATCGCGGACCCGGACGACCCGCGCCCGCTGCCGGTCACCGTCGTCGACGAGCCGTCGCTCTCGATCACCATCGGTATCAACACGTCACCGCTCGCAGGCACCGAGGGCGACAGGCTGACGGCGTCGATGATCAAGCAGCGGCTCGACCAGGAGCTCGTCGGCAACGTCTCGATCCGCGTCGTGCCGACCTCGCGACCGGATGCCTGGGAGGTGCACGGGCGCGGGGAGCTCCAGCTTGCGGTGCTCGTCGAGCTGATGCGCCGCGAGGGCTTCGAGCTGACCGTCGGCAAGCCGGAGGTGCTGACGCGGGAGATCGACGGCAAGCGGCACGAGCCGGTCGAGCGCGTCGCCATCGACGTGCCGGAGGAGTACATCGGCGTCGTCACCCAGCTGCTCGCACTGCGCAAGGGGCGGCTCGAGCAAATCGTCAGCCACGGCACGGTCGCAGCCGGCGCGCCGGGCGAGCCACGCTCCGGCGACCCGCTTCGTCGGGCGTACGCCGGCTGGGCGCGCCTGGACTACCTCGTGCCGGCGCGCGGCCTGATCGGCTTCCGCACCGAGTTCCTCACCGAGACGCGCGGCACCGGCATGCTCCACCACGTCTTCGAGGCCTGGGAGCCGTGGCACGGCGAGCTGCGGACCCGGCCGACCGGCAGCCTCGTCGCCGACCGGCGCGGCCGAGCGACCGGCTTCGCGATCCTCAACCTGCAGGAGCGCGGCTCCCTCTTCGTCTCGCCCGGCGACGAGGTCTACGAGGGGATGGTCGTCGGCGAGAACGCGCGGGCCGACGACCTCGACGTCAACGCCTGCAAGGAGAAGAAGCTGACGAACGTGCGCTCGTCGACGGCGGAGGAGCTCGTCCGCCTGATCCCGCCGCGGCCGCTCTCGCTCGAGCAGGCACTCGAGGAGATTCGCGACGACGAGTGCGTCGAGGTGACGCCGAAGAGCATTCGTCTGCGCAAGGTCGAGCTGTCGGCGCAGAAGCGGCAGACCGTCGCGTCGCGCAGGAAGCGCGCAGCCGCCTCCGTCGCCTGAGCGTCACACGGTCTGCGGTCGGTCAGCCGACGAGGTCTCGAGTGCGCCGCTCTTGCTCTTCGCGGACGAGTGTGGCGAGGGCGTTGGTGTAGGGGAGCCCTGCTCCGCTCTGCACGGCGGCGGCCCGGCGGAGATAGCCGGCCAGGTGGGGGAGTGTCGCGTTCGGCAGGGTTCGGAGGTCTTCCGAGAGGGTGATCGGGCTGACGCCGCCGAGCTCGGCCAGCCGTCGTGAACCGAACTCCTCGAGGGCGGGAACCATTCGACCTGCCCGCTCCCACACATGGGCGATCTCGGCTCTCTCCTCACCCGCCAGCGCGATCAGCCGCGGTCCGTAGCGCTCGACCGGCACGAGCCGGCTCTCCTGCTCGCAGAGGCGACCAGCGTCGCCGCGAAGCGCACCACCCATGTACGGCACGCTAGAGCCCGCACGTTAGGCGCATGTTCACGTTCGGTTCAGCCGGCAGGAGCGTCGGGAGAACGGCGTTCCCCCGGAGCACGTCACGGACGGGTGAGGAAGAGCCGTTTCTCGGTTCCGAGGTGGGGTGCCCACTCGAGACGGTTCGCACCGGCGAAACACAGGTAGGCGCGGAGCGCGTCGCGCATCGCGTCCACGAACCCTTCGGTGCGGCGCGGCGAGAAGCCGTCCTCCCACCAGACGTCCAGCACGTGCACGCGGGCGTCGGCCCGGTCGATCCGCGGCTCGATCCGCCCGACGAGGCGGTCCCGGAAGGCGATCGGCAGCACGTACCAGCCCCAGCGGCGTTTGGCGGGCGGCAGGAAGAGCTCCCACACGTACTCGAAGTCGAACAGGCTGCGGAGGAGCTTGCGGTCCCAGACGAGGGGATCGAAGGGGGAGAGGAACGCGACCGTGGGCGTCGGCTCCGGCGGCGCCTCGAGCAGCGCGACCTCCTCGCGGACGACGAAGCGCGTGCCTGAGACGCCGTCGATCGGGACGGGAACGAGCTCGCCGCGCTCGACGAGCTCGGCGCGCAGCGCGTTCCGGCCCGGGGAGTCCGGCCATCGTGGGTCGGGCTTCGCGGCGCCGAGACCGGCGAAGACGTCCTCGGCGCCGCCGACACCGAGGAGGCCGTGGGCGCGATACCGGGACAGGAGCTTGTGCCGGATCTGTTCTCGCACCGGCACCTCGTGTGCGAGCAGGTCGGCCGGGAGCAGGCGTTCGAGGAGGTCGTAGTAGCGGCGGCTGCCGTCGCGGCGTGCGAGGCCGAGGACGCCGGTGACGGCGTACGCCTCGAGCACGGCGCGGACGGTATTGGTCGGCATCCCGAACCAGTCGGTCGTCGCCCCGTGTTGCCGTTCGAAGTCGAGCGACGACAGTGGGCCCTCCGCGCGGATGCGCTCGACCACCCGTTCGGCCACGTCGGCGTTCTCGGAGAGGATCCGCGGCGAGTTCCGGCTCAGGGTGGCGCGGAACCAGGCGAACTCGTCGGCAGGGACGAGGGAGAGCCCCTTGTTGGTCGCCTCGAAGATCTCGTGGCGTTCATAGAGCAGGTCGCACCAGTCGGGGTCGTAGTCGGCGACGCGCGCGTGGAGCACGAGGTCGTGGCTCCGGCCGGCCACCGCGAGCGGGTCGAACTGGATCGAGCCGAGCCTGCGGAAGACCTCGAGCACGGCGCCGGTGCCCCCCGCGAGAGACCGGGCCGGCGCGAGGAAGTGCCGGGCGAACAGAAAACGGCGCGCGTCCTCTGCGGCGATCCTCACCCGGAGGACGCTAGCGACCCGAACGTCGACGCGCCGAGGAGAGCCCTCTGACGGACTCGAACCGTCGGCAGGGCCTCCTCCCCTCCAGCAGGCGGCCGCGGCGTGGAGTCCCGTCGACCGGCCAGCCCGAACGGGGGTCGAAACCCTCTTGTTGGGGGTCAGAACGCCGGACTCCGCCAGGAGGGCCCGTCGTAGCGGGCCCTCCTGGCTGTTGCTCCAGTCCGTTAGCTCAACACGGTATCGCCGCCATGATCGCAACGATGCCAAGCGGCCCGCCCAGCAACGTATCGGCCTGGGCCTGCGTCAGGATCCCTGCGGATACGTAGGCGTCGACCTCGTTGACAAGCGCCTGCAGCTGGTTGCACGCGGTCGGCTGATCAGGTTTCGAGTTCAGGCTGTCGATCGCGTGGTTCAGCTTGACGACGAGTGAATTCGCCTGGCCTCGGTTCAATACCCCTGCCGCCTGCAGACCCTGGATCGTCGTGATCACGTTCGGGATGGCCTGGGCAGGAGTGAGGATCGTGAGACTCAAGGTTGCTGATCTCGTTCCGCCGATGAGAAGCCTGGCGTCGCTACCGGTGAGGGTGAGCGAATAGGTGCCGGGCGGCGCGCCGGCGGTCGTGATCGTCAACGTCGAGGAGAAACCACCTGCACTTCCGCTCGCGGGAGAGAAGCTTGCCGTGGCTCCCGACGGCAGGCCGGACAGAGACAGCCCGATCGTGGGGAGCCCGGCGATCGCCGAACCCGGCACGAGGCTCTCCGTGACGGCGTACGTGTTTGTGCCGGTCGTCAAGATCTGCCGGCTTGTCGGGTTGCCCGCGACTGTGAAGTCGTAGACGTGAACCACCGTCGTCGCCGTGTTCGACACCGCCCCCAGCGAGTCGGTCACGGTCACCGCATAGGTCGTGTCTCCGAGCGCTGGGGTGTCGCCGATGGTCTGCGTCGTCGCAAAGGGCGCTCCGTCTTTCGTCCACGCGTAGGTGTACGGCCCGGTTCCCCCGCTCGGGGCTGCGGTGAGACTGATCGAATCGCCTTTCAGGACAACTCCAGCAGGCGCACCCGTGATCGACACGGACGGCACGCCGAAGTCGAGCGCGCCTATGGTGAAGGGCGGAACCGAGGCGAGCGGTGGCGAGGTCAGCGGGACGGGCACGAATCCCGCTGCAATCCGGCCCGCGACCAACGGTCCCGCAACGCCACCGATGGCGTCCCCGATCGCCGTGTCGAGACCGGCCGAGCTGTAGACCGGCCCCAACCCGCCGGAGAAGAGGCTGATCGGAGCGGGGTCACTGATCGAGCAGTCGACCCCGGGGAGGGCGCAGACGCCGGCGGTGACGATGTCTGCGGCGATGGCGACAGCGTTCTGGAAGTCGTCGGTCCAGTGGAGGTTGATCTGCGCGCTCCCGGACGTCCCCACCCAGTGGACGAGCGGCGAGAGGGAGATCCCGAGAGGCGCCGGGTTGGCCGGCGTCGTCAGCGTGAACGTCTGGTCCGAACCGGAAGAGTCCCACTCGATGGGCAGGACCGGCGCACCACTCGCACCGGTCACCTGCACCAGGGCGGCTGCTCCACCAAGCCCGGGAACCCCGCCTGGGGGAGCCGGCGCAAGCGTGAGTGAGCTCCCGAGCGACGCGGTGATCACATTGAGCCCGGCGACGTTGAGGGTGATCCCGGAGCTCGTGCCCGGGATCGTCACCGGAGAATCCGAGTCCATGGGTGCCGTGAAACTGTTGGGAGCCGAGGTCGCGCTGAAGGGCAGCGTTTTCGGGCAATCCGTGCACCCGTCGAAGTTGAAGGTCATGGTGCCGCTCAGCGAATAGGAGACTGTTGACCCACCCGGTGTGGGCGTGTACTTGACGGAGACCGGGAGAGGCCCGCTCGGGGTGTTTAGGTCGGCCGGGTCGTACGTGAGCGCCACGTCCGTCCCGAGGGTCACCTGTGCCGTGAGCGTGCCGCTGAAGGCAAACGCCCCGTGGAATAGACAGACGCCCACGCTCAACAGACACGGCGGATCCGCGACCCCGGTGTCTTCATCGACCGGAATGCTCGCGCTGAAGCCGAGATTCGCGTGCTTCGTGATCGTTACAGGGTCCGGGCTGTCTGCCCAGGCCGGCGCCAACGCAACCAAGAAGACCGACAGCGCCACACCCAGCTGGACGAAGAATCGCGGCCTCATGACGGCACCGTGACGTACGCCTCGGAATGCTTGCCTGGCAACAGAAGACTCAGCATCGGGCCACCTGCCCTTCTGCCGCAGTTCGGGTCTATGACGAACCTCGACGCTACTCCTGCCCGCGAGGTCACTTCAATCGCTCGTTCGAGTGGTCGGCAGAGGCACGACGCCGCTCCGTCGATTGGCGCGCGACTCGGACTTTCCCGTCTTTTCGGGCAAGCCGACCCTCTCGGCCGTGCGCCGCGCGGCGGCTACCGCTGCCATGCTTGGCCGGTTGCGATCGCGCGCAGGGTGCCGGTGGTGACGGTGGCCCAGAAGCCGGCGAGCAGGAGCAGGAGGGCCGGCGGCGGCCCACTCGAGCGGGTGGCTGGGCCAGCTGCGCGCGAGTTGGAGGGTGGCGACGGTGTAGGCGCCGAGCGGGAAGGTGAAGGCCCAGAGGCCGACGCCGTAGGGAAGGCGGCCGTGGCGGAGGTAGCGGGTGAGCAGGATGGCGGCGGTGGCGAGCCACCAGAGTCCGAAGCCCCAGAGGACGGCGGCGAGCAGGGTGGAGATGCGCTCGACCGCGGCTGCTTGGTCTCCCCAGTAGGGCTGGCCGGCGGCGGCAAGCCGGAGCAGGGCGAGGCTTCCGACGCCGATCGGGCCGAGCCCGATCCAGAGCGAGGGGACAAGCGGGGCGGGCGGCAGCGGGTGGAAGACGAGCCGGCCGAAGAGGACGGCGGCGACGAGCAGGAAGAGGAAGAGGCCGACGCCGCGGCCGGCGTAGCCGGCCAGGAGCAGCAGCCGCGCGGCGGAGTCGCCGACGTGCGGTAGGAGGGGGATCAGGGTGAGCGGGATGATGATGCTGACGACCGGCGGGATGAACCAGCCGCCGTTGGCGGCGTCGGCGGCCATGCCTTCGCTGGTGAAGAGCACATAGGTGCGGTGGCGCACGAGCCGACTGAGGTAGGGCCGGCGATCAGGACGGCGGCCGCCCAGGCGAGCAGGACGAAGGCGACCCCGACGCCGTGCGCGGCGCGCGTGAGGTCGCTGACGCCGCCTGGGGTTCTGGTAGGCGGCGCAACGCCGACGATCGCGGTGCCCATGACCGGCCGACCAGCCGGGATGGAAGCCGCGCACGATCTGCGCGGAGGCTGCGGCAGGCGCCGGCCCGGCGGCCGACCGCGGAAGAGCGGTGGTGCTCGTCGCTGGTCCTTTCCGGCGCCGGCCGGCGGCTCGGCATGGGCGCTGCCGGCGAGCTCGCAGGCAGCGGCGAGGGTGGTGGGGTGCGCCCCCCGGCTCAGGCGACGCTTTCGAGCCGCTCGGCGAGTGTGTTCTTGAGCGCGGCGAGCGGCGGGATGCGTCCGGCGAGCACGACCTGGTCGTCGACGGCGAGCGCCGGCGTGGCCATACGCCGAGGGCTGCCATCGCGGCGTAGTCGGTCACCTTCTCGACCTGTTCGCCGCGGCCGAGCTCGCTGAGCGCCTGCCCGGTGAGGGCGGCGAGGCGCTCGCAGTTGGCGCATCCCGAGCCGAGGACTTTCACGGTATGCATTGGTCGCCTCCTTTCAGAGGACGGCGTTGAAGAGGTAGCCGGTGGCGACGATGCCGCTGGCCACGACGGCGATGTAGACGGCGAGCAGGCGCGGCCGCAGCACGCGGCGGAGCAGGATCATCTCCGGCAGCGAGAGCGCGACGACGCTCATCATGAACGCGAGCACCGTTCCCATCGCCATCCCCTTTGCGTGCAGCGCCTCGACGAGCGGCAGCACGCCGGCGGCGTTGGAGTAGAGCGGCACGCCGAGGATCACTGAGACCGGCACGGCGAACGGGTTGCCGGAGCCGGCGATGCGGGCGAAGAAGTCGGTCGGCACCCAGCCGTGGATGGCGGCGCCGAGCGCGATTCCCGCGAGCAGGTAGGGCCAGACCTTGCCGACGATCGTGCGCACTTCCTCGACGCCGAGCTCGACCCGCTCCGACCAGCTCGGCGTCCGCTCGGCCGCGCCGGCCACCGGTGTGATGCTCGCTGCCTCGAGCACGAACGGCTCGATGTGCCGCTCGAGGCGTAGGCGACCGAGCAGGTAGCCGGCGGCGACCGCGATCAGCAGCCCGAAGCCGATGTAGAGCGCGGCGACCTCGAAGCCGAACATGCCGTAGAGCAGCACGACCGCGACCTCGTTCACCATCGGGCTCGCGATCAGGAAGCTGAGCGTCACCCCCAGCGGCACGCCTGCGGCGACGAAGCCGATGAAGGCGGGCACGGCGCTGCAGGAGCAGAACGGCGTCGCGACGCCGAGCCCTGCCGCAGCGATGTTGCCGGCGCCCTCGCGCCTGCCGCCGAGCAGCGCACGCGTGCGCTCGAGCGAGAGGAAGCTCCGCAGGATGCGGACGACGAAGATGATCCCGACCAGCAGCAGCAGGATCTTTGTCGTGTCGAAGAAGAAGAAGTGGACCGCGTCCGCGTAGCGCGTCCCGTGCGGCAGCGAGGCGAGGTCGTAGACCACCCAGTTCCAGAACGGGCCGAGCCCCAGATAGAGCCCGGCGGCGACGGCGACGGCCCCCGCGGCGGCGAGCGGCACCCGCATCGTCCACGCCCGGGCCGGTGCCGCGAGGGTACTCATGCCGCCTTCTGGCCGGCGAGCAGCGACCCGGCGACGCGGGCGAGCGCCTCGCGGTCGAGCTCGACCTCGACCCGCCGGCCCGCCTTGCGCGTCTGGACGAGACCGGCCTCGCGCAGCACCTTCAGATGGTGGGAGAGCAGCGGCGCCGACAGTCCCAGCCGCTCGCGCAGCTCGCAGGCGCAGGCATCCTCTCGCGCGAGCTCGTCGACGAGCGCCAGCCGCACCGGCTCGGCGAGCGCGCGCAGCGCGGCCAGGCGGCTCGGAAGCGGGTGCCGCTCGGGGAGTGCTTCGGCGGCGAGGCGTGTCGTCATACGGAGTCGCTCCCTTCAACCCGTGTTGAATCTTCAATGTCGATTTAAGTGACTGCAGGCCGGCGCGGCATCGGGCCGATCCGTGACTCGAGCCCGTAGAAACCACTGATCCGAAACCGGGTGACGCCGGAGGCCGTCGCGAGGGATGCGGGCGATCGTAGATCCGCGATCAACGATCAGCCTCGAGAGGAGCCGTCGCATGAACTGCTTCGAGTGCGCGAAGACCAACGACGAGGTTCCGGCGGTCGCCCTCTGCCCGCATTGCGGCGTCGGGCTCTGCCTCGACCATCTGCTCGAGGAGCGCGCCTACCGGGTCGGCGGCACGCTCTATGCCTGCCCGCACGAGCTCCCGGCGGCAAGGCCGCTGCGCGGCGTCCCCGCCGGCATCGCTGCCTCGGCCCGCCACCACAGCGCCGCCGTCTCGTGACCGTCACCGTCGAGCGGTCGAGCGGCGCTCGAGCAGGACGTGGCGCTGCTCGCGAAGGCGCTCGCACATCCGGCGCGGGTGCGGATCATGCGGCTGCTGCTCGCCCATGACGCCTGCTACTGCGGCCAGCTCGTCGACGAGCTCTCACTCGCGCAGGCGACCGTCTCCCAGCACCTGAAGGTGCTCAAGGACGCCGGGCTGATCGTCGGCGAGATCGAGGGGCTGCGCACCTGCTACTGCGCCAGCCGCGACCGGCTCGCCGCAGCTGCACGAGCTCGCTCGGCGCGCTGCTCGACGAGGCGGTCGAGATGGACACCGGTGGCTGCGACTGAGACCCGTCCCCGCCCGGCGGCTCCGTCGCCGGAGCAGGCGGTCGTGCTCGGCAAGCTCTCGACGCTCGACCGCTTCCTGCCGCTCTGGATCGCGCTCGCGATGGCCGCCGGCCTCGGGCTCGGCACGGCTGATCCCGTCGCTGAACGACGGCCTCGACAAGCTCCAGATCGGGACGGTGTCGCTGCCGATCGCGCCGGGCTGCTGCTGATGATGTACCCGGTGCTCGCGAAGGTCCGCTACGAGGAGCTCGGCCGGATGAGCCACGACGGCGTCTCCAACCGGCGCTTCTTCGGCGTCTCGCTCTTCCTCTCCTGGGTCGTCGGGCCGGCTGCTGATGTTCGCGCTCGCCTGGCTGCTGCTCGCCGACCAGCCCGCCTACCGCACCGGCGTGATCATCGTCGGGCTCGCCCGCTGCATCGCGATGGTGCTCGATCTGGAACGACATCGCCAAGGGCGACCGCGACCGCGCCGCGCTGCTCGTCGTCTTCAACGCGCTCTTCCAGGTCGCCGCCTACTCGCTGCTCGGCTACTTCTACCTGACCGTCCTGCCGGGCTGGCTCGGCCTCGACACGCAGGGCTTCGAGGTCGGGATCTGGGAGGTCGCCAAGACGGTGCTGATCTTCCTCGGCATCCCGCTCACCGCCGGCTTCCTCACCCGCCGGATCGGGCTGAAGCGCCGCGGCCGCGACTGGTACGAGCAACACGCTTCATCCCGCGGATCGCGCCCGATCACCCTCTACGGGCTGCTGTTCACGATCGTGCTCCTGTTCGCGATCCAGGGCGACAAGATCACCTCGCAGCCGCTCGACGTCGCCCGGATCGCGCTGCCGCTGCTCGCCTACTTCGCGGTCATGTGGGTCGCCGGCTTCGCGATCGGCAAGCTGATCGGCTTCCCCTACGCGCAGACCGCGAGCATGGGCTTCACGGTCGCCTCGAACGACTTCGAGCTCGCGATCGCCGTCGCCGTCGGCGTCTTCGGCGCCACCTCCGGCCAGGCGCTCGCCGGCGTCGTCGGCCCGCTGATCGAGGTGCCCGTGCTCGTCGCGCTCGTCTACGTCGCGCTCTGGGCGCGCCGCTTCTGGCCGAGCGGCCGTACAACGGCAGCACCCGTCGCGCTCTGACCCGTCCCCAAGATCGCC
>CAVXLS010000007.1:0-59482 GCA_963762675.1 uncultured Thermoleophilia bacterium | reverse complement strand
CCGGTGCTCCATTCTTGTACCGGTCTGGTACCGGTCTCCCGTGATCTCACCGCACCTGAGATCCACCGTAAGGTCGCCACCATCCCGGATCGACCCTGCCTGACCTCGCTCGTCAGACCTTCAAACCGGCTAGGTCCTTTGAGCCCGCCGCTGGGGACGTTCGACTCCTGTGCCGTCTCTCGCCAAGCCACGGGCTAGGACCTAGTTGGGGACACGCGGTCGCACTGGCGCAAGGAGTGGCGCACGAGGACTGAAACTGGCTCCGTTGACCGGAATGGTCGTCGTTTCCTCAAGCGCGTGCGCTGGTGGTCTCGTCCTAGCGTTTCGGTGTCATCGAAGGGAGGGCGAAGCGTCGCGTCTTCTTGGTAGTGGGACTAACCGCGACGAGCTGCAGAGAGCCGGCCCGATAGGAAAGGCCCTGTTTCCAGGGCCTCCTTCAGCGGGAGCGACGGACTCGAACCCGCGACCTCCGGCGTGACAGGTACTTTGCGCGTTCCTGCGCTCGAAGCCTCCACGCTGTTCCACGGCGTTTTCGGAGGGTCCCGCCCCATCCGCGCCCCATGGGTGCGTCGTCCCAGTGTGGAGGCCCCCCGCTTTCGTGGACCCGTCGCAGTACCCCCGGTTCGGTGGAGCCGCGTTTCTGGATTCAGGCGGCCGCTGGTGTGGTTGTTGTTGAGTAATTCATATTCGATCGGTGTCCGCATCCCGAGGGCCGAGTGGCGCCGGCGGCGGTTGTGGAAGATCTCGATGTACTCGAAGATCGCGTTCGCGAGCTCGACGCGTGTCTTCCAGCGGCGCGTGTTGAGCAGCTCGACCTGCATCCGCGACCAGAACGCTTCGATCATCGCGTTGTCGTAGCAGTCGCCGATCGAGCCCATCGAGGGCACGAGCCCGGAGCGGCGCGCGCGGTCGGTGAACGCCCAGGCGGTGAACTGCGTCCCGTGATCGCAATGGATCACCGTCTTGCCGCGGGCGGCGTCGCGCTGCTCGATCGCCATCCCGAGCGCGTTGCTGGTCAGCGCCGCGGTCGGGTTGTGGCTGATCGACCAGCCGACCACGCGGCGGCTGAACGCGTCGAGCACGACCGCGCAGTACACCTTGCCCTTGCGGGTCGGGTGCTCGGTGACGTCGGTCAGCCAGAGCTGGTTGGGTGCGTTGCGGAGGAACACGCGGTCGACGAGATCCTCCGCGGTCGCAATGCCCGGCATCCCTCAGCGCTTAGGGGCGCCGGTGCGGCCCCCGATCCCGGCACGCTGCATCAGCATCGCGACGGAGTAGTGGCCCACCCGGATCCCGCGACCGAGCACAAGCTCGGCATGCACCCGCTTTGCCCCGTAGGCGCCGTAGGAGGCCGCGTGGACCTCGCGGATCAGGTCGGTCAGCCACGCGTGCCGGACCGCACGGGCAGACGGCGGCCGGAACCGCCAGGCATAGAAGCCCGCGCAGGAGACGCCCAGCACCCGGCAGGCGACCTCGACCGGCAACCCCTCACCGGCCATCACCGAGATCGCCTCGAATCGCCTTTTGGGCGCACCGACTCCTTCAACAACTCCGCCGCCCGCCGGTGCACCTCCAGCTCGGTCTCCAGCTCCCGGATCCGCCGGCGAGCCTCGCGCAGCTCCTCCCGCTCCGCCGAGCTCAGCCCCGGCAGCTCGCCCTGATCGATCAGCTGCTGCCGCCGCCAGCTGTAGATCGACTGGTCGCTGACCTCGAGCAGCCGCGCGACCTCCCGCACCGTCTTGCCCGCCGCCACCAGATCCAGCGCCCGCCGACGGAACTCCGCCGGATAACCCTTCCGTCCCATGCGACCTCCTCTCGAGGCCGCCCGAGTCTAGAAACCGGACCCTACGGAACCGGGGCTACACCAGGACAACGAGGGGGTGATGCGGTCTCCGTTGCCTCGTAAGCTCTTAGTCGCTATCACTCGCCAGCTTCGGCGGGCAGGCCGTCGGCTTCTGCCATCGCCGCGGCGACGGCAGCCTGAAGTCGGTCGCCGTCAAGATGAGCGCTGAGCAGCTGGATTCCACGACCTAGGGCGCCAACCGGCTCGCTCGCCACTCGTCGCCGCTCAAGGCCGGGACGGGCTCAGCCGCAGCTGCCCTTGCTGACCGTGGTCGACAGGACGTGCGTGGTGGGGTTGACGAAGACGCGGACGCTGAAGCCACGGTCCTGGACGTGGAAGCAGATGAGCGAGTCGCCGGGCTTGTCCGGCGCGTGCACCAGAGTGCGAATCGGCAGGCCTGCGCCCTGGTAGAGGGAGACCTGATCGCCGGTGTAGGTGATGATCGGGTGCGTCGAGGCCTCGAGCAGCGTCTTCTCCTCGCCGCGGCAGTAGTACTGGTGGGCCTTGATCCGTGGGTCGAGGCTGAAGAGGACGATGCCCTCGCGCTTTGCGGTCACCTTGTCCCCGGCCCAGGAGTTGGCCTGGCGGGCGGCGAGCATGCCCCAGCAGTCGGGCTCGCCGACGACCTTGTTGTTCTGGACCGACGGCCGGTGCGGCCAGTAGCGGATCTTCAGGCTGCCGGTGAACGTCTCCTGGGCCGGCAGGCTGCCGGCGGCGTTGCCGCTGAAGGAGAGCTTGATCGGGCCGCCGGAGGCGTCCCAGCCGGTGCCGTGGTAGGTCAGATCGATGTAGCTGTCGGTGAACGTCTCCCTGGTGAACTTGACGTCGGCAGGAGTGATCGTCTTGAGCGTCACCGAGAAGGCGCCGCTGTTGTCGCCGTAGGCGCCCTTGGCGTCGTTGACGATCAGGAAGACCTTGCCGGGGCCCTTGACGACCTTGTACTTGCCGACGACGAACGGGGCGCCGCTGCCGAGGCGCCCGACGATGCCGCCACAGGCGCCGGGGAACTGGCAGATGGCCTCAGCCTTGCAGCCGGAGGGCGAGATCGGCCCGCCGCAGTTGGAGTTCCAGCTGCCATAGGAGATCGAGCCCGCGGCGGTGATCTTCACCGCCTGGCCGGCACGCAGGTCGAGGCCGGTGTAGGTCCAGACCGTCGTCGCCGCCGCCAGCGAGATCGTCTTCGTCGGCTTCGCCGGTTTCGGGCTGGCCCCAGCGGCAGCCGAGACGCCGACCACCAGCAGCAGGGCGGCGCAGGCGGCTAGCAGGTACGCGTGCCTATGACGTGCGGTCAACTCAGCCTCCTGTCTCGCGGCCCGGCCGACGGCTCGGTCGCGGCCTGCGTATCGGGAGGTGATAATAGGGAAGGCCGCGGCGGTCGCGATCGTCTCGCCCGACTCGGTCGAGTCGGAGTGGTGCAAGCGCGAGGTCTCGCTCGCGGCGACGGAGGGGATCAACGAGCGTCGGGTCAAGGTGCTGCCGGTGAGGTTCCGCTCCGCTGCGATGCCGATGATGCTTCAGGACACGTGGGGTGCAAGTACTCGATCGTCGCGTTCGAGGGCACGATTTGCAGGAGGATCGTATTTCTGCACCCCACGCGATGTTGACCGTCCGCCAGGTCGCCGAGCTGCTCGGGGTGCACGAGGACTGGGTCTACGACCAGGCGGCGTCCGGCGAGCTTCCGAGCTACAAGCTCGGCGCGCCCGCCGCTTCGACCCCGACGAGGTCCGCGGCTGGATCGCCGAGCACCGCACGACCGAGCGCGAGCAGCCCCCGAAGCGGAAGCAGAAGCCGAGGCCGCGCCGCGCGCCGGCGACGAAGCCGAAGGAGGGCCGGCAGCCTACGCTGTTCGAGTAGCGATGGCGCACGTGGAGTCGTACCGGCTGCAGGACGGGAGTAAGCGCTATCGCGTGCGCTGGACGCCCGTCGGTGGCAGCTCGCGCTCGCGCACCTTCGTGTTGAAGAAGGACGCCGACCGCTTCGCGCTCGAGCAGCAGCGCCGCGCGTCGCTCGGGGCGCTGTACCAGGCGCCGCCGGAGACGCTCGGCGAGTTCCTTGTCGGCTGGCTCGACCGCTACGCGCTTCGCGTCCGCCCCTCCACGCGTGATCGCACGCGTGACCTGACCCAGCACCTCGACCCCTTCCGCCGCGTCCCGCTCGACGAGATCCGCCCGGCCGCGGTCGAGGATCACATCGCCGAGCTCGCGAAGCGCGCGCCGCGCCAGGCTGAGCTCACCCTCCGCCTGCTCAAGCAGGTGCTCGCGAACGCGAAGGAGCGTGGCCACCTCGTCGACGAGGCGGTCTTCCGCGTCCGGGCGCCGCGACGCGAGCCGAGGGAGGTGCGCTTCATCGGCTGGGAGGAGGTCGAGGAGCTCGCTGCGAATACGACCGCGCCCTACGGGAACATGGTCATGCTCGCCGCGCTGACCGGCCTGCGCCAGGGCGAGCTCTTCGCGCTCCGCGACCGCAACCTCGACCTCGAGGCGAAGACCGTCACCGTCGAGACCGGCACCTACAAGGGCGAGCTCGTGCCGGTGAAGACGCGCGCCTCACGCCGGCGCGTCGACCTCTCGACGACGGCGCTCCGCGTCCTGCGTCGTCAGCTGCTCGCGCGCGAGCCGAACGAGCTCGGCCTCGTCTTCCCCTCGCCCGAGGGCGCGATCCTGAACGACGACAACTTCCGTCACCGCGTCTTCGCGCCGGCCGTCCGGCGGACGAAGCTGACCGGCTTCCGCTTCCCACGATCTGCGCCACACCTACGCGGCGCTCATGGTCGCCGCCGGCGCCCACCCGAAGTACCTCCAGGCGCAGATGGGCCACTCCTCGATCCGCGTCACGCTCGACCTCGACGGGCACCTCTTCCCGGACGCGAATCGGGGCGTCCTGGACGCGCTCGACAAGCTCGTCGCCCCATCCACGCCCCATGGAAAATCGCGACATCGCCGGAGGAGCAAACAAAAAGCCCCCGCAAGCGGGGACTTTCAGAGCGGGAGCGACGGGACTCGAACCCGCGACCTCCGGCGTGACAGGCCGGCGTTCTAACCAGCTGAACTACGCCCCCGGGGCGCGCGTAGTGTAGCCGGGGCGGTGCCTGCCGGTAGTGCGTCTACTCTCTTGCCCGTGGCGCTGTCCACTGTCGACTGGATTGCGATCGTGGTCGTCGTCCTCTCTGCTCTCGGTGGCGCGCGTCGAGGGTTGGTGCTGAGCGCCTTCTCGCTGGCCGGGCTCGCCGCCGGTGCGTATCTCGGGTCGCGGATCGGGCCGCATTTCCTGCACGGGGGATCGACATCGGCGTGGAAGCCGCTTGCCGGCTTCGTCGGCGCCGTGGTCGGTGCGCTGGTGCTCCAGACGGCGGCTGCGTTCGCGGGCTCCTTCGTCCGCGGCGGGCTGAAGCTGACGCCGTTTCGGTTCGTCGACTCGCTCGGAGGTTTTCTGCTCGGCGGCGCCACCGGCGTCGCGGTCGTCTGGGTCGGAGCCACGGTCGCGTTGCTCGCGCCCGGCCAGACCATGTTCCGTCA
The DNA here is from genome assembly GCA_963762675.1 of uncultured Thermoleophilia bacterium. Lineage (GTDB taxonomy): Bacteria > Actinomycetota > Thermoleophilia > Gaiellales > Gaiellaceae > Palsa-739. Next base: position 54,124 of record CAVXLS010000007.1, on the reverse strand, counting down.
CGCCGTGCAGGACTCCCGGATCGTTCGCCGCCTCAATCAGACGGTGTCGCCGAGTCGGCTCCTCAACCTGCTGGCCCGTATCGACCCGTTCCCGTCGATCAACGGTCCGGCTGCGCCGTCACAGCCGCCCACGGCAACTGTGACGGGTGATCCCGCCGTGCGCGCCGCCGCGTCGCGCGTCGTCCGGATCCTCGGCACCGCCTGCGGGATCGGGATCCAGGGCAGCGGCTGGTTTGCAGAGAGCGACATCGTCGTGACGGCGGCGCACGTCGTGGCGGGTGAGCGGGACACGATCGTCCAGATCCCCGGCAAGAGGGGCTCGCGTCTCGCCGACGTCGTCGCGTTCGACGTCCACAACGACGTCGCGGTGCTCCGCGTCGCGGGCGCGAACGAGACGCCGCTGCCACTCGTCGACCCGCAGCCCGGTACCTCGGTGGCCATCGTCGGCTATCCGGAGAACGGACCGCTCCAGTCAACGGCCGGGCGGATCGGGCGCACGTCCGTCGCGATCACCCAGGATGCGCTCGGGCACGGGCCGGTCGCCCGCTCGATCACCGCCGTGGCCGGAGCGGTCGAGCACGGCAACTCCGGCGGTCCGGCGATCGACGACTCGGGCGCCGTCCAGTCGACGATCTTCGCCGCCCGCGTCGGCAGCTCGAGCGGGTACGGCATCCCCGCGTCGATCGTCAGGCAAGACCTGTCGGACGCTTCCGGGCAACCGGTCTCCACCGGCGCCTGCGCGGGCTAGGCAGGGTCAGGGAGCAGAGCGACGACGTCGAGCGGCTGCCGGAAGGGCGCCACCACGTAGACGCCGTGCCCGAGCGAGCGGGCTTCCTCGATCAGCTCGCGAGCGAGCGCGAGGCCGACCTCGCGCGAGCCCGAGCCGGCGGCCCGGTAGCGCTCCTGGACGTCCTCGGGGACCACGACACCCGGCACCTCGTTGTGGACGCGGATCAGTGTCTCCGTCGTCCGGATCGGCCAGACGCCGACGAGCAGCGGCACCGGCCACGTGCCGCCGAGCCGCTCGCGGAAGGCCTCGAGCGGCTCGAGGCCGAAGAGGAGCTGGGTCATCGCGAAGCGTGCGCCCGCGGCGACCTTGCGGTGGAAGCGCTCGGCCTCGAGGCCGAGGTCGTCGGCGGTCGGGTTGACCGCGACGCCCGGGTGAAACGACGTCGGAGCGTCGATCGCGCGGCCGTGCCAGTCCTCGCCTCGGTTCAGCTTCGCGACCAGCTCGACAAGCCCGATCGCGTCGACCTCGTAGACCGTGTGGGTGCCGGGGTAGTCGCCCGTCTCCGGCGGGTCTCCCGTGACGGCGAGGACGTTGCGGACACCCTCGGCATGCGCGCCGAGCAGCAGCGACTCGAGCCCCGCGATCGTCGTGTCGCGAGGGGTCAGGTGGGGAATCGTCTCGACGCCGGCGAGGCGCTCGATCGCGACCGACGCCATGATCCCACTCATTCGCGCCCGCGCCCGCGGGTTGTCGTTCACGTCGACGAACTGCGCCTTGCCCGAGTCGCGCACCGCGCGGGCCGTCGCGATCAGCGCCTCCGGGTTCGCGCCGAGCGGCGGGTCGACCTGGACGGACACCACGCGCTCGCCGTCCCGGAGCCGACGGGCCAGCTCCGTCTCCTCGTGCGCAACGACGAAGGGCGTCGCCTGTTCCCGCTCGCGAACGAGCAGGGACCCTGCCGGCCTCCGGTCGTCGTCCACGGCGGCTCGGATCGCGGCGATCTGCGCCGGTGTCGTGCCGCAGCAGCCGCCGATCAGGCGCGCTCCCAGCGCACGTGCCTGCGCGGCGAACTCGACGAAATACGCCGGGGTCGCGTGCGGGAAGACGATCCGCTGCCCCGACATGCCGGCGAGCCCGACGTTCGGCAGCGCAGCGAGCGGCGGTCCACCGGTGCCCATCTGCGCGAGCGCCTGGAGGGCGGCCGCCGGGCCGGCGCCATGGTTCGCGCCGAACGCGGCGACGTCGAGCGTCCGCAGTCGCTTCGCAGCGTGGTCCGCCGAGACGCCGGCGAGGGTCTCGCCGTCGGCGTCGAACGAGAGCAGCGCCACGATCGGCAGCGTCGAGACCGAGCGCACGGCTCCGATCGCGGACTCCAGCTCCGGCAGGTCGAAGAAGGTCTCCACCATGAACAGGTCGGCGCCGCGTCCCTCGAGCAGCTGGGCCTGCTCGGCATAGAGCTCCGCCGGGTCGCGACCGAGCAGCTCGACGTCGCCCAGCGGCCCGATCGAGCCCGCGACGAACACGTCGCGCCCCGACACCTCGCGCGCCTCGCGCGCAAGCCGCACCGCCGCCGCGTTGATCGCCTCGAACTCGTCCTCGAGGAAGTGCTGCGCGAGCTTCGGGCGGTTCGCGCCGAAGGTGTTCGTCTCGATCAGGTCGGCCCCGGCGCGGATGTAGCCGAGATGCACCTCGACCACGCTCTCGGCCGCGCGGAGATTCGCCTCCTCCGGGCAGCGCAGGCGGGGAACCGCGCTGGCGAGCAGGGCGCCCGTGCCGCCGTCGCAGACGAGGGGCGTCCCCGAGGCCAGCCGCTCGAGGAACCGGCTCACGTGCGCCAGTGTACGAAGAGACTCTCAAGCCGCCGGGCGTCGGCGCCGATAGAGAACCAGGCTCTGCGGCGGACTGACGGCACTCTCTCTGCGGCGGGGACCTGAAGAGGCGGGCGGCGCCGCGAGGCGCCGCCCGCGTCATGCGAGAACTCGTGTCCCTCCCGGCGCCGACGCGCGCTCGAGCCACGGCGTCGCCTGGAGCTGCTCGAACAGCTCGCGGGCCCCGGCGAGCGACTCCTCGCTGCCGGTGAGCTCGGCGTGCTCGAGCAGCGTGACCGCGAGCGGGAACGGCGCCTCCAGCTCGCGGAAGCGACCGGCAGCGGCCTCGAGACCGCCGGTGTCACCAGCGCTCCGCGCACGGAGCCGTTGCACGTGCACGTCGAGATACGGAGGTCGTCGCATCGGCGCGAGACCGTCGACGAACGCAAGGAGCTCCTCCGTCTTCGCCGTGTCGCCGAGCGCGAGTGCGGCCTCGAGCGCGTCGACGACGCCGTGCTTCACGCCCTGGAAGCTCGGTCCGAGAACCGGCGCGATCTCGATCGTCGCGCTCCCGGCGGCGACCGCGTCTTCGAGTCTTCCCTCCGCGCGCCGGAAGGCGGCGAGCGTGGCGAGGTACGTACCCCTGTCCTGCAGATCGGTCGAGGTCTCGAGCCTCGAGAACAGACCGAAGAGCTGACGCGCCTCGTCCAGCCGCCCTCGGTGAGCGTAGACCTCGACGCCGGCCTGGAGCAGGCTGAGCATGACGCCGCCGGAGTCGATCTCCTCCTGCGTGAACTGCTCGCGTGTCGCGAGCACCTCGTCCCAGCGGCCGAGCATGAAGAGGGGGTACGTTCGCTCGGCGATCGTGGCCCACTCGTGTGGCCGGTTTCCCACCTTGCGGACGAGCGCCAGCGACTCGTCGAGGTACGAGAGGGCGTCGCGGTAGCGGTCGAGGCGGAAACAGCGGTCGGAGAGGTGGAAGTAGCAGGTGCCCGCGTCGTCGGCGAGCTCGTGCTCGAGCGCGAAGTCGAGCGTGTGCTTCATCAGCGCCAGTGCCTCCTCGTCGCGTCCGCGACTGTGGAGCACGGCGCCCTTGGCCCGCAGGGCGACCGCCAGCGGCTTCACGAATCCGCCCGCCTGGGCGACCTCGAGCGCGAGCTCGGCGCGGGCGTCGGCCCGCTCGAGGTCGCCGCCGAACCAGTAGATGCGTGACAGCTGTGCGGCGAGCACCGCGAGGTCCTCGTCCGGCTCGTCGGCGGAGATCACGTCGAATGCACGCTCGAGCCGCGCGAGCATCTCGTCGCGGCCGGCGCCGAAGAGCTGGAACCGTCCCAGGCGTGCGGACACACGTGCCGCCGTGTGCGTGTCGCCGTCAGCCTCGTAGATCGCGATCGCCTCCTCCATCAGCCCGCGCGCCGCTTCAGGATCACCGCTGAAACCGGCCATCTCGCTTGCGTCAGCCAGCAGCGCGGCACGCTCGAGCGGCCGATTCGCGAGAGCGGCCGCCTGCTCGAAGTACCTTCGGGCCTCCGCAGCCGCTGCCAGTGAGCGCGCATGCTCTCCGGCGCGGACGAGCGCGGCCTTCGCCTTCTCCTTGATCTCTTCCGCGTCGTCGGCGTCCGGCACGGCCTCATAGGCGGCGACGTAGTGCGAGGCGACCACCTCGACGGCCTCGTCCTCGCCTCCGAACGCCGCGGCGATCTGCTCCGCGGCGGCGAGGTGGCGGGCCCGCCGCTCCCGCCTCGAGAGCGTCTCGTAGGCCACGTGGCGGACGAGGTCCTGGAGGAAGCCGTACTGCCCGTGCTCGGGCGAGCGCGGATCCGCCTGCACGCCGAGCACCTCCTTGCGGACGAGGGATGCGAGCAGCCCGTCGAGCTCGGGCTCGGCGAGCCCGGAAACCGCGGCCAGTCCCTGCCTCGTGAAGCTCTTGCCGAGCACCGCCCCGTCCTGGAGCAGCCGCCGCTCCTCCGTCGGCAGCCCGTCGAGGCGGGCGGCGATCAGCGCCTGGAGAGTCTCCGGCACGTCGAGCTCTTCCACGGCTCCGGTCGGCATGTACGCCGAGCCCTCGCGGGCGAGCAGTCCGCGGTCGAGCAGCATGCGCACCGTCTCGACCGCGTAGAGCGGCACTCCCTCCGCCCGGGCGAGGATGCGGTCCCGGAGCTCCTCCGGGAGGCCGGGGACGAGGCCGCTCAGCAGCTCTGCCATCGCCTCCGGCGAGAGCGGCTCGAGATACGTCGAGGTGAAGTTCCGCTGCCCGGCGCCCCACGTCCGCCGGCTCTCGAGCAGCTCGGGCCGGGCCAGGGTGACGACGAAGAGGCGGTGGCTTCGCGACCAGTCGAGCAGGTACTCGACGAAGTCCAAGAGGCTCTCGTCGGCCCACTGCATGTCCTCGAACACGAGCAGGCACGGATAGCTTCCCGCGAGCCGCTCGAAGAAGAGGCGCCACGCGGCGAAGAGGTCCTGGCGATCGCGTGTCTCGTGCTCGACGTAGCCGAGCAGGTGCCCGAGTCGCGGCTCGACGAAGCGGCGCTCCTCCGCGTCGAGGAGGTGCTCGTCGAGCGTCGAGCGCAGCTTCGCGAGGCCGGAGGCGGGGGCCTCGTCCTCGGCGATCCGGCAGCGCATGCGCACCATGTCGGCTAGGGCCCAGTAGGTGACGCCCTCTCCGTACGGGAGGCAGCGTCCGCGATGCCAGTAGACCGTCTCGGCGATGCCGTCGAAGTACTTGTAGAACTCCCAGGCGAGACGCGACTTGCCGATTCCGGCGACGCCTGTGATCGAGAGCAGGTGCGCCTTCCCCTCGTCGGCAGAGGCGTGGAAGAGATCCTTGATCTGGCGCAGCTCGCCGTCGCGGCCGACGAACGGCGCCTCGAGCCCCTCCGACTTGAGCGAGCCGCGCAGCCCCGACACGACCCGAGTCGCCCGCCAGAGCGGTGTCTCGCCTTCTTTCCCCTTCAGCTCGAACGTACCGGCGTCCTCGTACACGACCGTCTGCTCTGTCGTGCGTCGCGTCGCCTCGCCGACGTAGACGGTTCCCGGCTCGGCCGCCGACTGGATTCGCGACGCCGTGTTCACGAGGTCGCCGGCGACCATCCCCTGGCCCTCGGCTCCGATCGTCACCGCGGCCTCGCCGGTGAGCACGCCCGCGCGGGCGCGAAGGTCGGGCGCACCCACCTCGTCGCCGAGCGCCGAGACCGCCGTCACGAGGTCGAGGGCGGCGCGGACCGCACGCTCGGCGTCGTCCTCGGTCGCGATCGGCGTCCCCCAGACGGCCATCACCGCGTCGCCGATGAACTTCTCCACCGTGCCTCCGTAGAGCGAGACGATGCGGCGGCAGACGTCGAAGTAGCGCGAGAGGAGCTCGCGAACCGCCTCCGCGTCGCGTGACTCGGACAGCGAGGTGAAGCCGACGAGGTCGGCGAAGAGCACGGAGACGAGTCGTCGTTCCGCGGTCGGCTCGGCGCGAGGCGCGGGCTGCGCGGCCTCTTCGCCGAGCGGGGCGCCGCAGTCGCCGCAAAACGCGTCCTCCGGCTCGTTCGCGGCGCCGCAGGCTGCGCACGCGAGGGCGAGCGCCGCACCGCAGCGGGAGCAGAACTTCCGTCCTGCCCGATTCTCCGTGGAGCACGCGGGGCAGATCACCGGCTCAGTCTAGGAGTGGACAGTCCTGCCTTCCATCCCGCCGGCCACCGTCACGACCTCGCCGGTGACGTGCCCGGAGAGCTCGTCCGAGGCGAGCACGACGACCGCGCGCGCGACGTCCTCGGCGAGCGCGACCTTGCGGAGCGCCATCGTCCTCGTCAGCCGCTCGACGAGCTGCTCGTCGAGCTCGCCGCGTGTCATCGGCGAATACGTCCAGCCGGGCGCCACCGCGTTTACCCGGCCGCCGGGCGCGATCCTGACGATCTCGTTCTTCAGGCTGAGCAGGAGCCCCACCTGGATCGCGGCCTTCGCCGAGGCGTAGTCGGCGTGGCCGGCCTCGCCGAAGCGCCCCGCCGTCGAGCCGACGAGGACGAGGCTGCCGTGGCCGGTTCGCTCCACCTCGCGCAGGAACTCGCGCGCGGTGAGGAAGGTGGCGGTGAGGTTGGCGCGGAGAACCTCGTCCCAGCGTGCGAGCGGCAGGCGCCAGACCGGCTCGTCGTCGCGCGGCCACATCCCCGCGACGGCGGCACACACGTCGACCTGCCCGAGTTGCTCGCGCGCCTGGGCGAAGAGCCGCTCCGCCTCCGCCTCCTCGGTCAGGTCCGCCTGGAGGATCGCATCCGTTCCGATCTCCCGCGCCAGCTGTTCCGCGGCCTCGCGACTCGTCCGGTAGTGGATCGCGACGCGCGCGCCTTCGGCCGCGAACGCACGCACGCACGCCGACCCGATGCCCCCGGCGCCGCCGGTGACGAGCACCCCCTTGCCCGCGAGCCCCGTGTCCATCTGCTAGAGCCTAGAGCTCCGCGTGGCTCTAGGATCGCGGCATGCGCATCCACGTGATCGGAGACATGGAGGGCGTCGCCGGAATCGTCAACTGGGGACAGACGGGCGGCGACACGAAGCTCTACCAGGAAGGCCGTGTCCTCTACACCGAGGAGATCAACGCGGCGGTTCGCGGTGCGAAGGCGGCCGGCGCGACGGAGATCGTCGTCATGGACTGCCACGGCGCCGGCGGCGACTACACGTTCAACTCGCTCGTGCCCGATCTCCTCGACCCCGACTGCGAGTACGTCGTCCAGAGCGAGTGGACGCAGTACACCGCCTTCCTGGAGGAGGGCTGCGACGCCGCGCTCTTCGTCGGCATGCACGCGATGGCGGGCTCCGACACCGGTGTGCTCTCGCACACGGTCTCGGGGCAGGCGTGGCAGAACCTCCGCTTCAACGGCACGCTCGTCGGCGAGACCGGTATCAACGCTGCGCTCTGTGGACACTGGGGCGTGCCGGTGCTGCTCGTCACGGGCGACCGCGCGGTGTGCGACGAGGCGCGAGCCTTGCTCGGCGACGGCCTCACGACCGTGGAGGTGAAGACAGGGCTCGGCCGCTTCAGCGCCCGCACGAAGACTCCGAAGCGGGCGCGGGCCCTGATCGAGGACGGCGCGCGGCGGGCGCTCGCGGACCTCTCGAAGGTGGCACCGTACGACCCCGGCAAGCCCTGCGAGATCGAGATCGACTTCAGCACGCCCGACCGTCTCCACGAGTATGCGAACCGCAAGGGCGTCGAGGTCGTCGGCGCTCGCAGCATCGTCGTACGTGGCGACGACTGGTGGAGCGCCTGGTCTGGGTTCTTCCTCTAGCGCTCGTGGAGGCACGCGTCGTCCGGATCTCGATCGCGCCCGTGAAGGCGCTCGGGCTCGTCCATCCGCAGGAGGTCGAGCTCGGCCCGTGCGGGGTGGGCGGCGACCGCCGATTCTGGCTTCGCGACGCCGACGGGAGGCTCGTCAACGACAAGACGCACGGCGAGCTCATGCTCGTGCGCGTGGCATGGGACGAGGTGACACGACGGCTCGCGCTCGCCTTCCCCGACGGGGAGGTCGCCGAGGGCGTCGTCGAGCCGGGCGAACCGGTCGACGCCGTCCTGTACGGGGCGCCGCATCCGTCCCGGGGCGTGGCCGGCCCCTGGCAGGACGCTCTGTCGCACTTCGCCGGCGAGCGGCTGACGCTGCTGTGGTCGGAAGACGGCGCCGTCGACCGCGGTGCCCGAGAGGGGGCCGTCACGCTGATCTCGCACGCGTCGCTCGAGCGCCTGCGCGACGAGACGGGCTCCGACCGACCGGTCGACGGCCGCCGCTTCCGCATGCTGTTCGAGATCGACGGCGTTCACGCGCACGAGGAGGACGAGTGGATCGGGTCACGCATCGCGGTCGGGAATGCCGTCGTGGCGCCGACCGGCGACGTCGGCCGCTGCGTCGTGACGACACGCGATCCCGACTCGGGCCTCTCCGATCTCGACACGCTCGGGGCGCTCGCCCGCTACCGCAGAGAGGGGAGGACGGAGCCGCTGCCCTTCGGCGTCCACGGCTCCGTCGTCGTCCCCGGCCGCGTACGCGTCGGCGACGCCGTGCAGCTCCTCGGCAGGCCCGACCGCGCCGCATAGCACGCTTGCTATCCTCAGTGGCGATGGCAGCTCGGGCCCGTCCGGCGACGAGGAGGCCGCTCGAGCGGCTGCACGAGCGGATCGTGGTCGGCGACCGTGGATGGTTCTTCGCCAGGATCGCCGACAAGGTCGCCGATCGGCGCATCGAGAAGGGGCTCTCCCAGCGCGAGCTCGCGGAGCTCTGCGGGACGACGCAGTCGGCGATCGCCCGCCTCGAGCGTGGTGGGCGCCCGCCACGGATCGACACCCTCCTCCGCATCGCCGAGGCGCTCGAGTGCGAGCTCGTCGTCGAGCTCGTCCCGCGCCACACGTAGAGCCGCGAGACACGGCCGCCCGCGCCAGTAGGCTGCGCCGATGGAGAGGATCGTCGTCGCGGCGCTCGGCGACTCGATCAGCGCGGGGTCGCCCCTCTGGGATCCCGACCCCGCAGTTCGGGCCCGCATCGACGCGCCGGACGAGCGGAGTCAGTGGGAGTGGTGGGCGGCGAGGCGCGACGACGGTCTCGACGTCCGGAACCACGGCGTCCACGGAGAGCGCACGGACCAGATCGCAGCGCGGCTGGATGGGGCCGTGGCCGGAGCATCCGTGCTCGTCGTCCAGGGCGGGATCAACGACATCGCCCAGGGGCGCCCCATCGAGGAGGCGGCCCGGTCGCTCAGCGGCATGGCCCAGCAGGGACGTCGGCTGGGGCTCTCGGTCGCGGTCGCCGACGTGCTGCCGTGGAACGAGGGCGGCGCGGCCGCAGCGACGGCGATCGTCCGTCTCAACGGGTTGATTCGCGCCTTCGCGTGCGGGCTCGGCCTGAGGGTGCTCGCGTTCCACGACACGCTCGTCGACCCGGTCGACCCGTACAGGATGCGCGAGGACCTGACCGACGACGGCGAGCATCCGTCGGTGGAGGGCTACCGCCTCCTCGGCGAGCAGGCCTTTCGTCTGCCGTAGGGGCTCAGACCTCCAGCTCGAGGCCGTCGTGTGCGCGCTCGACCCCGTCGGGAAGCGGCAGCTCGTCCGGGCGGTGCACGATGAGCAGCCGGCTCGCGCCGGAGGCCCGGTACGCGTCGATCGCCTCGTCGGCGGTCAGATGGCCGCGCAGCCCCGGCTCGGGCTGCGCGAGCGTCGCCTCGCACAGCATGAGGTCGGCACCGCGCCCCAGCTCGGCGAGCGCCGGCGCCGGGGCGGAGTCGCCCGAATAGGCGAGCGTCGCGTTCGTGCCCCTGACGCGGAACCCGAAGCTCTGCAGGTCGTAGTGGGCCATCCGAATCGCCGTCACCTCGAAGCCCGCCGCCGCGAAGGGGGTGTCCTCCTCGTACTCGCGCACCGGGAAGTTGTCGACGAGGACCTTCGAGAAGAGCGGGTTGTCGAGCGCGCGAAGCGTCTCGGAGCCGTCGGGGGGAAGCCAGAGCTCCGGCAGCGCGACGCCCCGGCCCGGCCCGAAGAGGACGCCGAACGCCCACGGCACGAGGTCGCCCCAGTGGTCGAGGTGGAAGTGCGTGATCGCGATCGCGTCCACGTGCGGCCAGGCCTCCGTCTCGCGGAGCCGCGGCAGGACGCCGGGGCCGCAGTCGAGGAGCAGGCGCCGCCCGTGCTCCTCGACGACGTAGCCCGACTGGGCACCCCCCGGGTTCTGCCAGGCAGGCGAGCAGCCGACGACGCGGAGCTTCATGTCCGTATCCTCGCCGGTCGCGAAGGCGTTTGTGCGGAGAGCCGTTCGTTGTATAACTGCGTCCATGGCCCGGGCATCCGTCGACACCCTGAAGAAGGTGCCGCTCTTCGCGGGGCTCGAGAAGCGTGAGCTCGAGCAGATCGCAGATTCGATGCAGGAGCGTCGTTTCGCCGCCGGGGCGACCGTCGTTCAGGAGGGCTCGGGCGGAGCTGGGTTCTTCATCGTCGAGGCGGGCGAGGGAGAGGTGAGCGTCGGCGGTGAGCCGCGGAGAACGATCGGGCCCGGTGAGTACTTCGGCGAGATCGCCCTTCTCACCGGTTCGGAGCGGACGGCGACGATCACGGCGAAGACGGACATGCTCTGCCACGGAATGACGCCGTGGGACTTCCGGCCGCTCGTCGAGAGCAACTCCGCGATCGCCTGGAAGCTGCTCACGGCGATGGCCGACAAGCTCCGGTAGCCCGGCGAGCTCCGGCCGTCCCGTCCTTCTATACGCCGCTGGCGTTCGGGTGGAATCCGAGCAGTCGCTCGGGGGGGCGTTGCACACGGGGCAGCCGGATCTCGAGCACGCCTTCGGCGAGATGCGTGGAGATCCGCGACAGGTCGATCCCTACGGGTACCTCGACCGCGACGACGAGCTCGTTCGCGGCCTCCCGCAGGCGCACCGAGGACAACTCCGGAAGCAGCGATGTCATCGTCAGTTCCTCCTCGCGGTGAGTCTCCCCGCGGGCGCGGGCGCCCCCATCGGGGTCGTCACCGACTGCAAGAGCCCCGGCAGGGTCTCAGCGGATGCGCCGTGCGCCGGTGAACCGGCTGCCGTACCAGCCGCCCATCGTCGAGATGCTGACGACGGTGCCGCTGTGCGGCGCGTGGATGAAGCGGGCGTGGCCGAGGTAGATGCCCACGTGCCCGGCGTCGTCGAAGAAGACCAGGTCTCCGGGCTGCAGCTGCCGGCGCCCGATCGTCCGTCCGCTGACGAAGTCGGCGAAGCTCGAGTGCGCGAGGGAGATCCCGAAGTGTCCGTACACGTACCGGACGAAGCCGGAGCAGTCGAAGCCGGCGCGCGGGGAGTCGCCCCCGTACTCATAGGGGACGCCGAGGAGATGCTTCGCGAACCGCACGACCTGCAATCCGAAGGCCAGGCCGTGGTTCGTCCGGCGGATGCCGGCGAGCTTTCGTCCCGGTCGTCGAGCGGCGACGCCCGCTGTCGGCCTGGGCGTCGGCGGGTCGACGCTGCCCGTCGTGTGCGGGCCGGCCGACGTCTGGCTCCTGGCCGCGCGGCTCGGCAGCGGTCGGAGCAGCGCCGCCACGAGCGCGAGGCTGACGGCAAGCAGGGGAAGGAGGAGGCGGATGGGCCGCATCGAAGTGAGTGACTCCCTTCGGCAAGGGCGCCGCGGCATACAAGAGGTTGCCGCGCTGTCGTTGGGCGCGCCCATTTAAGCAGCGCGAGCACGAGACTGCTACCCCGCGATCGGGGGATCCTTCGCGAGACTCACGCAGAATCGGCGCCCGTCAGGGCCGGCAAACCTGCTGAAACCTGCGATCGGTCAGCGCTGTCGGAAGCCGCTCGTGCAGCCGTTCGCGGCCGGCGTCGAGATTGCGATGCTCTGGGCCTTCACGGTCACGCCCCTGTCCGCGCTCGTACCGCGGACGAACGCGCACAGCTTGACCTTGATCGCCGACGCGGCGACCCGCAGCGTCTGATCCACCCGGGTCTTCGCCGAGACGGTGACGGTGGTCTTCGTCGTGGTTCCGCCGCGCGTCCCCTTGACCTCGAGCGTCGAGCCCTTCACCGCGGTGATCGTGCCGAAGGCGAAGCCGAAGTTCGCGGAACCGCCGAAGGCTCCGCCGCCCCCGGGGGGCCGCTGTCCGCCGCCGACCGGCGGCGTGCCCGACCCGCCGCCGCCGGGGCGCCGGCCGCCGCGGCCGAAGCCGGTGTCGCACGCACCCTTGACCGGTCTTGTCAGGGTGACCCGCTGAGCCGCCACGACGCCCTTGCCGTTACGCGTCCCCATCGCCGACACGCAGAGACCCTTCTTCAGCGACTTGCGTGTCGCGGCCTTCTGCTCGGTGATCACGGTCGCGGAGACCACCGTCACGGTGGAGCGGTTCTTCGGGACGTTGAGGTTGGCGGGCGTCGTCAGGGTGAACGTCTTTCCCTTGACCGAGACCACCGGGCCGACGACCGATCCCTGTATCGGCGACGCCGCCAGCGCGACGCTCGTGCCGATCGCCAGCGTCCCTGCCAGGGTCGCAAGCGAGATGCTTCTCCGAATCATCTCAGCCTCCACCTCCTCCGAAGCCGGTCGCACCGCTGTTGCCGCTTCCGCCGCCGCTGGTCCCGCTGCCGCCGAAGCCCGTCGCGCCGCCGTTGTCGCTGCCGCCGAAGCCGCCCGCACCGCCGCCGCCGAAGCCGCCGGCGGTGCCGACGGAGATCGACTCGGCCGCGATCGTCCCGTTCTTGCCCTGCGAGCCGCGGACGACGACCGTGTCGCCGGGATTGATCCCCCGCACGTTCGAGGAGACGGTCTTCGTCACGTTCGCGGACGGCGACGTGGTGACCTTGACCGTGTTCCCGCTCGTGTCCGTGACGTACAGCGTCGACCCCTTGATCGCCGTGACGGTGCCGACGGTCGCGCCGCCGCCGAGGAAGCCTCCGCGCGTCCCCGCACCGCCGGCCGTCGTCGAGGTCGAGGTTCCCGTCGTCGTGCCGCGGCCGAAGCGCGCTGCGAGCCCCGAGGCGGCCGCGCCCGAGCCGTCGGCACTCGTGCCGCCCTCGTGCTTCTGCACCTCGACACCGCCGACGAACGCTCCGCCGGCGACGACCGCCAGAGCCAGCAGCGCCGTCAGCATCGGGAGCCGTCGCCGCCGTGGCAGAGCCAGCGGCTCGGTCTCGTACTCGTCGTCGATCGAGTCGGGTTGGAGATTGCTGTCCATCGTCGCCACGTGCTTCGCTCCTACTCGTAGCGGAGCGCCTCGATTGGTTTGAGCGAGGCGGCCCGGTTCGCGGGATAGATGCCGAAGAAGAGCCCGACGGCGATGCCGACGCCGAGGGCGAGGAAGACGGAGTACGACTCGACGACGGGCTGGACGCCGACGATCTTGAAGCGGCTGCCGACGAGGCCGGCGCCGACGCCGAGCACGCCGCCGAACACCGACAGGAGCACCGACTCCGTCAGGAACTGCGCGAGCACGTCGCTGCGCCGGGCGCCGATCGCCTTGCGGATCCCGATCTCGCGTGTCCGCTCGGTGACGGTGACGAGCATGATGTTCATCACGCCGATCCCGCCCACGAGGAGCGAGATCGCGGCGACCGCGGCGAGCAGCACCGTGAAGACGTGGTTGGAGGCGGTGCTCGTGGAGAGCAGCGACGACTGGTTGAGCACGCGGAAGGTCGCGCTCCCGTTCGACGAATGCGTCGGCGTGAGGATGGACGTCGCTTCCGCCTCGGCCGCGTTCACCTGCTTGCTCGAATGCGCCTCGATCAGGATCTGGCCGAGGCCGCCGGTGACCCCGGTGAGGAGCTCCTGCGTCGTCGAGAGCGGGGCGATGACGATGTCGTCCTGGTCCTGGATGCCGTTCGTCCCCTTCGGCTTCAGCACGCCCTCGACCGTGAAGCCGATCCCGTTCACCTTGATCGTCTGTCCGAGCGGGTTCGCGCTGCCGAAGAGGTTCGAGACCACAGTGGTGCCCAGGACGACGACCCGCGCATGGGTGCTCTCGTCCTGGGCGGTGACGAACGTGCCCGCCTCCACCGGCGACTTGCGCGCCTCCTCGTACCCCGGCGTCGTGCCGACGAACTGGCTCGGCGAATAGGTCGCCGACCCGTACGCGGTCGTGACCGAGTTCGCGTTCACGACGGGCGTCACCGACTTGACGTCGGGGGTCGCGTTCGGGTCGCGCAGCGCCTTCACGTCCTTCAGCGTCAGCTGGGTGAACGAGCTCTGGCGGCCCCCGGAGCCGCGACCGAAGCCGAAGCCGCCGGGCATGATCGTGACGAGGTTCGTGCCGAGGCCCTCGATCTGCTGCTGGACGGCCACCGCCGAGCCGTTGCCGACGGCGACGAGGATGATCACGGCCCCGACCCCGATCGTGATCCCGAGCATCGTCAGGAGCGACCGCAGCCGGTTCGAGAGCACCCCCTGGACCGCCATCCGCAGAGACTCGAGCAGGCTCATGCGGTGGCCGCCAGGTCGTCGGGAGCGAGGTGGGGCGGCGGCGCGGCGAGCGGAGTGGTCCGCTGGTCTGAGTCGACCCGGCCGTCGACGAGGTGGACGATCCGCTTCGCGTAGGCGGTGATCTCTGGCTCGTGGGTGATCATCACGACCGTGCGCCCGCCCGCGTTCAGGCGCGAGAAGATCTGCATCACCTCGTGGCCGGATCGCGTGTCGAGGTTGCCGGTCGGCTCGTCCGCGAGCACGATCGCCGGCTCCGTGACGATCGCCCGCGCGATCGCGACCCGCTGCTGCTGGCCGCCCGAGAGCTCGGACGGCCCGTGGTGCATCCGGTCGCCCAGCCCGACCGCGTTCAGCGCCTGCTCGGCGAGGACGCGACGGTCGTGCCGTGGCACGCGCGCGTAGATCAGCGGCAGCTCGACGTTGCGCGCCGCCGACGTCCGGGGGATCAGGTTGAAGCTCTGGAAGACGAAGCCGATCCGGCGGTTGCGGATCCAGGCGAGCTCGAAGTCGTCGAGCTGCGCGACGTCGATGCCCTCCAGCAGGTAGCGGCCCCCCGTGGGGACGTCGAGGCAGCCGACGACGTTCATCAGCGTCGACTTGCCGCTCCCCGAGCTCCCCATGATCGCCACGAAGTCGCCTTCCTCGACGACGAGGTCGACGCCTCGCAGGGCGTGCACTGCGACCTCGCCCGCGCCGTAGGTCTTGGACACTCCGCGCAGCAGGAGCATCGGGCGCCGCCGCCGCGGCGTCATCCGCCGAACCCGCCGCCGAAGAAGACTCCCCCGCGGCCGCCGCGGCCGCCGCCGATGGTGGTGTTTCCGGTCGTGCCGGTCGTCCCCGAGCTCGAGACGCTCACCGTGGGCAGGACGACGGTGTCGCCCGTCTTGAGGCCGCTGAGGATCGCGGTCGACGAGTCGCCCTGGAGCCCGACGACGACGGGGACGCTCACGTCCTGCCCGTTGCGGAGCACGGTCACGGTCGAGTTGCGGCCGCTCCCTCGCACTGCCGCGGTCGGGACGTGGACGACGTCGTCCTGCTCGTTCACGACGACGTCGACGTTGGCGGTCATCCCGGGCTTGAGCTGCGAGGCCGTGCGGTCGAGCGCGAACGTGACGTCGTAGGTCACGACGTTCGACGACGTCGTCGCGGTGGACGCGATCGCGAGCACGTGCGCGGCGAGCTGCTTGCCCGGGAGCGCGTCGACGGTCACGGTGGCGGCTTGCCCGACGCGGAGCTTCGAGGCGTCCGTCTCGCTGAAGCTAGCGAGCACCTGCATCCCCGACATCTTCGTCAGCGTCACGAAGCCCGACGAGCCGGAGCTCGACCCCCCGCCTGTCCCGGAGCTCGAGGACGAGGACGAGACGATCGAGTTGCCTCCCCCCGAGGTCTGCGTGTCCACGGTGCCGCTCACCGTTCCGACGACTCCGGCGATCGGCGCGCGGAGCGTCGTCTCGGCGAGGCCGGTGCGCGCGTTCTCGAGCGCGATCTGCGCCTGGACGATGCTTGCCTTCGCCGAGGCCAGCTGTGCCGCGGTCGGCGGCGCCTGCTTCAGGGCGTTCGACGCGATCGTCGACTGGACGGAGAGCTGTGCCGAGGCGATCTGCTGGCGAGCCGAGACGATCTGCTGCTGCGCCGAGGTGAGCGACTGCGCGTCCTTCTGCGCGGTCGCCTTCGCGTTCCGCTGCGCGCTCTCGATCGAGAGGCGGTCCTGCAGGATCTTCTGCTCGTCCGCGCGGATCGTCTTCTCGTCGGACTGGAGGGCGCTCAGGTGACCCTGGTCGTCGCTCAGCTTGCTCTGGTCCTGGCTGATCGCGTAGCTGTCGGCGTTCAGCTGCGCCTGGAGCGACTGCAGCGTGAGCCGGTCCTCGTTGACGGCGGCCGTGAACTTCGCGATCTCCGGGTTGCTGTGCGCGGACTGGGCGGCCGAGAGGGACGCCTGGTCGTTCGACTGCTGGTTCTGCGCGTCGTACTGGGTCAGCTGGTCGGCATGCTGCTTCGCCTGGTCGGCGGCGAGCTGCGTGGTGTCGGCGTCGACCGCAGCCTGGGCAGCGTCGGCGGTTGCGTACGGGACACGATCCGTCGCGCGCTGCGCGAGGTCGACCTTCAGTTGGCCCTGGTCGATGCCGAGCTGGCGCTTCGCCTGGGCGACGCTCGCGGCCGAGGTCTGCTCGTCGAGCGCGATCGACTGCTTCGTGGCGGCGAGCGATGCCTCCGCGGTCGTCACCGAACGGCGCGCCTGCGTCACCGACATCTTCGCCTGCTTCACCGAGAGCGCGTCCTGGGCGCGCTGTTGCGGCGTCTCGCCGGTCACCGTCGTCTCGTACTGCGCCTGCGCGTTCGCCAGCGACGTCTCCGCCTGACGGACGGCCTGGCGTGCGGAGGTCGCGTCGATCCGTCCCAGGATCTGGCCCTTCCGTACGTGCTGACCCTCCTCGACGTCGACGGCCACGAGCCGGCCGCCGGAGGTGAAGTCGACCGCGATCTGGGCAGCCGGCTGGAGCTCGCCGGTTGCGGAGATGGTCGAGAGCACGACGCCGCGCGCCGCGGTCGCCGTCCTCGTGACCGAGGACGTCGTCGGAGAGGACGTCCCCACGGTGAGGTAAGCCGCCACGCCTGCGCCGGCGACTCCGGCGGCGAGCAGCGTGTTGAGGACGCCGAGCCGGACGCTGCGAGCCCGTGGGAGCCGTGCGGGGAGCTTGCCGCCGATCGCGCTCACGAGGCGAACTCTCGCGTCCCAACCTATGACCCGCATGAGAAAGCGATGAGCGCGGTTCTCACACAAGTCTTAGGCGAGACTCAGCGCCTTCTCACCGACGTCTGGCTCCATGTGGGAGATGCCGAACGAGTCGAGGATCGACGCAGGTCGCGGGCGTGCTGCCTCCGCCAAGCGCGCGGTCTCCCTCGCCGCCGCCGGCGGCTTCCTCGTCGTCCTCGCGCTCGCTCGGCACGCCTACCCGGGGGCGGCGGCCGGCTCGAGCTCGAGCTCACCGCTGTCGCCGCCGGCGGCCCTCTCCTCCGAGGTGCAGCAAGGGTTCCAGCTCGGCGGCGGCTCGATCGCGCCGCCGAGCGGGGGCTCTCGGTCGGCGCCCCAGGTGCAGAGCTCGACCTCGTGACGGCCGGCTTCCGCGCAATGGGTTGCGACGTGATCGTCGAGGGCGGCAGCGACGGTGCGCTGGCGTCGATCCGGGACCTGTTCGAGGAGCGCGAGGCGATCTTCTCCCGCTTTCGGCCCGGCAGCGAGCTCGAGCGCGTGAACGCAGCGGCCGGCCGGATAGTGCCCGTGTCCGCGGAGTTCCTCCGGGCCCTCGGAGCCGCGCTCGCCGCGGCGCGGTCGACCGGCGGGCGTGTGGAGCCGACCCTCGGCGCGGCGGTCGAGGCGGCGGGCTACGACGACGACTTCGCCGCGCTGCGGGACGACGGACCGCTTTCGCCGGCGCCCGCCGCCGCGGACTGGCGGTCGATCGCGGTCGGGGCGCGCTTCCTCGAACGTCCGCCCCGGACCGTGCTCGACCTCAACGGCGTCGTGAAGTCCATGGCCGTCGACGACGCGCTCGGGCTGCTCGACCGGCCCGGCTTCGTCTCGGCAGGCGGCGATATCGCCGTTTCGCGACCCCTTTCCGTCGGACTTCCCGGCGGGGACACGATCACGCTCGAGCACGGCGGCCTCGCGACGAGCGGCACTGCGACCCGTCGCTGGCGCCGGGGCGGTCTCGTCGGGCACCACCTGATCGATCCCGCGACGCGACGTCCGGCACGGTCGCCGTGGACGCACGTCACCGCGGTCGGGCGTACCTGCCTCGCCGCCGACGTCGCCGCCAAGGCCGGGTTCCTGCTCGGGGCCGCCGGGCCGGACTGGCTCGACGAACGCGGCGTCGCGGCACGGTTCGTCGCCGGTCGGGCCGTCATGTGCAACGAGCGGTGGCGGCAGAGCCTCGAGCGTCCGAGGGCGGCCGCGTGACCGCTTCGCCGGTCGACTGGTACGCAGCGAGGGCAGCGGGGGTGCTCGCCTACGTCCTGCTCACCGGAGGGGTCCTGCTCGGGACGCTGCTCGCGGGCCGCGTCCGCCTCCGACGGTGGCCCACGTTCGCGGTCACCGACGTGCACCGCTTCGTCGGCCTGCTCGTGGGCGTGTTCGTGTCGGTGCACGTGCTCGCGATCTGGCTGGACACGTACGTGCACTTCTCGCTCGCCCAGCTCGTCGTGCCGGGCGCCGCGAGCTACAGGCCGTTCTGGGTCGCGCTCGGCATCGTCGCCACCGAGCTTCTTGCCGCGATCGCGCTCACGAACCTGCTCCGCAGGCGGATCGGCTTCAAGCGCTGGCGGCGCGTCCACTACCTCACCTTCCTGGTCTGGGCCGGTGCGACCGTGCACGGACTCGGCTCGGGCACCGACTCGAGCACGGCCTGGCTGCGTCTCCTCTACGTGCTCTCGATCGCGAGCGTTCTCGGCGCGGTTGCGTGGCGCGTCGGACGCTCCCGGCTCCCCGCCGGCTCGCTGGTCGCGCCCGGCGTGGCCGCCGTCCTCTTCGGGTTCGCCCTCGTCCTCGGCCTCGGGAAGTTGCCGTCCGGCCTCGGCACGACGCAGACCGCGCGCGCCGCGACGTCCCCGCCGGGGCGGGTCTCCGACTCCTTCGCGGGATCGGTCGAGCAACAGCAGGGGCCCGGCGGCGCGCTCGTCTCCGTCGTCGGTCGCGGTGCGGGGCAGCGCCGGCTCGTCGTCCGGATCGACCTCGTGACGCCCGACGGGGAGCAGATCGCCAACACCGCGCTTCAGGTGAAGGACGCGGTCTCCGGCGCACTCTGCACCGGAACGGTGACGACGGTCGACGGCAGCGGGTTCGAAGGCACCTGCAGCTTCCCCGGCGGTGCGGTTCGCGCCGTCAGCGGGACCTGGCGCGTCACCGGGCGCAGCGTCTCGGGCGCCCTGAGGCTGTCCGCCTAGCCGAGACGCGCGCCGGAGAGCGGATCGAAGACGTGCGCCTCGTCCGGGTTCGGGCGCAGTCGCACGTGTCCGCCGCGGTGCGGTGCCTGCTTCGCCGCCGTGCGGGCCGCGAGCTTCGTCCTGATGCCGCCGATCTCCGCGACGCAGAAGACGTGCGCATCGGCGCCGACCTCCTCGACGACCTCGACCTCGGCCGGGATCCCGTCCGCGGCGAGCTCGAGCGCCTCCGGGCGGAGCCCGAGCACGATCTCGCTCCAGCCTCCGGCCGTCGCCGCCCTGCGCGCGGACTCCGGGAGCGGCACCTCGACGCCGCCGAGCGAGACCACCCCGTTGCCGCCGAGCGGCACCGTCACGAGGTTCATCGCCGGCGAGCCGATGAAGGCGGCCACGAACGAGTTGGCGGGTTGCTCGTAGAGGGCTCGCGGCGCGTCGAACTGCTGCAGGATCCCGTCGCGGAGCAGCGCGACCCGGTTCCCGAGGGTCATCGCCTCGGCCTGGTCGTGCGTCACGTAGACGGTGGTGGTGCCGAGGCTCGCCTGCAGCGCGGCGATGTCCGCGCGCATCTGGACGCGCAGCTTCGCGTCGAGGTTGGAGAGCGGCTCGTCCATCAGGTAGACGCTGGGCTGGCGCACGATCGCGCGGCCCATCGCGACGCGCTGGCGCTGGCCGCCCGAGAGCTGACCGGGCTTCCGCTCCAGGAAGTCCGTCAGCTCGAGGAGCGCGGCGACCTCGCGCACGCGTCTGCTCCGTTCCGTCTTCGAGACGCGTGCGACCTTCAGCGGGAACGCGATGTTCGCCTCGACCGTGAGGTACGGATAGAGGGCGTAGTTCTGGAAGACCATCGCCACGTCGCGGTGCTTGGGAGCGACGTCCGTCACGTCTCGTTCGCCGATCCAGATCGCTCCCGCGTCCACCTCCTCGAGGCCCGCGAGCATGCGCAGCGCGGTCGTCTTCCCGGACCCGGAGGGTCCGACGAGCACGACGAACTCGCCGTCGTCGACGCGCAACTCGAGCCCGTTCACCGCCGGGACGTCCGTGCCGGGGTAGATCCGGGTCGCCTGCTCGAAGCGGACGTCAGCCATGGGTCACCTCCGGGGACTGGGCCGCGCGCTCGCGCAGACGGCGGTGGGCGTCCGCCGACGCCCCGAGCTCGTCGAGCGTGGCGAGCGCGGCGCCGAAGACGGGTGGCAGGACGGAGTCGCGGATCACGGCGAGGGGCGCGACCTCGAGGACGCCGGCCGCGACCGCCCGGAGCAGGCCCTCGTCGCCCGACTGGAAGACGCCGCCCCCGAGGACGATCTCCGCGGGCTCGCGCGCGAGTCCGAGCCGTTCGACCGCGACCCGGACGAGTGCGACCACTTCCGTCGCCAGCCGGTCGCGGAGCGAGGCGGCGACCGGGTCGTCGGCCGCCTCGGCGAGGACGACGGGGGCGAGCTCGACGACGCGCCGTGCGGAGATGCGGCCGAAATGGATCGCCTCGGCGAGCTCCGTCGGGGTCGCGAGCCCGAAGTGCGCCGGCACCGCGCGCTCGAGCGTCGTCAGCGGGCCGCGCCCGTCCTCGCTCCGGGCTGCGGCAGAGACGGCCTCCGTCCCCAGGTCCTGGCCGCCGCCCCAGTCGCCGCTCAGCCAGCCGAGTGCGGGAAACCGTGCGTGGCGGCCGTCGGGCGAGACGCCGACGCAGTTGATCCCCGCTCCGCACACGACCGCGACCCCCCAGCCCTGCTCGGCGCCCGCGCGGAGGACGGCGAAGGTGTCGTTGTCGACGCTGGCGCTGCGCGCCCAGCTCCGGCTCTTCGCCTCGGCGGTCGCGCGCTCCACCTCGACGGGGAAGTCGACGCCTGCGAGGAAGAGCTGCGCGACATCCGCCGGCAGCGCGACCTTCGCCTCGTCGGCGGCCCGCTCGATCAGCGCCCCGAGGACGTCGAACGCCTGCTCGACGCCCAGGTGGTGCGGCGAGCTGCCTCCGTCGCGCACGAGCGCGAGCAGCTCGCCGTCCTCCCGCACGACGGCGAGGTCGGTCTTCGAGTTGCCGCCGTCGACGGCGAGAGCCACCCGCCCGCTCATGCCACGGGCTCCGGGCGGAGCAGCGAGTCCACGAGCGTGTCGACCTGCTCGAGCTGGCCGATCAGCGGATGCGCGAGCAGCGCCATCCGCGCGGTCGCGCGCGTCGCGGGTCACGGCAGCCTCGACCGTCAGCCGTTCGTATGCCGCCACGTGCTGGACGAGCCCGAGCAGCTCGGGCGCGAGCGGGGCCTGTGGCAACGGCTCGAGGCCCGCCTGCGTCGACGCTCGCCGGCAACTCGACCACGTCGTCGTCCGCGAGCCCGGCGAGCGTGCCTCCGTTCCGGATGTCGACCTCGTGCACGGCCCCGTCGCCGGTGAGCAGGGACGCGACGAGCCCGACGGCGGCCTCGCTGTAGAACGCGCCGCCGCGCTGCTCGAGCAGCGCCGGCTTCTCGACCAGCGTCGGGTCGCGGTACATCGCGAGCAGCTCTCGCTCGATCTCGGCCACGGTCCGGGCGCGGGGGACGCCGTCGCGCTGCTCGGCGAGCACGCGGTCATGGGCGTAGAAGTAGTGGAGGTAGTAGGAGGGGACGGCGCCGAGCTCCTCGAGCAGGCGACGCGGCGAGCCACTCTGCTCGGCGAGCTCGTCGCCGTGCTTCGCGAGCAGGTCGGAGAGCAGGTCGCGGCCGTCGACGTGGACGGCGCGGATCCACGTCAGGTGGTTGAGCCCCACCTGGTCGACGACGACGCGGGCCGGCTCGACGTCCAGCATCCGCGCGATCGAGCGTTGGAAGCCGATCGCGACGTTGCAGAGCCCCACTGCACGGTGGCCCGCGTCGAGCAACGCCCGGGTGACGATCCCGACCGGGTTCGTGAAGTCGACGATCCAGGCGCCGGGCTCGGCCAGGGCCCGGACGCGCTCGGCGATCTCGAGCACGACCGGGACGGTTCGCATCGCCTTGGCGAAGCCGCCGGCGCCGGTCGTCTCCTGGCCGATGCACCCGCAGGCGAGAGGCACCGTCTCGTCGCGGAGACGGGCCGCCTGACCGCCGACCCGGATCTGCACGAGCACGAACGACGCGCCGTCGACCGCCGCGTCGAGGTCTGCGGTCAGCGTCAGCGTGCCCTCGTAGCCGGCCCGCGTCAGCATCCGCCGCGCCAGCCCGCCGACGACTTCCAGCCGCTCTGCGTCCACGTCCATGAGGGCGAGCTCGTCGACCGGCACGCGCGTGAGGCTCGAGACCAGCTCGGGCGTGTACGTCGACCCCGCGCCCACGACCGCCAGCTTCATCCCTTCACCCCCGTGAGCGTGATCCCCTCGACGAACGCCTTCTGCGCGAGGAAGAAGACCACGATGACCGGCGCCATCACGAGCAGCGTGGCGGCCATGGTCAGGTTCCACTGCACCTGGTGCAGCGAGCGGAACTCGGAGAGGCCGATCGAGAGCACCCAGTGGTGCGCGTTCTCGCCGACGTAGAGCAGCGGCAGGAAGAAGTCGTTGAACGTGTAGAGGAAGGAGAAGAGCGCGACCGCGGCGATCGCCGGCCTGGCGAGCCGGAGGACGACGGTCGTGAGGATCCGGAGCTCGCCGCAGCCGTCCACCCGCGCGGCGTCGAGGTACTCCTCGGGGATGGTGAGGAAGAACTGGCGCAGGAGGAAGATCGAGAACGCGTCGCCGAGCCAGTTCGGGATGATCACGGGCCAGAGCGTTCCGATGAAGTCGAACCCGAACGGGTGGAACTTCGCCCACATCACGTAGAGCGGCACGACCGTCACCTGCGGCGGCAGCATCAGCGCGACGAGCACGACCATGAACGCCGCCTCGCGGCCGCGCCAGCGCAGCCGGGCGAGCGCGTAGGCGACGGGCACGCTCGAGACGACGACGCCGATCGTCGCGAGCACGGAGTAGACCATCGTGTTGAACGTCCAGCGCAGGAAGGGCGCCTTCGTGAACACGTCGGCGAAGTTCTGCCAGCGGAACGGATGCGGCCACATGTGCGCCGACAGGGCCTGCGTGTTCGTCATCAGCGACGTCAGCGTGATGAACGCGATCGGAGCGACGAAGGCGAGGGCGGCGGCGATCAGGAAGCTGTGGTTCGCCACGGCGAACAGGAGCCGCTTGCGGCGGACCGCGGCGGGCGGACGGCGTCGGACGATCGTCGTCGGAGCGGCCGTGGCGCTCGTCATCGCACCGTCCCGCCGTAGTGCACCCACCGGCGCGAGTTGAGCACGATCACGAGCGTCACGGCGAACGACACGCCGAGCAGCACCATCGCCATCGCGGAGGCGTAGCCCATCTGGAAGTCGGTGAACCCGTGCTGGTAGAGGAGCACCGGGTAGAACAGCGTCGAGTCGAGCGGATAGCCGAGGCTGCCTGCGGTGACGTCCGCTGCCTGCGACGCCTGGCCCGACGCCACGCCGGCCGCGACGTACGCCTGGGTGAAGTACTGGAGCCCCTGGATCACGCCGAGGATGACGGAGAAGAGGATCACGGGGCTGATCGAGGGCAGCGTCACCCAGCGCAGCCTCCGGAACGAGCCCGGCGCCGTCGAGCTCGGCCGACTCGTACAGCTGCTTCGGCACGTCGAGGACGGCGGCGAGGAAGATCACCATCGTGTTGCCGATGCCCCAGAGGCTGAGCAGCACGAGCGAGGGCTTCGACCAGTGCGGGTCCTGGAACCAGAGCGGTCCGCTGATCCCCAGGTGCCCGAGGATCGTGTTGACCGGGCCGGTCGCCGGGTTGAGGATGTAGACGAAGCCGAGCGTGGCAGCGACCGGTGGGGCGAGCGCCGGCAGGTAGAAGACCGTGCGGAAGATGCCCGCGCCGGTCTTGGCGCGGGCGAGCATGACCGCGACTCCGAAGGCGAAGAGCACCTGCAGAGGCACGGCGACCGCGATCAGCCACAGCGTGTTCTTGATCGCCGTCCACACCTGCGGGTCGACGTTGAACATGTAGCGGTAGTTCGCGAGCCCGATCCAGCGGGGCGGCGCGAGCAGGTCGTAGTGGTTGAAGGACAGGTACGCGCTCATCACGAGCGGGTACCCGAAGAAGACGGAGAAGCCGAGGATCCAGGGGCTCATCAGGAGCAGGACCAGACGGCGCCGACGCCAGGCCGCGCGCCTCCTGGCCCGCCGGCGCTCCGCCGTCGGGGCGGCCGCGGGAAGCGCTCCCCCTGCGACCGTGCCCTGGCTCATCCGTCGACCGCCCGACGAGCCCGCGCGGGGGAGCCGGACGGCTCCCCCGCGTCGAACGGGAAGAAGTGGACTCGGGGGGAGGTGGCGGGCTCCCCCACCGCGGACCGAAGCCGAGTCTCGCTCACGGCCCCGCGGCCTGCGCGACCTGCGCGTCGAGCTGCTTGTCGAGCGTCTGCAGCCCGCCCGCCAGGTCGCTGACCTGACCTGCCTGCCACTTGGTCACGAAGTTCTGCACGAGGTTCGTGTACGCGACGCCCGACGCCGTGATCGGGGACGTCGTGGAGTACTTGTCGTTGAAGATCTTGACGAACGTCGCGAAGTGCGCGTCAGGCGTCAGCTCCTTCGAGCGGCCGGAGGCCGGCGTCGTCGGCACGTTGCGGATGCCGTTCGAGAACATCGCGAGGGCGTGGGTGTTCGTCGTCAGGTACTTGACGAGATCCCAGGCCTCCGCCTGGTGCTTGCCGTTCTTCGGGATGCCGATGATCGTGCCGTTGATGTAGCCCGAGCCGTAGAGCTTCGGAACGGCCGTCGGCATCGGCGCCGTGCCGTAGTCGAGGTTCGGGTGCTCGGCCTGGATGAACGCGACGCGCCACTCGCCGTCCAGGTTCATCGCCACCTTGCCGACCTCGAACGCGTTCGAGGCGGAGAACTCGTCACCGAGACCGGCCTGGAACTTGACGAGGTTCCTGTAGCCGAACCAGTCGACGATCTTCTTCTGCCACTTGAGCCACGCCGTCCACGCCGGGTTCGTGGCGAGGATCGAGTGACCCTTCGCGTCCAGCCACTTCCCGCCGAACGACGTGACCCAACGCTCGGGGACGTTCTCGTAGAAGCCGATCAGCGGGTCGATGCCGGCGACCTTGATCGAGCCGTCCGGGTTGCGCACGGTCAGCTTCTTCGCGTCCGCGAACAGCTCGGCCATCGTCCGCGGTGGATGGGTGATGTGCGCCTTCGCGAACAGCGCCTTGTTGTAGTAGAGGCCGTAGTCGTCGGCGAGCAGCGGCAGCGCGCACCTCGTGCCCTCGTACTGCGTGTAGTAGCGCGGTGCGGGCGGGAACAGGTTGGCGCTGACGTGCGACTGCTTCATCAGCGGTGCGAGGTCGATCCAGCCGCCGGACGCGCAGTAGACGCCGACGTTGTAGGAGTTGAACGAGCTGACGACGTCGGGTGCGTTGCCGGCCCGGATCGCCGCCACGATCTTGTTGTCGTTGATGTTGCCGACGACGTTCACGGTCACGTTGGGATGGCTCTTGTCGTACCCGGCGACGACCTGCTTGAAGACGCCGAGCTCTCGTGCGCTCCAGCCGACCCAGATCGTGAGCTGCGTGGGCGCGGCGGCCGGCTTCCCAGCGGCAGGGGAGCCGGCCGCAGCGCCGGTGACGACCAGCGCCGCTACGCCGGCCAGCACCGCCGCCAAGCGCATTCGTCTCATCACGAGTCCTCCTCTTCTCGTAAAGAAGTCTTACGAGCGGGGAGGCTACGCCTGTGCGGCAGGCGAGTCAACCCACCCAATCTTCCACCGTTTCTTGTCTATCGGAACTCTTGGGGTTAATGTCCTTAACGAGATGGCGACCCGGGCGACCGCTCCCCTGCTCAAGCGTCTGAACGAGCGGACCGTGCTCGAGGCGATCCGGGAGGGGGCGCCGATCTCCCGCGCGGAGATCGCGCGACGGGCGCAGATCTCGAAGCCGACCGTCTCGCTCGCGCTCGAGTCGCTGCTCGCCGCGGGGCTCGTGCGCGAGGCGCCGCCGGCACCGGGCACGCCGACGTACGGCGCGGTCTTCTTCGAGGCGGTACCGGAGGCGGCGCTCTCGCTGGCGCTCGACCTCGGCGCCCGCTTCCTCCGCGGCGCGCTCTGCGACCTCCGCGGGACGATGCGCGCGCGCCACGACGTCGAGCTGTCGAGCGTGAACGGCCCCGTCGCCGACGCCGATCACGTGCTCGAGTCCCTGGCTGGCCTGCGCGACGCCCTCGTCCGGACCGCCGGCCTCGAGGGTGTGCCGATCGACGGCGTCGTCGTCGGCGTACCGGGCGCCGTCGACCGCGACCGGGACACGGTTCATCTGGTCGAGAACGTCGCCGGTCTCGAGGGCCGACGCTTCGGCAGCGACGCCCGGGCGCGGCTCGGCCTGCCGGTCGCCGTCTACAACGACATCAACCTCGCCGCGGTCGGTGAGCGCTGGCGTGGCAGTGCCCGAGGCGTCGACGACTTCGTCTTCATCTCGATCGGAACCGGCCTCGGCGCGGGTCTCGTGCTGCGCGGCGAGCTCCATCGCGGCCACAGCGGCGCGGCCGGCGAGCTCGACTTCGTCTCCGCGGGGCTCGGCGAGGAGATCGACCCGTGTGCGGCGGCCCTCTCCGCGGTGGCCGAGCGGCTTGCCCGGGGCAGGCGGACCGTCCTCGCGCCGCCCTATGCGGGGCCGGACATCTTCGCTGCGGCCGTCGCCGGAGACGAGGTTGCGCGCGCTGTGGTGGCGGAGGAAGCACGACGGGTCGCGCTGCACGTCGTCCCGGTCGCCGCCGTCACCGACGTCGGCCTCGTCGTGCTCGGCGGCGGCGTCGGCGCGAACGCGCTCCTGCTGGACGAGATCCGACCCCTGCTCGGGCGCTGGCTCCCCTATCCGCCGCGGGTGGAGATCTCGAGCCTCGGCGACGCGGCCGTGCTCACGGGCGCGCTTCGGCTCGGGCTGGACGACGCGCTCGAGAACGTGTTCGTGAACCGTTCCGCCGCCTGATTCGAGACGCTCGGCGTCTCGGTCTGGCAGGATTCGCGGCGATGCGCCGCGGCCTTGCCTGGCTCGTCTCCGTGCCGCTGATCCTCGCGGGCTCGCAGGTTGCGCACGTGCTCGCCTACCGCTGGGTCTACCCGGACGCCCGGGTCAGGCTCGTGGCGCTCGTGCGGAGCGGCCACGGGTACATGAGCCTGCTGCCGTTCGCGTTCGGGGTCGCCGCCGCGGTCACGCTCCTCTCGCTGGTCGTCGCGGCCACGGATGCGACCAGGGGCCGGCGCGGGCGGCCGCTGCCGGCGTGGGCCTTCGCGCTGTTGCCGCTCTTCGCGTTCACCGTGCAGGAGCACCTCGAGCGCTGGCTCTACAGCGGCGTCGTGCCCTGGCACGAGGTCGCGGCGCCGACGTTCCTGCCGGGCCTCGCGTTGCAGCTTCCCTTCGGCGCCGCCGCCTACGTCGTGGCGCGGCTGCTGCTGCGTGCGGCCGAGCGCGTCGGGCGGGCACTCGCACCCCTGCCGCCGCGTCGGCGGAGCCCCCTCCTCCTTCCCGTCGGAGCCCCGACTGCCGCGCCCGCGCTCCTGCGGTCGCCGCTCATCTCGCGCGGCCTGGCGAAGCGCGGGCCGCCTCTCCTCCTCGCTGCCTGACCGTCCCGTCGCCACCGGGCGACGGACCACCGTCGAAGGAGGAGCAATGACTCGAACGATCCGGTCGTCCGGCGCGTTGGCGCTCGCCGGAGCCTCGGCTTTCGTCATGGCTTTCGTGCTGGCTTTCTCGGTCGGCGCCGCTGCAGCTGCGCCCGCGAAGCGGACTGCGCTGCCTACGCCTATGCCGATGACGCCGCTCGGCATGGCGACCTGGCAGGGGATGCAGATCATGGCCATGCGAAGCAGCCCCGTTACCTTCGGGGTCTTCACCGGCACGAAGATGCAGCTCGTCAAGGCGACGAAGAAGGACTCCTTCCATCTGATGGTCAAGCTCACGGACGTCCACACGAAGACGCCGATTCCGTACGCGTCGGTGTGGGCGACGATCCGCAAGGGCTCGAAGATCGTCTTCGACGAGCGGCAGTGGCCGATGCTCTCGGCGTTCATGGGCGTGCACTACGGGAACAACGTGGCGCTCCCGGGACCGGGCACGTACACCTTGACGGTGCTGATCGGGCCGCCGCAGGTGGCCCGGCATCCCGAGTACATGCACGTCTGGCTGAAGCCCCACAAGGTCACGTTCGCCTTCCAGTGGAAGCCTCCGAAGAAGTAGCCCAGGCACACGAGACTCGAAAACAGGGAGAGATTCGATGACGGCTGTCAGTCGGACCATCGCGCTCGTCGCAGTCGCGCTCGCCGCTCTCGCCGTATGCGCGTCCGCGTGGGCGCATGCACGTGTGAGCCCATCCGTATCGCTCGCGGGGGAGCTCCAGCTCTACAGCCTTGCCGTCCCGACGGAGAAGGAGGGCCTGACGACGACGAAGATCGTGCTGACCGTCCCGGCCGGATTCGGGATCGACTCGTTCGTGCCCGCACCCGGCTGGACACAGCAGATCCAGTCGACCGGGTCGGGCGAGGACGCAGTCGTGCAGAAGGTCACCTGGACGGGCGGAACCACGCCGACCGGGGAGGACTCCCTCTTCCAGTTCCTCGCGCAGCCGGCGAAGAGCCGCACCTACACCTTCGACGTACAGCAGACGTACTCCGACGGCTCGATCGTCGACTGGTCGGGGCCTGAGTCTGCCGATGCACCCGCGCCGACGATCGAGGCCGTCTCCTCGCTCGGGGGAGGCGGCAGCTCGACGCTCGCGATCGTCGCGATCGCGCTCGGGGCACTCGCGCTCGTGGTCGGCGGCGCCGCCCTCCTGCGCGGTGGCGGCGGCGGAGGAGGCCGAGAGCTCGCGTGAGGTGTCTCGTCGCGTGAGCCCCGGGCGGACGCTTCCTGCTCTGCTGCTGGTGGCGGTCGGCGTGCTCGTCGTGCCGGCCGCCGCCTTCGGCGCACGCGTACATCGTCAAGACGGTGCCCGCGCAGAGCCAGATCCTGAAAGCCCCGCCCCGTGCGGTCGCGCTCACCTACGACGAGGCGGTCGAGCCGCGGTTCGCGACGATCTCGGTCAGCGACGCGCGCGGGCACGAGGTGACGACCGCGCCCGTGAGCCGCTCGCCGGCGAACCCGGACACGCTCGTGGTGCCGCTCAGGCCGCATCTCCCGCGGGGGTGGTACCTCGTGTACTGGCGTGCGATCTCGGTCGACGGCCATCCGGTCCAGGGGGCGTACGAGTTCGCGGTCGGCCCGACGCCGGGAGCCCCGCCCGAGTTCGTCGTGCCGCGCTCGACCCAGTCGGCGACGACCCCCGACGTGCTGATCACGCGCTGGCTCGCGTTCCTGTCGGTGATGACCGCGATCGGCCTGTTCGTGTTGCGGATCGCGATCGCCCGGCCGCTCGTGCGCCGGGTGGAGGGGACGAGCCTTCGTCCCGTCTCGGTCGCCTTCGGCGTGGCGGCCGCGGTCGCGCTGGCGTGCGGTGCCCGTCTACCTCGATGTTGCGACCTCGGTCGACTCGCTCCGCTCGGCGTTCGACGTCGGCGCGCTCGTGCCTCTCTTCCGCGTGACCGCGTTCGGGCGCGCGTGGCTCGACCTCGAGCTCTGCTTCGCGCTCTTCTGCCTCGCCGCGTACGTCGCGCTCCGGCTCGACCGGCCCGATCGGGAACGGCGCTCGATCGCCGAGCTGCTGGCCTCCTTCGGCGCCCTGCTCGCGGCGGGGGCAGTGTTGCTCGTCCCCGGCCTTGCGGGCCATGCCGCGCAGACGTCGCCGCGCGGCGCCTCGCTGCTGCTCGACTGGACGCACCTCGTCTCGGGCTCGCTGTGGCTCGGAGGGCTCGCCGGCCTGCTCGTGCTCGTCGTCGCGTTGCCCGGAGGCAGGCGTGTCGCCGGACTCGCCGTCTGCGTGCCACGCTTCTCGAACGTCGCCTTCGTCTCGGTGCTGCTGCTGCTCGGGAGCGGGGTGGCGGCGAGCGTGATCCACCTGCCGCTGCTCGTCGCGCTCTGGCAGACGTCCTACGGCGAGACGATCCTGGTCAAGACGGGTCTGCTCGCTGTGGCGATGTCGCTCGGGGCCGTGAACCTCCTGCGGACGAAGCCCCGCCTCGTCGCGGCGAGAGACGACGCCGGGCTCGGCGAGGCCGCCGCGCGGCTGCTGCGGCGGGCGATCGGCGCGGAGACGCTGCTCGTCGCCGGAGCCGTGCTCGCGGCAGCCGTGCTCTCGAGCCTCGCTCCGCCGCCGGCGGCGCTCGCCGAAGCGAGCTCCAACCTCGCCACCGTCGGTCCCGGTCGCGTCGCCTCGGTCGTGCACACGAACGGCTACACGCTGGAGGTGCGGATCGACCCGAACACCGTCGGCCGGGTCGACTCCTTCGCACTGCAACTCACGAAGGGCGGCAGGCCGGTGTCCGGCGCGAACGTGACGCTCGCCTTCAACATGCTCGCGATGGAGATGGGCCAGCTCGAGTACCAGCTCGTCGAGTCGAGTCCGGGTGTCTACACTCGCCGTGCGCCCGCCCTCGTCATGGCCGGGCGCTGGTCGCTCGCATTCAAAATCACGCCGAAGCACGGGGCGCCGTTCAACGCCCTCGTCATCGACCGGACCACCGGATGAGCCCGCAGATCCGCCTTCTCGCCTCGCTCGCCGCGCTCGTCGCCGGGACTGCAGCTGCCGTGGTCGCGATCCTCCTCCTGCGCGAGGCCCTGACGTGAAGGAGCGTCTGACACGCCGCCGCTTCGTCGTCGCCGCGACCGGGGCGGGGCTCGGCCTCGCCGGCGGCGCGGCGGCGCTCCTCGACCATCTGCTCTCGGGCGGCGGAGGCGGTGCGCTCGGCTCCGAGCCGGCCGGTCTCCCGTCGCGCCAGCATGCGTGGAACGCCGTCCTCGCCCGCGACGCCCACGGGAACGCGGTCGCTCCCCGCCACGTGCGGCTGCTCTTCTTCGACGTGGCGGGGACGCCGTCCCCCGACTCTGCCCGGACGCTCGAGGCCGCGCTGCGCACGGTCGAGCGGCTGTATCCATGGGGCCCGGACGGCCTGCTCTTCACCGTCGGCTGGGGCCCGCACTACTTCGAGCACGTGCTGGGCGTCGACTCGCCGGTGCCGCATCCCGAGGCGCTCTCGAGCTTCGAGCTGCCGACGCTCGACGCCTACGACGCCTGCCTCCACCTTGCCTGCGACGACGAGACGCGGCTCGACGCGCTTCTTCAGGCGCTCGTCCGCGGCGCGTCGCTCGCAGGCGCCGACGGCTCGCTCGACCTGCGCTCCGCGCTGACGTTCCGCGAGCTCCGGACGGGGTTCGTCGGCAACCGGCTGCCTGCGGCCCACCAGAACGTCGCCGGCATTCCGTCTGGGCATCCCGTGCCGGAGAACGCGCCGCTCTACATGGGCTTCAAGTCGGGCTTCACGAAGAACCAGGCCGGCGAGGACGACGTGACGATCGGGGACGGGCCGTTCGCCGGCGGCACGACCATGCACGTCAGCCGCATGCGTCTCCGCCTCGAGAGCTGGTACGGCCTGCTCGACGAGAAGGAGCGCGTCGCGCGGATGTACGCGCCGCAGATCTCGCCGGCGCAGGTCGACCGCTTCACGACCGACGCGCCGAGCCAGCCCGGCCATCTCGCCCAGGCCGCCCGGCGGTACGGCGTCGTCGGCCACTCGCAGGCCTCGGCCGTCGCCCGGCGAAACGGCAAGCCGCTGATCCTCCGCCGCGACTTCGACACGAGCGACGGCGGCGAGGCAGGGCTCCACTTCGTCGCGCTTCAGCGGAGCATCGCGGACTTCGTCACCACGCGGAAGGCGATGAACGCCGCCCGTGCCACCTATCTCAATCCGGGGATCACGGAGACCGTCAACAACGGAATCAACGAGTTCATCTTCGTCACCCACCGCGCCAACTACGTCGTGCCCCCGCGGGTGCAGCGCTCGTTCCCGTTGCTTCCCGGACGCGAGTCGGCTCTCGGCCATGCCTAGAAGGGCCGGCGGTAGGAGCGATCCGCCACGCGCTGCGCGGAAGGAGGGGGCTCGTGGGGGAACCACGGGTTCCCCCACGCTGCTAGGGAGGGAAGCGGTAGCTCCGGTGCGGGGGGACGAAGCCTCCGACCTCCAGCACGATCTCGTCCCGGTCGCGGAGTCGAAGGCGACGAGGATCGCCGCGGAGGCGGACGCCGTTCACGTACACGGCGACGGAGCCGTGAAAGGACGCGAGCCGGGCCGGTCCGAGCGGCTGGCGCCAGACCGCGAAGAGCCGGCCGAGCGTCTCCGGCGCCTGGTAGCGGACGACGCCGGCGGGATCGAGTGTCCACAGCCTCGCGCGGCAGGCGGCGGAGACGACGCGGCCGAGTCGCAGCCGCGGCTGCCCGAGGCCGATGCCGGCGGGCACGATCACCACGCGCCGGCCGGCGAACAGCTCCACGTGGACGCGCGCCCCGGACCGCAGCGGCTCCGGCCGGCAGGCGGGCGACATCGCTCGCGGACCGTGTGCCGGCGGGCGGTAGCGCGGCCCCTCGCCGACGGGCGAAGGCGCGAGTCCGCCGACTGCGGCCGCCGCCGCCCCGCAGCACGCGAGGTGTCGCATCGTCCCACGGTATCGGGAGGCTCCACGGTCACGCTCGTCCTCGACCGCGGTCGATGAGAGCGCTGCTCGCCGTCGCCGTGTCGCTCGTGGTCCTGCTGGCCCTGACGGCGCAGCCGGCGCGAGCCGACGGCGACCCCGCGAGCGACTACCTGATCGCGCAGAAGGTGTTCTTCCCCTACGACGCGAAGATCCCACAGGTCGAGCAGCGGAAGCTGCTCGCCGCGGTCCAGTCGGCGAACAAGCAGGGCTTCAAGATCAAGGTCGCCCTGATCTGGAGCGACTACGACCTCGGCGCCGTGACCGTCCTCTGGCGCAAGCCACGGACGTACGCGCGCTTTCTCGGCGAGGAGCTCTCGTACTACTTCAAGGGTCGACTGCTGATCGTGATGCCGAGCGGCTTCGGCTTCAACCATGCGAAGCACGACACGAAGGCCGCCTATGCGCTGCTCGCCAGGATTCCCATCGGTGGGACCCCGGGAAGCCTCGCGGCTGCCGCGACGATCGCCGTACAGCGGCTGGCGGCCGCCGAGGGAGTCCAGACCTCGACGACGGCGAAGGGGCCGACACCGACCCAGCAGAACTCGCACGACCGCGTGGTGATCGTCGTCGCCGTGCTCGTCGCCGTCCTGCTCGGCGGCGCGCTCCGCCTTCTCATCCGGCGTCGCGCCGGGCAGGTCGGCGACTGACGGCGACCTGCCGCCCGGGCTGCGCAGCCCGGGCCGGAAGCGCGATCTCCACGAGCAGGAGCGCGGCGCCCGCGGCGAGAGAGACGACCGTCGCCGTCCGCTCCGCCCAGGCCGGCAGGGCGGCGAGCACGTAGCCGTTCCGCAGCGTGCCGACGAGCGCGAGCCCCTGGTAGAGGGCGGCGATCCCGATCGCCACTCCGGCGAGCGTCTGCCAGTCGCGGGTGAGGAAGAGCGCCGCGAGCGCGGCCGCGACCGTGCACGTCACACCGACGAGGACGAGCTGTCCCGTCGAGACCGCCGGCCGGCCGTACAGCTCCCGGCCGAGCCGGGCCGCCGTCGCGGAGCCGAGGGCGAGGGCGGCGAAGATGCGGCCTGCGGCCGCGTCCCAGCGTGCCTCGCCGAGGCGCAGCAGTGCCGGGACGGACGCGAGCACGAGCACCAGCGGCCAGAACCAGAGGAGCGACGGTCGGGAGGAATGCCAGAGCCCACCCGCGATCGCGGTCCGTTTCCCGTCCACGACGAGCGGGACGAGCCAGCGGCCGACGTACGCGTTCCCGCCGGAGTGCGACGCGAGGGCCAGCGCGTGCAGCCGGTCCTCGTGCCACGAGGTGGAGTGGCTGCCGGTGACCCGCTTCCAGGCCGGCGGCGTCCTCGGGCCGAGGCCCGCGGGGGGAGTCTGCGGACGCGTGCGGTTCAGGTAGTAGGTCTCCGAGCTCGTATTCACCTCGACGCCGCGCCGCGAGAAGCGTAGGTAGGGCTCGTTGCGGAGGCCGAGCACGACGACGGTGACCTGGGGCGCGGCGCGGAGCCAGAGTCGCTGGTCCCCGTCCACGACCTTCGCCTCCAGGCCCGAGGGAACCGACGAGATCCGCGCGAGGTAGCTCGTCGCAGCGGGCGCGATCAGCCCGGCGTGCGCAGAGGCGCGGGCCGGTAGCAGACCCGCGACGACCAGTGCGACGACGAGCGCGACGACGGCCCTCCCCGACCCCATGTACGTTGCGCGTCGTGGAGGGTCTTCGCCGGCCGAGACGCGAACGTTCGCGCGCGGAGGCGAGACCGCGCTCTCGCCGCAGCGCAAGGGCGATCCGCCACGCGCGGCGCAGAAGAAGGGGGTCCACGGGGCAAGCCCGGCTTTTTCCCGCGCCTTACGCACCGGCGAGCTGCCGGACCGTTCGGGCCACGTCCGGCGCCCGGAACGGGTACAGGTACAGCGCGCGCTGGTCTCCGCGCGGGTCGATCAGGAAGGCTCCCTCGGTATGGCTGATGTTGTGGACGGTGACCCCGGCCACCGTCTTCGGAGAGTCCTGGACCGCGATCTGGTAGGCGGCCCAGACCGCGCGCAGCTTCGCCGGCGGTCCGACAGCCCAGTGCCAGTCGAGCTTCAGCTTCCACTTCCTCATGTCCACGAGGAGGTTCCTGCGCGCGTTGCCCCACTGGTTGACGCTCACGGCGACGATCGCCGGTCGCCGGGCTGCCGGGAAGTCGGCTTCGACCCGCTGGAGGATCTTCGCCTCGGTCGGGCAGAGGTTCCGGCAGAGCGGGTCGATGAAGGTGAGGATCACGGGCCTGCCGTGGAAGCGGGCGAGCGACACGGGCTTCCCGGCCTGGTCGGTGAGCCGGAAGTCCGGCGCCGGCTTCGTCCCGGCCGCCCAGGTCGCGTCGGCGCCTGCCGGCGCGACCGTGGTCGGAATCGCCGTCTGCCGGCTGGACCGCACGACGCCGATCAGCACGCCCGCGGCGATCCCGACGAGCAGCGCGACTCCCCAGAAGAGCCAGCGCAGGCGACGAAGCGAGCTGTCGGCCTGTCTCTGCGGCGCGGATGTGCCTTCCGGCACCGATGGCTGCTGCACGGACACGGGCGAGACCCCAGTATGGCGGATCCCCCTTGACTCGCGCGAGCCGATCTGGGAGATTGGCGTCTGCCAAGTCCCTGCGGGCCCTCGGGTCTGTGGGGACTCGGCATTTGTGGGGGCGATCCGGGACCGATCGTCTCGCTACTGTGCGCCTGTGGCTTCGACGGTTCTGAGCGCCTCGGGCGTCCGCTGGGATCTGGCCGACCTCGCGCCGGACGCAGATGCAGCTCGCCTCGAGTGGGACGAGCTGCTCGAGCAGGCGCGGGCCTTCGCCGGGCGCCATCACGGCACCGTGGGCTCCTCGTCGGCTGCAGGCCTGCTCGCGCTCCTCGAGGAGCTCGACGAGCTGCGCGAGCACCTCGCCCGCGTCCACTTCTACGCTCGCGCGCGCGAACACACCGAAGCGACCGATCCGGAGACGAATGACCTCGCGACGCTCGCCCGCGACCGCGCGGCGGAGGTCGAGAACCTGCTCCTCTTCGTGGAGCTGGAGTGGCTCGAGCTCGCCGACCCCGACGCCGAGTCGCTGCTCGACGCGCCCGAGCTCGCGCCGTACGCGCACAGGCTTCGCGTCGCGCGAGAGGAGAAGCCCTACGTGCTCGGCGAGTCCGAGGAGCAGACGCTGAACGCGCGCAGGCCGGTCGTCTCGGCCTGGGAATCGCTGCACGGGCGCCAGCTCGCCACGCTGGCCATCGACTTCGACGCGGGGGAGGGGCCGGAGCCCCACACGGTCGACCGGCTGCTCTCCTACATGCACTCGCCGGAGCGCACCCTGAGGCTCACGTCCGTGGAGGCGCTCTACGCCGGGCTCGCGACGCGCGCCGACGTGCTCGCGGCCTGTTACGACGCTCTCGTCGGCGACCGGCTCGCCGTCGACCGCCTGCGCGGGGTCGCCGACCCGATGCTGCCGACCAACCTCCGCAACGAGCTCGACGGCACCGTCGTCGAGACGATGATGGCGGCGGTCGAGGAGCACTATCGGCTCGGTCGCCGCTGGTTCGAGCGGAAGGCGAGGGCGCTCGGCATCGAGAAGCTCGAGCTCGCCGACCAGCACGCCCCCGTCGGCAAGGCGCGCACGGTGGAGTGGGTGGAGGCGGTGTCGATCGTCGACGAGTCGCTGGACGGCTTCGAGCCCCGCCTCGCGGAGGTGTTCCGGACCTGCCTCGAGCGAGGCCACGTCGACGCCGAGCCCCGCCCGGGGAAGGCCGGAGGCGCCTACTGCAACCCGGTGTCCCGGTCGGTGCTCCCGTACGTCCTCCTGAACTTCACCGACAAGCTGCGCGACGTGGTCGTCCTCGCGCACGAGTTCGGGCATGCGACGCACGCGGCGCTCACGCTCGAGCGGCAGACGTACCGTTCGAGTCACGTCGGGCTCGCAGTGGCCGAGATCCCGTCGACGTTCACGCAGCTGCTCGCGGTCGAGCGACTCATCGAGCAGGAGGAGGATCCGTCGACGCGCGCGGGGCTGCTCGCAGATCGCGCGGAGGACGCGATGGCGGCCATCTTCCGCCAGACGGTGCTCGCGCGGTTCGAGCAACGGGTGTACGCGCTCCGGAGCGAGGGGAAGGCGCTGACGAGCGACCGGCTCGCCGAGCTCTGGGTGGACGAGAACGAGCGCTACTACGGCGCCACGCTCGTGCTACCCGAGGGGTACCGCTTCGGCTGGTCGTACATCCCGCACTTCATCCACGTTCGCTTCTACACCTATGCGTACGTGTTCGCCCAGCTGATGGCGTTCGCGCTGTTCGGCCGCTACCGGGTCGACCCGGCCGCGTTCACGCCGGCCTACCTCGAGTTCCTCGCGGCGGGCGGCTCGCGGTCACCGCAGGAGCTGCTCGAGCCGATGGGCGTCGACCTCCGCGATCCGAGCACGTGGACGGAGGCCTTAGCCGAGCTCGACCGCTGCATAGCGGAGGCCGAGGCCGGGCTTGCCGCGGTGACCACGACCTAGCGCGATCGGGGCAGGCGCGGATGGGCGCCGGCGGGAACGGGTCGAAGCTCTCTGTGGACAGCCGAAAGGAGGCTGACATGTCCACGATCGCACCGGATCTGCTGGAGGGCGGCCGCGGGCGCGGCGCCGACCTGCTGCTTGGCGGGGAGGACAGCGGCGAGGAGTTCCTCGCCGGCGGCGAGCAGCGCGGCGACGACCTGCTCGAAGGTGGCCGCGAGAGAGGCTCCGACCTGCTCACGGGTGGCGAGCAGCGCAAGGACGAACTGCTCGCGTAGACACGTGGGGGAAACCATGTTTCCCCCACGGACCCCCTTCTTCCACCGCCCGCCGAGGAGGATCGTTGTGTGCGCTGCGGGGAGAGCGCGGTCTCCCCTCCGCTAGCACGGGGGAAACCATGTTTCCCCCACGGGCCCCCTTCTTCTCCGCTCGCCGAGGAGACTGTCTGTGTGCGCTGCGGGGAGAGCGCGGTCTCCCCTCCGCGCGACGGACGGCTGCGGATACCGAGAGGGGTAAACCTTCTCTTGCCACCAGCCTGGAAAGCCGGAGGCTAACCAGATGCGTCAGCGACGTTGGCCGTAGGCGGATCCACGTCGGCGGGGACGCCCGCAGGGCGCCACCGCCGGCGCAGCGCCTTGCTTCGCCCTGCGTCTTTCTGGGGGCAACCCACGGTCGCGCGCGCAGGGGAGACCGCGCTCTCCCCGGAGCGCTGAGTGCGAATCTCCTCGCCCCACACGTGGAGGAGGGGGCACGTGGGGGAACCAGGGGTTCCCCCACGCTCCTAGGCGGCGGAGTAGCCCTCGCGGCGGAGGAGAGAGCGCGCCAGCTCGGCGTTGTCGGCGCCGGCGACGAGTATGACGAGCACGCCGCCGTACTCCGGCGAGACATGGCGCAGCTCGAAGTCCTCGATGTTGATCGCCGCTGCGCCGAGGAGCTGGGTGATGCGGGCG
The DNA here is from genome assembly GCA_963762675.1 of uncultured Thermoleophilia bacterium. Classification (GTDB taxonomy): domain Bacteria; phylum Actinomycetota; class Thermoleophilia; order Gaiellales; family Gaiellaceae; genus Palsa-739. Next base: position 15,771 of record CAVXLS010000007.1, on the reverse strand, counting down.
AGCACGCCGGGCCGGTCGGGGACGCGGACGCGGATCCGGTTCAGCTGTGCCGCCTCGGTGCGGTAGGCGAAGGCGAGCATCCGCTCACGCGCCTCGGCCGCGGCGTCGATCGAGGACTCGACCGCGGCCCGGTCGCCGCCGCGAAGTGCGCGCTCGAGCACGCCGGCCGCCTCGCGGAAGCCGTCGAGCGCGGTCGCGATCTCGTCGGCATTCTCGAGGAAGATGTCCGCCCAGACGGCCGGGTTGGCGCCGGCGACCCGGGTCATCTCACGTAGAGAGGCGCCGGCATGGGCGAGCGGTGCATCGTCCGAGGCCGCCGCCTCGGCGACGCGGAGCATGAGCAGGTTCGCGAGCGCATGGGGGAGATGGCTCGTCAGTGCGAGCAGGCGGTCGTGCGCGGCCGCATCCGTCCGCACCGTGGTGGCGCCGAGGGCCTCGGCGAAGCGCTCCACGCGCGCGAGGCTGTCCGGATCTGTCGTGGGCGTCGGCGTGAGGAACCAGGTCGCTCCGTCGAAGAGATCGGCGCTCGCGCGTCGCGGCCCACCGGTCGCGCCGCCCGCGACGGGATGGCCGGGAACGAAGCGGGGATCCTCGATCGCGGCGAGGCTCCGTTTCGTCGACGAGACGTCGGTGACCGCGGCCTCCGGCCCTGCGGTCGCCAGCGCCTCGCGCACGACCTCGGCAGCGGAGCCGACCGGCACGGCCACGACGACGAGCTCGGCGCCGGCGAGGGCTTCTGCCGGCGACGCCGCGGTCGTGACGGCGCCGAGCGCCGAGGCCTCCGCGAGGACGCGGGGGTCGACGTCGAATCCGGTGCACGCGACCCCCGCGCGGCGTGCGGCGAGGGCGACGGACGTGCCGACGAGGCCGGTGCCGACGATCGCGAGCCGTTCGATCCCCGCGGCGGTGCGTGCCGTTGTCGCAGTGGCGCGGGGTGGGCGAGCCGCCGCGATCTCCTGCTTCATCACGTCGAGCACGGCGGTGAAGATCGCCGTCACGGCGCGGTCCGAGAGCGGGCCCCGGTTCTCGGCCGCGAGCCCGCGGAGAAGCTCGGCCTCCCGCTCGGCGTCGATCCACCTCGCACCGGCCAGATCCTTGTGGCCACGCACGAGCGAGACGAGCTCCAGCCGGCGGTTGAGCGCGTCGAGCACACCCCGGTCGAGAGCGGTGATCTCGGTGCGCAGCGACGCGAGGTCGTGCGAGCTCACGGCGAGGTCCGTTCTCTGTCGACTGCGGTGGCGATGGCGGCGACGCTACCAGTCGGAACGCAGCGACCACTTCGCGGACGAACGCCCTCGGGTCTTCCTGCGATCTCCGGCTCGCTCAGCAGTGGGTCGAGCGGCACGACGACGCTCCTTCGCTGCTCCTGAATCTCAGGGTTCCTGAGACTATATGGCGCGGCCGCCGAAGCGGTGCAAGGCCGTTGCGAGAAGCTCGGACAGGCGCCGCCGATCCGCCGCGGAGAGATCGCCGAGCATCTCCCGCTCGACCGCGTCGACGGCCCGGTCGGCGCGGGCCAGAAGCCGAGTGCCGGTGGACGTGAGCCAGGCCGGACGTATCCGTCCGTGCGAGGGGTCCGCCCGCCGCCGCACGAGCTTCCGCGCCTCGAGCCGGGCCAGCACCTCGTTCGTCGCCTGGGGCGTGATCAGCGAGCGCCGGGCGAGCTGGGCATTCGAGAGGCCGCTCCGCCCGTGGAGAACCGAGAGCGCCGTGTACTCCGGCAGCGTCAGACCGTGCGGCTCGAGCGCCTCCGCCAGCCGCCGCCGGAGCATCCGGTCGAGCCGGCCGACGAGGTAGCTGACGCGGGGAGGCACGGACGCGACGAGAGCCCCGCCTCGCTAGAGCTGCTCGAGGGCCCGCCGCACGAGCACCTGCGCCAGGTGGGCACGGTACTCGGAGCTTCCACTCACATCGCTCGGGGGCGAGGTGCCCTCGCCCGCGCGCGACGCAGCGTCGGCGGGCGACGCGCCACCGGCGACCGCCGCCTCGACGCCTCGTGCGCGCAGCGGCGTCGCCCCCATGCTCGTCAGCCCTACCTGCACGCGGCCGTCGACGCGCGCGGCGGCGACTCCGACCGTCGCCCAGTCCTGCGCCCGCCGGACGAGCTTCAGATACACGCCCGCGTCCACTGCGGGCACGCGGATCTCGGTCAGCACGTCGTGCGGTCCGAGGGCGGTCATGAACGTGCCGGCGAAGAACTCCGTGGCCGGGATCGTCAGTCGGCCGTCCGGGCCCTCCGCGACCAGGTCGGCGTCGAGCGTCAGCAGGACGGTGCCGAGATCGGACGCGGGGTCGCCGTGCGCGACCGACCCGCCGATCGTGCCGCGATGGCGCACCTGCGGGTCGCCGATGCGAGCGGCCGCCCGGGAGATGATCGCGCACCGCTCGGCCAGCAGCGCGTCGCCCGCGAGCTCCGCGTGGCGCGTGAGGGCGCCGATCGCGATCCGATCTCCGTCCTCGCGGACGTAGCGCAGGTCGTCGAGCCTGCCGATGTCGACGAGGAGCGAGGGCCGCGTGAAGCGGACGCGCAGAAGCGGGATCAGCGAGTGTCCACCGGCGAGGAGCTTCGCGTCCTCGGTCCCGCCGAGCAGCTCGACCGCCTCGGCGATCGAGCCGGCGCGGCGGTACTCGAAGCCGGCCGGGATCACGTGCCGGCCCTCGCTGCGGCCTGCACCGCCTGGACGATGTTGTGGTAGCCGGTGCAGCGGCAGAGGTTGCCCTCGAGCCCTTCGCGGATCTCCTCCTCGGAAGGGTTCGGGTTCTCCCGCAGGAGCGAGACCGTCGCCATGACGAACCCCGGCGTGCAGAAGCCGCACTGCAGCGCGTGCTGCTCGTGGAAGGCCTGCTGCACCGGGTGCAGCTCGTCGCCCGCGGCGAGGCCCTCGATCGTCGTCACCTCGCAACCGTCCACCTGTACGGCGAACACCGTGCACGACTTGACCGACTCGCCGTCGACCAGCACCGTGCAGGCGCCGCAGGAGGACGTGTCGCAACCGACGTTCGTCCCCTTCAGCCCGAGCCCGTCACGCAGGAAGTAGGCGAGCAGCTGCCGTGGCTCGACGTCCTGCTCGACTCGTGAGCCGTTGACGGTGACCGTGATCTTCGTCAAGCCTTCGCCTCCCGGAGCGCGCGCCAGACGTTCTCGCCGTTGGCGGGCAGATCGACATGACGGACGCCGTACGGCGCGAGCGCGTCGACGACGGCATTGTGGACGGCCGGCGTGGCGCCGATCGTCCCCGACTCGCCGACCCCCTTCGCGCCGAGCGCATTCGCCGGAGTGGGCGTCTCCATCTCCACCGCCTCCCACGACGGGAGGTCGGCGGCAGAGGGGAACGCGTAGCTGAGGAACGTGCTGGTCAGAGGCGTGCCGTCGTCGTCGTAGACGTAGTCCTCGTAGAGCGCTTGCGCGACGCCGGTCGCGACGCCGCCGTGGACCTGGCCCTGGACGACGAGCGGGTTGACGAGCGTGCCGGCGTCGTCGACGGCGACGAGGCGCTGCAGCTCGACCTGTCCCGTCTCCGTGTCCACCTCGACCACGGCGACGTGGACGCCGAACGGGAACGTCGGTCCCGCCTGGAACTCGCGGTCGGCCTTCAGCTCCTCGAGCCGGCCGTCGGAGGAGGCGCGCGCGGCCAGCTCCGACCACGACAGCCCCCGGGTCGGCGCGCCGGCCACGTGCAGGCGTCCGGCTGCCTCGTCGAGCACGATGTCGGCCGCGCTCGCCTCGAGGTAGTCGGCGACGAGGCTCTTGGCCTGCTCGACGACCTGCTCGGCCGCCAGCGCGGCGGCGGCACCGCCGATCTGCGTCGACTTCGACCCGTAGGTGCCCGTGCCCTTCGCGACCTCGTCGGTGTCGCCCTGGACGACCGCCACCCTGTCGACGGGAAGCCCGAGCCGCGCCGCGGCGATCATCGCGAACGTCGTCTCGTGACCATGGCCGGTCGACAGCGAGCCCGAACGGACGATCGCGCTGCCCTCCGACGTGATCTCGACCTCGCCGAACTCCGTCTCGGCCACGGGGTTCGTGATCTCCGTGTAGGCGCCGATGCCGATGCCGAGCTGCCTCACGGCGCCCTGCTCGCGGCGACGGCGCTGCTCGTCCCGCACCTCGCCGTAGCCGACCGCCCGTAGGGCGAGGTCGAGCGCACCCTCGTAGTCGCCCGAGTCGTAGGTCGCGCCGGTCGCCGTCGTGTAGGGGAACGCGTCCTTCGGGATGAAGTTCCTGCGTCTCGCCTCGGCGGGGTCCATGCCGATCTCCCCGGCGAACAGGTCGAGCGCGCGCTCCAGCGCCTGCGAGGCCTCCGGACGGCCGGCGCCGCGGAAGCTCGAGATCGGCGTCGTGTTCGTGACCACCGAGCGGCCGCTGAACTCGACCCGCGGGATCGCATAGACCCCGCTCGAGAGGAGACCCGTGAAGTTCGGCAGGAAGGAGCCGAGCATGGGGTACGCGCCGCCGTCCTGGAGGATGTCGAGGCGGTAGGCGAGCACCGTTCCGTCGCGCCGGCCGCCGATCGTGAACTCGACCTCCTGGGCGCGGCCGTGGGGGAGCGAGACCATGCTCTCGCTGCGCGTCTCCGTCCAGCGGACGGGCGTGCCGAGCCGGCGCGCGAGCCACGCGAGCAGGATCTCCTCGGGCCCGAGGAACTTCACGCCGAACGCTCCGCCGATGTCCGGGCTGACGAGGTGCACCTGCGCCGGGTCGACCCCCAACGTCCCGGCGAGGATGAACACGTCCCGGTGCGGAGCCTGCGACTGCAGGAAGACCGTGATCCGGCCGTCCGCACCGACCTGGGCGGTCGCCGAGCGTGGCTCGAGCGGGCACCCCGCCATCCGCGGGCTCCGATGGGTGCCCGAGACGACGACCTCGCAGTCGTCGAACAGGCTCTCGTCGCGCTGGGGCGCGCCGGCGCGGGCAGCGACGTTCGTTCCGACCTCCGGGAAGAGCAGCACCTCGTCGCGCGCCGCGTCCTGCGGCGTGACGGCGACCGGTAGCGGCTCGTAGTCGACCGCCACGAGCTCCGCGGCGTCGGCTCCCGATGCCCGATCCTCGCTGAGCACGATCGCCACGATCTCGCCGACGAAGCGGACGACGTCGGTGGCGACGATCGGCCGCGTCATGCCCATCTCCAGACCGGGCAGAGGCGGCGGCGGCATCGGGGCGAGGTCGACGTCGGCGCCGGTCAGCACCTGGACGCTCGGCAGCGCGACGGCGGCCGCCGTGTCGATGCCGCTCACACGGGCGTGGGCGAACGGCGAGCGCACGAACGTGACGCTGAGCGCGCCCTCGAGCGGCAGGTTCTCGACGTACCGTCCCTTGCCGAGGAGAAAGCGAGGGTCCTCCTTCCGGAGGACGCGGGTTCCGAGGATGCTCATCAAAACGACCCTATAGGGCGGGCCTGCGCGGCGACAAGACGAGGCGATGCCGCGGCATGCGCAGCTTCGCCGGCTCGACCTCGGACGACGGTCCGGCGCCTCATCGCTCCCCCGCGCGTGCGGTGTGATCCCGACCGAGGAAGGCATTAGCCCACGCGCTCGTCCCGGCCAGGGCGTTGTCCCTGAACACGACAGGGCGGACGAGGAGCGTCTCCTCCTCGCCGTATGCCTTCAGCCGCTCGTAGGCCTGTGACCAGATGCACTCTGAGTCGTAGACCTCGCACAGGCCGTCGCGGGTGCCGCCGCAGGGGCCGTTCCGCTGGTTCTTCGCGCAGGCGGACTCCGGGCAGACGTACGCGATGTCGGGGAGCGAGCAATCGCCGCAGTCGCGGCAGCCGAAGAGCGGCACCTTCATCGCCTGCTCGAGGAGGTGCAGCGTCTTCTCCACGGGGCGCGGCGCGTGCGAGACGGTGCCGTAGAGCGCACGCCCCGCGGCGTGAAGCGGCGCGTCGCGGTCGAAGACCGCCTCGTGCATGCGACGGCTGACGCGGTAGCGGAGCGGCACGCGGAGCTCGGTGCGTCGCCGCCGCTTCGACTCGAGGTAGCCGGGGTCGACGCGATCGGACGAGAGCCCGGTGTCGGGGTCCCGCTCGAAGAAGTAGAACTCGTCGCCGAAGCCGAAGTCGAGCTCGGGGGCGAGGCCTCGCCAGTCGTCTGCGCCGTAGGAGGCGGCACGGTCGAGGATCTCCCCGAAGGTTGCGGCGGGCATGTGTCCGCCGAGGTAGACGCCGTCGAAGCCGAGGCCGCGCGCCACCGCGACGTGCTTCGCGGCCAGGTCGACGAAGAAGCTTCGGCCCTTGTCCTCGCCGGCTGCATGCCGCTCGACCACGGCCAGGAGCTCGTCCGTCACGACGACGCCCGGGATCTTGCCCTGATGGAACGCACGCGCAGCTCCGCGCGAGAGCAGGTAGACGTTCGCCACGACTCGGACCGAGAGGCCCTCCCGCCTGATCCAGCGCAGGAGCTCGTCGTCCTTGCGCGCGTTCCAGCCGATCTGGTTGATGACGAAGCGGGCGCCGGCCTCGACCTTCTTCCGCAGCTTGAAGTACTGCGGCATCACCTCGCGCTCGTGCCGCTTGTGGTTCGTGACCACGCAGCCGAGGAAGAAGTCGGTGCGGTCGAGCCGCTCCTCCGGCCTGCGCTCGTCGGGCAGACCTTCGTTCATCGCGGCGAAGAGGCTGAGAAGCCCGACCGAGTCGACGTCGAACACGGGCGCCGCGAGCCCCTGGTGGCCCGTCACCGGGTAGTCGCCGGAGAGTGCGAGCACGTTGTGGAAGCCCTCCGAGCTGAGCTTCCAACCCCGGCTCTCGAGCGCGTTGCGGTTCCAGTCCTTGCAGGAGAGGTGGATGATCACCTCCTGGCCGCGCGCCACGAGGTCCGTGCCGAGCGTGTCGGGCGCGAGCATCGCGTGCCCGCCCGGGTTGTCGGTGATCGAGAGCACGTCGATCCGGGGGTCGTCGGCCAGCTCGCGCGCCGTCTCCAGCACGCCGCGGCCGCTCGCCGCCGTGATCAGGCCGCGGCTCGTCACGAGCTCCGCCGCGACGACAAAGGAGCCCGTTCGTGCGAACTGCTGGCGAAGCGTGGCTGTCGTGGGGCTATCACGCATTTCTCGACCCATCGGCTCGTGACGCCCGGACCGTGCTCTCGCCGGAGCGCGAGCGCGGTCCGCCACGCGCTGCGGAGAAGGAGAGGGCCGGTGGGGGGACCCCACGCTAGACGGCGGCCCCGGTGCGCCAGCCCTCGGCGTACGAGGTGCGTGCGACCTCGGAGTACGGGCACGGGCTGACGATCGCCCGGATCTCGCCCTGCACGTGCGGCTCCACCACGGGCTTCGCCGAGCCGCCGCCCTCCTCGCCCCAGACGAGCGTCACCTCGTTGCCGATCTCGACGTCGGAGTCGACGATCGCCAGCGAGAGGTACGAGCGCTCGTTGTAGCTGTAGCCGGAGAAGGTCGAGACGCCGACGAGATGGTCGTCGACCATGACGCGGTCGTTCGGCCACGTGGAGTAGTTCGAGAGCGGGATGTCGATGTACTTGACCGCGTCGCCCTTCGCGAACAGCGTGCCGATCGCGCGTGCGACGTCCTCGCCGTTCCAGGCGAGCGTCACCTTGCGCCGCGTCGGCTCCCCCATCGCCTCCAGCGCCTCGCGCCCGACGAAGTCGTGGTCGTAGCGGATGAACGACCCGTAGCCGAGGTCCCACGGGGTCAGGTAGTAGTCCTCGATCGAGTCCGAGTAGAGGCTGCCGCCCAGCGAGCCGGTCGCCTCGTAGCCGTTGGCCGGCAGCCACTCGCGGTAGGCCTTCATCTCGTCGCCGGTGAAGACGGCAGGCAGCGGGCAGGGGATCCAGCCGGACTCGAGCGTGTTCGTCGCGTAGACGCGGGAGCCGACCTGGCGGAGGCCGAACTCGCCTCCGGCCTCGACGATCGCCGCCTTTACCTCGTCCCGCTCCTCCCACGGGCCGAACAGCTCCAGCCCGGGTGCGCCCGACATGCCGTGGTGGAGCGCCCGGACCGTGTGTCCCGCGATCGTGAGCTCGCCCATGTTGAAGAACTTGATCTCCGGGAGCGGACCGCCGGTCGCCTTCTGCAGCACCTCGAGCGCGGTCGGGCCCTGTACCTGGTAGCGGTAGATCTTCCGCCGCCCGGTCGGGTTGGCGGCCGTGCGCTCGTCCCGCTCGAGCTCGACGTCGTAGTCGCCGGTCTCGGCGTGGTAGGCGACCCAGTTGTGCGCCGACGGCCGGCCGACGAGCGAGACGCGGTTCTCGTCGAGGAAGAAGAGGATCGCGTCGCCGATCACGTAGCCGTCGTGGTTGCAGGCGACGAACTGCTTCGCCTTGTTCACGGCCGCGTTCGCGAAGGTGTTGATCCCGAGGTCGGAGAGCAGCCGGATCGTGTCCGGCCCCGAGATGTAGAGATCCGTCATGTGATGGGTCTGGTCGAAGAGGGCGCACGTCTCTCGCCACGCGACCTGCTCCTCGCGCCAGTTCGTGAACTCGGCGGGAACGGCGGGGTAGACGTACGGGCCGATCTGCGAGTTCCGCGCCAGCGCGACGGGGCTTCCGGCCGCCGCGATCGCATCTTCCAGGCTCCGCTGACTCATACCAACCAGCCTCCTTCGAACGTCGATCAGGACGTCAGACGACTCTTCGCAACAGCGGCGCGCCCTGCAGTTGCGAGAGCACGTCGTGGTCCTCGAGCACGAGGTCGAGGTTGAGCTGGGCGAGGCGAGCGTGCTCGCGCCCGATCTCCTCCGCGCGCGTGCCGTGGCCGGCGCGGATCGCGTCCACCAGCACGCGGTGCTGGTGCTGGGCGACGACGAGGATCTCGCGGGAGCGCGGCAGCACCGCCTGCGACTCGAGCAGCGCGCCGGGCGAGGCGAAGGGGAGCACGACGACGTGCGCGATCGCGCGGGCGAGGTTCGGGCTCTTGGCGAGCTCGACGAGCTGCTCGTGGTAGGAGTCGTTCAGCTCGACGTAGTGGACGATCGACTCGGGCGAGACGTTCTCGACCACGTCGTCCAGCCGCTTGGTGATCTCGACGATCGTCGCGAGCTCGGCGGGCGACTGGAGCCGCTCCGCCGCCATCCTCGCCGCAGTGCCCTCGAGCACGCCGCGCAGCTCGATCGCGTCGGCGATGTCTGCGAGCGTGAAGGAGCGGACGACGAAGCCGCCGCCTCGGAGCGGCTCGAGCAGCCCCTCGTGCGCCAGCGTCGCGAGCGCGATCCGCAGCGGCGTCCGCGAGACGCCGAGCCGCTCGGCGAGGGCCACCTCCGGAACGCGCTCGCCGGGGGTCAGCTCGCCCTCGAGCACCAGCTCGCGCACGCCCAGCGTCGCCTTCGTCGTCTGCGACCGCTTCGATGCCTTGACGGTGGACGGCCTGGCGCGCGGCATCGGCCGAGCATACAACGGTCGGGCCATTGCATGCAATCGCGGCCCGATCAGGCCGGATCGGGGCGACATCCGCCGCTATTGCATGCAGAGGGTGCGCGAGAACGCTACCGGGAGGGCGTGACGTCGGGCGTTCCGTACGTGTGGAAGCTCTCGATCGTCTGCACGCCCCAGAACTGTCCACGGGCCCGCTCCTCTGCCGTCCACGTGATCGGCTCGAAGTCGGGGTCGTAGACGAAGTAGCCGCCGGTCGTCACCTCGACCCGGTTGCCGCCCGGCTCGTAGCCGTAGAGGAAGAAGCCCTGTGCGACGCCGTGCTTCGACGGCGCCGCCTCGATCGGCACTCCCGAGTCGACGAAGATGTCCGCGGCGCGCAGGCACTCCTCGCGCGTGTCGACCCAGAAGGCGAGGTGGTGGAGCCGCCCGCGGGCACCGTAGTGGTCGGCGACGTAGATCAGCTCGTGCGCCGCGATCGAGAGGCTCATCCACGCGCCGGTCTCGCTGCCGTCGTCCTGCTCGATCCGCTCGTAGAGGCGGTAGCCGAGCTGCTCCTGCGCGAAGAGGCGGCTGGCGCGGACGTCGGCGGCGAGCAGGTTGACGTGGTCGAGGCGCTTGACGGCCGCGCCGCGGCCGACGTAGCGCTGCGGTTGGTTCCGCCACGACGGGCGCAGGTGCTCGGGCGGGAGGTAGCGCTCGGCCTCGTAGTAGAGCTCGAAGACGTGCCCGTCCGGGTCGTGGAAGCGGAAGGCGGCGCCGTGGCCGACGTCGCCGTCGATCCAGCCGATGCCGAGCCCGGTCGCCTCGATCCCGGCGACGCGGCGCTCGAGCGCCTCCGGGCTCCACGTGCGCATCGCCATGTGCCCGAGCCCGGCCTGCGGCGCCTCGGTGAGGACGAGCGAGTAGCGCAGGTAGTCGCCCCAGCCGCGCAGGTAGACGGACTGCCCTTCCCGCGCCTCGATCTCCATGCCGAGCACGTCGACGAAGAAGCGCAGGCTCTCCTCCGGCTTCGGCGTCAGCAGCTCCGCGTGGCCGATCCGGGCGACGTCGTGGATGAGCTCCGTCATCGCTCCACCAGCGCGCGCAGCCCGTCGAGGTCGTACGAGAGATGCCCCGCCTCGAGCTGCGCGCGCTTGACGCGCTCCTTCTCGGCGCGGGCGCGGGCCGCGGCCAGCACCTCGTCGACGCGCTCCTGCGGGATCACCGCGGCGCCGTCGGCGTCGAGGACGACGACGTCGCCCTGGCGGATGGTCGCGCCGCCGACCTCGACCGGCTCGCCGATCGTCCCCGGCACCTTCTTGTCGCAGCCGGTGATACGGACGTAGCGCGCCCAGACCGGCAGGCCGAGCTCGCGCAGCTCCTCGACGTCGCGGACGCCTGCGTCGACGAGCAGCGCCGCGACGCCGCGCCCCTTCGCCTGGGTTGCGAGCAGCTCGCCGACGAGCGCGTGCGGCATCGGCTCGGGCAGCGTCAGGACGAGCACCTCTCCCGGCTCCGCCTCGGCGATCGCGGCGTGCACCATCAGGTTGTCTCGCTCGCCGCAGCGCACGGTGCGGGCGGGGCCGGCGGCGCGCGAGCCGGGGATGACCTGGATCAGCGGGTAGTCGACGACCTCGGAGCGGGCGGCTGCCTCGTGCACGGTCGCGCTGCCCAGCTCCGCCAGCTCCGCGTAGACGCTCAGAGCGCGCTCACCACCTGCGGCGTCACGCGCTGGAACGCCTCCGCGTAGCGGATCTCCTTGTTGCCGGAGGAGCGGCGGGCGTGGTTGCCGCGCTGCTCGGCGCGCTGGTCGTAGTAGGTCTGCAGGTACGCCTGCGCCTTCATCTCCGCCATCGCCGTACGCTTGGCCTCGATCGCCGGCGTGATGTCGACGAAGGTGGTCGGCGTGAAGTTGCACAGCTCCGGCTGGTGCGGCTCGAAGAGCAGCAGCTCCGGCGGGTCGACGATCTCGAACGCGCTGACGACGCCGGCGCCGGCCGCCAGCGCCCGCGCGCGCTCGACCGCGAAGAACGCGGCCGCGTGGTCGGGGTTGAACGGGTCGCGGTCGGTGTGGGTGAGCAGGACGTCCGGCTTGAACTCGCGGATCACGTCGGCGATCCGGAGCAGCGCGTCCTTGTCGATCTCGAGCGGGTAGTCGCCGAGGTCGAGCGCGACGAAGTCGGCGCCGAGCGCGGCCGCCGCGCGCTCCGCCTCGCCGTGGCGGATCTCCTTCACGTGCTCGATCGTCTGGCCTTCCTGCTTCCAGAGCTCGCCGGACTCGCCGCGCTCGCCGTACGAGAGCGCGACCACGCGCGCGACGCCGCCGTTCGCGGTCGTGACCGCGATCGCGCCGCCCGCGCGCCAGACGAAGTCGGCGCTGTGCGCCCCGATCACGAGCATCCGGCGGCTCATACCGCCCCCCAACCCGGTGTCAGACACCGGGACGTGTCCTGCACGGAGAGGCTCCGCAGGCACGTCGGACACCGGGCCATGGCCGCCTGGGGCAGGCTCATCCGGCCACCCGCTTCGAGTTCTCGACGATCATCGCGTGCACCTCGTCCTCGGAGAAGCCCGCCTCGAGCAGGGTGTCGGCCCAGAGCGCGAGCCCGTCCTCGACCGGCGGGTAGTCGGGGTTGCCGAAGTCGCTCGAGAAGTAGTTGCGCTCGAGCCCGACCGCGCGGATGCCCGCGAGCACGTAGTCCCAGTCGGCCTTGCCGCTCCAGGGCGTGCTCAGGCAGCGGTCGAAGATGCAGCCGCGCTCGGCGAGCGCGACCTGGTCCTCGACCGAGTAGCGCTGGCTCGTGAACTCGGGATGCGTGACGACGACGGTCTCGACGCCCTCTGCGAACGCCGCGTCGACGACGGCGAACGCGTCGTCGCGGCCGAGATGCCCGGTGGCGAGCACGAGCCCGTGCCGTGCGATCGTGCGCAGGACGTCGCGCGTCTCCGGCAGGATCGCGCCCTCGGCGTCCGTGACCTCGACCGCCTCGACGCCGAGCCCGAGCCCGCGCAGCTCGTGCTGGAGCTTCGCCCAGATCGGCACCTTGTCGCCCGGCTTCGGCTCGGTGCGGCCGGCCGGCTCGGCGGGCGAGTCGAACGTCGGCATCCAGACGATCCGCGCCCCCTCGCGGGCGGCGATCTCGACCGCCATCGCGTTCATGCCGCCGACCGCCTGGTTCAGCGTCAGCGTCCCGATCGCGCGCACGCCCGGGACGACGCCGGAGACGACCTGCGCGCGCTCGGCGGTCGAGGTGTAGTGCGACTTGAGCGCGAAGCCGGCCTGGCCGGTCTCGAGGCAGCGGCGCGCGAGCGTGACGTCGTCGATCCGCCGGTTCGGCACGTCCGGCGCGATGTGGATGTGCAGGTCGTAGCCGCCGCGGACGAGCTCGCGGGCGCGCTCGCTCGGCGTGACCTCCTCGCTGGCCATCGCACTCACTCTATTCCGGGGCGTGCTGCGCGAGCTTGACCAGGAGCGCACGGCTGGCCGAGGCGACGTGCGGCTCGACGCCGAGCGAGACGAGCAGCTCGCAGGCCGCGTCCATCTCGTCGACGCGGCGGGCGGCGTGAAGACGGCTGCCCTCGACGAACCGCTCGAGCAGTCCGGCGCCGATCACGGCCGCGAGCTGCGCCTCGAGCCAGTCGGCGTGGCCGGCCGCCTCGGCCGCCGCCATGCTCTCGAGCACCGCGGCGGCGAGGCCTTTCATGAACACCGACCGGAGGAGCTTCATCGCCGCCGCCTCTCCGGGCTCGGCCGAGACGACCTCGACCGGCATCCCGAGCGGCCCGATCAGGCCGGCGAACGCCTGCGCGCCGGGACCCGAGGCGATAGCCGGTGTCGCGAGCCCGCGCGCCGGCACCGGCCCGAGCAGCGCCACGTCGGCGAAGCGGGCGCCGACGATTCCCGCCAGCTCCCGCTTCAGCGCCGGCCCGGCCGTGTTCAGGTCGGCGTAGACTGCGCCCGGCTCGAGCCGCGGCAGCGCCGCCTCGGCCGCCCGCCGCGCAGCCGCCGCCGAGGCGATGCAGAGCACGAGCACGCAGCCCGCGACCGCAGAGGTCGCGTCGGGCGCGCGCTCGATCCCGGCCACCTCGAGCGGCGCCGGGTCGAAGCCGCGCACCGTCGCGCCCGCGGCAGCGAGGTCGGCGGCGAGCCTGCCCCCCGCCTCGCCCAGCCCGAGCACCGCGACCGCGGTCATGCGGCTCCCAGCGTCGCCCGCACCGCGGCCACGACGTCGGCCCGGTCCGGCAGGTATGCGTCCTCGAGCGGCGGGCTGAACGGGATCGGCGCGAACGGCGCGCCGACGCGCTCGACCGGCGCGTCGAGCTCGTCGAAGGCAGCGTGCTGCACCTGCGCCGCGATCTCGGCACCGAAGCCGCCGTGCGCGACCGCCTCGTGCGCGACGACGAGCCGGTGCGTCCGCCGCACCGAGTCGACGATCGTCTCCAGGTCGAGCGGGACGAGCGTGCGCGGGTCGATCACCTCGACCTCGATCCCCTCGGCCGCCAGCTCCTCGGCGGCGGCGAGCGACTCGTGGACGAGCCGCGAGAGCGCCACGACCGTGACGTCGCGCCCGGCGCGGACGACGCTCGCGCGGCCGAGCGGGACCGGCGCGGGCGGCTCCGCGACCTCCTCGCGGCGGAAGTAGAGCGTCTTGTTCTCGACCACGACGACCGGGTTCGGGTCGGCGATCGCGCTCGCGAGCAGCCCCGCCGCGTCGGCCGCGGTGCTCGGCATCGCCACCTTCAGCCCCGGCACGTGCGTCAGCCAGGCCTCGAGGCTCTGCGAGTGCTGCGCGCCGCCGCGCTGCCCCGCGCCGCCCTGCGTCCGCAGCACGAGCGGCACCGTCAGCTGCCCGCCGGACATGAAGTGCGCCTTCGCGGCCTGGTTCACGAGCTGGTCGAGCGCGAGCGTGACGAAGTCGACGAACATGATCTCGACCACCGGCCGCAGGCCCGACTGCGCGGCTCCGACCGCGATGCCCGCAGATCGCCGCCTCGCTGATCGGCGTGTTGCGGACCCGCTCGGCCCCGAACTCCTCGGCGAGTCCGGCGGTCGCGCCCCACGGCCCTCCCTCGGCCACGTCCTCGCCGATCACGAGCACGCGCGGGTCGGCGCGCATCGCCGCCGCGAGCGTCGCCGTGATCGCGCCTAGGTAGGTGGTCTCGGTCATCCGGCGTAGACGAGCGCGGTCGTCAGTGACGGACGGGAACGGGCTCGCGCGCGCGAATCGCTCCGCGGCCTCGACCTCGTCGCGCGCCGCCTGCTCGAGCCGCGCCGGCTCGTCCTCGCCGAGCCAGCCCTCGTCGGCGCCGCGGCGCTGCAGGCGCAGGATCGGGTCGAGCTCCTGCCACTCCTCCGCCGCGATCGCCGTGCGGTAGTGCTGCGGGTCGCCCTCGTAGTGACCTCGCAGCCGGTGCGTGAGGCATTCCAGAAGCGCCGGTCCGCCGCCGCCCCGGGTCTCGGCGAGAAAGCGTCCGAACGCCTCGCGCACCGCCACGACGTCGTTCCCGTCGACCGTCTCGCGCTGGAGGCCGAACGGGGCGACGACGTCGCTCACGCGCTCGACGTTCGTGTGGGCCGAGCGCGGGGTGAACTCGGCGAAGCCGTTGTTCTCGCAGACGAGGATCACCGGCAGCCGCCAGAGCGTCGCGAGGTTGACCGACTCGACGAAGATCCCGCCCTGGACCGCGCCGTCGCCGAAGAAGACGACGGCGACCGAGTCGTCGCCGAGCTGTCGCGCCGCCAGCGCGCTTCCGAGCGCGAGCGGGACGTTGCCGCCGACGACGCCCGTCGCACCGAGGAAGCCGTGCTCGACGTCCACGAGGTGCATCGAGCCTCCGAGCCCTCGGCAGAGACCGCCGTCGCGACCCATCAGCTCCGCCAGCACCCGCTCGGGCGACGCGCCCTTCGCGAGCGCGTGTCCGTGCGCGCGGTGGCCGGAGTAGACGGGGTCGTCCGGCCGCAGCTGCCCGCAGACCCCGACCGCCACGCCCTCCTGGCCGACGCTCAGATGCACCAGCCCGTGCACGTCGTCGGCCCGCGTGAGCGCGCCGACCCGCTCCTCGAAGACGCGGATCCGCCACATCCCAAGGAGCAGCTCGAGGCCGAGGGCGCCGTCGAGCTGCTCCACGGAGCTCACTGCGCTACGCCGTGACGGGCGCCGACCCGAGGGCCTGCTGCACGGCGTCCACGATCTTCGTCTCGTCCGGCATCAGGTACTCCTCCATCGGCTGGCTGTACGGCACGGTCGCGTCGAGCGCGGTGACGAGCCCGACCGGCGCCTTCAGCGAGCCGAAGCCCTGCGAGGCGACCTCGGCGGCGATCACCGCGGCGGCCGAGCCGTGCCGGGTCGCCTGGTCGACGACGACGAGGCGCCCCGTCTTCGCGACCGAGCCGAGGATCGCGGCCGTGTCGAGCGGCGCCAGCGTGCGCGGGTCGATCACCTCGGCGTTGACGCCTGCGGCGGCGAGCTGCTC
>CAVXLS010000006.1:0-137866 GCA_963762675.1 uncultured Thermoleophilia bacterium | reverse complement strand
AGACCTCCCTGATCGTCTGCGTCTCGGCGGCCTTTCTCGCGGCGTGCGCCGGCAGCCTCGTCGGCGCGATCTCCGGATTCCTCGGGGGGCGGTCGACGGGCTGATCATGCGGACCGTCGATGTTTCCTGTGATCCCGCAGCTCTTCGTCGTGATCGTCGTCGCGACGATCGTCACCCCCTCGCGCGTCAGCCTGACGCTGGTGATCGGGCTGCTTTCCTCGTTCCGCACCGCGCGGCTGGTGCGGGGCGAGGCGCTCCCGTTCGGCCGCCTCGAGTACGTCGACGCCGCAAGATTCGCCGGCTCGGCAAGTTCCGGACGATCCTCCGCCACGTGCTGCCGAACGCCTTCGGCGTGATCTCGTCTCGACGACGTTTCCCGTGGCCGACGCCATCCTGCTGCTCGCAGGCCTCGACTTCCTCGGGCTCGGGATCCGCCTCCGGCCGGAGCTGGGGCGGGATGCTCTCCACGGGCTCCAGTACATCTACGACGGCTACTGGTGGCTGATCGTCCCGGCCGGGGCGAGCATCGTCCTGTCGGTCACCGCGTCAACTTCGTCGGCGACGGCCTGCGCGACGCTGCCGAGGCGCGGTGGCGCGAAGGAAGTGGGGAACAGGGGAGTCGGTTGAGAGAGGGCAGCGAGCGACCGAGCGGCTCGGGGAGGGCGTGCTTGAGATCGAGGGCCTGCCTACGAAGATCCGGATGCGCAGCTCGACCGTGACGCCCGTCGACGGGTGTCCCTCGCGGTCGCTCCGGGGTAGACGGTCGGGCTGGTCGGGGATTCGGGCTGCGGCAATCGATGTCGCCATGTCGATCATGCGCCTGCTACCGCCGGGAGGAAGGATCGCCGATGGAGCATCAGGCTCGCGGGACAGTGGAGCTGACCGCGCTCTCCGAGCGGGAGATGCGCCATGTCCGCGGCAACGAGCTCGGATCATCTTCCAGGACCCGATGACATCGCTGAACCCACGAAGACCGTGGGCGAGCAGATCGCAGAGACGGTCCGACTACACCGGACGCGACGCGGAGGGCGGCCGAGGCGCGCGCCGCCGAGATGCTCGACCTCGTCGGTGTGCCGAAGCCGTCCGAACGGCTCCGGGTACCCGCACACCTCTCGGCGGGCTGCGCCAGCGTGACGTGATCGCGATCGCGCTGGCGTCGAGCCCAAGGTGCCATCGCGGACGAGCCGACCACCGCGCTCGACGTCACCGTGCAGGATCAGATCCTCTCGCTGCTCGAAGACCTCAAGACCGGCTCGGCATGGGCGTCCTGCTGATCACCCACGACATGCGCGTGATCGCCGAGCACGTCGACCGCGTCCTCGTCATGTACGCGGGCGAGATCGTCGTCCTCCGCGGCACGACTTCTTCCGGGAGATGCGGCACCCCTACACGCAGGCGCTGCTGGAGTCGAGTCCGGAGCTCCACCGGGAGGGCCGCCGCACCCTCTACAGCATCCCGGGCGCCCGCCGAGCCTGTCGCGGAGCTTCGCGGAGTGCCGCTTCCCCCTTCGGGGCCGGTACGCGCGGCAGCGATGCCGCGACGAGAGCCCGGAGCTCGAAGGCGACGACGGCCACCGCTACCCGTGCTTCTTCCCGGTGCACCGTGCGTCCGTCTCGACCGATGCGTGACAGGGGCAGCGGAGGACGCCCGCGCCGGGCCCACCTGCCCGTCGGCGCCGACGCCGGCCCGCTCCTGAAGCTGGTCGACGTCACAAGGAGTTCGCGATCAGAGGGGGCTGCTCCAGCGACGGGACGGCTCGTGAAGGCGGTCTCGGGCGTCACGCTGGAGGTCACGAGGGCGGGACGCTCGGCCTCGTCGGGGAGTCGGGTGCGGCGGAGCACGCTCGCGCGCCTGATCGTCGCCTTGGAGTCGCCCGACGCTGGGAAGATCCACTTCGACGGTGAGCCTCCCTGCGCTCCGCGGCGCGGCTCCCCGCCGGCGGGGCAGACCTCCAGCTCGTGTTCCAGGCCCCGTCTCCTCCCTCGACCCGCGCATGCGCGTGAGCTCGATCCTCCGGAGCCGCTCGTCGCGCAGCGGATCGGCACGAGGAGCGAACAGAGCGCGCGCGTCCGCGAGTTGCTCGACCAGGTCGGCCTCGCGCCTGCAGCGACGGGCCTGTACCCGCACGAGTTCTCCGGCGGTCAGCGCCAGGCGCATCGCCCTCGCGCCCGCGCTCACCGTCTCCCCCAGCCTCGTCGTGGCCGACGAGCCCGTCTCCGCGCTCGACATATCAATGCAGTCGCAGATCCTGAATATGATGAAGCAGCTACCAGAAGGAGCACGACCTGACCTCTCATCATCATCTCGCACGACCTACCGACCATTCACTACCTCGCCCGACCGCGTCGGCATGATGTATATCGACGAGCTGCGTCAGATCAGGCCGATCGCGGATTGCTGACGAGCCGCCGGGACATCCCTGCACCATCGGCCTGCTGGCCGAGGTGCCATCGACCCGACCGCGCCGGGAAGACGCGCGACCGGCGGCTCGTCGGTGCGCGGGGAGCTTCCCTGAGCCTTTTTACCACCTTGCGCTCCACGCTTCCGGACGCGCTGCTCCACGCGCCGAGCGATCTGCGCCTAGGACCGAGTCCGTCCTGCGCCCCCTTGACGTGACCTCGCCAGTCGAGCGGCCTCCCGCTTTCCGCTCCCGGCGCCGCTGTTCAAGGGAGCAGCCGACGCGCGGCTGCGCGCAGCGGTCGCGCAGGTCGAACAGGCTCCATTCGCGGCCGACGTGCACCTCCACCGGGCCCGAGATCGTCCAGTAGAGGCCCAGCAGGTCGACGTTGGCCGCCACGATGGAGAACCTAACGGCTGCATACATTCTGTGCTAGCCGGATTGCGGGAACCCTTTGTTCTCCGGGCGGGACCTGGTTAGGTTGCATGCAAGAACTCGACCGAGGGGACCTCGATGGCGGCTGACTACGTGATCGTCGGTGCGGGATCCGCGGGCTGCGTGCTCGCCGGGCGGCTGAGCGAGGACCCGGACGTGAACGTCCTCCTGCTCGAGGCGGGCGGCCCGGACACCGCGCCGGAGATCCACGTTCCGGCGATGTTCCCGATCATGTTCAAGTCGAGCCTCGACTGGGACCTCACCGGCGAGGAGGAGCCCGGGCTCGACCGGCGCCGGCTCTACCTGCCGCGCGGCCGCATGATCGGCGGCTGCAGCTCGATCAACGCGATGATCTACCTGCGCGGCAACCGCGCCGACTACGACGAGTGGGCCGCGGACGGCGCCGACCGGCTGGAGCTACGACGAGATCCTCCCGTACTACAAGCGCGGCGAGGACAACGAGCGCGGGGAGAGCACCTACCACGGCGTCGGCGGCCCGCAGGCCGTCTCCGACAGCCGCTCGCTGCACCCGCTCGTCGACCTGATGCTCGAGGCCGCGGTCGCCGCCGGGATCCCCGCGAACCCCGACCTGACCGGCGAGCGCCAGGACGGCTGCGGCCGCTTCCAGCTGACGCAGAAGAACGGGCTGCGCTACAGCACCGCGGACGCCTACGTCCACCCGGTCGCCGACCGCCCGAACCTCGAGGTGCGCGACAGCGTCTTCGTCGAGCGGATCGTCTTCGAGGGCAACCGCGCCGTCGGCGTCGAGCTCGTCCAGCGCGGCGTCCGCGAGATCGTCCGCGCCGAGCGCGAGGTGATCGTCTCGGCGGGCGCCTACCAGTCGCCGGTGCTGCTGATGCTCTCCGGGATCGGCCTGCGCGAGGAGCTGGAGCCGTTCGGGATCCCGGTGCGGCAGGAGCTGCCGGTCGGCCGCAACCTCCAGGACCACGCGATGGCGAACCTCAACTACATCAGCACGGTGCCGGCGCTCTTCGGGATCTTCACGCCGGAGAACTTCGAGCTCCTCGACAGCGAGGGCCGCGGCCCGCTCAGCTCGAACCTGCCCGAGGCGGGCGCGTTCTTCCGCTCGCGCCCCGACCTGCCGGCGCCGGACGTCGAGTTCCACTTCTCGCCGTCGCTCTTCTACGACGAGGGGCTGACCGCGCCGCACGACCACGGCTTCGTCTTCGGGCCGGTGCTCGTGAAGCCGACCGCGCGCGGCAAGGTCTCGCTGCGCACGCCGATGGCGGAGTCGAAGCCGTGCGTCATCTCGAACTTCCTCACCACCGAGGAGGACCGGGCGGCGTTCGTCGCGGGCACGCGCGTCGCGCTCGAGGTCGCCGGCCAGAAGGTGCTCCAGGACGTGACGAAGGAGCCGTTCAGCGTGCCCGCGTCCGACTCCGCGGAGGACATCCTCGCCTGGGGCCGCCGCGCCTGCCATCCGGTCTACCACCCGACCTCGACGTGCGCGATCGGCGAGGTCGTCGACGCCGAGCTGCGCGTCTACGGGATCGAGGGGCTGCGGGTCGTGGACGCGTCGGTGATGCCGACGATCATGCGGTCGAACACGCACGCGCCGACGATGATGATCGCCGAGAAGGCATCCGATCTGATCCTCGGCAAGGAACCGCTCGCGCCGGCGCGGACGGCCGTGGTCTCGTAGCTCTCGGACCTGATCCTCGGCAAGCCGGCGCTGGCCCCTGCAGGCGTGCGGCCGCCGATCTTTGAGCCTCGCCGCCGACCGCTCGGGATGTGACGTGTGTCGGTCGGTTAGTGCCCTTGCGGGAGGCGCCGACGCGGCCCTGCGAGGTCGTCGAGGCGTTCCGCATGAAGCGTTGCAGGCGCGGGTCGACCCGGAGGTGGTCGGCGCCGAAACGGCGGGCGAAGTCGTCGAGGCCCCAGCTAACTCGATCGAGCCTGCAGCGAAGACCGTCGCGCCCGACGACGCCCGGTAGCGGATGGCGGCCGCGTCGGTCGAAACCCACCCCTGGGGGCGGTTGTTCAGGGGCCAGGTCGAGCCCGTGTAGTGAAAGAGGACGGACTCGCCCGGCACGCAGTCCGGCTCGGTGCCGTCCCACTCGTAGCCGACGAGACCGGGCAGGGTGCTCGAGGCGGTGAGCCCCTGTTCCCCGGAACCAGGGGTCGTCGAGCGTGTCGGGGCGGACTGCATACGTCTCGCCGGACAGCCACGTGCCGGTCGCGGGGCTGGCGGTCTCCACCTTGTCGCCGACCCAGCCCCCCTGCCACTCGACGCCGACGATGCCCGCACTCCGGCAGTGCCGATCGCCGGAAGAAGTCGCCCTTCACCATCGTCCGCCCGGCGTTCTCATAGGAGATCTCGCGGTAGCCGTCGTTGCCCCCGAGGAAGGCGAGGTTCACGCCTGCGTCACGGGCGTGCTGGAGCCCGTCGCGCAAAACGCCCGACCAGTATTCGCTGTGCCCTGGGACGACAATGAGTCGATGCCGGAGCAGGGTCGCCGGGCGGCACCGACGTCGACGTCGACGTCGGTGGTGGTACGAGACGTCGTATCCCGAGCGCTCGAGAAAGCGGATGAGCGGGTAGTCGTAGTAGAGAGGCGATTGTGACCAGTTGACCTGGTACGGCCGGTTGAAAGAGACGCGGCTCGCCTTCTTGACGCCCGAGCCCGTGTAGTAGTCTGCGCCGCCGTAGTCGTTGTAGGCCTGCCACGTGTCGACCGGAGCCACGACGAGTATCGCCGTCTCGTCGTCGGGAGGCGCCCGCACGACGAACGGGATGCGCGCTGCCCGGCCGGAAGCCGTGCCCCCGACGGCGACGAGCTCCCGCGAAGTAGTAGCCGCTCGTCCAGCTGCGCACGACCGGCACGACGTCGGTGACCTGCCAGTGCTCATCCGCGATGCCCCCTTGCGCCCAGTCGGCGACGACGTTTGGCTGCGCGATGCCGGCCTCCGAGCCCTTGCAGGACGGGTGACACGCCACCAGCCTGGCCCCGACGCCGCCGTACCAGCCCAGTCGGTACACCTCGACCCGGTAGCGCGTGCCGGGGGCTGCAGAAACGGCGAGGCGGAGCCGGTCGCCGGGCGCGACGCTCGTCGTAAGCGAATAGCCGGCGATCACCGTGCTCGGCGCGTCCGCCCGCAACCAGCCCGCCGTCCCCGGACGCGCGTTTTCGGCCTGGATCGGGTTCTGCGGGATCGCCGCCGGGGCCGCACCGACGAGAAAGCCGATGCAGCCGCTCGCTCCGATGGCGGCGCACGCGCCGAGGCGCAGCGCGCGTGCGTGGATCGCGGTCGACGACCGCGGCCGAGCAAGACCCTCGATGGCGCGCCGCACGTCCCGAACCATCTCTCCTGAACGGATACACGATTTGGGTTGGTCGGCGCAACGGTGTGGCCTACGATCGAGCCCCGAGTCTCGATACCCCGGTGCTCATGTCCGCCCGACCGCCCGCCAGCCGCCCGGCGCGTACGCTTGCGCACCGCCTCGACATACGGGACGGGGCTGACGATCGCGCGCAGCTCCGATCTGCTCGTGCGCGCTCGACCGTCGGCTTCGACGTGCCGCCGTCCGGCTCGCCCCAGACGAACGTCACCTCGGTGCCCGGCTCGGCATGCTCGGCGTCGAGCACCGCGAGCGTCAGCATCTTGCCCTCGTTCGCGCTGTAGCCGATCCAGGTCGAGACGCCGACCGTCTCGCCGTCGACCGTGACCCGGTCGAACGGGTGCATCGAGTAGACCGCCGACGGCCAGTCGACGAACTTCGCCCGCGGCCCCTTGCCGAACATCGTCCCGATCGTGCGGTGACGTCCTCGTCCTCGAGCGCCAGCGTCACCTTGTGCCGGTGCTCGTCGCCGGCCATCCGCTCGAGCGCGTCGCGGCCGATGAAGTCGTGGTCGAACTTGACGTAGTTGCCGTAGCCGAGATCCCAGGGCGTGAAGTAGTAGTCCTCGATCTCGGCCGAGTCGAAGCTGCCGCCGATCGACGCCGAGCCCTCGTAGCCGGTCGGCCGGCAGCCACTCGCGGTAGGCCCGCAGCGCGTCGCCGGAGTAGACGGCCGGCAGCGGCGAGGGGATCCAGCCCGACTCGAGCGTGTTCGACGAGTACGCGCGGCCGCCGACCTTGCGCAGCCCGAACTCCTCGCCCGCGGCGACGATCGCCTCGCGCACCGCCTCGCCGTCGTCCCACGGGCCGAACAGCTCCCAGCCCGGCTGGCCGGCCATGCCGTGGCGCAGCGCGCGCACGCTCCTGCCCGCGATCGCGCACCGTCGGTCATCGTGAAGAACTTCAGCTCCGGCGGCGTCCCGCCGAGCGCCCGCTCGATCACCTGCATCGCGTTCGGGCCCTGCACCTGGAAGCGGTACGACTTGCGGCGGCCGTCGGTGCGCATCGCCGTCCGCTGGTCGAGCTCGACCCGCGACGTCGTAGCCGCCCGTCTCGGCGTGGTAGGTGATCCAGTTCAGCGCGGGCGCGCGGCCGACGAGGTTGTACTAGTTCTCGGCGAGCGCGAACAGGATCACGTCGCCGATCACGTAGCCGTCGGGCGTGCAGGGGACGAAGTGCTTGGCCTTGTCGACCGCGAAGCCGGCGAAGCTGTTGACGCCGAGGTGGGAGAGCAGCGCGAGCGCGTCCGGGCCCTCCACCGCCAGGTCGGCCATGTGGTAGCGCTGGTTGAAGAGGACGCACGTCTGCTGCCAGGCGAGCTGCTCGTCCCGCCAGTTCGTGTACTCGGCCGGGACGCCCGGGTAGACGTTCGGGCCGGCCTGCGAGTTGCGCAGCAGCTCGACGGGGCTCTCGACCGCGTCGAGCAGGTCCTCCAGGCTCCGGTGACTCACGGTCATGTCTCTCCCTCTCGTCGAGTCCGGCGGCGCCCGGCCGCTCACGCGTCTGCACGCGCTCTCCGAGGTAGCTCGCGACCAGCAGTTGCCGGTCTGGCCCGCAGGCGCTCCGCGTCGTTGCCGAGCACGATCTCGCCGTGCGAGAGCACGTAGCCGCGGTCGGCGACCTCGAGCGCCAGATGCACGTGCTGCTCGACGAGGAGCACGGCCGCAGCCGCTGCTCCTGCGCGAACTGGCGCACGACCGGCAGCAGCCACTCGACGATCACGGCGCCAGCCCGAGGCTCAGCTCGTCGAGGAGCAGCAGCCTCGGCTGCCGGGCCAGCGCCCGCGCGACGGCGAGCATCTGCTGCTCGCCGCCCGAGAGCAGGCCGGCGCGGCGCCCCTGCAGCTCCCCAGCTTGGGGAAGTACTCGTAGGCGACGCTCGACGTCGAGCTGCTCGCCGCGGTGGCCGACGCGGAAGTGCTCGGCCACGGTCAGGCCGAAGAAGAGGCCGCGGCCCTCCGGGACGTGGGCGATGCCGAGCCGCGCCCGGGCGCTCGGCGAGCTGCGCGCGAGATCCTCGCCGGCGAAGAGCGACCCGCCCGGCCATCGGCTTGACGAGCCCCGAGATCGCGCGCAGGGTCGTCGTCTTGCCGGCCCCGTTCGCGCCGAGCAGCGCGACCACCTCGCCGGCGCGCACCGTCGAGCTCGAGGCCGCGGATCGCGGCCGCGCCGTCGTAGCCGGCGGTCAGCGCCCTCGAGCGCGAGCACGGTCTCAGCCACTGTCCGCCTCCGCCTCGCAGCTCGAGGCGCCGACGGCTCCAGCGTCGGCTGCGGCCGCGCTGCCCAGGTAGGCGGCGATCACCCGCGGGTCGCGGCGGACGACGTCGGCCGGGCCGCTCGCGATCACCTTGCCGAACTCGAGCACGACGATCTCGTCGCAGATGCCGAGCACGAGACCCATGTCGTGGTCGACGAGCAGCGTCGCCTGGCCGTCGTCCGCCAGCCGCCGCAGCCGCCGGCCCAGCTCCTCGCTCTCGTTCGTGTCGAGCCCGGCCGCAGGCTCGTCGAGGCAGAGGAGGCGCGGCTGCGCGACGAGGGCGCGGGCGATGCCGACGAGCTTCCGCTCGCCCTGCGAGAGCTCGCTCGGCAGCTCGTCGGCGACGGCGTCGAGACCGAGCAGCTCGAGCGCGGGCGCCGATCTCGGCCGAGCCGGCCGACGGGCGACGACACCGTCTCGCGCACCGTCTGCCAGAGGGAGGGCCGGTGCGAGGCGACGAGGAGGTTCTCGCGGACGGTCAGGTCGTCGAAGAGCTCGATCGACTGCCAGGTGCGCGCGAGCCCGCGCCGCGCCCGGGCGTGCGGCGGCAGGCCGGTCAGGTCCTCGCCGTCGAGCTCGACGCGCCCGCTCGCAGCGGACGAAGCCGCTGATCGCGTCGATGAAGGTCGTCTTGCCGGCGCCGTTCGGGCCGATCAGCCCGACGAGCCGTCCGGGCGCCGACCTCGAGGTCGACGTCCACGACCGCGTGGACGCCGCCGAAGCTCACGGAGACGCCAGTCGCCTTCAGAACCGCCGTCATCGCGTCGCAGCCGGAAGCTTGCCCGGGCGCATAGCGGCGTGAGCATATGCCAACCTCCGCGGCGTGGAAGCGGTCCGCCGGTCGCCGGGAGCGCATCCGTCCGCGGTCGCGGTGAGCAGCTCGTGCGTCGGCGAAAGTCGGCGCTTTTGCAGGACATCCGCGTCCTCGGCGCTCGCGTCGCCGAGGCCTGGACAGCCCTGTCCAGCGCGTTTCGTCGGACCGAACACTGTGCGCTCTGTGGTAAGAGCGGACGGTCGGCGCCCGCCAAGATCCCCCAACGGGCCGCGACGGCGGGGGCCGCAAGCGGCGACGACGCAACCGAGAAAGAAGGAGGCTGGAACGGGGACGAGGTCAGCGACAACGATCCTCTCTTGGACGCCTCGCGCTCTCCATTGGCGTCCTCGCGATCGGACTTGCGGTCGCGGTGCCAGGCGCGCTCGGGCGCACGACCGCGGAGAAGCCGGTCACGAACTACCTCAAGTACATCGGCGGCAAGGCCGGCAAGGCCAACCCGAAGCTCTCGCCGGTCGTACCTCGGCGCGATCAACACCCAGGGCGGCCAGGTGCTCGTCGGCCCGAACTGGACGAACGGCGCCGAGCTGGCCGTCAAGTACATCAACAACTACCTCGGCGGCGCGCAGGGGCACCCGCTCATAGCTCATCGAGTGCTTCACCACCTCCGCCGAGGAGGACGGCACGAAGTGCGGCCAGAAGTTCGCGAACGACAAGCGCATCGTCGCCGTCCTGTTCGGCGCGGTCGCGATCGGCAACCAGTCGTTCTACGCCGCGCTCGGCGAGCAAGATCCCGGTCGTCAGCGGCGTGGCGCTGCTGCCGGTCGACGCGACCCAGAAGAACGAGTTCGCCCTCTTCGGGACGAACGACTCGGTCCTCGGCCCGTGGGGCACGCTTCGCGCAAGACGCACCTCAAGGCGAAGACGGCCGCGGTCATCTACCCGCAGATGCCGGGCATCGACGTACGGGGCGAAGGTCGAGAAGACGAGCCTCGAGGACGCCGGGATCACGACGAAGCTCGTCGGCTTCGACCCGAACGCGACCGACCTGACCGGCCCGCTCACGGCGGCCGGTGCGCAGACGGCCGACATCGTCGTGCCGCAGTCGAACGCGGCCGGGCTGCGTCAACGTCGCGAAGACGCTCGAGCAGCTCGGCGTCGCCGGCTCGAAGATCGTCTCGAACCCGCTCTGCCTCAGCGGCGAGGTCGCGGCGGGCCTCGGCGGCGACCTCGCCCAGTGGATCTACGGCATCGCCTCGACCCTGGCCGGCGACAAGACCGACCCGGCCGCCGCGCCGTACAACAAGGCGATGGCGAAGCTCAGGCAGCGAAGCTCGCGCCGGACGCCTGGGTCATCGTCTCCTGGGGGCAGGTGCTGACGACCGTGAAGATGATCAACAAGCTCGGCGTCGCGAACGCTCACCCCGGCGAAGCTGATGACGGCGATCCGGGCTTCAAGGGCCCGCAGGCGCTCGGCGCGCCGAGCCTGCACTGCGGCAAGTACAAGACCGAGCCGGCTGCCTGCAACGACCAGGCGCAGTTCTTCCAGTACCAGGGTGCACGGCGTGTTCAAGCGCCTCACCGGCTGGCTCCGGCCGCCGGCGAACTTCACCCCCGAGGGCTAGCGCGACGCTCTCCCTGCCGAGGCGGGGCCGCGCCGCACGGCCCCGCCTCCGGGCGTCGGAGGTCCGACCGCGCATGGACTGGAACCAGATCCTCCTCTTCGCCATCCTCGGGCCTCGGCGCCGGCTCGCTGATCGCGGGCATCGCGATCGGCGTCGTGCTGACCTACCGCGGCTCCGGGATCATCAACCTCGCCACCGGCGCGATCGCGATGCTCGCCGGCTACTGCTACTGGTCGCTGAAGGCGGGCGAGTCACGGCGGCACGCGCCGACGGCGCCGGCGCTCGCTGATCACGTTCGGCGTGCTCCTCGTGCTCGGCGTGCTGATCGAGTTCGTCGCCTTCCGGCCGCTGCGGACGGCGTCGCCGCTCGCGAAGCTCGCGGCGTCGCTCGGCGTGCTGCTGGTCGCGCAGGCGTCGGTCTCGCTCGCGTTCGGCATCGGCGACGAAGCCGCAGCCGCCGGTGCTGCCGCGGGGCACCGTCGACCGTGTTCGGCTCGACCGTGCCCGATCGACCGCTTCATCCTGCCGGGGATCGTCCTCGTCGCGACGCTCGTCCTCTCGCTCGCTCTTCCGGTTCAGCCGCTTCGGCGCTCGCGACGCGGGCGGCCTCGGAGAACGAGGTCGGCGCGATGCTGCTCGGCCTCTCGCCGAACCAGCTCGCGCTCGCGAACACGCTGCTCGCGACGCTCGTCGCCGGCGGGCTCGGCGTCCTCGCCGCCTCGATCACGCAGCTCGACCCGACGTCGCTGCCGCTCCAGGTCGTGCCCGCGCTGGCCGCCGCGCTCTTCGCGAACTTCACGTCGTTCTGGATCGCGGCCCTCGTCGGGCTCGCGATCGGGATGCTCGAGAACATCCTCTACTACCTCCAGACGTTCAGCTGGTTCCCGACCGACAACGGCGTCGCGATGCCGGGCGTGCAGCCGCTGCTCGTCTTCGTGCTGATGGTGTCGCGATGTTCGTCCGCGGCACGAACCTGCCGAGCCGCGGCGAGCTGGTCGAGCAGCGGCTGCCGCTCGCGCCGCGCGCCGAGCGGCTGGGCGGACCGCGCTCGTCGCGGCGGCGGTCGCGGTCGTCGCGCTGATCGTCCTCCCCTACGACTTCCGCCAGGCGCTGATCACCTCGCTGCTGGCGACGATCATGTGCCTCTCGCTCGTCGTCATCACCGGCTTCGTCGGCCAGATCTCCGTCGTCCAGCTCGCGCTCGCCGGCGTCTCCGGGCTTCATCATCTCCCACCTCGCCGTCGACCACGGCGTCGGCTTCCCGTGGGGGCTGCTGATCGGCGCGCTGCGGCGCGACCGTGTGCGGGCTCGTGACCGCCGTCTCGGCGCTGCGCGTGCGCGGCGTCGCGCTCGCGGTCGTCACGCTCGCGGCCGCGGTGGCGATCGAGCAGTTCGTCTTCCTCACCACGACGTGGGGCGGCGGCAGCTCGAGCTCGCCGGTGCCCGAGCCGAAGCTCTTCGGCCTCGACCTCGGCCCGTACGGCGCCTTCCGCGGCCTCGACGGCAAGATGCCGAGCCCGGTCTTCGGCTTCTTCGTGGTCGGGGTCGACGCTCGCGCTCGGCCTGCTCGTCGCGAACCTGCGCCGCTCGAACCTCGGCCAGCGGATGCTCGCCGTCCGCTCGAACGAGCGCGCCGCCGCCGCGGCCGGGATCAACGTCCGCAACGTCAAGCTCGCCGCGTTCGGGATCAGCTCGTTCATCGCCGGGATCGCGCGGCGCGCTGTACGGCTACAACTTCAGCTCGGTCACGGTCGACCCGCTTCTCCGCCCTGACCGCGCTCAGCCTGATCGCCTTCGCCTACGTCGGCGGCATCACGATGGTCTCCGGCG
Organism: uncultured Thermoleophilia bacterium; assembly: GCA_963762675.1. GTDB lineage: Bacteria > Actinomycetota > Thermoleophilia > Gaiellales > Gaiellaceae > Palsa-739. Next base: position 125,190 of record CAVXLS010000006.1, on the reverse strand, counting down.
CCGTCTTCGCCGGGCTGATCTCCGTCGAGGCGCTGGTCCCGTACGCGCTCGAGAAGTGGTTCGGATCTCCGGCAACTGGGCGCTCCTCTTCGGCGGCCTCGCGCTGATCGTGACGCTCTTCCAGAACCCGGAGGGCGTCGCCGGCGCCTCCTATCGCAAGCGCCAGCTGAAGAACGCGGCCGAGCGGGCCCCGCCGCGGGCGCTCGCGCGTGACGGAGAGGACGAGCTGATGGACCGGATCCTGACGACGCACACCGGCAGCCTCGTGCGGCCGCCGAGCTCCTGCGAGCTCCTCGCCGCGCTCGAGCGCGGCGAGCGCCTACGACCAGGCGGCGTACGAGCGGGCGCTCGCGCGCGGTCGCGACGTCGTCCGCCGCCAGGTCGACGTCGGCATCGACGTCATCGACGACGGCGAGATGGGCAAGCCGAACTGGATCACCTACCTCTACGAGCGCATCACGGCATCGAGCCGCGCGATCATGCTCGCCGCGGGCGGAACGTCCTGCCGCCGAGCCGCGACCGCCACGCGTTCCCGGAGTTCTACGCCGACCACGACGCCGCGTTCGACGAGCGCGAGCGTCGCGCAACTGCGGCGTGCCGTCGGGCGACGAGCAGGCGCGCGCTGCCGAGGCAGCGACACGCTCTGGGTCTGCACCGGACCGCTGCCTACGACGGCGCCGCGCTGGAGCGCGACATCGAGAACTTCCGCGCCGCGCTCGCGGGCTCGAGGTCGACCGACGCGTTCCTGCCGGTCGTCGCGCCCGCCAGCGCCTACTGGCTGCACAACGAGCACTACGCCAGCGAGGAGGAGTTCGTCTTCGCGCTCGCCGACGCGCTGCACGAGGAGTACCGCGGATCGTCGACGCCGGCTTCCTGCTCCAGGTCGACGACGCCGTGCTCATGCACGAGTTCGACTCGATCCTCGCGCACGGCGGCTCGGTCGACGACTACCGCGCCTGGGCGGAGCTGCGCGTCGACGCGCCCAACCACGCGCTCGCCGGCATCCCCGAGGAGCGGATCCGCTACCACGTCTGCTGCGGCAGCTGGCACGTGCCGCACGCGTTCGACCCGCCGCTCGCCGACGTCATCGACCTCGTGCTGCGGTCCGCGCCCGCTACTACCTGATCGAGCAGGCGAACCCGCGCCACGAGCACGAGTGGCACGTCTGGGAGGACGTCGCGCTGCCCGAGGGCAACGTGCTCGTGCCCGGCGTCGTCACCCACCACACGCACATCGTCGAGCACCCCGAGCTGGTCGCGCGAGCGGCTCGTGCGGCTCGCCCAGGCTCGTCGGCCGCGAGAACGTGATGGGCGGCACCGACTGCGGCTTCGCGCAGAGCGCGTTCATGCAGCGCGTGCACCCGGCGATCCAGTGGGCGAAGCTCGCAGCGCTCGCCGAGGGCGCGCGGATCGCGAGCGAGCGAGCTGTTCGGCCGGAGCGTTCCGTGAGCTTCGCGTGTGGTCTTGCCACGTGGCGCCGAGCGCGCGAAGTCGCCGACATCCCGTGCCGCCGTCCCGTCCGGATGACGCTGCTGATCGACACCCGCGGTGGTGCCGGCGCGGGAGCGGCTGGACTTCTGGTCGGAGTCGTCGTGCGCCGCGTACCACCCCGGTCCAGTCCGAGCCCCGACCGGGAGCGGTTCTGGGCGCAGATGTGGGGATACGAGCTCGGGCCGCTCAGCGTCTTCCGGATCTCCGCGGCCGCGAACACGATGATCCGCACGTCCAGGGCGATCGCCAGCGGGACCCGGAGTGCCTCCACCTCGAGGTCGTCCTGCGCGGCCAGATCAACGCGGCGCAGGAGGGCCGGACCGGCATCGCCCGCAGCGGGCGACGTGATCAGCTACGAGACGTCGCATCCGGCGGTCTTCCGGGCCGAGGAGCCCGTTCGAGTCCCTGGTCGTGCGGGTGCCGAGAAGCCTGCTCGGCCCGGAGGCGGCCGCGATCGCGAACCTCACCGCCGTCACGCTCTCCTGCGACGACTCGCTCACGAGGGCCTCGGCGACCTTCTTCCGCAGGGTGGCGGCCGCCCTGGAGGCGGGGGCCGTAGCCGGGCGACCAGGCGCACGCGGCGGTCGAGCCGCGCGGTCGACCTCGTCCGCGCGCTGTACGTGCGTTCGGGGGCGCGGACGAGCCGCGAGCGGCTCCGCACGCGGGCGGAGATCCTGCTGAGCGTCGAGTCGTTCATCGGGACGAACCTCGGCGACCCGCACCTCGAGCCGGAGGAGATCGCGCGCGCGAGCTTCGTCTCGACGAGGTACCTGCACAAGCTGTTCGAGTCCGAGGGAACGAGCGTCTGCCGGTGGATCCGCGACTCCCGGCTCGAAGGCTGCCGCCGCGATCTGCTCGATCCGGCGCTCGGTCACCAGACGATCCTCGCGATCGCGAGCCGATGGGGCCTGCCCGTCCCCCAGCACTTCAGCCGGCTCTTCCGCTCCACGTACGGCTGCTCGCCGCGCGAGTTCCGGCGCGAGGCGAAGCCGGGTGCGCAACGGCGCTCTGAGCGCCCAGCGCGGCCGGCCCGGCCCGAGCCCGCCGAGGCGGCGAGCCGTTCAGCTGCTGACGCGGACGTGGCCGTTCCGGCAGTCGGGTCAGACCTGGCGTGCTCGAGCGGGCACGTCCCGTGGAATCGACCTGCTCAGAGGTGGCCTCGAGCGCCGTCGCGCTCGCACTAGAACGTGGACGGTGCGCTACGGGGTGACATCGGCGGCGACCGAGCGACGTGGTGCAGCCGCTCGGGCTCCGTCAACCGACCACCTTCAGCCGCGCGAACCCGTACGCCTCGAGCGCGGCCAGGATCTCGCGGTGCCCGAAGGCCGAGCACGGCGAGGCGAAGCCGGTCGCGTGCGGCGGCTGGAAGACGAGGTGGTGCGCGGCGAACGCCTGGATCAGCCCCGTCTGGAGGTACGCGCCCTGGCCGTGGACGACGACCTGGACCGAGTCGAGGCTGCCGCGGGCCGAGACGACGTCGATCGTGCGCTGGCGGCGACGGTTCTCGCGCGGCGGCGTCCCCGCCTGCATCGAGTCGGCGATCCCGGCAAGGATCTCCTTCTGCTGCTCGGCGGGCAGTGGCCGGATCTTTTCCTGGTAGTCGCGCTGGCCGGCGACGACACCCTCCATCAGCGTGCGGTCGAGCAGGCCGCCGAACGCGTACACGTTCGCGATGCGCGGGTCGTCCTTGAACCAGACCGGGTGCGGGAAGCCGCCCCACGGGAGCGCGAGCCGCGTCCGGAACTCGCCCGGGATCAGCGCCTCGATCGTCGTCACCGGCGGCCACTCGACGTACTCGTTCTCCTGCAGGTAGATCGACTCCCACTGCAGCTGGCCGAAGATCGTCTGGGTCGAGCCGTACGTCGGCATGCCCATGAACATCGAGAGCACCTCGACCGTGTCGATGCCGGGCGCGCGCTCCTGCGCGACGCGGATCGCGACCTCGGCCGTCGCCGACATGTACGCGGTCGCCGGCGCCACGAGCAGCCCGGCCTCCGCGAAGCGCTCGTGCCAGTTCTCGCGGACGCTCTTGACCCACGGCGTCTCGCCGCCCGTGTCGACGTAGTGGCAGCCCGCGGCGAGGCACGCCTCGATCACCGTGTCGCCGTAGTAGATGCACGGGCCGACGCTGTTGCAGACGACCTTCGCCCCGCGGAACAGCTCCGTCAGCTCGCCGACGTCGTGGCCGACCTGGACGATCTCGTAGTCCGCCGTGGAGATGCCGGGGACGTGGTCGAGCACCTCCTCCAGCCGCGCGCGGTCGCGGCCGGCTGCCACGAACGGGACGCCGTACTCGCGCAGGAACTCGACGATCAGGCGGCCGGAGAAGCCGCTTGCGCCGTAGACGACGACAGGCCTGTCAGCCATGCTCTTGCTCCTTCTCGAGAGATTGCGCGCGCTCGCGCGCGTAGACGGCGAACGACTCGATCGCGGTCGGGTCGACGAGGGCGTCGCGACTGACGACGTCGGCGACCTCGGCGCCGGTCAGGATCCGCTTGACGGGCAACTCGAGCTTCTTTCCGGTCATCGTGCGCGGAATCGCCGGCACGGCGACGATGTCGTCCGGCCGGTGCCGCGGCGAGAGGCCGTTGCGGAGCGCGTCCGAGAGGCGTTTGCGCAGGCCGTCGTCGAGCTCGCATCCCGGCGCGCAGCACGACGAAGAGGAGCAGGTCGTCGCTCGCTCGAGGTGGACGACGAGGCTGTCCAGCACCTCGTCGAACTCCTCGACGACGCTGTAGAGCTCGCTCGTCCCGAGCCGGACGCCGCCGCGGTTGAGCGTCGCGTCGGAGCGGCCCGTGATCGTCGAGCTGCCCTTCTCCGTGAAGAGGATCCAGTCGCCGTGGCGCCAGACGCCCGGATAGTGGTCGAAGTAGGCGCCGAAGTAGCGCGAGCCGTCCTCGTCGCCCCAGAAGCGCACCGGCATCGACGGCATCGGCTTCCGGATCACGAGCTCGCCGAGCTCGCCCACGACCTGGTTGCCGTCGACGTCGTACGCGACCGCGTCGACGCCGAGGCAGGGCGCGGACATCTCGCCGCACCAGACCGGCAGGGTCGGATAGCCCTGCACGATGCCCGTGCAGACGTCGGTGCCGCCGCTGCCGACGTTGAGGAAGAGGCCGGGGCCGAACTGCTCGTAGAGCCACTCGTAGCCCTCGGGCGGAAGCGGGGAGCCGGCCTCGCAGACGGTCTTCACCGAGGAGAGGTCGAGGTCGCGGCCCGGCTCGAGCCCCTCCTTGCGGCAGGCCATCGTGAACGCGGGGCTGAGGCCGAAGAACGTCGCCTTCGTCTCCTCGACGAGCCGCCACTGGTAGCCGAGGTCGGGCCAGCCCGGGTTGCCGTCGAGCATCACGATCGAGGCGCGCGTCAGCAGCACCGAGACGAGCGCGTTCCACATCATCCAGGCGGTCGTCGTGAACCACAGCAGCCGGTCGCTCGGGCCGAGGTCCCAGCTGAGCGCGTGGTTCTTCAGGTGCTCGATCAGGATGCCGCCGTGGCCGTGGACGATCGCCTTCGGCAGGCCGGTCGTCCCGGAGGAGAAGAGGACCATGAGCGGGTGCGCGAACGGCACCGGGTCGAACTCGAGCGGGCCGGCCTCGGCGACGACGTCGTCCCACGACACCGCGTCCGGCAGCGCGTCCTCGTCGCCGCCCGCGTAGGGGACGTGGACGACCGTGCGCAGCGTCGGCAGCCCGGCGCGGACGGCGGCGACCTGCTCGCGGCGGTCGATCAGCTTGTCGCCGTAGCGGTAGCCCGCGACCGCGAGCAGGACGTCCGGCTCGAGCTGGCCGAGGCGGTCGAGGACGCTGCGCGGCCCGAACTCGGGCGGGGTGGTGGCCCAGATCGCGCCGAGGCTCGCGGTCGCGGCGAAGGCGACGAGCGTCTCCGGGATGTTCGGCAGGTAGGCGACGACGCGGTCGCCCGGGCCGACGCCGAGCCGCTGCAGGCCGGCGCGGCAGCGCGCGACCTGCTCGCGCAGGTCGCCGAAGGTGAGGTCGATCGGCCCGCGCGACTGCGAGCGCGCGAGGATCGCGATCCGGTCTGTGTCCTCCTCGCGGCCGAGCAGGTGCTGCGCGTAGTTGAGGCGCGCGCCGGGGAACCACTCGGCACCGGGCATCGCGTCCGAGCCGAGCACGCGTTCGTACGGCACGGCCGCCTGGATCTCGAAGTAGTCCCAGAGCGAGCCCCAGAAGCCCTCGAGATCGGTGACCGACCAGCGGTGCAGCTCCTCGTAGCCTGCGAACGAGAGTCCGCGCTCGCGCTCGAGCCACGTCAGGTAGCGGCCGACCTCGGAGCGCTGGCGCGCGTCGGCGGGCGGGGTCCAGAGGGTCTGGCCGGGCTCGAGGGGGGCACGCACTCCTGCGCGATCCTAGTACGGATTGCATGCAAGCGTTAGGCTCGCGGCGTGCGGGTCGGCGTCTACAGAGGGATTCGCAGGATCGCCGTGGAGGACGTACCCGAGCCGGTTGCGGGGTCGTCCGACATCGTCCTCGAGGTGAAAGCGTGCGGGATCTGTGGCTCCGACTTGCATACATATCTCGAAGGTGCGCTCGTCCAGCCCGGCCAGGTTCTGGGGCACGAGTTCGCCGGCGAGGTGATCGAGGTCGGGAGCGAGGTGCGCGGAATCACGCTCGGCGCCCGTGTCACCGGCATCCCGATCCAGCCGTGCGGCGACTGCCGGCGCTGCCGCGAGGGGCTCGGGCACCTCTGCGAGCACATGCACGAGACCGGCATCGGCTTCGGCATCCAGGGCGCGTTCGCCGACCGGGTACGGATCCCGAACGCGACCCTCGGCGTCAACACGCACCTGCTGCCCGAGGAGCTCTCCTTCGAGGACGGCGCGTCGGTCGAGCCGCTGGCGGTGGCGGTGCACTGCGTGCGCCGCTCCGGCGCGCGTGCCGGGCAGACCGCGTTCGTCTTCGGTCTCGGCACGATCGGCCTCCACGTCGCGCAGGTGCTGCGGGCGAAGGGCGTCCGGCCGGTGATCGGCGTCGACCTCGCGGAGCTCCGCCGCCGGAAGGCAGTAGAGCTCGGCGTGGTCGCCCTCGACGGCGCCGAGGACGTGGGAGACGTGCTCGGCGACCGGGAGCTCGACCACGTCTTCGAGTGCACCGGCGTCCCGTCGCTGATCCAGCGCTCGCTCGATCTCGTCCGCCCGCGCGGGACGGTCACCGTCGTCGCGCTCTACGACGAGCAGGCGACGATCGACCCGATGGTGCTGCTGCACAAGGAGGCGACGATGGTCGCCGGCGCCATGGTGACACCGGAGGACTTCGTCGAGTCGCTCGAGCTGCTCGGCTCCGGCAGGGCCGTCGGCGAGCCGCTGGTCACGCACCGGGAGAAGCTCGCCGACCTTCCGGCCGCGTTCGAGCTGCAGTGCGACAAGGCGAGCAGCATCAAGGTCATGGTCTCGCCCTGACAGCGCTTGACTCGATGGAACGTTGGGGCGCTCGTCCCTGCCGCCGTCGAGCCCGGTTTCATCTGGTAGCGATCTTCCGTTCGTTCTAGGCTTCGTCGGTGGCTGTGTGCGCGAGCTGCGGTGCCGAGAATCCCGCCGATAAGCGGTTCTGCGGCGATTGCGGCAGCGCCCTCGCGATCGGCTGTCCGGACTGCGGCGCTGAGAATCCACCCGGCAAGCGGTTCTGCGGCGATTGCGGCGCGGCTCTCGGCGCGGACGGCGCCGTCCGGCCCGCTCCTGTGCCCGTGCCACCGTCGGAGCAGCCGGTGGCGGAGCGGAGTTGGTGTCGGTGTTGTTCGCGGATCTGGTGGGGTTCACGTCGTTGTCGGAGTCGCGGGATGCGGAGGAGGTGCGGGAGCTTCTTTCGCGGTATTTCGAGTCGTGTCGGCGGTTGGTGGGGCTCTACGGCGGGACGGTGGAGAAGTTCATTGGTGATGCTGTGATGGCGGTGTGGGGGACGCCGGTGGCGCAGGAGGATGATGCGGAGCGGGCGGTGCGGGCGGCGTTGGATCTGGTGGCGGCGGTGTCGGCGCTGGGGGACGAGGTGGGTGCGCCGGAGCTCAGGGCGCGGGCGGGGGTGTTGACCGGGGAGGCGGCGGTGAATCTGGCGGCCGTGGGTGAGGGGATGGTGGCGGGGGATCTGGTGAACACGGCCTCCCGGATCCAGGCTGCTGCGGAGCCGGGGACGCGTCCTCGTCGGCGAGGCGACGCGCGGGCGGCGGAGCGTGCGGTCGCGTTCGAGGCGGCGGGCGAGCATGCGCTGAAGGGAAAGAGCGGAGCCGGTGCCGTTCTGGCGGGCGGTGCGGGTGACGGCGGCGCGCGGTGGGGCGTTGCGCTCGGAGGGGCTGGAGGCGCCGTTCGTCGGCCGGGAGCGGGAGCTCCGCCTCGTCAAGGAGTTGTTCCACGTATCGGCGGAGCAGTCGCGGGCGCAGCTGGTGCAGGTCAGCGGGATCGCGGGGATCGGCAAGTCGCGGTTGGCATGGGAGCTGGCGAAGTATCTCGACGGTCTCGTGGAGAACGTCTGGTGGCATCGGGGGCGTTGTCTCGCCTACGGGGAGGGGGTTGCCTACTGGGCGTTGGCGGAGATGGTGCGGATGCGGGCCGGCATCCTGGAGGGTGAGGATCAGTCCTCGGCGCGGGAGAAGCTGGCGGCGTGTCTGGTCGAGCATGTGCCGGATGTGGAGGAGCGGGCCTGGGTGGGGCCGCGGCTGGGGAACCTGCTCGGCCTGGAGGAGCGGACGGATTCGGATCGGCAGGATCTGTTTGCGGCCTGGCGGCTGTTTTTCGAGCGGCTCGCGGACCGGCAGCCGGTGGTGTTGGTGTTCGAGGATCTGCAGTGGGCCGACCAGGCGCTTCTGGCCTTCGTCGAGTTCTTGCTGGAATGGTCTGCCGGGCAGCGGCTGTATGTGTTGGCGTTGTCGCGGCCGGGGTTGGCGGAGCAGCATCCCGACTTCGCCCGCGGCGTCCGCAACTCGACCAGTCTCGCGTTGGAGCCGCTCTCCGACGGGAGATGACGCAACTGCTCGATGGCTATGTGCCGGGGCTGCCGGAAGATCTGAAGGGGCAGGTGCTCGCCCGGGCGCAAGGTGTGCCGTTGTATGCGGTGGAGACGGTGCGGATGCTGCTCGATCGCGGCCTGCTCGCGCGGGAGGGGTCGGTGTACCGGCCGAGCGGCGAGATCGGGACGCTCGAGATCCCCGAGACGTTGCACGCGCTGGTGGCCGCTCGCCTCGACGGGCTCCCGGCCGAGGAGCGCGCCTTGGTGCAGCAGGCGTGCGTGCTCGGCAAGAGCTTCACGATCCGGGCGCTGGCGGCCCTGACCGGCCGGCCGGAGGCGGAGCTGGAGCCGTTGCTGGCGGGGTTGGTGCGTAAGGAGGTGCTGTCGTTGCAGGCGGATCCGCGCCAGCCGGAGCGGGGCCAGTACAGCTTCCTGCAGGAGCTGTTGCGTCAGGTCGCCTACGACACGCTTTCCCGGCGGGACCGCAAGGGTCGGCATCTGGCCGCGGTTGCGGCGCTGGAGCAGAGCTTCGAGGGGGCAGAGGAGGAGGTGCCGGAGGTGATCGCCGCCCATCTGCTCGCCGCCGCCGACGCCCTCCCTGACGACCCCGACACGCCGGAGATCCGGCTGCGCGCCCGCGCCGCGCTGGTCCAGGCGGCAGAACGGGCCGCGGGCCTCGCCGCCCCCGAGGAGGCCCAGCAGCACCTCGACCAGGCGGCCGGCCTCGCTGCCGGCGAGCCAGCCTTGCAGGCGGAGCTGCTGCAGCGGGCCGGCAGGCTCGCCTTCCAGGCCGGCAGCACCAGCGAGGCAGCGACGACGGCTCGAGCAGGCGATCCGCCTCCACGAGCAGAGCGGCGACCAGCTCGCCGCTGCCCGCGCCGGGGTCGCGCTCGCCGACGTCGATGTCCACGAAGGGCGCCTCGGCGAGGCGACCCGTCGCTTCGAGGCGGTGCTGGCGATGCTCGAGCCGGCCGGCCCGAGCCCGGAGCTCGCCGCCACCCTTTCCCAGCTCGGCCGCATGCAGGCGCTGCGTGGCGAGCTCGAGCCGGCCGCGGCAACCCTGGAGCGGGCGCTGCGGCTCGCCGAGACGCTCACCCTCGAAGAGACGCTCGCCCAGGCGCTCACCAGCAGAGCCGTTGTCCTGATCTTCGAGGGGCGCCCGGCCGAAGCGCAGCTGCTGTTGGAGGGCGCGCTCGCGCGCGCCCGCTCCGCCGAGCTGCACGCAGCCTGGGACCGGGCGGCTGGCAACCTCGGCGCCCTGCTCGAGCAGTCCGAGCAGTATGAGGACACGCTCGCGCTCAGCGACGAGCAGGCGGCGCAGGCGCGCCAGCGCGGCGACCGCGAACACCTCGCTGATGCCAGGCTCGGCGTGATCTCGGCACTGGTCGAGCTGGGTCGCTGGCAAGAGGCGCTGGCCCGCGCCGACGAAGCCGACCAGCACCAGGCCAGCCCCTCTGCCCGCAGCGAACTCATCGACATGGTTCGCGTCCACTGCGAGCAAGGCAACCCCGACACCGCCCAGGCCGTCCTCGACGAGCAGGAATGGCAGCGCGACGCGCAAGGCGCCGAGGACGCAACCCACTACGCAGCCTGCGAGGCACGGCTGCTGCGCGCCCGCAACCGGCCTGCCGACGCGCTCGCCGCCGCCGAACGCGGCCTCACCCACCGCAGCGAGCTCAGCATGAGAAACCCGCGCATCAGACGCTGCCTGGTCGAGGCGCTCGAGGCCGCGCTCGAGCTCGACGACCACGCCAAAGCCGAGGAGCTGCTCGCCCTCGCCGACAGCCTCCAACCCGGCCAGCTCACCCCCTCACTAAAGGCCCAACGCCACCGCTTCCACGCCCGCCTCGACACACGCCAAGGCCGCCACGACCACGTCGACCACGACTACCGCGAAGCCGCCGAGACCATCTTCGACCAGCACAGGCTCGCCTTCCACCACGCCACCACCCAACTCGAACACGCCGAGTGGCTTACCAGCCAGCAACGCGCCGACGACGCACAACCACTCCTCGCCCAGGCACGCGAAACCTTCCAGCGGCTCGAAGCCAAGCCGTGGCTCGAACGACTCGATGCCGTGCGAGCCGCCACGCCGGCCGAGCTACCCGCCTGACCGCAGCAGCAGCCCCCTGCTCTCGGTCGCGTAAGCTAAGACGCTGCGTTCTCGTCGGGCACGGAGAGCCAGGCGAGCGAGCCGGCGTCGACCGGCAGCGGCACGCCGGTCACGAACGACGCCTCGTCGGAGCAGAGCCACGCGACCGCGGCGGCGACCTCCTCGGGCAGCCCGAGACGCCGCAGTGCCTGCGGGAAGACGATCTGCTTCAGCCGCTCCTCGGAGATCCCGTCCGCGAGCGCGGTGTGGATCGCCCCGGGGCAGACGGCGTTGACGCGGATCCCGTCGTTCGCGTACTCGACCGCAGCCGTTTTCGTGAGGCCGACGACGCCGTGCTTGGCCGCGGTGTACGCGGCCAGGTACTTCACCGCCTGCAGGCCCGCGTTGGAGGCCACGTTCACGATCGAGCCGCCGCCGCTCGAGAGCATCTGCCGGATCTGGTGCTTCATGCCGAGGAAGACGCCTCGCAGGTCGACCGCGATCACGCGGTCGAACTCCTCGGTGGGCGTGTCTGCGAAGAGCCCGTGGAACGCGATGCCCGCGTTGTTGACGGCGAAGGAGAGCGAGCCGTGCAGCTCGGCGACCCGGTCGGCGAGCGCCTCGCAGTCCGCCTCGGCCCTGACGTCGCAGGGGAAGAACTCGGCCGTCCCGCCTGCGGCCCGGATCGTGGCGACGGTCTCCTCCCCGGCCGCGCGCGAGCTCTCGAGGTCGGAGACCAGGACGGCCCCGCCTTCCGCGCCGAGCCGGACGGCGCAGGCGCGGCCGATCCCGCCCGCGGCGCCGGTGACGAGGCCGGCCCTGCCCGCAAGCAGCCCACCGTTCACGGGACGAGCACCGCCCGGCCGGTGATCTCGCCCTCGCGGAGCCGGTCGAGCACCTCGTTCACGTCGTCGAGCGGATGCGTCTCGGAGCGCAGCGTCACCTTGCCGCGACCGTGGAGCTGCAGCAGCTCCCAGAGGTCGATCCAGCTGCCGACGAGGTTGCCGGTGATCGACTGCTCGCCGACGACGAGCGCGACCGACGGGACGGAGACGAGACCGCCGTAGCCGACGGTCGAATAGATCCCGCGCCGCGCCAGCATGGCGAGCGAGGCCGCGTGCGTCGCGTCGGTCGCGACGAAGTCGAGCACGACGTCCGCCCCGGCGCCGCCGGTCAGCTCGCGCACCGCGCCGGCGACGTCGTCCGTCCCGGCGAGCACCTCGTCGGCGCCGAGCTCGCGCGCGAGCCTGCGCCGTCGCTCGTCCGTGTCGACGGCGATCACCGAGCCGCCGCCGAGCCGGCGGACGAGCTGGAGCGCGATGTGGCCGACCCCGCCGACCCCGATCAGGGCCGTCGTCGTGCCGGGCTCGAGCCGCGGCAGGAGCTTCTTGACGGCGTGGTAGGCGGTCACGCCCGCGTCGGCGTGCGGCGCGACCTCGGCCGGCTCGACCCCTGCAGGCAGCGGCAGCAGGGAGCGCTCGTCGACGAGGACGTACTCGGCGAAGCCGCCGTCGCGGGTCAGGCCCGTGAAGCCGTGACGTACGCAATGCATGTCGTCGCCGCGACGGCACGGCACGCAGAGGCCGCAGCTGTAGGCGGGGTAGACGAGCACCGCGTCGCCGACCTTCGCGGCGGTGACGTCGTCGCCGACCGCATGCACCCACCCCGCGTTCTCGTGCCCGAGCACGACCGGCACCGTCAGGCCGGCCGGCTCCATCAGGCCGTCGATCGCGTGCAGGTCGGTCGCGCACACCCCCGCCCCGCCGATCCGGACGACGACGTCGCGCGGCCGGGCCGGCTCGGGCTCTGGCCGCTCGACGAGCTCGAGCGGGCGGTGGTACTCGCCGAGGAGCGCCGCCCTCATGCGGCGCGCGCGGCGGCAGAGCCGGCGAGGTAGCCGCTCGCGTCCGCGTCGAGGTGGTCGGCGAGACGCGTCGCGAGCGCCATGATCGTCAGCGACGGGTTGACCGAGAGCGTGCGCGGGACGAGCGACCCGTCGCCGACGTAGAGCCGCCGCACCTCGTGCGACTCGCCGTTGCGATCGACCACCGAGCGTGCGGGGTCGTCGCCCATCCGACAGCTGCCCTGGACGTGGGTGGACGCGATCCCCGTCCAGCAGATCTGCCTCGCACCGGCGCGCTCCAGCACCCGCCTGCTGAAGTCGAGGGCTGCGTCGAGCCGCTCGTGCTCGACCGGCTGGAAGTCGACCTCGAAGCGCTCGCCGCCGTTCTCGTCGAGGACGACCGCCGCGTTGTTCTCGTCGCTGACCATCGCGAGCACGCCGTTCCAGTAGCGGAACCTGCGCACGGCGTCCACGAGTCGTCGCCCCCAGAGCGGCCCGCTCTCGTCGCGCAGGGTCGTGGCGAACGCGATCGGATCCTGGATCGTCGTCGCCTCGATCACGAAGCCGCCGTCCTCGTCGTGCTGGTGCGCCATCGAGTGCGCGGTGATGGGATAGACCATGTGCGCGTCCTGCGGCTCGTCGAAGAGGCCGTAGACGAGGCGCACCGGATGGAGGCCGAGATGACGTCCGATCGCCGGGTTGCGCAGACCCGAGCCGAGCAGGAGCTGCGGCGTGTTGAGCGCCCCGGCCGCGACGACGACGACGCTCGCGCGCACGACATGGCGGTCGCCGTCGACGTCCACGTACTCGACGCCCGTTGCGCGGCCGTCCTCGACGAGCACCCGCTCGACGTTCGCGTTCGCGCGCAGCTCGAGCGCGCCGTGCGCGAGCGCGTCGGCGATGGTGGTGTTCATCGTCGACTTGCCCGCGTTCGTCGAGCAGCCCTGCAGACACGAGCCGCACTTCTGGCAGTTCGGGTCGGTGTACGCGTGGACGGCCTCGAGCGGGGCTCCGAGCTCGCGGAACGCCGCCTCGACGGTGTGGACGCTCTTCGGCCAGTCCGTCCGCTCGCGGACGCCGAGAACCTGCTCGACGCGGTCGTAGTAGCGCGCGAGGTCGTCGCTCCCGAACGGCGCGCCGTGCTCGTTCGTGAGCGCGGTGGCGGCGTGCCACTTCGCGACGTCGCGCCCGTCCGCGCGCAGCGCCACCTTCGTGTTGATCGTCGTCGTGCCGCCGACGCAGCGACCGCCGAGGAGCGTGACGACGTCGCCGTCCGGGAGCGGCGCGAACCGGAGCGGCCACCAGATGTCGTGGTTCGCCTTCGCCTCCCAGCGCGTGAAGCTCGCTGCGGTCATGTGCGGGCCGGTCTCGAGGAGGAGGACGTCGCGGCCGCGCAGCGAGAGCTCGCCCGCCACGACGCCGCCGCCCGCGCCGGAGCCGACCACGACGACGTCGAACCGATCCTTCACGCGATCCCCATGAACGACCAGTCCTTGCGCACGCGCGTCGCCAGCGGCGAGTTGAAGTCGATGTCGGCGTAGGCGCCCGGGGCGTCCCGGCCCGGCGCGACGAAGTCGCTGTAGTACGCCTCGATGGCGAGCGCGCGAACGAGCGCGAACTGGGGCGTCCGCTCGTGCTCGGCGAGCGCCGGGGCGCCGGCGGCCGCAGCGGGCGCGAGCATGTCGATGGCGCCGAGCGCGAACTCCCTCGTCTCCGGCGGCATCCCGGCCAGCACCGCGTCGACGTAGACGGCAGGGCCGACGCGGCTCGAGCCGGGGACGATTGCCTCGCAGAGCTTCTCGACGGCGCGTGCGCGGTCCGGGTCGAGCGTCCTCACTCGCTCTCCTCGACGAGCGCCTCCACCTGGCTGTCGTGCTCGCGAAGCAGGTAGGCGGAGTGGAGCCGCTCCGGGTGATCGCGGAGCTCCTGTGCCGTCCCGTGGTCGCGGATCCGGCCCCCCTCGATGACGTACGCGGTCTGGGCGACGCCGAGCGCGACGTGTGCGAACTGCTCGATCAGGAGGATGCCGGTGCCCGCCTCGGCGACGGTCCGCAGCGTCGGCATGAGGCGCTTGACGATCACCGGAGCCAGCCCGAGCGAGAGCTCGTCGACGAGGATGAAGCGGGGCTGCGAGACGAGCGCCTGCGCCAGCACGACCATCTGCTGCTCGCCGCCGGAGAGCGAGCGCGCGGCCGTCTTCCAGCGGCGCTCCAGCGCGGGAAACAGCTCGAGCGCGTACTCGACGCCCTCGCGCCCCTTGGCCCGCCCGAGGGCGTAGGTCGCGACGCGGAGGTTGTCCTCGACCGTGAGCGCGCCGAGCAGGCGGCGGCCCTCCGGGACGATCGCGACGCCGGCGTGGCGGATCGCCTCGGGGCGCCGTCGCGTCAGGTCCTCGTCTCCGAGCAGCACGCGACCCGCGCTCGGACGCAGGATGCCGCCGACGGCGAGCACGAGCGACGACTTGCCTGCCCCGTTGGGGCCGAGGAGCGCGGTGATGCCGTGCGAGGAGATCTCGAGCGACACCTCGTGGACCACCGGGCGGCCGCGCTCGACGGACAGCGACTCGATTCGCAGCGGAGGTGTGGTCACACGTCCTCCTCGGTGCCGAGGTACGCCCTGATCACGTGCTCGTCGCGGAGCACGTCGGCGGTCGGGCCGAGGGCGATCAGCTTGCCGAAGTCGAGGACTGCGGCCGTCGTGCAGCAGCTCGACACGAGGCTCATGTCGTGGTCGACGAGGATCGTCAGCGCGCCCAGAGCCTCCGGGATCTTCTGGATCACGCTGCTCAGGTGCTCCGTCTCCTCGTCGGGGAGCCCGGCAGCCGGTTCGTCGAGCAGCACGAGCCGTGGCCTGCCGACGACCGCGCGGGCCACCTCGACGAGACGCCGCTCGCGCGCCCCCAGCCCCCCCACCTTCGTCCTGGGCGAGACGGTGAGACCGACGAAGTCGAGGGCAGACAGCACGTCGGCCCGGCGCGAGGCACGTTTCGCGCCGGAGTGCTCGTGGATCATCGCGACGTTCTCGTAGACCGACAGCTGCTCGATCGCCATCTCCGTCTGGAACGTGCGCCGCAACCCCCAGCGCGCCCGCCGGTAGTCGGCCATCTTCAACAAGTCCTCGCCGAACGCCGTGACCGAGCCCGCGGCCGGCTTGACGAAGCCGCTCATGACGTTGAAGAAGGTCGTCTTGCCGGCACCGTTCGGGCCGATGAGGCCGCAGGTGCCGCCGGGGAAGACGACGCTCATGTCGTCGATCGGCGTGATGCCCGCGAACCGGACCGTGAGACCGCCGACCTCGATCACGACGCCGCCCTCCCGCGCGCGGCCAGCGACCGGGCGCCGCGCAGGATCAGCCGGCCGAGGTTCGCCATGTCCTTGGGGAACTGCTCGACGAGCCCTCCCGGCGCGGTCAGGAGCACCTGCAGCAGCCCGGCGCCGAAGATGATCAGGAGGAAGTTCGAGTTCACGCCCCACTGTGCCTGGAAGAGGAACGGGAGGAGCTGGTTGAAGATGCCGGCGACGATCCCCCCCCAGAGGCTGTAGATGCCGCCGATCAGCGCGGTCGCGGCGAGCGTGAGCGAGTCCTGCGTCTGGAAGGTGATCGCCCGCGGGACGCCGACCTGGGCGGCGAGGAGGCAGCCGGCGACGCCTGCCATGAACGAGGCGAGCGCGAACGCCCACATCTTGTAGAGCGTGATGTTCACGCCCGCCGCCAACGCCGCCGGCTCGCTCTCCCGGATCGCGGCCCACGCGCGGCCGGGCTTCGTCGCGACGTGCACCAGGGCGAGCAGGAACACGATGGCCGCGACGACGACGATGTAGCGGTAGAAGGCGGTGTCCCCGGTGGCGATCGAGGGCCGGCGCACCGGAGGCGTGGTGGTGGTGAGGGCACCCGTCCCGAAGCGGCCCATGAAGCCTCCGCCGCCGTTCGGGAAGTCCGTCACCGAGAGCACGACCGTGACCGCGCCGGCGAACATCAGCGTGATGAGCGCCAGGTAGAGGCCGGAGAGCCGCAGTGACGGCAGGCCGACGAGGACGCCGATCACGCAGGTGATCCCGCCCGCGGCGAGCAGCACGACCGGGAAGGGCAGGGACGTCCCGTAGGCGATTCGCGCGCCGACCCAGCAGCCGACGGTCAGTAGCGCGACCTGGCCCAGCGAGATCATCCCGACGCGGCCGTAGAGGATCCCGAAGCTCGCCGCGACGATCGAGTAGATCGACACGCTTGCGAAGGTCGTCAGCCAGTCGGCGCCGACGAGGTCCGGCACCGCGAGCAGGACGAAGAGGAAGAGGGCGAGGATGACCGCGGCGCGAATGGCGAGCGCGCGGTCGACGAGACGCATCGCCCGTGCGACCGCCGCCCCGTCGACGCGTGCCTTCGGGCTGCTGCTCATGCGCTCAGTGCGCGGCCCGCGAGACCGTGACCACGCGCCGCCGCGACATGATCAGGAGCGCGAGGATCGCGAGCACGAACGGTGCCGAGGAGCGGTACGACGTGACGGATGAGTACGGGGTCAGGACGGACTGCGTGAGGCCGATCGCCATGCCGCCGAAGAACGTCGCCCAGAGCGAGCGCAAGCGGCCGATCAGCGCGGCCGCGAGCGAGGAGATGACGAGGAAGGTGAGAGCCGAGTAGTCGAGTGAGGTGAGGAGGTCGGGCAGTACGAGGCCCGTCGCGCCGCACGCGATACCGGAGCCGAACCACGCAGCCGCCTCGACCTTGCGGACGGGCACGCCGAGGGTGGCGGTGATCTCGCGGTCGTCGGCGAGCGCACGCATGGCCGTGCCCAGCCGGGTGACGCGCAGGAAGAGCGTCACCGCGGCGGTCAGCACGAGCGCGACGGCGATCGAGAGGATCTGGGTCAGGTTCACGGAGGTGCCGGCGACCTCGTAGTGGTGGTTGGAGCTGGGCAGCGGCAGGAAGCGCGCGAAGGCGCCGCCGGCCGGCGCCCGCCACGCCATCAGCCCGAGCAGGACGAGCGCGAGGGCGAGCGTGCCCATCATCTTGACAAGCGGGTCGCGCCGCGCGAAGGCGGGACCGAAGATCATCCCGTAGGCGAAGTTCACGACCCCGCCGAAGAGCACGCAGGTCGTGAAGGCGAGCCACTCGGGGCAGCTCGTGTGGTTGAGCAGGTAGTACGCGATCAGGGCGCCCGTGGCTCCGATGGCGCCGAACGCGACGTTCAGCACCCCGGTGGCCCGGTACAGCACGACCAGCCCGACGCCCGAGAGCGCGTACACGCCCCCGAACGCCAGGCCGATCACGATGAACGGCTTGAGGAAGAGCCAGTCCACGCCGAACACGCTGAAGCCGAGCACCTGGGTCATCGGAGCCTCGGGGCGCCCTGATCGGTCATTCGCCTACGTCTCTCGCTTCCGCTACTTGCCGATGAGGTGGTACTTCTTCTCCCAGATGCGGCTCTGGGTGATCGCCTGGTCGACGGCCTGGAACTCCGTGCAGGGCTTCTTCTGCACGACCTGGCCGTTCTTGTAGTCGACGATGATGTTCGAGTTGTTCGGGATGTGGTACGGCAGGGCGCCCACGTAGAACGGCTTGCAGAGCATGTCCGTTCTCTGGTTCTTGAGCCTCTTGACCGCCGTGTTGTACGACTTGGCGGTGATCGCGCCCTTGATGCTGAGCAGCGCGTTCGTCGCGAACTTCGCGTCGAGGAAGCCCATCTGCGCGAACGCCTGCGGGGCGACCTTCGGCGCGTAGTACTTGAGGATCTTGAACATCAGTGCCGAGTCCGGGCCGACCTTCGGGTCGACGTTCGAGAACTCGTTGTCGATCCAGAGGTGACCGTCGAACGCCGGCGAGAACTGGCTCGCCATGAACGTGTTCGCGATCGGGGTGGACGAGCCCCACAGCACCTTGTCGACGATCCCCTGCTGCTCGGCGGCCTTCATGAAGGCCGGCGCCGTGTCCGGGGTGAAGTCGAGCAGGATGCCGCCGCCGTTGCCGGCGAACTGGTACATCTGGAGCAGCTGAGACGTCGCGTCCGTGACGGGCAGGTGGGTCGGGTAGACCTTGACCGGGATGCCCGCCTTCTGGGCGACGAGCGCCGGGCCGCCGTCGGCGTAGGCCGAGATCGTGTCCGGCGACGCGATCGCGAGCTTCTTCGCGCCCGCGGCGATCAGCGCCTGCGCGGCGCCGACGTTCGAGTAGCGCGGACCTGCGTTCACCTCGGCGTAGGACGGCGTCGAGTAGCACTCGGCCTGCACGCCGGCGCCGATGACGACGTAGCCCTTCTGCTTGTAGTACTTCCAGTTCGTACCGCACTCGGCGAAGCTCGTGTTGCCGACGATGCCGATCGCGTGGTCCGACTCGATCATCTTCTTCGCGAGCGCCTTCTCCTGGTTCGGGTCGAGCGCCTCGGTGTACAGCGTGTACTTGACCGGGCGGCCGTTGATGCCGCCGTTGTCGTTGACGCAGGCGAAGTACGCGGCAGCGGCCTTGCCGATCGTCGTGAAGTCGACTCCCGGGATCAGCATGTCGAGACCGTCGATCTTGATCGGCGTGCCCCTCGCCTTCTTGCCGGTGCCCATGCCGCAGACACCCGCCGTCATCGCCTTGCCCGTGCCAGGCGGCTTGGCGGTCGGGGCGGCGCCGGCACCGGTCGCGATCACGGCGGTCGCGACGAGCGCCGCGAGCACGCCTCCGGTGAGTGCCCTCCGAAACGTCATTCGCATCCTCCCTTTCTGTGGCCCGGGTCGAGCCGGTGGGTGGGGGTTGCCTCGATTCGTTCGAGTATGCGGAACTCGGCTCCGCATAGCCGACGAAGGGTCAATCTTTAGTGTTTTCGGATCCTGAATGCAAGAGTGGCTTCGTCGCGGGACGGGGACGTCTGCGTCGCCGGCGGGCGTCGGTCGGGCCTCGCCGGACGCGGCGCGGCACCGGACCGCGCTGCCACTAGGGCCTGAAGCTCGGGGTCGGAGCGATCACGACGTCGAGGAGGAGCGGCTCGTCGCGTGCGGCGAGCGTCGGCACTATCTCGTCGAGCGTCGACACGAGCTCGTCGTGCGTCGAGATCCGGCGGGAGGGGCAGCCGAAGCTCCGTGCGATCGACGCGAGCTCGAGGTCGTCGAAGCCGGGCCACGGCCCCGCTCCGCCGGCGTGCTCGGCGAGCCTGTCCATCACCGTGTAGGCGCCGTTCGCGAGGACCACGTAGAGCGGGCCTGCCCGGTACCGCTTCGCGCTCCAGACGGCCTGGATCTGGTAGAGGGCCGAGCCGTCGCCGACGACGGCCACGACCGGCCGTTGCGGCAGCGCCATCCGCAGCCCGGCTGCGGCGGGGATCGCGAAGCCGAGTCCTCCCTGCGCTGCGCTGAGGTAGCCGAGCGGCTCGCGCGCGGGGAGCCGGTCGTGCAGCGTCGGCCGGTCGACCGGCGCCTCCTCGAGGACGATCGCGTTCCGCGGCAGCCGCTCGGCGAGTGCGGCGAGTACGTGGTCGGCGAGCAGCGGCTCCCCGGGGGCGGGGGGTGCGGGCGGCGGCGGCCGGCGAAACGGCTCGGGCGGCGGACCGTCTCGCTGCCCCACGCGCCCTGCGAGCTCCCGGCAGACGTCTGCGGGTGGAGCGAGGACGGCGACGTGCGCAGGGCTGCGGTAGACCTCCTCCGGGTCCTCCGAGACGAGAGCGAGTCGGGTGCCGGGCTCCGTGAAGGGGCCGGGCGTGTACGCGGTCTGGCGGAACGCGGGCGCACCCACCACGAGCACCCCGTCGTACGGCGAGAGCTGCTCGCGGAGCCGCGAGCGGTCCGCCGAGAGGACGCCGGCGAAGAGCCGGTGGTCCTGCGGAAAGCCCGCGCGGGCTCCGAACGCCTCCTGGAAGACGGGCGCGACCAGCCGCTCCGCGAGGTCGACGAGCGCCGCCCACGTCGCCACGTCGTCCGCGCCGGCTCCGACGACGATGGCCGGCGTGTCGGCTTCCCGGAGGAACGCCGCCAGCGCGTCGACAGCGCCGCGGTCGGCCGCCGCGGCGCGCAGGACGGGCCCCGCGGCTGCCGCCGGCTCCCGCTCCTCGTCCGCCGGCGCGACCCAGTCGTCCATCGGCACGATCACGAGCGCAGGCCCTCGCGCGACCGAGGCGGCGTGGTGGGCGCGCTCGATCGCGGCGGGGACGTCCTGTCCCCGCGCCGGCTGCTCGACCCGCACCGGGTACTCGCCGGCGAGGCCGGCGAGGTGGCCGGCGAGGAACGGCTCGTACGCGAGGTGCCGCCGGTCCTGCTGCCCGACGAGCACCACGAGCGGCGCGCGGTTCACACGCGCGGTCGCGAGCGCGCTCACCGCGTTCCCGAGGCCTGCCGTCGTGTGCAGGAGCACGAGCGCGGGCTCGCCGCGACCGATCGCGTAGCCGCTGGCCATGCCGACGACGGAGCCCTCGTGCAGCCCGAGCACGAACTCGAGGTCGTCCGGCATTCCGGTGAGGAACGGCACCTCGGTCGAGCCCGGGTTGGCGAAGAGCGTCGTCAGGCCGCGCCGGCGGAAGAGGTCGAACGTCGCGTCGCGGACGGAACGGACGGCGACGGGGGCGCCGGTGGCCACTAGTGGTCTCGCGGAGGAGGTCGGAGCGACCCGCCACCCGCTGCGACGAAGGAGGGGGCCCGTCGGGGAACCATGGTTTTCCCCACGCTAAGCCCACACCTCGTCGGCCACCTCGACGACGAGACGGAGCTTCGCCACCTGGTCCTCGTAGGAGACCGCGTTGCCCTCGACCGTCGACGAGAAGCCGCACTGGGGCGAGAGGCAGAGCTGATCGAGGTCGACGTACCGGCTCGCCTCCTCGATCCGCCGCTTCAGCTCGTCCTTCGCCTCGAGCTCGGGCCGCTTCGTCGTCACGAGCCCGAGCACCACCGTCTTCCCCGGAGGCACGAAGCGCAGCGGCGCGAAGCCGCCCGAGCGCTCGTCGTCCCACTCCATGAAGAAGCCGTCCACCTCCAGCTCGCTGAAGAGCGCCTCGGCGACGAACTCGTAGTCGCCCGAGGCCGCCCAGGAGGAGCGGAAGTTCCCGCGACACATGTGCGTCGTCACCGACATCCCGTCCGGTCGCTGCGCCAGGGCCTCGTTGATGTGGCGGATGTACTCGACGTGCTGCCGGTCGGGGTCGCCGCCGATCGAGGCGATGTACTCGCGCTGGTGCGGGTCGTTCAGGTAGGCGAGACTCGTGTCGTCGAGCTGAAGGTACGTGCAGCCGAGCTCGCCGAGCCGGCGCACCTCCTCGCGGTAGGCGGCGGTCAGATCGGCCCAGAACGACTCGAGGTCCGGGTACACGGACTCGTCGAGCGACGCCTTGCCGCCGCGGTAGTGCACCATCGACGGCGACGGGATCGTCAGCTTCGGGACGCTCGTCGTCGCCTCGCGGAGGAAGCGGAAGTCGTCGCCGAAGATCGTCTTCGAGACGCCGAGCTTGCCCTCGACGTGCAGCGCGGCCGGCGTCCACTCGACCTCGCCGTCGGCGTTGAAGAACTTGACGGTGATGTGCCCCGCCTCGTGCGTGATCCCGTCGAGCTGGTAGATGAAGTCCATGTGCCAGGTGGTGCGGCGGAACTCGCCGTCCGTCGCCGCGCGGAGGCCGACGTCCTCCTGCATGCGCACTGCCGCACGGATCGCCTCGTCCTCGACGCCGCGCAGCTCGGCGGCGTCGATGCGGCCCGCGGCGAAGTCCTCGCGAGCCCGCAGGAGCACGGGCGGGCGAAGGAGGCTGCCGACGTGGTCGGCGCGGAAAGGAGGAGTCGAGCGGGGCGCCACGGGGGGTGTATACCACGCGCCGGACACCCGTCCCGCGATCTCGCACGTGCGAAGATCGCGGCGATGAGCGACGCAGCCGATCTCGGCGTGTTGGAGGCCGCGGACCTGCTGGCGCGGCGCGCGCTCTCCGCCCGCGAGCTCGCCGAGGCGTGCCTGGCCCGGATTCGCGAGCGGGACGGCAGCCACAGCCACGACGGCGATCCGCAGTCGATCAACGCCTGGGTGCGGGTGTACGAGGAGGACGCGCTGGCGGCGGCGGCGCGCGCGGACGAGCGGTTGGCGGCGGGCGACGCGCCACCGCTGTGCGGTGTGCCGATCGGCCTCAAGGATCTGTACGCCGTCGCCGGGAAGCCGCTGACTGCGTCGAGCCGCGTGCTGGACGAGGTCCCCGACCGCGACTGCGACGCGTGGGCCGCGCTCTCGGCGGAAGGGATGGTGCTGCTCGGCCACCTGCACCTGCACGAGTTCGCGTGCGGGGGAACGACCGACCAGGTCGGGAGCCCCTGGGCGCTCGAGCGCTCGGCGGGCGGCTCGAGCGGCGGCTCCGGCGCGGCGCTCGCCTCGAAGCAAGTGCCGGTGACGACCGGAACGGACACCGCCGGCTCGCTCCGCATCCCCTCGGCGGAGTGCGGGACCTCGACGATCAAGCCGACGCGGGGGCTGCTCTCGATTCGCGGGATCGTCCCGCTCGCGCCGACCTTCGACCATCCCGGGCCGATGACGCGAACGGTGCGCGACTGCGAGCCGCTGCTGGCGGCGTGGGCCGGCGTCCGGCCGCCTCGGGAGCGCCGCCCGCTCCGCCGGTACGCGCTCTCCCCGCGGATCGCCGACCTCGACCGCGACGTCGCCGACGGGCTGGAGCGCGCGCTCGCGGCGCTTCCCGGCGAGCGGGTCGAGCCGCCGCCTCCACAGGCCCGCCTCGACCCCCTCCACGAGTTCTTCGACATGGTGCTCGCCGAGATGCTCGTCTGGCACCGCCGCTTCCAGGACCGGTGGGGCGAGTACCGCTACGCGAACCGCGCCCGGCTCGAGCACGCCGTCGAGCGGGCGATGACCGCCGAGGAGTACGTCGCGGGCCAGGTCCGGCGCGTCGAGGACGCCGACGCCTGGCGCGACTGGTTCGCGGAGCACCGGGTGGACGCGCTCGTCGAGCCGACCATCCCGATCGTCGCGCCCCTGCGCGGTCGCGGCTACCAGGAGCCCTGGGGCGACCTCGACGATCTCTCGCTGACGTACTACTGGGACTGGACGGGCTTCCCGGTGGTCTCGCTCCAGTCGGGGGTCGGTCGCCGGAGCGGCCTGCCGGTGAGCGTTTCGCTGATCGGGCCGGCCGGCTCCGAATGGCACCTGCTCGCCTGGGGCGCTGCCCTGCAGGACGAGTTGGGTACGGTCTGGCCGTGATCGACGTCGCCGCAATCACCGCGATCGACGTGCACGTGCACACCGAGCTCACGCGGTCCGGCCACGATCCGATGCCGCCTCACCTGCGCGAGGCCGCCCGACGATACTTCCGCTCCGACCAGGCGCTCCCGACGGTGGACGACGTCGCCGCCTACTACCGCGAGCGGAACCTGGCCGCCGTCGTCTTCACCGTCGACTGGGAGTCGCGGAGCGGCATCCCGCCGATCCCGAGCGAGGAGATCGCGGAGGCCGCGCGCGAGCACGCCGACGTCCTGATCCCGTTCGCGAGCGTCGATCCCTCGCGGCCGGACGCCCTCGAGCGCGTCCGCCGGCTGATCGCCGAGCACGACGTCAAGGGCTTCAAGTTCCACCCGAACCTGCAGGCGTTCTTCCCGAACGAGCCCGGCGTCTACCCGCTCTACGAGGCGATCGCCGAGGCCGGGCTGCCGGCGCTCTTCCACAGCGGCCACAGCGGCATCGGCACGGGCCTCCCGGGCGGCGGCGGCCTGCGGCTCAAGTACTCGAACCCGATGTGCCTCGACGACGTGGCCGCCGACTTCCCCGAGCTGCAGATCGTGCTCGCGCACCCGTCGTTCCCCTGGCAGGACGAGGCGATCTCGATCTGCCTGCACAAGTCGAACGTCTGGATCGACCTCTCGGGCTGGTCGCCGCGCTACTTCCCGCCGCAGCTCGTGCAGTACGCGAACACGCAGTTGCGGGAGAAGGTGCTCTTCGGCTCCGACTTCCCCCTGATCACCCCGGACCGCTGGCTCGCCGACTTCGAGCAGGCGCCCTTCCGGACGAGGTGCGTCCGCTCGTCCTGAAGGAGAACGCGCTCCGGCTGCTCGGTCTCGGGGGAACCACGGGTTCGCCCCAGACGCTTCAGTAGGCGAGATGGGCGGAGATGTCGCTGGCGGTCTGGCGCAGCGTCGGACTCAGCTGCTCGGCCAGCCTGTCCATCGGCATCAGCGAGCTGTGTGCCGCGAGGTTGATCCCCGCGACCGCGGCCCCGTCGCGCGAGAGAACGGGCGCGGCGATCGACCGGAGGCCGTACGCGAGCTCCTCGTTGTTCGTGGCGAAGCCCGCCGCCCGCACGTGCTCGAGCTCCGCCTCGAGCGCGCCACGCGAGACGATCGTGTTCGGCCCGCGCTGTGTGAAGTCGATCCGGTCGAGCGCCGCCGCCCGCTCCTCGGGCGGACGGAACGCGAGCAGGACCTTGCCGAGCGAGGTGCAGTAGGCCGGCAGCCGGGCGCCGACGTGCAGGTTCAGGTCGATCTCGCGCTGGCCGGCCTGGGTGCTGCGGCAGCGCTCGACGTAGACGACGTCCATCCCGTCGAGGATCGCCATGTTGACCGTGAAGCCGGTCTCGTCGCTCAGCCGGCGAAGGTGCGGCGCCGCCACCTCGCGCAGCTCCATCGAGTTCAGAGCGGAGAAGCCGAGGTCGAGCACCCGCGGGCCGAGCCGGTACCTCCGCGTCCCCGGGTCCTGCTGGAGGTAGCCGAGCATCGCGAGGGTCGCGACGTAGCGGTGGGTCGTGCTGCGGCCCAGCCCGATCTCCCGTCCGATCTCGCTGACGCCGAGCAGGGGGCGGCCGGAGCGGAAGGCGGAGAGGACCGCGAGGCCGCGCTCGAGGGACTGCGAGTGTGCGGAGCCGGTCTCGGTGGATGTCTGCTGTGCCACGTTCCGGATAGTAGAACAGCATCTCGGCGAGCGGACAAGAGCGCACGGGCGTCGTCTCCGCTGCCGTCGGGGACCCTTTGTTCGATTAATCGGAACGGCGTCTTGACAGACGAACTGTTTGGTCGTAGCGTCGTCCCGTTCCGCCGTCCGGCCGTGCCGAACTCCAGGGAGGGGCGACTTGGGGGGTCTGGTGGTTCTCGATGCTCGGCCGGATCGCAACCGCCTTCGCGACCACGATCCGTAGAGGGAGGACAGCTGATGGCGACAACCGCCGTGCAGGACTACCGCCAACTCGTCGGCGGCGAGTGGGTGCCCGCCGAGAACGGCTCGACCTTCGAGGATCGCGACCCCTACACGGGCGACGTCGTGGCCACCGTCGCGGCAGGCGGCCCGGCGGACGCCGAGCGGGCGGTCGAGGCCGCCGCCGCCGCGTTCCCGGCCTGGTCGCAGACGCCGCCGGCCGAGCGACAGCGGATCTTCCTGGGGGCCGCCGACCTGCTCGAGGCGCGGACGCGAGGAGGTCGTCTCGCTGCTCGCCCGCGAGACCGGCGCGAGCTTCGGCTTCGGGATGTTCCAGATGCATGTTCGTCCCGAACCTCTTCCGGCAGGCGGCGGCGCTGGCGTACGCGCCGCTCGGCCAGATCCTCCCGTCGGACACCGGTGCCTTCGCGATGGGGCTCCGCAAGCCGGTCGGCGTCGTCGGCGCGTTCGCGCCGTGGAACGCGGCGCTGATCCTCTCCGCGCGCTCGATCGCCGCGCCGCTCGCGCTCGGGAACACGGTCGTGCTGAAGCCGTCCGAGTGGTCGCCGTACACCGGTGGCCTCCTCTGGGGCGAGATCTTCGGCGAGGCCGGCCTCCCCGCCGGCGCCCTGAACGTCGTCACCCATGCGCCGGGTGCCGCCGGCCCGATCGGCCAGACGCTGATCGAGAGCCCGGCCGTGCGTCGGCTCAACTTCACCGGCTCGAGCCAGGTCGGCCGGGTGATCGCCGAGGCGGCCGGCCGGCAGCTGAAGCGCGTCGTGCTCGAGCTCGGCGGCCACAACCCGCTGATCGTGCTGGCGCGACGCCGACCTCGAGTACGCGGTCAACGCCTCCGCCTTCGGCTCGTACCTCCACCAGGGCCAGATCTGCATGTCGACGCGCCGGATCTACGTCGAGCGCCCGATCGCCGACGAGTTCGTCTCACGGCTCGCCGAGAAGACGAAGAGCCTGAAGGTCGGCGACCCGTCCGAGCACGACACGGTCATCGGCCCGCTCATCAACGAGCAGGCGCTCGCGATGGTCAAGGGCCGCGTCGAGCGAGGCGGTCGCCGACGGCGCGACGGTGCTCGCCGGGGGCGAGGCGGTCGGCCCGTGCTTCCAGGCGACCCTGCTGACGGGCGTGCCCGAGGACTCGGAGTTCGCGAAGCACGAGACGTTCGGACCGGTGGCCGCCGTCGAGATCGTGCGACAGCGCCGAGGAGGCGGTCGAGAAGGCGAACCGCACGAGCTACGGCCTCAGCGCGGGGATCATCACCTCGGACCGCGACCGGGGACTCGCGCTCGCGCAGCAGATCGACTCGGGGATCGTCCACGTCAACGACCAGACGGTCGCCGACGAGCCGCAGATGCCCTTCGGCGGAGTGAAGGACTCCGGGTTCGGGCGCTTCGGCGGCCAGGCCGTCGTCGACGAATTCACCGAGCTGCGCTGGGTCACGGTGCGCAGCGGAGGCCATCCCTTCCCGTTCTGAGGCATGCCGATCGTCCCGCTCTCCGAGGCGGTTTCCGAGCTCGTCCGCGACGGGGACATCGTCGCGCTCGAGGGCTTCACGCACCTGATCCCGCACGCGGCCGGGCACGAGCTGATCCGGCAGGGCAGGCGCGACCTGACGCTCGTCCGGATGACCCCCGACGTCGTCTACGACCAGCTGATCGGGATGGGCTGCGCGTGCAAGCTCGTCTTCTCGTGGGGCGGCAACCCCGGCGTCGGCTCGCTCCACCGGCTCCGGGACGCGGTCGAGCACGGCTGGCCCGCGCCGCTCGAGCTCGAGGAGCACTCGCACGCCGGGATGGCGGCGGCGTACGCGGCCGGCGCCGCGAACCTGCCCTTCGGCGTCCTGCGCGGCTACCGCGGCGGCGACCTGCCCGCGCGCACGCGGGTGCGGACGTCGAGTGCCCCTTCACCGGCGAGGAGCTGGCGGCGGTGCCCGCACACCGGCCCGACGTCGGCATCGTCCACGCGCAGCAGGCGGATCGGCACGGCAACGTCCAGCTGTGGGGGATCACGGGCGTCCAGAAGGAGGCGGTGCTCGCGTCGGCACGCGCGATCGTCACCGTCGAGGAGGTCGTGGACGAGCTCGAGCTGCGGCCCGGCGGGGTCGTGCTTCCGGCCTGGGTCGTGGATGCCGTCTGCGTCGCCCCGGGCGGGGCGCATCCGTCGTATGCGCACGGCTACTACGACCGCGACAACGCGTTCTACGTCGGCTGGGACGCGATCAGTCGCGAGCGCGAAGGCTTCCGCGCGTGGATGGAGCGGCACGTGCTCGGAACGGCAGACGTCCTGCGAGTACCACGCGAGCCTCGCGGCGGCGCAGGTGACCGAGGCGTGACCGTCTCCGCCCCCGCGGCGACGTGGACGGCCGACGAGATGATGGCCGTCGCCGCCTCGCGACGCCTGGGCGACGGGACCGTCTGCTTCGTCGGGATCGGGCTGCCGAGCCTCGCCGCGAACCTCGCCCGCAGGACGCACGCGCCGGGCTGCGTGCTCGTCTACGAGAGCGGGACGATCGGCGCGAAGCCGGAAGAGCTGCCGCTCTCGATCGGCGACGGCGAGCTGGCGGAGACCGCGGACGCCGTCGTCTCGGTGCCCGAGATGTTCGCGTACTGGCTGCAGGGCGGCCGCATCGACGTCGGCTTCCTCGGCGCCGCCCAGATCGACCGGCACGGCAACCTCAACAGCACCGTCATCGGCTCGTACGACTCGCCGACCGTGCGGCTCCCGGGCGGCGGCGGCGCGCCCGAGATCGCGCTCGGCGTGCGCGACGTGTTCGTCATGCTCAAGCAGACGTCGCGCGCGTTCGTCCCCCGGCTCGACTTCACGACGAGCCTCGGCGACAACGTCCGCGTCGTCGTCACCGACGTCGGCATCCTCGAGCCCGTCGACGGAGAGCTGACGCTCGTCGCCGCTCCATCCGGGCGCCACGGTGGACGCAGGCACGCGAGGCGACCGGCTGGGAGCTGCGGGTCGCCGACGACGTCGGGGAGACGGAGCCGCCGACCGACGCCGAGCTGACCGCGCTGAGCGCACTGCGGACGAAAGGATCCGCATGAGCGTGCCGCTGACCCGTACGAGGGGCCGGTCGTCCTCCCGGACGACCCGAGCTTCGGCCCGGAGGTGCAGGTCGACTACCCGGGCTACCGCTCGACCCGGTGGCGGGCGCCGAAGCGTCCGCTCGTCACCCTGCCGGAGGAGCTGCACCGGCTCGACGGGCCCGTCTTCGGCGAGGACGCCGATCGAGCCGAGCGACTCGGATCTCACCCGCCAGCACGAGGGCGAGCCGCTCGGCGAGCGGATCATCGTCCACGGCCGCGTGCTCGACGAGGACGGCCGCCCGGTGCCGGAACACGCTCGTCGAGGTCTGGCAGGCGAACGCGGCGGGCCGCTACAAGCACGAGGTCGACCAGCACCCGGCGCCGCTCGACCCGAACTTCTCGGGCGCGGGCCGCTGCCTCACCGACGACGAGGGCCGCTACCGCTTCACGACGATCAAGCCGGGCTCGTACCCGTGGCGCAACCACCAGAACGCGTGGCGCCCCAACCACATCCACTTCTCGCTCTTCGGGCGCCAGTTCGAGCAGCGGCTCGTGACGCAGATGTACTTCCCGGGCGACCCGCTGTTCCCGTACGACCCGATCTTCAACTCGGTGCGCGACCCGCGCTCGCGCGAGCTGCTGATCGCCCGCTTCGACATGGAGACGACCGAGCCGGAGTGGGCGCTCGCCTACCAGTGGGACATCGTCCTCGGCCGCGGCGGAAGCGGCACGACCCCGATGGAGGAGCAGTGAGCCTCAGAAGACGCCGTCGCAGACGGTCGGCCCGTACTACGCGATCGGCCTCGACCCGGGCCGAGCAGAACGTGCTCGACCCGGACGGGATCGAGCTGACCGGGACGCTCTACGACGGCCAGGGCGAGCCGATCCCGGACGGGATGGTCGAGGTGTGGGACGCGCGTCGGCAAGCGCTGGGGGCGCTGCGGGACAAGGAGCGCGAGGGCGGCTTCATGTTCCGCGTGCCGCGCGACGCCGACTGCCTGGAGGTCTTCGTCTTCGCGCGGGGCTGCTGCGCCACGAGCGCACGCGGATCTACCTGCGCGAGACCGAGGACGACGTGCTGCCGTGCGCTGGAGCCGCCGGATCGTCAGACTCTCCTGGCGCGGCGCGAAGGCGGCGCGCTGCGATTCGATATCCGCATGCAGGGCGAGGGAGCCACCGTCTTCTTCGAGCATTGACCTCGTTCGCGCCGATCTTCGTGCCGGCCGCGCTGCGCGAGGCGGTGTCGGACGGCGCGTGGCTCGCTGCGATGCTCGAGCCGGAGCGGGCGCTTGCCGCGCGCGGAGGCGGCGGTCGGCGTGATCCCGGCCGAGGCCGCGGCCGCGATCGCGGTCGCCTGCGACCGGCGGGCTCTACGACGTCGAGGCGATCTGCGAGCGAGGGCGCGCGGTCGGCAACCCCGCCGAGCCGCTCGTCCGGGCGCTCCGGCGAGCGGGTCGGCGGCGAGCGCGGCGCGCGTACGTCCACTTCGGCGCCACGAGCCAGGACGTGCTCGACACGGCGGCGATGCTCGTCTCACGCGCGTGCCGTGCGAGCTGGTCTCGACGGAGCTCGACGGGCTGCCGCCGCGTGCGCGCGGCTCGCCGAGCGAGCACCGCTCGACGCCGATGGCCGCCGGACGCTGCTCCAGCAGGCGGTGCCGACGACCTTCGGCGCGAAGGCCGCCGGCTGGCTCGTCGACCGTCGTCGACGCGCGCCAGGCCTGCGCGGGCTGCGCCTTCCCGGCGCAGCTCGGCGGCGCGGCCGGCACGCTCGCTCCGCTCGGCGACCGTGGCCCGGAGGTGCTCGCCGCGTTCGCCGCGGAGCTCGGTCTCGCCGAGCCGGTCGTCCCGTGGCACGCGCACCGCGGCCCGGTCGCCGCGATCGGGGGCGCGCTCGACGCGGTTGCGGCGGCTGCGGCGAAGGTCGGCCTCGACGTCGTCCTGCTCGCGCAGACGGAGGTCGGCGAGGTCGCCGAGGCGGAAGGCGGCGGCTCCTCGACGATGCCGCACAAGCGCAATCCCGCCCGTGCGGTGCTGGCCCGCGCCTGCGCGCGGCTCGTCCACGCGAACGCGGCGCGTCCTCGCGCGGCGGCGAGCACGAGCACGAGCGCGCGGCCGGCGGTGGCACGCGGAGTGGACGGCGCTCTCCGAGGCGCTCGCCCTGACGCGGGGGCGCGCCGCCGCCGCGCGCGAATGCCTGGAGGGGCTCCAGGTCTTCCCCGAGCGGATGCGCGCGAACATGACGCCGGAGCTCTACTCCGAGCGGGAGCGTCTCGGGCTCGACGATCGCCGACTACCTCGGCTCGGCGGAGGCGTTCGTCGACCGGGCGCTCGCGCACTACCGGGAGGGCAGGCGTGACGCTCGGCTATCGGCTCGACGGGCCCGACGGAAGCGCCGCTGCTCGTGCTCTCGCCGTCGCTCGGGACGACGATCGAATCTCTGGGAGCGCGCGCTGCCGGCGCTTGCGCGCGCGCTTCCGCGTTCTCCGCCACGACCTTCCCGGGCACGGCGACTCGCCCGTGCCGGACGGCCCGGTCCGGATCGAGGACATCGGGCGCGGCGTGCTGTCGCTCCTCGACGCGCTCGGCGTCGAGCGCGTGTCGTTCTGCGGCGTCTCGATCGGCGGCATGGTCGGGATGTGGCTCGGCGCGAACGCGCACGAGCGGCTCGACCGGCTCGCGCTCTGCTGCACCGGCGCGAAGCTCGGGCGACGGGAGGACTACGTTGCGCGGGCCGAGCTCGTCCGGCGGGAGGGGACCGGCGTCACCGTCGAGGGCGCGCGCGAGCGCTGGTTCACGCCCGGCTTCCGCGACGCGCCGGAGGCGCGCCGGATCCTCGAGCAGCTGGCGGAGATTCCCGCCGAGGGCTACGCGGCCTGCGCCGAGGCGGTCGGCGAGTGGGACTTCCGCGGCGAGTTGCACCGGGTCGCGCCGGGAACGCTCGTGCTCTTCGGCGAGGAGGATCCCGTCACCCCTCCGGAGGTGCGGGAGACGCTGCTCGGCGGCATCCCGGAGGCGCGACCGGCGTTCGTCCCGCACGCCGCGCATCTCGCGAACGTCGAGCAGCCGGAGGCGTTCACGGCGGCGGTGCTCGGCCATCTGACCGGTTATGGGCGAGGGAGCTGCGTGACGTGCGACGGGTTTCCGTCTGGCCGAGACGCAGACCTCTCCGCGCGCGGAGGCGAGACCGCGCTCGCGCCGGAGCGCAAGAGCGATCCGCCATACGCAACGGCGAAGGAGGGGGCTCATGGGGGAACCAAGGGTTCTCCCACGTTGGTCGAGCAGCCGGAGGCGTTCACGGCAGCGGTGCTCGGCCGCCTGACCGGTCGGGACGAAGGGAGCTGACGGCGTGCGAGGGTTTCGCTCGCCTGGACGCAAGCCTTCCGCCACGACGGCGCTGCTCGCCCATCTCCCGGAGGAATGCCCATGACGCACGACGACGGAATGAAGACGCGCCGTGAGGTGCTCGGCGACGCGCACGTCGACGCGGCGGTCCACGGGACGACCGCCGTTCACCGCGGACTTCCAGGACCTGATCACCCGCTACGCCTGGGGGGAGATCTGGTCGCGCCCCGGGCTCGACCGGCGCACCCGCAGCGCGATCACGCTGACGGCGCTGACGGCGCTCAACCACCACCACGAGCTCGCGATGCACGTCCGCGCCGCGCTCCGCAACGGGCTGACGCCGGACGAGATCAAGGAGGTGCTGCTCCAGGCGGCGGTCTACTGCGGCGTGCCTGCCGCGAACCGTGCGTTCGCGATCGCGCAGGACGTCCTGCGCGAGGAAGGGTCGCCTGATCCGCTCGCTCACGTTCCGGGGCGGTGCCGGCCTCGCGATCCATCGCCCGGCAGGGCGGGGACGGTAGACGCGGGTGCGGCCGCGACCCGCCGGACCCGTGAGCTCGGCGCCGGCGTCGCCAACCGCGCGCGGAGCCCGGCTCCGCCCGGCGGGAGCGAGAGGCGGCGACGGGGCGTGAGGACGCAGGTCGGGATCGTCGGCGCCGGGCCTGCGGGACTCACGCTCGCGCGGCTGCTCGAGAACGCGGGCATCGAGTCGGTGATCCTCGAGGCGCGCAGTCGCGAGTACTGCGAGCACCGCGTCCGCGCCGGCGTGCTCGAGCAGGGCACGTCGACCTCCTGGCCGAGGCGGGCGTCGGCGAGCGGATGCGATCGCGAGGGCTCGTCCACCACGGCATCTCGCTCCAGTTCGACGGCGAGCGGCACAGGATCCCGCTGAGCGAGCTCGCCTGCGGGTCGAACGATCGTCATCTACGGCCAGACCGAGATCGTCAAGGACCTGATCGCGGCGCGGCTCGAGAGTGGGCTGCCACTCCTGTTCGAGGCCGAAGGCGTGGCCGTGCCGAGGCCTCGACACAGCGCCGCCCGCGGATCCGCTTCCGCACGCCGGCGCGAGCAGGAGCTCGAGTGCGACGTGATCGCAGGCTGCGACGGCTTCCACGGGTCTGTCGCGCGCGCTGCCGGAGGGCGCCCTGCGCGAGTTCTCGCGCGAGTACCCGTACGGCTGGCTCGGCATCCTCGCCCCGGTCCCGCCCTCGATCGACGAGCTCGTCTACTCGCACACCGAGCGCGGGTTCGCTCTTCTCTCGCTCCGCTCGCCGACGCTCTCGCGCTACTACCTCCAGTGCGCGCCGGACGAGGACCTCGACGCGTGGCCGGACGAGCGGATCTGGGACGAGCTCGAGGCACGCACCACGGTTCCCGGCTGGGAGCTCGAGCGGGGGCCGATCCTCGAGAAGGACGTGACCCGAATGCGCAGCTATGTCTGCGAGCCGCTCCGCCACGGGCGCCTCTTCCTCGCCGGCGACGCAGCGCACATCGTCCCGCCGACCGGCGCGAAGGGGCTGAACCTCGCGATCCACGACGTGCGCCTGCTCGGCGAGGCGCTCGCGCGTTTCTACGAGAGCGGTGACGAGTCCCTCCTCGACGCGTACTCGGACGCATGCCTGCGGCGGGTCTGGCGTGCCGAGCACTTCTCCTGGTGGATGACGACGATGCTCCACCTGCCGCCCGCCTCCGATCCGTTCGACCAGCGCCTCCAGCGCTCGCAGCTGCGCTACGTGACGACCTCGGAGGCGCAGGCGCGAGCCCTGGCCGAGAACTACGTCGGGCTCGAGACCGTCTGAGGAGCGGGCTCGACGGCGGCTCCGCGCGCCGGCCGCCTCGGCGCCGGCAGCCGCAGGCAGGAGACGACGCCGAGCGCGGGGGCGACGGCGCAGATCGTCAGCGCGACCCGAAGGTCGACCACGTCCGCGACCGCGCCGAGCACGACGGCTGCGATCCCGCCGATCCCCATCGCCAGCCCGACGGCGAGGCCGGACGCCATGCCGACGTGTCGCGGCAGGTAGAGCTGGCTCAACACCATCGAGACGCCGAAGGAGCCGACCGTGCAGACGCCGACGAGCATGAGCGCGAGCGTGCCGGCCACGCCGCCGGCGTAGACGAACGCGAGGATCGCCGGAGCGATCAGCGTCTGCGTCGCCGTCAGCGTCCGACGGAGGCCGATCCGGTCGGCGACGGCCCCGACCAGCAGCGTCCCGAGCGCGCCGGCGAGCAGCATCAGGAAGAGCAGCCGGTTCCCGTCCGCCTTCGAGTGTCCGCGCGAGACGACCCACAGCGGCACGAACGCGAGCAGCGTGAACCAGGCGACGCTGCGCAGCGCGATGACGGCCGACAGGGTCGCCATTGCCCCGCGGTTCTCCTCTCCGTGGTCGGAGGCGTCCCCTCCCTCGTGCGGCGCCGGACCGGGGAGGTGACGCGCCTCGCGCACCAGCAGGATCGAGGCGAGCAGCACGGGCGCCATCGCGACGATCGTCCCGGCGAGGCCGAGCCAGACGACGAGCTGCCCGGTCGCGAACGCCCCGAGCGCGTAGCCCGTGTTGCCGCCGATGTTGAAGTAGGACATGCCGCTCGCGCGCTTGCGGCCGCTCGCGTGCGCCGCGAACTTCGCGCCTTCCGGATGGAACGCCGCGACACCGACGCCGCCCACGAGGACGAGCAGCAGGACGACGGGATAGAGCGGCGAGACCGCTGCGCCGGCGATGCCGACCGCCGCGAGCGCGACGCCGCCGGGGATCAGCCAGCGGGCGCCGCGGCGGTCCGACCAGAGGCCGAACAACGGCTGCACGAGCGACGACGAGACCGTCGCGGCCAGCAGCAGGAGGGCCGCGAGCGCGTAGCTGAGCCGGAAGCGGTCGGTGAGGAACGGGATCAGCGCCGGCACGCTGCCCGATGCGAAGTCGGCAGCGAGATGCCCGCCCGAGAGCGTCGACCATCGCGCGCCTGTCGATCCCCGATCTCGTCACCGTCTCACGTGCCGATGCTACTCCGCCGGGTTCCTGCTCTCGTCAGGATCCTGCTGCTGCGAGCGCCGCCGCGCCGACGGCGGCCTGCCCGTAGCTCACGCCGCCGTCGTTCGCCGGCACCCGGCGGTGGCAGACGACGCGGAACCCGTGCTCTTCGAGCCGGCGGCGCGTCGAGTCGAGCAGGCGCAGATTCTGGAAGGTGCCGCCGGAGAGCACGACCGTCCGGGGCTCCGCCGCTTCCGCGCACGCCTCGGCCGAGGCGGCTGCCACGGTCTCGTGGAAGGCGGCGGCGAGCTCGCTCCGGCCGCGGCCGCCCGCGAGGTCGTCGTGGATCGCCGCGACGAGCGCGGGCCCGTTCCCGAAGCGCCACGGATACGGCGTCGCCGGCGTCTCTCCGGCGAGCAGCTCGAGCTCGATCGCCGCCTGCCCCTCGTAGGTGATCTCCTCGCGGACGCCGAGCAACGCCGCGACCGCGTCGAAGAGGCGGCCCATGCCGGAGGCGAGCGGTGCGTTCACGCCGAGGCTGGCCCGCACCTCGCTCCAGCGCGTCCACGGCACCGGTCTGCCCGCCAGATCGAGGTGCACGGCGGCGATGCGCCACGGCTCGCGGATCGCGGCCTCGCCGCCCGGCAGCGGAACAGGGTCGAGGTGTGCGACCCGCTCGAACCCGGAGAGGTCGCAGCGCAGGAGCTCGCCGCCCCAGAGCGTGCCGTCCGTGCCGTAGCCGGTGCCGTCGAAGACGAGAGCGAGCGCCGGCCCGGTCTCGCCGTGCTCGGCGAGGCAGGCGGCCGCATGTGCGTGGTGGTGCTGGACGCCGACGAGCTCGAGCCCCAGCTCGAGCGCCCACTTCGTCGAGAGGTACTCGGGGTGGAGGTCGTGCGCGATGACCTCCGGCCGGACGCCGAGCATCGCCACGTAGAGCTCGAGGTCGGCCCGGAACGCCCGGTAGGCGAGCTCTCCGTCGAGGTCGCCGAGGTGCGGCGAGAGGAACGCCTCGCTTCCGCGCGCGACGCAGAACGTCGCCTTCAGCTCCGGTCCGGCGGCGACGCAGCGGCCGCGGCGTCGCGATCGGCAACGGCAGCGGCATCGGCACGTGGCCGCGCGAGCGCCGCAGCGGGAAGCGCGCCCGCACGACCGAGTCCTCGCAGCGGCGATGGATCGCGCGGTCGTGTGAGAGGAACGCGTCGGCGATGCCGCCGAGCCGCTCGCGGGCCTCGGCGTCGTCGGTCGCGATCGGCTCGTCGGAGCGGTTGCCGCTCGTCAGGACGAGCGGGCGGCCGGTATCGGCGATCAGGAGGTGGTGGAGCGGGGTGTACGGGAGCATCAGCCCCAGCCACGGGCTGCCGGGCGCGACCGACGCGGCGACGGGTGCGCCCTCGCGTCGCCGGACGAGCACGACGGGTCGCTCCCGCGAGGTCAGAAGCGCGCTCTCCTCGGCCTCCAGAATCGCCAGCGGTCCCGGCTCGTCCGTCATCACCGCGAACGGCTTGTCCTCGCGGAGCTTGCGGGAGCGAAGGCGCGCCACGGCCTCCTCGTCGGTGGCGTCGCAGGCGAGGTGGTAGCCGCCGAGGCCCTTGACCGCGACGATGGAGCCCGCTCGAAGCAGCGCCACGGCTTCTTCCAGCGCCTCCTCGCCAAGTAACAGAGTGTTACTTGCGTGCTCGAGCGCGAGCCGCGGACCGCAGACCGGACAGGCGATCGGCTCGGCGTGGAAGCGGCGGTCGAGCGGGCTCTCGTACTCGCGGCGGCAGTCGGCGCACATCGGGAAGGCCGCCATCGTCGTGTTCGGTCGGTCGTAGGGGACCGCGGTGACGATGGTGAATCGCGGGCCGCACTGCGTGCAGTTGACGAACGGGTAGCGAAAGCGGCGGTCGGCCGGGTCGTGGAGCTCGCGCAGGCAGTCGTCGCAGGTGGCGACGTCGGGTGGGATCAGCGCGCTCCGGCCGCTCGGGGCGCTGAGGGCGATGCGGAACTCGCTCTCCCCCTTTGTCGGCAGACGCTCCGAGCGCACCGACTCGACGCGGGCGAGCTGCGGCGCGTCGGCCCGCAGGCTGCGCTCCAGGGCGTCGAGCGCGCCTGCCTCGCCCTCCGCCTCGACGAGCACGCCGTCGCCGTCGTTGAGGACGAACCCGGCGAGCCCGAGCCGCCGCGCGATCCCGTAGACGAACGGCCGGAAGCCCACGCCCTGGACGACGCCGGTCACCCGCATCCGCCTCCGTTCCATGAGTGAATCATCGCGCATGGAGCATTTGCGTAATATGCGTACTGTCGCTTATTATGCGACCATGCACACGGCGGCGATCCTCGGCGCGTCCGGCTACTCCGGCCAGGAGGCGCTCGACCGTGTCTTGCGGCATCCCGAGCTGGAAATCGTGGCGCTCGGGTCCGACTCCCTGGCGGGTAGCCCCGCCGGCGCGCTCGACGTCCGGCTCAACGGCTCGCTCCCGCATTTCACGCCGAACGACGAGGCGCTCGCCGCCGGCGCGGACGTCGTCTTCGCCTGCCTCGGCCACGACCGCGCGGCGCTGCTCGAGCCGCCGGCGGACACCGTCGTGGTCGACCTCTCGGGCGCGCACCGGCTCGCCGACCCGGCGCTCTATCCCGCCTGGTACGGCTTCGAGCATCCGCACCCGGAGTCGCTCGGAGCCTGGAGCTACGCCGTCCCCGAGCTCGCGCCGCCGGTCGGCCCGCTCGTCGCCAACCCCGGCTGCCACGCGACGGCCGCCCTGCTCGCGCTCGCCCCGCTCGCGGACGCGATCGACCCGGAGCAGGTCGTCGTCGACGCGAAGTCCGGCGTCTCGGGCGCCGGCCGGGAGCTCAGGCCGAGCTCGCACGCGGGCTCCGTGCTCGAGAACGTGTCGCCTTACCGGGTCGGCACGCATCAGCACGCGCCGGAGATCGCCCAGGCGCTCGGCTTCCCCGTCTGCTTCGTCCCGCACCTGCTGCCGGTGCGCCGCGGTCTGCTGGCCACCTGCTATGTCACGGCGAGCGATGACGCGCGCGGGCTGCTCGAGGACGCGTACGCCGGCAGCGACGTCGTCCGTGTCCTGCCCGAAGGCGTCGCGCCCGAGCTGGCGCGCGTGCAGCACACCGACGGCGCCGAGATCGGCGTCTTCGCCGACCGGGCGACCGGCCGGACGATCGTCGTCTGCGCGCTCGACAACCTCGGCAAGGGCGCAGCCGGGCAGGCGCTGCAGAACGCGAACCTCGCGCTCGGTCTCGACGAGACGGCAGGGTTGCGGCTCGCGGGGGTGTTCGTTTGATGTCGGTGACGGCTGCGAAGGGCTTCGTCGCCTCTGGTGTCGCGTGCGGGATCCGCAAGAACGGGCGGCGCGACCTCGCGGTCGTGCGCTCGCTCGTGCCGGCCGCGGGGGCGGGGATGTTCACCGCGAACCGTGTGCAGGCGGCGCCGGTGGTCGTCTCGCGCGAGCACCTGGAGCTGGCGCAGCCGCAGGCGGTGGTCGTGAACTCCGGTGTCGCGAACGCGGCGACGGGCGCACGCGGGATCGCCGATTCGCGTGCGACGGCGGCGGAAGCCGGGCAGCTGCTCGGCGTCCGGCCGGAGGAGGTGCTCGTCCTCTCGACCGGCGTGATCGGCGCGCCGTTGCCGTTGGCGAAGGTGCTGGGCGGCGTCAGGACGGCCGCGCTCCAGCTTTCGCGGTCGGGCAGCGCTGCCGCGGCGGAGGCGATCATGACGACCGACACCCGTCCGAAGGAGGCCGTGGCCCGCGGCGCCGGGTTCACCGTCGGCGGGATGGCGAAGGGCTCGGGGATGATCCACCCCAATCTGGCCACGATGCTCGCCGTGGTGACGACCGACTACCCGCTCGAGCCGGGCGAGGCGCTGCCGTTCCTGCGGCCGGCGGTGGACGCGAGCTTCAACGCGATCTCGGTCGACGGCGAGTGCTCGACCAACGACACGGTTCTCCTGCTCGCGAACGGCGCGAGCGGGATCGAGCGCACGCCCGCCTCCGACGCGGAGCTCTCCCTCTGTCTGCGCACGGTCTGCGGCGAGCTCGCCAGGCAGATCGTGGCGGACGGTGAGGGTGCCACCGTGCTGGCGGAGATCGCGGTGCGCGGCGCGGCGAGCGACTCGGAGGCGCGGGCGATCGCCGAGCGGGTGGCGACCTCGCCGCTCGTGAAGACCGCGCTGTACGGGCACGACGCCAACTGGGGACGGATCGCGTCGGCGGCCGGCTCGGCACGCTTCGACGGCGGCTACGCGCAACTCGACCCGGACGTGCTGTCGATCGTGATCGACGGCGTCCCGGTCTTCGTCTCGGGGCAGCCGACCGGCGAGGAGCCGGCGCTCGAGAACGGCAACTGCGCGATCGAGATCGACCTCGCGCTCGGCGAGGGGGCCGCGACGTATCTCACGACCGACCTGTCGTACGACTACGTCCGGATCAACGCGGAGTACCGCTCGTGAGTCTTCGTTGCAACGACGCGCGTTTCTCGGCGTCGCTGCGTCCGGGTCGAGGACGGCGCACGACCGGAGCCCGTGCCGCAGGCGTCGTCGTCGGCGAGCCGGCTTCGCCGCGCCGCGCGCGAGCGGGCGCGGAGATCCGGTCGTGCTCGTCGCGTCGGGGCGGCACGGCGCGCGCGCGCGCGACAGATCTCGCGTAGCCGGCCAGATCTCGCTCGATGAGCGCCGCGGGCTCGAGGTGCGCTTCGTGCGCGGCCGCCGCGTGACGAGCTGGGAGGGCCTCCAGGTCGTGCGCGAGAGCCTCGAGCAGGTCAACGCGGCGGTCTGCGCCGCCGTCGGCCCCGACGCGGTCGGACTCGCCGGCGACGAGGTCGGGCTCGCGGCGGACCGGGTGCCGGAGCTCGGGCTCGTGGGCACGCCGCTTCCCTCGCGCCCGCCTGCGGTGCTCGCGACGCTCGCCGCCGGCCTGGTGCCGGTCGTCACCCCGCTCGCGCGCGGGCCGCTCAACGTGAACGCCGACGAGGCCGCCTCGGCGCTCGCGGTCGGCATCGGCGCGACCGGCATCCAGTTCCTGACCGACGTGCCGGGCGTCTTCCACGAGGGCGAGCTGCTGAGCACGATCGGCGCCGCGCACGCCGAGTCGCTGCTCGGCGCGGGCGGCTTCGACGGCGGTATCGTCCCGAAGCTGCTCGCCGCCGTCCGTGCCGCGCAGCACGGGCTCTCGGCCGAGATCGGCGTCACGGCGGTGACCGCATGAGCACGGTCGCGAGAGCGCTCTCCTGCCGCTCTATCCGCCTGCGCCGGCGTCCTTCGTCGACGGTGACGGCGTCTGGCTGACCGACACCGACGGTCGCCGCTACCTCGATTTCGCCGCCGGGATCGCGGTCGTCGGGCTCGGCCACCGGCATCCCGGCGCCGCTCGCGCGCCGCGCACGCGCAGCTCGACAGGCTCTGGCACGTCTCCAACCTCTACGGCACCGAGCCGGCCTCGAGCCTGGCCCGGAAGCTCTCCGACCGCTTTCGCGCCGCGGCGACGGCGAAGCCGCGGCGCCAGCGCGTTCTTCTGCAACTCCGGCGCCGAGGCGAACGAGGCTGCCCTGAAGTACGCGCGCAAGGCGACCGGCAAGCCGGGCGTGATCGCGCTCGAGCGCAGCTTCCACGGCCGCACGACGGGTGCGCTGGCCGTCACCGGCCAGCCCGCGAAGCGCGCCGCCTTCGAGCCGCTGCTGCCGGGCCTCCCGCTTCGCAGTGCCGAACGACGCCGCCTCGCTTCGTGCCGTCGCCGGCGAGGACGTCGGCCTGATCCTGCTCGAGCCGGTGCTCGGGGAAGGCGGCGTGATCCCGCTCGCCCCGGAGTTCGTCGCCGCCGCGGCGGAGCTCGCCGCCGAGCTCGGAGCGCTGCTGGCCTTCGACGAGGTGCAGACCGGCGTCGGGCGCACCGGCACGTTCTTCGCCTTCGAGCGGCTCGGCGTCCGCCCGCAGCTCGTCACGCTCGCGAAGGGTCTCGCGAACGGTCTGCCGATCGGCTGCCTGCTGGTTGCCGACGAGGCGGCGGGCGCGTTCGCGGTCGGCGACCATGCGTCGACCTTCGGCGGCAACCCGGTGGTGTGCGCCGCCGCCGGCGCCGTCTGCGACACGATCGACGAGTCGCTGCTCGAGAGCGTCCGCGCGAAACGGCGAGCGGCTCGCCGCCGGGCTGCGGACGCTCCCGGGAGTCGTGGAGGTGCGCGGCGTCGGCCTGCTCGTCGGCGCCGAGCTCGCCGGCCCGGCGCAGCCGGTCGTCGACGCGGCGCTCGCCGCCGGGCTCGTCTGCCTCACCTCCGGCGCCAACGTGCTGCGCCTCGCGCCGCCGCTCGTCGTCGAGCCGGCGCACGTCGACCGGGCCCTCGAGATCCTGACGGAGGTGATGGGATGAATCGGCACGAGCGGCACGCCGCCATCCTGCGTCTCGTCCACGAGCAGCCGATCTCGACGCAGACCGACCTCGCGGAGGCGCTGCGCACCGCCGGCCACGAGGTCGTCCAGACGACGGTCTCGCGCGACATCCACGAGCTCGGCCTGATCAAGATCCGGAACGAGGACGGCCACCTCGTGTACGCGCCGCCCGAGGAGGCGGAGGTGCCGCTGATCGACGCCGCTTCAGAGGCCGTGGCGCGCTGGGCGCTCACCGTCGAGGCGAGCGGCAACCTCGTCGTCGTGACGACGCCGCACGGCTACGCGAGCCCGTTCGCGCAGGCGATCGACGTTGCGCGCCACCCGCACATCGCAGGCACGATCGCGGGCGAGAACACGGTCCTGCTCGTCGCGCGCGAGCCGGCCACCGGAGCGCAGCTCGCCGACGAGATCCGCACGCAGCGGCTGCGGGGGGTTGCATGAGCACGGCTTCGCAGGCGGGCGGCGCGATCCTCGCGACGCTCCCGGTCGGCGAGCGGGTCGGGATCGCCTTCTCGGGCGGCCTCGACACGTCCTGCGCGCTCGCGTGGATGCGCGAGAACGGCGCCGTCCCGCACGCCTTTACCGCCGACCTCGGCCAGTACGACGAGCCGAACGTCGAGGCCGTCCCCGCCCGCGCGCTGCGCTACGGCGCCGAGCAGGCGGTGCTCGTCGACTGCAAGGAGGCGCTCGCCCGCGAGGGGATCGCCGCGCTCCAGTGCGGCGCCTTCCACGTCCAGACGGCCGGCCGCCGCTACTTCAACACGACGCCGCTCGGGCGCGCCGTGACGGGCACGCTGCTCGTGCGGGCCATGTCGGAGCACGGCGTCGACATCTGGGGCGACGGGTCGACGTACAAGGGCAACGACATCGAGCGCTTCTACCGCTACGGGCTGCTCGCGAACGAGCGGCTGCGGATCTACAAGCCGTGGCTCGACGAGGCGTTCGTCTCGGAGCTGGGCGGCCGCAAGGAGATGAGCGAGTGGCTCGCCGAGCGCGGTCTCGCGCATGGCACGTCGGTCGAGAAGGCGTACTCGACCGACGCGAACCTGCTCGGCGCGACGCACGAGGCGAAGGATCTCGAGCTGCTCTCCACGAGCATGAAGATCGTCGAGCCGATCATGGGCGTCCAGCCCTGGAACGGCGCCGTGATCCTGCCCGAGGAGGTGACGGTCGCCTTCGAGGAGGGCACACCGGTGGCGATCGACGGCGTGCGGTTCGACGACCCGGTCGAGCTGATCCGGGCGGCGAACGCGATCGGCGGCCGCCACGGGCTCGGCATGTCCGACCAGATCGAGAACCGCGTGATCGAGGCCAAGAGCCGCGGCGTCTACGAGGCGCCGGGAATGGCGCTGCTCCACATCGCCTACGAGCGGCTGCTGACGGCGATCCACAACGAGGCGACGCTCGACCGCTACGCGGTGGACGGACGGCGGCTCGGACGCCTGCTCTACGAGGGCCGCTGGTTCGACACGCAGGCGCTGATGCTGCGCGACTCGCTGCAGCGCTGGGTCGCCTCCGTCGTGACCGGCGAGGTGACGCTCGAGCTGCGGCGCGGCGACGACTACACGATCCTCGACACGCGCGGCGACGCGGTCACCTACGACCCGGAGCGTCTGAGCATGGAGCGGAGCGCGACGGCGTTCACGCCGCGCGACCGGATCGGCCAGCTCGCGGTGCAGGTGAACGACATCGCCGACTCGCGCCGGATGCTCTCCGCGCATGCGCACCTGCCGCTCGCGCTGGAGCCCGGCGAGTGACGCTCTGGGCAGGACGGGTCGGCGGGACGGAGCTCGCGCCGGAGGTGTGGGAGTTCCTGCGCGCGTCCGACGACGAGCTGCTGCCCTACGACGTGCAGGGCACGCTGCTGCACGCCGAGCGCCTCCACGCCGCGGGCTACCTCGACGACGCCGAGTTGGCGGAGGCGCGCGCGACGCTCGCGCGGATCGGGGAGCCCGACGCGGGCGTCGAGGACGTGCACTCGTGGATCGAGGCGGAGCTCGGCGAGGTAGGGAGGAAGATCCACGCCGGCCGCTCCCGGAACGACCAGGTCGCGACAGCCGTCCGCCTCTACGTCGCCGATGCCTGCCGTGAGGCCGACACCGCGCTCGTCGCGTTCGCGGCCGCGATTCTCGAGCACGCCGAACGAGACCCGGTGACGCCGATGCCCGGGTACACGCATCTGCAGCGGGCGCAGCCGGTCACGCTCGGCCACCACCTGCTCGCGTGGTGCGAGATGCTCGAGCGCGACCGGGCTCGCTTCGCCTTCGCCGCCGCGCAGGCCGCGCCGTCGCCGCTCGGAGCCGGAGCTCTGGCCGGCTCGACGCTGCCGCTGCCGCCCCCGCCGCACGCGATGCGGAACTCGCTCGACGCCGTCTCCGATCGTGACTTCGCCCTCGACTACCTGTACGCCGCCGCCGTGCTCTTCACGCACCTCTCGCGGATCGGGGAGGAGCTCGTGCTCTGGTCGGGCAGGGAGTTCGGGTTCGCGGCGCTGCCGGAGCTCGCTGCGACCGGCTCCTCGATGATGCCGCAGAAGCTGAATCCCGACGTCGCGGAGCTCGCACGCGGCAAGGCGGGCACCGCGATCGGACGCCTCACAGGCCTGCTCGCGACGCTGAAGGGCCTGCCGCTCTCCTACAACCGCGACCTGCAGGAGGACAAGCCGCCGGTCTTCGCCGCCCGCCGCGACGTGGCCGGCGCGCTCGGCGCGCTCACGGTGCTGGTCGCCGGGCTCGAGTTCGACCGGGAACGGCTGGGCGCAGCGGCCTCCGACCCCCTGCTGCTCGCGACCGACGCCGCGGAGGCGCTCGTCCGCGAGGGCGTGCCGTTCCGCGACGCGCACGAGCAGGTTGCTGCGGCGGTGCGGGCGGGCACCTTCGAGCCGCCGCCACCCGCTCCGCGGCTCGGAGACGTCGCCGTCGCAGTCGCCGCCGCGCGGGAGCGCTGGGCGTCGTGAGCGCCCCGATTCAGGTCTCGCTCGCGGGCCGCGACCTGCTCCGGATCTCCGACCTCGCGCCGGCCGAGGCGGAGGCGATCCTCGACCGCGCCGTCGAGCTGCGGGCGGGGCCGAGGCAGCCGCTGCTGAGCGGGACGACGCTGGGCCTCTACTTCTCGAAGCACTCGACGCGCACGCGTGTCTCCTTCTCGGTCGCGATGACGCATCTCGGCGGTGCGGCGATGCCGCTCTCGCCGGACGAGCTGCAGCTGTCCCGCGGCGAGTCGCTGCCCGACACGGCGCGCGCGCTGTCGCGCTACCTCGACGTGCTCGCAGTGCGGACGCACGAGCACGCGGAGCTGGAAGCCTGGGCGGAGTGGGCCTCGATCCCGGTGATCAACGCGCTGACTGCCGACGAGCACCCGTGCCAGGCGCTCGCCGACGCGCTCACGATCCGCGACCGGCTCGGTGCGCTCGAGGGAGCCCGGGTCGCGTGGGTCGGAGACGGCTCCAACGTGCTCGTCTCGCTCGCCGCGCTCGGCGACCTGCTCGGCTACGAGGTCGTCGCAGCATGCCCCGCCGGCTACGAGCCACGTAACACGGTGTTACAAGGCCTGGAGGTGGTGCGCGACCCGCGGGAGGTCGTCGCCGGCGCCGACGTCGTCGTCACGGACACGTGGATCAGCATGGGTCAGGAGCACGAGCGG
The DNA here is from genome assembly GCA_963762675.1 of uncultured Thermoleophilia bacterium. GTDB lineage: Bacteria > Actinomycetota > Thermoleophilia > Gaiellales > Gaiellaceae > Palsa-739. The sequence continues at coordinate 80,371 of CAVXLS010000006.1, read as the reverse complement.
GCACGGCGCCTCGACGATCTCGAGCCGTACCGCGTCGACCGCGACCTGCTCGCCCTCGCGTCACCGGATGCGTTCGTGATGCACTGCCTGCCGGCGCATCCGGGCGAGGAGATCACCGCCGAGGTGCTGTACGGCGACCGCTCGGCGATCTGGGACGAGGCGGAGAATCGCCTCCACGTCCAGAAGGCACTGCTCGCGCTGCTGCTCGGCGCGTAGACCTCTCCGCACGCCGCAGAGCCATGTCCGTCGTCGAGCCGGAGCTTCCTGCTCAACTCGTCGGGAGCGTCGGCCAGCGTGGCGGCCGAGGCTCGAGCGGATCGCCGGCGGCCCAGTCGTCGCGTGGGGGAGAGAAGACGTCCAGCGCGACGGCGCCCGCCTCGCCGCCGGTGACCGAGTGGGGCGTGTCCGAGGGGATCCGCCAGATGCCACCCGGCTCCACCGTTCTCGTCTCCTCTCCGATGCGGAAGACGAGCGAGCCCGCGATCACCATCCCGAACTGCTCGTTCGCGTGTCGGTGCCGCGGCAGCTCGGCGCCGGGCTCGATCTCGATGACCGCCAGCGTCAGGCGCTCGCCGTGGACCGCGCGGGCGAGGTAGCCGTCCGCGAGCAGTTGCGGTGGGATCGACTGCAGGTCGTCGAATGCGCTCACGTGCCCTCCTCCCGACGGCCTCGAGGAGGGACGCCGTCGCGGAGCCACTGCATGTTCTGGGAAATCTCCTGCTCGGGGTCCGATCCCAGGTGACCGGCGGCATCGTCGACGAGGACGACGCAGCCCGGGACGTTCGCGGCCAGCCACTCGCCGTGCGTCGGCGGGACGAGGACGTCGGTCGTCCCGTAGCGGACGAGCACGGGCACGACGATCGCGTCGGTCTCGAAGCCCCACGGTCGGACCAGCGCCAGGTCGTCGTCGACCCATCCCCACACCCCGTTCCGCCCGAGCTCGGGGGTCGACTCGCGCATGATCTCCATCACCTCCGGTCGAGCGAGCTGGGCGCGATCGGAGGTGCTCAGCTCGAAGTCGCCGAGCACGGTCGTCGGGTCGACGGTCACCCGTTGCAGCATCTCTGCGTACTCGCGCTCGAGCTCGACGATCAGGACGTCCTCCCCTGCGATCGCCCAGCCGAACTCCTTGACGTTCATCGGGTCCATCCCGGCGAGCCAGCCGTCGCGCTCGAGCCCGGGCGATCCCACCGGTGCCACGCCGACGGCGCAGACCGCTCGAACGACCCGATCGGGGAGCATCGCGGCGCAGGCGAGCGCGTGTGGCCCGCCTCCAGATCCGCCCGAGACGCCGAAGCGCTCGAAGCCGAGGTGGTCGGCGAGCACGCGGACGTCGTCGACCTCGTCGGCGATGCACCGTCCGCGCCGGCGCGTCGAGCGGCCGTACCCCGCCCTGTCGTGTGTGACGACGCAAACGCCGAGTCCGCGGTAGAGCTCCTCGTCCGGCCACCGACCGAGCCTGCAGCCCGGTGTTCCGTGCAGCGACAGGATCGGGAAGCCGGCGGGATCGCCCCAGACGGCGAACGCGAGCTCGCGTCCGTCGGGCGTGCTCGTGGTGCGCAGAGACTCACCCATGACGGGAGGGGGCGTGCCGCCGGCCGGGTCGCTCGCGCTGCATCTGCGCATACTCGCGCAAATCGTCGAGGAGGAGCGTTCGCGCCGGGGAAGGGACGGCGCGAACCGCGCGAGAGCGGCCCGTCGGTGTGGAGCTTCGCCTAGAGCCCGGCCGTCGTGAGCGTGCGCGACGTCCCGAGGGTGGCGCCGTCGGCGTCGAGCGCTGCGGCGGCGACGAATCCGGCAGGCGTCGCCAGGGGCTGCCGTTCGGCATCGCAGAGTCAGCCGTTCAGAGTGCGACAGCGGCCCCGAGCGCCTCCGCGACGAGGTCGTCGAGGTCGGCCCCGGCGGCTGTGGTGCGTGCGGCGGCGAGCTGCTCGGGAGAGAGCTCTCGCTCCACCTTCGCGAGCGCCGGCCGTGCCGCGAAGCTGTACGCGGGCGGCAGCTGCTCGTGCCCGAGGGCGAAGACCAAGAGCGGCGCGGCCTGCTCCGGGCGGCCCGTCTGCACGAGCACCGCCGCGATGCCGCTCAGCGCGAGCAGCTCGAGCGAGATCGCCTCGGAAGCGTGTGCCCGCTCGAGGGCGATGCGCAGGTTTTCGGCCGCCTCGACCGGATCGCCCAGTGCCAGCGCGGCGAACCCGATCCGGCACAGAGCGGTGATCGTGCCCCAGCGGTGGTTGACCTCGGTGAAGGCGTCGTAACCGGCACGTCCCAAGCGCAGCGCCTCCTCGTAGTCACCCACGCCGTACGCGCTGAGGCTGGCCCGGCTGAGCGTGTACCCGGTGCCGCCGACGTCCCCGACGCCTGCAAAGAGTCGATTTGCCTCCATGTGCAACTGCAGCGCGTCGGCGTAGCGCTCCTCGGCGTCGGCGAGGATGCCGAGCTTGCTGAGCGCATAGGCGAGGAGCTGCGGGTTCCCGAGCGCCGCTGCCGTCTCCCGGGAGGCCTCGAACGACCGTCGTGCGCCCGCGAGGTCGTCGAGCAGCAGCTGCACGAAGCCGAGCCAGGAGAGCACGATGATCTCGACTTCCGCGTTGCCCGCGGAGCGCGCCACCTCGACGGCCTCCTCCAGGTAGGCGATCGCCTCCGGGTAGACGTCCCGGTAGCAGGCGTGCGTGCCGAGCGCGAGGAGGCACGATCCAAGCTCCCAGCTCATGCCGCGCTTGCGGAGCTCGGGTGCGCAGGCGAGCGCCAGGCGATCGATGTCTTCGTCGTACCCGAGCGCGCTCCTGAGCTGGGTCTGGTACGCGACGGCGGCGAGCGCAGCCGGAGAGGCCACAGAGGCGACGATCGGGGCGCCGCCGTTGGCGATCGACGCGAGTCGCTCGAAGGTCTCGGCTCCGTCGAACCAGCTGTGCGCGATGAAGAACTCGTGCAGGCCGCCCAGGACATCGCGAGCCTCGCGCTCGTCCCAGTTGGCGACGCCCCACTCGGCGGCGGACCGAACGTTGTCGAGATCTCCCCGCAGCTCGTCGCGTGCGCGCGCAAGGTCGGCGTGGGTCAAGGCGTCCCTGCGCTCGGCCAGTCGGGCGCCGTAGTGGCGGGCGTGGCGCTCGCGTGGCGACGCGTCGTCGCCGAGCTTCTCCGCCGCGTACTGCCGCAGCAGCTCGTGCAGCTCGAAGCGGCCGAAGTCCGGGCGGCGGACGAGCGACTTCGACACGAGCTCCGAGAGCAGCCGGAGGTCGGCGCCGGCGACGGCGGCCGCCGCCTCGCGATCGAAGCCGCCGCGGAGGACGGACAGCTGCGCGAACGCGGCGCGCTGCTCGTCGGAGAGCAGCCGCCACGACTGGTCGAATGCGGCGCGCAGGCTCCGATGCCGCTCGGGCAGGTCCCGCATCGAGGTGGCGAGAAAGTCGATGTTCCGCTCGATCTCGTCGGCGATCTCCGCGCACGAGAGCATCGAGACCCACGAGGCGGCGAGCTCGATCCCGAGCGGCATACCGGCAACGAGCCGGCAGATGCGAAGCGCCTGTGCGCGCTCCTCCTCGTCGAGCGCGAAGCCGGGCTTCGCCTGCACGGCGCGTTCGACGAACAGGCGGAGCGCGCCGGAGCCGCCGTTGCCCTCGGCCAGCCCGAGCCCGTCCACGTCGAGCACCCACTCGCTCTGCACGTTCAGGCGCTCCCGCGACGTGGTCAGGAGCTCGACGCCCGGCGCTCGCTCGATCAGCTCCCCGAGCAGGCCCGAGCCGTCGACGAGGTGCTCGAAGTTGTCGAGCACGAGCAGGGTCGACCGCTCGCCGAGGTAGTCGAGCAGCTGCTCCTTCGCCGAGAAGCCGCTGTGGGCGCCGTCGACGGCGAACTGGATCGACTCGGCGACGGCCGGCGCGAGGAGCTCGACGGACGCGACGGACACGAGCGGGACGAAGTGGACTCCGTGCGGGTAGCGGTCGATCCGACGCGCAGCGGCCTCGAGCGCGAGCCGCGTCTTGCCGACGCCGCCGGGACCGACGAGCGTCAGCAGGCGGCAGTCGGGGTCCTCGAGCAGTCCGTCGATCGCCTCGAGCTCCGTCGCCCGCCCGACGAACGACGTACCCGGGGACGGCAGGCTCTTCATTCCCACCTCGAGCGTCTTCAGCAGCGGGAAGTCGTACGGGAGCCCGTCGATCTCGAGCTGGAAGATGGGCTCGGGCGCGCTCAGATCCTTGAGCCTGTGCGCGCCGAGCTCGCGGACGCCTGCGTCCACGAGCGCGCGGGTCGTGCTCGAGAGCAGAACCTGCCCTCCGTGGCCGACAGCGGCGATCCGGGCGCCCTTGTGCACGTCGAGGCCGACGTACCCTTCGTCGGTCAGCCGCGGCTCGCCCGTGTGCAGGCCCATCCGCACGCGGATCGGGCCGTCCGCGAGCGCGCGCTGGCCCTCCGCGGCCGCAGCGACGGCATCCGATGCCCGACCGAAGGCGACGAAGAACGCGTCGCCCTGCGTGTCCACCTCGACGCCGTCGTGCGCGGCGAAGGCGGCGCGCAGACGCCTGCGGTGCTCCTGCAGGGCATCGCCGTAGCCGTCGCCGAGCTCCTGCAGGAGCCGGGTGGAGCCCTCGACGTCGGTGAACAGCAACGTCACGACGCCGGTAGGGAGCTCGCCTACCACTGCCGAGGATCATGACAGGGGGCGTTCGAGCCGTCCATCGAAGCCGAGCTCGAGAGAACCCTCCAGCAGCGCCCGGCCGACGACGACGCCGTCTGCGCCCGTGGCTCGCACGGCCTCGACGTCGGCTGCGTCGCGGATCCCGCCCGCGGCGAGAATCGAGCCCTGGAATTCGCGCCTCGACTCGCGGAGCAGCTCGAGGTCGGGTCCCGACAGCGTGCCGTCGCGGGCGATCGCGGTGCAGAGGACGTGCCGCACCCCGGCCGTCGTGCAGCGGTGGAGCGCCTCCGCCGTCGTCAGTCGCGACGAGTCGAGCCACCCGGCGGTGCGGACGATCCCGTCGGCGACGTCCACGGCGACGACGAGCCGGTCGCCGAGCGCCGTCGCGAACTCCTCCAGCGGGATCGGCCCGAACGCGGCGGTGCCGACGAGCACGCGCGCGACGCCTGCCTCCACGAGCGCCTCTGCGTCCGGGACGGAGCGCACGCCTCCGCCGAGCTGAACCGGGACGGGCGCCGCCGCGGCGACGGCGCTCCGGGCGAGCTCGAGCGGTGCACCTCCGTCCCGGGCGGCGCCGAGCGCGATGACGTGCAGGAGCGGAGGGCGGGCCGCGGCGAGGTGCGCGATCAGGGCGAAAGGGTCGCCCGCCTCGGCCGCCACCCGGCCGTAGTCGCCGCGCTCGAGGCGCACCGCTTTGCCGTCCAGCACGTCGACCGCAGGGATGATTGCGAATGGATCCTGCAACGTGTTACCATGCTAACACGATGGCAGCGACCGAACCCCGACATTGGCCGACCGCCGAGCACGAGGACCTGTTCGCGACGGTCGCCTCGCTCCGGACGACGGAGGAGACGGAGCGTTTTCTCCGGGATCTCTGCACGCGGTCGGAGCTGGACGCGATGGCGCATCGCTGGCAGGTGGCGCGGCTGCTCGACGAGGGGCTGCCCTACCTCGAGACGGCGAAGCGGGCGCACGCGTCGACGACGACGGTGACGCGGGTCGCGCAATGGCTCCGGAACGGCGAGGGCGGGTACGCGCTGGCGCTGCGCCGTCGCCGCAGGCGCGCTTGAGTCTCCTCACGTCTCCGGGCGTCGGCAGCCTCGCGCGGAGCCCGGCTTCGCCGGGCGGGAGCGAAAGGCGGCTAGTGCCGTGAGGATCGCCGTCCCGTCGAAGGGGAGGCTGCGCGACCCGGCGATCCAGCTGCTGCACGACGCGGGCCTCGGCCCCGAGACGCCCGGCGACCGGGCTCTCGCCTTCCCCTGTCGGAACGCCCCGGTCGAGGCTCTGCTCGTCCGCGCCGACGACGTGCCCGAGTACGTCCAGGACGGCGTCGTCGACTGCGGGATCACCGGGCTCGACATCGTCCGCGAGCGCGGCGCCGACGTGCAGGAGCTCGTGCGGCTCGGCTTCGGCGCCTGCACGCTCGAAGCCGCCGTGCCGGCGGAGTCGCCGGTGAGCGCGCTCGAGGGCCTGCGGGGAGCGCGCGTCGCGACGAGCTTTCCGCATCTCGCACGCGAGCTGCTGCCGGCGCCGATCGAGCTCGTGGACGTGCACGGCTCGGTCGAGCTGGCGCCGCGGCTCGGGCTCGCCGACGCGATCGTCGACCTCGTCTCCAGCGGGAGCACGCTCCGAACGAACGGCCTGCGCTCGGTGGCGACGCTCCTCGAGTCGGAGGCTCTCCTGATCGGGCCGCGCGAGCCGCGGGCCGACGCGCTCCAGCTCGCCGGAGTCTTTCGCAGCGTCGTCGACGCGCGCGGTTCCCGCTACCTGATGCTGAACGTCCCGGAGGACTCGCTCGAGCAGATCTGTGCGCTCGTCCCGGGCTCGCGCGCCCCGAGCGTCCTCCCGCTCGCCGAACCGGGGATGGTCGCCGTGCACAGCCTCGTCCCGGCGACCGACGTCTGGCGACTCCTGCCCGAGCTGGAGGCGGCCGGCGCCTCTTCGATCCTGCTCGTGCCGGTCGAGCGGATGCTGGGATGAGTACGGTCGCGGAGATCGTGGCGGACGTCCGCGCCCGGGGCGACGAGGCGCTGCGCGAGTGGGCGTTGCGGCTCGACGGGATCGCGCCCGCGCGGGCCGAGCCCGAGGCGGGCCTTCCCGAGGAGGCCGTGCTCGCGCTCGCCGATCGTGTCCGCCGCTGGCACGAGGCGCAGCGTCCGGCCGACGTGCGGCTCGAGGTCGAGCCCGGCGTCGAGCTGGAGCGTCTCTGGCTGCCGCTCGCGTCGGTCGGGATCTACGTCCCGCGCGGGCTCGTGTCGACGCTCGTCATGTGCGCCGTCCCCGCCCGGGCGGCGGGTGTCGGGCGGATCGTCGTCGTGACGCCGCCGGCCGGAGCGGGTCTCGTCGCGGCCGCTGCCGAGCTGCTCGGCCTCGACCAGGTCTGGGCGGTGGGCGGAGCGCAGGCGGTGGCGGCCCTGGCGTACGGCACGGAGACGATCCCGCGCGTGGACAAGATCGTCGGGCCCGGGAACGCGTACGTGAACGAGGCGAAGCTGCTCGTCTCCCGCGACGTCGCGATCGACCTGCCGGCCGGCCCGTCCGAGGTCGTCGTCGTGCTCGGCCGCGGCGGCGACCGGCGCGTGGCCGAGCTGGAGCTCGCGGCGCAGGCCGAGCACGGTCCGGATTCCGTGTGCGCGATCGTCGAGGGCGACGATCTCGACGCTGCACTGGCCGAGGTGGAGCGGCGGGCGCCCGAGCACGTCGTCCTGCTCGGCGAGGCGGAGCAGCTCGCCGGACGGATCCGGAACGCAGGGGCGGTCTTCGTCGGCGCAAGCTCGCCCGTGCCGACGGGCGACCTCGGAACGGGCGGCAACCACGTCCTGCCGACGGGGGGCTGGGCGCGCTCGGTGGGCGGGCTCGGCCTGGAGACCTTCCTCAAGCCGGTCACGGTGCAGCGGCTCACTCCGGAAGGGCTCGCGCGTGTACGGCCGACGGTGGAGGCGCTCGCCGCGGTCGAGGGGCTCCCCGCGCACGCGGCGGCGGTGGCGAGATGAGAGCGCTCGCCGCGGACTTCACGGCGTACGCCTGGGCCGCGTCGACGGAGGAGCTCGCGCGCCGTGCAGGGCTCGATCCCGTCGAGATCGTCCGCTTCGACGGCAACGTGCCCGCCCGGCCGCTGCCGAGCTCGCGTCCGGGAGCGCTGGCTGCGGCGCTGGCGGAGGTGAACACGTACCCACACGGCGGCTACACGGAGCTCGAGGCGGGGATCGCGGCGTATGCGGGAGTCGAGCCGGAGAACGTCGTGCTCGGTGCGGGCGCCGACGACCTGATCCTGCTCTGCGCCCGCGTCTTCGCCGGCCCCGGCGACACGGTGGCCGTCCCGCCGGCGCCGACGTACCCGCTCTTCCGGGTCGGCGCCCTGCTCGCGGGCGCCGCCGTCGGCGACGAGTCGCCGGCGCTGACCTTCGCCTGCCGTCCCGGCAATCCGTTCGGCGACCTGCCTCCGCTTCCGGAGGCGCGCCCGCTCGCGGTCGACGAGGCGTACTTCGAGTACGCGCGCGACACCGCAGCCGCGCTCGTGCACGACGAGGACGTCGTGGTGATCCGCACCTTCTCGAAGGCGTTCGCGCTCGCCGGCGCACGCGTCGGCTACCTGCTCGCCGGGCGCGATCTCGCGGCTGCCCTGCGCGAGCGCCAGTCGCCCGCGCCGGTCTCGACGCTCTCGGCTGCGCTCGCCGTCGCCGCGCTGCGGCACCCGCCGGACGTGTCCTGGGTGGTGGAGGAGCGCGAGCGTCTCGCGTCGGAGTTGCGCGCGCTCGGCCTCGCTCCGCTCCCCTCGCACACGAACTTCGTCTTCGCCCCGGTCGACGACCCGGAGTCCCTGTTCGAGCGGCTACTTCCATCCGGCTGCGTCGTGCGGGTCACCGGCGGCGGGATCCGGATCAGCGTCCGCGACCGGGAAGACGACGACCTGCTGCTGGCGGCCCTGGCGCGCGCGCTCGACCGTGAGCCAAGTAACAGTCTGTTACCAGGCGAGACACGGCGAGCGCGGACGGTGCGGGCGACCGCCGAGACGACGATTCGCGTCCGGCTCGGGCTGGACGGCGACGGGCGCGTGCGCGTGCAGACCGGGGCCGGGCTGTACGACCACCTGCTGGAGCAGCTCGCCTTCCACGGCGGGCTCGACCTCGTGGTCGACGGAGTGGGCGACCACGAGACGGGCGACCACCACACCGCCGAGGACACGGCCATCGCCCTCGGCGAGGCGCTCGACCGCGCGCTCGGCGACCGCTCCGGGATCGCGCGCTACGGCTCGGCCACCGTTCCCATGGACGATGCTCTGGCGAACGCCGCAGTCGATCTCGGCGGACGCCGCGGCGCCGAGATCCGGCTCGAGCGGGATCCGGGACTTGCGCGGCACGTGCTCGAGAGCCTCGCGTCGGCGGCGCGGATGACGCTCCACGTCGAGTCGACCGGTCGCGACGACCATCACGTCGCCGAGGCGGCGTTCAAGGCCGTCGGCCGGGCGTTGCGGGCGGCTGTCGTGCGCGAGGGCGCGGGACTGCCCAGCACGAAGGGCGTGCTGTGAAGGCTGCGATCGCAGCCTACGGGGCGGGCAACGTGCGCTCGGTCGAGCTCGCGCTGCAGCGGCTCGGCGTCGAGACCGAGCTCGTGCACGAGCCGGAACCGCTCCTCGAGGCGGATCTCGCCGTCCTGCCGGGCGTCGGCTCGGCCGCGAGCGCCATGGCCGGCCTGCACGAGCGCGGCCTCGACGAGGCGCTTCGTATCCGCGCCGCCGCCGGAGGCCCGATCCTCGGCATCTGCCTCGGTCTCCAGCTCGCGCTCGACGAGAGCGAGGAGGACGGAGGGGTCGAGGGACTGGGCCTCGTTCCCGGCCGGGCCTTCCGTCTCCGCGAGGGCCGCGTCCCCCGTATCGGCTGGGCGCCCGTCGCGCCGGGTGACGAGGCGTACTGGTTCGCGCACTCGTATGCCGCCGACACGCCCGCGGTCACGGCGACGAGCGAAGGGCTCGCGGCGGTCGTCGAGTCCGGCGCGTTCCTCGGGGTGCAGTTCCACCCGGAGAAGAGCGGCGCGGCCGGGCAGCGGTTCCTCGCACGGTTCCTGGAGCGATGCCTCTCCCGCGTCTGATCCCGTGCCTCGACGTCGCCGGCGGGCGCGTCGTCAAGGGCGTCCGCTTCCAGGAGCTGCGCGACGTCGGCGACCCGGTCGAGCTCGGCGGCGCCTACTCCGAGGCGGGAGCCGACGAGCTCGTCTTCCTCGACGTCTCGGCGACGCTCGAGTCGCGGGGGTCGGCGGTCGACGTGGCGGCGCGCGTCGCGGAGCACGTCTCGATCCCGTTCACCGTCGGCGGCGGCATCCGCACCGTCTCCGACGCTGCCGCCGTGCTCGAGGCCGGCGCCGACAAGATCTCGGTCAACTCTGCCGCGCTCTCCAGGCCGCAGCTGATCGAGGAGCTCGCGGACGTCCTCGGCAGCCAGGCCGTCGTGGTCGCGATCGACACCGAGGGCGGGAACGTCCGCTCCCACGCCGGCACGCGTCACGCCGCCCGCGGCACCGTCGCCTGGGCGCGGGAGTGCGAGGCCCGGGGCGCCGGCGAGCTGCTCGTCACCTCGATCGACCGGGACGGCACGAGGGAGGGCTACGACCTCGAACTGCTCGCGCAGCTCGCAGACGCCGTCTCGCTGCCGGTGATCGCCTCCGGCGGCGCGGGCTCGGCGGCCCACGTCGCCGCGGCGCTCGAGGTCTCCCAGGCGGCGCTGCTCGCCTCGATCCTGCACGAGAACCCGGCCCGGCTCGTCTCCCTCCGTGAGGAACTGCGCGGTCTCGGCGTCCCCCTCCGCGATGCCGCCTGACGGCGAGCTCAGGGCGGCGATCGTCCAGGACGCGGACACGAACCGCGTGCTGATGCTCGCCTGGATGGACGCGGAGGCCGAGCGGCTGACCCGCGAGACCGGCGAGGCGTGGTTCTGGAGCCGCTCGCGCGGGCAGCTCTGGCACAAGGGCGAGACCTCGGGCAACGTGCTGTACGTCCAGGAGCTCCGGGACGACTGCGACGGCGACGCGCTGCTCGTCCGCGTCCGGCCGGCCGGGCCGGCGTGTCACACGGGATCCCTGTCGTGCTTCGCACCGGGGCTCTGGCGGACGGTCGTCGAGCGGGTGCGCGAGCGGCCGGAGGGCTCCTACGTCGCGTCGCTCGCCGATGCCGGCGTCGAGCGGGCGGCGCAGAAGCTCGGCGAGGAAGCGGTGGAGGCGGCCGTGTCGGCGACGGCTCGCGACGGACGGCTCGTCGAGGAGGCTGCCGACGTGCTCTTCCACCTCTACGTGCTGCTGGCGGTCGCCGGGGTCGACGTCGCGGAGGTCGAGGCCGAGCTCGCGGCCCGCGCCCGCTAGGTCGCGAGGCTCTCGAGGTTCGACGCGACCCGGTCGAGCAGGCGGTGCAGCTTCGCCCGGTCGGACTCGCTCAGCCCCGCGAGCACGGCACGCTCGAACGCCTGCGCCTCGGCGCGGAGCCTCTCGTGCAGGCGGACTCCCTCCGGCGTCGGCTCGATCCGGCGCACACGCCGGTCGTCCGGATCGACGAGGCGCCGGACGAGGCCCTGGCGCTCCAGCCTGTCGAGGTGGTGGGTGATCGTCGCGCCCTCGACGTGGACGTGGCCCGCGAGCACCTTCTGGCTGACCACGCCTTCCTCGCTCAGCGCGCTGAGGACGATCCAGGTGCCGAGCGACGCGCCCGACCGCCTGAGCATGTCCTCGAACGCCACCCGTAGCGCCTTCGCCGTGAAGACGAGGTGGCGTCCCACCGACTGGAGCGGCGCCGCTGCGACTTCGTCACCGGATATACGTCGATCGTCAACCATTCGACCTCTGACCATTTGACGTCATAACATTGTTGCACGTACCCTGGCCGGATGCTCGCGGGTCTCGGCCACTGGATCGCACACCACCGCCGGATCGTGATCGCCTTCTGGGTCGCGCTGACGCTCTTCGGCACGTATTCCGCCCAGCAGGTCTCGAAGCGCTGGTACCAGAGCTTCTCGATCCCCGGCTACTCGGCCTACGAGGCGACCCAGCGCACGTTGAAGGTCTTCGGGAACGGCCAGCAGGCGCCGCTCGTGGCCGTGTTCCACTCGAGCGGCGACGTCACGAGGCACGCAGACCTCCAGCGGGCGGTCGCCGCCGCCGCCGCCGTCAACCCCGGCTCGCGCACGTCGTCCTACTGGTCGACGGGCAGTCGCGCCTACGTCTCGAAGGACGGCCACACCGCCTTCGCGGAGATCTACCCGCCGGGCACGCCGACCTTCAGCTCGTCGGTGCACATCGACCAGGTGCGGGCGGCCCTGCAGGCGGCGACTCCGGCCGGCGTGACCGCGAACCTGACCGGCCGCGACGCGCTCGAGGCGGCCTCGTCGGGCGGCAACGGCCCGAGCGTCCTCACCGAGGCGCTGATCGGCGGCGCCGGTGCGCTCGTGATTCTCTTCTTCGTCTTCGGGACGCTGCCCGCCGTGCTGATCCCGATCGGCGTCGCGATCGCGGCGATCCTCAACACGTTCACGCTCGTCTGGGCGCTCACCTACGTCACGAACGTGTCGATCATCGTCCAGTTCCTGATCGCGCTCGTCGGGCTCGGGGTCGCGATCGACTACGCGCTGCTGATGATCTTCCGCTTCCGCGACGAGCTGCGCGAGGGCGCGGACGTCGAGTCGGCGCTCGTGGAGACGATGACGCACGCGGGCCGGTCGGTGATCGTGTCGGGCTCGACGGTCGCGGTGGGACTGCTCTCGATGATCGTGCTGCCGCTCCCCTTCATCCGCTCGATCGGGATCGGCGGCATGCTGATCCCCGCCGTCTCCGTGATCACGGCGATCACGCTGCTGCCCGCGCTGCTGGCCACGCTCGGCACGAGGATCAACAGCCTGCGCCTGCTGCCGAGGCGCCTCGTCGACAGCGGCCATCCGGAGGACGGGCTATGGGGCCGCTGGGCGGCGCTCGTCATGCGGCGGCCGTGGCCGGTCGCGATCGCGGGCTTCGCCGTCGTCGGGCTGCTCGTCTTCTTCGGCGTCCAGCTGAACCCGAGCGAGGCGCAGGCGAAGGACCTGCCCGGCACCGGCGACGCGATCGCGGGTCGGGTCGCTCTCGCCCAGGCCGGGATCTCGCCGGGAGTGATGAAGCCGTTCGACGTGCTCGTCGAGAACGGCGCGAGCCCGGGGCCGATCGCGGCGACGCTGCGCACGGTTCCCGGCGTCGTCGGCGCCGTCGCCCCGAAGGACTGGCGCAGCGGCGGCGACTCGATCGTCGAGGCGTTCCCGGCGATCGACGGCGCCGCGCCCGGGATCCAGGCGATCGTCACCCGCGTCCACCGCGCGCTCGACGGCACCCAGGGCACGCTCGGCGGCATCGCCGCGGTCGACCGCGACTTCGTCCACGCCGTCTACGGCAACTTCGCCTACGTCCTCGGGTTCGTCGTCCTGCTGACCTTCGTGTTGCTCGCGCGGGCGTTCCGCTCGCTCGTGCTGCCGCTGAAGGCGGCGATCCTCAACCTCGTCTCGCTCGGCGCGGCCTTCGGGATCATCGTCTTCATCTTCCAGCAGGGCCACGGCTCGGAGGCGATCTGGAACGTCCACGCGACGCAGTCGATCATCCCCTGGATCCCGCTGATGATCTTCGCGTTCCTCTTCGGGCTCTCGATGGACTACGAGGTCTTCATGCTCACGCGGATGCGAGAGGCCTACGACGAGAGCGGCGACACGCAGAAAGCCGTCGCGCTCGGGCTGGCACGTACCGGGAAGCTCGTGACGAGCGCCGCCGCGATCCTGATGTTCGCGTTCTTCGTGCTCTCGTCGAGCCCGGGCGTCGACATCAAGCAGTTCGGGATCGGCCTTGCCGCCGGGATCATCTTCGACGCGACGGTGATCCGGGCCCTGCTCGTCCCCGCGTTGATGCGGCTGCTCGGCGAGTGGAACTGGTGGCTGCCGGACTTCGCCGCCCGCGCGCTCTTCGTCCGCCGCGGCGAGCAGGCGGGCGAGCCGGCGCTGGAATCCGACTGAGCTACCGTCCCGGCGCCTCGAGCGGGGATCTGACGGCTTGCCGCGGAAGTAGCCCAGCGTGTAGGGGTACTCGAGCGTCGCGTTGTATGGTAGATGCGGACGCGCTTGCCGCGGAGCTCACCCAGCCGACGTGGCTGTCGCAGGCGTCGCGGTCGGCGTCGGTAAGTAGCTTCCGTTCGAGTCGCGCGGACCGAAGTGGGATGCCGTCGACCGCGTAACCGACGACTGCACCGATGCGCACGTCGCCCGGTCGCAGGGCGGGATCGAGTGGTTGTGGTAGATGCCGCGTCGCTGCGGATGCCCTTGGCAGAGGTCGTGCCGTCTCGTGCGCGAGGGCCTGCGGTGGGCGTGTCGAGCGCGTTGAAGCGGGCGACGCCGTCGATCGCGATTCCGATCATGCCGATCGGCAGGCAGCTCGGCCTCGAAGCGCGCTTCGGATGCGCGGGGAGGGAGAGAAACGATCGACGCGGGTCGTGTCACGCGCATGCGGGATCGCTCGACGAGTGCGTTCTGATCGCGTCGGGGCTCCCTGCGGCAGCCGTTGCCGGTCGGGCGGCGGCTTCCCCGCACGACGAAGTGGCCGTGCCGTTCAGTCACGTCTCCCTCGACGACGGCTTTTGCTCGGTCGAAGCTCGTGCCGCGGATCCACGGGCCCGTGTGCCGCACCGCCCTGCCTGCCGGACGCTGAGCGTTACGTCGCCGCGCCTCGGGGTCGTCGCGCGTGCCCGTCGCCGAGCGGCAGGCGCGTGACGTCCGTCGCCGCAGCTTGCCGCTTCGGGCTCTCGCCGCCGGGCCGCGAGCCGCGCGAGCGCGGCGCGTCGATCGCCGCGAGGCGCTAGGCGCCGGGCAGGAGGCCTCCTGGTCGGCAGGGACGCCGACTTGCTCGGATCCTCGCCGCGACCGTCAACTCCCGTCGTCGCGCGTAAAGCGCATGCAAGGCCGGCGCGTCGTGCCGGAACGGCCGCCGTGGCACGGTCGCAGAGCTCCGCGCAACGGCCTCGAGGCTCGCGAGGTCGTGTCCGGAGGCGAACACGTCGACGTAGGGGAGCGCGGCGTGCATGCCGCGCGCGAGCGGCTCGTAGGCCGGGTCCTGCTTGAGCGGGTTCAGCCAGACCGTCCGGTGGGCGAGGCGGGCCAGGCGCTCCATCTGCGCGCGGAGCAGCTCGGGATCGCCGACGTCGAGACCGTCGGAGCAGACGACGACGGTCGCGCCGCGGGCCGCGCCGCGATGGCCGGTCCGCGCGAGGAACTCCCGCAGCGACTCCCCGATCCGCGTGCCGCCCTCCCAGTCGGCGACGGTCTCGGCGACCCGGGCGAGCGCCACGTCGGCCCTCGCGGTGGCAGAGGGCGCGCGTCACCGGGGTGACCCGCGTCCCGAAGCAGAGCACCTCCGTGCGCGGGTGCACGCGCAGGAGCGCGTGCGCGAGGACGAGCAGCGCGCGCGCGGTGCCGCTCATCGAGCCCGAGACGTCGAGCAGGAGCACGAGGCGGCGGGTGCTCTCGCGCCGCCTCGTGGAACCGGCGCTCGAACGGCTCGCCGCCCGTCCGCAGCGAGCGCCGCAGCGTCCCGCGCACGTCGAGCGAGCCCGCCGGTGCGCTGCGACGTCGACGTGAGCGCCTGCGAGGGAGCCTGCGTGCGAAGCCTTCGGCGAGTCCGGCCAGCTCGGCCAGCTCCTCGGGCGTGCACTGCTCGAAGCTCTTGTGGCGGAGCAGCTCGATGCGGCTCGCCCGTGCGACCGCCGGCGTCTCGGCGTCGTCCGCCTCCGCGGCGCCCTCGTCGGAGGAGCCCGCGGCGACGAGCGCGAGCCGCGGCCGCCGCGAACGCGGAGCTGGAGGCGAGCCGCCGAAAAAGCCGGCGAAGACGCGGTCGTAGACGGGGATGTCGTCCCGGCGCGAGACGAGCGTCGCCCGGCCCGCCCAGTAGAGGTCGTCGACGCCGAGCAGCGCAGCCGCGCGGCAGAAGTCCTCGATCGCGCCGGTTCCCGGTCGGAGCCCGGCAACGCGCAGCTCGCGGCCGAACTCGACGAGCCGCTCCAGCGCCGGGGAATCCGGGGTTCCCCCACGAGCCCCCTCCGTCGCTGCGCGTGGCGGATCGCTGCTGCGCTCCGGCGCGGGCTCGGTCTCGCCTCCGCGCGCGGAGGGCTCGTGTCCGGTCGGGCGGGAAGAGCCTGTCACGCGCGTCACATGCACTCGGGCCGAAGCCTCGCTAGCCGCCGAGGACTGCCTCTGCGGCGGCGAGGTCGTCCCGGTTCTTCACCACCCACCCCAGCGTCCTCAGCGCGGGCTCGCCCGCCGCCTCGTCCGCCCCCAGCAGCGCGAGCGCCCGCGCCCAGTCGATCGCCTCCGCCGCTCCGGGCGGCTTCACGAGCTCCGCGTCCCGTAGCCGCGCGACGGCCTCGGCGACGGAGCGGGCGAGCTGCGCCGGCACCTCCGGCGCCCGCAGGCGGACGATCTCCGCCTCCCGCGCGACGTCCGGGAACTCGATCCAGTGGTAGAGGCAACGTCGTTTCAGGGCGTCGTGCAGCTCCCGCGTCCGGTTCGAGGTGACGACGACCACCGGCGGCTCGCTCGCGGCGATCGTGCCGATCTCCGGGACGGTGACCGTGTAGTCGGAGAGGATCTCGAGCAGGAACGCCTCGAACTCGTCGTCCGCGCGGTCGAGCTCGTCGATCAGCAGCACCGCCGAGGCGCCCGCGCGGATCGCGCGCAGCAGGGGGCGCTCGACGAGGAACTCGGCCCCGTAGAGCTCCGCGGCCCGGGCGCGTGGGTCGAGCTCGCCGATCTGCAGCGCCCGCGCGTGGAGCAACTGGCGCGCGTAGTCCCATTCGTACAGCGCCTGCCCGGCGTCGATCCCCTCGTAGCACTGGAGCCGGATCAGGTCGGCGCCGAGGAGGCGGGCGAGCGTCTTTGCGACCTCGGTCTTGCCGACGCCGGCCTCGCCTTCGAGCAGCAGCGGCCGCCGCATCTCGAGCGCGAGCCAGATCGCGGTCGCGAGACCGTGATCCGGCAGGTACTCGGCCGTGCGCAGGGTCTGCTCGAGCTCGTCGACCGATCCGAACCGCATCCCCGCATCGTAGGAGTTGTGGCGAGCACGGCGGAGGCCAGGGCCCTCGACCCGGGCGCGCGGGGGCCGGCGGCAGCCACCTCACGCTCGAGCGGCGCGGCGCTCGTCCACCGCGCCGACACCGAGCGGCCGAGCGGTCCGGATTCCTTCTCCGGTAGGAGAGCGATCTCGTGCCTGCGGCCGAGGCGGTCGACGGTCGCCCGCGGCTAGCGTTGACACATGATCCAGGCCGAAGGCTTGACGAAGGACTACGGCGAGAAGCGCGCGGTCGACGCGCTCTCCTTCACGGTGCAGCCGGGCGTCGTGACGGGCTTCCTCGGACCGAACGGCTCGGGGAAGTCCACGACGATGCGCCTCGTGCTCGGGCTCGACGCGCCGACCGCCGGCGACGTCCGCGTGAACGGCAAGCACTACCGCGAGCACGCCGCCCCGCTGCACGAGGTGGGCGCGCTGCTGGAGGCGCGCTCGGTGCACACGGGGCGCACCGCCTACTACCACCTGCTCGCGCTGGCGCAGACCCACGGGATCCCGCGCCGCCGGGTCGACGAGCTGATCGACCTGGTCGGCCTGCACGAGGTGGCGCGAAAGCGGGCGGGCGGGTTCTCGCTCGGCATGGGCCAGCGGCTCGGGATCGCCACCGCGCTGCTCGGCGACCCGTCGACGCTGCTCCTCGACGAGCCGGTGAACGGGCTCGATCCGGAAGGCATCCACTGGATCCGGAACCTGCTCAAGCAGCTGGCCGCGGAGGGACGGACGGTGTTCGTCTCCTCGCACCTGATGAGCGAGATGGCGGTGACGGCCGACCACCTGATCGTGATCGGGCGCGGCCACCTGATCGCCGACACGTCGGTCGACGAGTTCCTGAAGATGGCGTCCGGGAAGGCCGTACGGGTCCGTTCGCCGCAGGCGACGCGCCTGCGCGAGCTGCTGCTGGGGCCCGACGTCTCCGTGACGAGCGAGGCGGCCGGCGTGCTCGAGATCGACGGCCTCGCCGCCGAGCAGATCGGCGAGACGGCGGCGGCGAACGGGATCGTCCTGCACGAGCTGACCCCGCTGCAGGCCTCGCTCGAGCAGGCGTTCATGGAGCTGACACGCGGCGAGCTGGAGTACGCCGCCGCGGAGCTGCTCGGAGACGCCGAGCCCCAGGAGGTTGCAGCGTGAGCAGCATCTCTGCCGGTCGCGCCGTCGCTGCCGCGGCTCGGAGAGCCGGGCCGCGTCACGCAGGCGCGCGTGGTGCGCTCGGAGTGGACGAAGTTCCATTCGCTCCGCTCCACCCGCTGGTCGCTCCTCGTGGGGATCTTCCTCACGATCGCGTTCCCGATCCTCTTCTCCGCCATCACCGCGAACCGCTGGAGCCACATGGATCCGCACGAGCGCGCGGGCCGGCATCCGCTCGACATCGCGCTCGCCGGCGTCAACGTCGCGCAGCTCGCGATCGCGGTGCTCGGCGTGCTCGTCATCACCGGCGAGTACTCGACGGGGATGATCCGCGCGACGTTCACCGCCGTCCCGAGGCGGCTGCCGGTGCTGTGGGCGAAGCTCGCCGTGTACGCGGTCGTGTCGTTCGTGCTGACGGTGCCGGCCGTGCTGATCGGCTTCTTCGCGAGTCAGGCGATTCTCGACCGCCATCACATCCTGCAGATCTCGTTCTCGCAGCCCGGCGTCGCGCGCTCGCTGGTCGGCGGCGCCGTGTACGTGATGCTCGTCGGGGTGTTCGCGCTCGGGATCGGGGCGATCGTCCGCAACACGGCGGGCGGGATCGCCACCTTCGCGGGCATCTTCTTCGTCATCCCGCCGCTGATGAACATCCTGCCGACGAGCTGGAACAACGCGATCAGCCAGTACCTGCCGAGCGAGGCGGGGCGGCCAGCTGTTCTCGCTGCACCACGCGACCCACACGCCTGACGCCTGACCGCGGGCGGACTCCTGTTCGTGCGGCTACTGCGCCGCCGTCGTCGCGATCGCCGCGGTGCTGCTCGTCCGCCGCGACACGTAGCGGCGTCGGCACCCGGACGGTCGGCGGGCTACCGTGAGCGGGAGATGATCTGGAGCTGGTACCGGCGGCGGCCGCTCGTTGCCGACCTCGGCCTCGTCGCCCTGCTCGTGGCGCTCACGGTCGCGGCCGGCGACGCGCCACCATCACACGACGGCCGGCATCGTGCTCGGCGTCGTCGAGACGCTTCCGCTGCTCTGGTGGCGCTCGAGGCCCTTCCTCGTCCTCGGCGTCGTGACGGCGATCTCGCTCGTGATGATCGCGGCCGGCGTCTGGGTGCTGCCGTTCCAGCTCGCGGTCGCCCTCTATGCGCTCGCAGCGGCCGGAGGCGGCGTCCCCGTCCGGCTCGCCGGGCTCGCCTCCGTCGGGGCGACTGCGCTCGCGCTCCCGCTCGCCCGCGACTTCGCCTTCGGCGACATGGCCGCCCGGGTGGTCTTCCTCGGCGCCGCGTTCGTGCTCGGCGACAGTCTGCGCTCTCGTCGTGCCTACGTCCGCGAGATCGAGGAGAAGGCCGAGCGGCTCGAGCGGGAGCAGCAGACGGAAGCCCGTCGCGCGGCGGCCGAGGAGCAGGCGCGCATCGCGCGCGAGCTGCACGACGTCGTCGCGCACGCGTTGAGCGTGATCATCGTCCAGGCGGGCGCCGCCGACGACGTCTTCGCGGTCGAGCCGCGCCTCGCGCGCGAGCCGATCCGGGCCATCGACGCGGCAGCCCGCGCCGCGCTCGCCGACCTGCGGCGGGTGCTGGGACTCCTGCAGCACGACGCCGACTACGCTCCGCAGCCCGGCCTCGCGCGGTCTCGACGAGCTCGTCGAGCAGGTCCGGGCGACCGGCCTCGAGGTCGCGCTGACGATCGACGGGAAGGCGCGCCGGCTGCCCGCCGCCGTCGACCTGTCCGCCTACCGCATCGTGCAGGAGGCGCTGACGAACACGCTCAAGCACGCCGAACGCGGAGCAGGTCAAGGTGCACGTCCGCTACGGCGACACCCTCCTGCTCGAGGTGCGCGACGACGGCCGCGGCAACGGCGACGGCCAGGGCGGTGAGCACGGGAGCGGCCTGATCGGCATGCGTGAGCGGATCGCGCTCCTCGGCGGCACGCTCGACACGGGCCCGGCCCGCGGCGGCGGCTATCGCGTCGCCGCCTCGATCCCGGCCGGCGGCGAGTGACCGAGAGCGGACGAACGCGGGTGCTGATCGCGGACGACCAGGCGCTCGTGCGCAGCGGCTTCCGGCTGATCCTGCAGACACGGCCCGACCTCGAGGTGGTCGGCGAGGCGGAGGACGGCGCGCAGGCGGTGAGGCTCGCCGCGGAGCTCGACCCCGACGTGATCCTGCTCGACATCCGCATGCCCAACCTCGACGGGATCGACGCGACGAGGGCGATCGTCGCGTCGGGGAGTCGCGCCCGCATCCTCGTCCTGACCACCTTCGACCTGGACGAATACGTGTACGGCGCGATCCGCGCGGGCGCGAGCGGGTTCCTGCTCAAGGACGTCCGCCCGGCCGACCTGATCGACGCGATCCGGCTCGTCGCGAGCGGCAACGCGCTGCTCGGCCCGACGGTGACGCAGCGTCTGCTCGCGCGCTTCACCGAGGCCCAGCCCGCTGACGGACGACTCGGCGGCGGCACTGCTCTCCTCCCTGACCGAGCGCGAGCTCGAGATCCTCCGGCTGCTGGCCACCGGCCTCTCCAACGCGGAGATCGCACAGAGCCTCGTCGTCGGGGAGACGACCGTGAAGACGCACGTCTCGAACCTGCTGCGCAAGCTCGGCGTCCGCGACCGCGTGCAGGCCGTGATCCTCGCCTACGAGGCCGGGATCGTCAGTCCGGGCTCGAAGACGCCACTAACGTCCCGCGTTCGTGCGCGGCTCAGGTGCGCATCGGCCGCAGCCGGCCCGCGGCGCCGTCGCCGACGATCGCCCTGGTGGGGCCGACGGGGTAGCCGGTGCGCCTCGCGACGAGCTGCGACACCTCCGGCAGCAGGTCGTGGTCGACGCCGGTCAGGAAGTCCTGCAGCTCGAGCGCCGTGACGACCTCCTCGAGCGCGGCGTTGCCCGCTCGCTCGCCCAGGCCGTTGACCGTGCACTCCACCTGGGAGGCGCCGGCCTCGACCGCGGCGAGCGTGTTCGCGACGGCGAGGCCGAGGTCGTCGTGGCAGTGCGCCGAGAGCGGCGTCGCGAGCCCCATGTCGCGGAAGATCGCGGCGTACTCGTCCGGAACGGCGTAGCCGACCGTGTCGGGGAGGTTGAGGACGTCGGCGCCGGCGTCGACCGCGGCCGCGCAGACCTCTGCCAGGAAGCCGCGGTCCGACCGGGAGGCGTCCTCGCAGCAGAACTCGACCTCGTCGAAGAGCGGCCGTGCGAGCGCGACCGTCCGGGCGGCGAGCTCGACCACCTCGGCCTCGGTCAGGTGCAGCTTGCGCTCGAGGTGGATCGCGCTCGTGCCGAGCACGATGTGGAGCCGAGAGCGGCCCGCGGAGGCGAGCGCGGCCGCCGCAGCCTCCACGTCTCCGTCCGACGCGCGCGCCATCGCGGCGACGACCGGCCCACGGACCGCCGCGGCGACCGCGGCGACGCCGGCCTGCTCTCCGGGCGAGGCGGCGGGGAAGCCGGCCTCGATCACGTCGACGCCGAGCCGCGCGAGCGCGAGCCCGATCTCGACCTTCTCGTCGGGCGTGAGGGCGACGCCGACGGACTGCTCGCCGTCGCGGAGCGTGGTGTCGAACACGGTGATCCTGCGGGACATGGACTCTCCTGGGTCGGCTCGCGCGCGCCTCGGTCGGGACGAAGGCGCACCGGTGGCGGGGCTCGGTGGGTGGGCGCCCGGTGCGGGCGTGCGCGTAGCTCCCCCTAGCGGGGGATCGTCGAGATCTCGATCGTGCGGCCGACGGGGCTCTGGCACGAGAGGCTTACGCCCCGCTCCCGGCACCGGCAAAGCCGGCGCCTCCGCTCCCTGATGAGCTCCGTCGAGCCTGCGCTCATGCCCTCAGGATGGGGGCATGCAGCGCGCGGCGTCAAACTGCCGCTGTCCGGTTTTTCGCCGCGAGAGGCGAGCTCGACGAACCAGTCGAGGGCAGCGGGGTTGGCGAGCGAGTCGCGGCTCGCGACCTGCTCGGGCCGCTCGCCGGCGAGGATCCGCTTGACCGGGACCTCGAGGATCTTGCCGGAGAGGGTGCGCGGGATCTCGGGGACGGCCCGGATCTCGTCGGGTACGTGGCGCGGCGAGCAGTCGGCTCGGATCCGGCGGCGGAGCTCGCCCTCGAGCTCCGGTTCCAGGGCGGCGCCGTCGCGGAGGACGACGTAGAGCGGCCATCCAGCCGTCGGTTTCCGCGCGGGGAAGGTCGACGACGAGGGCGTCGACGACCTGCTCGCAGGCGAGCACGGCCCGGTAGATCTCGCTCGTGCCCATGCGGACGCCGCCGCGGTTGATCGTCGAGTCGGAGCGGCCGTAGATGATCGCGGTGCCGCGGGAGGTGATCTCGATCCAGTCGCCGTGCCGCCAGACTCCCGGGTAGACGGAGAAGTAGCTCTCCCGGTAGCGCTCGCCGTCGGGATCGTTCCAGAGGTAGAGCGGCATCGAGGGCATCGGCTCGGTGAGCACGAGCTCGCCGACCTGGTCGACGACGCTGCGGCCCTCCTCGTCGAAGGCCTCGACCTTCGCCCCGAGCGAGCGGGCCTGCAGCTCGCCCGCGTAGACGGGCAGGGTCGGCACGCCGCCGACGAAGGCGGTGCAGAGGTCGGTCCCGCCGCTCGTCGAGAAGAGCCAGGTGTCGGCGCCGAGGTGCTCGTACACCCAGTGGAAGCCCTCGGCCGAGAGCGGCGAGCCGGTCGAGCCGACGCTGCGGAGCCGCGAGAGGTCGCGGCCCCCGGCAGGCTCGACCCCGGCCTTCATGCAGGCGTTGACGAAGGCCGCGCTCGTGCCGAAGCACGTGATTCCCGTCGAGTCGGCGAGATCCCAGAGCCGGCCGAGGTCGGGCGTCGCCGGGTTGCCGTCGTAGAGGACGATCGCGGCCTCGCTCAGCAGGCCGCCGACGAGGAAGTTCCACATCATCCAGCCGGTGGTCGTGAACCAGAAGAAGCGGTCGCCCGACCGCAGGTCGGCGTGCAGGTTCACCTTCTTCAGGTGCTCGAGCAGGATGCCGCCCTGGCCGTGCACGATCGCCTTCGGAAGCCCGGTCGTCCCCGACGAGTAGAGCACCCAGAGCGGGTGCTCGAACGGCAGCTGCTCGAACTCGAGCTCGCCCGCTCCCAGCAGTCGCTCCCAGTTGCCCTCGGAACCGAGATACGGGAGCACGACGACGTGCTCGAGCGACGGGATCTCGCGCTCGAGCTCGGCCAGCACCTGCCGGCGGTCGAAGTCGCGGCCGCCGTAGCGGTAGCCGTCCACGGCCAGCAGCACCTTCGGCTCGATCTGGGCGAAGCGGTCGACGACGCTGCGCGTGCCGAAGTCGGGCGAGCAGGACGACCAGACCGCTCCCAGCGACGCGCACGCGAAGAACGCCGCCACCGTCTCCGGGATGTTCGGCATGTAGGCGACGACCCGGTCGCCGCGGCCGACCCCCAGCTCGCGGAGCCCCGCCCGCAACGACGCCGTCAGGGCCCGCAGCTCGCCCCACGTCAGCTCCGCCTGCGGGCGCAGCTCGGAGGCGTGGACGATCGCCGTCGCGGTGTCGTCCCGATTGCGGAAGACGTGCTCCACGTACGAGAGCTCGGCGCCCGGGAACCAGTGGGCACCCGGCAGCGCGTGGCCGGAGAGCACCCGCTCGTACGGGCGGGACGCCTGCACCTCGAAGTAGTCCCACAGCGAGCTCCAGAACCCCTCGACGTCGGCGACCGACCACTCCCACAGCTCGCGGTAGGAGCGAAAGCCGCGATCGAGCCAGCCCATGAAGTGCGTCAACCGGCTGGCCGCCACCTGCTCTCGAGACGGCTCCCAGAGAAGCTCGTGCGTGCGCCTGGACGTTCCCTCGCCGGTTGCCATCCCTCGCAATCATGCACGCGTCCGGCGTGGCTATCGCCGGCGACGTCGCGAGCGTGGTCGGGGCGGCCCCGCGGGACGGTAGAGTTGCGCGATGAGCAACCCGCCGGAGCTGATGAGCTGGGACGAGCTGGGTATCGGCTGCCGCGCACTCGCCCGCGCGATCCACGACGACGGCTACCGGCCCGACATGGTGCTCGCGATCGCGCGAGGCGGGATGCTCGTCGCGGCGGCGCTCGGCTACGCCCTCGGCGTCAAGAACACGTTCACGATGAACGTCGAGTTCTATACGGGCGTCGACGCCCGGCTCGACATGCCGATGATCCTCCCGCCCGTGCCCGACCTCGTCGACTTCCAGGAGACGCGGGTGCTGATCGCCGACGATGTCGCCGACACCGGGGCGACGATCGCGCTCGTCGAGGAGTTCTGCGTCGACAAGGTCGCGGAGGTGCGCTCCGCCGTCCTCTACGAGAAGCCTCACGAGCATGGTCAAGTGCGAGTACGTGTGGCGCCGCACCGACCGCTGGATCACGTTCCCGTGGAGCGCCGAGCCGCCCGTCGGCGACGAGTCCGCCGTCTCGGGCGCGCTCGTGGACGCCGGCCTCGTTCGGTAATTAGCCGCGCGCCATTCAGTGACCGCGACGATGGCGAATTCCGACCCGGAGCGGAGGGTTCGAGTTCAGTGTAGGTTCGGGCCTGCTCTTGATCGGCGAGGAGGCGTGAGTGCTGCAGGCACGATTCGCGACAGATAGGTTGCTCGATGCTGGCGGCGGCGTCATCGTTCGCCGCCGTGGGACTTTCTAGGAGGACAGGGATGAAGAGGCGCAAAACAGCCCTCGCTTCGCTGCTGCTGGCGGTCGGCGCCCTGGCGCTCGTGGCCGCGAGCACCGGCTG
This sequence comes from uncultured Thermoleophilia bacterium, assembly GCA_963762675.1. Taxonomy (GTDB): domain Bacteria; phylum Actinomycetota; class Thermoleophilia; order Gaiellales; family Gaiellaceae; genus Palsa-739. The sequence continues at coordinate 55,802 of CAVXLS010000006.1, read as the reverse complement.
GGGGCGCTCGAACGCATCGTCGGCGACGCCGTTCAAGGTGGCCTGGATCTATGTCGGGCCGCACAACGACGGAGGCTGGTCGCAGGCGCACGACGAGGGTCGTCTGTACGTGCAGAAGAAGCTGGGCAGCAAGGTGCAGACGACCTACAAGGAGAACATCGCGGTCGGCGTCGCAGTTCAGCCAGACCGTCGCGAGTCTCGCCGCGCAGGGCTACAAGCTGATCTTCGCGACCTCGTACGGCTTCGTGACGAAGGCGCTCGCGGCGAAGTATCCGGGCGTGCTGTTCGAGCAGGCGACGGGAACCCTCGTGACGAAGAACGTGTCCGAGTACTTCGGTGCGGCCGAGGACACGGTCTTCCTCTCCGGCATGGCGGCCGGGGCGGCCTCGAAGACGGGCAAGCTCGGCTTCGTCGTCGCCTACCCGATTCCCGAGGTGATCCGGCACGCGAACGCGTTCGCGCTGGGCGCGCAGTACACGCATCCGGGTGCGACCGTCAGGCTCGTCTGGACGCACTCGTGGTTCGACCCCGCGGGGGAGAAGAAGGCGGCTCAGAGCCTCTACGCGGCAGGGGTCGACGTGCTCGGCCAGAACGTCGACTCGCCCGCGGCCGGCCAGTTCGCGCGAGTCGGTGCACGTCCCGTGGGTCGGGTACGACTCGGACGCGGCGAACGTTCGCGCCGAAGTCGTGGCTGACCGCCTCGGTCTACAACTGGGGCCCCTACTACCTGAAGCGGGTCAAGCAGGCGATGGCCGGAACCTGGAAGGCCGGTTTCTACTACGGCACGATCAACGACGGCTTCACGAAGCTCGCGGCGTACGGCCCGAGCGTCTCGAAGAAGACGAAGGCCCGGATCGCGTCGGTCGAGAAGAAGATGAAGAAGGGCACCTTCTACGAGTTCACGGGCCCGCTCTACGACCAGAGCGGCAAGCTGCGCGTGCCGAAGGGCAAGAAGATGCAGGTGCTGAAGGGCGGTACGAACAGCCTCTACGGGATGAACTGGCTCGTGAAGGGCGTCATCGGCAGCCCGAAGGGCTGACGGTCGTTCGTGAGGGGGCGCCGGTCGGGCGCCCCCTCCGACTCTCCGGGACGGGACGACCGCCATGAGGATCCGCGTCCGCATCAGCGTGGAGCGGCGGCTGCAGCAGCCGCGCTGGCTCGCCGTCGTGGTCCCGGTGGGCTCGGTCGTCTTCGCCTTCCTCGTCGCTGCGCTCGTCCTGCTCGCGACCGGGCACCACCCTGTCTCCAGCTACCGGCTCCTCTTCGACGCTGCGTTTCTCCAGACCGGCTCGCTCGACCAGACGCTGATCTCGGCCACGCCGCTCGCGTTCACGGGGCTCGCGGCCGCGGTGGCGTTCCGGATGAAGCTGTGGAACATCGGCGCCGAGGGGCAGATGTACATGGGCGCGATCACGGGTGCGGCGGCCGGCCTCTACCTCGGCGGTCGCGGGGGCCCGTCTGCGCTCGCGATCGCGGGGATGGTCGCCGCCGGGTGCGCCGGAGGCGTCGCGTGGGCGCTCGTTCCCGGGATCCTCCGCGCGTTCTTCAGGACGAACGAGATCCTCACGTCGCTGCTCCTGAACTACGTCGCCGGCTACGTGCTCACGTACCTCATCTTCGAGAGCGAGTCCTACTGGCGACAGACGAAGGGCTTCAACGCGACGGTGTTCCCGACCGGCAAGCCGCTGCCCCACTCGGCGGTCTGGCCCGGCTGGACGATCCAGGTCCAGGGCGGGGTCGTCGTGCCGCTCGGCGCCGGGCTCGCCCTGCTCGTCTCCGTCCTCGTCTGGATCCTGTACTCGCGCACCCGCTCCGGGTTCGAGGCGCAGGTGCTCGGGGACTCGGAGCGCGCGGCGCGCTACGCCGGCGTGCGGGTGCGGCGGAAGATCCTCGCCGTGATGGCGATCTCGGGGGCGATCGCCGGGCTGGGCGGCGCCAGCCAGGTCGGCGATTTCAGCCACGCGCTCGACGGCGACCCGAACGGTCTCCAGAAGCGGGGGTACGGGTACACGGGCATCGTCGTCGCCGCGCTGGGACGGTACAACCCGTTCGCGGTCGTTCTGATCGCCTTCCTCCTCGGCGGCCTCCAGAACGCCGGCAACACGCTGCAGGGACCGGACTTCCCGGCGGGGCTCGTCGGCGTGATCCAGGGGATCATCCTCTTCTCGGCGCTCGGCGGCGAGTTGCTCATCCGTCACCGGGTGCGGATCGGTCTCGCCTCGAAGGGCGTGGCCCCGACCGCGCCGGAGCCCGCGTCGTGAACAACTCGCTGCTCGTCGTCGTGATCGCGTCCGGTGTCGCCTACGGGACGCCGCTCCTCTTCGCCGCGCTCGGCGAGCTCCTCACCGAGCGCTCCGGCGTGCTCAACCTGGGGGTCGAGGGGATGATGCTGGTCGGCGCGGTCATGGGCTTCTGGACGGTGGAGCGCGTGCACGCGGCGAACGGCGTCGCCCTCACGCTCGCGATCGCGATCGCCGCGCTCGCGGGGGCTGCGATGGCGGCGATCCACGCCTTCCTCGTGATCACGCTCCGCGCGAACCAGATCGTGTCGGGACTGGCGCTGACGATCTTCGCCGGCGCGGCCGGACTCTCGTCCTACCTCGGCAACGACCTCGACCTCGCCGGCCAGCCGGCGCGCGCACACGTTCCATGCCTTCCTGCCCGCGAGCATGCAGAGCTGGCCCGTCGTCGGCCCGATCCTCTTCGGCCAGGACGTCCTCGTCTACGTCTCCTGGCTGTGCGTCGTCGCGGTCGGCCTCTACCTCTCGCGGACACGACCCGGGCTGAACCTCCGCGCCGTGGGCGAGTCTCCGGCCGCCGCGGACACGATGGGGATCAACGTCAGGGCGTACCGCTACGCCCACACGCTCGCCGGCGGCGCGCTCGCGGGCATCGCGGGGGCCACGGTCACGCTCTCGATCACGCCGCAGTGGGTGGACGGAATCACCGGCGGCGCGGGCTGGATCGCGATCGCCCTCGTCATCTTCGCGTTCTGGCGACCCGAGCTGTGCCTCGTCGGCGCATACTTCTTCGGCGCCCTACAGGCGCTCTCCCCGCAGCTGCAGGCCCGCGACATCCAGCTCGGTCCGACCGTGCTCTGGACGAACTCCCTGCCCTACGTGATGACCGTGCTCGTCCTCGTCGTCGTGTCGTCCGGCACGGCACGCCGACGTCTCGGCGCGCCGTCCGCGCTCGGGACGCCCTACGTCCGCGAGGAGCACTGAGCATGGGGGAGCCCAGGGACGTGGCAGGGCCGGCCGTGGCGACCCGCGGCATCACGAAGCGGTTCCCCGGGGTGGTCGCGAACGACCACGTCGACTTCGAGGCGTCAGCCGGCGAGGTGCATGCGCTGCTCGGGGAGAACGGGGCCGGGAAGACGACGCTCTCGCACGTCCTCACCGGCCTCTACCGGCCGGACGAAGGGGAGATCTTCCTCCACGGCGAGCCGGTCGCGTTCGCGTCCCCACGAGAGGCGATCGACGCCGGCGTCTCGATGGTGCACCAGCACTTCCGGCTCGTCGAGCGGTTCACGGTCGCGGAGAACCTGATGCTCGGCGACCGCCGGGGCGCGGGCCGGCGCTTCCGTATCGACGCGAGCGAGGTCGAGGACCAGGTGCGCGAGCTCGGCGAGCGCTACCGGCTCGCGGTCGATCCTCGTGCCCGCATCTGGCAGCTGTCGGTCGGCGAGCAGCAGCGGGTGGAGATCCTCAACGCGCTCTACCAGGACGCGCAGGTGCTCCTCCTCGACGAGCCGACCGCGGTGCTCACGCCCGACGAGGCGGGCACGCTGTTCGAGACGCTGCGGCAGATGGCCGCCGAGGGCAGAACGGTCGTCTTCATCTCGCACAAGCTGCACGAGGTGATGGCCGTCTCCGACCGGGTCACGGTGCTGCGCGCGGGACGAGCGATCGGCACCGTGACGACGGCCGAGGCGACGCCGCAGTCGCTCACCGCGCTCATGATCGGCCACGACCTCGAGACGGTCCAGCGTACGCGGCGGACGGTCGTGGACAGTCCGGCGACGCTCGAGATCGAGGAGCTCTGGGCAGACGGCGACCGGGGCGTCGCGGCCGTCAAGGGCGTCTCGCTCACGGTCAGGGTGGGCGAGGTCGTCGCGGTCGCGGGCGTCGCCGGCAACGGCCAGCGCGAGCTGGCGGAGACGATCGCAGGTCTTCGTCCGCACTCGCAGGGCCGGATCCGGGTGGACGGCAAGCAGCTCCGGAACGGCGACGCGCGGGCGGCGTTCGATGCGGGAGTCCGCTTCGTGCCCGAGGATCGCCTCGGCACGGGGCTCTCGCCCAGCCTTCCGATCGCGATGAACCTCGAGCTGCGGTCGTTCCGGCAGACGTCGTTCGGGCCGTTCCTGCGCCTGCGCGAGATGCGGGCGAACGCCGAGCAGGCGATCCGAGCGTTCGACATCAAGGCGTCGGGGCCCGAGACGGAGACCGCGACGCTCTCGGGCGGCAACCTGCAGAAGGTCGTGATCGCGCGCGAGTTCTCCGAGTCGATGAAGGTGCTGATCGCCTCCTCGCCGACGCGAGGTCTGGACGTCGGCGCGGTGGAGACGGTGCACTCCCACCTGCTGGCCGCCGCCGAGGACGGTGCGGCGGTCGTGCTGCTGAGCGAGGATCTCGACGAGATCCTCGCGCTCAACGACCGGATCGTCGTCATGTACGAGGGCCGCCTCTCCGAGGTCGAGGACAGCGGGAGCATCGAGGAGATCGGCCTGCGCATGGCCGGAGAGAGCGTGGGGGGAACCTAGGTTCACCCACGAATGGTGGTGCCCGTCTCGCCGGCGAGGGCTCTTTCGACGTTCTCGGGGTCGGTGATCACCGCGGTGGCGCCTCCCCGCTCGAGGAATCCGATCACCGCCTCGATCTTCGGCGCCATGCTGCCGGGGGCGAAATGGCGTCCCTCGGCGAGCCGTTCTTCACCTCCGCGAGCGTCAGCCGATCCACCCAGCGCTGCTCCGGCGTCCCGAAGTCGAGCGCGACCTTCTCGACGGCGGTCGTGATCAGGAACAGCTCGGCGCCGATGCACGTCGCGAGCAGCGCGCTGCCGAGGTCCTTGTCGATCACGGCGGCGACGCCGCTGAGGTTCCCGTCGTCGTCGACCACCACCGGGATCCCGCCCCCGCCCACGGAGACGACGACGAAGCCGTCGTCGATCAGCGTCCGGATCGCCCCCTCCTCGACGATCCGCAGCGGGGCGGGGGAGGGCACGACTCGCCGCCACCCGCGGGCGGCGTCCTCGACGACCGCCCAGCCGTCCTCCTCCCGGCGCCGGGCTGCGGTCTCCTCGTCCATGAACGAGCCGATCGGCTTCGTCGGGTTCGCGAAGGCCGGGTCGTCGGCCGCCACCTCCATCTGGGTGACGACGGCGACCGCGTGGCGGTCGAGGCCGAGCCGCCGGAAGTCGTTCTCGAGGTTCTGTACGAGCGCGTAGCCGATCGCGCCCTGGCTGTCGGCCCCGCAGACGTCCAGCGGCACCTCGTGCAGCTCGTGGGCGGCGAGCTCCGAGCGGCGCAGGATGAAGCCGACCTGCGGGCCGTTGCCGTGGCAGATCGCGACGTCCCAGCCGTCGGTGATCATCGACGCGACGTGCCAGCAGGTCTCGCCGGCGGCGACGTACTGATCGCGTACCGACTGATGCTGCTTGTCCCTGATCAGCGAGTTGCCGCCGATCGCGACCACGGCTCGCCTGCGCGCCATCACGCTCCTCCGTAGCCGCCCATCGTGAGCGCGCACAGCGCCTTGCCGGTGTGCATGCGGTTCGCCGCCTCGTCCCAGACGACCGAGTGCGGCCCGTCGATCACCGCGTCGGTCACCTCGCGACCGCGGTCGGCGGGCAGGCAGTGCAGGTAGAGGACGTCCGGCGAGGCGAGCGCGAGCCTGCGCTCGTCGGCGATCCAGTCGGCGTAGGCGCCGGACTCGGCGAGCGCCTTCGACTCGTCCGTGAACGCGTCGAGGCGGCCCCACGACTTCGGATAGACGACGTCGGCGCCGGCGAACGCCTCCTCCATGCTCTCCGCGAACGTGATCGTCGTCCCGGTCTCGGCCGCTGCCGCCTGCGCGCGCTCGAGCACCTCGGGCATCAGGTCGAAGCCCGGCGGATGCGCGATCACGACGTCCATGCCGAAGCGCGGGAAGAGGGTCGCGACGCCCTGCGGCACCGACAGCGGCCGCGCGTACGAAGGCGCGTACGCCCACGTCATCGCCACCTTCAGGCCACGCAGGTTCTCGCCGCGATGCTCGCGCAGCGTCATCAGGTCGGCGAGCGTCTGCGTCGGGTGGTCGACGTCGCACTGGAGGTTGATCACGGGGATCTCGGCCCAGCGGGCGATCTCCCGCATCCACGCGTTGCCCTCGTAGGGAGCGAGGTCGTGGCGGATGGCGATCCCCTCGCCGAAGCCGGAGAGCGTCAGCGCCGTGTCCTTCGGACTCTCCCCGTGGGAGACCTGGGTCTTGTCCGCGTCGAGGTAGATCGCATGCCCGCCGAGCTGCGTCATCCCGGTCTCGAAGGCGTTGCGCGTGCGGGTCGAGCGGTCGAGGAAGAGCATGTAGAGGGTCTTGTCGGGGAGCAGGCGGTGCGCGACCCCGAGCCGGCGTGCCTCCTTGAGCTCGCCGGCGACGGCGAGCGCCTCCTCGAGTTCCGGCACCGACCAGTCGAGCGTCTCGATGTAGTCCCGGCCGGTCAGCGTCGACCGGTCGATCGTCACGGCTGTGTTCATCGTTCCCTCGCTTTCATCAGCTTCTGCTGTCCGAGGCCCAGGCCGAGGTACTCGGGGATCGCTTTCTGGCCCGGCACCTCGGGGGCCGGGGGTGGGCCCGCCGTCGCGGCGGGCGGACGGATGCCGACGAGGTCGTCCGGCCGCACCGGGACGCGGTCGAGCGTCCGGCCGGTGGCCGCCCGGAGCGCCGAGACGACCGCGGGCGTCGTGGCGACGGTGGCGAGCTCGCCGATCCCCTTGACGCCGTACGGTGCGTCCGGCTCGGGTACCTCGACGAACTCGGTGACGACTCGCGGCGCGTCGAGGATCGTCGGAATCAGATAGTCGGTGAAGGACGGGTTGCGGAGGATCCCCTCCTCGAGCCGGAGCTCCTCCGTCAGCGCCAGGCCGAGGCCCATCGCGCTGCCGCCCTCGACCTGTCCCTCCGCGCCTTGCGGGTTGATCACGCGGCCGGCGTCCTGGGCCACGGCCAGCTGGACGACGCGCACGAGTCCGAGCTCCTCGTCGACCTCGACGACCGCGCGCTCGGCGACGAAGGCGAAGCTCACGTGCGGGCTGCCCTGGCCCTGCTCGTCGAGCCCGGTGGTCGGGCGGTGGTGGTACGTGCAGGTGCGCGTGATCGGCTCGTCCGGCTCCCGCCCTGCGAGCGCCGCCTCGATCTCGCGGCATGCGGCGAGCACCGCCCCACCCGTCATCGTCGTCTGGCGCGAGGCGGAGGTCGAGCCGGCAGAGCCGGAGGCGGTCGACGCCGGCTCGAGGACGACCTGCTCGACGCCGAGCTCGGTGCGCACGATCTGCGCCAGCACGGTGTAGAGGCCCTGGCCGTAGTCGACGGCGGCGGTGCGGATGACCGCGAGCGGGCCGTCCGGCGAGGGTTGCAGCGTCACCGTCGCCTCGGCCGCGTCGTCGAAGCCCTCGCTGTAGGCGATGTTCTTGAAGCCGACCGCGAAGCCGACCCCGCGCCGGAGCGACTCGCCGCGACCGACGTTGCCGGCCCCGCCCGGGTAGGCGATCGGATCCCGTCCGGCAGCGGGCTCGGCGGGAGGCAACGGGATCGCGGCACAGCGCTCGATCGCCTCGCGGACGGGTGCGCTGCCGTCGAGCACCTGCCCCGTGGGCAGGACCGAGCCGGTGCGGAGCGCGTTGCGCAGGCGCAGCTCGACCGGGTCGACGCCGAGCTTCGAGGCGAGCGCGTCCATCGCCGACTCGTAGGCGAAGCACACCTGGGGGGCGCCGAAGCCGCGCATCGCGCCGCAGGGCGGGTTGTTCGTGTACACGACGGTGCCCTCCACTCGCACGTTCGGCACCTCGTACGGTCCGGCGGCGAAGGTCGAGGCGTTGGCGAGCACCGCGGGCGAGGACGAGGCATAGGCGCCGCCGTCCAGCAGCAGCCGCACGTCTGCGGAGACGAGCATGCCCTCGCGCGTGGCCCCGTACCGGATCCAGGTGCGCGACGGGTGACGGTGCACGTGCCCGTGGAAGGACTCCTCGCGCGCGTAGGCCATCTTCACGGGCCTGCCGGTGCGCAGCGCGAGCAGGCACGCGTGGATCTGCATGTTGATGTCCTCGCGCGACCCGAAGGCGCCGCCGACACCCGCGAGCGTCATCCGCACGAGCTCCTCGGGCAGGCCGAGGCAGGGAGCGATCTGCTGCCGGTCGACGTGGAGCCACTGCGTCGCGACGTAGAGGTCGACCCCGCCGTCGCTCGCCGGGACGGCGAGTCCGCCCTCCGGCCCGAGCGCGGCCTGGTCCTGCATCGCGGTCTCGTAGTAGCCGTCGACCCGGACCTCCGCCCCGGCGTGGTCGGGGTCGCCGTGGAGGATGTGGACGTGGCGGAGGACGTTGCCGAACTCGTGCACCTTCGGCGCGTCGGGGAGCAGGGCCTGCTCCATGTCGGCGACGACCGGCAGCGGCTCGTAGTCGACCTCGACCGCGGCCGCGGCCTCGCGCGCCTGCGCGAGCGTCTCCGCGGCGACGACGGCGACCGGCTCTCCCTGGTGGCGCACGACGTCCTCGGCGAGCACGGGCTGGTCGCAGAACTCGAGCCCGAACGTCCTCGCGGCGGGCAGGTCGGCGGCCGCGAGCACGCAGACGACGCCGCTCCGGCGCAGCGCGCGGGAGACGTCGATCCTCCGGATCCGCGCGGAGGCATGCGGGCTGCGGACCGTGACCCCCCAGAGCATGTTCTCGGCACGCAGGTCGCTCCCGTAGGCGTACGCCCCGGTCACCTTCGGCTCGCCGTCGACGCGGCGGGCGCTCGCGCCGACCCCGGCGCCGCGAAGGCGCGCCGGAGCGCGTCATCGCGCGGCCTCGGCGGCCAGGTGCACCGCGTCGAGGATCTTCTCGTAGCCCGTGCAGCGGCAGAGGTTGCCGGCGAGCGCCTCGCGAATCGCGTCGTCGCCGGGGTGCGGGTCGCGGGCCAGGAGGTCGGCGGCCGTGACGACGAGACCCGGTGTGCAGAAGCCGCACTGCACGGCGCCCGCCTCGAGGAACGCCTCCTGGACGGCGTGCAGACGCCCGTTCTCCGAGAGAGCCTCCACCGTGCGCACCTCCCGCGCCGTCCGCCTGGACGGCCGGCACGAGGCAGGCGCAGACGACCTCGCCGTCGAGCCACACCGAGCAGGAGCCGCACTCGCCCTGCTCGCACGCGTTCTTGGCGCCGGTGAGGCCGAGCTCGTCGCGCAGGACGGTGAGGAGGCTCTCCGCCGGGGGCACGTCGAGCGCGTGCTCGACGCCGTTGACCCGGGTGCGGATCAGCATGCGGCCGCTCTCCGGTCGTCGAGCGCCCACGCCAGGGCGCGGCGGGAGACGACCTCGACGGCGTGACGCCGGTAGGCCGCGGAGCCGCGCACGTCGTCGATCGGGCGAGCGGCGGCGGCTGCGAGACGGCCGAACTCGGCGGCGGCGCCGGCCGGCAGGGGCCTCTCCGGGTCGTCCCAGGGGACGACGGACGCGGCGAACGCCTCCGCCTCCGGGGCGCGAACGACCGTCGGGGCGACCGAGCCGAGCGCGAGGCGCACGCTCCGGCCGGGCGAGTCGAGCTGGAGGCAGACTCCGGCGACGGCGATCACCATCGCGTTGCGGGTGCCGACCTTGGCGAAGGAGCCGGGGCCGTCGGCGGGCGACCATTCGACGCCGACGATCAGCTCGTCCGCCGCGAGCGCCGTCCGCTTCGGGCCGACGAGGAACTCCTCCCACGAGACACGGCGCTCACGCTCGCGCGATGCGAGGAGGACGGTCGCGTCGTAGGCGGCGAGGACGGGAATGCCGTCGCCGGCCGGGGACGCCGTGGCGAGATTGCCGCCGAGCGTGGCGCGGTTGCGGATCTGGGGCGAGCCGACCGAGCGGGCCGCCTCGACGAGCGGCCGGAACGCGCCGAGCTCGCGCACGATCGTCGCGAACGTGACGCCGGCGCCGACGCGGACGCGCCCGTCGTGCTGCTCCCAGCCGCGCAGCTCCTCGACCCGCGAGAGGTCGAGCAGCGCAGGCGGACGGCTGCGGCCGAAGTTGACCTCGACCATCAGGTCGGTGCCGCCGGCGACGGGCACGGCCTCGGGCCGGAGCGCCCTCGCCTCCAGCGCCTCCTCGAGCGTCCGCGGTGTCAGCGCCTCCGTCACACGCCCACCGTCGCGAACGCTTCGATCATCGCCGGGACGTCGTCGCCGAGCGGGTAGAGGACCGGGCACGTGCAGCCCGCGTCCACGTACTCCTGCACCTTCGCGCGGCAGTCGTCCGCCGTCCCGGAGGCGGTGATCAGCTGGACGACCTCGTCGGGGACGAGCGCCGTCGCCTGCTCGATCTGCTCGGGCGTGGCGGGCCAGGTGAGCACGCGACCGATCTCCTCCAGCAGCGACTCGTCGACGCCGCTCGCCTTCATGATGTGCGGTTGCTGGCCCAGGTACTGGGCGACGAGCTCGCGTGCGCGGTCGAGCGCCACGGCGCGGTCGGGATCGAGCGAGCAGACCACGAGCTGCGGCCGGTCGACGTCGTCGAGGCTCCGGCCCGCGCGCGCGGCGCCGGCGGCGAGGTGCTCCATGGCCTCGGCGTCGTACGCGGGGCCGACGAGGTAGTTGAGCAGGACGCCGTCGCCGATCTCGCCGGCGAGCTCCATCATCTTCATCGCCGTCGCGCCGACGTAGATCGGCACGTGCTTCGGCGAGCGGTCGCCGTGGACGATGTCGATCTCGACGTCGTCGAGCCGGACGAACTCGCCGTGGTAGGTGACGCGCTCCATGGCGAGCAGGCGGCGGGTGGCCTCGATCGTCTCGCGCATGCACCGGAGCGTCCGCCTCCGGCGGATGCCGACCTTCGCAGCGAGCGGGTCCCACCAGGCGCCGACGCCGAGCTTGATCCGCCCGGGAGCGAGGTCGTCGAGGGTGGAGAACGTCGCTGCGAGCAGGCCGACGTTGCGCGTCCACGTGTTGACGACGCCGCTGCCGATGCCGATGCGCTCGGTCACGGCCGCGTAGGCGGCCATCGGCACGGTCGCCTCGCGGACGAGCCGGCTCTCCGCCTGCCAGACGGCCTCGAAGCCCGCCTCCTCGGCGAGACGGGCGTAGCGCATCCCGTCCCGGATCGGGTGCTTGTCCTGGAGGTACAGCGCGACGCGTTGCATTCAGCCTCCCTTCGGCTCGAACGGGTGGGGGCCGAGTTCGTCGAGTCGCCGCCAGAGGCGCTCGGCCTGCGGCAGCGCGGCGGCCGCGACCTCCTCCGCGTCCGTGCGGACGAGCCGGCGGTCACGCACGACCCACTCGCCGCCGACCATGACGTCGCGGACGTGACGGGACGAAAGCCCGAAGACCCAGTGTCCGGCGAGGCTGCCCTCGTGGAGGGGCGCGGGGGCCGCGTAGTCGAGCACGACGAGATCCGCGGGCGCGCCCGGCTCGAGCGTGCCGAGCAGCGGCTCCTCGAAGACGCGGCCGGCGAGCCGTGCGGAGTCGGCGAGACGCATCGAGCGGCCAGTCTGCTCCCGCTGCGCCGTCGTCCTCGCGGAGCCGGAAGTAGGCGGTGCGGGACTCCTCGAACATGTCCGAGCCGATGCCGTCCGTCCCGATCGCGAGCCGTCCGTCGAGCTTCGCGACGGGTGCACGGCCGATCGCGTTGTTCATGTTCGAGCGCGCATTGTGCGCGATCGTCGCCCGCGCCGTCGCCGCGGCGGCGATCTCGGCCTCGTCGAGATGGACGCCGTGGGCGAGGAGCGTGCGCTCGTCGAGCGCGCCCGCGCGTGCGAGACGCTCCACGACCCGGACGCCGCTCCGCTCGAGCGAGTCTCGCTCGTCGGCCGCGTCCTCGGCGGCGTGCACGTGCAGCCCGGCCGAGAGGTCGCGTGCGATGCCCGCGCACGCCGCCAGCGTCTCGTCCGAGAGGGTGAATGAGGCGTGCGCGCCGACGAGGCCTCGCAGGAGCGGCGGCCGCTCCCGGCGCACGCGCTCGAGGAAGCGGCGGTTCTCCTCGAGCCCGGCCCGTGCCCGCTCGGGGCCGTCGCGGTCCGACGTCTCGTAGCAGAGAACGGACCGGACTCCGAGCGACTCGAGGGCGCCTGCGACGACGTCGAGCGAGCCGTCGATCGCGTTCGGCGACGCGTGGTGGTCGACGAGCGTCGTCGTCCCCGAGAGGAGCGCCTCCATGCCGCCCACGAGCGCCGAGGCTCGCACGGACTCCTCGTCGAGGGCGCGATCGAGCCGCCACCAGACGCGCTGGAGGATCTGGACGAAGGTGCGCGGCGGGTCGAGCGCGTACGGCATCCCGCGGGCGAGCGCCGAGTAGAGATGCGTGTGGGCGCAGACGTTGCCGGGGACGACGAGGACGCCGTCGCAGTCGATCCGCGTCCCCTTGCCCGGCGCCGCGATGCGGCCCTCCGCGACCCACAGATCGCCGCCGGCGATCCGCGCCGGGTCGAGCGAGGTGACGACCGTCACGTGTGAGCCTTGACGAGGTGGGGGACGGCTGCAAGCGCCGCGGGAGAGTCCTTCATCGGCAGTCGCGTGCGGTGGACACCGTCGTAGGCGGCGAGCGCGCCCCGCACGGCCGCGGCGGTCGGCACGAGCGGCGCCTCGCCGATGCCCTTGGCGCCGTACGGGCCCTCGGGCTGCGGCTCCTCGACGAGGATCACCTCGACCTCGGGCATGCCGGTGGGCGGAATGATGTGGAGAGACTTCAGCGTCGTCGTGACGGGGATGCCGCCCTCGACGACGAACTCCTCGGAGAGCGCCTGCCCCAGGCCCATGTGCACGCCGCCCTCGACCTGCCCCTCGAGCAGCGTCGGGTTGATCGCCCTGCCGACGTCGTGCGCCGCGATCACCCTGCTCAGACGCCCCTCGTCGTCGAGGATCACGACCTGCGTCGCCCACCCGTAGCCGAAGTGGGTCACGGGCTCCCCGTCGTCCTCGCCGAGCTTCGTCGTCCAGTCGACCGTGATCTCCCCGCCGAACTCCTCTCCCGCGAGGCTCTCGAGCGGCCTCCCGTCGAGCGCCTCTCGCAGCTTCGCCGCGGCTGCGATGACGGCGCGGCCCCCGAGCATGGTCGACCGGGAGGCGGTTGTCTGCCCGGTCTCGAGGTCGCGCTCGGTGTCGACCGCGACCGCGACACGCTCCGGCGGCAGGCCGAGCTCCTGGCAGGCGATCTGCTGCAGGACGGTGTCGACGCCCTGGCCCATCTCGGTCCACGAGTGATAGAGCGTGAGGGTGCCGTCCTCCTCGACGCGGAGCACGGCGCGACCGTGTTCGGGGATGCCGTTGCCGATGCCGGTGTTCTTGACACCGCACGCGATGCCCGCGTACCTCGCGCCGCGGTACGCGTCACGGACGGCGAGCAGCGTCTTCTTCAGGCCGACGCCGGGGCCGAGCTTCTGGCCGGTTCCGAAGCGCTTGCCCGTCTCGAGCGCGTTCCGCCAGCGGATCTCCCAGCCGTCGATTCCGACCTCTTCTGCCAGCAGGTCGAGCATGCCCTCGACGGCGAAGTTCGCCTGGTTGACACCGAAGCCCCGCATCGCGCCGCACGGCGGGTTGTTCGTGTACACCGCCGTCGCCTCGACGTCGACGGCAGGAACGGCGTACGCGCTGCAGGCGTGGCCGGCCGCCCGCTCGAGCACCTTGTCGCCGACGCTCGCGTACGCGCCGGTGTCGCCGACGATCCGGGCACGCAGCGCGGTCAGCTTGCCGTCCCCGTCGCAGCCGACCGTGTAGTCCAGCCACACAGGGTGGCGCTTCGAGTGGAAGCGGAGGCTCTCCGATCGGCTCAGCGTGATCAGCGCCGGCCGCCCGGTGACGGTGGCCACGAGCGCCGCATGCGCCTGGACGTTGAGGTCCTCCTTCGCGCCGAACGCACCGCCGCACGAGACCTGCGTCACGACGACCTGCTGCTCCGGCAGGCCGAGGAACGACGCGATCTGCCGACGGTCGTCCCAGACGCCCTGGCCCTGCGAGTAGACCTGCAGCCGCCCTCTCGTCTCGGGCACGACGACCGCCGACTCGGGCTCGAGGAAGGCGTGCTCGATGCACTGCGTCCGGTAGGAGCCGCTGACGACGTGCGCGGACGCCGCGAGGGCAGCGTCGACGTCGCCGCGGCGGACCGTCGAGATCGAGAGGACGTTGCCGCCCTCATGCAGCGCGGGCGCGTCGTCCGCGAGCGCCGCGAACGGGTCCGTCACCGGCTCGAGCACCTCGTACTCGACCTCGACGAGGGCCGCCGCCTCGCGCGCTGCACGGCGCGTCTCGGCCGCGACGACCGCGAGGACGTCGCCGACGTACGCTGTCGTCTCGCCCACTGCGACGAGCTGGCGCCAGTCCCTCGTGAGCGAGCCCTGCGTTCGCTCGCCGGGCACGTCGTCGGCGGTGAGAACCGCGACGACCCCGGGGTGCGCAGCCGCAGCCGACGTGTCGATTCGGAGCACGCGCGCCCGCGGGTGGTCGGAGAAGCGGAGCGCCCCGTGCACCATCCCCGGTTCCGTCATGTCGCCGACGTAGGGCTCGTCGCCGAGCGCGAGCTCGACACCGCGGTAGCGCGCGGTGCGCGAGCCGACGAGTCCGCTTCGGTCGGGCTCGGGCAGCGCGTTCCCGCGGCGGGCCGCCGCAGAGAGCTCGATCGCGTCGAGGATCTTCACGTAGCCCGTGCAGCGGCAGAGGTTGCCGAGCAGCGCACGCGAGATCTGGTCGCGCGTCGGCTCCGGGTTCTTCCCGAGCAGCGCCTCCGCCTTCATCACGATTCCCGGCGAGCAGTAGCCGCACTGCGACGCCCCGGCGGCGACGAAGCACTCGGCCCAGCGCCGGCGCGTCTCCTCGGAGAGGCCCTCCTGCGTCACGACGTGCTTGCACTCCGCCCGGGCGGCGTTCTGCGCGCACGAGACGACCGCGCGTCCGTCGACGATCACCGTACAGGCGCCGCAGGAGCCCTCGGGCGCGCAGCCGTCCTTGACCGAGTGGAGCCCGAAGCGCTCGCGCAGCACCTCGAGCAGGCTCTCGTCCTCACGCTGCTCGACGGAGACGGGCTCGCCGTTGAGGGTGAACTCCACCGCCTACTCCATCGCTCCGAGCACGAGCGAGAGGAGGGCCATCCTCAGGACGACGCCGTTGAACGCCTCCTGCCAGTAGCGGGCATGCCGCGTCTGGTCGACGTCCGGAGGCAGCTCGTCCATCCGCGGCAGGCTGTGCAGGATGATCGAGCTCGACTTCGCCTTCGCGCGCAGGAGCTCGCGCGTCACCCTGTAGGCCTCCGGCGTCGCACCGACTCCCTCGCCGCGCTCGACCCGCGACTGCGTGTAGTCGGCCTGGACGACCGGCTCCATGTAGATGACGTCGCAGTCGGCGATCACGTCCGCCGTCGACGCCGCCTCCTCGTACACGACGTTGAGCTCGTCGAGCTCCTCCTTGAACTCGGGCAGGAGCGACATGTCGGGCGGGCCGACGACGTAGGCCTTCGCGTCGAACTGCGAGAGCGCGTAGAGGATCGAGTGCATCGTCCGCATGCGCATGTCGCCGACGAGCAGATAGGTGAGGCCGTCGAGCGTCCCGATCTCGGTGCGAATCGTGTACAGGTCGGTGAGGACCTGGGTCGGGTGCTCGCCCCAGCCGTCGCCGCAGTTGATCACCGGCACCGATGCCCAGTGCGCCGCCTCGGCGGGGGCGCCCTGCTCGAAGTGCCGCATCGCGATCGCGTCGGCGTAGAACTCGAGCATGTGGATCGTGTCCTTCATCGACTCCTGGTAGAAGTCGCCGGCGCGGGTCATCTTCGCGTCCGCGAAGCCGAGCACGTGGCCGCCGAGCCGGTGCATCGCGGCCTCGGTGGACATCCGGGTACGGGTGGACGGCTGGTAGAAGGCCGTCAGCAGGGTCTTGTGCGCGAGCAGGTCCGTGTTCCGCCGGTTGCGCGCGATCGGCGCGAGGTCGTCGCAGACCTCGAAGACCCGGTCGAAGTCAGCCCGCTCGAAGTCCTTCAGCGACAGGATGTCGCGTCCGAGGAAGCTCCGCATCTCTTGCTCCTTGTCGTTGGACGGTGGTCGATCGGTCGATCCCGGTGAAGAGCACGGCCGCGCGCTCGTCGTCGGCGACGCGCCCGGACTCGCGCAGTGCGATCAGGCCCGCCAGTCCGGCCGAGCCGGTCGGGTCGACCGCGACTCCGGTCTGCCGCCGGGCGAGGGTGTTCGCGTGCTCGAGCAGCCGCTCGCCGACGACGAGCGGCTCGCCCCCGCTGCCGAGCATCCCCTCGACGACGGCGAGCCAGTCGTAGGTCTCGTCGTCGAGGATGCCGTGCGCGACCGAGTGCGGCTCCTCCTCCCAGGGCCACATGAACTCGCGGCGGTGGCGCGCCGCGTACCCGAGGGCGGAGGTGCCGCCGTGGGCGACGACGGCGTCGAAGGCGCGCTTCAGGGGCCACGCGCTCTCGGTCTGCACGGTGTCCACGCGCGGCGTCCGCGAGACCGCTCCCAGCGTGTGCGACTCGGCGAGGGCGTGCACGCAGGCGCTCGCGAGCGCGCCGCCGCCGACCTGGACGAGGAGGCGGTCCAGAGGGACGCCGGCGGCCGCGATCTCCCAGCCGAGCGTCTCCCCGCCCTCGACCGCGAGGCCGTTGAGGTTGCCCTGGCAGGTGAACGGGATCGCCCCCTCGGCGAGCGCCTGCAGGAGCGCCTCGACGGTCGGGTCGCCGGGGACGCCTTCTCTGCGCGGGCAGGTCGTGACGAGCGCACCGAGCTCCTCGAGGCGCTCGAGCACGGTCTCGTCCGCGTCGACCGGCACGAAGACGCGCAGGCGCCGGTCGCCGGCCGCCGCGACGAGCGCCGCGGCGAGCGCCGCGTTGCCGCAGCTCGCGATCGCCAGGTCGGGACGCGCGCCGCCGGTCAGGCCCAGCCGCTCGGCGACCTCGAGCCAGAGGAGCACGCCGAAGAGGTGGCGCGCCTTGTGCGATCCCGACACGTTGCCGGTCTCGTCCTTCACCCACACGCCGCCGCCCGCCGCGAAGCCGAGGCCGTCGCTGAGCCCGTCGCTCCGGGCGAACGGCGTGACCGCGAAGCCGTGCCCGTCGACGGCGGCGACGCGCTCGTCGAGGTCGCGGACGAGCGCCACGAGCTCCTCGTCGGCAAGCCCGCCCGCCCGGCCGGCCTGGTAGGCGTGGAGCAGCGAGCGGTAGCGGACGAAGGGGTTCGGGTCGGCGCCGTCGCCGGCCGGGAAGCGCAGCCGGGACAGGTCGAGCTCGCGCCGCAGGACGTGGTCGACGTCGTCGCCGGCGCCCGCGTTCGGGCAACGGAACGGGTACGGCTCCGCCGGATCGGGCCCGGCGCCGCAGCCCGCGCAGACGAGCCGGCTCAGGGGCGCGCTCATGGGCCGATCCTTGCCCGACGGCGAGCGACGCTCACAGGGCCTCCAGGACACCCGTGCGCGCGTTGAACTCGTCGATCGCCGCGTCCCAGTCTCCGGCCCGGCCCCTGACGCGCTCCCAGAAGGCGGGCTCGCGACGCGCCACGAAGTCCTCGACGGAGACGCCCTGCTGCTCGACCCAGGTGTAGTAGCCGAGATTGAAGATGCGCAGACGCTCCTCGGTGGTCAGCTCGCGGACGTGGTCGGTCGTCGTCCCGAGGAGGTGCTCGCCGAAGGTCTCCGCGGCCGCGACCTCGTCGAAGCCGTCGGGGAAGTACTTCGCGAGGGCGAGGTCGCGCTCGCTCGAGTAGAGGCCGGCGCCGTCGGTGGCGACGGTGACGACCGCGTCGTCGGGGCCGAGCCCGTAGTGCTTCGCGGTCTTGATCGCCCCGAGGACGTTGCAGATGCTCGAGAGGCCGAAGGACGGCAGCTGCGCGACGACGTCCTCGGGCACGCCGCGCCGGCCGACGAGATACGCCCTCCCGGCGTCCGTGCCGAGCAGGACTCCGAGCCGGTCGGTCGCGCGGTCGGAGACCGCGAGCGCGACGTCCGTGTTCATGACGTTGTGGATCAGCGGGACGTGCTTGTCGCCGATCCCCTGGATGTTGTGCTCGCCGAAGCCGTTGTAGAGGAGCGTGGGGCACTCGAGCGCCTCGACCGCGACGATCAGCGAGCCGAGCCGCTCCTTGAGGTAGTCGCCGGCCGCGATCGTCCCCGCCGACCCGGTCGCCGAGACGAACGCCCGCAGCCGGAGCGAGGGGCGCTCGGCGTGGAGCGTCTCGAAGACCCGCTCGAGCGCCGCGCCGGTGGCGAGGTAGTGGGCGAGGTAGTTCCCGAACTCCGAGAACTGGTTGAAGATGACGTTCCGCGGATCGAGCTCGAGCTCGTGGCAGCGGTCGTAGATCTCCTTCACGTTGCTCTCGGTCCCGGGCGTCCGGATCACGTCGGCCGGGTCGGCGACCCACTGCTCGAGCCACGTGAAGCGCTCGCGACTCATCCCCTCGGGGAGCACGGCGACGCCGCGGCAGCGCATGAGCCGCGAGACGGCAACGCCGCCGCGGCAGTAGTTGCCGGTCGACGGCCAGACGGCCCGGTCGCGTGTCGGGTCGAACTCGCCGGTCACGACGCGCGGTGCGAGGCAGCCGTACGTTGCGAGCACCTTGTGGGCGCCGATCAACGGGAAGCGGTCGCCGAGCACGACCACGATCGGCGCCTCGACGCCCGTCAGCGCCCGCGGGAGCACGACGTGCTCGGGCACGGCGACGATCCCCGTTCGGGCGGCGTCGTTGTACCAGTGCACGCGAAAGAGATTGAGCGGGTTCGGGTCGTCGGGGCCGACGGACGCGAGCCGCTCACGCACGCGGGCGGGGACGAGGCCGGGGTCGGCGAGCTCGGCGAACCGCGGGAGCGCGATGCCGGCCTCCCGGAACCGACGGACGGTGCGCTCGAGCACCTGGGAATCGACGACGGCCTCTGGCAAAACGGTGTGCTCGGTCAGCACGACACGCCTCCTCACGGTGGGTCAAGGAGACGCTAGGCGGGGGTCGGACGGCTTTCGTCGGGGCTTGGACGCATCGTCGATCAGTGGATTCCCGGCGCTCGCGCCGCCTGCGGCGTCTCGGTGACCGCGAGCGGCACGAGCTGGAAGCGGTCGACGTCGACGAGGCCGCGGTCGGTGATCTTCAGCGACGGGATCACGGAGAGGGCGAGGAACGCGAGCACCTGGAAGGGATGCGGGAAGCGCACGCCGAGCGCCTGCACCGCCGTGTTGATCGCGGCGGACGCGTCGAGGACCTCCGCGAGCGGCCGGTCGGAGAGGAGTCCCGCGACCGGAAGCGGCAACTCGGCGGTCACCGACCCGCCGTCCACGACGACGATGCCGCCGCCCAGCTCGACCAACCGCCCGACGGCGCGCTGCATCGCGCGGTCGTCGGCGCCGACCACGATCAGGTTGTGCGCGTCGTGCGCGAGCGTCGCCGCGAACGCGCCGTGCTGGAGGCCGAAGCCCCGAACGAAGCCGAGCCCGATGCGGCCGGTGGCGAGATGGCGCTCGAGGACCGCGACCTTCGCGAGGTCGCGCCCCGGGTCGGCGACCGCGCAGCCGTCCTCGAGCCGCGGCTCGTCGACCAGCGCCTCGGTCACGATCTGGCCCGGGACGAGGCCGATCACGCGCATCGCTCCCCCGTACCAGCGGACACGGAAGGCGTCCGGCCCGACCTCGCCGACGCTAACGGTGTGCCGCACCCAGTCGGGAACGGAGACCGATTGGATCTCCGGCACCGGCCGGCCGGCCTTCAGGACGAGCTCGGGGACGAACGTCTCCAGGTCGGGCAGCGCGAGCAGGTCGGCCCGGTAGCCGGGGGCGATCGCGCCGAGCCGGTCGAGCCGGTGGTAGAGGGCGGGGCTCAGGGTTGCCATCACGAGCGCGTCCTCCGGCGAGACGCCGAGCGTGACAGCGTCGCGCACCATCGCGTTGACGTGCCCGTCGGCCGCGATGTGCTCGGGCTCGCGGTCGTCGGTGCAGAAGGCGATCCGCGAGGGGCCGTACTCCCGTGCCAGCGGGATCAGGGCGCGCAGGTTGCGCGCGGCGGACGCCTCGCGGATCAGCAGCCACATGCCTGCCCGGAGCCGCTCGCGTCCCTCCTCGAGGGTCGAGGCCTCGTGGTCGGACTCGATGCCCGCGGCCGCGTACGCGTTCAGGCGCTTCCCGTGGAGGCCCGGTGCGTGTCCGTCGACGTGGCGGGCGAGCCGGATCTTCGCCAGCTCGGCCTCCTCGCCGGCGATCACCCCCGGGAAGTTCATCATCTCGGCGAGGCCGAGCACGCGGCTGCGCCGGAGCAGGCCCTCCAGATCGCCGGTGGTCAGCGCACGCCGCGGAGACTCGAAGGTCGACGCCGGTACGCAGGACGACGCCATGAAGTAGACGTCGAGGGGCAGTCGCTCGCAGGCGTCGAGCAGCCAGTGCACGCCGTCGGTGCCGAGCACGTTCGCGATCTCGTGCGGGTCGGCGACCACAGCGGTCGTCCCGAACGGGAGTACGAGGCGGGCGAACTCGTCGACGAGGAGCTTCGACGACTCGATGTGCATGTGCGCGTCGATGAAGCCGGGCACGAGGTAGCGACCGGAGAGGTCGAGCAGCTCCAGTCCGTCGTACTCGCCGACTCCCGCGATCGCGCCGTCGACGATCGCGACGTCGCCGGCGAGCCACTCCCGGGTGAAGACCGAGAGCACGCGGGCGCCGCGGAGGACGAGATCCGCGGGCTCGTCGCCGCGGGCGACGGCCAGCCGCCTCGCGAGGTCGCCGAACGCCGCTTCGGGCCTGCTCACGGCACGAACCGCCGCGCCTGGACGCGCTGCTCGCGCGCGATCTCCCGCTCGTCCGCCCGCACGAGCCTGCCGTCGCGGACGACGTCCTCGCCGCCCACGACGAGTCGTTCCACGCGGCCCGGGGCTGCGAGCACCAGCTCGGCGACCGGATCCGTCGCTCCGGCGAACTCCAGCCCGTCCGTGCGCCAGACCGCGAAGTCGGCGCGCCGGCCCGGCTCCAGCACCCCGAGATCGGGCCGGTGGAGGACCTCGGCGCCGCCGCGGGTCGCGAGGCGGAGCGCCTCCCGGGCGGTGAGCGCAGCAGGGCCTCCTCGACCCCGCGCCACGAGCAGCGCGAGCTTGGTCTCGAAGAGGAGGTCGCTCCGCTCGTTCGACGCGGAGCCGTCGACGCCGAGTCCCACGCGCACGCCCGCGTCCAGCAGTTCACGTACCGGAGCGACGCCGGAGCCGAGACGCAGGTTGGACGTGGGACAGTGAGCGACCCCCGTCTGCGTCTCGGCGAATCTCGCCACGTCCCGCTCGGAGACGTGGATGCAGTGTGCGCACCAGACGTCGTCGGCGAGCCAGCCCAGGGAGTCGAGATACTCGACCGGGCTGCACCCGTGGACGCGCCTGCAGTAGTCGCCTTCGTCGGCCGTCTCGGCGAGGTGCGTGTGCAGGACGAGCCCGTGCCTCCGGGCGAGGGCGGCGGACTCCTCCAGCAGGCTTGCCGTGACCGAGAACGGCGAGCAGGGCGCGACGGCGATCTGGACGAACGACCCGTCCTGCAGGGCGGCCAGGCGTTCCGTGTCGGCGAGGATCGCATCGACGTCCTCGACGAGCGAGTCCGGCGGGAGACCCCCCGCCGAGACGCCGAGGTCCATCGAGCCGCGCGCGGCGACGATGCGCAGGCCCAGCTCTCGCGCTGCCCGCACCTCCGCCTCGACGATGCCGTCGCGGCCCTGCGGGAAGACGTAGTGATGGTCGAAGACGGTGGAGCACCCGGAGAGCGCCAGCTCGGCCAGTCCCGTTCGCGCCGCCGCGTACTCGGCCTCCGCGTCGAGACGCGCCCAGATCGGGTAGAGCTCGGTGAGCCACTCGAACAGGGTCGCCTCCTGCGCCCGCGCCCGTGTGAGCGTCTGGTACAGGTGGTGGTGGGTGTTGACGAGGCCGGGAGTCACGAGGGCGCCGTTCAGGTCGACCGTCGTCTCCGTCTCGGGTGGCGCGCCGGCTCCGAGGGCCTCGATCAGGCCGTCCGCGACGAGAAGCCAGCCGCTCTCGTGCTCGGCCGCCGTGTCGTCGACAGTGGCGACGTACGCATTCCGATAGAGGACGCGACCGCCCATGGCAAGATGATCCGTACGGCGGCAGGGCACGGCATCAGCTGAAACCACGGAAGGCGGCGGGGATCGTCGCGGACAGGATCGTCGTCGGGGTCGACGGCTCGCAGGGATCGCTCGAGGCGCTCCGGTGGGCTGCCGCGGAGGCGCGCTGTCGCGGGGCCCGGTTGCAGATCGTGCTCGCCTGGGAGCCGCCCGTGCAGATCGTCGGCGGCCTGGGCTGGGTCGTGCCCGACCAGGCGATGTTCGAGGAGTACGAGCGGCAAGCCCGTGCGCGGCTGGACGAGTGCCTCGCCTCGCTCGCGGCCGAGCTCGGGGGAGTCGAGATCGAGCCGAGCACGGTGCATGGAGCTCCTGCACGGGTGCTCCTCCAGGCCGCAGAAGGGGCGACCGCGCTCGTCGTCGGCTCGCGCGGGCACGGCGGCTTCGTCGGGCTGCTGCTCGGCTCGGTCAGCCAGCAGTGCAGCCATCACGCGCCCTGCCCGGTCGTCGTCGTGCCCCCGGCTCGGTAGTTCCACCCGGGTCGATCCGCGCCGGCGCGGACGCCGGCGACGGCTCGAGACGAGACCCTCGTACGAGCAGAGGAGGTACGACACGAGCCTTCCTGTCGTCGTCGGAATCGACGGCTCCGAGGGGGCCGGCGAGGCACTTCGCATCGCGATTCGCGAGGCGCGGCTGCGCGGCACGCAGGTGTGCGCCGTGCACGTCTGGCACGTTCCCGAGGGCGCCTACCTGGCCGGATTCGCGCCCGGCGACGACGAGTGGAAGGCGTTCGAGGAGGCCGCGCGTCGTCTGCTCGCCGACGCGGTCTCGAAGCCGGCGGGCGAGGCCGCGGACGTCTCGATCGAGCAGGTGCTCAGGGAGGACCACGTGCCTGCGACCGCGCTCGTCGCGGAAGCCGAGGCCGTCGACGCCGACCTCCTCGTCGTCGGCTCCCGCGGGCTCGGAGGCCTCCGCGAGCTCCTGCTCGGCTCGGTCAGTCACGCCTGCTGCCAGCACGCTCGCTGCCCCGTGCTCGTCGTCCCGCCGCGTCGGTGACGCGCGGCCCCACGCGCAGATGCCGGACCGCGGCTGCCGTTCCTCGGACGTTCCCGGTCCGCCGCGAAGGTCTAGAGTCAGGACGAGCAAGCCCTAGACGGAGGATGAGCCATGTCGGTCCTGATCGAAGGCGGACGGATCGTCACCGCCGGCGACGACTACGTCGCGGACGTCTACGTCGAGGACGAGACGATCACCCTGATCGGCGAGTCGCTCGACGTCGAGGCGGATCGCGTGATCGACGCCGCCGGGAAGTACGTGCTCCCCGGCTGCATCGACCCGCACACGCATCTCGACATGCCGTTCGGAGGGACGGTCACGATCGACGACTTCCTCTCCGGGCAGGTCTCCGCCGCCTTCGGCGGCACGACGTGTCACATCGACTTCGCGATCCAGACGAAGGGCCAGACGTTTGCCGCCGGCCTCGAGGAGTGGCACGCGAAGGCGAACGGCAAGGCGGTGATCGACTACGGCTTCCACATCATCGTCACCGACCTGGAGGAGGGCGGGACGCTCGACGAGCTCGCGACCCTGCCCGACCAGGGCGTCACGTCCTACAAGCTGCTGCTCGCCTACAAGGACGTCCTGATGGTCGACGACGCGACGCTCTTCAACGTGATGGAGCTCGCCACGCGGACCGGGGCGCTCGTCATGATCCACGGCGAGAACGGCTCGGCGATCGACGTCCTCGTCCGGCGGGCGGTCGCCGGGGGTAACCTCGCGCCCGGCTGGCACTACCGCACCCGGCCCCCCGAGCTCGAGGGCGAGGCGACGAACCGCGCCATCCAGCTCGCGCACGTCGCCGGCTGCCCGCTCTACGTCGTCCACGTGACGTGCAAGGAGGCGGTCGAGCCGATCAAGGCCGCCCGGGACAAGGGCTGGCCGGTCTGGGGCGAGACCTGCACGCAGTACTTCTTCGTCGACGAGACCTTCCTCGACCGTCCGGGCTTCGAGGGTGCGAAGTACGTCTACTCACCGCCGGCCCGGGACGCGTCGAACCACGACGTGCTCTGGAACGCCGTGCACACCGACGCGCTCTCCGCGATCTCGACCGACCACTGCGCGTTCCTCTTCGACGGGCAGAAGACGCTCGGCCGCGACGACTTCTCGAAGATCCCGAACGGAGCGCCCGGCCTCGAGGACCGGCTCCTGATGATCCACCACTTCGGCGTCAACGAGGGCCGGATCACGCTCAACCGGATGGTCGAGCTGCTCGCCACGAATCCGGCGAGGCTGTTCGGGCTCTACCCGCGCAAGGGCACGATCGCGGCAGGCTCGGACGCGGACATCGTCGTCTTCGACCCGGCGAAGGAGCTGACGATCTCGGCCGCCTCGCACCATTCGAAGGCGGACTACAACCTGTACGAGGGCACCGGGGTGGTCGGGGCGCCGGAGATCGTCCTCTCCCGGGGACGCGTGCTCGTGGAGGACGACGAGCTCGTCGCGCCCCCCGGTGTCGGCCGGTTCGTGCATCGAGCCCGCTTCGGCGAGGAGCTGAAGCCGGCCCGCGGCCGGTCCTGAGCCCGTAGCCCGCGGGCGGCCGTCTCGGGCCGCCCGCGGGACCTGCTCGGATGCGGTGGAGCTACGCGGCGAGCGCCTCCGCCGCGACCTCCGGCACACGCTGGTCGCCCGCACCGTGGTCGAGCCGGGGCAGCCAGTCCAGCCACGCCGGCAGGTACCAGTTCCAGTCGCCGAGGAGCTTCATCGTCGCGGGCAGCAGCACCGCCCGGACGATCGTGGCGTCGACGATCACGGCGACCGCGAGACCGACGCCCATCTCCTTCATCTCGAGGATCGGGAGCGTCGCGAAGATCCCGAACGCGCCGACCATCACGACCGCGGCGCTCGTGACGACGCCGGCCGTGGTCTTGATCCCGTGGGCGACCGCGTCCTCGGTCCTGGCGCCCCGGTCGTACGCCTCCCGGACGCGGCTCAGGATGAACACGTGGTAGTCCATCGAGAGCCCGAACAGGATCACGAACATGAAGATCGGGAGCCAGAACGCGATCCCGCCGTTCGAGTGGAAGTCGAACACCCGCTCGCCCCAGCCGTACTGGAAGAGGGTCACGAGCGCCCCGTAGGCGGCGCCCACGGAGAGCAGGTTCAGCACGATCGCCTTCGCCGCGATCACGATCGAGCGGAACGAGACGAGCATGAGCAGGAACGCGAACGTCGAGCACGAACGCGAACACGATCGGAGCCGAGCGCTTCAGCAGCGAGGTCGCGTCGGCCGTCGCCGCCGTCTGCCCGGTGACCGCGTACTCGGCGCCCGGCACCGTGCCGATCGTCGCCGGCAGGATCTCGTTGACGGAGGTCCCGGAGCGCGGCGTTCGAGACGGCGTCGGTGCCCTGGCCCGCGAGCGGGATTGTGACGCGTGCGACCGTGTGGCCGCGTTGACGTCGACCTCGATCGGACCGTGCATCCGACCGCTCGCGAGCGCCTTCGCCTTCAGATCGGCGATCGCCTTCTGCACGGCCCGGTCGCGTCGGTATCCGCCTTGATCGCGACGACGGCCGGGTTGGTCTCGCCGACGAACATGGCCCGGACCCGCTTGATCGTCTCGACGGTCGGGGCGCTCGCGGGCAGCGAGTCGAGGCCCATCTGGTTCGTGTGCATGTGGAGCGTCGGGATACGCCATCGCCAGCAGGACAGCGGCTGCCGCGGCGGCCGACACGGCGGGGTGACGCAGCGCGGGAGTCAGGATCGCCGCCCAGACCCGGTTCTCGCCGCTCCGCCGCCGCAGGCGCGACAGGAACGGGATCCGGCCCTTCTCGACGCGGTCGCCGAGCTTCGCGAGCAGGGCCGGCAGCACCGTCAGCGAGCCGAGCATCGCGATCGCGACGACCATCATCGTGGCGATCCCGAAGGACAGGTACCCCTTGTCGCCGGAGAAGAGCATCCCGGCCATGGCGACCATCACCGTGAAGCCGGAGACGAGCACCGAGCGGCCCGACGTCGCGGCCGCCGCCTCGAGCGCGGCCCGATTCGAACGGCCGGCGGCCCGCTCCTCGCGCTGGCGCTTGAGGTAGAAGAGCGAGTAGTCGACGCCGACGGCGAGCCCGACCAGCAGCAGGACGGCGCTGACGTTCTGGTCCATCGGCACGAGGTGGCTGGGTAGGGCGACCAGCCCGATCGTCGCGATCACGGCAGTCAGCGCGAGCAGGAGCGGCAGCCCCGCCGCCACGAGCGCGCCGAACACGATCACGAGCACGAGCAGGGTCAACGGCACCGAGCGCTCGCCGGCCTGCTTGAGCTGGGTGGCGAACATCGCGTCGAGCGCCTTCTCGGAGCTGACGGCGCCCGCCTCGCCGACGTACAGCGACGGGATGCCCCTTCGCGACTTTGGCGGTCGCCGCGGTGATCGCGTCGATGTGCGTCTTCGCGGTGTCGTAGGTCGCCCTTGCATCTCCCACTCGACGAGCGCGGTGTGCGACCGTCGGCCGAGACCAGGTCGTCGTGGCCTTGCTCGAGCGGCGAGCGGAGGTTCTTCGATCGCGCGGAACGGCGCGACGTGCGAGACGACGTCCTGGATCGCCGACCGGAACTCGGGGTCGCCGACGGTCAGTCGCTTGCTCTGGATCAGGACGAACTCGGACAGCGGGTCGGGGCTGGAAGCCCGCCTCCCGCAGGATCTGGTCGGCGCGGTGGGACTGGCCGACGTTGACGTCGTTCTGGTCGAGGTTCCTCTGGCCGACGACCATGCCGATCGCGACGGCCACGACCACGAATCCGAGCCAGCCGAAGACCGCCGTCTTCCAGTGGCTCGCGCTCCAGCGGCCCATGCGTGCCGCCAGATTGTTCGATGTCTGCAAGGGTGACATGCGATCTCCTCGGGGTTCGTGCGTTGACGTCCCCAGCGTCCCAGCGGGCCCGGCGCCGCGGCGATGCGGCGCACTGGCCTCTTGGGGTGCGGTCAACCGCACCGCTCCGGAGGCGGGGAGCGTCAGCCGCGCAGGTACGCGAGCACGGCGAGCACGCGGCGGTGGTCGTCCGAGGTGGCGGGCAGGCCGAGCTTCGAGAAGATGCTCGTGACGTGCTTCTCGACGGCGCGCAGGGTGACGTAGAGCTGCGCCGCGATCGCCTGGTTGGAGCGGCCCTCGGCCATCAGCCCCAGCACCTCGCGCTCGCGCGGGGTCAGCTCGTCGAGCGGCCCCTCGGCGCGACGACGTCCGACGAGCTGGCTGACGACGGCCGGGTCGAGCGCGGAGCCGCCTTCGCCGACCCGTCGCACGGCCTGCGCGAACTGCTCCACGTCGGAGACGCGGTCCTTGAGCATGTAGCCGATCCCCTCGGCGCTCTCCGAGAGCAGCTCCAGCGCGTAGGCCGGCTCGACGTACTGTGAGAGCAGGAGGACGCCGGTGGCGGGGAACCGCTCGCGGATCGCCGTCGCCGCGCGCAGCCCCTCGTCGGAGTGCGTCGGCGGCATGCGGATGTCGACGATCGCGACCTGCGGCTTGTAGAGCCCGACGTGTCGGAGCAGGTCCTCCGCGGTCCCCGACTGCCCTGCGACCTCGAAGCCGGCGTCCTCGAGCAGGCGGGCGACGCCCTCGCGCAGGAGGACGGAGTCGTCGGCGAGCACGACGCGCATGCCGTTGCCCAGCGTCGCAACCGTGTCGCGGAGCGGCGGGAACTCGCGCGGGAGGTCGTCGGCGACCAGCTGGAAGACGTGCTCCGGCTCGCTCAGGCCGGGGAAGCGGTGCACGCCGAGGTCGATCGTCGCGGGCTCCGGCGCCGTGCGCCTTCGCCGCCTCGGTGAGGAGGATCTGGCCGCCGTGGCCGGCCGACGCGACGCGTGCGACGCGGTGCACGTCGATCCCCGTGTAGCCCTCGTCGGTGAGGGTGGGCCGGCCCGTGTGGACGCCGATGCGCACCCGTACGACGTGACCGCCGCTCCAGTCGTGGGCGACCAGGCGGCGCTGGGCCGCGAGAGCAGCCGCGACACCGGCCTCCGCGTCGCCGAAGGCCGACAGGAGCTCGTCCCCGTGCGCGTCCACCTCGACGCCGCCGTGCTCTGCGATCGCCTCGCGGAGAATCCGCCGGGCGTCGCCGAGCAGGTCGGCGTACGCCGGCCCGGCCTGCTGCACGAGTCGCGTCGATCCCTCGAGGTCGGCGAGAAGGAACGTCACCGTCCCGGATGGGTGCCTGCCCACGGGCGGGAGTCTACGAGGCTTCGCGGTCGTTCGTTGCGCGCCGATGTCGAGCGACGCCCCGAGGGGGCTGCACGGAGCCGGGGGCGGGGACGCAGCGACGGCAAGTACGGTCGGGAGAGGGCGACCGGCGCCGGTCAGGCGGTCTGCGTCCGACGTCCCCGGCTCGAGGAGGAGGACGTGCAGTCGGGGTGGGCTGTCAGGCTGCGTAGGCGAAGGGGTGGTAGAAGGCGTCGAGCGCCCTGCGGCGGTCGACCGGGAAGGCCACGGTCGAGCCGGTGCGCTCGTTGAGGACGGCGACGTGGACGCTGTCGTCCGCGCGGGCCCAGAGGAGCGTGATCTCGAGCCCGTCGTTTCGTCGCTGTGCCAGCTCGGTGAGGGTCGTGCGGCTCATGGCGTCTCCTCCGTGCTTGTCTCTCGAGTGTGTCCTGCTCGACCGTCTCGAACCTGACATGCGGACGGCGCCTGCGCCGTGCGGCCCGCAGGCCTCTCGAGGTGCGGTCGACCGCACTCTCTTCGTCAACCGCGCTCGGCGAGACGAGCGGGATCTCGACGCGCACGCGCGTACCGCCGCCGGCGGGGCTGTCGACGACGAGGCGGCCGTCGAGCGCCTCGACGCGGTCGGCGAGGCCGCGCAGGCCGCTGCCCCGGGCCGGGTCGGCGCCGCCGACCCCGTCGTCGCTCACCTCGGCCGTCACGACGCCCTCGTCGCTCACCTCGAGGCGAACCCGGGCGGAGGTCGCGCTCGCGTACTTGACGACGTTCGTGAGCGACTCCGCCACCACGTAGTACAGCGCCGCCTCGACGGCGGCCGGCAGTCGTTCCTCCGCCAGCTCGACCTCGACCGGCAGCGGCGTGCGCGCGACCAGTGCGTCGACGGCGGCGGCGAGTCCCCGGTCGGTGAGCACGGCGGGGTGGATCCCGCGGGCGAGCTCGCGCAGCTCCTCGAGCGCGTAGGCCAGCTCGTCGCGCGCGCCGGCGAGGATCGCGGCGGCCGAGTCGGGGTCGGACGAGAGCTTCGCCTCGGCGAGCCGCAGCGAGACCGAGAGGGCGACGAGGCGCTGCTGCGCGCCGTCGTGGAGGTTCCGCTCGAGCTTGCGCCGCGCCTCGTCGGCGGCCTGGACGATGCGTGCGCGAGAGGCGCGAACCTCCTCCTCCTGGCGCCTGCGGTCGCTGATGTCGCCGAGCACCGCCATCGCGCCGACGACCTCGCCGGTGGCGTCCCGGATCGGCGCGGCCGAGATCTCGACGTCCAGGCGTCTGCCGTCGCGATGGACGCGGACGGTCTCGAAGCCGGTGTAACCGCCGCCGAGCGCCTCGCGCGCGCTGAGCGCCAGGAACTCGTCCCGGCGGTCCTCGGGGACCCACACCGGAGGGCGGCCGAGCACCTCCTCCGGCGGCCAGCCGAAGATCCGCTCTGCCGCCGGGTTCCAGAGCCTGACCATGCCGTCCAGCCCGATCTCGACGATCGCGACGGGCGCGCTCTCGATCACCGCCCGGAGCCGTTCCTCCGCCTCGCGGCTCTCCTCCTCTCGCCGGAGGCGCTCCGTGACGTCGACGCCCGTGATCAGGAAGATCCTGCGCTCGTCGATCCGCGGCAGGGCGGTGCACGTCCAGGCGATGGAGAGACGCCGGCCGGAGCTCGTCAGCCAGAGGTTGTCCTGCTCGCCGAGCGACTCGCCCTGGACGGTCCGCGCGATTCGCGTCCTCACGTCGTCGGCGTCGGCCGGGTCGATCCACTGCTCCCAGAAGACACGTCCGCCGACGTCGCGGTCGTCCCACTCGAGCGTCCGCTCGAAGGCGATGTTGACCCCACGCTCGGTCACGCGACCTTCGTGGTCGATCAGGCAGATGAGGCTCGAGGCGCTGTTCGCGATGGCGTTCAGGAACTCTCGTTCGCGCTCCTTCTCGGCCTCGAGCCGGTGGCGGTCGGAGATGTCGAGGCCGCCGGCGACGATGCTGACGACGCGTCCCACCTCGTCGTGCACAGGTGCGCTGCGCCAGAAGATCACCCGCTTCTCGCCGCGCCGGTTCGTGAACACGTTCTCGTACTCGGCCGCGGCGTGCGCCGGCGCGGCGTCGGCAAACCGGGCGCGCATCGCGTCACGCTCGTCCGGGTCGATGAAGACGTCCCAGAACGGCCGGCCGCGGACGAGCTCCTCGTCGTCGTAGCCGCTCGCCTCCAGTGCGGCGGCATTCTGGTTCGCGATCCGGCCGTCGGGGTCGACGGTGACGAGCAGGCTCGGCGCGGTGTCGACGAGGGTGGTGAGGAACGCGTACTGGCTGCGGAGCTCGGCCTGCGCCTGCTGTGCCTGCAGCGCGAGGGCGGCGGCAGCCGCGACTCCCCGGACGAGGTCGGGCTCGTCGTCGAGCGACGTGTCGTGCACGAGGGCCGCCACCCGCTCTCCTTGCCGTTCCACCGTGGTGACGGACCGGCGTCCGAGGGCGACGGGCTCCGGCACTCCCCGTCCCGCAGCGTCGGCCCAGCGCCCGGGGCCCTCCAGCCAGTACGCGATCTCGAGCGACGGGTCGCCGAGCGCAGCGCCGAGCGCCTCCCGCAGGGGCGTGCCCGCCTCGAGCGCGACCAGCAGCTGGAGCACCGAGGCGCGCGCCAGCCGGCTGCGCAGCAGCCCGGCGAGGAAGGCGGCGGGGACGAGCGCGATGAAGACGACGGCGACCGCCCCGAGCGTCGCCGACACCGTCCCGGAGACGGCCCCGGCGACGTTCGAGGCGATCAGGAAGACGAGAGCGACGGCGAACATCGCGTACACCGGGCTCAGCATCCGCCGCAGGGGCGGGCCGGCATCCGTATACCGGCGGCCGAGCGCAACGAGGGCGGCGAGCGCGAGCGCGACCGCGGCGGCGGCGTACCCGATCTGCGCCGCGAGTGACAGGGCGTGGCTGGGCCGGACGACGAACGCGCTCGTCGGGCAGGTGTCGCAGTCGGTCGGCCGCCGGTCGACGAGCGAGACGAGGAGCGGGCCGACGAACACCGTCACCCAGACCGCCTGCACGAGACGGCGGTGGCGGCGCCGCTCGAGGACGCCGGACGGATAGGAGAGCAGCAGCTGGGTGAGCGGGGCGAAGCCGAGCTGTTGGGTGACCGCGCCGACGGTGAAGAGCAACGACGAGCTGGTCAGCGTGAGCGAGCCGAGCGCCCAGAGGAGGCCGACGGCGAGCATCAGCACACCCGTCCGGTTCTCGGGGCGGCGGGCGATCGCCACGAGTCCGGTCGCGGTGAACGAAAGCCCCGCCGCGACCGCGATCAGGACGGTGCCGCTCGCCCCCTGGTCGCTCGTCGCGACGATCGCGATCGCGCCGGCGTCGAGCAGACCGCCGACTGCGGCGGCGAGCGCGACGCGCCGGAGCGGAGCGCGTCGACTCACTCGAGGAGCGCCGAGACCGCGTCGCCGGAGAGCTCGGCCTTGGGGACGAACCCGCAGGCCCCGCACGAGGCGATCAACCCGCCGTAGTCACAGGCGTCCCTGCTCGAGACGAGAACGATCTCCGGCGCAGACCCGTTCAGGCCGCGCAGGACGGAGCAGACCTCGAATCCCGACCGGTCGGGCAGCTGGACGTCGAGGAGGACGACGTCGGGGCGGAGCCGCTCGGCCGCCTCCACCGCGGCGGCGCCCGTGCTCGCCTCGCCGACGACGGCGAATCCCTCGGCTTCGAGAATCGCGCGTGCCGATCCACGGAAGCTCGGGTGGTCGTCGACGATCAGGACGGTCTTCGGCATCCGTCGAAGAGTGGCAGACCGAGGCGCGGATCGCGGTACGGCTGGCCGCACTCTTGCCGGCGGTACGGGCTGCCGCACCCCGAGACACCGGCGCCCCGTACGGGCGCTCACCTGCACGCCGCCTGGCTGCTCTCGGTGGCGCCTGCGAGCGTGCGCCACATGGATGAACGCCGAACAGGAGCGACGGCCGTGACCACCATGACCGCACCGGAGCCGCAGGGCGCGGTGGGTGCCCTCGTCGACCGGACCGATCTCGTCCGCTTCTCGTCCGTCACCAAGACATACGGCGCCGGCCCCACCGCGGTGGTCGCGCTCCGGGAGGTGAGCCTCGGGCTGGCGAGGGGCTCGTTCACGGCGGTGATGGGGCCGTCCGGCTCGGGAAAGAGCACGTTCCTCCACTGTGCGGCGGGCCTCGACGAGCCCACGTCGGGCACCGTGGAGCTCGGCGGCGTCGACCTGGGCGCCCTCGGCGAGGACGCCCGTAGCCGTCTGCGCCGGGAACGCGTCGGGTTCGTCTTCCAGTCGTTCAACCTCGTTCCCTCGCTGAGCGCGGCCGACAACATCGCGCTGCCCCTGCGTCTCGCCGGCCGGTCGCCCGACAAGGCGTGGCAGGCGGACGTCGTCGCGCGCGTCGGACTGGCCGACCGACTCCGGCACAAGCCCGGCGAGCTCTCCGGCGGCCAGCAGCAGCGCGTCGCCATCGCCCGGGCGCTCGTGGCGCGGCCGGACGTGATCTTCGCCGACGAGCCGACCGGCGCGCTCGACATGCGCACCGGCAGGGACATCCTCCGCCTGCTCCGCGAGGCCGTCGACGTGCTCGACCAGACGGTGGTGATCGTCACCCACGACCCCGTGGCCGCCTCGCACGCCGACGCCGTGGTCTTCCTCGCCGACGGATGCCGTCGTCGACAGGCTGGCGGCGCCCTCCGCGGAGCAGGTCGCCGAGCGCATGACGCGCCTGGAGGGCTGAGCGATGCTGCGGGTCGCGCTCGGCACGCTCGGCGCCCGCAGGGGCGGCATCCTCGGTGCGTTCGTCGGCGTGACCGTCGCGGTCGCGCTCGTCGTCTCCTCGGGGATCGTTCTCGAGTCGACGCTCCGTGCCGACATCCCCGTCGATCGCCTTCGCGGCGCTGCGATCGTCGTCGACCGGGATCAGTCGTTCAGCCTCCCGAACGGCGAGAACGGCGAGACGCTCCCGGAGCAGACTCGCGTCGACGCCCGTCTGGCGAGGAGGCTGCGCGTCCTGCCGGGTGTCGCCCGCGCGATCCCGGATCGGACGTTCTCGACGGAGGTCGTCGGTGTCCGCGGCCTGCCGCAGGTGCCCGGCCATGGCTGGAGCAGTGCCGCGCTCTCCGGTCTCGTCCTGACGGCGGGCCATGCACCTCGCAGGTCGTCGGACGTCGTGCTCGCCGGCGGCTTCGCCGGCGCCTCCCTTCGGATGGGCGATCCTGTTCGTCTCGTCAGCGCCTCCGGCCGTGGCGTGTTCTCGGTCGTGGGGTTCGTCGCGCCGCCGCGCGGCCGCCCGCCGTCGTCCCCGGATGCCGTCTACTTCCGCGACGATGTCGCGGCCCGGCTCTCGGGCACCGCGGGGCGGGTCGAGTTGATCGGCATCGTCGTCCGGCCGGGCACGGACGTGCGCGGGCTCGCGAGCCGCGTCCGCTCGATCGTGACCCCGCGCGGTCTGCGCGTGCTCACGGGCGCGAGCCGCGGCGAGGCCGAGTCGCTCGAGAGCGTCCTCGGCCGCGATGGGCTCCTCTCGGGTCTGGGCGTGCTGGCAGGGCTCGGGATCTTCGTCGCGGTCTTCGTCGTCGCCGGTGCATTCGCGCTCTCGGTGCAGCAGCGCCACCGCGAGATCGCCTTGCTCCGGGCGATCGGCGCGACGTCGCGCCAGGTGCGACGCATGATCGCGACCGAGGCGCTCGTGACCGCCGTCGCCGGCTCGGTGCTCGCCGCGCCGCTCGGCTTCCTGGTCGCGCTCGGCGAGCGGCGTGTCTTCGTCGCCGCCGGGCTGCTTCCCTCCGACTTCGGCTTGATCGTGGACTGGATCCCGGTTGCCGTCGGCCTCGCCGCCGCGATCGCCACGACCCAGCTCGCGTCCTTCGTGAGCGGCCGGCGCGCCTCCCGCATCCATCCGGTCGACGCTCTGCGCGAGGCGACGGTCGATACACGGCTGCTCTCGAGGTCACGCGGCCTCGCAGGCCTCGTGGTCCTGGTCGTGGGCGTCGCCGTCTTCGTCGCGACCACGCGCGACGTGAGCGGCGGCGGCGGAGACGACGCCCCCGCCTCGGGGCTCGTGTGGATGATCGCGGCGACCTTGCTCGGCCCGCTGCTCGCGCTGCCCTTCGTCGTGCTCGTCGGCGCTCCCCTCCAGGCGATCAGCCCCGGCCCTGGACGGCTCGCGCGGGCGAGCTCCCGCGCCAGCCTCCGCCGGCTGACGTCGGTGGCCACGCCGTTGATGCTCACCGTCTCGCTCGCCTGCGCGCTCCTGATCAGCCGCGCGACCGTGGAGCGCGTCACGCGCGAGCAGGCCGGGCAGAGCGTGACCGCCGACCACGTCCTCGTGTCGTCCCGCGCGGGTCTGCTGCCGGGCGTCGCCGCGGCAGCGCGCAGGCTGCCCGGCGTGCGGCAGGTCGCCGCGACGCAGGAGACCTCGGTCGTCGTCGCAGCGGAGGGGCGCAGCGCCAACCCGACCGTGGTCCCGGCCCGGGCGGCCGACGGGCCGACGCTCGACGGCGTGATCGACCTCGGAGTCGGTGCCGGCTCGATGGTGGACCTGCAGGGACTCAGCTTCGCGGCCGACGCCCGGCTCGCACGGCAGCTCGGCTGGAAGCTCGGCGACCGGGTTCGGCTGTGGCTGGGCGACGGCGTTCCCGTGCGCGCGCGCCTGGTCGCCCTCTACGACCGGCCGCTCGGCTTCGGCCGGGTCGTGCTGCCGCGTCGCGTCGTCGCAGGGCACGTCACCGATCGCCTCGACGATGCCGTCTTCGTCAGGGGCGACCACGACGACCGGGTCGCCGTCGAGCTGGCCAGGCTGGCGCGGGCGCGGGGCGGCGCCGAGCTTCTGACGCGCGCCCAGTACCTCCGGCGCCTCGACCGCGACGCACGGCGGCAGTCGATCGCCGTCTACGTCCTGCTCGGCGTCGTCGTCCTCTTCTCCGCTATCGCGGCGGTCAACGCGCTCGCGGTTGCGGTCGCCGAGCGGGCGCGCGACCTCGAGTTGCTGCGGCTGATCGGGTCGACCCGGCGTCAGCTGAGGCGGATGGTCCGCTTCGAGGTGGTGATCGTCGTGACGTTCGCGACCGTCGTCGGCGCGCTCACGGCCGCACCCGGCACGATCGCGTTCAGCATCGGGAAGACCGGCAGCCCTGTTCCCACCGTTCCGGTCTGGCTCTGGCTCGGCGTGCCGGCGACAGCTGCGCTGCTCGCGTCCGCGGCGATCGCGTTGCCCCTGCGCGGCGCACTTCGAGCGGGCCGCGGCTCGGTGACCGCCGGCGCCTCGTGACGATCGGCGCGCGCGTGCGTCGGCCGGTTCGGGCACACTCTCAGTCGGCCGGGGGAGGTCGATCTCGAGGAGTCCTGGTTTGCGCCGACGTCGCCCACATCGCGCGTACGTGCTCGGTTTCGTCGCCGCCGCGCTCGCCGTGGTCGCGGCGACGGCGGCGCCTGGAGACGCGAGTCGGTCGTCGCTTCGGCCCGGCCCCTGGTGCGGCGGCTCGTCCTGGCATCTCCTGACGCTGAGCGACGCCGATCGGGGGAAGGTCGTCCTCAAGCCGACGGACACGAACATCGCGGACATCGCGGCGCTCGGCCGGCCGGCTCGGTTCGGCCTGCGCCGGACGACGGCGTTCGAGCGGCACGCGTGGCGTCTCGAGGTCGTGATCGACCGCTACCGGATCGGCTCCGACGGCGAGATCGCGCTGATCCTCTACAGCATCCCCATGAACATGTACATGAACGCGTACCTGCCCAACCCGCGCTGCCTGACCGCCGACACGCGTGACCGAGCCCACATGATCGCCGCCCGCAGGGAGCTGACCGACCACTGCGCACAGGTCACGTCGAAGTGGCAGCTGCTCGGGATCTCGGCCGAGATCACCGGGGTCGGCTACTGGAACCCGCAGCTGGACACGCGCGGGGCGCTGCCGAACGGCGCAGAGCTGCGGCCGGTCGTCGACTTCCGGATCGTGTCGGGCTGCGGGTATCCGTGACGGTGGCGGGCCGTTAGGTGGCCCCGGCAGCGGGCGGGCAGTCCGAGCGGCCTTTGGCCCGCCTGACGGTGCGGCTCCCTGCGGGCGGCGCCGCCGACCTGGCGAAGCGGCGTGTCCAGGCCGCGCTGCTCGTGCTGGTGGTGCTGCTCGCCGCGGTGCTCGCGGCGGGGATCCTGTCCGCGTTCGGTCTCTACCGCTCGGCCGAGAACCGCTACATCCACCTCGTCTTCCCGCTGCAGACGTCGGTGCGCAACCTCCAGCTCGGGATGGTCGAGGAGGGGGCCGGCGTGCGCGGCTACATGATCACGAGGGACCGCTCGAGCCTTGCGCCGTACTTCCGCGGCCGCGACACCGTCCAGAACGAGCTTGCCCGGATCGGCCGGCTGACCCGCGACCAGCCGCAGCTCGGGGCGCGCCTGAAGCAGCTGCGGCCCGAGATCCTGCGACTGCACGGCTTCTACGACCGCCTGATCACCTTCGTCGCGGACGGGCGCACGGGCGCCCGGCAGGCGCGGGCAGACGTCCTCGCCGACGACCGCCTGTTCGAGCACTTCCGGCGGACGGCCGGTCTGATGCAGAACGACCTCGATGCACTCGTCCAGTCGACTCGAGAGCGCCAGCGGGCGACCTTCCTCCGTTCGGTCGGCACCCTCGTCGTCGCCGGCTTCTTCGCGCTCCTGATCGCGGTGCTGCTCTTCCTCAAGGTCCCGAGACGGCTCCGGGAGCTCTACGTCGCGGAAGAACGGGCCCGGCAGCGGGCGGAGCAGGGGGCGAACGCGGCGCGGGCGCTCGAGCACGTCTCCGATGCCGTCGTGCTCGTCGACGACACGGCCAGGATCCGATCGTGGAACCCGGCGGCGGAGCACCACTTCGGCGTCGGCCCCGGTCGCGCGCTGGGGCGTCCCGCGGCGGAGGTCGTGCCCGGGTACGAGGCGCTCGTCTCGTCGGAGGGCGAGTTCGTGCCCGTCGAGGTGGACGGTGAGGCCTGCTGGTTCGTCGCGACGACGAGCACCTTCGAGGACGGTCGGGTCCTGACGATCCGGGACGTGACTGCTGCGCACGCGCTCGAGCGGACCCGGGCGGAGTTCGTGGCCACGGCGTCCCACGAGCTGCG
The DNA here is from genome assembly GCA_963762675.1 of uncultured Thermoleophilia bacterium. Classification (GTDB taxonomy): domain Bacteria; phylum Actinomycetota; class Thermoleophilia; order Gaiellales; family Gaiellaceae; genus Palsa-739. The sequence continues at coordinate 18,332 of CAVXLS010000006.1, read as the reverse complement.
CACGCCGCTGACCTCGGTCTACGGCGCCGTGCAGACCTTGCTCGGGCGGAGCGACCTGCCCGACCATCGCCGCGTCGCGCTGATGCGGATCATCGAGCAGGAGTCGGCGCAGCTCGCCCGGATCGTGGACCAGCTCCTCCTGAGCGCGCGACTCGACCGCGGCAAGCTGTCGCAGGCGCCCGCGCCGTGCGACCCGCACGCCGTCTGCGAGGGCGTCCTGCTGGCGGCGGAGGCGCGGAAGCCCGTGGGCGCGACGCTCGCGCTGATCTCGCCGACGGCGATCCGCCCGCTCCTCTGCGACGAGGGGCTTCTGCGCCAGGTGGTGACGAGCCTGGTCGACAACGCGATCAAGTACTCGCCCGACGGCGGCCGGATCGAGGTGCGCATCGTCGACGAGCCGGACGGCGTAAGCATCTCCGTCCGCGACGAGGGGCTCGGCATCCCCGTCTCCGAGCAGGAGCGGATCTTCGAGAAGTTCTACCGGCTCGACGCGGGCATGTCGCGCGGGGTCGGCGGCTCCGGCCTCGGCCTCCACATCGCCCGCGAGACGATCACCCAGATGAGCGGCACGATCTCCGTCCAGTCGGCGCCGGGAAGCGGCTCCCTCTTCACGATCGGGCTGCCCAGGAGCGGTGCGCCGGCAGACGAAAGGCTCCCGGACGCGCGCCTTTCGGAGGCGGCTCGCGACCGGCCTTAGCTACGAGCGGAGCGTGTTCGGCTCGGCGGCTTCGCCGGCGTCCGGCGCGGTTCGCAGCGGGCGCGTGTCCAGGGCCGGGACACGGCGGCCGCGTGACCAGGAGGCGACGGCGGCGACGAGGCAGGCGGCGATGGCGAAGGCGAACGCGTGGTGGAGCCCGTCGCGGAAGGGGGCGGCGATCAGGTGCGGGAAGAAGCCGCGGCCGCTGATCGTGGCGGCGTCGTGGGCGGGAATGTGGGCGAGGACGTGGGGGCCGATCAGCTCCTTGGCGGGGTTGTAGCCGAGGAAGGCTGCGAAGAGCACCGAGACCGGCGGCAGGTGGCTGACCCTCGCGGCGGTCTGGGCGGGGACGCCGTGGCTCTCGAGGCCGGTGAGGAGCGCGTGGGGGAGAGTGGCCGCCAGGCCGACGATCATCAGCGTGAAGAAGATGCCGATCGAGAGCACCTGGGCGGAGTTCTGGAAGGTCTGGTTCATGCCGCCGCCGGCGCCGCGGTCGGCCGCTGGGAGGCTGTTCATGACGCCCGCACGGTTCGGGGAGGCGAAGGCGCCCATGGAGAGGCCCATCAGGAGGAGGATCGCAGCGAAGACCGGGTAGGCGAAGTCGACGGGGAGCAGTGCGAGGAGCACGAAGCTGAGCGCCGAGGCGAGCATGCCTCCCGTCGCGAACGGGCGCGAGCCGTAGCGGTCGGAGAGGATGCCGGAGACGGGGCCGGCGAGCAGGAAGCCGAGGGTGAGCGGCAGCATCCGGATCCCGGCCCACAGCGGCGTCGAGGCGAAGTCGTAGCCGTGCTCGGGGAGCCAGATGCCCTGCAGCCAGATGATCAGCATGAACATGAGGCCGCCGCGTGCGACCGCCGAGAGGAAGCTCGAGAGCACGCCGGCGGTGAAAGCGCGGATCCGGAACAGCTGCAGGCGGAACATCGGATCGGAGACGCGCGTCTCCACCACCGCGAACGCGGCGAGGAGCGCGGCGCCGGCTGCGAGGCAGGCGTCGACGAACGGCGACTGCCAGCCCATCGCGTGGCTGCCGTCGGGGCGGATGCCGTAGGTGATCCCGATCATCACGAGCACGAGCCCGGCGGCGAAGGTGAGGTTGCCGGCCCAGTCGATCGGCGCCCGGCTGCGGATGCCGATCTCGCGCAGGCTGCGGTACGACCAGACGGTGCCGGCGAGGCCGGTCGGGACGGAGACGAGGAAGACGAGCCGCCAGCTGATCGGGGCGAGGACGCCGCCGAGCACGAGGCCGATGAACATACCGCTGATCCCGACGACGTTGTTGATCCCGAGTGCCAGACCGCGCTGGTTGGCCGGGAAGGCGTCGGTGAGGATCGCGACCGAGTTCGCGACCAGGAAGGCGGCACCGACCCCCTGCAGGATGCGAAACCCGATCAGCCAGTCCGCCCCCGCCCGGCCGTGCAGCCAGTCGATCGTCAGGAGCAGCGAGGCGAGCGTGTAGACGACGAAGCCGACGTTGTACATACGCACCCGCCCGTAGAGGTCGCCGAGACGGCCGAGGCTGACCACGAGCACGCTCGAGACGACCAGGAAACCGAGGATCATCCAGAGCAGGTAGAAGCTGTTGCCCGGCTGCAGCGGGTCGAGTCCGATGCCGCGGAAGATGTCGGGCATCGCGATCAGCACGATCGAGCCGTCGATCGTCGCCAGCAGCACGCCCAGGGTCGTGTTCGACAGGGCGACCCATTTGTAGCGATCCTGATCGACAGGCAACCTGCGCAGGTTACCTGTGCGTACAATCCCTGTGTGACGCGTGCCTCCGAGATCGCCGGCTCGGCGAGCGAGCTCCGGATCGTGCTCGGCCAGCTCGTCCGGCGGCTGCGCAGCGAGTACGCGTTCCCGATCGCCCAGGCGAGCGTGCTGAGCCGGCTCGACCGCGAAGGCGCCCAGACGACGAGCGGGCTGGCCGCTGCCGAGCGCGTCCGCCCGCAGTCGATGGCGCAGACGCTCGCCGAGCTCGAGGCCGACGAGCTGATCGCGCGCCACCCGGACCCAGCCGACCGGCGGCAGGTGCTGATCGAGCTGACGGAACGCGGCCGCGACCGGCTCGCAGAGGACCGCAGGCGCCGCGAGGGCTGGCTCACGGAGGCGATCGCGGCGGAGCTCACCCCCGCCGAGCAGCAGACCCTGATCGACGCGGTGCCGCTCCTGCGTCGCCTTTCCCGATCCTGATCCCACATGGAGACCGAGCGCGAGGAGGACGAGATGCCCGAGAAGGAGTTGCGTGTTCGCACCGGCGACGGGGAGATGACGGTGTTCGTCGCTCGTCCCGACGGGGACGGCCCCTATCCCGTGGCGGTGCTGTACATGGACGCTGTCGGCTACCGGGAGCAGGTGAGAGAGAACGCGCGCCGGTTCGCCGCAGAGGGCTACTACTGCGTCGCGCCCGATCTCTTCTACCGCTTCGGCGAGCGGCTCACCTTCGACCTCTCGCAGATGGGCGACCCCGGGTTCAGGGAGCGGCTGCTGGCCATCGTCGGTCGTCTGAAGCCGGCGATGGTCCGCTCCGACACGGAGGCGATCTTCGACGCGCTCGCGGACGACCCCGCGGCGTCGTCGGGCGCGAAGGTCTGCGTCGGCTACTGCATGGGCGCCCGCCTCGCGCTGCACGTCGCCTCGACGCTCGCGGACGAGTTCGTCGCGGCCGCCGGCATCCATCCGGGCGCGCTCGTGACCGACGCGCCCGACTCGCCCCACCACGACCTCGCCGGCGTGCGCGGAGAGCTGTACGTCGCCTTCGCCGAGAACGACCAGTCGGCGACCCCGGAGGTCGTCGACCGCTTCCGCGACGAGCTCGGCCGCCACGGCGTCCGGGGTGTCGTGGAGCGGCTTCCCGGGACGGCCCACGGGTTCGCGATGGCGGATCTTCCCGTCTACGACCGGGACGCCGCCGAACGGCACTTCGAGCGCACGCTCGACCTCTGGCGGCGCAACCTCTCGCACGAGTCGGTTGCGGGATGAGCTGCCCGTGCGTGGGCGAGGAGCTCCGCCGCTGAGTGGTCTCGCGCGCGGAGAGTAGAGTCTCACCTCGATCTTCGCTGTTCCGGCCCCGTGTCCGGCTCCGGTCGCACGGTGACCCCAACGAGCGGGAGGCAACGATGAGCGACTCGCTTTTCGCCAAGGACTCGACGAGCGACCGGCAGGGAGCGCCCGCCAAGGTCTTCCGCACGGAGATGAACCCGGTCGACCTGCTCGCGCGTGCCGCCACGATGTACGCGGGAAAGGATGCGGTCGTCCACGGTGCTCGCCGCTACACGTACGCGCAGTTCGGCGAGCGCGCCTGGCGCCTCGCCAACGCGCTCCGCGCCGCCGGTCTCGGGAAGGGCGATCGGGTCGCGACGCTCCTCCCCAATTCCCCTGCAATGCTGGAAGCGCATTTCGGCGTTCCGGCGGCTGGCGGGATCCTCGTCACGGTCAACACGCGGCTCTCGAGCGCCGAGGTCGAGTACATCCTGCGCCACTCGGGTGCCGGCACGCTCCTGCTCGACGCGGAGTTCGCCGAGCTCGTCGAACCGCTCGACCTCTCCGGCATCGACGTGATCCGGGTCGACGACACGGGGGCCCCCGGGGACCCGTACGAGGATCTCCTCGCTGCGTCGTCGCCGGAACAGCCGGAAAGCTGGCTCGAGGACGAGGAGGAGACGATCTCGATCAACTACACGTCCGGCACGACGGGGCGACCGAAGGGCGTGCAGTACACCTACCGCGGCGCCTATCTGAACGCGCTCAACGAGGCCCTCGTGACCGGGCTCTCGCCGGGGTCTTGTCTTCCTCTGGCTGCAGCCGATGTTCCACTGCAACGGCTGGTGCTTCACCTGGGGCGTCACGGCGGTCGCCGGCCGTCATCTGACGATCCGCAAGGTGGAACCGGAGCTCGTCTGGGAGCTGATCGACGCCGAGGGCGTCACCAACTTCAACGGCGCCCCGACCGTGCAGCTCATGGTCATCAACCATCCGAAGGCGCACCGCGTCGAGCGGCAGGTGACGGTGATGGTCGCTGCAGCACCGCCCTCGCCCACGCTGTTCGCGCGCATGGACGACCTGAACTTCCGCGTGATCCATGTCTACGGGCTGACGGAGACCTACGGCCCGACCACCATGTGTCCCGAGCAGGAGGAGTGGCGGTCGCTGCCCACCGTCGAGCGGGCCAGGCTGCTCTCCCGCCAGGGTCAGGCATACCCCTCGGCCGATCTCGTCCGCGTCGTCGACGACGACGTGAACGACGTCACTCGTGACGGCGAGACGATGGGTGAGGTCGTGATGCGGGGCAACATCCTCATGGCCGGCTACTTCGACGACCCCGAGGCGACTGCGACGGCATTCCGCGGCGGCTGGTTCCACTCCGGCGACCTCGCGGTGTGGCATCCCGACGGGAACGTCGAGCTGCGCGACCGCGGCAAGGACATCATCATCTCCGGGGGCGAGAACATCTCCTCGATCGAGGTGGAGCAGACGATCGTCGCCCATCCGTCGGTGCTCGAGTGCGCCGTGGTCGCGATCCCGCACCCGCACTGGGGCGAGCGTCCGAAGGCCTTCGTGACCCTGAAGGACGGCATGACCGCGACAGCCGAGGAGATCCTCACCTTCGTCCGCGACCACCTCGCGCACTACAAGTGTCCGGACGCCGTCGAGTTCGGGCCGCTGCCGAAGACGTCGACGGGCAAGGTGCAGAAGTACGTGCTTCGCGAGAAGGAGTGGGCCGGGCACGAGACACGGATCGGAGCCACGTAGCGCCCGGCCTCGACCCGCGCTACCGTCCCTCGAGATGGCCACTGCGACCCGTGACCACCTGCTCGTCCAGATCCGGCCTCCGGCCGCCCGCATCACGCTCAACCGGCCGGAGAAGCGGAACGCGCTGTCGCTGGCGCTGATGGAGGAGCTGATCGCGGCGCTCGAGGAGGTGAGCGCCGCCCCGGAGGTGCGGGCGATCGTGATCGAGGGCGCCGGCCCGGCGTTCTCCGCCGGGCACGATCTGGGGGAGATGGTCGGTCGCGACGCCGAGTTCTACGACCGGCTGTTCGACGTCTGCACGGTGTTGATGGAGACGATCCACCACGTTCCGCAGCCCGTGATCGCGAAGGTGCACGGGATCGCCACCGCGGCCGGCTGCCAGCTCGTCGCCTCCTGCGACCTCGCCGTGTCCGCGGAGGCGACACGCTTTGCCACGCCCGGGGTGAAGATCGGCCTCTTCTGCTCGACGCCGATGGTGCCGCTCTCACGGGCGGTGGGGCGCAAGCGCGCGCTCGAGCTGCTGCTCACGGGCGAGCCGATCGACGCGGCGACGGCACGCGACTGGGGACTCGTCAACCGGGTCGTCCCGGCCGACCAGCTGGAGGACGCCGTGGCGGCGCTCGTGGAGAGGATCGCGGCGTCGAGCCCGCTCACGGTGCGGATCGGCAAGGAGGCGTTCTACGAGCAGGTCGAACGCGACGAGCACGGGGCCTACGAGCTGACGCGACGCGTGATGGCCGCGAACGCGCAGGCCGGCGATGCACAGGAGGGGATGGGCGCCTTCCTCGAGAAGCGCCCGCCGACCTGGACCGGGAGCTAGCTGCTCCCGGGCGTCGCGGGCTCGTCGCGCCCGCGTCATGCCGTGAGGTCTGCGGCCATCTCCTCGAAGACGGCGACGTAGCGGTCGCAGTCGTCGAAGGTGTGGGCGACCGAGAGCGTCCACTCCTCCTCGCGGCCCGGCGTCATGAAGATGCCGCGGTTCAGGTTGTAGAGCCAGGCGAGGTCGGTCAGCTCCTTGTCCTGGTTTTGCTTGAAGGTCTCGTAGTCGACGATCTTCGACCGGCGAGAAGGTGACGCATCCCTTCGAGCCGATGCCGACCGCGTAGCCGGATAGGCCGTACCGCTCGATGACGGCGGTGCAGCCGGCGAGGATGTGGTCGTTCAGCGCGTCGAGGTGCGCATAGGCCTCCGGGGTCAGGACCTCGAGCAGGCTCGCGCGGGCGGCGGCCATCGAGAGCGGATTGCCGTTGAAGGTGCCGACCTGGTAGACGCTGCCGTCCTCGACGACGCTGAAGATCTCCTCGCTGCCGCCGATCGCTCCGGACGGCAGGCCGCCGCCGAGCGCTTTCGCGAGCGTGACCATGTCCGGCGTCACGCCGAAGTGCTCGGTCGCGCCGCCGGCGGCGACGCAGAGCCCGGTCTTCACCTCGTCGAAGACGAGCACGATGCCGTGGCGTCGCGTGATCTCGCGGACGCGCCTCGAGGTAGCCGGGCTCCGGCAGCACGACGCCGAGGTTCATCATCGCGGCCTCCATGATCAGGCAGGCCGGCAGCCGCCCCTCCGCTCTCGAGTCGGACGATCCGCCGCTCCATCGCGTCGGCGTCGTTGAACGGCACCGCGATCGTCATCGCGGCGACCGCGCGAGGAATGCCGGCGCCGTACGGGCGCGACTCGAGCTCCTCGGGCGTGCCCGTCCCAGTCGTAGTCGTCCGCGGCCGCGGCGACGCCCGACCATCACGTAGTCGTGGTGGCCGTGGTAGGAGCCGAAGATCTTCAGGATCGTGTCGCGGCCGGTGTGGGCGCGGGCGATCCGGATCGCGTCCATGGTCGCCTCCGAGCCGGAGTTGACGTAGCGCCAGCGCGGCAGCCCGAAGCGGCGGGCGAGCTCCTCGGCGACCACGATCGCGTCCTCGCTCGGGGCGGCGAAGTGCGTCCCGAGGGCGACCCGCTCCCGGACCGCGGCGACGATCGCGCTCGTGCGCGTGGCCCTGCACCATCGAGCCGAAGCCGTTGTGGAAGTCGATCAGCTCGCGGCCGTCGAGCGTCCCAGACGCGTGAGCCCTGGCCGTGCGACACGTAGATCGGCCACGGGTCGCGCACCTGGTAGGAGGACGCGACGCCGTTCACGAGCACGCGGCGTGCGCGCGTCGTAGAAGGCACCCGACGCGGCGGTGCGCTCGTCGAGCGTCCGCGTCTCGCGGGCGGTGAGCTCGCGGATCAGGTTGCGGTCGATGACCGTGTGCTCCTGGGTTGCCATCTGGCTCTCCTCCGGACAGGGTTGCGGGTCGACGTCGCAGTCGGTACTCCTAGCCTAGATCGCGCTGCCCCCGTGAGCTCGATGGCCGAGTAGTGGATCGTTCGCGCCGGGTCTCCGAGCGGTCGGATTTGATCGGCGTCGTCCAGCCTTGGTCTCCGTCCGTTCCGCAGGCGTCTGTGTGGAGGCGGCGGTCCGACGTGATCGATCTCGATCGCATCCGGCGCCGGGACCTGCTCGGCCGGCCGGTCCACGAGTACGACCTCGCCGCGTAACAGCGCCCGCCGAGAGGCAGGCACCGCACCCTGTGGCGTCCACAGCGCGAGCCAGGAGTCGCTGGCCCGATGACCTGCCGATTCTCTGTCAGTCTCTGGCGCGACAGATCCGAAAGGCCGAGCGAGGATGGAGTGGCCCATGGAGAACGGGACGATCGAGCAAGTGCTGGAGCGGTACGTGGCCGCGGTGCGCGCGAAGGACGTCGGTAGCTTCGTCGCGCTCTACGCGAACGACGTGCGCGTCTTCGACATGTGGGGAGCCTGGTCGTACGACGGTGCGGAAGCCTGGCGCGCCATGGCCGCAGAATGGTTCGGGTCGCTGGGCACCGAGCAGGTGGCGGTCGAGTTCGAGGACGTCAACTCGCTCGTAAGCGACGACGTGGCCGTCGCGCATGCGTTCGTCACCTTCAAGGGTCTGTCGGCCGACGGAACGGTGTTGCGGGCCATGAACAACCGGCTGACCTGGGCGCTCCAAAAGACGCCTGACGACGGCTGGAAGATCGCCCACGAGCACAGCTCGGCACCAGCCGACTCCGAGACCGGGAAGGTTCAGCTCCAGAGACAGGGCTCGGGGTAGAGGCATACCCCCTGGGCGAGTGCTTCTGCGGATCCCCGGGTTCGAGACGTCCCCTTCGATCTCAACGCTACGTCTCGCCCCGCCCCCGGATCGCCCGCGGCAGAGGCGGGCCCGGGGCGGCCCAGCCCGGAAGGTGGCCCGCCTCGACTGCCTCGTACGGACGCCGCGCTTCTTCTCGCCCCGAACCCGTCAGGCTTGGCGCAGCTCGAGGCGGTTGCCGAAGGGGTCGCGGACGAACGCGCGCTCGAGGCCCGCGATCATCTCGTCCGGGGTCGGCTCGGCGCCGGCGGCGCGGAGCCGGGCGACCAGCGCCGGCAGGTCGTCGACGATGAAGCTCGGGTGCGCGAACCGCAGCGGGTGGAAGGGTTCCTCGTAGGTCACGTGCAGCTCTTGCGTACCCGCGTGGAACCAGCAGCCGTCCGGCACCGTTTCCGGCTTCGGCATCTCCTCGAGGCCGAACACGTCGCCGTAGAAGGCGCGTATCTCCGAGCCCGAGCCGGGCGGCGCGGTCATGGTGATGTGGTCGATTGCGAGGATCCTCACGGCCGGAGTTCTATCACCGCTCGCCGAAGACCGGCCGAGGGGCGCGTCACCGCAGCTCGTCGATCAGCCGCACGCCGAGGGAGAAGGCGGGAACACCGCCTGTGATGAAGGCCGTCTCCGCGACGCCGAGGAGCTCCGCCAGCGACGCTCCCTGCCGGAGAGCGGCGGCGGCGTGAAGCCGCGCCGGTCCTTCCTGCCCGAGGACGAGCAGCTGCCCGAACTGCACGAGCTGCTGCACACGGAGACCAAGTGGATTCTCGGCGATGGCCACGGCTCGCAGCTGCTCGATGGCCTCGATCAGCTCAGGGCGGCCGAGCGCGGCGACTACCGCCCATCGCTCACGGACGTGCGGCGGCACCTCGCCGAGGATCGCGTGGTAGGTGGTGCCGAGCCGCTGCTCCCAGTCTTCGCCGAAGGCTGCCGCCAGCTCCTGCTCGAAGTCGCTCACGAGAACGCCAGGGTCGAGGTGACGAGCGAGCGATCGACGTCCGCGATCCGGCGCCGCCCGCAGAGCACGAGGTCTCGTTCGATCTCCGCGCGGAGCATGTGAAGGACCGCCGCTACCCCCGCGGCTCCGTCGACGGCGAGGCCCCACACGATCGGTCGTCCGAGGAGGACGGCGCACGCTCCCAGCGCAAGCGCCTTCAGCACGTCCGTGCCGCGACGGACACCTCCGTCGCAGTACACCTCGCACCGGCCCTCGACCGCGGCTGCAACGTCGGGGAGCGCCTCGATCCCTGCGAGCGCGCCGTCGAGCTGGCGCCCGCCGTGGTTGGAGACGATCACGGCAGCCACGCCGTGCCCGGCGGCGATTCGCGCGTCTTCGCCGGTGAGGACGCCCTTGACGAGCACCGGCAGCCGCGTCGAGCCGAGGAGCCAGGTGACGGCCGTCCAGGACGTCCACGACGGTGCCCTCAGGTCGCGCGCCTCCTCGAAGTTCGCGGCCCGTAGGCGGTCGGGCAGTCGGAACCCGCCACGGGCGTCCTTCTCCCGCCCGCCGTAGACCGGCCGGTCGACGGTCAGAACGAGTGCCCCGAAGCCGGCGCTCTCTGCCCGGCGCACCATCTCCTCGTCTGCTGCGTGGTCCCCCGTGAGGTAGAGCTGGAGCCACACGGGTCGGGTGGCGGTCGCGGCGACGTCCTCGAGGGTGCGATTGGAGTTGAGGCTCACGACCATGATCGTCCCGGCCTCTCCCGCGCCGAGCGCCGTCGCGCACTCGGCGCCGGCATGCACGAGCCCGTGGTATGCGGTGGGTGCGACGAGGACCGGCAGCTCGATCGGCGTGCCGAGAACGCTCGTGGCGGTGTTGACCGGATCCCCGTCCTCCAGGACCCTCGGCCGGAGGCGAATACGCTCGAACGCCTCGCGGTTCGCTCGCAGCGTGACCTCGTCGCCGCTGCCGCCCGCGAAGTAGTCCCAGGTCGACCGGTCGAGCAGGTCGCGCGCGACCGCCTCGTAGTCGGCCAGGGTGAGCGGCGCCGCAGTGGTCGACGCGGTCGTCATCGCTTCTCCTCCTCCCGAAAGACGTCGCGCGCGACGGCCTCGTCGAATGCCCGGCGGGCGGCCCGGCTGAGAGGCCCCGGAGCGTCGAACACTACGTCATCGAGGCGACCGACGGGCCGGATCTCCCCGGAGTCGGAGGCGAGGAAGACCTCGTCCGCAGCGAGGAGCTCGGCGAGGCCGGCGGAGGCCTCGACCGTCTCGAGTGCCTCCGTGATCGCCGCCCGGGCTGCGGACGGCACGGTCCCGGGCTCGAGAGCGGGCGTCGTGAGCACGCCCTGCACCGCCCAGAAGACGCTCCCGGCCTGCGCTCCCCGCACCTTCCCGTCGGGGTCGACGAGCAGTCCCTCCGTGCGGAGAGCCAGGGGCGAGCCGGCCGGCGGAGGCACGTTTCCCTGTCGCCGAGTCCGGTGGCTGCGATCGTGGACGAGCAGCCCCTGCAGAGCCCGATATGCCTCTCCGAAGAGCGTCGGACCCGTGAAGCCGCCCGCAACCCCGGCACGAGCGAGATGGGGCTCGAGCGAGACGAGGCCGCCGTAGCCGTCCTCTCGGAGAGCGTCGAGGAGGCCGGGCCAGTCCGTCGCGCCGAAGCCTGCCGGCACCACGAGTCCGTCCTCGTCGAGATCCTTCACGTGCACCTGACGAATCCACGGCTTCAGGCGGGCGTAACCGTCCGGATACGGCGACTCGCCGCACTCCAGCGCACCGGCCGGGTCGAACGCCGCCTGCACGTGGTCGTCCCCGAGCGCCGCCAGCAGGTCGGCGGTGTCCTCGATGCTCGCCGCCCGGGTTCCGATCGCATTCTCCAGCAGGAGCGTGAATCCCTCCTCCCGTGCGCACGACGCCAGGATGCCGAGCGACCGCAGCGACGACTCGCGCCAGTCGGCTCCGTCGGTCGGCGGCTGGAAGGCGAAGACGCGTACGAAGTCGGTCTCCAGCAGCTGTGCGAATGCGGCGGCCCGCGCCATTCGGCGCCGCAGGCCGGCCTCGTCGGTATCGGCAGGTTCCTTGCCGATCGGCGACGCGATGCTGGAGGCCGAGAGCCCGTGCGTGTGCAGCGCCTCACGAAGCGCGAGAGCTTCGCTGTCGTCGAGCTCGACGACGTTGCGTCCGCCCACGCCGCGCAGGTCGACGTGGCCGATACCGTGCCGCTGCAACACGGCGAGCTGGACGTCGACGTCCGACGCGATCTCGTCGGCGAACGCGGAGACGATCACGCGCCGACCCACTCCATCCGTACCTCGGAGGCTGCGATCGCTCCGGGACGCGCTGCAGCGGTGCTCACGAGCCGCCGCCGCACTCGTGCCCTAGCGGGGCCCGATCGCCGACAGCCGGCTCGCTTCGGCCATCCGCTGCGCTTCGGCGATGCGTGCGAGCACCACTCCGGCGAATTGCGCCGACGCGAGCCACGGCACCGAGCCGGAGCGCATCGCCTCCAGGCCGGCGACGAGCGTGCCGCGCAGCAGGTCGTCTCGCCCTTCGAGCAGCGTCGCCAGTCGTCCCTGCGAGTCGCGGCTGTAGACCAGGCAGTCGGGATCCGCCGCCGACAGCGGGAAGTACCCGAAGACTCGGCGCCCGTCGTCGCCGCGGAGCTCGAGCAGGCGACGCCTCGGAACCCGGAGGTCGCTCGTGACGAGCACCTCGGGCAGGGTGCGATGGGCGAACCGGGCCTCACAGCTCGTCGGCTCGATGGAGCCCGGGGCCCGCTCGCCGTGCTCCGTGTACGTCGCAGACACCAGCTCGAGCGCCGGCTGCACCGCGAGCACCATCGAAAAGGCGTGCGGCACCTCGATCTGGAAGACGTCGGCGAGACGCCCGTCGTCGGCCGCACCGCGCAGCCGCGCGTCGTCGGCCGCACGATCCTTGTCGAACGCCGCGTGCATCGCCACGACGCTCGGGCACGCCTCGAACATCATCTCGAACGCCCGAGAGAACATGTACGAGTGGCCGACGAAGATCTGGGCGTCCGGCACGTCGAGCATGCACGCGCGCCAGTCGACGTAGGAGCGCGCGGCCGGCTTCTCGACGAGGAAGCGGCGCGCTCCGCGCTCGTAGCCCCAGCGGATCGACTCGGTGTGGACGGCGGTCGGCGTGCACACGTCGACGATCGCGTCCGCCCACGGGACGGCGTCGAGCTGCTCCGGCGTCGGAGCGGCATCGCCGACGTCGACCTCGACGAGCGAGACGCCGAGCGAGCGGTAGATCTGCGCGTGCAGTCGGCCGATGAAGCCACGCGCGCCGACGAGGACGACGAGCTCGTCGCCGAACGTCACTACTCGAATCCCTGCGTCTTCCGGAACCAGCGCGCCAGCGTGGCGAGGATCCGGCGGCCGAGGCTCGGGATCGTCTCGAGGAGGTTGTGGAAGTCGCGCTGGTAGAGCGAGAGAGCCTCGCCGTCGGTGCGCGCAACGACGGTTGCGGCGGCGGGCGAGTCGTCGAGCAGGGCCAGCTCGCCCGCGTGGTCGCCCGGGTGCAGCCGGAGCAGTGACGTGCCGTTGCGCGTCACCTCGGCCTCGCCCGAGACGAGGATCAGGAAGGCGTGTCCGGTCTCTCCCTCCCGGATCAGGACGTCTCCGGCGACGAAACGGACGCGACCGATGATCCGCTCGAAGTGCTCGAGCTCGTCGTCGGTCCATCCCTCGAAGAAGGAGAGGCTTCTCAGCGTGCCGGTCGATTGACGTGAGTGAAGAGGCGAGGAACAGACTTCCCTGGACACTGGGGGAATATATCCAGGTACGAAGGGCCATCCGGGGCTCGCCGAGGTCTCCGCACGGATCGCAGCCGAGTACGGCCCGAGTGCGCATCTCGCCGCCCTCCTCGCGCTTCCTGCCGGCGAGCGAGCGGCGTTCAGCCTTGCCGCTCGTCGGGCGGTCGAGGCGCGCTGGGATGGGCGCGGATCGCCGATCGCCTGTTCGAGCGGTAAAGTCCGCCGCGGGTGGAGCGCACCGTCGGTCGCCGTCGCCTGGCACTCGGCGCGATCCTCGGCGCCACGTTCATGCTGCTCGTGGACCTCCTGATCGTCCAGGTCGCGCTTCCCAGCATCCAGCGCGACCTGCACGCCGGCTTCGCCGGGCTGCAGTGGGTGATCGACGCGTACACGCTCACACTCACCGCGCTGCTGCTCTCGGCGGGCACGCTCGCCGACCGCTTCTCGCGCAAGCACGTCTTCCTGGGCGGCGTCGTCGTGTTCACGCTCGCGTCGCTCGCGTGCGCCCTTGCCGGCAGCCCGCTCGCGCTCGACCTCGCGCGGGCGGTGCAGGGCGTGGGCGGGGCGGCCATGTTCACCACCTCGCTCGCCCTGATCGGGCAGGAGTTCGAAGGGCGGGCGCGGCACACGGCGATCGCCCTGTGGGGATCGACGATCGGAGGCGCGGTGGCCGTCGGCCCGGTCCTAGGGGGTTTCGAAATTCGGAGGTCGTGAAAGGCTCGCCTTTGTGGACACTTCGCTTCTTCGGGCCTTCCAGCGCCAAGTGGCCTTCCAATGCGACGTAGCGCTGCACGCCGCGACCCGACTGGAAGACGCGGTGAGCATTCTGGGCACGTCCTACGGTCGGCGTCCGGAGGCCTCGGCTGAGGGCATAGCGGACTGGGAGCGCTACACCGCGGCCAAACGTGGAGCGCTGGTAGACCTCTGGATCGCCGTTCAGGACCTTCTCAACGCCGTTGCGAATCTGTCCAAGGCGTTCTGGGGGCAGGGGCGTAAGTTTAGTGCGGAGCGTGAACCTCTTCGTCGAAGTCTTCGCGTACCCGACACAGGTTCCCCCATTGAGAAGACGGGCATGAGAAACAATTTTGAACACTTCGATGATAGGATCGATATATGGTGGCAAAAGTCTAGGACTAAGAACTATTTCGACCTCAGTCTGGGAGCCTTTCTTGCCGCCCCCGCATTCGATCCTCTCGATGTATTCCGCGACATCGATCTCTCTACACTGGAGATCATTTTCTGGGGCGAGCGTCACAGTCTCCGCCCGATCATAGAAGAGATTCGCCGCATCCATCCCCTTGCTGTGAGCGAGGGCCGCAAGCCGCCAGTCTGAGTTAGGATAGCCGGAGGGGGAAAGAAGCATCGTCCCCTATGCGGCCAAGTCTCGCAGCAGTGCTCAGCGTGGTTGTCACGCCACTGTTCGCGGAGTTCGGCGCGTAGCGTTGCATTCTCCTGAAGTAATGCCCTATGGCTGAGCATTAGCTCCGTCCGATGCGTCCAATATAATTCGTGGAGCAATTACAAAGGAATAAGCCCCCGCGAGGCTGGCACCTCCGGGGGCGCGACCACAAGAGATGTAGCTCCTGTGGCATCTGGCAAGGTAGCGCGTCGCGCGGACGCTGGCGAGATCGCGGCGCTTCTCGATTCCCCCGAAGTAGCAGCCCTCATCGACCGGCTCGGCGCGGCCGGTAGCCCACGCGGTCGCAAGGGCTATGGCGCTCGCGCGCTCGTCGGTGCGTGCCTCGTCAAGGCGCTCTACGGCCTCCCGACGTGGACGCGGGTTGCGGCCCTCGTCGCTGATCATCCGGGCTTGCAGACGGCTCTCGGTGGCGCTCCGAGCGTTTGGGCTTGCTACCGGTTCACGGTCAAGCTGCGTGAGAACCAGCCTCTCCTCGCAGACTGTCTTAACGACATCACTGCCGTCGCTGCGGGATGCGCTTCCCGAGTACGGCCTGGACGTAGCGATCGACGCCTCCGACCTTCCGGCGTTCGCGAACGGACAGAGGTACATCTACAACGGTGGCCCGGAGCGGCAGCGTCTACAGCGACCCCGACGCCTCCTGGGGACACCGCTCCGCCGTCTCCACCCGTGCCGCAGGATCGTTCTACGGATACAAGCTCCACCAGGCCGTCTGTGCACCGCACCGAGCTTCCGATCGCGTGGCGGATCGAGACCGCAAAGCCGGAACGAGTCCCTGTTCGTCGCGCCGCTCCTCGATGTGGCTATCACGCTCGCGGCTTCCAGCCCGAGACGGTCGCGATGGACAAGGGCTACGACCACGCCCGCGTCTATGCACGAGACGCGCCGAGCGTGGAGCCGTGCCGATCATCTGCCTCCGCAAGGGACGCCCCATCCCGCTCACCAAGATCCCGTACGGCTCTGACGAGTGGAAGCGTCTCTACCGTGGTCGTTCGGCCGTGGAGAGAGAGAACGGGAGGCTGAAGCACGACTTCGGCCTCGGGCCGCTCCGCGTGCGCGGCATGCAACGGGTCGCCCTCCACGCCGACCTCGTCATGCTCGCACGGCTCGCGCAGGCGCTCAATCGAGCGAGGGTGGTGCCGCTCGCGGCCTGAGGGGGGATGGAGGCGGCCCAGGTAGCAGCCCGAACCGCCTCCCGCAACGAGGAGCGCCGTGTCAGCGCGACGCGGCCTCCCGCCCCGGCCGGAACGTCCGGCCAAGCATCCATCCTTGTTGGCAGAGGTGGTCTGTCGCAAGGCCGTAGCAGCGGGGACAGGCCACAAAAACCCGCAACGAGGAGGAAACCCGTGAAGGTTCCCCCGTTCCATTCCAAGCTGCCAGGTATCGACAGGTACCACGATGAGTCGCGCTGCACCTTGGGCGACAACATCGAGCCGTACAACAAGGTCAGCGGCAAGGGCGGGCACCCGAAGTGCCACCTGTGCAAGCAGATCAGCGGCTAACGAGTTAGACGGAGGGGAGCCGGGGCGTCGCACTCGCCCCGGCTCTTTCTCAAAACACCCTCCTATAGACAGGCGGGCCGACAGCCGCGCATACTGATCCTTGTGGGATGGGCCGAAGACACCACTTGGGGCCGCATCAACCCCGCGATGATCTGCCCGCACTGCCAACGCAGCGGGCAGGTTCGGACGAAGCCGGTGAAGGTCAAGAAGGGCATCAGCGGCGGCAAGGCGACCGGCGCAGTGCTGACGGCGGGCATCTCCATTCTCGCGACGGGTCTGTCCAAGAAGGACAAGGTGACCCAAGTCCACTGCGGGGACTGCAACATGACCTGGCACGTCGGCTAGCCAGGTCACACCCGCCCCCGAATATCGCCAAACTCTCCTAGGGGAGCGCTCACCGAGCTGCTCTCCTGGCACTGGGTCTTCTACGTGAACTTGCCCATCGGCATCGGCGTCTTCGCCGCAGCAGCCGTCTCCGTGCGGAGCGTTCGCGACCCGCACGCCGTCCACGCCGACGTCGCGGGTCTTGTCACCTTCTCCGGGTCGCTCTCTCTGCTCGTCTACGGCGTTCTGCGCGGGAACGACGACGGCTGGACGAGCGCGAAGATCCTCGGTGTCCTCGCGGGAGCGGCCGTGCTGCTCGCGGCGTTCGCCGTTGTCGAGCTGCGTCAGGAGCGGCCGATGCTCGACCTCTCGCTGCTGCGCAGCCCGGCCTTCACGGGTGTCTCGCTCGGCACCTTCGCGATCGGGGCGGGAATGTTCGCGCTCTGGCCGTTTCTGACGCTCTATCTCCAGAACATCCTCGGCTACTCGCCGTTCCAGGGAGGACTGCGGTTGCTGCCGGCGACCGCGTTCATCTTCCTCGTCCCGGTCCTCGCGTCACGGATCGCGTCCCGCCTCCCGGCCGGGCCGATGCTAGGCGTCGGTCTCCTTCTCGTGTTCGTGGGCCTGCTGCTGATGTACGGCGTCGGCGCGCACTCGCGCTGGACCGTGCTCTTGCCGGGGTTGGTCGTCTGTGGGATCGGGATCGGCATTGCGAACCCGGCGATCGGGCATCTCGCGCTCGCAGTCGTACCGCCGCACCGCTCCGGAATGGCGTCGGGGATCAACAACACCTTCCGGATCGGAGGTATCACGATCGGTGTCGCGGCGCTCGGGGCGCTGCTCCAGAGTCGGGTGGCGGCTCGGATACCCGAGCTCCTGCCGAGCGCTCCTCACGGGCTCGCTGCCGCGGTGGTCTCGGGGGGGACGCCGGCGGCCTCCGCCCTCGTCGGGCCTGCCGACCGCGCCGGGGTCGTGGAAGCTGCTCGCAGCGCGTTCGCGTCGGGCCTCGACGTGACGCTGCTCGCATGCGCGGGCTCCCTCGCAGTCGGGGCGCTCGCGGTCGCGCTGCTCGTGAGGCCGGCACAGGTTGCACGGGCGGGGGCGGCGGCGCGGGTCGAGCCGGACGCCGAGCCGGTGCTCGACTGATTGCTGTCCGTCCGAGGCGGACCGCGTCAGACGACAGCACCTCGTGGAACTTCGCAAGCGAAGGTGACCCGAACGTCGTGTGACGCACCAGCCGCAACACGGGCTGGGGCACGGCGGCAGAGCCCAGCACACGGAGTCGCCGGGCCGGCAGAGGCTCGAGGAGATGGCTTCCTCGCGCTCACCAGGAGACTCCGCCGTGGCCTGATTCGGCGCAGGCGCTTGCTACTGGAGAGATAGGCCCGCGTTGCTCGGCAGGCAATCACTCTGGTGGATAGGAGGCACGCAGTGCGACGGAACGGCAAGCGCGCGAAGGTCACGTGCAAGGGCACGTGTGTCGTCGTCTGCTCGCCTCTCATGCTTCCGAACGGCGGCAAGACGCAGGCAGCGGGAAAGGTGAAAGCGCGGCTGCTGAGAAGCGACCCGGACCCGGTTGGCGGACGCGTCGCGACGTACAACGGTTGGCCGCTCCACACCTATGTCGGAGACGGAGCTCCCGGGCAGGCGGCGGGCCAGGCCCCGAACCTCAACGGCGGGCTCCGGTACGCGCTCACGCCTTCCGGCAAGATGATCCGTAAGAAGCCGTGACCGATCCGCCGCCGGGGCTGCGCCGCCGGCTTCGGTCTGCCTCTCTCGTACGTGA
>CAVXLS010000005.1:0-15244 GCA_963762675.1 uncultured Thermoleophilia bacterium | reverse complement strand
AGCGCAACGTCGCGCGCCGGGTCGTCCTCCTTCACTGGATCGCGGCCCACAGGCCCGTGAAGCCGCCGCCGACGATCGCGAGATCCGCCTCGTCCGACCCTTCGAATGGTGCGGCGGGCACGGGAGCGTCGTCCCGGTCGAGCCAGAAGATGACGGGCGCCGCGTCCTCGAGAGCCGCGTCAGAGCTCCGCACTGTGGACTATCTCGCCGTCGACGACGGTGAGCAGCACCGGCAGGGCCGGCAGGTCGTCGGCGTCGCAGGCCACGGGATCCTCGGCGAAGACGGTCACGTCGGCCGCGAAGCCGGGCGCGAGCCGTCCGAGCCGTCGCTCCTCGCCGACGGTGGTCGCGGCCGCGCTCGTGTATCCCTCGAGGGCGGCGAGGCCGTCGAGCGCCTGGTCGTCGTAGGGTCGCCGCTCCCGCTCGCCGGGCGGGCGGCGAAGCCGGGCGGCCGCCAGCCCGATCCGCGGATCGTAGTGTGCGACGGGCCAGTCGGAGCCGAGCGCCACGACGGCCCCCGACTCCCGCAAGGACCGGATCGGGAAGGCGCGATCGCACCGCTCCGCGCCGAGGCGCCTCGACCAGTTGTCGCCGCGGTCCGGGTCGAGCCACATCATGTGCTGCGCCTGCATCGACGCGACGACGCCCTCTGCGGCGAAGCGGGGCAGATCCGCGACCTGCAGCGTCTCGATGTGCTCGATCCGGTGACGCACGCCGGAACCAGCGCCTGCCGCCCGGTAGGCGTCGAGCGCCTCGCGGACCCCGCGATCTCCGGTCGCGTGCGTCGCGCACTGGAAGCCGGCGCCGGCGAAACGGTCGACGGCAGCGCGGTAGTGCGCCGGGTCGGGCCAGAACGGCAAGGTGCCCTCGCCCTCGCTGTCCGGCTCGTAGAGCCACCCCGTGCCGGCGTCGATCACGCCGTCGATGAAGAACTTCGCCACTCCGCCGCGGAAGCGCCGACCGCGGACGTCGCGGTGCGGGAGCAGCTCGTCCCAGTCGTCGCTCGCCGACTCGGGCCGGATCCAGAACGGGGCGACGAGCCGAGTGACGAGGTCGCCGTTCGCCTCCAGCTCGCGCAGGAGGTCGAGCGTCGAGAGGTCGCCGTCCATCGCGTGCGCGCCGGTGATCCCGACAGCTGCGAACTGCCGCAGCGCGTCGACGTAGAGGCGGTAACGCGCCTCCGCCGTCAGCGCCGGCATCGCGTCGTGCACGAGGGCCGTCGCCGCCGGCTCGCGCAGCTCCCCGGTCGGGGCTCCGCCGACGCACACGATCTCGGAGTTCTCCTCGAACGCCCTCGGCCCGTCGACGCCTGCCAGGGCCAGCGCACGCGGTGTCGCGAGCGCCGTATGGAGGTCGACGAACATGACAAAGGTCGGCGAGCCCTGGACGGCGTCCTCGACGAGCGCGCCGTGGATGCCCGTCTCGCGGAAGACGTCGTAGTCGAGCCCGAAGCCCATCACCCAGTCGTCGGGAGCGCACCGGGCCCGCTCGGCCGCGAGCGCGACGCGAACGTCCGCAAGCGTGCGAAGCTCCCTCAGGTCGGCGCCGCGAGCCGCCTCCGCGCCGTGGAACGGATGCAGGTGACTGTCGACGAGGCCCGGCACGACCGCCGCTCCGCGGAGGTCGATGGTCTCGGTCGCGCCTCCGACCAGGGCCCGGATCTCGCCGTCGTCGCCGACAGCCGCAATCTCCCCGTCCGCGACGGCAAGCGCCGTCGCCCGGGGACGCCCGGGATCGAGCGTCCGGATCCGCGCCCCCACGAGTGCGAGGTCGATCTGCGTCACGTTGCCGCCCCTTTCGTCGTCGATCTCGAGCGCCGGACCGGCTTCCGTCCGGGCCTGGCGGCCGTCCTGTATCACGATCGTCTCCTCCGTCTGCCGTCGGACGACGGCGACGTCGTGGCCGATCAGACCATACGAGACGCCCATCTCGTCGCGGATGAGGACGCGTGGCTCCGCGGCGAGCGCCGGCTGGAAACCACCCGCCGACCTCCGCTTGGCGCGTAGAGCGACCGATCGAGCCCAGCAGCGGCGGTTCACTCGTGCGAGGGACGCGAGAGGCGCGCCGAATCGACCACGATGGAGACACTGCTGCGGCGAGGTCGGTGCCAGGGAGAGAGCACATGACGGAAGGCATGCCGCAGAGCTCCGCGATCGATCCGCAACCCCTCTCGCGGATCCTGACCGGCCGGATGCCGGACATCACTCCCGCGCAGCTCGTCGGCATGGCGGGTGCAGTGATCTCGGTCGCCGTCAGCTTCGGCGTCGACATCTCGAAGCAGCAGCAGGAGGCGGTGCTCGCCCTCGTAACCGTCCTCGCCGGAATCCTCTTGGCCGCGGACGCGCACCTGCGCACTCGCCGCGCTCAGGCCGAGGCCGTCCGTCATCTCGCCGACCAGCACCTCGCCGCCGTCCGTCACGTTGCGGACAGGCACGCCGACATCGTGCAGCAGTCTCTCGCCGCCAACCAGGTGCCGCCTCCGCTCGTCCTTCCTGCCCCACCCTCCCCGCCCGGCCGGTGAGCCGGCGGGCGGGCCCGTATACGCGCACGATCAGCGGGGTGCTGGCCGCCCTGGGCGCAACCGGCGCAGTCGGGTTCTACTCCGCCAAGGGCATCAGCGACTCCGTCTCCGCACCGAGACGGGCGAGCACAGCCGCGCGTCTGCAGGCTGCAGCGGTGGGCGGCAACGGCGCCGACTACGGCTTCACGGGCTACTGCGGGGTCGAACGCCACGGCGTCAAGGACCTGCTCGACGGCTTCGTGCCCGGAGTGTCCCGGGACTCGTCCGTCGCGGCGCTGCGCGCGCTCCCGGTGCCGGCGGGCGCCGACGCGGGCCGGACGCAGGCGGAGATGGTGCTCTACCGGATCGCGGCCGTCGCCGTGGCATACAAGGTCGAGGCCGACTCGGACGTTCACCTCGCGATCGCCGATCCCGCCGACCCCCAGGCGACGATGATCGCCGAGCTCCCCGCAGCCTCCTGCCTCGCCCGGTCCACCGCGGCGCCGCAGCTCGAGGCCGCGCGCGCCGACCTGATCGCCGCGCTCGGCGACCCGCCGACGGGCTCGCGCTACACCGAGCTGGACCCGGCGCCCTGCGTGACCCTGACCGGCGTCGCGTTCTTCGACCGCATCCACGGGCAGCGCGGCGTGGCGCCGAACGGGATCGAGCTGCACCCGGTGCTCGCCTTCCAGGCCGGGTGCGGCGTTCCCTCGCCGCCGCCCACGACACCGACGACCGTTTCGTCCACGACTCCCGAGCCTCCCGACACGACGCCGGTCACGACCGTGCCCCTGCCGACCGTGTCGGCGCCGACGACCATAAGGCCCTCACCCTCACCGACCGACGGCCCCGGCTGTACCCGCTACCCGGGGCGCCACTGGTACGGGCATCGGTATCACAGCGACTGCCGGAGCTACTACTTCACGACGCCGTAGAGCTCCGACGGGAGCTCCGCTTCGAGGAGGCGTGGAGCGACGCGTTGTGGTCGTGACCGAGGTGATGCTCGCCCGAGCCGACGAGGCGGAGACGGGTCTCGCAGCCTCATCGAGCGCAGGCGTGGGTGGGGACTATCGTGTCCCACCCACGCCCGCTCGTGCCCCTCAGCTTCCGTCGTTGGCAGTTCCCGGGGTCGCCGCCACGAGCGCGAAGTCGCTCGCGTTGTCGTCGGAGTCCCCGCCGTCCGGGCTTCGCGCCACGCTCGTTCCCGGCGGGTCGGTCGCGGGTGGCGCAGCCACCGGCGTGCCCTCGACGAAGGCGTTCGTCGCCGTCCCCCAGCCGACCGAGTCGACGAGCGTCCCGCCGGCGTCGCGGAGACCGACGCCCCCGCCGGTGCCGGCAAGGCCGGATGAGAAGCTCTGATCCGGCGTACCCGTGCCGGCGTACGCGCTCCCACCGAACAGGTAGTACCCGCCCGCTGCGAGGGTCACGCCGTCCGGAACCGTCGCGAGCGTGACGTCGCTCGAGCCTGCAGCCGAGCGATAGGCGAGCTTGTAGCCGCTCAGATCGACCGGGTCCGAGCCGGCGTTGAGCAACTCGACGAACTCGTCGCCGGCCGAGGACGTCGTCCCCGTCGACACCTCGTTCACGACGAGCGCCGGCTCTGCTCCTCCTCCGCCGTTTCCACCTCCGGAGTCGCCCGGGGCGCAGGCGATCTGCGCGTTACCGGCTCCGTCGTACGAGATGGCGACCGTTCCGGCGCCGCCGTTGCACGGGAGGCCGCCAAGGGCGTCGAGCGACGTGAGGCCGGGTCCGGCCGGCCCCTGCGGCCCGGCTGGCCCTTCCGGGCCGTCAGGCCCGGCCGAACCCTGGGCACCCTGCGGCCCTGCGGGCCCGGCCGCTCCCGCCGGACCTTGCGGCCCTTGCGGCCCTTCCGGGCCCGAAGGCCCAGTTGGCCCTTCCGGCCCGGGGGGACCCTGCGGCCCGGCCATGTTCCACGCAATCGGTGCCTCCCGCACGCGGCAGACGGTGTTTGCGCTGACCACCCGCAGACGCCCGCTCACGACGTTGCGGCACGCATGGATCACGCCCGCGTCTCTCCTGCTCCCGTCGGCACTCGCCACGGCGGCCACCACGGCGGCGACGACGACGGCAGGCGCGAGAACGCGGATGAGCGTCCTGCTCAGCTTTGACATGAACTCCTCCCTCGAGTTGGAAACTCGTGGGGGATAGCACCGCGGCTCGCGCCCCAACAGTGGCCGTCAGAGAGTTGGCACGCTTTCGCGACACTCGGCGCAGCCGGACCCGACGCGCGAAGATCCACGCATGATCCTCGCCGTCGACCAGGGCACGACGGGCACGACCTGCCTCGTCGTGGGCGATTCGCTCGAGGTGCTCGGAGGACGAACGGTGCCCGTGCCCGTGGAGACCCCCCGGCCGGGCTGGGTCGAACAGAGCCCGGAGGTGCTCTGGCAGAGCGTCGAGGAAGCCGCTGCGGCCGCGCTCGCCGACGCGGCCGTCCCCGCGCGGGAGATCGAGGCGATCGGGATCGCGAACCAGCGCGAGACCGCCCTCGTCTGGCGACGCGACTCGGGGCAACCCCTCGGCCCGGCGATCGTCTGGCAGGACCGGCGCACGGCTGCCCGGTGCCGCGAGCTCCCGAGCGCGGCTATCCGATCCCGGACGGGCCTCACCCCCGATCCGTACTTCTCTGCGACGAAGCTCGAGTGGATGCTCCGCGAGACGAACGACAGGAGCGGGCTCGCCTTCGGGACGGTCGACACCTGGCTCCTCTGGCGGCTCACGGGAGGCTCCGTGCACGCAACCGACGTCTCCAACGCGTCGCGCACGATGCTGCTCGACCTGGCGACGCTCGACTGGAGCGACGAACTCCTCGCCCTCTTCGGCATCGAGCGTGAGCTGCTGCCGGACATTCGACGGTCGGCCGAGATCCTCGGGGAGGGGGTTCTCGGACAGATACGGGCGCCGGTCGCGGCGGTCGCGGGAGACCAGCAGGCCTCCCTCTACGGCCACGGCTGCTTCAGCGCGGGCGAGACCAAGGCGACGTTCGGAACCGGCGCCTTCGTGCTCTCGGCGAGCGGCAGCGACTGCTCGGCGCCGCCGGACGGCCTCGTCCGCACCGCCGCGGCGATCCCGGCGGGCGTGGAGCCGCGCTACGCGCTCGAGGGATCGATCTTCGCGGCCGGTGCCGCCGTGGACTGGTTGCGCCACGGTCTCGGCGTGCTCTCCGACGCGGGAGACAGCGAGTCGCTCGCCACGTCCGTCCCGTCGACAGGCGGCGTCTACTTCGTCCCCGCGCTCGCGGGGCTCGGCTCGCCCCACTGGTCCCCGGACGCCCGCGGACTCGTCTGCGGCTTGACGCGGGGCACGCGGCGCGAGCACCTCGTGCGCGCGGCGCTCGAGTCGATCGCCTTCCAGACCCGCGACGTGATCGACGCGATGCCCATCCCTCCGAGCTCGCTCCGGATCGACGGCGGCGTATCTGCGAACGGGTTCCTCGTGCAGCTCCTCGCCGACGTTCTGCGGATCCCCGTCGAGGTGGCAGCCGAGCGAGAGACGACCGCACTCGGTGCGGCCGCCCTCGCCGGCGTGGCCACGGGACGTTGGAGCGAGGGGGAGCTCGTCGGCCGTCGCCGCACGGCCGATCGCCGCGAGCCGCAGCGTGCCGAGGCCGACGTGGACGAGCTGGTCGCGGGCTGGCGGGACGCCGTCGCCCGAACACTGCTCTGAGACCTCGGTCCTTTGAAGCCGTGACGTCTCCAGACGTGCGCCGGCCAGAACGCCGACCTACCGCGCGCGGAGGCGAGACCCCTTCTCGTCTTACGAGGGCTGGCCCTCCGGATCGGCGAGCTGGAGGTCGCTTTCGGCGTCTCCGCCGCGCCCGCGCAGGAGCAGACCGCCGACCAGGAGGAGCAGCACCTCGACGAGCGTGATCGCCACACGGTTGAGCGCCGTTGCGCCGAGCGCCTGCCCTTCCGGCGCAACCGCGAGCATCAGGCCGTACATCGACGCCTCGCGTGGCCCGAGCCCGGAGGGTGCGAAGACGAAGAGCACGGCGACGATCGCGCCGACGGCGGCGGTCCCTCCGAGGAACACGATCGTCTCCGGGTCGGTGTCGGCGCCCACGGACCGGAGCAGGAGCCACAGCGCGACCCCGCCGAGCACCCAGGTCCCGGAGTAGAAGACGAGCAGGATGCCGAGGGTCGCGCCGCGCAGCGGCGGCAACTCCCGGCCGTAGCCGAGGCGGCGGAGGATGCGGGCCGACAGGGGACGGAAGACGCGCGGGTGGACGAGCAACGCGACGACCACCGCGAAGGCGACGAGCGGCGCGAGCGGCGCGTCGGCGCCGTCCACCCAGGCGAGACTGGCGACGAACACGATCACGCCGGCGACAGCCGAGATACCGGCCTCGAGCAGCATCGACGAGGTGACGAGCGCGGCGTCCGTCACGCCTGCTCGCCGCGCCGCGACGACGCGCGCCGCCGGCGTCCAGACACCGCCGGGGATGTACTTCGCGAGCATCGAGACCATCTCCGCCCGCAGCGCTGCCGGGTACGAGATCCGGATCTCCCAGTCCGAGAGGATGCGCATCCAGCCGAGCACGAAGACGAGGTAGTACGCGCCGAGCGCGACGCAGGCGAGCACGAACAGGAACGGATTCGCATTCCGCAGGTCGTCGGCTGCGGCGTGGAACGAGCCGCGGATCGCCCACCCGACTGCAGCGAGGAAGACCGCGAGGACGACCAGCTGGAGCACGGTGAGCAGCCGCGCGTGCCGGGCCGCGAAACGGCGGATGGAGCCAAGCCTGCCCACGCCGCCATCGTCGCCTCCGCCGGCCCGACTGGTCAAATCAGCGCTCAGGCGAGGAGGTGACGCTCGAGCCACTCGCAGGTGAGCCGGTAGCCGCGCACCTCGTTCGCGTAGCGCGTGAAGCCGTGCCCCTCGTCCTCGAAGACGACGTACTCGACCTCGCGGCCCAACTCGCGCAACCGCTCGACCATCTGATCGGACTCCGGCTTCACGACCCGCGGGTCCTTCGCGCCCTGGATCACGAGCAGCGGCGCCCGCACCTGGTCGACGTACGTGATCGGCGACCGCTCGAGCAGGAACTCCTCCTCGATGTCCGGGTCGCCGACCCACTTGGCCATGAAGCGCCGCCAGCCGGGCGGGACCGCGCGCGCGAACGTGACGAGGTTCGACGGCCCGACGATGTCCACCGCCGCACGCCAGTACTCCGGCAGCCGCGTCACGCACGTCAGCGTCGCGAAACCGCCGTAGGAACCGCCGAAGGCGCCGAGCCGGTCGCCGTCGACGAACGGCTGCGAGCGCAGCCACTCGGCCGCCTGCCGCCAGTCCTCGAGGTCGCCGCCGCCCCAGTCGTGATGGATCAGCGTCTGGTACGTCCTGCCGTAGCCTGTCGAGCCGCGGATGTTCGTCGCGAGCACACCGATCCCGCGGCTGAGCAGATACTGGATGTACGGGCGGAACACCGGCCGTTCCTGCGCCTCCGGCCCGCCGTGGATCAGCAGCGCGAACGGTGTCGGCCCCTGGCTCTCGGCCCGATAGAGCCAGGCCGGGATCTCGCGTCCGTCGAAGCTCGGGTAGCGGATCAGCTCGGGGTCGCGCAGCGGGAGCGACGCGAGCCCGGCGGCGCGGCTCTCGGTCACCGGGCGAGCCTCCCCGGTCGCCGTCTCGACGACCCAGACCTCCGGCGACCGCGTCGGCTGCTCCCAGACGAGGGCGGCGCGGGCGCCGTCGCGCGAGAGCGAGAGCCCGGAGCCCAGGGGGGAGATCGTGCCTTCCGGCAGCTGCGGCTCGGGGAAGTCGGCGCCGCTCTCGAGGTCACGGAGGCGTAGCCGCGACCAGCCCTCGTCGTTCTCGAGCCATGCGAGGACGCGGCCGTCCACGGAGCCGACCACCTCTTCCACGTCCCGCTCGGGCGTCTCGACCCAGTCTCGGCGGCCCGACTCGAGGTGCTGGAATGCGAGCCCCTGGAACTCCCGCCCCTCGTCGGTGAGGACGTAGAAGCCGGAGCCGTCGCGCGCCCACGGTCCCGGGAGGAACTTCGTCTCCTCCTCGTGCGGGGTCAGCTCCGTCGCCTCGCTGGACTCGACGTCGATCGCGTAGAGGGAGATGTCCGAGTTGCCGCGGAAGTCGATCCCGACGAGGGTGGAGCCGTCCGGCGAGAACGGGCCGGCGAACGCGTACCTGCCCTCGCCGAAGAGATAGCGCGGCTCGCCGCTCCCGTCCCAGACGAAGACCTCCGTGTCCTGCGGCCGGCGCGAATTCGCGGCGAACGCGAAGCTGCCGCCGCCGGGCGCCCAGGCGACGGGGAGGATCTGGTGCTGCACCTGCTCGCGCTCGGTGAGCTGCTCGGGCCACCCGCCGCCGGCGGGGATGCGGTAGAGCTGGTGGAACTCGTCCCCGTCGCGGTCGGCGATCAACAGGGTCGCGCCGTCATCGGCGACGGCCACACCGCGCACGGCGTTGTCGGTGAACGTCGTCAGCTGCTGAGGCCAGCCGCCCTCGAGGTCGGCGGCCCAGAGGTTGAACTGGCCGGAGAGGTTAGAGACGAAGAGCAGCCCCCTCCCGTCCGGCGTGAACTCCGCCACGGGGTAGAACCGGCGGAAGGCGAAGAACTGCTCGAACGGGGGCCGGTCGGTCACGCGCGCAGCCTACAACTGCAGCACGGCGGCGCCGCGAACCTCGCCGCGACGGAGCCGGTCGAGCGCCTCGTTCGCGTGGTCGAGCGAGAACTCCTCGACCTCGGTGCGCACCGGCACGCGCGGCGCGAGCGCGAGGAACTCCTCCCCGTCGCGGCGGGTGAGGTTCGCGACCGAGCGCACGACGCGCTCCTGCCAGAGCAGCTCGTAGGGAAAGGACGGGATGTCGCTCATGTGGATGCCCGCACAGACGACGACGCCGCCTCTCGCGAGCGCGCGGAGGGCGGCCAGCACGAGGGCGCCGACCGGCGCGAACACGATGGCCGCGTCCAGCTCTTCCGGAGCGGGGCCGTCCGACGGGCCCGCCCACTCGCAGCCGAGCTCGAGAGCGAACTCGCGTGCCGGCTCGTCGCCGGGACGCACGAAGCCGAAGAGTCGCCGGCCCTCGTACCGGGCGACCTGTGCGACGATGTGCGCCGACGCCCCGAAGCCGTACAGGCCGAGCCGCTCGGCGTCGCCGGCCATCCGGAGCGAGCGGTAGCCGATCAGCCCCGCGCAGAGGAGCGGCGCCGCCTGCAGGTCCGGGTAGCCGTCCGGAATCGGGAAGCAGAAGCGCTCGTCGGCGACGGCGTGCTCCGCATAGCCGCCGTCGAGGTCGTAGCCGGTGAAGCGGGCCTCGAGGCAGAGGTTCTCGCGACCCGAGGTGCAGTAACGGCAGCGCCCGCAGGTCCAGCCGAGCCAGGGCACGCCGAGGCGGCGCCCGTCCTCAGCGACCCCCACGATCTGGTGGCCGGGAACGAGCGGCAGCTTCGGGCGAGCCAGCTCGCCGTCGACGACGTGCAGGTCCGTGCGGCAGACGCCGCACGCGGCGACGCGCAGCAGCACCTGCCCGGGGGCGGGTTCCGGCACGGGCAGCTCCTCGAGCCGCAGCCTCTCGCGGGGAGCGTGCAGCACCATCGCTTGCACACCCGCATCGTCGCACGCCGGTGCCCCTTCCGGACACGTCCGGTGCCAGGCACCAGACGTGTCCACAGTGGACGTGTACGCTCGCTCGCGATGGAGACGACGCTCCCCTACGCCTGGTATTCCGATCCCGAGATCCTCCGGCGCGAGCAGGAGCGAATCTTCCGGTCGGCCTGGCAGTACGCCGGCCACATGGGACAGTTGCCGCAACCCGGCACCTTCTTCACCGCCACCTGCGGCCGGACGCCGGTCGTCGTCACGCTCGCCCGCGACGGCGAGCTGCGGGCCCTCCTCAACGTCTGCCGCCACCGCGGCTTCCCGGTCACCGAAGGCCAGGGCCGCCGCGAGACGCTCCAGTGCCCGTACCACGCGTGGACGTACGGGCTCGACGGCCGGCTCCGCACCGCGCCGCGCTCGGAGGAGGAGCCGCACTTCCCCCAGGACGAGCTCGGCCTCGTCCCCGCCGCAGTCGGCGCATGGGGGCCGTTCGTCTTCGTCAACACCGGCCCCGAGCCGGAGCCGCTTGCCGACGCGCTCGGCTCGATGCCCGCGCAGGTGGCAAAGCTCGGGCTCGACGTCGACGAGCTCGTCCACCACACGCGCTGGGAGACCGAACTCGACGCGAACTGGAAGATCGTCTGCGAGAACTTCCTCGAGTGCTACCACTGCCAGGTCGCGCATCCGAGCTTCTCCGAGGCGATCGACGTCTCGGCCGAGGCGTACGCGCTCGACGTGGACGGCCGGCTCTCGAGCCAGTACGGCCCCGTACGCGAGACCGGGCGCAGCACGATGGACCTCGAGGGCGAGATCCCGCGAGGCCAGTTCCACTTCCTCTGGCCCAACCTCACCGTCAACATCTTCCCGGGTCGCCCGAACATCTCCATCGGCCCGGTGGTGCCGTCCGGCCCCGAGAAGACATACCGCTTCCTCGACTACTTCTTCGCTCCGGGGGTCGACGAGCGATGGATCGAGGAGCTGAGCGCCTTCGACGACCAGGTCGGCCGCGAAGACCGAGTGCTCGTGGAAGGCGTCCAGCGCGGCGTCGCCGCCGGGGCGCTCGAGCGGGGCGTGCTGATGAGCCGCAGCGAGCAGCTGATCGGTCACTTCCAGGCGCTCACGGCCTCCGCGCTTGCGGAGTAGAACAAAGCAACGGACCGCGGTACAGTCTTCGTTCCCGTTTTCAAGCCCAGAGGAGGGTGATTCGTGAAGCGTCTTCTCCCGCTGCTCGCGCTCGCGGCGCTCGTGGCGGTGCCCGCCGCGTCGGCCGGTCGTCAGGCGCCGCCGACCATGCACGCCGGCCAGCTCGTCGTCGCGTTCGGCGATCCCGCGCCGGGCTTCGCCTCGGGCACCGTCCGAGGCAACACCGTCACCAAGCCGCGCGGCTACGAGGTCGACCTCGCCAAGGCGATCGCCGCGCAGCTCCACTTGAAGCCGGTCTGGATCTACTCGCCCTGGAACAGCCTGTTCGCGCCAGGCGCGAAGAAGTTCGACATCTCCTTCCAGGAGGCGACCATCACCGCCCAGCGGAAGAAGACGGTCGACTTCACAATCTCGTACCTGAACGCGAACCAGGGTGTCCTGCTCTCGAAGACGGCGCCCGTCCCTCACAGCATCGCCGACCTGAAGCAACTCCAGCTCTGCGCCCAGACCAACACGACCGGGCTGCAGTACATCCAGGACCAGCTGAAGCCGTCGAAGACCGTGCTGGCGTTCCCGTCGACGACCGCCGCCTACCAGGCGGTGCAGATCGGTCGCTGCCAGGCGTTCATCCTCGACGTGCCGCTCGTCAGCCTCGAGAAGAAGCAGAAGCCGTCGAGCTTCGGCCCCGTGGCCGGCCAGATCGTCACGCACGAGCAGTACGGCGCCGTGCTGCAGAAGAACTCGAAGCTGACGATGCGGATCGACGCCGTGATGAAGAAGCTGATCAAGAACGGCACGGTCGGCAAGCTCCAGAAGAAGTGGTTCAACCTCAACTTCGCGAAGATCCACGTCCTGAAGTAGAGGGTTTCACCGTATGCACGCGCTGCACCAGGTCCTCCACGCGTTCTTCAACCTGCACAGCTTCACGCTCGCGTTGCCGGACGTGTGGGCGGGCTTCCAGGTCAACCTGAAGATGATGGTGATCGCGGAGGCCTTCGTCCTGGTGCTCGCGCTCGCGATCGCCGTCGTTCGCGGTCTGCCAGGGCCTGCGGCCAAGCCGCTGCGGGCCCTGGCGATCGCCTACACCGACTTCTTCCGCGGCACGCCGATCATCATCGTGGCGTTCTTCATCGGTTTCGGTCTGCCGGGGCTGCAGCTCGGGTTCATCTCGAACCTCTCGTTCACAACGTACGGGATCATCACGCTCACGCTCGTCTACACGGCGTACGTGACCGAGGTCTACCGAGCCGGGATCGAGTCGGTGCACGCGAGCCAGCGTGCCGCCGCTCGCTCGCTCGGCCTCACGTACGCGCAGGCGATGCGCTACGTGATCATCCCCCAGGCCGTGCGCCGCGTGATCCCGCCTCTCCTCAACGACTTCGTGGGCCTGCAGAAGGACACGTCGATCGTCTACGTGATCGGCGTCACCGAGGCGGCCTCGCTGGCGCAGCAGTTCTCGACCAACAACGGCGACTTCCCGTCGTACCTCGTCGCAGCGGTCTTCTTCATCCTGATCACGATCCCGCTCGCCCGCTTCACCGACTATCTCGTCGCGATCCGCGAGCGCCGCGAGCGAGCGCAGGCGTTTTGAGCACAGCGGCCAACGGCGCCTTCGTCGACGTCCGCGGCGTCTCGAAGTGGTTCGGCGACCTGCAGGTCCTGAACCGGGTCGACCTCTCCGTTCCCGAACACCACGTCGTCTGCCTGATCGGCGCCTCGGGCTCGGGCAAGTCGACTCTGCTGCGCTGCCTCAACCTGCTCGAGCACGTGGAGGAGGGCGAGATCGTCGTCGACGGCGAGCGGCTCACGCACGCGAAAATCGACGTGAATGCTCTGCGCAAGAAGATCGGGATCGTCTTCCAGGCCTACAACCTCTTCCCGCACATGACCGTGCTCCAGAACGTGACGCTCGCGCCTCGCAAGGCCCGCGGGATGGCTCGCGACGAGTCGGAGGCCCGGGCACGGATGCTCCTGCAGCGGATCGGGCTCGAGGGGAAGGCCGACGAGTACCCGGACCGGCTCTCCGGGGGCCAGCAGCAGCGCGTCGCGATCGTCCGTGCGCTCGCGATGGAGCCGAAGTTGATGCTGCTCGACGAGATCACGAGCGCGCTCGACCCGCAGCTCGTGACCGAGGTGCTCCAGCTCGTGCGCGAGCTGGCCGAGAGCGGCATGACGATGATCCTCGCCACCCACGAGATGGGATTCGCTCGCGAGGTGGCCGACAAGATCTGCTTCCTCGACGCCGGCTGCATCCTCGAAGAGGGGCGGCCGGAGCAGATCTTCACGGAGCCCCGGGAGCTGCGCACGCGCGCGTTCCTCTCGCGCGTCCTCGAAGCAGAGAAGCTCGCATGAGGCGACGCCGCCTACCGCCGCCCCGCGCCGGGCGGGCACCGCTCGCGATCGCATCGTTCATCGCGATCCCGCTGTTCTTCAGCTCGCTGATGGCGTCCGCGCTCGCGCAGGAGAAGCCGCACGTGATCCAGTGGAAGGGCGGGCGCAACGGCCTGCTCACGACCTGGCACGATCCGACGACCGGGAACGAGACGCGCATCTGGCTGTGGGCGCTGGTGCCGCCGCTCGTTCTCGTGCTGGTCGGCTGGGTCGCGAGCCGGCTGCCGCTCGGCTTCTACGTCTCGTGTGCCGCGGCGATCCTGATCGCCGTAGCGGTCGTCCACAAGACCGCGACCTGGGAGCGGCACCACACGCTCCGCTTCCCCTGGGGAGTCGACCTCATCCCTGCCTCCCAGCCGCAGTCGAACCACTGGGACCCCGGTCAGTGGGAGGCGGAGGCGCGCTCGACTGCCCTCAGCCTCCAGCACTGGACGATCGGCGTTGCGCTCGCATCCGCCGCCGTCATGGGGTTCCTCTGGGCGCGCCGCCGCTTCGCCTCGCGCCCCGCCGCGGGAGGCGACGGGCAACTCGAGGGCATCCACGCCCCCGACGCCACGCCGCCCGGCCTCTGAGCACGTGGGGGAACCCCTGGTTCCCCACGGACCCCCTCCTCCACGTCGGCGACGAGGCTGATCGTTGGTGTGCGCTCCGGGGAGAGCGCGGTCTCCCCTGCGCGCGCGACCGTGGGCTTCTCCCAGATGGACGTGGGGCTGAGCGGGGCGCTGCGTCGGCGGCGGCGCCCTGCGGGCGTCTCCGCCGACGTGGATCCGCCTGCGGCCAACGTCGCTGACGCATCTGGCTGGCCTCCGGCTTTCCAGGATGGTGGCAAGAGAAGGTTTACCCCCCTCGATATCCGAAGCCTTCCGCCGCGCGGAGGGGAGACCGCGCTCTCCCCGCAGCGCACACAGACAGTCTCCTCGGCGGGCGGTGGAAGAAGGGGTCCGTGGGGGAAACATGGTTTCCCCCACGGGATTAGCGGCCCTGCAAGGCCCGCGCCGTCTCGGCGGCCGCCTCGTCGCGCTCGGCGTGCAGGCGGTCGGCGAGGAAGCCGAACACGTCCCGCATCGAGACCATGCCCGCGAGGTTCCCGTCCTGCACCACAGGGAGGTGACGGAGCTTCCGCTCCCCCATCAACTGGGCGGCCTCGAGGACCCCGTCCTCGGCGGAGATCGTGAGCGGGTTCGGGGTCATCGCCGTCCGGAGGAGGACTGTCTCGAAGTCGGCCCCGGCGCCCGCGAGGCGAAGCACGTCTCGCTCGGTGAAGATGCCGACGGCGGCGTTGTCCTCGCAGACGACGATCGAGCCGACGTTCGCGTCGAGCATCCTCCGAATCGCCTCGCCCGCCGTCTCGTCCGGTCGCGCCGTGACGAGGCGAACCCGCATGACCGCTCCGATCTGCATCGACTCACCTTTTCCTCGCCGGCCGGCGACGATCCGCACGTTACCGGATCGGGCGCATACGTTGCCAGCACTCCATCGGGCTGAGTTGCATCGCACAGCCAGATGGATAGAGTCTTCAAAACCAGAGGGGGTGGTGTGGTGGCCGAAGTCGTCTTCGACGGCATTACAAAGACCTACGCCGACGGCACGACGGCCGTCGACAGCCTGAGCCTCAGCATCGCCGACGGGG
>CAVXLS010000004.1:0-591841 GCA_963762675.1 uncultured Thermoleophilia bacterium | reverse complement strand
TGAGCCAGACGGCCGTCTCCCGCATCTGGCGGGCCTTCGGACTCAAGCCGCACCTCACCGAGAGCTTCAAGCTCTCCACCGACCCCCAGTTCATCGACAAGGTGCGCGACATCGTGGGGCTCTACCTCAACCCGCCGGAGGCCGCCGTCGTGCTCTGCGTGGATGAGAAGTCGCAGATCCAGGCCCTCGACCGCACCGCTCCCATCCTGCCGCTCCTGCCCGGGCGTCCCCGAGCGGCGCACCCACGACTACCGCCGGTTCGGCACCACCAACCTCTACGCGGCCCTTGACCTCGCTTCCGGGCAGGTGATCGCCGATCTTACTCCTCGACATCGGGCTGCTGAGTTCATCAAGTTCCTCAAGCTCATCGACCGCGAGGTGCCGCACGGCTTCGAGGTCCACGTGGTCATCGACAACTCCTCCACCCACAAGACCCCGACCGTCAAACGCTGGCTCTCTCGCTCATCCCCGCTTCTGCTTCCACTTCACGCCCACCTACAGCTCCTGGATGAACCTGGTGGAGCGCTGGTTCGGCGAACTCACCACCAAATGGCTTAAGCGCGGCACCCACCGCTCGGTAAGGAACTCGTCGCCTCCATCCGCACCTGGATCGCCAACTGGAACGAAGACCCCCGGCCCTATGTCTGGCACAAGACCGCCGACCAGATCCTGGACGTCTGCCGGCTATTGTCATCGGATTAATGACTCAGGACACTAGAAGCGCTGTTCCCTCATCGCGGGACAGCGATGCCGTCTCGCAACTTCGCTATCCAAACCGCCGTAGCACGTTGTCAACCCCCAGCTTGTCGAGCTGGTGCTCTCCCAACTGAGCTAACCGCCCCGGCGAGCCGGCATTGTAGCGCGCTTGCGCCTCTACCTCGTTCGGGGATCACGACCCGGCGCCTTCGTGCCGATGCTCCTCTCGGGTGGCCGGAGTCGCCGTGTACCGGGGAGCGTTCGCTGCTGCTCAGGCGGAGCGGCTGCTCTGGCGTGCCGGCTTCGGGCCTCGTCGCGGCGAGGCAGAGGCCCTCGCGAAGCTCGGGCTCGACGGCGCCGTCCACGCTCTCAGCCACCCCGGGAACGAGCACCTCGTGGGGCACGAGCCGCACGACGACAAGCACCGCCCGCTCGCGCCCTACGACGCCTGGGGACAGGACCACGTCTGGTGGCTCGACCGGATGGTGCGCACCTCGCGGCCGCTCGTCGAGCGGATGACGCTCGTCTGGCACGACTGGTTCGCCACCTCCAACAACGGTGTCGGCTCGCAGCGGCTGATGCTGAACCAGAACCAGCTCTTCCGGGCACGCGGGCTCGGCTCCTTCCACGACCTGCTCGTCGACGTGACGAAGGATCCCGCGATGCTGCTGTGGCTCAACGGCAGCGACAACTCGAAGAACTCGCCCAACGAGAACTACGGCCGCGAGATGATGGAGCTCTTCACCCTCGGCGCCGACCAGGGCTACACCGAGCACGACGTCCGCCAGCAGGCACGGGCGCTGACCGGCTTCCGCAACGACTGGCGGCGGAACGTCGGGCCGACCCACTTCCGCTTCGATCCCGCCTACCACGACCCTGCGGTGAAGACGATCTTCAAGCAGCGCGGCGCGTTCACGTGGAAAGACTCGTGCCGGCTCTGCGTCACGCATCCCGACCACCCGTCGTTCTTCGTCCGCAAGCTGTGGAGCTACTTCGTCCCGAGCGGGCCCGACCACACGACCCAGGCGGCGCTGGAGCGCCTGTACGTCTCGTCCAAATACCTGATCCGGCCCGTCGTCGAGGCGATCCTGCGCCACCCCGCGCTGTACGACGGCCCACGCATGATGAAGTCGCCCGTCGTCTACAACGCCGGGCTTCTGCGCCGACTCGGCCGCGGCATCGACACGACCTCGTGGACGTGGCTCGACTCGATGGCCGGCCAGCAGCTCTTCTACCCGCCGAACGTCGCCGGCTGGGACGACACCCGCTGGCTCGACACCGCCACCTGGCGCGGGCGCTGGTGGATCGCCAACTACGTGCTGCAGCCGTACGCGCTCGACCCGGCCCA
Organism: uncultured Thermoleophilia bacterium; assembly: GCA_963762675.1. GTDB lineage: Bacteria > Actinomycetota > Thermoleophilia > Gaiellales > Gaiellaceae > Palsa-739. The sequence goes on along the minus strand of CAVXLS010000004.1, from coordinate 589,797 downwards.
CGCGATCCAGCCCTACGACGCGCAGTCCCTCCTCGAAGGCGCGCTGGCGTTCTGGCACAAACCCGCCCTCGGCCCCGCGACGCAGAAGGCGTTGCTCACGTTCGCCCGCCGCGCGCTCGCCGACGCGAAGAAGGAGTCCTGGAAGCGCCAGCAGTACCCGGTGCTCGCCCAGAACGCGCTCCGCCAACTGATCGCCGTCTCGCCGGAGCTGCAGGCTGCATGAGCGTAGGCTCGACGGAGCTCACCAGAGAGCGGAGGCGCCGGCTTCGCCGGCGCCGGGAGCGGGGATGACGGACACCTCCTGCAACCACTGCGCAGGGCTCTCCCGCTCGCGGCTCCTGCACCGGGCGCTCGCCGAGGCGGGCAGCGGGCTACCGGCGATCGAGCCCGGGATGCCGCTTCCCGCCGGGACGGGCCTCACGCGGCGGCACTTCCTCGCGCGCGGTCTCGGCGCGGCGGTCGCCGTCTACGGCGGCTCGAGGCTCGGCCTGCACGCCTTCGACGAGGGGATCGCGGCCGCGGCGTCCGGGCCCGCCCAGCCGATCCTCGTCTCGGTGTTCCTCGAGGGAGGCGCCGACGCGCTGTCCGTCCTCTCGCCGCAGGGAGACCCGCTCTACGCGAAGCTCCGGCCGCACCTCGCGCTCTCCGGCGGCACGCAGTTCGCCGAGGACGAACGCCTCTACTGGCATCCGGCGCTCGGCGGTCTCGCCCAGCTCTACGGCGAGAAGAAGGTCACCGTGATGCCCGCGATCGGCTACACGCACGCCGACCAGTCGCACTTCACGTCGCGCCACTACTGGGAGGTCGGGGCGACCGACCCGTCGCTCCTCACGGGCTGGCTTGGCCGCTACCTCGACCGGGTCGGCTCCAAGGACAATCCGTTGCAGGGTCTCTCGCTCGACAACACGCTCGCCCCCGCGCTCGCCACCACGTCCGTGCCGGTCGCGTCCATCTCCGGCCCCGACCAGTACGACTTCTGGAGCAGCCGCGTCTGGGGCGAGGTGCAGGACCGGATGCTCGAGACGTTCGGGCTGATGGGCGCGCAACCCGCCGATCCCGCGCTGCGGACGGCGGGAAACGTCGCGCTCCAGGTAGACCGGCTCCGCCGGCAGCTGCTCCCGTTCCAGGCGAAGGACGGGAAGCCCGCGTTCGCGAGCCCCGTCGCCTACCCGCAGTCCGACGACGCCTTCCCGCACCGGCTCGCGGCCCTCGCCGCCATCCTCGACGCCGGGCTGCCGCTCCGCTGCGTCGCGTTGACCGCGCCCGGCGAGTACGACACGCACGCCGACGAGCCGACCGCGCTCGCGCAGGGGCTCCAGCTGACCGCCGACTCCCTGCTCGCCTTCCAGCGCGACCTCGAGGCGCGCGGCCTGGCAGATCGCATCCTCGTCCACGTCTGGTCGGAGTTCGGGCGTCGCGCCGCCGAGAACGGATCCAACGGCACCGACCACGGGGCGGCCGGCGTCGGCTTCCTCGTCGGCACACGCGTCAACGGGACGATGGTCGGCGAGTTCCCCGGCCTGCAGACCGGGCTCGACGAGGACGGTAACGTGCAGGCGACCGCCGACTTCCGCGGCGTCTACGCCGCGCTGCTCGAGCAGTGGCTCGGAGTCGACGCCGCCGCGATCATCCCGGGCGCCGCGTCGTTCCAGCGCCCGTCGCTCGTCACGTGATCCCCGCCGCCCACCCCCCACGCCCCCCCGCACGCGTCCAGGTCGTCGCGCAGGAGTTCCGCTACAGCCTCTCGCGGACTAGCGTCAGGGCCGGCAAGGTGATCGTCGAGCTCGTCAACCAGGGGCAGGACACGCACGACCTCGACCTGATCCGCATCGGCGGCACGCGGATCTACCGCTTCCCGTCCGTGCGGCCGGGCCAGGTGGTCGACCGCGAGTGGACGCTCCGCCCGGGCAGATACCTGCTCTGGTGCGCGATCGCCGACCACCGCAAGCGCGGGATGCACGCAGTGCTACGCGTGGGGAGACAGCCCCTGAGCGCTTCCCCCGACGTTCCTGACGAAGATTTCGGGCACCAGGGCAGCGGGCGCCACGCGAACAGGCGGTCGGCGCGCTCGACCGCGCCGCCGCGGAGCTCCTCGAGCCGCTGCGCCTCGCGGAGCTGCGCGAACGAGATCGCGCCGAGGTAGACCGAGCCCAGAGCAGAGGCGTCGAGCGCGAGATCCGGCTCGGCGTCGGTGCGTTCGCACACCCCGCTCTCGAGCTTCCAGCGGCCGTCGTTCCAGGCGCACGTCGCGTCCCGCACCTCGAGCACGAGCCGTTCGTCGACGGCGTACGCGCGTCCGGAGAGCGCAGCCCCGACGTCGACGACCCGCACCCAGAGCGCGTCGGCCATCCGGTAGGCCGCCCGGCGCGGGGTGGCGAGCAGGAAGAAGAGCGGATGGTCCGGCGGCAGGAGCGAGGCGTCGACGGTCGCCATCCAGTCTACGTCGAGCAGGAAGCGCCAGATCTCCGCGGTCGCCTGCGGCGTCGAGCCGACCGCCTCCAACACCTCGAGCCGGGCCGTCGACACGCCGTTGTCCCAGTTCGGATGCGTGCGGTAGATCGCGTAGGCCTGCGTCGAGCCGTCGACGTCGAGCGCGACGAACCGGCGCGGGGAGCTCGCCTCCTCGTCGGGGATGCGCAACCGCCGGAGCGTCCACCATGCCTCGTTGCGCGCGAACACGCCCGGCCGTTGCGCGTGCAGCGCCTCCCAGACCGGCGGGAAGAGCTCCCTCGCCTCGTCGGAGCCGACGAAGCGGGTGCGCCCTCGTGGCTCGAACGGCTGCGCGAACGCATTCCGCTCCTTCTTGACGGAGAGCTCGCCCGCCCAGGAGGCGAGCCCGTAGCCGAAGCGGCCGTAGATCGTCTCCTCGGACGCCCAGAGCGCCGCGATCGACTCGCCGCGCTCGTGGAGGTCGCGCAACTGCTCCTCCATCAGCGCGCGCAGCGCGCCGCGTCGGCGATGGGTCGGGTAGACGCCGACGACCGTCACGCCGCCGCACGGGAGCGAGCCGCCCGGCACCGAGAAGTCGAACGGGAACGCGCCGGCGCCGCCGACGATCTCGCTGCCCTCGAACGCCGCGTGCATCCGCTCCTGCGGCAGCAGTTGCCCGAAGCGGTCGAGCATCTCCTCCGTCGCGCCCCGGAAGTACAGGGCGATCGCGTCGATCGCGCGGCCGAACTCGTCGCGGTCGCTGCACGGGCGGACCTCGAACATCTAGAAGACCTCGGGACAGAAAGGCGGCAACGGCGTGCGGAAGAGGGCGGCGGCGCGCTCGACGGCACCCGGCGTGCGTTCCTCGATCCGGCCCGCGGCGTGAAGGCGACCGGCGTCGATCCCACCGAGGTAGAGCGACGCGAGATCGGACACGTCGAGCGCGAGATCCGGCTCGCCGTCGGCGCGACCGGCGTCCGCTCCGAGCCGGTAGCGACCCTCGTTCCACGGACAGAAGCCGTCGCGCACCTCGATCACCAGGGCATCGTCGCCGTTCCAGGAGCGGGCGCGCAGTGCAGCGTCGACGTCGACGAGCCGCAGCCACAGCCCGTCGTTGACCTCGAGATGCAGCCGCCGCGCGTCGAGGACGCCGAGCACGAGCGGCCCCGCCGGGTCGAGGAGCTCGCAGCGCACACGCGTCGTCAGGTCGATCGAGAAGAGGTAGCGCCAGACCTCGCGCGTCGCCTGGAGCGAGACGCCGAGCGCCTCTCCGACCCGCACCGTGCCCTGCGGCAGGCTGTGCTCGAACTTCGACTGGACGCGGTAGATCGCGTAGCCCGCGACCGCGCCGTCCAGCTCGAGGACGGCGTGGAAGCGGGGACCGGCGTCGCCGACGTCCCAGAACGTGGCAAGCCGCTGGTCCGACCACCAGTCCCGGCTGCGCGCGAGCATCCCGGGGCGGCCCGTGCGGATGCGCTCGTACACCGGCGGGATCAGCTCGAGCGCCTCCTCGCGCGTCACCAGCCGCATCCGTCCAACCGCGCCGGGGTCGTCGCGGAAACCGAAACCCGTGCGCTCGGCGTCGATCGTGTCGGCCGGAGCGGCGATGCCGTAGCCGAAGCGACCGTAGATCGGGTACTCCGCCGCCCAGAGGGCCGCGAGCGGCTCGCCCCGCTCGTGCAGGTCTCCGAGCTGGCGGCGCATCAGCTCGCGCGCGACCCCGCGGCGGCGGTGCGTGGGCAGCACGGCGACCCAGGTGACGCCGCCACAGGGAAGCTCGCCTCCCGGGATGGTGAGGACGAGCGGCCACGCCGCCGCGACGCCGACCATGTCGGACCCGTCGCAGGCGACGAAAGCGCGGTCGAGCGGCATCAGCTTACGCGCAGCGGCGAGCGCGCCCTCCTCCTCGGACGGCGAGAGCTGGTTGCCGAAGGCGGCATCGAGCGTCAGGGAGAGCCGGCGGAGCTCGTCGTCCCGCGGGTTGCGAATCTCGATCGGCACCGGTCGAGTTCTACAGCTTCTCGAGCGGGGCGTACTCGAGGACGAGGCGGCGTTCGGATCCGTCCGAGGCGAAACGGACGGCGACGACACCGTCGGGCTCGATCCTGACGACGACGCCCTCCCCGAGCGTGCCGTGACGGACGGAGTCCCCCGTCGCCAGCGCAGGCGCATCGCTGCGCGGGGCGGGCCGGCCCTGGCTCGGCAAGCCGTAGCCGGACCACGAGGCGGGTCGCAGCCGCTCGCGGTCGACGTGGCGCTCGGGCAGCTCGTCGAGGAAGCGCGAGGGGAGGTTGTAGGAGCGCCCGCCGTACAGCATCCGGGAGGAGGCGTGCAGCAAGGTCAGCCGCTCCATCGCACGGGTCATGCCGACGTAGCAGAGCCGCCGCTCCTCCTCGACGCCCTGCTCCTCGATCGAGCGCGAGTGCGGGAAGATCCCCTCCTCCATGCCGATCAGGTAGACGGCGCGGAACTCGAGGCCCTTCGCGTTGTGCAGCGTCATCAGCGTGACGAGGGAGCCCTCGCCTCGGATCGCGTCCTGGTCGGAGTAGAGCGAGACCTCCTGCAGGAAGCTCGAGAGGGTCGGCTCGGCCGCCTGCTCGCGCCACTCGCGCGCGACCGAGACGAGCTCCTGGAGGTTCTCGATCCGCCCCTGCGCCTCGATCGTCCGCTCCGCCTCGAGCGCCTCGAGGTAGCCGCTGCGCTCGAGCACCGTGTCGATCAGCTCCGGCACCTCGAGCTCCTGCGCGGCGGACATCAGCGACTCGACCATCGTCCGGAACGCGCGCACCGCCTTCTGCGGCGCGGCGCCGACACCCGCGGCCTCCTCGTGGCCGATCGCCTCCCAGAGCGAGATCCCCTGTGCGTCGGCGTAGGTCGCGAGGCGAGCGAGCGACGAGTCGCCGATCCCGCGCCGCGGCCGGTTCGCGATCCGCAGCAGCGAGACCGCGTCGTAGGGGTTGTCGAGCACCTGCAGGTAGGCGATCAGATCCTTCACCTCGGCCCGCTCGTAGAAGCGCGGGCCGCCGATCACCTGGTAGGCGATTCCCTGGCGGACGAGGATGTCCTCGAGCACGCGGCTCTGGGCGTTCGTGCGGTAGAAGACGGCGATCTCGCTGCCGGAGTAGCCCTCCTCCACGAGCAGCGCGATCTCGGCGGCGACGTAGCGCGCCTCGGCGTGCTCGTCCTCGACCTCGACGACGCGCACCGGGTCGCCCTCGCCGAGCTCCGACCAGAGGTTCTTCTCCTTGCGCTCGCGGTTCTGGCGGATGACGCCGTTCGCCGCGTCGAGGATGTTCTGCGTCGAGCGGTAGTTCTGCTCGAGCGCGATCGAGCGGGCGCCGGCGAAGTCGCGCTCGAACTCGAGCACGTTGCGGATGTCGGCGCCTCTGAAGGCGTAGATCGACTGGTCGGGATCGCCCACGGCGAAGACGTTCCCGTGGTGCTCGGCGAGGAGCTGGAGCAGGCGGTACTGGGCGTGGTTCGTGTCCTGGTACTCGTCGACGAGCACGTAGCGGAACGCCTTCTGCCACTTCGTGCGCGCCTCGGGGAAGCGTTCGAGCGCGTCGACGGTGAGGTAGAGCATGTCGTCGAAGTCGACGGCGTTCGAGGCGAAGAGCTTCCGCTGGTAGAGGTCGTAGACCTCGGCGACGGTCTGGTCGTAGAAGCTCGCGACACGCGACGCGTACTCCGAGGGGCCGACGAGCTGGTTCTTCGCGTTCGAGATCTGGCTGTGGATGCCGCGCGGCGTGAACCGCTTCGGGTCGCGGTCGAGCTCCTCGAGGCAGTGCTTGACGAGGCGGACCTGGTCGGCCTGGTCGTAGATCGTGAAGTTCGAGCGGTAGCCGAGCCGCTCGGCCTCCCGGCGGAGGATCCGCCCGCAGGCCGCGTGGAAGGTCATCACCCACGCGGCGCGCGCAGGCGGCCCGACGAGGTGCTCCACCCGCTCTCGCATCTCCTGCGCAGCCTTGTTCGTGAAGGTGATCGCGAGGATCTCGGGGGGCCTGACGCCGACCGCGCGCAGGAGGTGGGCGATCCGGCGGGTGAGGACGCGCGTCTTGCCCGAGCCCGCGCCGGCGATCACGAGCAGGGGACCCTCGGTCGTGAGGACGGCCTCGCGCTGGGCCGGATTCAGGTCGTGGAGGTACGTCTCCGGCGTCGTCGCGGCCACCGTCCGATCGTAGCGGGGGCACCCGGCGGCTCCGGGGGACGTGCCCCGCGGGGACACGTCCGGTGTCAGACACCGGACGTGTCCGCTTCGGCCACCTGTCCCGGCGGGGCACGGCTCGGGAGCAGAGGTCGCCGGACGTGTCCCGTGTAGGCTCGGCCCTGTGCGTCTCGCGCTGATGATCGAGGGTCAGGAAGGCGTCACCTGGGAGCAGTGGTGCGCGCTCACCGACGCGTGTGAGGAGCACGGCGTCGACACGCTCTTCCGCTCCGACCACTACATCTCGCAGAGCGACGAGGCCGCGAACGTCGCGCACGACGCCTGGACGACGCTCGCAGCCCTCGCCGCGCGGACGACCCGGCTCCGCCTCGGCACGCTCGTCTCCCCCGTCACCTATCGCCTGCCGGCCCTGCTCGCGAACGCCGCCGCGACCGCCGACCACGTCGCCGGCGGCCGCATCGAGCTGGGACTCGGAGCCGGGTGGATGGAACGGGAGCACCGCGCGTTCGGCTTCCCGTTCCCGGAGACGCGCGTCCGGGTGGAGATGCTCGCCGAGCAGCTCGAGATCGTGTACCGGCTCTGGACGGAGGAGCGCGTCGACTTCCGCGGTCGGCACTACACCCTCGAGGACGCGCCGGGCCTGCCGAAACCCGTGCAGCGGCCGCACCCGCCTCTGCTCGTGGGCGGCGGCGGCGCCCGCGGCACAGCCGATCCGGCCGCCCGCTTCGCAGACGAGTACAACACGCCGTTCGCGTCGCCCGAGCAGTTCGCCGCAATCCGCGGCAAGGTCGCGGCCGCGTGCGAGCGCGCCGGCCGCGACCCGGCGACGATGCGCTTCTCCGTCATGACCGGCTGTCTCGTCGGCGAGACACGTGCCGACGCGCTCGATCGGGCGCGCGAGCTCTACGGCCGCCGTCCGCGCGACCCCGGCTTCGACGAGTGGCTCACCGGCTACGAGGCACGCGCGCTCGTCGGCTCGGTGGACGAGGTCGCCGAGCGGTTACGCGGCTACGCGCGCGCGGGGTGCGACCGCGTGATGCTCCAACACCTCCTGCACGCCGACCTCGAGCCCGTGCGGCTGCTCGGTCGAGAGCTGGCGCCGGCGCTGGCGGCGTAGGCCGCACGCCCTCGGGCGGGTCACTTCTCCTTGCGCGTCCAGCGGCCCTGGATCACCTGGTCGAGGGCGGGCATGCCCCACTCCTCGAGCCAGGCCCAGCGCTCGGCGAGCTTCTTGCGCTTCGGCAAGAGCGGCGAGACCGCGAGCTTCGTCACCTCGGCCACGAGCATCGCCAGGAGGACGCCCAGCCACTTCGGCAGGCCCGACCACACGAAGAGGAACGCGTACCCGGTAGCACCGCCCGGCCAGAGAGCCGCATGGACGGCGTCGACGAAGAGGCCTCGCACCAGCCGGCGCACCACACGTCCGGTCTTCCAGGCGACGAGGAACGCCAGCAGGCCCACCCAGAAGGAGTCGCCGTCGCCGCCCGCGATCACCGCCGCCGCGATCGAGAGCCCGAAGAGCACGGGCAGCAGCAACCCGTTCAGCAGCCTCGGCCGGAGGTCGAAGGCGCGGGTGCTCACCCGGGAAGCATGCCTGGTCAGGCGCGCGTGAGCTCGTCGAGGCGGGCGGCGAGCCAACCCGAGGCGGCGGCAAGCGCTTCGGCGTCGCTCGACTTGAGGACGATCTCCACCTCGGGGCCGGTGCTGAGGAAGCTCGGGTACGAGCCGACGAGCACACGCGGCCAGCGTTCGCCGACCTCCGCGAGCGCGGGCGCGATCACGCTCTCGCGCGTGCGATAGACCCGACGCCAGGCGCCGATCGGGCTCCCACGCCGGAACTCCTCCGCGATGGCCAGGAACATCGCCTCCATCTCCGACGGCAACCCCGGCAGCACGGTGACGTTGCCGATCCCGAAAGCCGGGCGCCCCGCCGAGCGGGTTAGCCAGCGGACGGCTACCGCGCGGCAGGAGCGCCCAACGGGCCGCGTACTCGGGGTCGCCGGCGAACCGTCCGCGCAGATCGGCGGCGAGCTCCGGCACCTCCTCCTGCGGCACCCCGAACGCCGCGGCGATCGCCTCGCGCGTCAGGTCGTCCGGCGTGCCGCCGAGCCCGCCCGTGACGAGGAGGAAGTCGACACGCGGCGCCTCGCGGCGCACGTACTCGGCCACCGCCTCGATCTCGTCCGGCAGCGCCGCAGACATCTGCACGGTCACGCCGAGCGACGCCAGTTGCTTCGCGAGCCAGGACGCATTCGTGTTCGGTACGTCGCCCGAGACGATCTCGTTGCCGATCGTGAGGATCGAAGCCGACGCCGGGAGGATCACAAGTCGATCGTACGCGTGGCCCCGAAGCGGTCGAGGAAGACACGGTCGTGGGTGACGAGCAGCACGGTGCCCTCGTACGCGGCGAGCGCGCGCTCCAGCTCCTCGATCGCCTCGACGTCGAGATGGTTCGTCGGCTCGTCGAGCACGAGGCAGTTGACGCCGCGGGCGGCGACGAGCGCCAGCACGGCGCGGGTGCGCTCGCCGGGCGAGAGCGAGGCCGACGAGCGGAGGACGTGATCCGCACCGAGGCCGAACTTCGCCAGCAGCGTTCTGGCGCGTCTCGGGAGTCAAGCGCCGACAGAGCGCGACGAACACCGTGAGAAGGCTCGCGTCGTCGTCGAGCCTCGCCCGGTCCTGCTCGAGCTCGCCGAGGACGACTCCGGGGCCCATCCAGCGCGTGCCCGTCGCGAGCGGCAGCTCGCCGAGCACGACGTCGAGCAGCGTCGTCTTGCCGGTCCCGTTCGCCCCCGACGAGCGCCACACGGTCGCCCCACCGGACGTCGAGGTCGAGAGGACCGAGGCAGAACGTGCCACGGTGCGCCACCGCTCCCTCGAGCCGAACGACCACGTCGCCGCTTCGCGCGGAGGGGACGAGGCCGAGCCGCAGCTCCCACGGCTCGTAGGGCTTCTCGACCGCGTCGAGGCGATCGAGCCGCTTCGCATATGCCTTCTTGACGTCCTTCGTCTTCTTCTTCTTGCGTCCCTGGCCGTAGCCTCGGCGCTCCCACTCGGTCATGCGCCGCGCCTGCTCGGCGATCCGCTCCCGCTCGACGACGTAGCCCTCCCAGCGCTCGTAGTCGCGCGCCCGCCGCCGCGCCCGCTCCGCCTCGTACTCGCTCCAACCTCCGGCGAACTCCTGCACGCCGTGCGTCCACTCGTCGAGCTCGACGACCCGCGTCGCCGTCCGATCGAGGAACGCGCGGTCGTGCGAGACGACGACGACCGATCCCACGAACCCGGCGAGGAACGCGTCGAGTCGCGCGAGGCCTTCGAAATCGAGGTCGTTCGTCGGCTCGTCGAGCAGGAGCACGTCGAACCGGCTGAGCAGGATCGAGGCGAGGGCCGCCCGCGCCGCCTCCCCGCCCGATAGGCCCTCCAGCGTGCGCTCGAGCGGGATCTGGAGCCCGAGCTCGGCCAATGTCGTCGCAGCCCGCGCCTCGAGATCGCCGCCGCCCCGGGCGAGGAACGCCTCGAGAGCCCCGCCGTGCTCGGCGACGAGCTCGGGCTCGGCGCCGAGGCGAGCCGCGAGCCCGTCCAGCCGCTCCGCGGCCGCGGCGACCCCGGTCCTGCGCTCCAGGTAGGCGCGCAGCGTCTCGCCTGCGACGCAGGTCGCGCTCCTGCGGCAGGCGACCGACGGCCAGAGCGCGCGGCGTCCGCCGTACCCCGCCTCGGTCCGGCTCCTCGGCGCCCGCGAGCAGGAGCAGCAGCGTCGACTTGCCGACCCCGTTCGGGCCGACGAGGCCGATCCGCGCGCGCGGCGGTACCACGAGGTCGACGTCCGCGAGGACGACCTGGGCTCCGTACGACTTCGAGACGCCGGCGGCGACGAGGGTGCCGACCCGGGACATGCGCGACCTCCAGCGAGACCAAGTAACACTCTGTTACTTGGAAGGACAGGGCTTCTGAGGGGTCGTCAGTCGCGCATGGACGGCGCAGGGCGCCGCGCACGACTGTAGCGGACACGCGCCGCCGCCGGCTTCACGAACGCCGGACCGGAAGCACGAACACCGAGCCGTTCTCCCGGACGATGCGAACGCTCGCGCCGTAATGGGCAGCGACGTTCGGTGCCGACAGCACCTGCGCAGCCGTGCCCTCGGCCGCCACCGCGCCGCGGTCGAGCAGGACGAGCCGGTCGGCGTACTGGCCGGCGAGGGTCAGATCGTGCATCGTCGAGACGACGGTGAGGCCGTCGCCGCGCAGCGAGTCGACGAGCTCGAGCACGAGTTGCTGGCGTCCGAGGTCGAGCGCCGTCGTCGGCTCGTCGAGCAGAAGGACGGGCGCCTCCTGTGCGAGAGCCCGCGCGAGCACCGCTCTCTGCAGCTCGCCGCCGCTCAACGAGCCGAGGCGGCGCTCGGCGAAGCGCGCGAGCTCGAGCCGCCGCAGGGCCTGCGCCGCCGCCTGCCGGTCGGCGCGACGCTCGCTCCCGAGGTACGAGATGTACGGCGTCCGCCCCAGCAGCACGTATTCGGCCACGGTCAGCTCGGGCGGCGTCTCCGGCTTCTGCGGGACGAACGCGAGCAGCCGCGCGAGCTCGCGCCGTCCCAGCCTGCGAGCGTCCCGCCCGTCGAGAACGATCTCGCCCCCGAACGGGACGAGCCCCGCAAGCGCGCGCAGCGCCGACGTCTTGCCGGCGCCGTTCGGCCCGATGAGCGCGACCCACGAGCCCAGCCTCGGCCTCGAGCGACAGCTCCTGCAATGCGGCGACGCCGCCGAAGCGCACCGAGACGTCCCGCAGCTCGATCACCGCATCGTCCTCGACGTGCGCAGAACGACGGCGAAGAACGGCGCTCCGAAGAACGCCGTGACGACGCCGATCGGCAGCTCCGCCGGCGAGAGGACGGTGCGGGCCAGCACGTCCGCGAGCACGAGAAACCCGGCGCCGACGACGAGCGAGAGAGGCACGACCGCGCGGTAGCTGGTCGAGACCAGCAGGCGAATCGTGTGCGGGACGATGATCCCGACGAACGCGATCAGGCCGCTGACGGCCACCGCCGCAGCGGTGCCGAGGGTCGCGACGACCACGATCACGAGCCGCGTTCGCGCGACGTTCACACCGAGACTCGCTGCCTCGTCGTCGCCGAGGCTGAGCACGTCGAGCACGCGACGGTGGAGGACGAGAATCACGGCACTGGCCGCGATATAGGGCGCGGCCAGCCCGACGTCGCCCCAGCTCGAGGTCGCGAAGCCGCCGAGCAGCCAGGCGTAGACGTTCTGGAGCACGTCGGTGTGCCGCTGCTGCACGAATGTCTGCACGGCGGCGGTGAACGTCGCGACCGTCACGCCCGCGAGCACGAGCGCCCCGGTCGTCCGTGCTGCTCCGGCGGAGCGCCCGAGCACGTAGGTCGCCACGACCGCCGCGATCGCGCCACCGAACGCGGCGAGTGGGACGATCGGGCTCCGCCCCGCGGCGGCGGCTCCGTACACGATCGCGAAGGTCGCCCCGAGACCGGCGCCTCCGGCGACTCCCAGGAGGTAGGGATCGGCGAGCGGGTTCCGGAAGACGCCCTGATACGCCGAGCCGGACACGGCGAGCATCCCCCCGCAGAGCGCGGCGAGGACGACGCGCGGCGCGCGTAGCTGCCAGAGCACCGCGTGCTGGACGGCGTCGAGCGAAGAGTGCACGTGCAGGAGCGGCACGTACGAGAGCGCCGACTCGACGATCGAGCCGGCGCCGATGCCGATGGGGCCGACCGCGAGGCCGACGAGCAGCGCGCCCACGAGGAAGGCGGCGGACGCGATCCCCCAGCGAAGCTCGATGCCACGCGCTTCCACGCGCGGCGCGGCCTGCTGCCGAACGGAGTCGACCGCCATCGATCAGCCCCGCTTCGCGATCGCGGCCACGGCCCGCGCGAACTGGACGACGCGGGGCCCCCAGCGCGAGGCGACGTCGTCGTCGACGGTCACCACGCGATGGTTGCGGACGGCGGCGATCGTCTGCCAGCCCGGGCGTGCGGCGACGGTCGCGGCGCTCTGGCCGCAGCATTTCGAGTCTGCGAGGACGACGATCTGGGGGTTCGCCGCGAGGATGTACTCCGCGGAGAGCTGCGGGTAGCCGGTGTGGGCGGTGTCCGCCGCGTCGGCGATGTTCCGGAAGCCGAAGAGCCTGTAGAGCCGCCCGATGAAGGTGGCCGAGGTCGCCGAGTAGTACGTCTGGTCGAGCTCGTGGTAGAGCCGCAGGTGGCGCCTCGACTTCGGAACGCTCTGGATCGTCTTCTTCAGCTGCACCTCCATCGTGTGGACGACGGCCGTCGCCTTCTCCTCGTGGCCGGTCAGCCTGCCGAGGTCGCGGATCTCCTGGTATGCCTGCGCGAGATCGTCCGCAGCCGGCTCGTTCACGACGGCGATCCCGAGCTTCTGGAGCTGGGAGACGAACGGGCCCCCGTACGAGATGACGACGAGGTCGGGATGGTAGGCGGCGATCGCCTCGACGTTCGGAGTGAGCCCGGAGAGCGCGGTGCGCGGCGCCTGCTTCGGATAGTCCGACTGGTCGTCGACGGCGACCACCTGAGGGCCGGCGCCGATCGCGAACAGATCCTCGGTCATCGTGGGCGAGAGGGAGATGATCCGAGACGGGACGGCGCGGGCGCGAGACGGACCGGCGGGCGCGGCAGCCGACAGCGAGGCGGCGACGAGCGCGGCCGCGAGCGCCGGGACGCCGATGAGGGAACGACGGAGCACGAATCCTCCTTCCGCGAGGGGTTCGATCTGGCGGCGGGCGACAGGTCTTCTGACTCGGGGCTCCCTCCCCCGCCGCCTTCCCAGGCGCTCGGCCCAGTGGCGTCGTGGCGGGAGAGCATCTCCCCTTACAGCGGCGGGACCGTCCCGGACTCGCACCGGAGTTCCCTCACCGCTCGCCGATGTGTGGTGAGGGACACTAGCATCGGCGGGCGTGCGTGCAATCGCCCTCGATCTCGACGCCGTGCTCGCCGACACGCGGCCGCTCTGGCGTGCGTGGCTCGAGGACACGGCGCGTCGCGTCCGGGTGGAGCTGGACGTTCCGGAGGACCGGCGCGCAGCCGCCGCGCTCCTCGACGAGCGGCTCGGGGACTGGCGGCCGCTGCTCGAGCGCTTCGCCGCGGACCGGGGCCCCGTCCACTTCCGCCCACGAGCCGACACGAGCGCGCTCCTGCGCCGGCTTCAGGCGGACGGCGTCCGGATCGGCGTCTTCACCGACGCGCCGCGGGAGCTGGCGCAGGTCGCGCTCGCGCACGTCGGCGCCGCCCGACGGGTCGAGCTCGTCGGCAGCCTCGACGACGTGGTGGCTGCGCTCGGGCAGGACGTCCACGTCGTGCGCAACCGCGAGGAGCTGGCAAGCCTAAGATGACGGGCATGGAGCGCGACCTCTCAGACCGCCGCTTCGACATCCTGCTACAGCGGCTCGACCGCCTGGCAGACGAGCTGGCCAAGATCAACAAGCGGCTCGACAACGACGAGAACTTCCTCCGCCTGACACGCGAGCTGGCAACCCTGAACGAGTCGCTGCAGGCGCTCGCCTACGCAGCCCTCGGCCAGCAGGCGCCACAGATCCGGCGGCGCCGCGCCGGCTAAGAGCGTGGGGGAACCCCTGGTTCCCCCACGGGCCCCCTCCTCCACGTCTGGGGCGAGGAGATTCGCGCTCGGCGCTCCGGGGAGAGCGCGGTCTCCCCTGCGCGCGCGACCGTGGGCGTCTCCCAGAAGGACGCAGGGCGGAGCGGGGCGCTGCGTCGGCGGTGGCGCCTGCGGCGTCGCCGCCGACGTGGATCCGCCTGCGGCCAACGTCGCTGACGCATCTGGTTGGCCTCCGGCTTTCCGGATGGTGACGGGCGAAGGTTTACCCCTCTCGGTAGCCGCAGCCTCCCGCCGCGCGGAGGGGAGACCGCGCTCTCCCCGCAGCGCACACCGACAGTCTCCTCGGCGAGCGAAGAAGAAGGGGGCCCACGGGGGAAACATGGTTTCCCCCGTGTCCTTAGGTCATGTTGAGTGCGGTCGTCGCCGCCATTGCCCAGAGGACGACCGCGGCGAGGACCGGGAGGTCTGTCAGGAGCACTCGGTCCGGCTCTTCTCCGAGGTCGGAGCGGTGGGCGAGATAGAGATAGCGACCGAGGCCGAAGACGACGAAGGGGACGGTGAGGACCATCTCGGCCGAGTCGCTCCCCGTCGTGGCGTACGCGATGTAGGCGATGCAGCTGCCGCCCGCGGTCGTCCAGACGAGGCGACGGAGCCACCGACGCGAGTACCGGCGGAGGACGGCACGGCCCAGCCCCGGCTCGTCGCCTGCCGCACCCAGCTCCGCCCGCCGCTTGCCGAAGGCGAGGAAGAGCGCGAGCAGCGCCGTGCAGGCCAGCAGCCAGCCGGAGATGCGAACGCCGATCGCGTCCGCTCCCGCCGCAGCACGCAGGACGAACAGCGCCGCGATCGTCGCGGCGTCGACGACCACGATGCGTTTCAACCGGAGCGTGTACGCGAGCTGCAGAGCTCCGAACGCGGCGGCGAAGGCGAGCGCCCCCGGCCCGAGCACGCTCGCAAGCGAGAGCGCGGCGGCCGCGAGGACCATGGCGACGACGTACGCCGTGCGCGCGCCCAGCGCGCCCGCGGCGACCGGGCGCAGCCGCTTCGTCGGATGCAGCCGGTCGGCGGGTGCATCGAGGACGTCGTTCACGAGGTAGGCCGCGCTCGAGAGGAGGCAGTAGGCGACGAAGGCGACGGCCGCCGCGGCAGCGCGGTTCGCGTCGTCGAGGCTGCCCGAGAAGAGGAGTCCGGCGAAGACGAGGAGGTTCTTCGTCCACTGGTGCGGGCGCAGCGCGCCGACGAGCGCAACCGGATGGTGGCGACGAGCGTGACCGACAGCGGTCGCGGCGCTCACCGCAGCGGCACCCTGGTGTGACCCGGCACGCGCCGGTAGACGGCGAAGAAGTCGCGGTCGTCGGGGACGAGGTAGCGCGTCGCCGCCTGCTGCGTGTTCGGGACGAGCTTGACGGGATCGCGGCCGCCGGTGTGCCCGTAGGCGATGAAGCTCGGCCATTCGGCGTTGATGTCGAGCTGCATCGCCCGCACCGCCCCCGCGTGGATGAGGATCGCCGCCAGGCTCGAGACCGTCTGGTAGTCGGCCGCGGCATAGATCAGGTTGCCGTGCCGGTCGATGCCGAGCCCCGAGCGCCAGACGCGGATCGCGTTGCCCAGGGTCGCGCCCCAGGCCGGGCCGTCGTTCAGGTTCGGGTTCGGCCGGCCGCCACTGACGATCAGCGGGAGGTTCTGACGCGCGGCGACGACGTTCCGCCCCGGCGAGGCGGCGCCGTGCCAGGAGACGACGTTCACCCGGCCGTTCCTGTAGGCGACCACCGTGCCCAGTCCCCGCACGAGCGGCGTGTACGTCCGCCCGTCGACGGCGAAGCCTCCATGCCCGTCCCGGTAGGTGAAGCCGCTGTTGAAGGTCGCGAGCAGCCGCCAGCGCTGGCTCCACGGGACATCCATGGGTCCCCGCGGCAGGCTCGAGGGCGGCTCGTAGCGCCCCGGGTAGAGCGCCAGCTGCGTCCGCGTGCGGTCGATCCAGGCGACGTAGGCGACGATCCTCGGGTACGTCGGATCGGAGCGGTAGGTCGTCACGAGCACCGGTGGGTGGTGGTCGACGCTGGGGCCCGTGGCATGCCAGACGCCCTCTCCGCGGATCGCGGGCCGGATCAGCGGAGCAACCCGCGGCGGGTGGTAGGGCGGGGCGACCGCCGGCGCTGCCGCCGGGAGCGGGTGCCGCACCGGGGCGGCCAGCCCCACCGTCGGGAGGGCCGTGAGCGTCGGGCCGCCCGGCTTCGGGGCGCGCCACGAGTAGTAGGCGCGCTCGACGTCGTTGACGAGCCAGGCGCCGCCGTGCGCCCGCACCCACTCCACCGAGCGGATGCCGAGCGGCAAGCTCGACGGCCGCAGCATCGTCGAGGCGTACGAGTAGAGCACCGGGACGAGGGCGATGCCGGCGATGAGAGCGGCGACGCGCCCCCACCGGATGCGCAGTCGCCTCCGCGTCCGTGGGCGGGCAGTCCCGTGCGAGGTCAGCTCAGTAGCCACGGTCGGCGCGGACGAGCCTAGTGAGGCAACGTGAGAAGCCGCTGAAAGCCCACGCCACGCCCGACGGCGCCGGCGCGCGGCTGCCTCAGAGCCTGCGGAGAGCTCCGCGCGGCAGGCGCGCGACGACCCACATCACGACCCGCAGGACGCGTGGCACCCAGACGATCTCGTCGCCTCCGCGCAACGCCGACACGATCTCCGCAGCCACCCGGGAAGGGTCGACCGCGAACGGGGCGGCGCGCAGGCCCCGGGTCATCTTCGTGCGGACGAAGCCGGGCCGCACCACGAGCACACGTATCCCCCACTCGGGCGCCGCCAGCTGCAGTCCGCGGGCGAAGGCGTCGAGCCCCGCTTTCGCGGCCCCGTACACGTAGTTCGAGCGCCGGGGAGTCTGAGCGGCAACCGACGAGAGGACGACGATCGTCCCGTGCCCTTGCGCTCGGAGCCGGTTCGCGGCGACGGTGAGGGCCGAGACCGCGCCCGTGAAGGTCGTGGCGGCGACGAGCGCGGCGGCGGCGGCGTCCTGCTCGCTTTGCTCCTGGTCGCCGAGCGCTCCGAAGGCGAGCACGACGAGGTCGACGTCGCGGCTCTCGAACGCCGGGCCGAGCAGCCGCTCGTGCTCGGTCGCCTCGAGCGCGTCGAAGTCGAGGCGCTCGACGGCGGCGCCTGCGGCCTCGAGCGCCCCGGTGTCGATCGCGGTCCCGGGGCGCGCCGCGAGCACCACCTCCAGCGGGCCGGCCCGGAGGAGCTCGCGCGCGAGCGCAAGCCCGATCTCCGAGCCGCCGCCGAGCACGAGCACCCTCGCGAACCGGCCGACCGCGTCGGTCATGCGTCGCTCCGTCGCACGAGCCCGAGCCGGCGGGCGAGGTCCCCCTGCATCCGTCCCTGCGGGTCGAGCCGAGCCTGCACCTCGCGCCAGGCCTCGAGCCTGGGGTACATCTCCTCGACCCGCTCCGGGCGCAGGCGTGCGTCCTTCGCCAGGTAGACGCGTCCTCCGGCGGCGGCCACGAGACCGTCCGCCCGGTCGAGGAGCGGCCCGAGCTCTGCCGAGGGGAGCGGCAGGTCGAGCGCGAGCGTCCAGCCGGGAGCCGGGAACGAGAGCGGCCCACCCTCCTCGCCGAAGCGCTTCAGCACGACGAGGGTCGGCGCGCAGCGTGAGAGCAGCTCTGCGATCCGGACGACGGTCTCCTCGCAGCCGAACGGGACGACGAACTGGTACTGGAGAAAGCCTCCGTGTCCGTAGAGCCGGTTCCAGTCGCGGAGGGCGTCGAGCGGGTAGAAGAACGGGTCGAGCGGCTGGAGCACGCCTTGTCGGTCCCGGGCGCGCCGGAAGTAGAGCTCGTTGAAGGCCTCACCGGCTCGACTGCGGAGGAGCGGCGAGACCGAGCACCAGGCGGGCACGGGCAGACCGCGGTCCCGTGGACGGCCGAAGGGCGCCGCCCGGCCGGGGCCGCCGAGGTCGTCCACCGACGCGTGGTCGCCCCGCATCAGGATCGAGCGGCCGAAGCGACGCCCGCGAGCGCGGCAATCCACCCACGCCACGGAGTAGCGGTACAGGTGGTCGCCGCTCTCGAGGCGGGCGAACGTGTCGTCGAGGTCGGCGGTGCGCTCGACGTCCACGCGCATCGTCGCCGTCGCGACGGGAAGCAGCGTCAACTCCGCCTCGAGGACGACGCCGGTGAGCCCGAGGCCGCCGACGGTCGCCTGGAACTCCTCGGGGGCGCTCTCCGGGTCGAGCCGGCGCAGCTCGCCGCCCGGCGTGAGCAGTGTCAGCGCGCGCACGTAGCGGCCGAAGGAGCCGTCCTGGTGATGGTTCTTTCCGTGGACGTCGCAGGCGATCGCGCCGCCGACCGTCACGTGACGCGTCCCCGGGGTGACGGGCAGGAACCAGCCGCCCGGGACGGCCACGTCGAGCAGGCGCGAGAGCGGACACCCGGCCTCCGCGACGGCGGTGCCCGTGGAAGGATCGAAGCGCACGACGGCGTCGAGCCCGGTCATGTCGAGGACGAGCCCGCCGCCGTTCTGGGCGAGGTCGCCGTAGCTGCGTCCGAGACCCCGCGGCAGGACTCCGCGCCCGGGAGCGCTCCGCAGCGCCTCGACGGCGTCCTCTCGCGACGAGACGGCGCGGACGAAGCACCTCGACGGAGCCGTCCTCCCCCAGCCGGTCAGGCTGCGCGGCTCGCCGAGGTGCGTATCGCGCGGTGGCGCGGCGGTCGACACGCTCCCATCATCGCGAAGGGCCGTGAGAGCCGGAGGAGACGGCTGCGCTCCCGGCTACCGCCAGATGTCTAGCACGCCGCTCGTCGCGTGGTCGTTCGCGTCCCCTTCCGGCAGCGCGACGCGACCGTCGACCACGATCGGGCTGTTCCAGTGACCTTGCCCGGCGTCGAGCGTGGACACGAGCTTCCCGCTCGCCGGGACGTAGACCCGCAGGCCGCCGCCCGGGCCGTAGACCCAGAGCAGGCCGCCGGCGACGACGGGGCTCGTGCCCCCGTTCCCGTTGCTCCAGACCTGGCGCAACCGCCCGTTCCGCAGCACCCACGCGGCCGTTCCGCCGTTGTCCGCGGCGAACATCCAGGTGCGGGTCTTCGTCCGCCATACCGCGGGCGCAGTGAAGAGGTCTGTTCCGGACGGCGTCGAGACGATCTGGATCTCACCGCCGCGATGCGCCGTTCGTCCACGCAGCCGCTGCAGGTCGAGCAGGCGGATCTTCCCGTCCTTGCCGCCCTGGGCGACGAGCGTCGAGGTGAGCAGCACCGGCGACGTCGAGCCGAGATCCCGGTCGGTCCGGTTCAGCTCCTCCGTGTTCGACGGCGTGTAGTTGCCGATCAGGCGGTTCGCGGACGACGGCAGCAGGAGCGTCGAGTCTCCCCAGTCCGTGCGGCCGTTCCAGGGGGCATTCCCGGTGGCGACCAGGAGGTCGCCACTGCCCGGGACGACGACGGCGCCGGCCCGTCCCCAGATCGCCGAGTCGCTGGAGGGGCACGAGGCGGGCGCGATCAGGCGGTGCCGGTTCGAGCAGAGCGAGTTCCAGACCCGGAGCAGCCTGCCTCTCTGCGCATCGACGATCACGACGTGCCCCTGGTAGGGGGGCTGGTCGCCGATGTAGCCGCCCGTCGTCGCGATCACGTGGCCGCGGTCGAGGTTGAGCGACGAGGCGATCTTCTCCCGCGAGGGCAGCTTCGTGATCGCGACGCGCCAGCCCGCGTGCCCGTCCGCGACGGAGAGCTTCTGGATGCGGCCGTCCGGGGACGCCGCGTAGATCCAGGCTCGGCTCGGATCGGCGACCGGGGTCGCGGTCGTGATCTGCGCGCTTCCCGCCCACGAGTCGTAGCCGGGCGGCTTCCACGTCCAGAGGATCGCGCCGCTCGACGCGTCGACCGCGACGGTGATCCCGTACGTCGTCGTGAGGAAGAAGGCGTCGTGGCCCGAGCCGCCGATCGTCACGTCGTGCAGGTAGATCGGCGACGAGTCGGCGGTACCGGGCAGCTGCACCTGCTGTCGTCGCAGGCTGCCGACGTTCGCGGCCGTGATGCCGGTGGCGTACGGGTAGCTGCTGCTGCGGCGCGCGTCCCAGCCGAAGCGCGTCCAGTCCTGCGCGCCGGCGAGCGCCTCCGCGATGCGGACGCCGCCGGCCGCTCCCGGGACAGCCCCGCCCGCGAGGAGCCCGGCCGCCAGCAGGGAGACGACGATCCCCCGCATCGGAGGATCAGCTGCGGAGCAACACCCGGCGGAGCTCGTCCTCCTTGCCGGGCTCGAGGATCGCGAGCACCTGGTCGCCCGCCTCGAGCGTCGTCGAGCCGACGGCGATCTCGGCCGTGCCCTCGCGCATCACGGAGATCAGACGCGCCCCCTCGGGAAGCGCGAGAACCTCGACGCGCTTCCCCGCCGAGGGAGAGTCGCGGTCGATCTGTACCTCGACGATCTCGAGGTTCTCCTTGCGCAGCTCGAGCAGGTGGATGAGGTCGTGCTCGGGCACCTCGTGCTCCACGAGCGCCATGACGCTCGAGGTCGCGCACACGGTCGGCGAGATGCCGAGCAGGTCGAAGTGCGCCTGGTTGCGCGGGTCGTTGACGCGCGCGATCGCCTTCGGGACGCCGTATCGCTCCCGCGCGATCTGGCAGATGACCATGTTGTCCTCGTCGTCGCCGGTGAGGGCGAGGACGATGTCCGGGGGCCGCGCCAGCCCGGCGCGCTCGAGCACGAAGAGCTCGGTCGCGTCGCCGCGCTGCACCTGGTGCTCGAACTCGTCCTCCAGCCGCTCGAACTGGTCGCGTCGCTGCTCGATCAGCGTCACCTCGTGCCCGAGCCGCAGCAGCGAGCGCGCGACGTTCGCGCCGACCTTCCCACCGCCTGCCACGACGACGTACATCAGCCCACGGCTCTCGCCGTGGTCGGGATCTCGCAGGCGCGGACGGCGTCCATCAGCGTGTCGATGGCGACGCTCGTGGGGCACACGGTCCGGAGGCCGAGCTCCGCGTAGAACTTCGCGCGCGCCGGGTCGAGCACACGGACGACGACGCACTGGATGCCGAACCGCTTCTGCGCCACCTGGCCGATCACGATGTTCGTGTTGTCCCCGTCGGTCGCGACGACGACCGCGTCCGCCTCCTCGATCCCGGCCTCGCGCAGGAGGTCCGCGTCCATGCCGTGGCCCACGATGAAGGCGCCCGGCCAGTGCTCGCCGAGCCGATTGAGGGCATCCTCGTTCTCGTCGACGACGACGACGTCCCATCCCTCCTGCTGGAGCTGCAGGGCGATCGAGGAGCCGACGCGGCCGCTGCCGATGACGAGCGCTTTCACGCGTGCAATGTAGCGCGGTCGCGATCGGTCGCAGGGGCGGTCACGCCGGCGCCTCCTCGAGCACGCCCTGTGGGAACGCGACGATCAGCACCTCGGCGTCCGCCCTGCGGAGCACGTGGTCGACGGTCGGCGAGAAGAAGCGGGACTGGCGGCGCCAGCGGGGAGACGACCCGAGCACGATCAGGTCGACGTCCGCCGCCTCTGCAGCCTCGACGATCGCGTCGCCGATCGAACGGGCCCGGACCGTGCGACCGACCACCGTAACGCCGTGGTCGGCGCCGAGCGCCGCCGCCTCTGCAAGCGAGGCGGCCGCCCGCTCCTCGTCGTCGACGAGCTCCGCGTCGAGCGGCTTGTCGAGTGGAACGAGGATCACGTGCAGGGCCACGACCTCCGCATTGCGCTCCTGAGCGAGCTTGACCGCGGTCGCGACCATCTCCTCGCCGATCTCCCCGAGCTTCATCGGCACGAGGATCTTCGAGAACGTCGTCTCCGGCAGCACCTGCTCCCCGACCGCCTCGACGTGCTCCAGGATCCCCTCGCCGCGGCTGCGGCGCACGAGCAGGTAGACCACGACACCGCCCGCCAGCCAGGCGGGGCCTCCGTAGCGAGCGCCGATGTGCGTCTCCATCGCGGCCACGAAGATCGCCAGGGTCGCGAGTCCGCCGACGACGCTGGGAAGCGGCAGGACGGCCCCGCGCACCCGGATCCCGAGCGGCACGCGGAACGGCCGCCGAAGCTCTGGTTGCGTCATCCGGAGCCGGACGACGGCGAGCTGCGCGGCAGTGAACGCCAGAAGCACGCCGAAGCTGAACAGGCTCGCGAGGAACGAGACGGGATTGGAGAGGAACGTCGTCGTGACGAGCAGCGCGATCGCGATCGAAGCGGCGGCGACGACCGACTGCGGCGAGACGAGGGTCCGGCGGTGCAGACGGCCGAAGGCGCGCGGCAGCTGCCCGTGCTCGCCGAGCGAGTGGGCGAGTCGCCCGAAGCCGGAGATCGAGGTCGTCGCGGCCGCGAGCAGGACAAGCGCACCGGTCAGCCCGACGTAGACGCGCAGGATGTGTGCGAACCAGTC
The DNA here is from genome assembly GCA_963762675.1 of uncultured Thermoleophilia bacterium. Classification (GTDB taxonomy): domain Bacteria; phylum Actinomycetota; class Thermoleophilia; order Gaiellales; family Gaiellaceae; genus Palsa-739. The sequence continues at coordinate 567,244 of CAVXLS010000004.1, read as the reverse complement.
GGCGACGTGCGGCTGGAGCGCCGACACGATTCCCATCAGAGGGGCGCGCTCCCAGTCGGTGCCGAGGGCGGTCGTACCGTGCGGGGCCGGATACGCGGAGAGGCCGACGAGGGCGATCAGGACGTAGATGACGACGACGGCAGCGATCGCGGTGAAGAGGCTGCGCGGCAGGTCGCGGCCGGGGCGGCGGGTCTCCGCCGCGAGATTCGCGACCGTCTCCAGCCCGGTGTAGGCGAGCATCGCGAGCGGCAGTGCGAAGGCGAGCTCGTGCCATGACGGCTGCACACCGAGGTGGAGGCCGCGTGTCAGCGCGCTCCCCGAGAAGAGGAGCGCGAAGCCGAGCCCGACGAGCAGGAGCTGCGTCACGAGGTCGAGCAGCGGCACGATCACCCCGACGGTGTAGAGGCTCGTCCGCCGGCTGAGCCGCACGACGGCGATCCCGCCGATCAGCAGGCAGGCCACGATCACGTCTCCGGGATGCCGGGCGATCGAGTGGACGCCGATCGCGAGGCCGAGATAGTGCGGGAAGAAGAGCGCCGACAGCGCGATCACGATCAGGTAGTCGAGGAAGAGGGCCCAGCCGGTCAGGAAGCCGGCGAAATCGTTGAAGGCGACCCGCACGAACGTCGCCGCGCCTCCCGTCTCCCGGATCGCCGTCGTTCCCTCGGCGTACGACAGCGCGACGACGAGGAAGAGGAAGCCGACGACGCCGAGCACGGCGGGCGTCAACCCGAGCGCGTGCAGCGCGACGATCCCGAGCGCGAGGTAGATCGACGAGGCGATCTCGCCGTAGGCGACCGACGCGAGCGCCGGCGCGTCGAGCACTCGCTTCAGCCGGGGAAGCTTCCGGGCCATCGCTCCGTCACCCGGAGAAACCCGGACGCGTGCGTCGAGCGGTTGGAGGGTGAAGGAGCCCGGCTTTCAGGCTGCGCCTGTGCATGGTGAGCCGCAAGCATCCCAGAGATGCCCGTGTGAGCTCAGGCGGGCCCTCCCCGGTCACCGGACGACGCCGCCGCGCAAGGCGGCACGGGACGAGCTGGAAGCGTGTCGACCGTCTCCTCGCTGGAAGGCGAGGCCCCTGGTCGAAGCTCCTTGCCGCGGCCCTCTCCGGGCATCCGGCCCGGCGACTTCCCTCGGGCAGGCACCAGATACAGGCGGCCGCAGCCGGCGTAGGCTCGACGGGGCCGGCCGAGAAGCGCAGGCTGCGGCTCCGCCGCGGCCGAAGCGCAGAGCGGCTGCGGCCGCCTCGTACTGTCAACGCCTTCCCAGGAGATACAGGCGGCCGCAGCCGAGCGCGACGAAGAGGACGCCGAACAGGTAGCCGACGCTGCCGCCGCCTGCCCGCACCGTCTCGGCGAGGATGGCGAGGCCCAGCACGATCGCGAGCACTCCGAAGACGAGAACGGCGTGCCGATACAGACCGGGCGTCATGCGACCGCCTCGCGGGCGGCAGCGACCATCACGCGGCAGGGCGAATGCCGGAGGACGAAGTCGACGGTGTCGCCGAAGATCGGACGCCGACCCGAGCGGAGGCGCACCCGGCGCGGGCCGCCCATGACGATGATCTCCGCGTGCCGGCGGACCGCCTCGTCGACGATCGCGCGGCCGGCCCTGCGTGCGCGGATGAGACGCGAGATGACACGCACCCCGTACGACTCGCCGATCGCGCGAGCCTCGTCGAGCAACTCGTTCGCGGCCGCGACCTGCTCCGGCAGCGTCGTGTCCAGCGGCAGCTCGAGCGGAACCTCGACCACCGTCACCGCGACGATCGCCGCCCGTCGCTCGGTCGCGAGCCGGCACGCGACGTCCATCGCCTCGTCCGACGGGTAGCCGGGCGCGACCGGCACGAGGATGCTGCGGTACTCGAGCGCCGCTGCGGGACCGATGACGACCGGCGCCCGCACGGTCTCCCTCAGCGGGAGCCGCACGACGCGACGGCGGTAGACGAGGTAGACGGCGAAGCCGACCGCGAGCCAGCGCGAGCCCGGCGTAGCGCGTGCCGGGGCTCTGCACGACGACGACGATCCACGCGAGCGCGGTCGCGGTGCCGCCGAAGAGCGCGAAGAGCGGCCAGCTCACCCCCCGCAGGCGAAGGTTCGGCCGGGCGCGGAACGCGAGCTCCGCGTCCGGGTAGCGCCGACGGAGCTGGACGACGGACGCGTGGGCGACCGTGAACGACAGCATCGCGCCGAACGAGTACATCGTCCCGAGAAACGCCGTCCTCCCCGGCAGGAGCACGACGATCGAGACGAAGCCCGCGAAGACGATCAGCGAGAGCCACGGCGTCTTGAAGCGCGGGTGCAGGCGACGGAACACCTCCGGCAGCTGCCGGTACGACGCCATCGAGTACGTGATCCGCGACGCGCCGATGATCCCCGCGTTCGTCGCGATGAAGAGGATCGTCGCGGCGAGCAGGCCGACGTAGAGCTTGAGCGCGGAGAGGAGCGGGCCGCCGATGCCGAGATGCTCCACGACGCCCAGCACCGGGTCGTTCTGGAAGCCGCCCTGCTCCGGCGTGAGGGCGAGGAGCGTCGTCTGGTGGCCGCCGATCAGGTGCACCGGGAGCGCCGAGAGCGCGACGAGCGGGAGCGTGAAGTAGATCGCGAAGACGGCGAACGCGACCATCGAGATCGAGCGCGGGATGCTCCGCACGGGATCGCGCGCCTCCTCGGCGAGATTGGAGACGGTCTCGATTCCCGTGTAGGCGATCATCCCGACCGGGATCGCCAGGAAGAACTGGCCCCACGTCGGCGCGGAGCCGAAGTGCACGTTGTGGGTCAGCGTCGACGGGCTGAGGATGAGCACGAAGCCGAGTAGGACGAGCAGGAGCTGCGTCGCGAAGTCGACGAGCGCGAGCACGATGTTCAGCCGGGCCGACTCCTGGATCCCGACGATGTTGAGCGCGACGAGCACCGCGATCACGACCGCGCCGCCGATGATGTCCCACGGGTTCTCGCGCAACGGCGCCCAGAAGATCGAGAGGTAGTGCGGCACGAAGAACGCCGAGATGGCGATCGTGATGATGTAGTTGAGCATCTGCGCCCACGCCGCTCCGAACGAGACGACCTCGTTGAAGGCGTGCCGCGCGAAGCTCGACGAGCCGCCGGCCTCCGGGTAGCGGACCGTCCCCTCCGCGTACGTCGCGGCGGTCGCCGCGAAGAAGATGCCGGCGATCACGAAGACGAGCGGCGTCAGCCCGAGCGCGTAGACCGCCGTGACGCCGAGCGCGTAGTAGATCGAGGAGCCGACGTTGCCGTAGGCGGTCGCGAAGAGCGCGTTCGCTCCGAGAACACGCTCGAGCTCCTGGCTGCGCCGCCGGGCCATGAGCGAGGACTGTAGTGCGGCCGCCGGAGAGCCCGCGCCGGCTCGGAGCGGCCGGGACCCGGCTCGACGGCCGCTGCGTCAGCGGAGCAACTGGTACGGCACCGATGCGAGGACGACGTGCGGCTCGAAGAGCAGCAGCCGCTTGAGGTAGAGCGCGCGCTGGTTGTGGAGCAGGCGCGCCCACCCGCGCAGCACGAGCTCCGGTAGCACGGCGATCACCTCGCTGCTCTCGCTCCTCCGTCAGCCGGCGAAGATACGGCGAGTATCGGCACGCCGAGGTCGCGGTAGGGGGCGGCGTCGACGTCGAGGGGAATGCGCGGGCCGCTCGCCACCCACTCCCGCCGGAGCTCGGCCGCCTCCTCGTCGTCGAAGGCGAAGCTCACCGCACGCGTGTCGGGGATCCGCAGCGTCCCCGCCCAGTTCGCCGCGCGCATCGACGCGGCATGCGCGCCGGAGACGAAGACCCGCACGGCGAGCTCGCGTCGTGCGTCGACGCGAAGGTCGGACGCCACCGTCGGGACGTCGACCACGACGACTCCCGGCTCGCTGAGAAGCCGGAGCTTGAGGGCCAGCTCGAACGGGCGCCGTGCCTGCTCCAGGAGCGAGCGTCGCCGGAAGAGCTCGGGGACGACCACCGTGACGAAGTCCGACTCGCCGCGCGGCAGCCGCCAGACCTGCTCGAGCAGCGACTCGACCGAGCCCGCGCCCGGTTCGAGCACCTCCAGCAGCGGCGCCCCGCCCGACGCGCGGAACCACCGTGGCCGGATGCCGGGGTCGCTGCGCCGCAGGGGAACGTGCACGGCCTCGAGGCCGTCGGCCGCGATCGCGCGCCCGAGCCGCAGCGCCCGCTCGGTCGCCGCGTCGATCGCCTCGACGATGAGCAGCGTCCGGTTCGTGGCCGCCGGGGCGGACGCGACGGCCGCCGCCCCCGCGCGCAGACGCCGCGCGACACGGGAGTAGTGCCTGCGCGTGCCGAGCATCGCGAGCACGAGCACCGGAATGGCGACCGTCACGAGCCAGGCGCCCTCGCCGAACTTCGTCCAGACGACGATCGCCGTGACGATGCCCGTCGAGGTGGCGCCGACCGCGTTCACCGCGGCCTTCCGACGCCAGCGGCGCACCCGCTTCCGCTGCCAGTACCGGACCATTCCCGCCTGGGAGAGGGTGAACGCGGTGAAGACTCCGACGACGTAGAGGTGGATCAGGCTGTCGACGTTTGCGTGGTAGATCCAGAGCAGCAGGGCCGAGGCAGTGGTGAGGACGAGGATCCCGTTCGAGAAGACGAGCCGATCGCCGAGGTTCGCGAACTGCCGCCCGACGAAGCGATCGCGGCCGAGCAGCGCAGCGAGCCGCGGGAACCCCTGGAACGAGGTGTTCGCGGCGAGAATCAGGATCACGAGCGTCAGCCCCTGGACGGCGTAGTAGGCGAACGCGCCCGGCGATCCCGCCGGGAAGACGGCCCGGGCGATCTGCGACACGACCGAGGTCGTCGAGCTCGGCCGGGCGTGCAGGTGGACGGCGAGGTACGACACACCGAGGAACAGGCTGATCGAGATGACGCCGAGAATCCCGAGCGTCGTCGCGGCGTTTCGCCCGTGCGGGCGCCGGAACGCGTTGACGCCGTTCGCGATCGCCTCGACACCGGTCAGGGCGGTCGAGCCCGAGGAGAACGCCCGCAGCAGGACGAAGAGCGTCACCGCGCCGGTGCCGGCCGTCAGCGGCTGCGGGACGACCGCCCGGTGGGCGTGGCCCGTGGCGAGCTCCACCACACCCGTGACCACGAGCGCGCCCATCGCCGTCACGAATGCATAGGTCGGGAGCGCGAAGAGGATCCCCGTCTCACGCACGCCGCGGAGGTTCGCGACCGCGATGAACGCCACGGCGACGAGCGAGAGCGCGACCTTGTGCGAACCGACCACCGGCTCGAACGAGGCGATCGCGAAGATCCCGGCGGCGACGGACACGGCGACGGTCAGCACGTAGTCCGTCAGGAGCGCCGCAGCCGCGACCAGGCTGGGCAGCGTGCCGAGGTTCTCGCGGGCGACGACGTACGCGCCCCCGCTCGTCTCGTAGGCTCGCACCGTCTGGCGGTACGAGAGCAGCACGATCGCGAGCAGTGTCGCGATCGCGATCGAGAGCGGGAAGACGAGGTGCGCGGCGGCGGCGCTCGCCCCGACCAGCACGACGAGCCCCTCCTCGGTCGCGTACGCGACGGAGGAGAGCGGGTCGGACGCGAAGATCGGCAGCGCGAGCGTCTTCGGCAACAGCGTCTCGTCGAGCTGGCCCGTCCGCATCGGCCGCCCGACGACGACCCGCCGCAGCCGTCGCGGCTCGAGCTCCACCTCCTCCCGCAGCGCCGTCATGGCTCCAGCGCGCCGAGCACACGCGACAGCGTGCGCGCCAGCGACGCCTCCGCGTCCTCGGCGTAGAGCGGACTGGACGGGTCGCGGAGGAGGTCTCGGGCCAGCAGGAGCCCGCGCGCCGAGACCGGCCGCTCGTCGCCGATACGCGAGGCGATCGCCCGGAGGAGATCCTCGTGACGACGTGCGGCACCCCGCCGCAGCGGGGACGCGGACGGCAGGCTGCCCGGGTCTAGCTGCCCGATCGTGCGCTCCAGCTCCCGTCGCAACGCGGCGCGCGCGTCGGAAGCAGTCAACTCTCCCGAGCGCCAGAGGATCAGGTCGGAGGCGTCGCGGCTTCGCGGAGCCTGCACGATGAGACGGTCGGCGGCCCTGCGAACCGCCCGGAGCTCGCGGTGTGCGCGTGCGATGCGCACCGCCGCGGCCGCTGCGAACGACGCCGCTGCGACGAGCCCGAGCACCGCCGGCAGCCGGGAGTCCGCCTCGAACAGGAGCGCGCCCGCCGCGAGCGCGAGGAGCGGCGCGGCCGCGTGCAGGGGCCGCGGCAGGTCGAGGCTCGAGTAGCGGGAGGCCTGCGCCGCCATGCGACCAACCTAGGCCGGTGCGGCTCAGCGTCCGCTCAGGATTCGGTCGTCGCCCTCAGGGAAGTCTCAACGCCCGGCCGGATCGACGAGGCGGTAGCCGGCGCCCGGCTCGGTGAGGATATACCGCGGACGGGCCGGATCGGGCTCGAGCTTCCTGCGGAGCTGCGAGACGTAGACGTGGAGATAGTGCGACTCCTCTCCGTACCCGCGTCCCCACACCTCTCGCAGCAGCGTCGAATGGGTGAGGAGCTTGCCCAGGTTGCGGGCGAGCACACGGAGCAGGGAGAACTCGTGCGGGGTGAGCTGGACGGGACGCCCGCCGACCGAGACGAGTCGCTTCTCGAGGTCGACCACCAGCTCGCCCACCTCGATCACCGGCTCGGAAGACGGCTCGATCCGGCGCATGGCCGCGCGCAGTCGCGCCAGGAGCTCCTCGATCCCGAACGGCTTGGTCACGTAGTCGTCGGCGCCGGCGTCGAGCGCCGCCACCTTCTCGGCCTCCTCGCCGACGACCGAGAGCACGATCACCGGCACGCTGCTCCACGTGCGCAGCTCCCGGCAGACGCCCGTGCCGCTTCCGTCCGGCAGCACCAGGTCGAGGATGACCGCATCGGGCACCCGGAGCGCGAGCGAGGTCAACGCCTCCTCTGCCGTCTCGGCCGTGTCGACGTCGTAGCCGGCGCCGCGGAGGCTCGTCCGCAGCGCCCGCAGGATCTGGGGCTCGTCGTCGACGACAAGGACCCGGCCGCTCACACCCGCACCGCGGGGCGCTCGGCCCGCGCGAGCGCGAGCACGAAGTGCCCGCCGGCCGGGTCGTCCTGGGCCCAGAGGTGGCCGCCGTTCGCCTCGGCGAAGCCACGGGCGATCGCGAGACCGAGCCCGGCGCCGCCCGGTGCGCCCCTCGGCGCTTCCCCCTCGGCGAAACGCCTGGAAGACGGTGCGGCGTTCCGTGTCGGGAAGGCCTGCGCCCCGATCGACCACGTGGATGCGCAGCTCCGTCGTGCCGGCCTCGCTCCGGACGACGACCGGCGTGCCGGGACGGGAGAACTTGAGCGCGTTGTCGATCAGGTTCGCGAGCACTCGCTCGATCTGGGCTGCGTCGACGTGGACCGGCGGCGCATCCTCCGATATCTCGACGACGACGCGGTCGGCGCCGGGCCCGATGCTCTCGAGCGCCTGGGCGACCAGCTCGTCCACGGGCCAGAGCTCGCGGTGCGGCTCGGCGGCGCCCGCCTCCAGCCGCGAGAGGTCGAGCAGGTCGCGGACGACGCGATCGAGTCGCGTCGCCTCCTCCCGGATCGCGTCGACCAGCACGCCACGGTCGGCGGCGTCCAGCTCGAGGTCCGGGTTCGCGAGCGCGCCGGCCGACGCAAGGATCGCCGTGAGAGGCGAGCGGAGATCGTGGGAGACGGCCCGCAGAAGCGCCGTCTTCAGCGAGTCGCTCCGACGGAGCGCTTCGGCCTCGAGCGCCTCCGCCTCGAGCGCGCGGCGCTCGACGACGACCCCGAGCAGGGCTGCGAGCGCGGGCAGGAATCGCCGCGCGACCGCCCCGTCCACCTCCACGTCTCGTCGAGGAGCAGCGTCGCGACCGTGCGTCTCCCGCGTCGAGGGAGAGCGCCCGTTCGCCCCCGGCGGCCGGCTGCCGTCCCAGGGCGAGCCGTGGCCCGCTCGACATGGAGGACGCCGCCGGTCAGCTCTGCGAGCCGGTCGACGCGTCGTCGAGCTCGGTGCCGCGCAGCAGGTCGGCTGCAGCCTCGGCGAGCGCGCGCGCCTCTTCGCGCCGCTGCTCCGCGTCGTCGCCGCGCCGTCGCGCGCGCGCCGCCGAGCCCCCGACGACGACGGCCGTGACGAGGTAGACGGCGAGTGCGAGCCAGTTGCCGCCGTCGCGCAGGTGAAACGTGTGCCTCGGCGCCAGGAAGAACCAGTTGAAGGCGAGCATGCTCGCGACGCGACGACGACCGCCGCGCGGGCCGTTCCCCAGAGGAGCGCCACAGGCAGCACCGCGAACACGTAGAGCACCCCGAGGCTGAGCACCGGGACGTGCGGCTTCGAGCACCGCGACGAGCGCGGTCACGAGGGCGACCGCTCCAGCGCTCGCCGGCACGCCCACGAGCAGGTCGGCGCGATGCCTCATCCGCGGAAACGGTACTAGCGCGGCCGCCCGTCGGCCCGGTGACCGGAGCCGCAGGTCCACCGGCCGCGCTAGCCGTGAATGGAGACGATCAGCGGGATGATGAGGATCGCGACGATGTTCGCGATCTTGATCATCGGGTTGATCGCCGGTCCTGCGGTGTCCTTGTAGGGATCGCCGACCGTGTCGCCCGTGACCGCGGCCGCGTGCGCCTCCGAGCCCTTGCCGCCGTAGAGACCGTCCTCGATCAGCTTCTTCGCGTTGTCCCAGGCCCCACCGCCCGAGGTCATCGCGATCGCGAGGAAGAGCCCCGTGACGATCGTGCCGATCAGCAGGCCGCCCAGCATCTTCGCGTTGATGATCCCGACGATGATCGGGAACCCGATCGGAACGAGCGCCGGCACCATCATGCTCCGGATCGCGGAGCGCGTGACGATGTCGATCGCGCGCCCGTACTCCGGCCGCGAGGTGCCCTCCATGATCCCCGGATCCTCGCGGAACTGGCGGCGCACCTCCTCGACGACCTCACCGCCGACCCGCCCGACCGCCTGCATCGCGAGCGAGGCGAACAGGAACGGCATCAGGCCGCCGATGAAGAGGCCGGCGATCACCCACGCGTCCGAGAGCTGGAACGTCAGGGTGCTCAGCGCCGAGCCCACCGAGGCCTGCGAGTGCAGTCCGTCCGAGTAGGAGCCGAAGAGCACGAGCGCGGCGAGAGCGGCCGAGCCGATCGCGTAGCCCTTCGTGACCGCCTTCGTCGTGTTGCCGACCGCGTCGAGCGGGTCGGTGATCGCGCGCACCTCCGGCGGCAGGTCGGCCATCTCGGCGATGCCGCCCGCGTTGTCGGTGACCGGGCCGTACGCGTCGAGCGCGACGATCAGCCCGGTCATCGAGAGCTGCGCCATGACGGCGACGCCGATCCCGAACAGGCCGGCGAAGTGGTTGGCGAGCAGGATGCCGATCGCGAGCACGATCACCGGTGCGGCGGTCGCCTGCATGCCCACGGCGAGACCCTCGATGATGTTCGTCGCGTGGCCGGTCTGCGACGCGGCGGCGATCTTCTTGACCGGGTTCCAGCGCGTGCCGGTGTAGAACTCGGTGATCCCGACGAGCAGCGCGGTCACCGCGAGCCCGATCAGCGCCGAGCCGTAGAGGTTCCCGAACGAATACGGCCCGCTCGTGTCGAACGCCTTCGTCACCGGGATGAAGATGACCGCGGAGAGGACGGTGGCGACGAGAACCGCGCGGTAGAGCGCGTTCATGACGTTGCCGCCTTCGCGCACGCGCGCGAACTGGACGCCGACGATCGAGGTGATGATCGAGACGCCGCCGATCACCATCGGGAAGAGCCAGAGATGGGTGCCGGTCGTGAACGCCGTGCCCGTCACCCCGAGCAGCATCACCGCGACCGCGGTGACGGCGTACGTCTCGAAGAGGTCGGCGGCCATGCCGGCGCAGTCGCCGACGTTGTCGCCGACGTTGTCCGCGATCACGGCCGGGTTGCGCGGGTCGTCCTCCGGGATCCCGGCCTCGATCTTGCCGACGAGGTCGGCGCCGACGTCGGCGGCCTTCGTGTAGATGCCGCCGCCGAGACGCGCGAAGACCGAGATCAGCGAGCCGCCGAAGGCGAGGCCGACGAGGTGCTCGATCGCCTTGTGCGGGCTGTCGCCGATCCAGTCCGTGAGGGCCCAGTAGTAGAAGGCGGTGCCGAACAGGCCGAGCCCGACGACGAGCAGACCCGTCACCGAGCCGGCACGGAAGGCGACGTTCAGCGCGGCCGGCAGGCCGTTGCGCGCCGCTTCGGCGGTGCGGACGTTCGAGCGGACGGCGACGTTCATGCCGATGAAGCCGGCCGCCGCCGACAACGTCGCGCCGATCAGGAAGCCGACCGCCGTTCCCCACCCGAGCGAGTGGTAGAAGCCGAGCAGCAGGAACGGGACGATCGCAACGATCGCGATCGTCGTGTACTGACGGCGCAGGTAGGCGGCGGCGCCTTCCTGCACCGCGTGGGCGATCTCCTGCATGCGCTCGGTGCCGGCGGGCTGCCGCAGCAGCCAGCTGGTGAGGCCGAGCCCGTAGACGACCGCCGCGCCCGCGCAAAGGAGGGCGAAAAGCACTGCGTGATGCATGAACCAGCTCATGGGTACGGAGCTCTCCCTCGTCGAATCGGGGCGTCACAAAGCTCGCGCCGAGAGACCCCGGCGCGGGCATGGTTGTACCACACCGGCCGGATAGGCGGTGTCACGAGGCACCCGACGGCGGGGCTCTCCCGATCAGCGCATGCCGTGACCGGGAAGCCGCGGCGGCCGCTTCGGCACCGTCGCCTTCGAGCCTCGTACCACCGTGGTACTCGTCTCGAGTCGATCCGGGCGGCCGCTCGGATGCTCCGACCTGCGCCGCTTGTGGCGTCTCGGGGCCATGCACTGAGCATCCGGCCGGCGGACCCGACCGCCATCCCCGGCACCCCGCAACGCCCTTGCGGCTTTACCCGGGTCGGAGCCCGTCTCAGGCCGGAGCCTCGTGACGACGTCATCGCCGACCGATCTCTCAGACGAGTCCGCCGCGATAGTTCCACGGGCCGGGCTCGAAGCGGATCCCCCGCTTGCGGCAGAACTCGCGCACGGAGTCGAGCAGCACGCCACCCTCCCCGTGCACCCGGCGTGCGAGGAGGTCGAGCACCGCGCAGCCGGCAGGCGGAGCACCCAGGAGCTCGAGGGTGAGGACGACCGTCTCGCCGTCGCCGGCTGCGACGTCGTCCGCGGCCAGGCGTTCCACGAACAGGACGCGCCCGGGCCCCTCCGGGCCCGTCAGCTCCAGCCCGTCGACGCCTTCGCCCTGCGGAGGCGCGACCGCGATGTCGCGCAACGCGAGCAGCTCGCGGAGCTCGTCCACCATCTGCAGCGCGAGGAGCGCCTGACGTGGACGGTGGACCGGGCGGGAAGCGGCGCCGGCGACGCGCGCGGGAACGCCGATCGCGAGTGCGCGCTCCGGGATGTCGGAGACGACGTACGAGTTCGACCCGACGATCGCCTCCCGTCCGATCCGGCAGCCGGCGTAGACGACCGCGCCGAGGCCGACCTGGGCGCGATCCTCGACGACGACCCCCGCGAACCGGTTCTCGAAGCCCTCGAGCAAGGAGTGGCCGATGTTGTGGGTCACGATCATCGAGCGCATGGTCACGAACGCCTCCGCCCCGATCAGCACCGGACGGCAGACGTTGACGAACGCCTCGTCGCCGATGAACGCGTTGTCGCCGACGGCGAGCGTCGCCCACGGGTCGCGATGGCCGCCGCCGCCGGCGAGTATCCGGCTCTCCGGCCCAGATCCCCGTGCCGAGGTAGGCACGCCGGCAGGCCAGCCGGAGGCGCGGCCCGAACCTCGTCAGCGCTCCGGCCGCGAACACCTCCGCGCAGTCGACACGGCCGCCGTCCTCGATGCGGACGCCGTCCTCGAGCACGATCCGCGGCGCGAGCAGGACGACGCCCTCGCCGAGCTCGACGCCCTCGCCGACCCGTGCTCCGTGCCGACGGTATCGCTCGCACTTCTCGTCGGAGGAGAGCCGGCCGAACGCCTCCGGGTCGGCGCGCAGCGAGGCGAGGAAGTCCGCGTCGAGCACACCCGTGTCGCCGTCGAGGTCGAAGAGCGCCGGCAGCGTGACGTTGTGCGTCGAGAGCCCTGCCAGGACGTGGTCCGGCTCGCCCTGCTCCGGCTCCGGCGCCCCGATCAGCGCCTCGACGTCCTCCGCCGTGACGAAGCCGGTCTTGTCGATCCGAGCGAGGTCGATCCCGTGCCGTCTCGCGAGCTCCGCCGCCTTGCGCGTGACGTTCCGCGGCGTGGCGGCGTCGGACTCCGCCTCGGGCTCGGCCGGACGCCCCGCCTCGGCCTCGGCGAGCTCGGCCTCGTCGGCGGCCACGAGCGCGATGCGCGTGCCGAGCTCGACCTCGACTCCTGCGGGGACGAGCTGGACGATCGTCCCGTCGCCGGGGGCCTCGATCTCGATCGACGCCTTCGAGGTCTCCACGACGCAGACGGGACGGCCTCTCGCGACGTCCGCACGGTCGTCGACGAGCCACTCGGCGAGGAGAGCCGACTCGCTGTTCGCGTCCTCGCGCGTGAGCACGATCTCGAACAGCGGCGTCAGCCCCCGAGCCCGTGCAGCGCCTCGACCGCGGCCACGAGATCGGAGGCGCTCGGCAGCGCGTCGTCCTCGAGCGGCCGCGCCGCGGGCACGATCCCGTCCCGCGCGGCCACCCGCTGGACGGGCCTGCGCAGGTCGTCCCACGCCTCCGCCTGCACACGGGCGGCGATCTCGGCGCCGACGCCCCCGGTGAGCGTTCCCTCCTCGACGGTGACGAGCGCACCGGTTCGCGCGACCGACTCCAGCACCGGCTCCAGGTCGAGCGGCAGCAGCTGGGCGAGCGCCACGATCTCGGTGAAGATCTCGTGCTCGACGATCAGCTCGGTCGCCGCCTCGAGGGCGACCGGGAGCATGCCGCCGTAGGTGACGAGCGTCGCCTCGGCGCCGGAGAACCCGTTCCCCGAGAAGGTGAGTGCCGGATAGCGGCCCTTCCCCTCGACGCAACGGAACTCGTCGACGTACCCGTCCACCGGCCGGCGGTTGGGGCGGCCGTAGAGCAGCTTGTTCTCGACGAAGAAGACCGGCTCGTCGTCGGAGACGGCTTCGGCCAGGAGGCTGCCGAGATCGTGGCACTCGCTCGGCGCCACGACGACGATCCCCGGGATGCCGAGCAGAAGCTTCTCGAGCGACTGGCTGTGCGTGGGGCCGTAGCCGCGGCGGCCGCCCATCGGCGTGCGCACGACGAGCGGGACCGTCACCTGGTCGTCGAACATGGCGCGGAACTTCGCGATCCCGTTGACGATCTGGTCGAAGCCGAGCGCCACGAAGTCGCCGAACATGATCTCGAGGATCGGCCGGTAGCCCCGCAGCGCGAGACCCGCGGACACGCCGAAGAGGGAGGCCTCGCTGATCGGCGTCGTGAGCACGCGGTCGGGCCAGCGCGTGCTGAGGCCCTGGCTGACCTTGAACGCGCCGCCGTACGGGTCGAGGAGATCCTCGCCCAGCAGGTAGACGTCCTCGCGCTCCTCGAAGATCTCGTGGAGGGCGCCGTTCAGCACCTGGACGCAGCGACGCTCGCCTACCGCCACGAAAGCTCCGAGCCGACCGTCGGTGCGGCGAGCGCCTGCTCGACCGCCTCGCCGAGGCGGCGCTCGCACACATCCTCGATCGCGAGCCGGAGGCCCTCGTCGAGCCACGAGGCCGCGATCGCGAGCGGATCGCGCTCGCGCCGTCCGGCGATCTCCTCCGGGTCGCGGAAGTCGTCGCCCTTGCTGTGCGGGCTGAAGCGGTACGTGTCGAGCACGAGGAAGAACGGGCTGCCGGTCTCGCGAACGTATGCGACGGCGGCGGCCGCGGCCTCCCGGACACGCAGCACGTCGGTCGTGTCCAGCCGGTCGGTCTCGATCCCGAAGGCGGCCGCGCGCGCCTGCACGTCGCCGGCGAGCTGCAGCTGCGACGGCGTCGACTGCGCGTAGCCGTTGTACTCGACGACGACGAGCAGCGGCAGCCGCCAGAGCGACGCGAGGTTGAGGCTCTCGTAGACGACGCCCTGCCCGAGCGTCCCGTCGCCGACGAACACGGTCGTGACGGCGCCGCTGCCGCGCTCTCGCTCCCCGAGCGCCATTCCCGCCGCCAGGGGCACGGTGCTGCCGAGCACGCCGTTCGAGTAGAAGTTGCCCGCGAAGAGATGCTGGCTGCCGCCCTTGCCGCCGCAGACGCCGCCTTCTCTGCCGAGCACCTCGCGGAGCAGGCCGTCGACGTCGTCGGTGAAGGCGAGGTAGTGGCCGTGGCAGCGGTGGTTCGAGACGATCACGTCGCGGTCACGGTCGAGGCATGCCGCCACGCCGACGGCGTCGGCCTCCTGGCCGATGCACGTGTGCGTCGTCCCCGCGACCTTGCCGGCGGCGAAGAGCTCGAGCAGCGTCTCCTCGAAGCGCCGGATCAGGACCATGTCTCCGTAGAGGCGCTCGGGCCCCGAGCCCTTCCGTTCCGTCGTCTCGACCATCGCCCGCCGCTCCCCGGCTTCTCCTTCGCGTGGCTGGATCGGACGCGTCTCCCCCGCGTCCGCCGATACACAGGACCACTCTCTCGGGTCGCATCGTAAACCGAGCGGCCGACGTCCGGCGCCATTCGTCCGTCGAGCGCCCACGACCCGTGACGCTGTCAGAGGATCTTCGTCGGCCGACGAGCGAACCTTCCGCGCCCGGAGGCGAGGCCGCGCTCTCGCCGCAGCGCAAGGGCGATCCGCCACGCGCGACGAAGAAGGAGGGGCTCACGGGGGAACCACGGGTTCCCCTGCGTTACTAGAGATAGCCGAGGTCGGCGAGTCGCGACTCGACTGCGGCAGCGTCCTCGGCGCTCAGCTCCGGCTGCTCCAGGAGCTCGAGCTCCGCGTACAGCCGTTCCCGGAGCTCGTGCGGGACGTCGTCGGGGACGCTCGAGCGCTCCCGCGGGTCGACGTCGAGCCGGTAGGCCTCCTCCTCGCCGGACTCCACGTGGACGGTCAGCTTCCACGGGGGCTCCCGCAGCGCGAGCTGGGACACGCGACCCGCGTCGGTGCCCACGATCCAGGCGGGCCGGTCGCCCTGCTCCGCTCCCGCGAGGAGCGGGCAGCAACGACGAGCCGTCGACGCCCTCGAGCGGCGCGCCGGCGAGGTCGAGCAGCGTCGGGGCGAGGTCGACCAGGCTCACCTGCGAGGTGACGACGCCCGGCTCGACGAGCCCCGGAGCGGCGAGGATCAGCGGCACGTCGACGATCTCGTCGTAGAGCGTGGCCCCGTGCATGTGGTAGGTGCCCCGGACGGCCCGCTTGTCCGCGAAGCGCTCGCCCCACGACTCGCCGTGGTCGCTGAGGAAGGCGAGGGCCGTCGTCTCGCGCAGGCCGAGCGCGTCGAGCTCGCCGAGGAAGCCGGCGAGAACGTGCTCGGACGAGCGCTCGACGGCGCGTGCGTACGACTCCCGCAGCGCGTCGAGCGCCGATGCGCTGTCGGACTGGATGCCGCCCATGATCGCCTGCTTGGCGGCGAGCCACTCCTTCCGCTCGGCGTGGAGGACGTCGTACGGCATGTGGGTCGCCCACGAGTGGAACCAGAGGACGAACCGCTCGTCGCGGTGGTCGCGCAGCCAGGTCACGACGCCGTCGAGCGTCTCGCTCGTGCCCGCGACGTTCGCGTCCGGGAAGCCCCTGAAGAGGTAGTTCTCGTCGAAGACGAAGCTGGCGGTCGTGTAGCCGTGCGCGGCCGCGACGGAGAACAGCGTCGGCAGGCCGGGGTCGAGCCGCGCATCCCAGTGCAGGTACCCGTGGTGGTGCGGGTAGAGGCCCGTGATCATCGACGTCGTCGACGGGCAGGTCCAGGGCGCGGCCGCGATCGTCTGGTCGAAGCGAGCGCCCCCTGCCGCGAGCTCGTCGATCGTCGGCGTACGCACCCGGCGCGCCCCGTAGCAGCCGACATGATCGGTGCGGAGCGCGTCGGACACGTACACGACGAGGTTCACGAGCGCCGCCCCCAGCCTCGCGACGAGGCTGCTGCCCGCCGCATCTCCTCCGGTACGGGCAGCCCGAGCAGCTCGAGCACCGTCGGCGCAACGTCCAGGAGGTGGGCGTCGAGGACGCCGTGAGCGGTCACCCCGGCGCCGGCGGCGATCAGCAGCCCGTCCTGTGCGTGGTTCGCGTCGTCGGGGCCGGTGTCGTTCTCGAGCGTGTGCACGCCCTCGTCCCCGCCGATCGTGCCGACGGAGCGCCAGAGCAGGTCGCCGAAGATCACGATCAGGTCGGGCGCCACCCCTGCGACCTCGGGGTAGAGCTCCTCGGGCTTGTAGACACGCGTCGCCATCGGGTTGCCCTCGTCGTCGGGGATCGCCGCGAGGCGGCGCGCGAGATCGTCCCGCACGGCCTCGTAGTCGGCGGGGGGGATCGTTCCCTCCGGCTCGCGGCCCTCGACGTTCAGGAAGACCCGCGCGTAGTAGCCGCCCTCCCCCCAGGCGGTCGTGCGCGGCCAGTCGATGCCGACGTCGCGCGGCGAGCAGACGCGATCCGGCTCCGCGTTCGTGGCGAGCAGCCCCTCGCGCCGCAGCCACTCGTTGACGCGGATGCCGCCGTCGAGCCGCTTCGCGCCGTGGTCGGAGACGACGAGCACGAGGGTCTCGTCGTCGGCGTGGCGCAGCAGGCGCCCGATCAGCCCGTCGAGGTGCTCGTAGTAGGAGAGGATCGCGTGCTCGTACGGATTCCCGGGCTCGTGCTTGCGATGCTCGGTGTCCAGGTACTTCCAGAACCCGTGGTGGATCCGGTCGGTGCCCATCTCGACGAACGCGAAGAGCTGCCAGGGGCGCGTCTCGAGCAGGTGCTCGGCGAGCCGGAACCGGCGGTCGGTCATCTCGTAGATCTGCCCCAGCAGGCCGTCCTTGTCCTCGGTGCGGAAGTTCGTGCAGTCGAACAGGTACTCGCCGACGACCTCCGCGACCTCGTCGCGAAGCGCGGGCGGATACGTGTAGCGGCTCTCGAGAGACGGCGTGAGGAAGCAGCTCACCATCGCCCCGCGGAGCGGCCGCGGGGGGAAGGTGCCCGGGACGCCGAGGACGATCGAGCTGCCGCCGCCGCGCCCGACGAGATCCCAGAGCCGCGGCACGCGGATCGCCGAGCCGTCGGCGATGAACGTGCCGTCGTAGGTGTGGTCGGAGCGGTTGCGGAAGCCGTAGACGCCGAGCTCGCCGGGCGTGCGGCTCGCCATCATGCACGACCAGGCCGGCACGGTGATCGGCGGCACGATCGAGGTCAGCCGCCCCGAGACCCCCCGCTCCATCAGGCCCGAGAGCGTCGGCAGCCGGTCCCGCCAGCGCTCGAGCACGAGGGAGGGCTCGGCGCAGTCGAGTCCGACGATCATCGCTTTGCGCGCGGCAGCCTGCCCCACGCCTTTCATCGTATTCGTCGTGGGGGACCCCGGTCCCCACGCGCCCCCTCCTTCTCGGCCGCGCGTGGCGGATCGCTCTAGCGCTCCGGCGAGAGCGCGGTCTCGCCTCCGCGCGCGCAGGGTCGGCGTCCAGGCCGACGACAACCCCTCGCAACCTCACAAGTTGGCGCGGCGAGGAGAGTTAGCCCGGGTCTGTCCGGGATGACTCTTGCGGCCCGGCGGCTGCAGCCTCGGCGAAGGCGAGCTGGAGGTTCGCGACCACCTGCCGGATGCTCCGGGCCGGCTCCTCGGGCAGGAGCGGCGCGAGCGCCTTCAGCGCCTCGATCGCGAGGCCGGCCTGCTCGAGGTCACGCGTGTCCGGTGCGAGCTTCGCGTAGCCGAGCGAGGCGATCAGCGAGCAGCTCTCCACGAGCAGGTCCCGAGACTCTCGCCTGCCGGAGCTCGGCCATCACCTGCTCCGCGAGCTGCTCGGCGCCCTGCGACTCCTGGGCCCCCGCGCCGCCCTCGCCCTCAGCCTGTGACCCGCTCACCCCAGCGCACCTGCTCGGCGAAGATCTGCTCCATCGTCGCGCCCTCGAGATGACGGGCGATCTGGCGTTCGGCGGCGTTCCGCTCCGGCACTGCGAGCCACGGCGCGGCGCCGAGCTCCTCCGCGACCGGGAGCACCCACTCGCACAGCTGCTCGAGACGGGCCCGCGCCGGCACGACCTCGCGTCGCTCGAGGTCGATCAGCTCGCCCGACAGGCCGTGGCGGAGCGCACGCCAGAGGTTCTCCTCGAGCAGGCGGTGCGGCCAGTCCGGCAGCGGCTCTCCTTCGTCGAGAGCCCGCGCCACGCGAGCCGTCAGCGCGTAGCAGAGCGCGGCGAGCGAGCGCGCCTCCCCGAGGTCCGGCTGCGCGTCGCAGATCCGGATCTCGACCGTCGGGAAGGCGAGGTGGGCCCGGACGCTCCACCAGATCTGCGTGTGCTCGGTGATGGAGCCCGTCTGGTAGAGGAAGCGGACGTAGTCCTCCCACTCCGCCCAACCGCCGAACGCGTCCGGGATCCCGCAACGCGGGAACATCCGCGTGAAGATCTCCGTGCGCGCCGAGTGGAGGTGCGTGAACACGCCCTCGACGAACGGGGAGCTGGCGGAGAGCGCGAGCAGCTCGGGCAGGTAGTTGCGGAGGGCGCCGCAGACGCGGATCGCGCGGTCCGGGCCGTTGACGCCGACGTGGACGTGAAGCCCGAACGTGTTGTTGCGCCAGACGACATAGCGGAGGATCTCGTCGTTCCGGCGGTAGTGCGGCGTGTCGATGATCCGCTGCTCCTGCCAGGGACTCCACGGATGCGTGCCGATCGACGAGAGCGTGATCCCCAGCGAGTCGGCGAGCGCGCGCAGCTGCACGCGGCGCTCGCCGAGCCGTGAGACCGCCTCCGCGAACGTGTCGCAGCGGCCCGTGCGGACCTCGGCCTCGGAGGCGATCAGCTCACCGACGAGGTGCGGCTCCAGCTCGGTGTCCTGCGCGGCGGCCTGGAGCTCCTCGAAGCGGTTCACGAGGCCCAGCCCGACCGGGTCGAGGAGCGCGAACTCCTCTTCGACCGCGACGGTGAAGTCCGGCACCTCCTCGAACGCGGCATGCGACCGCTCGAGCATCTCCTCGTACCCCACCCGCTGCTCGTCGCCCACGGCCGGAAGGCTACCCCGCGCGTGCGGGAGCAAGCGCCTACTGCAGCAGTCGCTCTGCGACCCGCGCCCAGCTCCAGCGCTGCTCGACCGCACGGCGCGCGGCGAGCCCGAGCGCGTGCCGCTGCTCGACAGAGAGAGCGAGCAGCTCCCGTAGCCGTTCTCGCAGCGCCTCCGCGTCGCCGCCCGGGAAGGCGACGAGATGCGCGTGCTCGGGGCCGTACTCCGCCGCGATCCCGGCTGCGACCTCCGCGAGCCCGGAGTGGTCCGCGACGAGCGGCGGGACGCCGGCCGCGGCAGCCTCGGCGGCGACCATCCCGAACGCCTCGGGGAAGATCGACGGGACGACGGCGATGTCGCAGAGCGGCAGCAGGTGGACGAGATGCCGGTGCTCGAGCGGTCCCGTGAACAGCGTCCCCGGCGGCGCGAGCCGCTCCAGCTGCTTCCGGTAGTCGCCGAAGCCGACGACGACGGCCCGCGCAGCCAGCCCGCGCAGCGCCTCGAGGAGGACGTGGACGCCCTTGTTCTCGATCAGCTTCCCGAAATAGACGACGGTCGGGCGCTCGTCCGCGAAGAACTCGGCGAGTCGCGCGCCGTTGTCCTCGTCGGGGTGGCGCTCTTCGGCGTTGCCCGGGTTCGGCGGGTCCAGCCGCACCTCCGCGAGCAACCTCTCGAGCGCCGGCCCGCGGGGCTCGGGCCGGAAGTCCTCGAGATCGACGCCGGGCGGCACGACGTGGACGCGGTCGACGTGCCCGACGACGTCCTCGAGCACCCGGCGGATGTGCTCGGAGCCGACGTACACGTTGTCGGCGCGTTCGAGGCACTCGGCTCCCCAGCGCTCGAGCTCGGGACGCCCGCGCATCGAGTACTCGAGCTCGGAGCCGTGCGCCTTGACCGCGAACCTGGCGCCGGTGGCCGCCCCCACGGCGCCGCCGAGCAGGACGTGGTTCGCGAAGACGAGGTCGGCCGGGAGCCGCTCCCGCAGCGCTGCCGCGTTCGCCTCGACGTACGCGTCGAGCTGCGCGGGAGTGAAGTCCTGCAGCAGACGCGCCTCCAGCCCCTCGTATCGGTCGAGCACGAAGACCGGCAGCAGCCCCTCGGGGATCTCCGGCACGACCACCTTCGCGGTGCCGACGTCGTGGCGTTCGGGATGTCGTTCCTGGGAGACGACCGTGACGTCGTGTCCGGCCCCGCTCCAGGCCCGTGCGAGCGCCCGCGTGTAGACGTTCGAGCCGGTGCCGCCGAGCAGGTATCCGTGCCAGAGGAGGATCCGCATACGCGGATTCTCGTCTAGGAGAGACGGGAAACGGTCGGTCCGGAGGACCCGAGCGGCCCTTCGCCGACGAAGGCCGACGGTGCTTCCGTCATGTGAGGTGGAAGTAGAGGGCGTAGAGCAGCTCGACCGCCGGGTTCGACGTGTACACCGCCACGTCGGAGGGCGTCTCGAGCAGCGCCTCGGAGTAGTTGAAGATGATCTTGACGCCGGCGGCGACGAGGTCGTCGGCTGCCTGCTGCGACGCCTGCGCGGGGACGGCAAGGACGCCGACGACGATGTTCTTCTCGCGCACGAGATCGCCGAGCCGGTCGTACGGCTCCACCTCGACGTTGCCGATCGGCGCGCCGACCTTGGCCGGGTCGCCGTCCACGACGGCAGCGATGTTGATGCCGTGCTCGGCGAAGATCGGCGAGGAGGCGATCGCCTGGCCGAGGCGGCCGGCGCCGACGAGGGCGATGTTGTGCTGCCCCTGCGTGCGCAGGATCTTGCGGATCTCGTCCAGCAGCGAGTCGATGGCGTAGCCGACGCCGCGCTTGCCGAACTTGCCGAAGGTGGAGAGGTCGCGCCGGATCTGCGTCGCGTTGATGTTCGTGTACTCGGCGATCTCCTGGGAGGAGATCCGGGCCTTGCCCATCTTCCGTGCCTGCGTCAGCACCTGGAGGTACCGGGACAGGCGGGCAGCGACACCAACGGTCAAGCGATCCGCCACACGTCCTCCGATCGTCGAGCTTGTAACAGCGTCGCCTGTTGTAGCAAGACGGACGACCGCCGCGCTTGTGCAACCCCTCCGTGGGGGAACCCCTGGTTCCCCCACGAGCCCCCTCCTTCTTCGCTCGCCGGGTATCGCGTGGGGGAGCGCTCCGGGGAGAGCGCGGTCTCCCCTGCGCGCGCGACCGTGGGTTTCTCCCAGAACGACGCAGGGCTGAGCGGGGCGCTGCGTCGGCGGTGGCGCCCTACGGGCGTCCCCGCCGAGGTGGATCCGCCTGCGGCCAACGTCGCTGACGCATCTGGTTGGCCTCCGGCTCTGGAGGATCGAGGCGAGCGACGGTTTACCCCTCTCGGTGTCCGAAGCCTTCCGCCGCGCGAAGGGGAGACCGCGCTCTCCCCGCAGCGCACACCAACACGCTCCCCGGCGAGCGCAGAAGACGGGGGCCGTGGGAAACATGGTTTCGCCCGTGTAGGGCGGGCGGTGGTCTACCCCTCGGGGGTCGCGTCGAGGACGGCTCGCCGGAACGCGTCCTCCTGGACGTAGTAGGTGAAGCGGCGACGGCCGTCGATCTCGACGACGGGGATCCACTCCCGGTACTCCCGTTCGAGCTCCGCGTCCTCGTCGATCAGCACCTCGCGCAGGTCGAAGCCGAGCTCGTCGCGGAGCGCGCGCACCTGCTCGAGCGCGCGCCCGCAGAGGTGGCAGCCGCTCGCGTGATAGACGACGACGGTCTTCCGGGGTGCAGGCACCGGCGAAGCCTAGGGCATGCCCAGACACCGTCACCAAAGCGTGGCGGCGCGGACGACGAGAGCCTGCAACGCGAGGCGCCGCCGCGCCCGACATGCGCGGGCACACAGACGCCCTGGGTCAAGGTTCTCGAGCAGGAAAGCACAGCGGTCCACGGGCGAAGCCCGCGGGCCGCGAAGCGGTGCGCAGGGAACAGAGCGGGCCGGCGCCATCGGCGCCGGCCGCTCGAGCAACTACGGATAGATGCCGCGGGTGACGGTCGCCTCGGCGACGCGCTGCACGGCGAGGCCGTAGGCGGCGACGCGCATCGGGAGGTTCCGGCTCTGCGCGGTCTCCCACGTCTCGTCGAACGCGCGGCTCACGATGTCGTTCAGCTTCGCGTTCACCTCGACCTCCTTCCAGAAGTACTCCTGGAGGCCCTGCACCCACTCGAAGTAGGAGACGACGACGCCGCCCGCGTTCGCGAGCACGTCGGGCAGGATCAGGATCCCGCGATCCTCGAGGATCTCGTCCGCCGACGGCGTGACCGGCCCGTTGGCGCCTTCGCAGATGATCGACGCCTTCACCTTGTCCGCGTTCTGCTCGGTGATCACCTGCTCCAGCGCACACGGGGCGAGGATGTCGCAGTCGACCGTCAGCAGCTCCTCGTTCGTCATCGCGTCGGCGTCCTTGAGCCCGGCGAGCGTGTGGTGCTCGCGCTTGTGCGCGAACGCGGCCGGGACGTCGATTCCCTTCGGGTTGTAGAGCGCGGTCGTCGAGTCCGAGACCGCGACCACGATCGCGCCCTCCTCGTGCAGGAACTTCGCGAGGAAGCTGCCCACGTTGCCGAAGCCCTGCACCGCCACCTTGAGACCGGCGATCGAGCGATCCTGCTTCGCGACGGCGTCGCGGATGCAGAAGAGGCCGCCGCGTGCGGTCGCCTCCTCGCGGCCGAGCGAGCCGCCGATCGTCAGCGGCTTCCCGGTCACGACGCCGAGCACCGAGTGGCCCTTGTTCATCGAGAACGTGTCGAAGATCCACGCCATCACCGAGCCGTCGGTGCCGACGTCCGGGGCGGGGATGTCCTTCTCGGGGCCGATCTCGTTGATGATCTCGCTCGTGAAGCGGCGGGTCATGCGCTCGAGCTCGCCGCGCGACATCGTCTTCGGGTTGCAGACCACCCCGCCCTTCGCGCCGCCGAACGGGATCCCCATCAGCGCGCATTTCCACGTCATCCACATGGCGAGGGCCTTGACCTCGTCGAGGGTGACGTCGGGGTGGTAGCGGATGCCCCCCTTCGACGGCCCGCGGGCGACGTTGTGGGTCACCCGGTAGCCGCTGAACACCTGCGTCGTCCCGTCGTCCATCCTGACGGGGATCGACACTTCGACGGACTTCTTGCAGCGCCCCAGCACCTCGACGAGGTTGGGGTCGATCTGGAACATGGTCGCCACGCGGTGAAGCTGCGCGCGGGCAAGCTCGAACGGGTTCTCCCGGAGATGCGAGGTCGATACGTCGACTGTTGTCACAGTCTGCTCCTTTTCCCGAGCAAACAAAGGGAATATCCCATGGACGCGGCGAGTATACGCCCGCCTCCCGCCGCCGAAACCGTAGTTTCCTCCGACTTGGCCTGCCTCCCTCTACGGGGATCGAGGATCAGCGGGTGGGGTACGCATCGAGACCGAGATAGCCCGGGTATGCGACGGGATCGGCAAAGCGCGCGGCGCCCGCGATCATCGCCGCGTTGTCGGTACAGAGGGGGAGCGGAGCCTGCGCGGCGTCCGGGAGCGCGGCCCGGAGCTCGGAGTTGGCCGCGACCCCGCCGACAACGGCGAGCCGCTCCCGCCCCGTGCGCTCCGCCGCCTCCCGCGCACGGCCGACGAGGGCCCGCACGATCGCGCGCTGATACGAGGCGGCGAGATCGGCGCGACGGCGCTCCAGCTCGGCGGGCGTCAACTCGCGGACGGCGTAGAGCAGCGCCGTCTTCAGTCCGGAAAAGGAGAAGTCGAGCCCGGGGACGCGCGCGACGGGGAAGGCATACGCCTCCGGGTCGCCGTGGCGGGCCAGGCGGTCGAGCGCGCTGCCGCCCGGGTAGCCGAGACCGAGCAGGCGCGCGCCCTTGTCGAAGGCCTCGCCGGCGGCGTCGTCGAGCGTCGTCCCGAGCTGCGTCTGCTCGCGATGGCTCCGCACGTCGAGCAGCATCGTGTGGCCGCCGCTCGCGAGCAGGCAGAGGAAGGGCGGCTCGAGCGGGTCCGGCTCGAGGTAGAGCGAGGCCACGTGGCCGTCGAGATGGTCGACCGGGACGAGCGGCAGGCGCCGCGACCAGGCGATCGCCTTCGCGGCCGCGAGCCCCACGAGGAGCGCGCCGATCAGCCCGGGGCCCTGCGTGACCGCGACACGGTCGACGTCGTCGAGCGTCGTCCCGGCCCCGGCCAGCGCCTCGCGGACGACCGGGGCGATCAGCTCGAGATGGCGTCGCGAGGCGACCTCCGGGACGACGCCGCCGAAGCGAGCATGGAGCTCCGCCTGCGAGGACACGACGTTGGCGAGGATCTCGCCGTTCGCCGTGACGACCGCCGCCGCAGTCTCGTCGCAGGAGGTCTCGATGCCGAGGATCAATGCGCTTTCGCTGTCGCGAAAGCGCTAAAGAGGCGGCGCAGATCTGCGCCTACGCTTTCTGGATGACGGTGCGAGTGCCGGTGGCCGCTGACGCTCGCGAGTGGCCCTCGGGTGTACCGGAATCCCTGGCGTCGCTCGGCGCCCGGGTGCGTCGAGAGCGTCTGGCGGTCGGCGACTACGACGTCGGCGGCGGCATTCTCGTCGAGCGGAAATCCGTACGTGACCTCCATCTCACGATCGTGACTGGACGCTACTGGTCTCAGATCGGTCGACTCAGACGTGGCTCGCGCTGGCCGGTCCTCCTCATCGAGGGATATCGGCTCGACCGCGGGCCGGTCGACGGCGCGGCGATACGAGGCGCTTGTCTGGCCACCAGCGAGCAGGGTGTCGTCGTGTTGCGCTCGAACGACACGGCAGAGTCCGCCGCGTGGTTGCTCCGGCTCGCGGTTCGGGCGCAAGGCGTGGCGCGACGCGACCGTCCTCGCTTTGCGCAGATCCCGAAGAGTCCGACGCGGAACGACGTCCCTGCCGCAATGCTGGCCGCAGTCCCCGGCATCTCCACTGTCACCGCAGGGGCCCTGCTGCGGGCGTTCGGGAGCGTCTCGGCAGTTGTCAACACCGGCCCGGACGAATGGGGCGAGGTTCGCGGCTTCGGCCCACACCGGATCCGCGCGCTCTGGGAGGCGCTCCACGGGACGCCGCCTCCTTAGTCCTTCGCGGTTCCGCCGCGAAGGACCGGATCCTTCCACATGATCAGGGCGTCCTCGCGGTTGTCGGTGTAGTAGCCGCGCCGGATGCCCCGCGCCTGGAAGCCCAGGCGCTCGTAGAGGTGGATCGCCGTCGCGTTCGAGACCCTGACCTCGAGGGTGTAGCCGCGCCGCTCGTCCTCGGCGGTGATCTCGAACAGGCGCTCGAGCAGCATCGTCGCGATCCCTCTGCCGCGGTGGCCAGGATCGACCGCGACGTTCATCACGTGCCACGCGTCGACGTAGCGGGAGACGATCAGGTAGCCGCAGAGCCGGCCGCTCTCGCCTTCCGCCTCGAACGCGCCGACACAGATCGAGCTCGGCTTCGCCAGCTCGCTCGCGAACATCGAGCGCGACCACGGGGTCGCGTAGGAGCGCCGTTCGATCTCCTCGATCTCGCGCAGGTCGGCGAGGCCGAGACGCCGAAGCTCGATCGTCGTCACGAGATGCTCCGCTCGGCGTCGGGCGCGCGGACGTAGAGTGGCTCGACGGCGTCGACAGGGCCCGGCTCGGGGGCGAGCGCCGCATGGAACCGGGCGCGCGGCAGATGACGCTCGTCGTCGTCCGGCGGCACCACGGCCCCCTTCTCCTCGAGCAGGCCCCGGTAGCGGAGGGCGCCGTTGCCGACGCACACCGTCCCCGGCGCGACCTCGAGCTCCGACGGCGCGAGCACCGACGGCGCGCCTGCACGGAGCACGAACACCTCACGCCGCCGCGCGTCCACGACGGGCAGCGCGCCCGGCGCGCCCGCCGCGAGCGCGTCGAGCGTCGAGACGCCGGAGCCCGGCAGGCCGAGAGAGAGCGCGAGACCCCGTGCGACGGCCAGCCCGATTCGCAGGCCGGTGAAGCTGCCCGGCCCGGTGCCGACTGCGAGGGCGTCGAGATCGCGCGGATGCGCTCCCCCCTGGCGCAGCAGCGCGTCCACGTCCTCCAGCAGCGTCTGTGCGCGCGAGACTCGTTCGGCGAGCACCTCGCCGTCGTCGACGAGCGCGCTCGTCGCCGCCTCCGTCGCCGTGTCGAACGCCAGGATTAGCACACGCTGCTCAGCACTCGTCGATCGCCACCGATCTGGCCGTGCCAGCATGCCGCAAATGGACGAGGAAGCGTGAACGCGGGAGGACGCCGACGCCGGCCTCGGGCCACTCCACGAACACGATCGCCCCGTCGAAGTACGGCTCGAGGTCGCCCCATTCCGCGGCGGAGACACCCTGAAACCGGTAGAGGTCGAGGTGCGACACCTCGACGCCGTCGCCGTGGTACCGGTGGCCGATCGTGTACGTCGGGCTCGTCACGCGCTCCCGGACGCCGAGCGCCGAGCACGCGCCGCGCACGAACGTCGTCTTGCCGGAGCCGAGCTCACCCGACACGGAGACGACGTCGCCGACGGCGAGCCGCCGCGCGAGGCCGGCGGCGAGCGCTTCGGTCTCGTCCGGGGAGCTCGCGAGCACCGCGGTCATGCGCCAAGCCTAGTAGTGCCCTCCCACCGGTACGCGCACCATCGTCGAGAGGCGAGATCGCAGTCGGGGGAGCGTCGGAGCGCTAGAAGAGCCCGAGCTGCTCGGCAGGCGCCGAGACGGCCTCGAGCGGCTGCGGCTCCGGGGCGGGAACCGCCGCCGCAACCGGCGCCGTGTCCTGCTCCAGCAGCGCCGGCAGCCGTGCGAAGTCGGACTCGAGCACCTTCAGCATGGCGGGGGTGTAGAGCGCGGCGGCCGGATGGTAGAGCGGATAGAGCAGGACGCTCCGGCCGGCGATCGTGAGCCGCTGCTCCTGGCCGTGCACGCGGGTGATCCCGAGCGGGCGACCGGAGAGGAGCTTCGTCGCGAAGTTGCCGAGCGTGGCGATCACCACCGGCTCGATCAGCTCGATCTGACGGAAGAGATGCGGCTCGCACGCCTCGATCTCGTCCGGCTGCGGGTCGCGGTTGCCGGGGGGCCTGCACTTGAGGACGTTCGCGATGTAGACGTCGTCGCGGCGGAGGCCGATCTGTCCGAGCAGCCGCTCGAGCAGCTTCCCCGCCTGGCCGACGAACGGGACACCCTGCTTGTCCTCGTGGAAGCCGGGTGCCTCACCGACGAACATGAGGCGAGCCTGCGGGCTGCCCGAGCCGAACACGACCTGGGTGCGGCCCTGCGCGAGCCGGCAGCGCGTGCAGCCGGCCACCGAGGCCGCATAGGCGGCGAGCTCGTCGTGCTCGACCGACATGGCGCTCATCCCCGCTACCGGCACCGGCCGAGCCGGTGCCTCCGCTCCCTGCCTGCTCGGGTACCGGCGGAGCCGGCACCTGCGCTTCCGGCCGGCTCCGTCGAGCCTACGCCGGTGCTGAGCTCCATCGAGCCTACGCTCATGGAGGCCGAGTCTACGACGACCGCCCGACGGACACGACGCGGGCGCGCCAGGCGCCCCGCGGAGCGTCCACCTCGATCTCGTCTCCCTCCGAGCGCCCGAGGAGCGCCCGACCGACGGGCGAATCGGGCGAGACACCGCCGACGCTGGAGATCTCGAGCTCCATCCGCTCGCCGTCTTCCCGTTCGAGCTCGACCTTCGAGCCGACGGTGACGACGCCGCTGGCCGCCGCGGCCGCCTCGTCGATCACGGTCGCGTGGTGCAGCCGCGACCTGAGGATGGTGATCCGGCGCTCGAGCAGACCCTGCTCGTTCTTCGCCGCGTGGTACTCGAAGTTCTCGGAAAGGTCGCCGTGGCCCCGAGCGGTCGCGATCGCGTCGACGACAGCCCGCCGGCGCGGCCCTTCCAGCTCCGCCAGCTCCTGCTCGAGCTGCTCCTTCTCGGCGTGCGTCAGCTGCTCGCCGTGCTCCCCCTCCGGCACGGTCCGAACCTCAGTGACCGCAGCCGCAGGAGCCGCCGCAGCATCCCCCGCCTCCACCGACGCCGGACGGCTTCGCAACGCCGTGGACGGCGAACGTGGAGAACTGGCGGGACACCTTGGCCGACGAGCAGTCCGGACAGGCGACCTGCTCCTCGCCGCGGACGAGCTCCTCGAAATGCGACTCGCACTCCATGCAGACGTACTCGTAGATCGGCATCGAGCTGAGTGTACTGGCTCCGGCCCCTCCTGCCCCGCGACGTCGGGTCGTGACGGGTCTACACCTCCCCCACGCGACTACATCTCGAAGAGAAGCACCTGCGCGCCGAGCATCACGGCGAACGAGATCCCGCCGGCGAGCACGAGCGCCCGCCGCGACGCGTCGGCGACCGCCTCCGGGAGGAGCTCCGACCAGACCATCCACAGCATCGCTCCCGCCGCGAAGCCGAGCCCGGCCGGGAGCAGAGGCTTGAACGCCTCGACGAACAGGTACGCGAGGGGAGCGATCAGCGGCTGCGGCAGGCTCGAGAAGACGCTCCACCACGCCGCCGAGCGGACGCTTGCCCCGCGCGGCACCAGCACGAGGCTGATCGCGAGCCCCTCCGGCACGTTGTGGGCCGCGATCGCGATCGTGATCAGCAGGCCGAGGCGCTCCCCTCCGCCGTAGGAGACCCCGACACCGACGCCTTCGGCGGCCGAGTGAACGGTCATCACCGCCACGATCACGAGCGCCTTCAGGGCGTCGGCACCGGCGAGCCGGCCAAGCGCGAGCCCCTCGCGCTCGCCGATCAGGCGCCGGAAGACCCAGATGAACACACCGCCTGCCACCGCTCCGAGCACCACGCGGGCCGGGCCGAGGTCGACCCCCTGCCAGACGAGGCCCACGCTGGCGGCGAGCATGAACCCGGACGCGACCGCGTTGGAGACGCCAAGCCAGCTTCTGGGCATCCCTGCCCGGAAGACGGCGAACGGAAGCGCGCCGAGCCCGGTCGCGAGCGCCGTGAACGCAGCCGCGACCGTGACGGTCCACACGTTGATGGACATCGCTCGAAGCGTCCACCTCGCGGGACGCGTCCTTCATCCGCGCGCGCCCCGATCCACCGACGGCGCGCTACGGAGCGGCGGCGGCCTCGCCGGGCTGCACGAGCCCCGACTCGTACGCGAGGACGACCGCCTGCACGCGGTCGCGCAGGGCGAGCTTCATGAGCAGGTTGCCGACGTGCGTCTTCACGGTGGACTCGCCCAGAACCAGGTGCGCTGCGATCTCGCCGTTCGTGAGGCCGGCCGCGACGAGCCGCAGCACCTCGAGCTCGCGCGCGGTCAGCTCCTCCAGCTCGGGCGGCCGTCCGCGCGGCGTCGGGCGGCGCGCGAACTCCTCTATCAGGCGGCGCGTGATCGGCGGTGCGAGCAGCGCGTCGCCCGCCGCGACCACGCGCACGGCGGCGACGAGCTGGTCCGGCGGCGAATCCTTCAGCAGGAAGCCGCTCGCGCCCGCCTTCAGCGCGTCGAAGACGTATTCGTCGAGGTCGAACGTCGTGAGGATGAGGACACGCGGCCCGCGCCCTCGGGCGAGCAGCCTCCTCGTCGCGGCGATCCCGTCGAGCTTCGGCATGCGGATGTCCATCAGCACGACGTCGGGACTGAACAGGGTCGCCTGCTCGACCGCCTCGGCGCCGTCGCCAGCCTCCGCCACGACCTCGATGCCGTCCTCGAGCTCGAGCAGCCGGCGGAACCCGGCACGCACCAGGGCCTGGTCGTCGACGACGAGCACGCGGATGCTCCTCGGGCTCACGCCGCGCCCCTTCGGCGTGTCCGACACCACGACGCGTCCCGAGCAGGCACGCTCACGCGACCGACACCGCGACCCCCTCCTCGAGCGGTAGGCGTGCCCTGACGCGCCAGCCGCCGGCGGCGACGGGGCCTGCGTCGAGGCTGCCGCCGTACAGCGCCGCCCGCTCGCCCATCCCGATCAGGCCGTGCCCCCCTTCCCGGGAGTCGCCGCCGCGCCCGTCGTCGCTCACCTCGAGCTCGAGGCTGTTCCCGTCGCGCCGTACCGAGACGGCGACCTGCGATGCGGCGGCGTGCTTCAGCACGTTCGTCAGCGCTTCCTGGACGATCCGGTAGGCGGAGAGGTCGACGCCTGCCGGCAGGTGTCCGAGCTCGCCATCGACGGAGAGCGTCGCTTCGAGGCCGGCCTCGCGCGCTTCGGCCACGAGCGCTCCGAGCTCCGCCAGCCCTGGCTGCGGCACGAGCGAGGGCTCGTCCCGCGTGTGTCGCAGCACGCCGAGAAGGCGGCGCAGCTCGACGAGCGCCTCGCGTCCGGCGCGCTCGATCGTCGCCAGGGTGTCCCGCGTCGTCTCGAGCTCCTCCCCGAGGGCGCGGCGCTCCGCCGACGCCTGGACGACCATCATGCTGACCGCGTGCGAGATCACGTCGTGGAGCTCGCGCGCGATGCGCGCCCGCTCCTCGAGCACGGCCCGCCGCGCCTTCTCCTCCCGTTCGACCTCGAGCTGCGCGGCTCGCTCGGCGAGCGCACGGGCGAGCCCGAGCCGCGAGCGCAGGACGCGGCCGAACGCGAAGATCACGCCGTAGAAGATCCAGGACGGGAGCGAGTTCCCGGGCGAGCGGCCGAGCGCGAGGGCGACGACGTCGCCGACGAGCCCGAGCACGACGAACGGAATCGCGATCAGCACGCCCCGCCGTTCCGCATAGGCGCCGAGCGCGTAGAAGGCGAGCAGGCCCGCGAGGAAGCCCTCGAGCGGCCCCTGCTGGTGCGTCGGGTCGTAGAGCGTCCAGATCCAGACCGTGCCGAGGGCGCCGGTCGCGACGAGCACCGCGGTCGGCCACCGGCGGCGGAAGACGAGCGTCGCGCAGATCGCGGCCAGCATGACCAGATGAGCCCAGGCGGGCGACGGGTAATCGCCCGGGGACGAGGTCGCCGTGATCTCGACGACGCCGAGCACGAGCAACCCGAGCGGCAGGCCGAGGTCGATCACGGAACGTGTGACTGCGCTGCGCATGGTGGGACGCTACCGCGAGGACCGAGCCCACGCATCCGCCCCGAGGCGGAGCGGACGCGAGTCGATTTCCGCCCACGGAGGGAGCCCTCTTCGCCGTCGCGGCCGAAGACCGGGCACCGGCTCCGGCCTAGCGTCCGTGCCGTCAACGAGTGAGGAGGAACCGCATGAACCGCATTTCGGCCAGGCTCGCGGCGGCGAGCGGCGCCGCCTACGTCGTGCTCGTCGTGGTCGGCAACGACGTGCTCGGAGGCAGCCGGAAAGGCCTCGACGTCACCGACTCGCGCGCGGCGCACGCGGCGGCCCTCGCGAGGCTCGGAGCGCCGACGTTCGGGGACTGGGCCTCGTTGTTCCTCGAGGGCGCGGGGCTGCTCGCGTTCCTCGTCTTCGTCGCGACCCTCTGGAACGTTCTCCGACTCGCCGACGAGGAGAGCCCCTTCCCGGCGATCGCGTGGACGCCGGGCTCGCGTCGGGGATCGTCAAGCTCGCGTCGATCGCTCCGGCGCTCGCCGTCTACTGGCGCGTCCGCGACGGCTGGACGCCGCAGGTCGCGACCGCGCTGCTCGACGTGAACGGCTTCGCGTTCGTGACGACCTGGGCGCTCGACGGGCTCATGCTCGGCGCGGTCGCCGTCGTCGCCTTCCGGACAGGAGCCCTCTCGCGGCCGATCGCGTCTCCGCCGCCGTCCTCGGGCCGCTCGGGATCCTCGCGACCATGGTGGCGAACGGCCCCGGGTTCCTGCCGTTCGTGCTCACGCTCCTGTGGTTCGTCTGCGCGAGCGTCGGGCTCGTCCGCCAGGGCGGCGAGCCGCGCCGACCTGCCCGTCAGGCCGAGGCCGTCGCGGTCGCCGCCTGAGAGCCGGAGCGCGGCCGGGACTCCTGCGCCCGGCCGCGCTCTCCGCCCGCTCAGGCGGTCGGCTCGACGTTCTGGTTCAGCCGGAAGACGTTCGTCGGGTC
Source organism: uncultured Thermoleophilia bacterium (assembly GCA_963762675.1). Taxonomy (GTDB): domain Bacteria; phylum Actinomycetota; class Thermoleophilia; order Gaiellales; family Gaiellaceae; genus Palsa-739. The sequence continues at coordinate 535,325 of CAVXLS010000004.1, read as the reverse complement.
GTAGGCGTCCTTCAGCGCCACGAGCCGGCGGTACGTCTCTGCGCCGTAGGCCGACTCCGCTGCGCCGGTCGTCGCTCAGGAAGTTGACGTAGGCGCGACCGGTGGCGTCGCCCTGCGCCGCGGCGATCACCGCCCGCGACCACTCCGCGTGCGCCTCGGCCTGCTCGGGCTCCTGGCAGCCGGTCACCGCGTTGAGGACGAACGGCATCGAGCGCTCGGAGAACGCCGTAGTCGGCCTGTCCGACACGCGCGACCGCTCCTCCCATCTGGTGGACGTGGATCTCGCACTGCGGCCCCGGAGCGTTCTGGTGCAGGTCGACGAGCGCGTCCAGCGTCTCGTCGCCGATCCCCGCGAGGTTGCAGGCCTTGAAGTACGCGTGGATCCCCTTCGGCCAGAGCGGATCGAGCAGCGACTGGATGAACGTGTACGGCATCGGATGGATGAGGTCGGCCACCGGCTCGGCGATCGTCCGCAGGTCTCGACACAACCTCTCGCCGTCCTCGACGGGCCCCGCGCACACGGCGATGACGATCGCGACCTTCTTGCCGTGCCACTCCTCGGGGATCACCGGCAGGGGCGGCGCGGTCGCGAGGCTCACCGCGGTGGTGAGTGCGTCGGGCACGTTCGCGGGCGCCCAGTCACGGAAGAAGCGCAGGACGTCGCCTGCCGCGTCTCCGGGCAGGAAGAGCGGTCCCGCGTAGACGGTCGGGCCGACCGGATGCAGTGCGAACTCGAACGAGGTGACGATCCCGAAGTTGCCGCCGCCGCCGCGCAGGCCCCAGAACAGGTCCTCGTTCTCGCTGCCGCTCGCGTGCAGGAGCCGGCCGTCGGCCGTGACGACGTCGGCGCCCACGAGGTTGTCGCAGGCGAGCCCGTGCGCCCGCATCAGCCAGCCGATACCGCCGCCGAGCGTGAAGCCGGCGACGCCCGTCGTGGAGACGAGGCCTCCCGTGACGCCGAGCCCGAACGCCTGCGTCTCGTGGTCGACGTCTCCCCACGTCGCCCCCGGGCCGACCACCGCCCGCGCTGCGACCGGGTCGACGTGCACGGCCCGGAGTCGCCGAGAGGTCGATCACCATCCCGCCGTCGCACGTCGAGAGCCCGGCAACGCTGTGGCCGCCGCCGCGGACGGCGATCGTCAGGTCGTTGCTGCGCGCGAAGCCGAGCGCAGCGACGACGTCGGCCGCGCCGCTGCAGCGAACGACCATGCCCGGCATCGTGCCGTCGTGGGCGCCGTTCCAGACCCGCTTCGCCTCGTCGTAGCCCTGGTCGCCCGGCAGCAGGACCTCGCCGCGAATCGCGTCCCGCAACTCCTGGACGGTCGCCTCGCCGAGCACCGGTGCGAGCATCTGCGTCATCGTTCCCTCCTTCTCGTGGAGCGTGTCGCGCTCGTTCTAGCGGCCCCGTCTTTGCCTCCCCTTTGCGGACGCTTTGCGACGGCGGCGAGGCGCTCGCGAACAGGCGCCGCGGCAAGCTCGTCGCCGTGCTCCTCGAACCCGGCGAGCGCCTGCTCGAGCAACTCGCGACCACGCTCGACGTCGCCGCGCAGCAGGACGGACTCCGCGAGGTTGGCGCGCGTCACGGCCTGCCAGCGCACGCGACGCGTCTCGTCGACGACGCGCAACGCCTCCTCGAGGCGCTCCTCGGCAGCCGCGGGCCGGTCGCGCGCGACCTCCAGCTCGGCCGTCCGCCACAGCGTCGACACGAGCCCCCACCGGTCGCCCGCACGGCGAAAGGTGTCCGCGGCCTCCTGCAGGAGCCGGGCCGCCCGTGCATGCTCGCCGGCCTGGATCGCCGCCGCGCCGAGCCCGACGAGCGCAAGGCCGACGCCGCGGCGGTCACCGAGATCGCTCCGGACCGCCCGGGCCCGCTCGAAGAGGTCGGCAGCCTCCTTCGGCCGCCGTTCGGAGAGATCGAGGTGTGCGAGCCTCGCCCACGCGTCGGCGCGCCCGCGCTCGCTGGCGCTCTGCTCGAAGTGCGCGAGCGCTTCCTCGAGGAGCCCTCGTGCGCGGGGGACGTCGCCGGTCGAGCGGGCGACGCTGGCCCAGTTCAGCCGCACATAGCCCTCCGCCAGCCGGCACGGGATGTCCGCGAACGGCTGCAGCGTCTCCTCGAAGACGAGGCGCACACCGGGCGCGCCGCGGTCGCGGAGCGTGACCTCGGCCAGGTTGACGAGCGCCGGAACGGTCTCGGAGGAGTCGCCGATCCGGGAGAACAGCTCGGCGCTCTCCGCCAGCCGCCCCTCGGCCTCGTCCCGGTCACCGGCGACCCAGGCCGCGACGCCGAGCGAGTAGACGCTGACCGCCTCGGCGGCGGCGAGGCCGTGTCGCCTCGGCGAGCGCAAGCGCCTCGGCGTAGTCGCGCGCAGCGGTGACCCCGTCGTCGTAGCCGATGGCGACACCGCCCCGGAAGTGCACGGCGCGCCACTCGAGCGCCGGATCGTCGAGCGCGAGGGCGAGCTCGAGCGCCTCCGCCGCCTTGTCGATCCCGAACCCGCCGTCGCCTGCGCGGAACTCGATCGCAGCGTGTCCGAGCAGCGCCCGAACGCGATCCGCCGACGCCTCCGGCGCCCGTTCGAGCGCCTCGCCGAGCCAGCGCCGGGCCTCGGCGAGCTCGATTCGCCGCAGCCAGAAGGGCCAGACGCGGGCGCAGAGAGCGAAGCGCTTCCGAGGTCTCGAGCCGGAGAAGCGTCTCGAGGGCGGCCCGAAGGTTGCCCTGCTCGGGCTCGAGCCCGGAGAGCAGCATGTCCTGCCGTTCGACGAGACTCGTCAACCAGCGGGCGTGCCGGAGCTCCACCGCCTCGCGCTCGCCGGCCTCCCCCAGCCGCGCGCGTCGCGTACGCCCGGATCGTCTCGAGGAGCCGGTAGCGGCGGCCTCCGGCCCGGTCCTCGACGCCCACGAGCGACTTCTCGACCAGACCGCGCCAGCGCGTCTGCGATCTCGAGCCGTCCGAGATCGTCGCCGGCACCGACCTCCTCGACCGCGTCCAGGCCGAACCCGCCGGAGAAGACCGCCAGCCGCCGGAAGAGCGTCGCCTCCTGCGGAGCCAGCAGGTCGTGGCTCCACTGGAGGGTCGCCTCGAGCGTCTGCTGCCGTGTCGGCGCCGGGCGACTGCCCGCCCGGAGCAGACGAAAGCGGTCGTCGAGCCGCTCCGCGAGGGCGGCAGGCGCAAGCGCGTCGATCCGCGCGGCGGCGAGCTCGAGCGCGAGCGGGAGCCCGTCCAACCGGTGGCAGATGCGGGCGACGGCGGGCGCCGTCCGGGAATCGAGCTCGAACCCCGGAGCGACGGCCGCCGCCCGCTCCACGAACAGCCTGACCGCCTCGTAGCGCAGCAGCTGCTCGGGGGCCGTCTCGGCGTCGGGATCGGGGATCGCAAGCGACGGCACCCGGAAGATGACCTCGCCCGGCACCCGGAGCGGCTCGCGGCTCGTGGCGAGGATCACCAGGCGCGGCGCGGCGCGCAGGAGCGCGGCGACGACGATCGCGCTCCCGGCGAGCACGTGCTCGCAGTTGTCGAGAACGAGCAGCAGCTCGGTCGGCGCGAGCTCCTCGACGAGTGCGTCGAGGACCTCCCCGCCTGCGAGCGCGCGCAGGTCGAGCGCCTCTGCGACCGCGTCGGCCACGAGCCCACCGTCGACGAGCGCGTCGAGCTCCACGAGCACGACGCCGTCCGCGAAGTCGGCCTCGGAGGCGCGGGCGAGCTCGAGCGCCAGACGCGTCTTGCCCGCACCGCCGGTGCCGGTGAGGGTCAGCGCCCGCGTGCGCCGGAGCAGCGTGCGCAGCTCGACGAGCTCGTGCTCGCGACCGACGAACGTGCTCGTCTCGAGGGGGAGCCGACGTCTCGCCGTCCGCTCCCTCGCCCGCCCCTCGAGCTCGCGCTCGAGCACGACCCGAACCTCCGCGAGTCGTTCCCGCTCGATCGACACCCAGTCGTCGTACCGGTTCTCGGGGAGCAGCTCGCCCGTGTAGAGAGCGAGGGCGCGCTCGTATGCCTGGGCCGTGCCACCTCGTCGAGCGTCGGCCGCGGCCGCCTGGAACGCGTCCACGTCAACGACGGCGTCGAGCGTGACCAGGCCGTCACGGACGACGATCGCGTTCGCCCCGAGCGCCCGCCGCGCGGCGTGTACGGCCTGGTTCAGGTTGTTCGCGCCCGAGGCCGGGTCGTGCTCGGGCCAGAGGACGTCGATCGCCTGCTCGCGATGCAGCGCGGTGCCCGTCCGCGAGCCCGAGCAGCTTCACCAGCTCCCTCGCCTTGCGGAGGCGCCAGGCTCCGTCGGGCACGTCGGCACCGCCCACCGCTGCGGCGAAGCCGCCGAGCAGCCGGATGCGCGCCTGCGAAGCATCGACCACATCCGCAGGATGCCCGTTTCGACGGCCGCTCGCGAGTTGCCTCGGGATCCGTTCTTACGCCTGTGCTGGACGCGTTCGCACGCGAGCGCCGTGCGCGTCTAGACTGATGGTTGCCCGGCATCCGCTAGGAGCTGGAGCCCGCTGTGATCGATCGAATCCACGTCATCGGCTCGGGCCGCGTCGGCTCGGCTGTCGCGGCCCGCCTGCGGCAGCGGGGGCTGGTCGTCGGCGCCGACTCGCCCGACCTCGTCCTTCTCTGCGTCCCGGACCGGGCGGTCGCCGACGTCGCCCGGACAGTGCCTGCGGGCCCGTGGATCGCTCACGTCAGCGGCGCGACGCCCCTGTCGGCCCTCGACCCGCACGAGCGGCGCTTGTCCGTCCACCCGCTGCAGACGTTCATGCGCCCGGAGGGGCGCGACCCGGAGCGGCTCGCGACGCAGCTCGACGGCGCCTGGGCGGCCGTCTCGGGCGAGACCCCGGAGGCGCTGGCAGTCGCTCGCCGCCTGGCCGAGACACTCGGCCTGCATCCGTTCGAGCTGGCCGACCCGCTGCGGACCCTCTACCACGCCGGCGCCGTCTTCGCGTCCAACTACCTCGTCGCGCTCCAGCGCGCGGCCGCGCTGCTCGTCGAGTCGGCCGGTGCTCCGCGGGAGGCGCTCGTGCCGCTGATGAGGGGGACGATCGAGAACGGATTCGAGCTGACGGGACCGATCGCGCGGGGCGACTGGGCGACCGTCGAGGCGCACCGGGCGGCGATCCGCGAGGCCCGACCGGAGCTCGAGCACCTCTACGAGACGCTCGCAGAGGCGACGGTGGCGCTCGCATGAGGCTCGTCCGCACGGTCGCAGAGCTGCGTGCCGCCCGGGAGGAGCTCGCCGGCGAGGTCGGGCTCGTGCCGACGATGGGCGCCTTCCACGGGGGCCACCTCGCCCTGTTCGAGGCGGCGCGCGCGGAGAACGACGCCGTCGTCGTCTCGCTCTTCGTCAACCCGGCACAGTTCGACGACGCCTCCGACCTCGCCGCCTATCCGCGCGACGAGGCGCGCGACCTTCGCATCGCCGAGCAGGCGGGTGTCGAGCTCGTCTTCGCGCCCGGCCCGGACGAGCTCTACCCGCCCGGCTTCCAGACGTGGGTCGAGGTCGAGGAGGCCGCCCGCGGGCTCGAGGGCGACGCCCGCCCCGGCCACTTCCGAGGCGTCGCCACCGTCTGCCTCAAGCTGTTCAATCTCGTCCGTCCGGAGAGGGCGTACTTCGGGCAGAAGGACGCCCAGCAGACCGCAGTCGTACGGCGCCTCGTCCGGGATCTCGACGTTCCGGTCCAGATCCGCGTCGTCCCGACCGTGCGCGACGCCGACGGTCTGGCGCTCTCCTCGCGAAACGGACGATTGTCCCCGCAGGAGCGCACGAGCGCGCTCGGTCTGCCGGCGGCGCTCCACCGCGGCGCGGTGGAGTACCGGCAGGGCGGCGACCCGGTCGCAGCGGCGCGTGGGGCGCTGAACGGGCTCGAGGTCGACTACGTCTCCCTGCTCGAGCTCGACCACGCGCTCGTGCTTGCCGCGGCGGCCCGCGTGGGCTCCACGCGTCTCATCGACAACGTCCTCCTGAAAGGAGAGCTCACATGAGCGACACGCCCCCGCGCTACGCGTCCTGGACGGCCGGCAAGCTGCCGCTGACCGAGCTCGCCGGGATGAAACGCCGCGGCGAGAAGATCGTGATGGTCACCGCGTACGACGCGCCGAGCGGCCGGCTCGCCGACGCGGCCGGCGTCGACCTCGTCCTCGTAGGCGACTCGTCCGGCATGGTCGTGCACGGGCGCGAGTCGACCGTCGCCGTCACGCTCGACGAGATCCTCTTCATGACGCAGTGGGTCACTCGCGGGGCGAAGCGGCCGCTGGTGATCGCCGACATGCCGTTCGGCTCGTACGAGGCCTCCGACGAGCAGGCCGTCTCGAACGCCGTGCGCCTCGTCAAGGAGGGCGGTGCCGACGCGGTCAAGCTCGAGCGGGGCGGCACGATCGTCTCGCGGGCGCGCGCGATCGCCGGTGCCGGGATTCCCGTGATGGGACACGTCGGGCTGACGCCGCAGACGGCAACCGTGCTCGGCGGCTTCAAGGCGCAGGGCCGGACGGCCGAGCGCGCACAGGAGCTGGTCGCCGACGCGCTGGCGTTGCAGGACGCGGGCTGCTTCGCGATCGTGCTCGAGGCAGTGCCGGCCGCGGTGGCCAAGGCCGTGACGGCCGCGCTCACCGTGCCGACGATCGGCATCGGCGCCGGCCCCGACTGCGACGGCCAGGTGCTCGTCTGGCACGACATGCTCGGCTACTACGAGGGCCAGGCGCCACGGTTCGTCAAGCGCTACGCCGACCTCGGCGCGGCGATCGTCGAGGCGCTCGGCCGCTACGCCGACGAGGTTCGTAGCGGAGCCTTCCCCGAGGAGCAGCACACCTACGGCATGCCGGGCGAGGAGCGGGAGGCGTTCGAGGCCGCCGTCCGGGCCAAGTAACACTCTGTTACTTGGCTGAGAGGAGTCCCGCCTCGCGGCCGACCTCGACGAACACCTCGAGCGCCCGCTCGAGGTGCGCCGGCTCGAGCGCCGCGGACATCTGGACGCGGATCCGAGCCGTGCCCTCCGGTACGACCGGGTAGCCGAAGCCGGTGACGAAGACGCCACGCTCGAGCAGCCGCTCGGACAGCGCGATCGCCTGCGCCGTCTCGCCGACGATGATGGGGATGATCGCCGCCTCCCCGTCGAGCGGCGAGAACCCCACCTCCCGCAGGGCCTTGCGGAACCAGAGGGTGTTCTCGCGGAGCCGCGCGACGAGCTCCGGCCGCTCCCGCAGCACTCTCACCGCCGCACGTGCACTGCACGCCACCGTGGGCGGGAGCGCATTCGAGAAGAGCTGTGGACGGGAGCGCTGCGCAAGCAGGTCGCACACCCCCTCCGACGAGGCGACGTAGCCGCCGGCGGCGCCTCCGAGCGCCTTCCCGAGCGTCCCCGTCAGGACGTCCACCTCGCCGAGCACGCCGAAATGCTCGGCAACGCCCCGCCCGGTCTTGCCGACGACCCCGACGCCGTGCGAGTCGTCGACGAGGACGACCGCGTCGTGGGCGCGGGCCAGCTCGAGGATGTCGGGCAGCCTCGCGAGGTCTCCCTCCATCGAGAAGACGCCGTCGGTGAGGATCAGCTTCCGCTGCCCCCGCTCGCACGAGCGGAGCGCCTCCTGCAGCTCCCCCATGTCGGAATGGCGGTACACGAGCTTCCGCTCCGGCCTGGCGAGGCGAACGGCATCGATGATCGAGGCGTGGTTCAGCTCGTCGGAGACGATCACGGTCCGCTCGTCGACGAGCGTCGGGATTGCAGCCTCGTTCGCGTTCCAGCACGAGACGTACGTGAGCGCAGCCTCGGTGGCGGAGAGCTCCGCGAGGTCGTGCTCGAGCTCGTGGTGGGGCGCGAAGGTGCCGCAGATGAACCGGACCGACGCCGTGCCGGCGCCGTAGCGCTCGAGCCCTTCGATGCCGGCGGCGACGACGTCGGGGTTGTCTGCGAGACCGAGGTAGTTGTTGGAGGAGAGGACGATCACCTCGCCGCGGCCGACCATCTGGACGACGGGCCCCTGCGGCGACTCGAGGACGTTGAAGCGCTTGTAGGTGCCTGCCTCGCGCAACCGGTCGAGCTCTGCGCGGACCTCGGTCGAGAACACGGTCACGCTGCCGCCTCGACAAGAGCGCGCCCGGGGTGGAGCACGATCTTGCAGGCCTTCCCGCTCCCGAGCAGCTCGAACGCGTCCTCGAAGCGGTCGAGGCCGAGCTCTGCCGTGATCAGCGGCCGCAGGTCGACGACCCCGTGCTCGAGCAGCCAGCGCGTCCGGTACCACGTGTCCCACACCTGCCGTCCGCTGACGGCCGAAACGTCGAGGTTCTTGAAGATGAGCGCCTCGGCGACGTCCAGCTCGACGGGCTGCGCCGGGATCCCGAACAGGATCACACGGCCGCCGTTGCGGACGATCCGGAACGCGTCGACGATCGCCTCGGGGGCGCCCGACATCTCGAACACGATGTCGGGATGCTCGCCCTCGTTCTGCTCGACGTACCACGCGGCGGCGTCGGCGACGTCACGGACGTCGAGAGCGGCCTGGACGCCCATCCTCTCCGCGAGCCGGAGGCGGAACGGCGTCCTGTCGGAGGCGAGGACGCGACCCGCGCCGGACGCTCGCGCGACGCCGATGCTGAAGAGCCCGACCGGGCCGCACCCGAGGATCGCGACACTCTTCCCGGCGAGGTCTGCGTGACCGACGGCGAAGACCGCGTTGCCGAAGGGCTCTTGCAGGGTCGCGATCTCCGGCGGCAGCTTGGAGCGGTCGTTCTGCCAGATCACCGACTCGGGCACGGCGACGTACTCGGCGAAGGCTCCGTCGCGGTCGACACCGAGGATCTGCGTGTGCTCGCACATGTGCGCGCGTCCGGTGCGGCAGTGGAAGCAGTGCCCGCAGGTGACGTGGCTCTCGGCGGAGACGTAGTCGCCGGTCGCGACGTGGCGAACGGCCCGCCCGGTGTCGACGACCGTGCCCGCGAACTCGTGGCCGAGCGTCAGCGGCGGCTCGATGCGGTGCTGCGCCCAGTCGTCCCAGCGGAAGATGTGCAGGTCGGTGCCGCAGATGCTCGCCGCCTCGACGCGAACGAGCACCTCGTCCTCCCGCGGGGCGGGGACAGGCACGTCCTCGAGCACGAGACCGGCGGCACGCTCCCGCTTGCGGACCGCCCACATCGTCTCCATGGCGACACGATGCAGCCTGCCGCCGGATGCGTCATCCGCGCCCCGACGGAGGGGGATTGCGGCTTTCCCTAGACCTTCGTCGCGACGACGATCAGAGCGGGGAAGGCGGCTGCGAGGGCGACCGTGGCGGCTGCGCGACCCCAGGTCCAGCCGTGGACGGCACGCACGCCGACGACCAGGAGCCACGCGCACCAGACGACGGCGGCGTCGAGCAGCGCGCCGAACACGACGTCCCCGCGACCGTAGTCGTTGCCGCCGGTGCGGAAGAGATCCTCGCCGTAGACGGCGATGCGGACCGGCCAGACCGTGAAGAGCGTGAGCGCCAGCGGGGCCGCCGCCAGCGCGAGCAGATGGCGGGCGCGCCGGTAGCTCCCGAGACCTCCCAGCCGCCGCGCGGCCCCGTAGAGGAGGCCGCCGCCGAGCCAGTAGAACGCGAGCGCGTAGACCGCGCCGCCGATGAAGGCCCAGACCGGGATGAGCGAGACGGAGAAGGAGCCGTCGTTCAGCAGGTGCCGCGCCACGGGCGTCCCGAGCACGCCGGCGATACCTGCGAGCCCGGCGACGGCGCTCAGCGGCTCCTGACGCTCCTCGACGGCGTCGTCGGACTCGTCGCGCAGCGACGCGAAGATCGGACGCGGCGCGACGAGCACCGCCACCACGCGCAGCCACCAGTTTCGCTCGAGCGCGGACGGCGGTGCAGCCTCGACGCTCATCGAGAGGAGCGTAGCGACCACTCGTGGACATGGCTCCCCCTGACCCGTCCGGTGCCTGGCACCGGGACGTGGCTCTGCCGGACATGCGAGACTCGGCGCACGGTGTCGGAGTTCGATCCCGAGCTGACCGCCCAGATCGCCTCTGCGTCGCCGTTCACGGCGTTCCTCGGCATCGAGATGGTGTCCGCCTCCCCGCACGACGTGCGGGCGCGTCTCGCCTGGAGCGAGGACAAGTGCACCACCGGCGGGACCCTCCACGGCGGCGTGCTGATGGGACTCGCGGACAACGTCGGCGGCCTGTGCGCCTTCCTCAACCTGCCCGAAGGAGCGGCCGGCACGGCGACGATCGAGTCGAAGACGAACTTCTTCGCCGCCGTCCGCGGAGGACACGTCCACTCCGTCTCCCGGCCGCTCCACACCGGGCGCCGGACGATCGTCGTGGACACGGAGCTCTACGACGACACGGGCAAGCTCGTTGCCCGCGTCACGCAGACGCAGGCGGTTCTCTAGGCGGCGACGACGGCGGCGGCCGCCGCCGGCAGGACGTGCCGCAGGAAGGCGCCCGTGAAGCTGCCCTCGACCTGCGCGACCTCCTCGGGCATCCCGACCGCGACGATCTCGCCGCCCGCCTCGCCGCCCTCGGGACCGAGGTCGATGACCCAGTCGGCCTGCTTGATCACGTCGAGGTTGTGCTCGATCACGAGCATCGTGTTGCCGCCGTCGACGAGCCGCTGCAGCGTCTCGAGCAGCTTCTCGATGTCGGCGAAGTGGAGGCCGGTCGTGGGCTCGTCGAGGATGTAGAGCGTCTTGCCGGTCGCCACCTTCGACAGCTCCGCGGCCAGCTTCACGCGCTGCGCCTCGCCACCCGAGAGGGTCGTCGCCGGCTGCCCGAGCTTGATGTAGTCGAGTCCGACGTCGTGCAGCGTCTGCAGCCGCCGCCGGATCTTCGGGATCTTCGCGAAGAACTGGAGCGCTTCCTCGACCGACATCTCGAGCACGTCCGCGATCGAGCGGCCCTTGAATCGCACCTCGAGCGTCTCCCGGTTGTAGCGGGCGCCCTTGCACGTCTCGCACGGCACGTACACGTCGGGCAGGAAGTGCATCTCGATCTTGATCTGCCCGTCGCCCTTGCACGTCTCGCAGCGTCCGCCGCGCACGTTGAACGAGAACCGCCCGGGCTTGTAGCCGCGCACCTTCGCCTCCGGGGTGAGCGAGTACAGCTCGCGGATGTGGGTGAAGAGGTCGGTGTACGTCGCGGGATTCGACCTCGGCGTCCGGCCGATCGGCTTCTGGTCGATCTCGATCACCTTGTCGAACGCCTCGATCCCGTCGACGCCCTCGTGGGCCCCCGGCTTGACGCGCGCCTTGTTCAGACGGTTCGCGAGCGCCTTGTAGACGATCTCGTTCACGAGCGTCGACTTGCCCGAGCCGGAGACGCCGGTGACGCAGACGAACTTCCCGACCGGGAACTCGACGTCGATCCGCTTCAGGTTGTGCTGCGCAGCACCCCGCACCACGAACGTGCCGCGATCGTCGTCGCGCCGCGCCGGGATCGCGATCGCGCGGGCGCCTGCGAGGAACTGCCCCGTCACCGACGTCGCCTTGCGGGCCACCGTCTCGGCGGGCCCTTCGGCGACGACCTCGCCGCCGTGCAGGCCCGCTCCCGGCCCCATGTCGACGAGCCAGTCGGAGCGACGCATCATCTCCTCGTCGTGCTCGACGACGACGACCGTGTTGCCCAGGTCGCGCAGGCGCTCGAGCGTCCCGATCAGCCGGGCGTTGTCGCGCTGGTGGAGGCCGATCGACGGCTCGTCGAGGATGTAGAGGACGCCGACGAGCTGGGAGCCGATCTGCGTCGCGAGCCGCAGGCGCTGCGCCTCGCCGCCGGAGAGCGTCGCCGCCGCCCGGTCGAGCGTCAGGTAGCCGACGCCGACGTCGTCGAGGAAGGTCAGCCGCTCCCGGATCTCCTTCACGATCCGATGCCCGATCAGCTCCTCGGTCTGCGTCAGCTCGAGACCGCCGAGGAAGCCGAGCGCCCGGGTCACCGACATCTGCGTGAACGCATGGATCGAGAGGCCGCCGATCGTGACGGCGAGCACCTCGGGCTTCAGGCGCGCGCCCTTGCAGACGGGACAGGGCCGAAACGACATGTACTCCTCGATCCGGGCCCGCTGCTGCGACGAGTCGGTCTCGCGGTAGCGCCGCTCCAGACTCGCGACGATCCCGTCGAACGCGAGCATGTACTGACGCCGCCGCCCCATCCGGTTGCGGTACTGGACGTAGATGCGCTCGCCGTCGGTGCCGTGCAGGAAGCGGCTCTGCTCCGCCTCGGAGAGCTCCGACCACGGCCTCGAGGTGTCGATCTCGTAGCGGTCGGCGATCGCCTGGATCACGGCCTCGTAGAAGCCGGCCGACCCGCCGACCGACCACGGCACGAGCGCACCGTCATCGATCGAGAGCGAGGGGTCGGGCACGAGCAGGTCCGGGTCGATCTCCTGCTGCGAGCCGAGCCCGGTGCAGCGTGGACAGGCGCCGTGCGGCGCGTTGAAGGAGAAGACCCGCGGCTGCAGCTCGGGTAGCGACACGCCGTGGTCGGGGCAGGCGAAGTTCTCGGAGAACAGCAGGTCATCTCCGTCGATGACGGAGATGCCCAATAGACCTTGGGCGAGCGCAGCGGCGGCTTCGATGGACTGCGTCAGGCGGAGACGCAGATCGCCTTTCATGACCAGCCGGTCCACGACGACCTCGATCGTGTGCTTGAACTTCTTGTCGAGCTCCGGAACTTCCTCTTCGAGCAGGTATTGCTGCCCGTCGACCTTCACACGAGTGAAGCCCTCGCGCCGGATCTCCTCGAAGAGATCCCTGAACTCGCCCTTGCGATCACGCACGACCGGGGCATTCACCGTGAAGCGGCTTCCTTCGGGAAGCCGCATCACCTGGTCGACGATCGCGTCGATCGACTGGCCGGCGATCGGCTTGCCGCAGACCGGGCAGTGCGGCCGGCCGACCCGCGCGTAGAGGAGCCGCAGGTAGTCGTAGATCTCGGTGACGGTGCCGACGGTCGAACGCGGGTTCCGCGAGGTCGTCTTCTGGTCGATCGAGATCGCCGGGCTGAGGCCGTCGATGTGGTCGACGTCGGGCTTCTCCATCATCTGCAGGAACTGGCGCGCGTACGCGGACAGCGACTCGACGTAGCGGCGCTGGCCCTCCGCGTAGATCGTGTCGAAGGCGAGGCTCGACTTGCCCGAGCCGGAGAGGCCGGTGATGCAGATGAGGCGGTTCCGCGGCAGCCGGACGGTGATGTCCTTGAGGTTGTGCTCGCGGGCGCCGTGGACGACGAGCTCGTCGGCAGCCATGTCGGCGGCCATTGTATCCGGCGAACGTGTGTTCGTGAAGGGGGTCTACGCGCGTGGCACGCGGTGCGGCAGCAGGCCCCACCGGGCGGTGTTCCGCCGCGACGGGAAGAGGTCGCGCCAGTCCTTCACGACGAGCCACGAGCCGAGCATCGTCGCGGCCTCGGTGCCTCGACTGAGCTCCCAGAGCTCGGTGAAGCCACCGACCAGGAGCAGCGCGAGCACGCCGAGCCCGAGCGTGACCTCGTGGATCCGCAAGCCGAGCAAGTAGACGCGCGGACCGAGCCGGTGGCGTTCCAGGCGGAGCACGTCTCCGACGGTAGAGACGCTCGGTGAGGCCTCGATGAGGACGCGGGAGGGGCCGCCGCCGCCGGCCCCCTACGCCTTGCGCCAGCGGCCGAACACGAGGCCGCCACGCGCGTAGGCTCGACGGAGCGCGAACAAAGCGACGTACCGGCTCGGCCGGTGCGTCGCGAAAAAGGGCGGCCCCCCTACGCCTTGCGCCAGCGGCCGAAGACGAGGCCGCCACGCGCGTAGGCTCGACGGAGCGCGAACAAAGCGACGTACCGGCTCGGCCGGTGCGTCGCGAAAAAGGGCGGCCCCCCTACGCCTTGCGCCAGCGGCCGAAGACGAGGCCGCCCAGCGTGAAGCCGAGGCCGAACGTGCCGACCGCGAAGCCGCCGATGGCGACGGCCTTGCGCCACGTGGAGAGGCGTTGCCAGCGGCCGAGCGCCTCTTCCTCCTCGGTGGTCAGCGCCTCGCCCCGGCGCTGCTTGCGCAGGGCACCGCCGGCGCGTAGGCCGAGGTAGAGGTCGTCGAAGATCTCCGCCGATTCGTCGCCCATATGCTGAATCTATAGCCTCATTCGGCCGTGCTCGCCCGCATCCTCCATGTATCCGACCTGCACATGGGCACACGCGAGGACGCGGAGGTCGAGCAGGCCGTCGCCTCGCTCGTCGCGAGCGCCGCGCCGGACCGTCGTCGTCGCGTCCGGTGATCTCACGCATCGCGGCCGCCGAGACGAGCACGATCGCGCGTCCGCGTTTCTCCGGGCGCTCGGCCCGCCGGTGCTGGCCGTGCCCGGAAACCACGACATCCCGTACACGTTCCCGGCGCGCCTCACGAGCCCGTGGCGGGAGTTCGAGCGGTTGTGGGAGACGACCGAGCCGACGTTCGCGTCGCCGGGGCTGCACGTCGTCGGGGTGAACTCGGTCCGTCCGCTTCGCCAGCAGGGTGGCGCAGTCGACGACGCGCAGCTCGACCGGGTGAACGAGCGCCTACGCTCGGCCGCGGACGGCGCCTACAGGGTCGTCGTGCTCCACCACCACCTCATCGGTGCACCGTGGCGTGCGGCGCGCAAGCGACCCGTCTCGCGGCGCGACCGGGTGCTGCGCTCGTTCCTCTCGGCGGGCGCGGACCTCATCCTCGCCGGCCACGTCCATCAGGCGGCGTCGAGCGAGCGGCGCGAGTTCGAGGTCGTCGAGGGAGACGTGCGCGCCGCGGTGATCTCTCTCGCCCCCGGTCTGGGGCAGCCCCGTCCGAACCGGCTCGGCGAGGCCCGGGGCCTGCACGTCTACGAGATCGCCGACGAGATCTTGACCGCGCTGACGTACACCTGGCGCGCGGACGGCTGGGGACTCGTCGCGCGGCGGGCGTTCCCCCGCGGCTCGGCGACCCTCCCCTAGCGGCCGGGAGGCAGCCGGCGCGCTCCCGGACCCGTGAGCGGCCGGTGCTGGACGAAGCGGCGATGCAGGTAGAGGAGCAGCGTCGAGCCGATCACGGAGAAGACGAACCCGGCGGGCCGCGCCCAGAGCAGGCCCGCGATGAGACCGCCGACGAACGAGCCGGCGAGCCCCAGACCGATCGTGGCGAGAATGCCCATCGGATCGGGCCCCGGAAGCGCGACCCGGGCGAGACCCCCGGCAGCGAGCCCCCAGAGCGCGAGAAAGAGGAGTAGCCCGAGCATGCGCACGCCTATCCTCGAAGCTGCTCGAGCAGACGGAGCCGCGCGGCACCGTACTCGTCGTCCGAGAGGACGCCCGCGTCGTGCAACTCGTCGAGCAGCCTGAGGTAGTGGGCCGGATTCTCGGTGGGCGCGCCCGCTTCCGGTTCGTGCGAGCGCGGGGCGGCGGCGGCAGTCGCATCGGGTGGACCCGCCGCGAACTGCGTGCCGATCCGGTCGGGGTCGATGCCGGCACGCTGCAGGCGCTCCCGGTAGGTCTGGACGCCGAAGCCGCGATCGGGGAACCGATACGCCTCCGGCCCCCATAGCGGCCGCTTCTGGACGAAGCGCCGGTAGACGACGACGAGCGCGGTCGCGGCCAGGAAGCTCGCGATCGCCACCCAGGAGGCGTCGGGCCCGATCGACGCGACGACGATCCCCCAGCCGATCAGCGAGCCGCCGAGCCCGATGGCGACCGTCAGCCACGCGGGCATGGGATCCGGCCCCGGCACGGCGAACCGGGCGAGCGCACCCGTCACGAAGGCGGAGAGCAGGAGCGCGATGATGCTCGCAAACATCGACTGACTGTAGCCAACGCCCCTACGATGCGGCCCGCCGCGGCGAGCCCCGGCGACGGGTCGATCTACGCGGCGGTCTCGGCAAGCGCCTGCAGGTCCCGGCGCAGATCCTTGATCTCGTCGCGGAGCTTCGCCGCGTACTCGAAGCGCAGCTCCTCGGCCGCGACGTACATCTCCTCCTCGAGCGTGACCACGAGCTTCTCCAGCTCCTCGCGCGAGAGCCCCTCGACCTTCGCGGCTCCACGACGACGACGTGCCGGTACGTGCGGAGCCTCGAGCTGGAGCAGTCCGGCGATGTCGGAGACCCCCTTGGCGATCGTCTCCGGGACGATCCCGTGCTCCTCGTTGTACGCGAGCTGGACGGCGCGACGCCGGTTCGTCTCGTCGATCGCCTCCTTGATCGCCTCGGTCTGCTTGTCCGCGTACATCAGCACCTTGCCGTTCACGTTCCGCGCCGCCCGACCGATCGTCTGGATCAGGCTGGTCCGCCCCCGCAGGAAGCCCTCCTTGTCGGCGTCGAGGATCGCGACGAGCGACACCTCCGGCAGGTCGAGCCCCTCGCGCAGGAGGTTCACCCCGACGAGCACGTCGTATTCGCCGAGCCGCAGCTCGCGCACGATCTGGATCCGCTCGAGCGTGTCGATCTCGGAGTGGAGGTACCGCGCCTTCACGCCGGACTCGAGCAGGTAGTCGGTGAGGTCTTCCGCCATCTTCTTCGTCAGGGTCGTCACGAGCACGCGCTCGCCCGCCTGCTCGCGCCGACGGATCTCGCCGAGCAGGTCGTCGATCTGGTTGCGAGTCGGGCGAAGCTCGACGTCCGGGTCGACGACACCGGTCGGGCGGATCAGCTGCTCCGCGATCCGCGTGGAGTGGCGCAGCTCGAACGCCCCCGGCGTGGCCGAGACGAACACGAGCTGCGGCACCTTGGCGAGGAACTCGTCGAAGCGGAGCGGCCGGTTGTCGAGCGCCGACGGAAGCCGGAAGCCGAACTCGACGAGGGTCTGCTTGCGGGAGCGGTCGCCCTCGTACATGCCGCCGACCTGCGGCACCGTCTGGTGCGACTCGTCGACGAAGCAGACGAAGTCGGACGGGAAGTAGTCGAGCAGCGTGTGCGGCGCGGAGCCCTCGGGGCGACCGTCGAGGATGCGCGAGTAGTTCTCGATCCCGTTGCAGAAGCCGAGCTCTCGCATCATCTCGAGGTCGTACTCGGTGCGCTGGCGGATCCGGTGCGCCTCGAGCATCTTCCCCTCGCCCTCGAACCGCCGCACCTGCGCCTCGAGCTCATCGCGGATCTCGACGACCGCGCGCTCGATCGTCGGCTTCGACGTCACGTACTGCGTGGCCGGGAAGATCGTGATCGCGTCGTGCTTCGCGAGCACCTCGCCGGTGAGCGGGTCGAAGTGCGTCACCTGCTCGACCTCGTCGCCGAAGAACGCGATCCGGTACGCCGTCTCCGAGTACGCGGGCTGGAGCTCGACGACGTCGCCCTTGACCCGGAACCGCCCGCGGCCGAGCAAGGTGTCGTTGCGGACGTACTGGATGTCGATCAGCTTGCGGAGCATCTCGTCGCGATCCTGCTCCTCGCCGACGTTGACGAAGACGACTCGCTCCTTGTACTCCTCCGGCGAGCCGAGGCCGTAGATGCACGAGACCGACGCGACGATGACCACGTCTCGCCGCGAGAGGAGGCTCGACGTCGCCGAATGGCGCAGCCGATCGATGTCGTCGTTCCGCGACGAGTCCTTCTCGATGTAGAGGTCGGCCTGAGGGACGTACGCCTCGGGCTGGTAGTAGTCGTAGTAGGAGACGAAGTACTCGACCGCGTTGGACGGGAAGAACTCGCGGAACTCGTTGCAGAGCTGCGCGGCAAGCGTCTTGTTGTGGGCGATCACGAGCGCGGGGCGGCCGACCTTCTCGATCGTCCACGCCATCGTCGCGGTCTTGCCCGTGCCGGTCGCGCCGACGAGCGTCTGGTAGCGCTCCCCGGCGAGCAGGCTCTCGGTGAGCGCGTCGATCGCGGTCGGCTGGTCGCCGGTGGGGCGGTAGGCGGCGGTCGTCTGCAGCGGGGGCACGAGCGCAGGGTATCCGGACGGCCCGGCGACGCGGCCGAGCGGTCAGCCCACGCCCAGCTGCTTCCCGTATGCGCGGCGGTAGACGTCCTTCAGCCGCTCGACCCGATCGACGTAGGCACGCGTCTCGGGGAACTGGATGCCCTCGTGCGCCGCCCGCCAGCGGTCGACGTTCGCCTGGCCGGCGTTGTAGGCGGCGAGCGCCGTGCGCTCGTTCCGGTACTTGTCGAGCAGGTGACGGAGGTACCAGGCGCCGTAGCGAACGTTGATCTCCGGGTTCGTCAGGTCGCTGAGCACGAACTTCGAGCCGCCCGTGTACTGCGCGATGCCCTCGGCCGTCTGCGGTGTCAGCTGCATCAGGCCGATCGCCCCCGCGCTCGAGCGGGCGTTCGCGTCGAACTTGCTCTCCTCCTCGATCACGGCGGCGAGCAGAGCGGGGTCGAGGTGGTAGTTGGCGGAGTGACCGCGGATGATCGCGGCGTAGCCGAGCGGATACCAGAGGCGCGCCCACCAGGGCGGCTCGGCGTGCTGGAGGTAGATGAAGGCCCCGGCCAGAGCGGCCGCGGTCGCGACCACCATGGTGAGACGCCTCAGGACGATTCGAGCGCCTCCAGCACACGGGCCGCGAAGGCGTCGAGCTCCTCCATGCTGCCCTCGTTGACGAAGGCGAAGTCGGCGCGGCGGAGCTTCTCCTCGTCGGGAACGAGTCGCGCCTCCCGGTCGTCGAACGCCTCGCGCCTGCAGGCGTGCGCACCTCCGGCGCGGCGGTGACGACCACGACCGCGTCGAAGCGGGACTCGCCGCCGGTCTCGTAGAGGAGCGGGATCTCGACGACCGCCACAGGAGGCGGATCGGCGCCCGCGCGCAGCTCTTCGAGCCACCCGTCGACGGCACTCCTGACGCGTGGGTGCAACTCGGACTCGAGCCAGGCCAGCTCGCGGCGATCGGCGAAGACGATCCGCCCGACCGCGGCTCGATCGACCTCGCCGTCGGTGAAGACCTGCTCGCCCCAGCGGGCGCGCAGAGCTGCTCGCAGCTCGTCGTCCTCGCGGTAGAGCCGGTGCACGACCTCGTCGCTCGAGACGACGGCTGCACCGTGACGTGCGAACGCCCGCAGGGCCTCGCTCTTCCCGGCCGCGATGCCTCCCGTGACCGCGACTAGCACGGGGGAACCCATGGTTCAAACGTGGAGGAACCCGTGGTTCCCCCACGAGCCCCTTCCTTCGGGGCGCGTGGCGCAGCGCTCTTGCGCTACGGCGAGAGCGCGGTCTCGCCTCCGCGCGCGAAGGTTCGCGTCTCCGCCGATGGAAACGCCCCGCGACGACGCGCGCATGCGAGACGCCGGAGGACTAGCCGCGGGCTCTGCCGTCCGAGCCCTCGGCGGACTCGTCGGACGGGAGGGACGTCGGCTCCTCCTCGGCTACCTCGACCTCGGCGACCGGCTCCTCCACGTCGGTCTCGGTGACCTCGGTCTCGGCGACCGGCTCCTCCAGCTCCGCAACCTCGGCGGCCGGCTCCTCCGGCTCGGGGTCTGTAACCGGCCCCGCGACCTCCGCGACCTCGGCGGCCGGCTCCTCCGGCTCGGGGCCGGCGACGACGGGTGCGACCGTCTCGTCGGCGAAGACGTCCTCGGAGAGATCGAGCGCGGGCGGGGCTGCCTCGTCGCCGGGCTTCGGCTGCACCGGCATCCCCTCCTCGACCCTCTTGAGCGACAGCGAAAGGCGGCGCCGGTCGGCGTCGACCTCGAGGATGCGAACGTTCACCTCGTCGCCCTGCGACACGATCTCGCGCGGGTTCTCGACGTGGTGCTGCGCAAGCTCCGAGATGTGGACGAGGCCCTCGACGCCCGGGAGGATCTCCACGAACGCGCCGAACGTGACGACCTTCGTCACCGTGCCCCGCACGACGTCCCCCTCCTGGTAGCTCTCGAGCACCTGCTGCCACGGGTCGGTCTGCGTCTGCTTGAGGCCGAGCGAGATGCGCTGACGGTCACGGTCGATGTCGAGCACCTTGACCTTGACGGTCTGTCCGATCTCGAGCACCTCGGACGGGTGGTTGACGTGACTCCACGAGAGCTCGGAGATGTGGATGAGACCGTCCATCCCGTCGAGGTCGACGAAGGCGCCGAAGTCCACGATGTTCGAGATCGTCCCCTCCACGACGTCGCCCGGATTGAGGCGGTCGAGGATCTTCTGCCGCTGCTCCTTGCGCTCCTCCTCGAGCACGGCGCGGCGGGAGAGCACGACGTTGTTGCGGGAGCGGTTGAGCTCGATCACCTTGCACTGGAGCTCCTGGCCCAGGAACTCGTCGAGGTCCTGGACGCGACGGATGTCCACGAGCGAGGCGGGCAGGAAGCCGCGGACGCCGAGATCGAGGATCAGGCCCCCCTTCACGACCTCGATCACGCGTCCGGTGACCGGATCGCCCTGCTCGTGGGCGGTCTCGATCGCCTTCCAGGCGATCTCGAAGCGGGCGCGCTTCTTCGACAGGATCAACCGGCCCTCGGCGTCCTCCTTCGTCATCACGAGCGCCGCGATGTCGTCGCCGAGGGAGACCTCGTCCGACGGGTTCACCGAGCGCCGGATGGACAGCTCGGAGACGGGGATGACGCCCTCGGACTTGTAGCCGATGTCGACGAGCACCTCGTCCTTGTCGACCCGGACGACGGTGCCGTGTACGACCTGCCCTTCGTTGATCTCGGGGAAGGTCGACTCGTAGTCCGGAACGAGCTCGCCGGTCTCGGGGTCCGTCGTCCAGACGCCTTCGTCGAGTCTCGGGTCGTTGATCGTGTCGTTGGCCATAGGGCGGGTCAGTATAGCCCCGACTGTTCAGACGCCTGCCCACCACGGGAGTTAGACAGAGCTCGGTACCGAATGACGCGGTTACGCTGAGACCGTGGACGAGCGGTACCCGATCGGCGAGACCGGCGCGGCGACCGTGTCCGTGCTCAGGCACGAGCGGCGACACGCCGGCTACCCCCAGTGGGCGGCTGCGATCGGTCTGCGCGGCGGAGAGGCGACGATCAGCGTCCCGGGGCACTACCCCGCCGTCCTCGCCACGCGGCTGCGCTCGGCGGCCGAGCGGTTCGTCCCCGGAGTCCGGCTCGGCCGGGACGAGTACCTCGACCTGACCGCGCTCTCGCGAGACGGCGAAGAGACGCTGGCGCTCTCCTCCACGGCCCGCTCGCCGGTGCGGGTCAGCATCGAGGTCCCGCGCGCGGAGCTCGAGCCGCTCGCCGAGCTGCTGGATTCGGCGCAGGAGCTGATCGAGACCCTGCGCCAGGGGCTCGGCATCGTCCCGGACAGCCTCCCGGAGACGCTCTAGTGGCGCTCCTCGACTACGGGACGGCCGGCGCACGCGTTGCGCAGCGAGCCGTGCGGAAACGACGGTTCCGGCCGCGCGAGGAACGGCTCGTCTTCGTCGTCGGCTGCCCCCGCTCGGGGACGACCTTCCTCGGGCGCGCGCTCGGCGCACAGCCGGGCTTCGTCGACCTCGGCGAGGTGACGCCGTGGAAGGCTGCGATCCCGGGCCTCCACGAAGCGGCGGCGGTACCCGAGACGGCACGGGAATTGCGCCGGATCCTCGAGCGCGTGCGGACGCTGGGGCTCGCGGTCGGCCTGCGCGGGGTGGAGCAGACGCCGGAGACGGCGCACGTCATCGGCGCGGCGCTCACCGCCTACCCGGCGGCGCTCGCGGTGCACTCCCTGCGCGACGGCCGCGACGTCGTCTGCTCGCTGCTGGAGCGCGGGTGGCTCAGCCGCGACCGTGGCGGCAGGGACGACGCGGGGCACGCCTACGGCTCGCACGCCCGCTTCTGGGTGGAGCCCGGGCGCCGCGAGGAGTTCGCCGAGGCGAGCGACGCGCGGCGTGCGGCATGGGCCTGGCGCCGGTACGTCCAGGCGGCCCGGGCGGGCGAGCGCGGGCGCGTGCTCGAGGTGCGGTACGAGTCTCTCTCCACGTCGGCGCCCGACGTCGCCGCGTTCCTCGGCTCGGACGTCCGTCCGCTCGAAGCTGCGCTCGGCCGCTTCAGCGACCGCTCGATCGGCCGCTGGCACCGCGACCTGACCCGGGAGCAACTCGCCGACGTCGAGGCCGAGGCGGGCGCGCTACTCGCCGAGCTCGGCTACGCCGGGTAGTCCAGGAGACGGACCCGTCCTCGGGATTCGCGCGGGAGCCCCGGTTCCCCGCGTCACTTCGCGTCGGCCCAGGTGTCGCCGGCTCCGATGTCGACGGCGAGCGGCGGGTCGAGCGGGTAGGCGCGGCACATCTCGTCGCGTACGAGCTCCTTCACGACCGACACCTCCGCGTCGGGCGCCTCGACGAGCAGCTCGTCGTGCACCTGGAGGACGAGCCGCGCACCGCGGCCCTCCTCCCGCAGGCGCCGGTGGATCGCCACCATCGCCACCTTGATGATGTCCGCGTTGGAGCCCTGCATCACGAAGTTGACCGCGACGCGCTCCCCGAGGCCGCGCGTCTGCCGGTTCCGGGCCCGCAGCTCCGGCACGGGTCGCCGACGCCCGAGCAGGCTCGTCGCGTACCCGTCCTGCTCGGCCTGCTCGATGGTGCGCTCGATGAAGTCCTGCACGAGCGGGAAGCGCGCGAGATACGCGTCGATGTACTCCTGCGCCTGCTCGCGGGGGATCTCGAGGTTCTCGGACAGCCCGAAGGCCGAGATCCCGTAGACGATCCCGAAGTTGATCATCTTCGCGATGCTGCGCTCCGCAGGGGTCAGGGTGGCCGGGTCCGTGCCGAGCACCTCGGCCGCAGTCGCCGTGTGGATGTCCTCGCCCCGCTCGAACGCCTCGCGGAGCTTCGGCTCGCCGGAGACGTGCGCGAGGATCCGCAGCTCGATCTGCGAGTAGTCGGCGGAGATCAGGCGAGAGCCGGGCTCGGAGAGGAAGGCAGAGCGGATCTCGCGCCCGAGCTCGGTGCGGATCGGGATCGACTGCAGGTTCGGATTCGAGGTCGAGAGCCGGCCGGTGGCCGCGACGGTCTGGTTGAAGTGCGTGTGCAGGCGGCCGTCCGCGCCGAGCATCTCCGGCAGCGGCACGAGGTACGTGTTCAGGAGCTTCGCCAGCTCGCGCCACTCCTCGACGACCGGCACGATCTCGTGCTCGGCGCGGATCGAGCGCAGGACGCGCGTGTCGGTCGAGTAGCCGGTCTTGCCCTTCCGTCCGGGCGTCAGCCCGAGCCTCTCGAAGAGGATCCGCGCCAGCTGCTGCGGCGAACCGAGGACGAACTCCTCGCCCGCGAGCTCGTATGCCCGCGACTCGAGCTCCTCGACGCGATCGCCGAGGCGCGCGGTGATCTCCCCCATCCGATACGTGTCGATCCTGACGCCGGCGGCCTCCATCGCCGCGAGCACCCCGGTCAGCGGCATCTCGACGTCGCGGTAGAGCCGCTCCGCGCCGCGCTCACGCACCCGTTCGAGCAGCGGCTCGCGAAGGCGGAGCGTCACGGCCGCGTGCCGCACGAGCCTCGCCGTCTCCTCCTCCGCCTCGGGCACGGGATTCGCCTCGACCGCGTACTCGGCGCCGAGGTCGTCGAGCTCGTAGGAGGAGCGCCCGGGCTCGATCAGATACGCGAGGATCATCGTGTCGTCCGCGGCGTCGACCCCGATCGACTTCGCATCGTGAGCGACGATCTCGTCGCCCCGCAGGTGCTCCGGCCTCGGCGAGACGACCACGTCGTCACCGAGTGCGACCGCGATCCGCCCGTCGTCGGCCGCGACGCCGACCGCCTCCCGAGCCAGTAACAGAGTGTTACTTGGCTCCTCGCGCCACGACACGTCCGTCCCTGCCGAGATCCGCTCGCGCGCGGGCACGGCCTCGTCCAGCTCCTCGACGCGGCCGAGCAGTGCCCGGAACTCGAAGCGGCGGAACATCTCGCGCAGCTCCGAGCGGTCCGGCGGCGAGAGAACGAGCTCGGCGGGATCCGAGTCGAGGTCGAGATCGCGGCGCATCGTGGCGAGCCCCTTCGCCGCCCGGGCCTGATCCGCGAACTCCGTCAGGTTCTTCCGCCGCGCGGGCGAGAGCTCGTCGACGTGCTCGAGCACGTCCTCGAGCGAGCCGTACTGGGCGACGAGCTGCCCGGCCGTCTTGTCGCCGATCCCGGGGACGCCCGGGATGTTGTCGGAGCTGTCGCCCTTGAGGCCGATGAAGTCCGGGATCTTGTCCGGGCGGATTCCGTAGCGAGCCTCGACGCGGTCGGGCGTGTAGACCTGGACGTCGCTGACCCCGCGGGGCGTCATCATCAGGCACACGTTCTCCGACACCAGCTGGAACGCGTCGCGATCGGTCGAGACGACGCACGTCCTGATCCCGGCGTCGTCGGCGCGGGTCGCGAGCGTCGCGATCACGTCGTCGGCCTCCCAGCCCTCGAACTCGAGGTTCCGGTAGCCGAACGCCTCGACGATCGGCCGGAAGTAGGGGAACTGCTCGCGCAGGAGCTCCGCCATCGGCCGCCGGCCCTCCTTGTAGACGACCTCCACGGCCTCGGCCTGCGCGGCCCGATGCACCGGCTTCGTGTCCCATGCGACCGCCACGCCCCGCGGCCGGTAGTCGGAGAGCAGCTTGAAGAGCATGTTCGTGAAGCCGAGCAGCGCTCCGGTCGGGAAGCCCTCCGTCGTCGCGAGCTCCTCGGGCAGCGCGAAGTACGCGCGGTAGGCGAGGTTGTTGCCGTCGACGAGGAACAGCTCCGCCTCGCGCGCGGGAGCGTCGCTCAGGTCGAGCTCGAGCCCGGTGAGCGTCTTCGGAGACATCGCCTCCGAGTGTATGCCGCACCCGTCGCTACTTCAGCGTCTTCAGGTACGCGACGAGCTCCCGCATCTCGGTGTTCGGGATGATGCCGCCCCAGTGCGGCATGCTGACGATCGGGGCCTTGCCGATGACGCTGCCGCTGCGGATCACGGCGATGATCTTCGCGTCCGTGTTGAACTCGTGGCGGAAGTCCTGCCCCGTGAGCGGCGGGATCGTCTTGTCGGGGGACTGCGGGTTCGGGACGCCGCCGAGGCCGTTCGGGCCGTGGCAGTTGACGCAGCCGAAACGCACGTACAGAGCGGCGCCCGCGACCGCCGGCCCCTGACCCTGGGGCACGGACACCGGCTGGGTGTCGGCGACGGCCGGGAAGCCCGGCGCGGATGTAGGCGACGAGGTTCGGCGACCTGGGTCTTCGAGATGACCTCGCCCCATACCGGCATGTACGGCTTGGTCGGGTTCGCGGACTCGCCGAGGCCGTGGTCGATGATGTGCTTCAACTGCGCGACCGTCAGCGACTTGCCGACCGTCGTCAGCGCCGGGAACGTCGGGCGAGACGCCGCCGCGGCCCTGCTCGCCGTGGCACTGCGCGCAGGCGAACTGGACGAAGGTGTGCGCCCCCGCGGCGACCGACGAACTGACGGACGCCGTCTGGGTCTGGGTCTGTCTCGTCTGCGTCTGCGCAGACGTCGCGGCGGCGGCGGTCGTGGTCACCGTCGTGGTGTGCGCGGTGTAGTGCCCGGCGGCGAAGCCGACGGCCACGCCGGCGGCGGTCATCGCGACGGCCGCAGCGAGAACGGCCGGCAGCAGGCCTCCGCCCGCCCCCCGTCTGGGCCCTCCGGCCGGCGCCGTCTGCCCGTTCTGCTCCACGGGCGAACCTTAACCGCCGCGGCGGCTCGTTTCACCCGGAAGGCACGGCACCGGCGGAGCACGGTGCTTGAATCAGACCGTGCCGCGCATCCCCCTCCTCTCGGGCACGCGGCTGGTGATCGCTGCCGCCGACGACGACTCGGTCGTGCTGCTGCCCCCCGCTCCGCAGGGACGGCTGGCAGACGTGAGCGCGGCGGTTCGCGACGCCGTCCGCTTCCCGCTCGCCGGCGACCCGCTCGAGACGCTCGCCCGCGGCGCCAGGCGGGCGACGATCCTCGTCGAGCCGCACGCCTTACCGATCCCGGGGGTGGCCGCCGACCCGCGGCAGCTCGCGATCGGCGCGGTCGTGGACGAACTCGAGCGACTCGGGATCCCGTCCGGCTACCAGACGATCGTCGCAGCGGCGGGGCTCGCGCGGAAACCGTCGCAGCGCGAGGTCGGCGCGCTCGTCGCCCCCGAGCTCGCCCGCCGCTTCCACGGACGCGTGGTCGTCCACGACGTCGAGGCCCCCGACCTTGCAGTCCTCGACCCGGACGCGCGGCCGCCTCTTCTCGTCAACCCGGCGCTCGTCGAGACAGACCTCCTGGTCGTCGTCGGAGCCGCCGAGACGGTGCTGCACGGCGGCCCCGCCGAACTCCTCGCCGCCTCCGGGCCGGAGACCCTGCGGGCCGCGACCGACCCACTCGCTGCTCGAGACGGGCGGCTCGCAGGGCTGGCAGCTCGCGCTGGCGCTCGAACGATCGCTCGCCCGCAGGGTTCCGGTCCTCGGCGTCGCCCTCGTCCTCAACCACCCGGTCGTGAGCGGTCTGCTGCACGGCTACCCGTACGATCCGGCGGCGCTCGAGCGGATTGCGGGCTCGCCTCTCCGTTTCGGGTTCTCCGCTCTGCCGGACATCCTCCGCCGGAACGTCCTGCGCTCGCTGCCCGTCGAGATCACCACTGCGGCAGCGTTCGCCGGTCCTCCCTCGGTCGCCCATGCCGAGGCCCTCCTGCGGGCGGTCGAGTTGCGCCGGGCCGAGCTCGACGAACCGCTCGACGCGATCGTGCTCGGCATGCCGAGCACGACGCCGTTCCTCCCGCGTGAACGCCCGAACCCGCTCCTCACGGCGTACCTGGGGCTCGGTCTCGCGCTGCGGCTCTGGCGGGACGCCTTCCCGATCGTCGACGGAGGCGCCGCGATCCTCGTCAGTCCGTTCGTCCGCCACTTCGCCCATCCGACGCAGCAGCCGTACCGGGCGTTCTTCAACGCGACGCGGATCGCGTCGCGACCCCGAGGTGCTGGCAGACGCCGAGCGGGCGGCCGCGGCCGACCCGCGCGCGCTCGAGTCCTACCGCGCCGGCCTCGGTGTCCATCCGCTGCTGCCGTTCCGCGACTGGGACGCCTGCCGGCCGGCGCTGGAAGGCTCGGCGCCGTGTTCGTCGCGGGCGCGCGGGATGCGACCGCGGCGCGCCAGCTCGGCTTCGTGCCTGCGCACGGCGTCGGTGCCGCGCTCGAGCTGGCGCGTGGCCGCGCCGGCGGCAGCCCACGCATCGGGTTCCTGCTGTCGCCGCCGTACTTCCCGCTTCGCACTCGCCCGGAATACTGAAAAGGCGTTTCACCCGCGGGAGACACCAGCCTCTCGCGCGCGGAGGCGAGACGGCGCTCTCGCCGGAGCGCAAGAGCGATCCGCGACGCGCCACGAGGAAGGAGGGCCCGGCGGGCGAACCCTGGGTTCCCCCGCTACGCTTCGCCGAGGTACGCCTTGCGGACGCCCTCGTTCTGCGCGAGCACCTGTGCGTCGTCGGTGAGCGCCACGGTGCCCGTCTCGAGGACGTAGCCTCTGTTCGCCACCTGGAGCGCCATCAGCGCGTTCTGCTCGACGAGCAGGATCGACGTGCCCTGCTTGTTCACCTCGACGATCGTCTCGAAGATCCGCTCGACGAAGATCGGGGCGAGGCCCATCGACGGCTCGTCGAGCATCAGGAGGGTCGGCCGGGCCATCAGCGCGCGCCCGATCGCGCACATCTGCTGCTCGCCGCCCGACATCGTGCCCGCCTTCTGGTGGCGTCGCTCGGCGAGGCGCGGGAAGAGCGTGAACACGCGCTCCATGTCGCCGTGGAAGGCCGCCCGGTCGGTCCGCTGGAAGGCGCCCATCTCGAGGTTCTCGGTCACGGTCATCCGGGGGAAGAGACGGCGGCCCTCCGGCGACTGCGCGATCCCGAACCGGACGATCTCGTGCGCCGGCGTCGTCGTGATGTCGCGTCCCTTGAAGACGATCGTGCCGCGGCGCGGATGGTTGAGCCCGTTGATCGAGCGCAGGGTCGTCGACTTGCCGGCGCCGTTCGCGCCGATCAGCGTCACGATCTCGCCCTCGTGCACCTCGAGGGAGATCCCCTTGAGCGCCTGGATCGAGCCGTAGTACGTCTCGATCGAGTCGAGCCGGAGGAGCGGCTCGGCGGCCGCGGCCGACGGAGCCGCCGTCATCCGGTCACCGCCGCCTTCCCGAGGTAGGCCTCGATCACCCGTTCGTTCCTCTGGATCTCCTGCGGGGAGCCGTCGGCGATCTTCTCGCCGTAGTCGAGCACCGTCACGCGGTCGGAGATGCCCATCACGACGTGCATGTCGTGCTCGATCAGGAGCACCGACAGCTTCCGCTCGTCCCGCAGGCGTCCGACGAAGGTCGTGAACTCCGCCGTCTCCTGGGGATTCATCCCCGCCGTCGGCTCGTCGAGCAGCAGCAGCTTCGGCTCGGTGGCGAGCGCGCGTGCGACCTCGAGCCGGCGCTGGTCGCCGTAGGAGAGGCTGCGCCCGATCACCTCGTCCCTCCCTCGCAGGCCGCTGAAGTCGAGCAGTTCCCGTGCTCGTTCCCGCGCCGCCCTCTCCTCGCGCTTCACGCGCGGCGTGCGCAGGATCGCCTCGACGAGATTCCCCTTCAGCCGCGTGTGCATCCCGACGAGCACGTTCTCGATCGCCGTCATGTTCTGGAAGAGGCGGATGTTCTGGAAGGTGCGGCCGATCCCGCGCTGCGTGAACGCGTGCGGCGGCTTCCCCGTCAGATCCTCGTCGGCGAAGAAGACACGGCCCGCCGTCGGCTTGTAGACGCCGGTGAGCATGTTGAAGAACGTGGTCTTCCCGGCGCCGTTCGGGCCGATCAGGCTGACTATCCCGCCGGCCGGAACGAGGAAGTCGACGTCGCTGACCGCGACGAGGCCGCCGAACTCCTTGCGCAGTCCGTGGGTCAGCAGGAGCGGCTCGGCGACGGCGCTCATGCCACCTCCGGATCGACGTAGCCGGCGTCGTGCTCGACGTCGTAGAGCGGCTCGTCGTGGACGCCCTCGTGGAACTCCGCCGCGCGACGGGCGCTCGGGATCAGGCCCTCCGGACGGAACAGCATCACGATGACGATGATCGCGCCGTAGATCCCGAACTCGTAGTTCGGCACCTGAATGTTCGAGTTGAAGTGGTTGTTGATCCAGGCGCCGACGTTGGCGAGGCCCTCCTGGTTGAGGTAGGCGAGGAAGCACGCGCCCAGGATGACGCCCCAGATGTTGCCCATGCCGCCGAGGATCACCATGCAGAGGATGAAGACCGAGAGGTTGAAGTAGAAGTCGTCCGGGAAGGTGCCGCTGCGGT
Source organism: uncultured Thermoleophilia bacterium (assembly GCA_963762675.1). Taxonomy (GTDB): domain Bacteria; phylum Actinomycetota; class Thermoleophilia; order Gaiellales; family Gaiellaceae; genus Palsa-739. The sequence continues at coordinate 506,308 of CAVXLS010000004.1, read as the reverse complement.
AGCTCGCGTAGTAGGCGCCGGCGACGCCGCCGAAGAAGGCGCCGGTCGCATACGACCACGTCTTCGTCCGCATCAGCGGCACGCCCATCGCCGCCGCCGCCACCTCGTCCTCGCGGATCGCCACCCAGGCCCGCCCGAGCCGGGAGTCGCGCAGCCGCGCCGAACAGAAGACCGTGATGAGGACGAGCACGAGCGCCGTCCAGAAGAAGACCGAGTCGAGGTTGCCGGCCGTGAGGTAGTTCGCGGGCAGGTGCAGGTTGCGCTGCGCCCAGTTCCCGAACCCGGGACCGTCGACCGGCGTGATCCCGCCGGTGCCGTTCGTGAGGTTGAAGCCGAACAGGCTGTTCCCGTTCTGCGCGATCTGCGGCATGATCTCGCCGAAGCCGAGCGTCACGATCGCGAGGTAGTCGCCGCGCAGGCGCAGCGTCGGCAGGCCGATGATCACGCCGATGATCGCGGTCGAGATGCCCGCCATCAGCAGGACGAGGAAGATCGAGATGTGCAGGCCCGCCCACCCCGGGTAGAGGCCGACGGCGCCGAAGTTCAGATGCTGGCTCGAGAACTGGTCGGAGGCGAACCAGGCGGCCGTGTAGGCGCCCATCGCGTAGAAAGCCACGTAGCCGAGGTCGAGCAGGCCGGCGTAGCCGACGACGAAGTTCAGCCCGAGCGCCATGATCGTGAAGATCGCCATGACGACCATCGTGCTCACCGCGGGAAACGGGCCGAAGACCGGCAGCTCGGGCATCGAGCCGAGGTAGTAGGGGTACGCGACGGCGAGCGCGAGGACGGCCACCGGCGCCACCCACTTGCCGACGGGCACGCGGCCGACGGTGAAGCCCGACCACGTCGGCACGACGAGCAGCAGCACGACTGCGGCGACCGCGAGCGCGTAGTCGTTCCAGATCCCGAAGAGAGCGACGAGCACGAGGCCCAACGCCACCGCGGTCGTTGCCTTGACGGCCCGGCGGGTCGTGTGCGGCCAGGAGCGCCACCGCTGCTGGCTCAGACCCGCCCGGGTGAGCGCCCGCCACCAGGCGCGTGCGACGGACTCTCTGACGCGGGACACGTCAGGCCCCTTCCGGTGTTCGCTCGCCGAGAAGTCCCTCGGGCCGGAAGACGAGGATCAGGATCAGGATCGAGAAGACGATCGACTCGGTCCAGTCGCTGCCGGGCGAGTGCCACGTGAGTCCTTCGTTGAACGCCTGGATGAAGCCGATCGCGAGCGAGCCGAGCACGGCGCCCGGGAGGTTGCCGATTCCCCCGAGCACGGCCGCGGTGAAGGCGATCAGCCCGAGCCGGAAGCCGGTGTCGTAGCGGATCTGCGAGAAGTAGAGCGCGTAGAGGAGCGCCCCCGCGCCTGCGAGCGAGCCGGCGAGCATGAACGTGAACGAGATCGTCCGGTTCACGTTGATCCCCATCATCGCCGCCGCTTCCCGATCCTGCGCGGTCGCCCGCATGGCCTTCCCCTGACGCGTCCGCTGCACGAGCCACATGAGCACGAGCAGCACGGGCACGGTGATCACGACGACGATCAACTTCTCCCACGTGTACGTGACGCCGGCGATCGAGAAGACGTTCCCGTGTGGGAGCACCGCGGGAACGGAGGTGTAGCCCGGCCCTTTCCAGCCGATTGCGACGTCCTCGAGGATGAAGGACATCCCGATCGCCGTGATCAGCGGTGCAAGCCTCGGCGCACCGCGAAGAGGACGGTAGGCCACGTACTCGATCGTCACATTGAGCAGCCCGCAGCCGACCATGGCGACGGCCAGCGCCACGGCCACGCCGAAGACGAGCGAGATGGTCGACGGGTTCGCGCCGAGATGGAAGACGGAGACGACCATCGTCGCCGAGAGCATCCCGCCGATCATGAAGACGTCGCCGTGGGCGAAGTTGATCAGCTCGAGGATCCCGTAGACGAGCGTGTACCCGAGCGCGACGAGCGCGTAGACGGCGCCGAGCGTGAGGCCGATGAAGAAGATCGTGAAGAAGTACGCGGGGCCCTGGACGAAGTTGACGACGAGCCACACGGCAAGGAGCGCCAGCAATGCTGTCGCCAACCCGGGCATGACCCAGGCCGAGAGCGGACGCCTGGCGCGGGTCGGGAGACGTTGTTGAGCGGTGGCAGCCACGTTCGGACAAGGAACGTCGGGGGAGGCCTGAACCTCCCCCGACGTGTGGTTCGACTGACCTGTGTCGCTACTTCACGAGGCTTGCCGGTGGGACGAGCGTCTTCACCGGGATCAGCTGCTTGCCCTTCTGCTTGTAGATCGTCATCAGGGTGCCGCTCGTGTCACCCTGCTTGTTGATCGTGAACGTGCCGAGGATGCCGTTCGTGATCGTCAGCCCGGTCAACGCCTTCGCGGCGTTCGCACGCTGGCCGCCGGACTTGGCGATCGCGCTCAGCAGCACCTGGGTCGCCTGGGCGCCGTAGGCTGCGTACGGGTTGGGCGTCGTGCCGACGAGCTTGGAGAAGCTCTTGACGAACGTCGCACCGGCCCCGGTCAACTTGTTCGGCGGCAAGCCGGCGACGCTGATGTAGGCGCCGTTGGCGACGGGCCCGTTCGCGTTCGGGTCGCTGAAGCCGTCGGGCATCTGGAGCTTGATCTTCGGATCGACCGACTTGATGTCCTGCATCAGCTTCGTACCGTTGTTGCAGGCGATGCCGCCGAGGAAGACGGCCTGTGCACCCGACTTCTTGATCGCCTGGCCGAGCGCCTCGTAGCTCGTCGCCTTCGCGTCCCAGCCCTTGAAGCCGACGACCTTCAGGCCCAGCTTCTTGGCGGCGTTCGAGTACGTGAGCGCGACGCCGTAGCCGTACGTCTGCTTGTCGTTCAGGACGTAGACCTTCTTGACGCCGAGCGATTTCGTGAACATTGCGTCGGCCGGACCCTGGAACTGGTCGTTCGCGACGACGCGGGCGTAGTTGCGGACGCCGGTCGGGTAGTACTTGTTCGGCTCACCGGGATCGGCGCCGGGGCCCGTCGTCGTGATGCCCGGGCTCGTGTTCGCCGAGCTGACCATCGCGACCGGACCCGGGTTCGCGCGGTTGAGGATCGGGATCTCGATCTTGGCGCATCCGGAGTTGAACGTGCCCATGACGCCGATCACCGAGCGGTTGCTCGCGTAGAGGTGGGCATTCGTGGCGCACTTCGCGGTGTCCCAGCCTCCCGCCTGCGCGGTCGAGTCGTCGCAGGACTGGTAGCCGATCTTGTACGGGCCGGCCTTCCAGCCCGCCTGCTGCAGCGCCCAGACGACGCTCCGGCTGATCTCGACCGTCTGGTGCCGGATCGCGCCCTGGAGCGGCAGATCCGAGACGAGGATGAAGTCGGGACTGCCCGACCCCTTGTAGACCATCTTCGCGCACGACGACGACGGCAGGGGAGTGACCCCCTTGGCCGCGCTGCGGGCACTTCCGGCGTAGCCGGCCGTCAGCGCAGCGGCGAGCACCACTGCGGCAACGAGCACACCGACGGTTAGCTTCCTGCTCAAAGCTCCCTCCTAGATCGCATCCACCCGGCCCGGAACCCGGAACCGAGGAAGGAGTATTTCGCGACACGAAGCAAGTTTCAAGCGTGACTCGTATTGGGCGGAAGCAAGGAAGAGAACCCGTTGGCGTGGGGATTGCGCGAGCGTACGTCGCACGGGTCACGCCGAAGCAGCGGAACCGGCAGACGCGCCGGAAAAACGCGGGCCTCCGTGCACCCGAGGCCGCGTACCATTGCGGCACAAGCCGAAGTGGCGGAACTGGCAGACGCGCCGGACTCAAAATCCGGTGGCCTTCGGGCCGTGTGGGTTCGACCCCCTCCTTCGGCATCCGATCCACGGGAATCGGGGCAGGCCCTCTCGATCTGCTCCGCTGGAGAGGGCCACGTCGAGCCCGCGTTACGGGCTCGAGTAGACGACTCCGTGGCAGTTCCACGATCCGGTGAAGTTCGGCGTACCGAACCTCGACTTGAAGGTTCCCGCGCCCGGGATCTTGCCCGCGACCAGAATCAGCGCGGTTCCCGTGAGCTGCTTCCCACCGAAGTCGGCCTCGCTGACCGACGCAACCGTGTGAACCTTGCCGACAGTCATGCTCAGGTAGGCCTGACCGGCGTTCCCCTTCGCACCGACAACCACGGTGCCCAGGTCGAGCAGAAGAGCTGCACCTTGCTTGAGGCTCTGCTGGCAGAAGCCGTGGCGGAAGGTGTAGGACTTGCCGCCGATACGAAGCGTCGCGCTCGCGGGGCCGCAGTTGATCGCCTCCAGGTGGCCGTTGACCTTCTTGACCTTCGGGACACACGGGGGCGCGCCGGCGGTCGATCCAGCCACCGCGGTGGCCGTCAGGACAGCGGCGGTGAGAGCGAGGAGCACGCTGAGCACGGTGAGCTTCATGAGCTTCATCCAGATCTCCTCTTGCTGGCGGGCGGTCGAGAGGAGACCAGTGTCGCTACCCGGCGCATAGAAACGGCATAGCGAGCGCACCATCCCCTCTAGACTTGCCCGATCGCGATCGACCCGGGCACACGCGGAACGGAGTTCCGGATTCTCGGGACACTCGAGATCCTGAACGACGGTGTGGCCGTTCCCCTGACGGCGAGAAAGCACCGCCACCTCGTGGCCGCGCTGATCCTCTCGCAGAACCGGGTCGTCTCCCGGGAAGACCTGATCGACGTCCTCTGGGGCGAATATCCGCCGAGTTCGGCACGGAAGCTCCTGCGGATCTACGTGTCCCAGGTCCGACGGACCCTTGCCCGAGACTGCGTGCAGACGCGGCCGGGCGGCTATCTCCTTCGCGTCGAGCGAGGCGAGCTCGATTCGGCGCGCTTCGACGATTTGCTTCGTCGCGGGCGAAGCGAGCTACGACAAGGACGGGTCAAGGCTGCACAGGGTCTCCTATCGACGGCGCTCTCGCTCTGGCGCGGCTCGGCGCTGGCAGACGTCGCGGACGAACACTTCGCGCGAACCGAAGCCTCTCGGCTCGACGAGGCACGGCTCGGGTGTCTCGAAGACCGCATCGACGCCGACCTGGCGCTGGGGCGGCATGCCGAGACCGTCTCCGAGCTCGAGGGGCTGGTCTCGCAGCACCCACTCCGGGAGAAGCCGCATCGCCAGTTGATGCTGGCGCTCTACCGGACCGGCCGACAGGCGGACGCGCTCGCGGTCTATCGGCGGGTGAGGGGCGTCCTCTTCGACGGCCTCGGGCTCGATCCGACCCCGGAGCTCGAAGAACTGCACCGGAAGATCCTCCAGCACGACGCGTCGCTCGACCTCGGCCCCGCCGGCCGGGAGCTCCGCGAACGGCCGCCGTCGGCGATGCCTGCACCGCCGACGGCGACCGTCGGGCGTGAGCGCGAGATTCACGCGCTCCGGGAGTTGCTCGCAGATCGCGCTGCCCGTCTGGTCACGCTTGTCGGGACCGGAGGGATCGGGAAGACGCGTCTGGCCCTCGAGGCTGCGCTCGCAACGGCCGAGCTGTTCGAGTCGGGCGCGGCATTCGTCGATCTCGTCGGCGTGAGCGACTGGGCCCAATTCCAGACGGCGATCACCCATGCGCTCCACCTGCGCGACGACGGCGCAACGCCGACCGCCGCCCTCCTCGCGACGCACCTGCGGGAGTGCGATCTCCTCCTCGTCCTCGACAACTTCGAGCACCTCACGGCGATCGCGCCCCTGGTCGCCGAGACGGTGGCCGCGGCGCCCGGGCTCACCGTCCTGGCAACGAGCCGGATCCCGCTCCACGTCTCGGGAGAACACGTGTTTCCCGTCACCCCGCTGCACTCCGAAGACGCGGTCGAGTTGTTCTGCGCCCGCGCCCTGGCCGCCGGAGCGCCGATGGCCGACGGCGAGCTCGCAACGGTCGAGAGGATCTGCGAGCTGCTCGACGGCCTACCGCTCGCGATCGAGCTCGCTGCGCCGTGGCTCCGGAGCCTGCCCGCCGACGAGCTCCTCCGCCGCCTCGCCAACCGGTTGGCGCTGCTGGTCGCCGGACCACGCGATCTGCCGGAACGGCAGAGAACGATGCGGGCGACGATTGCTTGGAGCTATGACCTCCTGAAGCCCGGCGCCCGGCGTGCGCTTCCCCAGCTGGGCGTCTTCGCCGGTGGCTTCACCCTGGAGGACGCGGAGGCCGTCTGCGCAGGTCAACACCTCATCGAGCATCTCAGGGACATCCTCGAACTGAACCTCGTCAGGCGGGAGGAGAGCCGCTATCGCCTGCTCGAGATCGTCAGGGAGTACGCGCTCGAGAGGCTGAAGGACGACGTCGAGGTGCGGAGCAGGCACGCGACCCGTTTCCTGCACGTCGCCGAAGCCGCCGAGCCCGGTTTGACCGGAGGCGATCAGGCCCAATGGCTTCTCCGGCTCGACGACGACCACGACAACCTGCTGGCAGCGCTCGGCTGGTTCGCCTCACGGGGGGAGACGGAGTCCGAGCTTCGGCTCGCCGCGGCCCTCGCCCGGTTCTGGTACATCCGCGGCCACCTGACGGAGGGGAGCGCCGTCCTCGAAGGGGCCATTCGACGGGCCGGCGACGAGGGTGACCCGAGCTGCCTGGCGAGAGCATTCAGAGCGGGCTCGTCCCTTGCCGTCCTCCAGGGTGAGTACGCGCGGGCCCAGAGCCTGAGCGAACGAGGTCTCGCCTACTACCGGCAACTGAACGACGAGATCGGCATCGCGCGTTCACTCAGCAATCTCGGCGCCATCCTGCACTCCCAGGGCGAGCTCGGTGCTGCCATCGAGGTTCTCGACGAGAGCATCGCCCGCTCGGAGAGGATCCGCGACGAGCGCCTCAGAGCCCTCGCACTCAACAACCGTGGCGACGTGGCACTCTCGCAACACGACTGGGCGACCGCACACACGTGCTTCTCGCAGAGCCTGACTCTCCTCCGCTCCCTCGGCGACGCCGCCAACATCGCGCGCTCCCTCTACAACCTCGGTGCCGTCGCGCTCGGACGTCAACAGCTCGATGAGGCAGCGGAACTCCTCCACGAAAGCCTGCTGCGCTCCTACGAGCTCGGCGACCAAGAAGACATCGTCTGGTGCTTCGTGGGCCTCGGAGCGATCGCCGACCGCCACGGAGCCTCCCGAGACGCCGCGTTGCTCCTCCAGACCGCACTCAGCTTGCTCACGAGAATCGGCGCGTCGATGAAGCCGTTCGAACAGCGCCTCTTCGACCAAACCCGTGCATCCATCAGGGCCGACGGCGGTCTCGACCTCGACGACGTCACCGCGCTCACGGTAGAGGACGCCGTCCGGCTCGCCGCGACGTCCACCGCCCGCGCCCCGTCGAGCGCCTGACCGGAGGCACCTGCGCGCGGCGGAACGACCAGCGGCACGAGCCGGACGCACCCGTACAAGCTCGATCGCGGGGACGAGCGCGTGCTGCAGAACCTCGCCGACCATTCACCGCGGCGCTCGTCCTCCCGGTGGACCGGCGTCCCCCCGGCAGAAGGGCCACGCTGGGGCCCTCGGACGGTGCGGGTTCGACCCCCGCCTTCGGGCGCCGGGCCGAACGCGCGAGCGGTCCGTGCGCGCCACGGAGACGTGACGGTCGCCGTGTCATGATGTCCAGCAGTGACGGCGCCGGCGACGGCTCTCCGACCGCGGCAGCCGCCGAACCGCTAAGACTTGAGGGCGACGTGGCAAAGACGATCGGGATCCTGACCGGCGGAGGCGACTGCCCGGGGCTGAACGCGGTCATCCGGGCGGTCGTGCGCAGGTCGGACGCGGCCGGCTGGGCTTGTGTCGCCGTGCGCGAGGGTTGGCGCGGCCTCGTCGAGGCGCTCTTCGAGGACCTCGGGCCGAAGGAGGTGTCGGGGATCCTCCCCCGCGGCGGCACGATCATCGGCACGAGCCGGACGAACCCCTACAAGCTCGACGGCGGCGTCGAGCGCGTCCTCCAGAACTTCCGTGACCGGGAGTTCGACGCCCTCGTCGCGATCGGCGGCGAGGACACGCTCGGCGTCGCGGCTCGGCTGTATCGCGAGCACGAGCTGCCGGTGGTCGGCGTCCCGAAGACGATCGACAACGACCTCTCCGGGACGGACTACACGTTCGGCTTCGACACCGCGGTCACGATCGCGACCGAGGCGATCGACCGGCTCCACACGACGGCGGAGTCCCACAACCGGGTGATGGTGGTCGAGGTGATGGGTCGGCATGCCGGCTGGATCGCCGTCATGAGCGGCATCGCCGGCGGCGCCGACGTGATCCTGATCCCCGAGCATCCGATGACGGTCGAAGCCGCCTGCGAAGAGGTGCGCCGCCGACACGCGAGGGGCAAGAGCTTCTCGATCGTCGTGGTCAGCGAGGGATACGAGCTCACGTACGAGAGCGGCGAGAGCCAGCTCGTCGGCGCGGAGGCTCGCGCGAGCGACCAGTTCGGGCACGTCAAGCTGGGAGGCGTCGGCGACGTGCTCGGCCGCGAGATCGAGGAGCGCACCGGCTTCGAGACGCGCGTGACGGTGCTCGGACACGTGCAGCGGGGCGGCACGCCGACTCCGCGCGACCGCGTGCTCGCGACGCGCTTCGGGCTCAAGGCGGCCGATCTCGCGCACGCAGGCTCGTTCGGGCTGATGGCGGCGCTCAAGGGCGACGACATCGTGGCGGTCTCGCTCGACGAGGCGACCGCCGAGCTGAAGCTCGTGACGCCCGAGTGGTACGAGGTCGCGAGAGCGTTCTTCGGCTAGCGGCCGGACGGGAAGACAGCCGAACGTGCGGATGCGACCACGAGTCGCCGCGATCGACCTCGACGGGACGCTGCTGCGCAGCGACGGGACGATCTCGTCGCGGACGAAGGCGGGCGCGCACGACGCCGTCGCCGCTGGAGTCCGTCTCGTGATCGTGACCGCCCGGGGACCGCGCACGGTCTGGGAGCTCGCCGGCGAGCTCGGCGTTCCGGTGGAGGCGATCTGCTCGAACGGCGCGATCGTCCTCGACATGGGCGCTCGCAGGATCCGCAAGCTGCGCACGATGGAGACCGACGTGGCCCTGGAGCTCGTCCGCGGGCTACGCAGCCGGCTGCCGGGGATCCTGTTCGCGGTAGAGCGGGAGGCGTTCGCCCACGAGCCGGGCTTCTCGGCCTGGGACTTCACGCCGCCGGACGGGACGCGGATCGCGACTGCCGAGGAGCTGCTGGCGGAGCCGCCCACGAAGTTGATCCTCCGCCACGAACGGCACGAGGTGGAGGCGATCGCGGCCGTCGCGCACGAGCTTGCCGGACGCCGGGCCTCGGTGTCGGTGTCCGGCGAGTGGGTGGTCGAGATCTCGCCGGCCGGAGTGAACAAGGCTGCGGCGCTGGCCGAGCTCTGCGAGGAGCTCGGTGTCGCGCGGGAGGAGGTCGTCGCCTTCGGCGACCACCTCAACGACCTGCCGATGCTCGCGTGGGCGGGTCACGGCGTCGCGGTCGCGAACGCCCACCCGGACGTGGTCGAGGCCGCCGACGAGATCACGGCGTCGAACGAGGAGGACGGCGTCGCGCTCGTCCTGGAGAGGTTGGCTGCGACCGCCTGACGCCACGATCGCGCCGCCTGTCGCGTGCCCCGGCGATCCGCGACGCTCGCTGAGAGACGATCAGAGCTCGGCGAGCGGGAAGGAACGGTGCAGACGCGGCGGCACGAGGAAGTTCTGGCGGTGCGTCGTGGACAGGATGGAGTTGAACCCGGCCGCGCGCCCGTGCGGCGCGACGGGCAGCGAGACTCCACCGGGAAGCCGCCCGTCCATCGCCAGCCGGTTCCGCTCGAAGTCGTCGCTGGAGGGGTTGAAGACGAGAAAGTGGACGCCGGCCGCGGGATCGTGACTGAAACGGTCGCGCGTGCTATCGGCAGTCCACGCGAACGGGTTGTCGAGCGTGTTGAAGTCGGCGCGTTGCGGGATCGCGGTGCCTTTCGGGTACGTCGTGCCGTCGGCCCCGACGATCTCCTGCTGGAGCCGCGACGTCGGCTGGATCGACGCGCTGTGCCCGAAACGACCGCTCTTCCGAAAGGTGCGCTCGAGGGTCGCCGCGTCCGCGGCGTCCTGCGGGCCCTGCGGCACCGTCTGCGAGTCGGGGCGCGGCGCCTTGAGGGCCGGTGAGAACGCGGTCAGCACGCGCTCGTCGAAGTCGAAGTTCAGGTACCACGCCTCGAGGTCCTCGGCTATGTGCGAGGCGTGCAGGTGCGTCCCGTGCCGGAAGTAGCCGGCGCCGAGGTCGACGATGCCGAGCGTCTCGAGGTTCGCGATCGTGCCGGGACCGATACCCGCCTTCTGCGTCGAGGTGAAGCCGAGGAAGAGCTCGGCGGTGTCCGGGATCAGGTCGGCGCCGGGGACGCCCGCGGCCATCGCCATCTTCTTCGGCAGGCTCGGCGTGCCGTCGAAGCCGCCGCCTGCGAAGCCGCGGCGGATGCTCGTCATCCGGAAGTAGGGAAGTCGCTCGAAGATCGAGACGCGGGCATCGTCGATGTGCTCGCGCCGGTCGCTGCGCAGGAGGACGGCGACGTCGTTCTCCTCGAGGATCGTCTGCGGCGGATCGCTCGGAAACCGGCGCGCGGGCAGCAGCGCCGGACGAGCTGCTCGCCGGTCGTACGGGGCATGCGCATGCCAGGCGGCGGCGACCCGCTGCTCGAAGTACGGCAGTCCCCAGGCGACGGTGACGCCGAGGCCGCCCGCGTTGGGCGGGTAGCGGGCGTCGAGCTCACGCAGCGTGTTCTCGAGGCCACGCTGGGCGCCACGAAGGTCGCGGACGTCGCCGAGCGTCGCGGTGACGAGCTCGCTGTGGAGCGGAGGGACGATCACCTCCACCCCCTCGCTCACCACCGTACCGAGATCGAGGAGGTGCTGCTCGGGCGGGAGCCCGGCGACAGGCGCGACCGTGCGGTTCGGCGAGGCGCCGAGCCGGTCGACGAGCTCGTAGATGCCTGCGCCGCCGCCGAGCACCCCCGCGAGCGCGCTCCCGAGCAGGCGCCTCCGCGTGAGCCGCATCAGCCGCTCGTCGGGCGGACGAGCACGAGGCTGCGCAGCAGCTTGTGGAGGTTCTGCACGACCTGGCGCTCGGTGTACGGCTTGATCACGTGCTCGCTCACGGTGTAGAGCGACCCGCGGTACCGCCAGGCGAGCAGGATGTGCCACTGGTCCGCGTCCTGGTTGACCGTGAACACCGTCGCCTTGATCCCGTTCGCCTTCTGGACGCCTTGCGGGTCGGCGAAGCAGGGCGTCGTGCCGCGCAGCGTCTTGTCCTTGCCGGCGAGGACGAATCGTCTTGCAGCGCGGGATCGTCGTGCGGCCCGGGTACCCACGGAAGTTGACGTGGACGTCGCCGCTCGGCGGCTCGCCGTGGTAGAGGAAGCTGACGAGGTAGCTGCGGTCCTTGCCGATCGAGTAGATGTCCTGGTACTGCCCGTGGATCTGCGCGTCGATCGGGTTGGGCATCCAGGTCGGGCAATACACCGGCGCGCCGATCCGGTCGGCGAGCTTCACCCACCCGGCGATCCATGCCTTGGGACACGAGGGGCCGGCGCCCCGCTGCACTCCTCCGGCCCACGCCCCGACGACGCCGAGGGTCAGGGCCAGCGCGGTCACCACCGCAACCATCGTCGCCCTCATCCCGATCCAGGGTAGCGCCGTTTCGGCGGCGAGGCGCTTCTCACACTTCGGGCGGCGGGCCGCCTGCGAGCGGCGACACGTCACGGGTGTGCACGATCACCGCGTCGACGCCGGCGCGCTCGAGCTCGTTCACCTCGTCTGCCGTCGTCACGTCGAGATCGGCGATCGCGAGCTTCCCGGCCGGCACGGCGGCGAGCAGGTCGAGCACGTATTCGAGTGCCGTCTCGTCGCTGTCGACCGCCTCGACCGGGGAGAGGAGCAGGATCTCCGGGATCGACACGGTCGAGCGCCTGCTCGAGCTCTTCCTCGTTCCGCACCTCGACCGCGCAGTCGAGCCCGAGCTCGATTGCCTGCGCATGGAGCGCCTCCAGCCGGCCGTCTTCCTCCTCGAGCGCGTCGAAGACGAGCATCACCGCGTCGGCCACCTCGGCGGCACGCTCGAGCGGCACGGCGGCACGCCAGAGGATCGGAAGCGTCGTCCCCTCGCGAACCGACGCCGGGTCGCCCCGGACGACGAGCGCCTCGGCCCGCTGCTCCTCGGCGGCTCGTGCGGAGTCGGAGTCCTCGACCGCCGCGACGACCGAGATTCCGTCGCCTTCGGCGATTGCGTGGCTGAAGCGGCGGTTGGCCATGCGCCTGCCTCCTAGCGTAACGCGCCGGAGCCGGACGTGAGCCCGTCGAGCTCGTCGCCGACTAGCGTCCGATCGGATGCCACACCGTCTTCAGCTCGAGGAAGCTCGCTATCTCCCACGGGCTCTGGACGTCGGGCTTGCCGTGGACGACGCGTTTGATGTTCTCGGCGGCCAGCTCCTCGAGCTGGGCGGCATCCCCGTCGCCGACGGCAGCGCCGAGGTCGAGCGCGTTGACGTCCATGTGCGACGCGAGGACCGGGCCGAGCTCGACCCGGAAGCCGGTGAGCAGGTTGACGACGCCGCCGGGCACGTCGCTCGTCGCAATCGCCTCTGCCAGCTCGATCGCCGCGAGCGGGCGCTCCTCCGAGGCGACGGCGACGACCGCGTTGCCGCCGACGAGCGGCGGCAGGATCCGGGAGACGAGGCCGACGAGCGGCGGCTCGTCCGGCGCGAGCACCGCGACGACACCGGTCGGCTCGGGAACCGTGAAGTTGAAGTACGGCCCGGCGACCGGATTCGAGCCGCCGATCACCTGCGGCAGCTTGTCCGCCCAGCCGGCGTACCAGACGATCCTGTCGACGGCATGCTCCACCTCGTCCTCGCCCGGTGCAGAGCGCTGCGAACTCGGGCATGCGAGCCTCGACCATCTCAGCGAGGCGGTAGAGCACCTGGCCCCGGTTGTAGGCGGTCGCGGCGCCCCAGCCGGCCTGGGCCGCCCGGGCTGCGCGGACGGCGTCGCGCGCGTCCTTGCGCGAGGCGCGGGCGACGTTCTGCCCTTCGGCCTCGTAGGTGCGGCCGGACTCGCTCCGAGGGAAGGCACCGCCGATGAAGAGCTTGTACGTCTTCTTGACGGGAAGGCGCTCGCTCATCGAGACGTGACCCGGTGATGTAGATGTAGGTGGATGTAGGCGTAGACGACGGTGTACACCTGTCTCAGCCGCCTCCGACGACTCCGTCGTCGAACTCGAGGTAGGGCTCCAGCCCGTGCAAGTCCGCCCTCGCGGCCGAAGCCCGACTCCTTGTAACCGCCGAAGGGCGAGCTCGGGTCGAACCGGTTGTAGGTATTCGCCCAGACGACTCCCGCGCGGAGGCGCTGCGCCATCCAGAGGATGCGCGAGCCCTTCTCCGTCCAGACACCGGCACTCAGCCCGTACGGCGTGTTGTTGGCCTTCTCGACAGCCTCGTCGGGCGTGCGGAAGGTCAGCACGGAGAGCACCGGACCGAAGATCTCCTCCTGGGCGATCCGGTAGCTCTGGGCGACGTTCGTGAACACCGTCGGCGCGAACCAGTACCCCTTCTCCGGCAGCCGGCACGGCGGCTGGTAGATGTCGGCTCCCTCCTCGCGGCCCGACTCGACGAGCTCCGCGATCTTCGCGAGCTGGATCGCCGAGTTGATGGCGCCCACGTCGGTGTTCTTGTCGAGCGGATCGCCGACCCGAAGCGTCTCGAGGCGGCGCTTGAGCTTCTCGACGAGCGGCTCGTGGATCGACTCCTGCACGAAGAGCCGGGAGCCCGCACAGCAGACGTGACCCTGGTTGAAGAAGATCCCGTTCACGATGCCCTCGACGGCCTGGTCGATTGCGCAGTCGTCGAAGACGACGTTCGCAGCCTTGCCCCCGAGCTCGAGGGTCAGCTTCTTGCCGCTCCCTGCCAGTCGTCGCTGGATGGCCTTGCCGACCTCGGTCGATCCCGTGAAGGCGATCTTGTCCACGCCGTCGTGCTCCACGATCGCCGCTCCGGTGCGCCCGTCGCCGGTCACAACGTTGACGACCCCCGGCGGGAGCTCGGCCTGGCGCAGCACGTCGCAGAAGAGGAGCGCGGTCAGCGGCGTCGTCTCCGCCGGCTTGAGCACGACGCTGTTGCCGCACGCGAGGGCAGGCGCCACCTTCCACGCGAGCATGAGGAGCGGAAAGTTCCACGGGATGATCTGCCCGGCGACACCGACCGCTCGGGGCCGCCGGTTCGGGAACGCGTACTCGAGCTTGTCGGCCCAGCCCGCGTAGTAGAAGAAGTGCGCGGCCGCGAGCGGCAGGTCGACGTCGCGCGACTCCTTGATCGGCTTGCCGCCGTTCAGCGACTCGAGCACGGCGAACTCGCGCGAGCGCTCCTGGAGCAACCGCGCGATCCGGAAGAGGTACTTCGCCCGCTCGGAGCCTGGGAGCCGGGACCACCCGCTCTCGTACGCGTCGCGGGCGGCTGCGACGGCGTGGTCGACGTCGCCGGCCGTGCCCTGGCCGACGACTGCCAGAGGCTCCTCCGTTGCCGGCGAAATCGTCGAGTAGGTCTCGTGCGGCTCGAGCCACTCGCCTCCGACGAAGTGCCCGTATCGCTCACGGAGCCGGACGACGTCGCGCGACTCCGGCGCAGGCGCATACGTCCAGTCTCCCGGCACGCCCGGCACGGCCGAAGCGGGCCTCTCCAGCTCAGACACGTCCGCTCCGGAGGCGCGAAAACGCCCGTCCCACCCCCCACCCCCCACCCTGTTGGGTGGGGCAGAGCGTAGAGGCGGACTGGTCGCAGGGGTGTGCCGGCTTCGTCACGGACGTCGGGAATCTCTCAGTCGACGGTGAAGTAGTCGGGGCTCTGGTAGACGCCGGTTTGCTCCTTCCGCAGCTGCATCAGGATGTCGTTGAGGAGCGACGATGCGCCGAGGCGGTAGAGCTCCGGCGTCAGCCACTCCGGCCCGAGCGTCTCGTGCACGAGGACGAGGTGCTGCACCGCCTGCTTCGCCTGGCGGATGCCGCCCGCAGCCTTGAAGCCGACCCGTCGGCCCGTCTCCTCGTACACGTCACGGACGGCCTCCAGCATGCAGAGAGCGACCGGGAGGGTCGCTGCAGGGCTGATCTTGCCGGTAGACGTCTTCACGAAGTCCGCGCCGGCCGCAATCGCGAGGAGCGTCGCGCGCCGGACGTTGTCGTAGGTGCCGAGCTCCCCCGTCTCGAGGATCACCTTCAAGTGCGCGCCCCCGCAGACCTCCTTCACCTGGACGATCTCGTCGTAGACCTTCGCATACCGCCCCGAGAGGAAGGCGCCCCGGTCGATCACCATGTCGATCTCCGACGCGCCGAGCTCGACGGCGGCCCGCGCGTCCGCCAGCTTCACCGCGGTCGGGTACTGGCCCGACGGAAACCCCGTCGCAACCGCGGCGACCGCGACGGTGGTGCCCGCGACGCGCTCCAGCGCGGCAGGAACGAGGTTCGGGTAGACACACACGGCCGCAACCGGCGGCACTGATGGATCGCCGGGATCCGGGCGAAGCGCCTTGGACGCGAGCGCCGCGACCTTCCCCGGCGTGTCGGCACCCTCGAGCGTCGTCAGATCGGTCGTCCGGATCGCCAACCGAAGGGCGAAGACCTTCGCTTCCTTCTTGATCGAGCGTTTCGCGAGCGACCCGGCGCGCTCCTCCAGCGCGACCGCGTCGACCGAGCCGATCCGCGGCAGCCGCGGCTCGAGCGGCAGCTCGAAACCGGTCGGGAGGGCGGGCGCCTGGGCCACGCGGTGAGTCTAGCCCCGGCGGGTCGCGGCGACCGCGCGCCCGGCCTCGAGCTCGTACGGGTTCCGTGCGTAGCCCGTGCGGAGGTACGAGAGCGGCATCCGCAGCGGACGGTGCTGCATCTGCCAGACATGGCAGAGCTCGTGCGCGATCAGGTCGCCGTCGCCGAGCAGCGACCGCGAGCGCAGGAGAATCGTCCGGTGCGCCGAGTAGCCGTGGAAGCGGCGGAACCACGGCAGCCGGAAGAGCCACGGCACGACGAGGAGCCTGACCCCGCTAAGGGACACCGGTCGCGGATACAGCTCGAGTTGGTCGAGTCGACCCTTCGCCGCCGCGAGCGCGTCACGCCTCGCCCCCTCCATGGGTCGACGCTATACGGTCCGGACATGGTCGCCGCCCACCTCCTCACGAGACCCGGGGGCGCCGGCCGGACGACCATCGCCGCGAGTGCGGCCGCTGCCGAGACCGTCGAGGCGATTCCCGGGCGGACCGCCGTGGCACCGTGAAGCGCGCTTTCCTGAGGCTCCTGGCGCTGGTCGGATTGGTCGGGCCCGCCTTCCGCACCTGGGAGCTGCTGCGGGCTCTCCAGCCGCGGCGGCGCCCCACGGTCGACGGGCCTCCGTTGCCCCCGCGACGTCTGATGGTGCGTGTCGCCGGCACCTCGGACGCCGAATGGTTCCTCCGGAGCGGCCGCGCCGGATACGACGCGATCGCCGCCCACGTCCCGCTCCACGAGATCGGCTCCGTCCTGGACTTCGGCTGCGGCTGCGGCCGTGTCACGCGGCACTGGAACGCCTTCGCCGGCTCGGTCTCCGGCAGCGACCTCGACGAGCGCGCGATCGAGTGGTGCCGCCGCAACCTGTCCTTCGCCGGCTTCGAGACCAACGGCCTCGCCCCGCCGCTCGCGTTCGAGGAGAAGAGCTTCGACCTCGTCTACGCGCTCTCGGTCTTCACGCATCTCACCGCAGAGCTGCAGATCGCCTGGCGCGACGAGCTGCTGCGTGTGCTCCGCCCGGACGGCTACCTGCTCGTGACGACGCACGGCCGCTCCTACCTCCCGCGGCTCGAGTCGAGGGAGCGTGAGCGCTTCCGGCGCGGGGAACTCGTCGTCCGCTGGGGCGACCTGCCCGGAACGAACCTCTGCAGCGCCTACCACCCCGAGGCGTATCTACGGGAGACGTTCGGCGCGGGCCTCGACCTCGTCGAGCTGGCGCCGGAAGGAGCACTCGGAAACCCGACCCAGGACCTCGTCCTCTTCAGGGCGCGAGGGAAAGCCTCGTTTCCCCGGGGAGCCCCGTTCTTGAGCGTGGGGGAAACCATGTTTCCCCCACGAGCCCCCTCCTTCTTCGCTCGCCGAGGAGTTTCGCTGTGAGCGCTGCGGGGAGAGCGCGGTCTCCCCTCCGCGCGACGGAAGGCCGCGGATACCGAGAGGAGGTAGACCGTCGCCCGCCACCAGCCTCGAAAGCCGGAGGCCAACCAGATGCGTCAGCGACGTTGGCCGCAGGCGAACCCACGTCGGCGGGGACGCCCGCAGGGCGCCACCGCCGACGCAGCGCCCATGCTCCGCCCCGCGTTCTCTCTGGGAGACGTCCACGGTCGCGCGCGCAGGGGAGACCGCGCTCTCCCCGGAGCGCTGAGCACGAATCTCCTCGCCCCACACGTAGAGGAGGGGCCCGTGGGGGAACCAGGGGTTCCCCCACGCTCGGGTTCCCAGACGCTCAGCGCGTGAGTGTGACCTTCCTCAGCCCCCGCGGGTGGTCGAGGTCGAGGCCGCGCAGCGCCGCCAGCCGCATCGCGGTCACCTGCCCGGGGACGACCGCCGTCAGCGGGCTCAGCCACTCGGGGACCCGCGGGACGAGCGGCAGCTTCGTCTGTGCCCGGCGCAGGACCGCACGGACGTCGGAGACGGCGATCAGCATGGCGCCACGCGACCGCAGCGGCACGACGACCTCCTCGACGCTCGGGCGAGCAGGGCCGCTCGGCGCGACGACGATCACAGGCCAGCCAGGCTGGATCGCGGCGATCGGGCCGTGCATCAGGTCGGCCGGCGAGTACGCCTCGGTGACGAGGCCGGAGAGCTCGCGGATCTTCAGGGCGATCTCGAAAGCCGTCCCGTAGTTGACGCCTCGCGCCACCACCGTGGCGCCCACCGCGTCCCGGTACTGCTCGAGCGGCGGCGGCTCCGTCAACGAGAGGTCGATCTGCGCGGCGAGGATCTCGGGCATCCGTCCGAGCTCCGCGCGCGCGACCGCGTCGTCGCCGATCGCGACGAAGAGCATCGCGACGGCTCCGAGCGAGTTGAGGTAGGTCTTCGTCGCCGCGACCGCACGCTCCCGGCCGGCCTCGATCGCGAGCACGACCTCGGCAGCCTGCGCCAGCGGGGAGTCTCCGTCGTTCGTCACCGCGAGGGTGGGCCGCCCCTGCGCCCTCGCCTCCGCGAGAACGGCCACGACGTCGGGCGATGCTCCCGATTGCGAGATCCCCACGACCATGCCCCCGTCCAGTCGCGGCGGCTGGCCGTAGATCGTGTACAGCGACGGGGTCGCGAACATGACCGGTACGCGGTGAGCCCGCCCGAGGACGTACTGGGCGTAACGCGCCACGTTGGAGGAGCTGCCGCGCGAGGCGATCAGGACGTAGCGGATGTCCCGTCCCCGAAAGGCCGCGGCCGCCGCCCGCGCCGCCGCGTCCTGACGCTCGAGCAGGCGCGCGAGCGCCTGCGGCTGCTCACGGAGCTCAGCCTCGAGCCACGACATCGGCCTCACCGGCGCACAGCACGCTCACGATCTCGAGCCGGTCGTCCAGCACGACGACGTCTGCGGGGCCGCCGGGCTCGAGCACGCCGACGTCCGTCCGACCGAGGAAGCCCGCCGGCACCGAAGTGGCGGCACCGACGGCGTCCTCGAGCGGGACACCGAGCGCGTGCAGGTTCCGCACCGCGTCGACCATCGTCAGCACCGTTCCGGCCAGCGTACCGTCCTCGCGCATCGGGGCCGCGCCGTCCGAGACCTCGACCTCCACCTCGCCCAGCTGGTACGTCCCCTGGAACCCGCCGGCTCCGGCGCCGGCAGGAGCGATCGCGTCGGTGATCAGGGCGATCCGGCCGGCCGCGCACGCCCACACGAGCCGCACGGTCTCGTCGGCCAGGTGATAGCCGTCCACGATCACCTTCACCACGACGTCGGGGCGCGTCAGCGCGGCGCCGGCCACTCCGGGATCGCGCGAGCGGAACGGCCGCATGGCGTTGAAGACGTGGGTGAGCCCGGTGACGCCGAGATCGAAGGCGCGCTGCGCCTCCGCGGCGGTCGCGTTCGTGTGACCGGCGGAGACGACGACACCGCGCGCCCGCAGACGGGCGATCACCGCCTCTGCGCCGGGCAGCTCCGGCGCGATCGTCATCTCCGTCACGCGACCAGCGTCGAGCAGTCGGTCGAGCAGCGCGACGTCCGGGTCGCGGAGGTGCTCGAGGGGATGCGTCCCCGGCCGGTCGGCGGACAGGAACGGCCCCTCGAGGTGGGCGCCCAGCACGCGCGGCCCGGGCCCCCCCGTGGGCATCCGCCGCAGCGACTCGACGATCGTGCTCTCGGGCGACGTGATGAACGTCGGCTGGTAGGCGGTGACGCCGGCGAGGAGGAGCGCCTCGCCCGCCCGGGTGTAGTCCTCCGTCGAGGCCGAGAGGAAGTCGACACCGCCGTAGCCGTTCACCTGGACGTCGACGAAGCCCGGCACCGCGACGCCGCCGCGCCCGGCCGGCGAGCGCCCGACGTCGACGATCCGGCCGCCGTCGACCTCCACGTCGCCGACGACGAGCTCGCCGTGGACGAGCGCGGCCTCGACTCCGAGCCTCATCGCCCCACCGCCTGGCGAACCGAGCCGCCCGCCGCCTCGAGCCGCGCACGCGCCGTCTCCGGATCGACGTCCGCGAGGAGCGAGACGAGGGCCACGCGGGCGTCGCCCGCCGCTGCGGCGAGCGCCTCGTCCACACGCTCCTCGCTCGCCCCGCTTGCGAGGGCGACGTTGCGGCGGGCACGCGCGCGCAGCTTCTCGTTGTGGAGCGCGACGCCGATCATCAGACCGCCGTACGTTCGACCGAGCCGGACGAAGACCACCGTCGAGATCGCGTTCAGGACGAGCTTCTGCGCCGTCCCCGACTTCAGCCGGGTCGAGCCCGCGATCACCTCGGGACCGACGACCGCAGCAACCTCGTGGTCGGCGAGCTCGCCGAGATCACTGCCGCCGACGCTCGTGACGGCCACCCGCAGCGCGCCCGCCTCGCGGGCGGCCTCGAGCGCGGCGAGGACGAACGGCGTCGAGCCGCTCGCGCTGACCGCGACGACCGAGTCGTCCGGCCCCAGGCCGAGCGCCTGCACGCGTTGCGCCGCCGCACCGCGATCGTCTTCCGCCTCGTCGCCGTCGGCGACGACCGCGGTCAGCTGCCCGGGCGTCGCGCCGAAGGTCGGGCCGCACTCGGCGGCGTCGAGCGCCGCGAGCATCCCCGACGTGCCGGCGCCCACGTAGACGAGCCGCCCGCCGTGCGCCATCCGCTCGGCGATCGCGTCGATCGCGGCGGCGAGCTCGTCCCCCGCCGCCGCGACCGCGGCCGGCACGGTCGAGTCCTCCTCGTTCAGCAGCCGGACGAGCTCGCGCGTCGAGCGCAGGTCGAGGTCGGCGAAGCGCGCCGGCGCGGCCTCGGTCGGCAGCTGTGGCCGTCGCGTCAGCGCGGCGCTGACCGCCTCCCAGACGCGCGCCGCGTCCGGTGTCGCGAGCGACGTCATGCTCCCGCAGGCTTCGTAGCCCCACGTCCAGACGTCCTCGACCCCCTCCTCGCGCAGCGGCTGCGATCGCGGCCTCGAGATCCGGAATGTCCTCACGGGTCAAGCCGAAGCTCGGCACCCACAGCTGCGCAGCGACGCCGTGCCGCTCCGCGGTCTCGCGGAGCAGACGCGCGAACCGCCGGACGAAGCCGCCCGCGTCCTCGTTCCAGTGCTTCCAGTAGGGATCTGTCACGAATGTCGTCAGGCCGGGAAGCGAGGCGACAGCGTCCCAGTCGGAGATCCCGTGCATCCCCCCGGTCGCGGGCAGAAGACATACGGCGCTCCCGCCCCCGCAGCCGGCGACGTGCGCGACCAACTCGCGGAGGAAGTCGACGACCGACGCCTCCCGGAACGCCTGCACCTCCGGCGTCAGCTCCTCGGGGAGGGGGCCGCCGAAGCGGTCGGCGCAGTGGGCGCAGCGGCACGTCCACCGCGCGGGGTCGTCGATCCCCACGTGCGCGGGGACCATCCACGCCGGCTCGTCCCAGAACACCACGTCGACGCCGCACGCGAGCACCCAGTCGGCCCATTCCGCGCAGAACGCCCGGTAGGCGGGGCTGTTCAGGCACGCACCCGCGACGCGACGGCCGTCGTCGAGCGCTGGCACTCGTCGGGGTGGAAGCCGACCCAGCGGCTCTCCGCCTCGCCCCCGAACGTCCGTCCGAGCCCCCAGGGACTCGCCTGCACGGTCAGGCCCTCGGCGTGCGAGGCGTCGACGATCTCCGCCATCGTGTCGCGGTAGTAGGCGAAGTCGTTCTCGGAGAACGTGTGCAGCACGCCCGTGTATCCGCGCGCCGCGAGGTCGGCCATGTCCCGGCGCACGTGCCGGACGATCCGGACGCCGAAGTACGAGCAGCCGGCGCTCATCCGGACTGCCCTGCACGAGCGACCCGCGGCTCCGCCGCGTCGGACTCGACGGCGGCGGGGCCGCATGGATGGAGGGTCAGATCCAGGGTCGCTCTCCTCGGTGACTCGATCCAATCACACGCACGATAAATGGTCAATACCAATTTCTTCGGTGAGTAGCACGCGGTGCTATCCGCGCACGGCGCCGGCCGTCAGCCCGAAGGCGATGCGCCGCTGCACGAGCAGGAAGAAGATCACGACGGGGATCGCCGTGAGGGTCGACGCCGCCATCAGCGCGCCCCAGTCGGTGTTGCGGCTCGTGCCGAGGAAGTAGGACAGCCACACGGTGATCGTCTGCTTCGCGCCGTCGTTCAGCAGGATCCGGGCGAAGATGTAC
Organism: uncultured Thermoleophilia bacterium; assembly: GCA_963762675.1. Taxonomy (GTDB): domain Bacteria; phylum Actinomycetota; class Thermoleophilia; order Gaiellales; family Gaiellaceae; genus Palsa-739. The sequence goes on along the minus strand of CAVXLS010000004.1, from coordinate 484,567 downwards.
TCGTTCCAGCTCGTGATGAACGCGAAGACCGAGGTGGCGACGAGGCCCGGCGCGACGAGCGGCAGCAGGATCTTCACGAATGCGCCGATGCGGGTGCTGCCGTCGACCATCGCGGCCTCCTCGAGATCCTTCGGGATGCCGAGGATGAAGCCGCGCAGCGTCCAGACCGAGAACGGCAGCGCCGCGGTGAGGTAGACGAGGATGACCCCGGTGAGGGTGTTCACCTGGTGGTAGCGGGCGAGCACGACGTAGAGCGGGATGATCAGGCCGGCGCCGGGAAGCATCTGGATCCCGATCACGAGCACGATGAAGAGCTTGCGCCCGGTGAAGCGGTACTTCGCGAGCGCGACGGCCGCGAGGAAGGCGAGCGCGATCGCGATGCCGACCGTGACGAGCACGACGATCAGGCTGTTCTTGACGTCCGCCCAGAAGAACGGCTTGGCGATCGCGTCGCGGAAGTGCCGCAGCGTCGGGTGACCCGGGAACCAGGTCGGCGTGACCCCGTTGATCTCGCCCTCGGGCTTGAAGGCGGTCGAGATCATCCAGAAGACGGGGAACACCATCACGAGGAAGACGACGATGCCGACCGCGTTCCAGACGCCGCGACGAAGGATGCGTGTGCTCACGCCCGCTCCGGCCGCCGGCGAAGCCGGCGCCTCCGCTCCCCGGTGAGCCCTGTCGAGCCTAGGCTCACTCCACCTCCCCCACCTTCACCATGCGCCGCACGTACACGACGCTCATGGCGGCGACCATCACGAGCATCAGGATCGAGATGGCCGCGCCGCGCCCGAAGTCGCTCTTCACGTAGCCCTCCTCGAAGAGGTAGATGCCCATCAGGTAGTTGCCCGGGTTGATGTGCGCCTGCCCGATCAGCAGATACGGCTGCGTGAAGACGCCGAAGTCCCAGAGGATCGACAGGCTCGTCAGGATGAGCAGGACGGGCGTGATGATCGGCACGGTGACGTCGCGGAAGACGCGCCACGAGCGGGCGCCGTCGATCTCGGCCGCCTCGATCAGCTCGCGCGGCACCTGCGAGAGCGCGGCGTAGACGGTGATCGCGACGAAGGGCAGCGCGCCCCAGACGATCAGCGCCGTGACGAGACTGAGCTGCGAGAAGGTGGTCTCGTACCAGTTGTGCTGGAAGAAGTCGCCGACGTGCAGCTCGGTCAGCACGTAGTTGACGACGCCGTTCTGGACGTTCGTCATCCAGTACCAGACCTGGACGGCGACGACGGGCGGCATCGACCAGACGAGCACCAGCCCGGCCGTGATGAGGATCCGCACCCAGGCGCTGACGCGGACGAGCAGGAGTGCAAGGAGCGTGCCGATCACCATCGTCAGCCCGACGTTCGCGACCGTGAACACGACCGTCCGCACCAGCGTGTGCCAGAAGACGGAGTCGTGCAGGACGAGCCCGAAGTTGTGCAGCCCGATGTACGTGCCCTTGTGCCGGATCAGCTCGAAGAGCCCGTAGCGCTGGAGCGAGAGGCGGAAGAGCTGGTAGATCGGGTAGCCGAGGATCGCCCCCATCACCCCGACGACCGGCGCGACGAGCAGGTACGGGACCGACTCGCCCGCGGCGCGCCGGGCCGTGAGACGACGACGCCGCCGAGACCACCCGGGGGCGGTCTCGGCGGCGGCTCCCAGCGCGGTGGGCGTCCGACCGCTCAGGGGCTTACGGCTGGTTGAGAACCGACGTGATGTTGTCGCTGGCGGAGACCGCGGCCTGCTTGACCGTGAGCTTCCCCGTCAGGATCTGCGCCAGCATGTTGCGGAGGATATTCCCGTTCTCGACGTCGACCCAGTGCTTCGCCTGCGGCACGAACCAGCTACGGGCGGCCGCCCGCTCGTTGACGCTCGTGCCGAGCAGGTTGGTCGCGTTCGGAATGTTGCCCTTGGCCTGCAGCGCCCGTTCGTTCGTTGTGCTCGTGAAGTCGGCGATCCAGTCGATCGCCGGCGACTTGTTGCTGCTCGTGACGGGCACGGCGAGGTCGGAGCCGCCCAGGAAGCCCGGCATCGACTTGCCGGCCGTGTGGCTCGGCATCACGAACTGCGCCGTCGTCGCGGTGTACGTCTTGCCGACGCAGCAGCTGTACCAGCCCGGGCCGAAGATCGCCGCCGCCCGACCCTGCGCGTAGACGTCGTACGGGGCGGGATGGGCCTCGTCGAGCGTGGCCGCCGACTTGGTGGCCGACGACTGGAAGAAGTTCTTGAACGCGGTCAGGCCCGCGATCGACTTCTGCGTGTCGAGGCTGCCGACCCACTTGCCTGCGTGGGTGTGCGCGATCGTTCCGCCGTAGTCGTAGACGAAGCTCATCGCGCTGTACCAGTCGGTGCCGGCGACGTAGACGGGTGCGAACCCCTTCACGCTCTTGTTCTTCGCCGCGACCTTCGCAGCGTCGGACTCGAACTGCGCGAGGCTCGTCGGCGCGCCTGCGATACCGGCCTTCTTGAAGAGGTCGGCGCGGTAGGTGATGACGCGCGAGCCGGCGTAGTACGGCACTCCGTACACCTTGCCGCGGTACATCCCGGACTTCGCCAGTCCGGCGAGCCAGGTGGCCGAGTTCTGGAACTGCGGCTTGCTCGCGGTGAGGTCGGCGAACGCACCCGCCGCCATGTACTTCGTCATTTCCGTGTTGCCCATCTCGATGACGTCCGGCGAGGTGCCACCGGCGAGCGTCGCGTCGAACTTCTGTAGATGGTCACCCCAGTTCTGGTACTGGACGTCGACCGTCCAGCCGGGATGGTCCTGCTGGAACTGCTTGTTCGCGGCCGCGACGACGTCCGGCCAACCCGACTGCGCGTCGACCTGGAGCCAGACCGTCAGCTTGTTGGCCTGGGCCCGCTGGCCGCTCGCGCTGGCCGTCGCCGCGACCACCCCGAGCGCGACGACCGCGACAGCCGCCACGAGAGCTCGTGATCTCATGCGAATCTCCTCGAGCCGTCGACGCGCGACCGAGCCGCTCGATTGCCCGTGTGGCCGGAAGGGCATGATGCGCCGGTCGGTGCGCCGAGTGGTCTATACCAATTGGCCACGGCGAGACTGTTCCACACTAGACCACTCCTGTCAAGGGGCGGCCTGGCGAGCTACGACGCGGTCAGCTCGCTGACGATCCGGTAGCGGTCGCCACGGTAGATCGAGTGGACGAACTCGAGTGTCCGCCCGGCGCCGTCGCGACTGGTCCGCTCGAAGAGGAAGGCCGGCGAGTGGAGCGGGACGCCGAGCGCCGCAGACTCCTCCTCGTTCGTCACGGTCGGCTCGATCGCCTGTGATCCCGTCGCGATCTCGACCCTGTACTTCGTGCGCAGGAGCTCGTAGAAGGAGCCCTCGAGCTCCTTCGGCGTGACGCCCGGGACGATCGAGGCGGGAATGTGCAGCGTCTCGATGGCCATCGACACGCCGTCGGCGAGCCGCAGGCGCCTGACGACGACGATCTCCTCTCCCGGAGAGACATTGAGGGAGCGGCCGAGCCGGGCGCCGGCGAGCTGGCGCGTGAGCGAGAGCGTCCGGCTGCTCGGCGCCATCCCCCGCCTCCGCATGTCCTCGCTGAACGAGGTCATCGTCAGGTACTGCGAGATCTTCGGCTGCTGGACGTAGGTGCCGCTGCCGCGCCGGCGTACGAGATAGCCCTCCCGGGCAAGGTCGTCGAGCGCGGCGCGCACGGTCAGCCGCGAGACGCCGAGATCCGCGCTCAGCTGCCGCTCGGACGGCAGCGCCGTCCCCACGCCGAGCCTCTCGATCAGCTCGAGCACCTGTTGCTTCGTGTGGCTCTGCTTCGTGACCTTCCGGGTCGCGCTCACGCCGCTCCTCTCGCGCCTTCGACTATAGAGCGGTGGTCATAAGTGGTCAATGCCATTGCTTTATCATCGCATGAGCGGTATAGACTCGGAGAGCTTCGTGGGCGCGATCCTTCTCGACAACGTAAGCAAGGTCTACGGCGGCGACGTCGTCGCCGTCGACGGCGTGTCACTCGAGATCGCGGGTGGCGAGTTCCTCGTCCTCGTCGGACCGTCGGGCTGCGGGAAGTCCACCTTGCTACGGATGATCGCCGGTCTCGAGGAGGTCACCGAGGGAACCGTGGCGATCGAGGAGCGAGACGTCACCGACCTCCCGCCTCGGGCGCGCGACGTGGCGATGGTCTTCCAGACGTATGCCCTCTATCCGCACATGAGCGTGCGCGAGAACCTGGGCTACGGGCTCAAGGTGCGCAAGACCCCGAAGCACGAGATCGCCGAGCGAGTGGAGAAGGTCGCCGAGATGCTCGGGCTCGAGCGCCTGCTCGACCGGCGTCCGGCCGCGCTGTCGGGCGGCCAGCGTCAGCGGGTCGCGATGGGCCGCGCGATCGTGCGCGAACCGAAGGCCTTCCTGATGGACGAGCCGCTGTCCAACCTCGACGCGAAGCTGCGCGTGAGCATGCGCGCCCAGCTCTCCGCCCTCCACGGGCGGCTCGGCACGACGACGATCTACGTGACGCACGACCAGATCGAGGCGATGACGCTCGGCCAGCGCGTAGCCGTGATGCGCGAGGGCCGGATCCAGCAGGTGGACACGCCGCAGGCGCTGTACACGAGGCCCGCGAACCTGTTTGTCGCCGCGTTCATCGGCTCTCCTGCCATGAATCTCGTCGAGGCGGAAGTCCGGGACGGAGCGCTCTCGTTCGGGAGCGTTCGCATTCCGCTGCCCGTTCGCGCAACACCGCCTGCCGGGCGGGTGATCGCCGGGCTCCGCCCCGAGTGCTTCGAGGACGCCGCGCTCGCGGACTCGTCTCTGCCCCACGTCGACGTGCGCGTGGAGGTCGTCGAGGAGCTCGGCGCGGACACCCACGTCATCTTCGAGGTCGACGCGCCTCCCGTCGACGTGAGCGAGGTGCGCGAGGCGGCCGGAGACGAGGACGCGCTTCTCGCCGTCGAGGGCGCGCTCTTCACGGCGCGCGTCGACCCTCTGACGGCGGCCCGGCCGGGAGCCCCGTTGCGGCTGGCGGTCGATCCGTCGCGCTTCCACTACTTCGACCCCCAGACGGGGCTTCGCCTGGACGCGGGCGGCGTTCCGGCCCCCGCCGGCGCTGCGCACTAGGCCGGCAGCCGTTCTCGTGCTCGTGGCGACGGCGGCAGCCGTGGCGGCGCCCGGGTCCGCGAACGGACGCATCGCTGGGCTTGCTCCCGTCGGGGAGGTGGTGATGGGGACGCTCGACGCGCCGCCGACTCCCGCCTTCCTCGAGCGCGTCCGACTGGGGCGGATGGGCGGGGTGCTGCTCCTCGGGCGCTGGGACTCGGCAGCCGAGGTCGCGTCGACCACCGCCACCCTGCAGCACGCGGCATGTGCGAGCGGCGAACCGCTCGTCGTGGCGGTCGACCAGGAGGGCGGCAGCGTACGCAGGCTGTCCTGGGCGCCGCCGACGCTCGCGCCGAACGAGCTCGGTACCGCGACGCGCGCACGGCGGCAGGCGGCTGCCACGGCTGCGGCGCTGCGTGGCACGGGGATCGACGTCGACTTCGCGCCGGTGGTGGACACGCCGAGCTCGGCGCGCAGCTTCCTCGGCACGCGCGCCTTCTCCCGCTCGCCCGTCCGCAACGTCCGACTCGCCGCTGCGTTCGTGCGCGGGCTCCAGGAGGCCGGCATCGCGGCGACGGCGAAGCACTTCCCCGGCCTCGGCGAGGCGAACGCGAACACCGACGACCGCGCCGTCACGGTCTCCGCCCGCAGGTGGAAGCTCGTGCGCGGCTTGCTCCCGTTCCGGAGCGCGATCGCCGCGGGCGCGAAGCTCGTCATGGTCTCGAGCGCGTCCTACCCGGCGCTCGACCCGAGCGGGACGCCGGCCGTCTTCTCGCACACGATCGAGAGCGACCTCCTGCGCGGCGAGCTCGGCTTCGGCGGCGTCGCGGTCACCGATGCGCTCGATGCTCCGGCCGCCGCACGAGTCTCCCACGCCGCGACGCGTGCGATCGCCGCCGGTGCCGACCTTCTCGTCTTCGGGAGCGAAGAGTCGAGCGAGCGGGCGTACGCCGAGCTCACCGAGGACGCTCCGAAGTACGCACATCTGCGCGCCCGCCTGGCCGAGTCGGCGGCGCGCATCCTCATGCTGAAGACGTGGCTCTCCACGCAGGGTGGGCCGACCTGTCCTTCCAAGTAACCCTCTGCTACTTGCACGGAGAAGCCTCCACGGGAGAGGACACTGGCACATGCGAGTGTTTGTGTATGTTGCGTGAGTGGTTCGTGCTGGGATCTACGCTCGGATCTCGTCTGACCGGGACGGGGGCCAGCGTGGCGTTGGCCGCCAGGTCGAGGACTGTGAGCGGCTGGTAGCGCGGCTGGGTTGGCAGGTGGAGGAGCGCTACGTCGATGACGATGTGAGCGCCTACAGCGGCAAGCCGCGCCCGGCCTATAAGCGGATGCTCGATGACCTGCGCGGCGGCTACCTCGACGCTGTTGTGGTCTGGGATCTCGATCGTTTGCACCGGCAGCCGCGTGAGTTGGAGGAGTTCTTCGACCTCTGCAAGGCGGCGGGAGTGTCGAGGCTTGCTTCGGTCAGCGGCGATGTCGACCTGTCGACGCATGACGGCCAGTTCCTGGCTCGTATTCTCGGGGCTGTGGCAGCCAAGGAGAGTGACGACAAGAGCCGCCGGATCCGGCGCAAGAAGGAAGCGGATGCCCAGGCCGGGAAGGTCGCTGGTGGCGGCTCACGCCCCTACGGCTACGAGGACGACAAGGTGACAGTCCGCGAGTCTGAGGCACTGGTGATCCGTGAGTGCGCTGCGAAGTTGCTGGCTGGGGAGGCGCTGCGGTCGATCTGTACCGGCTTGAACGAGCGTGGCGTTGCGACCTCGACGGGCGGGGCGTGGCAGCCGCAGACGCTCAGTCGGATGCTGCGCTCGGCCCGGATCTCGGGCCAGCGGGAACATAAGGGCGAGATCGTCGCCGAGGCGGAGTGGCCCGCGATCATCAACCCGGCCGAAACAACCCGCATCCGCGCTTTGCTCTCGGATCCGGATCGGCGCACGAACAGGGTCGCCCGCCGCTACCTCCTCGTCCGGCTCCTGCGCTGCGGGTTGTGCGGTGAGACGCTTGTGTCCCGGCCCAAGCAAGGCGGAGTGCGCGCCTACCAGTGCGTCAAAGGCCCCGGCTTCTCCGGCTGCGGCCGACTCTCCGTGCTGGCCGACCCGCTCGAGCAGTTCGTCGTCGAGGCCGTCCTCTACCGCTTGGATTCGCCCCAGCTCGCAGCAGCGATGAGCGGCCAACCGGGCGACGCCGACGCGCAGCGCTGGCAAGCCGAGATCGACCAGTCCCGCCAACAGCTGGAAGAGCTTGCAGCGATGTACGGCCGCCGCGAGATCGCGATGACCGAATGGCAAGCCGCCCGCGCCCCGATCGAACGCCGGGTCACCGACGCAAAGAAGCAGCTCGGCCGACTCACCCGCACCACCGCCCTGGCCGGCCAGATCGGCAACAGCACCGAACTACGAGAACGCTGGCCGACCCTGCCCCTGACCCGCCAGCACGCGATCGTCGCCGCCGTCCTCGACCACATCACCGTCGCCCCAGGCCGACGCGGCTACAACAAGTTCGACCCGGCCCGCCTCACCCCGATCTGGCGCGCCTGAACGCCGCCACCCAGCCCGCCGCACGGGCGCCAACCAGCACCCCCGGCCCGTCGTCTATCCCTGACGAGTTTCGTTGCTCATACAAGTAAAGAAAGCGGCGATCCTCGGAGACACCGCCAGGCCCCGCGGGAACCCCTGGCGGGGCCGCCCCTGCCGGGGCTGGCCCCCGCCAGGACGCCCCCGCGAGAACCCCGGCGCAGCCAGGGCCAGGCAGCCGCGCCCGTCACACCACGCAGACAGGCAAAGCCTGGGCGGTGCAGCTCAGGGGCCCGCCGACCGCTCGCGCTTCGGGTGCGCGCGGACGCTATTGGCGGACTAGGCCGCAGGCGACGGGAACACCTTCGTCATCACGTTGACGACATGATTCACGACCTGCTCGGCCGCCGTGATGAAGTCTTCGGCCTGCTCTCCCGACACAGCAGCCGCCCGATGCACAAAGGCGTGCCGCTGCTTCGTGCCCTCTTTGTAGATGGCCCAGCTGGGAGCGTCAGAGATCTCGTCTCCGGTCAGCGCCGTCCATAGACGTTGCACGCGCTCGTTCGTCGGCGACCACGAGGTCACCGACGTGCCGACCCACTCGCGCAGCGGATCGTGGACATCCCGGAGTTGAAGCGCGAAGTCGATCGCGGTTTCGACGCCGACCTCGACCGCGGCCTGCGCCACGACAAGCGCAGGTCGGCGCGGCTCCGCGGGCCCATTGAGCGCGCGCGCCGCCTCGAACAGATGCGAGCGGCTCACGGCTCGGAGATTGAAGAACGTGATTCGCTGTTCGGCCACTGCGGTCGATGGTAGAGCGACGCGCGGTTGGAGCCATCGGGGACATCTCCGGACGCTCGCCCAGCCGGGAGTGACATTCTTGGATCGCTCCGGCGGCAGCCGATCGAAGCGAGGTAGCGCTCGCCCGGCGGGACGGAGCGGTGGCGAGCCGACGGTACATTGATGAACGAGGGTCTTTCGAACTGCCGCCGGGAGTGCAGCCTTGGTCGACGAAGAGACAAATGGTGAGGCCGAAGATCTGCGAGTGCTTGTTGCCGACGAGGCCGAGGAGCGCCTGAAGAGGACGGCTGCGATCGTGCTCGAATTGGGCCACGTCGTCGTGGCGCGCGAGACGGTTGTGTCTCGAGTGGGGGAGGCGACGCGGCGTGAGCGCCCCGATGTTGCATTGGTCGAGCTTGATCGGAGTCAGGCGCATGCGCTCGAGCTGATCTCGCAGATCGTCGAAGAGGCGGCCTGTCCTGTGATCGCCATGATCGATGCCGAGGACCCGGACTTTGTGCGGGAGGCGGCGCAGCGTGGCGTCTTCGCCTACATCGCAGACGGCGACAACGACGAACTGCAAAGCTCGCTCGAGATCGTTCTCCGTCGGTTCCGCGAGTACCAGAATCTCAAGGGGGCGTTCGGTCGGCGAGCGATGATCGAACGTGGCAAAGGGATTCTCATGGAGCGTCACCAGATCGACGAGGGCCAAGCCTTCGAGATGATCCGCGCCCACGCACGTCGGATGGGCCGCAGGGTGGTGGAGGTCGCTGAGGCGGTCGTCGACGGCCATCTGCTCCTGCCGCCGCAGGCGGTCGCCCCCCGGAAGAGCGATCCTAGGAGGGTCTAGCGAAACGCGGTAGCCGCATGGACAGGCGGCTCTCAGGCTACCCGGAGAGGCGGCTACCCACGATTCGACGGCCTCTTACCCCAGCGCGACGCGGAGGGTTGCGATCATCTCTTCCTTCCTCGCGTCGGCGCTCGCCCGCGTGCGGGCCGTACCGCTCGGGGCGTAGGCCGCGTCGTCTCTCGATATGAACGGCAGTGGGCTAAGCCCCTGCCCGCGACTTGCAGTCTGAGGGGAAAAGAGGATGATCGGTAGCCTGCGGCGCGAGCGGGGATGCGGGAAAACCCTCTCCCCTCGTCCCTCCTCGCGCCGCGCCCCGTTTCGCCAGTCGAATCGCCAGACCCTCCTAGCCGGCTGACTTCCCGTCTTCCGCGGCTCGAAGGTCCAGCGCGTGCCGTCACTGGCTCGACGGCGGAGGGTCGTCTAGAGTTGGTCCTCGCCGAGGCCCATTCCACCCGTTTCGGCACCCCAACCCCAATGGCCCGGTTGGATAGCTGCACGGCACGCTGACCGTTGCAGCATCGTCTGATCGAGTGGAGGAGTGTTGGCGGAGGGGACGGTCGGCACGCGACGGAGCGGCCAGAACTGTTGCCTGGGGGAAGTGCGCGACCGAAGCCTCGCGCGATGTCCGCGACCGGGATCGGGTGGTGGACTTCGGCGGATACGGCGACGTGTGACGGCTGCGGCCGTTTTCTCTCCAACTCGCCGGCTGCCTGGGCCTTGCCGAGCTCGTTTTCACGGCGCCGTGCCCCTGACGAGCGCAGAAAGGGCTACGCGGGTTGGTTGAGGATGAACTGCAGCACCTGCGCGTCCTGATCGCGAATGAGCGGCGCGACCGGCTCGAACAGCTCGCCCAGCTCGTCGCCGGGCTCGGCCACGACGTGATCGTGCGCGAGATCGACGTCAGAGAAGTGGGCGCGGTAACAGCGAAAGAGCATCCCGACGTCGCGCTCGTCGGGCTCGGCCTCTCCTCCGAACACGCGCTCGAGCTGATCGGCGAACTCGTCCGCCAGGCTTCATGCCCGGTGATCGCGCTGCTCTCGGCACGCGACCCCGCCTACGTCCACGAGGCCGCTAAGCGCGGCGTCTTCGCCTACATCGCAGACTCCACCCCCGAAGAGCTGCAAAGCGCGATCGACATCACGCTCCAACGCTTCACTGAATACCACAACCTGCAAGGAGCATTCGGACGCCGCGCCCTGATCGAACAGGCAAAAGGGATCCTGATGGCCCGCCATGCGATCGACGCCGACAAGGCGTTCGTGATGCTGCGCGACCACTCCCAGCACAGCGGCCACAAGCTCGCCGACGTCGCCGCTGCGATAGTCGACAGTCACCTGCTGCTGGTGCCGCCGATGCCGGAGCCGCCGGCGGCTGGGGGCTGACGCGATCGCTTCCGCGGCCGGAGCGACGCCACAGTCGAATTGACCTAGCGGTGCGTTACACCGCCGTACCGGTCCTAAAGACGCCGCCGTGGCGCTGACCTTGGTTCTCGACTGGCCGTCGTTTGGATGATCCGTCGCCGCCACCCACGCTAGACCTCCACGAGCGAGCGCTTCGGCCCGGGCGGCATTCGGCATCGCCGGCGCACGCGAGCCGTACAGGTGTCTGACACCGACGGTGTCAGACACCTTTTCGGACGTCGGTGCGATCAGGGTGCATCGCGGAACGCTCGCACAAGCGACTGTCGTCACGCTCTTGCAGTCGGGGCGCAGGCCCCTAGGTATAGCGTCCGTCTGGACAAGGTCGAATGAAAGGGAGACGCGCCTATGCCGGCAATGGCAGCACCGCTCGCGGCTGACAAGCTCAATGCCTGGGAACGCTGGATTTCCGAGCTCAGCGGGCCTCGGAAGGCTGGGTTCGATGACATGAACGCCCGGCACGGGGTGACTGATCATCGGGCTTACCTGCAGCCGACGCCTGACGGAGGATTCCTGGTGTTGGTTGTCCAGGAAGGACCTGGCGGCGACAGCTTCATGGCGAACGTGATCTCGTCGGACCATGAGTTCGACCGGTGGTTCGTGGAAAACGTCGCCGATCTCCACGGCATCGACTCGACTGGCCCGATGCCGCCACTCGCCGCCCGCAGGCTGTAGGGCTCGGTCTCCGCATCGCACGGGGCGCGGCGCAGCCGTGCCCCGTGCGATGTCTCGGACCGTGTGCCCAGCGGCCGAGGGACTGAAGATTCGCCGACGCTCACTTCACACGCCTTTCGAGCCATGGCTAGGGACAATCCCCAGCCGTGGTCTGTACCGCCGGGTCGCTCGGAGTGTTTTCGCGAACGCTGGCGCACAGGAGTGGGACGTATTCTGAGGTCGCTGGCCGTGCTTCCTCCCCTTCCCGACGAAGCTCGTGGCCGACCACCTCCGCAACGACGGCGTGCGCGCGGCGACGATTACCTACGGGCTGACGATGGCCCCCGCGTCGATCTGCTTCGCGTTCTTCTGGTACTACGCCGCTATCGGGCGCCGCCTGATCGCTGAGACGACCGACCAAAGCGTCGTCACCGGCCTCTCGCGCCGCATGCTCCCAGGACTTCCGATCAACGCCGGCGCCACGCTCGTTACGCTCTGGAGCCCGTACACGGATGTCGGCGAGTCGAACGGCGCCCGTCTCGTTGCTCGTGGCCGTCGGGGGCGTGGCCGTGTCGGGTCGGGACGCCCCTGACAAGTCTCTGGCTCAGAGCACGAGCACGTTCGCGAAGACCTGCCATGCGAGCAGGCTCTTCGCGACGAGGCTCAGCCAGAGATACCAGCGCTCGCCGTAGCGGTAGTCGCGCCAGCGCCCGAGCCGCTTGTACTGCAGAGCCTGGTTCACGGCGAAGCTGTTGAACAGGACGAAGAGCGAGACGTAGATCGCGTAGACGAAGCTCGGCGGTGCGTGCCCGCGTCCGGCCGAGACGCCGATCTGCACCGCGATCGCGATCCAGGCCACGGCGCCGACGACGCAGCCAAGCACGAAGGGCAGCCAGCGCGTCCGGACACGATTCGGCGGGTTGAGCAGCTCCATCAACCAGCCGAGGAAGATCATCGCCGCGTTCGCGGCGAAGAGGGCGAACAACGCGACATAGTCGGCGATGCCGGTCAGCATGGCGACCAGAACGACCATCACCGATGCCGACAGCGAGTACTCGAGCCAGCGGAAGGGGTTGACGCCCGCGGCGAGGCACCGCTCGTAACGCGCGCGCAACGGCGGGAGCGCGACAAGAGCGTGGTCGAGCGCCGCAAGCAACAGAAACGCGCCGACGAGCGGGCCGATGCGGAGGTTGAAGAGCACATCCTGTTTCGGCGGCCCACTTCCCGGCTGGCCCTCCATGAAGGCGCCCGTGACCGGAAGCGAAAAATCGGTCGAAAGCGCGAGAATCACCGCCGCCTGTACCGCGTGGAACGCCGCGAGCCAGGCATTGCCACGCCGAAGCGCGCTCTCTTCCATATCCGGAAGCCTAGTGCGGCCGGTAGTGGCCGGCGGCGCGAGACTGTCACCGGGGAACGGTTTGCCGCCGAACCCTCTCCAGCTGTCCACCGCAGGAAGTGGCGGATGACACCTGCACCGGCCAACCGCACGTGGGCCTCAGGCGCCTAGAGGCCCAGGCGCTCCAGCGTCGTGACGTCCCGGCGCCAGCGCGGGCGCACCTTGACTCTCAGCTCGAGGAAGACGTGCCGTTCGAGAAGCGACTCGACCTCCGGCCGCGCGCGGGTCCCGATCCCCTTCACGATCGCGCCGCCCTTGCCGACGACGATCTGCTTCTGCGACTCGGTCTCGACGAGAATCGATGCGCGCACGACCTTCTCCGTCAGCTCTTCGACCTCGACCGAGATCGAGTGCGGCACCTCGTCGCGGGTCAGCCACAGCGCCTTCTCGCGGATCAGCTCGGCGATCTGCAGCTCCACACGGAGGTCGGTGCGCTGCTCCCGCGGGAAGTAGAGCGGTCCATCCGAAAGCAGGCCGACCAGCTCGTCGCGCAGGGCCCCGATGCCGTCGCCCGTCTTCGCGCTGACCGGATGCAGCGCGTGGAAGCCGCCCAACCGCGCCGCCGCGTTCATCTGCTGCGCGATGTGCCCCGGCTTGAGGCGGTCGACCTTGTTCAGCGCGATCACGACCGGGACGCCGAGCGCGAAGACCCGCGAGGCGACGAAGCGGTCGCCGGCGCCGATCCGCTCGCGGGCGGAGAGCACGAAGAGCACCGCCTCGACGTCTTCGAACGACGAGTCGACGGTCCGCTGCATCCGCTCGGTCAACGCGTCGCGCGGCCTCTGGAAGCCGGGCAGGTCGACGAGCACGAGCTGGTGGTCCTCGCCGTTCGCGATCCCGAAGATACGCCGCTGCGTCGTCTGCGGCTTGTCCGAGACGATCGCGACCTTGCCGCCGCAGAGCGCGTTCACGAGCGTCGACTTGCCGACGTTCGGGCGGCCGGCGACCGCGACGAAGCCCGACCTCACGCGCCACGCTCCGAGGCCCGGCGGGCCGAGTCCGTACCCGAACGTACTGTCCACGGCACACCGGACGATGAATCGTGACGCCGGCGGCGCCCCGAGAACGTGAGGAATCTCATCGCCCCGGGAGGTCCCAGGTGTCCGGCAGGAGGTCGCCGGGCGCGTATTCGGCGAGCGAGCCGTCGGCTCGACGGAACGCGACCCGGTCGAACCCCCACTCGTGCAGCCACTGGCGGCACCCGCCGCAGGGTGAGGCCGTGATCCCGATCGCCTCCACCTCCCCCGGCCGCACGCCGTCGCTAGCCGCCTTCGCGATCGCCGTCTTCTCCGCGCAGACGCCGAGCGGGTATGCGGCGTTCTCGACGTTGACGCCGTCGAAGAGCCGGCCGTCGCGGGTGACGACGCTCGCGCCGACGCGGTAGTTCGAGTACGGCGCGTACGCGTTCGCCGCAGCGGCCTCGGCCCGCGCGACGAGCTCCTCGGCGGTCACGCGCCGTTCCCGTACAGGAAGTGCCCGTTGCCGGTCGTGTGCAGGTCGAGCTCGAAGCCGAGCGGCGCGACCGCGCGTGCCAGCTCGCCGGGCTCCCAGCGCCGCTTGACGATCGCGAACTCGCGCCCGTCCGCGAGCCGCCGCAGCTCGCGCTCGCCGCCTCCCGGCCGGCCCGTGTGGGCACGATCGCCCGCACCGCTGTCGACGAGGAAGACACGCCCACCGGGTCGCAACGCCTCCCGGACCACCCGCCAGAAAGCCGCGAACCGGCTCTCCGGCACGTGCGAGAGCCAGAACGAGAAGAAGCAGACGTCGAACTCCTCGCGGGAGGACCAGTCGAAGACGTCCGCGACCACGTGCTGCACGCCCGCACCGACCCGCTCCCGATTCAGTGCGAGCGTCTCCCCGGAGGCGTCGACCGCCACGAGTCGCGACGCCGTGCGCGCGAGGCGCCGCGTCCAGAGCCCGGTGCCGGCAGCGAGCTCGAGCACGTCGCCCCCGGCGCCGAACGCGGCGAGCGCGGCCTCCACCTCGGCGACGTCCGCCTCCCAGCGCCGCTTCGCCTGCGGCTCGAGCTCGTAGCGCCCGCGCCGGAACCACCAGTCGTCGTACTCGGGCGCGCGCGCAGCGTAGTAGCGGCACTGCTCGGCCAGCAGCGCGTCGCCTGCGAGCCCGCTCACGAGAGCACCTGGAACGCGACGAGCGTCACGAGCGCGCCGAGCGCGCCGCCGTAGAACACCTCGAGCGCGGAGTGGATGCCCGCCTCGACACGGGTCTGCGCGACGAGCAGCGCCATCACGAAGGTGAGCGACGAGACGAGAAACCGGTGATCGTCGCCGATCACGTACGTCGCGGCCGTCCAGCCGGCGAAGGCGACGGCGGCGTGCCCCGACGGCAGCCCGCCGCGCAGCGGCGTCCCACGCCCCGTCCACGCCTTCGTCGCGATCACGACGAGGACCACGAGCACGAGCGCGACGAGGGTGATCTCGGCCGGCGCGTCGCGGACGCGGTCGAGGAGCCGGGCCGTCCGGTGGGCGGCCGCATGCGCGAAGACGAGGTAGCCGATGCCGACCGCCGTGACCGAGGCGATCAGCACGGCGCCGGCCGCGACGTCCTTCGCGAGCTTGGCGTTCGGGTCGAAGGACGTCGTGGAGACGTCGATCGCCCCTTCGATCGCGGAGTTCACCATCTCCGCGACGAGGACGAAGGCGATCGCGAACAGCAGCGCGATCAGCGACAGCCGATCGACCCCGAGCGCGACCGCGGCCCCGAGCACGGCGATGGCGATCACGACGTGGATGCGCAGGTTCCGCTGCGTGCGCAGGACGTGGATGATCCCCTCGAACGCGTAGTTGAAGCTGTCCAGGAGCGACGGTGCACGCCCCGGAGCGGGCACAGTGACGCGCATGGGCGGCTCTGCCCCCCGCCGCTCGTCGTCGCGAGGCGGCGTCGTCACGGTCATGCGCGCCCATGGCCGTCGCCGGACGTCGGACGAGCGTGCGCGTCTCTCGGGGCCCGGGCGGGTCGTCTCATCGGTGCACGGCCTCCCGCGCCTCCATCTCGCCACCGTGCTCGTAGCCGACGAGATGGAGCAGCGCGTGCACGAGCGGCGTGCGCCACTCCGCGCCCCCGGGAGACGCCGCAGGAGTCCCCGTCTCGCCGCCGGGCGTCGTCGGCTCGACCGACGACGCTTCCAGCGCACAGACCTGGGGGCAGACGACCACGTCGCCGAGCTGTCGCGGCAGCTCCGCCGGCAGCGTGTCGAGCCGGTCGATCGGGAACGCGAGCGCGTCGGTCGCCTCGTCGATCCCCAGGTGCGAGCGCTTCAGCTCCCGGCTCTCCTCCGGCCCGACGAACGCGAGCCCCAGCTCGCCAGAGCTCACGCCCTCGGCGGCGAGCACCCGCCGTACGAGCTCCACCGCGCCGGCCTCGTCGACCTCGGCGCCCGAGCGGTTCGCGACCTCGACCTCGATCATCGGCTCCGCTGCGTCCCCGTCTGCTCCGCGTGCCGCTTGTAGGCCTCGACGATCCGCTGCACGAGCTTGTGCCGCACGACGTCCTCGTGCCCGAAGCGGACGAACGCGATTCCGTCGACGTCGCCGAGCACCTCCTGCACCTGGATCAGGCCCGACGCCTGCTCGCGTGGGAGGTCGACCTGCGTCACGTCCCCCGTGACGACCATCTTCGAGCCGAAGCCGAGACGCGTGAGGAACATCTGCATCTGCTCGGGCGAGGTGTTCTGCGCCTCGTCCAGGATCACGAAGCTGTCGTTGAGGGTCCGGCCCCGCATGAAGGCGAGCGGCGCCACCTCGATCGTGCCGCGCTCCATGTAGGTGTTCAGTCTTTCCGGATCCATCGTGTCGTACAGCGCGTCGAACAGCGGCCGCATGTACGGGTCGACCTTGGCGAGCACGTCGCCCGGCAGGAATCCGAGCCGCTCGCCGGCCTCGACGGCCGGACGGGTGAGGATGATCCGCCCCACCTGGCGCTCGGAGAGCGCGGCGACCGCGAGCGCGATCGCGAGGTACGTCTTGCCGGTGCCGGCCGGACCGATCCCGAAGGTGACGGTACGACCGCGGATCGCGTCGACGTAGCGCTTCTGGGTCACCGTCTTCGGACTGATCCGCTTGCCGCGGTGCGACCAGACGACGTCCTCGAAGATCTCGCGTACGTCCTGCGCCTGGTCGATCGCGTTCAGGATCGCGTCGACGGTGCCCGCGGCGACCTCCTGACCTCCCTCGACGAGCTCCACCAGCTCGTCGACGACGGCCCGCGCCTCCGCCACCTGGGCGTCGTCCCCCTCGAGCGTCAGCCGGTTTCCCCGCAGGATGACGGCGCAGCCGAACCGGTCGCGGAGCGCCTCGAGGACGCCGTCTCCGATCCCGGCGAGCTCGGCCGCGACCTCGTTCGGTACGTCCAGCACCTGTTGCACGGGCTCAGTGTAGGAGTCCCACCCTCAGGAGCCGCGGCGGCGGAGCGCGATCCCGGTCAGGATCTCGCGCACGACCCGGTCCGCGACGAGCGCCGTCACGTCGGCGGACCCGACCGCGGTGGGGATCACCTCGACGACGTCGGCGCCGACGAGGTCGAGACGCTCCGCCACCAGGCGCACCGCCTGCAGCAGCTCGACGCTCGTCATGCCGCCCGGCTCCGGCGTGCCGGTACCGGGTGCGAACGCGGGATCGAGGACGTCCACGTCGACCGAGAGGAAGACGGGGCCGGAACCGACCTGCTCGACCGTCTGCGCGATCACGTCGCCGATCCCCCGGTCACGGACGTCGTGCATGAAGAAGGAGACGATGCCGCGCTCGGCCTGCCAGGCGAACTCGCTCTCGCCGGGCCAGTAGCCCCGTAGGCCGATCTGGATGTAGCGGCCCGCATCGACGTGTCCGTCGCGGACGAGCCGGTACATCGGCGTCCCGTGGGAGACCTCCACGCCGAAGACCTCGCTGCCGGTGTCGGTGTGCGTGTCGAAGTGGACGAGCCCGACCGGGCCGACGCGACTCGCGCAGGCGCGGATGTCGGGCTCGGCGATCGAGTGGTCGCCGCCGAGCACGACCGGGATCAGTCCCGCGTCGAGCACCTCTCCGACCGTCACCTCGATCGCCTCGTGGGAGCGTGCCGGGTCCGCCGGGAGGACGGGCGCGTCGCCGTAGTCGACGACCCTCAGCTCGGCGAACGCGTCGATCTTCGCCTCGAGATGCGGTCCCGGCGGGCAGCTCGCAGCACGGATTGCGCGCGGCCCGAAGCGTGCGCCCGGCCGGTCGGAGACGAGGTCGTCGGTCGGAGCGCCGACGATCGCGACGTCGAAGCCGGCCAGCAGCGCCGGGTCCTGCGTGTACGGCGCGCCGCCGTAGCTGACGAGGCCCGCATAGTCCGGCTTCTCGCCGTACCGGCGCCAGCGCTCGAGTGGGTCGATCACATCACGATCCTTGCACGCCGCGCGCGCTGGCGTCCGCCCGACGCGTGCGCTACCGTCTCAACCCTCGCCGCGTGCGCCCCCGGCGCCCGCGCCTTCCGGACGTGCGCACGAGACGACTCATCGCGCTTCTCGCCGTCGCAGCGACCGCAGCCGCGACAGGCTCGGCCGCGTCCGCGAGACCGCCGTCGGCGGCGATCCGGGCCCAGCGTGCACACGAGCAGACGGTGCTGGCCGAGATCAGCCGGATCGGCGTCGACCTCGAGCAGGTCGTGCAGGCCTACGACGGTGCTCGCATCCGGCTCGCGACGGTCGACCGGAGCCTGCGCATCAACACGATCGCGCTCGGCGTCGCCCGCCGCAACCTGCACGCCTCGCAGAAGCGAGTCGCAGACCGACTCCTCTCGCTCTACGTCGACGGGCAGCCCGGCCTGGTGGACGTCCTGGCCGGAGCGAAGAGCCTGTCGGACATGGTCGACCGGCTCGAGGCGTCGCACGTGCTGTCGACGCAGGACGCCGCGCTCGGTGCGGCGACCCTGCGCTTCGCGACGACCGTCCGGCAGCGGGAGGCGCTGCTCAGGCGGCAACGACGGGAACGTGCAGCGACCGTCGCGCGCCTGCATGCCCGACGGCAGACGATCGAGGCGGCGCTCGCCGAGCAGCGGCGGCTGCTCGCGTCGATCCATCGCACGATCCAGGAGATCCAGGCGCGCGACGCGGCCCGCCAGCGTCGGCTGGCCGAGCTCGCGCGCCAGCGGATCGCCCGTGCACTGGCTGCACGACAGCAGGCGGCGACCTTCGCGGCGCAGCAGCCACCGGCGACGCCCGACCAGACGTCCGGCGCTGCTCCAGGCCTCGTCGCCTCGCCGGTCGCGACACCGATCCCGACGACGGCCGCCGGTCATCCGGAGGCGGCGACGATCGCGACGCGCTACCTCGGCGTCCCGTACGTCTGGGGCGGCGCGAGCCCCGCCGGATTCGACTGCTCCGGGCTCGTGATGTACGTGTACGCGCAGCTCGGGATCTCGCTCCCCCACTACACGGTCTCGCAGTGGGACGCGACGATCCCCATCTCGCTGTCGCAGCTCGAGCCGGGCGATCTCCTCTTCTTCGACGGGCTCGGCCACGTCGGCATCTACATCGGCGGCGGTCAGTTCATCCACGCGCCGTACACGGGCACGGTCGTCCAGGTCGCCGACCTCGGCGGCTGGGCGCACCTCGACGGCGCCCGACGCGTGCCGTAGGCGACTCGGATCAGTCGTCGAGATCCCGAGGCTCGTCGCCGTGTGACGTCTCGTCGGGTGGTGCAGCCAGCTGATCAACGACCAGTCGTCGGCTCCGGACGAGGGCGCGGCTCGCGTGTAGCTGCCACCACAGGGAGAAGAGCAGGCGCGATCGCCGGGAAGGCGCGACCACGAGGAACTCGTGATGGAACTCCAGCTGCTCGCTCCAGCGCAGCTTCCCGGGATCCGGGGTCGACGAGAAGTTGAGCGACTCGGCTCCGTGGTCGATCGACCGCCAGATTGCCGCCGCGGTGAGAGTCGCCGCGGCGCCCAACCGCCAGTAGCGTGGCTCGATTCCCGAGAACGAGAGGAAGGCGCCCGATTCGCCTGGAGCAGGAGGCGGCCCGCGATCGGCTCGCCATCTATCGAGAGCAGGGCCACGGATGCGTTGCCGTGAACCGCCCAATCCGCGCACGCCTCGCGGACGAGCGCATGGGTCGCCGGATCGCTGAAGTAGTCGTCGTGGCGGAGGTGGCCCGTCACCCGCGCGCGTCGCCGGTGCAGGTCGACGAGCCGGTCGATCGCCAGCGGCAGATCCCCGTACTCGATGAACGCCGTCTCGACGGAGTGGCCTTCGGCCTGCAGCCGATTCCTGCTCCTGCGGAGGGCTTCCCGCATGTTGCGCTTCAGCCGGAGCCCGTCCCAGCTCGCAGGTAGCTCCAGGACGACGAACGGCCGCACCCCCTTGTGCACGATGTTGGCGCCGCGGCGCCGCCACCGCTCGGGCAGCCAGTCGTTCTCGAACCATCCGTGCCGAGGACAGAGCGTCAATCCCAGCCAGTCCCAACGCTCGCCGTCGCGCGCGAGATGATGGAGAAGCGCCCGAAAGATCCGCCGCCGCTGGCCCGGGAGCACGAGGATCTCGCTCATCTCGGTCAGCCTCTCGCCAGAGGTCCGCTGCCGGCGAGCTGGAGCGTCCGACAGTCTGCGAACCCCAACCGGTACGAGTGGACGTACAGCGGCGCGAGCGCAACGAGCTCTCCCCCGTTGCGGACGGCGACGACGTGTCGCCGTGCCGGGTCCGGGACGAGGTGTCGGAACCACGGGATCGTCCAAGCGGGATGGATGAACGGGTTACACGTCGCCGAGCATTCGAAGAGCTCGCGCCACTCGGCCTCCACCGAGCGCAACTGATCATCCGTCGCAAGCGCGTCGAACGAATACGCCGGCGACTGCGGGTGGCGGCTCACCCGGGCCCTCGAGGGTCGTCGTGCTCGATCGCGGGATCACGCCCCGACTCGCTCCGCTCTCGGCGAGCGCTCGCCGACAGAGCGACCAGTGTCGGCAACGGATCCGAGAGGTCGAACGGCACGAGACGCCTGGAGGGAGACACCGCGGCCAACACCAACGACCGGACGATCTCCGAGGGAGAACGTCCCGTGGGAACGCCGGCCAGTGCATCTCGAAGAGCCATCAGCTCACCCTGGAGCCAGACGTAGCGATGCGGGCGAAAGCAGGCCGAGGCTGACGGCTCTCGGCCAAGTGCCTCCTCAACCGCGAGTCGAGGCATGTCGAGACCGGCCGCGATCATGCCCGCAACGGACGCAGGCATCCGCAGGTTGACGTCGTGCACAAACCACTCGTCCTCGCGCTCGATCCACTGGATCGAGCCGGCACCGTAATACCCGACTTCGTCGAGCAGCGCGAGGCTCAGCTTCGCCAGCCGGGCAGGCATCGGGCAGAACTCGAGCACCGTGGACTGGCCGACGCGGTACGGATGGTCGGACAGCTGGACGGACGCTCGGGCGTCCGTCCACCGCGGGGTGCGAACGAAGTCGTACCGCCATTGCCGCCCGTCGATCTCGCTCTGCACGACGACCGCGTCGCCGAGTCGGGTCATCGTCTCCAGCACCCGGGTGTAGGCGGCGGGATCGTCTACCCGTACCGGCCTGCCGGCCGGCCGGCCGGCGTACATGCTCGTAGCCACCTTCACGTAGACGGGAAGCCGTGGCAGCGGTGGCTCGGCGATTCCCTTCACCACCACGGATGCAGGAATCGACAACGCCGCGGAGCTCGCCACCTCTATCAGCCCGACCTTGTCGCAGATGCGCCTGAACTCTGAGAGGGACGGGCCGACGACGACCGCCGGCCCGCCGACCCCCGGCCGGGTCAAGAGCGCCCCCTGGAGCTCGTCGGACAGAGGCACGATCGCACGCACCGCCTCGCGATCGACGATGCTGTGGATCGCCTTCGGGAAGTCGGCCTCTTCGGCGCGCGGAATGCGGTAGAGCCGCTCGCAGTAGCGGGTCCGACCGGCGAGGCGGCCTCCGCCCGAGGCTCCGACGACGCGAAAGCCTCCGCGACGGAGGGACCGGGCGGTGGCCTGAGCCGCCCGCTGGGCGGTGCCTAGAACGAGCACCGTCTCCGACCCCGTCGCGCGCGACCGGGCACGAGAGGACCGCCACCGTGCGGGGCTCACGACCATGCCACACCCCGCGGCCGGCGGATCAGCTCGGCAATCGACGCAACGGTCGGCAACGGGTCGGTCGGATCGAACGGGACCAGGCGGCGACGCGGCGATGCGGCCGCGACCACCAGGGAAGCGGCGATCTCGCGTGCCGAGCGCCCGCTCGGAGCACCGGCCAGGGCGTCGCCGAGTGCCCTGAGCTCACCGGGAAACCACACGTACCACACAGGTCGACTCGGATCGCCCGCCTCCTCCCCGCTGAGCGCGTCCTCGCGCCCCAGCGCGACCTCGACGCCGAGCCTGGGCATGTCCAGCCCCGCCTCGATCGTGCCTGCCACGGCTGCCGGCATCCGCACGTTGACATCGTGAACGAACCACTCGCCGTCGCGCTCGATCCACTGGATCGAGCCCGGACCGCGATATCCGGACGCGTCTAGCAGCCGTCGGCTGACGGCCGCGAGCGCAGGCGGCATAGCGCAGAACTCGAGTACCGTCGACTGGCCAACCCGGTAGGGGTGATCGCCGTGCTGACGGGCGGACCGCTGGATCAGCGCCCTCTCGCCCCGCACGAAGTGGAACCTCCAGTGCCGGCCGACGATCTCCTCCTGAACGAGCACGGTGTCTCCGCGATCTGTCAAGCGACGCACGACCCGCTCGCACTCGGCGCGCCCGGTGACCCGAATCGGTCGCCCCGCAGGCCGTCCGGCATAGACGCTCGTCACAACCTTCACGTAGGCCGGAAGCGGCGGCAGACGACCGACGTCCCCCGCGCCTTCGACCACCGTCGTTGCGGGGAGAAGCGCCCCGGCGGCGGCCGCAGTCTCGAGCAGTCCGACCTTGTCGGCGAGCCGCTGGAAGACCTCCAGCGAAGGGCCCACGACGACGGCGTCTCCCCGGGCCTCGGGAAGCGTCAGCATCCCCGCCAGGAGCTCGTCGGAGAGGGGAACGATCGCCTGCACGCTTTCTAGTTCGCACAGACCCCGGACGGCCCGGACGAAGTCTTGCTCCCGACTTGGCGCCGGGATCCGGACCAGCCGCTCGCAGTAGCGGGTCCGACCGGCGAGACGGCCTCCGCCCCAGGCTCCGACGACGCGAAAGCCTCCGCGTCGGAGGGACCGGGCGGTCGCCTGAGCCGCCCGCTGAGCAGTGCCCAGAACGAGCACCGTTTCTCGGAGCCTGTGCACCCCGCCCGAACATACATGCGATCCGGCCCGACGGCACGCTCCGGCTCGCCGCCCGCGCCGACACGGCGGCCGGTCTAAGTGTCAGGCGAGCTTCTCGCGGACGATCTGACTGACCTGGGAGCCGTCGGCGCGGCCGGCGATCTGCGGCATGACGTCGGCCATGACGCGGCCCAGGTCGGCCATGCTCGTCGCTCCGACCTCGGCGATCACGTCGTCGACGATCTCCTCGACCTCGTCCTCGGAGAGCGGCTCGGGCATGAACTCCTCGAGGATCTCGAGCTCCCGCTCCTCCGAGACGGCCTGCTCCTCGCGGCCGCCGGAGCGGAAGGCCTCGGCCGCCTCCAGCCGCCGCTTGCGCTCGCGCTGGAGCACCTGCAGCTCCTCGTCCTCGGTGAGCGGTCGCTGCAGCTCCTTCTGCGAGCCCTTCAGCGCGTTGAGGATCAGACGCAGCGCGTCGCGACGCTCGGCGTCCCGCGCGCGCATCGCGTCCTTCAGCTCGTCCTCGATCTCTGCGATGAGGCTCATGCCATCCTCCCGGTCAACCCTCCGCTCAGCACGTGCCAGTGCAGGTGGAAGATCGTCTGCCCTGCCCCGCTCCCTGCATTGACGACGACACGGTAATCGGTCAGGCCTTCCCGTGCGGCGACGTCGGCGATGAACTCGAGCATCCGCTTCGCCTCGTCGGGCGGGAACTCGGCGATCCCGTGGAAGGAGTCGACGTGGCGCTCGGGGAGGACGAGCAGATGGGTCCCGGCCTGGGGATTGATGTCGCGGATCGCGACGAACCCGTCGGCCGACGCGACGTGGTCGCCCTCGCGGTAGAGGCGACAGAAGAGGCACTCCTCCGTCATGCGGCGAGCACCCCCTCGTCGGACACCGACGCGCCACGGACGCGAACGAGCTCGCCGACCGGGACGGTGGGATCGAGGAGCCATGGCGAGTAGTCGTCGCCGTAGCCTCGCCCGGGGCGGTCGACGAGCACCGCATCCTCGCGTCCGACCTTCGTCCGCCAGCGCGCGAGACAGGCCTCGTGCGAGGCGGCACGCAGCCGGGCGCCGCGCTCCTTCTTCGTCTGCGCCGACACGCTGTCGTCCGCGGCGGTGACGGTGCCCGGGCGCGGCGAGTACGGGAAGACGTGGATCTTCGTCAGGCCCGCCTCCCGCGCCGTGAGCAGCGTGTTCTCGAACGCCCGCTCGTCCTCGGCCGGGAAGCCGACGATCGCGTCGCTCGTCAGGTTGAACTCCTCCTGCAGCGGCGCCAGCCGCCGCAGATACGTCGCGACCGTGTAGCGGCGCCCCATGGCGCGAAGGACGCCGTCGTCGCCCGACTGGAGCGGAACGTGCAGATGGCGGCTCACGACCGGGGTCTCCCGGAGCGCGGACACGAGCGCGTCGGTCACGTGGTTGATCTCGATCGAGGAGAGGCGGAGCCGCTCGAGACCCGGGATCGCACCCGCCTCGCGCACCAGGCGCGGCAGGTCGTATCCGGCCGCGCGGTCCCGGTAGCAGCCGAGGTTGATGCCGGTGAGCACGACCTCGCGGTGGCCCTGCGCGACGCGGCGACGGATCTCGGCGAGGACGGCCGGTGCAGCGCGGCTGCGCGACGCGCCCCGCACGAGCGGGATCACGCAGAAGGCACAGGAGAACGAGCAGCCGTCCTGCACCTTGACGAACGCCCGCACACGGTCCAGACGCGCGTCGGCCTGGACACACCCGATCGCGCCGACGTCGCGCGCGACGAGCTCCGGCGTCTCCTCGCTCCGCCTCGCGACGACGACGACGTTCCCCGGAAGCCCGACGAACGCGTCGCCGGCGAGGTTCGCGCCGCAGCCGGTGACGTAGACGCGACGGTGGGTGCGCGCCGCGCGGGCGACCTCCTTGCGGGACTTCGAGACCGCCTCGTGCGTGACGCAGCACGTGTTCACGACCGCGACGTCCGCGGACTCTCGCTGCTCGACGTGTCCGTCCGCGAGCAGGCGTTCGCGCACCTCGTGCGCATCGACGTGCGAGACCTTGCAGCCCAGGAAACGGACGGAGAACGTGGTCACAGCGGCGAATCGTAGAGGCCCGGCGGCCGCGCCGCCCTCAGCGTCCGGCCGCACGAAGAGCGTGCGCAACGAAGTCGCTCTTCGCGTTCGTGTACCCGATCCGATCCTGACCGTGACGCCCGGCGAGCGCCCGCTTGAGCGCTCCGTACTCCCGCGCCGCGTCCGAGTTCCGGCGGAGGTGGTCGCGGAAGGCGACGTGGTCGAGATGTGCCCGGGAGCCGGCAACGACGACGTACAGGTGGTGCCGCACCGAGCCAGGCGGCCAGAGGAAGGCCTCGCGCCCCGGAATGCCCCCGTCGCCCTGGTGGACGTAGCCGAGCCGGCGCAACCGATCGATCGCAGCGGGCACGTCTCCCGGTGAGCGCACGACCACGTCGATGTCGATCGACGGGCTTTGCGGCGAGGCGAGGCACGGCGTGCTGCCCTCGTGCTCGACCTCGACGGCGAGGCCTGCTACGGCGGCGCGCACGGGGTAGGAGAGCTCATCGAAGAGCGCCGGCCAGCCCTCGTCGTAGTCGACGACGACGACCGGAGAAGTCGTCTTGCCGGCAGCCATCGGCCCGCTGAGAACGTCGACGACGGGATCGACGACGGTGCGGCTGCTCATGTCGCCAGTGTCGCGGGCGTGCGCGGCGCGCGCCACCTGGGATGATCGGAGGCGTGTTCACGGTGGAGGAGCGCGATCGCGTCCGCGCGCGGGTGCTCGAGCTGGCGGCTGCCGACCCGCGCGTCGTAGCGGGCGCGGCGGTCGGATCGCTCGCGAACGGCGGCGGCGACCGCTTCTCCGACCTCGATCTCGCGTTCGGCGTCGCCGGCTGCGAGGCCGTGGAGGTGCTCGACGACTGGGCGCGTGTCCTCGAGGACGAGCTCGGCGCGACACGCCTCTTCGATCTCCCCTCCGGCGCCGTGGCTCTACCGCGTCTTCCTGCTTCCCGGTGCGCTGCAGGTCGACCTCTCGTGCGCGCCCGCCGTCGGAGTTCGGCGCGGGCGGGCCGAGGTGGGAGCTGCTCTTCGGGGACGCGATCGAGCGACGGTTCGCAACGCCGCCGCCGGCAGAGGAGCTGTTCGGCTGGGGAGTGCACCACGCCGTGCGGGCCCGGTTCTGCATCGAGCGCGGCAGGGTCTGGCAGGCGGAGCACTGGATCGGCGAGCTGCGCGACCACGCGCTGGCCCTCGCCTGCCGGCGGCTCGGCTTGCCGGCACGCCATGCCCGCGGTCTCGACGACCTGCCGCGCGAGGTGGTCTCGCCGCTCGTCGAGGCGCGCCCGCGGTCGCTCGCCCCGGCCGAGCTGCTGCGAGCCCTCACGGTCGGAGTGGACGGCCTGCTGCGCGAGGCCCACGAGGCCCGCGAGCTCGCGGACCGGGTCGAGGGCGACCTCCGGGCGCTGACCGCGGGCGGGCTGGGCGCCGGGGTGACGCTCCCGTGGTCGTCGGCGACCGCCCGCGCCGCGGAGGACGCGCCTCAGCCGCGGGAGCTCGTGTCGACCGACCGCGGCCGAGCCGGCCCGAGCTCGCGCTCGACCTCGTCCAGCCAGGTCTCGTGCGCGTCGAGCAGCGCGCGTCCCAGCAGGTGGACGAGACGGAGGTACCTCGCTCGATGGGGCAGCGTCGACGCGATGTCCTCCGCGGCGTCGAAGCGGGCTCGCTGTCCGGCGATCTCCTCCCGCAGGGCGTCCAGGCTCTGCCGAAGGGTCTCGTCGCCGACGAGGTCGCCCGCGAGCACGCGCGCGATCGCCTCGTGCTGGATCCGCGGCAGCGGCGAAGGCTCGGAGGCCCACGCCCGGAGCGCCTCCAGCCCCGTCGGCGTCAGGGTGTAGTGCGTCCGCTCGGTCGTCTGCCCGGGCTCCTTGCGAGAGCGGAGGTAGCCGAGGCGCTCGAGTCGCTTGGGCTCCGAGTACCACTGGCTCTCGGCCGCGCTCCAGTAGAGACCGCCCTGCTGACGCATCATCCGCGCGAGGTCGTGCGGGCCGGCGCCGCCGCGGCCGACGAGAGCGAGGACGACGTACGAGAAGGGGCTGAGACGCTCGCTTGACAAGGCTCTGGTCCAGAGTTTACGGTATGCGCACTAAGACTCTGATTCGGAGTCTGGAAGGGAGCCGAGCATGAGCGCGTTGCTCGCCACGCCGCGGCCGGAGCCGCGCTGGTTCATCGACAACCTCGTCCGCGTCCACGTGAGCGGCGCCGAGACGGACGACGCGTACGCGATCGTCGAGCTCGAGGGCCGTGCGGGAGACATGCCCCCGCTCCACGTCCACCGGCGCGAGGACGAGGTCTTCCACGTGCTCGCCGGACACCTCACGCTCCACCTTCCGGGCGAGCACGTCGAGCTCGAGGCAGGCGACACGTTCGTCGCGCCCCGCGGCGTCCCGCACGTCTATCGCGTCGAGTCGGAGACGGCGCGCTGGCTCGTCTTCTGCGCCCCCGCCGGCTTCGACGCGTTCGTATCCGAGACGAGCGTCGCGGCTCCGGCGAGCGAGCTCCCGCCCGCAGGTCGATCGCACGACACGAAGGCGCTCGCAGCTGCCGGCGCGCGGTACGGGATCGAGTTGCTCGGCCCGCCCGGAACGCTGCCCTAGCGCCCTAGTCGAGCCGGCGGAAGAGGTCGGCCGCCCACCCCGCGGCGGTGCGCCGTTCGAGCCGCCGCCAGCTCTCGGGCCGGGGCTCGTCGCGCTCGAGGTAGCCCGAGGCGACGAGATGGCGAGCAGCGAGCCGAGGTGCGAGCTGCCTCGACGACGTCGAGCGCGATGTTGGCGACGGCGAGCTCGACCGGTGGGAGCTCGTCGGTGAGCGCGTCGGCGACCCGCGCCGAGACCTCGACCCCGTTCGCGAGCGCGTTCGCCCTCGTCACCTCGACCGCCGACTCGTCGAGGTCGACGCCGATCACGGGGGCGAAGCCGAGCTTCGCCGCACCGATCGAGAGCACACCGGACCCGCACCCGACGTCGAGCAACGGCCCCGGCTCGACGTCCTGCAGCAGCTCCAGCGAGAGCCGCGTCGTCGGATGCGCGCCGGTTCCGAAGGCGCGGCCGGGATCGACGATGATCGGCTCGAGCCCCGGCGGCGGGTCCTCCCACGGCGGCCCGACCCAGAAGCGGCCGACCACGACGCCGTGGTGGAACTCCCGCCACGAATCCTCCCACCCCTCGCGCACGTCGGTCGCCTCGAGGACGTCGAAGCCGATCGGCGGCTCGTCGGCGTAGACCGCGAAGGCGCCGTCGAGCTCCTCCACGCCCTCCGGGAAGAGGTGGAGCAGGAGCACGAGCTCCGCCTCGCCGCCGACGACGACGTACCGCTTCAGCGGAACGCGCTCTTCAGCTTCTCGAAGAAGCCCTCGTCGGGCCTGTACGTGCGCTCGTCGACTTGTGCCTCGAACTCCGTGAGCAGGCGACGCTGCTCCTCGGTGAGATGGCGCGGGACGACGACGTCGACGAGCACCCGATGGTCGCCACGTCCGTGCCGCTGGAGCACGGGCATGCCTCGACCCTGCAGCACGACCGTCTGCCCCGGCTGCGTGCCCGGCTCGAACTCGAGCTCGGTGTCGCCGTCGAGAGTCGGAATCGTGACGGTCGCACCGAGCGCCGCCTGGGTCATCGTGAGGTCGACGGTCGAGAAGATGTCGTCGCCCTCGCGCACGAACCGCGGATCGTGCCGGATGCGCACCTGGACGTAGGCGTCCCCCGCCCGGGCTCCGAGGGCACCCGCGTGGCCGGCGCCGGTGAGCCGGATCTGTTGACCGTCGTGGATGCCGGCGGGGATGTCGACCTCGAGCGTCCGCTCCTCCACCGTCCGGCCCGAGCCGCGACACTCGGTGCAGGGCGTCTCGATCCGGCGGCCGGTGCCGGCGCACGCCGAGCACGTCTGGGTGCGAACGAACTCCCCGAAGACGCTCCGCGACACGTGCTGGAGCCGCCCGGCGCCACCGCAGGTCGGGCACGCCGTCACCTCCGTCCCGGGCTCGGCGCCGGCGCCACCGCAGTGGCCGCACGGCACGGCGACCTCGAAGGGAACTTCCCGCGTCGTGCCTGTCGCGGCCTCCACGAGCTCGATCTCGACGGTCGCGGCGAGGTCTGCGCCCCGCGCCCGGCCGGGACGGCCCCCGAGCAGGTCGTCGCCGAAGAAGGCCGAGAAGAGATCGGAGAGGCTGCCGAAGTCGAAGTGCCCGGGCTGGAAGCCGCCGCTACGCAGGCCGGCGTGGCCGTACCGGTCGTAGAGCTCGCGCGTCTCCGCCTTCGAGAGCACCTCGTACGCCTCGACGACCTCGCGGAAGCGGTCCTGCGCGTCGGGTGCGTCGGACACGTCCGGGTGCAGCTCGCGCGCGAGTCGGCGAAACGCCTTCTTGATGTCGGCGTCGCTCGCGCTGCGCGAGACGCCGAGCAGCTCGTAGTAGTCGCGCTCCGTCGTCGCCACGTCGAGAGGGTAGCGCCGGTGTCGGGCGCCGCCGCCGGCGGCGGCCGCCTACGCCTCCTCGTAGATCGACTCGACGAAGCGAGAGAGCTCGAGCGCCGCCGAGCGGACAGCCCCGACCGCCTTCTCGTAGTCCATCCTGACCGGCCCGACGAGGCTGACCGCACCGAGCGCGCGATGGACGAGTCCGTAGCACGCGCCGACGAGCGCGATCTCGTGCAGCGCCGGGTGATCGAGCTCGTGCCCGACCCGGACGAACGGTCGCCGCAGATCGGTGGGCTCGCCGAGCACCTCGAGCAGAGCGACGCGCTTCTCGACGAGGTCGAACAGGCTCCGATAGGCGTCGAGCTCCTCCGAGCGCACCTCGCCGAGCAGGTCGGCGGCTCCGCCGACGTACAGCCGCTGCTCCGCCGAGACGAGCTCGGTGAACGCCGGCAGGAGCGCCCGGAGGAACGCGCGCTCCCGGGCGGACAGGCCCGCGTCCTCGAAGCGCCGTCGCAGCAGCGCCGTGCCGAGCTGGAGCCCGGAGACGGTGTCGTTGAGATAGTCGCCGGCCCACTGCGCGAGGCCCGGATCGACGGGCTCGTCGAAGTGGAAGAGCCGCTTCGAGATGCCGCCTGCAGACGTGATCACGACGACCATCACGAGCTCCTGCTGAAGCAGCAGCACCTCGACGTGGCGGACGTGCGTCGCCTCGAGCGGCGGCGCCGAGACGAGCGCGAGCAGCCGGGTGACGTGCGACAGCATCTCGGTCGTCGCCTGGAGCGCGGACTCGACCTCGGTGCTCGTCGTCGTCAGATCGAGCGGAAACGAGGGCGGATGCGGCTCCAGCCGACCCAGCAGTTCGTCGGCGTAGTAGCGGTAGCCGCTCTCGGTCGGCACGCGACCGGCCGACGTGTGCGGATGGGTCAGCAGCCCCAGCGACTCCAGCTCCGCCAGCTCGGCACGCACCGTCGACGGCGAGACCCCCATGCCGGAGCTCTCGGCAAGCGTTTTCGAGCCGACCGGCTGGCCGCTCGAGACGAACGCCTCGACGAGGTGGCGCAGGATCTCCTGCTGGCGGGCTGTGAGCTGTACGGTCGCCGGCACTAGCAGGGATTTTACCGCCCTGGTCGCAGCGTCCCGACCGCCCCGACGTTCCGTCTCGCTCCCGGGTCAGGCGAGAAGCTCTGCAGTGACCGCCCCGCCGAGGAAGCGCCCGCGCCGCGTCAACGCCAGCTCGTCTCCCGTGGACGCCGCCAGCCCGAGGCGTTCCACGCGCGCAAGCCCGGCCGCGTCCAGCGCGTGGGCGAGACCGACGAGCGGGAGCGGCTCGTCGAGCCGGAGCCCGAGCATGACGCGCTCGCGCGCCCGCACGTCGTCGTCGAGCTCCTCGACCTCCCGCTCCGGCGCTCTGCCCGCTCCGAGCGCCTCCAGGTAGCGCCCGAGTCGCGGCGTGTTCCGCCGCCGTTCGCTCTCGATTGTCGACACCGCGCCGATCCCGATCCCGAGGTAGTCGCGACCGAGCCAGTACGCCATGTTGTGCCGCGCACGCAAGTCCCGCCCGAACCCGTCCACGCGGCAGAAATTGGCCGTCTCGTACCAGCGGTAGCCGGCGCCGGTCAGCCGGGTGACGACGCGTTCGAAGTACTCCTCCATCGCGTCGGCCTGGCGGGCCAGCGCCGCTCCCCAGGCGTGGGTGAAGCGCGTCCCCGGCTTCGCCTCGAGCTCGTAACAGGAGAGGTGCTCCGGCGCGAGCGCGAGCGCGTCCTCGAGGTCGGACTCGAGATCGGAGGGGCTCTGGCCCGGAATCCCGTAGACGAGATCGAGAGAGACGTTGTCGAATCCGGCATCACGAAAATGATGCATCGCCCGCCGGACGTCGTCTGGACCGGCAACGCGCTCGAGCACGCGAAGGAGCTCCGGCCGGAACGTCTGCGCTCCGAGCGAGACCCTCGTCACGCCTGCATCGCGCAGCGCGTGCGCGAGCCGGGAGGTGACCGTCTCCGGGTTCGCCTCCACCGTCACCTCCTCCGCGGTCGGCAGCTCGGCGAGCAGCCTCGTCAGCTCCCGCTGCTCCGTGAAGGTCGGCGTGCCGCCGCCGAGGAAGACGGTCTCCAGCCGGTCGGAGAGGAGCGCGCGGTCCGGCTCGAGCTCCCGCAGGAGCGCGTCCACGTACGCCGCGTGCTGCCCGCGACGCCCGACCGCGGTCACGAAGTCGCAGTACCCGCAGCGATGGGCGCAGAACGGCAGGTGAACGTAGAGATGGCGCACCGCCGTCACGACGCGGCCCTCCGCGGCCGCCGCACCAGCTCGCCGCCGCAATTCGGGCACACGTGACGGAGCCCGGCGGCGCAGGCTGCGCAGAACGTGCACTCGTACGAGCAGATCGCCGCGTCGCCTCCCGGCGACAGCTCCACGCCGCAACGCTCGCACGCGCCACGCATCTCGAGCGGCACGGCTACCCCTTTCCGCCCTGACCGATGTTCAGCACGGCGAGGAACGCTTCCTGGGGCACCTCGACGGCGCCCACCTGCTTCATCCGCCGCTTGCCCGCCTTCTGCTTCTCGAGCAGCTTGCGCTTGCGCGTGATGTCGCCGCCGTAGCACTTGGCGAGCACGTCCTTCCGTCTCGCCTTCACCGTCTCCCGCGCGATCACCCGCGCGCCGATCGCAGCCTGGATCGCGACGTCGAACATCTGCCGTGGGATCTCCTCGCGCAGCCGCTCGACGAGCAGGCGGCCGCGGTCGTAGGCGAAGTCGCGGTGCACGATCAGCGAGAGCGCGTCCACCGGCTCGCCGCCGACAAGGACGTCGACGCGTACCAGGCCTCCGGGCTTGAACCCGGCGAGGTCGTAGTCGAAGCTCGCGTAGCCGCGTGTCCGCGACTTCAGTTGGTCGTAGTAGTCGAGGACGATCTCGGCGAGCGGCAGCTCGTAGGTGAGATGGACGCGCTGCGGCGAGAGGTACTCGAGCTGCCCGAAGGTGCCGCGGCGGTCGTTGCAGAGCTCCATGACGGCGCCGACGTATTCCTTCGGGACGATGATCGACGCGTTGACGTACGGCTCCTCGACCTCCTCCACCTCCCGCGGGAACTCGGCCGGGTTGTGCACCTCGCGCCATTCGCCGTTCCGCTCGAGCACCCGGTAGGCGACGGTCGGCGCGGTCACGAGCAGATCGAGGTCGAACTCGCGCTCGAGCCGCTCGCGCACGATCTCCATGTGCAGGAGGCCGAGGAAGCCGCACCGGAAGCCGAAGCCGAGTGCCCGCGAGGTCTCCGGCTCGTAGACGAGCGCTGCGTCGTTCAGCTTCAGCCGCTCGAGCGCGTCGCGCAGCTCCGGGTAGTCGTCCGAGTCCGTCGGGAAGAGCCCCGCGAACACCATCGGCTTGACGTCCTCGTACCCCGGCAGCGGCTCGGCTGCGGGCCGTTCGACCGAGGTGATCGTGTCGCCGACGCGCAACCGCGACACGTCCTTCAGCCCCGTCACGACATACCCGACCTCTCCGGCCGAGAGCGAGTCCACGGGCGTCATCGTGGGCGAGAAGAACCCGAGCTCCTCGGCTTCGAAACGCGTTCCGGTCGCCATCGTCCGCAGAGCCTCTCGCCTCGCGAACGATCCGTCCACGACGCGAACGAAGGCGACAACCCCCCGGTACTGGTCGTAGGCGGAGTCGAAGACGAGCGCGCGGGACGGCGCGTCCGGCGCTCCGGCGGGCGGAGGCACGCGCTCGACGATCGCGTCGAGCACCTCCGCGACGCCGGCGCCGGTCTTCGCGGAGATCCTCAGCACGCGGCCGGGATCGTCGCCGAGGAGGTCGGCCACCTCGACGGCGGTTCCCTCGGGGTCGGCCTGCGGCAGGTCGATCTTGTTCACGACGGGAACGATCTCGAGCCCGTTCTCGATCGCGAGGTACGCGTTCGCGAGCGTCTGTGCCTCGATCCCCTGGGCGGCGTCGACGACCAGCAAAGCCCCCTCGCAGGCCTGCAGCGAGCGGGACACCTCGTAGGTGAAGTCGACGTGCCCCGGCGTGTCGATCAGGTTCAGCTCGTGGTCGCGCCAGACGACCCGGACGGCCTGGGCCTTGATCGTGATCCCACGCTCGCGCTCGAGCTCCATCGAGTCGAGCAGCTGCTCACGCATGTCGCGCGCCGAGACGGCGTCGGTCAGCTCCAGCACACGGTCGGCGAGCGTCGACTTGCCGTGGTCGATGTGCGCGATGATCGAGAAGTTGCGGATCCGGCTCTGGTCCATGCGAGCTCGCGGCGATGGTACTCGCGGGGTCTCCCCGCTCCGCGAACCCTGGTACCGATCCGAATCCTGCGGGCTCCTACATCGCAACTGCCTCGAACGGTCCCGCCCGGTATCCCCAACGGATCTCCGGGTCGACGGCCAGCGAGGCCACCACGGTGGCGTCTCCGAGGACCGAGATCGCCGTGTTCCCGGCGTCCGTCCGAACGTCCAGCCGGCCGACCCCCGACGTCTCCGCTGCATAGGCGAGGCGCACCGTCAACCGATCTCCCGCGTGCAATGCGAGTGGAGTCTCGGGCGGACTCACCAGCCGGAACCCTGGGCCTTCGACACTCAGTCCGTCGAGCCGGACGTCCCGCGTCGCGGCGAGCACCTCGGTAGCCGTCCCTGTGCTACCGCGTCGAGAGGTGATCGAGAGCGGCTGGCCCACGAGACCCGAGGCCATGCTCGGCGCGATGGCGTACACCGTGTCCGTTGCCCCGACGTAGACCATCCCGTCGGAGATCGCCGGCTCGCTCAGCTTCGTCGCGTCGGGAACCGGGATCGAGTAGCGAAGCGTGAGCGCGCCTCCGCTCGGGACGGCCGCGTACCCCCTGAGCTGGGCACGGGGGTCGGAGGGGTGCGCCATGGCGACGACCCAGACGATCGCGCTGCCGCTCGTCAGACCGGACGACGCGACGACGGGCGAGCTCGAGCCGTAGCCGAGATCGCCGCTCGTGGTGACGCCGGCCGTACTCAGGGTCGGCTTCCCGCCGTCGAGCCCGGAGTGGTAGGCCCGGAGCTGATCTCCGCTGACGGTGTACACGTAGCCGCCGTCGCCGGGCCACGCTCCGGCGTGGCCGAAGACACCTCCGTCTGCACCGATGCGGGCGAGAACGGCGTCGTCGCTGGATCCCCGCCCGCCGAGGTGATCGAGGTCGAGGACGTAGAGATACCCCTGCTTGCTCCCGATCACGCCGACGTGCGGGACGTCTGGAGTTCCGAAGGTCTCGCTCGGCAGGACGGTCACCGCGCTAGAGCCCAGATCGAAGTCGGCGATCGACAGGCCGTCGGCGTTCCAGGGGCTGAAGAAGTCGGTCGGTTCGAGCGTTCCGTCCGGCTGCACGGTCAACCGTGTGGCCGACTCGCCGAAGTCGCGCGTGGTGTCGACCGAGGCCTGCACCTCCGGGTTGGGCCCGTTGCCGCTGCTGACGAGGATCTGGCCGGGCCCGTCCGAGCTGAGCCCCCCCGCCCGCCTGCCAGATCCCGCCGCCGACGCCGTCCGGCGCGTCCGTCCAGAGGGTCGTGATCTTCCCTGCCGTCGAGACGCCGACGACCCAGCCGTGGTAGTCGCCGAAGTCGCAGATCCCACCGAAGGCGGCATAGACGACGCCGTCCAGCAGGAGCAGTGCCGGACGCTGGAGCTAGGCCCCCGCGTTGAATGCGAGATCGGGGTCGTTCGACGCCGCCCCCTGGACCCTGACGGGGAAGCCGGGACGCTCGGCGCCGGTGGCCAGGTCCACGGCATTGGCCTGGTAGAGCCCGTTGCTCCCGCCGGTGGTCTTGGCGAAGAAGTAGGCCGTGTTCGTCGCCGGATCGACGACCGGTGCGCCGGTGACGCCGATCGTCGGCTGCAGGTCCTCGCAGTCCCTCGAGGGCCACGGAGCGCCGACCTGGCGCGACCAGCGAACGGCGCCCGTTGCCGGGTCGAGGCCGTACACGTGGTTGGTCTCGGTCACGACGAGCAGGGTGTCGTCGGCGACGAGCGGCTGCGCTTACACCTGCCCGTCGACGGCGGTCGAGAACGCCTGCTGCACGCCGGTCAGCGACGCGCCGAGGCCCTGCTGCGGATACCAGCTCGACCGTCCGTTCCCCCCGCTCGCCGTCGTCCGGGCGGCCGGCGCGACGCTCGGGGCCGTCGGCGCCGCGGCCCCGGCCGTCGCGAGGAGCAGCAGAGCGGCGCTGCATGTCCCCGCCAGGACGAGCACACGGACCACCGACCTCACGGCGGGGAGCCTCGTTGTCCGAGCTAAGAACAGGCTAAGTCACCGCCGTTGCCGGCTCCCGCCTCATGCGGAGCGGCTGCGCATGCGCGTCAGCGTCTCGAGCTCCCGGACCCCGAGCACCCGACAGGAGCCGAGGAAAGCGGCCAGACCGACGAGGAGCCCGAAGCCCAGCGAGACGATCTGCGCGGCGAGGGAGCGGCCGAGCCACGCGTCCACGAGATGCCAGCCCCACCACGAGACGCCGGCGAGGACGGCGGACGCGAGCGCGACGAGGACGAAGCTCCGCGCCGTCTCCCCCATCTCGATCCTGCCCATCCGCCGCCGGAGCAGGACGAGCAGCGCCCACGTCCCCGCGATGTTGACGACGGAGGTCGAGAGCGGGATCCCCCAGATCCCGAACCGGTAGAAGGCCGCGTCGAGTGCGGCATTCAGGCCGAGGTTGCCGAGCGCGACCCAGCTCGGGATCCACGGCGACTGAAGCGAGAAGAACGCGCGGTTGCAGCATCAGCATCGTGCCGTTGAAGGTCAGCCCGAGCGAGAACGCGGCGAGCGCGTGCGCCACGACGGGCGTCTGCGCCGGCGTGAACTGCCCGTGCTGATAGAGCAGGCGCACGATCGGCGTCGACAACACGGCGGCGGCCACGCTCGCGGGGACGAGCAGGAACGAGATCAGGCGCAGACCGGTGGCCACCGTGCTGCGGAAGCTCCGCCAGTCCTGCCGGGAGGCGAAGCGCGAGAGCGACGGGAAGAGCACGGTGGCGACGGCGACCGAGAACATCCCCTGTGGGAGCATGTAGAGCCTGAAGGCGGCGACGATCGCCGCGGGCGCCTGATTCTTGTCGAGCAGGCGGGTCGCGAAGATCTGGTCGATGAACGCGTTGATGTTGATCAGGCCGAGACCGATCGTCACCGGCACCATCAGCGCGAACGTCCGCCTGACCGCCGGGTCGTGGACGTCGATCACCAGATGGAGGCGCCCGTCCCGCCCCCGCAGCCACGGCAGCGGCAGCAGGAACTGGACGACGGTCGCGACGACGATCGCCGCCGCGTAGACGTAGAGCTTCGACGACTGGGAGTCGACGTGCGTGACGCCGATCACGAGCCCGAGGATGATCACGAGGTTCCAGAGGACGGGGCTCAGCGCGGGCACCGTGAAGTGGTCGTAGCTGTTGAGGATCCCGACCACGATCCCGGTCAGGCCGAGCACGACGACGATCGGGAAGAGCACGCGCGAGAGTCCCGACGCGATCCCCGCGTAGGCGTGCGGGCCGTAGCCGAACGCCTCCATCACCCACGGCGAGATCAGCACGAAGAGCGCCGTCAGCCCGCCGAGTCCGAGCAGCATCAGCCAGAAGAGCGACGACGCGACCCGCCACGCCCGCTTTCGCTCCCCTTTCTCCAGCAGGTCGCTGAAGACCGGCACGAACGCGGACGAGAGCGCCGCGTCGGCGACGAGCGCGCGAACCGTGTTCGGGACGAGGAACGCGATCTCGAACGCGTTGATCGGGCCGGTCGTGCCGAAGAGCGTCCGCGCTGCGATCTCCCGGACGAGGCCGAGCACCCGCGACAGGCCGGTCGCGAGCGAGAACAGCAGTCCCGAGCGCGCGAGGCGTCGCCGCTCGTCGTCGCCGCCGCCACGGTCGGCCCCGGCGGGACCGGACGGCGGCGCGAGGACGTCCGCCCCGCCCGTCTCGGCGTCGAGCGCGCGCGCCTCGAGCTCGATCAGCTCGTCGCGCCGTCGGCGCGTCCGCAGGATCACGGTCGAGCGCTCTGCCGGATCGTCCAGGACGGGCCAGCTCTCGGGCCTGGCCGCGCCGTCGAAGTACGTCGGCTTTCCCTGCTCGCGACGACGCCGGTCGCGCTCGAGCCTGCGCTGCTCCCGCTCGCGGTCCTGCTCGTCGGCCATCAGCGGAGCATAGGGAGGAGACCCGCCGGTGGACGCGGCCCGCAACGGTGCCTGCTACCATCTCGCCGCCCGCAGCCGCGGGCCTTTTCTCGACAGATGCCGAACATCAAGCAGCAGGAGAAGCGCGTTCGCCAGGCCGCCCGGCAGCGGCAGGAGAACCTGCGCTGGCGCTCGACGGCCAAGACGCTGATGCGCCGGCTTCGGGAGGCCGTGGACGAGGGCGAGGCAGACGCCGTCGCCGCGCGCCACCGTGAGCTCGCCCAGTGGCTCGACCGCGCCGTCGCGCACGGTGCGCTGCACCGGAACACCGCCGCGCGCCGGAAGGCGCAGGCCGCCCGCGTCGCGGCCGGCGAGCCCGACTCTCAGTAGCAGCAACGTCGAGCTCGGCCCGCCCGGTTCGGCGGAGCCGGATCGCGGTCAGCCGCGCCGCGTCACGTCGACGAGCGCGCGCTCCAGCTCGAGCTCGGCCGGAAGACGGGAGCCGCCCTTGACCGCTGCGTCGAGCTCGGCGAGACGGACGATTGCCTGCGCCAGCTCCTCGGCCGAGAAGTTCGCCGCCTGCTGACCGGCCTTCTCGGCCGCGAACGGATGCATCTTCAGGCGGCCGGCCGCATCGCGTGGCCGCACACCCTCGTCGACGAGCCGGGCGATGCGCCGAACCCGGCCGACGTGCCCGACGAGGGAGGCGACGAGCCGCATCAGCTCGCCCGAGCGGGGACGGTGCGAGCGCTCGAGCAACGCCTCGGTCGCGGCGAGCGTCCCGCCGACGTCCCGTCTCCCCCATGCGTCCGTGACCGCGAAGGTCGGCGTCTCGGCACGTCCCACCGCCACGCTCGCGACGGCGTCGGCGGTGATCGTCTCTCCGCCGGCCCACGTCACGAGCTTGTCGATCTCCGAAGCGAGTCCGTCCAGGTCGTCTCCGACCACTTCGACGAGTGCCCGGCATGCCTCCGGCTCGGCCGTCGCTCCGAGGCGCGCGAACTGCTCGGCGACCCATTCGGGCACGCGGCGCTTGGCGACGTCGTACCGGAGGACGTCGCCCACCTTTCCGACCGCCTTCGCGAGCGCCGAGTCGGACTTGACCTCGGCACCGACCAGGGCGAGCACCGTCGCGGGTGACGGCGAGGCGAGATAGGCGACGACGTGCTTCGCGTCCTCGACCTTCCAGCGCTCGACCTCGTCGACGACCACGAGCCGTCCATCGCCGGCGAACAACCCGAGTGCGTTGCAGGCGGCGACCGCATCCGCGCCCGACGTCTCTCGCGCGCTGAGCAGCTCGGTCGAGTCCTCACCGACCCGCTCCCGCAGGCGGTGCAGCGCGCGCCCGATCTTCGGCCGGTCGCTGCCCGCGAGCAGGTAGACCGGCTTGAGGTCGATCACGGGCACGGAGCCAAGCATAGGCGGCTGCCCCGAGGACGCCCAGCGCCAGCACGGCCGCTGCCCTCGGCGAACGGACCTGGGCGCCGGGGAGCCCGCCGAAGAGCCGCGCGCAGGTCACGAGATAGGCGGCACACCAACCGTCCGCCCATGCGAGCGTGACCGCGACCGGGGCTGCGAAGGGCGTGAGCAACGCGCAGACGAGCGCAAGTCCGAGCATCGGCACGACGGCGAGCGCCGCGGCGGCGTTCGCCGGGACGGTCAGCAGGGGAATCTGGTGGAACTGGAACCACGAGATCGGCGCGGTGGCCAGGCCGCAGGCGGCGGAGATCGAGACCGTCGCACGCAGCCCCGGGGGCATCGGGTAGCCCTCGAGCCGCTCCGAGATTCGCGGCGCAAGGAAGAAGATCGAGAGCACCGCCGCGAACGACAGCTGAAAGCCCGGATCGAGCACGGTGTAGGGGCTCCAGGCGAGAAGAGCGGCAGCGGCGACGATCAGCGCGTGACGCGCGTCGCGCTGACGACCCGACAGCCAGGCGAGCGAGCCGAGCGCACCCGTGATCCCGGCCCGCAGCACGGACGGCTGCGGCCCGACGGCCAGCACGTACCCGCCGATCGCGGCGAGCACGCCGACCTCCGCAGCGAGCCGCGGCAGGCCGACGAGGAACGCAAGCCAGAGCGCCCCGAGGGCGACGACGGCGACGTTTCCGCCGCTGACCGCGAGCAGGTGGTAGAGGCCGCTCGCGCGGAAGTCCTGGCGCAAGCCCGCCGTCAGGCCCTGGTCCTCTCCGAGCACGACTCCCTCGAGCACCGCGCGCCGCTCGCCGGAAAGGCCCGGGACGGCATCTCTCGCGAGCCACGCATGCAGCCGATCTGCAATGCCGCCGAGACCGCCCCTCCTCCCGACGATGCGCCAGGCGTCGACGCGCAGGACGGCATGCACTCCGTGGTGGCGGAGCCACGTGCGTTCGTCGAAGCCGTTCGACGGTCCGCGTGGCGCCTGCAGGCGGCCGAGCAGCGAGAGCCTGGCTCCCTGAGGCGGCGCGCGGCCGAGCGGCAGCTCGAGCAGCACCGACTCGTGCGGGTACAGGTCGCCCCAACGCACCACGCGTGCCCGCACCCGGATCTGGAACGTCCCCTGCCGCGGCGGCTCCTCGATCTCGACGACGGCGCGCTCGGCGGTGCCGATGCGTGGCGCGAGGACGCTGCGGTCGATGTGGCCGAGGCGGGCGCTTCCCCAGGCCCAGCCCCCGACCGCGAGAGCGAGGGCTCCGGCGAGCAGTGCGACCCGCGGATCGCCCGCCGCCACGGCGACGGCGATCACTGCCGCGGCGGCGAGCGCGGCCGGCACGACCGCGACACGCGCGATCGTGGCGGCGCCGAGGCCCGCGCAGAGCGCACAGCCGAGCACGTGCGGCGCCCGGAGCGTCAGGGAATCACCAGGCCCTTCAGCTGGGCGATGCGGGCCGGGCCGATTCCCGGGACGGCATCGAGCTCGTCGACGGAGTGGAATGCGCCGTGGGTCTGGCGGAAGTCGATGATCTTCGCGGCCGTCGCAGGCCCGATTCCCGGCAGCGCGTCGAGCTGCTCGGCGGTCGCGGTGTTGAGGTCGAGCGGAGCCGCCGGCGAGGCTCCCGCGGCGGGAGGGGACGCCGCGACCGCGCCGGCGGCTCCGCGCGCGGGAACGACCACCTGCTCGCCGTCGGCGAGCGGGGCCGCGAGGTTGACGAGCGCGAGCGCGGCCTTCGGCGACGCTCCGCCGGCCTGCGCCACCGCGTCTGCGATCCTGGTGCCCTCTCGCAGCCGGTAGAGACCCGGCCGGTGCACGGCGCCGACGACGTCGACCACCAGCAGCTTGACGGGGGCGGACTTCGCGACCCGTACCGGCGCAGGCGCCGAAGCGGCCGCCCCGCCCCCGCCGAAGTGGCGCATGCCGAGCACGAGAACGGCGGCGAGCACGACCCCGCCCATGAGCAGCCGGCGACGCGAGAGCGAGGGAACGGGAACGTCCATGTCGTCTATTCTGACAACAGACCGTTCACGGACGCGTCAGAGCTTCGTCACGTCCGCGACCCCGCTCGCTCGACGTCTGACCGCTTCCGGCGACGACCCGGGACCCACCCCGCGGTCGAGGAGGGCGTGCGTCGAGTGTCTCGCTAGACGACGAAGTTCACGAGCTTGCGCGGTACGACGATCGTCTTGCCGATCGCGTCACCACCCAGGTGCGCCTGCACCCTCGGTGACGCCTTCGCCCGCTCGACGAGCTCCTCCTCGCTCAGGCTCGCGTCGACCTCGAGGCGGTCGCGCACCTTGCCGTTCACCTGGACGACGAGCTCGAAGGTCTCGCGCACGAGCTGCGCCGGATCGGCCTCCGGCCAGGGCTGCTCCCAGAGGCGCTCGTGGCCGAGGCTCTGCCACAGCTCCTCCGCCACATGCGGCGCATACGGCTGGATCAAGGACACGGCCGTCTCCGCGGCAAAGCGCGCGTCAGGCGCCGACGGATCGTCCGCGAGAGCGTTGACGAGCTCCATCACGGCCGAGATCGGCGTGTGGAACTGGAAGCGCCGAAGGATGTCGTCGGTCGTCTTCGCGATGGTCTCGTGCGCCTTCCTGGCGAGCGCCCCGTGCGATGCGCCGCCCTCGGGCGCCTGCTCGGCGACCTCGTGCACGACCCGCCAGAGCCGCCGCAGAAAGCGAACGATCCCCTCGATCCCCGACTCCGTCCACTCCATGTCCTGGTCGGCGGGCCCCATGAAGAGGATGTAGAGGCGCACGGCGTCGGCGCCGTACTCGGCGACGAGCTCGTCCGGGCCGAGGACGTTGCCCTTCGTCTTGGACATCTTCGTGCCGCCCATCTGCACCCAGCCCTGGTGGAAGAGGCGGGCGAACGGCTCACGGAAGCCGAGCAGGCCGAAGTCGTTCAGCGCCTTGACGAAGAACCGCGAATAGAGCAGGTGGCCGGTCGCGTGGTCGATCCCGCCGATGTACTGCGAGACCGGCAGCCAGTAGTCGACGACGTGGCGGTCGAACGGCGCGTGGTCGTTGTGCGGGTCGACGTAACGGAGGAAGTACCAGGACGAGTCGACGAACGTGTCCATCGTGTCCGCGTCGCGCCGGGCCTCGCCGCCGCAGCGCGGGCACGAGACGCGCATCCACTCCTCGTTCGAGGCGAGCGGCGGCTTCCCCTTCGGCGCGTAGTCGTCGACCTCGGGCAGGAGCACCGGCAGCTCGTCGTCCGGCACGGGGACGATGCCGCAGCGCTCGCAGTGGACGATCGGAATCGGGCTGCCCCAGTAGCGCTGCCGCGAGAAGCTCCAGTCACGGAGGCGATAGGAGACCGTCGCCCGGCCGCGGCCTTCCTCCTCGAGCCGGGCCACGATCGCCCGCGCGCCCTCCGCCGCGGGCAGCCCGTCGAACGCCTCGGAGTTGACGAGCCGGCCGTCGGCGTCGATCACCTCGACGATCGGAAGCCCGAAGGTGTCCGCGAACTGCCGGTCTCGCTCGTCGTGGGCCGGCACCGCCATGATCGCTCCCGTGCCGTAGTCCATCAGCACGTAGTCGGCGACCCAGATCGGGAGGCGCTCGCCGTTGACGGGGTTCGTCGCGTAATGGCCGGTGAACACGCCGGTCTTCTCCGTCTCCGCGGCACGGTCCTCGGCCTTCCGTGCCCCCGCATGGCGCGCGTACACCCTCGCCTCCTCGCTCGCGTGCGCCTCGACGAACGGATGCTCGGGGGCGACGACGAAGAAGGTCGCGCCGAAGAGCGTGTCGGCGCGCGTCGTGAAGACGGGGATGTCGAGATACAGGTCGTCGACGCGGAAGAGGATCTCCGCGCCTTCCGAGCGCCCGATCCAGTTGCGCTGGATGGTCTTCGTCCGCTCCGGCCACTCGCCGCCCGGCGGCAGCTCGAACTCGAGCAGCTCGTCCGCGTACGCCGTCGTCCGGAAGAACCACTGCGTCATGTTGCGCAGCTCGATCACGGCTCCGCAGCGTTCGCAGTGCCCGTCGACGACGTACTCGTTCGCGATCACCGTCTGGTCGTTCGGGCACCAGTTGACCGGCGCGTCCTTCCGGTACGCGAGGTCGTGCTCGAAGAAGCGCAGGAACAGCCACTGCGTCCAGCGGTAGAAGGCCGGATCGTGGGAGGAGACCTCGCGGTCCCAGTCGATCGCCCAGCCGAGCCGCTTCATCTGCGTGCGGATCCGGACGATGTTGCGCTCGATGGTCTCGCGCGGGTGGCCGCCCTCACGGATCGCGGCGTTCTCGGCCGGCAGGCCGAACGCGTCCCACCCCATCGGCCGCACGACCGTCCAGCCGCTGCGCCGGCGGACGTGCGTCTGCACGTCGCCCATCGTGTAGTTGAGGACGTGACCCATGTGCAGGCTCGGGCCCGAGGGGTACGGCAGCATCTCGAGCTGGTACCAGTGCGTGTCGTCGGACACGCCCGGCGCGGGGTTCGGCACGTGGAAGGACTGCTCGTCCTCCCAGACGCGCTGCCAGCGTTCCTCGATCTGCGTGGGGTCGTACCGTTCGGCGTCCATGGTCTGTCCTCGAAGACGAAAAAGCCTCTCGCGAGAGAGGCCGTTGGGAGCGGACGCGGCTGTGCCGCGCGTGCCTCCCTGCCCTAGATAAGCCGCTGCTTCATCGGGACATCGATACTAGCAGCGTGCTCGATCTCCTTCCCGACTCCGCCGGCCTCTCGGACGGCGAGCTGACGCTCGGCGGCGTGCCGGCCTCGCGCCTCGCCGCCGAGCACGGCACTCCGCTCGTCGTCTACTGCGAGCAGACGCTGCGGGCGCAGGCGCGCGCCTATCGAGAGGCGGCCCCGAGGCGCTCGTCGTCTACGGGACGAAGGCGTTCGCCAACGTGGCGCTCCTGCGCCTGCTCGCGGAGGAAGGGCTCGGGGCGGACGTCTCGACCCTGGGCGAGCTGGCGTTCGCGCAGGCTGCCGGGATCGACGGCGAGCGGATCGTGTTTCACGGCAACAACAAGTCGGTCGAGGAGCTGCGCACCGCGGGCGAGACGGGCGCGACCGTCGTGCTCGACGCGCCCCAGGAGCTCGACGCAGCGCTGGAGGCCGGCTTGACGCGGGCGCTCGTACGGCTGACCCCCGGCGTCGAGGCGGTCACGCATCGCTCGGTGCAGACCGCGCACGACGAGTCGAAGTTCGGCCTCTCGCCGGAGACCGCGGCGGCGGCCATCGAGCGCGCCCGGGAACGCGGGCTGGAGATCGAGGGCCTGCACGTCCACATCGGCTCGCAGCTCGTCCGCCTCGAGGAGAGCGTGCTCGCGGTCGAGCGGCTGCTCGCCTTCTGCCGGGAGATGCGCGAGCGGTCGGGCTGGTCGCCACGCGTGCTCGACCTCGGCGGCGGCCTCGGCGTCCGCCACAACCGCGACGAGCATCCGCCGAGCGTGGCGGAGTTCGTCTCCCCGCTCTTCCGCACCCTGCGCGAGCGCTGGCCCGAACCGGTCCAGCTCGTGCTTCGAGCCGGGCCGCTCGCTCGTCGGCCGCGCGGGCGTGACGCTCTACCGCGTCGGCGTCGTCAAGGAGAGCGGAGGCGTCACCTACGCGGCGATCGACGGCGGCATGTCCGACAACCCGCGGCCCCAGCTCTACGACGCCCGCTACGAGGCGCTGCTCGCCAACCGCGCGGACGAGCTGCCGACGGGCGTCTACCGGATCGCCGGGAAGCACTGCGAGTCCGGCGACGTCCTGATCGAGGCGGCGGAGCTGCCCCGCCCCGAGCCCGGCGATCTGCTGGCCGTTCCGGCGACCGGCGCGTACACGCTCGCGCTCGGCTCGACCTACAACGGCGTGCCCCGGCCCGCGGTCGTGCTCGTCGACGACGGGAGGCGCGACCGATCCGGCGCCGAGAGACCGTGGAGGAGCTGCTGCGCTTCGAGGTCTGAGCGCGCGTCAGGCGACGGCGAACAGACGCCGCTCGCCCGCGACGCCCTTGAACGTGAAGAGGCCGCGTTCCTGGAGGTCGATC
Source organism: uncultured Thermoleophilia bacterium (assembly GCA_963762675.1). Taxonomy (GTDB): domain Bacteria; phylum Actinomycetota; class Thermoleophilia; order Gaiellales; family Gaiellaceae; genus Palsa-739. The sequence continues at coordinate 439,709 of CAVXLS010000004.1, read as the reverse complement.
CCCGAGCCGGCGACCAGGTCCTTGACGGTGCTCGACACGAGCACCTCGCCGCGGCCCCGCCTGCGCCGCGACTCGGGCGGCGATGTGGACGGTGATCCCGCCGATCTTTCGCCGAGCAGCTCGCACTCGCCGGTGTGGACGCCCGCACGCACCTCGAGCCCGAGCCCGCCGACCGCGTCGCGACCGCCCGCGCGCAGCGGATCGCGCGCGCCGGCCCGTCGAAGGCGGCGAGGAAGCCGTCCCCGGCCGTGTCCAGCTCGCGGCCGCGGAAGCGCGCGAGCTCGTCGCGGACGGCTCGTGGTGGCGCTCGAGCAGCTCGCGCCAGCGACGGTCACCGAGCTCGCGCCGCGCGCTCGGTCGAGCCGACGATGTCGGTGAAGAGCACCGTGGCGAGCACGCGGTCGGGCTCGGGCGCCTCGCGGACACCGGTCAGGAACTCCCCGATCTCCGCGAGCACCGTGTCGACGTGCCCGCCCACGGCACGTGGTCGTCCCCCGGCAGCTCGACGTAGCGCGCGCCGGGGATCTGCCGCGCGAGGAAGCGCGCGTTCTCGACCTGGCAGATCTTGTCGCCGACCGAGTGAAGGATCAGCGTCGGCACGCGGACGGCGGAGACGACGTGGCGAACGTCGATGTCGAACGCCATCCGCATGAAGACCTGCCGCGCGCCGGGCGTCATCGCCTGGACGCCGAGCCTCGCGGCACCACTCGACCGAGCCGTGGGTCGTCGCCCCGACTCGGCAGCAGTGATCGAGACAGAACCGCCGCCGCCCCAACGGTCGCCGATCGTGCGCATGTAGTCCTCGAACTCCTCCCGCGTGCCCTCTCCCACGGGTAGTCCAGTCGGTCGTCGTCTCCTCCTTCACTTCCGCGCCGCAGAGCAGAAGCGCAGACGTGCCGCTCCGGGTAGCTGGCCGCGAAGAGCACGACATCGGTCCGCCCTCGGACTCGCCGATCAGCGCCGCCCGCCCGGAGCCCGACGGCGTCCATCACCGCGCGCACGTCGTCCATCCGCTCCTCGAGCGTGCCGGCCTGCGACGCGGTCCGAGAGGCCGATGCCGCGCTTGTCGAAGAGGAGCAGACGCACGAACGACCCGAGCCGCTCGCAGAAGCGACGGTAGCCCGGCTCCTCCCACATCACGTGGAGGTTCGAGAAGGCCCCACCGACATAGACGACATCGATCGGGCCGTCGCCGACCACCTGGTAGGCGACGTGGACGTCCCCGCTGCGCGCGTACGAGATCGCCGCTGCTCCCGTGGCCACCCGGCAGACTGTCGCTCGGCCGGCGGTCCTGTCAAACCGCGACGCGACCGTCGCGGTGCGGCGCCCGCTAGCGCGCCGACGCCGCCGCGAAGCCCGGCCGCACGAGCCGCGGTGGTGCTTTGAGGCCTGCTTCGCGGGCGGGCGGGTTGATCGGTTCGCGGCAGGGGGGTGCGCCGTAGCTGGCGGCGCGGCGCTCGGCGGGCGCGTCGGCGTACAGCGTCGTCCGCTGCCGGGGCACGCGGCCGCTCGCCCGGATCAGCGCTTCCATCGCCTCCGGTGTCATCTCCTGGCCGTGGTCGGCTCCCGCGGCCCGCGAGATCGACTCGTTCATCAGCGTTCCGCCGAGGTCGTTGACGCCCGCGCGCAGCGCGGCTTCGACGCCGCGCGGGCCGAGCTTCACCCACGACACCTGAACGTTCGCAATCCAGGGATGGAGCGCGATGCGGCCGACCGCGTGCATCAAGAGCGCCTCCCCGAACGTCGGCCCTCTCCGCGCCAGCCCCTTGAGGAGATCGGTGCCTCCATCGGCACGAAGGGAAGCGGCACGAACTCCGTGAAGCCGCCGCTGCGCCGCTGCTGCTCCCGTACCGCGACCAGGTGACGCGCCCAGTTTCGCGGCCCGTCGACGTGCCCGAACATGATCGTGTTGTTCGAGCGCAGGCCGACCCGATGCGCGGCATCGTGCACCTCGAGCCACTGCGCGGTCGTGATCTTGTCCGGGCAGATCACGGCTCGCACCTCGTCGTCGAGCACCTCGGCCGCCGTCCCCGGCAACGAGCCGAGCCCCGCCGCGTGCAACCGCGCGAGGTACGGCTCCAGTCCGACACCCAGCGTCGCAGCCCCCTGCCACACCTCGAGCGCCGAGAAGGCGTGCACGTGCATCCCCGGCACCGCCTCGGCGATCGCGCGCACGACCGACTCGTAGTAGTCGCCCGTGAAGGCGGGATGGATGCCACCCTGGAGGCAGACCTCGGTCGCGCCCCGCTCCCATGCCTCGACGGCGCGCCGCACGATCTCCCCGTGCGGCACGAGATAGGCCGGGCCACGCAGGTTCTCCGCAAGCTTCCCCTTCGAGAAGGCGCAAAACCCGCAACGGAAGTAGCAGACGTTCGTGTACTGGATGTTCCGCGTCACCACGTAGCTCACCTCGTCGCCGCACACTTCGCGGCGCAGGCGGTCGGCGGCGGCGAAGACACGCTCCCGCTCGGCCCCCCGTGCCTCGAACAGGCGCACGATCGCGTCCTCGTCGAGCTCCGTCGCCGAGTCGAGCGGGAGCGCGTCCCGCGGCACGAACGGCACCTCCACCGGCTCCCCCGGCGCCCAGGCGTCCTCGCGCGCGAGCCCCAGCCCGTCCGCGTGCCGCAGTACCCGCGGGCGCACACCCGGATCGAGCCACTCCTCGCCCAGCCACTCCGGATATACCGGCAGGCGCGGCGCCAGCTCCAGACCACGGCTCCGCGTCGCCTCACGCAACCGCTCCACCGTCGGCCACGGCGACTCCGGATTGACATGATCGATCGTCACCGGTGAGACACCGCCCCAGTCGTCGATCCCCGCGTCGAGGAGAACGGCGAAGTCGTCGGTGAGGTTCGGCGGCGCCTGCAGGTGCACCTCCGGGGGCAGCAGGACGCGAGCCGCCGCAAGCGTCCACAGGTGCTCCTCGAGCAAAGGCTCTGGCGCGTCCGCCATCCTCGTCCCCGGCTTCGCTCGGAAGTTCTGGACGATCACCTCCTGCACATGGCCGTGCCGCCGATGCGACTCCGCAATCGCCACGATCGCCGCCAGCCGCTCCGCCCGCGTCTCGCCGATCCCGATCAAGATCCCCGTCGTGAACGGCACCCGCAGCTCGCCTGCAGCCTCCAGCGTCGCAAGCCGAGCCGCCGGCAGCTTGTCCGGAGACCCGAAATGCGGCCCCCCGCGCAGGGCAAGTCGCTCGGACACCGTCTCCAGCATCAACCCCATCGAGGCCGCCACCGGCCGCAGCACGCGCAGATCTTCGTACGTCAGCACCCCCGGATTGAGATGCGGCAACAGCCCCGTCTCCTCCAGCACGACCCCCGCCACCCGAGCCAGGTACTCGACCGTCGTCGCGCACCCCAACTCCGCCAGCTCCTCGCGCGCAACCCGGTACCGCGCCTCCGGCTTGTCGCCCAGCGTGAACAGCGCCTCCCGACAACCAGCCGCACCCCCCGCCCGCGCGACCTCCAACACCTCGCCCACCGTCAGGTACGCCCGTTCACCCCGCCGCGGCGGTGCCGCAAACGTGCAGTAGTGACAGACATCCCGGCACAGCTTCGTCAGCGGTACGAACACCTTCGGCGAATAGGTCACGAGCCGCGACCCCCGCACGTCGCGCTGCCCTCGCGCCTCCGCAAGCAACTCCTGGAGCGAGGCGTCCAGCAGTGCGCACGAATCCATGGATGGAGCTTACGCAGGTGCGCGGAGGCAGCGTCGCCGCCGCACGAGCTTCGCCGTTGCGCAATGATCGACTTGTGAACGCGTTCGAGGGAAGCCTCGTGCAGAACGCGATCTACATCGCGGGCAAACCCGACTGGCCGGTCGCTCCCGAGGACTGGGAGACCGTGGCCGAGGCTGTGCTCGACCCCGATGCCTTCGGCTACATCGCGGGCGGCGCGGGCGGCGAGTCGACGCTCTCTCGCGAACCACGAGGCGTTCGAGCGCCGGCGGCTGCGGCCGCGAATGCTCGCGGGAAACGTACGGCGCGACCTGTCGGTCGAGGTGCTGGGAACGCACTCGCCGTCGCCGTTCTTCCTCGCACCGGTGGGCGTTCTCTCGATCGCACATGAGGACGCCGAGGCCGGCGCCGCCCGCGGCGCGGCTGCGACGGGTGTCCCGTTCGTGCTCTCGAGCGCGGCGTCCTCGTCGATCGAGCAGGTAGCAAAGGCGAGCGGGGACGCGCCGCGCTGGTTCCAGCTCTACTGGATCAACGACCGCGAGGTCGCGGCGAGCTTCGTCCGGCGCGCGGAGGCGGCCGGCTACGGGGCGATCGTCGTCACCCTCGACACGCCGACGCTCGGCTGGCGGCCGCGTGACCTCCGCAACGGGTACCTGCCGTTCATCCGCGGCGAGGGCTGCGCGAACTTCTTCACCGACCCGGTGTTCTGCGCGAAGCTCGACAAGCCGCCCGGGGAGGACGTGCAGACCGCGGCGGCGACGATGCTGGCGACGTTCCCCAACCTCGGGTTGACGTGGGACGATCTCGACTGGCTGCGCGAGCAGGTCTCCGTCCCGCTGCTCGTGAAGGGCGTGCTCCGCGGCGACGATGCGCTGCTCGCGCGCGAGCACGGCGTCGACGGGATCGTCGTCTCCAACCACGGCGGCCGCCAGGTGGACGGAGCGATCGCGTCGCTGGATGCGCTCGTCGAGGTGAGGGAAGCCGTCGGACCGGAGTTCCCGCTGCTCGGTGGACGGCGGGATCCGGCGCGGCGCCGACGTGCTCAAGGCGCTGGCGCTGGGAGCGGATGCGGTGCTGATCGGCCGGCTGTACGCCTACGCGCTCGCGGTCGGCGGCGCCGAGGCCGTCGAGGCCGTGATCCAGCAGCTGCTCGCCGAGGTCGACCTGACGCTCGCGCTCTGCGGGGGACCTCCGTGCGGGAGCTCGACGGCAGCCTGCTCGCATGAGAGCGATCGTCATCGACGAGTTCGGTAGGCCCGAGAAGCTGCGCCTGGCCGACGTGGCCCGCACCGCGGCTGTTGCCGGACGGGGTCCGGATCGCGATCCGCGCCGCCGGCGTCAACCCGGTCGACTGGAAGACGCGCGCCGGCCGGCAGGAACCGCGCTTCCCCCACGTCTTCCCCGTGATCCTCGGCTGGGATGCGGCAGGGGTCGTCGAGGAGGTCGGCCCCGCCGTGACGCGCGTCTCGCCCGGAGACGAGGTCTTCGCGTACTGCCGCAAGCACTTCATCGGGGAGGGGACGTACTGCGAGCAGGTGGTCGTGCCGCAGGAGTTCGTCGCGCCGAAGCCGGCGTCGCTCTCGTGGGAGCAGGCGGCGTCCGTACCGCTCGCGGCGCTGACGGCGTGGCAGTGCCTCGTCGACCGGCTGGCGCTCCGGAGGGCGAGACGGTGCTCGTGCACGCTGCCGCGGGCGGCGTCGGACACTTCGCGGCGCAGATCGCGGTCGCGCTCGGCGTGCGGGTCGTCGGCACCGCCGGCAGCGCGAACGCGGAGTTCGTGCGCGAGCTCGGGGCCGAGTTCCTCGACTACCGGGAGGCGGAGCTCCCGGGCCACGTGGATGCTGCGCTCGACCCGCTCGGCGGCGAGATGCTCGAGCGGACGAAGCGGATCGCGGACCGCGTCGTCTCGATCGTCCAGCCCGGCGAGGGTCACGCCTACCACTACGTCCGCCCCGACGGCGCCCAGCTCGAGGTGCTGGCGGGCCTCATCGAAGACGGACGCATCCGCCCGCACGTGCAGCAGGCGTTCCCGCTCGAGGAGGCGGCGGCTGCGCACGAGCTGCTCGAGGCGGGGCACGTTCGCGGCAAGCTCGTGCTGACGCTCTAGCGCCTCGGATTCAGCGCCTCGTCGAGACCGTCGCCGACGAGGGCGACGGCTGCGAGCACGAGCACGAGCGTCAGCGCCGGGAACGCCCACATCCACCAGCCGTAGCCGACCGGGCTGCGGACGCCGACGCCGTACTTCGTCACGTCGGCGATCATGTTTCCGAGCGTCGGCTGCTCCTCCTGGCTCAGCCCGAAGTTGAAGAACTCCGTCGTCGCGTCCAGCAGGATCGCCTGACCGACGAGCGTCGTGCCGGCGACGACGATCGGGCCCGCGCTGTTCGGCAGCAGGTGGCGGAACACGATCCGGAGGTCGGAGGCGCCGAGCGCCCTTGCGGCCTCGACGTACTCCTGCTCGCGCTGCGAGACGACGGTCGCCCGAACGACGCGCGCAACGGACACCCAGAGGTAGGCGACGAGGACGACGCCGAGCGTCCGCGGCGTGATCGGCCGCATGTAGACGATCGCCGCGAGCAGGACGAGAACCGCCGGGTACGCGGTGACGAGGTCGCCGAGGCGCATGGCGACGGCGTCGAGCCAGCCGCCGTAGTAGCCGGCGAGCGCCCCGACGACCGCTCCGACGACCGTCGCGAGCACAGCCGCGGAAAGCGCGATCCGCTCGCTCTCTCCCAGCGCCCACAGCGTCCGGCTGAAGACGTCGCGGCCGATGTTGTCGGTCCCGAAGACGTGCCACCCGGTGAGCGCCGGCGGCTCCTCGAAACGCGACGTGTCGATGTACATCCAGTGGTAGGGCGCGAGGTCGTGGGCGTCCCAGGCGACGACGAGCAGGGGCACGAGAAACAGGAGCGCCGCGAGCGTCACCGGCTGGCGCGCGAGCCGACGCAGGAAGCGGAGACCGGGCAGCGGTCGGCTCGGCATCGCCTCCGCGGACGAGACGGCGGCGCTCACGTCGGCCGCGTCCTCGGGTCGAGCCAGATCACGCCGAGCTCGGCGAGGAGCGACGAGGTGACGACGAACGTCGCCGCCACGAGCAGGAGCAGCTGGACGGCGTACGGGTCGACGTACGACGCGGTCACCTCGTTGATGAACAGCATCCCGATGCCGCCCATCCGGAAGACCCAGTCGACCGCGAGCGCGCCGCCGAAGATCGCGCCGAAGTCGAGCAGAAACGCGCTGACGAAGGTGCCCAGCGAGACGCGAAGCGCGTGACGCAGGAGCACTCGCCGCTCCGACAGCCCCTTGGCGCGCGCGGTGGTGGCGTACGGCGCGCCGAGCGTGACGAGCAGCGACGAGCGCAGCTGACGGCTGTGGACGCCGACGAACCCGACGGCAAGCGAGACCGCCGGCAACGTCAGGTAGCGCAGGCAGGCGACGTCGTAGCCGAGTCCGTGCGGTGCAGCAGGGCAGTCGAAGGTGGGTGGCGGGTTCCCGGTTGGATCGTTGTCGAACGGGTTGTGGGCCGGATCCGGACAGAAGCCCGGCCAGCCGAGCAGCTTGAACGGATGGAGTCCATGCGCAGCGCCGAGCCACGTGAACAGCCACTGCACGCAGAGCGCGAGCAGGAACGCGGGCACCGCCCATGCGAGGTACGAGAAGGCCCGCAGGACGACGTCGAGAGCCGATCCGGCCGTGTGCGCGGCGACGATCCCGAGCGCGAGCCCGAAGACGAGCACGAGCACCATCGCGAACGCGAGCAGCGCAGACGTCCGCTCGAGGGCCGGTCGCAGGTTCGTCCAGAGCGGCGGCCAGCCGCAGGCGCTCGTCGTCAGGCTGTACCTGCTCGGCACGCCCTGCAGCCACCGCCAGTACCACGGCAGCGTCGCGGAGAGCGTGTGCGTCTTCGGGCCGCAGATCGTCTCGAACTTGCCGGCGAGGAAGACGAACGAGCCGAACGAGACGCCGAGCAGGACGAGCCCGGCGAGCAGGATCCGCCGGATCAGGAAGTAGAGGAGCGCCACGCCGGCTCAGGCGACCGGACAGGCAGCGTCCACGTGGGCGAGAGCGAGGCTCGGCGACCAGCGGACGACCATCAGCGTCCCACCCGACTCGTCGCGAACGGCGACGGTCGCACCCAGCGGCCGCCCGTCCCGGTCCAGCGTGAGCCGCAACCGCAAGAGCACGCGACCCGGTGGGAAGCAGCGCGCCTGGAAGCGACCGAACCCGCCGGCCGCATAGCTGCCGGCGAGCGGCAGCCCGTCCGTGGCGAGCGGCACGCCGAGCGCCGACGAGCGGCAGTCGGCGCCGTCGAGCTCGAAGCCCGTGACCCCGTCCGCGACGGCGAGGAGAGGCGTTCCGTCGGCGATCTCGACCTGCAGCCCGGCCGTGGCGGCTCCGGGCTGCCGCGGCTGCGCTCCGACCACGATCCCGGGGACGTCGCCGACCGGCCGGACGCGACAGGAGACGGTCCGGTCGAGCGTGGAGCCTCCACCCTGCGCCGTCGCGACCACCGCCGTCGAGGCGACGGCGGCGACCGCCAGGGCGGCGAGCCCTGCGGCTGAGCGGCGCCAGCGGCGGGCGGAGGCACGCTCGCGGTCGGCGATCCGCTCCCACAGCTCCTCCTCGAACCCGGGTCGCCGGGCCGGCGGCCGGAGCCGCTCGAGACGCCCGCGGATCTCCGGATCACGCATCGAACGCCTCCCGCAGCCGTCTCCTCGCCGCGCTCAGACGGGATGCGACCGTCCCGCGCGGGATCCCGAGCGCCTCGGCGGCCGCGTCGTAGTCGAAGCCGATCAGGTCGACGAGGAGGACGACTGCGCGCGCGTCCGGCGGCAGCGCGGCGAGCGCCGCCGTCACGGCGAGCGAGGCCCCGAGCTCGCCTCCGGCCGCCACGTCCTCCGGATCGCCGACCGTCTCGCGGCGGCGGCGCCTCCGCCTCAGCTCGTCCAGGCAGCAGCGGTGCACGACCCGATAGAGCCACACCGCCTCCTGGCGGTCGCTGTCGAAGCTCGCCGGCAGCTTGAGGAACGCCTTGAGGAACGCCTCCTGCAGCACGTCATCGACCCGGTGCGGGTCGCCGAGCATCCCGAACGCCACGCGACGCAGCCTCGTCTCGTGCCGGTCGAGCAGATCCTCGAGACGGCGGCGAGGCGACGTCGCGGCCGAGGCGGGGCTCCGCCCGAGGGGGGCGTCGCGCCCGCGCACGCCGAGCGGGTGGACGGCTGCCGAGGCTTCCACGACGTCTAAGGAACGCCGCGCACGACCGGATCGTTCAACCGGCCGTCGTATTCGAGAACGCGTCGCTCCGGTTCTCCGAATCCCTGTGCCTCGTAGAACCTCCGTGCCTGCGCATTCGACTGCTCGACCAGCACGTATGCCTCGACGCCCGGAAAGCGGGAGCTCATCGCGCCCCAGAGCGCCCCTCCCACCCCGCGACCGCGGTGCCCATCGGCGACTCCGATCTCGTAGACGTGGACGATCGACCCCGCGCCGCGCCGTCGAAGCAGCTCGTAGGCGAGGAGCATCCCGACCGGGGCGCCGCCGTCGAACGCAACCCAGAGATGCGTCCGCTCGTCCGCCAGGAAGCTTGCCTGCCGCCTCGGCTGAGAGCAGCTCGGCCGGGCGACCGTCGAAGTCGAGCCGGGAGAGGAGTGCCTCGTCGCCGGGCCTGAGCTCGCGGATCTCCACGGGCGCATTCTCGCGCGCTAGGCTCGCGTCGTGGACCTTCGCGACACGCCCGAAGAAGCGCAGTTCCGGGTCGAGCTGCGGTCCTGGCTCGACGAGAACCTCCCGCAGGACCGGCGCGGGATGCGCGGAGGATCGCAGCGCTTCGACGACGCGTTCGGACGCGAGTGGAGCCGCAAGCTCTACGAGGCGGGGTACGCGGGCCTCACGTGGCCGAGCGGAGTACGGCGGCGCCGGTGCGCCCTACAGCCACCAGGCGATCTTCCTCGAGGAGTCGGCGCGCGCGCAGGCTCCCTCGCACGTCGGCGTGATCGGCCTCGGCATGGCGGGGCCGACGATCATGGTGCACGGCACCGAGGAGCAGAAGAGCCGCCATCTCGACAAGATCCTCTCGGCCGAGGAGATCTGGTGCCAGGGCTTCTCGGAACCCGATGCGGGCTCCGACCTGGCGGCCGTGCGAACGCGCGCGGAGCGTCGCGGCGACACGTATGTCGTCAACGGCCAGAAGGTCTGGTCGTCGTTCGCGCACATCGCCGACTGGTGCCTCCTCCTCACATCGTCCGATCCGGACGGCAAGCGCTACCGCAACCTCACGTACCTGCTCGTGGACATGCACGCGCCCGGGGTCGAGGTGCGGCCGCTGCGCCAGATCACCGGCGAGGCCGAGTTCAACGAGATCTTCTTCACCGACGTCGAGGTACCCGTCTCGAACCGCCTCGACGAGGAGGGGAACGGCTGGGCGGTGGCGATGACGACGCTGCTGCACGAGCGCGGGACGCTCGGCTTCGCGCTGACCGCGGCACTCGAGGTCGGCGTGAACCGGCTCGTCGACGTCGCGCGCGAGCGCGCGAACGGCGACCCGCTGGCGCGAGATCGAGTGGCGCGCGAATGGATCGAGCTGCAGGCGCTGCGCTACACGAACTACCGGGCGCTGACGGCATACGAGCGGACCGGCATCCCCGGACCGGAGGGCTCGGTCGCGAAGCTCCGCTGGTCGGAGCAGAACCAGCGCCTGACGAAGGTCGGCCGCGACCTGCTCGGAGCGGAGGGTCTGCTCGACGACGGCTGGTGGCACTACCAGCAGCTCCGCAGCCGTGGCAACACGATCGAGGCGGGCAGCTCGGAGGTGCTCCGCAACATCATCGCCGAGCGCGTGCTCGGGCTACCCAAGAGCCGATAGGCATGGACTTCTCCTTCACCGACGAGCAGCAGGAGCTCAAGCGCCAGGCTCGGAGCTGGCTCGCGGAGCGCTACCCCCTCGACCGGGACTGGGAGAGCGAGGCTCACGCGTGGTCGGAGCTCGCCGAGCTCGGCTGGCTCGGCGTCTCCGTGGCGGAGGACGAGGGCGGCGCCGGCCTCGGCTTCCTCGAGGAGGCGATCCTGCTCGAGGAGATCGGCTACGCGCTCTACCCCGGCCCGTACCTCGCCACGATCGGCCTCGCGCTGCCGTGGCTCGGTCCCGAGCAGCGGGCCCGAGTCGCCGCCGGCGAGGAACGCTGGTCGGTCGAGACGAACGGGCTCGTGCCGTGGCTCGGCTCGGTGGACTTCGTCGTCGCCGACGGCGCAGCCTTCCCGGCGCGCGGCGAGGAGGAGACGACGGTCGACCCGACGCGGCCGCTGGGCCGGCTCGAGCGGACGGACGGGACACCCCTGTCGGGAGCCGCCGACATCCCGCGCGCGCGCGCCGCCGCGGCCTGCGAAGCCGTCGGGATCGGAGAGCGCGCACTCGAGCTCGCGGTCGAGCACGCGTCGACGCGCGAGCAGTTCGGCAGGCCGATCGGCGTCTACCAGGCCGTGTCGCATGCGATCGCGGACACCTACGCGGACGTCGAGCTGGCACGGTCGCTCGCCTACTGGGCCGCGTGGTGCGTCGCCGAGGGCGACGAGCGGGCGGCAGCGGCCGCCGGGGCCGCGAAGGCCTTCGCGTCCGAGGCCGCCGTGGCGGCCTGCGAACGATCGATCCAGGTGCACGGAGGCACCGGCTTCACCTGGGAGCATCCGCTGCACCGCTTCTACAAGCGCGCGCTCTGGCTGCACGGCTTCGGCGAGACGCCGCCGGAACTGCGAGCGGAGGTAGCAGACCTCGTGCTCGGTACGCCCGTGTCCGCCTGAGAGCGCACACCTTCCGCCAAGGGCAGGCGGTCGGCGGGCGCTCACGAGATCCGGGCAGTCCATGGATATCCATGTATTGGTGGCGATGTACATCCATGTCCATACCCCCGGAGAGGACATGACCTTCGGCTCACGCTTGCCGCTCCGCAGCGTTCCGTGCCACGATCAGTGCAACGGCGACTTCGAGGAGTGATGGTGGACGGCCTGATGATGGACTTCCAGCTGACGCTGACGCACGTGCTGCGACGCGCCGAGACGTTCTTCGGCGAGGGCGAGATCGTCACCCGGCTTCCCGACAAGAGCTTCCACCGGACGGACTACCGGGCCACCATGCGACGCGCGCGGCAGCTTGCCGCTGCGCTTCAGAAGGCGGGATTCCAGCGCGGCGACCGCATCGCGACGCTCTGCTGGAACCACCATCAGCACCACGAGGCGTACTTCGGGATCCCGTGCGGCGGCTTCGTCCTCCACACGCTCAATCTCCGCCTCCACCCCAACGATCTCGCCTACATCGCCGACCACGCCGGCGACCGCGCGGTGATCGTCGACCGCGCGCTGCTGCCGATCCTCGACCAGTTCCGCGACCGGACGAAGATCGAGCACGTCTACGTCGTCGAGGACTCCTACGAGGAGTTGCTCGCCACCGCCGACCCCGACGAGTGGGACGAGCCGGACCTCGACGAGCGGGAGGCCGCGGCGATGTGCTACACGAGCGGCACGACAGGCCGGCCGAAGGGGGTCGTCTACTCGCACCGCTCGAGCGTCCTGCACGCGTTCGGCGTCGGCGCCAACAATCCGCTCGGGCTCGGCGTCACCCTGAACGACCCGATCATGCCCGTCGTGCCGATGTTCCACGCGAACGCGTGGGGCTACCCGTACCTGGCGTCGATGCAGGGGGCGAAGCTCGTCTACCCGGGCCCGCACCTCGACCCGGAGAGCCTGCTCGAGAACATGGAGCAGGAGCGCGTCGCGTGGGCGGCCGGCGTGCCGACGATCTGGATGGGGATCCTGCATCTCCTCGACGCGAATCCGGGCAAGTGGGACCTCTCGAGCATGAAGGCGATGCTCGTCGGCGGCGCTGCGGTGCCGCGGGGGATGATCGCCGGCTACGAGAGCCGCCACGGCCTGAAGATCGTCCAGGGCTGGGGCATGACCGAGACGTCGCCGGTCGCCTCCACCGCGGCCCTCCCGTACGACCTCGCCGAGGCCGAGGACGACACGCGCTGGGACTACCAGGCGATGGCGGGGATGCCGCTGGCCTTCGTCGAGATCCGGGCGCGCGTCGGCGACGACGAGATCCCGTGGGACGGTGAGACGATGGGAGAGCTCGAGGTGCGCGGGCCGTGGGTCGCCTCCTCCTACTACGACACCCCCGAGGCCGGCGACCGCTGGACGAACGACGGCTGGTTCCGCACCGGCGACATCGTCTCGATCCACCCACGAGGCTTCATCCAGATCAAGGATCGGTCGAAGGACGTGATCAAGTCCGGCGGCGAGTGGATCTCCTCGGTCGACCTCGAGAATGCGCTGATGGCGCATCCCGCCGTGTCCGAGGCGGCGGTGATCGCAGTACCGGACCCCAAGTGGTCGGAGCGGCCGCTCGCGGTCGTCGTGCTCAAGGAGGGACAGGCGGCGACGGCGGACGAGCTGCGCGACTTCCTCGCGCCGCAGTTCGCGAAGTGGTGGCTGCCGGAGCGGTTCGAGTTCGTGGACGAGATCCCGAAGACGAGCGTCGGCAAGTTCCGGAAGACGGCGCTGCGCGACCGGTTCGCTGGCGCAGAGGCTGCGCCTCTGCGCTAGATGAGGGCCGCTGTCCTCACCCGCGTCGACGGCCCCTTCGAGCTTCGCGACGCGTCCGACCCGTCCGCCGACGGCGACCGCGTGCTCGTGCGCGTACGTGCGGCCGGCGTGAACTTCGCGGACGTGCTGATCCGCCGCGGCCGCTACCCGCAGATGCCGGAGCTGCCGGCCGTGCTCGGCTCGGAGATCGCCGGCGAGCTGGAGAACGGGATGCGGGTGATGGCGTTCACGGGCGGCGGGGGCGGCTACGCCGAGCTCGCCGTCGTCGAGCGGGCGGCGCTCGTGCCGCTGCCGGAGCGGGCGAGCTTCGCCGAGGGAGCCTCGTTCATGCTCACCTTCCTGACGGCGTACATCCCGCTGACCCGCCAGGTGCGACTTCGACCCGGGGCGACCGTTCTCGTCTACGCGGCCGCGGGAGGCGTCGGCACGGCGGCCATCCAGGTGGCGCGCGCGCTCGGAGCACGGGTCGTCGCGGCGGCGGGCTCGGCGGAGAAGCTCGCGGCATGCCGCGAGCTCGGCGCCGAGGAGGCGTACGTGTACGACGAGCTGCCGGACGACCTGCAGGCCGACGTCGTCGTCGACCCGGTCGGAGGCGAGCTCTTCGCCTCCTCGTTCGCGCGGCTGCGGCCGCTCGGCACCGTCGTCGCGATCGGCTCGGCGGCCGGGGCCTGGCCGGAGGTCGACCCCGCGCGGCTCGTCGGGCGCAACGCCGGTGTGCAGGGCTTCTATCTCGGACGCCTGATGCGACTCGATCCGGCAGCGGTCGTCGATGCCGTCGGGGAGCTGCTCGAGCTGTGGCGCAGCGGCGCCGTCCGCCCGCTCGTCGGTGCGGAGTTCCCGCTCGAGGAGGTCGCCCGCGCGCACGAGCTCGTCGAGTCTCGTCGCAGCGTCGGCAAGGTGGTGCTGCTGCCGTGAAGGTTCTGGTGACCGGAGGTCGCTCGGGGATCGGCGCGGCGATCGTGGAGGCGGTGGCGGGCGCGGACGTGACGGTGCTCGACCTCGTCGACGGCCACGACGTCGCGGACGTCGATACCTGGCGCATGCTCGAGGGGCCGTTCGACGCCGCGTTTCTCAACGCCGGCGTGACGACGGGCTCGACGGCGATATCGGACCTGACCGACGACCAGTACCGGCGGATCATGGGCGTCAACGTCGACGGCGTCGTGCTCGGAGTGCGAGAGCTGGCGGCCCGGCTGATGCCGCGCGGGGGCTCGATCGTCGCGACCGCCTCGCTCGCGGGGCTGACCGGCACGCCGGTAGACCCCGTCTACGCGCTGACGAAGCACGCCGTCGTGGGCTTCGTGCGAAGCGTGGCACCACAGCTCGCCGAGCGCGGGATCCGGATCAACGCGCTCTGCCCCGCCTTCACGGACACACCGCTCGTCGTCGACGAGCTGCGAGGAGGCCTGCCGGTGGCGCTGATCGACCCGTCGTTCGTCGCCGAGGCGGCGCTGCAGGCGCTCCACGACGAGGAGACGGGCCGTGCCTGGGTCGTGCAGCTGAACCGGATCGCGCCCTTCCGCTATCCCGGCGTGCCGGGGCCGCGATGACTCCGCGCGGGCGCCTCCCGTGGGGCGAGCAAGCGCCGCCGGCGCCCCACATCTGGTGCACGCTCGGCTACCGCGGGATCCTGCAGGGGGAGGGCCGATCGGTGATCGAGTGGGATGCGACGCCCGACTTCTGCTTCCGCTCCGAGTCGGGGCCGATCGTGCACGGCGGCATGGTGGCGACGTTGCTGGACACGGCGATGGGCGGCGCCTGCTGGACGCTCATGACGGACGCCGAGGACTTCCTCACCGCAGACCTGCGTACCGAGTTCCTGCGAGCGGCGCGGCCGGGAACGCTGCGGGCCGAGGGTCGAGTCGTCCAGCGCAACCGGCGCGTCGTCTTCTGCGCGGCCGAGCTCTTCCAGGACAAGGCACGCTCCTCGCGAGCGCGCGCTGCACGCAGATCGTTCGGCGAGCGAGCTAGCCGCGTGGGCGCGAGACTGCGCGCAGGACGACGCTCGCGTGCAGGCGACCCGCTGCGAGGTGCACCCGCCAGCAGCCGGGGCTCGGCAGCGAGACGATCGACGCGAACAACGGCGCACCGTTCTGCCCCTGATAGCTGATCGCGGCGAAGTGCTGCACCGTCCTCCCGGGAGCGTCGAGGCGCTCGCCACGCAGGACCAGGTCTCCGTCACCGCTGCGGGCGTATGAGCGCTTCGCCGGGTCGAGAGAAACGTCCAGAGGATCTTCGTGCTGACTCCCGCCGGCGCCTCACCGCCCGTGTAGCTGCCCGCGAGGGGCACGCGCTGGGTCCTCCATTCCTTCGGCCAGTACCACAGCAACGCCACCAGGCCGAGCTTGGTCGGCGCACAGGCGATCCACGGCAAGCGCCCGATCCTGGGCCGCCGCCCGGATCGGCGTGTAGTGGACGGCCGCAGCTCTGCATGTGGCCGAGCCCTCTCCACCGGCCGGCTGCACGCCGCGGTCGCGGCAAGCGAGCACACGACCCCGAAGACCGCCGGCAGCGTCCTCCGCCCCGGTCGAACCCACGCCGACGTCGCCGTTCGGGCCCCGTCACGCGCGTCCGAGCCGCCGGAGCAGACTCGCCTTCACCGCCGGCCAGTCGTCGTCGATCACCGCATACCACGCGGAATCTCGACGCTCGCCGCCGCGGACGAGCATGTGCCGGCGAAAGACGCCCTCGAACTCCGCCGGGAGCGCGGCAAGCGCGGCCCGGGAGCGCTCGTTTCCGACCTCCGTCTTGAACTCGACCCGCAGGAAGCCCTCGTCCTCGAACGCGTGCCGCATCAGCAGGAGCTTCGCCTCGGTGTTCGCACCTGTCCCCCACGCCTCCGGCGCAAGCCACGTGTTGCCGATCTCGAGCACGCGGTCGTCCGGCCGGACGTTGAGGTAGCTCGTGTGTCCGAGCAGGCGCCCGGAGACGACCTGCGCGTACGGCAGCGCGCCCGCTCGCATCCGCCCGAACCACGCATGGAACGCGGCGCGGCTCGCGTCCGCACGCTCGCGCATGAAACGCCACATGCGCTCGTCCTGCGCAACCGACCAGAGCGGCTCCTCGTGGCGGGGCTCGAGCGGCTCCAGGCGGACGCGTTCGCCCTCGAGCGTTACGTGAAGCGCCAGACGCCCCCGTCCTCGAACGAGCGGAGGATCCGGCGTGCCACGACCATCTTGTGCACCTCGTCGGCACCGTCGTAGATGCGCCCGCCGCGAGCCATCCGCCACATGAGGGCGAGCGGCGTGTCGTCGGTGAGCCCGAGCCCGCCGTGCACCTGAACGGCCCGGTCGATCACCTCGCCGAGGACGCGGGCCGCGTAGAACTTGATCAGCGAGATCTCGACGCGCGCCTCGTCGCCCTGGTCGAGCCGGTGTGCCGCCTGCAGCGTCATCAGCCGGCACGCCTGGATCTCGGCCGCCGACTCGGCGATCCAGTTCTGGACGGTCTGCTTGGCGGCGAGCGGCCCTCCGAATGCCTGCCGCTCGAGCGAGTAGGAGCACATGAGCTCGAAGGCGCGCTGCATCTGCCCGAGCCAGCGCATCACGTGGTGGATGCGACCCGGGCCGAGCCGCTTCTGCGCGATCCGGAAGCCGTCACCGGGCTCGCCGAGCGTGTTCGAGACCGGGACCCGGACATCGGTGAAGCGCGTCTCGCAGTGCGTCCCCCAGCCGCGTCCCTCGTGCCCCATCACCGAGACGCGGCGCACGAGCTCGTAGCCGGGCGTTTCGGTCGGGACGAGGATCATCGACGCGCGCCGGTGCGGCTCCGCGTCGGGCTCCGTGACCACCATGACCACGCCGAAGCCGGCGTCGTCCGCACCCGAGGAGAACCACTTGTGGGCGTTGATCACCCACTCGTCGCCGTCCCGCTCCGCGCGACCCTGGAGCAGCGTCGGGTCGGAGCCCGCGACCTCCGGCTCGGTCATGCCGAAGAAGGAGCGGGTCTCGCCTGCGACGAGCGGCTCGAGGAAGCGCGCCTTCTGCTCGGGCGTCCCGAACATGTGCAGGATCTCGCCGTTCCCGGCATCCGGAGCCTGGCAACCGAGGACGAGCTGCGCGACGAAGCTCCGTCCGATCTCCTCGTTCAGGTACGCGTACTCGATGAAGCCGCTGCCGGAGCCACCCGCCTCCGCCGGCAGGTGAGGTGCCCAGAGGCCGGCGTCCTTCGCCTTCTGCCGAAGCTGCGCGATCAGCGCGTCCGCGGCCGCATCCTCCGCGAAGAGGCGCGCCTCGTTCGGATAGACGTGCTCCTCCATGAAGGCGCGAACCTGCTCGCGCCGGGCGTGAATCGGCTCCGGGATGACAACGGACACGGCCGCAGCGATGATCGCAGACGTGCGCGAGGCGTTCCAGCGGGTGCTGTCGGACCTGTTCGACCACGAGGTCGAGATCACCGAGCCAATCCTGGTGGCAGGAGGCGCCTCGAAGGAAGCATGGGCCGTGGATGCCGACGGCGAGCAGTTGCTCGTACGGCGAGCCGCGGTGGGAGTGATCCATCGCCACACGCTCTCGCTCGCCGACGAGTTCGCCGTCCTACAGGCGGCGTACGACGCCGGCGTGAAGGTTCCACGCCCGTATGGCTACGTCCCGGACCTCGACGAACGCGAAGCGTTTGTCATGGAGCGGCTCGAGGGCGAGACGATCGGACGGAGGATCGTCCGGCGGCCGGAGCTCGCCGCGGCCCGCGAGGCGCTGCCCGCCCAGCTGGCGGAGGAGCTGGCCAGGATCCATGCCATCCCGCTCGACCGAGTTCCGTTCCTTCGTCACGCCACTCTCGAGCGGATGGTCGACGAGCTGGACGAGATCGGCGAGCCGCACCCCGCGATCGAGCTGGGTCTCTGGTGGCTGCGGGAGAACCGCCCGCCCGCCCGCCCGCCCGTGCTGGCTCACGGGGACTACCGGATCGGCAACATCGTCGTCGGCGATCGGGGCCTCGTCGGGGTTCTCGACTGGGAGTTCGCGCATCTCGACGAGCCTGCGCGCGATCTGGGCTTCGGGCTCGTGCGCGCGTGGCGTTTCGGTGTGGACGACTTGCGCCTCGGCGGGATAGGCGATGCGGAGCCCTACGTCGACCGCTACAACGAGCTCACGGGCTTCGACGTGCGTCCGGAGGAGCTCGACTACTGGGAGGTCGCCGGCAACGTCGCCTGGGCGATCGGCTGCCTGACCCAAGCGCAACGCCACCTCAGCGGTCAGGACCGCAGCGTGGAGCTCGCCATCCTCGGCCGTCTCGGCGCCGAGGTGGAGTACGAGATCTGTCACCTTCTGGAGAGACTCTCGTGAAACCTGTCCATGGAGCAGAGCGGCCTCCCGGGTTGGCGACGCCACGCCACGCCAGCTGGCGTCGCCACGCCACGCCAACCCGAGCTCGACGGGGCGGACCCCGGTGACCGAGCGTCCGACAGCCCAGGAGCTGGCCGAGGCGATCCAGGAGTTTCTCGCCGACGAGATCCTGCCCACGTTGACCGATCACCGGCTTCGCTTCCGCATGCTCGTGGCGATGAACGCGCTCGGGATCGTGCACCGCGAGCTGGACAAGCTTCCGCCTGAGGACGACACCGAGCGACGCGAGCTGGCGGCGCGGGTCCGGGCGGGCGACGTGCCACCCGGGACGCTCGAGCGGGTGAGGGAGGACGTGGCGGCCCGGCTCCGGATCGCGAGCCCGGGATTCCTCGAGCGCTACCGGTGAGCCCGTGTACGATGCCGCGCCGTGTCGCGGTGGGGTGATCCGGCGAGCTGGTACGAGGTCATGAACCCGTGGGGGCCGTGCGACGACTTCTACCTCGAGCTCGTCATGGGCGCCCCTTCCGTCCTCGACCTCGGGTGTGGCACGGGTCTGCTCCTTCGCCGCGCTCGCGACGACGGGCACACGGGTAGCCTCTGCGGGCTCGACCCCGACCCTGCCATGCTCGGCCAGGCGCGGGCCCGCCACGATCTCGAGTGGGTTCTCGCCGACGCGGCCTCAGCCGCCTGGAAGAGCGAGTTCGAGCTCGCGGTCATGACGGGTCACGCGTTCCAGGTGCTCGTCTCCGACGAGGACCTCCAGCGGTCGCTCCGGGCGATTCGCGCCGCGCTCGTCGACGGAGGCCGGTTCGCCTTCGAGACCCGCCACCCGCAGGCGCGTGCGTGGGAAGCGTGGAACACCTCGTACGACGTCCGGAACCCGGACGGAGACGCCGTACGCGTCACGTACCGCGTCCTCGAGGTGGACGGCGACGTCGTGCGGTTCAGCGAGTCGTTGTCGAGCCGCTGGTGGGACGAGGAGCAGACGAGCGTCGGCGTGCTCCGGTTCCTCGCACCCGACGCGTTGGCGGCGTTCCTCGAGGACGCCGGATTCACGATCGAGCGTCAGTTCGGCGACTGGCAGCACCGCCCGCTCACCGACGCCAGCAAGGAGATCGTGACGATCGCGCGCGGCCGCTGATCGCACACATAGTCGAGGCGTCGTGCCTCTCGTCGTCCCGGTTTTCCGCTGGCCGAGACACGAAACTTTCGCGCGCGGAGGCGAGACCGCGCTCTCGCCGCAGCGCAAGAGCGAAACGCCACGCGCCGTGCAGAAGGAGGGGGCTCGTGGGGGAACCCTGGGGTTCCCCCACGCCTCAGAAGGCGCTCTCGCCTGTGAGCGCCCGGCCGATCAGCAGCTTCTGGATCTGGCTCGTCCCCTCGTAGAGCGTCGAGACCCGCGCGTCGCGCAGGTAGCGCTGCACCGGGAACTCGTCGATGTAGCCGTAGCCGCCGTGCACCTGCACGGCGGCGTTCGCGGCCCGCACGGCCGCCTCGCTCGCGTAGTACTTCGCCTGCGACGCCGCCAGCGTGAACGGCTGCCCTGCGTCGGCGAGCACCGCGGCGCGCCATGCGAGTAGCCGCGCCGCCTCGGTCTCGACCGCCATGTCCGCGAGCAGTTCCTGGACGAGCTGGAGTTGCGCGAGCGGCTTCCCGAACTGCCGCCGCTCGGCGGCGTATCGCGTCGACGCCTCGAGGCAGCCCTGCGCGATGCCGACCGAGCCGGCGGCGAGCGAGATCCGCCCGTAGTCGAGAGCGGACATCGCCACCCTGAACCCGCCGCCCTCGTCGCCGAGCCGAGCCGAGTCGGGGACGCGAACGCCGTCGAGATGGAGCTCCGCCGTGTCCTGAGCGCGCAGGCCGAGCTTGCCGTCGATCTTGCGTGCGCTGAACCCCTCGGACGCCGTCGCGACGAGGAAGCAGGTGATCCCACGCGGGCCCTTGCCGCCCGTGCGCGCGAACACGAGCGCGACTCCCGCCCACGAGCCGAGGGTGATGAAGATCTTCGAGCCGGAGATGACCCAGTCGTCGCCGTCGCGCTCGGCCCGCGTGACGAGCGAGCCGGGATCCGACCCGGCGCCGGGCTCCGTCAGCGCATAGCAGCCGAGCGTCTCGCCCGAGCACATCCGCGGCAGCCACTCGGCCTTTTGCTCCTCGGCGCCCCACCTCGCGATCGTCTTGCCGGCGAGGCCGTTGTTGACCGACGCGATCCCGCGCACGGAGGAGTCCGCCTTTCCGAGCTCCTCCATCACGAGGCAGTACGAGACCATGTCGAGCCCCAAGCCTCCGTACTCCTCGGGCAGGCCGCAGCCGAGGAACCCGACCTCGGCCAGCTTGTCGACGATCCCGCGATCCATCCGCTCGTCGCGGTCCCACTCCCGCGCATGGGGAACGACCTCGCGGTCGCAGAACTCGCGTGCCGTCTCGCGGATCAGCTCCTGTTCCGCCGTGAGGGAGAAGTCCATACGCGTATTCTCCACGCATGCCGAACCTGAGCGGAAAGGTGGCGGTCGTCACGGGGGCCGGACGGGGGATCGGGCGCGCCCACGCACTCGCGCTGGCCGCGGCCGGCGCGAAGCTCGTCGTCAACGACCTCGGCGCCGGCCTCTCCGGCGAGGGCGCCGACCTCTCCCCCGCGCACGAGGTCGTCCGCGAGATCGAGGCCGCCGGCGGCGAGGCGGTCGCCAACGGCGAGAACGTCGCCGACTTCGACGGCGCGGAGCGGCTGGTGCAGCAGGCGCTCGACTCCTTCGGACGGCTGGACATCCTCGTCAACAACGCGGGGATCCTCCGCGACCGGATGCTCGTGAACATGACCGAGGCCGAATGGGACGCGGTGATCGCAGTCCACCTGAAGGGCCACTTCGCGCCCACCCGGCACGCCGCCGCGCACTGGCGCGAGCGCTCGAAGGCCGGCGAGGAGGTGCAGGCCCGCGTGATCAACACGTCGAGCCCCTCCGGCGTCTTCGGCAACGTCGGCCAGGCCAACTACGGTGCCGCCAAGGCCGGGATCGCCGGCTTCACGATCATCGCCGCGCAGGAGCTGGGCCGTTACGGCGTCACCGTCAACTGTCTCGCACCGAACGCCCGCACCCGCATGACGGAGGAGACCTTCGACATGGAGGAGCCGGAGGGATGGGACCCGCTCGACCCCGCGAACGTCTCGGCGGTCGTCGTCGCTCTCTGCGCGGACGAGGCGCAGCACATCACCGGCCAGGTCTTCCACGTCTGGGGCGGCGCCGTCAACGCGCTCCGCGGCTGGAGCGCCGGCGAGCTCTTCGAGGCGCCGGAGCACTGGGAGCCGGACGCGTTGCTGGGCGAGCTGCTCTCGCGCTTTCCCGACGGAGCGGCTCCTCCCGGCATGGTCGCCGGTATGCAGTCCGCCGGCGGACGCTCGCTCCGCCCGGCGCAGTGACCTCGCCCCCACCGCGACGCCGCATCTACCTCATGCGCCACGCGCAGGTTCGCTACTTCCAGGGCGTCCGCCCCGAGAACGTGCAGCTGACCGACGAGGGCCGCCGCCAGGCCGAGGCGGCGCGCCGGGAGCTCGCGGACGTCGCCTTCGACCGAGTGATCACGAGCGGCCTGCCGCGCACGACCGACACGGCGCGAATCGTCGCTCCGACGCACGAACCGGAGCCGCGCCGGGCCCTGCGCGAGATCGAGAGCGGCGACATCCGCGGCCTCCCGCCGGAGGCGGTTCAGGAGATGATGACGGCCGCCTTCCGAGGCGTCGTCCCGCACGAGAACGCCTTCCTCGGCGGCGAGACGATCGGCGAGCTGCTGGATCGCGTCACCTCCGACCTGGACGCACTGGCCGCGGACGACGACTGGGACGTGATCCTGCTCGTCCTGCACGGCGCCGTCAACCGCGCGATCCTCAGCCGAGCGGTCACCGGCGAGCGCGTCTTCCTCGGCGGCTTCGAGCAGTCGCCGGGCTGCGTCAACGTCCTCGACGTCTCCACGGACGGCACGTGGATCGTCCGCGCCGTCAACCACACGCCCTACGACCAGGCGCACGCGAAGGCGCCGCGGACGACGACGATGGAGGATCTGTGGGCGGAGTACCTCGCCGCCCGCGAACGTCGCTGAGGCCCGGCATCTCTTTAGACGATCGATCGACACGTCGATCGATCGTCTAGAGTCAGGCGGCTTCCGGATGGGTCTTCTCTCGCTCGAGAACGCGCGCCTGCGGTTCGGGGGCATCGTCGCCCTCGACGACGTCTCGCTCGACGTCACGGAGGGAGCGATCGCCGGCCTGATCGGCCCGAACGGGGCCGGCAAGACGACCGCGTTCAACGCGATCACCCGCCTCTACCGCCTCGAGGCGGGCGACATCCTCTTCGACGGCCGCTCGCTCCGACGCACCCCGCCGAGCCGGATCGTCCGCCTCGGCATCGCCCGCACCTTCCAGAACGTCGAGCTCTTCCCGACGATGACCGTGCTCGAGAACGTCCTCGTCGGCGCGCACGTCCACTCGCGGTTCCGGCGCGAGACCGAGCTGCGCCGGCACGCGCTCGAGACGCTCGGGCTCGTCGGCGTCGCGGAGCACGCGTTCCGCCCGGCGTCCGGCCTGCCCTTCGGGACGTTGAAGCGAGTCGAGCTGGCTCGCGCGCTCGCCTCGTCGCCCCGGCTCCTGCTGCTCGACGAGCCGGCGGGCGGACTGAACCACGAGGAGGTCGAGGAGCTCGGCGCGCTGATCCGGCGGCTGCGCGACGAGTTGCGGCTCACGGTGCTGCTCGTCGAGCACCACATGAACCTCGTGATGGAGGTCTCCGACCACGTCCACGTCCTCAACTTCGGACGGACCATCGCGAGCGGCACTCCTGCTGAGGTGCAACGCGACCCGGAGGTGATCGAGGCGTACCTGGGCGGCGAGCTCGCCCCCGAGCCTGCTTCCGATGCCGCGGGCGAGCAGGAGCACCCGTGACGGCGCTGCTCGAGCTGCACGACATCGAGGCCCGCTACGGGCCGGTGCAGGCGCTGCACGGGGTCTCGCTCGAGGTCGAGGAGGGGTCGGTCGTCGCCGTGCTCGGCGCGAACGGCGCCGGGAAGACCACGACCCTCCGCGCGATCTCCAACACCGTCCGACGCTCGGGCGAGCTGCGGTTCGACGGAAAGCCGCTCGGCCACCGCGGCCCGGCGGAGGTCGCGAGGCTCGGCATAGCCCACGTCCCCGAAGGGCGCGGCACGTTCTCGGAGCTGACCGTCTGGGAGAACCTCCGCCTCGGCGCCTACACGCGACGCGGCTCGATCAGGAGCGACGCCGAGCGCGTGCTCTCGTACTTCCCCTGGCTCCAGGACCGCCGCGGCCAGGCCGCGGGGACGCTCAGCGGCGGCGAGCAGCAGATGCTGGCGCTCGCCCGCGCCTTCGTGCAGCGCCCGCGACTGCTCCTCCTCGACGAGCCCTCGCTCGGTCTCGCGCCCGTGCTCGTGACCGAGATCTTCCGCATCATCCGGGAACTGAACGAGCGCGAGGGCCTGACGGTGCTCGTCGTCGAGCAGAACGCTCATATCGCGCTCCAGCTGGCCCAAACCGCTTACGTCCTGGAGGTCGGGCGAGTGGCGCTCTCCGGGTCGAGCCAGGAACTGCGCGCCCACGAGTCCGTCCGCCGGAGCTACCTCGGCTACTGATGGCAGCGGCGAAGAGAGACCGCGGAACGTGGGTGCGGACGCCCGCCGAGGGGCTCCTGACGATCGTCCGACCGACGCCGATCGTGCTCGCCGCGGTGGTGGTCTTCCTCGCGGTCGGCTCGGCCCTCAGCACCATCTTCGCCCAGCAGACCGTCGCCGGCCTCGCGCAGGGCGCCGTCTACGGCAGCCTCGCGCTCGCGCTCGTCCTCATCTACCGGGCGACCGAGGTGATCAACTTCGCGCAGGGCGAGCTGGCGATGGCATCGGTGTACATCGCCTATCAGCTGATCCAGTGGGGCTTCTCCTACTGGGAGGCGTTCTTCGTCACGCTCGTCGTCGCGTTCGTGCTCGGCGTCGCGATCCAGGTCACCGTCATCCGCCCGGTCCAGCACAAGTCCGTGATCGCGGTCGTGATCGTCACCGTCGGGCTCTTCATCCTCATCGACGGCCTCGTCACCTGGAAGTGGAGCGCGGACATCAAGTTCATGCCGTCGCCGTTCGGCCCGAAGGTGTACCACGCGGGAGGCGTCGCCTTCGCGCGCCAGGACATCGGCACGCTGCTCGTCACGGTCGTCTCGGTGGTCCTGCTCTGGGGGCTCTTCCAGTTCACGAAGCTCGGGCTCGGGATGCGCGCCGCGGCGCTCCGGCCCGCGGCAGCGGCGCTCGTCGGCGTCCGGGTGGAGCGGATGCTCGCGATCGGCTGGGGTCTCGCGGCCGTGCTCGGCGCCGTGGCGGGGCTGATGGCCGAGCCGTCCCAGTTCGTGCTGCAGCCATCGCTCATGCAGCCGATCCTCCTGTACGCCTTCGCGGCAGCGGTGCTCGGAGGGCTCGAGAGTCCCGCGGGGGCGGTGGTCGGCGGCCTCGCGCTCGGCGTCTTCCTCAACCTCGTCGGGCAATACGTCCACTTCGTCACCTCGGAGCTGCGGCTCCCGTTCGCGTTCGCGGTGCTGCTCGCGATCCTCCTCGTGAAGCCGTCGGGCCTGTTCGGGCAGAGCAGGGCGCGGAAGGTATGAGAGTCGCTCGCCTTCGGCTCGCTCCGGTGGGGGAAACCAGGTTTCCCCCTCGCCGCCCCCTTCTTCTGTCTCCCGTGGTGGAACCTCCCGGTTCCCCCACGCCCCCTCCACGCTCTCAGCGGCCGCCGGAGGACGGCCCGTGAGGGCGCACGCCACCGGTCTCGGCACGGTCGCGGCGGCCGCGCTCCTGCTCGCACTGCTCCCCTTCCAGCTGAGCGGCTACCACCAGGCGCTCGCAGCCACGGTGGGGGTCTACTTCATCGCGATCCTCGGCCTGAACGTCCTCACCGGCTACTCGGGCCAGATCTCGATCGGCCACGGGGCGTTCATGGCGATCGGCGGCTACACGACCGCGGTCATGTCGCGCGACCACCACACGAACCTCGTCGTGACGATGCTGATGGCGTTCGCGATCTGCTTCGTCTTCGGCCTCCTCGTCGGGCTCCCGGCTCTCCGCCTCTCCGGCGTCTACCTTGCGCTCGCGACGTTCGCGCTCGCGGTCTCGGTGCCGCAGATCCCGCTGAAGTTCTCGACCTTCCTCGGCGGCAGCAGCGGGGTCCAGTCGGCGAGGACGGTGAGCCACACGTGGCTCTACGCGACGAGCTGGACGGCGTCGGCGATCCTGTTCGTGCTCGCGTGGCTGATCCTGCGCGGACGGACGGGGCGGGCGTTCCGGGCGATCCGGGACAGCGAGGTCGCAGCGACGTCCTCCGGCGTCGAGCTCGCCGTCTACAAGACGCTCGCCTTCGGCATCTCCGCAGCCTACGCAGGCGTCGCAGGCTCGTTGTTCGTCCTCGGGACGAACGGCTTCGCCCAGCCGACCGAGTTCGGCGTCACGCTGTCCCTCCTGATTCTGGTCGGCGCGGCGGTCGCAGGGCTCGGCTCCCTCTGGGGCGTGCTCGCCGGCGCGGCGTTCGTCGGCCTGCTGCCGACGATCTCGGCCGACGTGCCGCTGATCGGCTCCACCCACGGGCAAGACGTCGTCTTCGGCCTCATGGTCGTGCTCGTGATGCTCGTGTTGCCGCAAGGCTTCGCAGGCTTCCTGCGGCGCATCTCGCGCTTCCGGGCGCGTGCGTGAGCCGCGAGCTCTTGAACCGGCGTTCAATCTCTCCTATCAATTCGGATCCGAGGGCGTCATAATCGGCGAGCCCCGATTTGCGAATCGGGCACATACACCGTAGGAGGGCGGATGCGAATCACACGCAGGATGCTCGTGGCGCTGGCGGGGGCGGTCGCCGTGGCCGGCATCGCGGTGAGCGCGGCAACGGGCGCACGCCAGGCCGACCCGGGGATCACGAAGACGTCGATCAAGATCGGCGGCACGTTCCCGCTGACAGGCGTCGCGTCGGCGTACAAGACGATCCCGCTGGCCGAGCAGGCCTACTACCAGTACGTGAACGACCACGGAGGAGTCAACGGTCGCAAGATCAACTTCGAGATCCTCGACGACGCGTACAACCCGGCGCAGACCGTGCCTCTCACGCAGCAGCTCGTCGAGCAGGACAAGGTCTTCGCGATCGTCGGCAGCCTGGGCACGGCGCCGAACCTGGCGACGTGGGGCTACACGAACGCCCACAAGGTGCCGCAGGTCTTCCTCGCCACCGGCGACTCGTACTGGGGCTTCTGCGCGCACAAGGCGTGCCTCGGCTCGACGAAGCCGTACACGATCGGCTGGCAGCCGGACTACCCGGCGGAAGGCAGGCTCTACGGCAAGTACATCGCCGCGAACATGCCGAACGCGAAGATCGGCATCCTCTACCAGAACGACGCCTTCGGGAAGAACTACATCGCAGGGATGGTGCAGGGGCTCGGCGCGAAGAAGAACCTCATCGTCGACAAGCAGGGGTTCAACGCCACCGACACGGTCGTGACGCAGCAGATCCTCGACCTGAAGAGCAAGGGCTGCGACACGTTCTTCATCGTCGCCACCCCGGGCCAGGCGATCGCCGCGCTCGTCACCGCGACGAAGGTCGGCTGGAGCCCGACGACCTTCCTCTCCAACGTGTCGGCGATCAGGCCCTTCCTGCTGGCCGCGGCGAAGGCGGGCGCGAACCTGAACGGCGTCATCTCGTCGTCCTACGTCGCCAGCCCGACGACGCAGCCGAGCCTGGCCGGGATGAAGCTCGGCAAGTCGATCATCGCCAAGTACCAGCCCGCGCTCTTGTCGGACTGGGCGCTGGGAGACTCGAACCTCGTCTACGGGCTCGGTGTCGCCTGGACGTTCGTCTACGCGCTCCAGAACGCCGGCAAGAACCCGACGCGGGCGAGCCTGATGAACGCCCTGCACAGCATGGACACGAGCAAGAACCCGTTCGTCTACCCCGGGATCGCGATCAAGACGGGGCCGAAAGACAACTTCCCGATCGAGCAGGAGATCCTCGTGAAGTGGAGCGGCGGCCCGACGGGCGACTTCCACCCGTTCGGCAAGCTGCTGAAGAGCGGCCGCTAGCGCGTTTCGCATCCGCTTGAACGGCGGGGGAGCCTCGGTGCTCCCCCGCCGTTTTCCATGGGCGAGTGGCGGGCCCGGCGGCCCACCGGTACAACGTGAGCATGCGGGTCGCCGTCCTCGCCAGCGCGATCATGGCCGTGCTCGCCCTCTCGGCGACCGCCGCGAGCGCACATCCCGGCCCGCTCGGTCCGGCCCCGACCGCGCTCGACCGCCTCGTCTGGGCCGGGCAACCGATCTACTGCGGCGGCGGCGAGAAGCGGGTGTTCGCGCTCACGTTCGACGACGGCCCGAGCCCGTGGACGGAAACGCTGCTCGCGGTGCTGCGCCGCAGCCGTGCGCCGGCGACCTTCTTCCTCGTCGGCAACCGCATCCCGCTCTGGCAGACCTCCGCACTCGCAGCCGCGGCCGCCGGCTCGGTCGGCGACCACACGTGGTCGCATCCCCAGCTGACGCTCCTCTCCCAGCGCCAGGTTCGGGATCAGCTCGTCTGGACGCAGGAGGAGCTCCTGCGACGCCTCCACGTGCGGTCGCAGCTCTTCCGGCCGCCCTACGAGCGTGCGAACGCGAAGATCGAGCGCGTCGTCCACCAGCTCGACCTGCTCGACGTCCGCTGGAACGTCGACTCCCTCGACTCGCGGGTCGGCGCGACCCCCGGACCCGTCGCACGCGAGATCGTCCGCAACCTGAAGCCCGGCGCCATCGTGCTCATGCACGACACGCACCCCTGGGCGGCGAAGGTCGTCCGCGCGGTGCTCGCGGCCGCCCGCAAGAAGCACCTCTGGCCGGTGACGGTGCCGCGGCTGCTCGAGGTCGACCCGCCGACGCCGCACGAGAACTGCTACGCCTGACGACACTCCACGGAGTCGCCTTTGTCAGAGCCGGAGACCGCGCGTAGGCTCTCTCTGATGCTCTGTCCGAGTTGCGGCGCGGAGAACCGCCCGGGCGCGCGGTTCTGCCGGGCGTGCGGAACCGGGCTCGCCCTCGCCTGCCCCTCCTGCGGTGCCGCCGCCGAGCCGGGACAGTCGTTCTGCGACGAGTGCGGCTCGGCGCTCGGGGCCGCCACCTCGCCCCCCGCCCCGGCCGCACGTCGCGAGGCCCCCGCCGCGGAGCGCCGCCTCGTCTCCGTGCTCTTCGCCGACCTCGTCGGCTTCACGCCGCTCTCGGAGTCGCGCGACCCCGAGGAGGTGCGTGAGCTGCTGTCTCGCTACTTCGACACCGCCCGCCGGCTGATCGGGCTCTACGGCGGCGTCGTGGAGAAGTTCATCGGCGACGCGGTGATGGCCGTGTGGGGGACGCCGACCGCGACCGAGGACGACGCCGAGCGGGCCGTGCGCGCGGGTCTCGACCTCGTCGCGGCCGTGTCCGCGCTCGGGCAGGAGACGAATGCGCCCGACCTGCGCCTGCGGGCAGGCGTCCTGACCGGAGAGGCGGCGGTGACGATCGGCGCCGTCGGCGAGGGAATGGTCGCGGGCGACCTCGTGAACACCGCGGCGCGGATCCAGGCGGCCGCAACTCCCGGAACCGTGCTCGTCGGCGACTCGACGCGCAGGGCGGCGGAGCCGGCAGTGGTGTTCGAGGCCGCCGGCACGTTCGAGCTCAAGGGGAAGACGGAGGCCGTGCCGCTCCACCGGGCGCTCCGCGTCACGTCGGGCCGCCGGGGAGCGCTGAAGTCGACCGGGCTGGAGCCGCCGTTCGTCGGACGCGACCGCGAGCTCCGCCTCGTCAAGGAGCTCTTCCACAACTCGGCGGACGAGAAGCGACCCCATCTCGTCTCGGTGACGGGCATCGCCGGGATCGGCAAGTCACGCCTCACCTGGGAGTTCTACAAGTACTTCGACGGCCTCGCGGAGACCGTCTACTGGCACCGTGGCCGCTGTCTCGCCTACGGCGAGGGCGTGACGTACTGGGCGCTCGCCGACATGGTCCGCATGCGCTGCCGGATCGCCGAGGACGAGGAGCCCTCGGCGGCCCGCGCCAAGCTCGCCACGATGCTGTCCGAGCTTCTCCTCGAGCAGGACGAGCGCAAGTTCGTCGAGCCACGGCTCGCACAGCTGGTCGGCCTCGCGGACGAGAGCGTCTCGAGCGAGCGGCACGACCTCTTCGCCGCCTGGCGGCTCTTCTTCGAGCGCCTCGCCGACTCCTACCCGACCGTGCTCGTGTTCGAGGACCTCCAGTGGGCGGACGCGAGCCTCCTCGACTTCGTCGAATACCTCCTGGAGTGGTCGCGCTCGAGCCCGCTCTTCGTGCTCACGCTCGCGAGGCCGGAGCTGGCCGAGAAGCGGCCGGGCTGGGGAGCCGGCCAGCGCTCCTTCAGCTCCCTCTACCTCGAGCCGCTGCCGGCGGAGGCGATGGGCGAGCTACTCGACGGATTCGCTCCCGGATTGCCGGAGGGCCTGCGCGGGCAGATCCTCGATCGCGCGGAAGGCGTGCCCCTGTACGCGGTCGAGACGGTCCGCATGCTGCTCGACCGCGGGCTGCTGGTCGAGGAGGGCTCGGTGTACCGGCCGACCGGGGAGATCGCCGAGCTCGACGTCCCCGAGACCCTCCACGGCCTGATCGCCTCCCGCCTCGACGGCCTGGCGCCCGAGGAGCGGCGGCTGCTCCAGGACGCCGCCGTCGTCGGCAAGTCGTTCGCTTCCGAGGCGCTCGTCGCGGTGTCCGGTGTAGAGCCGTCGGAGCTGGAGCCGCTCCTCGCCTCCCTCGTGCGCAAGGAGGTGCTGGGCATCCAGGGCGACCCGACCTCGCCCGAGCACGGACAGTACAGCTTCCTGCAGGATCTCGTCCGTCACGTCGCCTACGAGACGCTCTCCCGGCGCGAGCGGCGAGAGCGACACCTCGCGGTCGCGGCGTATCTCGAGCGGGCGGTCGACTCCGACGACGAGATCGCCGAGGTCGTCGCCTCCCACTACCTCGACGCCTCGGCGGCCATGCCGGATGCCGAGGACGCGGCCGAGGTGTCAGCGAAGGCGCGCGCGGCTCTGATCCGTGCCGCGGACCGCGCAGACTCGCTCGGCGCACCCGCACAGGCGCAGCGCTACTCGGAGCAGGCGGCCCGCCTGGACGACGATCCGGCCGAGAGGGCCGCGCTGCTTGCACAGTCGGGCTGGCAGGCCGTCCACATCCCGGACTGGGACGTCGCCGAGCAGCTGCTCGGCGAGTCGGTGGCGCTCTACGAATCGTGCGGCCGCGCGCGCGAAGCGGCGGCCGTCTCCCGACGGCTGTCACAGGTCGAGTTCTGGCAGGGGCGAATCCCGGAGTCGATGGACCGCGCTCGACGCGCGTACGACGTGCTCGCCGCCGGCCCTCCGGACGAGGAGCTCGCCCTGATCGCGACGAGGCTCGCGGGCGGGTACATCTTCATGGGGGAGCGGGAGAAGGGCCTCGAAATGGCGGAACGGGCGATCGAGGTCGCCGAGGCGGTCGGCTCCGCGGAGGCGCTCGCGGCGGCCTTCTCGAACAAGTCGATCGCCCTCCACGGCTCGCGACCGCAGGAGGCGCTCGCCCTTCTCCGCCAGTCGCGAACCATCGCACACGAGCACGGGGACTTCGAACGCGAGTCCACCGCGCTCTTCAACCTCTCGGATCTCTCCTTCCAGCGCGATCGATACGACGACGCACTCGCGGATCTCCACGACGCGCTCGCGCTCGCGCGCCGACGGGGTAGTCGGTCGTACGAGTGGAGCATCCTCGCCGAGATCACCTATCCACTGACGATGAGCGGACACTGGAGCGAGGCTCTCGAGGCGTTCTCGCAGATCCCCAGGGACCGGATGCTCGACGGGAACACGATCAGTATCCTCAGCTCGGTGCTGGAGATCCACGCCTGGCGTGGCGAGATCGGCGACGCACACGACCTCCTCCGCGAGTTCGCATCACGTGGAGAGTCGGCGAACCTCCAGGATCGAGGCGCCTACCTCGCTGGAAAGGCCGCGGTCGAACGGGCGGAGGGCCGACTCGAGCAGGCGGTCGAGGTCGGCGTCGCGGCCGCCGAGCTGGCGCGCGAGAAGTCCGGGGAGGCGAGCCAGTCCGTCAAGCAGGGACTCGTCGAGGGGATCGAGGCCGCGCTCGCACTCGGAGACCCGGCGAGAGCCGAGGTACTCGTGGCCTCGATCGAGGCCGTGCCGCAGGGACTGCGTTCTCCCTATCTCGACGCACAGGCGCAGCGGTTCGGTGCACGCCTTGCCGGTCCGGGCAACGACGCCGACGGGGCATTCCGAGAGGCGGCCGCGCGCTTCCGCCAGCTCGGGATCCCGCACTGGCTCGGCGCGACGCTGCTCGAGCACGGCGAGTGGCTCCTCGCCCGGAACCGCACGGACGAAGCCGAGCCGCTGCTGGCAGAGGCAGGCGAGATCTTCGAGCGACTCGAAGCGAGACCGTGGATCGAGCGCGTCGCTGCGGCAACGACCGCGACGTCGTCACAGGTCCCGGCGTAGGTCGGCCAAGTAACAGACTGTTACAAGGCGAGCTCTGGCGCGTCGGTCACCGGCGCGCGGCAGGCGAACCGCTCGCAGACGTAGACGGTCGGCTTTCCCTCGACGAGCGTCTTCCCCACCAGCAGCGGCACCCCTTCGGTGGGGCCGAAGGCGACGACCGTGTTCGGGTCGAAGCCACCCAGCGCTGCGCGGGCAACGGCGCTCTCCGGCGGGCCGAGGATCGCGAGCTCGCGCGGCGGGGAAAGATGCAGGTCGATTGCGCAGAGCGCCCAGCCGAACGCCGCGGGCGCCCGCGGGATGACGTCTCGCACGAGCCGGAGCGCGCCTACCGCCTGCCGCTCGAGCTCGTCGTCGCCCCAGATGCGGGCGAGCCGGAGCAGCACGAAGGCGAGCATCGAGTTGCCCGACGGGGTCGGGTTGTCGTCGAAGCCCTTCTGGCGCGCCACGAGCCGCTCGCCGTCGGCCGGCGTGAGGAAGAAGCCGCCGCGTTCCGGATCACCGAACAGCTCGACGGCGAGCAGGGCGAGCCGCCGCGACTCGTGGAGCCAGCGCGGGTCGCCGGTCGCGACGTGGAGCTCGTAGAGCCCGTGCGCGACGTTGGCGTAGTCGTCGAGGTAGCCCGTGCCCTTCGCGACGCCGTCGCGCCAGGTGCGGTGGAGGCGCTCACCGTCGGAGAGCGGCCCGAGCAGGAACTCGGCGAGTGCCGTCGCGGCGTCGAGCCAGTCGGACCGCTCCAGCCTCCGCCCCGCCTCGGCGAGCGCAGCGAGCAGCAGCCCGTTCCAGGAGGCGATCGCCTTGTCGTCACGGGCGGGCTTCGGCCTCCGCTCGCGAGCGGCGAGGAGCGCCTCCCGCTCCTCCGACGCCAGTCCGCCGCGGAGGATGGAGCGCCCGTGCTCGAAGGGCTGCAGAACCAGCTCGCTCCGTCCCGGGCCGATCGCCCGCTCGACCTCCTCGGCGGTCCACGTGAAGGTCAACCCTTCGACGCCGTCGGTGTCGGCGTCCTGCGCCGAGGCGAAGCCGCCTCCGTCCAGCGCCAGCTCCCGCAGGACGTACTCGACGGTCAGCTCCACGACCTTGCGGTAGCGGCGGTCGCCGGTCAGCACCCACGCGTGGAGGTAGGGCGGCACGAGCAGCGCGTTGTCGTAGAGCATCTTCTCGAAGTGCGGCACGAGCCACTCGTCGTCCACGGAGTAGCGGTGGAAGCCGCCGCCGATGTAGTCGTACATGCCGCCGGCCGACATCCCGTCGAGCGTCCCGAGCAGCGGCTCGTAGGCGCGCCGCCGCAGGAGGAACTCGAGTACCGAGGCAGGCGGGAACTTCGGCGCACGGCCGAAGCCGCCCCAGCGCCGGTCGACCTGTGCGCGCAGCGTCTGCTCGACCTCGTCGAGGAGCGCCGCCGTCAGCGGCTCGTCCGAGGGCACGGTCTCCGCCGAGCGGCGCAGCGCCGACACGAGCGCCTCGGCCTGCCGGGCGACGTCCTCCCCGCGCGTGCGGTACGCGTCGGCGACGGCGCCCAGCACCTGCCGGAACGCGGGCATGCCGTGTCGGGGCTCCGGCGGAAAGTAGGTACCGCCGTAGAACGGCTCCCCGTCGGGCGTGACGAAGACCGTCATCGGCCAGCCGCCCTGGCCGGTGAGCGCGACGACCGCGTCCATGTAGACGGCGTCCACGTCGGGCCGCTCCTCGCGATCGACCTTCACGCTGACGAACTGCTCGTTCATCTGCCGAGCCGTCGCCTCGTCCTCGAACGACTCGCGCTCCATGACGTGGCACCAGTGGCACGCCGAGTAGCCGATCGACAGCGAGAACCGGTTTGCCGAGCGCCTCGCCTCCTCGAACGCCTCCTGCTCCCACTCCCACCAGTCGACGGGATTGTCCGTGTGCTGCAGCAGATACGGCGACGTCGCGTTCGCCAGCCGGTTCGCCACTACTGCTCCCTCTATCACGAGGCATCTTGACGGGGAAGCTGCACACGCGGGCACCATGCCGCGCCCGAGCTCGGTGCCGCGGCTACGCTGGATCGGGAAGAGCCCGGAACCGACGGAGGTGGTCGTGACGTCCCTGGAGAACCGCCCTCGCACCGCCCTGCTCGTCATCGACGTGCAGAACGGCGTCGTCGGCAACGCCTACGAGCGCGACCGCGTGATCGCCAACATCCAGCACCTCCTCGACAGGGCCCGAGCCGAGGACGTCCCGGTGGTCTGGGTGCAGCACTCGAGCGACGAGCTGCCGACGGGCTCCGAGGCGTGGGAGCTCGTCCCGGAGCTCGGGCGCCTCGACACCGAGCCACTGGTCCACAAGACGTACGGGGACTCGTTCGAGGCAACGGGCCTGGAGGAGCTGCTCGCCGAGCGGGGCGTCGGACGGCTCGTGGTCACCGGCGCGCAGACGGAGGAGTGCATCCGTTCGACCCTGCACGGTGCGCTGGTGCGCGGCTACGACGCGACGCTCGTCTCGGACGCGCACACCACCGAGGACATGCGCGAGTGGGGCTTCCCGGTCACCCCGGAGCAGTCGATCGCGTACACGAACGCGTACTGGAGCTGGGCGGCTGCGCCCGGCCGCAAGGGCAGCGTGACACCCGCCGCGGAGGTCGGCTTCTCGACGGCCTGAGCGCAGCGAGGCGGCGAGAACCGAGCTCGTCTCTCGCCGCGGGTCAGCGCGACGACGCGACGATGCTCGCGTGCGAGTGGAACCCGGCCCGCGCTACGGGCGTGATGCGATGATCGGGGCGATGGGGCGATCCTACGGTGAGCTCGAGGTCGGATCCGTCTACCGGAGCCGCCACGGACGCACGGTGCTCGAGGCGGACAACGTCTGGTTCACGCTGCTGACGATGAACACGAACCCGATCCACTTCGACGCCGAGTACGCGGCCGCCACCGAATGGAAGCGCCCGCTCGTCGACTCCACCTTCACGCTCGCGCTCGTGACGGGCCTCTCCGTGGAGGACGTCTCGGAACGTGGGGTCAACCTCGGCTGGCGCGACGTGCGGCTGCCGGCGCCGGTCTTCGCCGGGGACACGATCCGCGCCGAGACGGAGGTGCTCGAGAAGCGCGAGTCGCGGTCGCGGCCAGGATCCGGGATCGTCACGGTCAGGACGCGCGGCCTGAACCAGCGCGACGAGGTCGTGATCGAGTTCGAGCGCTCGATCATGCTCCCCCTGGAAGGCGATGCGACTCGAGACTGAACGGCTCGTGCTGCGGCTGCCGCGGCCCGACGACGCGGACGGCATCCTCGAGATGGTCGCGGACGGCGAGGTGATGCGGTGGATCGGCGACGAGGCGGGAGACCGCGAGGCGGCGGTCGAGCACGTCGAGCGCTGGATGACGCGCTGGGAGCGGAACGGCGTCGGCCCGTTCGTCGTCGAGCTCGACGACCTCGTGATCGGGCGCGTCGGCCTGATCGTCTGGGACCGCCGCGGTTGGGAGACCTCGACGTACGCGCGCGCCGGAGGGCATTCCGAGACGGAGCTCGGCTGGGCGCTCGCGCGCCGGTACTGGGGCCACGGCTACGCCACCGAGGCGGCACTCGCCGTGCGCGACTGGACGTACGCCGCACGCGGCCTCGAGCGCCTGATCTCGCTCATCGCACCCGACAACCTCCGCTCCGCCCGCGTCGCCGACAAGCTCGGCGCGCGGCCGGAGATGCGGGTTGAGACCGACCACGGCCCGGCCGACGTCTGGGTGCACTCGCGATGACGGAGCTCCTGACCGAGCGGCTCCTGTTGCGCGTCCCGCGCCTCGACGACGCGCCGGCCGCGGCAGAGCACCTCACCGATCCCGAGGTGATGCGCTTCATCGGCATCGACGGCGAGACCGTGCCGCGCGAAGCGTGCGTCGACGTCGTCCGGAAGTGGCTCGCTCGCTGGCAGGCGAACGGTTTCGGCCAGTTCGCCGTCGAGCGCCGCGGGGACGGCCGCTTCCTCGGACGCGCGGGCTTGCTCGTCTGGGATCGCGCCGGTACGGACGGCTGGGGCCCGACGACGCTCCCCGAGGCGGTCGAGCCCGAGATCGAGCTCGGCTGGACGCTTGCCCGCGAGCACTGGGGGCGCGGCTACGCGACGGAGGCGGCGACCGCGATCCGCGACTGGGCCCTCGGCGACCTCGCGCTCGAGCGGCTGATCTCGATCGTCCATCCCGAGAACAGGGCCTCGCAACGCGTCGCCGAGAAGCTGGGCGCGCAACCCGGCGAGACGATCGCCACGACGCACGGCCCTGCCGTCGTCTGGGAGCACCCGCGGTGAGCGAGCTGCGCCCCCTCGAGGGGATCCGCGTCGTCGACGTCACCTCGTCGCTGGCGGGGCCGACCGCCGCGCAGCTTCTCGCCGCGCTCGGCGCGGACGTCGTCAAGGTCGAGCCGCTCGGCGGCGACCACGCTCGCGCCTGGGGGCCGCCGTTCCTGGGTGGAAGCGCCGCCGGCAAAGCCGACGACGCCCGCCGGGAAGACCGCGCCGCCTCCGGCGCCGCCCGGGACGGCGAAGGGGCGATGTTCCTCGCCTCGAACGCGGGCAAGCGCTCGCTCGCCGTCGACCTGGGCGACCCGCGCGGACTCGAGGCGCTGCTGCGGCTCGCCGACCGCGCGGACGTGCTCGTGCAGAGCCTGCGACCGGGAGCGGCGCAGGCTCGCGGCTTCGGCGCGGACGTCGTCCAGGTCGCGCAACCCGCGGCTCGTCTACTGCACGATCGGCGCGTTCGGCGCCACCGGCCCGTCTGCGCGACCAGCCGGGCTACGACCCGCTCCTGCAGGCCGCGTCGGGGATCATGAGCGTGACGGGCGAGAACGACCGCCCGCCCGTCCGCGTCGGCGTCTCGCTGATCGACCTCGGCACGGGCGTCTGGGCCGCGCTCGGCGTCGTGTCGGCGCTGTACGAGCGGGAGCGCACCGGAACCGGACGGACGCTCGACGTCTCGCTCTACGAGACCGCCATCTCGCTCCTCTCCTACCAGCTCGTCGGCTACCTCGGCACGGGCGAGGTCCCGGGACGCGAGGGGAGCGCGTTCGCGCAGATCGCTCCGTACCAGGTCTTCCCGACCCGAGACGGGGAGCTGATGATCGTCGCCGGCAACGACAAGCTCTTTGGCACGCTCTGCCGGGTGCTCGGAGTGCCCGGACTCGCCTCGGACGCACGCTTTCTCACGAACCCGGACCGGGTGCGCAACCGGCCGGCGCTGCTCGAGCTGCTGGGCGTCCCGATCCGCGAACGCCGAACCGATGAGCTGCTCGCCGCACTCGTGCAGGCGGGCGTGCCGGCGTCTCCCGTCCACGACGTCGGCGAGGCTGCGCGGCATCCGCAGACCGTGGCGCTCGGGATGCTCCAACGGCTGCCGGGAGGATCGGTCGCCGACCTCGTCACGGTCGCGGCCCCGCTGTCGGCGGACGGAGAGCGCGTCGGGCACCGGACACCGCCGCCGGCGCTCGGTGCGCACACGGCGGAGATCCTGCGCGAGCTCGGCTACGACGAGGCGCAGATCGGGGAACTCGCCGCCGCGGGCGTCGTCCGGATCGCCTGACGCGGCCGCCCCGGCCACGTCCGGTGCCAGGCACCAGGACGAGGCCCCTGCGGCCACGTACTCGTGGCACCCCGCAGGAGTGAGAGGTCCCGCCGCCAATCACGTCTGCGCTGGACACGTCTCGGTGCCTGGCACCAGACGCGTACGGAGGAGTCACGCGCGAGCGTCAGCCTGTCGGCCGCGGCGGCCATGGGCCGGCGCGGTACACCCGGCCCTCGAGGCGACGGCCGAGGACGCCCTCCAGCCACTCCGACGCCTCGACGAGCGCGTCGAGGTCGACACCCGTCTCCACACCCTCTCCCTCGAGCAGGTACACGAGATCCTCTGTCGCGACGTTCCCCGTCGACCGTGGGGCGTACGGACAGCCGCCGAGACCCCCGACGGAGGCGTCGAGCAACCGTGCGCCTCCCCCGAGCGCGGCGAGGCAGTTCGCGTAGCCGGTGTTGCGCGTGTTGTGGCCGTGGAAGCCGTCCGCACCCGTCCGCTCGACGAGGGCATGCACCGCAGACGGCGTCCCGACGCCGATCGTGTCCGCGAGCACGACCTCTGCCCGGCCCGCGAAGCGCGCTACGAGATCCGCGACCACGCCCGGATCCACCCGTCCCTCGAACGGACAGCCGAAGCAGCAGGAGATCGTCACCGTCACCGGCGTCTCCCCCGCTACGACGAGGATCGCCTCGGCTCTCTCGACTGCCTCCTCGAGCGACGCGTTCCCGTTCGCGCGGTTGAAGCTCTCCGTCGCGGCGAAGGTGACGTCGACGCGGTCGAGCCCCGTGGCGCGGAACCGCTCCCAGCCCTGTTCGTTGAGGACGAGCCCCGCGTACTCGATGCCGGGGCGGCGCCCGATCCGCCGCGCGACCTCCTCGGCGCCGGCCATCTGCGGCACCCGATCCGCGCGCACGAAGCTCACCGCCTCGATCCGCGGCAGGCCGGCGGCCGCGATCCGATCGACGAGCTCGGCCCGCGTCTCGGGAGCGAGCTCCTCGGACTCGTTCTGGAGACCGTCGCGCGGCCCGACGTCGCAGAGCGTTACCCGCATCAGCCGAGCGTAGTTGCTCCGGATGCGAATGTGGACGCCGCGCCGTACGGTTTGCGCCATGCATCCATCAGCCTCGTTCAGCGCCGCGATCCGCGTGCGCATCGACAACCAGCCCGGCTCTTTCGCCCGTCTTGCCTCCGCGATCGGGGAGGCCGGCGGCCTGCTCGGCGCGATCGACCTCGTGCGGGTCGAGCGCGCGACCAAGATCCGCGACGTCAACGTCCTCGCAGACGACGAGCACCATCTCGACGCGATCGTCGAGGCCGTGCGCTCCGTCCCGGGCGTCGAGGTCGTCAACGTGTCCGACCGTGTCTTCCTGCGCCCACCTCGGCGGCAAGCTCGAGGTGCGCCCGCGCTCGCCGCTGAAGACGCGCGACGACCTCTCGATGGTCTACACCCCCGGCGTCGCCCGCGTCTCGCGCGCGATCGCCGACGATCCGGAGAAGGTCTGGAACCTCACCATCAAGCGCAACGCGGTCGCGGTCGTCAGCGACGGCACCGCCGTGCTCGGGCTCGGCGACATCGGCCCCGAGGGTGCGCTGCCGGTGATGGAGGGCAAGGCGGTGCTCTTCAAGGAGTTCGCCGGCGTGGACGCGTTCCCGCTCTGCCTCGACACGACAGGACCCGGACGAGATCGTCCGGACCGTGCAGGTGATCGCGCCCGCGTTCGGCGGCATCAACCTCGAGGACATCTCCGCCCCCCGCTGCTTCGAGATCGAGCGGCGCCTGCGGGAGAGCCTCGACATCCCCGTCTTCCACGACGACCAGCACGGCACGGCGATCGTCGTCCTGGCCGCCCTCCTGAATGCGCTCCGCGTCGTCGGCAAGAAGATCGAGGACGTCCGGATCGTCACCACCGGCTGCGGCGCCGCCGGGATGGCGAGTGACCAGGACGCTCCAGCATGCGGGAGCCCGGTGGATCGTCGGCTGCGACGAGGGCGGCGCGCTCTACCGCGGGCGAACTGGCCTCAACCCGGCGAAGCAGGAATACGCCGAGACGACGAACCCCGACAACGTGCAGGGAACCGCCGACGAGCTGCTCGAGGGCGCCGACGTCTTCATCGGCGTCTCGGTGCCGGGCGCCGTCACGCCGGACGGCGTGCGCCGGATGGCTCCGCGGGCGATCGTCTTTGCGATGGCGAACCCGAACCCCGAGGTCGACCCCGAGGCGATCGAGGGGCTCGCCGAGGTGATCGCGACCGGCCGTAGCGACTACCCGAACCAGATCAACAACGTGCTCGCGTTCCCCGGCGTCTTCCGCGGCGCCCTCGACGTGCGCGCCCGGACGATCGACGACGGGATGGAGGTCGCGGCGGCACGGGCGATCGCGGCGATCATCTCCGACGACGAGCTCGCCGCCGACTACGTCATCCCGAGCGTCTTCAACCGGAGCGTGGCGCCGGCGGTGGCCGCCGCCGTCTCGCACGCAGCGGAGCGAAGCGGTGTCGCGCGCCGGGCACAGCCGGTCGTCCCGGCGGCGCCGCTCCTTCCGTAGTTCGCCGCAGCGGCGTTCAGCGGTGCGGCGGATGCCGTCCCGCCCCGCTGCCGCGAGCATGCCTCCATGGCGAACGTCACCCACACCGAGCAGGAGCTGCCGGTTCCGTTCGAGAGCGCAGTCGTCGGTGACGCGATGAGTCCCGGCGTGATCAGCTGTCCGCCCGAGACACCGCTGCGCGTCGTCGCCCGGATGATGGCGACGTTCAACGTCCACTCGGTGTTCGTCTTCGAGCACCAGGACGAGGACGACGAGAACCCCCAGCTCTGGGCGGTCGTCTCCGACCTCGACCTCGTGGCAGCCGGGCGGCTCGACGTCGACGCCCGCACGGCGGGCGCGAGTGCGGTGACGCCGCTCGTCACGGTTCGCGCCGACGCGCCGATCCACGAAGCGGCCGACCTGATGGCGCAGCACGGAATCGCGCATCTCGCGGTGGTCGACCCGCACACGGAGCGGCCGATCGGCGTCATCTCGACGCTCGACGTCGCCCGCTCGATCGCCGCGGGCACCGGCGTGCGCGAGACGCAGCCGAGCGCCTGACGGCGGAAGCCGGCCGGCTCGCAGACCTCGGCCGGGATCTCGCCGGAGGCCTAGCCGAGACGGCGTTCGTCCGCTCGAGCCACGGGCGAGCCTGCAGTCGCTCGAACGTCTCGCGGGCCTCGTCGAGGCAGCGGCTGCGCCTCCTCGGCGCGGTCCTGGGCGGTGAGCCACTCGCCGTGCTCGAGCCGGACGACGGCGAGGTGGAAGGGAAGGTCGAGCTCGCGCATGGCGGCGGCGGCGATTGCGAACTCGCGGTCTGCGACGGCGTCGCCACTCGCGAGCCTCGCCCGAAAACGGTGTGCCGTCGCGTCGAGGAACGGCGGGCACAGCCCGACCGGGAGATCCTCCACCACGTTGAGCAGCTCCTCGGCCTTCTCGCGCTCGCCGAGCGCCAGCGCCGCCTCGAGAAACCGCGGAACTGCGAGCTTGACGTCCTGGGCCGCCATCCCGAGAGCCTCGCGCGCCTGGAGCGCGCGCTCAGCGGCTTTCAGAGCCTCCCGTGGTCGGTCCTCCGGCGACCGGATGACGGCCGCCTCGGCGCCTGCGTAGCCGCTGCGCGACTGGACGTCGCTCGATCCCTCGACTCTCCAACCGGGCGAGAAGCCCGTGCCTCATCTGGTCGACCTCGCCGCGATGCAGGTGGATCTCGAGCAGCCCCGACAGGACGGAGCTGGTATTCGGGTGTCCCGAGCTGCTCGTCGGGGATCTCCGCGAAATGGGCAAGGGCCTCGTCCCAGCGGCCGAGCATCGTGAGGACGTAGGTCATCTCGGCCAGCCCGAACCACTCCAGGCGCTCGCTCGCCGATGCTGGCGGGCGTGCTCGAGCTGCTGCACCAGGTAGCGCAGCGATTCGGGTAGCGGTCACGCTGCATGCCGAGATCGGAGAGGTTGGCCAGCGAACCAATCGCGCTTGCCGTTAGCTCGTGAGCGCCCGCCATGTCGAGCGAGAGCTGGAAGAGCCCCCGCGCCTCCTCGGGCCGCCGCGCCGCCGCGATGAACCCCTTCGTGGCCCAGCCGCGGCAAAGCATCTCGGGCAGGCTGCAGCGCTTCGGCGATGTCGAGGCCGCGCTCGGTCCGCTCGGCCGCCTGTTCCCGATTCCCGGCGAAGAAGTGGGCGCCGTCCGAGGCGGGTCAGCAGCAGGGCGAGGTCGCTGTCAGGTTCATCGTCTGCGATCGCGGCGTAGGCCTCCTCCATCCGCTCGATCGCCTGCTCCGTCCGCCCGGCGATCTGCTCGGAGTAGGCGAGCCAGCTCGACGCGCGCGCCGCAGCATGTGTGTCGCCCGCCTCCTCGTAGAGGGCGATCGCCTGTTCGAACAGCGGGCCGGCCGCGTCGCTCGTACTCGCGCAGCATCGCCATCTCGCCGGCACGAACGAGCGACATGCCTGTTCGGACGGCGCGCCGGCGAGCTCGGCCGCCTGCTCGAAGTAGCGGCGCGCCTCCGCCGAGGCGCCGAACGACGCAGCGCGCTCGCCGGCATGGACGAGCGCCGCTCGGCAGCCCGGGCACGCAACGGCTCGGCGTCGGGCGCGTCGGGATCGAGCCGGTACGCCTCCAGCAGGTGCGATGCGACCACCTCGGCAACCTCTTCCTCGCCCAGGCAGCCTGAGGTACTCGGCAGCGGCCAGATGCTTGGCCCGCCGGTCGCGTCTGGGGAGCGTCTCGTAGGCGACGTGGCGGACGATGTCCTGCAGGAAGCCGTACTGGCCGTGCTCGGGTGAGCGCGGATCGCTCTGCAGGCCGAGCAGCTCCTTGCGCACCAGGCCATGCCAGCAGCGGCTCGAGCTCTCGCTCGCCTGTCCGGTGAGGGCCGCCAGCGAGCCGGGAGTGAACGTCTTGCCCAGGACGGCGGCGTCCTGCAGCAGCCGGCGCTCTTCGGCCGAGAGCCCGTCCAGGCGGGCGGCAACGAGGGCGTGCAGCGTCTCCGGCACCTCCAGCGACTCGATCTCCCCGGCGACCCGGTAGGCGGCGCCGTCCTCGACGAGCAGTCCTCGGTCGAGCAGCATCCGCACCGTCTCCACCGCATAGAGCGGCA
The DNA here is from genome assembly GCA_963762675.1 of uncultured Thermoleophilia bacterium. GTDB lineage: Bacteria > Actinomycetota > Thermoleophilia > Gaiellales > Gaiellaceae > Palsa-739. The sequence goes on along the minus strand of CAVXLS010000004.1, from coordinate 396,998 downwards.
CGCCCTCGGCCCGGGCCAGGATCTGGCTCCGCGAAGCGACGCGGGCAGGCCCGGAACCAGCCCCTGTCAGCAGCTGCTCCATCGCCTGCGCGGAGAGCGGCTCCAGATACAGGGAGGTGAAGTTGCGGTGCCCCGCACCCCAGGTCGGGCGCCGCTCCAGCAGCTCCGGCCGCGCCAGCGTCACCACGAAGAGCGGCTGGTTGCGCGACCACTCGAGCAGGTACTCGACGAAGTCGAGCAGCGACGCGTCCGCCCATTGCATGTCCTCGAAGACGAGCACCGTCGGATACGTCTCCGCCAGCCGCTCGAAGAACAAGCCGCCAGGCAGCGAACAGATCCTGCCGCTCGCGGCGTCTCGTGCCCGCCCAGCCCGAGCAGCTGCGCCAGCCGCGGCTCGACGAAGCGGCGCTCCTCCGCGTCGAGGATGTGCTCGTCGAGGGTCGCCCGCAGCTTCTCCTGCGCCGGCTGCGGCTGCTCGTCCTCGGCGATCCGGCAGCGCATCCGCACCATGTCCGCCAGCGCCCAGTACGTGACACCCTCCCCATAGGCCAGACAGCGGCCCCGGTGCCAGTAGATCGTCTGCGCGCAGGCCGTCCATGTACTTGTAGAACTCCCACGCCAGCCGCGACTTGCCGATCCCGGCGATCCCCGTCACCGACACGAGCTGCGCCCGTTTCTCCTCGCCGCAGATATGGAAGAGATCCTTGATCTGCCGCAGCTCGCGATCCCGGCCCACGAACGGCGCCTCCAACCCCTCCGAGCGAAGCCCGCCGCCTCGTCCCGACACGATCGCGCAGCGCCCGCCACAGCGGCGTCTGCCCCTCCTTGCCCTTGAGCTCGAACGACCCCGCTTCCTCGTAGACGACCGCCCGCTCCGAGGCCCACCTGGTCGTCTCGCCCGACGAACACCGATCCCGGCTCGGCCGCCGACTGGATCCGCGAGGCCGTGTTCACGAGATCGCCCGGCGACCATCCCTTCGCTCGTTCCGCCGGGCAATCACCGCCGCCTCGCCCGGTGAACACGCCGGCGCGGGCGCGGAGATCCTCCGCGCCCACCTCCTGCCCGAGCGCCGATACGGCAGCGACGAGATCGAGCGCGGCGCGGACCGCCCGCTCTGCGTCGTCCTCGGTCGCGACCGGCGTCCCCCACACCGCCATCACCGCATCGCCGATGAACTTCGCCACCGTGCCGCCGTACAGCTCGATCAGCCGCCGACAGGCGTCGAAGTAGCGCAGGAAGCAGCTCCCGCACCTCCTCGGGATCGCGCGACTCCGACAGCGGCGTGAATCCGACGAGATCCGCGAACAAGCACCGTCACCAGCCGCCGCTCTGCCACCGGAGCCTCGACGGCCTCCTGGACGGCTGAGGCTGCCGCCGATCACGCTGCGCCCCGTCCCAGCGGCGTGCCACACTCCGTGCAGAACTGGGCTCCGGCCGCGTACGGGCTCCCGCAGGAGGGGCAGGCGAGCGTCAGCGACTGACCGCACTGGGCGCAGAACTTCGCCGAAGCCGGGTTCTCGTTGCCGCAGTTGCCGCACGCAGCCATGTGCGAAGCCTAGAGCGGAAGAATCCGTCGCACCACAGCTACCGCGTCCCCAGCTCCATCCCGAGCAACCGGGGCAGCGCCGCTCCGGCGCGCGCGACGAGCGGGGGGCGCCGTCCCTGCTCCTCGGCCTCCTCGCAGGCCATGATCGCCGCCCGGACGATCCCGCCGCCGACGCGGCGGAACGGCTCTCCCGGAAGCGTCGGGATGCGGCGCGTCGCGAGCGGCAGCCGCGTCCACTCGTCGTCGGCTCGCAACACCAGGGAGGCGAGGATGCGGCCGCCGAGCCAGCTCGGGCCGACGCCGTGTCCCGAGTAGCCGGCGCCGTAGTGGACGCGCCTTCCCGGCTTCGTGCGGAAGAACGGCAGGTGGTCGGCGGAGACGTCGATCGGGCCGCCCCACGCACGCTCGACCCGGGCCCCGTCGAGTCCCGGCAGCAGCCGCCGCAAGCCCGCCTCGGCGCGGGCAGCGGTCGCCGCGTCTCGGGAGAAGCGCTCGTCGACACGGCCGCCGTAGCCGATCGGCCCCGTGCCGCTCCCCATCAGCACGCGTCCGTCGTCCGTGGTGCGGAAGTAGTGGAGGAACATGCGCGCGTCGCAGATCGCCTCGCCGCCCGTCCAGCCGATCTCCGCCAGCAGCTCCGGCACGGGCTCGGTCAGGACGACGTACGAGCCGAAGTTCGTGAGGTTCCGCGCTGCGGGCCGCCACCCGGTGAGCGCCGCGTTCGTCGCGAGGACGACCTCGGGCGCGCGCAGCGTCCCGCGCGGCGTCTCGAGCACGCTGGGCGCGCCCTCCCGGACTCGCATCACCGGAGTTCGCTCGTGCAAGGTGACGCCGGCGTCGAGCACGGCCCGCCGGAGAGCGCGCGCGAGCAGCCCGGGGTGGACTGTCGCCCCCTCCGGGAAGAAGACGGCCTCCCTGAAGACCGGCGACGAGACGCGCAGCGCGACCTCCTCCCTCGCCAACGCCTGCGCCTGGTCCGGATGGCCGAGCGCGGCCGCGGCGGCGACCGCCTTCTCGACCGCGCCGTCCTGCGTCGGCGCCGCGGACACCATCAGCATCCCGGCCTCGCGCAGCCAGACGTCCTCGTCGCGCGCCTCCGCCCAGGCCCGGATGCCCGGGCACGATCAGCTCCCCGGCGCGAGCCAGCCGGAGCGCCTCCTCCTCGCCGAGCAGCGGGACGAGCGACGCGAGACCCTCCCAGTAGCCGTGGACGAAGCCGCCGTTGCGCCCGCTCGGCCCGTGCCCGCAGATCTCCGCCTCGAGCAGGGTCACTCGCAGCTCGGGCGCGCGCTCGCGCAGCGCGAGCGCCGTCCACAGACCCGTGTAGCCGCCGCCGACGACCGCGACGTCCGCGGTCGCCTCGCCCTCGAACCCCGGCGCCGGCTCGGGGTCTCCCTCCGCCTCCAGCGCGTGCTCGAGCCACCACGACGGCAGCCTCGGGTCGACCGACGGCCTCATGCGGCGGCCGCACGGCGCGCCCGGCGGCTCTGCGCGAGCACGTTGAGGAGCATCCCGCCGACGGCGATGCCGAAGATGGCCGTCCCGATGACGTCGATCTGCGGCGGCACGGCCACGCGGGCAGCGCCCCAGACGAAGAGCGGGAACGTCGTCACCGGCACCTCTGCTCGGTCCCGCTCCGGCGCCGGCCAAGCCGGTACCTGCGCTCCCGGCCGGCTCCGTCCAGCCTACGCCGGTGCCGAGCTCCGTCGGGCCTACGCTCATGCCCGCTCCCGGCGCCGGCGAAGCCGGCGTCTCCGCCCTGTCCCCGCTCCGCACCGGCCAAGCCGGCACCTCCGCTCCTGGCCGGCTCCGTCCAGCCTACGCCGGTGCCGAGCTCCGTCGAGCCTACGCTCATGCCCGCTCCCGGCGCCGGCGAAGCCGGCGTCTCCGCTCCCTGGTGAGCTCCGTCGAGCCTACGCTCACTTGATCTTCTCCCCTGCTTCTGCGAGCACGTCCCCGAGGATCCCCGTCATCTCGTCGAACTCCTTCTGCGTCGCGACGAGCGGCGGCGAGATCTGGATGACGGGGTCGCCGCGATCGTCGGCGCGGCAGATGAGCCCCTTCTCGAACAGCCGCGGCGAGAGGAAGCCGCGCAGCAGCTCCTCGCACTCCTGGTCGTCGAAGGTCTCACGCGTCTCGGAGTCCTTGACGAGCTCGAGCGCGTAGAAGTAGCCCGCCCCCCGCAGGTCGCCGACGATCGGCAGCTCGAGCAGCTGCTCGAGCGTCGAGCGGAAGGCATCCTCGTTCGCGAGCACGTGCTCGTTGATCCGCTCCCGCTTCATGATCTCGATGTTCTTGAGCGCGATCGCGCTCATCACGGGATGGCCGCCGAACGTGATCCCGTGCGCGTACATGGAGGACGAATCGAGGAACGGCTCCATCACCCGTTCGGTCGCGATCACCGCACCGATAGCGGCGTACGAGGACGAGAGCCCCTTCGCGCACGTGACGATGTCGGGCCGGATGTCGTACCGCTCGGACGCGAACCAGTGGCCGAGCCGGCCGAAGGCAGTGATCACCTCGTCCGCCGAGAGGAGGATGTCGTACTCGTCGCAGAGCGCCCGCACCCCCTGCCAGTAGCCGGCCGGGGGAATGAACGCGCCGCCGGCGTTCTGCACCGGCTCCATGTGCACCATGCACACCGTCTCGGGGTCCATGGCGACGATCGTCCGCTCGAGGTCGTCGAGCAGGAACGCCGTGAACTCCTCCTCCGTCTCCTCCGGGGGTCGGTGGTAGCGGTTCGTGTTGCTGACGTGCCGGACCTCGGGCACGAGCGGCTCGAACGGCGTACGCAGCGAGGGGATGCCGTTGATCGAGAGCGCTCCGTAGGTCGTCCCGTGGTAGGCGATGTGGCGCGCGATCACCTTGTACCGGTGCGGCTTCACGGCGTACTCGGAGACGATCGCGTCGTGCCGCGTCTCGGACTCGCCCGGCGCGGTGATGATCGCGCGCCGCCGCTGCTCGCGCCGGGCCGCGTAGTACTGGCGCGCGAGCTTCCAGGCCGCCTCCACCGCCTCCGAGCCGCCGGAGACGAAGAAGACGCGGTTCAGGTCGCCGGGGGCGAGCGACGCGACCTCGGCGGCGAGCTCGATCGCGCGTGGGTGCGCGTACGTCCAGTTCGTGTAGAAGGGCAGCTCGCGCATCTGCTCGAGTGCCGCCTGGCCGATCTCCTCGCCGAAGCCGTAGCCGATGTTGACCGAGAACAACCCGGCGAGCGCGTCGAGGTAGCGCTTGCCGTCGACGTCCTCGAGGTAGCAGCCGTCGCCGCGGACGATGATCGGCGGCTCGTGCTGTCCCATCCGGGTGAAATGGAGCCAGAGATGCTCCCGTGCGGCACGCCGAAGCTCCTCGGCGCTCCAGGCCGTCTCGAACGTCGTCAAGTGACTCCTCCGTTCTGGCTAGCGGCTCCGGCACCGGAGCCGCTGCCCCAGTCGTAGAGCTGCTTCCACATCTCGAGATAGAAGAAGGTCTCCGTGGAGACCACGCTGTCGAGCGCGCGCATGCGGTTCGTCAGCTCGAGCAGGTGCCGGCGGTCGGATGCGACGACCTCGACGACGATGTCGAACTGGCCGGCGGTGACAACGACGTAGTCTGCCTCCGGCCAGCGGGAGATCTCGTCCGCGACCACGTCGGGCGGACCGGAGGCCTTGATCCCGACGAGCGCCTGCTCGAAGCCGAGCCCGAGCGGGTTCGTGACCCCGACCACCTGCAGGATCCCGGCAGTGGTCAGGCGACCGTATCGCGCACGAACGGTCGCCTCCGAGACGCCGAGCCGGGAGGCGATTCCACGGAACGACTCGCGGCCGTTCTCCTGCAACGCCTCGATGATCCCCCGGTCGAGATCGTCGACGCGGCGTGCCGGCGCGACCGGGCCTCGGCGCGCGTCACTCCCTGCGTCTCTCCGGAGCGGCTGGGCGTCCTCTCTGCGCAACGCGTGGGATTCGTACCACCTTTCCACGCATACCGTCAATCGAGAGCGGACGAACCGCCGCTTCGCGCGGTCTGGTTGTGGTTGAATCGCACTCCTCATGAAGATCCTCGTCATCGGTACCGGAGGAGTGGGTGCAGCCGTGGCGGCGGTCGCGACCCGGCGCACCTTCTTCGAGCGGATGACGCTCGCCGACGTCGATCCGTCGCGCCCCCGCCGGCTCGTGGCATCGCTCGGCGACGAACGACTGGCCGCCGCAGCCGTCGACGCCTCCGACCAGGCGTCGCTCGAGGCGCTGATCCACGAGACGTCCGCGGACGCCGTGCTCAACGCCACCGACCCGCGCTTCAACCCGCAGATCTTCGCTGCGGCGTCCGCGACCGGCTGCACGTATCTCGACATGGCGATGACGCTGTCGACCCCGGACCCGGAGCTCCCCTACGAGCGGCCCGGCGTCAAGCTCGGCGACGCGCAGTTCGCCGAGCACGATCGCTGGGCCGAGCGGGGCCAGCTCGCGCTTGTCGGGATCGGCGTCGAGCCCGGGCTCTCCGACGTGTTCGCCCGCTACGCGATCGACCATCTCTTCGACGCGGTGGACGAGATCGCCGTGCGCGACGGCGCCGACCTGGTGGTCGACGGCTACGACTTCGCACCGACCTTCTCGATCTGGACGACGATCGAGGAGTGCCTCAACCCGCCCCTCGTCTGGGAGCGGGAGCGCGGGTTCTTCACGACCGAGCCGTTCTCGGAGCCGGAGCTGTTCGACTTCCCGGAGGGGATCGGCGTCGTCGAGTGCGTGAACGTCGAGCACGAGGAGGTCGTGCTCGTCCCGCGCGCCCTCGACTGCCGGCGCGTGACGTTCAAGTACGGCCTCGGCGAGGAGTTCATCGGCGTCCTCAGGACACTGCACATGCTGGGTCTCGACTCGACGGAGCCCGTGGGGGTGCACGGGGTGGAAGTGGCCCCGCGCGACCTCGTCGCGGCCGTGCTCCCGGACCCGGCGTCACTCGGCGACCGGATGCGCGGGAAGACGTGCGCCGGCACGCTCGTCACAGGCACGCGCAAGGGCGGCGGCGCGGGGGCCGTGTACCTGTACCACGTCGCCGACAACGAGCGCTGCATGCGCGAGTACGGCCATCAGGCGGTCGTGCTGCAGACGGCCCTCAACCCCGTGATCGCGCTCGAGCTGCTCGCCGCCGGCGTCTGGGCCGGTGCGGGCGTCCTCGGGCCGGAGTCGTTCGACGCCGCCCCGTTCCTCGAGCTGCTCGCCGACTACGGCGAGCCGCACGGGATCGTCGAGGACGATCCTCGCCGGACGCACGCCTGACGAGACGGCGCGGTCCGCAGGGCTAGCCGTCCTGCTTGCTCTTCTCTTCCCGGACGATGACGACGCGATGCGGGAACGGGATCTCGATCCCCTCCCGGTCGAACGCCTGCTTGATCCGCTTGCGCAGCTCGCCCGCCACCTCCCACTGCTTCATCGGGCGGACGGTGCCGAGCACCTTCATGTCGATACCGGACTCTCCGAGGGCGTTCACGCGGAGCACGGCAGGCGGCTCGAGGATCTTCTCCCTCCACTCGAGATCGGCGGCGAGCTCGGCGCCGACCGCGTCGATCACCTCGCGCACGCGATCGAGATCCTCGCTGTACCCGACGGACACGTCGAGGTTGACCCGCGCGAAGCTGCGGGTCAGGTTCGACGAGATGCCGACCTCGCCGTTCGGGACGGTGTGCACGATGCCGTCGATGTCGCGCAGCACCGTCCGGCGCAGGTTGACGGCGCTGACGGTGCCGCCGATGCCGGCGATGTTGACGACGTCACCCTCGGCGTACTGGTTCTCGAGCAGGATGAAGAGCCCGCCCAGGACGTCGCGGACGAGGGACTGGGCGCCGAAGCCGATCGCAAGCCCGACCACCCCGGCGCCGGCGATGAGCGGTCCGAGCTGGAAGCCCGCCTCCCCGAGGGCGATGATGCCCGCGAGGACGAACGCGGTCACCTCGACCGACCGCACGATGACCGTGGCGAGGGTGGACGCCCGCTTCGCCATCTCCTCGATGGCGATGGCCTCCTCCGCCTCCTCGATCTGATCGACCCGCTGGCGAACGAGCGTCAGCTTCACGGCCCGTGGGATGACGTGCCGCGCCGCCCAGCTGGCGAGCAGGGCGAGCAGCAGCAGAACGCCGATCCGCGTCCCATGGGAGAGCAGCCAGCCCGTCATGCCTCCGCGAGGCTATCGAGGCATCCGCCCACCCTGCGTCGTCGGGCGCCTGGACGGACCTCGCCTCCGCGTGTCACCGTATCGCCGTACGTGCGACTCGTTGCCGTAGCACCGGCGGTGCTCGCGATCGCCGACGTGGCGACCCGCCACGACGTGCCGGGGGAGCAGGCCGTCCCGGATCGTCGCGAGCGCGCCTGGATCCGCGCGGCGCAGCGCGGGGACGACCGTGCCCTCGAGCATCTCTTCCGGCACCACTGGCGGCGCGCGCATCGTGCGGCGCTGCTCGTCGTCGGTGACGCTGCCGCCGCCGAGGACATCGCGCAGGAGTCGTTCCTGGCCGCGGTGCGCGCGCTCGATCGCTTCGACCGGCGCAGGCCGTTCGGTCCCTGGCTGCACCGGATCGTCGTCAACCGGGCGATCGACTGGGCGCGAGCCCGCACGCTCCGCCGTGAGCTCGGCGACGGCGAGTCGCCCGAGCCGGCCGCGCCCGAGCGACCGGCGACGATGCACGCGCGGGAGCTCGCCGTCGCGCTCGCCGAGCTCGGACCGGAGCACCGCGCGGTGATCGTTCTCCGCTACCTGCTCGAGTACACGCCCGGCGAGATCGCAGACCTCCTCGAACTGCCGCGCGGCACCGTCAACTCGCGGCTCCGGCGCGGGCTCGACCGCCTCGAGGCGGCCCTGCGGGAGGAGATCACGTGACCGGCCGGCTGCGGGCCCGGCTGGAGGCGACACCGCTCGACGCCGAGGCGGAGGCCCGCGCGTGGACGCTCGTCCGTGCGGCGTACGCGGAGCGGGCGCCCGGGCCGCGGAGGCCGCGCCTGCGACTGGCCGTCGCGCTCGCGGCGCTGGGGACGGCGATCGCGGTGGCCGCGCTCTCGCCGCCGGGACGGGCGGTCGTCGACGCGGTTCGCCGCTCGATCGGGATCGAGCACGCCGCGCCGGCGCTCTTCCGCCTCCCCGCCGCCGGCCGTCTGCTCGTGAGCGGCCCCGGCGGATCCTGGGTCGTGGCCGCCGACGGCTCGAAGCGGCTCATCGGCCCGTACCGGCAGGCCGCGTGGTCGCCGCACGCGCTCTACGTCGCCGCCGCGACGACCGACGAGCTCGCCGCGGTCGACCCGACCGGCAAGGTCTACTGGACGATCGCGCGGCCGCGGATAGCCCTCCCCGCCTGGGGCGGCACCCGGACGGACACGCGTGTCGCCTACCTCGCCCGCGGGCAGCTCCACGTCGTCGGCGGGGACGGCCGCAGCGATCGGACGATCGGGCCGGCGGCCCTCGTCCGGCCGGCCTGGCGCCCATCACACCCGGAGCAGTTCGTGCTCGCGTACGTGACGCGCGCCGGTCGTGTCGTCGTCGGCGTGCCGGGACACGCCCTCCTCTGGCGCTCGCGGCCGTACGCCCCGCGCCCGAAGCTCCTCGCCTGGTCGCCGGACGGACGCCGGCTCGCAGTGGCGACCTCGATGCAGCTCTTCCTGTTCGACGGCCGGACGGGCTCGGCGGTCGGCGTGTCGCTGCGCGGGATCCGCTCGATCGCGTACGCGCGAGACGGACGTCTCGCCGTCGCCCGCGGGCGGTCGATCGAGCTTGTCGGCCCGGACGGCTCCCGTCAGACCGTCTTCTCGGCCCCGAGCGCCCTCGGCGGCCTCACGTGGTCGCCCGACGGCCGCTGGCTCCTCACCTCGCTGCCGAAGGCCGACCAGTGGGTCTTCGTCGGCCCGCACCGGGTCGTCGCCGTCTCCAACATCCGTATGCAGTTCGGCGGTGCAGCCACGCTTGACGGCTGGGCTCCCCGGGCCTAACCTGGCCGTGGTTCTTGTCCCCGGCGCGAGGAGGCTGTCCCAATGACTGTGCGCACCGCCCTCTCGGCCATCTCGGCCGACTAGCGCTCGGCGCGACGGCGCACTCCTTCGAGGACGCGGCCGGCGTGCCGCCGTGTTCCCGTTCCCGTATCCCGAAGGAGAACCTGCGTTGCCCCGATTCGATCTGGGCGAGCTCGGATGGAACTCCAGTCTCGCCGACGCGCTCGAAGCGCACCAAGTCCCCGCCCGCGTCGCAGTCCAGCATCGCGGGCAGTACGTCGTCTACGCCGAGCACGGCGAGCTACGCGTGCGCCTGCCCGGACGGTTCCACCACGAGGGAATCGACGTCGCCGTCGGCGACTGGGTCGCGGTCGCGGACGACTCGGTCGTCCAGGCGGTGCTGCCGCGACACAGCTCGATCGTCCGCAATGCGGCGGGCCTCACCACGACGGCGCAGACGCTCGCAGCGAACGTCGACGTGGCGTTCGTCGTCACCTCCCTCGGCCCCGACGTCGAGCCTCGACGGATCGAGCGGTACCTCGTCTCGATCTGGGAGAGCGGCGCGGCACCGGAGATCGTGCTCACGAAGGCGGATCGGACGGACGATCCGTGGCCGCTCGTGGCCGAGGTGGAGTCGGTCGCGCTCGGCGTGCCGGTGCACGTCGTCTCGGCGGTCACCGGTCAGGGCTGCGATGCGCTGCGTGCGCGGCTCACTCCCGGTTCGACCGCTGTGCTCCTCGGGTCCTCCGGCGTCGGCAAGTCGACGCTCGTCAACCGCTGGGTCGGGGAGGAGCTGCTCGCGACACAGGAGACGCGGACGGACGACGACGAGGGCCGGCATACGACGAGCCACCGCGAGCTGATCCGCCTCCCCGGCGGCGGCATGGTGATCGACACGCCGGGGCTGCGGGAGCTCCAGCTCTGGGACGTCGGCGGCGACGCGCTCGAGGCGACGTTCTCCGACGTCGAGGCGCTCGCCTCCGACTGCCGCTTCAACGACTGCTCGCATACGCGCGAGCCGGACTGTGCCGTGCTCGCCGCACTCGCGACCGGCGAGCTTCCGGGCGCGCGCTTCGACAGCTGGCGGAAGCTCCAGAAGGAGCTGCGCGCGATCGCCGTCCGCAACGACGCCCGCCTGCGCAAGGAGGAGGCCCGGAAGTGGCGGATCCGCACCCGCGAGGGCCGCGCCAGGGCACGGCTGCGGTGAGCGGTCGCGGCGCTACGCGGTCGCCGGCGAGCCGACGATGTCGAGCGGCTTGACGATCTCGGCGAAGTGGCACGCCGTCGGATGCCCCTGACCGCGGTCGGTCAGCGCCGGCTCCTCCTGCGCGCAGATCTCCTGCGCCTTCCAGCACCGCGTGCGAAAGCGGCAGCCCGACGGCGGGTTCGCCGGACTCGGCACGTCGCCTTCGAGCACGATCCGCTCGCGCTTGCCGCGCTGTCCCGGCTCCTCGATCGGCACCGCGGAGAGCAGCGCCTGCGTGTACGGATGCGAGGGCCGGTCGTAGATGTCGTGCTTCGAGCCGATCTCGACGACCTTGCCGAGATACATCACGGCGACCCGGTCGGAGACGTGCCGCACCACCGACAGGTCGTGCGCGACGAAGATGTACGTCAGCCCGAAGTCGCGCTGCAGCGACTCGAGCAGGTTCACGACCTGCGCCCGGATCGACACGTCGAGCGCCGAGACGGGCTCGTCGAGGATGATCAGCTGCGGGTTGAGCGCGAGCGCGCGCGCGACGCCGATGCGCTGCCGCTGCCCGCCCGAGAACTCGTGCGGGAACCGGTTCGCGTGCTCCGGGGAGAGCCCGACCGTCCGCAGCAGCTCGTCCACCCGCTGCCGTCCCTGGTTGCCGCCGTAGCGGTTGTGGATGCGGAGCGGCTCGCCGACGATGTCGCGCACCGTCATGCGCGGGTTGAGCGACGCATAGGGATCCTGGAAGACGATCTGCATCTCCCGACGGACCTCCCGCATCTGCCGGCGTGAGAACCGGGTGATGTCACGGCCGTTGAAGACGATCTTGCCGGCGGTCGGCTCCGTCAGCTTGATCACCGTCCGCGAGAGCGTCGTCTTGCCACATCCCGACTCGCCGACGAGGCCGAGCGTCTCCCCCGCCGTCACCGCGAGGTCGACGCCGTCCACGGCGTGGATCTGGCCCACCGTGCGCTTCAGGAGTCCCGCCCGGATCGGGAAGTGCTTCACGAGCCCGTCCATCCGGAGGATCTCCTCACCGGTCGTCGCCCGCTTGTGGATGTCCTCCAGAGAGTGCCCGTGCTCGACGGCGCTCATGCGGCCCCTCCCACCGGAGCCGCGAAGCGGGACGGCCGCTCGCGCAGTTCGTCGGCGAAGTGGCAGGCGGAGCCGTGGCCCGGCCCCTCGATCTGGCGCAACTCGGGAACCTCCTCGCGGCACGCCGCGCGCCCCTGCGAGAGGAAGCAGCGCGGGTGGAAGGCACAGCCGGACGGACGGTTGATCAGGCTCGGCGGCTGCCCGGGAATGGGATGCAGCCACTCCTCGTCCTCGGTGAGGCGGGGGAGGCTGTCCATGAGACCGATCGTGTAGGGATGCCGGGGAGCGCGGAAGATCGTGCTCACGTCTCCCGACTCGACGATGCGGCCGCCGTACATGACGAGCACGCGGTCGCACATCTCGGCGACGATCCCGAGGTCGTGCGTGATGAGGATCGTGGCGGCGTGGGTCTCCTCCTGCACCCGCCTCATCACCTGGAGCACCTGCGCCTGGATCGTCACGTCGAGCGCGGTCGTCGGCTCGTCGGCGATCAGGAGCGACGGCGAGTTGGCGATCGACATCGCGATCATCGCTCGCTGCCGCATCCCGCCCGAGAACTCGTGTGGGTACTGGTCGTGGCGCGTCTCCGGGTTGGGCACGCCGACGATGCGCAGGAGCTCGATCACGCGCTCCTTGACCACGCTGTCGCGCTCCTTCGGGTAGTGCGTCTTGATCGCCTCGCCCAGCTGGAAACCGACCTTGAGCACCGGGTTGAGCGAGGTCATCGGGTCCTGGAAGATCATCGCGATCTCGTTGCCTCGGATTCTGCGCAAGGCGCGTGTCTTCAGCTTCAGCAGGTCCTGCCCCTTGAACAGCGCCTCGCCGCCGACGATCCGACCCGGCGGCTGCGGGATCAGGCCGAGGACCGAGAGCGTGCTGACGCTCTTTCCCGAGCCGGACTCGCCCACGATCCCGAGCGTCTCGCCCGGGAGGACGTCGTAGGTGATGTCGTCGACCGCGTGGACGATCCCGTCGTCGGTCTTGAACTCGACCGCGAGGTTGCGGATCGAGAGCACCGGGTCAGGCACGGACTCTCCTCTGGGTCGGGTCGAGCGCGTCGCGAAGTCCGTCGCCGACGAAGTTGATGCAGAGCACGATCAGGACGAGGGTAAGGCCGGGGAAGATCGTCAGCCACCACTGCTGCGGGTTCGTCTGACCGCCGACGATAAGCACGCCGAGCGAGGGCGTCGGCGGCTTGATGCCAAGGCCGAGGAACGAGAGAGCCGCCTCGACGAGGATCGCCGTCGCGACCGCGAGCGTCCCGTTGACGACGATCGGCCCGAGCGTGTTCGGGAGGATGTGACGGAACATGATCCGGACGTCGCCCGACCCGGCCGCCTTGGCCGCCTCCACGTACTCCTTCTCGCGCAGCGACAGGAAGATGCCGCGCACGACGCGTGCGAGCGTCGTCCAGAAGAAGAGTGCGAGGATGATCGAGATGCGCCACTGGTTGCCGGAGCCGAGCAGCGCGGAGGCGACGAGCAGGATCGCGAGCGCCGGCAGGGTCAGGACGAGATCGGTGATGCGCATGAGCAGGTTGCCGAGCCAGCCGCCGTAGTAGCCGGCGACGGCGCCGACGATCAGACCGATGATCGAGGACACGATCGCGACGAAGACGCCGACCTCCTCCGAGGTGCGGATCCCCCAGATGACACGGCTGAAGTAGTCGCGCCCGATCTCGTCGGTGCCGAAGAAGTGGTGGTCGATGGTCGTCGGCGGGTGCAGGATGTTGGTGAGGTCGATCGCCTCGTAGGAGTAGGGCGCGATGTAGTTCGCGAACGCGCCCGCGCCGAAGACGATGATCAGGATGATCAGGCCCGTCATCGCCAGCCGGTGGCGCAGGAAGCGGGTGCGCGCGTACCACCACTGACTCCGGACCCTGACCTCGAGGCCGGCCTCGACCGTCGAGTCGTCGAGACCCGGCGTCGGGGGGATGCCGGCGAACGCCGGCGTTTGCGGCGCGGGTATCTGCCCTCCGGGCTCCGGCTCGATCTCAGTCATAGCGGATCCGCGGGTCGAGGAAGCCGTAGAGGACGTCGGCGACCAGATTGAAGAAGACGATGATCACCGAGGTGACCATGAGGAACGCCATCACGGCGTACAGGTCGAGGTTCTGCAGCTTGTTGAAGAAGTAGAAGCCGATCCCGTCGAGGCTGAAGACCGTCTCGGTGACGATCGCGCCGCCGAGCAGGGCGCCGAAGTTGAGCGCCGCGATGGTCGTGATCGGGATCAGGGCGTTGCGGAACACGTGCCCCATGATCACCCGCCACTCCGCGAGCCCCTTGGCGCGGGCGGTGCGCACGTAGTCGGTGTTGAGCACGTCCAGCATCGACGCGCGCATGTAGCGGCTGTACTGCGCGAAGCTGATGATGCACAGCGTCATGATCGGCAGCGCGATGTGCTGCAGCCGATCGAGCGACCACGTCCCCGCGTGCGGGCTGTTCAGGCCCGACGTGTAGAAGATCCGGATGTTCCACTTGAGGTAGATGTCGACGAACAGGATCTGCAAGAGCAGCGCCAGCCAGAAGGTCGGCATCGCGAAGCCGAGGAAGCTGACGGTGGTGAACGCGTAGTCGAAGACCGAGTACTGCCGGACCGCGGAGAAGATGCCGACCGCGACGCCGAGCAGGATCGCGAGCGACTCGGAGACGACGATCACCTGCGCCGTGTGGCCGATCGTGCGCGTGATGTCGGGCCAGATCGGCTGCAGCGTCAGCAGCGAGTTGCCGAGCTTGTGCGTGAAGACGTCCTGAATCCAGTACCAGTAGCGAACGGGAATCGACGCGTCGAGGTGGTACTGGTGCTTGAGGTTCGCGACGGTGATCTGCGACAGCTGCGGGTTCGCCCGCAGCTTCGCGAGCGGGTCGCCGGCGAGCGACACGAAGGTGAAGCTCAGAAAGCTCGAGATGACGAGGACGGGGATGCTGTAGAGAACGCGCCTGGTGATGTATGTGAGCACGGTCGTCGTGTCCTTGGATGGCCGCTGACCCGATCCGACCCGCGCCCGCCGAGACGGCGGGCGCGGGTCGTTTCGGTCGAATACGGGCTAGAGGCCCGCCTTCCTTCGTCCTACGACGTCCACTTCCACGACTCGATGTTCCAGGTCGGGCCGACCGAGGACGGGTTGTTCGTGAGGTTGGCGATGCCCTTCTTGTAGACGAGGATCGCCGGCGTCGCGTAGAGCGGTATCGACGGGAGGTCCTTGGCCATCAGGGCGTTCGCCTGCTTGAAGTCTGCTGCCCGCTTCGCGGGATCGAGCTCGGAGTTCGAGGCCTTCAGCAGCTTCGTGACCTTGTTGTCGCAGTAGTTCAGGTAGTTGGACTCGCCCTTGCAGCTCCAGATCGAGACGAAGCCGGCCGGGTCGGGCGTGGTGACCCAGGCGAACTCGAACAGGTCGTAGTTCCCCGCCTCGAGCACGGTCGGCCCGAAGGCGACGTTCGCGGGAGCGAGCGCGTCGTCCATCTCGATCCCGATCGAGGCGAGCTCCGACTTGAAGATCGCGAAGCTCGTCTCACGCCGCTGGTTGCCGGACGTCGTCGTCCAACGGAACTTCGCCGGCAGACCCGCGCAGGTCCAGATCTTCGTGTTCCCCTGCGTCGGCGCGCTGGGACCGCCCGTGCAGTGCGCGTTCAGGAGGTCCAGCGACTTGGCCGGGTTGTAGTCCCACTGTTTGAAGTCCGCCCGGTAGTTGTTCGTGTCCGTCTGGTAGTAGAGCAGGCTGTCCAGCGGCTGCAGCCCGGGGGCGATGTCCTTGTAGAGCGCGCTGATCAGCGCCGGACGGTCCATCCCCATCATGATCGCCTGCCGCATCCACGGCGAGCGCAGCAGCACGTTCGACGACTTCGGCCCGAACTGGATGTCGACGTGCTCCTGATAGAGACCAGGAACCGAGGAGTAGACCAGCCCGGCCTGGTTGCGCAAAGCGCTCAACGCCGTCTGCGGGGAGGGGAAGATCGCGTCCACCTCGCCGCCGCGCATCGCCTGGATCTCCGAGTTCGTGTCGGTGATCAGCCGGAAGTCGACCTCCTTGAGCGACGGCTTCGGCCCGTACCAGTACGGGTTGACCTTCAGCGTGATGCCCTGGCCCTTCGTGTAGTTCGACATGTAGTAAGGGCCGTCCGAGACCGGCTTGCCGTTGCTGCCGCACACGCAGTTCGCCCAGAGCTTGTTGTAGTCCATGCCCTTGAGAGCGGCAGCCGGGAAGACCGTCCCTGTGAGAAACATGTCGTGATAGTCGGCGTACGGCCCGCACGGCGCGGTGGCAGTGCAGCCCGATGTCCGCCAGTGGAAGGTCACCTGCTTGAGCCCCTTGTGGGTGACGCTCTTGATCGCGTCGTAGCCGTCACGACTGGCGACGTCGTTCTTCGGGTTGATGAACGCCTTCCAGCCGTACGCGAAGTCCTGCCAGGTCACCGGCAGCTTCTTGCCGCCCCAGTACCAGTTCGCGTTCGGGTTGATGTCGTACGTGAGCGTCGTCTTCGTGATGGTGACCTTCGTCGCGAGATCGGGCACGTATTGCAGCTTGTTGTTGAGCGAGAACGCGCCGCGAATGATCGGCGTGTTGCCCGTCAGGACCGCCCAGAACTCGGAACAGCACGACAGGTTCGTGTTGAAGCCGTCGACGTCCTGCTCCATCCCGAACACGAGCACGCTCTTGGCCTTGCGGGCTGCCTGGCTCTTCGGAATGGCGGCGAGATTGAACGGCGCCGCTGCGGGCGTCGCGTCAGCCGCCTTCGCCGTGCTCAGGGTTCTGCTCGTCGCGGTCGCCGACGACGCCACCAACAGCACGGCGACCGCCGCTCCCGCGAGGAGCCAGATCCGTCTGTGCATCGATTCCCTCCGTCTTGTTTGCGCCGGGAGCCCCTGCGGATACGGCGGCGCCTGCTCACTCCTACGCCTCGAAAGGCGTCCCGTTACGTCTCCTAGACGACGGCGCGGTAGCTTAGTTAGATCTGCGGCAAAACGCCACCTCGCGGCGTGTCCCCTCCGGCGAGGGCCGCGGAAGCCTCAGAGGGCGACCGCGCTGCCGATCAGCGGCGTCTGCGACCCGCTGAGACGCGGCAGAAGCGCGAGGAGATGCTGCTCGATCTCGTCCTGACGGGCGCTCCCGAGATCCGCCGGCGTGGCCACGGTCGCCGGCGCGGGCGTGCTGCCTTCCCGGGCCACCACTCGACCGAGCGCGAACGAGCTGCCCGCCGCGACGACCGCGAGCACAGCCGCAGCGGCCTGGAGCCGCGGCATGGAGGCCGGCCGCCGACGGCGCGGCTCGAAGGCCGACGCCGCAGGCGTCTCGAGTGGCGCGCGCCGCAGCTGGTCGACGATCGCCGCCGTCTCCGAGACGACCTCTCTGCAGGCAGGGCAGCGCCGCAGGTGCGCGTCGAGCCGCGTGACCTCGAGCTCGGAGAGCTCTCCGTCCAGTCGCCTCGACGCCGCCTCGCACGCGCGGACGCATTCGCTCGGGGGAACGGGAATCAGCATCGAATGGTGCCTCGCTCCAGTCAGACGCCCGAAACGCGTTTCAGTTAGGAGGCAGCGGCCGGTGGCGATCGACGATCGCCTCCAGTTCCGTTCGGGCGGGAAGCGCGCCGTAGCCGAGACGCTGCTCGCCGCTCAACCGAGCGGCGCAGAAGGCATCCGCGACCGCGGGCGGCGCGTACCGGACCAGGAGCGACGCCTGCAGCGCGAGCGCGAGCCGCTCGACCGCCGACCGTGCACGAGCCTCGTCCAGCTCCGCCAGCGCGCGCTCGGCGAGCCCGGTTGCCCCCGAATGGTCGGCGAGGCGGATCTCCGCGAGCAGCGCATCGGCCGTTCCAGGCTCGCGCTCGACCGCGCGAACGACGTCGAGGCAGACGACGTTGCCCGAGCCTTCCCAGATCGAGAGCAGCGGCTGCTGCCGGTAGACGCGTGGGAGCCCGGACTCCTCGACGTACCCGTTGCCGCCGAGGCACTCCAGCGCCTCCGCCGCATGCGCGGGGCCCCGCTTGCAGATCCAGTACTTCGCCACCGCCGTGGCGATCCGCGCGAATGTCGCCTCCTGCTCGTCGCCGGCCGCCCGCCGGTCGTACGCACGAGCGAGCCGGAGAGCCGTGGCGGTCGCCGCCTCGGACTCGAGACAGAGGTCGGCGAGCACGTTTCGCATCAGCGGCGCGTCGGCCAGCACCTGTCCGAACGCGACCCGATGCGCGGTGTGGTGCGTCGCCTGCTCGACCGCCTGGCGCATACCTGCAGCCGCCCCCAACACGCAATCGAGCCGGGTGTGGACGACCATCTCGACGATCGCCCGGACGCCGCGTCCTTCCTCTCCGACGAGCTGCGCCCGGGCGGACTCGAGCCGGATCTCGCCGGACGCGTTCGACCGGTCGCCGAGCTTGTCCTTCAGCCGGTCGACGTGGAAGCCGTTGCGCGTCCCGTCCGGCAGGACGCGCGGCAGCAGAAAGCAGGACAGACCGCCCGAGCGGCTGCCGGTGCTTCCAGCACGCTCCGCCTGCGCGAGCACGAGGAAGGCGTCCGACATCGGTGCCGAGCAGAACCACTTGGCTCCGTCGAGCTCGTACTCGCCGTCGCCGATCGGCCGCGCAGCCGTGGTGTTGGCGCGCACGTCGGAGCCGCCCTGCCGCTCGGTCATCGCCATCCCGCAGAGCGCCCCGCGCTTCTCCGCCGCGGGGCGAAGCCGGAAGTCGTAGTCGGACGACGTGAGAAGCGGCTCCCAGATGCGGGCGAGCTTCGCCGCGGAGGCGCGCAGCGCGGGAACCGCCGCATGCGTCATCGACACGGGGCAGCCGTGACCGGCCTCGACCTGGGAGGCGAGGTAGAAGAGGGCGGCTCGGGCGACCTGAGCGCCCCTGCACGGTTCGGTCCACGAGAGGGCGTGCACGCCGTGCTCGAGCGAGAGACGCATCAGCTCGTGCCACGCCGGGTGGAACTCGACCTCGTCGACACGCTCGCCGAAGCGATCGTGGGTACGCAGCTGCGGAGGGTGCTCGTTGGCGAGGCGCCCCCACTCGAGCGGCCGACCGCCGAGCGCCGTCGCGAACGCCTCGCAACGGCCGGCCGCCCAGCCGGCGCCTTCGCGCTCGAGCGCCTCGACCAGGGGTCGGTTCTGCCCGAAGAGATCGTGCCCGACGAGCGGCGGCGGCTGGTTCGAGCCCGTGGTGTCCGCGCCGATGGCCACGGCGAAGACGATAGCCCCTCGGACATTTACCGATTCCTCGCCGTTTCCGGCCGAATCCTCACCGTGCGCTCGCCCGCTCCTGACCGCCGGCCGCGTAGAACGGCCCCATGACCAATCGCCATGCACTCTCCCTGTCCGCCGTGCTCGCGGCGACCGTCCTCACCGGCGGTGCGGCGATCCTCGGCCTGAACCACACGTCCTCGTCCCCCGCTCCGGCGCCTGCACCCGCTGCGGTCGTGCAGGCCCAGCCCGCGCCGGCGCCGACCTGGGAGGAAGGTGACTGATGCAGCGCGTCTGGGCAACCGTGCTCTCCGTCTGGGCGATGCTCGCGATCGTCGCCGTCCTCGCATGGACGCACCGGCCCGCAGCCACGCCGCCGCCGCAGGCCGCGGCGCAGACCCTCGTCGTCAAGGGCGCGAACGGCAAGCAACAGCTCGTCGTCGTCCAGCCCGGCGCCGTCGGAGCACCGCACGCGACCACCTCGACCTCCCGGGTCGTCCCATGAGCGCCCTGCTCGCACGGACGGATTTTCGCGCCGTCGGGACGGCATGCTCGGCCGCAGTCACCGCAGGATCCCGCGACGGGGGCCGCGCCCGACGGGCCCTCGCCGCCGCGATCGCCGAGGTCGCTGCCTGCGAGCGGGCGCTCTCTCGCTTCGACCCGGCGAGCGATCTCTCACGCCTGAACGAGGCCCGCGGCGAGTGGACGCAGGTCGATCGGCGGCTCGCCGAATCACTGCGTCTCGCCGTGCGGGCGCGAGACGACACGGGCGGTCGCTTCGACCCCACGATCCTCCCCGCGCTCGTCGCAGCCGGATACGATCGCTCCTTCGAGCAGCTCGAGGAGCGACCGGCGCGTCGGGCGGCCGGCTGGCGGGCCGGAGCGGAGATCGAGATCGACGCCGACGCGAGTGTCGTGCGACTGGAGCCCGGCGCGGCCGTCGACCTCGGCGGCGTGGGCAAGGGCTACGCCGCCTCGCGGGCGCTCGACGCGATGGCCGAGGCGTGGCCGGGCCTGCCCGGCGGCCTGGTCGACCTGGGCGGCGACCTGGCGGTCCGCGGCGCGACACCGGAGGCTGGTCCCTGGCGGATCGCGGTCGCCGACCCGCGTCGGCCCGGCTCCACCCTCGGAACCCTCCTCCTCGACGCCGGCGGTGTCGCCACGTCGGGGCGCGACATCAGGCGCTTCGGCCCAGGCGGGACGCTCCATCACCTGATCGACGCCGCGACCGGCGAACCCGCGCGGCCGGGCCCGCTCGCGGTGACGGTCGTCGCTTCCGACGCCGCCGAGGCCGAGATCCACGCGACCGTGCTCGCGATGCTCGTCGCGGACGACGCAGCCGCCTACGTGTCGGGCCGCACGCGGCTCGCTGCGCTCTTCGTGCCCGCCGCGGGCGAGCCGCAGACGTTCGGCCCCCTGTCCCTCGCCCGCACCCGCTTCCTCGTGAGGGCGGCATGATCGGCGCCTCGCTGCCGATCGCCTGGCTCGTCGCGCGGGCCGCCGGCCTCGTCGCCTTCGGGCTGCTGACGCTCTCCGTCTGGCTCGGGCTCGGGATGAGCACGCGCCTGCTCGGTCCGCGCCGCCAGAAGGGATTGCTCGCCTGGCACCGGACGCTCGTCTGGGTCGGCCTCGGGATGCTCGGGCTCCACGTCGGCGCCGTGCTGCTCGACCCCGTGCTCCACTTCGGCGTCGCGGCGGCGCTCGTGCCGTTCGCCGCACCGTGGAAGCCCGGCGCGATCGCCGCCGGCGTCGTCGCCGGTTGGCTGTCGCTGACGCTCGCCGCGTCGTTCCGGGCACGGAAGTGGATCGGCCAGAAGGGCTGGCGGAGGCTGCACTACGCGAGCTTCGGCGCCTTCGCCCTGTCGCTCGGCCA
Source organism: uncultured Thermoleophilia bacterium (assembly GCA_963762675.1). Lineage (GTDB taxonomy): Bacteria > Actinomycetota > Thermoleophilia > Gaiellales > Gaiellaceae > Palsa-739. The sequence goes on along the minus strand of CAVXLS010000004.1, from coordinate 376,168 downwards.
TGCGCTGCTCGTCGGCAGCGACCTGCAGGGGCTCGGAGGCCCGGTGCTCGCGCTGCTCGCCGCAGGCCCGGTGCTCTGGCTGACCTTCTACCGGCTGCTGGTCGGGCGCTCCGCACCGCGGCCGGCGGTCGCGGTGGCCGCGGCGGCCTGAGAGCCCGGTTCAGTCAGGCGTTGTCGCGCTCAGGGGTTGGCACCGCCGCTTGGCCGAATGCCCCAGCCGTGGGGAACGAAGCCGAAGCCGAACCCGAAGCCGAACCCCCGCCCGAACCCGCGCTTGCCACTGCCAGGCTGAGGCTTCGGCCGCTTCGCCTCGACGAGCTTCTTCACGCCGTCCTGGAGGTTCGCCTCCAGCTTCGTCACCTGGTCCTGCGACAGCTTCCCGGCCGACATCGCCTTCTCCAGCTGCGACTTCGCCTTCGCCACCAGCGCGTCGACCAGGCCGCTCTCCGACTTCCCGGACGTCGCGCCCGCCACGTCGGCCAGCGACTTCCCCGACCGCAGGTCACCCATCAGCGTCGACACCGACACACCCAGGTAATCCGACGCCGTCTGCAAGCCACCCCCGAGCCAGCCGAAGCCGAACCCGAGGCCGAAGCCGGGCTTCGGCACGGACGGGGCCGCGGACGGCGCCGGCCGCTTCGCCTCGACGAGCTTCTTCACGCCGTCCTGGAGGTTCGCCTCCAGCTTCGTCACCTGGTCCTGCGACAGCTTCCCGGCCGACATCGCCTTCTCCAGCTGCGACTTCGCCTTCGCCACCAGCGCGTCGACCAGGCCGCTCTCCGACTTCCCGGACGTCGCGCCCGCCACGTCGGCCAGCGACTTCCCCGACCGCAGGTCACCCATCAGCGTCGACACCGACACACCCAGGTAATCCGACGCCGTCTGCAAGCCACCCCCGAGCCAGCCGAAGCCGAACCCGAGGCCGAAGCCGGGCTTCGGCACGGACGGGGCCGCGGACGGCGCCGGCCGCTTCGCCTCGACGAGCTTCTTCACGCCGTCCTGGAGGTTCGCCTCCAGCTTCGTCACCTGGTCCTGCGACAGCTTCCCGGCCGACATCGCCTTCTCCAGCTGCGACTTCGCCTTCGCCACCAGCGCGTCGACCAGGCCGCTCTCCGACTTCCCGGACGTCGCGCCCGCCGAGTCGGCCAGCGACTTCCCCGACCGCAGGTCACCCATCAGCGTCGACACCGACACACCCAGGTAATCCGACGCCGTCTGCAAGCCACCCCCGAGCCAGCCGAAGCCGAAGCCGAACCCGAGGCCGAAGCCGCGCGCGCCGAGAAACCCTTGCGCGCCGCCGCCCCACCGCGCGGTGAGGCTCGTGCGTCCGACCGAGGCGGATGCGGGGCCGTGGTCTCGGCCGCCGCCCGACGCGAACGCGGCACCCGCTCCTGCGAGGCCGAGGACAACCGCACTTACGAGTGCAAGCTTGTGCTTCCTGGTCATGGCCGGCTTCCTCTCCCGATGGCTCAGCCTCTCCCGATGGCTCAGCCGAATTGCCGCTGCTGCAACGAGTCCAGCGTCACCCCGGATGATAAGAGAGAGATGAGACGAGCGTAAGGCCGCTGTCAAGCCGGGGTAGGGCCGCCGGCCGCCGGATACGGCTCGAGCCCCGTGCGCCGCGTGGGACCGGGCTCCGGCTACTAGACCCGCGGCCCGGCAGCGACGATCGCCGGAGGCGCGTCCTCGTGCTTGCCGAAGTTGTCACGGAACATTCGCGCCAGCTCGCGCGCCCTGCGGTCGTAGGCCTCCGGATCTCTCCACGTCGACCGCGGGTCGAGCAGCGACGCGTCCACGCCGGGGGCGGCCAGCGGCACACGGAAGCCGAAGACGGGATCCTCCCGGTAGTCGACACCGTCGAGCGACTCGGAGAGGACAGCGTGCAGGAGCGCGCGCGTCGCGGCGATCGGCATGCGCCGGCCCTCCCCGAAGGGCCCACCGGTCCAGCCGGTGTTGATCAGCCAGACCGACGCGCCGTGACGGTCGATCTTCTGCCCGAGCAGCTCCGCGTAGACGGTCGGCGACTGCGGCAGGAACGGCGCACCGAAGCAGGTGGAGAAGGTCGGCTGGGGGTCCGTGACCCCGATCTCCGTGCCGGCGAGCTTCGACGTGTACCCCGAGAGGAAGTAGAAGAGCGCCTGCTCACGGTCGAGGCGGGCGATCGGCGGTAGCACGCCGAACGCGTCGGCGGCGAGGAAGATCACCGACCGCGGGTGCCCGGCCCGCTTTGCGGGAAGTGCGTTCGCGATCTGCTCGAGGGTGTAGGCGGCCCGCGTATTCTCGGTCTTCGTCTCGTCGTCGAGGTCGAGCCGGCCGCGCGAGTCGACGACGACGTTCTCGAGGATCGTTCCGAAGCTGTGCGCCGCCTTCCAGATCTCCGGCTCGGCCTCTGCCGAGAGTCGGATCGTCTTCGCGTAGCAGCCGCCCTCGAAGTTGAAGATGCCGTCGTCGCCCCAGCCGTGCTCGTCGTCGCCGATCAGGAACCGCTCCGGATCCGCCGAGAGCGTCGTCTTGCCGGTTCCGGAGAGACCGAAGAAGACGGCGACGCTCTCTCCGTCCTGCGAGACGTTGGCGGAGCAGTGCATCGGCATCACGCCCTCGAGCGGAAGCCGGTCGTTCATCACCGTGAAGATCGACTTCTTGATCTCGCCGGCGTAGAAGGTGCCGCCGATCAGCACTTCGCCCTGCGAGGGATGGAGCACGATGAAGGTGCGGCTGCGGGTTCCGTCCTCCGCAGGATCCGACTCGACCTCGGGACAGTGGTAGACGACGACGTCCGGCCGGAAGGCGGCGAGCTCCTCGGGCGACGGCGGGATGAACATGATCTTTGCGAAGAGCGCGTGGTACGGGTGCGGTGTGACGACGCGGACGGCGATCCGATGCGCGGGATCGGCTCCGGCGTAGGCGTCGACGAGGTAGACGTCGCCCAGCTCGAGGTGGTGGACGACCCTCTCCCGCAGCTGCTCGAAGTGCTCCTCCGAGAGCGCGTTGTTGACGTCGCCCCACCAGATGCGATCCTCCGAACCGGGCTCGCGGACGACGAACTTGTCCTTCGGCGAGCGACCCGTGAAGCGGCCGGTGTCGACGACGAGCGGCCCACCCTCGGCGAGCACCGCCTCGCTGCGCAACAGCGCGTCGGTGTAGAGCTGCGCGACGGACGGGTTCCGGTACACGTTCCCGGCGGGATCGATGCCATGGTCGCTCGAGCTTCCCGGCAGGTCGGTGATCGTCAAAGGAACTCCTCCGTGTCTTCGGATCCGAAAGCTGAGGGCCAATCGTAGTATGCGCGAGCGAGTCGAGGCGCCGACAACGAACCGGCGGGAGGATTCCCGCGCGCGAATGGCATATCGTGTCCGCCACCCGCTCCCGGAGGTCTGGATGCCCCGCCTGACACCCCTACCGAAGGCGTCCGCCGCGACGCCGGCCGACCTTCCGACGGACGCCCGTGAGTGGGCGAACGTGCTGGCCGACGTCCCGCTGTTCGCGAATCTCAACCACAGGCATCTCCGCAAGGTCGCCGGCCAGGGACGCATCAGGAGGTTTCACGAAGGGGCCTCGATCGTCCGTGCCGGGGAACCCGGCGACATGCTGTACGTCGTCCTCGACGGCGAGGTCTCGGTCATCCGGCGCGGCCTGCCGCCGATCACCTCTGGGTATCGGCAGCTTCTTCGGCGAGCTGGCGCTGCTCGACGAGGGGCCGAGAGGGGCGACGGTCGTCGCCGGTACGCCGGTCGTGTGCCTGACGATCGGCCGGTCGCGGTTCCTGAAGCTGCTCCACACCGAGCCGGCGATCGCCGTCGCCGTCCTTCGGGAGGTCGCCCGGAGGCTGCAGGCAGTCCAGGCGACGGCGTAAGCGCGGGCACGTCGCCCGACCGGCAGGATGCGTGCATGCACGCGAGCGCACCTTCCCCGGCCCGGTGAGCGCGGAAGCCGACCCGGGGTCGAGCGCCCGTCTACTGGAGCTCGAAGGGCTGCGTCGCCGGTTCGGCGCCCTCACCGCGCTCGACGACCTCTCGTTCTCGGTTCCCGCAGGTCAGGTCGTGGGCTTCCTGGGCCCGAACGGCGCCGGCAAGACGACCACGATGCGGGCCGTCTTCGGGCTCACCGACCTGGATGCCGGAACGGTCAGCTGGAACGGCGTCCCGGTCGGCCCGTCGGAGCGTCGCCGCTTCGGCTACATGCCGGAGGAACGCGGACTCTACCCGGGCATGCTCGTCGGCGAGCAGCTCGAGTATCTCGGCAGGCTGCACGGGATGACGGCACCCGCTGCGTCGGCGGCGACGGCGGCATGGCTCGAACGGCTCGAGATCGCAGACAGGATCGACAGCAAGGTCGAGGCGCTCTCGCACGGAAACCAGCAGCGGGTCCAGCTTGCCGCCGCCTTGGTTCACGGCCCGGAGCTGCTCGTGCTCGACGAGCCGCTGGCCGGGCTCGACCCGGCGGGAATCGACGCCATCGGCCAGGTGCTCGTCGACCAGGCGCGGGCCGGTTGCTGCGTGCTCTTCTCCAGCCATCAGCTCGACCTCGTCGAGGATCTCTGCGAGGCGGTCACGATCATCGACCACGGCCGCGCTCGTGGCCACCGGGAAGGTCGACGACCTCCTCACCAGCGGGCCGCGGCGTCTGGTGGTGCGCGTCGACGGGGACCGGGAAGGCGCCTGGGCCCGGCAGCTACCGGGTGTCGTCGTGTCGGAGATCGACCGGGGTGCGGTCAGGCTCGTCCTCGACCCGTCGGTCGACAGCGACTCCGTGCTGCAGGCGGCCATGGCAGCGGGCCGTGTGACGACGTTCTCCTTCGAGCGCCGCCGGCTCTCCGAGGTCTTCCGGGAAGCGCTCGCGTGAGCGCGCCGGTCTTCATCCTCGCGGCGGCCGCGGCGTACATCGCACTGCGGCTGTGGCTGAAGGCCCGCCGTCGGAGAGACGGCGGGCGGCTCGCGCGAGACCGCCGCGGGCGCGGGTGCGCTTCGATCCTCGGCCGGAGCGAGACCGGCCTGGTGGCGCTGCGCGAGGTCCGCGCCAGCGAGTCCACGGCAGGCTGTTCTGCGCCGGGACGCTGCTGATCCTGGCGGGAGTCGCAGCCGCGATCGTGATCCCCGTCCTCAGGCGGAGCACACACACCACCTCGGTCGGAATCGTCGGCGCGCTGCCCGCCTCCGCGAGAGGGGCCGTGCTCTCGGCTGCCACGAGCGTCGGAACCACCGCCCGCTTCGTCCACGAGGCGAGCCTCGACGACGCCCGGGGCGATCTCCGCTCGGGTCGCGTCAAGCTGGCAATCGTCGGCACCCGTCGGCTCGTCGTGAACAAGGCGGTCGCCGCCACCGACCGCTCGGAGACGGCCCAGCTCGCTCGAGCGGTCTCCAAGACGCTCGGCCTGGAGGCGGCGGTCGCGGCCTCCGGCATCACGCCCTCTCAGGCCGAGCAGCTCGCCCACGCCAGACCGCTGCCGGTGACGAGCCTGCAACCGGGGCCGACCAGGCAGACGACGCAATCGACCTCGACGATCGGCCTGATCCTGATGCTCCTGATACTCACCCAGTACAACACGTGGACGCTGCTCGGCGTGATGGAGGAGAAGTCGAGCCGGGTGGTCGAGGTGCTGCTGGCCACCGTCCGTCCCGCTCAACTCCTCGGCGGGAAGGTGCTCGGGATCGGACTCGTCGTCTTCTCCCAGGCGGCCCTGACCGTCGCGTTCGCCCTCGGTCTCGGCCGAAGCCGTGGGCTCGACCTTGCTGCACGGCACGGCTCCCCTCCTCCTCGCCGCCACCCTGCTGTGGCTGCTGCTCGGCTATGCCTTCTACTGCTGGCTCTACGCTGCCGCGGGCTCGATGACCGAGCGCCAGGACCAGGTACAGAGTCTCGCTCTCCCGCTGAGCATCCCCGTCGTCTTCGGCTACATCATGGCCCTCACCACGATCGGCTCCGGGAACCCGTCCACCTTCTTCCGGGTCCTCGCCTACCTGCCGCCGACCGCCCCCTTCGCCATGCCGGCCCTCGTCGGACTCGGAGCGGTCACCTGGTGGGAGTTCACCGCCTCGGCGGCAGTCAGCGTCCTCTGCACGGTCGGCGTCGCGAGGCTCGCCACGAGCATCTACCGCAAGGCGGTGCTCCGCACGGGCCGGCGAGTCCGGCTCCGCGAGGTCGTCACCACTTCCCGCTAGGCCAACCACCATGCGTTCTGGCGATGGTCGCCTGATCGGCGTCGGCAGCCCCGGGTGACCTCAGGCCGTTTCCACATCATCGAGCAGGACGACGCTCTCCTGCTCGTTCGGGTCGGTGCGGGCGATGACGGCGCGAACCGGCCGTTCGGTCGGGTTGTACGGCTGGTGCGGCACACCGGGCGGGATGTAGACGAAATCGCCGGGCTCGATCCGCATCACGTGCTCCAGGCTCGGTCCGTGGCGCATCTCGGCCGTTCCCTCGAGAGCGAAAATCGCGGTCTCGTGTGCCTCGTGATAGTGCGGCTTCGCGCTCGCGCCCGGAGGCATCTCGAGCAGATGCATGCAGATCGCCTTCGCGCCCGCGCTCTCGGCCGAGATACCCGAGAAGTAGTCGAGGCCCTGCTTGCCGTGGAAGCCGGCCCCGCCGCGAATGAGCCGGCACTCGCTCATGCAGCGATCATAGGCCCACGTTGCCGCCTCCGCATCCGCCGCAGCCGTACCCGCCCCGAGCGTCCGGCCGGGTGGGTCGGTGCGCTCCTGCTGTGAGCGCGGAGGCGTTCGTGCGAATCGGTCCTTGCGCTACGCTGGGCTTAGCGTCCCCGTGTTCTGACTCCCACACGAGCCCGCCGCTTGCCGTTTCGGGGGAGTCGCAGGAGGGAGCGACCTGATGAGGAAGAGCCTGAGGCGTGTGCTCGACCGGCTACGCGCGGCGACCAACGGAACGTTCGGGAAGAGGACGTCCGTCCGCGGCGGCCTGCAGGAGCCGCAGCGGATGAACCTGCTTCCGGCAGCCGTTCGCGTGCGGCCGTAGCCCTCGGCGCCGTGCGCACGGCAATCGTCTCCACCTACCCGCCGCGGGCCTGCGGGATCGGCACGTTCGCGGCCGACCTCCGGGCGACGCTGCTCGGGGTACCCGACATCGAGCGCGCCGATCTCGTGGCCGTGGTGAACGAGCCGTCGAGCCCCCAGCGGCGAGGGCTGCTCGCGACGATCGCGCAGGCTGTTCGCGGCGACTATGTCCGCACCGCGCGGATGCTGGGGCGGCTCGACGTCGACGTCGTGTTGCTCCAGCACGAGTACGGGATCTTCGGGGGAGCCGACGGCGAGTACGTGCTCTCGTTCGCTCGAAACCTGCCCCAGCCGCTCGTGGTCACCTTGCACACGGTGCTCTCGGAGCCGACACCAGCATCAGGCAGAGGTGCTCACCGAGCTGTGCGGCGAGGCCGAGCTGGTGATCGTGATGACGGAGACGGCACTGCGGCTCCTCGTCGCCTCGGGCGCCTGCCCCGAGGAGAAGGTGCGCGTCGTCCCTCACGGAGCGCCGACCCGTCTCACCGCCCGTGCGGCGAGCGAGCCCGACGGGCCCGTCTCGGGCGGCTACGCCGCCGAGGGCGACCGCTTCCTGCTCTCCACCTTCGGGCTGATCTCGCCCGGCAAGGGCCTGGAGACCGTGATCGACGCTCTGCCCGCGATCGTCGAGCAGCACCCGGAGACCGTGTACGTGATCGCCGGCCGCACGCATCCCGACGTCGCGCGCCGGGAGGGCGAGCAGTACCGGTTGATGCTCGAGCGCCGCGTGCTCGAGCTCGGTCTCGGCCATCACGTGGAGTTCGACGACCGCTTCCTCGCAATCGAGGAGCTCTCGGACCTGCTCGCCGCAACCGATCTCTTCGTGACTCCCTATCACGGCCGGGAGCAGATCGCGTCCGGTGCGCTCACCTTCGCGATCGCGGCCGGCTGCGGCGTCGTCTCGACTCCGTACTGGCACGCGCAGGACATGCTCGCCTCGGGCGCCGGCCGACTGGTGCCCTTCGACGATCCCGCCGCGCTCGCAGCCGCAGTCTGCGACTACATCGAGCACCCGGAGGCGCTCTCCGCGGCGCGGGCCGAGGCCCGCCGGATCGGTTCCGCACTCGCCTGGCCGTCGGTGGCCGATACAACCGCCATCGTGCTGCGCGAGGCGCACGCGTTCGCACCCCGGCGCCGGCCCTCGGGCGTCGCCGACCTCCAGCTGGCCGACCTGCGCAGCGACCACCTGCTCACGCTCGTCGACGACGTCGGAATCGTGCAGCACGCACACGGGATCATCCCCAACCGCGACAGCGGCTACTGCGTCGACGACGTCGCCCGCCTCGCAGTCGTCTCGCTCGCGCTCGCACGGCGCGGCGACGAGCGGCCCTGGACCTCGATCCTCTACCGGGCGCTCGCCTTCCTCTCCGCGGCCACCGGCGACGAGGGTATGCGCAACTTCATGGGCTACGACCGTCGCTGGCTCGACGAGCCGCACGTCGGCGACCACGTCGGCCGCTCGGTGTGGGCGCTCGGCGAGATCCTCGCGACCGCCTGGATCCCCGCCCTCGTCGTCCCGGTGCGCGACCTGCTCGCGCGGCTCGTCGGTGCGCTCGCAGGAGAGGTCTCGCTGCGCACCGCCGCCTATACGGTGCTCGGCCTGTCTCGGCTCGACGCCGACCGGCTCGAGCCGGAGGCCCGGCGTCTGCTCGAGCGGCTCGTCGAACAGCTCGCCGATGCCTACCGCAGCACCGCCGCGGAAGGCTGGTGCTGGTTCGAGCACGAGCTCAGCTACGACAACGCGCGCCTCTCGCAGGCGCTGATCGGCGGCGGGGTCGCGCTCCACCGCGACGACCTGTCCGAGCTCGGGCTCGAGTCGCTCCGCTGGCTCGGCGACGAGTCCGGCCTGCCCGACGAGGTGCTGCACCTCTCCGGCCACCGCGGCCGGCGCAGGGACGAGCCGGCGGCGGGCACCGGCGACGAACAGCCGCTCGATGCCGCCGCTCTGGTCGAGGCCGAGCTGACCGCCTTCGCGATCACGGGGAAGGCCGAGCACGGAGTTCGCGCGACCCGCGCCTTCGAGTGGTTCCTCGGCCGCAACGACCTGCAGAAGCCGCTGTACGACTTCGCGACCGGCGGCTGCAGCGACGGGCTCGGCAACGAGGCGCTCAATCAGAACGAGGGCGCCGAGTCGACGCTCGCCTTCCATCGTGCCGCGCTCCTCCTCGACGCCGCAGGCGTCCGCGCAGCAGTGCGCGAGCACGCGCTCCAGCCGGCGGCGGCGTGACCGAGCCCGAGCTCTTCCAGCGGCACGCCGGCAACCCGATCCTCACCGCCGAGGGCTGGCCCTATCCCGTCAACGCCGTCTTCAACCCGGCCGCTGCCACAGTCGACGGCGAGACCGTTCTGCTGACGCGGGTCGAGGATCGCAGAGGCATCTCGCACCTCGCCGTCGCCCGTTCCGCGAACGGCGTCGACGGCTGGGCCGTCGATCCGGAGCCGCTGCTGGCCCCCGAGGACGCGATCGCAAGCGAGCAGTGGGGCTTCGAGGACCCCCGCGTCGTCTGGGTCGACGAGCTCGGCCGCTGGGTGATCACCTGCACCGCCTACGGCCCTGCCGGTCCGGCGGTCTTCCTCGCGACGACCGAGGACTTCACGTCGGTCGAGCGCTACGGGATCGTCAGGCATCCCGAGGACAAGAACGCCGCCATCCTGCCCTACCGGATCGGCGGGCGCTGGGTGCTCCTGCACCGCCCGAAGACGCAGTTCGGAGGCGCCCACGGCGAGATCCTCCTCTCCCGCTCCGACGACCTCGTCAGCTGGAGCGCGCCCGAGCAGGTGCTCCAACCGCGCGCCGGCGCCTGGTGGGACTCCCTGCGCATCGGCATAGGCCCGCCGCCGCTTCGCACCGAGCACGGCTGGCTGCTCGTCTACCACGGCGTCAAGGAGACCGTCGGCGGCGACATCTATCGGGTCGGCCTTGCCCTGCTCGACCTCGACGAGCCGACCCGCGTCCTCCGCCGGCTACCCGGCTGGATCCTGGCGCCGTTCGCACCCTACGAGCGCAGCGGCGACGTCCCCAACGTCGTCTTTCCCTGCGGACTCGTCCACGACCCTGCAACCGACGAGCTTCGCCTCTACTACGGCGCCGCCGACAGCTCCGTCTGCCTCGCCAGCGCGCGACTCCGCGACGTCCTCGACGTCGTGCTCGCGGCGCCCGACGGCACCTGAAGTCAGTACCTCGACGCTCCTTCTGCCGCCCTCGAGCGGTGGCTCTCGACGACCGCGCGATAGAGGCGCAGGTAGTCGTCGACCATGCGGCCGGCGTCGAAGCGCTGCTCGACCGATCGGCGCACCCGCCGCCTGTCGAGCGGGCCGGCCGCGGCGACGGCGGCGACGGCCTCTTCGAGCGAGGCGACCAGGAAGCCGTTCTCGCCGTCGCGGACGATCTCGCGCATGGATCCTCGCGCGTGCGCGATCACCGGCGTGCCGCACGCCATCGCCTCCACGACGCTGAACCCGAACGGCTCGTCGAAGTCGACGAGGTGGAGCAGTGCGAGCGCCCCGCCGAGCAGCTCGCTCCTGCGGTCGCACCCGACGGCGCCGACGTAGCGGACGCGCTCCCCGTCGACCCGCGGCGCGACGAGCCGGTCGAAGTACTCCACGTCCTGGACGATCCCGCCGACGATCAGCGGGACATCGGCGCGCTCGGCCACGTCGATCGCCTCTACGGTGCCCTTGTCGGGATGGATCCTCCCGAAGAAGAGGAGGTAGCCGCCTTTCCCCGCGCCCAGCTGCGAACTCCCCCATCTCGATCCCGTGATGAATCGTCGCGGCGTAATCGAGACTCGCCGTGCCGGTCGGCGTTGCTGATCGCGACGTAGTGGCCGACGTCGTTGTACCGCTCGTAGACGGGCACGATCCGCTCCGAGGAGAAGCCGTGGATCGTCGTCACGACCGGTGTGTCGACCAGGCGGCTGTAGCTGAGCGGCAGAAAGTCGAAGCTGTTGTGGATCAGATCGAACTCGCCGGCCCGCTCGAAGGCAGCTGCGATGTGCAGTGCCTCCCAGACCTTCGCGTCCAGCGTCGGATCCTCGGCGTACCCTGTCGGCGCAGTCCCCACCAGACGTGCCCGCGTGACCGAGTCGGCGGTCGCGAACAGCGTGACGTCGACCCCGCGCTCGACCAGGCCCTCCGTCAGGAGCGACGCGAACTGCTCCCACGGCCCGTAGTGACGCGGCGGCACCCGCCACGCGATCGGAGCGAGCACCCCCACCCGGAGAGCCCCGTCCCGCGACCGCGGCGCGGTTACTTCCCGCGTGAAGTCTTCTTCTTCGGCTTCGGCTTTGCCGGCAGGTCCTTGCCCGCCGCCGCAGCACGCGCCTTCTGTTTCTTCGTCGCCATGCGTCCTCCGAGCGCTCTTGCCCCACCCTAGCCGCTTCCACGCGGTCGCGCTCGTCGATTTCCGCGGGAGACAGCTCGCCGCCGATATGGAGTGAGGTGTGTCGAGGTGCCCCCATCCAGGGCAGCAAGCCCCCCGCCCACAAGAAGGACGGGGGGTTCGTACCTGTCCACTCTTGGTGGAGCTAGTCGGACTCGAACCGACGACCTCCTGGGTGCGATCCAGGCGCTCTCCCAGCTGAGCTATAGCCCCGCGGCGGCCTAGTGTACCTCCGCTCCTCCCGCTTCGGGCTCGTCGAGCTCCGTCAGGCGACCCTCGCGGATCGTCCGCTCCTGTCCTTCGACTCCTCGCGGTACAGCAGGGTTGGCTCGTGTTCTTCAGCCACCCGACCGAGCAGCGGTGGAGCTTCACGGCCACGTCTTCCCTCCTCGCGATCTGCGGATCGGACCTACCATACGCACATGCAGGCGACCTACGAGTTGCGGCCGCCGAAATGGGCGGAGACGCTCGCCGTCCTCCAGTCGGTCAGCCTGCCGGACGGTCCCGAGCACGTCCGCGCGCGTGTGATCACGGTTGACGGAGAGCGCGTCACCGTCGACTTCCCGGCTCTCGACGGCGAGCTTGGCGCAGAGCAACTGCTCGCCACCTGCGTCGCCGGCGAGTGGGCCGACCGCGGCGACTTCGACTCGTGCCGTCTCCTCGACGTCGACTGGCCAGACGGGTTTCCCGGGCCTGCGTTCGGCGCCGAGCCGGGAGTCGCAGTCGGCGCCATCGTCAAGCCGGCGCTCGGGCTCACGCCGGCCGAGGCTGCCGCGGTCGCCGCCGAGCTGGCGGCCGGCGGCGCCACCTTCGTCAAGGACGACGAGCTGATGGCGAGCCCGCCCTACTCGCCGCTCGTCGAGCGCGTGCGCGCCGTGAGCGAACGGCTTCCGCCGCACGTCCGCTACGCACCGAACGTGACGGGGCCCTCCGAGGGACTGCTGGCGCGCGCCGAGGAAGCGGTGGCGGCCGGGGCGCGCGCATTGATGGTGAACGCATTCCTCCAAGGGCTCGGCTCGATCCGTGCGCTGCGCGACGCCGGGCTCGGGGTACCGCTCTTCGTGCATCGGGTCGGCTCGTCGTTCCTGCGGCGCGGTGGCTCCGTCTCGGTCTCGGCGCAGGTGCTGGCCGAGCTGACGCGGCTCCTCGGCGCCGACTACGTCCAGGTCGGCTCGTTCTCTCCCCGCACCTTCGACAGCGACGACGAGGTGCGCGAGCAGATCGCCGCCTGCCGCCGCCGGCTCGGCGTCCGCGCGGCGACGGCCGTCGTCGGCGGAGGCGTTGGCGCGAGCAACGCGGCCGAGCAGCTCGAACGTGCGGGCGTCGCGGACGGCGTCATGCTCCTGCTCGGCTCCGCCGCCTACCAGCACCCGGACGGGCTCAGCGCGGGCGTCGCGGCAGCGGTCGCCGCGGTCACCTGATCTCAGGCGGCGAAGAGCGTGAGGTCCGGCTCGCGCTCACCGCGCAGGACGGCGAGGTCGACCACGACGCAGCGCAGTCCCCGCGACTCGGCGAGCGCGACCGCCTGCGGCTTCACGACCTGGGCTGCGAGGATCCCGCGGCAGCCGTCCTTCGCCGGGTCACGGCGAATGAACTCGAGGTAGCGCGTGAGCTGCTCGACCGCGTCGATCGTGCCGACTCGCTTGATCTCCACGGCGACCCAGTCTCCCCCGGGGTCGGTGCACATGAGGTCGACCGGCCCGATCTCGGTCTGCCACTCGCGGCGGACGAGCACGAGTTCCTCGCCGAGCGCTCCGGGCGACGCCGCGAGCTCTTCCTGGAGGTCGCGTTCGACGCCGTCCTTCTGCAGCGCCGCGGACTCCCCCATGTCGTGGATGACGTCGCTCAGCACCTCGACGAGCCGGATCTCGAGGACGTCCTCGGTCTTCGGCTTCGTCACGACGAGCCGGTCTCCCTCGTCGACCACGAAAGTCGGCGCCGTCATCCAGTTCAGCGGCTTGACCTGTGACCGCCCGCCGTCGTCCCAGATCATGCACGTGCCGTCGGCCCTGATCATCAGGAGACGCACGGCCTCGGGCAGGTAGGTCGAGCTGCGTCCGGAATAGGTGACCTCGCAGCGGGCGACGATCAGGCGCATCGCAGACGACGTTAGCGGCTGAATCAGACGTGTCCGATCGGGACAGGCCGGGGCCCTCGCCCCCACGGGCGGGCCCCTCGCTCACCCAGCCGGCGCCGTGTCCGGTGTTCGCGAGAGTCAGTAGTTACCGCCAATGTCGCCGGGAGGGACAATTGGCATAATCACGTGGCAAATGGCATAAATACCGCCGCCCTCAACCGAGCAGGCAGTCGCCATGGTCCACGCCAACGGTGGCTTAGCTGCTGACGGCGAGGAGGTGAGAATCGTGTCGGAGTTGACACCATGTCCAACCTGCGGAGGTTCTGGATTGGTCGAGCCGGATCGTCCAGCACTCGACGATCGCGAGCGGTCGCTCGAGGAAGCCGACCAGAACGCTGCCGACCTCGATCAGACGTGGTCCGACCACGATCAGTCGGCGAGCGACCGCGATCAGCAAAGTTCCGACCGGGATCAGATTGCCTCGGATGCAGACCTGGCGGCGGGCGGTGACCGGCAAACCCACGACGAGACGGCTCAGCTCCGTAAGCAGACGACCCTCGAACGGAAGGACGTGGCGCAAATGCGCGACGAGACGGCGGCCGAGCGTGACCGCCTCGCCGCCGAGCGAGACCGTCAGGCCGAGGAGCGCGATCGGCTTGCCGCAGAGCACGACGAGGCCGAACGATCCGCTGTCGAGGCCTTGCCTGTCGATCTCCAGAGGCGTGCCGATCTCGCACGTGCGCGCGCGGCCGCCGACCGGGCCCGTGCTGCCGAGGATCGGGCGCGCGCGGCGGCCGACCGGGACCGTGCTTCCCGCGAGCGAGCGTTGGCGGCGACCGACCGTCGCAAGGCAGACGAGCATCGCGCACGGGCAGAGGACGCACTAAAGCGTGCAGCAACCGACGAGCTGACGGGCGCCCGGACGCGCAAGGAGGGCCTGGACGGCATCGCCCGGGAGATCGAGCGCAGTCACAGGGCCAGCAGCGCTCTGGCACTCGCGTTCATCGACGTCGACGGCCTCAAGAGCGTCAACGACCACCAGGGCCACGCCGAGGGCGACCGTCTGCTGCGCCAAGTCGTCACCGTCCTGCGAGCCAACGTTCGGCCCTACGACGTCGTCGTCCGCTTCGGCGGCGACGAGTTCCTCTGCGCGATGCCCGACGTCGCCCTCCCCGCCGCCCGGAAGCGGCTGGAGGCGATCGCCGCGACACTCCGGGCCGCGGACGAGCACCACTCGATCAGCTTCGGGCTCGCGACGCTCGAACCCGACGACCAACTCGAAGACCTGATCGGCCGCGCCGACGCCGAGCTTCTCGGGAGCCGCGATCGTCTCACCAGCAGCTGATTCGGACCGATGAAAGCGCGGCCGCGGCGCTAGTGGAAGTTGAGCGCCAGCAGCACGAGATCGTAGAGCGCGATGGCGGTGGCCATCACCGTCAGGACACCCACGACGAGCGCGTCGGAGTCCCGCCGCCCCTTGCCAGCGTGGAGACCGGGGCGCAACGGTGACATGGGTGGGCGAACCAGCCCGCCGGTCGCGCGGTAGCTGTTCACAGAGGCCTCCGGTGGGAAGGCCACGGATCGGCTCGACGGTCTCCGCCCGGCGAGCCGGCGGCGGTGACGAGCCGATGAGCGAACTGCGTGCGGGGACCGGGAGCGCGGAGATCGATCACCAGCATCGCTTGGCGGAGAAGGACGATGACCACGAGAAGAACGGCGGTCGTCCAGGCGACACGGTCGGGGCGGTGTCCGAGGTCGATCTGGATCGCAGCGAGGCCCAGGGCGGCGAGCACGGGCACGAAGGGTGCGACGAGCGCGGCGACCGCGAGCGTCGGCGGCTCGCGCACGGGCTCGGTCTCGAGACGGGGTCTGGATGCGTAGGCGGCGGCGGCGATGGCGAGGTACGCGCCGACCCAGGCTGCATCGATCAGGTTGCCGGTGGCGTAACCCGCGACCTCGGTGAGGTAGCCGTAGACGACGTCGCCGAGGGTCATGGCGAGCAGGCCGATGAGAAGGCACCAGAGATCGAGACGATCGCGGCTGGTCAAGCCGCGAATGACGAGCACGATCAGGAAGACGACGACCACATCTCCCAACGGGTAGGCGAGAGCGACGAGCCCGCCGAGCGTGGTCAGGTCGGTCGAACGCCAGAGAGGTTCGACGAGCAGCGTCCACGCGATGAAGAACAGCGCCGCCGCGATCGCGAGACCATCGAGGACGGAGCGCGTCTTGCCGACCGCCCTGCCGCGCAGAGCAGGATGCGTCAGCAGCGCCGCCGCGGCCAGGGGAACCGCGGCGAGATACCCGGCGTCCGCCCAGGACGGGACCGGCACCGGACCGGGCAGGACGAGGTCGTAGAACGCCCAGACCAGCTCGCCCACGGACCAGGAAGCCGACGCCGCCGCGAGCAGTCGCCAGAACAGGCGCAGCCGGCCACTGTGCCTGCCTGCCGCCGCGACGCACAGCACGGTCGCAGCCAGCGCCGCGGCGACCGTCGCGAGGTCGTCCACGTAGCGCACGACCGTCGGGCCGCCCAGCCCGCTGCCGATCGCCCCGGCAAAGACGCCGAGCATGATCACCCCGGCCGCAGACATGCGTACGAAGCGCGCTCGCTCCTCCCGATCGCGCTCGGTCTCTCGCCCCAGCCGAACCGGCCGGGTCGAAGTGAATTGCATACACCGCGTATCGACGCAGCCAGCGGAAGCCGCCCCGTAGTAGACCGCGGAGCCGCTGCGGGAAAGCACTGCACGGGCGGCGGTCGGGGCGGCCGCCGGTCGACCACGTCGCGACGATTACCCGTGGTCTACGTTCGATGCATGGCTCTCGGGCGCGGCGTTCTCAGTGCCGCTCGACGCGGGAGCCGCCGACGATGGCGTCCGAGCCGTCGTCGAACCGCACCCAGGCCTTGCCCTTGCCGTCGTAGTCGGGCGACCAGACGACAAGGGTTGCGTCGCGCCCGCCGACCCGCACTCGCTCCGTCCCCTCCGGCTCGGCGCCTGTCCACACCCGCACGAACGGGTTGTGCTCGCGCTCACGGCCGATCGTCGTCTCGTCCGTGTGCCCGGGAAGGACGCGCATTCCGTCCGGAAGCAGGAGGAACACGTCCAACACGGCCCTCCGGATCGCCTCGAGATCGCCGCCGCCGACCGCATCCTTGAACAGCGTGTCGCCGGTCAGCACCGCCTCCTCGTCGAGGACGAAGGCCACCATGTCGTCGGAGTGCCCCGGCGTCGCGATCCCCCGCGCACGCAGTGCGCCCCACCCCCAGGCGCCGGGCTCCGCGACCACCGGGATCCCGTAGCGAGCCGCGAGCTCGTCTTCGTGCTCGACGTGGTCGTGGTGAGCATGCGTGCGCAGGATCGCTGCCGGCGTCGCAGCCCAACGCTCGACGGCGGCGACGAGCGGGGCGAGATCGGCACCCGAGTCGACGAAGACCGCCGAGCCTCCTTCGCGGTCCGCGATCGCGTACGCGTTCGAGAGCCAGTCGGGATGCATGCTCCGTGCGACGAGCATGGCGCTAGGCTAACCGGAACGACCGACGAGGAGGATCGATGGCCGGCCTGACGTCACGCGCGTCGCTCATCGTCAAGGCGAAGTTCTCGAAGCTGCTGAACCGGGCGGAGAACCCGACCGAGACGCTCGACTACTCGTACGAGCAGATGCAGGAGCAGCTCCAGAACGTCAAGCGCGGCGTCGCGGACGTCGTGACGGCGAAGAAGCGCCTCGAGATCCAGACCCAGAAGCTCGAGCAGAACGTCGTCAAGCTCGAGACGCAGGCCCGCCAGGCGGTGGCCGCGAACCGCGAGGATCTCGCGCGGCAGGCGCTCGAGCGCAAGGCGGCCACGCAGCAGCAGCTGCAGGGCCTCGACGCGCAGGTGCAGCAGCTCGCGGACCAGCAGCAGAAGCTCGTCGAGTCCCAGGGGGTTCTGGAGACGCGCGTCGAGTCGTTCCGGTCGCAGAAGGAGGTCCTCAAGGCGCAGTACTCGGCTGCCGAGGCGCAGGTGCGCATCGGCGAGGCGGCGACCGGAATCGGCGAGCACATGTCCGACACGGGCCTCGCGATCCAGCGCGCGAAGGACAAGACGGAAGAGCTCCAGGCGCGCGCGTCGGCGATCGACGAGCTGACCGCCTCCGGCGCGCTCGAGGACTTCACCGCAGGCGACCAGACGCAGCTCGACCGCGAGCTCGCGCAGATCTCCTCCTCGTCGCAGGTCGACGACGAGCTCGCGAAGCTCAAGGCCGAGGTCGGTGCAGGCGACGGCACGAAGGAGATCGCCGCCGGCGACGGCGGCGCCGAGGCCGCCGAGACGACCGAGCAGCCGGCGGAGGACGCGGCAGAGCAATAGCCCGGCTCGGCGACATCCTCTTCGGCCGCAAGAAGCTCTCCGAGCCGGCCGGCGAGCGCCTGTTCGCGCTCACGACCGCCGCGGTGACGCTCGACGTCCAGTGCGGGCTGCACACCGCGGGCGCGGGCGCGATCGTCTTCAAGCCGCTCTCCGCCGGAGAGTTCACGCAGGCCGACCGCGACGTCGAGCAGCTGCTGGAGGGCGTGGCCGCCGACTCCGGCTCGAAGCTCGACCGCCGGACCGACTCGTTCGGCTTCGAGTGGGTGATCGTCCGTGACCCCGATCTGGAGGACCAGGTGACGGCCGTGCACGCGGTCGCGTCCGAGCTGCAGGCGCGGGGCTTCGGTGGGCAGCTGCTCGCCGCCGCCTTCCGTTTCGACGGCGACCCCGAGCCCGTCTACTGGATCTACGGCTACAAGACGGGCACGTTCTGGCCGTTCGTCCCGGCGGGCTCCAAGCAGGAGCGGGACAACGCGCGCGAGCTGGAGCTGAAGGCGAAGCTCGAGCCGGAGCTGCCGATCGAGCCGGATCTCTCGAAGTGGCTCGCCCTCTTCGACGCGCCGATCTGTCAGCTCGCGCTCGCGTCGAGCCATGCGCCAAAGCGCGGTGCCGCACTTGCTTTCCGCTCGCTCGCAGGCGGCCGGCTACGCCGGCTCGTCTTGACGTTCGGCGGTGGTGAGCCGCGCCCGCGCATGTCGGTCGCGGCGGCCGACCGCTCTCGGGCGAGCGCGCATCGCGGCGGAGGCGAGACCGCGCTCTCGCCGGAGCCACACGGACAAGCGGGCGTCGCGCGAACCGGCGTACGCCGGTTCGCTTGCCGAGCGAGCGGAAAGCACAGCGTCACGCGCGAAGCGGGCACTAGGAAACCGAGCGGCCCATCTCGCGGGCGATCGCCGCGAGGGCCGCGAGGCGCTTCTCCATCGGCGGATGATCCATGAAGAGCTCGCCCATCTGCGAGCGCCAGTTCGTCGGCACGATGAAGAACGCGTTCATGCCGGCCACCTCGCGCAGGTCGCGCTGCGGAATCTGGGTGATGCCGCTCGCGATCTTCTGCAGTGCGCTCATCAGGTTCTCGGGGGCGCCGGTGATCACCGCCGAGCCGCGGTCGGCGGCGTACTCGCGGTAGCGCGAGATCGTCCGGATCAGGACGAAGCTGATCGCATAGACGACGACCGAGACGACCATCACGATCAGCCAGACGGGCACCTGGTTGTTGTTGCCGCGCCCGCGGCCTCCGCCGCCGCCGAACCCTCCGAACATGCCGGCGTAGAGACCGAAGCGGGTCAGCATGGCGGCGAGCATCGCGAAGAAGCTCGCAACCGTCATCACGAGCACGTCGCGGTTCGCGATGTGCGAGAGCTCGTGCGCCAGCACGCCCTCGATCTCCGGCGGGTCGAGCCGGCGCCAGAGTCCGGTCGTCACGGCGACGGCGGCGTGCTTCGGGTTCCGCCCTGTCGCGAACGCGTTCGGGACGTCGGAGTCGACGACCGCGATCCGCGGCTTCGGGAGATCGGCCATGGCGCAGAGGCGCTCGACCATGGCGT
Organism: uncultured Thermoleophilia bacterium; assembly: GCA_963762675.1. Lineage (GTDB taxonomy): Bacteria > Actinomycetota > Thermoleophilia > Gaiellales > Gaiellaceae > Palsa-739. Next base: position 356,813 of record CAVXLS010000004.1, on the reverse strand, counting down.
GCAGCTCCGGTGCGTCCTCGCGGGACACGATCTTCGCCCCGGACGCGGCGAGCGCGAGCTTGTCGGAGGTCCAGTACTGGACAAACCCCAGACCGATCACGATCAGCAGCATCGGCGCGAGCCCGACGTTGAGGACGTTGAAGAGGACGACCGCGAAGATGACGTACAGCAACCCGAGCATCGCGCTCGTGGCGACCATCCGCAGCGACAGCCCTCTGTCCCGACCGAACGACTTTCTCTTCATGCGCGCAATGGTACTCGGCAGTCGGCCGGTTCAGGTTCCCTGTGCCGCAGTCTTAGCGGTTCATTAGAGTCTCGCCCCAGTGCGCCGCCTCGTGGTCATCGCCTCGGGTGTCCTCGCCGCAGTCGCCCTCGTGGGCTGCGGCTCGCAGGGCGTCGTCTCGCCGACGCCCGTGACCGTCGTCGGCTCGGTGCCGACGGCGGCGCCGACGCCCGCCACTCCCGCGTCCAAGCTGAAGGGAGACCCGACCGCCGGCAAGAGGGTCTTCCTCTCGGCCGGCTGCACGGGCTGCCACACGCTCGCGGCCGCGAACGCGACGGGCACGGTCGGCCCGAACCTCGACCAGGTGAAGCCGGACTACCTGCTCGTGACGGCGCGCGTCACCCTCGGCAAGGGCGGCATGCCGTCCTTCAAGGGTCAGCTCAGCGACCAGCAGATCGCCGACGTGGCGGCCTTCGTCGTCAAGTCGACCGGCGGCACCCCGCCGTAGAGCTTCCTGCCGCATTCCCGTCGCGGGTCGCCGCCTTCGCCTGCGACCTCGATCGCACGCTGATCGCCGAGGACGCGGTGCTCCGGCCGCGCACGGTCGAGGCGATCGCGGGCGTCCGAGCGACCGGAGCGCACGTGATCGTCGTCACGGGACGGATGTTCCGCTCCGTCCGCCCCTACCTCGAGCAGGCAGGGCTCGCCGACCCGGTGATCTGCTACCAGGGCGCGGTCGTCGCCGACCCGGCGAGTGGCGCGTTCCTGCGCCACGTCCCGATCCCGCGTGAGCGTGCGCTCGAGGCGATCGACGCCGTGACGTCGGCCGGGTTCCACGTCAACTGCTATCTGGACGACACGCTCTACGTCGCGGAGGTGACGCCGGAGGCGCGGGCCTACGCGGACTTCCAGCGGATCGAGATCCATGCGGTCGGCGACCTGCAGGCGTGGCTCCGCCGCGATCCGACGAAGCTCGTCGCCGTCGGCGATCCCGCCGCACTCGACGACCTCGAAGCCGTGCTGAAGCCCCGCTTTCGCGGTCGCCTCTACGTCTCGAAGTCGCTGCCGCACTTCCTCGAGTTCGCCCACCCGAGCGTGAGCAAGGGGGCCGGGCTCGAGTTCGTCGCGCGGCGGCTCGGCTTCGACGCAGCGGGCACGGTCGCCTGCGGGGACGGCGAGAACGACCGCGAGCTCCTCGACTGGGCCGGCTTCGGCGTCGCGGTCGCGAACGCGCACCCGGACATCCTGGCCCGCGCCGATCTCGTCGTCCCGTGCGTCGACGAGCAAGGCGTGGCGGCCCTGTTCGAGACATACCTAGACTCCCTCCCGTGATCGACCTGCGTGCAGCACGGGCCGCCCCCGACGAGATGCGGGCTGCCCTCGCCCGCAAGGGCGCCGGCGCGCTGTTCGACGACCTGCTCGCCGCCGACCGCGCCGTGCTCGACGTCCAGCCCCGTGTCGAGGAGCTGCGCGGGCGACGCAAGCTGAAGGGCAAGCCGACCCCGGAGCAGCTCGCCGAGCTGGAGCAGGTCAAGGTCGAGCTGCAGCGGCTCGAGGAGGCGCTGGCGACAGCAGAGGCGCGCCGGCGGGAGCTGCTCGAGCGCGTCCCCAACCCGCCCGACGTCTCCGCGCCCGACGGCTTCACCGACGAGGACGCCGTGGAGATCAGCCGCTGGGGAGAGCCGCCGAGCTTCGACTTCCCGGCGCGCGACCACCTCGACCTCGCGCAGGCATTCGGCTGGATCGACATGGAGCGGGCCGCGAAGGTCTCCGGCTCGCGCTTCGCCTACCGGATCGGCGACGTCGCGCTGCTCGAGCTGGCGATGTACCGCTGGGCGATCGCCCGTCTCGTCGGGAAGGGCTTCGTCCCGGTGCTGCCGCCGGTCCTCGTCCGCGAGCAGGCGATGTACGGCACGGGCTTCCTGCCGACCGACGAGGCAAACATCTACAGGGTCGAGCGCGACGACCTGTACCTGACCGGCACGGCCGAGGTCGGCCTGGCGGCGTTGCACACCGGCGAGATCCTCGACGCGGACGGGCTGCCGCTCCGCTACGCCGGCTACTCGACGAACTTCCGCCGCGAGGCGGGCGCGGCCGGGAAGGACACGCGCGGGATGTTCCGCGTCCACCAGTTCGACAAGGTGGAGATGTTCGTCTACACGTTCGTCGAGCAGGCGCGCGAGGAGCACGAGCATCTCCTCTCGATCGAGGAGGAGCTGATCCGCGAGCTCGGCCTCGCGTACCGTGTGGTCAACGTCGCCGCCGGCGATCTCGGGGCGTCGGCCGCGAAGAAGTACGACATCGAAGGCTGGTTCCCGGGGCAAGGGCGCTACCGCGAGCTGACGTCGACCTCGAACACCACCGACTTCCAGGCGCGGCGGCTCGACATCCGCACCCGCCGCGACTCGAAGCCCGAGCACGTCGCGACCCTCAACGGCACGGCGGTCACGGCGCGGACGATGATCGCGCTGATCGAGAGCCACCAGGCCGAGAGCGGCACGATCTCGGTGCCGGAGCCGCTGTGGGAGTTCGGCGCACCACGGACGCTCGGCGGCGAGCGCGTCCAGGGCTGACGCGTCGTCACGCGGCCGCCCGGGTGCGACACTTACGGGGCGGCGGGGTGCCGGAGCGGTCGAACGGGGCGGTCTTGAAAACCGTTGGGCGTGAGAGCGTCTCGTGGGTTCGAATCCCACCCCCGCCGCCTCGGGCTCCCTCGGTCGCGCTTGCGAGTTCTCAGGGCCGCTCCGCCGCCGGCTCGACCTGACCGGCGGAGGTCCGGCCTGCCATGCGGGCGCGCGGGCGGCGGACCCTCACGTGCTCCGCGACGACGTACGAGCCGATCACGAGCCCTGCGGCGAGCGCCTGCGCGAGAAGCCCCTCAAGCGTCGGGAAGACGGCGAACCAGAGCCCGATCCAGCCGGGGAGCGCGAAGCCGAGCGCGTGCGCCGGCAGCCAGCCGGCGAGCTGGAGCTCCTGCACGCTCTCGCCGACCATCACGAGCAGCACGACGCCCAGCAGGCCCCCCGTCGCGACGAGCATCCGCCGATACGGCAGCCTGCGCTGCGCCGCGAAGGTGGCGGCTCCGACCAGCACGGTGAGTCCGAAGCCGAGGCCGACGCCCTCGAGCACGGTCGCGGAACCGGCCTTCAGCCGCAGGTTCTGCAGGAAGAGCACGACCTCGAACCCCTCGCGGTAGACCGCCGTAAAGCCGAGCACCGCAAGCCCGAGCAGGGCCTGCCGCCCCCGCTCGCTCCCGTCGAGCAGCCGGCGCCGCGTCCGGTTGTGCGCGGAGATCCAGCCCGTCCAGTAGATCTTGTGGAAGAACCAGTTCATCACCACGAGCAGCACCGCGACGGCGAGCAGCCCCGTGCCGGCCTGAACGTCCAGACCGGGGCCTCCGAGCGCGCCGATCGCCTCGACGGCGACGAACCACGTCGCGACCGACGCTGCGAGCGCCGCGCCCGCGCCGGCCGCGACCGGTCGCCGGAGCCCCCGGTTCGCCCCCACGAAGCTCGCGGTGAAGGCTGCCAGGACGAGCACGGCCTCGAGCCCTTCCCGAAAGACCAGGAGCGCGCTGTCGACCACGACGGCGCCGTGGCCGAGCCTCGCCCCCGACGCCGTGGGGTCAGGCACTCCGCCCGAGGCGGTCGCCGCCTTCCAGGCGAGCGCGCCGATCGCCGCGAGCGCGACGAGCGCCCACGCGGAACGGCGGAGCAGCAGCTTCCGGCGCGCGAGCTCCGAGGCCGTGGGACAGCGCTCCACCATGTAAGGCTCACCTTATACTCGGTGTCTGGTCAGCTTGCCCAGGTTCCGCCGAGGAACGCGCCCCCGGTCGCCTGCCGGCCCGTCCGTATGATCGCGGCATGGCGACGGGAGAGGAGCTGCGGGGCCTGATGCGGCTGTGGCCTCACGGCGTGTCGATCCTCAGCGTCGACGTCGAGGGCGACCGGATGGGCGTGACGGTCTCGTCGCTCGTCTCGCTCTCGCTCGAACCCCCGCTGATCGGCGTCTCGATCGGCAAGCAGGCGTCGTGCTACGAGCTGCTGCGACGCGCGGGCAGGTTCGCGATCAGCCTGCTCGGCGCCGACCAGGAGGATCTCGCCCGCAGGTTCGCGGCCGGGAGGCCCCCGATCGTGCACTGGCAGGGCGTGCCGACACGCGAGGGGCGGGTCGCGCCGCTGGTCGAGGGCGCACTCGGATGGATCGAGGCGAGCACCCGCGCGGAGCACGACGCCGGCGACCACACGCTCTTCGTCGCCGACGTCCTCGCCCTGGAGCACGGCCCCTCACGACGGGCGCTCGTCTACCGCGAGACCACCTACCACCCGCTGTGAGCGTCAGCCAGACGGAGCTCACCACGGGCGTGGGCTCGACGGAGCCCGCAACGAGCGGAGGTGCCGGCTTCGCCGGCGCCGGGAGCGGGCTCATGAGCGTCGGTTCCACGGATCCCACCCGCGGCACCGGCTCGGCGGAGGCGGAATGACCGAGGCGGTCGCCTTCGACCTCGACGGGCTGCTGATCTCCTCGGAGGAGGTCTGGGACGCAGTCCGCGAGCGCTTCGTCGCCGAGCGGGGCGGCCGCTATGACGCCGAGGTGCAGCGCGCGATGATGGGCATGAGCTCGACGGAGTGGTCCCGCTACCTGCACGAGGCGGCCGGCGTGCCCGACTCACCGGAGGAGATCAACGCCGAGGTCGTGCGCCGCATGCTCGCCGCCTACCGTGAACGGCTGCCGCTGCTGCCCGGCGCCGTCGAGGCGGTCGAGCGGGCGGCCGAGCGCTTCCCTCTCGCCCTTGCGTCGTCCTCGAACCGCGAGCTGATCGACGCGGCGCTCGAGCTCGCGGGCCTCGCCGGGCTGTTCGAGGCGACGGTCTCCTCCGAGGAGGTCGCGCGCGGGAAGCCGGCTCCCGACGTCTACCTCGAGGCCGCGCGCCGGCTGGGCGTCGCGGCGGCGCGCTGCACCGCGGTCGAGGACTCGCACGCGGGCATCCGCGCCGCCAGGGCCGCGGGGATGCGAGTGGTCGCGATCCCCAACATCGAGTACCCGCCGGACGCCGCGGCCCTCGCCGCCGCCGACGTCGTCCTTCACTCGCTCGCCGAGCTCACCGTCGACGTGCTGGCGGGCCCGGGCGAGCCGCAGGCCCCGCGGGCGTAGTCGCGATCGTCAGAGCGCACGCTTGCCGGCGCCGTCCCAGGCGCGAAGCGGCGTCACGGCGGCGGGCGAGCCCTCGTAGTCCTCGCTGAAGAGGGTAAAGATGATCACGTCGCGCAGAGGCTCTCCCGGTCGCGCGGGCAGGCGCCGGCGCAGCTTCGCCTCTTCCGGGAAGCCGAGCTTGCGCGGCACGCCGAGACTCGCCGCGTTCGCCGGATCGATCCGGATCTCGACCCGGTCCGCGCCGCACAGCTCGAAGGCCACACGCGTCAACGCCGACGACGTCTCGCTCGCGATCCCCTGACGGGTCCGGCTGCCCCGGATCCAGTAGCCGACCTCGAGCCCGCCGGGGCCGATCCTCGGGTGGAGCCCGGTGCCGCCGAGCAGCTCTGCCTCGCGCTCATCGAAGATCCCGTAGATGAAGTTGTCGCCGGCGTCGAAGGCGACCCGGAAGCGGCGACACAGCGCAACCTTCTCCTCGAGCGGCTGCGGCTCGTCGTCGATCCAGGGCATGAACGGGCGCAGGTGCTCGAGGCTCGAGTCGATCGCGTCCTTGAGGGCGGCCGCGTCGTCCGGCTCGTAGCAGCGGATCACGAGGCGCGGGGTCTCGATCCGATAGGGCGGCGGCGTCCCCTCCCACGCGCCCATCTACCCGCGCTCGACGCCGTCCGAGCCGGCCCCACCGCTCTCCGGCGGCTCCGTCGGGCCCGCGCCGCCGAGCCTCCGGATGAGCGTCAGGCCCTCGCGGATCGGCAGGAGCACGCACTCGACGCGGGGGTCGTCGCGCACGTGCCGGTTGAACTCCTCGAGCGGATGCCCCTCGTGCATGCCGAAGAGCGTGTTGTCGGCGAGCATCACGCCGTCGGCGGCGAGGAGCGGCAGGACCGCCTCGTAGTAGTGCGCGTACTCGTCCTTGCGCGCGTCGAGGAACGCTAGGTCGAAGGGTCCTGCGAGCGAGGCGAGCGTCTCGAGCGCCGGCCCGATCCGGTACTCGATCCGGTCGGCGACACCGGCCTCCTCGGCGTAGCGGCGCGCGATCGCGCTCGTCTCGGCGTTCACGTCACAGGTGACGACCGAGCCGCCGGGCGGTAGCGCCTGTGCCATCGCGATCGACGACCACCCGGTGAAGGTGCCGATCTCGAGCACGCGTCGCGCCTGCTTGAGCCGGACGACGAAGGCGAGGAAGGATCCCTCGAGCGAGCCGACCATCATCTGCGGCTCCTCCTGCGTGGCACGCGTCTCCGCCGCGAGCCGCTCGAAGAGCTCGTCCGGCGGTGTCGAGTGCTCCTCGGCGTAGCGCTCGACGTCCCGCGGCACGTAGCTCATCCGTCGACCCGCCCCACGAGGACGCAGCCGTTGTGGCCGCCGAGACCCATCGCGTTCGAGAGCGCGACGTCCACTTGCACGCGGCGAGCCTCGTTCGGCACGTAGTCGAGGTCGCACGCCGGATCGGGATGCACGTAATTGATCGTGGGCGGCAGGACGCCTTCGTGCACCGCCAGCACGCACATCATCGCCTCGATCGCCCCGGCGGCTCCGAAGCAGTGACCGGTCACGGACTTCGTCGACGACACGGCGAGACGGTAGGCGTGGTCGCCGAACACGTCCTTGATCGCCTTCGTCTCCGCAGCGTCGCCGAGCGGCGTCGACGTACCGTGGGCGTTGACGTACCCGACGCGCTCGGGCTCGACGCCGGCCCGCGCGAGCGCCCGCCGCATCATCTCCGAGACGCCCACCGACTGGGGATCCGGTTGCGCGAGATGGTGTGCGTCGTTCGAGCCCCCGTACCCGAGGATCTCGGCGTAGACGGTCGCACCGCGCCGACGCGCCGCCTCGAACTCCTCGAGCACCAGCACGCATGCCCCCTCCCCCATGACGAAGCCCGCGCGCGTCGCGTCGAACGGGCGTGACGCGTGCGGCGGGTGATCCTCCTCGGCGGCGAGCCCGCGCATCGCGCAGAAACCGGCCAGGATCAGCGGGTGCATACAGGCCTCCGCGCCGCCCGCGAGGACGGCGTCGGCATCGCCTCGGCGGATCAGCTCCGCCCCCTCGCCCACCGCGGTCGAGCCGGTGGCGCACGCCGAGACCGGCGCGAAGTTCGGGCCCCGGAAGCCGAGCGAGATCGCGAGCTGACCGCTGGCGGTGTCGACCAGCACGTTCGGGATGAACGTCGGCGCCACCCGGTCGGCGCCGCGCTCTCGGAGGATCTCGGCCTGCTCCATGATCCCGATGAAGCCGCCGATCGCCGTGCCGAAGAGGATGCCCACACGGCTCGGGTCGTAGACGCCGTCGAGGCTCGCGTCGGCAACGGCCTCGCGAGCGGCGCCGAGAGCGAGAAGGACGTTGCGGTCGAGCTTCCGTGCCTCTTTCGGCGACGCGACTGCGGCCGGGTCGAAACCGTTCACCTCGGCTGCGACCCGCACGGGAAACTCGCTCGCATCGAAGGAGCGGATCCAGTCGATCCCACTCTCGCCCGCGACCGCGGACCGCCACGTCGAGCGGGCGTCGTTGCCGATCGGCGTCACCGCGCCGAGCCCCGTAACGGCCACCCTCCGCATTCGGTGAGCTTAGACGGGCGCCACCGGGCTCGGTTGCGTGTCGTGCCGCCGTGCCCGGCCCTTCCCGGCTGCTCACGCGTTAGACGCTTCGGCGAGACGGGTAGAAGCACGAGGTCCACCGCTGCCGCCGGCCGCGAAGACGACCGGATCGCAAGGAGGTCTCGCCATCGCCGTCGCCGTCGCTCGCACCGCCGCCCCGAGGCCGGGTCTCGTGCTCTTCTTCTCGCCCTCGTCGGGACGCTGCCGTCGCGTCGAGGGCTTCCTCGCCCAGGTGCTCCAGCGCCGCAGGAACCACGAGACGTTCACGCTGTACCGCGTCGACGAGGCGAGTCGGCCCGATCTCGTGACCCGCTTCCGCGTCCGCGAGATCCCGACCCTCGTCGTCGTCGAGCGCAACGCGGTGCGGGGACGCCTCGCAAGCCCGCGCAATTGCCGCGACATCGAGCGCTTCCTCGCACCCTGGCTGCGATAGCCGCCCGATAGGGTCGCGTCGTGCGCGTCGTCGCCCCTGTACATGTGTCGCCATGGGCCGGTGGGCATGTGTACCCATGCCCACCGGTGCTCTCCGGACATGGCTGACGCGCCCGGCTCGAACGTCCCCTTCCCGCCGATGGAGGCCGAGCTCGTCTCGGACATCCCCGACGACGACGGCGACTGGCGGTACGAGCCGAAGTGGGACGGCTTCCGCGGAGTGATCGAGAACGACGGCGGCGAGCTGGCGCTCTGGTCGCGCAACGGGAGGCCACTCCTGCGCTACTTTCCGGAGCTGCGGTCGCTCGGCGAGCTGCTCCCGCCCCACTCGGCACTCGACGGCGAGATCGTGATCGTCCGCGAGGGCAGGCTCGACTTCGACGCGATGCAGACGCGGCTCCACCCAGCGGAGAGCCGCGTGCGGAAGCTGTCGACAGAGATCCCGGCCGTGTTCGTCGCGTTCGACCTGCTGCTCTGGGGTGGACGGCGGGTGCACGAGCGGCCGATCGAGGAACGACGAGCGGAGCTCGAACGGGCCGGCGAAGGGATGCTCCTCTCACCTGTCGCTGCCGACGTCGAACAGGGCCGGGAGTGGCTGAGGACGCTCCAGACAGCCGGGTTCGACGGCGTGATCGCAAAGCGGCTCGGTCTCCCGTACCTGCCGGGCTCGCGCGAGGGCGTCGTCAAGGTCAAGCCGCACAAGACCGCCGACTGCGTGGTCGCCGGCCTGCGCTGGAAGAAGGGAGGCCGGACGACGATCGCGACGCTCCTGCTCGGCCTCTACGCCGACGACGGGCATCTCGACTACGTCGGCTCGGCCGCCGTCGGCGCGAAGCGCCACGACGAGATCGCCGCGCAGGTGCTCCCGCTTCTCGACAGCGCAGGCGACCGCCGCTTCTCCGAGCCGAGCCGGTGGGGCACGGGCGAGCTCGAGGAGGCGGCGTTACGGCCGGAGCTCGTCGTCGAGGTGCGTTACGACAAGCTCGAGCGACACCGCTTCCGGCACGGCACGCGGTTGCTCCGCTTCCGGCCCGACAAGGAGCCGGCGCAGTGCACGTGGCGCGAGGTCAGACCGCCGCGGCGCCCCGACGACCTGTCCGTCGCGGACCTGCTCCGCGAGAGCCCCTAGGTTCGCTTCTTCGCCCGCGACGGCTGGACGCGCTTCGGCTCGCCCGGCATCTTCGGGAAGTTCGGGGGATACGGCGCCTCTCCGATCCCCGCGGCTTCCTCCCGCTCGACCCACTCCTGGAGGCGTCGCAGGTCGCAGACTGCGTCGTCGATCCCCGCCTGCACGTCGTCCAGCTCGGCGAAACGAGCCGGCATCGTGGCCATGGTGAAGTCCTCGGTCTCGATCGCGTCCAGTTCCTCCCAGGAGAAGGGCGCGGACACCGTCGCGTCCGGGCGCGCGCGGACGGAGTAGGCGGACGCGATCGTCCTGTCGCGGGCGTTCTGGTTGTAGTCGATGAAGACCTTCTCGCCGCGCTCCTCCTTCCACCATGCGGTCGTCACGAGGTCGGGGGCTCGCCGCTCGATCTCGCGGGCGAAGGCGAGCGCGCAGCGGCGCACCTCGCCGAAGCCCCATGTCGGCTCGATCCGGCAGGCGACGTGGATGCCCCGGTTGCCGGACGTCTTCGGCCAGCCGACGAAGCCGAGCTCGTCGAGCGCCTCGCGGACGAGCGCTGCGACCCGCTTCGCCTCGGCGAACCCGGTGCCCGGCTGCGGGTCGACGTCGATGCGGAGCTCGTCGGGATGCTCGACGTCGTCGCGCCGCGACGGCCACGGGTGGAAGTCGATCGTGGCGAGGTTCGCCGCCCAGGCGACGTGCGCGAGCTCGGTCACGCAGAGCTCGTCTGCGGTGCGCCCGGAGGGAAAGGTGACCCGCGCGGTCTCGATCCACTCCGGGCGGTGCTGCGGCACGCGTTTCTGGTAGATCGCCTCGCCCTCGGCGCCGTCGGGGTGCCGCTTCAGCTGTGTCGGACGCTCGTAGAGTGCGCGGACGATCCCGTCGCCGACCGAGAGGTAGTAGCGGACGAGGTCGAGCTTCGTCTCGCCCCGGACGCGGAAGAAGACCTTGTCGGGGTTCGTGACCTTGACGGTGCGCTCCCCGACCTCGAGCTCGACGTAGGGCGACGGCGCCATTCCGGGAGTATCGTCTGAATCGTGTTGGAGGACCCGCGCCCGATCCGGCTCTCACTGGAGCCGCTCGACGACCACGTCGTCGTGGAGCCGACCGACGAGGAGGCCGAGACCCGCGCCGGCCTGATCATCCCCGCCAGCGCCGAGGCGCAGTGCCGAAGCGGGATCGTGACCGCCGTCGGCGGCGAGGCCGAGGGCGTCACGCCCGGCGACAAGGTGCTCTTCCCGCGCGACGCCGGCTACGACGTGCGTCTCGCCGGGACGGCGGCGAAGGTGCTGCGACGTCGCGACCTCATCGCCCGCATCCACGACTAGCGGCCGGCCACGTCCACGGCGGATAGCCGCCCTGCCGGCAGCAACGTTCCCGGCGCCTCTCCCGGCACGCCGACGAGCTCGGCCGACTGCCAGCCGTTCAGCGTCGCCGACTTCGACCCCTGCGGCCCGCCGACGCACGGCGAGCACGATCCCCGCGAGCGACCAGCACCCGATCCGCCGCCGAGAGCCACGGCCCCTGCAGCGGAACAGCCGACAGCGACGTTCGCCCACGGTGGCGGAGCCTTCCCGCACGAGCACGATGCTACGCCCGCACCGACGCGAGCGACCCGGCTCACACCGGGTCGCCTCGCACGGAACGGAGAGGGCGGGATTTGAACCCGCGACGCACCTTTCAGCACGTACGCGATTTCCAGTCGCGCTCCTTAGGCCGCTCGGACACCTCTCCCGCGGGGCGCCCCATTACAGCACAGAACCGAAAGAACCTGCACAGGGGCAGTTTCGCGGGTGCGCGGACCGCAAAGAACCTGCGCCGCCCTCCCCTGCTCCCTCGCGAAGACGCTCCGAGAAGCACCTACCGCCTGAGGATCAGTCGCCAGCGGACGGCCCTGGCGGACGTTCTCTCCGGGTTCGCTCACCGCCTCGGACGCGAGCCGAGGGTGCCGATGACCACGATCACGACCGCAGTCGTCGGGGCACTGCTGCTGACGATCGAGACGTGGCTCGCCGACGAGCTGGAGGGCACACCCGCCGGCCTCGCAGCGCTCTTCGTGAAGAGCCCAGGCCAGCGGCCTCGAGTGGGCGCTCGGCTTCGACCACGGCGAGCTGCTCTTCCAGCCGCACTCCGACTGACCGGATCTGGCGCCTCTCGTGGCGCGCCGCCTGCGCGTTTGAGAAGCTTCGTGCGCCAGCCGCAGCTCGTACTGGCGTCGACGAACAGGGGGCACCATGGGGTCGCACGCGACAGCCAGCCAACTCCGATTCGAGGCCCCGGGACCGGGGTCGTGGGCCATCGACGCAGTTCACTTTCCGCGCCCGGTCACGCGCTACTGGGCGGAGACTCACCCGGAGCCCTTCATGCGGGGCTTCAGCGACTTCACGCGCTTCTACGGGATGATGCTCGAGCCATCTCGACTACCGGTATATGAACGGCTTCTGCCTACCAGTCGGTCGCCGCCGGTGGCCGATTCGGAAGCGCCGGAGCGCTTCCGGCGGGCGGAGGAGGTGTTCGAGAAGAAGCTCTGGCGCGCGCAGCTGCGCGAGTGGGACGAGACGGCCAAGCCCCGGCGCGATCGCAGATCGCACCGCGAGCGTGCAGGCGATCGATCCCGACACGCTGTCCGACGAAGAGCTCGTCGGCGTACCTCGAGCGCATAGCCGCGATCACCATGCCGCGATGATCTATCAGCACATGCGCTTCACCGCGGCGGCGATGCGTCCCGACGGGAGATTTCCTTGCGCATGTCGGCGACTGGACCGGCCTCCGCCGTCGGAGCTTGCTCGGCTTGCTACGCGGCGCGGCGCCGGTATCGGCGGGGGCGTCGGCCGAGCTCCACCGGTTATCGAGGCGATCGCCGGCGGATGCCGCCGCCCGGCGAATTGCTCGAGCCTCGAACGACGATCCCGCCGCGTGCTCGCGGCGTTGCGCGCGCTGGAGAGCGACACCGGGGCGGCCATGTCGGCCTATCTCGATCTCGTCGGCTATCGCCTGCTCGACGGCTTCGACATCGCCGGGCCCTATGCGCCCTGGAATTGCCGGACGCGCTGCTCCGCGCGATGCGCGCCGCCGTCGAGGGCAGGGGCGCCCGAGGCCGCGAGCCGCGGACGATCGGCATCGCCGAGGTCCGCGCGAATCGCGTGCCCGAAGAGCATCGGGCCCAGTTCGACGAGTTGCTCGGGGAAGCACGCATGACCTATCGAGTCCGCGACGAGCGCGGCGTCTTCAGCGATATCTGGGCCTCCGGCCTTATGCGGCGGGCGGTGCTCGCCGCCGGCCGCCGGCTCGCGGCCGCGGGCGGATCCACGAGGCCGAGCACCTCGATCGACGCCGGCTCGACGAGATGCAGCGCGCTGCTCTCCGGGACGGGCGGCCCGTCGGCGGACGAGCTAGCGGAGCGCTTCCGCGTCCGCGGACGTCATCGCAGCGCCAAGGAAGCGCCGGCAGTGTCTCGGCGATCCGCCGCACGCCGCCGCCCGATCCCTCGGAGCTTGCCGCCCGCGCCGGCGCGGATCATGCAGCGCGATCGGCATCACCTTGCTCGGCGCGTGTTCGGCAGCCTCCGAGGCGCAGCACGAAGAGCAGACTCGTGCGCGGGCTGGCGGCGAGCCGCGGCGTCTACGAGGGCCCTGTGCGCCGGCGTGTCGCCGGGCCCGCCGAGTTCGGCCGCATCGTGCAGGGAGATGTCCTCGTCACCGAGTCGACGAGCGAGGCCTTCAACATCCTGCTGCCGCTGCTCGGGGCGATCGTGACCGACAGCGGCGGCCTGCTCTCGCACGCCGCGATCGTCGCGCGCGAATACGGCATACCCGGTCGTCGTCGGGACGCGCGAGGCGACGCAGCGTATCGCCGACGGCGTCGCGCGTGCGGGTCGACGGCAACGCGGGCGAGGTCACGGTGCTCGGGTGAAGCAGGCTCGTCCCGCTCGAGGAGGCGCGCGACGACTGGCTGTTCGGCTCGAAGGCGGTCGGGCTCGGGAGAGGCCGCCCGCGACCGGCCTTCCGGTCCCGCCCGGCGTCGCCCTCGCCGGGCTCGATCGTCGAAGCTGTCGCGAGCGGCGACGAGCCGACGATCGAGGCGAGTCGCGGACGCTCGTCGGACCTCTGGGCGGCCCGCTCGCCGTGCGCTCCTCGGCGGTGGACGAGGACGGTGCGGAGGCGAGCTTCGCCGGACAGCACCTGACGTTGCTCAATGTGCCCTCGGCCGGCGAGGTGAGCGCCGCGGTGCGCGAGATCTGGTGGTCGGCCAACTCGGACTCCGCGATCACCTACCGCCAGCGCGTCGGCCTCTTCACGCGCCCGAGCGTCGGCGTCGTCGTGCAGGCGCTCCTCGATCCGGACAGCGCCGGCGTCATGTTCACCCGCAACCCGATCAGCGGGGCCGACGAGCGCGTGATCGAGGCGAGCTGGGGGCTCGGCGAGGCGGTCGTCGCAGGTCTCGTGATCCCCGACCATTTCCGCCTCGACCGCTCGGGCGGGGTGCTCGAGCGGACGCCCGGCCGGAAGCAGCTCGCGATCCGCACCAGGCCGGCAGGCGGCACCTTCGAGGAGGAGATCCCCGCCGAGCTGCGCCGAGCAGCTCTGCCTCGACGACGGCCAGCTCGGCGAGCTCCACCGGCTGGCCGAGCGGTGCGAGGAGGTGTACGGGCACGGACCGCGACATCGAGTGGGCGCTTCGCCGGCGGACAGCTCTACCTGCTCCAGTGCCGGGCGATCACGCGGCCGGAGGCGACAAGATGCCGATGGCGGGCGCCCCCGTCGACGTCCTCCACGGCCGCGTCTCTTCGGAGCGCTCGACACGCGGAGCTCGAGCAGATCGCCCCCCTGTTCAAGGAGCGCCGCTTCTCCGAGGGCGAGACCGTGATCAAGGAGGGCTCCGGCGGTGCCGCCTTCTACCTGATCGACGCCGGGGAGGCGACGGTGACGATCGAGGGCGAGCAGCGTGCGACCCTCGGCCCGGGCGACTACTTCGGCGAGGTCGCCCTGATCGACGAGGGCGCCCGCATCGCGACGATCACGGCGTCCACCGATCTACTCTGCTGGGGCCTCACGCTCTGGGAGTTCCGCCCCCTCGTGGAGGCGAACGGCGTCATCGCCTGGAAGCTGCTGCAGACGCTGGCGAAGGACCTACGCGAGGCGGAGCAGGTGCTCGCGAGCCTCCGCAGCTCGTTGCCGGCGGCACCGACGACCTGAGGGCACCGCCGCGCGGCGTAGCCTCTGCGCGCGGGCGAGCCGGCGTCCCCACGCCCCACGAGCGATGAACGATCCGCCGGGAGACCTGGGGACTTCGCCGCAGCGCCCGCTGACGCTCGCTCACATGCGCGCGATCATCGCCTGCCCGAACTCCGAGCAGGAGATCTCGTTCGCTCCCTCCATCAGTCGGGCGAGGTCGTACGTGACCTGCTTGTCCGAGATCGCGGCGCCGAGCGAGCCGATGATCAGGTCCGCCGCCTCGGCCCAGCCGAGATGGCGCAGCATCATCTCGGCCGAGAGAATCAGCGAGCCCGGGTTGACCTTGTCCTGGCCGGCGTACTTCGGCGCGGTGCCGTGGGTCGCCTCGAACATCGCCACCTCGTCCGAGAGGTTGCCGCCCGGCGCGATCCCGATGCCGCCGACCTGGGCGGCGAGCGCGTCCGAGATGTAGTCGCCGTTCAGGTTCAGCGTCGCGATCACGTCGTACTCGGCCGGCCGTGTCAGGATCTGCTGCAGGAAGGCGTCGGCGATCACGTCCTTGATCGTGATCGTGCCCCCGTCGTGCTCGAGCGCGAGCCACGGCCCGCCGTCGATCGGGGTCGCGCCGAACTCGCGCACCGCGAGCGCGTAGCCCCAGTCGCGGAAGCCGCCCTCCGTGAACTTCATGATGTTGCCCTTGTGGACGAGCGTGATCGACTCGCGCCCGTTCGCGATCGCGTACTCGATCGCCTTGCGGACGAGCCGCTCCGTGCCCTCACGCGAGACCGGCTTGATCCCGATCGCCGACGTCTCCGGGAAGCGGATCTTCCGCACGCCCATCTCGTCCTGGAGGAACCGGACGACCTTGCGCGCCGCGTCGGTCTCGGCCTCCCACTCGATTCCGGCGTAGATGTCCTCCGAGTTCTCGCGGAAGATGACCATGTCCGTCTTCGACGGATCCTTGAGCGGGCTCGGGACGCCGGGGAAGTGCCGCACCGGGCGCAGGCACACGAAGAGGTCGAGCTCCTGCCGCAGCGCGACGTTGAGCGAGCGGATCCCCCCGCCGACCGGCGTGGTCATCGGGCCCTTGATCGAGACCGAGAACTCGCGCGCCGCCTCGAGCGTCTCGTCGGGGAGCCAGACGTCGCTGCCGTACAGGCGCGTCGCCTTCTCTCCTGCATAGATCTCCATCCAGTGGATCCGGCGGGAGCCGCCGTAGGCCTTCTCCACGGCGGCGTCGACGACCTCCCGCATCACGGGGGTGATGTCGACCCCGATCCCGTCTCCCTCGATGAACGGGATGATCGGGTTGTCGGGCGTCGGCTCTCCGGGGACGACCTTGGCGCCGCCGGCGGGGATCTCGAGGTGCGTCGTCGCGCTCATTGACCTACCGTGTGCTCGTGGACCAGACCGAGACGCAGGCTACCGCAGCCGTCCCGGAGGACGCGGCACGACTGATCGCCGACGTCCTGATCGAAGGCTTCGACAGGCACTACCGGCTCTTCCGCGCCGCGAGCGCCGCCGCCAAGGAGCAGTTCGAAGCCGGCGCGTGGAGCGAGCTGCAGCACGCGGTGCAGGAGCGGATCCGCTTCTACGACGAGCGCGTCAGGGAGTGCGTCGACCGGCTTCGCGGGACCTTCGACGTCGAGACCCTCGGCGACCAGACGTGGCGCGACGCCAAGCTCTACTACATCGGCCTGCTCGTCGACCACAACCAGCCCGAGCTAGCGGAGACCTTCTTCAACTCGGTGATCAAGCGGATCCTGCGGCGGAGCTACTACGACAACGAGCTCGTCTTCGTCCGCGCAGCGATCTCGACCGAGTACATCGAGTCCGACCCGCCGATCTACCGCAGCTACTACCCGAAGGTCGACGGCGACCTGGCCTGCCTGGCCCGCATCTTCGCCGACTTCGGCTGGAGCCGGCCGTTCGCCGACCTCGACCGCGACCTCGACCACGTGCTCCGCGCCCTCGAGCAGCGGCCGGGCGGGCCCTGGCGGCACCTCGAGCCGAACTACCAGGTCCAGGTGCTGAGCTCGGCCTTCTACCGGAACAAGGCCGCGTACGTGTTCGGCAAGCTCGTCAACGGCCACGACGAGCTCCCCTTCGCCGTCCCCGTGCTCCACGGGTCGGACGGCAGGCTCGAGCTCGACACGATCCTGCTCGAACCCCACGTGATCAACGGCCTCTTCTCGCTCTCCCGGGCGTACTTCCTGGTCGACATGGAGGTGCCGTCCGGCTACGTCGACTTCCTCCGCTCGCTGGCGCCGGCACGCTCCGGCTCCGAGCTGTACACGATCATCGGGCTCGGCAAGCAGGGGAAGACGCTCTTTCACCGCGAGCTGCGGCAGCATCTGCACCACTCGCGCGACGAGTTCGTCGAGGCGCCCGGCATCCGCGGCCAGGTGATGCACGTCTTCACGCTGCCGTCGTTTCCGTACGTCTTCAAGGTGATCCGCGACTCCTTCGGGCCAGTCAAGGACACCGACCGGGCGACGGTCCGCTCCAAGTTCACGATGGTGAAGCACGTCGACCGCGTCGGGCGCCTCGCCGACACGCTCGAGTTCGTCGACCTGGCGCTGCCGCGTGACCGCTTCTCGGCGGAGCTCCTCGAGCAGCTGCACGAGCTGGCGCCCTCGATGGTCTCCGACGGAGACCCGCTCGTGATCCACCATTGCTACGTCGAGCGCAGGATGGTGCCGCTCAACCTCTACATCGACCGCGCCTCGCCCGCCGAGCTCGAGGCCGCAGTCGTGGACTACGGCAACGCGATCCGCGACCTGGCGGCGGCGAACATCTTCCCGGGCGACATGCTCTGGCGGAACTTCGGCGTCACGAGCTACGGGCGCGTCGTCTTCTACGACTACGACGAGATCGAGTACCTGAGCGACGTCAACTTCCGCCGCATCCCGGCGGCGCCCGACGCCGACGCGGAGCTGGCAGCCGAGCCCTGGTACGGCGTCATGCGCAACGACGTCTTCCCGCAGGAGTTCGCGACCTTCCTGCTCGGCGACCCGCGCCTCCGGGAGCTCTTCCTGCGCCATCACGCCGACCTCCTCGAGCCGGAGTACTGGCAGGCCGTCCAGCGCCGGATCGAGAGCGGCGACCTGCAGGACTTCTTCCCGTACCCCCGGTCGCTTCGCTTCCGGAGCCGTGAGACGGCGGCCGCCTGAGCCGGCCCGGCGCCGGGATAGGCTCCGGTCGTCATGTCCACTCCGGACGCACGCCGCCTCGGCTGATGCTCGAGCTCGAAGCGATCGCCGATCTCGAGCCGGCGTTGCGCGCAGAAGGGTTCTTCGGGCGCGAGGGCTACGTCGCGCGCGTCTATCTCGGCTACCGCTGCTCGGAGACGCTTCGGCGCGAGCTGGGCCCGCCGCCTCCGGAGCCCTGCCGGCTTCCGGCGGTGGCCGTCTCGATCGAGCGGACGGACGGGAGCCCGCCGGCCCCGTCCGGGTTCTCGGTCGGCGCGTGGACGCGAAGCTGGAGCGACGACGAGTACGCCGCCGCGGTCGAGACGGTACGGACGGCGATCGGCGAGGGCGACGTCTACCAGGCCAATCTCGTGCAGCACCTCTCCGCGGAGTTCGACGGCGACCCGCACGGGCTCGCCGACCGGCTCGCCCCGCTGCGCCCGCTCGAGCCCCGCGCACTCGCAGGCAACGGCTGGGCGATCGTCTCCGCCTCGCCCGAGCTCTATCTCGCGCGCCGTGGACGGCGCGTCTGGACGTCGCCGATCAAGGGCACGCGTCCCGCCGGCGTCGCGATCGAGTCGGCGAAGGACGACGCCGAGCACACGATGATCGTCGACCTCGAGCGAAACGACCTCTCCCGTGTCTGCGAGCCGGGCAGCGTGCGATGGCCGCAGCTGCTCGCCGAGCAGCAGCTCGCCGGAGTGACGCATCTCGTCTCGACGGTCACGGGGACGCTCCGCGAGGAGGCGACGCTGACCGAGCTGCTCGAGGCGACCTTCCCCGGCGGCTCGATCACCGGGGCGCCGAAGATCGCCGCGCTCGACCTGATTGCCGCGCTCGAGCCCGTCGGGCGCGGCGCCTCGATGGGCGCGCTGGGGACGATCCACCCCGACGGCGACCTCGACCTCGCACTCACCATCCGCACGTTCGCCGTGGCGGAGGGCCGCATCCACCTCTGGGTCGGCGGCGGCATCGTCTGGGACTCCGACCCGGACGCCGAGATCGAGGAGTCCTGGGTGAAGGCGCGGCCGCTGCTCGCGGCGATCGGGGCACCCCTCCTGCCGGAGCCGGCGGCCACCGGATGACGCTGCTCGCCGTGCACGCGCTCGGCATCGGCCGGCTGCCCGTCGACCGGCCGGCGATCCACGCCGACGACGAGGGCTTCCTCCGCGGCCGCGCGGTCTTCGAGACGCTCCGCGTCTACGGCGGACACCCCTTCCAGCTCGAGGCCCACCTCGAACGACTGCGCCGCTCCGCCGCGATGCTGGGACTCCCGGTACCCGATCTCGCCGCGCTCGCCCGAGCGGGCACGGACGCGATCGCCGGCGGCGGCGAGCCCGACGCGGTGCTTCGCTTCCTGTGGACGCCGGGCCGCGAGAACGACGGCGGCCCGACCGGCCTCGCGCTCGTCTCGACCTTGCCGCCCGGACTGGACGACCTGCGCAGGCGCGGGCTGCGACTCGCGGTGACCGGCTGGGCTCCCGGCCATCGTCTCGCGACGACCAAGTCGACGAGCTACGCCGAGAACCTCGCCGCCCAGGACGAGGCACGCCGCCGCGGCGACGACGACGCCGTCCTCGTCGGCCCGGACGGCGCGGTGCTGGAGGCTCCGACCGCCAACATCTGGTGGCGCGAGGGCTCACGCCTCGTGACGCCCTCCCTCGAGCAGCCGATCCTCGCCGGCGTGACGCGGGCGGTGCTCTGGGAGCTCGCCCCCGCCGCCGGCTACGAGCCCGAGGAAGGCGTCTATCCGCTCGCGCGAGCGACCGCGTCCGACGAGGTGTTCCTCAGCTCTTCCGTACGCGAGGTGATGCCCGTCGTCGCGATCGACGGTGCGCCCGTCGGCGGCGGCCGGCCGGGCGCGGCGGCCGCTGCGCTGCAGCAGGCTCTGCGCACCCTCGCCGAGGGCACGCGCATGGACTTCGCGTCGCCGGCGTCGTAGGATCCGCCGCGCCGATGCGCCGCCCGCCCTCGATCGTCGCCGCCTTCGGTGCGGCAGTGCTCGCCGGGACGATCGGCGTCGGCAGGGGCGTAGCGACGCCACAGGTCCGCCCTGCCCCCAGACCGGCCCACGGCGCCGCGCCGTGGCCGGCGCCGGCCGACCCGCTCGCGCGCACGGTCGCTGCCGGCCTGCGCCCGGAGCGGAAGGAGTCGTTCCTCCATCACGTCCACGCCCACCTGGACGTGTACGTCAACGGCACGCACGTCACGGTGCCGGCCGGGATCGGGATCGACATCCGTGACCCCGCCGTCCACCTCTTCACGGCCCCGGACGGGTCGAAGGCGTACGGAGGCATCGCGCTCTGCCCCAGGGTCTGCATCTCGCCGCTGCACACCCACGACGACACCGGCATCCTCCACACCGAGTCGACGTCGCCCGTCCCGAATCAGCTCGGCCAGTTCTTCACCGAGTGGGGCGTGCGACTCGACCGGCGCTGCGTCGGCGGCTACTGCCTGCCCGACAGCATCGAGGTCGTCGTCGACGGCAAGCGGTACCGCGGCAACCCGCGCACGATCGCGCTGACGAATCCACAAGGAGATCGCGATCGTGATCGGAACGCCGCCGAAGACGATCCCGAGCAAGGCCGACTTCTCGAACGCCTGAGCGAGAGCGACGCACGGTCAGCCGAGGCGGGAGCCGCTCTTCCGCAGCCGCTTCCACGCCGCGGGGAGCTGCTCCGTCACCCGCCCCCGGCGGGCGCGCTGGCGCTCGGCGAGCCGTCCGGCGACGAACGCGGCGGCGGTGCGCAGGTCGACCACCGCCGCCGAGCGAAGCCGCTGCTCGGCGACGACGGCGTCCTGGTGCTCGCCGAGGAGGGTCTGCAACGCCCTCGCGTCGGCGAGGAAGCGACGGCCCGCCTTGCCCTTCGGCGCCGAGAGCTCGGCGGCGTAGCGTGCGCGCTTGAGCGCGATGCGAAGCCTGTGCACCGCCTTCTCGTCCGGGTGCTTGCCGAGCCGGCCGGCGACCTTTCCGAGACGGTCGAGCTCCTTCCGCGCGATTCGCTCGAGTGGCACGGAGGAGACGCCCGGAGCGAGCCTCGGAGGCAGACGGAGACGAAGCAGCAGCGTGCGGTATCCGTCGCCGTTCAACGCGTCCAGGAGTCGCCGTCTCGCGGTCTCGAGCTCGAGCTCGAGGGTCGCGACGAGCATCCCCGCGGCCGCACGGTCGGGGTCGTCGAGGCCGCCGACCTCGTCTCGCACGTGGTCGAGGAGGACGTCCAGGTCGCGGACGGGGCCTGTCGCCTCGGCGAGCTCGCCGAGCAGCCCGGCGAGCGAGCGCCGCCAGACCGGGTCGACGTAGCCGCGCGCGGCGCGCAGGAAGGCCAGCGTGCGGCGTGCTGCGACGCGATGCTGGTGGAGGTTCTCCGGATCGTCGCCGAGCCGGACGCCCGGGTCGTGGCCCAGCAGCGCCCGCCGTTGGGCCTCGATCGTCTCGCGCAATCGGATCGCGCCCGGGTCGGAGCTCGCCGGAGGCGCCGGCACCAGCTCCTTCCCGCCGACGACGCCTTCGATCAGGCGCGCGATCCGGCCAGGGGGAGCGAGCCCGTCGTTCCCCGGCTCCCACGCCTCGACGCGCTCGCCACGCGGAAGCTCCAGCCGCCAGACGACACCTGCCTCGACCGGCAGCCGCGCGATCGTCATGCCCAGCCGCTCGAGGTCGCGATCGAGCGTGTCGTACTCGTGAGCCACCCTGAGCTCGCACTCCGCACGCAGCCAGTTCTCGTCGGGCGTGCCCGCCCCGGGCGCCTGCGAGATCTCGTATGCGCGGACGCGGACGACGTGCCCGTCGACCTGCTCAGCCTGGGAATCGCTCACCGACCGCTCCCTCACCCGCACTTCGACGGGCCATCGACTCGACCGCTCACTGATTCCGCTCCTCGCACCCGTGTTCCTGCTTTCTCCCGCAGACATCGATTCCCCCCTGTGGGTGATTACACGCCTGCACGGGACGAGCACCATTTCGGGGGAGTCGCCCGTCCCTGCGGACACTCGGCCGGCCGACTCGCCGCCCACCGGCGGCACCTGCGGAAGGAGACGGAGATGAACCTTGCAGAAGCTCGAAAGCTCGAGAGCAGGCCGCCACAGGCAGACGTCGAGCTGCAGCCCTCCGAGCTGGAGGATCTCGAGCTGCTGGACGTGGACGAGGTGACGGCGCTGCTGCAGCGACGCTTCCGCCGCTTCGTGGCGTGCGGCTGCGACCACCGCCGAGCGCTCCTGCTCGCGGTCGGGCTCTCCTGATCGCACGGCGAATCTCGCCGGTTCGTCTAGGCGATCCTGGACCCAGGGGGCAGGCCCGCGCGGGGAAACGGAGCAAGCTGTGTGCGTGCTCCGGACGAGCGCGTATCTCCGTTGCGATCGCTGCGAGGCCGTCATCGCCCGCTGCGAGCGCGGGTGGCGTGCCTACATCCACACCGTCGACGGCGAGCCGGCGATCGAGACCGTCTGCCCCGCGTGCGCGGAGCGGCTGTTCGGCGAGGACGAGATCGAGGCACGCAGGTCGGAATGGACGTGAGCGCCCTCACGTTCGGCTTCGCTCTTTCGGCGGCGATGCTCGCCGCCTGGTTCGCCTGGCGGTTTCCCGCATACGGGCCGCGCACGGTCAAGAGCGGCCTGGGGCTCCTCGCCTGCGCGTGCGTCGCCGCGATCCTGGACGGGCCCGCGACAGCGAAGGTCGAGGGATTCGCGGGACCGAACGTCGCGCTCTTCTGCGTCGACCTGCCGTTGCTCGTCTTCGCGTTCTGGACCGCGAGCCAGCTCGTGCGTCTCTTCGTCACGCTGCCGAGCCCGTTCGGTCGCTAGCGACTCCCCGGGGGGAGTCGCCAAAGGGGCTTTGTGCGGTTTTCGCTCGCGCGCGACCGCGTGCTCGCCTAACGTTTCTCTCGTGCACGGACCGACGGGTCTCTCCGGCATCGCGCTGGGCGCGCTCCTCGCCCTTCCCCTCTAGGGGAAGCCGGCCTGCCACATACCCGTCCCCGCACCCGTGGGAGAGGTGCGTCCCCGTCTCGTAGAAGGAGCCCAGCCGTGCCGATGCCGTTCCACCGATATCGTCCGTACGACACCGTCGACCTCCCCGACCGCACCTGGCCGGAGGTCGTCCTCGCCCACGCGCCGATCTGGTGCTCGACCGACCTGCGCGACGGCAACCAGGCGCTCGTCAACCCGATGGACACGCCCCGAAAGGAGCGGTTCTTCGCACTCCTCGTCGAGCTCGGCTTCAAGGAGGTCGAGGTCGGCTTCCCCGCCGCATCGAAGACGGACTTCGACTTCGTGCGGGCGCTGATCGAGGAGGACGCGATCCCCGAGGACGTCACGATCGCCGTGCTCACGCAAGCACGTCCCGAGCTGATCGAGCGCACGTTCGAGTCGATCGCGGGTGCCCGGCGCGCGATCGTCCACCTCTACAACTCGACCTCGGCGACGCAGCGACGCGTCGTCTTCCGCCTCGACCGGGCAGGCGTCACGGGGCTCGCGGTCGCCGGCGCCTCCATGTGCAAGCGGCTCGCCGCGGCGACGGACTCCGAGATCGTCTTCGAGTACTCGCCCGAGAGCTTCCACCACACGGAGCTCGACTACGCCCTCGAGATCTGCGAGGCGGTGGCCGAGGCCTGGGGGCCGACACCCGAGCGGAAGATGATCGTCAATCTGCCGACCACGGTCGAGCACTTCCCGCCGAACGTGTACGCCGACCGCATCGAGTGGTTCGCGCGGCACTTCTCGCGCCGGAACGCCGCCATCCTCTCCGTCCACCCGCACAACGACCGCGGCACGGCGGTCGCGACCGCCGAGCTCGGGTTGATGGCGGGCGCCGAGCGGGTCGAGGGGACGCTGTTCGGCAACGGCGAGCGAACGGGGAACGTCGACCTCGTCACGCTCGCGCTCAACCTGCTCACCCAGGGCGTCGATCCCGGTCTCGACCTCTCCGAGCTCGACGAGGCGAGGCGGATCGTCGAGGAGTGCAACGAGCTCCCCGTCCACCCGCGACACCCGTGGGCGGGCGAGCTCGTCTACACGGCCTTCTCTGGCTCCCACCAGGACGCGATCAAGAAAGGGATGCGCGCGCAGCAGCAGTCGGGCGACCAGGTGTGGGACGTGCCCTACCTGCCGATCGACCCCAAGGACGTGGGTCGCACGTACGAGGCGATCATCCGCGTCAACTCCCAGTCCGGCAAGGGCGGCGTCTCCTACCTGCTCGCGAGCGCGTACGGCCTCGAGCTCCCCCGCGGACTCCAGGTCGAGGTCGCTCAGCAGGTGCAGGCGATCACCGACGCGGAAGGAGGCGAGCTCTCGGCCGCCGAGATCTACGAGCTCTTCCGCGAGCAGTACCTCGACGTGGCGGCGCCCTACGCGATCGTCTCCTACCGGCACGATGCGAGCGAGGCCGGCGACTTCCTGACCGCGCAGGTGACGCTCGACGGCGAGCCACTCGAGATCGCGGGCGAGGGGAACGGCCCGATCGCGGCGCTCGTCCACGGTCTCTCGACCCAGACGGGGCTCACCATGAGCGTGATCGACTACCACGAGCACGCGATGTCGAGCGGCGAGGACGCGATCGCTGCCGCCTACGTCGAGGCGGACATCGACGGCGAGGCGGTCTGGGGCGTCGCGATGCACGCCAGCATCGTCACGGCCTCCCTGCGAGCCGTCGTCAACGCACTCGACCGCAGCATCGGGCTACGCGAGCGGCAGGAGGCGGCGCTCCGGGCGTTCGATCCGGCCTGAGCGTGCGCTACTTCTTGAGCCCGGCAGCCGCCCGGGCCGCCACGGCGGCGGCCAGACCCTGGATCTCGCCGACCGGCACGGGCGCGGTCGCCGGCGCGCCGACGACGACGAACTCGGTCGTCGCGCCCGTGCGCACCAGGATCAGCGCCTCACTGACGCTCCGCCCGCCGGTGAGGCCGACGGTCGCACGGATCGCGACCGCCTCGTCTCCTCCGTGCACGGTGACGCGGGTCGGGTGGTAGGACGTGACGCCGTTGGCGGAGCCGAAGAGCGTCAGCGCCTTCGACGACGACAGCGTCGACGCGAGGACGGAGTACTTGTAGCCGGCCTCGGTTGCGCTGTGGAAGAGCGCCACCTGCTCCTGCACGACCGGGAACGGGCCGGCAGGGCTCATCGTCCTCGAGTATTCCGAGATCGGCGACAGGTCCTTGTCGAGCCGGTAGCCCTGCTGCTTGACCGCGCCGCCCCCGAGGTCGGACGGCGTGAGCGTGAGCGACGACAGGTCGGGGCCGTTCGGCGGCGGTCCGGCCTTCGCCTTGCCCGGGAGCGAGACCGGCGGTCCCTTGATCCGGCCCGCGAGCACCCCGCGGATCCGGCTCGCGAGCTCGTTCGCGAGCGAGACCGCGTACGCCCGGCGGCTGCCGGCGTCGGCGGCGCTGACGGAGATGTCGGCCGTCAGCTGCCCGGACACGAACGCGATCTCGACACCGTAGACCGACGGCTTGCCCTTGAGCTTGACGACGCCCGACCACCCGAAGCTCGGCCGGGGGACTCCCGCCGCACCGAACGTCTTGACCGAGACCGAGATGCCGGCCGCGCGGAGCCGTGCCAGATTCGTCGCATCGTGCCGCCAGAAGGCGAGCCCCTTGCGGGCGGCGTCCGCGCTGCGATACAGGTCGACGCCGGTCGTCACCTCGAGCAGACCGTGGCCGGCGGCGAGCGCGTGCCCCGCGGCATCGTTGTAGTCGAGCTGGTAGCCGGTGACCCGCCCGAGTCGGGTCAGCTGCGCAGCCGTGACGCTGCCGTTGGCGTTCCTCGCGGCGTCGGCGTTCGTCACGACACCGGAGTCCTGGTCGAGCGGCAGCCCGGCGGCCCCTCCGCCGAGCATGGGCGTCGCCAGCGGCATGAGCGCGAGCGCGGGCCGGCCGACCGACGCGACAGCCCCGGATCCGACGGAACCGAACGTCGCCACGAGGACGCCGACCGCGAGCATGCCCCTCCGCCGCATGCGGTTACGGTACCTCCGAAGCCGGACTTGCGGCATCGCCCGATCCGGTGACATCGGAGCGGTGCTCTCGGCTCGTCCGGTGCGCTCGTCCGCCTCGGAGGGATCCCGTCCTAAAGGGCTCGCCGACGATTGCCGAAGACTCGCCTACTATTGATGGCGACGCGATCGACGGGAGAGGCAGCATGAGCGTGGAGCAGCGCTTCGACGCGGAACAGACCCCGGAGACGAGCCGAGCGGAGATGCGGGCGCGAGCCCCGCGGCCCTCGCTGCAGTCGTTGCTTCTCGAAGCGGGCGTGGCGTCCGAGGAGGAGCTGCGGCAAGCATTCGAGGAAGGGCAGCTGAGCGGCCTGCGTCTCGGTGAGATCGTGCTGGCACGCGGCTGGCTGGACGAGGTGGGCCTCGCGCGGCTGCTCGCTCGCCAGTGGGGGCTGCCTTTCCTCGGACGCGAGTCGCTCGGACTCGACCCGGCCGCGACCGGTCTGCTCTCGCCGGAGCAGGCACGCGCCCTGCGAGGCTGCGTGATCAGCGTCTCGAACGGAGGCCCGCTGGTCGTGGTCGCCGAGCCCACGACGGAGAGAGTGAGCGCTCTCGGGGCACAGCTCGGCGCCGCAACGCGCTTCGCCGTCGTCACCGAGTCGAGCCTGGAGGGACTGCTCGAGCAGCGAGACCGAGTCGGGCGAACGACGGTCTCGACCGATGCCCCGGCGACGCCCCGCTCCGACGACGACGCTCCCGCCGGAGACGCCGACCGCTGGAGCGGCCCCGCGGTCGAGGACGCCCAGACCGAGGAGCTGGTCGCCGATCTGGAGCTGGCGACCGCAGGGTTGACGGCGGCCCGCGAGCGGATCGAGCGGCTGGCGGACGCGCGCCGCGGCGCGGAGCAGCTGCTTGCCGACCTCCACGAGCGCCTGGCGGGCCTCGATCGCGAGCGAGCTCGCGAGCAGGAGCGCTCGACGCACGTCCTCGACGAGCTCGAAGCCGAGCGGGCAGGCTTCGCCATCTTCCGGCGCAGACTCGCCGAGTTGCTCGCCGAGTTCGAGGACTGACAACCTCCGCATGTCGCGGGACGTCGACACTCCAGCTGGAACCGAGGCGTCGACTCCTCCCCGCCGCCGCTTTCGGCGCCGGCACGAGACGGAGCTGCTCGAAGCGCGGCTCTCCGTGATGGCGCGGCAACTCGACGCATACGAGAAGAAGCTGGGAGAGCTCCTGCGCGCCCAGACGACCGCCGAGTTCGCCAGACGGGAGGAGCTCGCAGACCTCCAGCGGCGTCTCGCCCAGCTCGAGGCGGCCAACCTGGAGCGGGACGACACGATCCGGGGGCTGGAGCTCGCGCGCGTGAACCGGCTGACACGACTCCGGCATACGATCGCCGACCAGCGGAGAGCCCTCGAGGGTCTCGAGCAGACGCTCGAGGACGGCGCGGACGCCGCCGACGATGCATCCCGTCTCGCCGATACCGCGTAGGCGTCTCCAGGCATAGGATCGGCGTCGTGGAGCGGCGGCAGCGAGACCTCGTCCTCATCGCCGCGCGATCGTTCGCGGCGAAGCTCGCGACGCCGACGCTGATCGCCGACGCCAGGGGAAACCTCGTCTACTTCAACGACGCCGCGGCGCACATCATCGGCCGCTCGCACACCGACGTCGGCGACGTGCCGGCGTCGCGCTGGGCCGAGCTGTTCGCGCCCGAGACGCTCGAGGCCGAGCCGCTGCCGCCCGAGCAGACGCCGGGAGGAGTCGCGCTCTTCGAGGGCCGTCCCGCCCACGGCTCGTTCGCGATGCTCGGGCTGGACGGTCGGCGCCGGGAGATCGCGGTCACGGCGTTCCCGCTGCTCTCGCACCCGGAGGAGCGCGTCGGGGTGATGGCGATCTTCTGGGAGCTTCCGGCGGAGACATGATCGCTCGAGTCTGGGGCGCACGCGGGTCGCTGTCGGCTCCCGGGCCGACGACGGTCGGCTACGGCGGCAACACCTCCTGCGTGGAGGTCGAGCTCGCCGAAGGCGCCACGCTGATCCTCGACGCGGGCTCCGGCATCCGCGAGCTCGGCCGCAAGCTCGCCGCGCGCCGGCCGGGAAGGCTCGACCTCTTCCTGACGCACCTCCACCTCGATCACGTCGAGGGGCTCGGCTTCTTCGAACCGCTCTGGAGCCGCGGCTGGGAGCTCCACGTCTGGGGGCCGCCGTCGGCGACCGCACACCTGCGCGAGCGCGTCTCCCGGTACCTTTCCCCTCCCCTCTTCCCGGTGAGCCTGTCGGAGGCGCCCTCGAGCGTGTCGTTCGATGACGTCCCGCGCGAGCCGTGGCGCATCGGCGGGGCGCTCGTCGAGGCGCAGCCCGTGGAGCACCCGGGTCCGACGGTCGGCTACCGGATCGAGGAGGCGGGCAGAGTGCTCGTCTATCTGCCCGATCACGAGCCGTACCTGACCGCCTCGCTCGACGACGAGCCCGAGTGGATCTCGGGCTGGGCGCTCGCCTCGGGCGCCGACGTCCTGCTGCACGACTCGCAGTACACCGAGGACGAGTACCCGAGCCGCGTCGGCTGGGGGCATTCGAGCGTCGCTCATGCGGCCGCGTTCGCCTGCGCCGCCGACGTCGGCCGGCTCGCGCTCTTCCACCACGATCCGATGCGCTCGGACGACGATCTCGAGGTGCTCCACGACCGTGCGCGCGAGCTTCTCGGCGACCGACCGCCGCCGCTGATCGCACGCGAAGGGCTCGAGATCGTGCTCGACTAGTCGAACGCCGTGCGTTCGACTAATGACCGGTGGCCGAGAAGTGCATGTAGTCCTTCGTCGAGCCGGACCAGGCCGCCGCCCCAGCCCCAGCCGACCGAGCGGAAGGCCGCGACGACCGCCGGGGTCACCATCCCGGGCCGCAGCCGCGAGCGGTCGAGGAAGGACAGGGCGGACCTGTCGCGTGTCGTCCCGCAGCCGACATAGGGGTTCTCGACCGGGTTCAGGTCGACCGCCTCGCCGTAGGCGTGCTCCGACCAGCTGCCGGTGCCGGTGCCGCCGACGCAGGGGGAGGGCACCGCCTGGCGGCATTCGAACGAGGCGGTGACGTCGCCGTCGCGGGGCCGCGATCGCCTCAGCCCGTACTCGTCGACGGCCCGCATGTGGCGAATCGGGAAATGCATCCGGTAGAGACGCCGGAAGACCGTCTGCAGCGGAGCGACCGCGTTCTCGTTCACGACGAGCTGACCGGTGTGCGCGCGGCCGTCGAAGCCCCAGTAGGTGACCGTGAGCAGGCGCAGGCGCGAGAGCGGAACCGGGCAGCCCTGGTGCCAGTTCCCGCTCGCCACCACCCTCGCACGCAGGTGTGACGGGAGCGGCCGCACCGACACGTGGAAGGCGCCGGCCGCGAGGATCGCCACCGGCACGGCCAGCAGCCGCGTCATCGGAGGCGCCGGGAGCCGATGACGGCCGTCTTCGACATGTACCCATTCTCCCTGTTCTGCTCGACGCCGGCGACAAACGGGAGTCAACGACGGGTACCGTGTGGTCGGTGCGATTGTCCGCACTGGCACTGATCGCCGCACTCTCGGCCGGAACGCTCGGTCTCGGCTCTGCGCGCGCTGCCGTGCCGGACTCCTGCCCCTCGCCCGATGCGACCCTGGCCACGGCCGCTGGGCTGTCGATCACGTACCCCGAAGGCTCGACGCTCGTCGGCCCCTCCGTCGCGCAGTCGACCACGCTGATCGACTCGGGCGGCTCCGCCGTCGGCTACCTCGTCGAGTACGGGCCGTCGACCGACTACGGGCTCTGCACTCCCGTCTCCACGCTCCCTCCCGCCTCCGGACCGCAAACGGTGCCGGTGACGCTGGCCGGGCTGACGCCTGCCACGACCTACCACTTCCGTGTGGTCGCATCGAGCGACGGCGAGAGCGCCGCCGGAGTCGACCAGGTCTTCACCACCCTCGCCGCAGGCCAGCTCCCGCAGAGCACCACGATCGACGGGATCCCGGTCGGCGGCATGCGAAGGGCCGCCGCAATCACCGCAGTGCGACAACTCGTCGCGACCCCGGCTCGATTGGCGGTCGGCTCCGAGCGGTGGACCGTCTCCCGCGCGAAGCTGGGAGCGCACCTCGCCGCCGCGCCGGCCGTCTCGGCAGCGCTCGCAGGAATGCCCGGACAGACCCTCACGGCAGCGATCTCGGTCGACCGGACACGGCTCACGACCTACCTGCAGGCCGTGGGACGCCGGTACGGAAAGGCTCCACAGCCGGCGACCGTCCATCTCGTCGGCACCCATGCAGTCGTCTCCCGGCCCCGGCCCGGCATCCGGATCGCTCCGGACCACGCACGATCGGCGATCGCCGCCTATCTGCGGAGTGCGCGCCACTCGGTCCTGCACCTGCCGACCCGTGCCGTCCAGGACGCCGCGCACGGGCGAGAAGGCGGTCGTCATCCGGCTCGAGTCGCAGTCGCTCAGCGCCTACCGAAGCGGCAAGCTCGTGCTGAGGACGCCGGTGACGACGGGCCGGCTCGCGCTGCCGACGCCCGTCGGGCTCGTACTCCATCCAGAGCCGCTACAGCCCCTACACGTTCATCTCGCCCTGGCCGCAGGGGAACCCCTACTACTACCCCCCGACCCCGGTCACCTGGGCGATGTACTTCTACGACAACGACTTCCTGCACGACGACCCCGCCGAGCCGGCGAGCGCGTTCGGCCCGGGCTCCGAGAACGGCCCGTACGCGAGCCACGGCTGCGTCCACGTCCCGCACGACGCGATGGCGTTCCTCTACCGCTGGCTGCCGATCGGTGCGAAGGTGATCGTCTCGCAGACCTGAGTCTCGGCACGTTGGCCGGACATGATGACGGAGGTGCGCCGATGGGGAAGGAGACGAACCGAGTGACAGCCGAGGCACTCGAGCGACTGGTTGCAGCCTTCAACGCCCACGACCTCGACGCGGTGATGGGCTTCTTCACCGACGACTGCGTGCTCGAGATGCCGCGTGGGCCCGAGCCGTGGGGCCGCCGGCTCGAGGGGCGAGAACAGGTGCGCGAGGGTCTCGCAAGCCGCTTCGCAGGGCTCCCCGACGTCCACTACGGCGACGACCGGCACTGGGTCGCCGGGAACCGTGGCTGCTCGGAGTGGCTCCTCACGGGGACGAGCGCGGACGGCGGGGCGGTCGAGGTCAGGGGCTGCGACCTCTTCGAGTTTCGGGACGGGAGGATCGCCCGCAAAGACTCCTACTGGAAGATCGTCGAGCGGTAGGTCAGCCCGGCTCGAGCGCCGCCCGGACCGCCTTCGGCAGCGGCGAGGGCCGTCCATCGGCGTCGACATGGACGACCGTATGGCGGCCCGTGACGCAGGTCTCGCCGGCGCGCATCACCGACCAGGCCCAGGTGATCGACATGCCGCCGACGCGCTCGGGCGCGATCTCGACCTCGAGCTCGTCCTCGAAGCGCAGCACCTCGAGATAGTCGGCCTCGACGCGGCGGCGCGGGTACGAGCCCCAGTCGCCGAGGATGCCGAGGCGCCGCCGGAGCGCGGTCTCCGCCGCCTCCGCCCAGCGGAAGGCCGCCGTGAAGTGGATCCGCCCTCCGGCGTCGGTGTCGACCCAGGCGACGCGGAGCCGCTCGCGGTGGGAGACCGCCGTCACGCGGTCTGCGCCTCGGTCAGCCCGCGCTCGGCGATCTCGGTCTCGCGCATCTTGTACTTCTGGATCTTGCCGGTGACGGTCATCGGGAACGAGTCGACGAAGCGCACGAGCTGGGGGACCTTGAAGCGCGCGATCGTGCCCCGGCAGAAGTCCTTGACGTCCTGCTCGGTCAGCTGCTCGTTCGGCTTGAGCACGATCCAGGCGCAGACGATCTCGCCGTAGCGCTCGTCCGGCACCCCGATCACCTGGACGTCGGCGACGGCCGGATGCGTGTAGAGGAACTCCTCGACCTCGCGCGGATAGACGTTCTCGCCGCCGCGGATGATCATGTCCTTGATCCGGCCGACGATGTTGACGTAGCCGTCGTCGTCCATCGTCGCGAGGTCGCCCGTGTGCATCCAGCCGGCCGCGTCGATCGCCTCGCGCGGTCTGCTCCGGCTGATCCCAGTAGCCGAGCATCACGCTGTAGCCGCGGGTGCAGAGCTCGCCGCGCTCGCCGCGCCGCGCGACGAGCCCGGTCGCCGGGTCGACGACCTTCACCTCGACGTGCGGGCCGACACGACCGACGCTGCCGACGCGGCGCTCGAGCGAGTCGTCGCGGCGTGTCTGGGTCGAGACCGGCGACGTCTCCGTCATCCCGTAGCAGATCGTGACCTCGCCCATGTGCATCTCGGCGACGACCCGGCGCATCACCTCGACCGGGCAGGGCGCGCCGGCCATGATCCCCGTCCGCAGGCTGCCGAGATCGAAGGAGTCGAACTCCGGGTGGGCGAGCTCGGCGATGAACATCGTCGGGACGCCGTAGAGCGACGTGCAGCGCTCGCCCGCGACGGCGGCGAGCGTGGCCCCGGCGTCGAAGCTCGGGCCGGGGATCACGATGCAGGAGCCGTGAGAGGTCGCGCCGAGATTGCCCATCACCATGCCGAAGCAGTGGTAGAACGGCACCGGCAGGCACACGCGGTCGTCGACGCCGTAGCCGAGCAGCTCGGCGACGAAGAAGCCGTTGTTGAGGATGTTGTGGTGCGAGAGCGTCGCGCCCTTCGGGAAGCCGGTCGTGCCCGCTCGTGTACTGGATGTTGATCGGGTCGTCGAAGGCGAGCGCGGCGGCGCGTTCCGCCAGCGCGCTCGTCGTCGAGGCCGTGACCGCTCAGCTCGTCCCACTCCGGCGAGCCGAGGAAGACGGCTTCCTCGAGCGCGCCGAGCTCGGCGCGCGTCTCCGCGACCATCGCCGCGTAGTCGCTCTGCCCGTGGGCCGGTGCCGAGACGAGCAGCCGCACTCCGGACTGCTTGATGGCGTACGCGAGCTCGTGTGTCCGGTAGGCGGGGTTGACGTTGACGAGGATGGCGCCGATCGCCGCCGTCGCGTACTGGACGAGCACCCACTCGACGCAGTTCGGCGACCAGATCCCGACCCTGTCGCCCTTGCCGATCCCGCGCCCGAGCAGCCCCGAGGCGAGGCGCGACACGGCCACATGGAGCTCGTCGTAGGTGAGCCGGACGTCCTGGTGGCACGAGACGAGCGCCTCCCGCGAGCCGTGCAGGGAGACGATGCGGTCGAAGTTCTCGCCGATCGTCTCGCCGAGCAGCGGCACGTCGTAGAGGCCGTGTGCGTACGCGTGAGCCATCCGACTCCTCCTTCGCCCTCGTCTCGGACGGCATCATCCCCCACTTCGTAGACTCCACGCGTGAGCTGGCTGAGGGTTCCCGACAACGACTCGCTTCCCGAGGGGGTGCTCGAGCTCCAGCGGCCGTCGCAGGAGAAGCTCGGATTCGTTCCGAACGTGCTGCGGAACTTCGCCCTGAGGCCACTGCACCTGCTGCGGTGGAACGACCACTACG
This sequence comes from uncultured Thermoleophilia bacterium, assembly GCA_963762675.1. Classification (GTDB taxonomy): domain Bacteria; phylum Actinomycetota; class Thermoleophilia; order Gaiellales; family Gaiellaceae; genus Palsa-739. Next base: position 323,530 of record CAVXLS010000004.1, on the reverse strand, counting down.
AGGAGCTGATGAAGGGCGAGTCGGGGCTCTCGAAAGCCGAGCGCGAGATGATCGCCGTTGTCGTATCGGTGGCGAACGAGTGCCGTTACTGCATCGCGGCGCACTCGGCGGCGCTGCGCAAGCTGACGAAGGACCCGGCGCTCGCCGACGCGATCGCGGCCGACCACGCGACCGCGCCTGTCGAGCCGCGCGTCCGTGCGATGCTCGACTACGCGCGCAAGCTCACGCTCGAGCCGACGAGGATGTCCGAGACCGACGTCGAGCGTCTACGCGAGGCCGGCTGGACGGACGAGGACGTCATGGACATCGCGGAGGTGGCGGCGATGTTCAACTTCTCGAACCGCATGGCGTCGGGGCTCGGCTGGGAGCCGAACCCCGAATACCAGACCCTCGGTCGCTGAAGGTTCGCAGCTGCTCGACCGCGGCTTCGACGCCTTCTCGAGCCGCGCTGCCGCGTCCTCTTCGGGCTCACCGTCGTCGAGTCACTGCCGGAAGGGCCTGTGCTGCGCGGCGTGTTCGCCGGCGAGGGCGGCCCGCACGCTGCGGGCGGCGACGCGTTCCCGGCGGCGGTCGCGCTCTCCGCCGAGGTGAACGTCGAGACGGTCGCGTCGCCCTTCGCGCGCCGGGTTGCCTACCCCGACGCCGACGAGCATCGCTCCACCTGGCTCGGCAACAAGGCGATCTACCGCACGCGGCTCGCGATGGCCGGCGGCGGTGAGCTCGTCGTCGTCGCACCCGGTGTCGAGCGCTTCAGATCAGCCCGGCAGCGGCGTCGTCACGCACTTGCCCGACCACTGCGGCGCGGACGCCTGCAGCCGCAACAGCGAGCGCAGCGTTGACCGCCGTGCCGTCGGCGCGCAGCCGGACCGGCTCGTGCCGGCCGCCCCGGACGCGAGCCCGAGCGCCACGAAGGTCGCGTCGGGGGCGATGTCGGCTCCGGGAAGAGAGATGCAGCGAGGAGTGCGCCGGCTCTGGCCCGGACGGATCTGCGGCAGGGGTGACGTGGGGCGCTCGCGCCGGGTCAGGGCGTGGTTTCGCCGGGCCGGACGAGGCCAGATTCGTAGGCGTAGACGATCGTCTGCGCGCGGTCGCGCAGCTCGAGCTTCTGCAGGATGCGGGCAACATGGCTCTTGACGGTGGCCTCGCTGAGGTAGAGGTCGCGGGCGATCTCGGCGTTGGAGAGTCCGCGGGCAAGGAGGCGCAGGACGTCGAGCTCGCGCTCGCTGAGGGCCGCCGCACTGCCTGGTAGCGCGCCGGGCTGGGGGCGGCGGCAGAAGTCTTCGATCAGGCGGCGCGTGACGGCGGGGGCGAGTAGGGCATCGCCGGCCGCGACTGTGCGGACGGCGCCGGTGAGCTGCTCGCGGCTGGCGTCTTTGAGCAGGAAGCCGGAGGCGCCCGCCTTGAGGGCGCGGTAGACGTACTCGTCGAGGTCGAAGGTGGTGAGCACGAGCACGCGGGCCCGGTTGCCGCTCTCGACCAGGCGCCGCGTCGCCTCGATGCCGTCGAGCTCGGGCATCCGGACATCCATCAGCAGCAGGTCGGGGTCGAGGCGGCGCGCCTCGGCGAGCGCCTGCTTGCCGTCCGCCGCCTCCCCGACGACGTCGAGATCTGCCTCGGCATCGAGCAGCATCCGCAGCCCCTCGCGGACGAGCTCCTGGTCGTCGGCGAGCAGGATCCGGATCACGGCGTGAGCGGGAGCATCGCCTGGACGGCGAACCCGCCCTCCGGCCGGGGGCCGGCGCGGAACTCGCCGCCGAAGAGCGCGACCCGCTCGCGCATCCCCACGAGCCCATGCCCGACGCCGTCGGGGACGGCGTGTCCGCTCCCGTCGTCCCTCACCTCGACCACGAGCCGTCCGTCACGCCGGCCGACACGGACACGCGCCTGGGCAGGCCCGGCGTGCTTGAGCACGTTGGTGAGCGCCTCCTGGACGATCCGGTAGGCGTTGAGCTGCAGCGCGGGCGGCAGGTCGTGGCAGTCGCCGTCGACGTGGAGGTCGACGCCGAGGCCGGCCGCGCGCACCTCGGCGGCGAGCCGGTGGAGCTGTGCGATGCCCGGCTGCGGCGCGAGCCCGTCGCCGTCGCCGTCGTCGCGGAGGACGCCGAGCAGGCGGCGCATCTCGACCAGCGCCTCGCGGCCGCTGCGCTCGATCTTCTCCAGCGTGTGCTCACCGGCACCGGCACCGGCGGCGCGGGCGCCGGCGGCTTGCAGAACGACGACGCTGAGGTTGTGGGACACGATGTCGTGCAACTCGCGGGCCATCCGAGCCCGCTCCTCGGCGACCGCGGCGGCCGCCTCGCGCTCGAGATCGCCCGCCTCGCGCCGGCTGCGCACCCAGACGCCGAGCAGCCAGACGGCGACGACCATCAGACCCCAGAACGCCGCCGACCAGACCTGGCCGGCATCTCTGGCGTCGACAGTCCCCTCCAAGGATTGGACGACGTACGCACCCACCCAGGAAGCGAGACCGAGAACCGCCCTCCGGCGGCTCGCGTAGGCGGCGACCGAGTAGACGGCGATGCCTGACGCGTACAGCAGCTCGCCGCCCTCGGCGGCGTCGCCGCTCACGACAGCCTGAAGCAAGAAACCCGAGACGACGAGCAACTCCGCGGCAAGCGGATAGATCCGGCGCCAGGCGAGCGGTAGGTCGAGGAGAAGCGGCAATGCGATGACGAGCGGACGCGGGCCGGCGATCGGATTGCCGACTCCGAACAGCCGCAACGCCACGGCCTCGGTCATCGCGACGCCGACCACGGCGATCAACCAATCGACCGGCGGAATCCGCCTCAACATGCACCCGAAGGTACAACGGCGGCGGACGCGCCGCCATCCACCGAAAGGCGATTGCGGTTCATCCTCGCGGACGAATCGGTTCCCTCCTCCGGCCGCAGACGGAGGTCCCGGGCCGCGCGACAGTGCGGGTGTCTTCTACCCAGGAGGAACTCGGATGAATCCGGAACGGCTCCCCGCTCTCGTCAACCGCGGCTCGCTCGTGCTCGCGCCGGTGCTCGTGCTCGCCTCTGTGCTCGCGATGCCGACCGCGGCGAGCGGCGCCGCCGACCAGATCGCAGCAATCGGCCTCCACCCCGGCCGCTGGTACGCGTTCACGCTGTTGTCGCTCGTGAGCTCGGTTCTGTTCGTGCCCGCACTGCTCGCACTGCTCGAGCGGACGCGCGAGCGGGCGTCCCTCAGCTCGATCGTCGGCACCGGCCTCGCTGCGCTGGGCGCCTTCGTCGCGGTCGCCGACTCAGGAACGCAGTTCGTCTACTGGCAGATGGGCACCGGCGACCGCGCGCAGATGCTCGCGCTCGCGCACCGCTACGAGGACGCCGCCGCCGCCAACGCGATCTTCCAGGTCGGCGGACTTGCCTTCGCCGCCGGCGCGATCCTGCTCGGCCTCGCACTCGCACGGACGCACGCCGCCCCGCTCTGGTCGGCGGCCTGCTTCCCACTCGGCATCGTGGCCAACATCGTCGGCTACGCCGCCGGCAACCGGCCACTCCTCATCGCCAGCGGCATCGTCCTCACCGCCGGCCTCGCCCGCATCGCCGCCACACCCGACCGACCGGCCACGGCAACCGCGCCAATCGCCGCAATGGCGCCCTGACCCAGACCGCCCTCCGCGCCGAGCCGGCACGACGCGAGCGCTGCTACGCGGGCCTGCGTTTGCAGCGTTCTTGCAGACTCCTCCGCCGGTTGCTCACGCCACGAACCAGCCGCCTCCGCTCGACTCGCAAGAGACGAGCAAAGGCGGCTGTTCAGCGGAGGGGGAGGGATTTGAACCCTCGATCCGCCTAACGACGGATAACGGTTTTCGAGACCGCCGCATTCGACCGCTCTGCCACCCCTCCGGGGCCGGGGCATGGTAGCCCAGCGTGGAACCGCGACCCGGCCTGCTTCGCTCCGCGGTCGTGGTCGACGTACCTCGTTTCGGGGATCAAAGGTTACGCGCGTCGTACCGACGCAAGAACACGTCCTTGCGTTGCCGCCCATGACGCGACTTCTGTCGATATCACTCCTCGCTCTCGTGGCGGCGGGCCTGCTGGGCCAGTTCCCTCAGGGCCATCCGCTCGTCGGAGCGCTGCACGTGACGCTCCCCTCCCTCCACGCGCAGACCCCCTCCACACAGACGACGACGGCCACGCCTGCCACGTCGACGACTTCCCACCGCGGCGCGACGGTTCATGTCTCCAAGTTCGCGACCAAGGGCGCCACGGTCGTCCTGCGCGGAGTCGCACCGGCCGCCGGGAAGGTCGTCGTGCGGGGAAGTTACAGCGGGAAACGCTGGCAGACGCTCGCGACCCTGCACGTGGCACACGTGGCGCGTGCCTGGAAGGCCCCTGTCCATCTCGCCCGGCAGGGCAAGCTGCACCTGCGCATCGTCTACCCGGACGGCTCGCTCGCGGTCGGCTCGATTCAGGTCGCGCTGCAGATGACGCTCCACTCGCTCCACGCGAAGACCGCCCCTGCCAAGAAGACCGTTCCCGTGAAGAAGGCCGCCCCCGCGAAGAAGACGGCGGCGCCCAGGCCGGCCACGCCCAAGACCTCTCACCCCGTCAGGCATCTGCGTGTCCCCTATTTCGCGGTCCAGGGCGTCTCGATCTCCCTGCACGGAATCGCCCCGACCGCCGGTAAGGTCGTCGTCCGGGGCAGCTACGGCGGGAAGCGCTGGAGCACGCTCGCGACCACGCACGCGGCGCACAGCTGGAGAGCCCCCGTCTACCTCCAGCGGCGGGGCACGCTGCACCTGCGCGTCCTCTACCCGGACGGCTCGCGCGCGGTCGGCTCGATCGAGGTGGTCTGAGCCGAGCCTGAGCGTCGAGACGAGAAGGCGGAGAAGGAGGGATTCGAACCCTCGAGGCAGGTATTCACCCACCTAACGCCTTAGCAGGGCGCCGCCTTCAGCCACTCGGCCACTTCTCCGGGCTCAGACAACGATAGCGAACCGCCTGGCGGGCCCCTCGCGGGCCGCGCCCTACTCCGCGCCGAAGATCTCGACCGCGATCAGCATCGCGGCGAAGAGGACGAACGAGGCGATGATGAACACGCTGAGTCCGGCGCGGCCGGGAAAGTCGGGCCGGCGACGCGGAGCGACGAAGGACGAGACGAGCGCGAACGAGATGAACACGCCCGCCACGATCAGCAGCCCGACCTTGTGCCCGGTCGTGATCCCCAGCAGCAGCACGACGCTATTCCAGCAGATCCGAGGTCACGCGGCCAGGAGCTTCCGCTCCTCCCGCCGCCGGCGGGTGGCGAGAGCTGCCCAGGCGAGCCCGGCGAGCACGAGCAGCGGGCTGAGCACGACGAGCGCGTAGAGGGCGATCGTCCCCTCGAGCGCGAGGAAGCCGGCGGCCGAGTGGAGCATCCGCCCGAGTCGCCCGCGGTGGGGAACGACCGCCGCCGGGCTCGGGCGCGTGCTCAGGACGAGGGAGATGCTCGCGGTCGCGCCGGACTGGAGGGTGCCCTTGCGCGCATCGATGCTCTGCGCCAGCGAACGCCGCGCCTCGGCGAGCTTGATCCGGAGCAGCACGCGCTGCGCGTCGGGCAGGGCCGGGTTCCGCAGCGCCTTCTCGAGTGCCGCGACGCGCCGGCGGAGCTGCGCGATCTGCTCGGACTGGGCGGCCAGCAGATGCTGCAGGTCCTGCACCGAGAGCTGCTGCGAGACGAGCGTCCCGAGCGTCTCCAGCCGGGCGATCGCCTTCTGCACGTTCTGCGCCGGCACGCGCAGGTCGAGCCGCGCGTCCCCTCCGCCGCCGGTCGAGCTGTCGAAGACGACGGACTGCGCATAGCCGCCGAGCGCAGTCACGATCCGCGTCGCCTTCGTCGTCGCCTGCGAGACGTGGGCGCCGTCGGCGACACGCACCTCGAGCGAGGCGTCGGTGTGCTGGAGCCGCGAGTCGTTGCCGACCGTGGGCGCTGCAGCCGACGAGCCCGTTCCCGAAGCGACAGTCGCGCCTCCGACGGCTCCGCCCGACTGCACGGTCGTGGGCGGAGCGACGAGCTCGCGGTGCGCCGGGACGGGCTGCGGCGCGGCCTTCTGCGGGCCCGAGCCGGCGATCCCGTGCACTGCGGCAGCCGCGACCGCGAGCCCGAAGGCCGCCGGGACGGCGACGAGCGCCAGGCGCCGCGACGGTAGGACGAGACGCCGGGAAGCACGGGCAGGCGCTGCAGCGAGCACGCGGGCGCGCAGGTCCTCCGACGCGCGCAGCTCACCGGCGCGAAGGCCGGCGAGCAGCGATGCGCGACGCACCTCGTCCGGCGTCCGCGGCGTCTCGCCGCGCAGCAGCGCCTCCAGCCGCTCGACCGCGATCACGTCACTCGTCGACATCGCCCATCAGCTCCTCGAGTCGTTTCAATGCCCGGCTGAGCCGGGTGGAGCACGCGGTCCGGCTGATCCCGAGCACGCGTGCCGCGCTCGGTCCGTCGAGGTCGAGCAGGACGCGCAGCGCCACGACCTCGCGCTCGGCGGGCGAGAGCACGCGGAGTGCCTGCTCGAGCTGCGGCGAGAGCCCCTCCGCGAGGGTCGCCTCCGCTGCATCGCCGACGTCGCGCGCGTACGTCTCCTCGCGCCGCCGCCGGCGCCTCTCGGCCCGAAACCAGTCGATCGCCTCGGAGCGTGCGATCCGGCAGAGCCAGGTACGTGGCGAGCCCCGCCGGGGATCGAACCGACGCCAGCCCCGGAACGCCTTCTCGAACGTCGCGGCGGCGAGATCCTCTGCCGCCGAGCGGTCGCCGGTCAGGTAGACGAGATAGCGGTACACCCCGTCCAGGTGGTCGGCGACGACGTCCGCGAAGACGGGCGGGCCGAGGGCAGGCGGGGCTTCGAGGGAGGCCGGAACCGCGTTCACGTCCCTCGATACGGCGCCGGTGCGCCGGATCGTCACACGCACACCGTAGATCGCGGCATACGCTGCAGCCATGCGTCGTCTGCTCTTTCTCGTCGCGACGCTCGTCGCCGTGGACACGATGCTCTACGCGGCCCTGACACCGCTGCTGCCGCACTTCGCCCACGAGCTGGGGCTGTCCAAGGCGCGGGCCGGCGTGCTCGTGGCGGCATACGCGGCAGGTGCGCTCGTGGGCGGCATCCCCGGCGGGTTCGCAGCGGCTCGGCTCGGCTCGCGGCGCGCGGTGCTCGTCGGCTTGACGCTGATGGGCGTCGCGAGCCTCGCTTTCGCCTTTGCGGACGGCTTCTGGTCGCTCTCCCTCGCACGCGTCGTACAGGGGATGGGCAGCGCGTTCACCTGGGCCGGCTCGTTCGCATGGCTCGTCGCCGCGGCTCCCCGGCAGCGGCGCGGGGAGCTGATGGGCAGCGCGATGGGCGCAGCCGTCTTCGGCGCCCTCTTCGGCCCGGTGATCGGCGCGGCTGCGGCGCTCCTCGGGCGGGCTCCCGTCTTCGTGGCGCTCGCCGGCCTCGCGGCCGTCCTCGCCGCCTGGGCGGTCCGCATCGATTCGGCGCCGGCGGAGCGACCCTCGGGCGCCGCCCTCGTTCGGGCGCTTCGGTCGCGCATCTTCGTCGGCGGGCTCGGGCTGATGACCCTGCCGGCGCTGCTGTTCGGCGTCATGTCCGTGCTGGCGCCGCTTCGCCTCGCCGACGCAGGCTGGGGAGCCGCGGCGATCGGCGCGGTCTGGCTCGGAGACGCCGGCCTCGAAGCGGTGGGCGCACCGCTCGTGGGACGGCTTACCGACCGGCGCGGCCGGCTCCTCCCGGTACGGGTCTCGCTTGCCACCGGTGGGGTGCTCTCACTCGCCCTGGCAGTCGGCGGGCGTCCGCTCGTCTACGTGCCGCTGGTGGTTCTCGCATCCCTGGCGTACAGCATCCTCTTCACGCCCGCCTTCGCCCTGCTCGCGGACGGCGCGGAGTCGGTCGGACTCGCCCAGGGGATGGGCTTCGGGCTGATGAACGCCGCCTGGGCGACGGGAGCGGTGGTCGGCCCCGCGGCCGGAGGCGTGATCGCCGGCTCGACCGGCGACACGATCCCCTGGGTGCTCTCCGCCCTCCTCTGCGCTGCGGCACTGGCCGCCACGCGCACGCCGTCCCGAAGCCGCTCCACGACGTCGCCGACCGAGGCCTTCCCAGCGACCCGCGGCCGGGAAGGCAGGTCCCGGCGCTGGCTAGACTAGGCGTTCCGGGCGCGTAGCTCAGCGGGAGAGCACTCGCTTCACACGCGAGGGGTCGCTGGTTCGATCCCAGCCGCGCCCACTGCAGCTTCTTGGCTCAACCATGCGGGTTCGCGCTGGTCAGCCATCGTTCCTGACCACTCTATGACCACTCGCGGACTGCGCGAGGAACGCATCAAGCGCCGAAACGGCGTCTTTGATCTCGCGGCTGTAGAGATGCCGGTAGCGGCGGTAGACGAGCGCGCCGCCGTCGGTGTGCCCGACCCGCTGCGCGATCAGCTCCGGCCGCATCCCGGCGCGGGCCATGAGCGAGATCGCCGTGTGGCGGAGCCAGTGGAAGCGGAACTCGGAGACGACGCCCTTCCGCCGGCCCGTCAGCTCCTCCTGCGCAAGTCCGGCGCCGAGCAGCGCGGGAGCCCACATGCTCCGGAACCCGCTCTCCGAGTAGCGGCCGCCCTTCTCCGTCGCGAAGACGACGCGCGTCCCCGGCGGCCGGACGAGGAGCTGCTCGCGCAGAAGCTGGACTTCGGCGCGAGCAAGCGGGATCGGCTTCGCGTCTGCGCGACTTGTTCACGTCGCGCGGGATGTGGATCTCGCCGGCGTCCAGGTCGACACGGTCGTCGGTCAGCGTCATCGCCTCCGTGAAGCGCAGGCCGACGGTTCCGACGAACGGCACGACGCGGCCGATGCGCTCGGGCAGGAACGAGGCGATCTCGTAGAGCTGCTCGAGCTCGAGCGCGATCGCCTCACGCGCCTCGATCCGGATCGGCTCGATCTGGAAGATGCCCGGGTCGACGAGCTGGCCGCGCGATGCGGCATCGCGCAGGGCCGCCTTCGCGAACTGGAGCTCGTTACGGGCAGCGGTCGGCGCGACTTTGGCCCGGGCCGCGATGTGATCCTCGACGAGCGCGCGGCGCAGGTTCGGGATCGGCACGTCGCGGAGCGGCCCCCACGGCTTGACGTTCTGCTCGTAGAAGCGCACGGTCGCCGGGCGCAGCTGGCCCGCGCTTCCCGCCCATCGCCTGCTTCCGCTCGAAGCGGGCGTCGAGCTCGTGCCCGAACGTCGTCGGCTTCTCCGGTAGAGGTGCCCGAGCTTCTTGCGGAGCTTGAGGTCGAGCTCGACCGTCTCAGCCGCGGCTCTTCGTCGGCACCGTGACCTCGGGGAACGGGCGCACGCGGACCTGCCAGCGGCCCTTGCCGCGACTGCGGATCGCCATCAGGGGCCTCCCTTCCGTTGCTGGAAGCTCGAGTCTGCCGCTGTCCGCTCAAGGCCGCCACGGCCGGGTCGATGTTCGCGGCGAGCCACCGCTCGATGGCGCTCTCGGCGTAGATGCGGTCGAGGCCGATCCTGATCGACTCGAGCTCGCCGCGCTGGGCGGCGCGGCGGATCGTCTCCGGATGGACGCCGAGCCGCTCGGCGAGCTCGCGGGTCTTGTAGTGCTGTTCGATCACCGTGGCGCGTCGAGCTGGGAGGGAAGACCGTCACCATCGCGAAGCGGGCATCATAGCAAAAGTGTTAGCGCTACTAGACATGAGGGCAGCAGCGTAAACTCCCGATCGGACGATGACGACCGGCGAACTGATCCGCTCCGCGCGCCTCCGCGCCGGCTACTCGCAGAAGGAGCTCGCCCAGCGGCTCGGGATGGCCTCGAGCTCGATCGCCCGCTGGGAGACGGACACGGTCGAGCCCGGCTACTCCACCCTCCGCCGCGTCCTCCAGGCCTGCGGCTTCGACATCCCGCCGGTGCTCGCGCCCTACGAACGCGACCCGGAGCGCGATGCGCAGGTCCAGGAGCTGCAGGACCTGAGCCCGCAAGCGCGGATGGAGCGCTATCTCGCGCGGCTGGAGAAGCAGAGGCCGTCATGAGCCGGCAGCACTTCGATCCCTACGCGATCCTCCGTGAGCTCGAGAACCCCAGGACCTTCTTCGTCGTGATCGGAGGTCTCGCGCGCGTCATTCAGGGGTCAGACGAGCTCACCGAAGGCCTCGACATAGCGCCCTCGCTGAGCCAGGAGAACCTGCGCCGGCTCGGTCGAGCGCTCGAGAACATCAACGCGCGCCGCGTCGACGGCCAGCCGCTCGACGTCACCGACCTCAACCCGGAGCGCGACCCGGTGATCGAACTGACGAGCGACCACGGTCAGATCAAGATCGTCCCCGAGCCGGCCGGCACCCGCGGCTACGAGGACCTCCGAGTCCGCGCAAACCGCGAACGCCTCGGCCACGGCGTCCGCCCCTCGGTCGCCTCCCCCGGCGACCTCGTCCGCATGATGGAAGCGCTCGACCGGCAGCCCGACCCCCTTGTGCTCGAAACGATGCGCCGTGTGCTCGAGTTCGAACGACGGCTCACCATCGAGCGATAAGTCCGCGCGCGTCGCGACGCCCCTTCGCCTCAAGTGAGAGCACACTGGCGAATGCGACTGCCGTCGTGCGAGCGACAAAGAGGCTCTACCGCTTCCGCAGAGCACCACCGCCGGTACTGATCCCAAGTTCATGGCTTTCTTACCCAAAATGGGTGCAGGACGCGTTGTTAGCAATCGCCCATGAGGGGAGCACGCTGACGACGTTAAGAGGGCCTACGACTCGGCAAAGAAGCCTTCCGAGTTCTGGAGGCCAGATCCGAGTGAAGCTACGCAGCGAGCGGTAGAGCGCACCTACGAAGTTACTAAGCCACCCAAAATCGAGCCTGGCGCTGGGAGTGGATTCTGGGAGGACTTTTGCGCAAGCGGTCGAGAAAGCTGGTCTCGGCGGTTTCAGACTCCTGACAGATTAGAGTTCCAGCCTGAACAGCCCCTGAGGAGTTTGGAATGCGCATGACTCGGCCAGATGCCAGGCGCTTCGAGATGCGCCTGGAGGAGCAACTCAAGAGACGCGCTTACGGCTGAGATCGTGCGTTCGTGGTGCATGTCTCTCCAGAGGCGCCAGTCGTGGCGTCGTGACATACGACGCCTCTTCGGCGTATTAGACGTAACGGTAGTGGCGGGGTTGCTGGTGGCGTCTGCCTCAGCGCATGTGGTTGGGCCGCCGGTGAAGCGGGTGTCGGTTGGGTACGTCTACGCCGTCGTCGTGTCGAGTTCGATGGAGCCTACGATCCACTGTGCTGATCCGGCCAATCGCAGTTGCCTGGGAAAGCAACCGGACGGGATCTTGGTGGAGGAGTCGGGGATGCAGGGTCTACGGCGAGGCGACATCATCTCATTCAGGGACGTTCCAGCTGCAGCTGCCGGTATCTGCACCGCAGGCCACGGGAGCGTGGACAAGAGGGTGATCGGTCTACCGGGCGACCATGTGGTGGAGCGGCACGGCGTCATCTCAGTCAACGGACAGGTCTTGAAAGAGCCGTACCTTCCCGCCGCCGAGCGCGAAAACCACTCAGGCAACTGGCTGGTGCCAAAGGGCTCGCTTTTTGTGGCTGGCGACAACCGCAAGGTCTCCTGCGACTCCCGCTACTGGGGGCCACTACCAGACTCCCTAGTGGTCGGCAGAGTGGTGGAGATCGTCCGAGCTGGGCCCGGCAACGATCCGATTGGGCCGCCGATCCGGCATGTTCCCTACCCCTACTACGGAGGCACGCTGCACACGGGCGTGATGGAGCCGACGATCCGCTGTGCCCGCCCGGGCCAGGGCTGCACCGCCAAATACAACGATCTTGTCCTCGTTGAGCTCTCCGGAGCACGGCTGCTCAGCCGGGGCGACATCATCTTTTTCCAGCTCCCGACAGCAGCCAAGCGCTTCTGCGGCCAAGGCGAAGCCATCGAGCGAGTGGTCGGCCTCCCCGGCGACCACGTCGCCGAACACACGGGCACGATCTCAGTCAACGGGCACCGTCTCGCCGAGCCCTACGTCCCCGCGAGCGAACGCGACCAGCGCTCCGGCAGCTGGCACGTCCCCCAAGGCTCATACTTCGTCATGGCCGACTACCGCAAATACTCCTGCGACTCCCGCTACTGGGGCCCCCTCCCAGCGACCAACGTCAAAGGCCGCATCGTCGAGATCATCCGACACGTCCCTCGCCGTTGAGCGCACGGCTCCAGACTCGGCTGTGCCGGCTGGATCGCCGAGCCGCATCCTGGCACTCGCGACGCCTGGTTGGATGACCTTCCGCAGCACGCACTACCACTACTCGGTCGATTACCCGTCGAGTTCGCATCGTGCAACGAGATCGCTGACACCCCACCTCCGCGATCCGCACGAGATTCTGGACGCTCGGTAAGAGCCGCTTGCCAGTAGGAGGGCCGCGCTGCGCCCAAGTGCCCGTCAACGCCCTCGAAGCCGTCGGCGTTACCGGCGCGTTGATTACCGTGCAGGAGCGAGCCCCGGCGAATGCAGATGGAGGCTTCCCGCCCCGCCCCAAGCACTTCCAGATCCACCGCACGCCTTCGCTCGCGATCCCAGCCTGCCTCGGGAGGCCACGCTTGACGTGGATCGCTTTCCGTGACAACGGCCGCCACTTCTACGTACTAGTGGCGCTCGGCCGTGGCGCCACACCCAGACACGTCGTGAGACGGCACGCATCCTCGACAGTCTCCGCTTCAGCACGATCCGCTGACGGAACGGTGGTCCAGCCGAGCGTCATTCAGCCGCTGACGCCCAGTGCAGGGAGCGCGTCGGCGTCTATGCAGCGCGCAAGACCTTGACTGGCTCCGGCGCGATTCGGCGCTTCGGGGCCTTCTTCACCTTGACTTCGAGTTCGAGGTCGACGGCGTAGGCGAGGTCGACGAGCGTGTCCCAGGTTGGGTTCTGCTCGCTGCCGCCGAGGAGGCGGCTGACAGCGGAGGGCTTGCGGTCGATCCGGCGGCCGATCTCCGCCTTCGACAGGTGCTGTTCCTGGCGTGCCGCCTCGATCGCGTCGAAGATGTCAGCGATCGCGTTGATCTTGGCGAGCTTGAGCGCGTAGACCCGCGCGAACTCCAGATCCTCGAGGTCGCAATCGAGATCGCTCTCGAGGATCTCACCTGCCCGCTTGAGCTGTTGCTTCGCCATCGTGTCCGTCATGGTCGCCTGACGACCATAACATTGATGTGACGGTCGGCCGAACAGTCTCGCAAGTGTGCGGCAGGCCTATTCGTTTCCGCGCAACCTTGCCCGGAGTCGGGCGCGAGCTTCTTTGTACGCGGTCATCTGTCTGCGTTCGCCGACGGCGAGGACGCAGACGACGGCGATCGCTCCCTCGTCTGGTTCGTTGCGGTAGACGAGCCGGTAGCGCGGCTTGCCCTTGCGGCCGGGCGTGTCGAACTTGATCGAGCGGCAATCGGTGAGGATCTCGAAGCCGCGGACGACCCACATCTCGCGTCCGAGATAGGGGTTCTGCTCGAGCGCGACGAGCAGCCGCACGACCTCCCGGCGAAGCTCGGCTGAGAGAGCATGGATGTCGTCGCGGGCTTCGGGGAGGAGCTCGACCCGCTGGCTCAAGCGGCTGCCTGCCGCGCGCGCTCCTTCGCGAGGACGTCGCCGAGGCCGAGCTCGGCAGCGAGCTCGTCGAGAGAGACGCGCTCGCCGCTCGTGCGCGCGAGCCGCTCCTCGAGCAGGACGGCGATCGCGAAGTCCTCGAGCTGATCCTCGAGATCGGAGACCCGCTGCACGAGTGCCTGCTCGCGTTCGATCGCCGCCTGGGCGTCGACCTCCGGGACGAGCCAGGCGCCGCCGGCACGGCGCGGGCCGATCTCCACCGCGCGCTCAGCGAGCGAGCGAGCGGGCCGCTCGTGCTCGGCAAGCTCCCGCACGAGAGAAGGGAGCTGCGTGCGCGCCTCCGCTGTCGCCAAGCGTCGCCTCGGTTGCTCCCGCCTCGTCGCTTTCGCCATTGCTACCTCCGGAAGTGGTACGTGAACTCGTACATAACCTTACCACTCATCGTTCGAGACCACGACTGCGCGGCTCTCGTTCGAGCTTGATCGTCGGCCTCCGAGCCGCGAGTTCCGGCTGCCTCGAGCGCGTCCGCGCGTCGCGTTCGCGGTCGAGCGCGATCCTGCGTGACCGCGCTTCGGTGAGTTCGCGGAGTTGCTCGTGCTTCTGGTCGGCGCGCACGAGCGCCGCTAGGTGGAGACGGATCTCGGTTTCGAGCTCGGCGCGGCGGTCGCGGTTCCACCAGTGGAGGTGCTCGAGCTCGTGTCGAGCAGTCCTGAGCTGCTTGGACGTGCGCTCGCGGTGGCGGTCGAGCTGCTCCTGCTGCTTGCCGATCAGGGTGAGGGTGGTGTCGCGCCGCTCGCGGCGCTGGTCGAGCGCGAGTGGTTCGGTTGAGGAGCGTTCGAGGGCGCGGGCGGAGCGCTCGGGCGGGGCGGCCGGGTCGGGTTCGCGAAGCGGCGTTTCGCATTCGAGCAGGTCGCGATCAGCGAGGTAGAGGAGCGTCTGCATACGGGCGCGAGTGCAGGCGACGTAGCCCCACTCGCGGAGGGAGCCCTGGTCGGGGAGGAGGACGAAGGCACGATCGACGGTGATGCCTTGGGCGGCGTGGCCGGTGAGGGCGTAGCCGTAGTCGAGGTGCTCTGCCGCGTAGGAGAAGCTGACGTGCCGGTTGACGGCACTCGGATCGCGAACGACGAAGCCTCTCTCGTCGAGGTCGACGATCGTGCCGCGCATGCCGTTGCGGAGACCGAGCCGGCCGTCATTGCGCCGGCAGAGGACCTGCTCGCCGACCCGGTACTCGCGCCCTCCCAACGTGACGGCTTCGTCGCCGAGCCGGCGGCCGTGCCGCATCAGGGCGTGTGCCGCCTGGTTGAGCTCGTCCACCTCCGAGCGGTGGTAGGCGAGCATCACGTTGCCGGTGGGGCTTCGGCGTGCCTCCTGCCACCAGTCCGCGAGCAGCCGCTCCTTCACGATCGCCGGGTTGTCGTCGACGACGAGACGATGGTGGCGGGCGGCGTGGGCGAGGTAGGGCTCGGGATCGCCGTGCCGCAGGCGGGCGAGCGCCTCGCGTTCGAGCGGATCGCGCTGGCGCCGGTTGCCTGAGAGCTCGATCACGTCGAGGCGGTCGCAGAGCGCCTGGTAGAGGCCGCCCGCGCCGACCGCGGGCAGCTGGGCCGGATCGCCGACCAGCAGCAGCTTTCCTTCCGCGCGCTCGACCGCGCGCAGGAGCGGTGCGAGGACGCGCGTCTCGGCCATCCCGGCCTCATCGACGACGAGCACGCAGCGGTGGGGGAGGCCGCCGTCGCGGCGGGTGTCGAGGAAGAGCCGGTGCAGGGTGCGGCTCGGGATGCCAGTGGCGATTTGGAGCTCGTCTGCGGCGCGACCGCTCGGTGCCGCTCCCAATACCTCGACGTCGATGCCGCGGTAGACCTCGGCGACCGCGCGCAGCGCAAGCGTCTTCCCCGAGCCGGCGACCCCGACCACGCAGACGACCCGATCCGCTCGGCAGGCGGCTTCGTGGACGAGCATTCGCTGTTCGCCGGTCAGGTCGTGGCCCATCGACATGAGCGCTTCCGCGAGTGGCCGTCGCTCCGGCGCGGCGACTGCCGCGTTGCGGCCGGCGAGTGCGAGCTCGATCGCCTCGCGCTCGACGGCGAGCAGTTCCTGGGTAGTGAAGCGCGCCGGTCGGCCCGGCAGCTCCTGCGCCTCGACGAGCTCGACGCCCGGGAAGCGGGAGAGCTCGTCCGCGGCCGCGAGCACCTCGTCCACGCTCCCGCCTGCCGACAGTGCGCCGGCCACCGCCCGAACGAGCTCGGGCATGGTGAACGTCGTCTGCTTCTCGGTCAGGCCGTTGTGACCGAGCACTCCTGTTGCGAGGCTGGCCGCGTCGATCGGGTCGCGCACCAGTGCGCGCCTGCGGGTGAGCGCGTCGAGTTCGCGGCGGCCGAGGCCGTGCTCGGCCGCGCGCGCCTTCCAGTCCTCACGGAGCCGGGGCAAGTCGACCTGTTCCTTTGCCTTCCGCGTCGCGAGCGCGGCGACACGCGAAGCGGCGAAACCTTCGGTGCCGAGCGCCTCCATGTGCTCGAGCAGCGCCTGCCGGCGGGTCGAGAAGGCGCGGATCGCCTCCTCGGGCACGCCCCGGAGCTCGCCCATGCCCTTGACCGGCTCGGTCCATTCGAGCCCGAGCCGCATCGAGAGCTCATGCCGGAGATGCGACTCGTACAGATAGCCGGCCGCGAGCCGGTAGGTCTTCAGGATCGCCTCGCCGTCGAGCGCCCGCCACTCGCCATCGGCGGTGCGCGTCATGTTGGCGACCACGACGTGCGTGTGAAGATGCGGATCCTGAGCGCGGCTGGTCCGGTGCCGGAACGCGGCGGCGACGAACCCCTCGCCGTGCTCGCGGATCTTGCCGCCCTTGCCGCGGCGGACGATGCACGCCTCCCGCTCGAGATAGCCGAGCGCGGCCTGCCAGGAGGCCTCGTGCGCCTCCGAGACCTCTCGTCGGACCTGCTCGTCGTCAGTCAGCGCGTGCAGGAGGCTGACGCTCTTCGGGCACGAGAAGACGAGGTCGTAGCCGCTGACCGGCTTGAGCTGCTGCGGCTCCTCCCGCCACTCGGCCGTCTCGACGTCGAGCCTGCGCCTGGTGATCGTCCGCTCCCGCACGGGCGCGCGCAGCCGCTCCCCGTCCGCCGGGTTGACGCCGCGCAGCAGCGCTCCCAAATCGTCGTCGCCGACGACGCGCCGACGAGCCCGAGCCCCGCTGAGCCGGCCCCGGACCAGATACCCGGCGACTCGCCCCGACCCGCGTAGTAGTCGTCCAGGCCGCGAGCGACCTGCCGCTCGTAGTAGGCCTCCTGGCCCAGCGTCAGCTTCGCCACGCTCAGCATCCCGCCACCCCGGCGAACGGCAGAGAGGCCGAGACGCACATGCACCCGAGGTGCGACGAAACAGGAGCGTTTACTTGCTGAGCAACACCGGTTGACCACTCTGTGACCACACGAGAACCCGCACGAAGTTGGTCAGGGCCGAAGTCCGCGCCGGGTCGCGCTTCGAGAAGTACCTGCAAATGAGCCGATTGTGGCCGAGAGGGGCGGAGCGCCGAATGCGGCTCAGAGTGGTTCGATCCCAGCCGCGCCCATTGGGAAACACCCTGGAAACAGGGCGTTTCCTGTTGGCTGGTGTTGTCGAGATCCGCATCGAAGGGGCTCATCCGCAAAGCGTGAAGTAGCTCGGTGGAAATTCCATTTCCAACTCGTAAGTAACAGGACGCTAGTGTTGCTCCTCGGCTCTCTCGGGGGCGATCGTCACTCCTCGCTCCTGTCGGTTGCCGACGGGCACTTCCGCGATCAGGACTTCTGTCTCCTTGCGGAACGACTCTCCCTTTACCCCGACAACGGCCTTGATCAGGCCCTTGGCCAGCTGCCGGCGCTCGTCCCGGGAGAAGACACCTTCGAGCAGCCTGACGTTGATGACTGGTACCTCTCCAGCCATCTCCCGACCGGTAGTGGGGTTGGGGGTGAGGAGTTCCCGGATGTGGCGTCTGGATTCGTGGTCCTGATGTTCCTGGTAGTTGCGTCGGCTGTCGAGGCGGGCTTGCAGCTGGCTGTCGTGGTCGCGCTCGCTCACGGGTTGTTGGTCTATGGCCGCTAGCTGCTGCTGGAGCTGCTCGATCTGCTGTCGGAGGTCCCCGATTTGTTGGTTGGCGGCTTCCCGCTCACTCTCCAGCTGGTCGAGGCGGGCTTGCAGCTGGCTGCCGTGGTCGCGCTCGCTCACTCGCTGCTGATCTACAGCCACCAGTTGCTGCTGGAGCTGCTCGATCTGTTGGTTGGCGGCTTCCCGCTCACTCTCCAGCTGGTCGAGACGGGCTTGCAGCTCACTGTCGTGGTCGCGCTCGCTCACGCGTTGTTGGTCTACGGCCGCTAGCTGCTGCTGGAGCTGCTCGATCTGCTGTTGGAGGTCCCCGACTTGTTGGTCGGCGGCTTCCCGCTCACTCGCCAGCTGGTCGAGACGGGCTTGCAGCTCGCTGTCGTGGTCGCGCTCGCTCTCCACGGCCGCCAGCTGCTGCTGGAGCTGCTCGATTTGCTGGTCGGCGGCTTCTCGCTCACTCGCCAGCTGGTCGAGACGGGCTTGCAGCTCGCTGTCGTGGTCGCGCTCGCTCCTCTACGGTCTCGGCCCAGCTGCTGCTGGAGCTGCTCGATCTGCTGGTCGGCGGCTTCTCGCTCACTCTCCAGCTGGTCGAAACGGGCTTGCAGCTGGCTGCCGTGGTCGCGCTCGCTCACTCGCTGCTGATCTACAGCCACCAGTTGCTGCTGGAGCTGCTCGATCTGCTGTTGGAGGTCCCCGACTTGTTGGTCGGCGGCTTCCCGCTCACTCGCCAGCTGGTCGAGACGGGCTTGCAGCTCGCTGTCGTGGTCGCGCTCGCTCTCTACGGCCGCCAGCTGCTGCTGGAGCTGCTCGATCTGCTCTCGGAGGTCCCCGACTTGTTGGTCGGCGGCTTCCCGCTCACTCTCCAGCTGGTCGAGGCGGGCTTGCAGCGCCTGCTCGGTGGCGGCGGCCTGTTGGAGGTCAGCGAGGAGGTGATCGCTGGAGGCGAGCCGTGAGACGATCTGCTCGGCGCGACTCCCAGCCGCGGGCAGCGCGGTACGGGCGAGAGCAGAGCGAGCGGGGTTGGAGTCGGGCCGCCTGCCGCTCAGACGGGCGAGTTGGCCGAGCAGCCCCGTCAGGCTGGAGGCGGTCACGATTGCGAAGCTCACTGATGCCCCTGCCGGGGTCGTCTGGACCTGCGTGCGCAGCGCGTCCAGGCGTTCCCGGCTGGGGTCGTCGACCACCACCAGCAACCCACCGTCGCGGATGCCGATCACGCATCCGCGCAGCGTGCTTGCCTGCTCGAATGCGAGCAGTCCGGCCGTGGCCGGATCGACCGTGAGCGATCCGCGCGCGAGAAACGGCAGCCCCCACTGGCGGGCAACAAGCCGAGCCATCCCTTCCTCGTCGAGCAAGCCGCGAGCCACCACGAGCTCGCCCAACCCGATCTCCTGCGCATCCGCTTCGCCAGCCATCTGCCGCAACGCCGACTCGCTCGCCACCGACGCCTCCACCAGTAACGAGACCAGCGAGGGGCGCGCCGCCTCCTCCTCCGACGAAGTCTCGACGGCTGCTGTTCCCGTCTCGTCCAGTCGGTCCGGGGACCGCCTTGCCCTCATCCTCATCGTGACGCCCTCGCTCTCACGCCCACTTGCATGGGTTACCCCTATTGTCGAACTCGACGCAACGGCTACGAATCACAGCTGGGGACGCGAGCCTCGATCTGCGGCTGCCATCTGGCGCTCGCACCCACTCGAGAGCATGATCCAGCCCCCACCCTGCCGCATCCCGCGCTCTGAGGGATCCGATCGCCAGCACGAGGCCTCAACTCGGGGTTCGGGAGCTAGATGGGACCCGCTCGCGCCGGGGTACCCTCCCCCGCCCGGCGGCTTGACGGCGGCCGCAGACACTCGGGCCGCCTTCCCCCTCCTCCGCTCCGCGCCGGCTGGGACAGCCGCAGGTCGCCACGCCCGCGCAGTAACCATTCGGCCTTCGCGACCGCGTGGTGTCCTGCTTCACGAGAGTGGCCGGGTTTCGGGCTCGTTTGGCTTGATGGTCTGGTGGTCGTTGATCGCTTCGAGGTGGACGTCGACGGGGCGCCTGCCAGCGAGGTGTTCGTACTCGAGCGAGCCGAAGGCGCGCTCGGGTACGTCGTTCTGGCCGGGGCTCTTGCGTCTGGTGCGACCGGCTGCTCCTGGTCCCTACCCCGCCACGGTCAACGCCGTGGAACTACTCATCTAGTGTCCTCCAGGTGAAGGTCGCTGCTGAGGCGGCACGTCGCTTTCTCGTCGCGCGGCACTTCCTCGCGCCTGCGCGGTCTCTCGCGGGAGGCCTCGACGGGGTGCTCGAGGTATTCCGGAGGTTCGGGTCGATCCAGTTCGACCCGATCGCGGTCGCCGGTCGGAATCACGACCTGGTGCTGCACGCGCGCGTCGCCGGCTACGAGCCCGCCTGGTGCGACGAGCTCTACGCACGCCGCGAGATCTTCGAGGCGAGCAACAAGGCGCTGTCGTTCGTCCCGACGAGCGAGTTCCCCTGGTTCCGTCATCCCATGGGCCGCAAGGGGCCCCGGTTCCACAACGCTGCCCTCGCCGACAACGCAGAGGTGGCCGAGCGCGTGCTCGAACGGATCCGCGCGGAAGGACCGCTGTCGTCGGCCGACTTCGAGCGGGAGAGCGGCGCGACGAAGAACTGGTTCGGGATGCCGGAGAACGCGGTGCGTTCCGTGCTCGAGGCGTACACCGTCACCGGCGCGATCGGCCTCGCGCGGCGCGAGGGCAACACCCGCTACTACGACCTGCTCGAGCGGCTGCTGCCGGCCGAGGTGCTCGCGCACGAGGTGCCGGAGCGGGAACAGATCCGGCACAAGCTCCTGTCCCGCTACCGCGCCCACGGCCTGCTCGGCCCCGGCGGCGCCGGCGGCACGTTCGCCCGCATCGCCAATCCGCCGGAACGCAACGAGCTGCGGAAGGAGCTGGTCGAGCTCGGCGCGCTCGTGCCCGTCGAGGTCGAGGGGGTTCGCGGCAAGCGCCTCGTCCTCGCAGAGGAGCTCGCGCTGCTGCAGGCGCCGCCGGAGCCGACGCCCTCCGTCGCGTTCGTCGCCCCGTTCGACTCGCTGCTGTGGGACACCGCCCTCCTCGCGAGCCTGTTCGGCTTCGACCACGTGTGGGAGGGCTTCTTCCCGGCGGCGAAGCGCCGCTGGGGCTACTACGTGCTCCCGATCGTCTTCGGCGACCGCCTCGTCGGCCGGATCGAGCCGCGGATCGACCGGGACCGAGCCCGCGTGGAGGTGCTCGGCGTCTGGTGGGAGGACGGCTTCGCGGCGCGCCGCGCCGACGGGTTCGTCGAGGCGATGCGCGACGCGCTCCGTGCGTACCTGCGCTTCGCGGGCGCGGACCGCCTCGAGTGGGCGCCACAGCTCGCAACCGAGAAGCGGCTCTTCCTCGCCCGCCCGTGACCGCACGAGGGACGGCGAGGTCTCGTAGTTCGCAGCGAGCAGGAGTTCGCTGGGCGCGCTGGGAGCCGTCATTGGCACCCTCGCTCGTTACGATCGCCTTCCTATGGTCGGTGCGCGACCTGACGAGCCGATCCGCTACCCCGTGAGCGAGGTCGCGGCAAGGTACGGCGCCTCGGTCACGAAGGAGACCAGCGCTCCCGACGAGGCGTACGCGGACTGGCCCGGCGAATACGAGCCGCTGCGACTGCCCTGGCCGCTCGAGTCAGCTACGCAGCGCTGACGGAACGGAACTCGCCTGGGCGAGCGTGGGCGAACGTCGTTCGAGCACTGCGACAGCGACTCGACTAGCCTCAAGGACGAAGGCGCGAATGCCTGACCGCTCGTCGACGACATCCAGAGCAGCGATCCCGCTCGAGGGTGTGCCCTGCACGACCCGGCCGCTCGACGCCTCCACGTGGGACGCGTTCGCGGAGTTGGTCGAGCGCAACAACGGGGTCTACGGAGGGTGCTGGTGCATCGCGTTTCACACGGAGTACCAACGTGGCGTCAGCGATCCCCGCACGCTGAAAGAGCAGCTGGTGAGGGCGGGTCGCGCGCACGCAGCGCTGGTCTTCGACGAGGACGGCGTCGCGCAGGGCTGGTGCCAATACGGCAGTCCGGAGGAGCTCGGGCTAAAGCACAACCGCGAATACGCGAAGAACCCACCGCCACGTGCCCGCTGGCGGATCACCTGCATCTTCGTCGACAAGCGGCATCGCGGCCAGGGGGTCGCGCGTGCCGGGCTCGAGGGGGCGCTCACGCAGATCGCCGCTGCCGGCGGCGGCCTCGTCGAGGCGATCTCCGAAGTGACCGCCGGTCGCGAAGCTCAGGGTCGATTCCTGTTCAGCGCAACCGTCGAGCTGTTCGAGCAGTACGGGTTCACGCGGGGACGGCAGGTCGGCAAGCACGCGTGGATCGTGAGCCGAGACGTCGACCCCGCGTAGCGGAGCCGACAACTCGGTTGGGCTGTGGGGGCTCCTCGGCTCTGCGGGTCGCTCGGGCCGCCGTCGTGACCGTAGGAGCGCAAAGCCCGCTCCGGTGATCAGCATCGCCACGCCGGCGGCGATTCCTGCGTCCTCCCCAGGAGACGGCTGGTAGCTCGCCGTCGAGGCCGAGCTCGACACGACTTCGTCGGCTCCGACGTTCGACGACGCGGCGACCGAGCCCGATCCGCCCTCGCGGTACGAGGGGGCGCCGTCCGGGACCGCGACGCTCCTGGCGAACGGCGACGGAGCCGCCTCCGGCGGGGCCTGCTCACCGGACACGGCCGCCTCGACACCACCAGCCGAACCGACGACACCACCGTCCGGTATCGCCACGCCCCCGACGAACGGGGAAACGGCCGCCTCGGGCGTCACGCTCCCGCCGGAGACGCTCGCCTCAACGCCGCCCGTCGAGCTCGACGACACGTAGTCCGGTACGGCAGTTCCCCTTTCTGCAGGCTCATCCCTACTCAACAGACGCGGGTTTGGCGCGCCGATCTTCCCTCCGCCTCGCGAGCAGCGTGCAGCCGTCCGGCCGAGTCAGTCGCGCCGCCGCCGGGGGCCGCCCCGCGAGCCGCTCTTGGCCCGCTCCGGCCAGACGGTGTTCGCCGGGACGATCGTGCTCGCCGGGACGGGCTCGTTGACGACCGCCGCGTTGCCGACGATCGACCGGGCGCCGATCGTCACGCCGATGTTGACGGTGGCGCCCATGCCGACGAGCGCCCCCTCCCCTATCTCCACCGCCCCGGCCAGGACGGCGCCGGGGGCGACGTGGGCGTAGTCGCCGATGCGACAGTCGTGAGAGACGATCGCCCCCGTGTTCACGATCGCGGAGCGCCCCACCTCCGCCGCGGAGCACACGGCGGCGCGCGCGAACACCTGCGCGCCCTCGGCCACGGTGGCAGACGCGGCGACGAAGGCCGTTGCGTCGACGAGCGGCGGCAGATCGAAGCCGAGCCGCTCGAGCCGATCGCCGACGTCGATCCGTGTCTGGATCCGCCCGATCGCTCCGACCGCGTTGACGGCGTACGCCACTCCCCGCTCGTGCAGGCTCGCGAGCCCGGAGCCCGCAACCACGGGGACGCCCAGCACGTCCGCGACGGCGTCGGGGCTGTCGTCGGCGACGCACAGCGGCTCGAAATCGGTGCTCGAACGCATGAGGTCGATCAGGGTCTTCGCGTGACCGCCGGCGCCGAAGACGACGAGCGAGCGCTCGCCGACGCGCGCGAGGATCGCCTCGTCGATCGCCCGCTCGTCGTCTTCGGTCCCGTCGATCAGCGTCCGAACGTCGGCCTCGGTCACGAAGCGGCCCGCGGGCAGACGCGAGAGGTCGACTCCCGCCTCGTGCGCCAGCTTCGCCGCGCTTCGAGACAGCTTCACGTTCGGCGGGCCTGCCTCCTCCTCGTCGGCAGACCCTTCGCGTCGCTCGGGAAGGCGGCCGAAGACCTCGCAGATCACGTCTCCCGCCGCCACGCGGTCGCCGGCCCGTACCGTGACCGGTCCTGTGAAGCCGTCCCACTCCGACTCGAGCTCCGCGCTCGCCTTGCTCGTCTCGACCACGCAGACGACATCGCCGCGTCGCACCTGCGCGTAGCCGTCCACCGCTACCTCGACCACCTGAGCCTCGGGCTCGTTCGGGCTGAGCAGCGGCGCGACGACGCGCCCCAGCAGCGGCGGCGCCATCAGGTGCCTCCCGTGGGTTGTGGAACAGCCGGCACGCTCCCGAAGTGCTCGAGCGCCTCCTCCACCCGCGAGCCGAACTCGTCCTCGAGCTCGCTGCGGCGCTCTGCGAAGTCCGGAAAGGAGCAGGTGCGCAGCGCCGGCGCGAAGCCCTTGGCCCCCAGCAGGTCGCGGATCCCGTCGAGCACCTCGCGCGGCGAGGCGCACAGCTCCTCGTAGCGCACCGTCAGCACGGACTCGCTCCCGAGGCGCTCGCAGGCCCGCTCGAGCACGCGCTCGAGCTCGACGACCTGGGCAGCCACCTGCCGCCACGGCGGCTCGTCGGCGAGCCAGTCGGGACCCCCGGGCCGGAGCGACGCCCACCGGTCGAGGCTCCCGAAGAGCGCCCGCCGCATCGCCAGGAGCGAGAGCGCCGTCTGCTTCTGCTCGCGCCGGATCCACACGTAGCAGGTCCGCGGCAGCTGTTCGACCATCCGCTCCAGATGCCAGACGAGCAGCATCGGCTTGAAGGCCATCGGGCGGCCGCTGGCATGCGCCATGTTGAGCAGGACGCGACGGAGGTGCGCCCAGTCGATCGTGGCCTCGTGACCGGCCGGTCGCTGGCTCAGATCCGGGTAGCGCAGATGGCCGTTCCAGAAGTAGCCGAACTCGTGGGGCTCCTGGATCCCCCGAGTGCGACCGAACCCCGACGCGAACGAGGAGCCGGGCTCGTCGAGCCCGAGCTTCCGGGAGAGGCCGATTCCGTAGACCGGTGCGCGCCAGAAGGCCGCGACGAGGTTGTTCACGTAGCCGACGTCGAGACCGCCCGCCACGACCTGGTAGAGGAGCGTCGTGCCCGAGCGCGGCACGCCGACGATGTGGAGGGTCGGGTAGATCTCGTCGAGGTCGAGGAGATCCGCGTCCGCGTGCGGCGCCAGGATCTCGTTCAACCTCTCGAGGAAGCGCTCCTCGTCGGGATCCTTCGCATATGCCCCGACCAGATGAGCGTCTCGCCTGCGCTCGAACCGATCCACCGTCGCGAGCATAGACGCTGGACGGCCCCGGCCCCGACGGCTCTGCCGCGCCGAGCGTGCCCGTTTCCCGGGCTGGTCTCAGAGACGAGCGGGCAGCACGCGGCCGCGCACCTCGCCGAGCTCGACCGGGCCGGCACGGCCGTGGAGCACCACCTCGTCGCCGTCGGCGAGAAAGCTTCGCTCGGTGCCGTCGGCGAGCACGAGCGGCTCGGCGCCGTTGCGAGTCAGCTCCATCAGCGATCCCTCCGAGCCCCGCTCGGGACCGGAGATCGTCCCCGAGGCCAGGAGGTCGCCGGTGCGCAGCGAGGCGCCGTTCGACGTGGCGTGCGCGAGCTGCTGCGGCATCGTCCAGTAGAGGGTGCGGGCGTTCCCGCGCATGACGGCGGCGCCGTTCAGCTGGACCTCCAGGTCGAGGTCGAGCGCCCAGTCACGGCCCCCCGCGAGATGCGCGAGCGGCGGCGGCTCCTGGGGCGGAGCCTGAACCCGGGCCTGCCCCAGGAGGGCCAGCGGCGTCACCCAGGCCGAGATCGAGGTCTGGAACGACTTGCCGAGGAACGGACCCAGCGGCACGGACTCGAAGGCCTGGAGGTCGCGTGCGCTCCAGTCGTTCACGAGCACGACCCCGAAGACGTGGTCTGCGAACGACTCGACCGCGATCGGCTCCCCGAGCCTGCTCGGCACGCCCACGACGAAACCGAGCTCGAGCTCGACGTCGAGGCGGCGGCTCGGCCCGTGCTCCGGGGACGCCGCGTCCCCGACCCTCAGCTGACCGCACGGCCGCACGACGTCGGTGCCGCTCACGACGACGGTGCCGGCACGCCCGTGGTACCCGATCGGCAGCCAGCGCCAGCTCGGCGGCAGCTGTGCCGCGTCCGGCCGGAAGAGGCGGCTCATGTTCGTCGCATGCTCGAGCGAGGAGAAGAAGTCGACGTAGTCGGCGACGTCGAACGGCAGCCGAAGCTCGGCGTGCGAGAGCGGGACGCGCGGCCCCTCGTCCCGCTCGACGAGCTCCAACGCCTGCCCGAGCGCCTCCTCCCACGCCGCCTTTCCGCGCGCGAGCAGAGCGCCGAGCGAGGGCTCTGCGAACACCGGGCCTAGACCTGCGGCCGCGAGGTCGACGATCTCTCCTCCGGCCAGGAAGCCGACGCGCGGCGGCTCCCCCGCGGCCGAGAAGACCCCGAACCCCGTCACGCTCCGACTCGTCTCGACCATGCCCACGAGTCTTCCAGAGCTACACTCGTCGCGGGGCCAGGCTCCGCGCAGTGGGAGCGTTGCGAACCGCGTCAGGTCCGGGAGGAAGCAGCGCTAAGCACTGCCTCCCAGGTGCACGGCACGCCTGGCCCCTGTGTCGCTCCTTCGCACCGCTTCGCTCTCCTGCTCCGCCTCGCGCGCCGATACGGCCGGACGGGGCGCGGGAGGTCCGGCGCGACACGGTGAAGGAGGCCTCCGACCGCCAGTTGCGGCGCTACCTCCCGGATCGTCGGCCGAGCAGTTCGGCCTGAAGCAGGGCCGCGCCACCTGACGGCCGGTCGGGCTTCTGCTTGAATCGCTCCGTGGCCGCCCTGTATCGGAAGTACCGCCCCCAGAGCTTCGAGGAGGTGGTCGGCCAGGAGGCGGTCGTGCGAACGCTGAAGAACGCGATCACCGGTGGGTCGGTTCGACAGGCCTACCTCTTCGCGGGGCCGCGCGGCACCGGCAAGACGTCGATGGCGCGAATCCTCGCCAAGAGCCTGAACTGCGCGCAGGGGCCGACACCCGAGCCCGACGGGACCTGCCACGCGTGCGTCGCGATCGCAGCCGGAACCTCGCTCGACGTGATCGAGATGGACGCCGCCTCGCAACGCGGGATCGACGACATCCGCGAGATCCGCGACCGCGTGGTATTGCAGCCGGTCGAGGGTCGCTACAAGGTCTACATCCTCGACGAGGCACACCAGCTCACCGACGCCGCGTGGAACGCGCTTCTGAAGCTGATCGAGGAACCGCCTCCGCACCTCGTCTTCGTCTTCTGCACCACCGATCTCTCGAAGGTGCTGCCGACCGTGCGCTCTCGCTGCCAGACGTTCGTCTTCCAGCGGCCTCGGCTCCCGGAGCTGCTGAAGGTGCTGCGGATGGTCGCGGACGCCGAGGGGCTCGACGCGCCCGACCAGGCGCTGGCCCTGATCGCGCGCGGCGCCCGCGGCGCCTACCGGGACGCCGTCTCGACGCTCGACCAGCTCGCGTCGGCGACAGGAGGGAACGTGTCCGTCCAGGCGACCCTCCAGCTGCTCGGAACCGTCGAGGAGGAGGCGCTCTTCCGCATCTGCGACCTCGTCGTCGACCGCGACACGGCCGGCGCGCTCACGTTCGTCGAGGAGCTCTCCGAGGAGGGCCACGACCTCGGGCGGCTCGTCGTCGACCTGATCGAGCACCTGCGCCATCTGATGCTCGTGCAGCACATGGGCGAGGTGCCCGAGGCGGTGCCCGTGACCGAGGAGACGCGCGAGCGACTGCGGGCGCAGGCGAACCAGCTCGGCGAGCCGACTGTGATCCGCCTGCTCGACCTGCTCGCGGTCGCGGTCGACGACATGCGGCAAGGAGGGGACCCGCGCCTGCCGTTCGAGCTCGCGCTCGTCAAGGTCACCCGGCCCGCGAGCGACCTCTCGCGCGAGTCCGTCGCCTACAGGCTGGAGCGTCTGGAGCAGGGCTCCGGTCGCGTGCCCGCCGAGCCGCCCGCGCCACGGGCCGGGGCGCCGACTGCCGAGGACGTGTCCTCCGAGGCCGAGCCCGCATCCGTCCCGGAAGCGCCGGACGTCGACCTCGCCCAGCTGCAGGAGGCCTGGCTGCGCAGCGTCCTGCCCGCCGTGGAGGAGCGCGGCGGCATCCCGGCGGCCTCGCTCCTGCGCGAGGCGCACCCGACCGCGCTCACCGAGGGCAGGCTGACGGTCGAGTTCCCCGCGACGGCGCAGTTCCACCTCGATCTCGCCCAGGAGCCCAAGAACGCCACGGTGCTCGTGGACGCGCTCTACGACGTCACGGGCAGGCGCCTCGCCGTCGCGTTCGCGCTCGGCGAGGGCGACGAGACGCCGGCGGAGCCGGAGGGCCCAGCCGGCGAGGAGAGGATCCTCGAGCTCTTGAAGGAGACATTCGACGCACGCGAGCGGGAGCTGGAAGGGGCGTCGGCCAAGGCGACCCCGCCCGGCCCGAAGACCGGAACGCCTCCGGCGTCCAAGAGGGAGGAGTGATCAGGTTGGCATTCGACATGGACAAGCTCATGCAACAGGCCCAGCAGATGCAGGAGCAGGTGCAGCGCATGCAGGACGAGGCGGCGGACGAGACCGCGGAGTCCTCGGTCGGCGGCGGACTCGTGAAGGTGACCGCGAACGGCGCCGGCGAGGTGCTCGCGATCGAGATCTCTCCCGCCGCGATCGACCCGGACGATCCCGAGGCGCTCGGCGACCTCGTGCTCGCCGGGGTGAACGAGGCGCTCCGCTCGGCGCGGGCGCTCGTCGACGCGAAGGCCCAGCAACTGATGGGCGAACTCGGGCTCGACGGGCTCGGCCTTCCCGGTCTGGGTGAGTAGCTCGCCAGCGTAAGCGCGTGCCCACTCCACCCGAGCCCCAGCGCCGTCTCCGCGGGCCGTACCTCCTCTCGAACTGGCTCTGGGCCTTGATCGTGCTCGCCCTGATCGGCGTCGTCGTCTGGGGCTGGGCGTTCGACTTCACCCCTCGATAGGCACGCCGAGTCCGGCGCGCCCGGACGCACCGTCCGAGGGCACGCGGCACCCACCGCGATCCCTCGTAACAGACTGTTACGTGCACCACGCGACGCGTTCGAGCCCGCGGCTGCCTCTCGGGATCGCTTGTAACAGACTGTTACTTGGCCGTGGTCGAGGCAGCCTGTCCGAAGCGGACGGCTACGCTCCCGCCGTGCTCAGCCCGGCCGTCGACAACCTCGTCGCGCAGCTGACTCGGCTGCCGGGGATCGGCAGCCGAACGGCGCAGCGACTCGCCTTCCACCTCCTCCAGGTCTCCAAGCCGGAGGCGCTCGCGCTCGCCGAGGCAATCGGCGACGTGAAGGAGCGCGTGCGCTTCTGCCGCGAGTGCGGCAACCTCACCGAGGACGAGCTGTGCGCGATCTGCCAGGACGCACGCCGCGACCGTACGACCATCTGCGTCGTCGAGCAGCCGGTCGACCTCGTCTCGCTCGAACGGACGGCCGAGTACCGCGGGCTCTACCACGTGCTCGGCGGCGCGCTCTCGCCGCTCGACGGCGTCGAGCCCGAGCATCTGCGCATCGACGAGCTGCTGCACCGCGTCGAGCGGAACGGCGTCGGCGAGGTCGTGCTCGCGACGAACCCGAACATGACCGGCGAGGCGACGGCGGCGTATCTCGCCGACCGGCTACGGGGGCGCGTACGCGTGACACGGCTGGCGAGCGGCCTTCCCGTCGGCGGCGATCTCGAGTACGCCGACGAGGTCACCCTCGGCCGAGCCCTTCTGGGACGACGCGAGGTCTAGAGGGCAGGGGAGCCGACGCGCCGAACGTACACTCGTGGCGATGACGACGACGCAGTACGAGTCGGTGCCCGCGGTCGCGGCCGACGCCGAGGCGCGGGGACGGAACCTGCTCGTCATGAAGTTCGGCGGCTCCTCGGTCGCCGACACGAGCAAGATCAAGGACGTCGCTCGCCGCCTCGTCGCCGCCCGCGAAGCGGGGAGCCGCGTCGTCGGCGTCCTCTCGGCGATGGGCGACACGACCGACGACCTGATCCGGCTCGCCCACGAGATCTCGCCGCGACCGCAGGCACGCGAGTACGACATGCTGATCTCGGTCGGCGAGCGCATCTCGAACGCGCTGTGCGCGATGGCGATCACCGACCTCGGCCACGAGGCGATCTCGCTGACGGGCTCGCAGGCCGGGATCGTCACCGACACGGTGCACGGGAAGGCGAAGATCGCAGAGGTGCGGGCGACGCGGATCAACGACGCGCTCGACGCAGAGAAGATCGTGCTCGTCGCCGGGTTCCAGGGCGTCTCGGCCGACTCGCACGACGTGACGACGCTCGGCCGGGGCGGCTCGGACACGACCGCCGTGGCGCTCGCCGCCGCGCTCGGCGCACGCGCGTGCGAGATCTACACCGACGTCGACGGGGTCTTCACCGCCGACCCGCGGATCGTCCCGGAGGCCCGGAAGCTGTCCGCGGTGACCTACGAGGAGATGCTCGAGCTCTCGGCGAGCGGCGCGAAGGTGCTGCAGCTACGCTCGGTCGAGTTCGCACGGAACCACGACGTGCGGCTCCACGTCCGCTCGACCTTCTCCGAGACCGACGGGACGTGGATCGTCGACGAGGAGGATCCGGTGCTGGAGAAGGCGATCATCAGCGGCGTGGCCCACACGGACTGCGAGCCGCTCTACCGCGTGCGCGAGATCGATGCCGCGACCCTCTTCGAGCGCCTCGCCGCCTCCAACGTCAACGTCGACACGATCCTCCAGGTCTCGAGCGACGAGATCGTGTTCAGCGCGCCGCTCGAGGACCGCGACGTCTGCGAGGAGCTGCTCGGCGCGCTCGACGTCGAGTGGTCGATGCGCGACGACCTCGGCAAGGTGAGCCTCGTCGGCGCGGGGATGAAGAGCCACCCCGGGATCGCAGCGAAGACGTTCGCGACCCTGGAGGGAATCGGCGTCGAGTCGAAGGTGATCTCGACCTCGCCGATCAAGATCGCCTGTCACGTGCGCACCGAGGACGTCCCCCGCTCCGTCTCGGCGCTCCACGACGCCTTCGAGCTGGGAGCGCTCCAGCCGGGGGCGGCATGACTCGGAACGCGCGGATCGGCGTCGTCGGCGCAACGGGCGCAGTCGGGACCGTCACCCTGCGCCTCCTGCGGGAGCGGGGATACGAGAACGTGCGCGCCTTCGCGTCGGCCCGCTCGGCAGGTCGCGAGCTGGACGACGGGACGATCGTCGAGGAGGCGACGCCGGAGGCGCTCGCCGCCGGCGGCCTCGACCTCGCGCTCTTCTCGGTGGGGACGACCGCCTCGCGCGAGCTGGTTCCGTACGCGCTGCAGGGCGGGGCGGTCGCGGTGGACAAGTCCTCCGCGTACCGGCTCGAGCCGGGGGTGCCGCTCGTCGTCCCCGAGGTGAACGGGCAGCGGGCGCTCGAGCACGACGGCGTCGTCGCGAACCCCAATTGCTGCACGATCCCGCTCACGTGCGTCCTCAAGCCGCTGCACGACGCGGCGGGGCTCCGGCGCGTGCGCGTCTCCACCTACCAGTCCGTCTCCGGCGCCGGCGCGCAGCGGATGGCGCAGCTCCGGGCCGAGCCGCCCGAAGAGCACAACCTCGTCATGGACTGGACCTGGGAAGGGGACGAGACCGACGAGGAGTCGAAGCTACGCGCGGAGACGCGGAAGATCCTCGAGCTGCCCGAGCTGCCGCTGAGCGCCACGACCGTGCGCGTGCCGGTGCTCGTCGGCCACGCGGAGGCGGTCTGGGTGGAGCTCGACGATCCGCTCTCGCCCGAGCAGGCGTCGTCGCTGCTCCGCGCAACGCCCTCGGTGCGAGTCGTCGACGTGCCGACCCCGCAGGACGCCGCCCGGACAGACGACGTGCTCGTCGGTCGCATCCGGCGCGACCGCGCGAGCGAGCAGGGGCTGGCGCTCTTCCTCGCGTGCGACAACCTGAACAAGGGCGCTGCGCTGAACGCGATTCAGATCGCAGAGCTCGTGCTCGGCGCGAGGAGCTTTGCCTCCCGCGCGGCGCACGCCTCCCGATAGGCTTCGTCGATGCCCGGCGTGGCAGCATTCCTCGTCGCTCTCGCCGCCCTCTCGGGTCAGCCGTATACGGGGTCGGGGCAGCCTCTCGCCGTTCGCTTCCGCAGCACGCCGCACGTGAAGATCCTCGTCGTGCCGAGGGCCCGGCCCTCTCGCCTCCGCTCGTGCAGCGCGCAACGCTCTCGACCGGACGCGGTCGAGCGGAAGATCCTGCCGGTCGCCTGCGAGCAGCCGCCGCGCTCGCGGATCACGCTGCCTCCGAGCGCGTTGGTCCTCGCCCCGCTGGTCGGCGGGTAGCGACGCCTCGGCCCTCGGCCGCGCCGCTCGGCTACGGTCGCTGCGGCGCCGGGGCGGGAACGAACGCCTCGCGCACGACGCGCAGCACCTTCTCGCGTGCGCCCTCGAGAACGGGCTGCAGGCCCCCGAAGTCGAGGCGTGCCAGCTCGACCCGTCCGTGCACCCGCACGGTGGCGAAGCCGAAGTCGGACAGGAAGTCCGCAGGGAAGATCGTGCGGTGCACGTGGAAGCGCTCGAAGTTCGTCTCGCCCTCGGGGTAGCGGTAGGCGAACGCCTCGAGCGCGCGCGCCCCGCGATCGCGTGCGTCGCCGATCGCAGTGAGGAAGAGCGACTGCATCACCCACGGTCGCGTCACGTCTGTCAGGTAGGCGCAGGTGACGAGCGCCGCGTCGTCGCTGGACGGGCCCGCGGGCAGCTCGGCCGCGCGGGGGAAGAGCCCGGAGGGACCGTATTGCATCGAGCCGAGCAGGCGGCCGTCGTCGTCGTAGTAGACCGTCCCCCAGGCGCCCCACTCTTCCTCGGTCTCTCGGATCCAGCGCCGTTTGTCCGTCGTGCGCCCGTTCCGCGCCTGCCACCAGACGCACTCGTGGCAAACCGACGGCGCCGTCTCCAGCGTCGCGCCGGTGAGACCGGCGATCCTCGTCACGGCCGCGGCCCTACCTCGTCGACGACGACGTCCACGACCTTCGGCTCGACGTCCGCCATCTTCTGCAGGTACTCGCGTACCCGCTGCCGTACGCCGCGCCCCAGCTCGGTAATCGACGCACCCCATTCCACGACGAGGTGCAGCTCGACACGGACGTTCTCGTCGGAGCCGCTGATGCGAACGCCGCGCCGGCCCGGGATGGGGCTCTCGGAGAGACCGCGCACGCCGACCACCTCGCGCGCCGCGTCCGCCGCGTATCGCGCAAGGATGTCCGTCGAGATCGAGGCCTCGCCGGCCATCACGGAGTTAGCGGTCGCTCCAGGAGATACGGCTAGCGTACCGTCGCCCTCAGGACGAGCTCGGTCGCCTCGGGCCGTGCGGCGAACCGGAAGGGGACGAACGTCGTCCCGAGCCCCGGCGAGACGTGGAGGGTCGACGCCCGCGACCGGTACACCCCCGCGTTGTAGCGCGCCTTCGGGTGTGCGAGCCGGATCTTGCCCCCCGGATAGGGAAGGCAGATCTGGCCGTCGTGCATGTGGCCGGCGAGAACGAGGTCGAACGAGCCCGGCTCGAGTGCGTCGAGCACGCGGGGGAAGTGGCAGAGCAGGATGCGCAGCTCGGCCTCGGCCGTCCCCGGCGGCGGGACGAGGGAGTTCGGGTCGATCCGGCGCAGCCGGCGCACGATCAGTCGCGGGTGCGTCCCCGCGACCCAGACGGAGCGCCCGCGCAGCTCGAGCATGCGCCCCTCGTCCCGCAGGAGCAGAGCCGGGTCGAGGTCGCGGAGATTCGACCGCCGTGCCCTCGGATCGCGGCTGATCGCCAGGTCGTGGTTGCCGAGCACCGCGACCGCCGGCACCCCGAGCCGGCCGATCAGGCGCCGCAATTGCGGCTCGGCCCTCGGGTGCGTCAGAAGGTCGCCGGTGATGGCGACGAGATCGGGTCGCCGCTCCGCCGCCCACGCAACCGCCCGCTCCACTGCCTTCGTGCCCCGCGACGGCGGGCCGAGGTGGAAGTCGGAGAGATGCGCGATCCGGAGGCCGTCGAGCTCGGCCGGCAGCCCAGGCAGCTCGAGCTCGAGCTCCCGCAGTCGCACCCACCCCGCCTCGAAGGCGCCCCAGGCGCTCGCTCCCGCGAGCGCCAGATGCGCCGCGCGGACTGGACGCATGCTCTTAGCGCGCGGTCGTGCGAAGCACGAGCGGGCGCTAGACCTCGAGACGCTCGAGCGCGGGTCGCGGGTCGACGATGTGCCGCTTGAACTTCAGTTCCGCCTCTTCCAGCCCGGCGGCGACTCCGACGAGCTGCGCGAGATGAAGCACCGGCATGCCGAGCTTGCGACCGGTCGAGGCCTCGAGCTTCTGCTGCCACGCGTCGAGTGAGAGGTGGCAGAGCGGGCAGGGCGTCACCATCACGTCGGCGCCTGCCTCGAGCGCCTGCTCGATGGGCTGGATCAGCTCGCCCATCGCCGTCTCCTCGCGTGCCTGGATGATCGGGAAGCCGCAGCACTTGATCTTCGCTGGGTAGTCGATCGACTCGCCGCCGCAGGCGTCGATGATCCGCTCGAGCGACCACGGGCGGTCCGGATCCTCGAAGCCCATGATCTTCGAGGGGCGCAGGATCTGGCAGCCGTAGAACGGCGCCACCTTCAGACCCTTCAGACCCTTGTGCGCCGCCTGCTTCAGCAGCTCGTAGCCGTCCCCTTCGGCGATCTCCCAGAGGAAATGGCGCACCTCGACGCCGGCCGAGTACGACGGGGCGCCGACCGAGGCGAGGTTCTCGTTCACCCGCGCGAGCAGCTCGGAGTCACCCTTCAGCATGTAGTTCGCCTGGCGGAGGTTGAGCGTGCAGACGTTGCAGACCGTCATCAGCGTCTCGCAGCCGGTCGCCTCGGCGTAGGCGAGGATGCGCGCGTTCAGGTGCAGGTAGTAGTCGGGCTCCGCCTCGTGGATGTCGCCGGCGCCGCAGCAGGTGACGGACTCGAGCTCGACGAGCTCCAGCCCGAGCTTCGGCGCGAGCGCCTGCGTCGCGATGTCCAGCTCCTTCGCTGAGAGCGACGCGAGACATCCCTTGTAGTAGGCGACACGCTTGACGGCGCGCTCGGTTTCGGTCGTGCTCACGCTGCTCCCTCCGTCTTCTCGTCGTCCGGCAGGTACGGCCGCGGGGCGGCGCCCGGCCGCGCGTAGATCGCCTCGAGGTCCTCGTCGCCCGAGTGCCCGTGCGCGAGCCGCTCGAGCGCGCGCTCGCCCTGGACGTGCCCGAGCGCGCCGCCGCGATCCTGCCCGCGCACGACCTTGCGCAGGTTGCGTGCCTCGCCGACGTCCTTCGCGACATGCGGCGGGAACGGCGGCGGCACCTTGCCGTGCCGTGCCAGGTTCATCGCGAATTTCATCTGCTTGATCGACGTGACGACGCCCTGCGTCTTCGGAACGAGCTCGGTCTCGCGCAACCAACCGGTCGTCTCGGCCGAGCGGACGAACCACTTCGCGTGCTTCGCGCCCATGTCGCGGTCGATTCCGAGGCGAACGGACTCGGCGCCGAGCTTGGCGATCGCGTCACGCGGGTCGACGCCCTTCGGGCAGCGCTCGTTGCAGAAGTAGCAGCGGGTGCACTCCCAGATCCCGTGGTCGGAGTTGTAGGCCTCCAGCCGCTCGACGGTCGCGCCGTCGCGCGGGTCGCCGACGAAGCGCATCGCCTTGGCGAGCGCCTGCGGGCCGAGGAACTCGGGGTTGGACTCCATCGCATTGCACTCGGAGACGCAGCAGCCGCAGTTGACGCACAGCGCCTCCTTGTGGATGACGTTCATCCGCTCCTGCGAGATCCGGTACTCGCGGCCGTCGTCCGGGCGCTCGTAGCCCGGCTCGAGATACGGCTTGATCGCGCGGAACTTCTGCCAGAACGGATCCATGTCGACGACGAGGTCCTTCACGACCGGCAGGTTCCCCATCGCCGAGATCACGGGCACGTGGCCCGCCTGCGCGATGTCGTGCATCGTCGTCTTGCAGGCGAGCACCGCGGCGCCGTCCATCCGCATGCCGCACGAGCCGCAGATCATCATCCGGCAGCTCTTACGGTAGGCGAGCGTGCCGTCGACCCGGTCCTTGACGAGGTCGAGGCAGTCCAGCAGTGTCGCCTCCTCGGGCGCGTCCACCTCGTACTCCTTCAACGCCCGCTCGCCCGTGGACGAGTCGTAGCGCCAGATCTTCAGCGCAACCTGCACTCGCTCCTCCTCACGCTCAGCCCCCGAGTCCGGGGATCGACACCTTGCTCGCGTCGACGGTCTGCGACGCCGGCGGCACGGACACGCTCACCTGGCCGCCGAAGCCCGACAGGGTCATCGTCAGCGTCGTCCTCGCCGTCTGTCCGGCCGCGCTCCCGCTCGTCGGAACGCGCACGCGGCGGACGTATCCGTCCGAGCCGACCCACACGTCGACCGGGCCGAACTTCGCTCCCGTGCTCTTCAACGCGGCAGCCGTGGACGCCGGCAGCTTCGAGACGTCGATGGTGCCGCGATACCGGGTCGCCTGGACGCCCCCGATCGTCTGGGTGCCGGTCTCCTTCAGCCCGGTGAGCGCCCTGAGCTGGTCGAGCGCGGCGGCGGGATCCTGTGAGCCGAGCGCGGAGCCGTACGCGCCGAGCGACGTCGGCGGAGCGGCGAGGTCGACCTTCAGCCAGGTCTTGCCGGCAGGGAGCACCGCGGAGAAGAGCGGCGAGCTGACGTAGATCGTCGAGCCGCTCAGCACCTCGTCGATCCCGGTCTCGACGCCGCCGAGCGCGAGGCTCGCGTGCAGCTTGCCGCGATGCTTCGCCGAGTCGAAGTCGCCGCTGCCCGAGAGCTTCACGCTCTGCGCGCCGGCCGTGACGGTCGCCGTCATGACGGCGTGCTCGCCGCTCGCCTTCGCGGTCTTCGCGACCGCTCCCAGCACCGCCGATGCGGCGTCCGTCCCGCCCCCTCCCGTCGTGGAGCCCTTGCCGGAGCCGCCACACGCCGCTGCGCCGACGGGCAGGACGAGCAGCGCGAGCCCGACGGAGAGCCGCCGCCCCATCAGTACTTCCGCTCCTGCGGCTCCCACCGCGTCATCCGGACCGGTGCGGTCGAGAGCTCGACGCCACCGTCGCGCCAGCGCGTGATCGAATGGTGTAGGAAATCGTCGTCGTTGCGAGTCGGGTACTCGTCGGGGCGCGAGTGAGCGCCGCGGCTCTCCTTGCGCGCGACCCCCGCCGTGACCATGCAGAGCGCGGTGTCGAGCATGTTGCCGAGCTCGATCGCCTGCGTGAGATCGCTGTTGAAGACCTGCCCCTTGTCCTCGACGTAGACGCTCTCGTAGCGGGCGCGAAGCTCCTGGATGATCTCGATCTCCTTCGCCATCGGCTCCTCGCGCCGGAAGACGCCGAAGTTCTCCAGCATCGACGCGCCGAGCTCCTCGCGGATCTGCCACGGCCGCTCGCCGGACGTGCGTGAGAGCAGCTCCTCGAGCCGCCGCTGGCGTCGCGCTCCACCGACTCCGGAACGGCGATCGACGTATTCGAGAGCGCCCACTCGGCTGCGGCATGACCCGAGCGGCGCCCGAACGTGATCGTCTCCATCAACGAGTTGCCGCCGAGCCGGTTGGCGCCGTGCACGGAGACGCAGGCGCACTCGCCGGCGGCGTACAGGCCCGTCAGCTCGGTCGCGCCGTCGGTGTCCGTCTCGATGCCACCCATGTGGTAGTGGGCGCCCGGACGAACGGGGATCGGGTCGTAGATCGGGTCGACCCCTGCGAACGTCATCGCGTTCTCGCGCGACCCCGGCAGCCGCTCGAGGATCCGCTCGGCTCCGAGGTGGCGCAGGTCGAGGAAGACCGAGCCGTTGACGCCGCGGCCCTGGTCGATCTCGGTCTGCTCGGAGCGAGAGACGACGTCGCGCGAGGCAAGCTCGAGGGCGTTCGGCGCATAGCGCTTCATGAACCGCTCGCCGGAGGCGTTGATCAGGTACCCGCCCTCGCCGCGGCACCCTTCCGTGATGAGCACCCCGGACGGGTAGAGCGTCGTCGGGTGGAACTGCATGAACTCCATGTCCTTCAGCGGCAGACCGGCATGGAGCGCCATCGCCATCCCGTCGCCTGTGCACGCATAGGCGTTGGTCGTCACGCGGTACTGACGACCGGCGCCACCGGTTGCCATGACGACCGTCTTGCCGCCGAGCGTCTTCAGGCCGCCGTTCAGGAGATCCCAGCAGACGACTCCGTTGCAGCGGCCGTCGTTCACGACGAGCTGCCAGGCGAAGAACTCGTCGTAGATCGTGATGTCACGCTTGCAGACCTGCTCCCAGAGCACCTGGATCAGGACGTGACCCGTGATGTCGGCGGCGTAGATCGTGCGCGGCGACCCGGCGGCCCCGAACGGGCGCTGGGCCAGCTTGCCGTCCTCGCGGCGCGAGAAGACCGCGCCCCAGTGCTCGAGCTGGACGATGTCGCCCGGCGCCTCCGCGGTGAAGACCTCGATCGAGTCCTGGTCGCCGATGTAGTCGGAGCCCTTGACGGTGTCGTACGCGTGGATCTCGGGGCTGTCCTCGGCCGCGTTGCCGAGCGCCGCGTTGATGCCGCCCTCCGCAGCGCCCGAGTGCGAGCGCGTCGGGTGCAGCTTCGAGATCATCGCGACGTCGGCGCCCGTGTCGAACGCCTCGATGGCGGCGCGCATCCCGGCGCAGCCCGCACCGACGACGAGGACGTCGTGCTCCGCGATCACGAGAAGTCAAGCTATCGAAATGCCGCAGGACGCGGCGTCGGTACTGATCCGCAGCGCCCCCGATCCGGCCTTCTCCGTATCGTGGCGCGCATGGACGATCGGCCGATCGCCGTCCTCGACGGCCACAACGACGCGCTCCTGCGCGCCTGGCGGAGCGGCACCTCACTCCGGCAACGAAGCGAGGAGGGCCACCTCGATCTCCCGCGGATGCAGGAAGGCGGGATCGCGGTCGGCTTCTTCGCGATCTTCGTCCCCGTGCGCGACGAGGAGCCCGCAGACCCGCGGCGCGTGGTGGTGCGGACGGCGGCCGGCTACGAGGTACCGCAGGAGGGGCCGCTCCCGTTCGAGCGCGCCGGACGGGTGGCGGGAGAGCTGGCCGCGATCGCCGAGCGCGATCTCGACCTCGTCCGGACGCTCGCGGAGCTCGAGGAGTGTCTCGCCTCCGGCGGGCCAGGCGCGATCCTCCATCTCGAGGGCGCGGAGCCGATCGAGCCGGGTCTCGGCAACCTGGAGGCATGGGTGGAGCGCGGAGTCCGCTCGATCGGAATTGCGTGGAGTCGCCCCAACGCATTCGGCCACGGTGTCCCCTTCCACTTCCCCGGCACGCCCGACACCGGGCCGGGGTTGACGCCTGACGGGCGGCGGCTCGTCCACGCCTGCAACCGGCTGGGCGTCGTCGTCGACCTTGCCCACCTCACCGAGGCCGGCTTCCGCGACGCGGCAGGCCTCTCGGACGCGCCGCTCGTCGTCAGCCACGCGGGTGCGCACGCCCTCTGCCCCATCCCTCGCAGCCTCACGGACCTGCAGCTCGACGCCGTCCGCGACTCGGGGGGCCTCGTCGGCGTCGTCTTCGACACCGCGATGACGCGTGTCGACGGCGAGCTGGACCCCGACACTCCGCTCGACGTCATCGCCACCCACGTCGAGCACCTGGCAGAGCGGATGGGCGTCGACCACGTGGCGCTGGGCTCGGACTTCGACGGGTGCCATCCACCGGAGGCGTTGGCGGACGCGTCGAGGACGCAGGCGTTGCTGGAGCTGCTCGCCGTGCACGGCTGGAGCCGCGACGAGCTGTGCGCGCTCGCCCACGGCAACTGGCTGCGGGTTCTGCGCGCAACGTGGGTCGAGTGACCGTCCGGTCCACGACCCGACCCGGCGGAGGCGGCAGCGTCCGGACGTCGAAGTCGTCTGGTCATGGATGCCCGCACCGCGGCCGCCCGCTTCCTCGCCTCGCCGGCCCTCGCCGACGGCACCCGCCGCGCATACCGCGTCGACGTCGACGAGTTCTGCCGGTGGCTCGACGAGCGAGGCACGCGGCTCGACGCCGTCGACGTGCGGACACTCGCCGAGTACGTGTCGCATCTCGGTGCAGTGCGGCCCGGCCGGCGGCCGAGCCGGCTCGCCCCGGCGACGATCTCGCGGAAGCTCGCCGCCGTGCGGAGCTTCCTCCGGCACGCGCTCGGCCCGGCTCGGGTGCCCGACGCGCCGCTCGCACCCCGTCGAGGGCGCCGGCTGCCGTACGCGCCACGCCCGACGGAGGTGGAGCGCGAGCTGGCAACGCTCGAGGGCGACGAACCGGCCGCGCTGCGCAACCGTGCCCTCGTCGAGCTCGTGTACTCCGCCGGCCTGCGCAGCGCGGAGGCGGTCGGACTCGACCTCGGCGACGTCGACTTCGAGCAGGAGCTCGTGCGGGTCCGCAACGGCAAGGGCGGCAAGGAGCGGGTCGTGCCGCTCGGCGAGGAGGCGGCGCTCTGGCTCGCCCGCTACCTGCGCGACGCGCGACCGCAGCTCGCTCGCGGAGCGAACGACGCGCTGTTCGTCTCGGTGCGCGGCCGCCGTCTCGACACGAGCACGCTCCGGCGGCTCGTCCCTCACCCGCACCGACTCCGCCATGCCTTCGCGACCCACCTGCTGGAGGGAGGTGCCGACCTGCGAACGATCCAGGAGTTGCTCGGCCACAGCTCGCTCTCGACCACCCAGGTGTACAGCCACGTCGACGCCCGCCGGTTGCGCCGGGTCTACGACAGCGCCCATCCGCGGTCGTGACCTGCACGAGAACGAACCGTCGCCTCGATTCCGAACGCCTCTCGGCCTCGTGACAGTCTGTTACATGGGTGGAGAGGCGCGGTCGCGGAGCCGTAGCCGCCGACCCTCGCCGAAGCGGTCGACCAGCGCGGCAGGCGGCCTGACCCGAAACGCGACCTCGTACGCGAGCGCCGTATACGCCTTCGGATTCAGCCGCCGCAGACGACGCGCCGCGTGCACCAACACCCGCACCCGCTCGTAGCTCGGCCGGGGCAGCGACATCCGCCACGCCGCACGACCGACCCGCCGATTGATCTCCGCGATCGGCAACCGCCGCCGCGAGAGCCGCTCGATCTCGTCCAGCAGCCTCATCGGGATCCTGGGAGCGATCGTCACCACACCCCAATCGTGCCCACCGTCCCGTCACACGACGATCACGACTCACCGACTCCGCCCCGGACCAGCCACGTAACAGACTGTTACGAGGGACCGGGGAAGGCGTCACGCGAACGGGGACGAAAGGGGAGGATCGTGGCGACCACTTCCCGACCGACGCGCGACCCCGCCGTCGAAGGATTCCTTGCCCTCGCTTCCGCGCGGCTCGCGCCGCGCACCGTGGAGGCGTACCGCCGCGACCTCGCCCACGTCGAAGCCTGGCTCGGCGGATCGCCCGCCCGTGCGAGCGAGGAACAGCTCGCCGCGTACGTCGCCTCGCTGCGCGCCGACGGGCGGGCCGCGACGACGGTGGCACGGCGGATCGCAGCGATCCGTGCCTTCTACCGCCACCAGATCCTGCTCGGAACCCGCATGGACAATCCCGCGGCGGAGCTCGAGCTGCCCAAGCGCCGCCGGACGCTTCCCCGGACGCTGTCGCCCGGAGAGGCGGAGCGCCTGATCGAGGCTGCGGCCGGAACCGCGCCTCGCGCGCTCCGCGACCGCGCGCTGGTCGAGCTGCTCTACGGCGCAGGGCTCCGCGTGGGCGAAGTCGTCGCCCTCGACCGCAGCTCGATCGAGCTCGAGCGCCGACTGGTGCGCTGCGTGGGAAAGGGCTCGAAGGAACGGATCGTGCCGGTCGGGCGCGAGGCCGCGGAGGCCCTCCGCCGGTATCTCGCCCGCGGGCGACCCTATCTCGACCGGCGCCACCGGCCGGAGCTCTTCCTCAACGCCCGGGGCGGCGGCCTGACCCGCGCCGGCGTCTTCCTGATCCTCCGCCGACTCGCGGCGAAGGCAGGGCTCGAGCCTGGGCGTGTACACCCGCACCTCCTGCGCCACTCGTTCGCGACGCACCTGCTCGAAGGCGGCGCCGACCTCCGCTCGGTTCAGGAGATGCTCGGACACGCCGATCTCTCCACCACCGAGCTGTACACCCACGTATCCGATCGACGCCGCCGCGAGGCGTACTTCCACGCGCATCCGCATGCGCGCCGGAAGAAGAACGTCTAGCGCCTCGCCGACGCCTTCTGCTTCAGGAGCTGCGCCACACGCGATGCCGCCTGGCGCAGCTCGCGCCTCGGCGTCGTCGTCGCCCCCGATCCCGTCGAGGAGCACGATCGTGTCGCGCTGCGGAGAGCCGTTCTTCAGCACGAGCACGGCGAG
Organism: uncultured Thermoleophilia bacterium; assembly: GCA_963762675.1. GTDB lineage: Bacteria > Actinomycetota > Thermoleophilia > Gaiellales > Gaiellaceae > Palsa-739. The sequence continues at coordinate 281,776 of CAVXLS010000004.1, read as the reverse complement.
CCGGCGGACGGCCGCGTTCCCGTCTGCGCTCACGAGCGTGTGCAAGAGGGGACGCACCGCGTTGACGGTGCTCGGATGATCGCGGGAGAGCCGCTCCAGCGAGAGGAGCGCCGAGCCGCGAGCCGCCGGACTGCCGTCGTCGAGCCCACGCCGGAGCAACTCCTCCTTCGCCCGCCAGCGGAACATGCCGACGGCGCGGAAGGCGAGCGCACGCTCGCGGAAGTCGGCGCTCCGGGCGGCGGCCTCCAACTCGTCGTCCCACTGCGGCCCTGAGAGCGGCCAACTCTTGCGCGGAGCCGCTCTCGGCCAGCTGGTCGGCATGGGCTGCGGCTTCGGCAAGCGTCATCCCGGGAATCTACCGACGCGCCCTCGCCGAAGCGCTTCGCTACCCTCGCCGCGAGGTCGCAGCCGCGATCGATCGAGACGCTGGAGGCTGAGGACTGCTATGAGCCAGAGAAGAAAAGTCACCGTCGTCGGAGCAGGAAACGTCGGCGCGACGTGCGCGCAGGTGCTCGCGACGCGCGACTACGCGGACGTCGTGCTCGTCGACATCATCGAGAGCTTCCCTCAGGGCAAGGCGCTCGACATCAACCAGATGGGCGGCGTGCTCGGCTACGAGCCGAACGTCGTCGGGACGAACGGCTACGAGGAGACGGCGGGATCGAGCGTGGTCGTGATCACGGCCGGCAAGCCGCGCTCGCCGGGGATGAGCCGCGACGATCTCGTGACGACGAACGAGCAGATCGTCGGCTCCGTGACCGAGCAAGTGGTCGCCCAGTCGCCGGACGCGATCCTGATCGTCGTGTCGAATCCCCTCGACGCGATGTGCCATGTCGCGAAGAACGTCTCCGGCTTCCCCAAGGAGCGAGTCTTCGGGCAGGCGGGCATCCTCGACACTGCACGGCTGAAGACGTTCATCGCATGGGAGACCGGCTCGTCGGTGAAGGACGTCCAGGCGGTCGTGCTCGGCGGCCACGGCGACCAGATGGTCCCGGTCATCTCCGCCACGAACGTGGGCGGCGTCCCGCTGCGCAAGCTCGTCGCCGCCGACGCGATCCAGGCGATGGTCGAGCGCACGGCGAAGGGTGGCGGCGAGATCGTGAACCTGCTCGGCACCTCCGCCTGGTACGCACCGGGTGCGGCCGCCGCACAGATGGTCGACTCGATCATGCTCGACGAGAAGCGCGTGCTCCCCTGCACCGCATACCTCGAGGGCGAGTACGGCATCGACGGTCTGTACATGGGCGTCCCTGTGAAGATCGGCGCCGGCGGAGTCGAGGAGATCGTCGAGCTCGACCTCACGGACGATGAGCGCGAAGCACTCGAGAAGAGCGCCGCCGCCGTCCGCGACGTGGTCGGCGTCCTCCACGCGTAGACCGGCGGTCTCCCGCACGGAGAGGCGGTGCCGCGGCGACCGAGAGCGGATCTCGTCGCCTGCGCACGCAACCGTCGCGCGATCGTCGGTCCAAGTGACACTGTGTTACTTGGCTGCGGGCACGAGGTGCGGCTCCGGATGGCGGTCTCACGCCGCTACGCTCCGGACGCATGATCGAGACGCTCGAGAACCGGTTTCCCGGGCGGGACTACCTGGTCGAGCTCGGTGCGCCCGAGTTCACCTCCGTCTGCCCGATGACCGGCGCACCGGACTTCGGTGAGCTCACGGTCCGCTACGTGCCCGACGCGAAGCTCTACGAGCTCAAGTCGCTCCGCGACTACCTCTCCGGCTTTCGCGACCGCCGCATCCTCCAGGAGGAGGTCGTGAACGAGGTGCTCGAGCAACTGGTCGCCGACGGGGCGCCCCGCTTCGTCGAGGTCGAGGGCGTCTTCAACGCGCGCGGCGGAATGACGACCCGCGTCGTGGCGAGAGCCGGCGCGGTGGAGTCGTGGATCTCGGACTGAAGGGACGGACCGCGCTCGTCTGCGGCGCCTCGTCCGGCCTCGGGCTTGCCAGCGCGGAGGCGCTCGCAGAGGAAGGAGCGAACGTCGTCCTCTTCGCCCGCCGCCCCGACGTTCTCCAGCGGGAGGCGGATCGGATCGGCGGGCTCGCAGTCGTCGGCGACGTCACGCGTCCGGAGGACCTCGAGCGGGCGGTCGCCGTAACCGGTCGAGCGGTTCGACGGGCTCGACGTTCTCGTCTGGAACAGCGGCGGCCCTCCGGCCGGCACCGCACTCGAGGCCTCGCCCGAGCGGCTGGGGCAGGCGGTCGCGCTGCTGCTCCTGCCCGCCGTCCGGCTCGTCGAGCTCTGCCTGCCGCACCTCGAGCGAAGCTCCGGCGGCCGCGTGATCGGGATCGGCTCACTCGTCGTCAAGGAGCCGTCCACGCATCTCGCGCTCTCGAACGCCGTCCGGCCCGGCGTCGTCGGCTGGTTGAAGACGCTCAGTCGAGAGCTCGGCCCGAAGGGGATCACCGTCAACTCGGTGGCGCCCGGCCGGATCGCCACGCCCCGGCTCGACGAGCTCTACCCGGGCGGCCCGACCGAGGGGCAGCTCGCGGACATCCCGGTCGGACGGTGGGGGACGCCGCGCGAGCTCGGAGACGTGGTGTGCTTCCTCGCCTCCGACCGTGCCCGCTACGTCACCGGCCAGACGATCGTCGTCGACGGCGGGCTCTCCCACTCGCTCTTCTGACGCACGTGTCCACGGTGAGACGCCTACTGACCCCGGCCCGGCTCGCCGGACTCCTCGTCGGCCTGGTGTTCGCGACGCTGCTCGCCCTCTACCTGACGCCTTCGAGCGACTACCTGCTCCTACCGGATCCCGCGCACCCCGTCGCACCGCTCGTCCACGTCCAGGGCGGACACGCCTCCACAGGCCCCGGCGGGATCTACTTCGTCGACGTCTTCGAGCGCCGCGCGAGCGTGCTCGAGTCGCTCTTCCCGTGGATCCACTCGGACTCGACTCTCGTACCGGCGAAGCTGATCGTCCCGCCGGGCGCGAGCGACCGCGCCGTCGAGCAGGCAGACCTCCGCGAGATGACGACCTCGCAGCGCGTCGCGGCCGCCGTGGCCCTGAGGCGGCTCGGCTACCACGTGGTCGCGAAGCCCGACGGCGTGATCGTGAGCGTGATCGAGCTCGGCAGCAACGCCGCCGGGAGGCTGCAGCCGACCGACGTGATCGTCTCGGTGAACGGCACGCCGACACCCACCGTTGCGAAGTTGCGCACCGTCCTCGCGAAGGCGAAGATCGGGGAGGTCGTCCGGCTCGGCGTCCTGCGCGGCTCGAAGCGGCTGACGATCTCGATCGACACGATCGCCGACCCGCTCGATCCGCAGCGGGCGATCGTCGGCTTCACCCCCGACCAGTCCGCCAGGATCACGCTGCCGATCCGCGTCTCGATCGACGCCGGAAACGTCGGCGGTCCGTCCGCGGGCCTGGCTTTCGCGCTCGAGGTCATGGAGAAGCTCGGCCGCAACGTCGACCGCGGCTACCGCGTCGCCGCAACCGGTCAGATCGAGCTCGACGGCACGATCGGGCCGATCGGAGGCGTCAAGCAGAAGACCTACGGAGCCCGCGACGCGAAGGCCGACGTCTTCCTCGTGCCCGCTGGGGATAACGCGAAGGAAGCCCGGCGCTACGCGCAAGGCCTCCGCATCATCGCTGTGAAGAGTTTTCCCCAAGCGTTGCGCGCTCTGGCAACGCTGCCCTTGAAGCGCTAGGTAGCGGCAGCTTCGACGTGCAGAAAACTGCCGGAAATTCGTCAGTTTTCGTCCTCGGCAACGCTTGCGCCCGCCGCTCGCGGCCCTATCATCGCTCGTCGTGAACCCATTCCTCTCAACCGAGCTTCGAGCACAATGAGCAAACGCGTCGACGTAACCTGCAGCGACTGCTACTTCCGCCGGGAGGGGCTGTGCGCCCTTCCGGGCGAGACGATCTGCCCGACCTTCCGCGCTTCCACGGTCGGTCGGCTCGCCCCCCCGCTGCAGCCACGGCTGGTCGCACGACAGTTCACCGGACGGCAGCGCACGCAGCAGCCTAGCAGGCCCCGGCCGTGATCTGACCCCGTAGCCTTTCGCCGGCGCGGGCGCCGCTGCACGCCTGCGACCACTAAGATCCGCCGCGTGCGGCTTCCGCGCAGGCGACGCATCGACTCGCAGGAGCTCCAGGAGAACTGGCAGCCGCGCCTGTACGTCCGGTTCGGCGCGCTCGTGGCGCTCCTCGCGTACGCGATCGCCTTCGTGCTCGAGAACCGGCGCTCCGTGCCCGTGCACTTCGTGTTCGCGACTGCGACCGTCTCGCTGATCTGGTTCGTGCTGCTCGCGCTCGCGATCGGCGTCGTCGCCGGCATCCTGCTGGCGCAGCTAGAGCGACGACGACGCCGCCGGCGCCGGAGCCGAGTAGCCCGGCAAGCCGCTCGACGCCGTCGGCGATCTCCGTCGGCGACACGAAGCTGAAGGCGAGTCTGAGCGAGCTCTCGCCGCCGCTGCCCCCCGGGAAGAAGTCGCTCCCCTTGACGAAGGTGACGCCCGCCGCCTCGGCTACCGGCAGCAGAGCGGCCGTGTCCGAACCGGACGGAAGGTCGAGCCAGACGAAGTAGCCGCCCTCGGGACGCGTCCACGCGGCGCCGGCAGGCATGTGCCGCTCCAGCGCTTCGAGCATCGCGTCGCGACGCGCGCCGAGCAGCCCGCACACGCGGGCGAGGTTCGGCTCGAAGTTGCCGCGCCGCACGAACTCGTACACCGTCGCCTGCGTCAGGAACGGCGGAGAGATGTAGGTGGAGACCGCGAGCGCCTCGATTTGCGCGGCGAGATCGGCCGGCAACACGAAGTAGCCGACGCGAACGCCCGGCGCGACCGTCTTCGAGAACGACGACGCGTATGCCACGTGCTCGCCCCCGTCGGAGCGATCGACGTCGAACAGGAGTGGCGGCGCGTCGCCCTCGTAGCGGACGAGCCCGTAGGGGTCGTCCTCGAGCACGAGCAGGTTGCGCTCGCGCGCGATCTCGACGACGCGGCGGCGGCGCTCCTCCGACATAGTCCGGCCGCTCGGGTTCTGGAAGGTCGCGATCGTGTAGAGGAACGCGGGCGGCTCGCGCTCGCCGACGGCGCGCTCGAGCGCGTCCGGGAGCAGGCCCTCGTCGTCCATCGGCAGCGCGACCACCTCGGCACCCAGCCGCGCCAGGATCTTCAGCGGGCGGTCGTACGTGGGCGCCTCGACCAGCACGCGCGTGCGAGGTCGGACGAGGTGCTCGGCGAGGAAGACGAAGCCCTGCAGCGAGCCGTTGGTGAGGACGACGCGGCCGGGCTCGACGCCGTGGCGCTCGGCGATCCACTCCCGGAGCGGCCCGTACCCGCCACCCGGCCCGTACAGCAGGATCCGTGTACCGTCCCGCTCGAGCGCCACGCGCGCGCAGTCCGCCAGTTCGTCGACGGGCAGGCATTCGGGCGCCGGGACGCCGCGGGCAAAGGAGACAACCGCCACCGCGGCCCAGGTTACCGAGAGACCCCGCTAGCGTCTCGCGGCAACCATCTGCGCCACCTCGGTCGGGGTGGTGCCGACCTCGATGCCGCGCGCCTCGAGCGCTTCCTTCTTTGCCTGCGCCGTGCCGGAGGAGCCGGAGATGATCGCGCCCGCGTGCCCCATCGTCTTGCCGGGCGGCGCGGAGAAGCCCGCGATGTAGGCGAGCACCGGCTTGGAGACGTGCTCCGCGATGTACGCCGCCGCCTTCTCCTCCTCGTCACCGCCGATCTCGCCGACCAACACGATCAGCTCGGTCTGCTCGTCCGCCTCGAAGAGGGCGAGCACGTCGATGAAGGAGGAGCCGACGACGGGGTCGCCGCCGATGCCGACGATGGTCGAGTTCCCGAGCCCGAGCTGGGTCAGCTCGTGGCCGATCTGGTAGGTGAGCGTCCCGGAGCGGGAGACGAGGCCGACCGCGCCCTCGCGGAAGATCTCGGCCGGGATGATCCCCGCGTTCGCCTTGCCCGGCGAGAGCACGCCCGGGCAGTTCGGGCCGATCATCGTCACGCCCTTCGCGCGGAGGTAGGCGTACGCGTTCAGCATCCCGTGGGCGGGCACGTGCTCGGTGATGCAGATGACCGTGTCGATGCCCGCGTCGACCGCCTCGTAGATCGAGTCGACCGCCCCGCGGGCGGGTACGAAGATGAGGCTCGCGTTCGCGCCGGTCGTGTCGACGGCGGCCGCCATCGTGTCGAACACCGGGACGCCCTCGACGTCCTGGCCCCCCTTGCCCGGCGTCACGCCGGCGACGACGTTCGTGCCGTAGGCGCGGTTCCGCAGCCCGTGGAAGCGACCCTCGCTGCCGGTCAGGCCGGCCACGACGAGGCGCGTGCCCGAGTCGACGATGATCGCCATCAGCGCTTGACCCCCTTCAGCACGAGCGTCGGCAGCTGCATCCAGCCGTCGGCGATCCGGTCGCCGAGCAGCTCGCGGACGCGAGGCCGGTCGGCAGGCGGCGTCCGAGTCCGGTCGAGCCACGGCTCGATCTCGAGCGGTCGCTCCAGGAACGCGCTCTCGGCGACCTCGAGCCCGGCCAGCTCGAAGAAGCTCTCCCACTCCGCCCGGGCGTAGTTGCGGACGTGGCTCGGGTCGCGCAGGCGGTCGGCCTCCTCGGAGGACTCGCTGACGAACGTGTTGTCGCAGACCACGACGCGGTGACGTGCGACGCGGGCCATCTCCTTCAACGCGGCGAGCACGTCGGGGAAGTGGTGGGCGGCGACGCGGCACGCGACAGCGTCGAAGCTTCCGTCGGCGAAGGGCAGATGGTCGGCCGGAGCGATCACGTCCGGGGACATGCCCGGCGCCGGATCGACGGTCACGACCGTCGCACCCGCGTCGCGCAGCCGGCGCGCGACGTGGCCGCCTCCCGTCGCGACGTCGAGCGCGGTGACTCCGGGGCCGGGCTCGCACCAGGCCACGACGAGGTCGAGATCCTCGCCCGCGGAGTGGATCGCGCTCTCGCGATAGGCACGAGCGCGGTCGCTCCAGAGCTCTTCACCAGCACGAGGAGCGAAGCTCATCGCGCCAGCTCCACCGCGCGCCGCGCCCCTTCGAGCATGGTCGCTTCCGCGTGGATGTTCGGCCGTCCGGCCTCTGCGAGGAGCCTTCGCCCCTCGTCGGCGTTCGTGCCGTCCAACCGGACGACGATCGGGTAGCCGGACATGTCGAGCCGCTCGAGCGCCTCGAGGATGCCGCGGGCGACCTCGTCGCAGCGGGTGATGCCCCCGAAGATGTTGAAGAAGATCGAGCGCACCTGCGGGTCGCGCGTGATCACCTCGAGCGCGTCGACGACGCCTTCGGCAGAGCCGCCGCCGCCGAGGTCGCAGAAGTTCGCGGGCCGACCGCCGACGTGGGCGACGACGTCGACCGTGGACATCGAGAGCCCCGCGCCGTTGCCGAGGATGCCGACCTCGCCGTCGAGCTTCACGTACGTCACGCCCTTCTCGCGCGCGAACGCCTCGATGGGGTCGGCCGCGCTCACGTCGCGCCATTCCGCGATGTCGGGGTGCCGGACGAGGGCGCTGTCGTCGATCGTGAACTTCGAGTCGAGAGCCTTCACCTCACCGGACGGCGTCACGATCAGCGGGTTGATCTCGCAGAGCATCGCGTCGAACTCGACGAAGGCGCGGTAGAGCCGCTCGACGATCGCCGCGATCTGCTTCTGCTCCGACGGATCCTCGACGCCCCCGCCGTAGACGAGCCGCCGCGCTACCCACGGCTGGAAGCCCTCGAGCGGGTCGACGTGGAGGCGCACGAGCGCGTCGGGGCTCTCCGCGGCCACCTGCTCGATCTCGACCCCGCCCCGGGTCGTGAACATGAAGAGCGGCTTCTTCACGCCTCGGTCGAAGGTGATCGAGAGGTAGTACTCCTTTGCGATGTCGGAGGCCTGCTCGATCCAGACTCTCCGGACGACGTGGCCGCGGATGTCCAGCCCGAGGATGCCGCGCGCCTTCTCCTCGGCGTCGGCAGGCCCGTCGGCGAGCTTGACGCCCCCGGCCTTGCCGCGCCCGCCGGTGAGCACCTGCGCCTTGACGACGACGGGGCCGCCGAGGCTCGACGCGGCCGCCCGCGCCTCCTCGGGCGAGACGGCGAGCTGCCCCTCGGACACGGGGATGCCGACGCGCCGGAAGAGCTCCTTGCCCTGGTACTCGTAGAGGTCCACCGGCGGATGACTCTATCCAGCGCGGCCGGCCGGGCGACGAAGTACCCGCCGGTGGACCCGGATGCCCGGTGGTGACCTCTGCTCCAACGGCGCCCCGGCCGGATCGGTTCTCTCGAGACGCCTCACTAGACTCGCCGCGATGGACGCGATCGCCGTCGAGGAGCTGCGAAAGCACTACGGGACGGTCCGTGCCCTCGACGGGATCACCTTCTCGGTGCGTGCGGGCGAGGTCTTCGGGCTGCTCGGCCCGAACGGCGCCGGCAAGTCGACGACGGTGCGCGTCCTGACGACGCTGACACGGCCCGACTCCGGGCGGGCACTCGTCGCCGGCGAGGACGTCGTGCGGCACCCGAATCGCGTGCGCGCCGCGATCGGCTATGTGGCGCAGGACTCCGGCGTCGACTGGGAGGCGACGGGCCGCGAGAACCTGCTCCTCCAGGGGAGGATCCACGGCCTGGCCGGCACGCCGCTGCGCGCCCGCGTGGACGAGCTGCTCGAGCTCGTCGGGCTCGGCGAGGCTGCCGACCGCCAGGCTCGCGGCTACTCCGGCGGCATGAAGCGCCGCCTCGACGTCGCGCTCGGCCTCGTGCACCGGCCGCGCATCCTCTTTCTCGACGAGCCGACCACCGGCCTCGACCCCGAGGCGCGGGCGGCGATGTGGGTCGAGGTGGAGCGCCTCGCCGAGCAGGAGAGCCTGACGATCCTGCTCACGACCCACTACCTCGAGGAGGCCGACCGGCTGGCGGAGCGGGTGGCGATCGTCAGCCGGGGCCGGGTCGTTGTCGAGGGCGAGCCCGAGGAGCTGAAGGCGGGTCTCCGCGGCGACGCGGTCACGGTCGAGCTCGGGGAGACGGGCGGCAGGGCGCGCGACGCCGCAGACGTCGTGGGTCGGATCGACGGCGCGACCGAGATCGCCGTCGACGGCAGCCATGTGAGAGCTCGCGTGCCCAACGGCGCACAGGCGATCCCGGCGATCCTGTCTGCACTCGACGGAAGCGGATTCGCCGTCGCCTCCGTGACGACGGCGCGCCCGTCGCTCGACGACGTCTACCTCCACTACACCGGCCGCGACTTCGCCGCCGAGGACGAGAGGGGCCGGCGCTGATGTGGCAGCCGCTGCGCCACACGGGCTGGATGGTGGTGCGCCAGGCGCGGAACCTGATGCGGGAGCCGATCTGGATCGCGATGATGGTGATCCAGCCGCTGATCTGGCTGCTCCTCTACGGCCAGCTCTTCTCGCGCGTCCCGGCGCTGCGCGGAGAGGCGTCGAGCTACGTCGAGTTTCTCACGCCCGGGATCGTCTGCATGAACGCCTTCTTCGGCGGCACGTGGTCGGGGATGGCGATGATCAGCGACCTCGACCGCCACGTGGTCGATCGCTTCCTCGCGGCGCCCGCGTCGCGCATGGCGATCGTGCTCTCCCAGGTGGTCCGCGCCGGGATCACGGCCATGTTGCAGGCCATCCTGCTCCTGCTCGTGGGGCTCGCCCTGGGCGTCCGCGTGCACGGTGGCGCACCCGGCTGGCTCGTCGTCCTCGCCGCGTCGGCGCTGCTGGCGATGGTCTTCTCGGGCTTCTCGAACGGGGTCGCACTGCTCCTCCGCCGCGAGGCCTCGATGATCGCGACGGCGAACTTCGTCGGCCTGCCGCTGATGTTCCTCTCCTCGATCCTGCTCTCGACGCAGACGATGCCCCCCTGGATGCAGCAGGTGGCGCGCTTCAACCCGGTCAACTGGGGCGTCGAGGCCGCCAGGAACGCGGTCGTGGTCGGGGGAGCGTGGTGGCCGAGCGGGCAGTTCCTGTTGCTGCTGCTCGCCGCGACGGCGACGACGTCCGCCTTTGCGACCTGGACGTTCCGGGCCTACCAGCGATCGATCTAGCGTGGAGGGAGCTCAGGCGAGCAGGCAGATGACCTGACCGGTCGTGACCGGCTGGCCGGACTGGATCGAGAGCTCCGCGATCGTCCCCGCCCGATGGGCGTGCACCTCGTTCTCCATCTTCATCGCCTCGACGATGCAGATCATCTGCCCGGCCTCGACGGTGTCACCGTCGGCGACGGCGACCGAGAGGACCGTCCCCTGCATGGGCGAGACGACGGCATCGACGCCGACACCTCCGCCTGCGGCAGCGTGCACGCGCTCCCGACGACGGCGGCCGAGCTCGACCCACTCCGGCTCCGGCTCGACGATCCGCACCTCGAACCGGCGGCCGTCGACCTCGACCGTACGGGCGAGCCCCACCGTCCTCGCAGGTCCTGTCGAGTCAAGTAACAGACTGTTACTTGGCCTCCCGCGCGCGTCCTCGCCGTCGAGCTCCGAGGCGAGAGCGGCCAGCTCGTCAGACTCGACGAGGCCGTGGCAGGTCTCCCCGCGGACGAAGCAGTCGTGCGTGAGCAGCGCCTTGTGGAAGCCGATCAGCGTCTTCGGCCCCTCGATCCAGAACTCGTCGAGGGCACGCAGCATCCGCGCGCGGGCGTGCTCGCGGTCCGCTCCGTGCACGATCAGCTTCGCCACGAGCGGGTCGTAGACGCCGGAGACCGCGTTCCCGAGACCGACCCCGGAGTCGACGCGCACCCCCGGCCCCGCCGGCTCGCGATAGCCGGTCACGAGGCCGGGCGAGGGCAGGAAGCCCCGGGCAGCATCCTCGGCGTTGATCCGGCACTCGATCGCGTGCCCGCGCAGCACGACCTCCTCCTGGCGAAGCGAGAGCGGCTCGCCGAGCGCGATCAGAACCTGCTCCCGGACGAGATCCAGGCCGGTGACCAGCTCGGTCACCGTGTGCTCGACCTGGATCCGCGTGTTCATCTCCATGAAGAAGTACTCGCCGTCGCGTGTGAGCAGCCCCTCGACCGTCCCGGCCGAGCGGTAGCCGGCAGCGCGGGCCGCCTCGACGCCGATCGCGCCGATCCGCTCCCGCAGCTCCTCGTCCACCGCCGGCGACGGGGTCTCCTCGACGAGCTTCTGGTGTCGCCGCTGGATCGTGCAGTCGCGCTCGCCGAGATGGATCACGTTGCCGTGCGCGTCCGCGAGCACCTGCACCTCGACGTGGCGCGGATCGACGATCAGCTTCTCGACGTACACGTCGGGGCTCGCGAAGTACGACTCGCCCTGGCGGCGCGCCGTCTCGAACGCACGCGCCGCCTGCTCGGGCCCTTCGACGACCTCCATCCCCTTGCCGCCGCCGCCGGCGGCCGCCTTGATCAGCAGCGGATACCCGATCTCCTGCCCCAGTGCGACGAGCTCGTCCACCGAGTCGACCGGCTCGATCGTGCCGGGGATGATCGGCACGCCTGCAGCCCGCATCGCCGTCCGCGCCGCCGTCTTCGAGCCCATCAGTTCGATCGCGGTCGGTGGCGGGCCGATCCAGACGAGTCCCGCCTCCTCGACCGCCTGCGCGAACGCCGCGTTCTCGGCGAGGAATCCGTAGCCGGGGTGCACGGCCTGCGTCCCCGTCCGTTGCGCCGTCTCGATCAGCCGCTCGATGCGCAGATAGCTCTCGGCGGCGGGCGGCGGCCCGATCAGGAACGCCTCGTCAGCGAACGAGACGTGCAGTCCGTCCCGATCGGCCTCCGAATACACCCCCACGGACGCGACGCCGAGCTCCCGCAGAGTCCGGAAGATGCGAATCGCTATCTCGCCCCGATTGGCGACCAAGACCTTCTCGAACATGGCCGAACCGTATTCTCCTCTGTCGTGAGCCCGGCGGATCAGCTGACGCTGGCGCGGATCCTCTCGGTTCCGATCGTCGTCGTGCTGTTCGCATGGCCCTTCCACGACCACGCCTACTGGGCGACTGCGACCTTCTGCGTGGCGATGACGACGGACTGGTTCGACGGTCGTCTGGCACGACGGCACGGGCGGACGTCGCCGCTCGGGTCGCTGCTCGATCCGATTGCCGACAAGGTGCTCGTACTCGCGGCACTCGTGATGCTCGTCGCGGAGGGCGTCGTCCCGGCGTGGATGGTGGCCGCGATCGTCGTGCGCGAGGTCCTGATAACGGGACTCCGCCAGGCGGCGATCGAGCGCGGCGTCGTGCTCGCGGCCCGTGACCTCGGGAAGCTGAAGACGTGGGCGCAGGCGATCGCCGCCGGAGTGGGCGGATTCGCCGCGGCAGGCGCCTGGAGCGAGACGGTGGCCTGGTGGGCGCTTCTCGTCGCGGTCGTGCTGACCTGGGTGTCCGGGCTCGACTACGCGCGCGGCGCACCGGAGCTGCTGCGCGGACGCCAGGCCGCATAGCGCTACGGAGCCGGCTCGTCGGGCTCGTCGCCGCGCGACGGGAGGAGAGTCTGCGGCCACGGCGAGTCGGCGCGCTCGGCCTGCTCCACCTCGAGCGCCGCGGCGATCGCCTCCCGCTCCGGCTCGCTCGGCTCGGGCGTGATCTTCAGCATCACCCTGTAGACCCTAAAGCGGAATGCGACCGGAGCCGATGGGACACGCGTGGGTCGTCGTCTTGCCGCCGCGACGGCGCTGGCCGCTGCCGTCCCCGTTGGCGCCGCGGTTGCCGCCCCGCCGTCGAGCGCGCCCGACTGGGCGGCCCCGCAGATCCGCACACTTGCCTCCCACGGCCTGCTGATGGGAGCGCCGAGCGTCGGCGACTTCCAGCCGAGCGACCCACTCACGCGCGGCGCGCTGGCGAGCCTCACCCTCGGGTTGCAGCAGGTGCTCGCGCCGCCGCTCGATCCCCCGCCGACGGAACCTGATCCAGGCACGGTCGGCGGATCGCTCGGCGACGCCGTGACGCCGGCGGATCCCACTGGTACGGCGCCGACCGACCCGTCGCCCGCTCCCGCGACGCCGCCTTCCCCCGTCGCGCAACCGGACGCGGTCGTGTCGATGACCACGCTCGACGCGAAGCTCGTCGCGGCACTCGGCCTGTCGCGCGCCGCGTCCGAGTTCGCGCAGGGAGCACGCGCCGACGGCCTGAAGGTGCCCGCCCGCTTCGGCACCGAGGTGGTCGCGCGGCTGCTCGGGTTGCGCACGAATCACCCCGCGTCGCAGGACTTCCTCGAGCGCCTGCCGCGGGATCCTGCAACCCGCGCCGAGGCCGCGTACTCGGCGGCCCAGATCCTCGGCTTCGGGTGGCCCGGCTCGAGCTGGCAACTCGCCGCCGTGCAGGGTCTCGCCGACTCGTTCTCCTTGCCGCAGCTCACCGATTGGCAACGCCGCATCCTCGACGTCGCCGTCTCGAGGATCGGCATGCCGTACGTCTGGGGCGGAACGAGCGACGGCACCGAGACGCTGTTCGGCGTCCAGTCCCGCGGCGGCTACGACTGCTCCGGGTTCGTCTGGCGCGTCTTCAAGCTGCAGAGCTACGCGAACGAGGGCACCCTCGCAGCCACGCTGCAGGGCCGGACGACCTCCGAGATGAGCGTCGAGGTGCCACGCTCCGAGCGGATCCCGCTCGAGGAGCTCCAGCCCGCCGACGTGCTCTTCTTCGGCGAGCGCGGTCCCCGCTCGACCGGTCGCCAGGTCGTCCACACGGGCATCTATCTCGGCAACGGCTGGTTCATCCACTCGTCCGGCAACGGAGTCGCGCTCACCCAGCTCGCGGGGTGGTACCTGCAGACGTTCGCCTGGGCCAGGCGCCCACTGATGGAGGCGTCTCTCTAGTAGCACGGGGAAACCAGGTTTCCTCCATGGACCCCCTTCTTCTGCGCTCGCCGAGGAGACTGTCTGTGTGCGCTGCGGAGAGAGCGTGGTCTCCCCTCCACGCGGCGGAAGGCTTACGCCTCCCAGAAGGGTGGTGGAAACTCGTCTCCCGCCACAGACCCCCAAAGCCGGAGGCCAACCAGATGCGTCAGCGACGTTGGCCGCAGGCGGATCCACGTCGGCGAAGACGCCCGCGGGCGCCACCGCCGACGCAGCGCCACCCTTCGCCCCTCTTCCTTCTGGGAGTAGCCAACGGTCGCGCGCGCAGGGGAGACCGCGCTCTCCCCGGAGCGCTGAGCGCGAACCTCCTCGCCCCACACGTGGAGGAGTTGGGCTCGTGGGGGAACCAGGGGTTCCCCCACGCTCCTAGAGGGGGATGTTGCCGTGCTTGCGGCTGGGCCGACGCTCGGCCTTGGTCAGAGCCGTCTGCAGCGCGTCGATCAGGATCGGGCGGGTACGACGCGGCTCGATCACGTCGTCGACGTAGCCGCGCTCGGCGGCGGTGTACGGGTTCGCGAAGCGCTCCTTGTAGTCGGCGATCAGCTCCGCCCGCCGCGCCGCCGGGTCCTCCGCACGCTCGAGCTCGTGGCGAAAGACGATGTTGACCGCCCCCTCCGGCCCCATCACCGCCACCTCCGCGGTCGGCCAGGCGAAATTGAAGTCGGCCCGGATGTGCTTGGAGCTCATCACGTCGTAGGCGCCGCCGTACGCCTTGCGCGTGATCACCGTCAGCTTGGGCACCGTCGCCTCGCAGTAGGCGTAGAGGAGCTTCGCGCCGTGACGGATGATCCCGCCCCACTCCTGCGAGGTTCCGGGCAGGAATCCGGGAACGTCGACGAAGGTCAGGAGCGGCACGTTGAATGCGTCACAGGTACGGACGAACCGCGCCGCCTTGTTCGACGCGTCGATGTCCAGCACGCCCGCAAGCGAGCGAGGCTGGTTGCCGACGACTCCGACGGCGTGACCGCCCAGCCGGGCGAACCCGCAGACGATGTTCTCGGCGAAACGCTCGCCGACCTCCAGGAACTCGCCCCCGTCGACCACCCGGCGGATCACGTCGTGCATGTCGTAGGGCTTGTTCGGGTGATCCGGGATCAGCACGTCGAGCTCGGGATCCTCGCGATCGACAGGGTCCGCCGACGGCGTGAACGGCGGCCGCTCCGTGTTGTTCTGCGGCAGGAACGACAGCAGGTAGCGCGCGTCCTCGAGGCAGGCCTCCTCGTCGGGCGAGGTGAACTGCGCGACGCCCGACTTCGCCGCGTGTGTCGCCGCTCCGCCCAGCTCCTCGAAGGTCACCTCCTCCCCGGTCACCGTCCGGACGACGTCAGGACCCGTGATGAACATGTACGAGGAGCCCTCGACCATGAAGATGAAGTCCGTCATCGCCGGCGAGTAGACCGCGCCGCCCGCACACGGGCCCATCACCAGCGAGATCTGCGGGACGACTCCCGAGGCCTGGACGTTGCGCCAGAAGATCTCCGCATAGCCGGCGAGCGAGACGACGCCCTCCTGGATCCGCGCCCCGCCGGAGTCGTTGATCCCGACCACCGGGCAGCCGTAGCGCACCGCGAGGTCCATCACCTTGCAGACCTTCTCTGCGAACACCTCGGAGAGCGAGCCGCCGAAGACGGCGAAGTCCTGCGAGAAGACGAAGAGCCTGCGCCCGAAGACCGTCCCGTAGCCGGTCACGACGGCGTCTCCGTACGGGCGGCGGGTCATCATCCCGAAGTTCGACTCCCGGTGGCGCACGTAGCGGTCGAGCTCCACGAACGACCCCGGATCGCACAGCCGCTCCGCCCTCTCGCGCGCCAGCAGCCGCCCCTCGTCGCGCCGCTGCCGGACGGTCTTCTCGCTCCCGGAGTGCAAGGCCTGGTCGCGCAGCTCCTCGAACCACGCCAGCTTCTCCGCCGTCGTCTCGTGGGAGTCGCTCATGGTGCGGCAGCCTAGCTTCCACGGCGCCCGCCGCCACGACCACCCGTTGACAGTGGTCGCCCCGGAAGCCACGGCACCACGTGGACGGCCACGAACGCGTCGCATTCTGGCTAGGTTCGGCCGGTGAGGCACAGGCTACCGCCCGCGCTCCGGCTTCAGGCGTTCGCGCGGCTGTGGACGGCCTCCATGGCGAACGGTGTCGCCTCCCAGATGATCGCGGTCGCGATCGGCTGGCAGGTCTACACGATCCACAGAAACCCGCTCGATCTCGGGCTCGTCGGACTGGCCGAGTTCCTGCCTCTGCCGGTGCTCGCGCTGCCGGCGGGTCAGCTCGCAGACCGCGTCTCGCGCAGGCTCGTGGCGGTGGCGGCCGGTGCGATGCAGGCAGGGATCGCGGCGCTTCTCCTCGTGATCACGCTCGCCGAGCCACACGCCCTCTGGCCGTTCCTGGCCGTCGGCGCGGTGGCCGGTGTCGCCTCGGCGGTCGGATCGCCCGCGACGCAGGCGCTGACGCCGGAGCTCGTGCCTGCGGAGCTGCTCCCGGGAGCGCTCGCCCTGCGCGGGGTCGCGGGTCAGATCGGGATCGTCGCAGGCCCGGCGCTCGGAGGCGTCATCTTCGCCGTCCAGCCGGTGGCCGTCTATGCGACGGCCGGCGCGCTGTTCGTGGTCGGGCTCAGCGCGATCTTCGCGCTGCCCCGGACGGCGGCTCCGCTGGCGAACCAGCCGCCGTCGGGACGCGAGGCCCTGGTCGCAGGCCTGCGCTTCGTCCTGCGGACGCGGATGCTGCTCGGGGCGATCACGCTCGACCTGTTCGCGGTGCTGCTCGGAGACTCGATCTCGCTCGCGCCGGTGTTCGCCCGCACGATCCTCGACGTCGGCCCGATCGGCCTGGGCGCACTGCGAACCGCTCCGTCGGTCGGCGCCCTCGCGGCCGGGCTGCTCCTTGCCCGCCGCCCGCTTCGGACACGTGCCGGCCCGACGCTGCTCACCGTCGTCGCCGTCTTCGGTGCGGGCATGATCGTCTTCGGGCTCTCCAGGTCGTTGCCGCTCTCGCTCGGCGCGCTCGCGGTCACCGGGTTCGCGGACATGATCAGCATGAACATCCGTGCGACGACGGTCGCGCTCGTGACCCCGCGCGAGCTGCAGGGGCGAGTCAATGCCGTCGAGTCGGTCTTCATCTCCGCTTCGAACGAGTTGGGCGCCTTCGAGTCCGGGCTCGTCGCGTCGCTGATCGGCACCGTTGCAGCCGTCGTCGCCGGAGGCGCCGTGATGATCGCGATCGCCGGCTCCTGGCCCCGGCTCTTTCCGGCACTCTCGCGTCTCGGCAGACTCGAGGATCTCGAGCCCGCGCCGATCAGATGACCGCCCTCCGCACCGGGTCTCGGAGACGCCGCATCGTCGAAGCGAGTCAGTAGAGTCGCGCCGTGGAGGATTTCGAGCCGGACGCGGTTCTCTGGCCCTACGACGAACGCGGAGACCAGCGCGCGTTCTTCTACTCGCGCTACGCACATCCGACGGTGACGAGGGCGGAGGCGCGCCTCGGCGAGCTCGACCGGGGTACGGCGGTGCTGTTTCCGTCGGGAACCGGGGCGGTGACCGCGCTCGTGCTCTCCCTGCTCCGGCCGGCAGACACGATCGCGCTGGCGGAGGGCTGTTACTTCGGCACGGGCGTCACCTTCCAGACGCTCGAGCGCTGGGGAGTCCGCTACGTCGAGTTCGACCAGACGGGCCCCCCTCCGGAGGGCGTCCAACTCGTCTGGCTGGAGGCGCCTTCGAACCCGTTTCTGACGATGCCCGATCTCGAGGCGGCCGCGGCGCACCCGGCCCGGGTCGTGGTGGACTCGACCGTCGCGACGCCGGTTCTCCTGCGGCCGCTCGAGCACGGCGCCGACTATGCCGTCCACAGCGTGACGAAGTACCTCGGCGGCCACGACGACATCCTGCTCGGTGCCGTTGTCTGCCGTGACGCGGCAGCGGCGGACGGGCTGCGCGCCTTCCGCGGGCGCACCGGCATCTCGCCCGGCCACGAGCAGGCGCGCTTGCTCCTGCGCAGCCTCGAGACGCTCGAGGTGAGGGTGCACCGCCAGGCGGCGACCGCCACGACGCTCGCCGAGCGACTCGGCAGCCATCCGAAGGTCGAGACGGTGCGCTATCCGGGCCTCGGCGGTCTCCTCTCCTTCGACGTCGCGGACGCGGAGGCGGCACGACGCGTCGAGACCTCGACGCGCGTGATCGTCAACGCGACCTCCCTCGGCAGCGTGCACACGTTGCTCGAAAGCCGCCGCCGCTGGGAGGGCGAGCGGGTGCCCGCCGGTCTGCTGCGGCTCAGCGTCGGCCTGGAGGACGCGGACGCCCTCTGGGCCGACCTTCGGTCCGCGCTCGACCAGGCGTAGTCAGTCGCCCGTCGCCACGTCCGCGAGCTGCGCGTCGGCGATCCTGATCAGGTCGTCGGTCCGCAGCCGCAGAGAGGTGTCGTGCACTCCCGCCTCGAGGACGACATGGTCGGACTCGGCGAGCTTCTCGTCGATCACCGTGAGGTCGCCGGACGGGCCGCCGAACGGCGGCACCGCGCCGAGCTCGAACTGCGGGTAGGCGCTCACGAGCTCGGTCTCCGTCAGCAGCCGAAGGCCCTTCGCGCCCACTGCCAGGGCGAGCCGCTCGAGGCTGAGCCGCGTCGTCGCGGGCACGACTGCGCGGATGTGGCGGCCGTCGTCGCCGCGGGCGACGAGCGTCTTCGCCACCGTCTGCGCGAGCACGCCGAGCACATGGGCCTCGGATGCGGCCCGAACGGTGCGACGATGGGGCAACAACTCGAACTCGACGCTCTCGTCGCGTAGACGCTCGACGAGCTGCGCCGTCGCCGCCGCGACGTCGACCTTCGCCTTGCTCCGCCGCTTCCGCGGCTTCTTCGCCCGGATCGTCGTCCCCTCGCCCGGATAGAGGATGCTCTCGTGCTCGTCCTCCCATCGGACGAGGTAGTGCGGGTGCTCCTCGCCCCCGAGCACCTCGAGGATCTCTCCCTTGCGCCCAGGGTCGCCGACACGGCGAGCACTCACCTCGACCACGTCGCCGCGGGCGGGGTGGATCTCGTGCGCAATCACAACTCCTCCTTTCACCGCCACGCCTCGTGCGCGAGTCGGAACCGCGCCCTTCGACGACGTTCTTAGCCGGGCGATCGGGGTACGGCATCGGGGTCGGCACCGATCGCGTGCCCCCTTCGTTCGTGTCGGCGCGAGGTTGCCGCACGTGCGAGCAGCCGGCCACGGGCATGATGGCGCCGATGCGGAAGCTCGTTCTGGCCGTCGCGGCTCTCGCGCTCGTCGCAACGGTCGCCGCCTACCTCTACCGGAAGCATCTCGCCCGCGACGTCCGGGGCTCCGCGACGGTCGAGTTCGCACCGGCGGCGGTGCCGAAGCCGGTCAAGCCGGGCCCGATCGTCTGGCCGATGTTCGGCTACGACCTCGAGCGGTCACACGCGTTCGCGTCGTCGTCCCTGCGGCCGCCCTTCAGGATCGCCTGGGAGGCAGGCGGTCGAACTCTGCTCGAGTTCCCTCCGGCAATCGCCTTCGGCCGGCTCTACCTCGCGAGCGCCGACGGCAAGCTCATGGCCGACTCCACACGCACGGGAAAGCGTGCCTGGACGTATGAGTCGGGACGATGCGTTGCGGCCTCCCCCGCGATCGGCGGCTATCAGTACGGCACGGTGTACGAGACGTTCCTCGGCCCCACGCCGTGCAGGAAGAAGCAAGCCGACGACGGCGAGGTCGTCGCAGTCTCGGCCGGCACCGGGAAGGTTCGCTGGCGCCGCCACATCGGGGCGAGCGAGACGTCGCCACTGCTCTTCGGGCGCCTGGTGATCGTCGGCGACTGGCTCGGCACCGTCTACTGCCTCTGGGCAGAGACCGGGAAGACGCTGTGGACGTTCAAGACGGGCGGTGCGATCAAGGGCGCGATCGCCGAGTCCGGAGGTCGCGTGTTCGTCGGCTCCTACGACGGCCACGTCTACGCGCTCGACGCGATCACGGGGAAGCTCCTCTGGCGATCCTCCGGCGACCCGCGGCTCTTCGGGGGCCACGGCACCTTCTACTCGACCCCTGCCACCGCCTACGGTCGCGTCTACGTCGGCTCGACCGATCACAAGGTCTACTCGTTCGGCGCCACGACCGGCAGGCGACGCTGGTCGTTCTCGACCGGCGGCTACGTCTACGGGTCGCCTGCGCTGTGGCAGCACCGCGTCTTCGTCGGCTCGTACGACCACTACTTCTACGCGCTCGACGCGGCGACCGGGTCGCTCCTCTGGAAGTTCAAGACGAACGGGCCGATCTCCGGCTCGGCGACGGTCGTCGACGGCGTCGTCTACTTCGCGACGTTCGACCACCATACGTACGCCCTCGACGCCCGTACCGGCAAGCTTCTCTGGACCTTCCCGCACGGCCGCTACACGCCCGTCGTCACCGACGGAAAGCGTCTCTACCTGCTCGGCTTCTCGATCGTCTACGGCCTCACGCCGCGGTAGCGCCGTCGCGCTGCCCCTCCTCGAGCCGCCGCGACGAAGAGGAGACGGAGAGAAGAAAGGAAAGCCGGAGGAGGGACTCGAACCCACGACCTAACGCTTACAAGGCGTTTGCTCTACCAGCTGAGCTACTCCGGCAGCGTCGCGCCAGCGTAGCGCGCGCCGCTAGAGGAGGACTTCGCGCGAGCGCTGGTGCGTGACGATCTTCCGCTTGACCCGCTGGAGTGCGTTGTCGATCGTCTTCGTGTCGCACCCCAGCCGCTCGGCCATGTCCTCGTAGGACGAGCCCTCGAGATACAGCTTGAGTGCGTCCGACTCCAGTCGCGAGAGCCCGCTGCCGAGGTTGAAGACGAGGCTCTGCAGCTCCTCCGTCGAGATCACGATCACGGGCGGCTCGTGCACCGCCGGGCCCGGCAGAGCGTCGCCGAGCGCGCACTCGCCGTCGCCGTCCTGCCCCGCAGGCGTGTGGCTGAAGGAGACGTAGGTGTTCAGCGGCACGTGCTTGTAGCGGGTCGCGGTCTTGATCGCGGTGATGATCTGCCGCGTGACGCACAGCTCGGCGAAGCTCCGGAAGGACGTCTCCTTGTCGGCGCGGAAATCGCGTACCGCCTTGTAGAGCCCGATCAGACCTTCCTGGACGAGGTCGTCGCCGTCGCCGCCGGCGAGGAAATACGAGCTCGCCTTGAGGCGGACGAAGCCGGTGTAGCGGCGAATGAGCGCGTCGAGCGCGCCGCTGTCGCCGTTGCGGGCCTTCAGAACGAGCTGCAGATCCTCAAGCTCTCGTTGAGCTTTCTGTGGCGAGTGAGCTGTCGCGGTGCGTGCGGCCAACGCGTCTCCCCTGCATCTTCACGGGCTGTTCCGGGGCGGCCCCTCGGCTCCGCCGGCTGAACTCTCACCCTGTAGTTGAGGGCGAACATAGCAGGGGGTCCAAGGTTTTACAAGCCCATTTGCGATGGACCCAACCTGCAACGAACACGTGTTCGTCTGGAGCTCAGCCGCCGCGCCGGAGCCGCTCGAGCTCCGCGAGGGTGTCCGGATCGAGGCGGTCGCGAAGGTCGCCTGGCGGACCGCCCGGGTGCCCCGGCCGCGCCAGCTCGGCGAGGAAGGTCTGCGAGGAGAGCTGCCTCACCTCCACGCCGGCGGTACGTCGGACGGCCGAGTCCGAGGAGACGACGGCAACCTGCTCGGCGCGGCGGTGCTCGGCTGCGAGCCGCTCGAGCAGCGCGTCGGCCTCAGGCGCCCAGCGCACCTCGAGCGCTCCGTGTCGCTCGTCGCGCCCGTGACCGTCGAACACGAGCACCCCGCGCGCCCCCTGGGCGGCCACCCAGCTCGCGAGCAGGTCGCGCAGCTCCTCGGGCGAGCCGAACCCGCCGGCGTGCAGCAGGTTGAACCCGTCGAAGAGGTAGAGCGTCGGCTCGGCCACGACGTCCTTGTAACAGACTGTTACTTGGTTCGCCGGCGGCGGCGCGCCTCGTACAGGAGCAGCGCTGCGGCGACGCTGACGTTCAGCGACTCGACCAGACCGAGCTGCGGGATCGAGACCTCCAGGTCGCACGTCCGCCGCACGAGTGGGCGGAGCCCTCTGCCCTCGGCGCCGAACACGAACGCGAGGCCGCCCGAGAGATCGGCGTCCCAGAACGGCGTCCCCGAGTCGCCCCCGGCCGCTGCGACCCACAGATCGCCGCGCTTGATCTCGGCGAGGTAGCGAGCGAGGTTCGTCACGACCGCCACCGGCAGATGCTCGACCGCGCCCGCGGAGGCCCGACAGACGGCCGGCGTCACGCGAGCGGATCCGTGCGCCGGCACGACGACACCACTCGCCCCGGCTCCCTCGGCACAGCGGATCACGGCACCCAAATTGCGCGGATCGCTGACCTGGTCGAGACAGGCGAGCAGCGGCCGCTCCCCCGCGGCCAGCTCGAGGGCGTCCGCGTAGCGGTACGGCTCGCACCAGGCGAGCACGCCCTGGTGATCGCGCGTGCCGGCCGCCTCCGACAGGTCGCGCTCCAGCTTCGCCTGCACGCGGGGACGCTCGGCCTGGCGCAGCCACGGCTCCGCCTTGAGCGCTCGGTCAGTTGCCCAGAGCTCGAGGACCTCGCGCCGACCGCGCAGGGCCTCGTGGACAGGACGACGCCCGTAGACCTGCTCGCGCGTCACGCGTCCCGGACGAGCCGGAAGCCCGGCGGATCGGCCACGTCGCGCACCTCCCATCCGGCGGCGAGGAGCTCGGCGCGCAGGCGGTCCGCCTCCCCGAAGTCGCGGGCGGCGCGCGCCTCGCGGCGCCGTTCGGCCAGAGCGACCGCCTCGGGCGGCGCCTGTGCGGCCTCTGCGATCGAGCCGAGCCCGAACAGCCCGTAGCGCCCAGCGAAGCGACGCCCACTCCTCGCGTGCCCGCCAGGCATGGAAGAGCGCGAGCGCGTCGGGCGTGTTGAAGTCGTCGTCGAGCGCGGCCGCGAGCTCCTCTTCGAGGATCCGCTCGCCGTCCTCTCCACCCGGCTCCTCGTCGACGAAGAAGTTGCGGAACGTGTCCACCTGCGCCTTCGCCTGGGCCAGCGTCTCGTCGGTGAAGTCGATGGGCTTGCGCCAATGGGCGGTCATGAAGAAGAGCAACACGACCTCGCGTCCCCAGGTGTCGAGCACGTTGCGGAGCGAGACGTCGTTCCCGAGCGACTTGGACATCTTCTCGCCTGCGAAGGAGAGCATCCCGTTGTGGGTCCAGATCCGCGCGAACCCGTGCCCGAGCGCACGCGACTGCGCGAGCTCATTCTCGTGATGCGGGAAGACGAGATCGAGCCCGCCGCCGTGGATCTCGAACACCGGGCCGAACGCCTCCTCCGCCATCGCGGAGCACTCGATGTGCCAGCCGGGCCGGCCGCGGCCCCAGGGCGAGTCCCACGAGGTGTCCTCGCCGGGCTTCGACGCCTTCCAGAGCGCGAAGTCGCGCGGATCCTCCTTGAGTGGGTTCGGCTCCTGCTCCTCGACCTGGTCAGGCCGCTGCCCTGACAGGCGGCCGTACTCGGCGTCGCTCGCGACGCGGAAGTAGACGTCGCCCCCGACGGCGTAGGCGTGCCCGCCTGCGAGCAGCTCCTCGATGAAGCGGAGAATCGCAGGAATGGTCTCGGTCGCCTTCGGCAGCCCGTCGGGCATGCCGAGGCCGAGGTCGGCGGTGTCCTGCAGGTACCACTCGGTCGCGCGCTCGGCGAGCTCGGCGCTCGCGCCGGGCGCCGCCTCGTAGATCCTGTCGTTCACGTCGGTGATGTTGTGAACGAGCGTCACGTCGTACCCGCGGTGCCGCAGCCACGTCCGCAGCCACATCCCGAGCACGAACGGCCGCGCGTTTCCGATGTGCGCTCGCTGGTAGACCGTCGGGCCGCAGAAGTACATCCGGATCGGCCCCGGCGGCTCCGGTAGCTCCTCGAGACTCCGGCTGAACGTGGAGTACAGGCGCATCGCGCTAGCGTAGTCGGGCGTCGATGCGCCGCAGGAGCTCGTCGCGGGGGAGCGCGGCGACCACCGCCCACAGCTCCGGGCCGCGGTCGCGCCCCGTGAGCGCGAGCCGGAGCGCGTGCAGGTCGCCCCCGACCGCCTTCAGCTCGCGAACGAGCGCACGCGGCTCGAGTCCGACCTCGGCGAGCTCGCGGGCTCGCGTGAGCGTCTCGGGAGCGTCCACCTCCATGCGGGGCTCCGTCAGCACCGAGTCCGCGTATTCTCGCGCCTCGACGAGATCGCGCGCACCGCGCAGCACGGGTGCCGCGGACACCGGGACGCCGACCAGGGCGGCCAGCTCCTCGTCGCTCAGCGCTGCGAGCGTCTCGGTCGAGAGCCGGCGCAGGCGGGCGAGGTCGAGGTGGACGTCGTGACGCGGCAGACCCAGCTCCTCCAGATACGCGTGCACGGCCTCCGCGGGAAGCCCCAGCGCTCGCAGGTCGGCGAGCGAGGCCGCACCGTGCCGCTTCGAGAGCTTGCGCCCGTCCTCGCCGAGCAGCAGCCCGTGGTGGACGTACTCCGGCGGCTCGCCGCCGAGCGCACGGATCAGCGCGGCCTGCAGGTCCGCGTTCGGTCGATGGTCGCTGCCGCGGATCACGTGCGTGATCTCGAAGTCGAGGTCGTCGACCGCGGTCGCGAGCTGGTAGGTCGGCGTCCCGTCAGGCGCGCAGCAGCGTCGTGCGGCCGAAGCGGAGCGCGCCCTCGGCGTCCGGCTCTCCCACGAGATGGGCGGCCTCACGATGCCGAACATGGCGACTCGCTCTGACGAACGGGCCCCTCGTCCCACGCGATGCCGAGCCATTCGAGATCCGCGACGATCGCCTCCGTCCCACCCTCCGCCGTGCGTGCAGGGTCGGTGTCGTCGATCCGCAGCAGGAGCCTGCCTGCGTGCTCGTCGGCAAAGCGCCGGTTTGCGACCGCGCTCAACGCGTTGCCGAGGTGGAGCGAGCCGGTCGGGCTCGGCGCGAAGCGAACTCTGACCACGACGCGAGTCTACGGCCGCCCACGGGCTGCGCCGCAGACAGGAGGTACCGTGGCCGGATGCCCAGGCTCGGGGTGGCCCTTGTCGCGACGGCTGACCGCACTCGTCGCGGTACCGCTCGCACATGCGTCGTTCCTCGTCGCGCGCAACGCGACCGACGTGAGCCTCAGGCTCGCGGGCCCCCGCGCGATCGTCGACTACCGTCTCGACGGCCGACCGCGCCACGTCGTCCTCTGGGGCGCGATCAACGCCCGCCCGCCGAGCAGACGCGTACCGCAGGTCGCGTTCCGGATCGTCTACGGATCCGGCAGCCTCGACGGCGGGACGTGTCCCCCGTACGACGGCCCGCCACTGCCACGACTCGTCGCCGCGTGCGGTGCGCCCGACGGGAGCTACTGGGCGCTCCAGTCGTGGCAGCGGCTCCTGCCGAACTACGGCGGCGCCGGCGGACCCTGGGAGCTCCAGGCTTCGCATTGGCGGGGGCCGCTCCCGAAGCTGCAGGTCTGGCTGGACTGGTCGTATCGGCGCTTTCAGCACCTGTTCGGGCGTTTCACGTATCGGGGCGGGCCGGTGTACGGGTTCCGCGCGACGCCGCACGGCTCGCCTCTCGACTCCTACGGGCGCAACGTCTACCTCGACGCGCTCGACTCCCGCTACGGACAGGGGTGGCGACGGGAGAACGGCTTTCTCACGCACGGCCCGACGGGGAGCTTCTGCTACGGGCTCTACCCGCACGGCAGCCATCCGAGCGGCACCGGCAAGGCGTACAGGATCACCGCGCGAGGGCCGGGCGTGACACCGATCGTCTCCTGGCAGACGCAGGCACTCGGATCCTTCGATGCGCGCGCCGACCGTCGCTTGAACACGGTCGAGCGGTCGCTCGGCGACCGGAAGTGCCGCCGAGCATAGCTCGCGCTCCTATATGACGCGGACGGCAGCCGCGTATACGCTCGCCGCATGCTGGTCCGCGAGACCACGCCGGAAGAGGCGCGGCTGACTGCACCGAAGGAAGCCACGTGCGATCGCTGCGGCTCCAACGACGACCTGAGGCTCTTGCGCTTCCACGGTCGCGTCCGCTATGCGGAGCGGACAGTGTGCGACGAGTGCGCGGAGGAGCTGTTCGAGCTCTTCATGGACACGGGCGTCAGCGAGACCCAGTAGGGAGCTCCCGCCTGTCGCCGGCTAGGCTCCTGTCGGTGGAAGCCTCGCTTCTGGCCTGGTTCAGCCGCAACGGACGCGAACTGCCCTGGCGGAAGACGCGTGATCCGTACGCGATCCTCGTCTCCGAGGTGATGCTGCAGCAGACGCAGGTCGAGCGGGTCGTGCCTCGCTGGCGCCGCTGGCTCGAGCGGTGGCCGACCGTCGAGGCGCTCGCGGTCGCTTCGGTCGGAGACGCGATTCGCGAGTGGCAGGGACTCGGCTACAACCGCCGCGCCGTCGCGCTGCACCGGACGGCACGGCTCGTCGCAGACCAGGGCTGGCCCGAAGACTTGACCGAGCTGCCGGGCATCGGGCGGTACACCGCCGACGCCGTCTCGCGCTTCGCGCTCGGGCGACCGGTGCTACCGATCGACGTGAACGTCCGCCGCGTCTGCGAGCGCACAGGCTTCTCCTTCTCTCCCGAGGCGGCGCAGGCGCTCATGGACCTCGGGGCGACGGTCTGCCTGGCACGCGTCCCGCGCTGCGGCGTCTGTCCACTCGGGGAGACGTGCCCGTCGCGCGGCCGCCGCTATGAGCCGTTGCGCAAGCAGGGCCCCTTCGAGGGCTCGTTCCGGCAGCGGCGAGCCGAGACGCTGCGCCTCGTGACGACGGCGGCACGGCGTCTCTCCGAGCTGGATCCCGAGGTGGTCCGTTCGCTCGCAGACGACGGGCTGGTCGCGATGTCGGGTGACGTCGTGTCCCTTCCGGCCTAGCCGCACCCGACGCCCGCTACGATCCGACCCGATGCTCGCCTCGTTGGTGACGCTGCTGATCCCGGTCTGGATCCTGCTCGGCCTGCTTGTGCTGCTCGGCGTGCTCGCGCTGCTCGGACGCGTCCAGAACGGGCGCTACCTCCGGCCGATCTTCGCCGGAATGTCGAAGGTGCCGTTCCTTCGGCGCTGGCTGCAGAAGGCGTCCACGGCGGCCATGGAGCGATCGAACCCGGAGCTCGCGAGCGCGATGCGGAAGATGCAGCGCTCCGGTGCGCTCCGCGACCCTCAACGGGCGCAGGCGGCGATGTCGCAGCTGACGGCACAGGAGCGGCGAGCGCTCCTGGAGATGCAGGAGCAGCAAGGGCTGCTCGCCCCCGAGGCGACGAATCGCGAGATGCGCCGACGCCTCGAGAAGGCGCAGAAGAGCACGCGCCGCAAGTAGCAAGTAACACTCTGTTACAAGACTCAGCGGCGACTCGCGCTCGGCGTGCATCCCTGACTTGGCAGTCCAGCCGCCGCCGCGCCCGACATGCACGGGCGCGACCCACTTCCGCTCGCCGCCAGCAGTTGGCGCGAGCCGGCACAGCCGGCTCGCTGCCGAGCGAGCGGAAAGCACAGCGCAGGGCACCAGGCGCGGAAGCGCGCGATGCACAAGCGGAGCGGGCGAAGCGGGCTAGACCGGGTGGACCATCCAGACGTTCGGCTCGACGTAGATCCCCTGACCGCCCTTGAAGCGGACGGGCACGAGCGCCTCCGGGACGACGTAGTCGCCGTCCTCCGGAAACGTCAGGTCGGTCCACTCCTCCCACTCCGCCCTCGATCCGGCGATCGTCAGCGAGCGCGGCGCCGGCGCGACCAGCTCGGCGCCCAGCCGCTCGTGCGTGCGCAGCCACGGGTCGTAGGGCAGCCCGTCGGGGCGCCGCCAGGCGACGTAGCGCTCGATCGGGGTGAGCGGATACCGCTCCTTCCACGTCGGACGCACCGGCGCGATCAGGGCGTCGAGCCCGTGGGCGGCGGCAATGCTCGTCATCCGGTCGAGAATCGCGCCGCTGATCCCCGTGCCCCGATACTCGGGCACGACGCCGGCGACGATCGCGCACAGCGTCGTCGGCTCGCCGCTGACACCGCCGGTCATCGCCCAGTCGATCCCACGCGCCTGCGGAGCGCCGTCCCAGCGCACCGGGAGCGTGCAGCCGTATCCGACCGTGCGCCGTGCCTCCCGGTCGACGGCCCACAGCTGGAAGTCCGGGTACACCTCGTACAGGCGCGGCCAGAAGGCTTCCACGACCGGGTCGTGCCGCATGAACTCGGGCCAGAGGTCGGGAAGCGTGCCGCGCAGCTGAGGGTGCTCGGCGTGCGTGACGATTGCGAGCTTCATCGCGGGGCGGATCGGCACAGAAGAGCGATCGCCTGAGCGGCGAGCCCCTCGCGCCGGCCCGTGAAGCCGAGTCCGTCGGTCGTCGTCGCGCGCACGGCAACGCGTTCCGGCTCCACTCCGAGCGCCGCGGCCAGATTCGCCCGCATCGAGTCGCGGTGCGGTGCGAGGCGCGGCTCCTCCCCGATGAGCACGACGTCGGCGTTCGCGAGCTCCCACCCGTCGCCGCGCACGCGCTCCCATGCCTGCCGGAGCAGCCCCACGGAGCTCGCACCCGCGAGCGCGGGATCGTCGGACGGGAAGAGCGCGCCGATGTCCTCCAGCCCCGCCGCCCCGAGGACGGCATCCGTGAGCGCGTGCGCCAGGACGTCTCCGTCGGAGTGGCCGGCGAGACCGCGAGGGTGGTCTATCGGGACGCCGCCGAGCACGAGCGGCACACCCTCCGCGAAGGCGTGCGCGTCGAAGCCGGTGCCGGCCCGGAACTCGGCGTCGCTCAAGGCAACGTCTCCGGGAGCTCCTCGAGGGAGCGGATGCGGATCGCGTCCACAGGCGGCTCAGCCAGGATCCCCACGGGCCGCGACGGATGTCCACGGCCACCATGCCGGCAGCGAGCGCCGGCAAGACGTCGTTCGCGACGGCGTCTCCGACGTAGAGCTCGTGCCGTGAAGAAATTCACGGCGGGGCGCATCGACTGCCCAGCCACTCCTCGACGCGCGCCGGTGGGACTCGCCGCGGGCGATCGCGGCGCCGGCGAGCGCCATCAACGTGAACCGCGGCACCCCGCACTCGTCGGCGACGTGCTCCCGGTTGGAAGTCTCGTCGACGAGCGTCTCGCCGACGTCGAACACGACCGCGGTCACAGCCACGAGGCGATCCTGGCGAGATCGTCGGCCGTCGTCACCTTCAGGAGTCGCGGATCGCCGCCGACCACCTTCACGCGCCCGCCGGCCGCCTCGACGAGGGCGGCGCAGTCGGTCGCGGGGGCTGCGCCCGCATACGCGCGCCGCAGCACGTCGGCGAGGAAGGCCTGCGGCGTCTGCACGGCCCGGAGCGAGTCGCGCGTCACGGTCTCCTCGACGCCGCCGTCCGCTCCGACGCGCTTGAGCGTGTCGGCGACCGGCAAGCCGGGCACCGCTCCGTCCCAGCCCTCCCGGAGCGGCGCGATCACGCGCTCGACGACCTCGCTCGTCACGAGCGGCCTTGCGGCGTCGTGGACGACCACGACCAGCGCATCGGCCGGCACCTCGGCGAGACCGGCTCGAACGGAGTCGGTGCGTGTGTCGCCGCCGGCGACGCAGGCGCTGACCTTGCCACACCCGAGCTCCTCGGCTAGCAGGATCGCCGGCTCCTCCCACCCGGCCGGGGCGACGAGCACGAGAGCGTCGACCCACTCGCACTCCTCGAGCCGGCGGAGAGGCGCTGCGAGCAGCGGGTCGTCGCCGAGCTTCGCGAACGCCTTCGGCTGGTCGGAGCCGAGCCGATCTCCCCGTCCTGCCGCGACGAGGATGCACCAGACATTTCCTCCTTCGCCGGAAATGTCTAACCGACCTCGGCCGCGCGAATCACCCTCTTAGCCTAAATCGCGGCGATAGCCGCGAGTTAGGCCGAGACGGCAGTCGCCGTCTTCTTCTTGGCGACAGGCTTCCGCTTGCCGTTGCCGTTCTCGGTGAGGATCTCCTCGAGCCACTCGGCGCATTCGTCCTCGTCCATGTCCTTCGCGTACATCAGCTCGGAGGCGAGGATCTTCTTGGCCTTCACGAACATCTGCTTCTCGCCCGTGGAGAGGCCCTTCTCGTGATCACGGAGGGACAGGTTCCGCACGACTTCCGCGAGCTCGAGGATGTCGCCGGTCTTCATCTTGTCGCGGTTGTGCTTGAAGCGGCGGTTCCAGTTCTTCGGCATCTCGGTCGAGGTGCCCGTCAACGCCTTGACGACGACGCCGACCTCCTTCTCGCCGATCACGCGCCGGAGGCCGACCTTCTCGGCGTTCTCGCACGGGACCTGCACCGTCATGTCGTTGTGGAGGATCTTGATCGTCAGGTAGTCGCGCTTCTTGCCGAGGACCTCGCGCGACTCCTTCTTGACGACCGTTCCAGCTCCGTGGTGCGGATACACCACCTTGTCGCCGACCTGATACAAGCTCGACCCTCCCCTGGGTAAAAGTTGCTCTTCCGCCAAGAAAGCCGGCGCGCTCGAAGCGCCGGCCACCAGGGAGCCAGTATAGCGAAAACCGCCTGGAAAAGCCAAATTTAAGCGTTTCCCGGCCCGAAAACACGTCGCCCCGGGGAGAAGCGGCCGGTTTCCTTCGGGGAACCAGGAGCAATGCCGCGCGGAGGGGAGACCGCGCTCTCCCCGCAGCGCTCACCGCGATCCACCTCGAAGAGCGGCCGAAGGAGGGGCTCGTGGGGAACCCCGGGTTCCCCCACGTTCTAGAGCTGGAGGTAGCGGTCGACGAGGTTGTGCTCCTGGAGGCGCCGCAACCCCTCTCTGATCTCACGGGCGCGGACGGAGCCGACCCCTTCCACCGCCTCGAGCTCCCGCTGCGACGCCCGCACGACGGCGTCGAGCGTGCCGAGGTCGCCGACGACGCGGCGCACGACGGCGTCCGGCAGGCGCGGGATGTGCGAGAGGATGCGGTAGCCGCGGGACGCGACCGAGTGGTCGAGCGGGTTGACGTTCCGGTCGTAGCCGAGCAGCTCCGCGAGCCGCCCGAACTCGAGCAGGTCCTGGTACGTGTAGCCGCGCAGCTGCTCCAGCCCCGCCGTCGCCTGCTCGTCTGCGCCCGCGACGTGGTAGTCGCGCACGATGGCGTCGCGCTCGGCGGGAACGTCTCCGACGAGCTCCTCGAGCTGCAGGCGGATCAGACGTCCCTCGCTGCCGAGCTCGACGCAGTCGCGCGTGATCCGCTCGGCCATCCGCGAGGTCATCTCGGCACGCTGGAGGACGACGAGCACGTCGTCGAGCACGACGGCGTTCTGGAACTCGAGAGCGGTCAGACGGGTCAGCACCTGCTCGAGCCGCTGCTTGTACGTCTCGAGCGTCCCGAGCGCCTGGTTCGTCTTCGCGAGCACGTCCGCGACGGGATCGAGCTGGTAGCGGGCATGGCCGACGAAGACCGTGACCGTCTCGCGCTGCTGCGAGACGGAGACGACGAGGGCTCCGGTCTGCTTGGCCACGCGCTCGGCGGTGCGATGCCGCGTACCGGTCTCGTCCGACGGGATCGTCGGATCCGGCATCAGCTGCACGTTGGCCCAGGCGAGATGCTTCACCGGCGAGTCGACGATGATCGCGCCGTCCATCTTGGCCAGCTCGTAGAGGAGCTGCGGCCGGAACGGCGCGTCGAGGCGGATGCCTCCCGAGTAGAGGAAGGCGAGCTCGCCCGGGTCGCCGATCACGATCAGGGCGCCCTCGTGGGAGCGGATCACGTCGTCGACGCCCTGGCGGAGCTCCGTGCCCGGCGCGATCTTCGCGATCGCCCCGAGCAGCTTCGGGTCGCGGCGCGGGTCGTCCTCGGACGGCGTCCGCGTGAAGCCGAGATCACCGAGCGGCCGCTCGGTCCCGTGCTCTCTTGTCTCCTTCGGATCCATTCCCATCGGCTGCTGCGACGTCGAGACCGGCGCGGATCGCGGCGCGCAGCGTCTCGACCGCCTCCACCCGAATCTTGCCATGCACAGGCGTGCCGACCGGTGCGACGGCACGAACGAGACCGAGCTTCGCGCACTCCTCGAGACGCCGCTCGGCCTGAGCCGCCGGGCGAAGTCGCCCTGTCAGCCCGATCTCGCCGAACGTGGCCGTCCCTCCACGCACCGGCTGCCGTCGGGCCGCCGACGCAATCGCCAGCGCAACGGCCAGATCTGCTCCGGGCTCGTCGATGCGGACGCCGCCGGCGACGTTGACGAACACGTCGGCCTGCCCGAGCGGGACACCCGCGTGACGGGAGAGAACGGCGACGATCATGGCGAGCCGTTTGGGGTCGACGCCGGTCGCGACCCGTCGCGGCATCGCGAGCTCGCTCTGCGCGACGAGCGCCTGGATCTCGAGCAGGATCGGCCGCGTCCCCTCGAGCGCGCAGGCGACTGCCGCGCCCGGCTCGCCCTCGACCGTCCGACCGAACACCTCGGACGGGTCGGGGACGCCGACGAGGCCGGCTCCCGTCATCTCGAAGACGCCGATCTCGTTCGTCGAACCGAAACGGTTCTTCGCCGCCCGGAGCACGCGGTGCGCGTGGTAGCGGTCGCCCTCGAACTGGAGGACGCAGTCGACGAGGTGCTCGAGCACGCGCGGGCCGGCGACCGATCCGTCCTTCGTCACGTGTCCGACGAGCACGATCGCGACTCCGGACTCCTTCGCGACGCGCAGGAGCCGGGCTGCCGCCTCGCGCACCTGCGCCACCGAGCCGGGTGTGGATCCGAGCTCGGCCGCGTACAGCGTCTGCACGGAGTCGATCACGCAGACGTCGGGGCGCTCGGTACGCAGGGTCTCGCACACCGCATCGAGCTCCGTCTCGGCGAGGATGTGAACGGCCTCCGCGCCGCCGAAGCGGTCCGCGCGCATCTTCACCTGCGCCGCCGACTCCTCGCCCGTGACGAGAAGGGTCTTCTTCGTGCGGCTCATGGCGCGTAGTGCCATGAGCAGGACCGTGGACTTGCCGACCCCGGGCTCTCCGCCGAGGAGCACTAGCGACGCCGGCACGAGCCCGCCGCCCAGCACCCGGTCGAGCTCCGGCACTCCGGACGAGATCCGTGCAGCCTCCTCGGCCTCGATGTCGACGAGGCGGAGCACCGGCTTGGGCGGCGCCTGCGCCTGGCCGATCCGGCCGACGACGTCCTCGACGAGGGTGCCGAAGGCCGAGCAGCCCGGGCACTTGCCGAACCAGCGCCCGGCCGTGTAGCCGCACTCGCTGCACGCGTACTGGACGGCCGGCTTCGACATGCAGCCAGCGTATGCGTCTCGGCGGACGCCGGAGTGTCGCGATCCCGGCGACTTCGCAACGGCGCCCGAACGTAGCGAAGCGGCCCTGCCGCCGGGGCCGCTTCGCTACAGAGGGGGCCGTCGGGCCCCCGCCGCATCGGGGCCCGTCCGGGTGTTGCCGTCGCTCGGAATCATCCACCCCGGCAGTCGCTTGACTCGTCCCCTTTCAGGTGGTTCATGGCGCTGCTTCACCCACCGGAGAGCCGTTGCGGGGAATCTCCCGCGGCGGCGCGTGGAAACCCGCAGCGCGGTTCCGCGTCCGCACTGGTGTCCCCGCAACTCGACTACCGCACCATGCGCCACATGGCAAACGCCAGTGTTCGAACGGAGGAGACATGAGAAAGATTCTCGAGTTCGGCGGAGTCGCCGCAGGCGTGGTGCTGATCGCCTTTGGAGTCGCTGCCATCGTGCTCGGCGTCAACGGCCGCAACACGGTCGGCGACCAGCTCAAGCAGCAGCAGATCGTCGGATCCGCCGACATGACCCCGGCCGCAATCAAGGGGGAGGCCGCAGCAGCGGGGCTGAAGGACGTCAGCATCCCGACCTGCAGCGTCGCCGGCAAGGCCGTCAACGACGGCGCCCGCGCCCGCTGCTTCGCCGAGTACATGCAGATCCACGCTCTCGAGGCGTCGGGTGGCTTCTTCTACGCCCAGATGGGGCAGTACGAGGCAAAGCCCGGCACCCCGAAGTCGGAGCTGACTGCTGACGGCGCAACGAGCAACAAGGACTACGCGGTCATCGACCCGAACACCAAGCAGCCCGTCGCGAACGGCGCCCGCAACGTCTGGGTGACCGAGACGGCGCTGACCACCGCGCTGAACACGTCGTACATGGCGGAGCAGCTCGGCAACTTCGGCATCGTCGTCGGGATCGCGCTCCTGCTCTCCGGCGTGGGCTTCGCAATCCTCGCCGTGGGCGGCGCCCTCCGCGCCGGCGGCTGGCTCTTCGCCAGGGCCGAGGCCAAGGCCGCGAAGTCGGCCGCGCAGCCCAGCGCGTAACACGACCTCCGACCGAAGATGAAGTGGCGGCCGACAGGCCGCCACTTCGCGTTCCTACCCCGGGGGAGCGGCAGCCGCTCGCCCGGCGAATCAGCTGTCCGAGAGCTCGCTCTCGGACGGAGCGTCTTCAGGCGGCACGGTCACCTTCTCGGGCGTGACCTCGCCCGGGATGAAGGTGATGTCGACGTCGTCGCTCAGCTCGCCGTCCTCGTTCCGTCCGCGGCCGACGAGGATCGTCGAGCCCGGCTCGAGCTCGCGCCCGAGCACGTAGTCGGCGAGCGGATCCTCGATGAAGCGCTGGATCGCCCGGCGCAGCGGCCGGGCGCCCATCGCCGGGTCGTAGCCCTTGTCGACGAGCAGCTCCCTCGCCTCGTCCGTGAGCTCGATCGCCGTCCCGTGCGTCGCCATCTGCTCGCGCAGCCGGCGGAGCATCAGGTCGACGATCGACATGATCTCGTCCTTCGCCAGCTTGTGGAAGACGATGATCTCGTCGATGCGGTTCAGCAGCTCGGGCCGGAAGACCTTCTTGAGCTCGCTCATGACGCGGCTCTTCATCTCGTCGTAGGAGAGACCCTCCTCGTCGCCGACGGAGAAGCCGAAGCCCTGGTTCTTCGAGATCTGACCGGCGCCGACGTTCGACGTCATGATCACGATCGTGTTGCGGAAGTCGACCCGCCGCCCCTGAGCGTCGGTCAACTTCCCCTCCTCCAGGATCTGGAGCAGGATGTTGAACACGTCCGGGTGAGCCTTCTCGATCTCGTCCATCAGGACGACCGAGTACGGCTTGCGGCGGACGGACTCGGTGAGCTGGCCGCCCTCGTCGTAGCCGATGTAGCCCGGCGGCGAGCCGACGAGCCGGGACACGGAGTGCTTCTCCATGTACTCCGACATGTCGACCTGGATCATCGCGTCCTCGTCGCCGAACAGGAACTCGGCGAGGGTGCGGGCCAGCTCGGTCTTGCCGACGCCGGAGGGGCCGAGGAAGATGAACGAGCCGGTCGGGCGCTTCGGATCCTTGATCCCCGCCCTGGCGCGCCGGATCGACTTCGAGACGGCGACGATCGCCTCCTCCTGGCCGATCACGCGCTTGTGCAGCTCCTCTTCCATGCGGATGAGCTTCTGCGACTCGGCCTCGGTGAGCTTGAAGACCGGGATGCCCGTCCACATCGAGACGATGTCCGCGATCTCGTCCTCGCCGACCTCGGGCTGCTCCTCGAGATTCTCCGAGCTGCGCCACTGCTCCTCGAGCTCCCGTTTCTTCTGGGTGAGCTTCCGCTCCTTGTCGCGGAGCGCGGCGGCCTTCTCGAACTCCTGGTTCTCGATCGACGACTCCTTCTCCTTGCGGACGCGCTCGATCTCCTCCTCGAGCTCGCGGTAACGCGGAGGAGCGGACATCGACTTGATCCGCAGCCGCGACGCGGCCTCGTCGATCAGGTCGATCGCCTTGTCGGGCAGGTGCCGGTCCTGGATGTAGCGGTCGCTGAGCTCGGCCGCCGCCTGGAGAGCCTCGTCGGTGATCTTGACGCGGTGGTGGGCCTCGTAGCGGTCGCGGAGGCCGCGCAGGATCTGCACGGTGTCGTCGACCGTCGGCTCCTCGACGCGCACCTGCTGGAACCGCCGCTCGAGCGCGGCGTCGCGCTCCAGGTACTTGCGGTACTCGTCGAGCGTCGTCGCGCCGATCGTCTGCAGCTCGCCGCGGGCGAGGGCCGGCTTCAGGATCGAGGCCGCGTCGATCGCGCCCTCGGCCGCGCCCGCACCGACGAGATTGTGCAGCTCGTCGATGAACAGGATGATGTCGCCCCGCTGCATGATCTCCTTCATGACCTTCTTCAGGCGCTCCTCGAACTCGCCGCGATACTTCGAGCCGGCGACGAGGGCCGCGAGGTCGAGCGTGTAGATCTGCTTCCCCTTCAGGAGCTCGGGCACCTGGTTGGAGGCGATCCGGGCGGCGAGTCCCTCGACCACGGCGGTCTTGCCGACGCCCGGCTCGCCGATCAGGACGGGGTTGTTCTTCGTCCGGCGCGAGAGGATCTGCATCAGCCGCTCGATCTCCGTCTGGCGGCCGACCACCGGGTCGAGCTTGCCCTCGGTCGACTGCTTGGTGAGGTTGCGGCCGAACTGGTCGAGCAGCTTCGAGGACTTCGACTTCTCGCCCCCGGGAGCGCCCGCGCCGGCGCCCTGGCGGCGGCCGGGACCGGACAGCATCCGGATGATCTCGTTGCGGATCTTCTCCGCGTCGGCGTCGAAGTCGAGCAGGATCCGCGCGGCGACGCCCTCGTTCTCGCGGACGAGGCCGAGCAGGATGTGCTCGGTGCCGATGTAGTTGTGGCCGAGCGAGAGCGCCTCGCGCAGCGCCAGCTCGAGCACCTTCTTCGCCCGGGGCGTGAACGGGATCTGGCCGGTCGTGACCTCGTCGCCCTGTCCGACGATGCGCGCGACCTGGGCGCGCACCTCCTCCACCGTGATGTCGAGGGACTCGAGCACCCGCGCCGCGAGACCCTCTTCCTCACGGAGCAGTCCGAGCAGGATGTGCTCGGTGCCGATGTAGTTGTGCTTGAGCG
Organism: uncultured Thermoleophilia bacterium; assembly: GCA_963762675.1. Lineage (GTDB taxonomy): Bacteria > Actinomycetota > Thermoleophilia > Gaiellales > Gaiellaceae > Palsa-739. Next base: position 245,280 of record CAVXLS010000004.1, on the reverse strand, counting down.
CCCGCGCCTCGTCCTGTGCGAGGACGACCACCTGGCGAGCTCGTTCGGTGAAGCGTTCGAACAAGGTCCCTCGACCCCCCTTTCCTGAAAAACGCCGCGGCGGCCGGGGGCGACCACCTACCGGTCGAAGGTCAGCCCATCGTAGCCGACACCCCTGCCGATACGAAGGCGCCGAACGGACTCTTTACGTGCTGTTCCGATAGGAGCTCGATTGGCACGGACGCTACGATCGGCAGGTGGCCGGGAAATCGAGCGCGCTCGTCACCGGGGGCGCGGGCTTCATCGGCTCGCACCTGAGCGAGCTCCTGCTCGGCGCAGGCTTGGAGGTGTACGTGCTCGACGACCTCTCGACCGGCTCGGAGCGGAACGTCGCGCACCTGCGTGAGCGCCGCGACTTCCACCTCGTCGTCGACTCGGTGCTGAAGTCGTCGGTCGTCAACGAGCTCGTGCACCGCTGCGACGTCGTGTTCCACCTCGCCGCGGCCGTCGGCGTCCGCCTGATCGTCGAGCAGCCGGTGCACACGCTCGTGACGAACATCCAGGGCACCGAGATCGTGCTCGACCACTGCAACCGCTTCGGGAAGCGGGTCCTCGTCGCCTCCACCTCGGAGGTCTACGGCGACCGGCCGGAGCCGGAGGCGCTCGCCGAGGAGAGCCGCCGCATCTACGGGCCGACGACCGCGCGCCGCTGGGCCTATGCGGAGTCGAAGGCGCTCGACGAGTTCCTCGCGCTCGCGTACCACCAGGAGCGGGGCCTCGACTGCGTGATCGCACGCCTCTTCAACACGGTGGGCCCCCGCCAGAGCGGCCAGTACGGCATGGTCATCCCCCGCTTCGTCTCCGCCGCGCTGGCCGGGCGGCCGCTCGAGATCCACGGCGACGGCGAGCAGACGCGCTGCTTCTGCCACGTGCAGGACACGATCCGCGCGCTCGCCGGCCTGATGGACGCCGCCGACGTCTCCGGCGAGATCTTCAACGTCGGCTCGACCGAGCGCATCACGATCCTCGACCTCGCCCACCGCGTGCTCGACGCGACCGGCTCCCGCTCGGAGCTCGCGTTCGTCCCGTACGGGGCGGTGTACGGGCAGGGGATCGAGGACATGATCCACCGGCAGCCGTCGATCGAGAAGGTGAACGGCGCGATCGGCTGGGAGCCGGCCCGGAGCCTCGACGAGATCCTCGCCGACGTGATCGGGTACACGAAGCGCGCGCCCGTGATGGAGGGGGAGAACGGCTAGCGCTGCTCGCGCAGCGCCGGGAACAGGATCACGTCCCGGATCGCATCGCGGCCGAGGAGGATCATGGCGAGCCGGTCGATGCCGATCCCGATCCCGCCGGTCGGCGGCATCCCGTACGAGAGCGCCTCGACGTAGTCGGGGTCGCCCGGCTCGGCCTCCGCGTCGCCGGCCTCGCGCTCGGATTCCTGCATCGCGAAGCGCTCCGCCTGCTCGTCCGCGTCGTTCAGCTCGCTGAACGCGTTCGCGAACTCCATCCCGGCGACGACCACCTCGAAGCGCTCGACGAGCGACCCGTCCTCGTCGGTCGTGCGCGCGAACGGCGACAGCTCGATCGGCCAGTCGTGGACGATCGTCGGCTGGATCAGCCCGGGCTCGACGAAGTGCGAATAGGCGTGGTCCGCGAGCTGCGCCCAGGTCCGGTCGTGTGAGACGTCGACGCCCTCGTCGACGAGCTTCGCCCGCAGCTCGCGCTCGTCGCGAGTCCAGACGCCCCTGGCGTCGAGCGCCTCGGCGAAGCGGATGCGCGTCCACGGCTTCGCGAGGTCGACGTCGTGCCCGCGAAAGCGGACCTTCGTGGTGCCGATGGTCTCGTTCGCGACCCGATCGACGAGCGTCTCGGCGCGCTCCATCGTGTCGCGGTAGTCGGCGTACGCCTCGTACCACTCGACCTGCGTGAACTCCGGCGAGTGCTTGTACGAGTAGCTCTCGTTGCGGAAGTCCTTCGCCAGCTCGTAGACCTTCTCGAGGCCGCCCACGATCAACCGCTTGAGGTAGAGCTCGTCGGCGATCCGCAGGTAGAGATCCTGGTCGAGCAACTCGGAACGGGTGACGAACGGCTCGGCAAAGCCGCCTCCGTAGCGTGGCTGGAGGATCGGCGTCTCGACCTCGACGAACCCCTCGCCGTCGAGGTAGGTGCGGATCGCCGTCACCATGCGCGCCCGCAGGACGGCGTCCCGGCGCGACTCCTCGTTCATCAGCAGATCGAGATAGCGCTTGCGGTAGCGCTGCTCGACGTCGACGAGGCCGTGAAAGGTGTCAGGCAGCGGCGTCCGGATGCGGGCGAGCACCTCGAGCTCGTCGACGGTGAGGGACGGTTCGCCGCGGCGCGACTTCGACGGCGAGCCGGTGACGCCGACGATGTCTCCGAGATGGACGTCGGTCTCGCCCGTGCGCTCGAGCGGGCACATGAGCTGGATCCGGCCCGAGCGGTCGACGAGATCGAGGAAGACGAGCTTGCCCATGTCCCGACGGGCCATGACGCGTCCGGCCAGCCGACGCGTCGTCGCGCCCGTCGCCCCCGCCTCGAGCGGCTCCGCCTCGCTACGGACGGCCGCGATCTCGTCGCGGTCGGGGAAGCGCTTCGGAGCGGCCATGGATGCCCGAGTCTAGTGATGTGACCGCTCAGGAGCCCCAGATCGCCCAGCCGACGAGGATCCCGGCGCCGAGCGCGAGCGCGAAGAGGAGCCAGCCGGCGACGAGCAGCGACACCGGCCACGCCCATGGGCCGTGAACGATCCGTGCGGACGCATGCGGCGACCGTCTCCACGGACGGCGTCGGAGTCCCGGGAAGTCCTCCTCGGGAGGCCATATCGAACCCCGCGCGCGACCGGCGGGCACGACGTGAGAGGTCACCGCACCGCCTCCGAGCGAGCGCAGCACCTCGTCCCGCGCGGCGTCCTCGTCGACGCCGAATGCGTGCAGGACCTTCGAGGCGACGCCCTCTCCCTGCCGCAGGAGCCCGAGCAGCACGTGCTCGGTCCCGATGTGGTTGTGGCCGAGCGCGAGCGCCTCCCGCAGCGCGAGCTCCAGTGCCCGCTTGCCTCGAGGCGTGAAAGGGATCTGGCCGGTGGCACCCGCCCCCTCCTCGCCCGGCCCGACGATTGCCAGCACCTGCTCGCGCGCCGCCTCGAGCGAGACGCCGAGCTGGTGCAACGCCTGCGCTGCGAGACCTTCCTCCTCGCGCAGGAGCCCGAGGAGCAGGTGCTCGGTGCCGATGTATGCGTGACCGAGCGCCCGCGCCTCGTCCTGCGCGAGGACGACGACCTGGCGGGCCCGGTCGGTGAAGCGCTCGAACACGCGGGGCTCAGCGTACCGCCCGCCCGCGGTGGAGGTTACGCGGCCTTGACCTCCATGATCTTGAACTTCAGCGCACCGCGCGGTGCCGACACCTCGACGACGTCGCCCTTCTTGTGGCCCATGATCGCCTTGCCGACGGGCGACTCGTTCGAAAGCTTCATCTCGGCCGGATTCGCCTCCGCCGACCCCACGACGTGGTACTCGACGGTCTTGTTCGAGGACATGTCCTTGAGTCGCACCTTCGTGCCGACCGTGACCTCGCCCGACCGGATCTCCTTCCGCGTGACCACGCGCGCGTTCTTCAGCCGCTCCTCGAGGAGCGCGATGCGGGCCTCGAGATGGGCCTGGTCGTTCTTCGCGTCGTCGTACTCGGCGTTCTCCGCGATGTCGCCGAACTCGCGGGCGACGCGGATCCGCTCGGCGACCTCGCGCCGCCGGACCGTGGACAGGTTCTCGATCTCTGCCTGGAGCTTCTTGTAGCCCTCAGGCGTGAGGATGACTTCCTTCAAAATCGTGGCCTCCTGGACACAAGAAGACGGCCGGCAGGCACCCACACCGGCCCTCCGGCGGGGGCGGATGGTACCCCCGAGAGGAACCGTCGTCAACACGGGCCGGCTACGATCGGGCGCGGTGAGCGCGAACCTCCGCGAGAGCTGGTGGATCGGCGACGTCGAGGTGCCGACCCGCGTCGTGCTCGCCCCGATGGCGGGCGTGAGCGTCCAGGCGTTTCGCCGCCAGGGCCGCCGCTTCGGAGCCGGCCTCGTGTGCTCGGAGATGGTCTCCTGCGCGGGGATCGAGCACCGCAACGAGCGGACCCTCGGCTACCTGCGCGTCGCCGCCGACGAGCACCCGCTGGCGATCCAGATCTTCGGCTCCGAGCCGCGCGCGATGGCCGAGGCGGCGCGGATGGTCGAAGCGGCGGGTGCAGACATCGTCGACATGAACTTCGGCTGCCCCGTGCGGAAGGTGACGAAGACGGGCGCGGGCGCGCACCTGATGGAGGACGCGGCGCTCGCCTGCCGGATCACCGGCGCCGTCGCGGCCGCAGTGTCGGTGCCGGTGACGGTGAAGATGCGCCGCGGCGTCGAGGACGGCTCGCGCGCCTGCCTCGAGCTCGGGCCGCGGCTGGTCGAGGCCGGCGCGGCCGCGCTCACGCTCCACCCCCGCTCGGCACGGCAGATGTACACCGGCCGGGCCGACCACAGTTTGACCGCTGAGCTCGTCGAGCTGGTCGAGGTGCCGGTGATCGCCTCGGGGGACGTGAGCTCACGGGACAAGGCGCTGGCTGTGCTGGCCACGACCGGCGCGGCGGCGGTGATGGTCGCGCGCGGGGCGCAGGGGAACCCCTGGGCGGTCCGGGAGATCCTCGACGGCGAGGCGGCCGCGCCGTCGCGCGAGACCGTGGCGGCCGAGCTGATCGTCTTCGTCCGCGAGGCGGTGCGCGAGCTCGGCGAGCAGCGGGCGGCCGGATTCCTGAAGAAGTTCTACGGCTGGTACCTCGGCCACGGACGGTTCCCGAAGCCGTTCAAGCAGGAGCTCGTCCAGCTGCGGACGACCGACGAGGTCGTAGCGCGCCTCTTCGCCGCCGCTCCGGGCGCAGCCGAGCTCGTCGAGCGGCTCGAGGCCGAGCTGCCGGCGACCGGGGACGAGATCCTGCTCGACCGCCTGCCGATCTCGATCTACGGCGGCGGGTGACGCACCGCGAGCCGGCGGAGCCGGCTCGCTCGCTTGGTGGGGGAACCCAGGGTTCCCCCACGAGCCCCTCCTTCTTGCGCTCGCCGAGAAGACCCGCAGTGAGCGCTCCGGGGAGAGCGCGGTCTCCCCTCCGCGCGGCGGACGTGAGCGACTCCAAGCGTGGAGAGCACGAGCCGGCGCCTGAGGTCTCCGGTCGATTCCTCTCCCAGATCGAAGAAACCGGCTGAAGCCCTACGACTGGTTGCGATCCCAGATGATTCGGAGGCCGTCCAGTGTGAGAAACGGCTCGACCTGGGAGATCGTCCGCGAGTGCGGCGCGATCAGGTCGGCCAGGCCGCCCGTCGCGACCACCTTCGCCTCGACGCCGAGCTCTCGCCGGATCGCGTCGACGATGCCGTCCACCTGGCCGGCGAAGCCGTAGACAAGGCCGGAACGCAGCGCGCTCTCCGTCGTCCTCCCGATCACCTGTGGCGGCTCCGCGTAGTCGACCTTGACGAGCCGCGCAGCCCGGGCGAAGAGCGCCTCCATCGAGGTCTCGATCCCCGGCGCGAGCACGCCGCCGACGTAGTCGCCGTCGGGCGAGACGATGTCGAAGTTCGTCGAGGTGCCGAAGTCGACGACGATCACCGGCGCGCCGAAGCGCTCGCGCGCGGCGACCGCGTTCGCGATCCGGTCGGGCCCGATCTCGCGCGGGTCGTCGTAGTGGATCGCGATGCCGGTCGCGACACCGGGGCCGAGCACGAGCAGCGGCGAGCGCGCCCAGCGCTCCGCGACGTGCTCGTACTCCCGGATCAGGCGCGGCACGGTCGACGAGAGGCAGATCCCGTCGAGCGCGGACAGGTCGAGGAAGTCCGAGAGAAGCGCGCCGAGCTCGTCGCCCGTCCGCTGCGCCTCGGTCGCGATCCGCCAGCGATCGCCGAGCTCCGGCCCCTCGTAGAGGCCGAATACCGTCTGCGTGTTCCCGACGTCGACTGCAAGCAGCATGGCGTCGCGAGACTACATCGCGAAGCAGAGAGGCTCGCCGGCGCTCCCGACATGCGCGGGCACGCCCCACGACGGCCCGGCCGCAGGAGGCGCGAGCCGGCGCAGCCGGCTCGCTTGCCGAGCGAGCGGAAAGCGGAGCGCGAGGCACGCGGGCCGTAGGCGCGCCTGCTCGCGCGTAGCGGGCGAAGCGGGCTACTCGTCTTCGAGGCGGAACGGCTCGCCGATCCGCTCGGCGAGCGCCTCAGCGGTGAGCGTCGGCTCGTCGCCCTCGCCGCGCAGCTCCTCGATCGTGACGTCGCCGGTCGTGAAGACCTTCGCTCGCGGGATCATCCGCGTCGGGCGGTTCTTGTCCCAGACCCAGACGTCCTCCAGCCCTAGCTGGAAGAACGGGAGCCCCTGTGCGGTCGGCGCGGCCTGCTGGACGTCGAGCCTGTTGCAGAGGTACGTCGCGTCCTGCGTGAGCACGCAGTAGCGGAACAGCCCGAAGACCGCCTGGTACTCCTTCTTGAGCGCGAGCTCGAGCTCTGCCTCGTATTCGTCCAGCTCGTCGAGGTGCGACATGGCGACTCAGTGTAGCCGGGCGAGGATCTCCCGCACCGTCCCGCGCCCGGCGAGCTCGAGCTCCGGAGCGAGCTCCGCGAGCGGCTCCAGGACGAAGCGGCGCTCGTGCAGCCGCGGATGCGGGACGTGCAGGCCGGGCTCGTCGATCTGCGTGTCTCCGTAGACGAGCAGGTCGAGGTCGAGCGTGCGCGGCCCCTGTGGCGGCACGCCCTCACGGACACGGCCGAAGCGGAGCTCGAGCGCGAGCAGGACGTCGAGCAGCTCCCGTGCCGGGAGGTCGGTCTCGAGCGCCACCACGCCGTTGAGGAAGCGTGGCTGGTCGACGACGCCCACCGGCTCCGTCTCTCGGAGTGTCGAGACGGCGACCACGTCGATCGCCTGCTCCCCGGCGAGTGCACGCACGGCGGCCCGAAGCATCCCCTCCCGGTCGCCGAGATTCGAGCCGAGGGCGACGTAGGCGCGTGTCGCTCGTCTCACGGCCGTGAGACGGTGACGCCGACGGTGCCCTCGAGCCCCGCGGGGCGGACGGCGGGCTTGGTCACGTGCACGACCACGCGCTCGGGCCAGAAACGTCGCTGGAGCTCGTCGGCGACGGCGCCGGCGAGCGCCTCGAGCAGCCGGTACGAGCGACCGTCCGAGACCTCACGCACGGCGCGAGCGACGTCGACGTAGTCGACGGCGTCTTCCAGCCTGTCCGACGAGCCGCGCTCGCCGACCGCGAGCTCGACGTCGAAGAGGAAGTCCTGGCCGGTCGCGCGTTCGTCCTCGCCGACGCCGTGGCGCCCGAACACGCGGAGCGCCCGCACCTCGACGGTGATCACACGCCGCTCACGACGGCGCGCACGACCGTGAGCGCCTCGACATGCTCGCGGACGTCGTGGGCGCGGAGGATCGAGGCACCGCGCTCGTAGGCCGCGACGGCGGCGGCGATGCTGGCCGCGAGCGGTCCCGTGCGCGCTTCCCGGTTGCCGAGGACGCGGCCCAGCGAGCTCTTGCGGGAGAACCCGACGAGCACCGGCCGCCCGAGCGCGAGCAGCACGTCGAGCCGGCGCAGCAGCTCGAAGTTCTGGGCGACGGTCTTGCCGAAGCCGATGCCGGGGTCGAGGCAGATCCGCTCTTCCCGGATCCCCTCCGAGACGGCGAACGCGAGTCGCTCCTCGAGGAAGGCCGCAACCTCCGACGCGACGTCCCCGTATCGCGGGTCGCGCTGCATCGTCCGCGGCTCCCCGAGCATGTGCATCAGGCAAAGGTACGCGCCGCTATCGGCGACCACGCCGGCGAGGCCCGGGTCTGCGCGAAGCGCCGTGACGTCGTTCACGAGGTCCGCCCCGAGGTCGAGCGCGACGCGGGCGACGGCCGCCTTCGACGTGTCGATCGAGATCGGCAGCTCGCCGCCGAGCCGCTCGAGGACGGGGACGACGCGGCGAAGCTCCTCCTCCGCACCGACGCCTGCGGAGCCGGGCCGCGTCGACTCGCCGCCGACGTCGACGATCGCGGCCCCCTCGGCGACCATCCGCCGAGCCGCCGCGACCGCGGAGCCCGGATCGAGGTGCACGCCGCCGTCCGAGAACGAGTCCGGCGTCACGTTCAGCACGCCCATCACCGAGGGCGCGGGAAAACGCGCTTCTACGGGAGACGCTGCGGGTGAACTACCCATGCGACCGAACCCCTTCCGCAACCTCGGACACTCGCCTCAGCTCGGTCTCCAGCACCTCGGCCACGGCCCCCTCGACATGCTCGTGCATCCACAGCGGCCGCAGCACGTGGTCGCGGCCGGGCAGCTCGACAAGCTCCACATGACTCCAGCGGTTCGCCCGGGTCAGCAGCCCGGCGGCGGCGAGTTCGTCCCGCAACGGCTCGCCGTCACAGAAGACGAAGACGGCTCGAGCCGTAGACGTCTCGAGCCGGTCGAATGCCGCCTCGGTTGCCGCACAGGTCTCCCCCTGCGCTCGTGACCGAACTCGTAGCCGCAGAGGCTCGGCCGCCGTCAATCCCCAGAGAGAGAGGAGACGCCGAACGACTACTCGCCAGTTGCCGCTCAGGATCCGGCGCCAGCTGCCCACGCGCAGCAGCTGCCTCCGCCGATTGCGCGCGTGGCGCGCAGATTGGATCTCCGGATGCCAGAAGAGCAGGCCTGGGTTGAGCATCAGCGCGAGCGACACGCGATCGTCCGCGAGAGCGGCGTGAAACGCCCAGAACGCGCCCGCACAGAGGCCGAGCAGCACGAAGCGTCCGGGCGTACCTCGAGCGACCAACTCGTCGAGCGCAGCCGTGACTTGGTTCAGGTACCTCGGGGAATAGAGGTCCGCCACGTCGATGCGGCGAGCCGCGTCTCCGGAGGCGTCCCCGATCCCTTCGAGGTCCACGCGGAACGTCGAAACACCGCGGGCGGCCCACCGCCGTGCGATAGCGACCCAGAGCCGACTGGGGCCGATGTGCCTGATCGCTCCCCCGTTCAGAAGGACGAGCGTCAACCCCGACGACGGCACATCGACCGACTCGCAGAGGATGCCGAAGAGCCGGCCCTCCGCGTGGGTGATCGCAAGAGGAGTCTCGCGCAGCCGAGCCCCGTCGACCGTCAGCTCTGCTACCGCAGCGGCGACCGGAGCAGGTGACCGTACGGCCGGCGGATTCGTTGCTGCCGGGCCGACCGCCAGGAGCCAGTCCTGGACACGCTCCCGGACGTGGGACGGCAGTCGGGCGTCTTCGGGCAGAACGGTCAGCATCCCGCCATAGCCGTGACCGTCCGCGACATCGACCTGCACGCCGCGTTCTTCGAGGCCCTGACGAAGGTCGTCGTCGGGGGCGATCCCGTCCCGCCCGAGAAGAAGCGCGCGTCGCGCGCCCGCGATCGGAAGAAGATCGGCGAGCTCGAGCCGCTCGAGCGAGCGCCTCGTCTCCGCTGACAGGGCGAATCCGCCCGGACCGATCTCGTCTGCCGTCGGAGGCGGCGGCACGGGCCCACCCGCAGCGACGATCGAGGCCGACTCGATTCGCCCGAACGCTTCGAGCTCGCGCACGAGCTGCCTTCCTCCGGCCGGCACGCCCCAGAGGACGAGGTCATCGACGGCAGCGCCGTCGGCGACGGCAGCCAACGCGACGAGCCCGCCGACACCGATGCCGATCACCGCCGTGTGCTGCCGGCCGGTCTCGGCACGCAACGCGGCGGCGGCCGCCGCCACGCCGGCGATCCAGGCTCCGACCCGATCCGAGTCGTAGGGGCCACCGCTGCTGTCGCCGGTCCCGGGCAGATCGAAGCGCAGCACCGGCATTCCCGCCGCCGCCAGGCTCTCGGCCCACTCGAGCCGGCTCCGATACGACGCGACCTCCTCGCGACCGAAGGGCGGACACAGGAGGACCGCTGGCCCTGCACCCTCCGCCGGATGCAACAGACCGAGCGTCAGCTCACCGCGGACGTCGATGTAGATCGGGTACATGGCGGCGTACTCGACTCTGACAGGCCGCGTCGGCACGACGAGCTCGCCGTCGACTCTCCTGCCGCCGTCCTGTCGAAGCCCGTCGGCTCCGGAAGAGCGACGGCGCTGCGGCCGGATCAAGCTCACGCTCCGCCCCCGAAGAGCGGCACCCGGAGACGGCCGTCGAGGTTGAGCGCGGTCAGGAACGCGACGTCCGTCGGCACTGCACCTCTCGCCGGACGAAGCGCGATCCGACGCTCGTGTCCCGGCTCGACGCAGAACGCGTCGTCGGAAGTCGCAAGTCCGTCAGCGTGCACGCGCACACCGTAGGCCAGTCGGCGCGCTCGAACGAGCAGAGACAAGCCTCCGTCAGGAGCGATCTCGGAACTGGCCTCGAGCCCGAGCTCCGGGGCCGGCTCTCGACGAAGCGGCCGTCCCGCGGGAAACCGTACCGCTTGCGAGAGGAGGTCGTCACCCTGCTCGAGGCTGGCCACCACGACGTCGTGTCCGGGCGGCCCGAATCGGTATGCCCAAGACGCGTCGACGAAGCGCCCGAGCAGCGCCTCGACGTTGTGCGTCAGCGCAGCGCGGCCCGGAAGGTCGATCACGGTCGAGACCTGCTCGACTCGGTGTTCGAGATCACGGTAGAGCGTGACGCGCAGCACCGCCTCGAGCCGCGCACCGCGATCGTTCGCCGTGTGCACATCGATTCCGCCGAGCCCCTCGTCGGTCATCCAGACGGCGACCGGCGCGAGCACGCGGCGGACGTGGTGCCATGCGACCTTCGGCTCGCCTCGATGGTCGAGCAGGCCCCAGCCGGCGCCGGGCAGGAGATCGCGCAGCCAGAGTACGAGCGCACCGCGCGTGGGCGAGTTCTGCCGACGCCACTCACCGAGCGTCTCGGACATCACCTCGCCGGTCACCGTGCGCGAGAGCTCGAGGTAGCGCTCCGGCTCGATGCTGCGGAGCGCTACCGGGTCGAGCCCGAAGAGCAGCCGGAGATAGTGGTCACGGACGTCCTCGAAGTCCCAGCCCGCGCCGTTGTCGCGGGGCACCCCGGCCTTCCAGCGTGGGTGGTGGACGACGTGCGCCGTCGCCGCCGGCAGGACGTCCGCGACAGCCCGCTCGTCCGGGACGTTCGCGAATGCGAGACACTCGGCTGCGAAACGCACACCGGCGCGGCGCGCGTCTTCGAGCGGTCGGAGGTACGCGCCGACACCGTAGTAGTTGGCGATGCCGCGGTCAGGCCTGAAAGGCAGATCCCCACCGGTCGGCGCCGACGGGACGTAGACCGCGTCGACCGCCGCCTCCCGGACGAGGCGCGGCAGGAGCGTCCCGAAGAGGTCCCCGCGGCCCAGGCGCGGATCGATCCCGACCATCGCGGCCTGCTGCTCGACCTCGCTGTTGCCACACAGAACCGCGAGGCTCGGACTCCCCCCTCTCCGCGAGAGCAGCTCGCGCGCCTCCTCCTCGACGAGCCGCCGGAAGTCGTCGTCCGCCCAGGGATAGTCGAAGTTCGCGAACATGAAGTCCTGCCAGACGAGCAGGCCCAGCTCGTCGCAGGCGTCATGAAACGCGTCGTCCTCGTAGGCCGCTGTCCCGGGGACGCGCAGCATGTTCATCCCCCCGTCCCGTGCCTGCTCCACCGCCGCTCGCACCTCCTTTGCGCCGGCTGCGAACCCGACGAAGTCCACCGGCGTCCACACGGCGCCCCGCGCGAACACGGGCACGCCGTTCACGCGCAGGTCGACACCATCCACGTCGGCGTCGCCCGGCGACTCGAGCGTCCGGAATCCCACCTTGCCGGCGTCGACCTCGATGCCGTCGAGGTACAGCCGCAGCTCGTGGAGCGCCGGCTCGCCATGGGTGTGCGGCCACCAGAGCTCCGCCTCCGGCACCCGGAGCTCGCCGGCCGCAACGCCTTCGTCGACTGTGAACGAGGCGCTGCGAGAGCCCGACAGACCGTCGAGAACGACATCGACGCGATCGGGTGCGAGGCGCCCGACGCCCCGCACTCGCATCTGGACGTCGAGCACACCCTCCCGCGCCTCGAGACGCGGACGAAGCGCGAGCTCCTCGACCACGAACCGGCGGCGGCGCTCGAGCACGACCGACCGCCACGGGCCGACGGGCGCCGGCCCCGGCGCGAACCCCGGCGCCCTCCCGAGCAACGCCGTCCGGAAGAAGCGAAGGTTTCCGTCGTTGACGAGGCGCGTCCGCCACCGGGCGCGCGGCTTGCGCTGCTCGGAGAGCAGCTCCCGCAGCGGCAGGCAGCGGATGACGAGTTCGTTGTCGCCGGCGAGCAGCGTGCCGACGTCGACCGTCACCGCCCTGAACATGGACGTGCTCTCGGCGATGCGCTCGCCGTTGAGGTGCACCTCGGCGACGGTCGCGATCCCGTCCAACCGAAGCACGACCTCCTCGTCGGGTCCTGCCGCCTCGGCCGGAAAGCGCGTCGCGAACCGCCACTCCTCCGAGTCGAGGTCACGCGAGTCCCCCGCACGCCATAGGCCGGCGTCCCGCAGGGCGCCGGCGGCCGTGCCGGGAACGCGAGCCGGGAGCGGCTCGAGCCCCGCCGTCCAGGCATGCCATCCGTCCGCGATCGCGGCCACGTCGTGCTCGTCGACACGGACGCTGCGGCCGACAGGCGACATTCGTCAGACCAGCGAGTCGAGGCGGCTCATCGCCCGATCCCATTCGCGAGCCAACCGCACGACGATTTCCTGTGGGTCGAACGGACGACGGCGGGCGAGCTTGAGAGAAAGCACCTTGCAACCCTGGACGATCTCGCGGAGCGCGTCGGACGCCGCGGCGCTCTGCTCGCCGAGCAGCCAGTCGACGTGGGAGGCGCACACCTCGAACGCCGCCCCTGCCATCCTGGCCGTGGCGAAGGCGTAGGCGTGGTACTGCGCGGCATCTCCTTCGAGCAGCTCCGGGAGATCGCGTGCGAGGCGTGATCCGAAGCGTCCGAACGGATTCGAGGAGGGACGCCGCGCAAGGTGGCGTCGGAGCAGGCCGCGGGCCGCTGCCCGCAGATCGTCCCCGGCCAGACGCCGGCCCGCATCGAACCTGACGAGCTCGGTGTAGGGCGGCAGCACGTCCTCGTCGTACGGCCGGCCGAGGCGGAACGCACCCCGGTAGTCCTCCCCTTCGAGCTCGTGAAGCGAGGTGTTGTGAAAGTAGCGGAGTCTCTCCCGGTCACGATCGATCGCCTCCATCGCAACGGACGTCTTCACGTGCTCGGTGCGGTAGCTCGTCGCTGAAGTGTCCGGCAGGTACCACGAGTCGAGCTCGACGATCAGCGTGTTGCCGGATGCGATGTGCTCCGCCACCTGGTCCGGGAGGGGCCGGTACGGCTGCATCTCGTGGATGTCGAGACCGAAGAGCGCCTCGAGGTCCTCCGGCGGAGGCTTGAAGAACGTCCACTGGTCGCCTTCAAAGTCCATCCGCAGCGTGAAGCCCATCGCCGCGAGCGGCTCGTCGCCACGCGCGTGGAGGAGCTCGATCACGACGTCCGTGTAGCAGTTCGTCTCGGGATACGTATGGTCGCCGAGGTGGAGGGCGTGGGGCCTGTAGCTCGACGGGGCCAGACCGAAGAGGCTGACCATGCCGCCGGCAGCGGTCGAGGCGCTCACGTCGCTCCCCAGAGTCGTGACCTGACGGAAGCCGGCCAGACGCCCGGATCGAGGCCGTGTGCGCGGAAGAGCGCGAGCACGATCCGCTCCTCGCCGAAGCCGAGGCAGGCAGTGTGGGCGACCGCTCCGTCAGACGTCACGAGTCCGAAGACGGACGCGAAATGCTCCTGGTGGTAGTTGAACGATGCGACCGCCGTCCGCGCCGGTCCCGCGATCGGGACAGTGACCTCCAGCTTGAGCGCCTGCTCGCGTTGGTTCGTCGCGAGCATCCGACCCTTGCGCCCGAAGAAGGGGTCCGCGGCGACATCGTCGGCAGCGTCGAGCCCAAGCCCGCACAGCAGCTCGAGCGCGCGTTCACGCCAGAGATCGCGCCAGGCCTTGACGGTCTCCGGCTCACCCACCCGGACCATCTCCCGCTGATGGAACATCCGCAGCCGGGTGGGATCATCCGAGGGCTCCTGACGGAAGACGTACGCGCCACCCGCATCGACGGTCACACCTCCCGGCGGCAGCGGGCCGCGCGCGGCGACGGCCGGATAGACGGGATAGCAGGCGGCCGGCAGGAGCACGAGATCGGTCGGCTGCTGAAACTCGCTCCAGTCGTCGTGTCGAGCTGCACGGGCTTCTTGCTCCAGCGCGCTCCGCTCGTCGCCCTCGAAGGCGAACACGCTCCCCAGCAGGTGCGGGAACGACTCGAGGTAGCCGATCGCCTCGAGATCCCGGCGCGGGAACACGGGCGGGAACCGCAGCTGCTCAGGTCGGTTCGGGTCCCCGGACGCTACCTCGGCGACCGCACCCTCGAGCGCAAGCCGGACGTCTTCGAACACCGCGCCCGTCCCGTGGACACCCGGAACGCCGCTCGGGATCAAGAGACCGGCCTCGACAAGATCCTCGCGAAATGTCCTCTGCTCGACGTCCGGCTCCGGCATTGCGGGAGTCAGACCTCCTTGGCGATCAGCAAGAGGTTGGCGTTCGTCTCGTGGATCCGCTCGTTTGCGACCATGAGGCTCGCCGACATCGAGTCTCGGAGGTGCCGGCCGACGCTGAACGGCGTGCCATTCATGTAGCCGGCGATCCCGCAGATGTCCATGGCGCCCTGGCAGATACGCGGCGCCTGTTCCGAGGCCGCGATCTTCAGGTTGTTGAAGCGCAGCGCAGAGGCCATCGTCGAGAGCCGTTCCCTGGCCGGATCCTGCGAGGCCTCGACGAACTCGTTGAGCCCCGAGCCGACCTCGGCGCGCAGGAGTGACAGCTCGCTCATCAGATGGGAGAGGCGCTGGGCGACGGGCAGCCGTTCGCCGGGGCGCTGCCTCGCAACAGATCGCACGTAGGCTCGTGCCCGATCGAAGGCGTCCGTTCCGATCCCGAGCCAGACGTGCGACCAGAGGATGTGCGACGCGGGCACCATTGACTCGGCCGCGATGCGGGCGAACGGTGTCGGAAGGATCTGCTCCCGCGCGAACCGGGCGTGCAGGACGTACCCGGGCGAGCAGGTGCCGCGCATGCCGAGGGGGTTCCAGACTCCGGTCGGCTCCAGGGTCATCTGCGCCGCATGCGTGAGCACTATCACCTGGTCGCTGGGCTCCGAGTCGGGAGCACGCCGCAGCGTCGTCAGGAAATCGTCGGCATGGGCGCCGTAGCTGACCGTCGGCGCACGCTTCTCGAACGAGCAAGAGCCGTCGTCCTCGGCCACGACGGCGGCTATCGACCGCCCCGTGTCGCCGCCGGTTCCCACCTCCGAGGTCGCCGATGCGATCAGGCGCTGCTCGGACGCAAGGTCGCGGAGGTAGCCCTCGAACCACGGCGCGCTGTCGAGGTGGCGGACGATGGTTGCAACCTGGATCTGGTGCATCGCGAACGCCAGGCCGGTTGCACCACAGCGGCGGCCCAGCTCGAAGCACGCCTCCGCGACCGCCTCGAACGAGGCGCCGCCGCCGCCGAGCGCCTCCGGGACGAGAGCCGAGAGCGCCCGCTCCTCCCGAAGCGCGTCGAAAGCCTCCACCGGGAACCGGGCGCGGACGTCGACGTCGTCCGCGTGAGGGGCGGCGACCTCGTCTGCGATGCGGCGCGCCGCAGCGATCAGCAGACCGTCAGGTTCGACTTTCGCGATCACGCGTCTCCTCCGTCGAGTTCCGAGAGAGCCGCGCGGATCGAGGAGATGCTCTCGAACACGCTTCGCGTCAGCATCCGGTCGGGAAACTCGAGGTCGAACGCGTCCTCGAGCGCGAGCATGACGTTGACGCTCGCATGCGACGTCATGCCCACCTGAAACAGGTCGGCGTCATCGGTGAGGTCGTCGACATCGACGGGGAGACGCGCATGGCTTCTGATGACGGCGCGGATCTTCTCGGTGGTCGCTCTTCCTCCACCCGACTCGCTGCCGGGAGGTTCTTCTGTGCCTGTAGTCGTCAATGCGGCTGCTTTCTCTCGAGATTCGCCTCGGCGAGCACCACTGCCGCGGCATACGACCCTGCGTGCGTGAGACTGGCAGTGAGGGATTCGAGACCCGCGTCGCAAGCGAGGGCCTCCGCCCGGCCGGAGAGCCGCAACTCGACCCATCCTCCGGCAACCCGAGCGACCTCGATCGCCCTCCACGGAACGGCCACGTCCCGCGTGGGACGAAGCACCTTGATCGCAGCCTCCTTCGCGGCGAAGCGGGCGGCGAGACGCTCGGCGACGATCTCGCCTGAGAGTGCTCGCGAGTCGTCGATCTCACGCCGCGTGTACACACGATCGAGGTAATGGTCGGCGTGGGCGCGCAGCGTCTGCTCCACGTCCTCGACCGCAACGACGTCTATCCCCAGTCTGAAGGACACAGCCGCACATTGGCGCGGAAGCGCCGGTTTTCCAGCCCGAAAAGGGGGGTGGCTCTCTAGCCCTTTGCGGGGTCCGGGGGCGGCGGCTGGATGGCCGACCCCGGCAGCGGGAACGGGCGCGGGCGCGGCTGCCGCTCGCGGCGCGGCTCCTCCGGCGGGGCGGGCAGCACCTCGGCGGAAGGCTCCTCCGGGAACACGGTCGCCTCGTCCTCGCCGGCGAGCAGGCGCTCGTACTGATCCTTGTCGATCGTCTCGCGCTCGATCAGGATCGCCGAGATCCTGTGCAGCTCGTCCATGTGCTCGCGGAGGACGGCGAGCGCCAGCTCGTGCGCCTCCTCGATCACCCGCCGGATCTCGTCGTCGATCTCGCGGGCGATCTCCTCGGAGTAGTCCGCCTCGGCGCCGTAGTCGCGGCCGAGGAACGGCTGGTCGTGACCCCGCCCGAGCACGCGCGGGCCGAGTTTCTCGCTCATGCCGAACTTCA
The DNA here is from genome assembly GCA_963762675.1 of uncultured Thermoleophilia bacterium. Classification (GTDB taxonomy): domain Bacteria; phylum Actinomycetota; class Thermoleophilia; order Gaiellales; family Gaiellaceae; genus Palsa-739. The sequence goes on along the minus strand of CAVXLS010000004.1, from coordinate 228,375 downwards.
TGATCATCGCCTTCGACGTGGCGGTGACCTTCTCCAGGTCGTTCGCCGCTCCGGTCGTGACCTCGTGGAAGACGATCTCCTCGGCGGCCCGCCCGCCCAGCGTCATCGCCATCTGCTGCATGAGAGCCGCCCGGGTGGTCAGGTAGCGGTCCTCGGTCGGCAGCGAGATCGTCAGCCCGAGCGCCTGGCCGCGGGAAACGATCGTGATCTTGTGCACCGGGTCCGTGTGCTCGAGGAAGTGACCGACGAGCGCGTGGCCCATCTCGTGGTAGGCGGCGATCTTCCGCTCCTGCTCGGAGAGAAGCCGCGCCTTCTTCTCGGGCCCGGCGATCACCCGCATGATCCCTTCCTCCAGCTCGTCCTGCTCGATGATCTTCTTCCCGCGCCGGGCGGCGAGGAGCGCGGCCTCGTTGACGAGGTTCGCGAGGTCGGCGCCGGTGAATCCGGGCGTACCCGCCGCGAGCGTGCTGAGGTCGATCTCGGGCGCGAGCGGCTTGCCCTTCGTGTGCACCTCGAGGATCTTCTGGCGGCCGACGCGGTCGGGACGGTCGACGACGATCTGCCGGTCGAATCGACCCGGGCGCAGGAGCGCCGGATCGAGGATGTCGGGCCGGTTGGTGGCGGCGATGAGGATGATGTTGTCCTTCATCTCGAAGCCGTCCATCTCGACGAGCAGCTGGTTGAGCGTCTGCTCGCGCTCGTCGTGGCCGCCGCCGAGGCCGGCGCCGCGGTGGCGGCCGACGGCGTCGATCTCGTCCATGAAGACGATGCAGGGCGCCGCCTGCTTCGCCTGCTCGAACAGGTCGCGCACCCGGCTCGCGCCGACGCCGACGAACATCTCGACGAAGTCGGAGCCGGAGATCGAGAAGAACGGGACACCCGCCTCGCCGGCGACCGCGCGCGCGAGCAGCGTCTTGCCGGTGCCCGGCGGCCCGTAGAGCAGGACGCCCTTCGGGATGCGCGCCCCGAGGGCCTGGAACTTCTTCGGGTTCTCGAGGAACTCCTTGATCTCCTGGAGCTCCTCCACGGCCTCTTCCACGCCGGCGACGTCCTTGAAGCCGATCTTCGGCGAGTCGGGGGTCATCCGCTTCGCGCGCGACTTGCCGAAGCTCATGACCTTCGACCCGCCGCCCTGCACCTGGTTCATCAGGAAGATCCAGAAGCCGAACAGGAGCACGAACGGGAGCAGGCTCGTCAGGATCGACCACCACGGCGACGAGCCGACGCCCTTCGAGTTGAAGTCGACCTGCTTCGCGAGCATCGTCTTCTCGATCGCCGCCTCGGACTCCGCCGTCGCGTAGTGCACGCTCACCGACTGGCCGTTCACGGTCGCCGTGATCGACTGCTTGTTCGGATCGATCGTGACGTCGTGCACCGCGGCCGGCTGGTTGCGGATCTCCCCGTACAGGCGGGCGGTCGTCCACTGCGTCGTCTTCGTACCGTGGCTCCCCAGCGTCTGGAGCGCGAGCCACACGAGCGCCGCGATGATGATCAGCGGGAAGAGAGCGCTACGGAAGAAGCGGTTCACAGGATGTCTTGGGCAAGGGTACCAGCGAAGGGCCGGTCCAACGGGTTTTCGGCCCGGCCGACGCTTCTCGGTTTCGCGTCCCGGGTCACGCCGTACCGGGTTTCCGGCCAGCCGAGAGACGAGCCTCCTCGCGCGGAGGCGAGACCGCGCTCTCGCCGCAGCGCAAGAGCGATCGGCCACGCGCTGCGAAGAAGGAGGGGCTCGTGGGGGGAACCCTGGGTTCCCCCCACGCGACTAGACGCCTTCCGGCACGAGCGACGGGTCGAGCACGCCGACGTACGGAAGGTTGCGATAACGCTCGGCGAAATCGAGGCCGTACCCGATCACGAAACGATTCGGGATCTCGAAGCCCGTGTAGCGCACGGGAACGTGGATCTCCCGCCGCTCCGGCTTCGTCAGGAGCGCGCAGACCTCGAGGCTGATCGGCTCGCGGGCCTCGAGGTTCCGGATCAGGTACGACAGCGTGAGACCCGAGTCGATGATGTCCTCGACGACGAGCACGTGGCGGCCCTCGATGTTGATGTCGAGGTCCTTGAGGATGCGCACGACACCCGAGGAGTCGGTCGAGGCGCCATAGCTCGAGATCGCCATGAAGTCGATCTCGCAGGGCACCGTCAGATGGCGCATCAGGTCGGCGAGGAAGAACACGGCGCCCTTGAGCACGCCGACGAGCAGCAGGTCGCGACCCGTGTAGTCGGCGGAGATCTCCTCACCCAGCTCCGCGATCCGACGCTGCAGCGACTGCTCGTCGATCAGCACCTCGCCAACCGCGCGCTGCAGCTCCGCCTGGCTCATACCCGCTCCCGGCGCCGGCGAAGCACGCACCTCCGCTCGGTTCCCGCTCCTGCACCGGCCAAGCCGGTACCTGCGCTCCCCGCCGGCTCCGTCGAGCCTGCGCCGGTGCTGAGCTCCGTCGAGCCTACGCTCATGCCCGCTCGGCCTCGACACCGGGCGCGGCGACGATCCCGGGCACGGCCACGACCTCGTCGCCGCGCACGACGAGCGGCCACGACTCGCGCTCGGAACGGGGGATCTTCGCGTCGACGAACACGTCCTGGATCTTGCGGCGGCGCCCGGCGAGCCGGTCGCCGGGCTTCCACCCACGCACTCTAAGCCCTTCCAGCTCCGAGCGGATCCGCCAGCCGCCCCAGCGCACCTCGCCGACGAGCTCGACGGGGCCCCGCTCGAGCCACAGACGGTCGTACTCGCGCACGGCCTGCACCCCGGCGCCGAGATCCACGCGCTTCGAGCCCGCCCGGGACGCGAGCAGCTCCGCGAGCGCCGGGGGCAGCGTCGCGCGCGCGTCGAGTGCCCGCAGGAGGTTCTCGTCTGCGGCCGGATGGAGCCGGCGGAGCAGGGGGAGGATCTCGTCGCGGATCAAGCCCCGTTTCGTGTCCGGGTTGCTGGAGTCGAGGCGGAGGGCGAACCCCTCCTCCCGGCAGTAGGTCTCGGTCTCGTCGCGCCAGAGGGGCAGGAGCGGGTGCACGACGCCGTCGGCGCGACGAGGTGCCATGCCGGTGGCAGCGCCGCGGGAGACGAGCCGGTACAGGATGGTCTCCACCTGGTCGGAGGCCGTATGGCCGGTGGCCCGGAGCCCGTCTTGCGCGACCGCGTACCGCTGCTCGCGCAGCTGCGCCTCGGTCAGGCCGCGGCCGTCGAGGGCGACGACCTCCGCGCCGAGCGCGTCCGCACAGAAGCGTGCGTCCTCCCCCGACTCCGCGCCTCGCAGCCCGTGATCGACGTGGAGCGCCGACACGCGGTAGCCGAGCGCGCGCAGGACGTGCCAGAGACAGGTCGAGTCAGGCCCGCCGGAGACGAGACAGCAGACGGCCCCGCCCGGCTCGATCAACGCGTGCCGACGGATGTACTGCTCGACCCGACCGCGCAGGGCATCGGCGCTCACGGGTCGATTGTGCCTCGTTCGTGCCGACGCGGCATCCGACCGGGCGCTCGCGGCGAGTCGACCGGGGGCGGGCCCTGCGGACGCCGGCGGCCCGAGCCACGACGCGATCTCGAGCGCGGCCCAGCGCCCGACCCACGCCGCGACGGCGAGCCACAGCAGCCGTCTCACCAGGTGGGCTCCTCGAGCCAGCCTTCGAGAACGCCGAGCGCCCGCCGCAGCTCCTCGGCCGTCAGCGAATGGGGCCGCGCGTGCTCGACCCGCAGGTCGACGCGCGGCGCGGGCGGCACGCCGTCGAGCGCGAGCAGGAGATACGCGATCGGCAGAGCGTGGACGACCGCGAGGATCCCGCGCTCGGACCGCTCGAGCAGCGTGCGGTAGGCGCCGGCGTAGCGGCTCACGACGGCGAGGCGACTCTCGCCGCCGCCGGGAGCGTCCTCTCGCGAGTCGCTCGACCAGGCCCAGGCGCGGTACTCGTCGAGCGGCTTCCCCTCGAAGTCGCCGGCGCGCGGATCCGCGAGCTCCGGCGCCTCCTCGACCGGGACGTCCCGACCGTCGAGCGCGATCTCCGCCGTGGCGCGGGTGCGCGGCAGCGGCGTGACGACGCAGAGGTCGAGCGGCCGACGTGCCAGTGCCCGCCCGAGCGCCCGGGCCTCCCCCTCGCCGCGCGGAGTCAACCCGACGCCGGCCTCCGGGTCGCCGTTCACGAGCCCGCGAGCGCTGTACGCCGACTCCCCGTGCCTGACCAGGATGAGCTCCTTCACTCGACTGAGGCTACTCGGACGAGAGGCCGTGGCTCCTCGGGACACGTCCGGTGTCAGACACCGGACGTGTCCGCGCGGGTCGGGTCTCAGAAGATGAGCGAGCGGTACGTCAGCTCGCGCCGCATGCCGATCGCCTCGTAGACGCGGAGCGCGGGTGCGTTCTCGGGGCGGACGAAGAGGCAGACGACGGGTGTCCGCGCGAGCAGCAGACGGCAGAGGTCGCGCATCGCCCGCTGCGCATAGCCGCGGTTGCGGACGCTCGGGTCGACCCAGACCTGCTGGAGCTGCACCGCCGACGGCGTCCAGGCGGACGCTTCCGCCTTGAAGAGGATGACGCCGTCCTCGAGCCAGATCCACGAGCGTCCCTCGTCGATCTGGGCCCGCGTGCGCCACTGGAACCCCTCCGGGTCGCGGTGGAGCGGGTCGATCCCGATCTCCTCGAGATGGGCTGCCGCGCAGGCGGGCACGAGCCGCTCCACGTCGGCGGCACGCGCCGGGCGCAGGCCCGTCTCCCCCGGCTCTGGCGACTCGTCGAGCGCGTACACCGGCTGCCCGGGCCGATCGTCGCGGGGACGCGGCATCCGTCGCCGGGCGGCCTGCCACAGATCGTCGACCGCCGTCTGCTCGCCGATGATCATTCGTGCTTGCCCGCGCACCGTCGCGTCCGCAAACGCGCCGCAGCCGGTGCCGGAGGGGACGACGTTCGCTCCCACGTGACAGAGCGCCGCCAGTCCAGCGTCGCCTTCGAGCGCGGAGAAGCGACCGAGCCCGCGGCGGGCGATGTCCTCCAGGAAGACCCGCTCGATCGGCGCCTCCGCGCAGAAGGCGAGGATCTGGTCTCGCGTCGGGGCGACGGCGCGTGGATCGGTCATGGGGGAATCATTCCGATCCACTAGGGTTGGCGCCATGCCGATTCACCTTCGCGGAGAGCCGGGCGACTACGCGGACGCCGTCCTCCTTCCCGGCGACCCGCTGCGGGCGCGGTATATCGCCGAGACGTATCTCGACGACGTCCGGCAGGTCAACGAGGAGCGCGGACTGCTCGGGTACACGGGCACCTGGCAGGAGAAGCCGGTCTCCGTGCAGGGCACCGGCATGGGATGCCCGGGCGCAACGATCGTCTTCGAGGAGCTGATCCAGCTCGGCTGCACCAAGCTGATGCGCGTCGGCACCTGCGGCGGCCTGCAGGCGCACCACGCCCTCGGCGATCTGATCGTCGCGCTGACCGCCGTGCCGGCCGACTCGACCGCCATGCACCTCGTCGAGAACGAGCCGCACTGCCCGACCGCCTCCTGGGAGCTGATCCACGGCGCCGTCCACGCCGCCAAGGAGCTGGGGCAGCCGATGCACGTGGGCCCGATCGTCTCCAGCGACGTCTTCTACAACCCGAGCGAGGGCCAGTACGAGCGCTGGTCGAGCCGCGGCGTGCTGGCCGTGGAGATGGAGGCGGCGGCGCTCTTCACGGTGGCCGCGCTCGGCGGGATCAACCGCGTGCAGGGAGTGCACGCCGGCTGCCTCCTGACCGTGTCCGACATCGTCGTCGAGGGCGTCTTCACGCGGATCTCCGACGAGGAGCTGCGCTCGGCGGTCGACCGCATGACGCGGGTGGCGCTGGCCACCGTCACCGCCGATTGAGGCTCCCTCTAGTCTTCGCGCGTGAGCGCGAAGACCGTCTTCCTCGTCAACCCGGCGTCCGACAACGGCGTCACGGGAAAGCGCTGGCCGTCGCTCGCAAACCGCGCCGCGCACCTGGGGCTGGAGGGAGAGACGCTCTTCTCGGAGCGGCCGGGTCACCTCATCGAACTCGCAGAGCATGTGTCTCGTGACGGAGCAGGGCTGGTCGTCGCCGTGGGCGGGGACGGCACGCTGAACGAGGTCGTCAACGGCCTCGTCCGCGCGGGCGGCGCGACGGAGCTCGCGACGATCCCGATCGGCACCGGCCTCGACTTCGTCCGCACGCACAAGATCCCCACGCGGTTCGACGACGCCGCGCTGGTGGCGCGCGACGGGACGCCGCGCTCCGTGGACGTCGGGCGCGTCACCTACCGCACCTGGGACGGCGGCGAGGTCGAGCGCTACGTCGCGAACGTCGGCAGCGTCGGGATGAGCGCCGCGGTGGCACGCCGCGCCAACGGCATGTCGAAGGTCCTGGGCGGCCGGGCGACGTTCTTCTACGCGCTCGTCCGGGTCTTCCTCGAGTGGGAGAACACCGTCGTCACCGTCGAGTTGGAGGGAGTCGAGGGGGGCGACGCGGAGCGGCGCGAGGGACGGATGCACGACGTCGTCGTCGCGAACGGCCAGTACCACGGCGGCGCCATGTGGCTCGCGCCCGGCGCCCGGCCCGACGACGGCCTCTTCGACGTCCTCCTGATCGGCGACGTGACGAAGCTCGACTTCGTCACGACCGCGCCGAAGATCTACCGCGGCACCCACCTCTCGCACCCCAAGGTCGAGCTCGTCCGGTCGCGCGTCGCGGTGGTCGACGCGCCCGAGCGACTGCCGATCGAGCTGGACGGCGAGCAGGTGGGCACGACTCCCGCCCGCTTCGAGATCGTCCCCGGAGCGCTGCGGGTGCGGGTGCCGTCTGCGTAGAGAGGTCGCAATCGCCGTGGTCTCCGCCCTGGCGTACGGCGCGCTCGGGGGGCTGGTCGTGTCCGGTGCGCTGACAGGCCTCGACCAGTGGGCGATCCGGCATGCGATGCCCGGCGCGCACGGAGCAGGGCGGTCCCCGACGCTGGCGGAGTCGATCGTTCCCCTGCTGCACGCGCGGGCCGCAACGCCTCTCGTCGTCGCCGCCCAAGCGGTCACGCTGCCGGGCCAGGTCGTCGTCTCGGCCCTGCTCGTCGCGGGCGTCGGCGTCGTCCTCGCGCGGCACGGTCGGCGGAGGGCGGCCTGGACTTGCGGGACAGCGTGGCTCCTCGCCTCCGCGATCGAGGTGATCTGCAAGGCGACGCTCGTGCGGCCGGCCCTCTATCGCCACGGCTTCCAGGTCGGCGCGTTCGACGCGTCCTGGCCGAGTGGACACGCCGTGCGGGCCTCGATCGTCGCGGCAGCGGTCGCAGCAGCCTGGCCGCGCCTCCGCCTCCTGCTTGCCCTCTGGCTCGCCGCCGTCGCCGCACTCCTCGAGGCGGGAGGCTTCCACACGCCGTCAGACATTGCCGGCGGCCTGCTGCTCGCGGCGTTCCTCGTCGAGACGGCGCGGGCCGTCGAACGGTCAGGGGCTCTTCGCGGACGAGCCACGGCCGGCGGTCCGACCGGCTCCGGTCCGCGTGCCGCGCCGCGCCGCCGCTGACCCTGCACCGCCCTTCGAGAGGCGGTCGACCTTCTTCTCGAGCGCCGCCAGCCTCCGCTCGAGCTCCTCCAGCCCTCGCACCCGGCGTTGCAGCTCGTCGAGCCGCTCGCGGAACGAGTTCAGCGTCCCGATCAGCCGGTCTGCGCCCGGTGCATCCGAGAGACGCTGGATCGCCTCCTCGCTGAGGTCGGCCAGCCTGCCGAGCAGGTCCTGTCTCCGCGCTCCCGCCATCGTCCTCTCCTCGCTCGCTCCCGCTGGACGATACCCGGCCCGACGGCAGAGTTGCAGGGTCGTGTCGATCTCGTGACGGGAAGACGACGGGGGCTTGCGCGACCGCTCGCCCGGGCTACGCTGAGGTTCGCATGCCGGAAACGCGACTGCGTATCCGTCTCCCCCACCGCCACCGCGCCGTGAGCACCCGTGTCGTCGTCCGGCGTGGCGGCGTGCCGTACGAGGTCGAGCGCACCGTCTGTCGCGAGTGCGCGCGGATGCTCGCCGAGACACGGCTCGGGCGCGCGTCCGCGTAGCGCCACTCCCCGGGCGTCACGTCCCGGCCGTCGGCGGACGGGGCCGCGCAAGGCTACGCTGGCCTCGCCGTGAGACGCCTCCTGCTGCCGGCTGCGCTGCTCCTGCTCGCGGCCCCCGCGGCCGCCGGCACGATCCAGGGCACGCCGCGCAGCGACGTGATCTCCGGGACACAGAGACGAGACACGATCCGCGCCGGCGCGGGGCGCGATTTCGTCCAGGTCGCCTGGGGCGGCGTCGACTCGGTGCACTGCGGTGGCGGGCGCGACGTCGTCACGGCCGACTTCGCCGACCGCGTCGCGCCGACTGCGAGATCGTCGCGCGCCGGCTGTCGGTCGACCTCTCGACCGATCCCGGCAGCCAGCACGAGACGGCGGTCGAGCCGGACAGCTTCGCGTGGGGCGAGACGGTCGTCGCCGCGTTCCAGCTCGGGCGCTTCGAGGTCGGGGCCGCGGCGAACATCGGCTGGGCGACCTCGAGCGACGCGGGCCGCACCTGGAGGCGCGGCACCCTGCCGGCGCTGACGGTCGGTTCCTCGCCGCCGGGGCCGGAGCTCGCCGCCTCCGACCCCACCGTCGCCTACGACGCCCTCCACGCGACCTGGCTGATCGGCACGCTCACGCTCGAGCGCGGCGGCTCACATGTCCTGGTCACCCGCTCCGAGGACGGCTACACCTGGTCGCCGCCGGTCACGGTCGCGAGCGGGCCAGTGCTCGACAAGGACTGGATCGCCTGCGACGACGGTCCGACGAGCCCGCACCGGGGGCGCTGCTACGCCGCCTACACGGACGACGCGCAGAACTCGACCGTCGTGCAATGGAGCGACGACGGCGGCCTCACGTGGTCGACGCCGGTGAAGGCCACGTCGACCCTCGTCGGGACGCAGCCGGTCGTCCGCCCGGACGGAACCCTCGTCGTCGTAGCGGTCGACTTCAACGGCGACCAGGCGCTCACGGGCTCGATCGACGCCGTCGTCTCGACCGACGGCGGTGCCACCTTCACGCGCTCGACCGTAGCGAGCCTGCAGGCACACTCTGCCGGCCGCCTCCGCGCCGTCTCTCTCCCCTCCGTCGCGATCGACGGAGCCGGAACGCTCTACGCGGCGTGGGACGACTGCCGCTTTCGCGTCGGCTGCACGGGCAACGACCTCGTGCTCTCCACGTCGACCGACGGGCTCGCCTGGACGACGCCGGTGCGGATACCCGTCGCTCCCGCAGGCTCCTCGCAGGAGGAGTTCCTGACCGGGCTCGCGGCCGACCCTCTGCAACCGGGTCGGCTGGGGCTCGTGTACGCCTACTTCCTTCCCGGGTCGTGCGCGGCAGGGGCATGCCTCGTCGGGACGGGCTTCGTGTCGTCGGCGAACGGCGGGGCCAGCTGGAGCGTGCCGCAGCAGCTCGACGCCGTCCCCATGCGGCTCGACTGGCTCGCGAGCACGGAAGGCGGTCGCATGCTCGGCGACTACTACTCCACGTCGTTCGCCGGAGACCGCGTGGTGCCGGTTTTCACGCTCGCTGTCCCACCCCTCGCCGGCCGCTTCCGCGAGGCGGTCTTCGCCGCCTCGCTTCCGATCCTGCCGACTCCGGGCAGCGGCTAGGAGAGGGCCTGGAGGAGCCCGGCGAGCGTCTCGCCCGCGCTTCCGTCGACGACGACCGCCGCGCGCGCGTCGAGGGCCGTCCCGCCGCGGTTGACGATCGCGAGGGTCCCGCCCGCTGCGAGCGTCTCGTCGGGAAGCGCGGCGACGGGGTAGACCTCGAGCGACGATCCGACCACGAGCATCAGACCTGCCTCGGCCGCCAGCAGGACGGCCCGCTCCATCGCCTCGACAGGCAGGTACTCCCCGAACATGACGACGCCCGGCTTGAGCACACGACCGCAGCGCGGGCACGTCGGCGCCGCGGGCAGGAGCGCGGCCGCCGCCTCCATCGGCACGCGCTCGCCACAGTCGAGACAGACCGCGCTCCGCAGCGAGCCGTGCACCTCGACGAGCTCGCGCGAGCCGGCCCGCGCATGGAGGCCGTCCACGTTCTGCGTGATCACCGCGCGCACGAGGCCGCGCTGCTCGAGCTCGGCGAGCGCCCGGTGCCCGGCGTTCGGCTCCGCCTGCCCGAGCACGTCGAGTCGCTTGGCGTAGAAGTCCCAGACCTTGACGGGATCGGCGAGGAACGCCTCGATCGTCGCGTACTCCATCGGGTCGTAGCGGGCCCAGATCCCGGTCGGAGAACGGAAGTCGGGGATCCCCGACTCGGTGCTGACGCCGGCGCCGGTGAGGACGACGCAGGGCTGCCGCGCGCGCACCAGCTCCGCGAGGCGCTCGACGCTCACCGGGTCATCGTAGACCGGGATCGCTGGCGGTTCGAGACACGTCTGGTGTCTGACACCGGACGTGTTGCGGCAGGACGTGTTCACGGCTCGTCGACGCGAGCCACGAACTCCGCCGGCCCCGACGGCGTCTAAAGGAGCGGAATGCTCGCGTTCGTCGGCAGGCGGATCGTGCTCGGACTCCTCGTCCTGGCGACCCTCTCGCTCGGCAGCTTCTGCTTCTTCGCGTGGCAGGACCCGAGGCTCAGCCCCGTCGGCACGCCGCATCCGTCGCTCATCGCCCAGTACTGGACGTGGCTCCAGGGGCTCTGGGGCGGCAGGAGCTACGACGTGCTCTTCAGCCTCGCTCCGACGCGGCTGAACTTCACCCAGGGGACGAGGATGATCGACGCGGTCGGCCATACGGCTGTGCTACTCGCCTTCACGCTCGTGCTCGTCGTGCTCTCGAGCATCGCGCTCGCGGTCGTCGCGGCGAGCCGGCCCGGCTCCGCGCTCGACCTGACCTTGCGGGCCGTCTCCTATCTCGCGTGGGCGGTGCCCGCGTTCCTGCTCGCGCTGCTCGTGCAGGTGCTGGTGAACCGGATCGGCGGCTCTCGAGGAATCGGCCCCTTCCCCCTCGCCGGCTGGCCCGGCTCGTGCCCGCCCGGCGTCGGCATCAACGCAGGGATCCTCACGCCCTGCCCCGCGGCCGGCAGCGGAGTCCGCTACGCGCTCAACGTCGCACGCTACGCGACGCTGCCCGCGGTCACGCTCGCGCTCGGGTTCATCGGCCTGCACGCCCGCTTCCTGCGCTCGGCGTTGCTCGAAGCGCTCGAGGCGCCCTACGTGACAACTGCCCGCGCGAAGGGTCTGCCCAAGCGGACCGTCCTGCTCCGCCACGCGCTGCGAACCTCGCTCGTCACCTTCGTCGGGGCGCTGCTCGCCGACTTCGGCGCGATCCTCGGCTCGGCGATGGCCGTGGACTGGATCTTCCAGCTGAACGGCCTCGGCACCGTCTTCATCAGCGAGTTTCCGATCTCCGACTTCGGCTCGATCGACACGTACTCGATCGAGCCTGTGCTCCTGCTCACGGCCGTGTTCGTGATCGTCTCGTCGATCGCGGCCGACCTGGCGATCTTCTGGCTCGACCCGAGAGTGCGGGAGAGCGGGTGACCGCGGCAGACGCCCCGCCCTCGTCCCGGCCGGACGAGGTGCCGCCCGCCCCTCAGGCCCGTGGCTACCGGCGGCAGACGCTGCGACAGCTCGCCCGCCAACCGGTGACTCTCGCCGCGTTCGGAGTGCTCGTCGTGCTCTTCGTCGCCGGGGGGCTCGCGCCGGTGCTCGAGACGAGAGGCTGGAACTACATCGACCTCTCTTCCCGCTGGCACAACCACGCTCCGACTCTCGCCTCGGGGCATCTGCTCGGCACCGACAACATCGGCCGGGACACGCTCACGCGTGCCCTCTGGGGGCTCCACTACAGCGAGCAGACCGCCCTCGTCGGCGGCATCGCCGCGACGCTGCTCGCGGTCGTCGCCGGTGTCTTCGCCGGTTACGTCGGCGGCTGGCCGGATGCGTTGCTGATGCGCCTCGCCGACCTCGTCACGGGCTTCCCCGTGCTCGTCCTGATGGTGGCCGCCTTCGTCTGGCTGCGCCCTGTCACCGTCTGGGAGGCCACGCTCGTCTTCTCGCTGGCGATGTGGCCGTTCGCCGCGCGCGTCCTGCGGGCCCGTGCCGCCTCGCTCACAACCGAGGAGTTCGTCCAGGCGGCGCGCGCGCTCGGCGCCTCCGACCGCTGGATCGTCCTCCGTCACGTGCTCCCGAACGCGGCCGGCACAATCGTCGTGGGTGCGACCTCGCTGATCGGCCAAATCGTCCTGGTCGAGGCCACCGCAGAGTTCTTCGGCTACGGCGTGCGCTCAGTGACGCGTCCGACACTCGGCAACCTGATCGGCGAGGCGACCGCGAGCGGGATCGGCCGCAACAACACGCTCGCGCTCGGCTGGTGGACGTGGGTGCCGGCGATGGCCGTGCTCGTCGCGGTGCTCGCGTGCGTCAACCTCGTCGGGGACGGCCTCGACGCGGCGCTCAACCCGCGCACGACGCGCGCGTAGAGTCCACGCCGGTGAACGGCTACAGCTTCTCGACGCGCGTCCGCGTGCGCTTCGCGGACACCGACGCACAGGGGATCGCCCACAACGCGGCCTACAACGTCTGGTTCGAGGTCGCCCGGGTCGAGTATCTCCGCGCGTTCGCAGGCGGCTACCAGGCGCTGCGCAACCACGGCGTCGAGGCGCTCGTGCTCGAGTCTCACTGCCGCTACCGGCTGCCCGCGCGCTTCGACGAGGAGCTCGACGTCCACGCGCGCTGCGTCGACGTGCGCGGCGCCCGCTTCCGGTACGAGTACGCGATCACGCGAGCGCGGGCGGCAGCGTCGCCGCCGGCGGAGTCGCCCCCCGGCGGGGAGATCGCGGACGTCGCCGGCGACCCCCGGGAGCTCGTGGCCGACGGCTGGACAGCGCACGCCTGCGTGGACGCGGCGAGCTTCCGTCCCGTGCGCGTGCCGGAGTGGCTCGTCGAGGCGATCAGCTCTGCCGAGTCGTCTGCGTAGCCGGCGCCTTCGCCTTCGCCTTCGCGGCCTTCTTCGGCGGCCCGACCCGCACGATCTTCGGACTCGCACGGTACGACGAGTACCAGACGTCGTGGTCGAGCAGGCTGCCGTTCGCGCCGTAGACGTCACGGGTGACGCTCGTCGTCAGCGCAGGGACGCCCGGGTCGTCGACCACCTTCTCGCCGGGCTGGAGCGCGGGGTCGACCGTCTTCTGGACGGGCGGCCCTCCGTGCGAGACGAGGGGAGCCGTCGTGCTCACGACCTTGCGGTCGGTCGGCGTTCCGTACAGGGTCACGGTGAGCGAGGAGTCGCCGACGAACGTCCGCAGCAGGAGCCAGTGGCCGGTGTCGTTGCGGAACTGGAGATCGACGTCCGGGTAGTCGACCGTCGCGTCCCGACCCTGTGGATAGTGGCTGATGTAGAGCGCGTGGTTCGTGCGCTCCGTGATCGGCAGGCCCGCCTCGAAGGCGGCGTTGAAGACGGTCGTGGAGACCTGGCAGACCCCGCCGCCGAGCCCCGTCGTCACCTCGCCGTTGATGATCACGGGAGCCTCCAGGAAGCCCTTCGCGGCCGTTCGGGCGCCGGTGGCGCGGTTGAAGGAGAAGGTCGTGTGCGGGGCGATCAGCTTGTCGTCGACGAGGTGGGATACGAGTTGGACGTTGTGAATGCGATTCGGGATCCCGCCGTACTCGGTCGTGTACGACCCGACGACGCCGCTGATCCCCATCCGCCGCGCCGCGTCGGTGGTGAGCTGCGGCGCGATCGTCTCGACCGCCACGTGCGCGACGCGACTCGTGCGCCGGAGCGCAGCAGCGAGGATCGCGCGGGCCGTCCGGGCGGTGTCGAGGCTGAGGCCGGGGCGCGCCGGGACGATGCCGACCGTGTCGCCGTGGACAGCGAAGCCGGCATCGCGGGCGGGCTGCTCGAGCCGCCGCCCGAAGCGGACGAACCACCGCTCCGCCGCGGGGCCGCCGAGGCGGAGCTGTGTCTCGCCACCCGATGGAAGCTGGAGCAGCGGCGCGAGCGCCTGAGGCGTCAGCCGCAGCAGCGTCTTCTGGAGCTCGAGGAGTACGGGCGCGGAGAGCGCGAGACGCGCGCGACGGGCCGCCGACGAGAGCTGCGAGACGGTCACGCCGGGTCGCACCGACCGGAGCGGCAGCTGGACAGGGCCGGAGCGCTGCAGGGAGGAGAGCGCGCGGACGATGACGTCCGCGGCGGCCTTCCGGTCCAGCACATGACCGGCTCGTCCGGGGACGACGGCGATCTGCAGGCCGTGGCGCGCCACGGCCGCGGGCTGCTGCTGTCGGTCGACCTTCTTCGCGATCTGCTGCAGCTCGTACTCGAGCGCGCCCCCGAGCACGCTCACCGGCGGCGTGACGTCCGCGCCGAAGAACTGGACGTCGATCCGCCGGAACCCTCGGAAGGGACCGAAGCCGTCACCCTGCCGCTGCGCGGCGTCCACGGCCGCCGACCAGTCGGGCTGGACGCCGAGGGTGACCGGTGCGATGCGGAAACGCTCTCCGGCGGCGGAGAACACGACCGGCCGGTGGGCGAGCGCAGTCGCGCGCCGCTCGAGCAGGGCACGTGCGTCCCGGGCCCGGAGCCCTCCGACGTCGACGCCGTCGATGCGGACGCCTCGTGCGAGCGTCGTCGGCGAGCCGGCGAAGACGAGCCCGAGCACCGTGCCGACGGCTCCGATCGCGAAGACGAGCAGGAGCAGGTTCCGGCGAAGCGGCGAGCGGAGGACGCCCATCGCGGGATGGTAGCCATGGCCCCTCGTGCGACCCGCGCCCCGCCCACGCTTCCTGCCGTCGTCCCGGAAGGACGAGTCGCCGCGATCAGGTCGGAGCCGCTAGAGCGCCTTCTTCAGGATCAGGAAGCCCAGCCGCTCGCCGACCTGCTCGAAGCCGGCCTTCTCGTACAGGCCGAGCGCCTGCTCGTTGTCCGGGAGCACTCCCAGCTCCAGCTCGTCGGCGCAGCCCGCCGAACTCGGCCTCGAGCTCGGCATAGACGAAGTCCGCGTCGGGCGGCATGAACTCCGCGAAGAGCTCCGTAAAGCGAGGAACGCGCTCCTCTTCCAGCAGCCGCATATCCATCCGAGCGAGTATCGCGCCGCCGCGCCCGACATGCGCGGGCGCGGCTCGCACCACGCCGTGGGTTGCGGTTCCCGGAGCAGCAAAGCACAGCGGCCCGCGCGAAGCGCGCTGGCGTCCGAGCGGAGCGGTGCGCGGGGAACACCGAGCGAGCCGCCCGGGGACTCGCTCAGAAGACGAACAGCTCGACGCCGCCCGTGACGGTGATCTCGGCTCCCGTCACGTACGAGGCCAGATCCGAGCAGAGGAATGCGATCACGTTCGCGATCTCGTCCGGCTCGCCGTGCCGGCGCAGCGCCGTCCGCCTGACGATCCGCTCGTTCATCGCCGCGCTCGCCATGTGGAAGGCCTCGCTGCCGATCACGCCCGGCACGATCGCGTTGCAGGTGATCCCGTACCGGCCGCCCTCCATGGCGAGCGTCTTGGTCAGGCCGAGCAGGCCCGCCTTCGTCGCCGAGTAGCTCGCCTGCCCGAAGCCGCCGAGCGTGCCGGCGACCGAGGCCATGTTGACGATCCGGCCCCACCCACGCTCCTTCATGTGCGGCCAGACCGCCTGTGCGCAGTTGAAGGCGCCGGTGAGGTTGACGCGAAGGTCGCGCTCCCACAGCTCGGGGGACTGGTCGTGGAACTGGGCGACGTGGTCGAGCGTGCCCGCGTTCGAGACGAGGATGTCCACCGAGCCGAGCTCCCCGACGGCACGCGCAACTGCCGCGTCGACCTGCGCCCGGTCGGTGACGTCGCACCGCACGGCGAGCGCACGGCGACCCATGCCGCGGATCTCGGTCACAGTCTCCTCGGTGTGGACGAGCCCCTGCTGCCGCGCGGCAGTGGCGAGCGCCCCGTAGCGGTCGGTCTCCTCCGAGAGCTCCGACTCGACGAGCAGGTCGGCGACGACGACGTCCGCACCCGCCCGCGCGAGCGCGAGCGAATCGGCACGCCCGAGCCCGCGCGAGCCGCCCGTGACGAGCGCGACGCGGCCGGAGAGGTCGATCTCGATCGCCATGCGCCGGAGCCTAGTCCTTCGGCAGGAAGATCTCCTTGGCGATCACGAGCCGCTGGATCTGCGAGGTGCCCTCGTAGATCTGGAACAGCTTCGCGTCGCGCATCAGCTTCTCGACCGGGTACTCCTTGATGTAGCCGTAGCCGCCGAAGACCTGGACGGCGTCGGTCGTCACCTGCATCGCCGTGTCGGCGGCGAAGCGCTTCGCGAACGACGAGTAGAGCGTCGCCTTGCGACCGTAGCCCGAGTCGAGCATCCATGCGGCCTGCCACGCGAGCAGTCGGGCGGCCTCGATCTCGGTCGCCATGTCGGCGATCATGAAGTTGACGGCCTGGTGCATCGCGATCGGGACGTCGAAGGTGACCCGCTCCTTCGCGTAGGCCACGGAGTGCTCGTACGCGGCCTGTGCGACGCCCACCGCGCCGATCGCCGTTCCCGGGCGCGTGAAGTCGAGCGTCGCCATCGCGATCTTGAAGCCGTCCCCCTCCTCGCCGATCCGGTTCTCGGCGGGAACGCGCACGTCCTGCAACGCGAACGCGGACGTGTCGGTCGCGCGCTGTCCCATCTTGTCGAGGTGCTTCTCGATCGTGACGCCCTTCGCATCCATCGGGACGACGAACGCGGACATGCCCCGGTGGCCGCCCTTCGCGTCCGTCTTCGCGAACACGACCGTCCAGCTCGCGTACCCCGCGTTCGTGATGAACGTCTTCGAGCCGTTGAGGACGTACTCGTCTCCGTCGCGCGTCGCCGTCGCCTTGAGGGCGGCGACGTCGGAGCCGGCCCCCGGCTCGGAGAGACCGAAGGAGCAGAGGATCGGCGACTCGACGAGCGGCGGAAGCCAGCTCGCCTTCTGCTCGTCGGAGCCGTAGAGGATCACGGGGCCCGAACCGAGCCCGTTGGCGAGGATCGAGGTGCCGATCCCGGAGCAGCCCCGGTTGAGCTCCTCGCCGACGAGCAGCCCGTCGAACGCGGAGAGCCCGAGGCCCCCGTACTCCTCCGGGACGTGGAGGTTCATCAGCCCGACCTCGTGCGCCTTCGCGATCACGTCGACCGGGTGCTGCATCTTCTCGTCGCAGGCCGCCTCGTTCGGACGGATCTCCTTCTCGGCGAACTCGCGCGCCAGCTCGCGCAGCGAGCGCTGCTCGTCCGTCAGGGCGAAGGAGACCCCTGCGGCGCTGCCCTGCTCCGTCATCGCCATGGCTTCCGGCTCTCCGTCTTCGATTGACTGGTCAGTCAAGGGAGGATACGGACGCGAGCGCGGGAGCGTCAACCCGTGCCTCGGCCCTCTCCTCCCTTCCGGTTCGAGCGAGCGCCGCGGCCGCGGCCACGACGAGACAGAACGCGGCGGCACGCATGAGCCCGGCCGAGCCGCCGGGAAACGGCTCCCGGAAGACGACGCTTCCCGCGACGATCGGCAGCGCGTTCGTCCAGAGGGTCGCGAGACCTGCCGTCTCGAGACGCCCACCATGCTGGAAGGCGAGCTGGAGCGCGGCGAACGCGAGCCCGCTCGCGACGAGCACCACCGGTACGAACGCCAGAGCGGCGCCGCCGACGGTCGCCGCCTTCGTGGCGACGTCCGCGGCCGCGTAGAGCACACCGGCAGCCGTGCCCAGCCCCGGGCCCCGGTGCGTCGACCCGGAGAGGGGTCTTGCGGCAAGCACGGCGACGAGCGCCGACGCACCGAGCCACACCCCGAGCGTACGCGTCGACGCAGCGCCTCCCCCGGTACCGCCCGGGAGCGACAGCCCGAGCAGGGCGAGGCCGGCGAGCGCGGCGACGACTCCAGCCTGCTCGCGCCTGGTCGGCCGTCTGCCGGCGAGCGCGAGCACGACGACACCGCCGGCCGACGCAGCCTGGACGAGCGAGAGCGGCGCCAGCCGCAGGCCCGCGACGTATGCCGCCCAGCCGACGAGCCCCAACCCGAAGCCCGCGCTCCAGCGCCGGCTGCGGCCGAGCGCGAGCAGCGAGCGCAGCGGCCGGCGAGCTGCGAGAGGTGGCAGCGCCGCAGCCGCTGCGTGCTGGAGCGCGAAGCCGCCCCCGATCGCCGCCGCCGAGAAGAGGCCGAGCAGCAGCCCTCCCCCGACGGAGACGCTCACTCCCCGCGCCTCGTCTGGAACGGAAGGTACGCCTCGGTGGCGAGGGCGGCGATCCCGACACGGGGCAGGTCGAGCGCGTGCTCGTAGACGACGAAGCGCGGGTTCCAGCGGGGGAAGAACTTCCGGTTGAACTGCAGCAAGTTGTCCAGCTGGAAGTGCCCTTTGAGCGCGAGGAGAGCCCGGCGGCCGGCACGCTGCCGCAGCGTCAGCTCGGCCCGCGGTGCCAGGAGGGACGCGAACGGCGAGAAGTTCAGCGAGACGTGCTCGACGCCGTGCGTCCCGGCCCACTCGATCGCCGTGGCGATGAGCCACTCGTTGAACCCGTTCGGCGTCGTTCGCAGGCGTGGCATCGACGAGAGGGAGAGCGCCGACCCGGCCCGGCAGAAGGCGAAGTGGAGGAAACCCTCGGGCCGCCCCTCCGGCCCTTCCCCGATCACGAACAGCGCCTCGTCGTCACCGAGGCGGAAGAGGGCGTCGAGCGCCATGGTGAACCCGCGCTCGGGCTCGCCTCCGCGCCAGACGCGCGCGATCTCCTCGAGCTCCGCACGCAGCCGCTCGTCGAGCTCGCTCGGCCGGACGGCCCGCGCCCGGTACCCGGCGCGCTCGAGCCGGTGGCACGACTGCCGCACCTTCCGTACCGCCCTGCCGTCGAGTGAGAAGGCTCGCGTCTCGACGACGGCCTCGTCGCCGTGGTAGATGGCGCGGAGCCCGTGCGCGCGGTAGAGCTCGAGGAACTCCTCGGACGCACCGAGGACCGCGATCCGCCAGCTCCGCTCGCGTGCGAAGGAGATGAAGGAGGCGAGCAGGGCCGCCAACGCGTCGCTCGGTCCCACGGGATCGCCGGCGACGACGGCGACGCCGCCGACGACCCGGTAGGCGACGAACGCGCGCTCGCCCTCGGCGAAGAAGTAGTCCTTGTCGGCTCGCAGGGCGAAGGGAGCGAGCGTGTCCGACCCCCAGCGGGCGACGATCGCCCGCACGAGCTCGCGCTCGCGGGTCTGCGCTCGAACGCGGTGTCGCCACGGGGCCAGCCACTCGAACAGCAGCAGCCCGGTCGCTCCGAGCGCGAGGGCGAAGACCGAGACCGGGAACCACTCGGCGAGCGACCCGACGAGGTGTCCTGCGTGGCGGAGGCTGAGTCCGAGAGCCGCCCGCCCGGTCTCCCGCAGCGCGAAGCCGACGCTGAAGCCCTGGTCGGTCATCAGACGGTTGACCCACAGGGTGAGGAGGCCGTAGGCGGCGATCAGGACGACGGCGACGAGCGCGCGCAGCGCGATTCGCCGCTTCACCGCGGGGTCGCCGCGGAAGCGGAAGTCGGAGCGACGCGCGAGGAGCGCGACGGTCGCGAGCCCCGCCACGAGGGCGCCCTCGTCGAAACGGCGCGCAGCGTGGAGGATCGTCAGCGCGCCGAGCAGACCCAGCGCCACCTGCCATGCGCGGTGCTGGCGTCGAGCGAGCCGGCGCGCCGTCACGAGGAGCGCGATCGAGAGCGGCGCGACGAGCCCCTTGGAGAGCCCGTGCGCGGCCTCCGGGGCGAAACCGGCGAACAGGGAGCGGCGGTGCTGGGGCAACACGGCGTCCAGCACGCCGAGCACACCGACCGCGGCGACCGCCCAGGCGAGCACGAACGGCGAGCGAGGGCTCGAACCGGTGCGGCCGCGACCCAGCAGCGCCCCGCCGAGCCCGGCGAGCGCCGCCGGCCAGAACACGGCCTGCTCGACCGCGGCCGCCCTGAAGGCCGCGTCGCCGGGCACCTGCCGGACGACCAGGATCGAGAGACCGCTCACGAGGTAACTCCAACCGCCGACGCCGAGGCAGAGCAGGAGGGCGGCGGTCAGCCGCTCGGCGCGGACCCAGCGCGCGATCGCGCCGAGCAGAGCGCCCGCGACGAGCCAGACTCCCAGGAACAGGAGGAGTGGCACCTTTGCGTGCCGCGAGAGCTCGTCGAGCGGCAGCCCGTCGTGGACGGCCGGGCCGGGCAGCCGGACGACGGGTCGTGCCAGGTAGAGCCACCCGGTCGTCGTGACGACGACTGCGAGCGACGCGACGGCGGCGACGAGCGACCGGGCGAGCCTAGCCACGAAGCCTCCGGGCGGCGGCGAGGTACGCGTGAGGCGCCTGCACGCGCCAGAGGGCCCAGTTGTGACCGCCCGCCGGCTCGTAGAACCAGTGCATCACGTGTGCACGCTCGAGTGCAGCCGCGAACTGCTCGTTCTGGTGCCGCATCGGGTCGCTGCTGCCCGAGTAGAGCCAGATGTAGGTGTGGAGAGCGCGGAGCCGCCGCGCGAGTCGCGGCAGCTCCGTCATCGGGTCGTTTCGGGCCAGCAGCCCGAGCCCGGCGCCGAAGATCAGGCGGAGCTTGTCCGGTCGCTCGTAGCCCGACCAGCTCTCGACGAGCCCGAACTCCGTGAGTTGGTGGAGCGCGATGTTGATCGCGCCGTAACCGCCTTCCGACAGACCGGCGATGCCGCGGGCCGTACGGTCGCGGATCGTGCGGTAGCGGGAGTCGATCGCGTGGACGACGTCACGGGCGACGAACGTCTCCCACCCCTGCGCCCTGCCCACGCCGTTCACCCACTCCTTGTCCGTGAATTGACCGGTCGAGCCGAACGGCATCACGAGGATCAGCGGCTGCGCCTCGTGCCGGGCGACGAGCTCGTCCTCGACGACACCCATCCGCACCGTCTCGAGGAACGCGAGCGGCTTCCCCGGAAAGCCGTGCAGCAGATAGAGGACCGGGTAGCGCCGGTGCGGATGCGTCGCGTAGCCGGGAGGGAGGTAGACGACGACCGGCTGCCGAAGACCGCCGAGCGCCGCGCTCGTGACCGTGATCGTCTGCTGCGTTCCGTGCGAGGTGACGTAGGCGGCGTCGTGCGGCGGGGCAAATCCGCGATAGAGCCAGTAGTTCATCCCGTAGCGCTCCACCCCGACGGCTCCTACGGTGAGGAAGGTCGCGAGCGCGAGAGCCGTCGCCACGGCGACGGAGCGGGGGCCGAGAGCCTGCCGAGCGCGGGCGGCCATGTGTAGGTTGGTGTACCGCCGTCGTGTTAAGTGTCGGTGGCAGGCATCGTTAAGCCGCTGTAGCGGCTTCAGGAAACGATGAGACGCCTGCGCTCCATTGCCGCCCTTCTCGCCGCCGGAGCCGGCGCATGCGCGCTCGCGTTGCCGGCGCACTCGGAGACGCGTACGGTCGACACGAGCTACACGTCGCACGCGCTCGGAGGCCGGCTGCACTACGAGGTGTATCTGCCCCCGGACTACTACTCGAGCGGTCTCCGGTACCCGGTTGTCTACTTCCTGCACGGGCTGCCGGCGAGCGACACCTCGTACCTGAGCGCGCGGTTCGTCGAGCGAGCCCTCGACCGGGTCTCGCGCGCTGCGATCCTCGTCGTGCCACAGGGAGCGCGGGCCGGGGAGACGGATCCCGAGTACGTCAATCACGGTTCCGGTGACAACTGGGGGGACGCGATCTCGCTCGAGCTGCCACGCGTGGTCGACTCGCGCTTCCGCACGATCCCGAACCGCGACGGACGAGCGCTGATCGGCCTGTCGGCGGGCGGTTACGGCGCCATGCACCTGGCGCTGAAGCACCTATCGATGTTCTCCGTCGTGGAGTCGTGGAGCGGCTACTTCCATCCGACCGACCCGACGGGGACGAAGCCGCTCAGCCTCGGCTCGCCGGACCGGGACGCGAAGGCAGACGTGCACGCCGCAGCTCGCCGCGACGAGAGCAAGCTTGCGCTCACAGAAGACCTACATCGCCTTCTACGTCGGACGGCAGGACTGGCGTTTCGCCGCCGAGAACGAGCAGCTGAGTCGCGAGCTGTCACGGCGCCGGCGTGCCCCACCTCTTCCGCCTCTACCCCGGCGGCCACGATCAGAGGCTCTGGCAGAGTCACGCACCCGCATGGCTCGAGCTCGCGCTCGCGCACCTCGCGGCGGCCGACTGAAGGCACGCCGGGACGCAGTACGATTCCGACGTGGCGACGACCACCAAGCCCTCCAGCCTCGACCCGCGCGACTTCCTCGCCTCGATGCCCTGCTCGACGAGGAGGAGCGCGCGATCCGGGACACCGTCCGCCAGTTCGTGCGCGAGCGGATCGTGCCGGAGGTCGGCGAGTGGTTCGAGCAGGGGATCCTGCCGCACGAGCTCGTCGGCGAGATCGGACAGCTCGGCCTCTTCGGCATGCACCTGGACGGCTACGGCCTGCCCGGGTGCGAGCGCGGTCGCCTACGGGCTGACCTGTCTGGAGCTCGAGGCGGGCGACTCGGGCGTCCGCAGCCTCGTCTCCGTCCAGGGGTCGCTGGCGATGTTCGCGATCTGGAAGTGGGGCTCGGAGGAGCAGAAGCAACGCTGGCTGCCGGCCATGCACTCGGGCGAAGCGATTGGCTGCTTCGGGTTGACCGAGCCGGACGCCGGCTCCGACCCGGGCGCGATGCGGACGACCGCGAGGCGCGACGGCTCCGACTGGATCCTGAACGGCACGAAGATGTGGATCACGAACGGCACGATCGCCGACGTCGCCGTCGTCTGGGCGCGCACCGACGAGGGCGCCGTGAACGGCTTCCTCGTCGAGCAGGGCGCACCCGGCTTCGAGGCGCCCGAGATGCACCGCAAGCTCTCGCTGCGAGCGTCCGTGACGTCCGAGCTCGTACTGCGGGACGTGCGGGTGCCGGAGGAGAGCCGCTTCCCCGAGATCTCGACGCTGCGTGGGCCGCTCTCCTGCCTGAACGAGGCGCGCTACGGAATCGTGTGGGGCGCGGTCGGAGCGGGCCGCGCCTGCTTCGAGGCGGCGCTCGACTACGCGAAGGAGCGGATCGTCTTCGGCAAGCCGATCGCCGGCTACCAGCTGACCCAGCAGAAGCTCGCCGAGATGGCGCTCGAGGTGAACCGCGGCTCGCTCGTCGCGCTGCACCTCGGCCGCATGAAGGACGAGGGGACGCTTCGGCCGGAGCACGTGTCGATGGGAAAGATGGGCAACGTCCGCGGAGCGCTCGAGGTGGCGCGCACGGCACGCTCGATCCTCGGCGGCAACGGGATCACGCTCGAGTACCCCGTGATCCGCCACATGAACAACCTCGAGTCGGTCCTCACCTACGAGGGCACGCACGAGGTGCACACGCTGTCGGTCGGCAAGGCGCTGACGGGCGAGAACGCGTTCCGCGGGTAGCCACGCCGTTCGTCACCGGAGCGGCTGTCAAAGCCGGCGCGGCCGCCGGCCGACGATCGCTGCGTCGGGACGCTCCCAGAGCCCGAGGCTGAGCTCGAACCCACGCACACGGTTCCGCGCCCCGGGCCGGTACGTGGTGTCGACCGCCCTCCGGACGAGCTCGGCGAGCGGCAAGCCGGTGCGACTCGACTCGTCGACGAGGAACGCGTGCTGGCGGTCGGAGAGCGTGATCTGAGTCCGTCTACTCATGGTGATGTAGGTGGATGTAGGTGTGTATGTAGGCGTACACCAGCGCCTGCCACGCGGCCGTGACGACTCCGTGACGAGTGCGTCAAGACCCCCGTCGGCTCGGTCGGCGGAGCTGCCTACTCGCCGTCCCAGTAGTCGACCGCGTCGGCGAGCCGGAAGTAGCGGCCCCCGGCGCCAACCTTGCCGCTGTCCGGATATTCCGGGAAGCCCTTGCGGAGCGTCGAGAAGATCGCCACGCGCGCGTTCCCGTCCGAGCGATTCGAGACGTCGTGGGCGCCGCCCTCGCCCTCGGGGAAGTTGACGACATCGCCCGGAGCGAGCTCCCGCTCGCCCTCGGGCGTCCGCAGGGTCGGCCGCCCCGAGACGACGATCAGCCACTCCTCGTTCCCGCGATGGAAGTGGTAGGGCCAGTTTCGTGCGCCCGGCGGGACGTCGTAGAGCGAGCAGCCGAGCAGCTCCGCCCCGAGCAGCGGACCGACCGGCAGGTCGTGGTGGCGGAAGCCGTCGTGCTGCAGCTCCTCTCCCGACGCCACGTCGAGCAGGTTCACGACGCGCGTCACGTCTCGCCCTCGTAGTAGTCGAGGTTCGCCTCGGCGCGGTTCATCAGCCGGACCCGCTCCCGCTGCTCCGGCCACGACCACCCGCCGTAGGCGCCGATCTTGCCGCTGTCCGGGTAGACGCAGATCTCCGGGTCGGACATGTTCGAGAGCATGAGGACGCGCGCGGAATCCGGGCTGTCGTTCCGCACCTCGTGGGCACCGTCGGGGCCACGGCGGAAGACCGCCGCGTCCCACGCCCGCAGGACGCTCTCGCCCTCCGGCGTGCGCAGCGTCGGCGTCCCCGAGACGACGAGCAGCCACTCTTCCTCCCCGACGTGCCAGTGGTACGGGCAGATTCGCTCACCGGGCGCGAGCTCGTAGACGGTCCCGCCCCACAGCGCGGACACGAGCGCAGCCCCGAGACTCAGCTCCTGGACGCGTAGCCCGGCCGTTCGTTCCCCGGCCCGAGCTCGCCGAAGACGTTCGCGCTCAGAACCCGACTCCGCCGGGCGAGGCGAGCGGGGTCTGCGGCAACCCGGGCCTCGGCCCGCCCTCGTTGTAGACGGACGGCGCGACGTCGTTCGGCCCGTCCGGATAGAAGACGCTCGCCAGCCGCTGGATCTGCGAGCGCCCCGGTCCGAGCTCGTACCGCCCGCCGCCGTACATCCGGATTCCCCGCTGCTCGCAGGCCTCGATCGTCTCGAGGAGCCCCTGTACCGTCCCGAAGCGTGACGGCTTCACGTTGAGCCACCGCGGCTCGAGCGGCAACCCGTCGAGATCCGCGAGCGAGTGGACCGGTGCGTCGAAGCTGAGCCGGCTCTCGGCGCCCGCGAGCGCCTCTCGACAGCCGTCCTCGAGCCAGGGGTCCTCGATCACGACGTCCGGCAGCGACTCCGCGAGCGCCCGGTACAGCTCCGGATCGGGCGCGAGATCGACGGTCGTGCCACGGTAGTACGCCTTCAGGTCGACGACGCGCACCCGGTCGAGCGCGGCGAGCCGCTCCATCAGCGTGCGGTTCCAGTCGTCCTCGGCGTCGAGCTTGAACTCCAGCGCGGGATCGATCTCGAGCCACGGCTCGACGTCGTCCCGGGTCGAGACGACGAACCGAACCGCTCGCTCCCCGCGACCGAGCGCCTCGCCGAGCGAAAGCCCCGCCTGCCGGAGCGCCAGGTCGAGCACGGCGCTCTCGAACGCCCACCGCCGGTGGTCCCGCGAGGTGTGATCGTCGGGGCTCCCCCGCCACACCTCGAGCTCGCCGAGCCGGCGAGAGAGCTCCGCGACGCTCCACGCACCCGCGAGCGGGAGATCGGCGGGCATGTGCTCATGGTCTGCGGTCCGATACGCGACGTCCTCACCCTGCCCCGTCTCCCCGGCCCCGCCGAGCACGACCGTCGTGGTGACGCGTGTCCAGCCGGACGCGGTCTGCAGTTCGCGACGCTCGAGCGCGTACCCGTCCACCGAGAGGCTCAGACCGGCGACGGAATCCCAGAGCGGCATACTGGCGAGCATATGCGGCAATCGACCGGGCGCGTACATTCCATCAGGGATCGGGCGCTCCGAGGCCCGCTCTTGGTCAGTTCTTGGTCAGTTGCCAGCAGTGCCCGGAGTGCCGGCCGCAGTGCCCCAGTACGCCTGCCGCTCCGGTAGAGAGGCGTGGAAGAGCATGTAGTAATACGTCGCGCGAGTCGACGTCCAGCCGAATGTCCCGCTCTCGACCTGCCTGCGCATGCGCTCACGCTCCTGCCTGCGAAACTCCTCGATCGTCACGGGACGGAAGGTAGCGCCGGTCGAGTACGCGGCCCCGTGTGTTCTCCGGTCAACCAGGCGCGGCGGGGGGACGCGAGGCCCTTGGAGGTTCGAGTCCTCTCGCCCGCATAACGGATTACGGGACTGCGTGACACCCTGGTGACATCTTCCTGCTCGGGCCGGGGCACGCCATCCGATGCCATCGGCACGATCTGATGGGAATGGGGGTGGTGGGCCCCCGCAGATGGGAGGAAACATGATCGACGCGACAGACCTCGGCTTCGATGGATTCGTCGACCTCATCCGGCAGCGAATGGGAGACGCCGATGCGCTCTTCCCCAGCCGTGTGCACAGCTTCCAGAACGATCTCGTTCCCGATGTCGAGAACGTGCCGGAGACCTGGTACTCGGATGCGTTCGAGGAACTCAAAGCGCAAGGACACATCGGGATCGAGGCGCTCTCGTTCGGCGATGTCGCGGCCCGGCTCTCTGCCGACGGTCGGCTGTATCTCCGCACCGTCGGCGCCAGCGAGAACGCATAGAGGATCTCCGTTGGGGATGCTCGACGAGTACATCCTGGGCGAGGGCGCCAAGGTTGCTGACCACTGCCCACACTGCGACCGAGACACGAGCCTCGAGGTTGCGGCGAACCATCGGGTCTTGCCCGACTGGGGGCTCAGGCCGGTGGGAACTGCCGGTATCGGTCGCCTTCCGTTCTTCGCGGCGATGGATGCGTTCACGCTCCTGCGCGTCTTCAGGTGCATGTTCTGCGGCAAGCCGACGCTCGCGCTCCTGCGGTGGGATGAAACGACCGACCCGGTGACGGCGTCCGAGCGGGCCGCAGCCGAGGCCGAGATCATCTGGCCGCGACGCGCGCCGAGGGAGCTGTCCCAGGACGCGCCGGACGGCGTCCGTTCGCTCTTCCTTGAGGCATCGGTCTGCGAAGGCGTCGCCGCGCTACGCGGTGCCGCTGCGATGCTCAGGGCTTGCGTCGAGGAGATCGTTCGGGACAAGGGCGCAGCCGGAAAGACCTCAAGGCAAAGATCAACGACCTGCGCCAGAAGGTGCCGCAGCTCAGCGCAGACGTGATCCGTGATCTTCACGACGCCCGTCTGACGGGTAACTGGAGCCTTCACGACGGCACGGCGTTCAGCCAGGAAGAGGTGGAGGACGTGGCTCTTCTGATCGCGGAAGCCGCTCAGGTCATCTATGTGGAACCGGCGCGACGAGCTGCATTGGCTCAGGCGCGAGCAGCGAGACGTCAGGGACAGACTCCGTAGGGGCCGGAGGCTTCGCGAACGCCCGGGCGCTACGCCACCTTCTCCGACACAACATCTTGAGGTTTGGCCGGGCGGGCCGATGATAGGGACTTGAGCGGGTGGCGGCATCGCGCCGGATGTCGGGCGAAGTGTCCTGACCCGAGCCAGGGGCCTGAAAGGAGGCTTCGCTGTCGATGACGCGGTGCCGCACCCGCTCTTCTGATTACGTGCACGGATTGCGATGTTTCTTGCCGACCGAACGGCTGGCGCGAGCAACGCGGAGGTCTCGTTCAACAGCCTGAGCGCAAGTTCGGCGACTCGGCGGTACCTATCGAGACGAGACCCGTCGTGGGTCTCAACGCGCGGAGTCTCCGAGCCGCCCGCTGGGGGCTCCGCGCGGTTCTACGTGGCGGTCGCGCGTCACCCTTTCGGGGGTCGTTGCCTGTGGGCGATCACGGATGCAACCCGTGTCGGCGGCTCCGACCATGCGAGTGTGCTTGCTGCGGCACAACTCACGCGTGACGAGCGGCTGTGGGCGAAGGAGGTTGCCCACCTGCTCGAAGGGGCCCCGACGCTCGAGGCGGCGGCGCGTGCGGGCGTCCTCACCGTCCTGGCCTCACTCGCGGATGACCCGACCGAGACGCCTGCGACGCGGCAAGACGTGCGCGCACTGCTTGACACGCTCGGCGTCGCCGAGATCCTCCCGTTGGCCGAACCTGATGAGGCACCCCCGCAGGAACCTCACGGAATCCGATCCATGATCAAGCAGACGCTGTCGAGAGTCGATAGTCGCCGAGGAAGAGATGAGCGCATTCGCCTTCGCAACCCGATCGTTCACCCCGCTCGCGTTCCGAGCGCCGGTTGAGCGAACCGTCCTGATCGCGCTCGGGGTCGCGGCGGCTGCGCTCTGGCTCCTCGTACTCCCGACCGAGGTCGCGCTTCACCTCACGTAGCTGCGCGAACGCCCGGGCGCTGAATCCTGATCACCAGGCGAAGGCAAGGGGTGTCTCCCCTGCGCGGTCGCGACGGTGCAGGGCGAGGCTGCAAGCAGCGTAGGCTAGGTATGAGATGTGGTGGCAGACGCTAATAGCCGCGGCCACCGGCGGCCTGCTAACTACGGCTGGCGGCTATCTCGTGTTTCAGCGACAGGAGGCAGCTCGCAGGAAGGAGCAAGCTGCGTCGATAGTAGGAGCGGCCCTTGCTGCCCTTCGCGACCTGTCGCCAGACATCTATGTCGAGCGTCTCCGCGATCACCCCGTTGCACGCCAGATGATGGCTGAGAAGCGTTCGCGATGGCAGGCAGCGGCCGGAGGTCTGGAGATCCTGGCGGCGATGTATCCCGCAAGCGAGATCGGGGACTTGAGTGAAGCGATCATCAAGCGCGGTGACCTCATTCTGCTGCGTCTCGATGAAGCCGCTGAAGGCGATGGCTATCCGTCGGGCGCCTGGTGGGATGTCATCACTAGTGCCCATGAGGGCGCAGTAGCTGATGCTCGTCGTCTCGTTCTTCTGGCGCTCTACCAGTCGAGTGGAGAGAAGCGAGCCTCGGCAGGCCGTCGAAAGCGGTGGCGCACTCGACCGACGGCGTAGGCCGAGGCTACGCGATCAATAGAGCGAAATTCGGCAGCTCCCTCCCTGCCGGGGTTCCTCCCGACGAGACAGTGGTTTGGATACCGCTTTCACAGCGGAAGGATCCGCTGGTTGGCTCGGCTGCTGCTGACGGACAACCCAAGGGGCCGAGGGCCTCGCGAACGCCCTAGACGAGGATCGCGACGAACTGGAGCGCAAAGCCGAGCGCGAGCAGCAGCGCTCCCCCTTTGCTCACCCGATCTGCGAACTCGACCTTGGCTCGCTCGGAGCGATCGTCACCCCCGAGCAGCAAGAATGACTGCCCTGCGTGTGATCGAGTCGGATAGGCGGGAACGCCAAAGCGGAAGATCAGCAGCGCGCCGAGAAGGCTGCAGATGAGACCGATCCCGTTTAGCCAGTCGCTCGACATGTGCTGGACGGCCGGGGCGGGGTGATCCGAACACCTTCCCGCGGGTAAGACGCTGACACGACACCCCGGCAGCTCCGAGGCTAGAGGGGCGCAGTCAGGCGTTCAAGATGTCCGGCCTCAGCCCTGCACGCCGGACAGCGCCCGCCCAGCCACTCGGGCGCGGCCGTCGTCGAGTACTCGTGTCCGCGGGCGCACTGGCGCTGGGTGCTTGGAAAGGTCACAGCGCCGCCATTCCAGGCGTCGAAGTCGAAGTCGCGTGCCTCCTGCATGAGGCGCTCTTTCTGCTCGGGATCGATGTCGGTGCTCATAGCCAGCGTCCTCTCGGGATGCGGGCGCGTTCGTGCGCCTCTTTTCACCCCCTCCAGACTCCGGCGATTGAACGCCGGGCGCGAAGGGGTTCTTTCATCCCCCCCGCCGTGCCAGAAATGGACAGCCCCGTCGGCATTCAGCCTGTTGACGTCCCCAGGCCGAGCCCACAGGAGCCGTTCTCCCGTACTTCGGCTCCCGGGTGCCCACCTCAGGCCTCGCGGGGCCGGCAGCGAGCGGCTGTGAGCGCCCTGGAGGCCCGTCGTCCAAGAGCTGCTCCCCGCCATCGCGGCAGGGGAAGTCCGGGGAAGTGCGGCCAAGCTGCGCCGCTTACGCCTTGGTCAGTTCTTGGTCAGAAGGTCAGGGGAGCGCCGGGGAACGGGAAGCCCCTCCACCGCGAGATCAAGCCGTTCTGGTGCCCCTCGGTGCCCCTGATCAGGCCTCGTGTCAGACTGGCGAGCATATGAGGCGGACCGCTCTCTGTGCGGCGCTCGTGGCGCTCGCCGCCGCGGGACCGGCCGCAGCCGCCCTCCCACGGGCGGGAACGCTCGTACCCGGGCGCTCCCTCGGAGGCGTGCGGCTCGGGGAGCCGGCGGCCCAGGTCGAGAGGACGCTGGGCCGTGCATACGGCCTCTGCCGCGGCTGCCCGCACCGAACGTGGTACTTCACCTATCGCCGATTCGACGCGCACGGGCTCGCCGTCGAGCTCAGGCAGGGTCGGGTCTCGGCCGTGTACACCGTGTGGCAGCCGGCCGGGTGGCACGGCCCGAAAGGCCTGCACCTCGGCGCGTACGCCGCCCAGGTGACCGCGGTCACGGGACCGCTTCTCAGCGTCGGTTGCGCAGGCTACACCGTGCTGGCAGAGGACTCCGGAGGAGTGCGAACCGCGTACTACGTCCTGAACGAGCGCCTCTGGGGCTTCGGCCTGCTCCGGCGAGGAGCGAGTCCATGCCGGTGACGCTCGAGCTCGCGGACGTCGAAGACGCAGCGCGTCGCCTCTCGGGCGTGGCCCGCAGGACGCCGGTTCTCATTTCCCGCACGCTCGACGAGCGCACGGGAGCGCGCATCTACGTGAAGGCGGAGTGCTTCCAGCGCAGGCGGCTCCTTCAAGTTTCGCGGCGCCTACACGAAGGTCTCTTCGCTCCCGGCGGCGTCGCTCGCGAACGGGGTGCTCGCCTACTCGTCCGGCAACCACGCGCAGGCGGTCGCAACTCGCCGCCCGCCTCCTCGCCAGCCGCGCGACCATCCTGATGCCGGAGGCGCACCCGCCGCGAAGGTGGAGGCGACCCACGGCTACGGCGCGGAGATCCTCACGTACGACCGGTGGCGAGAGAGCCGCGAGGAGCTCGGCGCACCGACTGGCGGCCGAGCGCGGGCTCGAGCTGGTGAAGCCCTAGACGACCCTCGTGTGATGGCGGGGCAGGGGACGACTGCGCTCGAGCTGCTGGAGGACGCGCCGGAGCTCGAGCTGCTCGTCGTTCCGGTCGGCGGCGGCGGCCTGATCGCCGGGTGCTCGACCGTCGCGAAGGCGCTCCGGCCCGGAGTCCACGTCGCGGGCGTCGAGCCGCAGACGGGCGACGACACGCGACGCTCGCTCGCGACCGGCGAGCGGGTCCGGATCGACGTGCCGCGCACGATCGCGGACGGCCTGCAGGCGACCGAGCCGGGCGAGCTGACCTTCGAGGTGAACCGCCGCCGCGTCGACGAGATCGTGACGGTGACCGACGCGGAGATCCTCGATGCGATGGCCTTCCTCTTCGACCGGCTGAAGGTGGTCTCGGAGCCGAGCGGCGCGGTCGGGATCGCCGCTCTCCTCTCCGGAAGGCTCGGCGTAAGGGGTCGCGAGGTCGGCGTCGTCCTCTCGGGCGGGAACGTCGGCTCCGCCCGCTTCGCCGAGCTTCTGAGAGCGCGAGGCTAGGGCGGATCGACTCGGAAGCCGCCGATGACGACGTCGGCGAGCGTCTGCTCCGCCGCCGCGATCTGCTCGTCGCCGTCCGGGCGCGTGCCGAGCACCCAGCCGGTCAGGAGCGAGTCGATGCCGCCGTAGAAGATCGTCGCGGCGAGCGACGGGTCGAGGTCGGCGCGGAGCTCGCCGTCGGCCTGGCCGCGCTCGATGATCCGGCGGATCGAGCCGATCGGCTCGACGAGCTCGCCGATTCTCTGCTGCACCTCGGGGCTGCGCGCGATCTCCCGGACGACGACGCGGACGACGTCGGGCTCGTGGCGCCAGGTGCGCAGGATGATGGCGGCGACGTGCCGGAGCCGGTCCACGGCAGGCTCGTCGGTCTCCTCGACCGCCCGGACGCGCTCGACGAGGACGTTCCAGTTCTCGTGGAACACGGTGTCGAGCAGCTGGTCCTTCGACTCGAAGTAGTGGTAGAGGAGCCCGTGCGCGACGCCCGCCTCCTCGGCGATGTCACCGACCCGGCTCGTGTGGAACCCCTTGTGCGCGAACACGCGCACGGCGGCGTCGAGGATCTGGCGACGCTTCTCCTCGACTCCTGTTGAACGCTCCGTCAACGCCGCCGAAGGGTAGTGGTAGGTTCGGATTCGATGCAACCGCTGCGCGGTCTGCTCACCGTCGACCTCACGCGCTACCTGCCCGGCGCCGTCGCCTCGGCGGAGTTGCTGCGGCTCGGAGCGCGGGTCGTCTGCATCGAGCGGCCCGGCGGCGACCCGATGCGCGCGTCCGCGCCCGCCTGGCACGCCGCGCTCGCGGCCGGAAAGGAGTCCGTCGTCGTCGACCTGAAGGTGGACGCACGACTCGCGCAGGGCCTGCTCGCGCGCGCGGACGTCGTGCTCGAGTCCTTCAGGCCGGGCGTTGCCGAACGTCTCGGCGTCGCTCGGGGCAACGCCTCGCCGCGAGCCGTCTACTGCTCGATCACGGGGTTCGGTCTCGGGGGGCGCCACGAGCAGCGCGCGGGTCATGACCTCAACTACCTCGGCTGGGCAGGCGTCCTGGAGGACACGGCTCCGGCATGGCCGCCCGTGCCGATCGCGGACCTCGCGGCCGGAGCGCTGGGCGCGGTGACGCAGGTGCTCGCCGGGCTGCTCGAGCGCGAGCGGACGGGCACGGGGTGCGGCGTCGTCGTCTCGATGACGCACGGCTCGCACCGCCTCGTCGCACACCGCCTCGGCGGCGAACCGGTGCCGCACCTGCTCACCGGCGGGCTCGCCTGCTACCGGATCTACGCCACCGCGGACGGCCGACGGCTGACGGTGGGTGCGCTCGAGCCGGTGTTCTTCCGCCGCCTCTGCGAACTGCTGGGCCGCCCGGAGCTCTCCGGGCGCCAGTACGACACCGATCAGGAGACACTGGCGGCCGAGCTCGCCGCGGTCTTCGAGCTGAGACCGCTCGCCGCCTGGCTCGACCTGTTCGAGGGCGAGGACGTCTGCGTCGGCCCGGTTGCGACGCGCGAGGAGGCGGCTGCGGACCTCGGCACCGAGCCGCTCGCCCCGGCCCCGGCGCCCGGTGAGCACACCGAGGACTGGCGGGCGGAGCTCGGCCTGTGATCGCAGCCGCAGCCGCGAGTGCGGCGCTGGGGCGCGAGCCGAGCGCGCCACGGCTGCTCGCCCGAGGCGGCGCCGACATCGTCGCGATCTCGCCGGGCGGCGGAAGGGCCGTCGTCCTGCGCGACGCCGCCGACGCCGCCTTCTCCCCCGACGGCGCCACGATCGCCTTCACGCGCGACGGCGACCTGTGGACCGCCAACGCGGACGGCAGCGGCCGACGGCGCCTGGCCGCAACGCCTCGCACCTCGGAGACCGCTCCGGCCTGGCTGCCCGACGGGAACGGGATCGTCTACCAGGCGAGCGTCGCCGGCCGGCGCCACATCCGCGTCTTCCCCCTGCCGACCGGCCCGTCGCATCGGATCGCCGCGAGCGCGGGCGAGGAGTGGAGCCCTGCCGTCTCGCGCAGCGGACGTCTCGCCTTCGTCTCCGATCGGAGCGGCACCCCGGAGGTCTACGTCGCCGCCGCCGGCGGCACCCGGGCGAGACCGTTCGACACGGCAGCGCCCACACCGGGCCGCGCGTGGGCCGACATTCGCGACCTCGCCTGGTCGCCCGACGGGCGGCGGCTCGCCTTCACGGCGTTCGCGGCGGACGGGACGACCTCGCTGGTGCTCGACGACGGCGCGACTCGAACCGTCCTGGCGGTCTCCGCAGAGCGGCCGCGAGAGCCCGTCTGGTCGCCGGACGGCTCCCGCATCGCGTTCGTCGACGCCGGCGGCGTCCTGCGCTCCGCGGGAACCGACGGAAGCCGGCCGCTCGACCTCGGCACGGGAACGCCGACGAGCTGGCAGACCGTTCCGACCGGAACGGCGGCCTATCCGAACCTCGTGCAGCGCCCGCCGACCCAGCTGATCGTGCTGCGCAAGAAGACGCGCTGGTTGCTCGGCTTCACGTCGCTCGTCGACAACCGCGGGCCCGGCGTGCTGCGAATCCGAGCGGCACGACCGTCCGGCTCCGACGTCATGCCCGCCCACCAGCTGATCGAGGTGGTCGGCGGCTGGACCCGTGTCGCCGCCGGCGCCGGGGAGCTCGACTATGCGGCCGCCGATCCGCACTTCCACTGGCACTACCTCGCCTTCGACCGGTACGAGTTGCGCCGCGCGGACTCGTCCGCGGTCGCGGTCCGCGACCACAAGGAGGGCTTCTGCCTCTCCGACACCTACGGCGTCGTCCCGGGGATGCCGCACGGCCCACCGCGCTTCACGGGGCGCTGTGGGCACGGCGCGCCGCAGGCACGGACGATCGAGGAGGGGCTCTCCGTCGGCTACACCGACCGCTATCTCGCCTTCTACGAAGGGCAGAGCCTCGACCTGACGGTGCTCCCGGCCGGCCGCTACTGGCTCGTGAATCGCGCGAACCCCGACTTCCACCTGCGCGAGCTGCGCTACGACGACGACGCTGCGTCGCTCCTGCTCCGGCTCGCCTGGCCGCACGGGCGCACCGCTGCGCCCCGGATCGACGTGCTGCGCACGTGCCGGCGGGAGCGCTGCTAGCGGTCGCCGGGCGGCCCGTCCGCCGACGGTTCGGCGGGCTTCGCCGCCCCGGTGAGGACGCCGCCGACGCGGCCGATCGCCTGCTGGAGGTCGCTCGGGATGATCCAGAGCTTGTTCGACTCCCCCTCGGCGATCTTCGGCAGGGCCTGGAGATACTGGTAGGCGAGGAGCTGCGGATCCGGATCGCCCTTGTGGATCGCCTCGAAGACGGTGCCGATCGCCTTCGCCTGACCCTCCGCCTGGAGGATCATCGCCTCCCGCTCGCCCTGCGCGCGCAGGATGGCGGCCTGCTTCTCGCCCTCGGCGGTGAGGATCTGCGACTGCTTCTGCCCTTCGGCCTGAAGGATCGCGGCACGCTTCTCACGGTCGGCACGCATCTGCTTCTCCATCGAGTCCTGGATCGAGGCGGGCGGGTCGATCGCCTTCAGCTCGACGCGGTTGACGCGGATGCCCCACTTGCCTGTCGCCTCGTCGAGCACCCCGCGCAGCTGCCCGTTGATCTCGTCCCGCGAGGTCAGGGTCTTCTCGAGCGCCATGCCGCCGATGACGTTGCGCAGCGTCGTGACGGTCAGCTGCTCGATCCCCTGCAGGTAGTTGGCGATCTCGTAGGTCGCCGACTTCGCGTCGGTGACCTGGAAGTAGATGACGGTGTCGATGTTGACGACGAGGTTGTCCTCGGTGATCACCGGCTGAGGCGCGAAGGAGACGACCTGTTCACGAAGGTCGATCAGCGGTCGGACGCGGTCGATGAACGGCACCACGAGCGCGAGCCCGGGCGAGAGCGTGCGCGCGTAGCGGCCGAGCCGCTCGACGACGCCGGCCCGCGCCTGCGGGACGATCCGCACCGTGCGCGAGAGCACCGCGAGCACGACGACGGCGACGATTCCGATGATGATCCACCCGGCCATTGCAGCTCAGCTCCTTTACCGATAGACGAGCGCCGTGGCGCCCTCGATGCGTGCCACCTCGACCTGCGACCCCGGCTCGAACACCTCGTCGGCCACGTACGGGCGCGCCGACCACTCCTCGCCTCCGATGCGCACGAGGCCTCCCCGCTCGTCGACGCGCTGCACGACGACCGCGTGCGCGCCCTCGAGCGCAGCCGTGCCCGTCCGGATCGCACGCGGCATCGCGAGATGCGCTCTCGCGATCGGGCGCAGCAGCCCGAGCGAGGCGAACGAGCCGAGGGCGAAGACGACGGCCTGCAGCCAGAGCGCGGCTCCGGCGAGCGCGGCCACCGCCGCGGCCACCGCAGCGAGCGCCACCGGGCCGAGGAAGAAGAGGCCGGGCGTGAAGATCTCGCCGACGGCCAGGAGCACGGCGGCAATCGCCCAACCGACCCAGTCGGCCATGACGCAAGTGTAGGTCAACCGGTGGGATCAGATCTCGAGCCCGAGCGCTCCCGTCAGCCCGTCGAGGGTCGAGATGCGCGGCTCGAATCCCGCGTGCCGCCCGTCGCGGTCGAGGAGGACCGCGCGCATCCCGATCGCCCGAGCTCCCTCGACGTCGTCCCCGATCGTGTCGCCGACCATCGCCGCCTCCACAGGGGCGACCTCGAGCAGGTCGAGCACCGCGCGAAAGATCGACGCGTGCGGCTTGGTCTTGCCGTGGTGGAACGAGCTGATCCCGGCGTCGATCTCGAGCGCATGGTGGACGGCGAACTCGTGCACGTCGCGAGCGGAGTTCGAGACGAGCCCGATCTTGAGGCCGGCGCCCCGGAGGGCGGCGAGCGCCGGCAGGGCGTCGTCGTAGAGCTCGAAGTTCTCGTGCCGTTCCCAGCCGCGGGTGATCTCGACCGCGCAGTCGTAGGCGGCCACGCCCGCGCCGCCCATCCCGCACACGATCCGCTCCGTGAAGGCGAACCAGATCGTGTCGTCGTGCTCGAGCTCGGGGTGGCGACGCAGATCGACGAGAGCCGCCTCGCGGGCCTCCTCGTAGCGGGCAGGATCGAGGTGCAGCCCCCAGCGCTCGCCGGCACGGACGTAGCCCTCCGGTCCGAGCTCCGGACCCGGCCGGGCGAGCGTGAAGTCGACGTCGAAGAGGACCGCACGGAGGGTCATCCGTCCTCCAGCAGCCAACGCACCGTCTGGACGTGCTCGGCGACGTAGTCGCTGCCGGCCGACCAGGCGATCGTCTGCGCGATCGTCCAGCCCCGCGCTCTCTCCCGGTCGAGGTCGAGCTCGGCGCAGAGGCGGTCCACCCGGTAGAGGACCTGCCGCTTCGAGTGGCCGAGCTCGAAGCTGCGGACGATCGGGGCGGCGGCGAACTCGCGCTCGCCTGCGAGGGGCTTGGGGTCGATCGCGAGCCAGGGCTCCCGCTCTGCGGCGAGCACGTTCTCTCCGTGCAGGTCCTGGTGCAGGAGCACCTGCTCGCCCTGCGTCGGCGCCAGCTCGCGCAGGACGCGCGCCGCCGCCTCGCGCAGCCGGCGGTCGGATACGGCGGCGAGGCCCGGGCCCCCGAGCCAGTGCTCGGCCTCGTCGGCGAGCGTTCGGAAGCCTTCGGCTCTCACCCACAGGCGAGGCAGCAGCTCGACCATGACGCCGAGCGGGTCCGGCGCCTCCGAGAGGAACGTGCCCGGCTCGCACCGTTCGAGCAGGAGCGCCGAGCGCTCGTCGTCACGCGCCAGCAGACGCACCGCGCCGTCGCCATCCCAGCGCTCGAGCGCGTCCGCCTCCTGCTCGGCCTCGCGATGCGGCCAGAAGAGCTTCAGCACGGCGGGCGTTCCGTCCGGGAGCGCCGCACGCACGACGTGACCGGCTGCGCCGGGGACGTACGGCTCGCCGAGCGTCAGCCCCCACTCCTCGGCGACTTCGTCCGCCAGCCGGCGCACGCGCCGGCGCCAGGCCGCGATCGCCGCCGGCGTCTCACCCATGCCGGTACCCTATGGCGCGTTCCGGGGTGTGGCGCAGCCTGGTAGCGCGCTCCGTTCGGGTCGGAGAGGTCCCCAGTTCGAATCTGGGCACCCCGATAGCCGGGGCCGCGGGGATTCCGCGGCCCTTTCCTTGCACTTTCGGGCACGACGTTTCACTCCTGGCACGAAGCCGTGGCTTTCGGTCGCTCAGGCTCGCCGCATGCCTCGTCCGCCGCGCGACCAAGCAGCCGGGATCGTGCATCTGATCTGGCGCGGGAATCGGCGGCAGCAGATCTTCGACGACGACGTCGATCGCGAGCGCTACCTCCTCCTGCTGGCAGATGTCTCCCGCCGTTACGGCTGGCGGATCCCCGCCTACTGCCTGATGACGAACCATGTCCACCTGATGGCCCGGGTGACCGAAGGGACGCTGTCGCGAGGGATGCAGTGTCTCGGCGGACGCTACGCGCAGGTGTACAACATGCGCCACGGCTTCGTCGGCCACCTGTTCCAGGGACGCTTTCGATCCGAGCGGGTGGAGGACGACGCCTACGCGCTCGAGCTCGTGCGGTACATCGCCCTGAACCCCGAACGCGCCGGTGCCGGAGAGGCGAAGCGGTGGCGCTGGAGCAGCCATCGTGCCCTCGTCGGACTCGAGCGGCCGCGCACCTTTCACGACGTGGCATGGACGCTGGACCAGTTCGCCCTCGATCGGGTCCGGGCCCGGCTCGCCTACGCGGCGTTCGTCGCCGACGGCCGCGGGAAGGCGCCTCCGCTACCACCGGACACGTCTCCGGCAGGCACGTCTTGGGGTCTGACCCCAAGACGTGCCCCGGGAGGGCACGTGTTTCGAGTCGCCGGCGATCAGCCGACGCCGTAGGCGCCCGGGAACCGTTCCGCGAGCAGGCGGACGAGCAGCACCGTCGGCAGACCGACGACGTTGAGGTAGTCGCCCTCGATCCGCTCCACGAGCGCAGCGCCACGCCCTTGGATCGCATACCCGCCCGCCCGGCTCTCCCACTCGCCCGTCGCGACGTAGGCGGCGAGGTCGCGCGAACTCAGCGGGCGGAACCGGACCAGGGTCGTCTCCGTGTCGACCTCCTCCCACCCGGGCCCCAGCAGACAGAGGCCGGAGACGACGGCGTGCGTCCTCCCGGCAAGCTCGCCGAGCATCCGCCCGGCATCCGCCGCGTCGCTCGGCTTCGCGTATACCCGCCCGTCCAGCACGACCGTCGTGTCGACCGCCAGCACGAGCCTCCCGTCCGCCTCGCCCGCCACCGAAAGAGCCTTCCCGCGGGCGTGCTCGCGCACGAGTTCGACCGGATCGGCGTCCGGCGGGTCGTGCTCCTCGTAGCCGGGCGCGACGACGTCGAAAGGGAGCCCGAGCTGCTCCAGGATCGCCCGCCGCTGCGGCGAGGTCGAGGCGAGGAGAAGCGACGGCACGACCGGTGCGCTCACTGCTTCCGCGCGACCCAGATCTCCTCCCCGGGCCACTGTCGCGCCCAGTCGGCCGACATGTCGCTGTAGTAGGCGTGGGTGCGCGCATCGTCGGGTGCGCGAAGCTCGACGAGGCGCTCGATCTCGAAGCCCACGCCGCGCAACACCCCGATCCAGTCGCCGTGCGTGAGCTGGAACTCGATCCCGTCACCGTCCTCCCATTGCGTGCGCCCGAGCCCGAAGTACGACCTGTGCAGCTCGGTCGTGATCGGCCCGACCTGCGGGTAGCAGAGGTGCGCGAGCGGCGTGCCGTGCAGGAAGACGAGCCGGCCGCCGGGACGCAACAGCCGGGCCGCCTCCGGAATCCAGCGGTACGGGTCGGCCCACACGGCTGCACCGTGCTCGGAGAGCGCGAGGTCGAACGACGCGTCAGGCAGCGGCACCGCCTCACCGGGCGCCTCGACGAGCGGGAACTCGAGCCCGGTCTCGGTCATCTGGCGCCGCGCAGTCTCGAGTTGTGCGGGGGTCGGATCGACGCCCACGACCCGTGCGCCGCGCCTCGCGAGCCGCGCCGCGAAGTACGCCGTTCCGCAGCCCGACTCGACGACGTCGAGACCTGCCACGTCACCGAGGACGCGGAGCTG
This sequence comes from uncultured Thermoleophilia bacterium, assembly GCA_963762675.1. Classification (GTDB taxonomy): domain Bacteria; phylum Actinomycetota; class Thermoleophilia; order Gaiellales; family Gaiellaceae; genus Palsa-739. The sequence continues at coordinate 189,062 of CAVXLS010000004.1, read as the reverse complement.
CGACTCGGCGACGCCGAACTGCCCCCAGCGGATCTCCTCCCGTGCCCACGCGCGGGCAGCGCTGCCGTCGGTCCACTCCGCGTTCCGCCGAGTCCAGGCGGCGACGTTCGCAGCGACGTCGTCAGCCGAGCTCATCGACCGCGAACCAGAGCGCGACCTCGCGCTCCGCGGACTCGGGCGAGTCGGATCCGTGGACGAGGTTGTCGGGCATCGAGACCGCGAGATCGCCGCGAATCGTGCCCGGCGCCGCCGCGGCCGGATTCGTCGCGCCGATCGTCGCGCGCATGGTCGCGATCGCGCCCTCGCCCTCGACGACGAGCGCCCACGTGGGGCCGGAGGTGATGAACTCGACAAGGTCGCCGAAGAAGGGCTTCTCACGGTGCTCCGCGTAGTGGGTCTCGCCGAGCTCGCGGCTCGCCGTCAACAGCCGGCCGGCGCGGATCGTGAAGCCGCGCGCCTCGATGCGACGCAGGATCTCTCCCGCGAGCCGACGCTGCACCGCGTCGGGCTTGATCAGGATCAGGCTGCGCTCGACGGCCACGACGACGCATGATATTCGGGCTTCGTCCGCTTCGTGCCGGGCACCGTGGACGATCGGCAGCTGGATCCGTCTTGCCTCACTCGCGGCGCCGGCGCGCGCGGGGCGTCACCGGCGCAGCCAGCGAGGTGATCCCCGAGGACGCGATCGGCGTCGCACAGTGCGGACAGATCTGCCAGATCGGCTCGAGCGGCGCCTTGCACGTCGAGCACGCCTGCTTGAGCCTCGTCGTGCAGACGGGACAGACGAGGAACGACGCCTCGACCTCGCTGCGGCAAACCGGACAACGCAGCTCCGTAGCCAGCCGCTCCTCGATCGCGCGGATCTCGAGCTCCCGCTCACGCACATCGTCGAGATACTCGGGCGGACGGAAGAGCATGTACACGAACGGCCCGAGGTACGGCGGCACGAGACCGACGAGCGTAGCGACGGCGACGAGCAGCGGATCGCCGACCCTCCGGCGCGCGTCCTTGTAGACCCAGTAGCCGAGCGAGGCCCAGAAGAGGACGGCGAAGAAGACGAGCAGGTTGCGGATGACGAGCCACGTGCCCGAGTTGAAGAAGTCGCTGATGCTGCTCGCGAGCACGATCACATGAACATCCTGCCGATCAGGTAGCCGATCGCGAAGGCTCCGCCCACCACCGTCAGGATCACGACGGCGGCGAGCGCGAAGATCGAGAGCTTCTCGCCCCCGCTATGGGTTGTCGTCTCGGCCACTGAGCTCCGCTAGAAGATAGAGGGAACCGGTGACGAGCACAGCCCCGTCCGGTCCTGCGAGGTCGAGCGCCCGCTCACGCGCCGCGTGCGGGTCGGCGACGACCTCGACCCGGTCGAAGTGCGATCCAGCGAGGACCGCGAGCTCCCGCGCGGGCAGGGAGCGCGCGTTCGGCGCCTCCGTCGCGACCACCGTGCGGCCGAGTACAGAAAGGGCCTCCAGCATCAGACCCGGCCGCTTGTCGCGCAGGATCGCGCAGACGACCACGTAGTCCCGCTCGGGCAGCCGGGGCAGCAGATAGCCGAGCGCTGCGAGGTTGTGCGCTCCGTCCCACAGTTCGAACGGGTGCTCGCCACGACGCTCGAGGCGCCCGGGAAGCTCGACACGCTCGCCCGCGTGGGGATCGACCGGGCGCTCCAGGAACGCCTCCGCCGCCGCGACGGCCAGGGCGAGGTTGCTCGCCCCCGCGGTGACGATCGCCGCGGAGCCGTTCTCCTCGGCGAGCGCGCGCCACTCCGGGTCGCCGAGCACGACGGTGCTCCCCGGACGGACGACGGCGAGCTTCTCCGCCGCGATCTCCTCTCGCGTCTCGCCGAGCACGTCCATGTGGTCGAGGGCGACGTTCGTGAGCACGACGACACGGCTCCGCAGGACGTTCGTCGCGTCGTGACGGCCGCCGAGCCCGGCCTCGACGACGGCGACGTCCACCCCGGCGGCCGCGAAGGCGACCAGCGCCGCAGCGGTGAGCGCCTCGAACTGCGTCGCGCGGAACGACTCGGCGGCGGATCGGACCGCCGCGACGACGGCCTCGAAGTCGGACTCCGCCCCGTCGACCCGAACTCGCTCGCTCCAGCCGCGGACGTGCGGAGAGACGTAGCTGCCGACAGAGAGGCCGGCCGCGAGCAGAAGCTCCTCGGTCATCCGCGTCGTCGTCGACTTTCCGTTCGTGCCGACGACATGGATCGCCGGGAAACGGTCCTGCGGGCTCCCGAGCTCGTCCAGGAGAGCACGCATCCGCTCGAGGCCAAACCCGTCATGCGGCCAGGGGCTGAGGTCGGACACCCACGCCGTCGCCGAACCCACGGCGCCCCCTAGCGCTGCTCGCCGGAGGTGAGCAGCGCCAGCTCACGGCGATAGCGCTCCAGCTTCTCCCGCTCCGCCTCGACCACGTCCGGCGGCGCCCTCTCCACGAAGCGCTCGTTCGCGAGCATGCGTTCCGCCCGCTCGATCTCGGCGTGCAGGCGGGCGCGCTCGGCCTCCACGTTCCCGTTCGCCTTCAGGCGCTCGGGCTTCACGACGGCGTCGAAGATCCGCCGCTCGTCGCCTTCGAGCGGCGACGCGACCGCGCTGCGCCGGAAGCGCTCGGCGGCCTCCTGCACCCGCTCGAGAGCATCGCCGTCGGAGGCGAACCGCCCGTCGGCCTCGAGCCACGGCGAGACGATCAGCCGCGCCTCGCGGACGGGCAGGTGCGTCCAGATCTCCTCGGTCACGTGCGGCAGCACGGGGTGCAGCAGCGTCAGCAGCCGCTCGAGCGCCCCGAGCGCAGTCGCCCGCGCGTCCTCGTCCCCCGCGTACAGCCGCGGCTTGACCGCCTCCGCGTACCAGTCGCAGAAGTCGTCGAACGTGAGGTGGTAGAGCCGGTCGACGAGATGCGCGAAGTCGTACGCCTCGAGATCCGCCTCGACCTCGGCGCGCGTGGCGTCGATCCGGGCGAGGATCCACCGCTCCTCGAGCGCCTGGGGGCGGAGCGCCGGCTCGACGCCCTCCGCTTGGGAGAGCAGCAGCCGCGACACGTTCCAGAGCTTGTTCGCCAGCCGGCGGCCCTCCTCGATCGCTCCCGCCGAGAACCGCACGTCCTGCGTCGACGACATCTTCAGGAGGCCGTAGCGCGTCGCGTCGGCACCGTGCTCGTCGATCAGCTCTACCGGGTCGATACCCGTCCCCAGACTCTTGGACATCCGCCGGCCGTCCGGCGCGAGGATGATCGAGTGGATGATCACGTCGTGGAACGGGATGTCGCCGAGGAGCTCCAGCCCGGCCATGAGCATCCGGTTGACCCAGAGGAAGATGATGTCGCGGGCGGTCGAGTCGACGTCACCGGGGTAGAAGGCACGCAGCCCCGGCGTGTCGTCGGGCCAGCCGAGCGTCGCGAACGGCCAGAGCGCCGACGAGAACCACGTGTCGAGCACATCGGGGTCGCGCTCGAGCTCTGCGGAGCCGCATTCGGCGCAGGCGTCCGGCTCCGCCTCGGCGCAGGTGACGTGGCCGTCGGGGCAGTACCAGATCGGCAACTGGTGCCCCCACCAGAGCTGGCGCGACACGTTCCAGGGACGGATCGTCTTCAGCCAGTCGAGGGCCACGCGTCCGTGCACCGGCGGGTGGAAGCGGACGCGCCCCGACTCGATCGCCTCGATCGCAGGGGCGGCCAGCTCGTCCATCCGGCACCACCACTGCAGCGACACGAGCGGCTGGATCCGGGTGCCGGACTTCTCGCAGTGCCCGACGGCGTGCCGGTAGCTCTCTCGCTTCTCGAGCAGGCCCTCCTGGCGCAGCCAGTCGACGACGTGGTCGGACGCCTCCTCCTCGGTGAGCCCGAGCAGGAGCTCCGGGATGTCGCCGGTCATGCGCCCGTCGAGGCCGATCACGCTGGGCTCGGGGAGCCCGTGGTCGCGGCCGATCTCGAAGTCGATCGGATCGTGGCCGGGCGTGACCTTCAGCGCGCCTGTCCCGAACTCCGGGTCCACGCGCTCGTCTGCGATGACCGGCACCTTCCGGTCGACCACCGGCACGGTCACCTCGCGCCCGACGAGGCTGCGGTAGCGCTCGTCGTCCGGGTGCACCGCGACCGCGACGTCGGCGAGGATCGTCGCCGGCCGCACCGTCGCGATCGTGAGGTGGCCGTCGCCGTCCGCGAGGGGGTAGCGCGCGTAGGTGAGCGCGTCGTCGACGTCGAGGTACTCCACCTCGAGGTCGGAGATCGAGGTCCTGCAGTCGCTGCACCAGTTGACGATCCGGTTGTCCCGATAGATCCAGCCGCGCCCGTACAGGTGCACGAAGAAGCGGAGCACGGCGCGCACGTACGCGTCGTCCATCGTGAAGCGCTCGCGCTCGTAGTCGAGCGAGCAGCCGAGCCGTCGGAACTGGCCCATGATCTCGCCGCCGTACTGACGCAGCCACGCCCAGACTCGCTCGAGGAACGCCTCCCGGCCGATGTCGAGGCGTGACGTGCCCTCGCGACGGAGCTCCTTCTCGACGATCGCCTGCGTCGAGATGCCGGCGTGGTCGAACCCGGGCTGCCAGAGGGCGTTGAAGCCGCGCATCCGGTGCCAGCGGATCAGGGCGTCCTGGATCGTGCCGTTGAGCGCGTGGCCCATGTGCAGCCGACCCGTCACGTTCGGAGGCGGGACGGCGATCACGTAGCTCGGCCGCTCGGAGGCCGGGTCGGCGCGGAAGAGGCGCTCGTCCTCCCACGTGCGCTGCCAGCGCTCCTCGACGCCCTGCGGACGGTACAGCGGCTCCATCTCGGTCACCGCGCGATCCTAGCCATGGAGAGGCAGCCGACCGTCAACTCGGGTGCGAGGGATCCGGTGAGGTCAGGCAGCGACTATGCGTCGCAGTATGCCAGACGCGGACCTGTGCCCGAGGGCCCCGTCTGGTGCCAGGCACCGGGACGTGTCCCGAGAAGCGTCACCCGCGGCAAGAGTCGCTCCAAGCGACGGGCATGGTCCGCAAGAGCCACGTCTCGGTGCCTGGCACCGGACGTGGCCACCCGGGACCCGCCGCGCGCCGATGTCCTCGCGCTAGCCGCGCCCGCCGGCGCGGCTGCGCTGCCAGTCGCGCGGCTGGGCGCCGACCTGCTCGAGGATCGTCTCGAGCAGGACGAACGAGGAGAGCACGTGCTCCCGTGCCAGCGCACGGGCTCCTGCGGCGCTCCGTGCGACGAGCGCCTGCTTGATCGCGCGGTGCTGCTCGGCGTTCTTCAGGTAGAGCCCGTCGATCGAGTGGTCCCCGGGCGCCCACACCGCCGGCCCGGAGAAGGAGCGGCGGGCGCTCTTCGCGAGCTGCTCGACGAGCGGCAGGTCGGCGACGCGGTAGATCACGTCGTGGAACGCGTGGTTCGCGCGCACCCACTCGCCCATGATCGAGCGCCTCGGCTCGCCCGGTTCGCGCCCGCGCAGCTCCTGCGAGATCTGGGAGAACCGCTTCTCGGCCGCGTCGAGCTCCTCGAGGTCGGCGGTGCCGATCTTCGCCGCCGCGACCTCGGTCGCGAGGCCCTCGAGCTCCGCGCGGACCATGAACGCCTCGTGCAGTTCCTCGCGCGAGATCGTCCGCACGCGAACGCCGCGGTTCGGCACGAACGAGACGAGCCCGAGTGCGGCAAGACGTCGGAGCGCCTCGCGTACGGGCGTGCGGGAGACGTTGAACTGCTCGGAGAGCTGCTCCTGGCGAAGCACCGTCCCCGGCTCCAGCTCGCCCGAGACGATGGCCTCCTCGATCACGAGCGCGATGTCGTCTGCCTTGGTGCTGTCGAGCGTCACTCCAGGTGAGTGTACGCGGGGAGCGTCAGAAACTCGACCAGTTGAGGTGCGAGCGCGAGCTCCGCGAACAGCTGTTTCGCCTCGGCGCCCGCCTCCACCAGCTCGATCTCGCGCCGCACGTCGGCCTCGTCGAAGCGTCCCGCGCGCAGCCACTGCCAGACCTGCGAGCGGGAGATCTCTGCCGTCGCCGCATCCTCCATCAGGTTGTCGATCGCCGCGGCGCCGACGCCGTGCAGCCACGAGTCGAGGTAGCGGACGCCGACGGAGACGTTCGTGCGCAGCCCCTGCTCGGTGATGTCGCCGGGCGTGTCGGGGATCGAGAGCAGGGCGTCCTCGTCGGGAACGACGTCCTCGCGCAGCCGCTCGACCTGGTTGGGCCGCCCGTCGAGCACCCGGTCGAACACCTCGGTCGCAACCGGCACGAGGTCGGGATGGGCCACCCAGGTGCCGTCGAAGCCGTCGCCGGACTCGCGCTCCTTGTCCTCGCGCACCTTCGCGAGCGCGATCTCGTTCACCTCGGGATCCCTGCGCGACGGGATGTACGCCGCCATGCCGCCGATCGCGTGCGCACCCCGCCGGTGGCAGGAGCGGACGAGCAGTTCGGTGTAGGCGCGCATGAACGGCACGGCCATCGTCACCTGGATGCGGTCGGGCAGAACCCAATCCTCGCGCGAGCGGAACTTCTTGATCACGCTGAACATGTAGTCCCAGCGGCCCGCGTTCAGGGCACAGCCCCAGTCGCGCAGCTCGTGGAGGATCTCCTCCATCTCGAACGCGGCGAGAATCGTCTCGATCAGGACGGTGCAGCGGATCGAACCGGCCGGGATCCCGAGCTCGGACTCGGCGAGCGAGAACGCCTGCGCCCACAGCCGGGCCTCGTGGTGCGATTCGAGCTTCGGCAGGTAGAAGTACGGCCCCGAGCCGCGGTCGAGCTGCTCGCGAGCGTTGTGGAACATGTGGAGCCCGAAGTCGAAGAACGACGCCGAGACGGGTTCTCCGTCGACGAGCACGTGTCGCTCGGGCAGGTGCCAGCCACGCGGCCGGATCATCAGCGTCGCGATCTCGTCGTTCAGCCGATAGGTCTTGTCCGCCGTCTCCAGCGAGATCTCTCGCCGCACCGCGTCGCGCACGTTCCGCTGTCCCGTCGATCGACGTTCGTCCACGTCGGCGAGTTCGCGTCCTCGTAGTCGGCCATGAAGACGCGCGCGCCCGAGTTGAGCGCGTTGATCATCATCTTCCGGTCGACCGGCCCCGTGATCTCGCACCGCCTGTCCTGCAAGTCGGCCGGAGCGGGAGCGACCCGCCAGCCTCCCTCGCGGATCCCCTTCGTCTCCGGCAGGAAGCCGGGAAGCGCGCCCGCGTCCAGCTCCGCCTGGCGCTCCCGACGCCGCTCCAGCAGCTCCGCCCGCAACGGGCCGAGCTCGCGCTGGAGCAGGACGACGAGATCGAGCGCCTGCCGTGTGAGAACGTCCTCGCCCGCCGGTGCGAGGATCTCGACGTCGGCCACGGCGCTCACGCCACCGCCTCCGCCTGGAACTGCGCCTCCTCGGTCGAGCCCTTGAGCGCCAGCGTCGAGCTGTCCGGCGTCACCGCCTGGGCGACGAGATCGAAGTAGCCGGCGCCGACCTCGGCCTGGTGGCGGGTCGCCGTGTACCCGACCTCCTCGAGGTCGAACTCGCGCCGCTGCAGCTCCACGTACGCCGTCATGTGCTGGGTCGCATAGCCGCGAGCCAGCTCGAACATGCTCGCGTTCAGCGCGTGGAACCCGGCCAGCGTGATGAACTGGAACCGGTACCCGAGCTCGCCCAGCTGCTCCTGGAAGCGGGCGATCTCGCGCGTCGTCGAGGTGCTTGCTCCAGTTGAACGACGGCGAGCAGTTGTAGGCGAGCAGCTTGCCGGGGAAGCGCTCGTGGATCGCGTCCGCGAACGCCCGCGCCTCGCCGAGGTCCGGCGTCGACGTCTCGCACCACACGAGGTCGGCGTACGGGGCGTAGGCGAGCCCGCGCGAGATGGCGGCGTCCATGCCGTCGCGGACGCGGTAGAAGCCCTCCGCGGTCCGCTCGCCCGTGACGAACTCGCGGTCGTACTCGTCGACGTCGGACGTGAGCAGGGCCGCCGAGAGCGCATCCGTCCGGGCGACGAGCACCGTCGGCACGCCGCACACGTCGGCAGCGAGCCGCGCGGCGTTGAGCGTCCGCACGAACTGCGCGGTCGGCACGAGCACCTTGCCGCCGAGGTGGCCGCACTTCTTCTCGGAGGCGAGCTGGTCCTCGTAGTGCACGCCCGCGGCGCCCGCCTCGATCATCGACCGCATCAGCTCGTAGGCGTTCAGCGGCCCGCCGAAGCCGGCCTCGGCGTCGGCAACGATCGGCGCCAGCCAGTGCGTGCCGTTGCGACCCTCGGCCCAGTCGATCTGGTCGGCCCGCAGCAGGGCGTTGTTCAGCCGCCGCACCAGTGCGGGCACGCTGTTCGCGGGATAGAGGCTCTGGTCGGGGTAGGTGTGCGCCGCGAGGTTCGCGTCGGCCGCCACCTGCCAGCCCGAGAGGTAGATCGCCTGCAGGCCCGCCCTCACCATCTGCACCGCCTGGCCGCCGGTGAGAGCACCGAGCGCGCGCACCGGCTCATCCCCCTTCAGCAGCGCCCAGAGGCGCTCGGAGCCCAGCCGCGCGAGCGTCTGCTCGGGCGCGACCGATCCGCGCAGCCGGACGACCTGCTCCGCCGTGTACGTCCGCGCGACTCCCTGCCAGCGCGGGTCGGCCTGCCACTGCGCCTGGAGGCGCTCCGCCTCCGTCTGGATCCGAGCTTCGTGTGCCATGTGCGTTCCTCTGGATGGGTTGGCGATTTCGGATCCTAAATTAGCAGAACGATCGCGAACGACCCCGACTCACAGCCCAAAACCGCGCAACTTGGATCCAGAAGGGGAGCGGCACCTGGGAGAGCCGCAGGGGCTCCCCGTAGCGACTACCGGTAGTGGCGGAAGACGAGCTCGGCGACGCAGACCGGCTTGTCGCCGCCCTCGCGCTCGATCGTGGCCGTCATCGTCGCCTGCGAGCCCCAGTCGGCCTCCTCGACGGCCTCGACCCGGAAGGTGCCGCGCACACGCGAGCCGGACGGAACGGGAGCCGGGAAGCGGACGCGGTTGAGCCCGTAGTTGATCGCCATGCCGCCATCCTGTCGCGGCAGGACCTCGTACGACATCACCGGCAGGAGGGAGAGCGTGAGATAGCCGTGCGCGATGGTCGTCCCGAACGGGCCCGCAGCGGCGCGCTCCGGGTCGACGTGGATCCACTGGTGGTCGCCGGTGGCGTCGGCGAACGACCGGATGCGGTCCTGCCCCACCTCGATCCAGGAGGACGGCCCGAAGCTCGTGCCGGGGGCAAGCTCGGTCACGTCACAACCCTACCGTGCGCGAAGGCGAGCAGCGCATCGACAACCCCCGGCGCACGCTCTCCGAAGGCGAAGGTGATGTGGTTCCCGGGCACCTCGACGAGGCGACCGCGCCGCAGCCGCGCCAGCGTCCGGAGGGCGCCGGCCTCATTCATGATCGGCGGCGAGCCCGGTGGCCCGAACGGGTCGGTCGTACGCACGAGGAGCGTCGGGCACCGCAGCCGCGCGGCGACCTCGGACCAGTCGTGGGCGAGCGTCCCCTCCACGGCCTGCCGGATCTGCTCGGGACGGCAGCTCGAGCGCACGGTCCCGTCCGGCAGATCCTCGAGCTCGGCGGCGTATGCGTCCGCGAGGGCGTCGTCCCAGTCGTCGGCCGCGAAGTACGGAAGACCGCGAATGAACTCGAGATAGGCCTTACGCGACGGGTACGTCCGGTCGAGTCGGGCGAGCGAGGGCCCGATCTGGCCGAGCACGGTCGCGTCGACCTCGGCCGGGACGTCGAGCACGAGCGCGCGGTCGACACGCTCGGGGGCGACGGCCGCGACGTAGAGCGTGAGCAGCCCGCCGAAGGAGTGCCCGCCCAGCGCAACGCGATCGAGCCCGAGCGCGTCGAGCGCGCCGAGCAGGTCGACGGCGTGATCCTCCATCGAGTAGCCGCGCTCCGGCTTCTCGCTCCGTCCGCGCCCGCGGAGATCGAAGGCGAGGACGCGCAGCGCCGGCGCGAGCCCGGCATGCACGAGTCCGTCGAAGAAGCGAGCATTGGCGGTCAGCCCGTGCGTGAGGACGAGCACGGGGCCCTGGCCCGCGTGGTCGAGGTAGTGGAGGCGAATGCCGTTCGCGTCGACGAAGCAGCTCTCGCTCATCCGCGCGAGAGATAGTCGTCACGGATCACGCGCCGCAGCGTCTTGCCGGCGGCGCTCACCGGGAAGTCGTCGAGAACCACGACCTCGCGGAGGCGCTGGTAGCGGGCGGGCACACGCTCGTTGATCCAGACGCGGATCGCCTCTCCGTCCACCGCCGACCCGTCGCACAGCCGGATGGCGGCGACGGGCGTCTCCCCCCAACGCTCGTCGGGCACGCCGAAGACGGCGACGTCGAGGACGTCCGGATGCCGGACCGCCACCTCCTCGATGTCGCGCGGATAGACGTTGACGCCGCCCGAGATGACGAGATCCTTCTTACGGTCGACGAGATGGAGGAAGCCGTCGTCGTCGACGTACCCCAGGTCGCCGCTGTGCAGCCAGCCGCCGGCAAGCGCCTCTGCCGTCAGGTCGGGCCGGTTCCAGTAGCCCGGCATCGTGATCGGGCCGCGCCCGAGGATCTCCCCCACCTCGCCGGCCGGCAGGTCCGCGCCGTCGGCGCCGACGATCCGCATCTCGTAGAGCGGCGGCGGAATGCCCACGGAGGCGGCCTTTCGTTCGACCTCGTCGCGATCGAGCACCGTCACGAATCCCTCGGTCAGCCCGTACAGCTCGTAGAGCCGCCGGGGCAGCCGCCGGATCAATTCCTGCTTGTGCTTGAGCAGCAGCGGCGCCCCCAGCGAGAGGATCATCTCGAGCTTCGGCAGGTGCCGCGCATCGAATTCGTCCCGCGCCAGCAACGCCACGAGCTGCGATGGCACGAGCATGACGTGGGTGACCTCCTCGGCCGCAAGAGCCTCCAGCATGCGGTCCGGCTCGAACGCGGGCTGGAGGACGTACGTACAGCCAAGATAGAGGGCGGGGAGCAGGGTCACGAACGCGCCGTTGAAGACGAGCGAGCCCGAGTGCAGGACGACGCTCTCGGGGCGCATGCGGAACGAACTCGCGAAGCCCGTGCCGTAGGCGGCCCGGATCGCATGCGTGTGGACGATGCCCTTCGGGTCGCCGGTCGTGCCCGAGCTGTAGACGATCGTGAGGGGCTGCTCGTCCGGGAGGTCAGCGTCCGGCGGCGGGCCGGGCGACGCCGCGGCGGTGGCGGCCGTGTACGAGCCGCCGATAGCGAGTAGTCGGTCTGCCGGCAGCCCGAGTCGACCGCGGACCTCCTCCGCGTCGGCCGCGACCCGTTCGCCCACGACGAGCGCCGAGACCTCGGCGTCGGCGAGCAGCGTCGCCAGACCGTCGACGCGCAGGAGCGGGCTCAGAGGAACCGCGACGAGTCCGGTCTTCATCGCGGCGAGGTAGAGCTCGAGCAGCTCCAAGGAGTTGTCGAGCACGATCCCGATCCGGTCGCCGGCCCGCAGGCCGAGCGTGAGGAGAGCGTTCGCCGACCGGTTTGCGCGCGCATCGAGCTCGGCCTGCGTGAGCCGGAGGTCGCCGAAGACGAGGGCGAGCCGGTCGCCGCGGTAACGCGCGTGCCGGGAGAGCAGCGATTCGAGGCTCAGTCCGAGCGCCCCCAGCGCACGACGCTCGCCGCCCAGGTGTAGCCCGTTCCCGCTGCGAGCAGGAGCACGAGCTCCCCGTCGCGCAGCTCGCCCGCACGCGCGGCACGGTCGAGCGCGAGCAGCGGGTCGACGCCGCTCATGTGCCCGGTGTCGTCGAGGTATGCGGCGCGGCTCTCGTCGAGTCCGAGCTCGGCCACGAGCGCGCGGTGCATCGAGGGCTTCATGTGGATCCCGCACAGGTAGCCGACCTCGTCGAGCGTCGCGCCGCTGCGTTCGACCGCACCGCGGGCCGCGGCGACGAAGTTCGCGAGGCTGACGCGGTCGAGACCCTCCTTCATCGCGGCGGGGTCGACGACGTCCAGGAACCGGTAGCCGCCGTTCGGGGACACGCTGCCGCCGGCGCCGAGCTTCACGTGAAGCGAGAAGGAGCCGTCGGTGATCCCGTGACTGCCGAGCAGCTCGTTGCGGCCGCCGTCCTTGACGAGCAGGCCGGCGACCGCGCCGTCCCCGAAGTTGAACATGAAGCGGGAGCGCTCGTTCGCGTAGTCGAGCAGGTACGACTCGCGGCAGGCGGCGACGACGAGGACGTTCCGCAGATCGTCCTCGGCGAGCAGCATGTCCCGTGCGACGCGCAGGGCGACCGGTGTGCCGCAGGAGACGTTGTCGTACTCGATCGCGTAGGCGCGGTGGGCGCCGAGCCGGTATGCGATCCACGGCGCCGCCTGCCAGACGGCCTAGTCCTTCCACGTCGAGCCGTAGTACATGACGACGTCGAGGTCGAGCGGATCGACGTCCTCCCTCGACGAGCGCTCCCGCGGCCGCGTGCACCGAGAGATCGCTGACGTGCTCGTCCTCGGCTGCGATGTGCTTGCCGCGCAGGCCGAACTTCTCGACGAGCACCTGTTCTGGGATGCCGCTGCGCTCCGAGACCTCGGCCGCCGTCATCCAACGCTCCGGGAGGTAGCTCGCGATCGCCGCGAGCGAGACGTGGGTCACCGCGTTTCCCGCTCCGGGCCCCGGCGAAGCCGGGGCCCCCGCTCCTTGGCGAGCTCCGTCGAGCCTACGCTCGCAGGCGGCTCCAGCACCGAGCGGATGATCCGGGCGAGCTCCGAGCGGACGCTGTCCGGCAGTGTGCCGTCGCCGGCGACGACCCAGCGCATGCCGACCATCTCGCCGATCGCCATCAGCGCCCAGGCGGTGACCTCGGGGTCGATCGGCCCGACCTCGCCGCGCTCGATCGCTTCCTTCAGCGCCGCGACGTACGGCTGGGAGACGCGGTCGTAGTGGTACTGGAAGATCTCGGGCGAGACGAACGCGGCCTGGCGGATGATCTTGTAGAGACCGGGGTGCTCGGACGTGAAGTCGAAGAAACCGCCGAAGCCGAGCAGCTCCGCCTCGAGCCGGTTCTTCGCCCCGGCCGACGCCTCCGTCATCGCGTGGCGGATGCGCCGGTTCAGGTCGACCATCAGCTCGTCGAAGATCTCCTTCTTCGAGCCGAAGTAGAGGTAGAAGGTGCCTTGCGAGACCCCCGCCGCCTCCGTGATCTTGACGATCGACGCGTCGTGGTAGCCGAGGTCGCCGAAGACCTTCTCCGCGGCCTCGAGCAGCTTCTGCCGCGTCTCGACGCCGCGCGCCGAGAGCGCGCGTCCACCCGCGCCGGTGACCGTCTCGCTCACAGGTCCCGCTCCCGGCGACCGCAGAGCCGACGCGTCCCCCTCGCTCGTGGGCACCGTCGAGCCTGTGCTCACCGTGTCGCCTCCAGCAGCCCCTGCTTCTGGATCTTGCCGAGACTGTTGCGCGGCACCTCGGCAACGAAGCGGACGGATGTCGGCACCTTGAACCTCGCCAGCCGCTCGGCGCACCAGGCGATGAGCTCGGGCTCCTCCACCCCGTCGGCGACCACGAACGCGAGGCCGACCTCGCCCCAGCGCTCGTCGGAAACGCCGACGACGGCGGCATCTCTGACGGCCGAGTGCTCGTGCAGCACCGCCTCAACCTCGGCCGGGTAGACGTTCTCGCCGCCCGAGATGTACATGTCCTTGAGCCGGCCCTTGATCCGGTAGAAGCCCTCCTCGTCGCACTCGGCGACGTCGCCCGTCCGCAGCCAGCCGTCGCCGGTGAACGCCTCGGCGGTCGCCTCGGGGTTCCGCCAGTAGCCGGCGAAGACGTTGGGGCCGCGCACCTGCAGCTCCTCCTCGGCGGAGAGCCGCACCTCGACGAACGGGTAAGGTCGCCCCGCGAAGCCGATCCGGCGCACCGCGTCCTCGGGCGGCAGGCAGAGCACGTTCGGCGCCGCCTCCGTCAGGCCGTAGCCCTGGATCACCGCCGCCCCGCGCGCCGCCCACGTCTCGAGCAGCGGCTCGGGCATCGGCGCGCCGCCGACGACCGCGCGCTCGAGGCTCGAGAGGTCGGCGCCGGCGAAGCCGGGCTCCTGCGCCAGGAAGAGGTAGATCGGGGGAACGCCCATCAGCGTCGTGACGCGCTTCTCCTCGATCAGGCGAAGCGTCCGCGCGGGCTCGAACTGGCGCTCGAGCACGACACGCGCCCCCTTCATCCACGCGAGCAGCGCCTGGACGTTCCAGCCGCCGACGTGGAACTGCGGCAGCACCTGGAGCACGACGTCGTCCTCGTGGACGCCGCTGCCGAGATCGAAGCTGAGATTCGTCCAGAACGTGTTCGCGTGCGTGAGCACCGCGCCCTTGGGCTTGCCGGTCGTGCCCGACGTGTAGACGAGGAACAGGCCGTCGTCGTCCCCGGCGGCGCTCAGGTCGCGACCGGCCCCGGCCGGGCAGGCGAGCCGCTCGAAGCTCCGGCCCGTTGCCTCCGCGAGCGCGGCGTACTCGTCCTCCGCGAGGAAGAGGGCCGGCTGGGCGTCGTCGAGCTGGTAGCGCAGCTCGACCGGCGAGAGCCGCCACGAGAGGGGCAGGAGCATCAGCCCGGCCTTCGCGCACGCGAAGAGCACCGCGACGTGATCGGGCGAGTTCCCGGTCAGCGTCGCGACGCGGTCGCCGCGCCTGAGGCCCGCGTCGGCGAAGCCGGCGGCGAACGCGCAGGCGCTCTCCTCCAACTCGGCGTAGGTTACGAGCCGCCCCTCGTAGTCGATCGCGACGCGGGCGGGCGTCGTGCGGGCGCGGTCGCGCAGCCAGCGGTCCACGGTGTGCGCGGTGCTCATCGCAGGAACTCTCTCAGGAGCGAGACGAACTCGGCGGGCCGGTTCCAGAAGAAGAGATGGCCGCCGGGCACGAGCCGCGGTTCGGCACCCGGGATCCGCGACGCGAGCAGCTGCGCGTTGCGCGGGTCGACGACCACGTCGCCCTCGCCCTGGACGACGAGTGTCGGCGCAGTTACGTCCGGCAGTTCGTCCCAGACGTCGAAGCCGGCCCAGATCCCCGCCTGCGCCGCCCAGCCGGCCGGGTCGGGCGGGTTGGCCGTACGCAGCTCGACGATCCGCTCGACGAGCTCGGGCTCCGGCTCCGGATCGAGCGCGTTCTCGACGAAGCGCCGCAGCGCGACGACGGGATCGAGCGTGGGCGCCTCTGCCATCAGCTGGAGGGTCGGCGCCGGCACGGGGTGCATGTTCGAGACGCCCGACATCGTGGCGACGAGAACGAGACGGTCGACCCGTCCCGCGTGGCGCAGCGCGAGCTCCTGCGCGACTGCGCCGCCGAGGCTCGCGCCGAGCACGTGCGCGTGCTCGGTGCCGGCCGCGTCCAGCACGGCGAGCGCGTCGCCTGCCATCTCCGCGGCGGTGTACGGCCCGGGCGGGACGTCGCTCTGTCCGTAGCCGCGGTTGTCGAAGGCGAGCACCCGGTAGCGCCGGGCAAGCGGGGCGAGAACCGGCTCCCAACCCCAGCGGCCGTAGCCGAGACCCATGATCAGGAGCAGCGGGGCACCGGATCCGTGCTCCTCCCAGGCGATCGTCACCTCGCCGTTGCGGGCGATCACGCCGCCTCCTCGGAACCGCGCAGCATCGTTCCGAGCCGCCGCAGGCCACGCATCCCGGCCCGCCCCCGGGAGCCGATCCCGACGATCCCGCCCGGCAGGAAGAAGACGACGAGAATGAAGATCGCGCCGAGCACGAACAGTGGCTGTGAGAGCGGCGTGCGCAGGACGCCGGGCAGGCTCTGCACCGCGTGCGAGCCGCCGACGGCGACGAGCCGCTGGTTCGCGTACGTGTACAGGAAGCCGCCGAGCAGCGGGCCCCAGAGCGTACCGCTGCCGCCGAGGACGACCATCACGAGCAGCGCGAGCGTGAAGTCGGGCGCTGTCACTCCCATGTCCGCGCCGCCGACGACCAGCAGGTAGACGACGCCGCCGGCCGTGGCGAGGAAGGAGCCGAGCACGAATGCGAACAGCTTGTAACCCCTCGTGCGCAGCCCGAGCACCTCCACGCGGCGCTCGTTCTCGCGGATCGCCTGCCAGACGTGCCCCGGCGAGGAGCGGACGGCCCAGCCGACCACGAGCGCGACCGCGGCCGCGTAGCCGAGCGCGAGCCAGTAGAGGTTGCGCGTGTTGACGACGCCGACGAAGGCCGAGGGGACGTGCGTGTAGTCGTAGCCGAGCCCCGTCTCGCCGCCCGTCCAGCTGTGTGGGTTCTTCTGCACGACGATCCCACCGGCCTGCGCGAAGGCGAGCGTCACCATCGCGAACGCGATCCCGCTCGTGCGCAGGCTGATCCAGCCGACCACGGCCGCGAGCGAGAGCCCGGCCGCGCCGGCGACGAGACAGGCTTCCACGAAGCTCCAGTGCCATTCCGTGACCGCGACGTCCGCGACGTAGACGCCGGCGGCGAAGTAGAGCGCGTGGCCGAACGAGAGCAGCCCCGTGAAGCCGAAGAGCAGGTCGTAGGAGAGCGCTACGCCGGCAAAGAGGAGGCTGAGCGCCAGCACCTGAAGCGTCCCGGGGCTGGAGAGCGCGCCCGGGAGCAGCGCACCGAGCCCGAAGCCGAGCTTCGGCAGCGCGGCGAGCACCGCGAGCACGACGACCGTCACGAGCGGGCCGGCGTGGCGCCGACTCACGCGGTCCTCCCGGCGAGCTGCGCCGGCCTCGCGAGCAGCACGAGCGCGAGCAGGAGCACGACCGAGAGGTCACCGATCCCGGTCGAGTAGTAGTTGACGTATTGCTGCGCGAGCGCGACCGTGACCGATGCCACCGCCGAGCCCTTGACCGAGCCGAGGCCGCCGATGACAACGACGATGAACGCGAAGATGAGCAAGCTCGTCCCGCGCTCCGGCGTGACCGACGTGAAGTAGACGCCGGAGAGGACGCCCGCGAGCGCGGCCGCGAGCCCGCCCAGGGCGAAGACGAGCGTGAAGGCACGCCGGACGTCGATCCCGAGCGCGGTCACCATCGCGCGGTTCTCGACGCCTGCACGGATGATCAGCCCGTAGCGCGTGTAGCGGAGGAAGGCGAGCAGCCCGGCGAGCACGAGCGAGGCGGCGGCGATCTCGACCCAGCGGTCGTTCGGGATACGCGCACCGGCGACGGTCGTCGTCCCCGCGAACCACGACGGCACGACGAAGAACCGCGCGTCGCTGCCCCAGATCCCCTGCACGAGCGCGACCGTCGCGAGCGAGAGTCCGACAGTGACCAGGATCTGCTGGATGTGCCGCAGGTAGAGCGGACGGATCAAGACGAGCTCGACGACCGCGGCGAAGACGACGCCGGCGGCGAGGCCCACGAGCGCAGAGACGGAGAAGCGCAGCGGCACCGAGCCGATCCCGCCGAGCCTGGACTCCGCGAACCAGGTCGCGTACGCCCCGACTGTGAGGAAGGCGCCGTGCGCGAAGTTGAGCACGCCCATCAGGCCGTAGATGAGCGACAGCCCCGAGGCGACGAGGAAGTACATCGCGCCCAGCCCGAGCCCGGTGATCGTCAGCAGGACGATCGTGCTCATGCCCGCTCCCGGCACCGGCGAAGCCGGCACCTCCGCTCCCTGCCCGCTCCGGCACCGGCGAAGCCGGTACCTGCGCTCCCGGCCGGCTCCGTCGAGCGTACGCTCATGCCGCGTGCACTCCGAGCAGGCGGTGGACGAGGGCGTCGTCGTCGAGGTCGGACGCGGCGCCCGTGTGGACGACACGCCCCTGGTCGAGGACGACGATCGACCGCGCGAGCCGGCGGACGACGGCGAGGTTCTGCTCCACGAGCAGCGCCGTTTCCGTCGCGGCGATCCGCTCGAGGACGGCGGCCACCTCCGAGACGAGCGCGGGGGCGAGCCCCTTCGTCGGCTCGTCGATCAGGAGCAGCCGGTTCGGGTTGAGCAACGCCCGCGCGATCGCGACCATCTGCTGCTGACCGCCGGAGAGCGTGCCCGCGCGCTGCCGCGCCCGCTCTCGCAGCTCGGGGAAGAGCTCGTAGACGAGCTCGAATCGCGCGGTGCCGTTGCGAGCCGCCAGTCGGAGGTTCTCGCCGACGGTCAGGCCGGCGAAGACGTCGCGGTCCTCCGGGACGTAACCGACGCCGCGGGCGACGATGCGGTGGGTCTGCTCGCGCTCGATCGCCGCTCCGTCGAGCCGGACGATGCCGCGCCGCGGCACGAGCCCCAGCACGCCCCGCAGTGTCGTCGTCTTGCCGACGCCGTTGCGCCCGAGCAGCGCTGTGATCCCGCCGGCCGGTACGCACCTGGAAGGAGACGCCCTGCAGGACGTGCGCACCGCCCGAGGTGGACGTGGAGGTCGCGGACCTCGAGCAGCGGCGCCTGGCGGAGCCCGAGCGAGCCTACGCTCACAGCGGCTCTCCCACGTACGCCTCCTGCACGGTCGCGTTCCGCATCACGGCCTCGGGCGTGTCGCACGCGAGGATGCGCCCGTGGTGCATGACGGCGATTCGCTCGGCGAGCCCGATCACGACCTCCATGTGGTGCTCCACCATCAGCACGGTCTTGCGCTCGTCGCGGTGGACGGAGCGGATCACCTCGACGAGCCCGTCCACGTCCTCCGCGCTCACACCCGCCATCGGCTCGTCGAGCAGGACGACGTCCGCGTCCGAGGCGAGCACGATCGCGAGCTCGAGCTTGCGGCGCTCGCCACCGGAGAGCAGGGCCGCAGGGAGCGCGGCGCGGCCGCTCAGCCCGATCCGCCCGAGCGCCCAGTGCGCGCGCTCGCGCGCCGCGGCGACCCGCGAGGCCCGCCGCCAGATCCGCATCGTCCCGCCGAGCGAGATCTCCGCGGCGAGCCGGACGTTCTCGAACGCGCTCAGCGCCGGGAAGACGCTCGAGAGCTGGAACGTCCGGGCGATGCCCGCCCTCGCACGCGTCGACGGCGCGGCACGGGTCACGTCGCGCCCGTGAGGGTGATGCGGCCCGCGGTCGGCAGGCGCAGGCCCGACAGGAGGTTGAAGAGCGACGTCTTGCCCGCACCGTTTGGCCCGATGATCCCGAGGAACTCCCCCTCCTCCACCTCGAGGCCGACATCGGCGACGATGGAGGCGCCGCCGATGTCGAGCCCGAGGCCGTCGGTCGCGAGAACCGGTTGAGTCGTCACGACTGCGATCGGGGGAGTCTGCCGGGGCCGGTTCCTACTTGAACGGGGTGACGGGAGGGGAGACGGAGGCAGGCGCGATCCGCTTCAGCACGACCGGCTGGTACCTGCCCTTGGCATCCTTGACGAGCTTCACCTGGAACATCGGCTGGTTCATCGCGTGGTCCGCCGGACGGATCCACTCGTTGCCCTTCGGGCCGAGGAACTTCCAGCCCTCCAGGGCGGAGATCATCTTGTTCACGTCGGTGCCGCCCGACTTGCCGAGGGCGCGCACGATCATCTGCGCCGTCACGAAGCCGTCAGGCGTGAACAGGTCCGGGACCTGGCCGCGCGCCTTCTTCATCTGCGCCACGAGCCAGTCGTTGACCTTGTTCTTCGGGGCGGTGGCGACGTAGTGGGCGAGGAACTTGATGCTCGTCGCCGCGGAGCCGAAGCCCTGCCACGTGTCCCGCTGTGCGAGGCCGGTCGTGACCGTCGTCGTGTCGAAGACGCCCTGCTGTTGGAGCGCCTGCCACATTGCCCCGGCGGTGTCGCCGGCCCATGCCACGAACAGGAGGTCGGGCTTGGCCGCGGCGATCTGCTGGGCGAACGGCGTGAAGTCGGTCGCCGAGAGCGGCACGAGGATCGAGCTGACCTTGTGCCCCTTGCCGCCGAGCACCGCCTTCACGGCGGCGGCATTGCCCTGGCCGAAGGCGTAGTCCTGCGCGAGGACGATGATCTTCTTGCCGGTGCTCTTGCCGAGGAACGAGTTGGCGGCGAGCACGTCCTGGTACGTCTGCCGGCCGGCGCGGAAGGTGTACCGGTTGATGCCCGTGATCCCGTCGTACGCCGCGGCACCGGAGATGTAGAGGATCTGGTTCTGCGCCGCCAGCGGAGCGAGCTGCAGCGCCGTCGCCGAGGAGCAGGTGCCGGCGATGATCTTGTAGCCCTTGCCGATCAGGTCCTTGGCCTCGGAGACCGCCGTCGCCGGGGTCGCCGTCTCGTCCTGGACGTTCAGCTGAATCGGATGGCCGTTGACCATGTTCGTGCCGTTGGTCGCGTACTTCAGCCCGTAGTGGAGGCCTTCGATGTACTCGGCGCCGTATTCGGCGAGCGGGCCCGTCCGGCAATAGATGATCCCGACCTTGTACGGCGACGCCGCGCCCGACGTCTCGACGCGCGCCTGGGCGATCGCCGCCAGCGACCCGGCCGTCGCCGCCACGGCGACGAGCACGAGCGCCCGCTTCCAGCCGAATCCGTGCATGTGTGTGACCCTCCTCCGAGAGAATGCTCGACGTTCCACCACCTCTCAACCTGAGAGGTGATTCAGGTCTTATAACGTCTTGGATCCGAAGAAGTCAAGGCACCGAGAGCGGGAGGCCGGTCGTGACGTGCCGTCGACGGAAAGGTCGCGACCGGGACGTCAGGCCGTCTGCTCGACGGGCTCGTCGGAGTCGTCGACGTACGTGCCCGCGCTCGTCACGAGCGTCGGCCGGATGCCCTGCGCGATGCACTCCTTCGTGATCACGCACTTCGTGACGTCGCGACGCGACGGCAGCTCGAACATCACGTCGAGCAACGCACCCTCGATGATCGAGCGCAGCCCGCGCGCACCCGTCTCCCGCGCGAGCGCCTTGTCTGCGATCTCCCAGAGCGCGTCCTCGGTGAAGACGAGCTCGATGCCGTCATAGCCGAAGAAACGCTGGTACTGACGAACGAGCGCGTTCTTCGGCTCGGTGAGGATCTGGACGAGATCCTCGCGCCGAAGCTGGTGCACCGCCGAGACCACGGGGAGGCGGCCGATGAACTCGGGGATCAGCCCGAAGTTGAGCAGATCCTCGGGCATCACCTCCGTCAGCAGCTCCGACGACTCGACCGAGTGCTTCGACCGCACTTCCGCTCCGAACCCGACCGCGTTCCTGCCGATTCTGCGGGCGATGATCTTGTCGAGGCCCGCGAACGCCCCGCCGCAGATGAAGAGGACGTTCGTGGTGTCGATCGAGAGGAACTCCTGGTGCGGATGCTTGCGGCCGCCCTGCGGCGGCACTGACGCGACCGTCCCCTCCAGGATCTTCAGCAGCGCCTGCTGGACGCCCTCGCCCGACACGTCGCGCGTGATCGACGGGTTGTCCGCCTTGCGTGCGATCTTGTCGACCTCGTCGATGTAGATGATCCCGGTCTCGGCCTTCTTGATGTCGAAGTCGGCCGCCTGGATCAGCTTGAGGAGGATGTTCTCGACGTCCTCGCCGACGTAGCCGGCCTCGGTGAGCGCGGTCGCGTCGGCGATCGCGAAGGGCACGTTGAGAATGCGCGCGAGCGTCTGCGCGAGGAGCGTCTTCCCGCACCCGGTGGGGCCGAGCAGCAGGATGTTCGACTTCTGGAGCTCGACCTCGCCCTCGTCGGTGCCCATCTGGACACGCTTGTAGTGGTTGTAGACGGCCACCGAGAGCGTCCGCTTCGCCTCCTCCTGGGAGACGACGTAGTCGTTGAGGACGGCGTAGATGTCGCGGGGCTTCGGGAGATTGTCGAGATCGAGCTGCGCGGGGCTCGTGAGCTCCTCGTCGATGATCTCGTTGCAGAGATCGATGCACTCGTCGCAGATGTAGACGCCGGGGCCGGCGATCAGCTTCTTCACCTGACGCTGGCTTTTCCCGCAGAAGCTGCAGAGGAGCTGCTCGTTACCGTCGCTTGCCCTCGCCACCGTGCTCTCCTTGTACCTCGGATCAGCCTTTTCGTCTACCGGAATCCGACTAGCGGTGCGTGATCACGTTGTCGACGATGCCGTACGAGTGTGCCTCTTCGGCCGTCATGTAGTAGTCGCGCTCCATGTCCTTCGACACCTTGTCCACCGGCTGGTTCGAGTGCTGGGCGATGATCTCCTCCAGGCGCCGCTTGAGGTTGATCGTCTCGCGGGCCTGGATCTCGATGTCGGTGCCCTGGCCCTGGAAGCCGCCGGACACCTGGTGGATCAGGATCTTCGAGTTCGGCAGCGCGGTGCGCTTTCCCTGCGTGCCGGCGGCGAGCAGCAGCGCGCCCATCGACATCGCGATGCCGATGCACGTGGTCGCGACGTCCGGCCGGACGAACTGCATCGTGTCGTAGATCGCAAGGCCGGCGTACACCGATCCCCCCGGCGAGTTGATGTAGATGTTGATGTCCTTGTCGGGGTCCTCGGACTCGAGGTGGATCATCTGCGCCACCACGAGGTTGGCGACCATGTCGTCGATGGGCGTGCCGATGAAGATGATCCGCTCGTTCAGGAGCCGCGAGTAGATGTCGAAGAAGCGCTCGCCGCGAGAGGTCTGCTCGATGACGGACGGGATGACGAGATTCGACGGATTGGTCATGTGGCTCCTTCGCCGGGGGTCCAGAGTTTCGTCTCGGTTGGTGGCTTTTCCTTTTCCGGCGTCCAGATCGCTTCTCGCGCGTCGGCCAGGGCGCGCGGGATCCGCTTCACCTCCGCGGTGACGCGGTCGAGCGCGTTCCGCAGCCGCACGTCGTCGCGGAGCGTCTCGAGACGACCACTCTGGCGCAGCCGCGTCAGCGCCTCGTCCGGGTCGTCGCCGATCGCGTCGGCCTGCTCGCGCACCAGTTCCTCCAGCTCGTCGTCGGAGACCTCGAGCCCGAGCTCGTCTGCGACTGCCTCCAGCACGAGCTCGCGGGCGACGGAGCGCTCCGCCTCCTCGCGGAGGCGCGCGAGCAGATCGTCGGGACTCTGGCCCGTCATCGCCAGATAGGTCTCGAGGTTGACGCCGCGCGCCTCCACCTGGCGGGCGAGCCCCGCGAGCAGCTCACGTGTCCGCGACTCGACGAGCGGACCGGATGGGTCGACTCGAGAGGCTGCGACGAGCGCATCCGCGACGTCGGTGCGAAACTGCCCTTCGAGCTCCTCGGCGATCTCGGAGCGCAGCCTCGACTCGATGTCGGCGCGCAGCTCCGCAAGCGTCTCGAACTCGCTCGCGGACCGCGCGAGCTCGTCGTCGAGCGCGGGCAGCACCTTTTCCTTGACCTCCTTGGCGGTCACGCTCACCGTCTGCGTCGAGTCGTCGGCGAGGTCGAACCCGATCTCCTTCGTCTCTCCGGGGCTCATGCCGACGATCCCCTGCTCGATCTCCTCGACGACCGCCCCGCGGCCGAGCTCGATCACGTAGTCGCGTCGCGTGTCGCCACCGGCGCCGACGAGATCGACGACGACGGTGTCGTCGGGCCCGATCGGGCGGCCATCGACGGGAACGAGCTCGGCGATCGTCGCACGGAGGGCGTCGAGCTCGTGCTCGACGAGCTCGTCGGGCACCTCGGGCTCGGCGGCGCCGACCTCGAGCTCCGCCCAGTTCGGCAGCTCGGGCTTGGCCTGGACGGCCACGGTTGCCGTGAACTGCCAGTCCTCGTCGGCCGAGGCCGGCAGCTCGAAGTCGTACTCGGGCTGGGCAACGGGACGGAGCCGCTGCCCGGCGGCCGCGTTCCAGAACCAGCCGCCGATGTGGCTCTCGACGGCCTCGGCCATCAGCCGGTCCCGGCCGACCCGCTGCAGGAGCACCTGACGCGGCACCTTGCCCTTGCGGAATCCGGGGATCTTGACGCTCTGCGCGAGGTCGGAGGCGGCGTGCTCGACCGCGTGGTGTACGTCGTGTGAGGGCACCTGCACCGTCACACGGACGCGGTTGTCCGCGAGCTCCTCGACCTCCGTCTGCACCAAGCCATTCAAGCAGAGCCCATTCGCCTGACGTCGCGTAGGCTCGGTCCTCGTGCGGCTCTTCATCCTCACCCGGCACGCCCGCTCGACGCTCAACGCCGAGGGGCGGGTCAACGGCGATCCTGGCGTACCGGGGCCGCTGACCGAGGACGGAGTCGCCGAGGCCGAGCGCCTCGGGATGCAGCTCGCGAACGCCGCCCTCGATCTCTGCGTCCACACACGCTTCGAGCGCACGCGGGAGACGGCCGCCGCGATCCTCGGCGCACGCAACGTGCCGCTCCTCGAGGAGCCGCTGCTCGACGACATCGACGTCGGCGCGCTCGACGGCGAGACGGTCGAGGCGTACCGCGCCTGGAAGCGCGAGCACGCGAACCGAGAGGACCGGTTTCCCGGCGGCGAGAGCCTGGACGACGCGGCGCGCCGGTACGCAGCCGCCTTCCGCCGTCTCCTCGAGCGCAGCGAACAGACGACGCTCGTCGTCTGTCACGAGATCCCGATCCGCTACGCGCTGAACGGCGCCGCCGGCTCGGTCGACCTCGATGCGCCCGCGCACGCGATCCCGAACGCGACGCCGTACCTCTTCGACGCGAAGCAGTTGGCCCGCGCGGCAGCCGGAATGGAGCGCGCCGCGGGTCGTCGCAGCTAGAGCCTCGCCGACGGGACGCCCCCCTTGTGCAACGCGCCCCGTTGATCGACAATCCCTCGATCGTCAATCACGACGGCACCGTGCGCCGACCCCGTTCGGAGGGGCCGAGCCCGGTCGGCAGCTCGCAATCGAAAGAGGAGAACCGGCATGCGCGTTCATCGTCTCCGCCGCATAAACCCGCTGGCGATGCCCGTTCTGTGGGTCGCCGCCCTTCTGGTCATCTGCTGCAGCGCCACCGCCGCGATTGCCGCGGTGACCCCGACCCCCACGCCGAAGTCGAAGCTTCACGCGCCGAAGCTCGGGGGGACATGGTCCGGGCAGTACAGCGGTGCTTTCTCGGGGACGTTCACGCTTCACTGGCGGCAGTTCAAGCCGTCGAAGAAGGGAGTCTCGAGACTACGCGGCTCGATCACGCTCTCGAAGCCGGGCGGAACGTACGCGATCACCGGCAGCGTGCACGGCACGAAGATCAAGTTCGGAGCCGTCGCCGTGGGCGCCACCTACAAGGGTTCGTGGTCGGGCAAGTCGATGTCGGGCAGCTACGCGACCCCGCAAGGCGGTGGCCCGTGGAGCGCGAGCAAGACCTCCTGACGGATCGCGTCGCTCCGGACGGTCGAGGGAGCGGGCCGTCGTTCTCTCACCTGAACACGGATCCGATCTCGAGCCGGCCGCCGTCCGACTCGGGATGTGGGGCGATCCCGGGCGGCGCCCGGGATCGCCCCACGGGTCTCGTTCGCTGTCAGGGCGGGGATGCCGGGCGGGCCGGTGATCTCGAGCCCGTAGAGCATCGCACGCCTCGTCCTCAGCGCAGCTCGACCAGCCCGTCCTTCAGCACCGGCGTGCCGCCGGGGTTGAGGGACTCGAAAGCCGCGCCCCCGGTGGTCGTCCAGACGCGCGTCGTGAGCGTCTCACCGGGGAAGAGCGGGGCGGAGAAGCGCACGGCGAGGCGTCGCACGCGGGACGGATCGTCGATCGAGAGCGCGCTCAGCACCGAACGACCCGCGAGCGCCATCGTGCAGAGACCGTGCACGATCCTGCCGGGCAGTCCGACCGAGCGCGCGAACTCGTCGTCGAGGTGGATCGCGAAGTGGTCTCCCGAGGCGACCGCGTAGCGCTCGGTCTGATCCGGAGCGACGACGACCGAGACCTCCGCTAACGGATCGCCGTCGACCTCGAGGCGGTGGTCGGGCGCGCGCTCGCCGATGCTCTCGTCGGCTTCGACGCCGCGGAAGAACTCCGTCACGAACTGCTCGTTCACGAGCGTCCCGTCCTCGCTGCGCGTCTCGGTGCGGATCACGAGCGAGGTTCCGTTGGGCCGCGCGAGCAGCGAGACCGGCGTCGCATGCGAACGCAGCCTCATGCCGGCGACGATCGGCGAATGGAGGAGCATGTCCTGCTCGTAGTGGACGACGCGCGTCCGGGCCTCGTCGCTCGCGACCGAGCGCGACGCCGGCGCGATCGTCTCCCACACCGGGACGATCGCGAACACCGGCCCGCCCGGCACGTCGTCGGTCGCCGCGGCGTAGGCCTCCAGGGCGTCGTCGCCGACCTCGTACAGGCGCTCCTCTCCGGGCCGACCGAGCGCAGACACGTCGAAGCTCACGACGTCATCCCGGTCGTCTGGCCGCCGCTCGCGGTGATCACCTGCCCGTGGACGAAGTTCGACCAGGGGCTGCAGAGGAAGAAGATCGGGCCGGCGGCGTCTTCGGGGGTCGCGGGACGACCGAGCGGGATGATCGTGGCCGCGAGCTCGCGCATCTTCTCGGGGATCCCGAGCGGGATCTCGTGTCCGTCCTTCACGAAGGTCTCCGAGCCCTCGCCGGAGGCGGCCGTCAGGCGGGTCTCGACGAACCCGAACGCGACCGCGTTCACGTTGACCTTGAACGGGCCCCACTCCCGAGCCAGCGTCTTCGTCAGTCCGACCAGTCCCGCCTTGGCGGCCGAGTAGTTGGCCTGGCCGATATTTCCCTGCGTCCCGGAGATCGACGTCACGTTGACGACCTTCCGGAACACCTCGCGGCCCGCATCCCTGTCGGCCTTGCCCGCGTCGCGCAGAAACGGAGCCGCCGCACGCAGCACCTTGAAGGGCACGACCGTATGAATCTCGAGCATCGCCCGGAACTGCTCGTCCGACATCCGATGGGCCATGCCGTCCCAGGTATAGCCGGCGTTGTTGACGACGATGTCGAGCTGCCCGAAGGCATCGGATGCGGCCGCGACCAGAGCCTCCGGCACGCCCTCCTTCGTGAGATCGCCGCCGAACACCGCTGTCTCGCCGTCGATCTCCGCCGCGGTCCGAGCGGCGAGGTCGGCGTCGAGATCGTTGATGAGGACACGGGCGCCGTGGCTGACGAGTTGCTCGGCGACGGCGCGTCCGATGCCGCGCGCGGAGCCCGTCACGATCGCGACCTTGCCGTCCAACACTCCCATGCAGGTCCTCCTGGTTCGAAGTCCGGTCAGATCAGACCAAGCGTCAGGCTACCTGATAACCAGCGCCGGGAGGCCGGCGCCGAGCGAGCGCACCGCGCCCGGCACCGTCAGATTCCCGTCGTGCCCGCGGCCCGACGGTCGGGTGACGATCTGTTTCCCTGGAATTCGCCGTGATGATGATGCGGGCGAGAGGACTCGAACCTCCAAGGGCCTCGCGGCCCAGCGGGACCTAAACCCGCCGCGTCTACCAGTTCCGCCACACCCGCGAACGGCAGGACAGGATAGAGGGGAGGAAACGCGCCGCGGTAACGCTCTACCCCGACACGCGGGAGCGACGACGCTAGAGTGCCCCCTCGTGCCCGGCATGCTCCCCGAGGACGTCTACGAGCTCGCGGGGGTCACCGACCCGCGAATCTCGCCGGACGGCTCCCGCGTCGCCTACCAGGCGTGGTGGATCGACCGCGAGTCGAACGAGTACCGGGGCGCGATCTGGGTGGCCCCGCTCGACGGCACCGGCGAGCCACGGCAGTTCACCGCCGGCGAGAAGCGCGACGGAGCCCCGCGGTGGTCCCCGGACGGCCGCTGGCTCGCGTTCACGTCCACCCGCGGCACCGACAAGACACGCCCCCAGCTCTACGTGATGCCCGCCGACGGCGGCGAGCCGCGCAGGCTGACCGACGCGAAGGAGGCCGTGGAGGCCGTCGCGTGGTCGCCCGACTCGACCCGGATCGCCTACGCGATGCGCGTGCCCGACGCCGCCTACGAGGAGGACGACGAGCGCAGACGAGCGCCCCGCCGCTTCACGCGCCTTTTCTACAAGCTCGACAACGTCGGCTGGGTCGGCGATCGCCGCAAGCATGTCTTCGTCGTCGACATCGACGGCGGAGCGCCGCGGCAGCTCACCGACGGCGACTGCGAGGACGACCAGCCGGCCTGGTCGCCGGACGGGCGACGGATCGTCTTCAGCGCCCTGCGCGGCGAGCGTTGGGACACCGCGTGGGTCTTCGGGCTCTACGCGGTCGACGCCACCGGCGGCGAGCCGGAGGCCCTCGCGAGCGGGGACGGCTCCTACACGCTGCCCTCGTTCGCGCCGGACGGCTCGCGCATCGCCTACCAGTACTCACCGGACGACGGCACCTTCCCGCACAACACGCAGATCGGCGTGATGAACGCCGACGGCTCGGATGCACGCCTCCTGACGAGCCCCCTCGACCGCCAGTGCGAGCCGCACCCCCTCGTTCGGGAGCCGGTGTGGGACGGAGACCGGCTCGTCTTCGCAGTCGAGGACGGCGGCAACGTCCACCTGCACGCGGTCGCAGCGGACGGTTCGGCCGAGCCCGAGCTCCTCGTCGGCGGCGAGCAGACCGCCGGTCTCTACGACGCGCGGGAGGGCCGGCTCGTGTACACGGCCTCGACGCACACGCAGCCCATGGAGCTCTTCGAGGGAGTGGAGCAGCGGCAGCTCACCGCCGTGACGAGCTCGTTCACGAGCGGGCGCGAGCTCGTCGAGCCCGAGCGGTTCACCGCGGTCTCGCGGGACGGCACCGAGGTCGACGCGTGGCTCGTGCGGCCTTCGGGGTTCGAGGAGGGCAGGCGCTACCCCGTTCTGCTCTCGATCCACGGCGGGCCGTTCTCGCAGTACGGCACCGGCTTCTTCGACGAGTTCCAGGTGTACGCCGGCGGCGGCTACGCCGTGCTGTTCGCCAACCCGCGCGGCGGCTCGGGCCACCCGGAGGCATGGGGCCGCGCGATCCGGGGCCCGATCGACGGCGAAGGGCCGGGCTGGGGCACCGTCGACTTCGAGGACGTGATGGGCGTCGTCGACACGGCGCTCGAGCGGTTCGACTTCCTCGACCCGGAGCGGATGGGCGTCCTCGGGGGCTCCTACGGGGGCTTCATGACGTCGTGGATCGTCGGCCACACGAACCGGTTCCGGGCGGCGCTCTCGGAGCGCGCCGTGAACCAGCTCGTCAGCGCCTTCGGCTCGAGCGACCTCTTCTGGGTCTTCGAGCGCCAGTTCGGCGGACCGATGCACGAGCACGTCGAGGAGTGGCTGCGCATGTCCCCGACGAGCTACGCCCGACAGATCGAGACGCCGCTGCTGATCGTCCACTCCGAGAACGACCTCCGCTGCGACGTGGAGCAGGCCGAGCACCTGTTCACGCTTCTCCGCCTGCTCGGCAAGGAGGTCGAGCTTCTCCGCTTCCCGGCCGAGGGCCACGAGCTCTCCCGTAGCGGCTCGCCCGTCGCACCGCGTGCAGCGCTTCGAGGCGATCCTCGAATGGTTCGGGCGCTACCTCGCGCCCGGCGCGTAACGCCAGCGGAGCTGCCCGCCTGCTTCGCCGACTCGGGCGAAGCCGACCCGTTCGAGCGTGCGAATGGACGGCACGTTGCCCCTGTCGCAGCCTGCCACCACCGTTCGGACGCCCGACTGGCCGAGCGCCCACCCCAGCATCGCTTGCGCCGCTTCGGTCGCGTACCCCCGGCAGCGGTGGTCGGGGATCACGCTGTAGCCGATCTCGACCGCGCCGTCGTCGCCGGGTGGCCCGACGAAGCCGATGTCACCGACGACGGTGTTCGTCGAGCGGTCGATCATCACCCACACCCCGAAGCACTCGTCATGCGGCTCCGCTGCGGCCTGCAGGGGCAGGACGTCCAGGAGATCGACCTGCGGCCACGCCGGAGGCAGCACCGCGCCCAGGATGCGGGCGGCAGCTTCACGACCTTCCGGAAGCGCGGCAGCCGCGCCGGCGGGCAGCGGCCGTAGCTCCAGTCGCTCCGTGCTCAAGAGCCTGTTCGCCATTCCCGGGGAACGTAGCCACGCTGCCGAGACCGAAATGCGCGGACGCGGCGTCGTCGTGCTACGCCCTCGAGCGCGAAGGGGGCACACGGGGGAAACCGGTTTCCCCCGTGAAGCGAGTGAAGCGAAGCGTCACCAATTGTCCCAGTGGACCATCGTCTCGAGCGGCTTCCGGCGGCCCGGCTTGAACTCGGTGCCGATCGTGTAGGCGACGGGGATCAGCGCGACCTGCATCACCTGCTCGTACGGGATGCCGAGGATCTCGGCCGCCTCGCGCTCGTGCATCAGGTGGAACGTCGTCCAGACCGTGCCCAGCCCCCGGGAGCGGGCGGCGAGCATGAAGCTCCACGCCGCCGGAATGATCGAGCCGAAGATCGACGCCTGCCAGGCGATCGGGCTTGTCCTCGGTGCGGCCCGTCGACGCACGGGACCACGTGCACCGGCACCTGGTGCAGGTGCTCGGCGAGGTGGCGGACAGCCTCGCCGATGCGAACGAACTGCGTCGTTGGACGCCGCCCGCCGCTCGAGGTAAGGGCCCGCGACCTTCCGCCAGAGCTCCGCGAGAGCCGCACGGCGGTCGGGGTCGGTGACGACGACGAAGTGCCAGTTCTGCGAGTAGCTCGCGGTCGGCGCCTGCTGCGCGAGGCGGAGACAGTCCTCCAGCACCTCTCGCTCGACGGGCCGCGTCAGGTCGAGCCGCTTCCGGACGGCACGTGTGGTCGAGAGCAACTCGTCGGGTGTCAGGTCGAGGATCACGCCGCGATCTTGTCAGTTGCCGCGTCGCCCCGCGTCGCTTTCGGGCTCGCGGATGCGCGAGAGCGGGGTTGCCGACTCACGCGGGCCGGGGGTCGAGACAGCGCGAGTCGCGTCCGCACATGCCGATCGCGACAGGAGACACTCGAGCACACGAGAGGCGATACTCAGAGCGTGCTCCGGGCAATCGCCACCTTCGTCGGTGTCTTCGCCGGTGTGGTCGTGCTCCTGCTCGTCGCGGTCGGCCAGCTCGGCAAGGTGGACCGACAGACGCTCGTCGTGATCCTCGTGGCCGCAGGCGCGACCGGCGCGGTCGCGGCGCTGCGGCAGCTCCGGGGACCGGACGGCGACCGGGACCTCAAACGCCGCTGACCGCCCGCCTGAGGGCCTCCGCGCCCTCGGAGAGCACGGGCTCTCCGTGCGAGACCAGCACTCGCTCGACCGGCAGGTCGAGCAGGGGACGGAGAAGCGCCGCCAAGCCGGATCGCGTGAGTCCGGACGGCAGATAGCGCAGCCAGGACTCGGGACACAGGCCGAGCCCGCCTTCCGGGTTGCGGTCCAGCGCCAGAGCCCGGCGGCGATCTCCTCGATCGCTCGATCTCTAGTACGTGACCTCTTCCACCTGCTCCACCACGATCGGCTGCACCGTCGCGGCGAATGCGCCGAGCGCACCCGAGTCGAGCAGACGTTGCCGGAAGGCCCTGGCCTCCTCCACCGAGGCGAAGTCCACTCGCACGAAGACGGCTCCGGGCTCGTCCACGCCGCGCGAGATCGAGTGGGCCGTCGCCGACTGCTTTCGGCCCGCCGGGTCCGAGTCGAACACCTGCTTCCAACCGTCGTAGTCCTCGAGGTCGAACCGGATCAGCATGCTGGCCATGGGCGGCTCCTCACCCTTCGCGGTTTCGGCGTCGGCCAACCGGCGCGGCGCATCGGAGCGGGGATCATCACCATGAATGACCTGGAACGCAACCACTGCGGGTACGCACCGGATAGGGCGCGGTGCTGCCTCCTGCCGCGACCGACATGCGCAGGCGCGGCTCGCTCCGCCACGAACCCGAGGGCGCGAGCGCCGGCGCAGCCGGTCGTCATGGCCCTGAGTGGAGGACTTTCAAATCACCTCGATCGAGGGCCTCCTCCAGTGTCTCACGGAACGACGCTCGGACCAAGAGCTTCAGCACGATGCGCAACCGCGGCTCGGGTGGCCGGATGGCCGGCACCAGCCCGGAGCGATCGGGGACGCTGTCGTCTCGGTCTTGGAGGCTGCCGGCGTTTGGCTGCAACTCGACAGGTCGAGGCGGTCTGCGAACAGCGGGGTGGCGCAGCACGCGCGCGCGGAGGTCGACTGAGTACCACGTGCGAGGAAGCGTGGTGACGATCGTCGAGCGGCGGGCTCCCTGGCGCCTGGTCGCCGTATTGGCGCAACCGCAATGGGCGCTGGTTTCCCTGCTCGCGCGTCCCGGCCTCTCGTGATCTAGGGCCGCTTCTCGGCGAGATCGACGCCGACCCGACCGGGATCTTCTGGGGCTGAGCGGACCCGCTCAGGTACGGGGGCTCTGCCCTTGTCTAAGCTTTCGTTCATGCGCTTCACCGCCGCGATCACGCACGAGTCTCCCTGGTATGTGGCCCGCTGTCTCGAGGTCGAGGTCACAAGCCAGGGCGAGTCGGTCGAGATCGCGCTCGCCAACCTACGGGAGGCGCTCGAGCTCTACTTCGAGGACGAGCCGGCACCCCAACAGGGCGAGCCGCCGATCATCGCCTCAGTCGACATCGCCGCGTGAGCCCGCGACTGCCGGTCGTCTCCGGACGCGAGACGATCAAGGCACTCACGAAGCTCGGCTTCGCAGAGGCCGGTCAGCGCGGCAGCCACATCAAGCTCCGCCGCGACGAGCTCACCGTCATCGTGCCGCTCCACCGAGAACTCGCACCCGGCACGCTCCGCTCCGTCCTGCGGCAAGCCGACCTCACGATCGAGCAGTTCACCGAACTGCTCTGAAACGGCGCTTCATGCCCAACCGAACGGGCGGGCGACCGGTAACGGCGGAAGTCCCGGATAGCAGGGAAGTCGTTGTGCCTCCGACAACGAAAGATGGCCCCGGGAGGAGTCGAACCTCCGCTCGCAGCTTCGAAGGCTGCCGCTCTATCCGCTGAGCTACGGGGCCGGGTCGGCGAAGCGTACCGAGGCAGACGATGCCGCAACGCGTCGCTATGCGGAGACGGCGACGCTGTACTTGCGTGTCAGGTACGCGAGGTACGGCTTCGCGTCGATCGTCGACCCCGTCGCCCGCCGCAGCGTCTCCTGCGGACTGAACTTGCGACCGAGCGCATGCACGTGCTCCCCGAGCCACTCGCGCAACGGCGCGAACTCGCCCAGCGCGATCCGCTCCTCGAGGTCGGGAAGATCCCGCAGCACCGCCTCCCAGATCTGGACCGACATGACCGTTCCGAGCAGGTAGGTCGAGAAGTAGCCGATCTGGCCACTCGACCAGTGCATGTCCTGCAGGACGCCGTGCGCGTCGTCCGGCACCTCGACGCCGAGGTAGTCCCACATCTTCTCGTTCCAGGCCTGCGGCAGGTCGCGCAGCTCCACCCGGCCGCTGATCATGTCCTGCTCGAGCTCGAAACGGAGGATCACGTGCAGGCCGTACGTCACCTCGTCGGCCCGGATGCGGATCAGCGAGGGCTGCACCTTGTTGACGCCGGCGAGGAAGCGCTCCAGCCCGACGCCGCCGAACTGATCCGGGAAGACCCGCTGCAGACGCGGGTAGAAGAAACGCCAGAAGGGCTCGCTTCGGCCGACGAGGTTCTCCCAGAGGCGACTCTGCGACTCGTGCAGCCCGAGCGAGGCGGCCGTGCCGATCGGCAAGTGCGCGAACGAGTCCGGGATCTGGTGCTCGTAGAGCCCGTGCCCGTACTCGTGCATCGTCGAGAAGAGCGACTCGAGGCTGTCCGAGTGGTAGTGCGTCGTGATGCGGATGTCGTCGTTGCCGGCACCCGCCGTGAACGGATGCTCCGTCGGGTCGATGCGCCAGGCGTTCGGGCGCGTGCCGAAGAGGCTCGACGATCTCCCGGCAGAGCGCGACCTGCGGCTCGGTCGGGAAGGTCGCGTGGAGGAACGAGTCGTCCACGGGGCGGTCCCGCTGCTCCGCCGCCAGCTCGACGAGCGCCGGCCTCAGCTCGTCGAAGATCCGCCGCACCTCGACCGTCTGCATCTCCGGCTCGTAGTCGTCCAGCAGGATGTCGTACGGCTCG
This sequence comes from uncultured Thermoleophilia bacterium, assembly GCA_963762675.1. GTDB lineage: Bacteria > Actinomycetota > Thermoleophilia > Gaiellales > Gaiellaceae > Palsa-739. The sequence goes on along the minus strand of CAVXLS010000004.1, from coordinate 155,494 downwards.
TCGCGTGGCTCGAAGCACTCGATGTACCGGCGGCCGAGCTCGAGGTTTCGCTCGAGGGCGGGCCGGAACAGCTCCCAGTTCGACGTCGCCTTCGCCTCGAGCCAGACAGGCCCGGCCTCGGCAGCAGCCTGCGCGATCTCCGCGCTCAGCTGCGGTGGGACGCGCACGGACTTCTCGTAGTGCCGCCGCGCGAGACGGATCAGCCCCGCGTCGTCCGACCCGGGATCGAGCGACTCTGCGAGCGGCTGCAACTCGTCGAGGAGTCGGCCGACCTCGGGGTCGATCAGCTTCTCGTGCGCATGGCGTCGCAGGAGCCCCATGTGGCGACCACGGATCCGCGTCCCCGCAGGGGGCATGATCGTCTTCTGGTCCCAGTCCAGCAGCATGGTCAGCGCCACGAGGCCGTAGACGTCCTCCAGGCGGTCCTTCAGCCGGTCGAGCGCGTCGGTCACCGGGCCGGACGGTACCTCAGCGGAGAGCCCCGTCTCGGGCCCGCGGGTCGAGCAGGCCGACCGCGAGGTCGCCGAGGAACATGAAGAGCGCGACGATGCCGCCGATCACGACGAGGATGGCGGTCATCGCGAACGGATCGGCCTGGCCCAGCGACTGCAGGAAGAGCAAGGCGAGGCCGCCCATCCCGAAGACGTAGTCGGTTGCAAGCGACGCGCCGACGACCGCTGCGAACTCGAGCGCGAGCACGCTGACGAAAGGGATCAGCGAGTTCCGCAACGCATACCGGGCGACGACGCGTCGTTCCGACAACCCCTTCGCCCGTGCGACGACCGTGTACGGCTGGCGCAGGGACACGATCATCGCCGAGCGGATGTAGCGGCTGTAGACGCCGATCAGCCCGAGCGACAGGGTGACCGCCGGCAGCGTCATCGCGCGCACCCAATGCGCGAATCCGCCGCCCGGCGGGCCTCCGTAGAACCAACCGGTCGGACCAAGCCAGCGGCTGAGAAGCACGCCGACGAGGAACGTCGGCATCGACCACGCCACGTACGCGAGCAGGCGCAGGATCCCGTCGAGGGGGCGTCCCGGGCGCCGGGCCGAGACGACTCCGACCAGCACGCTGAACACGACGACGATGACCAGGGAGACGGCGATCAGCTGCGCCGTGACCCCGGCCGCGTGCCAGAGCCCGGGCCCGATGGCGCCGCCGACCCCGAAACCGCGTACGCCGAGGACGGTGCTGCCGAACCCGTGCGTGAAGAGCCCCTTCAGCCAGAGCCAGTAGCGCACGAGGATCGGGTCGTGCAGGTGGAACTTGGCGATCAGCGCGACGCGCTGCGGGTTCTCGCCGCCGCCGAGGATCAGCGGATACGTGGGGTCGAAGGACAACCCGAAGGAGACGAAGGCGCCGAACGAGATGGCCCAGACCATCGAGACGGTGAGAACGAGGCGGCGGGCGACGAAGGCGAGCATCACGCCTGGGCGGGGTTGAGGGCGTCGTCGAGCGAGTCGGCCGCGAAGTTGACGCTCACGAGGAGAAGGCCGAGCGCCACGGAGGGAACCGCGTACAACCACCACGGGCTCGAGACGAGGCCGAGACCGCGGGTCGCCTGCGAGACCAGCCCTCCGAGCGTCGGGTTGCCGATCCCGCCGCTCGCGTAGTCGAAGAAGTCCACGGTCGCGATGATCAGAATCGACTGTCCGATCGTCGCGGTCGCGGCCACGAGCACCGCGCCGGCCGCGTTCGGCAGCAGATGGCGGGCAATCACCCGCAGCGGTGATGCGCCGGCCGCATGCGCGGCTTCGACGAACTCGCGTTCGCGGAGCGCGACGACCTCTGCCCGGACGACGCGCGCGATCGTCGTCCACAGGTACAGCATCAGCGTGACGCCGTACCAGATCGGGGCAAGCGGCACGTTGTAGACGACGACGAGAACGACGACCGCGAGTGCCGGCATCGTGACGAGGACGCCGATCACCCAGCTGATCGCGGCGTCCAGCAGCCCGCCGACGTAGCCGGCGACGGCGCCCACGAGCGTTCCGATCACCGTCGCGCCCGCTGCGCATACGAGAGCTCCGATCATCGATGCGCGGAGCGCGTACAGGAGCTGGCTCAGCTCGTCGTGGCCGAGCCCATCGGTACCGAGCAGGTGGCCGTGGTGGAGCGAGGGCGCCTGCGGACGGTTGATGTAGTCGAGGAAGATCTGGCCCGGCGCGTAGGGAGCGAGCACGCCGGCCAGGGCTGACACGGCCACGAAGCCGAGCACCACCAGGAGCGCGAGCATGCCCAGCGGCCGCGTCCGGAAGCGTGCAGCCGCCTGCAGCCACGGCCCACGCCGCCAAACGCGCTCGCTCGAAGATGCGGACTGCGCCGCGGTGACGTCTCCGATACCCAATACCCGCCTACCGACAATCCTATCCGGGCGCTCAGAGGCCACGCCCGCCCGGATCCGGAGCGGCGTCCCGGCCACCGGTTCGACGACCGGCGCTCCGCTACCCTGTAGCGGCTTCGCGGTGGCGGTAGCTCAGTTGGTAGAGCCCCGGGTTGTGGTCCCGGTGGTCGGGGGTTCGAGTCCCCTCCGCCACCTGTTTTCCCGCGTCGCCCGCTTCGCGCCGGGCAGGCGCGCTACGCGCGCGTGCCCGGCGCTTCGCTTTCCGCTCGCTCCGCCAGCGAGCCGGCTCCGCCGGCTCGCGCGCCCCGAAGACATGGCTGCCTCGAGCCGCGCCCGCGCATGTCGGTCGCGGCCCGCGACACCGTCACCGCCCTCAGAGCCGAGACCGCGTCGCCCGCTGCGCGCGCGTGCCCGGCGCTTCGCTTTCCGCTCGCTCCGCCAGCAGACCGGCCCCGCCGGCTCGCGCGCCCCGAAGACATGGCTGCCTCGAGCCGCGCCCGCGCATGTCGGTCGCGGCCCGCGACACCGTCACCGCCCTCAGAGCGGAAAGGGCGGCGCCGGCAGGCCCGGCTCGTCCAGGACTGCGCGGGCAGAGTCGACCGTCCGCAGCCACTCGTAGGTGACGCCCTTGGCGTGGTTTCGCTCGATGCCGGCCGACGCCAGCCGCTCGAGGCCGTGCGCGTGCATCTCGCCGGGAGAGAACGTGGCGTCGGCGACGACGACGCACTCGAGCCCCCTGTCCCGCAGCCCGACCGCCGACTGGGCGACGCAGACGTCGGTCTCGCAACCGACGACGACGACCATCCTCCGTCCGGTCTCGCGCACGCGGTCGAGGATCTCGGGGGTCCCCGCGAGGCCGAACGTCGACTTCCGCAGCACCGGCGTCCCCGCCGACAGCCACTCGAGAACGCGAGGGTCGGTGGGCCCATTCCGCTCCGGCTCCTCCTCGGTCACGACGGCCGGGATCTCGAGCCGGGCGGCGAGCGCAGCGAGCCACACCACTCGATCCAACGCGGCCGCTGCCGCCGTGGCATCTCGCTTCGAGAACCACTCGCGTGCCAGGAACCCGGGCTGGACGTCCACCACGGCGAGCACCGTGTCATCGCGCGAGAGCAACCCCATGGCGGCAATCATCCCGTGTCCTCGACCCGGCTGCCGCGGCCAACGAGCATCGCGGCCGCTGTAGATTAGGGTCGTGCCCGCCGACCCCTCCGATCTCGCCTCGATCCCGCTCTTCGAGCCGCTCTCCGAGGCGGAGCTCGCCGAGGTCGCCGTCTTGTTCGAGGTCAAGGACGTCGGCGCAGGCGTGCGCCTCGTGGGCGAAGGCGCGACGGGTCATTCGTTCTTCGTCCTCAGCGAGGGCCAGGTCGCGGTCACGGCCGGCGGCGAGGACGTCGCCTCGCTCGGTCCCGGCGGCTTCTTCGGCGAGATGGCGCTGCTCGGCCCCGGCCGCCGCACGGCGACCGTGACGACCACCTCGCCGGTGCGTGTGCTCGTGCTCTTCGGAGACGACTTCGCCCGCCTCGAGGCGAGCCACCCCGACATCACGGCCCGGATCGAAGCCGCCGTGGAGAAGCGGCTCGACGAGCTCGAGGACGGCGCGCTCGCCTTCGTCCGGCGCCTGATCGGCAGACGCGAGCTCAGCGTGCGCGGGCGTCGCGCAGCCGGGGCTCGGCCGCGCTCTCGGTCTCTCTCAGGAACTGATGGACGAAGGCGATCGCCATGCTGCCCTCGCCGACGGCCGCAGCGACCCGCTTGACCGGTCCCGAGCGGACATCACCGCAGGCGAAGATGCCGGGAACGCTCGTCTCGAGCAGATACGGGTCGCGCTCGAGCTGCCACGCCCCGGCGGCTTTCAGATCCGGCCCGGTGAGCACGTAGCCGCGGCGGTCGAGCGCGATCTCGTGCGGCAGCCAGCCCGTCTCGGCGTCGGCGCCGATGAAGATGAAGAGGCCGCCCGAAGCGAGCCGCGTCGTCTCCCCGCTGTCGCCGTTGCGGACGTCGATCGCCTCGAGCGCGTCGGCGCCGTGTGCCGCGACGACCTCGGTGCGGAAGCGCACGTCGATGTTCGGGCGCGTTGCGAGCTGGTCGACGAGGTAGCGCGACATGCTCTTCTCGAGGCTCTCGCCGCGGTAGAGGATGGTCACGCTGCTCGCGTGGGTCGAGAAGAACATGGCCGCCTGCCCTGCCGAGTTGCCGGCGCCGATGATGTGGACGTCCAGGCCGTGCACGTTCGGCGCCTCGCTGCGGGCCGCGCCGTAGAAGATGCCTTTCCCGGCCAGCCGGTCGAAGCCCTCGATCTCGAGGCGCCGCCAGGAGACTCCGCAGGCGAGGACGATCGTTCGCCCCTGCACGACGTCGCCGCCGTCCAGGTGCACCTGTCGGGCCGGGGCGTCGACGCGGCTGATCGTGCGCGTGACGAGGATCTCGGCGCCGAGCCTGCGCGCCTGCTGCAGCGCGCGACTCGCGAGCTCGTCGCCGGAGACGCCCGACGGGAAGCCGAGGTAGTTCTCGATCCGCGACGAGGTTCCCGCCTGGCCGCCCGGCGCCTCCCGCTCGACGACGAGCGTCCGCAACCCCTCCGAGGCGCCGTACACGGCTGCCGCCAGCCCGGAGGGCCCCGCGCCGACGATCACCGTGTCGTACTCGGCCGCGAGCGGCTCGGTGCCGAGACCGAGCAGCTCGGCTACGCGGCGCAGCTGCGGCCGCACGACCGTCTTGCCGCCGACGACCCGGATCACCGGACAGTCGTCCTTCGACGGCAGCGGCCCTCCCCACTGCTCGACGCCGTCCGGGGTGTCCGAGTGGATCCACGCGAACGAGATCTGGTTGCGGTCGAGGAAATGGCGCAGCTGCGCGCAGGCGGCATCCCAGCGGTCGCCGACGACGATCGCGCGAGGCGGAGGCGGCTCGGCGGCGATCCCCTGCAGCCCGCGGGGCCCGCTCATCCTGTGGCTCGCGAGCGCGCCGATCGCCTTGGCGACGATGGGGTCGACCGCCGAGACGGCGTGGTAGTCGTGCGGCTCGATCCGCATCACGCGCGACTGGACGGCGGCGCGGAAGCCGACCGGAAAGACGGTGCCGAGCACGATCGGCACCTCGCCGAAGACGTCGCCCGGCAGGCGCTCGCCGACGACCCGCTCGCTCCCGTCGACGGCCTTCACGACCTCGATCCGGCCCTCGAGCACGGCGAACAGGGCGCGATCCTCCCCCTCGTGCGCCGCGTACTCGCCCGGCACGAGGCTCACGTCCGCCGCCACGCGCGGCGAGCCGCTCCTGCTCGGCCGCGCCGAGCATGGCGAAGACCTCGATGCCCGGCGATGTCCTCCGCCGTCACCACGACGCCGACTCCCGCAGCCGCGCGGCCGAACCGCCGCCGACACGCAGGCGCTGCCGGTGTCTCGACCTGCCGACCATCGCGCAAGCCTACCCCGGCCGTGACCCCCCACGTCCGATCCGTCCCGAACGGTCAGACGGGCACGGACGCAGAGACGCAGCCTAACCCTTGACGATCGCCCCGCTGCCGGTGACCTGCTCGGCGACCCTGGCCGGCTCGCCGCTGTAGACGATCGCCCCGCTGCCGGAGACACCGGCATCGAGCGTGTGGCTCGCGCTCACGTGAAGCCGACCGGAGCCGTCGAGGCGTGCGACGACGTCGCGTGCCGCGAGAGCCTGCAGCCGGACGTCTCCCGACCCGGAGAGCGTCGCGTCCAGCCGGTCGACGGCGCCTGTGGCCGTGACGACGCCGCTGCCGGGAACGTCGACCGTGAACCGGTCGCCCTGCACACCGTCGACGGTGAGAGCACCCGACCCGCTCAGGACGACCGCGTCGAGCGAACGCACGCCGATCTCGACGTGCATCGGGCCGGCGGTCGCGAAGCCGCGGCTCTGCCCGACCACGAGCTCGTCCCTACTCACCCGGGTGGTCACGTAACCGACGAGATTGTCGTCGCCGACGACCGTCACGGTCTGGCTACCGCCGACGTGGACGATCACGTTGTTGCCGCCCGCGAGCTCGACGGCCGCGAACGGCGGCAGATGGCGGATCTGTGTGGCCGAGACGCCCGATCCCTCGAGGGACGACGGCGAGGAGATCCGGAGGTCTCCTCGGTAGTGGACAAGGAGCGCAACCCCGACCACGAGGGCCAGAAACAGCGCGCCGACGACGACCACGAGGGCGGGCGGCCGCGAGGCATGGTGGTGCGGAAGAGGTGTCGGAGCAATGGCCATCGCCCCTCCTTCGGGACGAATCACGGACGAAACCGGCCCGCGGCGGGGCGCACATGCCTCCCGGGGCCACTCCGAGCCTCGCGCCGCGCGTCGAGCCGCCCATCCGGGGATGTGCGGAATGCACGCCGTCAGGTCCGGGAGGTCGCCGCAGCCGGGCGGGCGGAGGACGGTCTTGACCGCGCGCGCCACGAGTGCAACGCTGGATCTCGCAGCGGGACTTTCCCGATCTGACGGCGGAGAGCGCCCGGCAGCCACGGCGACGGGCCGATCGAGCGCGTCGGCCAGGCTCTCTCCGGCGGGTGAACGTCAAGAAGGGGTGCCACATGCGACGTACGTCGATCCACGCCTCCGCCCTCGTCGTGCTGGCGGCGCTTCTCCTCGTCGCGGCCGGTTGCGGCGGCGGCAAGAAAGCCGCGGGAACGACCGCGGCCTCCACTCCTGCGACGACGCAGGCCGCGACCACCGAGGCCGCCTCCACCGGAGCGGCTTCGACCACGGGCTCGAACCTCTCCGGGCTCGCGTCGTCGTCGAACTGCAAGGAGCTCGCCGATCTCGGAGCGCAGTACTCGAAGGCGATCACCGGCGCTGCGAACGGCCAGGACCTGAAGAAGACCGGGCAGCTGCTCGAGGAGTTCGCCTCCAAGACGCCGTCGGACATTCGTCCCGACTTCAAGGTCGTCGCCGACGCCTACTCGAAGCTCGCAGGCACGATCGGCACGCTGAAGCCGGGGACGACGCCCGACCCGGCGACCCTGGCGAAGCTGCAGAAGCTGATCGCAGGTCTCGATCAGGCGAGGCTGACCCAGGCGACGCAGCACATCTCCAAGTGGATGAGGCAGAACTGCGGCGCGTGAGTCAGGCGTACTTCGTGCGCAGATAACCGAGGTACGGGTCGACCGCGATCGTGGAGCCGGTCGCCCGCCGCAACGTCTCCTGCGGGGAGAACTTGCGGCCGAGCGCGTGCACGTGCTCGCCGAGCCACTCGCGGAGCGGCGCGAACTCGCCCCGCCCGATCCGCTCCTCCAGGTCGGGAAGATCCCGCAGCACCGCCTCCCACATCTGCACCGACATGACCGTCCCGAGCAGGTAGGTCGAGAAGTAGCCGATCTGGCCGCCCGACCAGTGCACGTCCTGCAGGACGCCGTGCGCATCGTCGGGCACCTCGACGCCGAGGTAGTCCCACATCCTCTGGTTCCAGAGCTCCGGCAGGTCGCGCAGCTCGACCCGGCCGTTGACGATGTCCTGCTCGAGCTCGAAGCGGAGCATCACGTGCATCCCGTAGGTCACCTCGTCCGCCTCGATCCGGATCAGGGACGGCTTCACGGTGTTGATCGCAGCAGTGAAGCGCTCACGTGAGACGGCGCCGAGCTGCTCCGGGTACGTCGCCTGCACCCTCGGGTAGAAGAAGCGCCAGAAGGGCTCGCTCCGGCCGACGAGGTTCTCCCAGAGGCGACTCTGCGACTCGTGGATGGCGAGCGAGCACGACAAACCGGTCGGCAGCCGCCGCAGCGAGCGGGGCAGCTGGTGGTTGTAGAGGCCGTGGCCGTACTCGTGCATCGTCGAGAAGAGCGACTCGAGCCGGTCGGGGTGGTAGTGGGTCGTGATCCGGACGTCGTCGATCCCGGCGCCCGACGCGAACGGGTGCTCCGTCGGGTCGATCCGCCAGCTCTCGGGACGGTGGCCGAACAGCTCCACGACCTCGTGCGCGAGCGAGCGCTGCCGGTCGGGTGGGAACTCGCCGGAGAGGAACGAGTCGTCGCTCTCGCGGTCGCGGAGCTCGGCGATCAGCGCGCCGAGCGGCGGCTTCAGCTCCTCGAAGATCGCACGCACCTCGGCCGTGGAGGTCTCCGGCTCGTAGTCGTCGAGCAGGACGTCGTACGGCTCGGGCGCGTCGAAGCACTCGACGTAGCGCAGCTTCAGCTCGACGTTCCGCTCGAGGGAAGGGAGAAACGCGGCGAAGTCGGATGCCGCCTTCGCCTTCACCCACACCGGGCGCGCCTCGGCAGCCGCGCGCGCCATCTCGGCCTGCAGCGCCGACGGTACCCGCACCGCCTTCTCGTGCTCGCGGCGAACGAGCCGGATCAGCGCCGCGTCGTCGGAGTCGGGGTCGAGCGAGTCCTCGCGAGAACGCAGCTCCTCGAGCAGGCGCCCGATCTCGGGGTCGGCGAGCCGTTCCTGCGCGAGCCTCCGTACGAGCGCCAGCTGGTCGGCCCGGTGCTCGACGCCCGGCGGGCGGCATCATCGTCTGCTGGTCCCAGGAGAGGAGCCGGGCTATCCCGAGCAGCTGGACGACGTCGGCCGTCCGCTGCTGGAGCTGCGCGAGCGCGTCGGCCATCTCCGGCACCCTACCCGGTTACGCTTGGAGCACGCGCCCGTAGCTCAGTGGACAGAGCGGCGGACTTCTAATCCGCGGGTCGCAGGTTCGAATCCTGCCGGGCGCGTCCCGCTGATAGAGCCGAATCCGGGCGAAGTACCCGCAAATCACCAGATTTTGTGTTTCGACCGTGTTGCTCCGCTAGACACCGCTGCGATCCGTTCGTGACCTCTAAACCGAGGTCGCAGCGAGGGTCCCGGAGTGTTAGCGGAGGTCTCAAATCGACCGCTCAGGCGAGAGCACTCTTGCGCATGCCGTCTTCCTCCGCCTCGGTGGGCAGCCGGAGTATCCGAGGCGAACGGCGCTAGCAGATCATCCTTCTGAATCTGCTTCCCGGAATCGCCCAGTCCGCGCGCTCTGGTTCGACGCCAGTCGCAGGAGCTTGACAAGCCGGGGGCGGGGTGCGCTAATCGTTGGCGAGACTGATCTGGATCTCTACGGCGCCTACTCGGCAAGTGACGCGATCGAGTCCACCTCCCGCGCGATCGTCCTCTCGCTCGACACGAACTCGATGACCGCCACACTCGTGCGAGCAATGCCGAACCCGCACGGCTGGCTGACGGTGTTCATGGGCAACGCGTAGCTGCTCCCGGACGGCGGCTGGTTCGTCGGCTGGGGTGGCGTTCCGGAGTACACCGAGTTCTCACCGACCGGCGAGGTCCCCGCTACGACGCGAGCTTCGTCGACGGCGGGTTCTCCTTCAGGGCCTTCCGCAAGCCTTGGAAGGCCTCGCCGACAACCCGACCCAACGTGGCCGTCTCCGGCAACGCGGACAGGTCGACCGACCTCTACGCGAGCTGGAACGGCGCGACCGAGGTCGGGCCGGTGGCGCTTCCTCGGCGGCGCAGCGAGAAACACCCTGCATCCGCTCCGCACCGTTACGCGCAGCGGGTTCGAGACATCGCTGCACCTCACGAAGGTACCGGCCTACGTCGCCGCCGCCGCTCTCGACGCCGAAGGCCGCGCGCTCGCCTCATCGCGAACGATCCGCACCTGACACGCGGCGAGAACCCGTAGCCCCACGCTCGCCGCTTGCGGCTGCACGCAGAGGCCTAATGGCCCCGTTATCGGGAATCGCCCGTGCGGTACCGTGCCAACCGCATGGCCAGATTCGTCGTCGACTGCGGCGTCGTCCTCCAGCTGGCGAGCGAAGGGACCGAGGTCCCGGCCGAGCACGAGCTTCTTGCGCCGACGCTCCTGCGCTCGCAGACGCTGTCGGCTCTGCACGAAGCCGTGCATGCTGGCGAGATCCCGCCGGACGTCGCTCTCGACCGGCTCGGCCGCATCCGGGCGATGCCGATCCGCCTCCTCGGCGATGCCGTGCTCCGGCGTCGCGCCTGGGACATCGCAGAGCAGCTGGGATGGGCCGAGACCTATGACGCCGAGTACGTCGCGCTCACCCAGCTGCAGGCAGACGCACTCGTGACCATGGATAGCGAGCTCGCGTACCGGGTGGACGGAATCGTGCCCACGGCGACGATCGAGGTACTGCGAACGCGCTGACAGGCAGGGCGCACAGTTCTTTGAGCTCGGGAGACCTTCCCCTTGCCGCTGCGGTCGAGGAGGAAGGCTGCTGCCCGGCGCCGGGACGGCTTCCGGCTTGTCATGGAACGCCCGCCGTGATTACCTGCGTGGCCCGGTCGACGACGAAGGAGGGCGGGGATCGATCGTCTCACGGTCATGAGGACGCTCGTCGCTGTGGCTCGCGTGCGCAGCTTCGACGGTGCTGCGCGTTCGCTCGGGATCTCGGGATCGCTCGTCTCGCGGCACATCGCCCACCTCGAGCGGCGGCGGTGGACGACTCCCGCTGCGGACTCTCCGCCGCGGTGTTCACCCCGAGCCTGGAGTCGGCCCTCCGCTTCGCCGATCTCGCAGACGTCGGCCAGGTCGGCGTGAGCCTGCCGACCTCCGGCTGGGACGTCCACATGCCGTTCGGCGGCTTCCGCGAGCCGCGTCCGCCTTCAAGGAGCAGGGGTTGGACGCCCTGCGGTTCTACACTCGCGCCAAGACCGTCGCGATCGGCTTCGCAGGCTAGCCGTGTCGGACGCTCGGATCGGAGTGGTCGGAGCCGGGATCATCGGCCTGGCCGTCGCGCGTCGCCTCGCAGAGCTGCGTCCCGACGCCGCGGTCACGGTGCTGGAGAAGGAGCACGACCTGGCCCTCCACCAGACGGGCCGCAACAGCGGCGTCGTCCACGCCGGCATCTACTACGCGCCGGGTTCGCTCAAGGCCGAGCTCTGCCGACACGGCGTCGGCCTGCTGCGACCGTACGTCGAGGAGCGCGGACTCCCGTACGAGGAGTGCGGCAAGCTCGTCGTCGCCCTCGACCAGGGGGAGCTGCAGAGGCTGCGGGAGCTAGAACGCCGCGGGACGGCGAACGGCGTTCCCGGCCTGCGCTGGCTGGAGGGGGACGAGCTGCGCGAGATCGAGCCGCACGCCCTCGGGGTCGCAGGCCTCCACTCGCCCACGACGGCGATCACCGACTACCGCGCGGTGACGCGCGCGTTCGCCGGGGACGTCGAGGCCGCGGGCGGCGAGATCGTCTTCGACGCGCCTGTCGATGCGATCCGCATCTCAGGCACCCGCGTTCGTGTGGTCGCCGGCGGCGACGAGCGCGAGTTCGATCGGCTCGTGATCTGCGCCGGCCTGCAGTCCGACCGCCTCGCTCGTCGCGCTGGCGACAGCCGCGAGCCGACGATCGTCCCGTTTCGCGGCGAGTACTACCGGCTCGCCGCCGGGCGCGAGTCGCTCGTGCGCGGCCTGCTCTACCCGGTCCCCGACCCCGCGTACCCGTTCCTCGGTGTCCACTTCACCCGGCGGGTCGGCGGCGGGGTCGACGTCGGCCCCAACGCCGTCCTCGCACTCGCGCGTGAGGGATACCGCCGCCGCGACGTCCGCCTCGCCGACCTCGCGGAGACGCTTCGCTCGCCCGGGTTCCGCGCTCTCACGCGCAAGCACTGGCGGATGGCCGTCCACGAGCTCCGCGGCTCGCTCTCACGACGCGCGTTCGCCGCGGAGGCGCGCCGCTACGTCGCCGAGGTGACCGCCGCGGATCTCGTCCCCGCCCCCGCCGGTGTGCGCGCGCAGGCTCTCGACCCGGACGGCTCGCTCGTCGACGACTTCCGGATCAACCGCATCGGCCCCGTCACCGCCGTCCGCAACGCGCCGTCCCCTGGTGCGACCTCGAGCATGGCGATCGCCGAGCACATCGCGGCCGGCGCACTCGCCGACTGACCGTCGCCGCCTCCGGAATCGGGCGATCTCGACCAGCTCGAAGAGACGGCCCCCGACCTCGGTCAGGGAGGACCCGGCCGCGTAGAGTGGGCCAGGTGCGCGCTGCTCTGACTTTCACCGGCGCGCTCCTGACGGGGCGGGGGCTGTACCGGCTGCTGTCGCGCGGCGCCCTGACCGTCGACGTCGGCCTCGGGCGGACGGTGCGGCGGCTCGGCCCGGTGGCGTTCGAGATCGCGGCGCCACGCGAGCTCGTCTTCGACGTGATCGCCTCGCCGTATCTCGGGCGGACGCCACGGGCGCTCCGGAGCGAGCTCGACGTGTGGGAGCGCGGCTCCGACATGGTGCTGGCCGCCCACTTCACGGAGGTGAAGTGCGATACGACGACCACCGTCGAGACCGTGCGCTTCACGAGACCGGAGCGGATCGACTTCCGTGTGGTGCGAGGCCCCGTCCCACACGTCGTCGAGTGGTTCCTCCTCGAGGAGACCCCCGGCGGTACGCGGCTCACCTGGGACGGCGAGCTCGGAACCGACCTGTGGGCGCTCGGCGCCTGGTGGGGCGAGCGCGTTGCCCGCCAGTGGGAGCGGGCCGTCCGCCGGTCGATCGCGGCGATCACCGCGGAAGCGGAGCGCCGTGCGACGTAGCTCGCTCTAGCCCATCTCGATCTCGACCCGCACCCCGGCCGTGCCGAGCGTGCGCAGGTGCCGTTGATGCGACCGGAGGGCCGCGAGAAGCGAGGGCTGCACCGAGTAGCGCAGACCGTGTCGCTCGGCGTTGCGCCTGACGATCGCGGCGATCTCGGGGTAGTGCGTGTGGGCGACGCGCGGGAAGAGGTGGTGCTCGATCTGGAAGTTGAGCCCGCCGAGCAGCCAGGTGAGCGCGGCGTTGCGAGGGCAGAAGTCGACCGTCGTCTCCAGCTCGTGGACCGCCCAGACACGCGGCTCGACTGCGAGCTCCTCCGCCGAGGTGAAGTCGGCCTCCTCGACGCAGTGCGCGAGCTGGAACGTCGTCGCCGTGACGAGGCTCGTGACCATCGTGAACGCGAGGTATCCGAGCAGCACGACCCACCACGGATAGACGAGCAGCGGCGCGACGACCGCCCACGCGACGAACACGAGCTTGCCCACGACGAGCCCCGCCAGGTCCCAGCGCCGCGGGGGGTGCAGAGCGCTGCGCCCGATCCGGCCGCGGGCGAGCGCGGCGACGTCGGCGCCTGTCTGCCAGCGGAGCACCATGAGGCTGTAGAGCGGCCAGATGTAGAGGTGCTGCAGGCGGTACCAGGGACGGGGCGCCTGCGTCGGCAGCAGGCGAGCGAACGGCGCCTGGTCGATGTCGTCGTCTAGCCGTCCACGTTCGTGTACGTGTGGTGTGCGACGTTGTGCTTGACCCGCCAGGCGTAGCTGCTGAACCCGAGCAGAGCGTCTGCGCTCCAGCCCATGAGGTGGTTCGCTCGCCGGGTCCGGAAGTAGGCGCCGTGGTTGGCGTCGTGCTGGACGCAGAAGCCGATCAGGATCGTCCCCAGGCTGAGCCCCGCGAGTGAGAGCAGGCCCCACGCGAGACCCGGCCGGACGAGCACGAGCGAGCACCAGGAGGCGGCGAAGATCGCGAACGCGACGACGCCTTTCGCGTACAGCTGAGCGCGTCCCCGCACTCGTGTGCGACGCGAGCCGAGATACAGCTCGACCTCGCGCCGCGTGTCGCGGATGAAGTCGCCGCCGGTCCGGAACGAGAGCTTGCCGCGCTCCTCCAGCGTCGAGACGGGACGGCTCATGCGGTGCGGTGGACGCGCTGCGACGCGAACGAGGAGGCGACGCCGGAGACGGCCGCGGCGCTCGCGGTCGCGATCAGCAACAGCGCAGATGCGAGCGAGTAGTTGATCGCCAGGTCACGGCCGACGCCGAGCGCGAGCAGGATCCCCGCGGTGGCTCCCGCGTTGGCGACCGCGCCGCCGGCGGTGATCGGAATGACGCCCGCCGCGGCGCTGAGGCAGAGCACGCTGAGCGCGATCGTCGGGGAGAACGCGAAACCCAGGGCGCTCAGCAGCAGCGCGCTGCCGACTCCCCGCGTCGTCCAGCACGTCAGCAGGTAGAGCCCGGCAACCACCGCGTCGCGCCTCCCTCTCGCGTCCTGTGCATGGAGATGTGCCGCGAGACGCCGCGCAGGCGGACACTGCGCCGCAGCAGCGGACGGCGGAGGAGCCACGCGCCCGCGACGAGCAGCGCGAAGCAGCCGACGCCGAAGAGGACGACGATCGCGAGCGGGCCTCGCAGGCTCGTCGAACTCGTGGCCGTGGCGATATCGACAGCGGCAGCATCGCGACCGCGTCGACCATCCCCAACGACACGATCGAGAGCGCGATGCCTCGAGCCCGACGCGCACACCGCCGAGCCTGCGCAGCATCCCGACCTTGATCAGGTAGTCCAGCCGGAACGGCAGCACGACGCCGCTCGCAGCAGCCGCCCCGACCAATGCGAGGCAGCGAGCCTGGTCCGGTTGCTGCTCGCGGGGGAAGAGTCGATGCCAGCCGCGTGCCCGCGCGACGTAGCTCGCGAAGTAGGAGATCACCGCGAAGGCCACCAGCAGGATCCGCGCTGGGCGAGCGGCCAGCTCGAATGCGTCAGCCTCTGCCCCAGGAGCACGCAGGCCACCGCCGTGACCGCGGCGAAGCCGCCGCCGGCCACCCAGCGGCGTCTCTGAAACACCCAGCGTGCACCCGAGACGGAGATCGACGTCGGAAGGACCGGAACTGACAAACGCGCGCGCTCGCTCTCGAGGTCGTGAGAAAGTCGAAGAGGACCTCGCACCCCAGCGGCTTCGCGCCGGGCCGGCGCGCTCGGTCGAGCATCGCCGACGTTTCCGCGAGTCCGCCGCCGGCCCGATCGGCTCGAGGACCCGCGGCGGCGGAGCTACCCTCTCTGACGCCGACGCTCGTCTTCACGGGCCGGACGGCGGACAGGAGCGACTCCCCTGCAACCCCCTTCACACTGAAGCCTTGACGCGCTCCGGCGAAGCATCGTACAGAGGTGGGTTCACGGCTCGTCAACGCGCGACGTGACGATCTTCAAGAGCATCGACAAGGCGATCCGCGCGCACCACCTGGAGCAAGGGCCGGGACAGGTCGCCTTCTTCGTCGCGATCGGCGCGACGCTCGCGCTGATCGCCGCCGTCGACGTCGCCTGGGTGGCCGGCTTCGGCAAGGTCGCGACGCGCCTCCGCGGCGTCAACGTCTTCTGGCTGCTGCTCGCGCTCGCCGGCGCAGCGACGACGCACATCGGCTACGTGCTCGCATACCGCGAGGTCGCCCGCGTCGACCGGGGCCTCCGGATCGGGCTGACGCGCACGGGCGTGCTCGTCGCCACCGGCTTCGGCGTCTTCGCCCCTCGGGGCGGCTTTGCGCTCGACCTGGAGGCGCTCCGCGACCTCGGCGTGCCGCCGCGCGAGGCGCGGGTGCGTGTGCTCGGGCTCGGATCGCTCGAGTACGTCGTCCTCGCGAGCGGCGCGCTGGCCTGCAGCCTCCTGCTGCTGGTTCGCGGCTCTCACGCCGAGCGGGCCGTGACGCTCTCGTGGGCCGTCGGCGTGCCCGTCGGGACGCTCCTCGCGCTGCTCGCCGTCCGCTTTCGCCGAATCGTGTGTCGCGGCCGCTTCGGCAGGCATCTCGCACCCGCGCTCGACGGGATCGTGGTCGTCGGCAAGATCCTGCGCCACCCGCGCAAGCACGCGGCGGCGGCGATCGCCGGCATGTCACTCTACTGGGCCAGCGAGGTCTTCGTGCTGTGGGCGTGCGTCGCCGCCTTCGACCGCGCGACACCGTCGGTGCCGGAGCTCGTCGTCGGCTACGCCACGGGCTACGCGCTCACGCGGCGGACGCTCCCGCTCGCGGGTGCGGGTGCGGTGGAGGCGCTTCTCCCATTTGCGCTCACGTGGACGGGCTTCGCTCTCGCGCCCGCGGTGCTCGCAGTCTTCGCCTACCGCGTCTGCAACGTCTGGCTTCCGGTGGGGCCTGCGATTGCGGGCCTCATCGCACTGCGCCTGCGACCGGTCCTCCTACCGTCGGACGCCGAAGTCGGCGGTGACGATCATGACCGTGCGCCCGTCGAAGAACCCCGGGGCGGCGACCACGCGCACGGCTGAGATCCGACCTCGCGCCAGCGCGGCGCCAGCAGGTTCGCGAGATGCTCCGGACTAGCTCCACATGCGGAGCGCGCGCGCCGGCCCGATTCTCGGCGCCGACCAGAGGAGGTTCTCGCCGACCGACCAGACGCTCCAGGTCGTCGAATGGTAGTAGCCGTCGATCCGCTTCCAGAAGGGCCCGCCGTCGGCCGAGCGATGCGCGAAGTATCCGATCGACGCCGTCTCCCGCGAGTGCTCGGCGGCAGACGCCGTGAGCTCGGCCGAGACGCGGACGGGCGCGAGGCTGTGCGCGGCGCGGAACTCGTTGATGTCGTCGAGAATGCCGAGCGCGAGCCGCGGCAACATGACCGCACTGTGCTTTGCGGCAGGCGAAGCAGCGTGTGCCGTGCCGGCGAGCAGAGCGGCTGCGGCGACGGCGGCCGCACAGACCGAGATGCGAGGCCATCCCAACGACCGGGACGTGAAGATTCTCGCACGGGTAGAGTCCTCGCGACGTGTCCACCGCAACCCTGCACACGAATCGCGGGTCGATCTTCCTCGAGCTCTTCGACGAGGCACGCGCCGAAGACGGTGGAGCATTCCGCCTCTCGCCGGCGAGGGCTTCTACGACGGCGTCACCTTCCATCGAGTCATCCCGGACTTCATGATCCAGGGCGGCGATCCGACGGGCAGCGGCTCGGGAGGGCCCGGCTATACGTTCGCGGACGAGATCAACGACCACGGCGTCGTCCGTGGTGCCCTCGCGATGGCGAACGCGGGGCCGAACACGAACGGCAGCCAGTTCTTCATCGTCACCGCCGAGGCGTGTCCGTGGCTCGACGGCAAGCACACGGTGTTCGGCCAGGTTGCCGGCGGGATGGACGTCGTGGACGACATCGCGGCGTCGGAAACCGACCATCGCGACCGCCCACGCGACGACGTCGTGATCGAGCGCGTCGAGCTCGACGCGGGCGTCCGATGCTCCGTGGGCGGAGGTCCTCGAGGTCGCGGGCGAGCTGCCCGAGATCGAGGAGACCACGTCCTATGGACGCCCGACGCTGAAGGTGCGGGGAAAGTTCGTCGCGGCGCTTCGCACCCGCCCGGACGCGATCGTCGTCAAGTGCGACCTCGACGAGAAGCCGTTCCTGCTGGAGGCGCGCTCGGACGTGCTCTTCGAGACGCCGCACTACCACGGCTGGCCCGCGATGCTCCTGCGACTGGACGCGTCGAAGGACGACCTGCGCGAGTTCCTCGTGGACTCGTGGCTGCTGGCCGCCCCGAAGCGACTTGCAGACGCGTTCGCCCCACCCGAGACGTGAGGCCTGCGGTCGCGGGCGGTCGTCAGGCCGCCGTGCGTGCTGGACGGGGTCGTGCGGTGATCTCTGCGGTCGAGGGCGTGCAGTCGCAGACGCCCGTCCTGATGCGGGCGCTGCAACGGCTGCGTATTGCGACGCTGCTCTACGTGAACAAGATCGATCGCGCCGGAGCAGACGACCAACGGGTGCTGCAGGCGGTCGCGGAGCGCCTCGACACCGGCAGTCGTCCCCATGGGACAGGCGCACGATCTCGGTACGCGTGCCGCCGGGTTCACGGTCTGGAACCAGGGCGACGTCGGCTTTCGCACTCGGCTGGCCCAGGCGCTCGCCGAGCGCGACGACGGAATCCTCGCCGCCTACGTCGAGGACGAGGCTTGGTGTCCCGTATGCCAGGCTGCGAAACGCCCTCGCCGCGCAGACGAAGAGGATGCTCGTGCATCCCGTCTTCTTCGGCTCGGCGGCCACGGGCGCGGGCGTCGAAGCGCTGACGACGGGCATCGCCGAGCTCCTTCCCGCCCGCGCGGGCGACTATCGCCCGGTGAGCGACGAGCCGGCGATCCGACGCGGACGACGCCGAACCCCCTGAGCCGCGAGGAGTACCGGATGCACCTCGCACGTCGGGTGTCACGGCACTGATTCGCAGACACGCCGGAGACGGGCGGCCAGGCCGCCGTCGGGCGTGTGGATGCCCAGCACGCGCGCGGGGTCGGGCCCGCGAGCCTCCAGCACGTGCTCCGCGCCGCACGGGACCGAGACGAGCGTGCCCCGGCGAACGCTCTGCGTTCCCCCTGCGAGCGTCGCCCCGACCTCGCCCTCGATCACGAGGAACGAGTCGACCCCGTGGTGTCCACGACGGAACGGCAGAACAGGACTTCGCTCGCGAAGCAGCCATTCCACGACGCACACGTCGGGCAACGCGCACCTCACCCGGCAGGGCCGATTCTCGGATTCCCGCGCGCCGCCGCCCACGAGGCTGACGACCGCGTCGCGTGCCGACAGACCACCCCGGCAGGCACCGGGGAGATGTCCCACTCGACCTCGACGCCGTCGCGCACGCCGCGCATGAACGCGGCGAAGCCGCCGTCGCGCGCGTGGATGGTGAGCCAGCGTGCGGGGCGGTCGCTCGCGTTGCGGAAGGCGTGGGCCACCTGCGGTGGGACGGCGACGAATCCGCCGGCGCCGACCGCGACCGTCTCTGCTTCGCTCCCGATCTCGAAGGTCAGCTCGCCCTCGAGCACGTAGAAGGCGTCGGTGTGCTCGTGGTGGACGTGCGGGCGGGCCACCCGTTCGCCGGCGGCGCACCGAGCGTGGATGATCGTGACGTCGTCGCGCGCGACGAGGACGCCGATCTCGCGCACCCCGCTTCGGACGATCGGCTCCCCGTCGGCGATCGAGACGACGGCCCCGCCCGCGTCGACGCCGGCGCCCGCCTGCGCGAGAGCGGAGACCCGCCCCTGAGAGCGGGCCCGTGTCCCGTCGCTACTCGCCATACAGATCGTTCCAGCGGACCGCGTCCCAGGTCACGGCGTCGGGGCAGCTCTCGCGCGCGCACCGGATCGCCGCCGCAGCCGTCGCACCGCCGCCGATGGCGTTCCAGTGCCGGCCGTCGGGCGACCGGAACTCGACGGCGAGGATGCGCTGCGGGGACGCCGCGGCCGGTCGCCCGAGTCTCCCGGCAGGCACCGATTCCATCAGCACGGACATGAGTCGTCCCTCCTGCGCCGTCAGCGCGCCGGGGTAAGCCCGTGGCGCCTCATCACCGCAGCGATCGCCGCGAGGTCGGGCGGTCCGCCGGCCGCGGCGTCGAGGACGGCCGCAACTTCGGGAAGTAGTCGGGGCCGAGGATGCCGGGGCTGACCACCGCGAGCTGCCTGGCGTCGACGTCGCCGGTGTTCTCGAAGTGGTGGACGGCGCCGCGCGGGATGCAAAGCGCCTCGCCGGGGCCGATGTCGACCGTCGCACCCTCGACCGTCCAGGTCAGGACGCCCTCGAGGCCGTAGATCGTCTCCTCGTAGCCGTCGTGACTGTGCGCGGCCGCGACCTTCGAGCCGGTGGGCAGTCGAACTCGAAGACTGCGACCGACCCGGCCGACTGCTCGCCCTCGACCAGGAAGCGAATCGCCAGCTCCCCCACCCTGATCTCCTCACGCGTGCTCGTTGCCATCGTGGATCCTCCTCTCGCGTATTTGGTAAAGCGGTTTGACTATACAGACCGAACCGTAGGTCGTCAAGTTGTTTTACGAACTCGACCAGTGCGGCACGCCCGGGGACCGCCCGCTGACCAGCAGTTCCCCCGCGAGCGATGTCGCTGCGTGAGGCAGACAGTTGCCATCTATACAGCGCACGCGCAGCCGGCGGAGGCGGCATCGCTCACCGACTGCACACGGGCGTGCGAGCGCACAGCCCGGGCCAGTTCGTACTCGGAAGGTGCCGACGCTTGGTTGCGTAGGCGGCGACCTCGGCGAGCTCGTCGTCGTAGTGCTCGCGGACGTCGTGATCGTCGATCGCCTCCTCGATCAGCACGCCGACGCACACGAGGTCGTCGACGGCGGCGGTCGCGGCGTCGGCGCCGATGAAGAGGTGGCTCGCCGTCTGATCTCGCAGACGAACGGCTTCGAGCTGGAATGACGCGTCGCGTCGGATCGGCTGCAGGTCGAGCACATGCCCGCCGGCTTGACGGCTGCGACCATCTGACCCAGGACGTACTAGATGTCCTCCGGATCGACTCATCAGAGTGATCAGGAGAAGCAGACGAGATCGAACGAGTGCGGCTCGAGCTCTATCTCCCTGCCGGAGCTGATCCGGTACGCCAGCGCTCAGCCAGCTCGTCGGGCGGAGCGCGACTCTTGGCAAGTCGCTCGCGTCGGCGCTGGATCGAAAGGCGAGCACGCGCCGGCGTCACGGGCGATGCCGAGCGTGAGCCGGCCGTCGCCGCAGCCCATCTCGAGGACGCTTCGCCCCGCGAAGGCGCCCAGCCGCCGCAGCGCGGCGAGGTGTGCACCTTCCGGATCGAGGAAGGAGCGACAGCGTGATCTCCTGATGCAGTCGGTTGGATCGATCTACGTGCGTGAATCGAGGAGTCCCAGTCGCCTTCTCGACGTCCTCTTCGCTCATCCCGTACGCCGTCGAGCGGGCGACGCCGGCGAGCCGGGAGGGGGTCAGGGAGTCGTGTTTGCCCTCTACACCGGGATCGCGTGGCGGCACCTGCCGGCCGAGCTCGGCTTCGAGGCTTGACCTGCGCCCGCCGATGCGAGCTCCGCAGCCTCGGCCGTCAGGCTTGGCGCAGCTGGAAGCGGTTGCCGAAGGGGTCGCGGTGAACGCGCGCTCGAGGCCCGCGATCATCTCGTCCGGGGTCGGCTCGGCGCCGGCGGCGCGCAGCCGGGCGACCAGCGCCGGCAGGTCGTCGACGATGAAGCTCGGGTGCGCGAACCGCAGCAGGTGGAAGGGTTCCTCGTAGGTCACGTGCAGCTCTTGCGTGCCCGCGTGGAACCAGCAGCCGTCCGGCACCGTCTCCGGCTTCGGCATCTCCTCGAGGCCGAACACGTCGCCGTAGAAGGCGCGTATCTCCGCGCCCGAACCGGGCGGCGCGGTCATGGTGATGTGGTCGATTGCGAGGATCCTCGGCCGGAGTTCTATCACCGCTCGCCCGCTCGCCGAAGACCGGCCGAGGGGCGCGTCACCGCAGCTCGTCGATCAGCCGCACGCCGAGGAACTGCGGGGACACCGCCTGTGATGAAGGCCGTCTCCGCGACGCCGAGGAGCTCCGCCGGCGACGCTCCCTCCTTTTTTTTTTTTTCGAGGTTGGATCGCAGTGTGATGAGGCGGACAGACGAACGGATTCAAGCTGGAATGACCCGTCGCGCGCGGCCGCCGACTTGCTAGCTTGACGGCAAGCTTACATAGCTTACTAGCATGTCGGCATGAGTGATGAGAAGCAGCAGTTCAACGTATCTTTTTTTTTTTTTTTTTTTTTTTTTTTTTTTTTTTTTTTTTTTTTTTTTTTTTTTTTTTTTTTTTTTTTTTTTTTCGGGGACGGCAAGGCGGGGCGGATCGAGCTGTCGATGGTCGCCGAGCAGCCGCTGGAGCGTTTTTTTTTTTTTTTTTTTTTTTTTTTTTTTTTTTTTTTTTATCTCCCGCCGGAGCTGATCCGGCGATCAAGCACCGGGCGGTGGAACCAAGGCAAGTCGCTGTCGGCGTGGTCGAGATCTTGCTGCTATCAGGAAGTGCTAGGGCGTGATCTTGATGCCGATCGTCTACGTGACATGGACGAGTCCGTCGCCTTCTACGAGCGGGCTGGCGGCGGTCGCCGCAGTCGCACGCGGGATCGCCGACGAGGCGTTCGGCCTTTAAAAAAAAAAAAAAAAAAACTCGGCTTCGAGGTTGACCTCCAGAGCCGCAGCCACGGCTGGACGGAGCTGAAAGCGGGCGAGGGCGCGGTGGGCAACGCGCTCACACGGCCGGGGATGGCAAGGCGGGGCGCTCGATCGTCCTGCAGGACCCGAAGGATCGAGCTGTCGATGGTCGCCGAGCACGGCCTCCAGATCCAGGTCAACGAGCACGACCGCGAGCTATACGCCTGACAGGTGGGCAGGAACACGTGCGCCGCTGAGCGGCTGGCGGTCGCCGCAGTCGCACGCGGGATCGCCGACGAGGCGTTCGGCCGCTCGATCGTCCTGCAGGACCCGAACGGCCTCCAGATCCAGGTCAACGAGCACGACCGCGAGCTATACGCCTGACAGGTGGGCAGGGACCCGTGCCCTCAAGTGCCGCTCGATGACCGACTCGTCTTTCAGGGGATCTTGTTCGTGTTCCACACCGGGGTCGGCTGGGAGCACCTGCCGCAGGAGCTTGGCTTCGGCTGCGACATGACCGCCTGGCAGGGCGGGCGTCTGGGAGCGACTGCACGCGCTGCTGCTCGCCGACTGAGTTAGGACTTCCAAAGCCAGACCTGGTACCGCGGGCTGCGCCACTGGGCGACCGCCGTGGAGGAGGGGGGGAAAAAAAAAAAAAAAAAAAAAAAAAAAAAAAAAAAAAAAAAAAAAACCTCAAGCCGCTCGATGACCGACTCGTCTTTCAGGGGATCTTGTTCGTCTACGCGTTCTACGCCGAAACGACGACGGCTGGACGAGCACGACCATCCTCGGTGTCCTCGCCGGAGCGGCCGTACTCCTCGCCGCATTCGCCGCCGTCGAGTTGCCGCAGGCGCTGGCTCGTGCTCGACCTACTCGCTCCTGCGCAGCCCGGCCTTTCGGGCATCTCGCTCGGCACCTTCGCGATCGGGGCGGGAATGTTCGCGCTCTGGCCGTTCCTGACGCTCTATCTCCAGAACATCCTCGGCTACTCGCCGTTCCAGGGAGGACTGCGGCTGCTGCCGCCGACTGCGTTCATCTTCCACGTCCCAGTCCTCGCGTCACGGATCGCGTCCAGCGTCCCGGCCGGGCCGATGCTCGCGTCGGCCTCGCTCTCGTGTTCGTCGGCCTACTGCTGATGTACGGCGTCGGCGCGCACTCGCGCTGGACCGTGCTCCTGCCGGGGTTGGTCGTCTGCGGGATCGGGATCGGCTTTGCGAACCCGGCGATCGGGCATCTCGCGCTCGCAGTCGTGCCGCCGCACCGGGCCGGAATGGCGTCGGAGATCAACAACACCTTCCGGATCGGAGGTATCACGATCGGTGTCGCGGCGCTCGGGGCGCTGCTCCAGAGTCGGGTGGCGGCTCGGATACCCGAGCTCCTGCCGACCGCTCCTCACGGGCTCGCCGCCGCAGTGGCCTCGGGGGGGACCCGGCGGCCTCCGCCCTCGCCGGGCCGGCCGACCGCGCCGAGGTCGTGGAAGCTGCCCGCAGCGCGTTCGCGTCGGGACTCGACGTGACGCTGCTCGCATGCGCAGGCTGCCTCGCAGTCGGGGCGCTCGCGGTCGCACTGCTCGTCAGGCCGGCACAGGTTGCGCGGGCGGGCGCGGCAGCGCCGGCCGAGCGCCCGCCGGCCGCCGAGCCGATGCTCGACTGACCGCTGCCCGCCCGAGACGAACCGCATCAGACGAGGGCAGCCCGTGTGGGCCACGGAGCCTCGCGGTCGCGGGCGCTCGTTCCGCTCGAAACGCTCGTCCCGCTATGGGACTTGGTCTCCTCGCGATCTATGGGACTTGTTCTCCTCGCGATCGTACGCGTACGCGCACGAGACCGGAGTCGGTCAGGGGACGCGGTAGGCGGCCGCGGTGAGTCTGAGCTCCCCGTTTCGGATTTCTCGGCTCATGGGGCGACCGAGAAGGTGTTGCCGTGGACCGCGAAGAAGAAGAAGAAGCGGGTGGCGGGGATCGAACCCGCATAACCAGCTTGGAAGGCTGGGGCTCTACCATTGAGCTACACCCGCAGCTGCCCGGCTAGGTTAGCGGGATGCACCCGTCGGCCGAGGCGGTCGGTCTCGCTCCTGCGCTCGCACTCGGGCTCGTGCTCGCGGGTCGACGCGGGCGGCTCTCGCGGAGCCGGGTCGCGGCCGGCGCGCTCGCCGTCGTCCTCGTCGCCGCCGCGTTCGCGACCGAGCTCGAGCCGCTCGCGAACCACACGTTCCTGTGGGCCCACCTGCTCCAGAACGTCCTGCTCGCCGAGTGGGTGCCCGCGCTACTCCTGCTCGCCGTGCCACGCACGACCGCGGCCCGCGCCTCCGGCTTCCCGCTCTTCCGCCCCCTCGTCGCTCTCCCGCTGTGGCTTGCGACCTACTACGTCTGGCACCTGCCGTGGATCTACGACGTCGCGCTCGAGCACCCGCACTCCATCCTCCATCTGGAGCACCTCGGCTACCTCGCCGCCGGCGTGTGCGTCTGGTGGCCGGTGATCCACGGGACCGGATCGGCGGGCCTGAAGGCCGCCTACCTCTTTGCCGCGTTCGTCCTCGCGTCGCCGCTCGGGCTCCTGCTCGCCCTCATCCCGCGCGCGATCTACCCCTTCTACGTCCACGCGCCCCGGACCTGGGGCCCCGCACCCCTGGCCGACCAGCAGATCGCCGGCGTGACGATGGCGTCCGAGGAGGCGACCGTGTTCTTCTTCGTGTTCGCGGCCTATCTCCTGCGTTTCCTCGAGGACGAGCAGGTGGCCGGCCTCGTGCGGCCTGGCGGTTGACGTCGTGGAGACCCGGGAGATCGCGATCGTCGGCGCCGGCTCGGCGGGTCTCGCGACCGCGGCGCTCCTGCGCAGGCGCGGCTTCGACGCGCTCGTCCTCGAGGCGGACCCGAGCCGGGTGCGGCCTGGCGAGAGCGATACGACCGGTTGCGGTTGCACACGCCGCGACTCCTCTCCGGGCTGCCCGGGCGAAGAATTCCGCGCGGCTGCGGCCGCTGGGTACGACGCGACGACCTGCGCGCCTACCTCCACGACTACGCGACGGCCGAGCGGCTCGAAGTGCGCACGGGAGCGCGCGTCGAGCGGATCGAGCGAGAGGACGACGCGTGGCGGCTCGAGACGAGCGCGGGAGCCGTGCGCGCCCGGACGGCGATCGTCGCAACCGGCTACAACAGCGCGCCCAGGATCCCCGCCTGGCCCGGCCGGGACGGTTTCCCGGGCGAGCTCGTCCACTCGTCCGCGTATCGGAGCTTCGAGCCGTATCGCGGCCGCGACGTCCTCGTCGTCGGGGCCGGAAACTCGGGCGCCGAGATAGCGACCGACCTCGCAGAGGGCGGCGCCGCCCGCACGCGGCTCTCGGTCAGGACGCCGCCGCAGATCGTCCGGCGTGCCACCGCCGGCATCCCGGCGCAACTGATCGGGATGGCGATCCGGAAGCTGGGGCCGGACTGGGTCGATCCGCTCTCGCTGGCGATGCGGCGCGCTGCGATCCCGGATCTCGCGCCGTACGGCTTGCCGCGGCCGGAGCGCGGCTTGCGCAGCGCGTTCATCGCCACGGGGACCGTGCCGATCCTCGACGTCGGCATCGTCGACGCGGTCCGGCGAGGGCAGGTCGAGGTCGTCTCCGCGGTCGAGGGCTTCGCCGGCGCCGACGTCCTCCTCGCCGACGGGACGAGAGTCGCGCCGGACGCGGTGATCGCCGCGACGGGATTCCGGGCCGGGCTCGAGCCGCTGGTCGGACATCTCGACGTGCTCGGGCCGGGCGGGCTGCCGCTGCGGACGGACGGAGAGCCTGCGTTGCCCGGCCTCTGGTTCGTCGGCTTCGTCCCGACGCTGGGCGGCCAGCTCCGAGACGGCAGCATCGCCGCGCGCAAGGTGGCGGCGGCTGTCGCCGCGGCGGCCGCTTGAGCGGCATGTTGCCCCACCCCCGAAGAGATCGGGACGGACGGATTCGAACCGTCGGCCTCCTGCTCCCAAAGCGGTTTCGACGCTCTTGCGAGGTTTGCGGATCCGCTGCGAAAAATGCCGTTATGCAGGGAGTTGTTCAGATCGCGAACGGCGCTGGTCTGCCGGCAGATGCGCGCTTCTGCGTGCCTGCTGTTGCATCAGTGTTGCATGGAGTTGTTGTCTGTTTACAGAACGAACAACGTGCTCCGCACCTTGGGTGCATCTACGTCTCTGCCTGTCTGGGGTTGGGTGGGGTGGCGGGATGTTGAGTGTGGCGAAGTTGTCGCTGGGTCAGGAGGCCTATTACGAGCAGCAGGTCGCTCGGGGTCTGGATGACTATTACGCGGGTCGGGGCGAGTCGCCGGGGATCTGGGCCGGCGGCGTCGCGGCGGGTCTGGGGCTGGTCGGTGTGGTCGGCGATGAGGATTTGGGGACGCTGCTGCGTGGCGTCAACCCGGGGGACGGGGAGCGGCTTCGTTCGCCGGTGCGGGCGCGGACGATCACCAGGCGCAGGCTCGACGTCGGGTCGGGCGAGTGGCGGGAGGAGCCGCAGGTGCTCACGCCGGTGTCGGGCTTCGATCTTGTGTTCTCGTGTCCGAAGAGCGTGAGCCTGTTGCACGCGCTCACTGACGACGAGCAGGTGCGGCGGCAGGTCAGCGAGGCGCACGAGGCCTCCTGGCAGGCAGCGCTCGCCTATCTGGAGCGGGAGGCGTGCGTGGTGCGTCGCGGCAAGGGCGGCACGATCCGCGAGCACGGCGAGGGGTTCGTGGCGGCGGCCTTCCGGCACCGGACGAGCCGTGCCCAGGACCCGCACCTGCACACACACGTGGTGGTCGCCAACATGACGAGAGCCAGCGACGGCGAGTGGCGGGCGCTGGACGGGGAGGCGATCCTGAAGACGTACCGGCTCGCGGCGGGCTACCTGTACGAGGCACACATCCGCCGTGAGCTCTCGCTGCGGCTTGGCGTCGAGTGGACGGAGCCGGTGAAGGGGATGGGCGAGCTCCGGGGCGTGTCGGAGGAGGCGGTCCGGGCGTTCTCGACCCGCAGGCAGTCGCTGGTTGAGCACATGGAGGCGCTCGGGACCGAGGGCTTCGCCGCCTCGCGTGTTGCGGCGCTTGCGACGCGGGAGGCGAAGGAGCAGGTCGACCTGCCGCGGCTGCGCGAGGAGTGGCAGGCGCGCGCGGCCGAGCACGGCCTCGGCCGCCGCGAGCTCGACGCGCTCCTCCACGTGCGACCAATCGAGCGAGATCGTGTCCAGCTCGAACAGCTGGCCGCGGGAGTGCTCGGCAGGGAGGGCCTGACTCGAGAAGCAGACGACCTTCACTACGCCCGAGCTCGTGCAGGCGGTCGCGGGCGCGCTGCCTGCGGGCGGGAGCGTGGCTGAGGTGCTGGAGCTCGCGGAGGAGCTGTCGCGTTTCCCCGGCGTCGAGCTCGTCGAGGCGCAGGAGGAGCCTGGGCGGCCGGCGCGGTTCACGACCCGGGAGCTGCTCCGGGTGGAGCGGGAGGCGGTCGAGCTCGCCCTCGCTGGCCGGCATGTCTCGGTGCCGGCGCCGGAGCGGCGGCCGCTCGCGAAGGCACTGATGACCACCGACCACGAGCTGACGAGCGAACAGCGGATGCTCGTGCACGCGGCGGCCTGCCGCTCGGATCGGGTCGTCTGCGTCGTCGGCGTTGCCGGCTCGGGGAAGACGCTCGCTTTGCGGGCGCTCGCGGAGGCGTACCGCGGCATTGACGTC
This sequence comes from uncultured Thermoleophilia bacterium, assembly GCA_963762675.1. Taxonomy (GTDB): domain Bacteria; phylum Actinomycetota; class Thermoleophilia; order Gaiellales; family Gaiellaceae; genus Palsa-739. Next base: position 127,866 of record CAVXLS010000004.1, on the reverse strand, counting down.
ACGGTGTTGGGGGCGGCGCCGAGCGGTCGCGCTGCCGACGAGCTGCAGGCCGCGACCGGCATCGAGAGCCGCACCCTGCACCGGCTCCTCCTCGACACCTACCGGGAGGGCGGCCTGCCGCGCGGTTGTGTGCTGGTGGTGGACGAGGCGGGGATGGCGGAGACGCGCGTGCTCGCCCCGCTTCTCCACGCCGTCGACCGGGCGGAGGGGAAGCTGCTGCTGGTCGGCGACCCGGCCCAGCTGCCCGCCGTCGGCGCCGGCGGGCTCTACCAGGCGCTCTGCGACCTCCTGGGCACCATCGAGCTCGACCAGAACCGCCGCCAGCGCGACCCGCGCGAACGCGAAGCACTCGCCCGGATGCGCGCCGGCGATCCGGAGCCCTATCTCGCGCACGCCGCCCGCCGCGGCCGTCTCGCCGTCGACGACAACCCGACGGCGGCGAAGGAGCGGCTGCTCGCAGACTGGTGGCGGGAGGCGCGCCGCAGCCCCACCCGCAACGTGATGCTCGCCTACCATCGCGCAGACGTCGACGACCTCAACCAGGGAGCGCATGCGCTCATGCTCCGCGACCGCCGACTCGGCCGCGGCGCCGTCACGCTGGGCGAGCGCGAGTACCGCATCGGCGAGCAGGTCCTCTGCCGCAGAAACGACGGCCGGCTCGGCCTTCGCAACGGCATGCGTGCAGCCGTCATCAGCCTCGAGAAAGACGCGCTCATCGTGCGCGACCAAACGCAGACCGTCCACCACATCCCGTTTGGCTACGCCGCCGAGCATCTCGACTACGGCTACGCGCTCACCGGCCACGCCGCCCAGGGCCTCACCCTCGACCGCGCCTACGTCTTCCTGCACGACCAGGGCGCCCTCAAGGAGTGGGGCTACGCAGCCTGCAGCCGCGCGCGCCTCCAGACCCGCCTCTACCTCGCCGACCGCGACCTGCTGGAACGCGAGACGCCGCTGCGCCAGCCCGACCCGTTCGCCCCGGCCGAGCGCGTCGCCCGCGCCCTGCGACGCCCGGCTGCCGAGCCGCTCGCGCTCGACCAGGGCCGATACCGAGGCGACACGATCCTCAACTACTACGCCCAGCAACAAAAGCAGCTCAACCGCGATCTCGAGCGCACGAGCGGACGGCTCGCCGCCGCCGAACGCCAGCTGCAGCAGCTCCGCTGGTGGAACCGCGACCGACGCAGCAGCCTCGAAACCGAGATCACCGACCACCGGAAACTGCTCGCGCGCGCCGAGGCCAAGGCCGAACGGCTGCGCCGAGACACCGAGCTGCGACTGGAACGACTCGCCCAGCACTCGAAAACGCTCGCGCTCGCCCGAGAACGCGGCGAACTCACACCCCCGCTCGAGCCGCAACGGACGCGCCGCAATCCGGCGATCAAGCTCGAACGCGACCCGCCCGGCCTCGGGCTCGAGCTGTGACGCGTTCATCGGTGCGCAGGCGGCGCTGACTGTTGGCGGAGAAACCCTCGGTCGAGCGATGGACGCGACCGCGGGTCGGGGGTAGCTTGCCGGTGCGCGCACCGTATCGGGGTACGAGGCAAGAGCTTCCAGTCGGTGCGAGGGGCGCGCTTGAGCCGGAGATCATCCCGAGGATCGACCGGGGCCGCCGCACGGCCCGCTGGGCAGGCGTTGTCGAACTTCACCCCGCCTGGGCAGAGGGAAGGAGCCCCGCATGCTGGTTACCAACCAGACCAACAACGACTACTGGTTCGGGCCGCTGCACCTGGACGCCGGCGTCGGCGAGACGTTGACTGTCGACGACACCTCCGACACGTCGCTGTATCTGACCAACGACGCGGTCGCCGACGCGCTCAACAACCTCTACAACTCGGGCAAGATCACCGTCTCGGATGCGGCGCAGCCGTTCCCGCGGCCGACGGGGATCCCGCAGCTGCTGCACGGGGACGGCTCCCCGGAGGGGAGCGTCTACGCGCCGCAGGGGTCGCTGTACGGGATCAGCCAAGCAACCTGGAACCGCCTACCCGCCGACGACCGGACCGCAATCAAAGCCAGCTGGGAAACAGCCCACACAGCCCCGCCCCCGCCGCCGCCACGGCCGCCATCCCCGACTCACAGCACGAGCACAAATGCGAAACCGCACCCGATCCAGCCCACCCACGCCGCCAATAACAGCGCTCCCGCCGCACACAACGCGGCAGGTGTCCCCTCCCGGCAGCTTCAGTCCCGAGCCGCATCGGCCCCTCCGCCCGTCTCGCCCAGAACGTGGCTGTACTACCCGCCCTGGATGCAGAAGGAGCTGTCGGGGATCGCCCAGCAATACGAGCCAGCCCGCCACATCAAGGAGGCACACGAATCAGCGAAGAAGGCATCGGACGGCTGGCTACAGCCGGGAGAGGCGATCAAACAGGCTCAAGAGCGAATCCAGGCGCGCATCAACCCGCGCAGTGTCGACACGGGAGGCCCAGGCAGCGGATTCTCGGAAGAGTTTGGGCAAGGAGCCCCCAGCGGCGTAGGTGGCGGCTGGTTCGTCGAAGACTAGATTACGAGCGTGACCCGTCCCTCGCGGAGGCACCTCGAGATGCGTGACCCCGCTCACCCGCCCGGCTGCTTCAGGGGCGCGACCTGAGGTGGATTCGCACCGCTCGCCTCCACGGACACACTGGTCATTACTTCATCGCGTGCTGCTCCTGGTGTCGGTCGTGACGGCCGCGGTGGGGCTGCTGGCGGGGTCAGCGTCGAGTCGTACGCGAAGGGTGGGACCGCCGGTGAAACGGGTTCGCTTCCGCTATGTGTACGCGATTGTGGCGTCGGGCTCGATGGAGCCGACGATCCACTGCGCGGACCCGGCCGACCCGTCCTGCCTGGGGAAGCGACCCGACGGGCTGCTGGAGGCGAAGTCGGGGATGCGCGGCGTGCGGCGAGGCGACATCATCGACTTCCGCGATCCGGCTGCTGCCACCGGTATCTGCAAGCCGGGGCCTGGTTCGACGATCAAGCGGGTGATCGGTCTGGCTGGCGACCGGGTGGTCGAGCGACACGGGGTGATCTCGATCAACGGGCACGTGCTGAAGGAGCCGTATGTCCCGAAGCGCGAGCGCGAGAACCATTCGGGTAGCTGGCTGGTGCCGAAGGGGTCGCTGTTCGTGGCCGGCGACAACCGCAAGATCTCCTGCGATTCCCGCTACTGGGGGCCGCTCCCCGACTCGCTGGTGTTGGGCAAGGTGGTGGAGATCATCCGGCCCGCGCGCGGCGGCAGCGACCCGGTCGGGCCGCCGGTCCGCCACGTCGCCTACCCCTACGAGGCGGGCACGACACGCATGGCCGTGATGGAGCCGGCGATCCGGTGCGCCCGCCCCGGCCCTGGCTGCACCGGCCGCTACGGCGACCTGATCCTGCTCGAGCTATCCGGGGCGAGGCAGATCCGCCGCGGCGACATCATCTCCTTCCTGCTGCCCCGAGCGGCCAAGCGCTCTTGCGGCCAGGGCGAACGAGGGGAACGCGTGATCGGCCTCCCCGGCGAACACGTGACCGAGCACGAGGGCGTGATCTCGATCAACGGGCACACGCTCCCCGAGCCGTACGTCCCCTCCCGCGAGCGCGACCACCGCTCCGGCAGCTGGCACGTCCCCAAGGACGCCTACTTCGTCATGGCCGACAACCGCAAACAGTCGTGCGACTCCCGCCTCTGGGGCGCAGTCCTCGCGGCCGAGATCCAGGGCCGCGTCGTCGAAATCATCCGACATATCCCCCGCCGCTAGACCCTTGTCCGGACGGCACTTTCACGGACCCGCAGCGGGCTCGGCGCTTAGGGCCTATCCCGGTTGGGTGGCGGCGAGTAGTGCGCGCGCGCGCTTTCTTGAAGGCGATCAGGCCGGAGGCGAGTTGGAGGAGTGCGAGGTGGTTTTCGTCTTTCTTGCACCAGCGGATGAGGATGCCGCGGTTTCGGTTCAGCCAGGAGTGGGTGGCCTCGACGACCCAGCGGCGGGCGCGCCAGCCGGGGATGCGCGCCTTGAGCTTGATTTCCTCGCCGCGGGCGCGGATGTGCGGCGTGTAACCGTGTGCGCGCGCGAGCCGGTGCATCGGCGGTGAGTCGTAGCCGCGGTCGAGGCGATAGCCCCTGCGGCCGCTCCGGGGTTGGCTCGGGCCGCTCGATCGGGATGCTCTCTAGGGTCGGCTCGAGGAGCGGCTGGTCCTGGCGGTTGGCGCCGTCGTGCGCCAGCCCGACCGGGACCCCCGCTCCCTCGCTGAGAACCGAACGTTTCGCCCTTTTTTAGCTCTGTCAGTGGGGTTGGGGCCGGTCTTCGGGCCGCCCAAAGGCGCCTTGGTCATCGCGCCGTCGGCTGCCAGCCAGGCCCAGTCGATCCCGACCACCTTGTCGTACTCCAACAACCCCTGCCGCCAGATCTCGTGGAAAACGCCGGCCTGCTCCCACTCCTGGAAACGCCGGTGTGCCGAGCTCGACGAGCAGATCCCGGTCGCGTTGAGCGCGTTCCATTGCATCCCGGTCCGCAGCACCAGCAGGATCGCGTCCATCGCATCACGGTCGGGCACGCGCGGCCGGTGACAGCCCAACGGATGCGGCGGCGGCGCCGGCAGCACCGGCACGATCCGCGCCCACAGCCAATTCGGCATCCGCCAACCGTCGTCACTGACGACCAAGCCCATCATCTCCTCCTCGGTAGCGGGTCAGCTACCGAGCACTTCGAGGCCGGAGATCGGGTCCCTGCCGGACCTTCCGGGATAGACCCTAAAGTCAGCGCTCGATGGTGGGGCCGCGGTGGAGTTCGTGTCCGAGTTCGATCAGGCGGCGCATGTCGAGGAGTTTGTGGATGTCTTCTGCGCGGTTGAGGCCGGCGAGCATGCGGGCGAGGTCGCGTTCGGAGGCGACGGAGGGGCGGAGGCCGTGCCCGATCGGTTGGCGTTCGGCGTCGCGGCGGAGGTCGTCGTAGCCGCGGGTGCCGGCCGGCTCGGGGATGACTTTCACCTGGCCGTAGTCGGTGACGAGCTCGACGACCGGGTCGCGGCTGTAGTCGGTTCCCTGGATGTTGGGTTCGCGGCCGTCGGGGCGGCGGGCGTTCATCTGGGCGAGGGCTTGGTCGAGGCGGCGCAGGTTCTCCTCTCGGGTGGAGGGGGTGAGGTCGACGCCGCGGGTGATCTCGTCGGCGCCGACGATCACCCGCGCGAAGGCGCCCACCAGGATGTAGCTGGGACCCCGCCTGGCCTTGGGCTCGAGCTGTGACGCGTTCATCGGTGCGCAGGCGGCGCTGACTGTTGGCGGAGAAACCCTCGGTCGAGCGATGGACGCGACCGCGGGTCGGGGGTAGCTTGCCGGTGCGCGCACCGTATCGGGGTACGAGGCAAGAGCTTCCAGTCGGTGCGAGGGGCGCGCTTGAGCCGGACATCATCCCGAGATCGACCGGGGCCGCCGCACGGCCCGCTGGGCAGGCGTTGTCGAACTTCACCCCGCCTGGGCAGAGGGAAGGAGCCCCGCATGCTGGTTACCAACCAGACCAACAACGACTACTGGTTCGGGCCGCTGCACCTGGACGCCGGCGTCGGCGAGACGTTGACTGTCGACGACACCTCCGACACGTCGCTGTATCTGACCAACGACGCGGTCGCCGACGCGCTCAACAACCTCTACAACTCGGGCAAGATCACCGTCTCGGATGCGGCGCAGCCGTTCCCGCGGCCGACGGGGATCCCGCAGCTGCTGCACGGGGACGGCTCCCCGGAGGGGAGCGTCTACGCGCCGCAGGGGTCGCTGTATATGCGCCGCGACAACACCGGCTCGACCAGCAGCCTCTACGCCAAGACGACCGGAGTGACCTTCAACACCGGCTGGGAGGCGGTCGGCGCCTCGACCGAGGTGGCACCGCCCGGCGTGATCGAGCAGTACGGGGCCGCGACCGCGCCCGAGGGTTGGCTGCTCTGCGACGGCTCGGCCGTCTCGCGCACCCTCTACGACGCCCTCTTCGCCGTGATCGGCACCAGCTACGGCGCCGGCGACGGCACCAGCACGTTCAACCTGCCCGACCTGCGCGGCCGCGTCCCCGTCGGCTACGCCGCCTCCGGCGGCCACACCGACGTCTCCACCCTCGGCAACAACGACGGCGTCAGCGAGCAGTATCGCCGCCCCAAGCACCGGCACACCCCGCACTCGCACACCCCACCCGGCGGCAACCAGTTCCTCGGCGACACCGGCTCCGACAACGTCGCCTCCTCCGGCTCCGGCACCCGCTTCTTCAACAACACCGCCACCGCCGACGGCGGCTCCGGCAACAGCAACGACCCCCTCGACGCCCCCGCCTACCTCGTCGTCAACTACATCATCAAAACCTGACCAGCCACTCCATCCCCGGCTGAGAAGAGGAACTCATGGCGCTTGTCTACATCGACACCGGCGAAGGGCTCATCCCTGTCTCCGAGCTGCCCCCACCGCAGCCCGTCCCCACGCCAAGCGGGCCGGCACAAGTCCACCCCGTCCAGCCCGCCAAAGCGCAAACAACCCGGCCCGCCGTCCGCACCGGCGCCTACATCGACACCGGAGCCGGCTACATCCCCGCCGCCTCCCTTCCGCCCCCGGCTCACAGCAGAAACGCAAACGCGAAACCGCACCCGATCCAGCCCAGCCACGCCGCCAATAATGGCGCGCCCGCCGCGCAGAACGGGGCAGGTATCCGCTCCCGGCAGCTCGCATCGCGAGCCGCATCGGCTCCTCCGCCCGTCTCGTCCAGAACGTGGCTGTACTACCCGCCCTGGATGCAGAAGGAGCTGTCGGGGATCGCCCAGCAGTACGAGCCCGCCCGCCATTACCGGGAGGCATACGAATCGACGGCGAAGGCCTCGGACGCCTGGCTGCAGCCCGGACCGGCGATCCGGCGCGCTCAAGAGGAAGCAGGAGCGCGCATCAACCCGCGCAGTGTCGACACGGGAGGCCCAGGCAGCGGATTCTCGGAAGAGTTTGGGCAAGGAGCCCCCAGCGGCCTAGGTGGCGGCTGGTTCGTCGAAGACTAGATTACGAGCGTGACCCGACGCTCGCGGAGGCACCTCGAGATGCGTGATCCGCTCACCCGCCCGGGTGCTTCGAGGGCACGACCTGAGGTGGATCCGGACCGCTCGTCTCCACGGACGCACTGGTCGTGGGTTCGTCGCACGCCGCTCCTGTTGCCTGTGTCGGTCGTGACGGTCGTGGTGGGGTTGCTGGCGGGGTCGGCGTGGGGGCGGAACGGCTCGGTCGGGCCGCCGGTGAAACGGGTTCGCTTCCGCTACGTGTACGCGATTGTCGCGTCGAGCTCGATGGAGCCGACGATCCACTGCGCGAACCCGGCCGACCCGACCTGCCTGGGAAAGCGTCCCGACGGGCTGCTGGAGGCGAAGTCGGGGATGCGCGGCGTGCGGCGGGGCGACGTCATTTACTTCCGTCAGTATCCGGCCGCGGCCGCCGGCATCTGCAGGCCGGCGCGCGGGGCTGTGGTCAAGCGGGTGATCGGTCTGGCTGGCGACCGGGTGGTCGAGCGCGACGGGGTGATCTCGGTGAACGGGCACGTGCTGAATGAGCCGTACGTCCCGAAGCGCGAGCGCGAGAACCATTCGGGTAGCTGGCTGGTGCCGAAGGGGTCGCTGTTCGTGGCCGGCGACAACCGCAAGATCTCCTGCGATTCCCGCTACTGGGGGCCGCTCACCGACTCGCTGGTGTTGGGCAAGGTGGTGGAGATCATCCGACCCGCGCGCGGCGGCAGCGACCCGGTCGGGCCGCCGATCCGCCACGTCGCCTACCCCTACCAGGGGCGCGGAGGACGCACGGCGGCGATGGAGCCGGCTATCAACTGCGCCCGCCCGGGCCGGTACTGCACCGCCAGGTACAACGACCTGGTCCTGGTCGAGCTATCCGAGGCAAGGCAGATCCACCGCGGCGACATCATCTCCTTCCTGCTGCCCCAAGCAGCCAAGCGCTTCTGCGGACAAGGCGAAGCCCTGGAGCGGGTGATCGGTCTTCCCGGCGAGCACGTGACCGAGCACGAGGGCGTGATGTCGATCGACGGCCAGCCGCTCGCAGAGCCCTTCATTCCCGCCAGCGAGCGCGACCATCGCTCCGGCAGCTGGCAGGTCCCCAAAGACGCCTACTTCGTCATGGCCGACTACCGCAAGTACTCGTGCGACTCCCGCCTCTGGGGCGCCGTCCCCGCCGGCAAGATCCAGGGCCGCGTCGTCGAAATCATCCGACCTATCCCCAGCCGCTAGACCACTTGCCCGGACGGCACTTCACGAACCCGCAGCGGGCACGGCGCTTCGGGTCAGCGTTCGATGGTGAGGCCGCGGTGGAGTTGGTGTCCGAGTTCGATGAGGCGGCGCATGTCCATGAGTTTGGGGAGGTCGTGTTCGCGGCCGAGGGCGGCGAGCATGCGGGCGAGGTCGCGTTCGGAGGCGACCGAGGGGCGGAGGCCTTGTCCGATCGGTTGCCGTTCGACGTCGCGGCGCAGGTCGTCGTAGCCGCGGGTGCCGGCCGGCTCGGGAACGATCTTGACTTGGCCGTAGTCGGTGGCGAGCTCGATCACCGGCTCGCGCTCGTAGTCGGCCCCCCGGACGTTGGGTTCGCGGCCGTCGGGGCGGCGGGCGTTGATCGCCTCCATGGCGCGGTCAACGCGCTCGAGGTTGTCGTGGCGGGTGGAGGGGGTGAGGTCGACGCCGCGGGTGATCTCGTCGGCGCCGACGATCACGCGCGCGAAGGCGCCCACGAGGATGTAGGTGACCCGTTCGTGCTCGAGCGCTTTCAGGATCGCGTAGGGGTCGAAGCGGGCCGGTTTGCCGCGCGGGCCGGCCATTCAGTCTCCCCTGCCGGGCTCGCCGAGGAGGGCGAGCACCCGCTCCTGCGGGGTAAGCTCCAGCCGCCCCTCCAGGCGGACGTCAGCGGACTCGTCCGGCTCGTAGCGGACGAGCGAGACGTCGAAGCCGCAGGACCGCAGCAGCCGGCGGGCCATGTCGAAGCCGGGCTCGACCGCGCCGCGTTCCCAGCGGCCCAGCGAGGGTCGCGGGACGCCGGCCCGGTCGGCGAGCTCGTACTGGGAGAGGCCGGCCAGAAGGCGCGCCTCCCGGATCACCTCGCCGCTCCGCATCGTGGGGCAGTCTATCGGAGTCCGCGGACGGGTTCCGTCCGAAGGTGCTGATATGGTTCCGTATCTTGTGGATGTGCAGGGGTCGCTGCCAGCCTTCCTCACCGTCGACGAGCTCGCCGCCGTCCTGCGCTGCCAGCCGGAGAAGGTGTACCGGCTGGCAGCGCGCGGAGGGCTCCCCTCCTACAAGATCGAAGGCCGCCGCCTCTTCGACCGAGGCGAGGTCCACCGCTGGCTTCACTCCTGCCACCAAGGCTCCACCCCCAACCGAAACCGAGCAGGCAGGTAAACGATGGTCTCGACCCACCCCTACCAGACCACGAAAGGCGCACGCCGCTACGCCATCCGCGACAACGGCAGCCGGCGCTTGCAAGCGTTCTCCACCCACACGGACGCGCAGGCGTTCAAGCTCCAGGTCGAACGCAAACGACTCGCCACCCACGGCCAGCCCTCCTCGTCCAAAGTCGAAGGGCGCCGCCTGTTCGACGAACGCGAGGTCCGCCGCTGGCTCCGCTCCCCGCCACCAGGGCTCTACCCTCGACAGAAACCACGGAGGGAGATAGCCATGGCGTCCATCCATCCCTACCGAACGAAGAAGGGCGAGCGCCGGTACCGAGTTGCCTACCGGGACGGGAGTGGCCGACAGCGCTCTGGCTCGTTCAGCGCGCGAGCCGACGCCCAGGCCTTCAAGCTCGAGGTCGAGCGCAAACGCCAGGCCGGAGTCCTTTACCACGTGCCGGCGGAGCGATTCCGCGAGACCGCGGACGCCTGGCTCGAGCGCTACGTCGCCGGAGCCGCCGGCAGGGTCAGGCCGCGGCCGAAGACTGTCGCGCTCGTACGCGAAGGCCTGGCCTCGCTCGAGCCGCTCTCGCACCTGCCGCTCGACCGCATCCACCGACAGCAGGTCGAGGACGCGATCGCCGAGCTCGCCCGCCGCGCGCCGCGCCGTGCCGAGATGACGCTCGCGCTCCTCAAGCGCGTGCTCCGCGCCGCCGAGGCTCGCGGGCAGACCGTCGACCCCGCGGTCTTCGGCGTACGGGTCGCCAGCCCGGAGGATCGCGAGCCGCGCTTCCTCACCTGGGCCGAGGCCGACGAGCTGCGCTCCTGGATGCCCGAGCACCTCGCACGAATCGTCCCGATCGCGATCCTGACGATGCTCCGCCGAGGCGAGATCCTCGCCCTCCGCGTCCGCGACGTCGACTTCGAATCGGGCGCTATCACCGTCGCCGCCCAGGCTCGAGACGGAGAGCGGGCACGCACGAAGACGAGAGCCGGGCAGCGCACCGTCGACGTCGGGCCGCAGACGCTGAGACTGCTCCGCGAGCAGCAACTAGCTCGCGCGCCCAACGAGGCCGGCCTGCTTCCCCTCGCGCGAGGGACGACCGCTCGACCCCAACCACTTCATGGGCCGCTACTTCAAGCCGGCCGGCCGCGCCGCCGGCATCCCGGAGCTCACCTTCCACGATCTCCGCCACACCGGCGCCTCGCTGATGATCGCCGCCGGCTGCCACGTGAAGACGATCGCCGAGCAGATGGGCCACGCCGACGGCGGCGCGCTCGTCCTGCAGCGTTATGGACACCTCTATAAGGGGGCGCGCCGCCAGGCCGCAATCGCCACGGAATCGCTCGTCTTCGGCACCTCGAACGATTCGAGTGTTGCATCAGTGTTGCATGGAGACGAGCGAGCGTGAGGTCGTCTTACACAAAACCCCTGCAAATCGCCAGTCGGGACGGACGGATTCGAACCGTCGGCCTCCTGCTCCCAAAGCAGGCGCTCTAACCAGGCTGAGCTACGTCCCGCCGGAGGCAGGCTACCGGCACCAGACGACGGGCGAGGGCCAGGCCGTCGGGTAGGTTCGCACCGATGTCCGAGGCCGTCGACGCCCTGCCGCCGCTTCCCGCCGTCACCGCTCGCTCACATGAGCGGCGGCCTGCTCTCGGCTACGCGATGGTGCTCGTCGCGGCGACGCTGTTCGGGATCAACGGCGCCGTCTCGAAAGTCGCCCTCTCGTCGGGTCTCTCGTCGTTGCGGCTGACCGAGGCGCGCTGCGCTGGAGCGTGTGCCGGTCTCGTGCTGCTCGCGACGCTGCGACGACCGGGATCGCTGCTGCTTCGGCGCGGCGAGTGGCGAATGCTCGCCGTCTTCGGAGTCGGCGGCGTCGCGTTCGTGCAGCTCTTCTACTTCCTCGCCATCAACCGGCTCGCGATCGGCATCGCGCTCCTGATCGAGTATCTCGGGCCCCTCCTCGTCGCGATCTGGGCGCGCACGTTCGGGCACGAGCTCGTCCGCCGGCGCGTCTGGGTCGCGCTCGGGATGTCCCTGACCGGACTCGTGCTCATGGTGCAGCTCTGGAGCGGCGGGGCAGTCGACGGTCTCGGCGTCGCGTTCGCGCTCATCTGTGCTGTCGTCTTCGCCGCCTACCTGTTGCTCGCGGAGCACGGAGTCGCCGGGCGGGACCCGACCTCGCTGCTCGCCTGGGGCTTCTTGTTCGCGACGCTGTTCTGGACGGTCGTCCAGCCCTGGTGGAGCTTCCCCGGCGCGACGGTCGCCCGCACGGTGCCGCTCCGAGGGGAGCTCGCTGCCTGGCACCTGCCCGTGTGGGCGCTGGTGGTCTGGGTGGTCGTCCTCGGCACGATCGCGCCGTTCACGCTGATCGTGGGAGCGCTGCGCCACGTCACGGCGACCCGTGTCGGCGTGATCGCCATGCTCGAGCCGGTGGTCGCCACCGCGGTTGCCTGGCTCTGGCTGCAGGAGTCCCTCGCCCCGGTCCAGATCGCGGGCGCTGCGGTCGTCCTCGCCGGAATCGTCCTCGCCCAGACCGCGAAGAGCGTCGGGGAACCCGGGTTTCCCCCACGCTCCTAGCTACCCGGATCCTGCGGTAAGTGGTTGAGGTGGCCGAGCGGAGGCGGTTTTCGATCGGATCTCGGTGATCTCGGGGACTGTGGCTGGGTTGTGACGGGTACGGCGGCGCGGTCGACGTCTCGGTGGTTGTTCGGTGCGATGGCTGCGCGGGCGGGCGGGTGGTCGTCTCGATTGCGGGGTCGAGCGGAGGGATCAGGCGGGTGCGCGTGCGAGGCCGCGGATGCGTTGCAGCGTTTCGACGAAGTCGGCGAGGAGCGCGTAGCCGGCCGAGAGGCGTAAGACGAGGCGGCGACCGGAGCGGCCAACCGTGCCGGCGACGGCGATGAAGCGGAAGCGGAGACGTTTCGCGTAGCTGCTGCGTTCGCGTTCGGGGAGGGCGAGCAGCTTCAGCCAGGCGAGCAGGTTGAAGGCGAGCAGCGTGCAGAGCAGATAGGCCCAGTTGGCGTGGAAGCTTTTGCAGGGCAGGTTGTCGAGTCCGAGCCCGAGCTTTGCTTCCTTGATCTGGTTTTCGAGGTTCGCCTTTGCGCGGTGCCAGCACTCGAGCTCGTCGGCGCTGCGTTCGCTGTCGTTGCTGACGATCGCCCAGTAGTGCCACTCGCGGCCTTCGAGGGTGAGCTGCTCGCCCCTCTCGACGGGATCGCGGCGGATGACGAAGCGCCGCTCCTGCTTCCAGCTGGTCGGCCGCCACCGGAAGCTCGCGACCTCGCTGCCTTCGCGGTAGCAGGAGGGCCGCCACTCTCTTTCGGCGATCTCGCTGATCCGGTTGCCTACCGAGGCGATCAGCGGTGCGCCGACGGCGTAGGTGATCTGCTTGCGCTCCAGCTCGGCGAAGAAGTCCTGGCCCCAGAAGCCCTCGTCGGCACGCAGGAAGATCCGGACGCCGACCGGCAGGCGGCGCAGGCACTCATCGAGGAAACGGGTCGCGCCGGTCGAGGCGCCCGCGTGGCCGTTGCGGAGCTTCGCGTGCAGCCACTCGCCGGTCTCGCCGACAAAGCAGAGCAACGGGTGCCAGCAGACCTTGCCCTTGTAGGTGCCGCGCGTCCCCTGGCGCGAGCCGACCGAACCGTGATGCTCGATATAGCTCGCGTCCAGGTCGAGCGTCACCGTCTCCCGCTCGAGCAGCGGGTGCACACGCGCGAACAGTTCGTCGAGTGCCCGGTTGAGCTGGCCGAGGTGCCCGAGTGTGAAGCGGCGCAGAAACCGGCCGAGCGTCGTCGGCTCCGGCAGACCGTGACCGCGCAGAAGCTGCTGCGCCGAATCGCCGCGCAGCAGCGCCACGTCGTCGAGGCACTCGCCGCCAGCGATCAGCGTCTCGCACAAGCCGAGGATCGCCTGCGCCGGCGAGTAGCCGCGGCTGCGCTTCTTCACCGTCACCCGGTCGAGTAGCTCGCCAACCCCGAGCCGGCCGGCCAGCTCGCGCACAAGCACGAGCCCTGCATGAGACGTCAGCTGCTGCGTCGAGGCGGCGATCTGGACCAGCGCCGACCGCTCTGTTACCTTCACCTTCAAGAGTGCCTCCCTGTCGCCCGGCGGGATGTCTCGCAACACCCATGCTGAGCGGCAGGGAGGACGTTCCTGCGCGACCTCCTACGACGCTACCGCAGGATCCGGGTAGCTAGAGGAGTGTCCGCAGCTCGGCGAGCTTCTCGCCGCGCAGCTCGTCTCGTTCGCCGTGCGCGATCCGCTCCAGCAGAGCACGGACGAGCGGGGCGAGATCGAGCGGGTTGAACGGCTTCGTGACGTAGTCGACGCCGCCGATGTCCAGCCCGCGCGCGCGGTCCCGGAACTCGGCACGCGCTGTGAGGAAGATGATCGGGATCTCCCGTGTGCGCTCGTCCTCGAGCAGACGCTCTGCGACCAGCCACCCGTCGAGTCCCGGCATCATCACGTCGAGGAGGACGACGTCGGGGCCCCGCTCGAGGGCGAGCTCGAGTCCCGTCGCGCCGTCGGCCGCCTCGAGCACGCGCATGCCTTCGGCCTCGAGATTGACCCGGCAGAGAAGCCGGATCGGGGCCTCGTCGTCGATGACCAGGACGTGCATCGCGTCGGTTGCGCTCACCGCCGGCACGTATACCCTCCCGGAGCCGGACTCACTCGTCCCGCCGTGCCGCCGGCAGCTCGAAGGCGAGCCTGGTGCCGCTGCCCTCGCGCGGAACCACCCAGATTCGCCCGCCCATCGCCGTCACGAGCCCCCGTGCGATGAAGAGGCCGAGGCCCGTGCCATCCGCGCCGGCGCGAAGGCTCGCATCGGTGCCGCGATAGAACTTGCGGAAGACCTGTTCCTGCTCCGAGTGCGGGATCCCGACGCCCTCGTCCGTGACGCTGATCTCGACGACGTCGCGCTTGCGGGCCGCGCCAACGGTCACCGTGCCGCCGTCGGGCGAGTACCTGAGGGCGTTGTCGAGCAGGATCGACAGGACCTGCTGGAGCTTCTCGGGATCCGCCGTCGCCGGCAGAGGCCCCTCGGGCAAATCGATGACGAAGCGGTGCCCGTTCGCGCCCGCGGCACGCACCGCCTCGACCGCTCGACCGGCCACCGCACGCACGTCGGTCGCTGACAGGTGCACCTCGAGGTCGCCGGTGTCGAGGCGCGCGACGCTGAGAAGCGAGTCGACGATCGCCGTCAGCCGCTGCGACTCCGAAGCGATGTAGCCGAGAAACGTGTCGCGCTCCGCGTCGGAGAAGGCGACGTCCTGCCGCAGCAGCGTCTCGGCGAACCCGTAGATGGAGGTCAACGGGGTCCGCAGCTCGTGCGACACGGCCGAGACGAAGTCGGACTTGACCTGCTCGACGAGCCGGTCGGCGGAGATGTCCCGGAACGCGAAGACCCGGCCCGCGACCGCGCCCGCGGGATCGCGCATCACCGCCTCGCTGATCGAGAGCCAGACCTCTTCGCGGCCGCGCACGATCGGGACGAGCCGGTCGCCGCCAGGTGCCCCGTCCGGGGACTCGAGCGTCCGCCGGAGCACCGCGGCAGGCTTGCACCCGAGCGCCTCACGCGCACCGACTCCGGTGATCCGCTCCGCGGCCGCGTTCCAGAGGACGACGTCGCCCTCCCGGTCGACGGCGACGATCCCGTCGGCGACGTTGGCGAGGATCGCGGCACCCCGCTCCTTCTCCAGCGCGATCGCCTGGTAGAGCCCGGCGTTCGCCAGAGCCGCGGACGTTCCGACCGCGAGCGCCTGCAAGGAGTCGATCTCGTGCGGCTCCCAGACGCGCGCACCGGACGCGTACACCGCGAGCGACGCCGAGAGGTGTCCCCTCCGGGGCATCCAGCGGAACGCCGAGGTACGCGACATGACCGTGCGCGAGCAGCGGATCCAGCTCGCGGAGTCGCGGATCCTCTCCGGCGGCCGGGAGGGCGACCGGGGCGCCGGATTGGACGACGTCCCCGCAGAGCCAGCCGAGCGCCGAGCTGCGGGAGCCTTCGATGCCGTCCGCGCCCGGCCCGTCCGCGGCTGCGACGACGAGCTCGTCGCCCTCGAGGAGCCGGATCGCGCACGCGTCGGCGTCGACCAGGCCTGGCGCCTGCGCGACGACCTCGTCGAGGACGGCGGCCGGATCGAGCTCGCTCGCGAGCAGTCGGCCCGTGCGTGTCAGCTGTTCGGCGACCGCTCGACCGCTGCGCTCCGCGTCGAAGACCTCGGCTCGTCCCAACGCGTCGCGCGACGCGTCGGCGAGAAGCCGTGCGACCTCGAGCTCGTCTTCGGTGAACGTCCGCTCTTCGCGGAAGAAGACGACCAGCTGCGCCTTCCCGACACCGCGAGGGTCGTCGACGGAGACCGACAGGAGGGCCGAGTAGCCGTGCGCTGCCGCCACAGCGCGCCACTCGGCCGGCAAGCCAGTGTCGCTTGCGAGCGACGGGACGGCGATCACGCTCCCGTGTCGTGCCTGTCGCCCCGGCCCCTCGTCCGCGTCGATGCCGCGAGAGAGGAGATCGGCGAGCGGCGCCGGCAACTCCTCGCCGCCGACCGTCTCGAGTCGCTCCCCGGCGAGGATCGACACCACTGCCAGGTCGCCCGCCAGCGCCTCCGTTGCGGCCAGTGCCATCGCCTCCAACGTCGCCCGGCGCGAGAGAGCCGGAGCGAGCAGCGACGAGATCCGCAGCAAGGCACCCTCGACGCGGCCTCCGGACGGCTGCGCGACGTCGCGGTCGAGCGCCCGGGTCTCGGTGCCTCGTCCGTGCCGTCCGAGCGCGAAGCCGACGAGCAGCCCCAACACACACGCTGCCGCTACCGCCGTCTCCCACACGAGTGCGGTGCCGAGCGGGCCGGCGAACGGCTCAGTCGAGGCGATCACTGGGCTGTGCAGATCATAGAAAGCGAGTGCGGTGATCGCTTCGGTCTCCTCAGTTTCCCTGCATCGAGCGTGATCGCCCCATGTTGCAAAGATGGGCCGGACGGCCCATTGTCGCTACGAAAGACACCTTCTAGTCTCCGCGCCACTGGGCGATGCAAACCGCGGGGCGCGTACCTGGCCTAGCGCACCGCGGTGAGCAACTTGGGAGAGCCCGCCGCACCGACCCCCCGAGCGGCGGGCTTTTCCATGCGTGGAGGGAATCCCGTTTCCCTGCGTTCCTTAACGGCGATCTCACAGATGGCGGCTATCGTCACCGCGAAGTGGTGAAACGGGTCTTCCTCGCCTCCCCGCGAGGCTATTGCGCGGGTGTCGAGCGGGCAGTGGAGACGGTGGAGCGGGCGCTCAGGCTCTATGGCAAACCGGTCTTCGTCCGCAAGCAGATCGTCCACAACTCCCACGTCGTCCGCGACCTGCAGGCACGCGGGGCGGTGTTCGTCGACTCGGTGGCCGAGGTTCCGCCGGGGGCCACGCTCGTCTTCTCCGCGCACGGGGTCGCTCCCGCCGTGCGTGCCGCCGCGCGCGGCTCGCAGGCTCACGACCATCGACGCCACGTGCCCGCTCGTCACGAAGGTGCACGCGCAGGCCCGCCGCTACGCAGACCAGGGCTATGCCGTCGTCCTGATCGGCCACGCGGGTCACGAAGAGGTCGATGGCACACTCGGCGAGGCCCCCGCTGCAATGGTGCTCGTCGAGTCTGCCGACGATGCCGAGACCGCTCGCGCTGCCATCAGGCAGGCCGCTCGCGTACGTCACGCAGACGACGCTCTCGGTGGACGAGACCAACGAGATCGTCGCGGTCCTGCGCCGCCGCTTCCCACGGATCGAGGGGCCTGCGAAGGAGGACATCTGCTATGCGACCTCCAACCGTCAGTGGGCGGTCAAGGAGCTGCTCGATCGGATCGACCTCTTGCTCGTGATCGGCAGCCGGAACTCCTCCAACTCGAACCGCCTCGTCGAGGTCGCGCGCGCCGCCGGCGTGGAGGCGCACCTCGTCGACGACGAGAGGGGAATCGAGGAGCGGTGGCTCGACGGCCGCGAGTCGGTCGGGCTGACATCCGGGGCGTCGGCGCCTGAGCGGTTGGTCGAGCGGGTCTGCGAGTGGTTCCGGGAGCGGGGCGTGACAGACGTGCGCGAGATCGGCTCGGGCTACGAGGACGTCTTCTTCAAGCTTCCCGTCGAGCTTCGGCGCGCCGAACGGGCCGCGGCGCGCCCGTCGGCCGCGTAACGCCCCTCGCGCGTCACGCTGCGGCCCTCGACTGTCCATTCGGGACACGTCCGGTGCCAGGCACCGGACGTGTCCCGAATGGTCACGGCCCCCAGCAGCCGCGCTCGGCGCGCGGCGCTGCGGGGCAGGGGCTCCGCAGGACGGTGTCCTGCGGAGCCACGTCCGGTGCCAGGCACCGAGACGTGTCCTGGCGCAACACGTCCCGGTCAGGCGCCGCTCGGCGCGCCGCTACGCGCGCTCGACGAGGATCGCGTCACCCGCGACGCGGATCTCCGTCGCCAGCACCTCGCCCGGCGATCCAGTCACCGTGACGCTCGACGAGAGCGCGCTTCTCCTCCGGCACCGTCAGCACGATCCGGTCGGTCACCTCGAGCCCCTGCTCCTTCCGCAGCGAGTTCACGAGGTGAATCAGGTCGTACGCGTCCGCCTCGAGGAGCAGCTCGTCGTCGAGCGCCGTCTCGAGCGCAACGGTGACGCCGTCTGCCGAGGCGACCGCCCAGCCCTCCCGGCCGCCGCGCTCGACGATCACCTCCTCCGGCTCGAGCTCGCGCCCCGCGACCCGGAACCGTCCCCCGGACAGCTCCTCGAACTCGCCGGTCTCGAGTGCTGCGCGCACGGCGGGAAGCTCCTTGCCCAGCTTCGGCCCGAGCACCGGGAGGTTCGGCTTCACCCGCAGCTCGACCGCCTCGACGCGCCCGAGCTCGACCAGCTTCACGCGCAGCTCGTCCGCGATCTCGTCCGTGTGCGATGCCGCTCGCGGAGCGCCCTCGACGACAAGCCGCCGCAGCGGCTGACGATGCTTGATTCCCGCGTCGCCGCGCGCCCGCCGGCCGAGCTCGACCACGCGCCGCACCTCGGCGATCTCGGCGAGCAGCTCCCGGTCGGGCCGCGCCGTCTCCGGCCACGGAGCGAGGTGCACCGACTCGGGCGCATCCGCGCAGGGACCCGCGACGAGGTTCCGCCACAGGTAGTCGGTGACGAACGGAAGGATCGGAGCCAGCACCCGCAGCATCTGCACCAGCGCGTACCAGAGCGTCTGCAGCGCCGCGTCGTCGCCGCCCTTCCAGAAACGTCGACGCGAGCGTCGGATGTACCAGTTGGAGAGGTCGTCGAGGTAGGCCTCGAAGTCGCGCATCACGTTCACCGTCAGCCACGACTCGTACCCTGCGGTCGCGTCGGCGACGAACGCGTGACTCCGCTCGACGAGCCACCGATCGAGTGGCTCGAGGTCTCCCTCCGGCTCGAGCGCCCGCCACGAGGGGCGAAAGCCCTCGACGTTCGCGTACAAGACGAAGAACCGCACCGACTCCCAGAGCCGGAGGATCCGCCGCTTCACCTCGTCCGCGGGCCCGAATCCGAACAGGAGGTCGCGGTCGGGCGGCTGCGCGCAATACTGCCAGCGCATGACGTCGGCGCCCATGCGCTCGAAGGCCTCGGCGGCCTCGATCATGTTGCCGCGGGAGCCGTGCATCTCGTGGCCGCTCTCGTCGAGCATCTTCTCGTAGCCGAGCACCCGCCGGAACGGCGCACGCCCGGTCAGCGCGACCGACATGAAGAGCTGCGAGTAGAACCACAGCCGGATCTGCTCGCGCATCTCGCTGACCCAGTCGGCGGGAAACCAGCGCTCCCAGTAGGCGTGGTCGGGCAGGTCAGCGCGGGTCAGGCCTTCGGCGGCGCCCGTCGCGTACCCCTCGGGGACGTAGCTCTCGTTCTGCCAGCCGAGCGTCGAGAAGGGCACGATCCCCGCGTCGAGCCAAACGTCGCCGACCTCCTGGATCCGCGAGACCGGGTCGCCGCACTCCTCGCAGCGCACAGGCACGCGGTCGATCCAGGGTCGCCGCAGCTCCTCGAGCTGCTCGAGCCCCTCGACCGCCCGCTCGGCGAGCTCGCTCCGCGAGCCGATCACGTTCAGGTGCCCGCAGGCGCACGGGTAGAAGGGGAGCGGCATTCCGTAGTAGCGGCGACGCGAGATGTTCCAGTCGCGCATGTTCACGAGCCAGTCGTCCATTCGCCGGCTCATGTAGGCCGGCGTCCACTCGACGGTGTCGTTCGCGTCGCGCATCGGCTGCCGGATCTCGGCGACCGAGATGAACCAGTCGTCGGCGATGCGGAAGATGAGCGGCGTGTGGCAGCGCCAGCACTCGGGATAGCGGTGCTCGTAGAGACCGGCCTCGACGAGCCTGCCGCGGTCCTCCAGCCGCCCGATGATCTGCTCCGCCGCCTCGACCGTCGAGAGGCCGTGCAGCCAGCCGTAGTCGTCGTAGAACCGTCCCGTCTCGTCCACCGGCGTCAGCACCGGCAGGTCGTGGACCTGCGCGAGCTCGAAGTCCTCGCCGCCGCAGCCCGGCGCGATGTGGACGATGCCCGAGCCCTCGTCGAGCGCCACCTCGTCCCACGGGATCACGCTGTGCTCGACGGCGGCTCCCGGCGTGAGGTCGTCGAATGGGCCCTCGTACCTCCAGCCGACCAGCTCCGACCCGGCAAGCGTCTCGGTGAAGGTCTCGTCCGGATAGCGCGCGGTCGCGACCCACTCGCCCGTCGCGCGCAGCCCGTACCGCGCCTCCGGGTTCACCGCCGCCGCGACGTTCGCCGGCAGCGTCCACGGCGTCGTCGTCCAGATCACGAGCGACTCGCCGGGACGGTCGCGGAGCGGGAGGCGCACGTAGAGCGACGGATCCGCGCGGTCGACGTACGAGCCCGACGAGCTCGTGCTGCGAGATCGAGGTGCCGCAACGCGGGCACCACTCGGTCGAGCGGTGGCCCCGGTAGAGCCAGCCCTGCTCGTGGACGCGCCGGAGGAAGCGCCACACGTACTCGATGTTCGTGTCGCTGAAGGTGAAGTAGTCGGCGCCCCAGTCCATCCACATGCCGAGCCGCTTCGAGCCCTGAGTCAGCTCCGTCGCCGACCAGACGACGAACTCGCGGCAGCGTCGGGCGAACTCGTCGAGGCCGTACTCCTCGATCTCGCGCTTGGAGTTGAACCCGAGCTGCCGCTCGACGTCGACCTCGATCCAGAGGCCCTGGCAGTCGAAGCCGTTCTGGTAGACGCTGGTCGTGGCCGCGGAGCGCCTTGTAGCGCTGGAACACGTCCTTCAGCGTCCGGCCCCAGGCCGTGTGCACCCCGAGGGTCTTGTTCGCGGTCACCGGGCCGTCGAAGAACGAGAAGAGCGGGCCGCCACGGTTGCGCTCGCGCAGCCGCTCGAACACCTGCCCGCGCTGCCAGCGCTCGAGGACGTCCTCCTCGAGGCGCGGGTGGTCGGGCTTGTCCGGCAGAGTGTGGAAGATCTGGTTCAGCATCCGGGAAGGCAAGTCTAGAGAGAGGCGTTCTTACCAGAGGGAGTTCGGGTATCGGCTCCCAGTTCCACGCAAACCGAGAGGAAACGATGGCAACAGACGTAACCGACGCGACCTTCGAGACCGAAGTCCTGCAGGCGACCGAGCCCGTGCTCGTCGACTTCTGGGCCGAGTGGTGCGGACCGTGTCACGCGGTCTCGCCCGTGCTCGAGCGGATCGCGGAGGATCACAGCCTGAAGCTCGTCAAGGTCAACATCGACGAGAACCAGGATCTCCAGATGCGTTACGGGATCCAGTCGATTCCGAACATGATGCTCTTCGAGAACGGCGCCCCGAAGGCCTCCGCCGTCGGCGCGATGCCGAAGGGGATGCTCGAGCAGCGGCTCGGCCTCGCCGAGTAGCACCGCCCTCGGAGACCGGTTGCTACTGCGCGGGCGCTTCGCGGCCCTCGAGGAAGGCCAGGAAGGCGGCATGCTTGGCGAGGTACGCCTCGAGTTCGGCGACGCCGGCGCCGGCCCAGTCCTCGATCCAGGTCTCGGCGATGTCGTCCTCGATGCGATGAAGACCGCGTTCGCTCACACGGGGCATGATCGACCCGATCGCCGCGGCCCGCCATGGGCCGTTCGGCTCGACTTTGCGGGCGAAAAGACCCATGCGCGGCCCGGTTGAGCGACTATAGGAGCGGTGCCGCGCTCCTCAGCCACCTCGCACGAGCTCGCCCGGATCGAGCTTCTCGCCGGCCTCCCCGGCGAGACGCTCGCGCGGCTCGCCAGGCAGATGGAGCGACGACGAGGTCGCGCCCGGAACGGTGCTCGTGCGCGAGGGAGAGCGGGGAGACCGCTTCTACGTCGTCTTCGCCGGGATGCTGTCGGTGACCCAGCGGGCGCTCGGCAGCCGAGGCGTGCTGCGTCCCGGCGACTACTTCGGCGAGGTCGCGCTCGCGATGCACATGCCCCGAACGGCGACCGTGGCGGCGATCACGCCGGCCGTGGTCGCAAGCTGCGACCGCGAGACGTTCGACGAGTTCGTCCGGCCGCTCTTCGCCGACGACCGCTGAGAGCCGCCGGCGAGCCGAAGGGACGGGTCTCGATCAGCCACGTCCGGTGTCAGACACCGGACGTGGCCACGAGGAACACGTCCCGGCACGGCGCTTCAGCCGTCGTGCGCGAACAGCCGCCGACCCGGGCCTTGTAACACTCTGTCACTTGCCTGACGAGGCGGCCTCGACGTGAACCGCGTCGCTGAGCGCGGGCCACGCCTCCTTCGCCCAGTCGCCGAACGCGGCGCTCGGTGAGCACGCCGCACGCGACGCCGGCCTCCGGGTCGACCCAGAGGAACGTGCCGTGCGCGCCGAAGTGCCCGAACGTGCGCGGCGAGGCACGGGTGCCAGTCCAGTGCGGCGACTTCCCGTCCCGCAGCTCGAACGCGAGACCCCAGTCGTTCGGCTCCATCCGACCCCAGCTCGGGAGCACGCCGACGAGCCCGGGAACTGGACGCTCGTCGCCTCGGCGAGCGTCTCCGGCGCGACGACCGTGGGCGCGAGGAGCTCGCCGCCGAGGCGCAGCAGGTCGTCGAGCGTCCCGCGGTAGCCCCATGCGGGAGAGTCGTCGAGCGAGCCGGAGAGCCCGAGCGGCGCCACGACGGCGTGGGTCAGGTACTCGGCGAACGTCATCTCGGCGCGCGCGGCGACGAGCTCGGCCGCCCGCTCGATGCCGGCATTCGAGTAGATCCGGCGCCTCCCCGGCGCCATCAGCGGCGGGCCCGCACCGTCCGGGGGCAGGCCGGAGGCGTGCGCGAGCAGGTGGCGCAGGGTCGATCCGGAGGACCGGCCGGCTCGTCGAGATCGACGATGCCCTCCTCGACCGCCACCAGGACGGCGAGCCCCGTGAGGAGCTTGGTGACGGACGCCCAGCCGAACGCGCGGTCGCGCGGCCCGTGCACGGCGACCTCGCCGTCTGCGCGCACCACCCCGGCAGCTGCGGCGCCCGCGCCCCAGTCGTCGATCGCCCGCAGCGCCTCCACTCCGCGATACTAGGCACGGTGACCTACCGCAGGATCGGGTCCGGGCTCCGACTGGGAGCGGCGCGGCGGCTATAGCCGCGCGGTCGTCGCCGGCGGGCGTGTGCACGTCGTCCGGCACCGCGCCGATCATGCCCGGCGACGCCGACCCGCCGCCCGACCCGTACGGCCAGGCGCGGCGCTGTCTCGAGATCGTCGAGGCGGCATTGAACGACGCCGGCACGGGACTCGAGCACGTCGTGCGAACGCGGCTCCTGATGACGGACGCCTCGTACGCGCCGGACGTGCTGCGGGCGCACGGTGAGGCGTTCGGCGAGGTACGCCCGGCCTGCACCGGCGTCGTCGTCGGGCTGCTCGACCCGCGCTGGCTCGTCGAGATCGAGGTCGAGGCGATCCTGCCCGAGGCGTGACCCGTCGCACAGCGGCGCTTCCTTCACGGCCGTCAGCCGCATATCGTCTCGCCAATGCGCGTAGGGTGGACGGAGCTCAACACCGGCGTAGGGTCGACGGAGCCGGCCGGGAGCGCAGGTACCGGCTTGGCCGGTGCCGGAGCGAGAACGGAGCGGAGGTGCCGGCTTTGCCGGCGCCGGGAGCGGGAATGACCGACCAGCTCTACCCACCCTCGATCACGGGGAAGGGCGGCCGCTTCCCCGTCGGCGGGAGCGTGCTCGACCACGCCTTCGGCGCGAGCGACCAGTTCACGCTCGGCGTCGAGGAGGAGTACATGCTCCTCGACGCCGACACGTTCGACCTCGTGCAGCACGTCGACTCGGTGCTCGCCACGATCGAGGGGCACGAGCTCGAGCCGCGCATCAACGCGGAGCTGATGCAGTCGGTGATCGAGATCGCGACTCCGGTCTGCCACACGCCTGCCGATGTCGACGCGCAGCTTCGAGTCCTGCGCTCGTATGTCAGCGACGTGGCGCTCGGCCACGGGCTCCGGTTCGGCTCGGCGGGCACGCACCCGTTCTCGCTCTTCGAGCGCCAGCGGATCACGGCGCGGGACCGCTACCGCGCGCTCGTCGACCAGCTGCAGTACATCGCGCGCCGAGAGCTGATCTTCGGCCTGCACGTGCACGTCGCAGTCGACGAACCGGAGAAGGCGATCCAAGTCGTGAACGGACTGATCGCGCACCTGCCGGAACTCGTCGCACTCTCCGCGAGCTCGCCGTTCTGGCGGGGCGAGGCGACCGGGCTGCACTCCTCGCGTCACATGGTCTTCGCCGCGTTCCCCCGCTCCGGGCCGCCGCCGCGCTTCCGCGACTACGCCGACTACGCGCAGGTCGTGAACCAGCTCGAGAAGACCGGCTGCATCCTGGACTACACGCACATCTGGTGGGACATCCGGCTGCATCCGCGCCTCGGCACGATCGAGATCCGCATCTGCGACGCCGTCACCCGGCTGGACGACGTGGTCGCGATCACCGCGTTCTGCCAGGCGCTCGTGAAGCACTACGCGGAGCGCCACGACTCCGGCGAGGAGGTGCCGTCGTTCCACCGGATCCTGACGACCGAGAACAAGTGGCTCGCCGCGCGCTACGGCCTCTCGGCGCCGATCATGGACCTCCACACGGGCCGGCGGAACCGGCAGCCCGTGGCGGCGGTCGTACGGCGGACGCTGAAGGCGATCGAGCCGCACGCCCGCGAGCTCGGGACGACCGAGGAGCTCGCGGGCATCGAGGAGATCCTCCGGCGCGGCAACGGCGCCGACCGGCAGCTGCGCACCTTCAACGCGCGCGGCGACATCGTCGAGGTCGTGCGCGGCATCGCAGACGAGACGGCGCCCGTGCAGGCTCCCGTCGGCGAGGCGGCCTCCGCGTAGAGTGCGTCCGTGCTGGCCGTCGGAGACAGGATCCCCGGAGACGCGCGCGTGTGGACGACGCCGCAGGAGAGCGCCACCCTCGACGAGCTCGTCTCCGACGGTCCGATCCTGCTTCTCTTCTACCTCTTCGACTGGTCCTCGACCTGAACGAACGAGATGGAGCTCCTGCGTGACAGGAGCGAGGGGTTCCGGGCAGTCGGCGTGCAGCCGTATGCGATCTCGCGCGACTCGCCCTGGACGCACGTCGCCTGGACGCAGGCGCTCGATCTCGACTTCCCGCTCCTCTCCGACTGGAACGGCGAGGCGACGCACGGCTTCGGCGTCGCCTTCGAGCACCGCGGGCTGCGGGACGTCTC
The DNA here is from genome assembly GCA_963762675.1 of uncultured Thermoleophilia bacterium. GTDB lineage: Bacteria > Actinomycetota > Thermoleophilia > Gaiellales > Gaiellaceae > Palsa-739. The sequence goes on along the minus strand of CAVXLS010000004.1, from coordinate 102,848 downwards.
CCGACGGACGGCGTTCCTCGTCGACAGCGGCGGCATCGTTCGCGGCGCCTGGGAGTACGAGACGTCGGGCGTGCCCGACTTCGACACGCTCCTGACGGCCGCCCGCGACTTGTAGTCATCCGCCCGATCCCGTTTACTCCCCGGCCATGGAAACCACACACACAACGGAAGCGCCGCAGGCCGCCCGGGGATCGGGAGCGGTCACGGCCGCGATCGGGCTCCTCGTCGTGGTCGTCGGCGTCGTCTTCGCCTTCAACGCGACCGACGCAAGCTCCCACTGGTTCGCCCTCTTCAAGCTGATCCACGTCAGCGTCGCCGTCTTCTGGGTCGGCGGCGGGATCCTGCTCACCGTCCTCGCCATGCGGGCCGAGCGGTCGGGGAACGCCCGGGAGCTGGCGGGCATCGCGAGGCAGGCCGCATTCGTGGGCGAGAAGCTCTTCGCCCCGGCCGGCATCGTCGTCCTGGCGATGGGGATCACCATGGTGATCAACCAGCATCTGAGCTGGGGCACGTTCTGGGTCGACGCCGGCCTCGTCGGCTACGCGTCGACGTTCGTCACGGGCGTGGCCGTTCTCTCGCCGCTGGCGAAGAAGGTCGCCGCCCTGCTCGACGAGAAGGGGCCCGAGGCGATGGAGACGCAGGCGGCGATCGGTCGAATCCTGCTCGCTGCACGGATCGACGTCGGCGTGCTCCTGCTCGTCGTCGCGGACATGCTCGTGAAGCCCTTCAGCTGACGACGATCGCGGTCGCCCGGAACGATGAGTTCCGGGTGGCCGCGTCGTCTCTTCCGTAGACCCTCGCCGATCGGCGAGACTTTCGAGAGTCCCTCGACCGAGGAGAGAACGCGATGCCAAGGACGCTGCTGCTGGTCGGTACACGCAAGGGCTGTTTCCTGCTCGAGAGCGACGCGGACCGGCGCGACTGGACGATGCGCGGCCCGTTCTGCGAGGGCTGGCCCGTCTACCACGCGATCTTCGACGCCGAGTCGGGTTCGATCTACGCGGCCGCCGCCAGCGAGTGGCACGGCTCGGCCGTGTGGCGCAGCCGCGATCTCGGCGAGACGTGGGAGCTGTCGAGCGAGGGGCTCTCGTATGGCGAGGAGGGCGGCAGGAAGGTCTCCAAGGTGTCGACCCTCGCAGCCGCGCACGGGCGCGTGCTCGTCGGCGTCGAGGCTCCCGGGATCTTCCAGAGCCGGGACGGCGGTGTCACGTGGTCGCTCCTCTCGACGCTGGCAGGCCAGCCCGGAAGCGAGGCCTGGGACGATCCGGCGAACCAGCCGCCCGGCCATCTCGGCATCTCGGCGTTGATGACCGACTCCGACGACGCCTCGCGCTTCTGGGCGATCGTGCAGGGGATCGGCTTCTTCGAGACGCCGGACGACGGCACCACCTGGACGCCGCGGAACCGCGGGCTGCGCGCCGACTGGCCGCGGCCGCACGAGGAGGTCGGCTTCTGCGTCCACCGGCTCGTCCGCTCGCCGTCGGACGGGCAGCGGATGTTCCAGCAGAACCACGTCGGCATGCACCGCTCCGACGACGGCGGCCACTCGTGGACCGAGATCACCGAAGGGCTGCCGAGCGAGTTCGGCTTCGCCGCCGCCGTTCACCCGCACGACCACGACACCTTCTACGTCATCCCGCTCGACCCGGGCCACGGCCGCGTCATGCACGACGGGAAGGCCGCCGTCTGGCGGACGAGCGACGCGGGCTCGAGCTGGCGGCGGCTCGACAAGGGACTCCCGCAGCAGAACGCGCACCTCGGCGTCCTGCGTGCCGGCATGACGATCGACGGCTACGACATACCCGGCCTCTACTTCGGGACGAGCACCGGCCAGGTCTTCGCGAGCGCCGACGAGGGCGAGAGCTGGAGCGAGATCGCGAGCTACCTGCCGTCGATCTCCTCGGTCGAGGTCGCAGTCGTCGAGTGAGCTGCGGCGTGGCCGACCTGCACCTGCCCACGACCCTGACGCCGCTCTTCGTCGGGCTGCCGCGCCGGCTCGACGTCGAGGCGGCGACGGTCGGGGAGGCGATCGACCGTCTCGAGGAGCAGTGGCCGGGCCTGCGCGACCGGCTCTGCGAGCCGGGCCCGGCGCTGCGGCGCCACATCCACGTCTACGTCGACCGCGAGCGCGCGGGGCTCGACGCGCCGCTCGACGGCGCTCGCGCGTCGACGTGATCGCGGCGATCTCCGGCGGCTGAGGCGCGGGGGAACCCATGGTTCCTCCGTGGGCCCGCCCCTCCTTCTCCGCGCGCCGAGGACGGCGTCGGCGAGCGCTCCGGGGAGAGCGCGGTCTCCCCTACGGCGGGATCGTGCTGCTTCCGAGAAGGACTTCGACGCTCCGCGCTCGACTCGCGAACTGGACCTCCGTCGAGGAGAAGCCGGCCATTCGGGGCGCAGGCGGCGCCTCTCGCCGGCCGAACTCGATTGCAGCGCGCGCGGCACCGTGTCATCGACGATGAGGTCTCCTCTGCGCCCCCTGCGGGTCAGGACGCTCCATCCGACATCCGGCACGATGCCGCCGCAGCATCGACCTCGGCTGAAACCGGCGGGGCCCGACGGGCCGGGGAGAGGAGTGGCCCGTTCGGGCCCCATTGAGCGCACGGCCGAATCTCGGCCGGTCGGCCGACCGATGATAGCGCCGCCGGCGCCGAGCAGAGCGCAAGCATCGCAACCGGTCGGTATCCACTGGGTGGGGTCTGTACGCCGAGGCTCACTGCCCCCGAGAGGCGGCAATGCCTCACCGGGGAGAGGGACGCACAGACCCCACTCCTGCCTCCAACGGGGTCCGCGCTCCGGCCCGGACCGCCGCCCTACATGCCCATCGAGTGGTAGCCGCTGTCCACGTAGAGCGTGGTCGCGGTCACGTTCTGCGCCGCATCGCTCAGGAGGTACGCGGCCGCGGCACCGACATCGTCGGCGCCCACGTGGCGATGCAGCGGTGCGCGCTCCTCGACGATCGCCTCCATCGTCGGAAAGCCCGCGATCGAACGCGCCGCCAGCGTCCGCACCGGACCGGCCGAGATCGCGTTCACGCGGATGTTCTTCTGGCCGAGATCCCACGCGAGGTAGCGCACCGAGGCGTCGAGAGTCGCCTTCGCGACGCCCATGACGTTGTAGTGCGGCACCGCACGCTCGCCACCGAGGTACGTCATCGTCAGGATCGAGCCGCCGCCCGCCCGCTCCATCAGCGGCTCGGCCGCTCGGGAGCACGCGACGAGCGAATAGGCGCTCACGTCGACGGCGAGCCAGAAGCGGTCGCGCGGCGTGTCGGTGAAGCGGCCCTCGAGATCCTCCGCCGCCGCGAACGCCACCGAGTGGACGAGGAGGTCGAGCTCGCCGCCGAACACGTCGCCGACCTCGGCGAAGACGCGGCCGAGATCCTCGTCCGAGCGCACATCGCACCCGGTGACGAGCGCCGTGTCGACGGTCGCCGCGAGGTCGCGCACGCTCTGCTCGATCCGATCGCCCTGGTAGGTGAAGGCGAGCCTGGCGCCCCCGGCGGCCAGCTGCTGGGCGATCGCCCAGGCGATCGACCGTTTGTTCGCCACCCCGAGGACGAGAGCACGCTTGCCGGCGAATGCGCCTTCCATGCGGCGATCCTAGTCGAGGTCACCAGCTCCCGGAACCTGACGAGCTAGGCTGCAGCTGCCTTGCGTCGCGCCTTCCCTCTCCTTGCGTGCTGCGCGGCGCTCACGGCGGCTGCGCCCGCGGCCGCGCAGCTCGTGCCCGTGCAGCGCCACTTCGACGGGCGGACGCTGCCGCGACTGCGAGCCGGGACGATCCACCTCCAGCAGCCCGGCGCCGCGCGGGTACGCGTGATCGCAGAGCTCGCACTGCCCCCGCTCGCCGCACACTCGGGACGCAACCTGTACGGCGACGGGCCGCCGCAAGCTCGCAGTCGCGAGCGCCGCCTCGCACGCCTACGTCGCGAGGCTCGCGAGCGCCCAGGAGCGTGCCGTCGCCCGGCTCCGAGCAGCGATCCCCCAGGCCCGCGTGCAGGAGCGGTTCCGGATCCTGCTGGACGCCGTGACGGTCGAGCTGCCGGCCGAGCGCCTGCCGGAGCTGATGCGGCAGCGCGAGTTCACGCACGTCTACCCGAGCCTCAGCTACACGCTGGCGGACGACACATCGCCGGGGGTGATCGGCGCCGACGTGATCCAGAAGGAGCTCGGCGCGGACGGCAGCGGCATGAAGATCGCGATCGTCGACGACGGCATCGACCAGACGAACCCGTTCTTCAACCCGGCCGGCTACTCGTACCCGCCCGGCTTCCCGAAGGGCGACACGCAGTACGCGACGCCGAAGGTCATCGTGGCGCGCGTCTTCCCCGGCCCGAATGCCGGCAAGCCGGGACATCTGCCGCTCGACCCCGCGTCTTCCTTCCACGGCACGCACGTCGCGGGGATCGCGGCGGGCGACGCGGGCACGACCGCGCCCGCCGGCGCCGACCACCCGACGGTCACGGGCCTCGGCGGCGTCGCCCCCAGGGCGTGGCTAGGCAACTACCGCGTCTTCACGGTTCCGACGCCGATCGGCCACGTCGCGAACACGCCCGAGATCATCGAGGCCTTCGAGGCGGCGGTGGCCGACGGGATGGACGTGATCAACTTCTCCGGCGGCGGCGCGGAGACGGATCCCGCGAACGACGCTCTGGTGGAGGCGATCCACAACGTCGCCGCAGCAGGCGTCGTGCCGGTGATCGCGGCGGGGAACGACCGCGACGACTTCGGCAACGGGTCGGTCGGCTCTCCCGGAACGGCCCCCGACGCGATCTCGGTGGCGGCGGTCTCGAACTCGCACGTCTTCGCACCCGCCCTCGACGTCGTGGCTCCCGGTGCGCCTGGCAGCGTCACGGGGATCCCGTTCCTCGGCGCCGCCGGCACGCAGGCCCCCGACGGCTGGTCGACCTCCCCGCAGACGCTCGTCGACGTCGGCGCGATCGTCGGCACCGACGGGAAGCCCGTCGAGCGCCACCTCTGCGGACCCGCCGGCGACCTCGCCTCCTCGAAGGGAACCCTGCCGGCGCACTCGCTCGACGGCGCCATCGCGCTCGCACAGCGGGGCCTCTGCCCGTTCACGACGAAGGCCCTCCAGGCGAAGGCGGCCGGGGCGGTGGGACTCGTCCTCTCGGACAACCGCGAGGGCGAGGCGAACCAGATCCCGCTGCAGCTGGCCGTCCCCTCCGGGATGATCGCGAACCTCGACGGCGACCACCTGCGCGCCTACATGGACCCCACGGGCGGACGGACGCAGATCCGCGTCGGACACGACCCGCTCGAGCTGAACACGGGACGGAGCGGGATCGTCACCAGCTTCTCGTCTTCCGGGCCGACCCCGTTCGGGCACGACCTGAAGCCGGACGTCTCGGCGCCCGGCGGTCAGATCCTCTCCTCGACGCTCGCCAACACCGACAGCTCGCGCTTCGCGGTCTTCGACGGCACGTCGATGGCGACGCCGCACGTGGCGGGAGCTGCGGCGCTGCTGCTCCAGCTTCATCGCGGGTGGACACCTGCGCAGGTGAAGTCCGCCCTCGTCGACACGGCCGGGCCTGCCTGGGCCGACACCGCGCGCACCCGTGAGGCGCCGGTGCCGCTCGAGGGAGGCGGGCTCGTGGCGCTTCCGGGCGCGGCGAACCCGCGGCTCTTCACCGACCCGGTCTCGCTCTCGTTCGAGAACCTCGACCTGACGCACGGGGCGGCGAGCAAGGCGCTGCTCGTCCGCCTGACGGACGCAGGCGGCGGCGCCGGCACGTGGCAGGTGACGGTCGCCGCACAGGCGGCGACGGCCGGCGTCTCGGTCGACGTGGCGGGGATCGTCTCGATCCCGCCGGGCGCCGAGGCCGACCTGCCCGTGGTCGTGCGTGCGGCGGGGGACGCCGTGCCGGGAGAGAACTACGGCTTCGTCGTGCTGCGGCAGGGAGACGTCGAGCGGCGCGTGCCCTACTTCTTCCTCGTCGAGAAGCCGGCGCTCGCCGCCGAGCCCGTGCTGCCGCTGAAGGCGCGCGTCAGCGGCGACACCCGCAAGGGCACGAGCCACGTCGGCGCGTACCGCTATCCGGCGGCTCCCTTCGGCAACGCGCCCGACACGCCGCCGATGGTCGAGGACGGGGCGGAGGTGCTCTACGGAACGCTGGTGAACGAGCCGGCCGCGAACGCGGGCGTCTCGATCTTCAGCTCGAGCCCCGGTGCGCGCATCGACCCCTTCTACCTGGGGGCCCGCGACGAGTGGAGCGTCCAGGGTCTCGCGGGCACGCCCGTCGACGTCAACGAGCTCACGTACGACTACCTCGACCCGATCTCCGCCGCCGGTGCGTCCTTCCCGCGCGACGAGATGTTCTACGTCGCGGTGGACTCCGGGCGCGACCGCTTCACCGGTCGGAGCAACGCCGGCCACTACGTCCTCCGCGCGTGGCTGAACGACGTCACGCCGCCGTCGATCCACCTCCTGACGACGCGCGTCTCGACCGGCCGGCCGACGATCGCCGTCCGCACGCTCGACTCGCAGTCGGGCGTCGACTCGCTCTCGCTCGCGATCGGCTACAAGCAGATCCTCGTCGGTGCGTCCGCCTACGATCCGCTCACGGGCGTGGCCACGTTCCCGCTGCCACGGGACGCGCCGGCGCTCGGAGCCGGCACGCTGCAGCTTCGCGTGATCTCGTCGGACTTCGAGGAAGCGAAGAACGTGAACACGACGGGCACCGCGATCATGCCGAACACCCGGACCTCCTCCGTCCGCATCCACGTCGTCCGCGGTCCAGCCGTGGACTGGCTCGAGCCTGCGGCGCAGGCCTGCGTCGCGAAGCCGCAACGGCTCCTCGTCGCCGCAAGCGCGCCGGCAGGCGTGAAGAGCGTTCGGTTCCTGCTCGACGGCCACCGGCTCCCGGCCGCCCGGAAGGGAAGCAGCGGGACGTGGAGTGCAACCTGGGCGACTGGCCGTGCGGCAGGCGGTGGCCACCTCCTCGAGGCCGTCGTGCAGGATCGCGCCGGGCACACGGCCTCGACTCGCCTCTCCGTGCGACGGTGTCGATGAGGATCGCCGTCGTCACCGGGGCCTCGTCCGGCATCGGCGCCGCGGTCGCACGCGGGCTCGCCCAACGCGGGATGAAGTGCGTCCTCGTCGCGCGACGCGAGGAGCGGCTGCGCGCCCTCGCCGACGAGATCGACGGCGAGGTCGAGCCGTGCGACGTCTCCGACCGCGGAGCGGTCGAGGCGATGGCCGAGTGCGTGCTCGAGCGGCATCCGGCGATCCACGTACTCGTGAACAACGCGGGCATGCCCGCGCGCAGTGGGTTCCTCGACGGCGACGGAGAGGCGATCGAGGAGGTGATCCGGGTCAACTACCTCGGGGGCGTCTGGTGCCTCCGGGCGTTCCTCCCGGGTCTGCGCGCCGGGTCGCCGTCCGACGTCGTCAACATCGTCTCCGTCGCCGGGGTCGTCGCGTTCCCGCCGTCCGGCCCGTACTCGGCGTCGAAGCACGCTCAGCTCGCCTTCTCCCGGGCGACCGCCGCGCAACTCCGTCCGCTCGGGATCCGCGTGCACACGGTGAAGCCCGGCTTCGTCGAGACGGAAGGCTTTCCGCAGGCGTGGCTGCCGGCACCGGCACGTCGGCTGGTCGTCGGGCCGGAACGCGTGGCCGAGCACGTGCTCGCCTCGCTCGAGCACGGCCGGGCCGAGACGACGGTGCCTCGCTTCTACGCACCCGCGGGAGGCCTGCAGGCGCTGCTGCCGAACATCTTCGCGCGGGTGCTTGCCCGCGGCGGTCCCCGCTTTACAATCCCAAGGACCCCGTGAGCCAGCCCAACGAAGAGCCCAGTGTCGAGGATGTGATGGCAGCTGCCGAGTTCCGCGCGGCATTGCGCCACTTCCAGCGGCGCAGCGAGCGCGTCGCCCGGCAATTCGGCCTGACACCGCAGCGCCATCTGCTGCTGATGATGATCAAGGGTGCCCCGGGAGGCACCGAGCAGTCGACCGTGACGGAGCTCTCCGAGCGGCTCCAGCTCGCCCAGAGCACCGTCACCGAGCTCGTTCACCGGGCCGAGCAGGCGGGGCTCATCGAGCGCGAGCAGTCGCAGCGCGACGCACGCGTCGCGTACCTACGGCTCACCGCCGAAGGGGAACGTCGCCTCATGCTCTCGTTCACGCAGCTCGCGACCGAGCGTAAGAACCTCCGCGAGGCGTTCGCGTACCTCCCCGAAGCCTCTTGACGTAGGGGAACCCCTGGTTCCCCCCACGCTCAGCGCCGCTCGAGCAGATACCAGGCGACGGTGGCGGTCACCGAGTCGGGCCCGTGGGGTGCGAGCCCGCGCGCCCGATCCCTCGCCTCGCCCTCGCAGCCGGCGAGCTCGAGGTAGGCGTCGAGGTCGCGCCGCTCCTGCTCGTGACGGTCGCGAAGAAGCACGAGGCCGTTCGCCTCGAACAGCTGGCGCATGTCGCCGTCCGGCAGCAGCCGCTCGTGCCCCGGGTCGCGCGCGCGTTCGAAGCGGTCGATCACGAGCGCCTCCAGCGGGTCGACGGGCGCGATCTGGTCGATGACCAGCACGTGGCCGCCGGGTCGCGTCACGCGCGTGAGCTCCGCGACGATCAGCTCCGGCCGGTGGACGTGGTGGAGCGTCCGCATCGTGCCGGCGAGGTCGAAGGAGAAATCCGGGAGCGGAAGGTCCGTCCCGTCCCCCTCCACGAACTGCACGTTGCCGAGTCCGGCCGCCCGCTCGCGTGCGAGCTCGAGCAGTCCGGGCACGGGATCGACGCCGACCACCTCCCTTACGAGCGGGGCGAGCGCCAGCGCAAGCGCACCCACTCCGGTGCCGACGTCGAGGGCACGTTCGTCTCCACGGGCGAGCACGAACGTCCGCACCTGCTCGGCGATCTCCGCCGCGCGCGAGTCCTGCCGGGCCGCCATGCGGTCGGCCGTGCGGGCGAAGCGGCTCTCGTCAGGCGTCGATGACGACACGGCGTGCCCTCGTAGGATCGCTGTTGATCCCGCAGACGAGCTCGTAGGTGATCGTGCCGGCCGTCGCGGCATGCCGCTCGGCGAGCACGCCGGGGCCGACGATCGCGACCGGGGTCCCGACCGGCAGCTCCTCGGCGAGCTCGACGGCGAACGAGTCCATCGAAACTGTGCCGACGACCTGGCACGGCTCGCCGCCGACCCGCACCTCGGTTCCCGTCAGGTCGCGGCGGAAGCCGTCGGCGTAACCGACCGGAACGATGCCGATCCACGTCGGCCGATCGGCGACGAAGCGGCGTCCGTAGCCGGTGCTGTAGCCGGCCGACAGGTGCCTCACCTGCGCGAGATGGCTCGTCCACCCGAGCACAGGCACCAGACCGTCCTCGGCCGGGTCGGTGCCGAACGGGGAGAGCCCGTAGAGCGCGATGCCGCAGCGCGCGGCGTCGAAGCGGGCGGTCGGGTAGCGGAGCGCGGCCGCGCTGTTCGCGATGTGACGCGTCAGGTGCGAGAAGTTCCGTGTCGCCTCGCGGAAGCGCTCGATCTGCCAGCTCGCGAAGGCTGAGTCCGTGTCGGCCGTGGCGAGGTGGCTCATCAGTCCGACCACCTCGACCGGCGGCAGCGGCAGCTCGGAGAGGCCCCAGCGGCCCATTCCCGTGTCGAGCTTGAGGTGGACACGCACCCGGGCCGGGATCTCTCCGCCGGACACGACGAGCTCGAGGGACGCCGCGCGGGCGTCGGCGACCTCGCGCTCGCTCTCCGCCGGGCTCATGACGACGATTCTGGTCGCCGGAAAGTCGTGGCGCAGCGCGAGAGCTTCGGCGACGGTCGCGACGCAGAGACCGCTCGCCCCCGCTCCGAGCGCAGCGCCCGCGACGTCGGCTGCGCCGTGTCCGTACCCGTCCGCCTTGACGACGGCCCAGAGCTCCGCGCCCGCAAGCGCAGCGAGCAGTGTGCGTACGTTCTGCCGCACCGCACCCAAGTCGATCGTGACCTCGCTCCTGTGCACTACGTCGTGAGGGACAGGCCGACGGAGACGACGAGGAGGGCGCACGTCGCGCCGCCGGCGACCGCAAGCCGGCCGGACATCTCGTCGAGGCTCCTCCTCAGGGCGACGAGGGTCAGCGCAGAGGAGGGGACGAGGAGGAGGCCGATCGAGGCGGCGCCGAGAAACGCCCACGAGGCGAACGTGGCCGCCGACCACGCGAGCAGGCACGCGCGCAGCGGCGCCGCGATGAGCGATGCGCCCAGCGAGGCGCCCGCGGCGACGGCGAGCGACGCGACGACGAGTCCCTCCCGACTGCCGCTTGGATCTCCTTGCGTGGACAGTGCGCCGAGATAAACGACGTCCACCGCGAGCCCGAGGACGGCTGCCGCAGCGGCGGCGCGCAAGCCGGGTGCGGACTGAAGAACGCGCATGCTCGTGAGCAGCGTAGATCAGGCGAGAGCGCGCGGCAGCGCGTCGAGCAGATCGCTCGCGACGAGCCCCACCCGCTGTGACGCTTCGACCGCCGCCTGCTGCTGGGCGGCCGCCGCTGCGGCAGCCGCCAGTCGGGGCTCCATCCCCTTGGCGAGGAAGGCGGCGACGATGCCGGTGAGCACGTCGCCGGTGCCCGCCGTCGCGAGCGACGGCAGCCCGAGGGCGACGACGAGCACGCCGCGTCCCGGTGTAGCGACGAGCGTGTCCTCGCCCTTCAGCAGCACCACGCAGCCGTACAGCTCGGCGGCCTCGCGGACGCACGCGAGGCGATGCGCCGTCACCTCGGCCGACGCGCGGCCGAGCAGCCGCCCGAGCTCGCCCTCGTGGGGTGTCAGCACCCGTGGTGCGGGCCACTCCCCGGGCGCCAGCTCGTGCAGCGCGTCCGCGTCGACGACGGCCGGCAGCTCGAGCTCGGCGAGGAGGCGGCGGACGAGCTCCCTGGCCGCCGGACCACGCCCGAGCCCCGGTCCGAGTGCGAGTGCATGCGCCTTGGTCGCCAGCTCGAGCACCGAGTCGGCGGCACCCTCGGCCACCTGACCGCCGAAGTCGGGAAGAGGGCGCTTCACCGCCTCGAGCAGTCGCTGCTCGAGGACGGGCAGGGTCGACTCGGGCGCTGCGACCGTGACGTAGCCGACGTCCGCCCGCAGCGCCGCCATCGCCGCCAGCGACGGCGCGCCCGTGAGGCCCCGCGAGCCGCCCACGACGAGCACGTGGCCGGATGTGTACTTGTTGTCCTCGGAGCGGCGGTGGGGCACCGAGGCGAGGATCTCCCGCGTGACGAGGCGGTGCTCGGTCTCGACCGGCTCGAGCCCGATGTCGGCCACGTGGACGGCTCCCGCATGGAAGCGACCGGGAGCCACCGCGAGCCCGACCTTCCGGCCGTGGAAAGTGACCGTGGCCGTCGCGCGAACGACTGCGCCCGCGATCTCCCCGCTGGACGCATCGACGCCCGACGGGAGGTCGATCGCCAACAGGGGGACGCCGGAGGCGTTCATCGCGTCGATCAGCGCGGCCGCCCCCGCCCTCGGCTCACCGCTGAAACCGGTGCCGAACAGCGCGTCGACGACGACGTCGGGGGTGCCCAGCTCTGGACCGTCTCCCTTCGCGTCCACGACGTGCGCCTGACGGCCTGCCGCCTCGAGGCGTCGCGCCATCACGCGCCCGTCGCCGCCGTTCGAGCCGCCGCCGCACACGAGCGTCCAGCGGCGCGCGTCCGGAAAGAGCCCGAGCCCGATCTCCGCAGCCGTTCCCCCGGCCCGTTCCATCAGGTCGGGAACGGTGTCCGGGTAGCCGGGGTAGCGGGCCTCGGCCGCCCGCATCTCCGCCGCCGTGTAGAGCGGCTCGCTGGCCGCCGGCTCACCCATGCGACACGACGGCGACTGCCTGGGCGAGCTCGCGCGAGTGCGTCATCGAGAGGTCGATCGTCCTCGCGCCGACGCGTTCGGCCCTTTCGGCGACGCGGCCGGAGAGCTGGACCGACGGCTTCGGCCGGCCGACGATCTCCACGTCCTTCCAGGCGAACGCCCGCGCGACCCCGAAGCCGAGCGCCTTGCCGACGGCCTCCTTGCCGGCGAAACGGCCCGCGTAGCTCTGGGCGGGGTTGGGGCGCGAGTCGCAGTAGGCACGCTCGGCCTCGGTGAAGCACCGCTCACGGAACCGTTCGTAGCGTGCGAGCGAGCGCCGGACACGGTCGATCTCAATCAGATCGGTCCCGACGCTCACGCGGCTCACAGGTGCTCCTCGAGCCAGGCCGGCAGGTGGGCGATCGAGGAGACGATCCCGTCCGGGAACACCCGCGAGGTCTCGACCTCGTCCGGCCGGAACTTGCCGGTGCGGACGAGCACCGTCCGCATGCCGACGCGCTGAGCGCCCGCGATGTCGCTCTCGAGGTCGTCGCCGACCATCCACGTCATGCTCGGCTCGGCGTCGAGGGCGCGACAGGCGGCGTCGAAGTACGCGGGGCTCGGCTTCCCGAGCACGGTCGCCTCGTTTCCCGCGGCGTATTCGAGCCCCGCGACGAATGCGCCCGAGTCGAGCAGCGGCCCCCGCTTCGTCTGCCACCAGCGGTTCCGGTGCAGGCAGTACAGCTCGGCGCCGAGCTCGAGCTCCGCGAACGCGCGGGCGAGGTTCATGTACGAGAAGACGAGGTTCGTCTCGGGCGTCTCGTCGGCACCCCCGAGCAGGACCACGTCCGCACCCTCGCCGACGAGCTCGAGACCCTCGAGGTCGCCGACGAGCGCCTGCATGACGAGCGCGAGCACACGGCGCCCGCGGAGCGCGGCGACGGCGGCATCCGCGGTCGTCTGCAGCTCGTCGTCCTCGATCTCGATCCCCTGCGCCCGCAGGCCGCCGGCGAGCTGCGCTTTCGAGCGGGTGGTGGTGTTCGTCACGATGCGGAGCCGGTGGCCGTCGGCGCGGAGCCGCTGCACCGCATCGGCGGCGCCGGGGATCGGCTCACCCGATACGTGCAGCACACCGTCCACGTCGAGCAGAATCGCCGCCATCGGCGTAGGCTAGACGGAGCCGAGCAAGAGCGGAGGTGCCGGCTCTGCCGGCACCGGAGCGGGAAACATGCCAAGCGAGTCTATTCGCGTCACGCGCTCGGTCGCCGTGCCTCTGTCGGAGATCGAGCTCCAGTTCTCCCGCTCGAGCGGTCCCGGCGGTCAGCACGCGCAGACATCGGAGACCCGCGTGGTCGCCGTGTTCGACGTCGAGTCGTCGTCGGCGTTGACAGAGGCTCAGAAGCGGCGCGTGGTGACGAGAGCGGGACCCGTGCTGCGCGCCGTGGCACAGGACGAGCGGAGCCGGACGCGGAATCGCGAGCTCGCCGTCGAGCGCCTGGCGGCCACGCTGCGCGAGGCGCTCCACGTGGAACGGAAGCGCGTCCCGACGAAGCCGAGCGCGACGGCCCGCGCGCGTCGACTCACGGAGAAGAAGCGGCGCGGCGAGACGAAGCGGCTCCGGCGCGAGCTCGAGTAGCGGCGACGACCGGGCGTCAGTTGCGCCGGTCAGGCGACGGCGTCTTGCAGGAAGCCCAGCTGCGCCGCGTTGGCCTCTCGCGCGACCTCGAGCGGAAACGCGGTGAACGCGTGGCAGCCCTCTTCGTAGACACGCAGCTCGGCGCGGTTGCCCGCCGCCTGCCAGCGCGCGGCCATGAAGAGCGAGTCGTCGAGCAGCGGGTCGGCCGTGCCGACGGTGAAGAGCGCGGGCGGTAGGTCGCGCAGATCCGCATAGAGGGGCGAGAGGTCGGGGTCGCGCAGCGCCTGCGCGTCGCGGCCGCCGGCGAGGCAGCTCGTGAACCAGGTCATCCCGGTGTCGGTGAGGACGAGTCGGCGGTCGCCCCAGCTGCGACGGCTCGGTGTGCCGCCGAGGTCGAACACGCCGAAGACGAGGTTCGCGGCGGCGAACGCGCCCGAGATTCCGTGCCGGTCGCGGAGCCGGATCAGCGTCGCGACCGAGAGGTGTGCCCCCGCCGACTCGCCACCGATCGCGAACCGCGGCGGCACGCCCAGCTCGACGGAGCCGTGCTCGAGCAGCCAGAGCGCGGCGTCCTCGCAGTCGTCGTGCGCAGCCGGATACGGATGCTCGGGAGCGAGGCGGTAGTCGACGCTCACCGCGCAGAGCCCGGCCGTCTCGGCGACGGCCTCGAGCAGCAGGTCCTGCTCGTCGGCTGCGCCGAGCACCCAGCCACCGCCGTGGATGTGCAGGAACGCACCTCTGGCTTCGCCCTGTGGAGCGAGCACCCGCAGGCGCAGAGCCCCGCCGCGGGAGGGGATCTCGAGCCACCGTGCCCGGGCCACGAGCACCGGCTGGGGCAGGAGACCCTCGCCTGCTGTCCGGGCGGCGCGTGTGATCTCCGGCGGAACCGTCTCGACGGGAGGCAGCGCCGACTGGAGCCGCTCCAGCTGCTCGTTGAAGGCCCGCGTCTCCCCGACGGTCGCGCCGCCGAACGTCATGTGCCGCTACTCCACCGTGACGGTCTTGGCCAGGTTGCGCGGCTGGTCGACGTTCAGCCCGCGGAGCCGGGCGATCCGGTAGGCGAGCAGCTGCAGCGGGACGACCGCGAGGGCGGCCTGCAGGAACGCGGGGGTGCGCGGGACGTAGATCACGTCGTCGGCATGGTGCTGGATGTCCTCGTTGCCGTCGGTGGCGATCGCGATCACGTGCGCGCCGCGGGCCCGCGTCTCCTGGATGTTGGAGACGATCTTGTCGTAGACGTGGCTGTTCGTCGCGACGACCACGACCGGCGTTCCCTCCTCGAGCAGCGCGATCGGTCCGTGCTTCATCTCGCCGGCCGAATACGCGTCGGTCGGGATGTACGAGATCTCCTTCAGCTTCAGGGCTCCTTCGAGCGCGACGGGCAGGCCGATGTGCCGGCCGAGATAGAGGAAGAACGGCCTGTCGTAGAAGCGCTGGGCGATCTGCCCGATCGGATGGTCGCCGTCGAGGAACTCCTGCAGCCTGTCGGGCAGCTCGTGCAGCCGATCGAGGATGAACTCGATCTCGTCCTGCGGCAGCGTGCGGCGGATCTCGGCGAGCTTGAGCGCCAGCAGGCTGAGCAGCGCGACCTGCGCGGTGAACGTCTTGGAGGCCGCGACGCCGACCTCGAGCCCGCAGCGGGTGAAGAGGGTCGCGTCCACCTCGCGCGTGATCTGCGTGCCCATCAGGTTCGTGATCGCCAGCGTGCGTGCGCCCGCCTGACGGGCGAGCTTGACCGCGTTGACGGTGTCGCGGGTCTCGCCGGATTGCGAGATGCCGATCACGAGCGTGTCCTTGGAGAGGACGGGATTGCGGTAGATCCATTCGCTCGCGATGTCGGGCTCGACCGGGACGCGCGCCCACTCCTCGATGATGTAGCGACCGACGACGCCGGCGTGGTAGGCCGTGCCGCAGGCGACGATCACGATCCGGCGCAGGTTCCGGATCTCCAGCTCCGTCATCCCGACCGCTTCGAGCAGCAGCTGATGGCCGCGGACGCGGTCGCCGATCGTCTCTGCGACGGCATCCGGCTGCTCGTAGATCTCCTTCAGCATGAACGTCTCGAAGCCGCCCTTCTCGGCGCTCTCCTCGTCCCAGTCGATCTCCTGCACCTCGGGGTGGGCGACCTCGCCGCCGTCCTTGAAGAAGCGGGCGCCGGCCGGCGTGATCTCGATCACCTCGCCGTCTTCGGGGAAGACGACGCTCCGCGTCTCGGCGAGGAAGGCAGCGATCGACGAGGCGAGGAACGCCTCTCCCGACCCGAGGCCGACGACGAGCGGGGTCTGGCTGCGGACGCCGGCGAGCAGGTCGGGGTGGTCGTGGTGGATGGCGACGATCGAGAAATGGCCCTCGAGTTGCGGGTAGACACGGACGAGCGCCTGCGTGAGATCGCCGTCGTACTCGCGCTCCAGCAGGTGAACGACCACCTCGGCGTCGGTCTCCGAGCTGAAGACGTGCCCTTCGGCGGAGAGCCGCTCCCTCAGCTCACGGTAGTTCTCGACGATGCCGTTGAGGGCGATGGCGACCGTACCGGCGTCGCATCCGGTGAGCGGGTGCGCATTGCGCTCGGTGACGCCGCCGTGGGTGGCCCAGCGGGTGTGGCCGAGTCCGTGCCGGGAACTGGAGCCGTTCGTGCCGACCGCCTCGACGAGGTTCTGGAGGTTGCCGACGGCACGTACGTACGTGAGCCCTTCGCTCTCGCGCAGCGCGATTCCCGCGGAGTCATAGCCGCGGTACTCGAGGCGCCGCAACCCCTCGAGGAGCAGCGGCTTCGCCTCTCTCGCGCCGACGTATCCGATGATCCCGCACACGGTTGCGTCCTTTCCCGCACAGGGCGAGACTTCCCCCGGAAACGCGACGAGCCCGGCTTTTCGACCGTGCCCGCGCCGTCGCGGATCCGGTCAGCCGAGCTCTCGTGTCACCAGCGCGGCGATCCTAGCACAGAGCTCTTCCGCCTCCTGGCGAGTCTCGGCCTCTGCGAGCACCCGGACGAGCGGCTCGGTTCCCGACGGCCGGACGAGCACGCGTCCACGACCCGCGAGCTCCTCGTTGACGCACGCGACTTCCACGAGCAGGGCGGGAGGCAGCGGTCCGCGCTCGGCACGCGCCAGGTTCAGCTTGACCTGCGGGAAGCGAGGCATCACCGCGGCCACCTCCGACAGCGGGCGGCCGGCGAGCGCGCCGCAGAGCAGCAGGCCCGCGACGAGCCCGTCGCCGGTGACATGCCCGCCGAGGTAGATCACGTGACCCGACTGCTCGCCGCCGAGGAGCGCCCCCTCCCGGCGCAGCGCCTCGAGCACGTAGCGGTCGCCGACGTCCGTCGCGAGGACGCGGATCCCGCGCTCCGCCATCAGGCGATGGAAGCCCAGGTTCGTCATGGCCGTCACCGCCACCGTGTCGACGCCGAGGTGCAACGCGAGCACGGCAACGATCTGGTCACCGTCGATCGCCTCGCCGTGCTCGTCCACGGCGAGCATGCGGTCACCGTCCCCGTCGAAGGCGATACCGAGGTGCAGTTGCTTCTCGCGCACGACCTGCCCGAGGAGCGTCAGGTCGGTCGCGCCACAGCCCACGTTGATGTTGTTTCCGTCGGGGCTGTTGCCGATTGCAGTGACCTCGGCCCCGAGCCGCTCGAACGCCAGCGGCGCGAGACCGGCGTAGGCGCCGTTCGCACAGTCGACCGCGATGCGCAGCCCGCTCAGATCCGAACCGAAACGCTCCAGCACGTGTTCGAGGTAGCTCTCCGCAGCTATCTCCACGCGATCGAGCTCACCGCCGCCCGGTGCGGGCGCGTCGAGGAGCGCCTCGATCTCCTCCTCGGAGGCGTCGCTGAGCTTGTTGCCCTCCCGATCGAAGAACTTGACGCCGTTGTACTCGGGCGGGTTGTGCGATGCAGAGATGACGACGCCGAGGTCCAGCCCGAGGAGGGCGGCCGCGGGCGTCGGCACGACACCCGCGAGCACGGCGACTCCGCCCGCCGAAACGACACCACGCGCAAATGCGTTCGCCAGCTCCTCTCCGGAGGCACGCGTGTCGCGGCCGATGAAGACCCGGCCCCGGCCCGACCAGAGCGAGGCAGCCTTGCCGAGCCGCTCCACGAGGTCGAGCGTGATGAACTCGCCGAAGACGCCACGCACGCCGTCGGTGCCGAAGTACCGCCTGGCCACGAGAGCGGACCTTAGCGAGCCCCACGTGACGGGACGCGTCCGGACCCGTTCGCAGCGGCCCCGGCGCGAGCCCCCACCCTGGGTGGGGTCCGCGGTCCCTCCGCCCTCGCGTTCGACGCTACCGGCGACACGGTCGCGGCGGGTTCGCGACTTCGTGACGAGAGCTGGGAGCCCCCGTCGCCGAAATGCGCGCCTGCGGAGTCCCTCGTTACCGCTTCGAGAACTGCGGGGCCTTGCGCGCCTTGTGGAGGCCGGCCTTCTTGCGCTCGACCTGCCGGGCATCGCGCGTAAGGAACCCCTCACGCTTGAGCGGCACGCGCAACTCGGGATTCGCCTCGACGAGCGCACGAGCGATACCGTGCCGTACCGCGCCGGCCTGGCCTGTGAGCCCGCCTCCGTGCACCCGGACGCGGAGGTCGTACTGGCCGTCGAGGCCGGCGACCTCGAGCGGCGACGTGGCAATCGTCCGCCAGATCGCACGCGGGAAGTACTCCTCGATCGTCCTGCCGTTCACCCACGTCGCACCGTCACCCGGGCGGAGGATCACGCGCGCAACGGACGTCTTCCGCTTGCCGGTGCCACGGTATTGGGCGATCTGACTCACGCTACTGCTCCAGGTCGAGGGGGCGCGGGTTCTGAGCGACGTGCGGGTGCTCGGGGCCAGCGTAGATCTTCAGCTTCGTCAGCTGCTGGCGGGCGAGGCGATTCTTCGGGAGCATGCCCTTGACCGCGGAGCGAAGCACTTCGGTCGGCCTTCGCTCGAGTTGCTCGCGGAGCGTGCGACTGCGGAGCCCGCCGGGGTAACCCGAGTGCCGGTAATACCGCTTCTGGTCGAGCTTGTTCCCCGTCACCGCGATCCGCTCGGCGTTGACGACGACGACGAAGTCGCCCGTGTCCACGTGAGGCGTGTATTGAGGCTTGCGCTTGCCCCGCAGAGTGTCCGCGATCCGGGTCGCGAGCCGCCCGAGGGTCATTCCGTCGGCATCGACGAGATACCACTCGCGCGCGACTTCTCCTGGCTTTGCGTTGTAGGTCTTCATACAGAGAACGGGCGGACACAGGCGTCCGCCGGCGCCGGATTGTAGCGAAAGACGGGCAAAGGCAGTCGCCGGGGCGGGAGCTCACGGGGGCCCGAGGGGCGGACGCGGCAACTCGAGCGCGGCGAGCATCGGGCCGCAGCAGCACCCGAGGTCGCCTGCCGAGCGGGGAGGCCCCGGCTCAGCGGGAGATCGCACGACGGAGGCCCTCGGCGAACGCTCTGGCCCCGCCGTGTGCCGGGTGCCGTACGTAGGGGGCCTCGAGCACCGTCGCGGCAACGCGTCCGACGGCGACCACACGCCGGTTGCGAATGACGTCTTCCAGGAACGGGCGGCTGTCGCGGATCTCCGCTCGCGTCGGGGTTCGATTCGTCGTCGAGGTCCCGGGATGCGTGGGCACGACGTTCCAGAGGAGCGTGTCCTCATCGAGCCCCAACTCGGCGAGAACGCGCCGGACGATCGTCGCCGTCGCCTCCGCCGGCCCCGTCCCCGAGATCTGGCGCTCGGACGTGAACGCGATTCCGCTCACGCGCGCACCGCGATACCCGGCCGCCTCGCCGACGAGCACGAGCGGGGCGGCCTTGCGCGCTTCGAGGTGGACACGCAGGCGAGCGCGGCGCAGCTCGGAGCAGGCGTACTGGTTGTAGGTCGTGCCGATGCGAGCGCGGGCGAGACGATCTACGAGCTCCACCGCTGCCAGCGTACGAGCTCGCCGAGGGAACGTCGGGGCCGTGTCGCGCGGCTCGCGATGCGGCTCCAGCCGGGGTCCGGTGCGGCCAGTCCGACGGTCACCCCCGCGACGATGCGCAAGTCGTCGGGGATCGCCAGCAGGGCGCGCACCGCGGGTTCGAGCTCCACCGTGACCCCGTAGACCCCTGCTACGAGACCCTCGTCGATCGCCGCCAGGAGCACGAGCATCAGAGCCGCGCCGGCGTCGACGAACCAGAACGGCACAGGCCACTCGAGCTCTGTGCCGTTCTGCAGCTTGTCGGGCTCCCGGTAGCGATCGTGATAGTCCTGCTCGCGCGTGAGCACGAGCACGTGGGCCGGCGCGCTGCCGAACCACGGCTCGACATCCTCGGGGCTGGCGCGCGACTCCTCGGCGGCAAGCGCGGCGACCAGGCCGGGGTCGGTGACCACGAGAAGGCGCTGTCCCTGGCTGAAGCCCGCGCTCGGTGCACGACGAACGCTGGCGACGATCCGCTCCAGCGACTCTTCCGAAACCGGCTCGGGCGCATAGTGACGCACCATGCGCCGCCGGCTCAGGATGTCGGAGAACTCCACGGCCGGAGCTTACGACACGAGCTCCGGCGGGCAGACACACTTCCGCCACATACGCGCCACACCCGACCCGGCACGATGTATCCCGTGTTGCAGGCGCTTCTCAGATGGCGACGCCACGCCACGCCAGGTGGCGACGCCACGCCACGCCAACCACTGGCCGAGTACAACACCGCCGACGCCCGCGACCGCTTCTCGCACCTTCTGAGACGCGTTCGGCTCGGGGAGCAGATCGTGATCGCACATGCGGGGCGTCCCGTCGCAAAGCTCGTGCCGTACGCCGGCTACCAACATCGAGGATCGGCGGCAATCCCCAGCCAACTCGTCGTTCCCGACGTCGTCACACTCGACGCGTCCCGACGGACGGAGCGGCGAACGCCTACTCCCACTCGATCGTGGCCGGCGGCTTCGAGGTGAGGTCGAGCACGACGCGGTTGACGCCGGGGATCTCGTTCACGATGCGACCCGAGATCGTCTCGAGCAGGTCGTACGGGAGGCGGGCCCAGTCGGCGGTCATGGCGTCGTCGCTCGTCACCGCGCGAATCACGATCGGATAGCCGTAGGTGCGCTCGTCGCCCTGGACGCCGACCGAGCGAATGGCGGGCAGGACGGCGAACGACTGCCAGAGCCCGCGGTACAGACCTGCGCGGCGGATCTCCTCCTGGAGGATCGCGTCGGCTTCGCGCAGGATCTCGAGCCGCTCCGCAGTCACCGCGCCGACGATACGGATGGCAAGGCCCGGCCCTGGGAACGGCTGACGCCAGACCGTACGCTCCGGCATCCCCAGCTCTTCGCCGACGCGTCGTACCTCGTCCTTGAAGAGCAGCCGGAGCGGCTCGACGAGATCCATCTGCATGTCCTCCGGCAGGCCACCGACGTTGTGATGCGACTTGATCGTCGCGGCGACGCCTTCGGTCCCTCCGGACTCGATCACGTCGCTGTAGAGCGTCCCCTGGACGAGCCAGCGCACGTCTCCCAGCCGGCGCGCCTCCTCCTCGAAGACGCGGATGAACTCACGGCCGATGATCTTTCGCTTCAGCTCGGGATCCTCCACCCCTGCGAGGAGCTCCAGGAACCGATCCTGCGCGCGCACGTGCACGAGCGGGACGCGGAAGTGCTCGCCGAACGTCTCGACGACCTGGTCCGCCTCGTCTCTCCGAAGCAGCCCGTGGTCGACGAAGACACACGTGAGCTGGTCGTCGACGGCCTTGTGTACGAGCAGCGCGGCGACGGCGGAGTCCACGCCGCCCGAGAGCGCGCAGAGCACCCGCTCCGACCCGACCTGGGCGCGAATCCGGCCGACTTGCTCCTCGATGACGGCCGCCGGCGTCCAGGCCGGCGGGGCGTCGGCGACCTCGTAGAGGAAGTTCTTGAGGAGCTCCATCCCGTGCGGGGTGTGAACGACCTCGGGATGGAACTGGACGCCGTAGAGACCGCGCTCGGCCGCTTCGAAGGCAGCGATCGGAGTCGAGGGGGACGTCGCCGTCACGCTGGCGCCGGCCGGCGGGGCGACGACCGAGTCCCGATGACTCATCCAGACGACCTCGTCTTCGGGCAGACCGCCCCAGAGTGCACCGCCCGACGCGTGGAGAGCAGTCTTGCCGAACTCCGAGACGCCCGTTCGCTCGACGCGACCCCCGAGCTCGAGCGCCATCAGCTGCATGCCGTAGCAGATCCCCAGCGTCGGGATCCCCAGCTCGAAGATCCCCGGATCGACACGCGGTGCGTCGTCGGCATACACGGAGGCTGGCCCGCCGCTGAGGATCAGGGCGTACGGCTTGCGGGCCCGCACCACCTCGGGCGAGATCGCGTGTCCGACGAGCTCGGAGTAGACGCGACACTCCCGCACTCGCCGCGCGATCAGCTGTGAGTACTGCCCGCCCAGGTCGACCACGAGCACCGGTCGCTCCTCCGGGCCGGGGAGCTCGACGACCTCCGGGCCGGAGGCGTCGTCCAAACCGACCACGCCCGGCCGGAAGACCGGGCGCCCGCGGCGCCCCTGGGCGCCCTCAGCGGCGATAGTTCGGCGCTTCCTTCGTGATCGTCATGTCGTGCGGATGCGACTCGCGCAACCCTGCGCCGGTGATGCGAACGAAGCGAGCCTGCTTCATCTCCTCGATGGTCGCCGCTCCGCAATAGCCCATCGCCTGCCGTAGTCCGCCGACGAGCTGATGGACGATCGGCGCCAGCGGGCCCTTGTAGGCGACCCGGCCCTCGATCCCCTCCGGCACGAGCTTCTCGACGTCCTCGACGTCGTTCTGGAAATAGCGGTCCTTCGAGTACCCGCGGGCCTTCATGGCACCGAGCGAGCCCATGCCGCGGTACTCCTTGAAGCGCTCCCCCTGGTGGACGATCACCTCGCCGGGCGCCTCGTCGGTTCCGGCGAGGATCGACCCGGTCATGACGACGTCCGCACCGGCAGCGATCGCCTTCGCGACGTCGCCGGAGGTGCTCAGCCCACCGTCTGCGATCACCGAGACGCCTTCGGACGCCGCGACGCGCGCCACCTCGTAGATGGCGGTCACCTGCGGCACGCCGACGCCGGCCACGACACGGGTCGTGCAGGTGGCGCCCGGGCCTACGCCGGGCTTCACGCCGTCCGCGCCTGCGTCGATCAGAGCTCGCGCGGCCTCACCGGTGGCGATGTTGCCTGCAACCACGTCCACGGGGACGAGCGACTTGATGGTGCGCACCATCTCGACGACGCCGACCGAGTGTCCGTGGGCGGTGTCGACGACCAGGACGTCGGCTCCCGCCGCGACGAGGGCCTCGGCTCGCTCGAGGGCGTCCGGACCCACTCCGACCGCGGCCCCGACGCGCAATCGGCCCCGATCGTCCTTCGTCGCCTGCGGGAACTCGATCTTTTTCTGGATGTCCTTGACCGTGATCAATCCGCGGAGCCGGCCGTCCGCGTCGACGACCGGAAGCTTCTCGATCTTGTGGCGGTGCAGGATCTCCTCCGCCTCGGCGAGCGTCGTCCCCACCGGGGCCGTGACGAGGCTTCGAGACGTCATCAGCGCCGAGACGGACTGCTCGACATTCGTCTCGAAGCGGAGGTCGCGATTCGTGAGGATGCCGACGAGCACGCCGTCCGCGTCGGTGATCGGCACGCCGGAGACCTTGTAGTGCGCCATCAGCTCGAGCGCCTCGCGCACGAGCGCGTTCGGCGGCAAGGTCACGGGCTCGACGATCATCCCCGACTCGGAGCGCTTCACCTTGTCGACCTCGGCCACCTGGTGCTCGATCGACAGGTTCCGGTGGAGGATCCCGATCCCGCCCTCTCGCGCGAGCGCGATCGCGAGTCGCGCCTCGGTCACGGTGTCCATGGCGGCCGAGACGACAGGGATCGCCATCTCGATCGACGGCGTCAGTCGCGCCCGCGTCGTGACGTCGTTCGGCAGCACCCGCGACTCTGCGGGGACGAGCAGCACGTCGTCGAAGGTCAGCCCTTCCTGGGCGAACTTCCGGTCGAGGTCGAGAAGCCGCCGGATCTCCTCCGAACCGAGCTCGACGCTCACGAAGACCCCCCTTTCATGCACCAAGCCCAGACGCCGGGAGGTCGCCTGGGCCGGAAGACGCGCTGTCCTGCGAGGACTTTCAAGGGCAGTGATCGTACCAGCCGCTGCGGACGCAAACTCAACACCCTCTAACACTCGCCGGATACGGTGGGCGCGGTGCGGACGTTCCTCGCTGTATTCGGGGTCCTCTCCGTTCTCGGCTCCGGATCGCCGCAGCCGGGGGTACAGACCGTCTACCGGGACGCGACGGGCCCGGTCGCCGCGTTCGCGGTCGACGGCGACCTGCTGGCCTGGTTCTCGCCGGGCACTCACACGTGCAACGCCGTCCACGTCCTGTCCCTGACCGGAGTGAAGGTGACGCTGCCGAAGCCGGGCACGCGGAACGTCACGTGCCGCTGGAGCGTCGGGAGCGGTCCCGTCCTCCTTGCGATCGCAGGGAAGCCTGTCGGGGCGCTCTGGACGCTCAACCAGCAGGCGCACGTCGACCTCGACTACGTCGTCGGCGCCGACGCGGCTCAGCCGCGTGAGCGACGCTTCGACCAGGTCGCCCACACCCGTGCAGGCGCAGGCATCTGGCTGGGCGGGATCGCCGGAAGCGGTTCGGCGCTGGTCTATGCGGTGACCGCCGTCGCGTACGTCGACCAGGTTGCCTGCCTCTCGGGAGGGTCGTGCCGACTGAAGATCGCCGGCGGCGCGGTCCACCGGGTCGTCGGACGGCACGACCCGGTCGTTCCCGACACCGGTCCGGCCGTCGCCGTCGCGGCCGCCGAGGGGCGCATCGCCTACATCCCCGCGCGCGCAATCGGGCCGCAAGGGGCTCCGGTGGCGGACTCGAACGCTCCGATTCCGGTGCGCTCGGCGGGCACGGGAGCCATCGTCGCCAGAGTCGCCCCGCCCGGTCTGCCGGTCGGCATCGCGCTCGCACCACACCTGCTCGCAATGCTCGTGCGTCGCGGCGAGCACACGCGCATCGCGTGGTACGACCCCGTGCCGGGAACGCGACTCGGCTCGCTGGGCGTCCCCGCGGCCACGAGCCCGCGAATCGCGGCGAGCAACCGGATGATCGTCTACGACGTCGGGAGGGCGCTGCACGCGATCGACGTCTCCCGCCACGAGAAGCGCGCGGTGCTGAAGCTCCCCGCCGTTCCGATCGGACTCTCCGTCGAGGGCAACCGCGTGTTCTGGGCGGAGAACGTCGGCGGCCGGGGGCGGATCCGCTCGCTCGTCGTTCGCCGGTAGAGGTCGATCGGGCTCTACGCGGAGACTGCGTCGAGCTCCGTGACGTCGACGCCCGCGGCCAGGCGGCTCGCCTCGCGTGGGTCGAAACGGCCCGGTCCGAGCTCGAGCACGGAAGCCGCGGCACAACCGACGGCCGTTCGCAGCGCATCGCCCAGCCCTCGACCGTTGAACCGCTCCGACAGGAACCCGGCGAGCAGGACGTCACCCGCGCCGACCGACGCGACAGGCTCGACCCGCGCCACGGACGCGTGCAACCGTCGCACCTGGCGCTCCTCCCGGAAGAGCGCGAAGCACGCCGTCTCCTGCGTGATGAGGACGTTCCGGGCACCGAGGTCGGCGATCGTGTCGAGCGCCATCAGAAAGTCCTCCTCGCCGTCGAACTCCTGCCCCACGAGCGCTTCGGCCTCGCGCTGGTTGGGCGAGACGAGGAAGGGCTCGCCTTCGATCCCGAGGCGTAGCGGCTCGCCCTCGCAGTTGAGCACGCACTGGACGCCGCGGCGGTTCAGGTCGTGGATCGCCTCGGCGTAGAAGTCGTTCTCGACGTCACGTGGAAGCGAGCCCGAGAAGACGACGAACGAGGCGACGCGCGACAGGTAGTGGAGCTTGTCGAGCAGCGTGTCGAGCTCCTCCGGCCGCACCGCAGGCCCCCACTCGTAGATCTCCGTCAGACCGCCGGCGGTCGGGTCGACGACGGCGATCGACGTGCGCGACTCGTCCGAGATCCGTACGAAGTCGTTGAGGATCCCTTCGACCGCAAGCTCCTCGACGATGCGATCGCCCGTCCGGCCGCCGGCGAGACCGGTCGCGACGACCGGCGACTCGAGCCGCTTGAGCGCCCGCGCGACGTTGATGCCCTTGCCGCCCGCACTCGTCAGACTGTGACTGGCCCGGTGGCGGTGGCCGAGCTGGCAGTTCGGAACGGTGAGGGTCCGGTCGACGGCGGCGTTGAGTGTGACGGTGACGATCACGAGCTCTCCGCGAATACTACGTGGGCAGAACCGGCGGCACCCGACGGGCCCCGGTCGCAGACGCGGGGGAAGGCCGCCCTCTTCCCCGCAGCACCCGCGGCGACACTCCTCGCCGCACACGGCGTGGCGAGGGCATACGGGAAGCCGATGTCTCGCCGCGTCGTTAGCCTTGTGTCGATGGCGCACGACGTCCACGCCGGGGCGGAGCCGGCTCATGCGGCACGTACGGCGCACTTCGCCGACCGGCTCGCAGCGGCGGTGGGGGACAAGCGGAGCCAGCTCGTGGTCGGGCTCGATCCCGTCCTCGAGCAGCTTCCGGACGAGCTGCAGGAGGACGCGCCGCCGGAGGCGTTCGCGCGCTTCTGCCGCGGGATCGTGGAGGCGGTCGCTCCCGTCGCGGTAGGGGTCAAGCCGCAGTCTGCGTTCTTCGAGGCGCTCGGCCCGGACGGCGTCGCCGCGTACGCCGAGGTGTGCGACTACGCGCGGGCCGCCGGGCTGATCGTGATCGCGGACGCGAAGCGCGGCGACATCGGCTCGACCGCGCGCGCGTATGCGACGGCCTTCCTCGAGTCGCGCGGCGAGGCGCCTCCGCTCGCCGATGCGGTGACCGTCAACCCGTACATGGGCAGAGACTCGGTGGAGCCGTTCCTCGCGGCCGCGCGTCGCGAAGGCGCGGGCGTCTTCTGCCTCGTGAAGACCTCGAACCCGGGTGGCGGGGAGGTGCAGGACGCGGAGCTCGCCGACGGCACCCCGGTCTGGCAACACGTCGCCCGCCTCGTCCGCGAGTGGGGAGATGACATCGTCGGCGAGTGTGGACTCTCGGCTGTCGGCGCAGTGGTCGGCGCCACCTATCCGCGAGAGGTCGCGGAAGCGCGCCGGCTGCTCCCTCGCAGCGTGCTCCTGCTCCCGGGGGTCGGCGCGCAGGGCGGGCGGCCCGACGACCTGAAGCCGGCGTTCGCCGCCGGTCCTGCGAGCGCGCTCGTCGCCGCCTCGCGCTCGGTCATCTACGCGTACCGTCGCGACGGCGGCGATTGGCGAGCGGCGGCGGGAGCAGCCGCGGCCGAGCTGGCGCGCGAGGTTCGGGCCGCCTCCGGCCGGTAGGGATCGACCGTGGATCGCCGGCAGCTCGCTCGCCTCACGCCGGTCGCCTTCCTGCTCGCAGTGACGATAGCCGTGCTGCTGATCCGCTCGGGACTGCACAGCGGACCGGGCGTCGAAGGCACGAGCACGTTCGGGCCCGTCACCAGCGCCTCGACGGCGACGGGGACCGCTGCGCGGACTCGCACCTCGACCGGCGCCGCCGGGGAATCGGCCGCCGGCCGCTACTACACGGTGCGGAAGGGCGACACCCTCGACGCGATCGCAGCCAGGGTGGGGACGACGATCGCCAAGCTGGAGGCGCTGAATCCGAGCGTCAACCCGACGACGCTCCAGGTCGGCCAGAAGATCCGCGTCAAGTAGTGGGGGAAGGTTTCGCACGCGGAAACCCATGGTTCCCCCGTGGACCCCCTTCTTCTGCGCTCGCCGAGGAGACTGTCTGTGTGCGCTGCGGGGAGAGCGCGGTCTCCCCTCCGCGCGGCGGAAGGCTGCGGATACCGAGAGGGGTAGACCGTCGCCCGTCACCACCCTCGAAAGCCGGAGGCCAACCAGATGCGTCAGCGACGTTGGCCGCAGGCGAACCCACGTCGGCGGGGACGCCGCAAGGCGCCGCCGCCGACGCAGCGCCTTCCTTCGCCCCGCGTCCTTCTGGGAGACGCAGACGGTCGCGCGCGCAGGGGAGACCGCGCTCTCCCCGGAGCGCCCACCAACGATCAACCTCACCACCCACGCAGAGGAGGGGGGCTCGTGGGGGGAACCAGGGGTTCCCCCCACGAATGTCGGAGGAGACGTGCAGCCTTGCGGCTACTGCTTGACGGCCGACTTCAAACCGCTGCCGGCCGAGAACTTCGGGACGCGCGCCGCAGGGATGTAGACCCGTTCGGTCGGGTTGCGCGGATTGACGCCGGTCCGAGCTGCGCGATTCTGCGTCGTGAACTTGCCGAAACCAGTGAACGCCACCTCACCGCCGCCCCTGAGCGTGTCCGTCACAGCTTCGAGGAACGCGTCGACTGCCTTGCCGGCGTCCCTGTTGGACAGCTGCGCTCGCCGGGCGATCTCGCCCACGAACTCCTGTTTCGTCACTGCTCTCCTCCTGTCGGTTGTAGTGCAGAGCCGAACCGACCCTAGCAGGGTCTCGTTTCCGGCTCAACCATGCGGTTTTGCGGGGGTTTTCGCCCCTCTTGGCAGCTCTCCTCCTTGGAAGACCGCCTGTAACCGCACCGCTCGACGCGCGAGGGCCTCCGCGCCGCCCTCTTGCTGGTCGACGACGCAGACCGCCGTGTCCACCACGAGACCTGCCTGGAAGCGCTCCGAGACGGCGGCGACGAGCACCTCGCGGAGCTCGTCGTCCGTCACCGTCGCGCGGTCGCCAGGAGCTCCCGGGCAACGGAGAGCAGCCGAACGGCCTCCGCAGAGCCCTCGAGGAACGAGACCATCGAGCCGTCCTGGAAGTAGACGTCGAGGCGGTCCTGACGACGGCCGGCAGCCCGGCGATAGAGGACGGTGCCGACGAAGACGCCCGTTCCGAAGCCGGCCAGGGTGAGCAGCCTACGTCGCATCTACGCCGTCCTGATTCTCGGCCGCGGGGGCCCGCCGCCGCCGCCGCTTCGGCTGCTCCGGCTCGGCTCGCGACCCGCGCAGGCAGCTCTTGAGGTCGTAGAAGACGAGCCCGACCGTCGGCTGACGGCAGGTCGTGGCCACGATTCCGCGATCGTCCTCGCGGACGACGAAGACGCTCCCCTCGGGCGTGGACGCCTCGAGCTGGACGACCCTGTCGTCCTCGCTCCCGAAGGCGGCGGCGCCGTCGAGCAGCTCGAGCGCGCCCCGCACGAGCGCAGCTGCCGTCTCGTCGCTCTGGAGCGTCGAACCGAGGAGCGACCCGTCCTCGCCGAACAGCGCGGCAGCCTCGATCTGGGAGGAGATCTCGGCGAGATCGGCGAGTGCCTGGGCCGGGTCCATTCGGCTCGGAGGCTACCAGGGTGCAGACTCTGCCTCGTGCAGACACGCAAGCAGACGCTCGTCCGGAAGTTCTTCGCCGACCGCGGCACCCATCTCGCCGCCATGGTCGCCTACTTCGCCCTGCTCTCGTTCGTCCCGCTCGTCTTCCTGGCGCTCGCCCTGCTCGGCCTCGCGCACCGGGCCGACGCGTCGGACTTCCTGGTCCGGGAGCTGTCGCGAGCCTTTCCCGGGAGCTCGCTGGACAGCATCCTCTCGCTCGTCCACAAGGTGCAGGACAACGCGACCGCGCTCGGGATCATCGGCGGCGTCGGACTGCTCTGGTCGTCGATGTCGTTGTTCAGTGCGCTCGAGTCGGCGCTCAACATCGTCTACGACCGCCCGAACCGGCCCTTCCTGCTCGGCAAGGCGGTCGCGGCGGCGATGATGGTCGGTTCGCTCGTGACCCTGTTCGCGAGCCTCGTCGTCGGCGCCCTGGGCGTCGAGGCGTTGCGGCACTACGCATCGCATGTCGCCTCGAGCTCCGCGATCGCGTATCTCCTCTCGATCACCGCCTCTCTCGCGGGCGTCTTCCTCTTCCTGCTCGCCGTCTACCTGCTGTTGCCGAACGCGCAGGTCTCGCTCCGAGACGCGCTGCCGGGCGCGGCCGCCTCCGCGGTCGTGCTCGAGGCGTCGTTCCAGATACTGCCCGTCTTCGTCCGCTTCGCCGACGTCAACGTGACGCTCCGGGTGCTCGGCGGGCCTGCGATTCTCCTCCTCTGGCTGTACGTGATGGCGAACGTCATCGTCTTCGGCGCGGAGGTGAACTGGTGGTGGGCCGAGCAGAGGGCGGCGAGGGCTACCCCGACCCCGACATCGCCACCCCCTCCTGCTTCACCGACTTGACCGTCCCGTCGCGCCGGAGGAAGACGAACCACGTGTGGGTCCGGGTGCCGTGGCTCCACGACTCGGTGAACGTGACGACGATCCGGGCCGGCTCGACCGCGACGTCGGTGGCGCACGTCGCCTTCACGCGCTGCTCGAGCTGGTGGTCGAAGACCCTGCACTGGACGCTGCCGGGGTCGTGGGGGAAGCGGCTTCCGAGCGTGCCGCCGAGCGTCGTGCGCGTGAAGAACGCCGCGAGCGCCCTCCGTCCCTTCGGGTCGGTCGACCCGCACCCGGCCAGCGCGATCGCAAGCACCACAGCGCCGAGGCCGCTAGCGACCCGCGGCATCGAGAGCCTCCAGCAGCGCCTTCGCCGCCCGCGCACGATGGGAGCTGCGCGCCTTCCACTCGTTGCCGAGCTCTGCGACGGTCCGCTCCTCTCCGGCTGGGACGAAGACCGGGTCGTAGCCGAACCCTTCGCTCCCACGCGGCTCCTCCGCGATCCGACCCCCGAGCGTGCCCGTGCCGCGCAGCTCCAGCCCGTCGGGCACGGGCGCGATCGCGACGAGCTCGGAGACGTAGCGGGCACCCCGACGACCGCGTGGCACGCCGTCCAGCTCGGCCAGGAGCTTCGAGATCGCGGGCAGGCCCTCGGGCGCGTAGCGGGCAGAGAGGATGCCGGGGCGACCGTCGAGCGCGTCCACCTCGAGACCGGAGTCCTCGCCGATCACCCAGACGCGGCCGCCGGTGTGGGTCCGCCCGAAGGCGGCCTTCAGCTCGGCGTTCTCGTAGTAGCTTCCGCCCGTCTCCGGCGGGTAGTCGTCGCGGTCGAGCGGCGCGATCGTCCAGCCGGGCAGGAGCCGCTCGAGCTCTCGAGCCTTGTGCGCGTTGCGCGAGCAGAGGACCGCCGACGGAGTGGTCGCTCCGGGAGATATGGCACCGCCCGGACGGCTGCAAACGCGTCGCATTGCGGCGTCCTCAGTCGCGCCCATAGCTCCGGCTATGGACGCTCCCTGCATCCTTGCACTGCTCGGTCTTCGGTCGCCCAACCAGCACCGAACCTCCCGGAGAGACCACTAGGGAAGCTCACGTGCGACCGCCTCGGCCTGAAGCGAGCCGATCTCGGCGATGCCGCCGGCGGCGAGCTCGAGCAGCTCGTCGAGTGTCTCGCGCGCGAACGGATCTCGTTCGGCAGTCGCCTGCACCTCGATCAGCCGGCCGTCCCCCGTCATGACGACGTTCATGTCCGTGTCAGCGCTCGAGTCCTCGGCGTAGTCGAGGTCGAGCAGCGGCACCCCGGCGACGACGCCGACCGAGACCGCACCGACGGAGTCGCGGAAGGTCCGCGATAGCCCGAAGCGATCGAGCGCGCGCATCCCGGCGACGTACGCACCGCAGATCGCCGCGCAGCGCGTCCCTCCGTCGGCCTGCAGGACGTCGCAGTCCAGCCACATCGTCCGCTCGCCGAGCGCCTCGAAGTCGGCGACGGCCCGGACCGCACGACCGATCAGGCGCTGGATCTCCACCGTGCGGCCCTGCTGCTTGCCGCGCGAGGCCTCGCGCTCGACACGTTCCCCCGTCGACGCCGGCAGGAGCGAGTACTCCGCCGTGATCCACCCCCGTCGCGAGTTGCGCAGCCACCGCGGGACCTCCTCCTGGATCATCGCGGTGCAGAGCACCCTGGTCTTCCCCTGGGTGATCAGCGCCGAGCCGTGCGGCTGCTCGAGGAAGTCGGGCTCGATCTCGATCGGCCTGAGCTGACCCGGCCTGCGCCCGTCCGGGCGACCGCTCATACCGCCGCCGCCCTCTCGAGGCGGGCAAGCGTGACGTGCTCGACCTCTCCGATCGGGAACTGGAGGAAGCGGCGACCCATCTCGCGGAACGCCTCGGGGGCGCCGGTGGTGAGGAAGCGATAGCGCCCCTCACGCACGGGCTCGTTCTCGAACCCCTTCCGGGCGAGCGTCTCGGCCACCTCGCGGGCCGTCTCCTCGGCGGAGAAGACGAGCGTCACGTCGCGACCGAACGCCCGCTGGAAGATCGGCCGGATCAACGGGTAGTGCGTGCAGCCGAGGATCACGGTGTCGACTCCGGCAGCCTTGAGCGGCGCGGCGTACGCACGCACGGCCTGCTCGGTCTCGGCGCCGTAGGGATCGTCCCCCTCGATCAGCGGCACGAGCGACGGGCACGCGACGGCCTCGAACGCAACGCCCGCGTCGAGCGCCAGCACGAGGTCGCGGTACCGGCCCGCTTCGACCGTCGCCTCGGTCGCGAGCAGACCGATGCGCCGGCTGCGCGTCGCCTGGACCGCAGCGTGCGCCTCCGGGGTGATCACACCGACGACCGGCACCGACAGATCCTCCTGCAACTGCGGCAGCGCTGCGGAGGTTGCCGCATTGCAGGCGACGAGGATCAGCTTGACGTCCTCCGACTCGAGGAAGGCGCCGATCTCCCGGGCGAAGAGGCGGATCTCCTCGAGCGGGCGCGGCCCGTACGGCAGCCGCGCGTGGTCGCCGAGATAGACGAAGTCCTCGTGCGGCATCGTGACGAGGCACTCGTGGAGGACGGTCAGGCCGCCGACACCGGAGTCGAACACGCCGACAGGCCGGGCATCCATGCGCGCATCGTAGATGCGCGCTAGTTTGGGGCGCGCGTGCTGCGCAGAGCTCTTTCCGCCCTCGCCGTGCTCACGCTCGCCGGAGCGACGTCGGCTTCCGCGGCGACGACGCAGGAGTTGACGATCCAGGCCTCGGACGGCGTCTCGCTCGCCTGCGGGCTCGTGGAGCCCGACGGGACGGCACCCGACGGCGGTTGGCCGGGGCTGCTGCTCTTCCACGGGCTCGGCGGCACGCACGCCGAGATGGAGGCGGCTGCGGCAGTCGCGTTCGCACCGGCGGGCTTCGCGTCGCTCGCCTGCGACGCGCGTGGCGAGGGAACCTCCGGGGGTGACTTCGGGCTCGACGGGCCACGCGAGGTGCAGGACGTCCGCGACCTCTTCGCCTGGCTGTCGGCCCGGCCGGAGGTCTCGGACACGCAGATCGGGGCGGTCGGCCTCTCGCTCGGCGGGGGTGCGGTCTGGAACGCGGCAGCCGCAGGTGTGCCGTTCAAGGCGATCGTCCCCTCGATCACCTGGACGAACCTCGCCGCGGCGCTCGCGCCCGGAGGCGTGCCGCGGAACGGGCTGCTGCAACTGCTCGCGCAGGAGGTGCCGCTCGACCGCTGGGACCCGCGGCTGGCCGCCGCTCGAGACGCCCTCCTCGGAGGGACGGTCACGAGCGAAGTCACCGCGGCGGAGGGGCAGCGCTCCGTGCGTCGCGCTCTCCACCGGCTGCTCGTGCCGACCTTGCTGGTGCAAGGGCGACACGACTTCCTGTTCGACATCGACCAGGCGCTCGCTGCGTACCGGCTCCTGCAGGGCCCGAAAGAGCTCTATCTCGGAGATCTCGGCCATACTCCCGCGCCGAACCCTCCGGCCGAGGTGTCGACGTATCTCGGCATCGTCGTCGACTGGCTCGACCGCTACGTGAAGGGAGCCCCGGGCCCACCGGCGCCTGCCGTCGTCCTCGCCCACGACCCGTGGGACGGGAGAACGACGAGCTATCCGGGCCTGCCTCCGACACGCAGCGCGAGCGTGGCCCTGCCCGGATCGACGACGCTGCGGGCCGATGCACGGGTGTCGCGCCGAGCGCGCCTGACCGGTGGCCTGCACGAGACGTTCGGCGGCGGAACCGTCGTCGTGCGCTATTCGGGAGCGAAGGACTGGCCGCGACTCGTCGCGACGGTGGCGGTCGCCGGAGCGACTCCGCCGGTGACGGTCGGCGCCGTGCAGATCACGAGGCCCGAGGGCGTCGCGACGATCCACCTGCTCGACGAGAGCGTTCTCCTTCCGGCCGGAAAGCGGCTCGTGGTCACGATCGGCGCAACCTCCCCCGCAGGGCTCTACACGCAGGACGTCCCCGGCGACGGGACGATCACGATCGGCCGCGAGACCCTGAAGCTCTCGCTCCTGAAGCGACCGGTCTCGCGCTAGTGCCCCTCGCCCGGTAGCAGTTCGACCACCTGGGCGGCCGCGTTCGCGGCCCGCATCTCCTCGTCGGCGCCGGCGCGCGGGGGCTCGACGGCCGCGCCCGCTCTCTCTGCGCTCGTCCGGTCCGCACCGTCGGCGAGGGAACCGCGGACCACGTCGTGGAGACGGCGCAGGTAGGCGAGGTCGTCCTCCGCGATCGCCAGCGCCTCCGCCGCCGAGTGCTCCGGCCCGTGCCCGCAGACGACGCGGCCCGGAGGATCGTGACGCAGAAGCTCGATCAGGGTCGCCAGCGTCGACCGGTAGGCCGCCGTGGACGTCACGAAAGGGAACTCGACGCTCGACAGGTGGTCGCCGACCGCGAGCAGGTCGAGCGCACGGATCCGGTACGCGACCCCGTCAGGTGTATGGCCCGGGAGGGCGAGCGTCTCGACGACGAACGGGCCGACGTCGTGGGCCGTTCCGGCGACCAGCCGGCGGTCGACGCGGGGCGGCCCCGCCGTCTCGACGCCGTTCTCCGCCGCGAGCTCCTCGACCCGAGCCGCGTGCGCGGCGTTCGAGACGAGCTCGGCGCTCAACTCGCCCATCGCGGCCTCGGCGTCCGGGAACGCGGCGATCCCGCAGACGTGATCCCAGTCGGCGTGCGTGACGAGCACCGCGGTGACGCGCGCCCCCAACTCGTCCGTGCGGGCGGCGATGCGGGCGACCTCGTCGCGGCTGATGCACGGATCGACGACGACCGCCTCGCGCTCCGCCGCGAGGAGGAGCGACGCGGTCTGCCACAAGGCGCTCTCGAACCGCTCGACGACCATGACGGCGAGCGTAGCCGCGAGGCGCCACGCAGGGCCGGCAGTCTCCTACGATCCGCGGGTGGCCGCGACCGTCAGGATCGGCACCTGCTCGTGGGCGGACGACGCTCTCTCGAGATGGTTCTACCCGCCGAAGCTGCCCGCGAAGGAGCGGCTCGCCTGGTACGCGGAGCACTTCGACACCGTCGAGGTCGACTCGACGTACTACCGCCTCCCGACCGAGTCGATGGTCGCCGGCTGGGCGGAGCGGACACCACCGGGGTTCACGATGCACGTGAAGGCGTTCGGCCTGATGACGCGCCACCCCGTGAAGATCGAGACGATCCCCGAAGACCTCCGCGGCGCAATGCCCGTGGACGACCGCGGCCGTGTCGACCGTCCGCCGCGCGACCTTCGAGGCGAGGTCTTCCGCCGCTTCCTCGCGGCGCTCGAGCCGCTGCGGACGGCCGGCAAGCTGGGCGGCATCCTCTTCCAGCTGCCTCCGTACGTCGTCTACAGGAACGCGTCCCTCGACTACCTCGAGTGGGCGCGTCAGCAGCTCGGAGCGAACGAGATGCTCGTCGAGTTCCGCCACCGCTCGTGGCTGGACGACGAGCACCGCGCCGACTCGCTCTCCTTCCTCGAGCGGATCGGCGCCGCCTACGTCGCCGTCGACGCGCCGAGGTCGGAGTCTGCACGCAACCTCGTCCCCACGGTCGTCGCCACCACCTCCCCGACCGCCTACGTCCGGTTCCACGGTCGGAACCTCGCGACGTGGAACAAGCGCGGCGGCTCGGCGGCCGAGCGGTTCGACTACCTCTACTCCGACGAGGAGCTCGAGGAGTGGGCCGGGCCTCTGCAGGAGCTGGCGGGCCGTTCGGAGCAGGCGTTCGCGTTCTTCAACAACAACGCCTCCTCGGAGGACCCGCAGAACCCGCTCGGCCGCGTCGCGCAGGCCGCGACGAACGCGCGACAGCTGCGGCGGCTGCTGGACGTGAACGGGATCCGCGCGAGCGGCGGCGGCTAGTGCCCTAGACTCGAAGGCCGTGCACGTCCTGTCGGTCGTCCACGGCCACGACGCACGCACCGAGCTCTTTGCGCCGGTGGTGCGAGAACGCGGGCACGTGCTCGAGGAGTGGAGCTTCGCCTGGCATCTGCCCCTGCCGCGCCCGCTCGACGCCTACGACGCCGTGCTCGTCTTCGGCGGTGCGATGCACGCCGACCAGGACGAGCGGCACCCGTGGTTGCGGGAGGAGACCCTCTGGCTGCAGCAGCTCCTCGCACGCCGCGTGCCCACGCTCGGGGTCTGCCTCGGCGTGCAGCTCCTCGCCCGCGCCGCAGGCTCCTGGGTCGGGCCGCTCGAGCCGCCCGAGATCGGCTGGTATGTGGTCGAGCTGACTGCGGACGGCGCTGCTGACCCCGTGCTCGGTTCGCTGCCGCAGTCGTTCGAGGCGTTCCAGTGGCACCACTACACGCACGGGCTGCCGGCCGGCGCTGTCGAGCTCGCTCGGAGCGTCGCGTGCACGCAGGCGTTCCGACTCGGCGACGCCTGCTGGGGCGTCCAGTTCCACCCGGAGGTGACCGAGACCCAGCTCGGAGGCTGGATCGACGACCCCACCGAGCCCGCGAGCGATCCGGAACGGCTCCGCGCCGAGACGGCCGCGAAGATCGGCGCCTGGAACGAGCAGGGACGGACGCTCTGCCGGGCGTTCCTCGATGCTGCCGATCGGCTCCTGACGCGCGCGGCGTAGGGGTCGGGTCTCCTGTGCCCGCGGCCGCGCGCGCAGCCGTCGTGCTGCGCGAGAGGGTCGGCCCCGAGCGGCTCGTCGGTGCGGCGATCGTCGCCGGCGGGGTCGCACTGGTCGCGCTGTCGTAGGCGCGGGTCGTGCCTGGCCGCTACGCCTCGGGCGTCGCCGAAGCGGAGACAGCAGGTCCCCCTTCGCTCTGGCGAAGCTCGAAGTACGTGAGCGTCAGGGCGACCGCGATGAACGGCCCGACGATCGCGCTCGCGATCGTGCCACCGATCCAGTAGCGGAGAAACAGCCCGAGGAAGGAGAAGATCGACTGGATGATCCCGGACGCGATCGCGCTCCCGATCGCCGTGATCGCGACGATGCCGAACACCGTCCAGCCGTTGCCGCGCACGAGCTCGCGAGAGCGCGTGAATGCCTCGCCGACCTGCTTGCCCTCGAGCACGATCACCGGAACGATCAGGCACCACCACGTGAGGAGCACGAGACCCGGGACGACGAGCAGGACGAGGCCGACCGCGATCCCGAGCCCGGCGAGCAGCCCGGCGACGATCAGCGTCCCGAGGTACGGTCGCACCCGCTCGAACAGCTCGCCGATCGACGAGTCGACGCGACCGTCGCGGACGTCCTCGACCGCATAGACGAGCGCACCCTGGAGCCAGAACGTGCCCACGAGCGAGACGACCATCGAGATGATCGCGACGAGGAGCGCGACCCCGGCGCTGGAGCCGATCACCGAGCCCGAGGACGGCGTTGATCAGGTTGACGACTCCGAAGACGATGGCGGCGACGACGAAGAACCGCGTGAAGAACTTCGTGTAGAGCTGCCACGCCTGCCCGAGCACCCCGCCCACCGTCATGCGCGGACCTTAGGACGAGGGGCGGACGCCGCCGGCGCGCACCCGAGCCCTGCGCCCCAAGGAGGGGTCAGACTCCGTCGCGCGTCGCGCGTCGCGCGGGAACGCGGACTCCGAGCACGTTCGACGAACGAGTGCGTCCGACCGGACGGCTTGACTCTCGTACCGCTGCCCGAGGACTGAGTCGGTCAGCGCTCGAGCGGGAGCTCGGGGTGCCGGCTCCATTCGTGCCAGGAGCCGGCGTAGTTGCGGGCGTCGTAGCCCGCGTACCGCAACGCGAGCGTCGCGAGCGCGGAGCGCGAGCCGGAGTGACAGTACGCCACGACTTCGGCTCCCTCGGGGAGCCCGATCAGCTCCCGGATCCGCTCCTGCGACTCCGGCCTTCCCGGCCCGGCGAACAGCAGCCCGAGGTCGAGGCTTCTCGCACCCGGCAGGTGGCCCTGCCGAGGGTCGCAGCGGTTGCCGCGCCGGCCCGTGTACTCCTCGTCGGTGCGCACGTCGAGGATCGTCAGCTCCGGGTCGCCGAGCCGTGCCGCCAGCTCGTGCCGCGTCGGCAGCGCACGCGGGTTCGGCTCGAGGTGGGCGTCCCGCACCGGCTCGAGCTCGAAGGCTCCCTCGTCGAGGCTTCCCTCCCACGCGGCGATTCCACCGAGGAGGATCGCCACCGAGCGGTGTCCTGCCAGCTCGGCCATCTGCGCGGCGGGCATCGCGCCGACACCGTCGCCCCGGTCGACGAGGACGAGCCGCTCGAGGCCGGTGATCCCGTGCCGGCGCAGGCGGAGAGCGACCTCTCGCGCCAACTCCTGCACGGTCTGCTCGTCGGCCGCGGGGGGCGGCGAGCCCAACACGAGCGGCCGCGAGCCGGGGATGTGGCCGCGCGCGTGAGCATTGGGGCCGCGGACGTCGCCCACGACGAGGCCGTCCTCGCCGAGGTGTGCGGCAAGCCAGGCAGCGTCGACGACTCTCGGGAGCTCGCTCACCATTGCCGGAACTCAAGCAGAACGGGTCACAGAGCGGCGACGATCTCTGCCTCCGCCGCCACCGCGGGCCGCTCGAGCATCCGGGCGAGCCAGTCCGAGAGCGCGGCAAAGGGATCGAGCGACACGCCCAGCGTGGCCTGCGCCCGAAGCAGCCACGGGACGTAGGCGATGTCGGCGAGCCCGTAGGCGACGCCGCCGAGCCAGGGCCGCTCGACGAGCGACGCGTCGAGGCGCCCGAGTCGTCCGTCGAGTCGTTCGCGCGCGCCCTCCTCGCCGCGCCGAAGCGCGTAGTAGGGGTCGGTCAGCTCGTCGGCGCGGAAGATGCGAAGACGCGACAGGGCTCGATCGGCGGGATCGGGCGAGAGCAAGGGCGACCCGGGGTAGCGCTCCTCGAGATACTCCATGATCACGGCGGACTCCGGGAGCACCCAGTCGTCCTCCTCGAGCACCGGCACCCGGCCGGTGGCGTTCTTCTCGTAGATCCAGGAGGGGCGATCGGCGAGGTCGACCTCGACGACCTCGAACTCGACGTCCTTCTCCGCGAGCACGATCCGGACGCGGGCGCAGTACGGGCAACGTGGTGCGTCGTAGAGCGTCAGCATCACGTCCCTCCTTCGGGCGAGGCCCAGCCGTGCCCAACCTCCGAGACGCCCATCACGTCGGCGATCTGCCGGACGAGCTCCGATGCCGGCGGCAGCTCGGATGGGGACGACGCCGTTCGCGCCACCTCGCGCACCCGCCGCGCGTCGGCGCCGGTCAGGCGGGCGACGACCGTCGGGTTCGAGCCGAGCGCGACGACGTCTCCGGGCGGCAGGGGCCCGTAGTACTCCGGTACCGAGAGGTACTCGTCGACGGCGCCGCCGCGGTCGTAGAGGTTGTAGCGGACGACCTCACCCTGCTCGACGCCGATCGCGAGCGTGATCGCCGGGACCACGTACGACAGCTCCTTCGCGAGGTGCTGCAGCTGCGTCGGGTCGCGGTCGCAGAGCTCGTCGTGAACCGCCACCCAGCCGTTGCGCGGCCCGGTGACGCTCGTGCCGGCGGAGCGACCGAGCCGTGGCAGCACCTTCTGCACCGCCCGCTCGACGACGCCGACGTCGTCGGTCTGGACGTGGATCGAGCCGAAGGTCGGGCCCGCCGGCGGGGCGAGCCGACGCTCGAGCTCCTCCACCGGGGCGGCGAGCTGCAGCTCGACCGCGTGGAAGCCCCAGAGCTCGTAGACGGCGCGAGCGTCCTCGTTGGAGGCGAGGACGCCGACCTCGACCACCTCGGCCCCGGCGTGCGCGCATGCGCTCGACGAACTCGCGGGTCAACTCGGCCGCGACGCCGCCGCCGCGCGCTTCGGGGTGAACGTAGACGCCGCGCAGCTCTGCCACGCGTGCTCCCGTCTTGCCGCCGAAGGCGATCCCGACGGCGCGCCCGTCGCTCTGCGCGAGCAGGACGGCGCCGGTGCTCACGAGCTGCTCGATCTCCTCGAGCTCCTCGTCCTGGTCGCTGTCCGCGCCACGGCGCATCAGGGATCTCGTCCCCGAACGCACGCCAGAGCGCGTCGAGGAGCGGGGAGATCGTCGGCGGTCGCGGGACGGATCACGGGGCGAGCAACGTGGCGAGCAGATAATGGGCGGTCAGGTTCTGGAACGGATCGAAGCGTGCGCCGGCCGCGCGCACGTCGACCTCACCATAGAGCGCCGCCACCGCCTTCCGCAGGGCGAGGTCGCCCGCCGGCCAGGCGCGCGGGCGGGCGAGGTGCCGCGCGAGGAACCAGTCGGCCGTCCATTCGCCGAGCCCGCGCTCGGCGACGATGCGGGCCTTGACCTCCTCGTCGGTCAGCATCGCGAGCGCTTGGAGGTCGAGATCCGAGCGGGCGAGCGCGACGAGCGTACTCCGCCTTGCGGCGGGAGAAGCCGACCGCCACGAGCTCGTCCTCCGCAGCAGCCGCGAGACGCAGGCGCGTCGGGAACGCCCAGGCGAGACCGACCTGCTCCCCGAAGCGCTCGATCAGGCGGTTGCGGATCGCGAGCGCGGAGCGGAGGGAGACCTGCTGCGCCGTGATCGAGGTGACGAGCGCCTCGAACGGGTCGGGTACGAGGGCCGGCCGGAAGCCGGCGTATCGCGCCACGACCGGGGCGAGCGTCGAGTCGGCGGCCGCCCACGTATAGAAGCCTTCGAGGTCGAACTCGAGGCCGAGGAGCCGCCGGACGACCGGCTCCGACTCCGCGTCGAGCGGGTTCACCTCGACTCCTCCGGGCGCCGCGGCGATGCGAATCTGACGCCCGCCGGCGACGCGGTAGAGCGCGCCGTCCCGCCAGAGGGCGGCCCGATCGGGCCCGAAGACACGGAAACGCGCAGTCGTGAGCGCGAGGTCGAACGGCTCAGGCACGGCGAGGAGCGCCATGACGGAGACGCTAGCGCACGTGCACGCGGAAGGACACGACCGGCGACACGGCGGTGCTTCCGTCGAGCGCACGGGCGATCGCGACGAGCTGCACCTGCTCGTTCCGGTGGAACTTCGCCGCGTCGAGAAACGCCCTGTACGGCGGAGAGTCGTCGACGTCGAGCCGCTTCCACACGTCGGAGCCTGCGCGACGGATCGCGAAGGCGATGGTGACGGGCGCGGTACCGCCGACGGTCGCCTTGACCGCCCACAGGTTGCTCAGGCCGTCGCCCCGGACGACGAGCGTCGGCGTCGGAGCGGACGACTGCGGGATCTCCTGGCCGGCCTCGAGCAGGAGCGCGTCGGCGGCGGGAACGGTGACGCTCAGCCGGCCGGCCGCGTCGCTCGTCGTCGGCCCGGCATCACCGAACAGCGCGTTCCAGGTCGCGTCCGGCGTCGAGGTCGGCACCACGATCTTCACCGGCGCGTCGCCGTTGTCGAAGAGCGCGAGGTACTCGCGGTGCGTGCTCGGGTCGACCCGGCTCACCGCCAGCACGCCCCCCTTCGCGTAGCGGACGATCGTGGTGCCGGTGGCAAGCGCGGGATTCTGCTCGCGGAGCTGCGCGAGGCGCCGCAGCCGGATCTCGATCGGATTGTCCGTCACGTCGAACGAGGAGCCGTTTCCGATCGGGGGCGAGCCGACGCGCGGTTGCGTCTTCCACTCGGCCACCTGCGTCGGGAACATGTCCTGGCGCGCCTGCTGGTCGCCGCCGGTGCCGATCATCCCGACCTCGTCGCCGTAGTAGACGACGGGCGCACCGCGCAGGAGGTAGAGGAGGTCGTAGCCGAGCAGCACCCGCTGCAGGAGCGCGTCGCCTGAGAGACCGAAGCCCTGCTCCTGGATCTGGTAGGCGGCACGGCCCATGTCGTGGTTGCCGAGGAAGGTCGCAGGCGCCGGATCGCTCCCGTCCGGACGGCGGAAGTAGTCGTCGTCCTCCAGCCGGTGGGATATCGCGAGCGCGCTCGAGCCTCCCGCCGCGTAGCCGGCCGCCGCGTCCTGGAACGGGAAGTCGAGCACGTTCGGGAGCCCGCGGTTCCGGACGTACGTCGACAGATCGACGCTGTCGGTGACCGGCACCTCGCCGAAGATCTGGAAGTCGGGGACGCCGGCCGCCCGCGCCGCGGCGAGCATCTGCGGCACCCACAGCCGGAAGAAGCCGGCGTTGACGTGCCGCGCAGTGTCGACGCGGAAGCCGTCGATCCTGTAGCGGGTGATCCAGGCGGC
Source organism: uncultured Thermoleophilia bacterium (assembly GCA_963762675.1). GTDB lineage: Bacteria > Actinomycetota > Thermoleophilia > Gaiellales > Gaiellaceae > Palsa-739. Next base: position 61,263 of record CAVXLS010000004.1, on the reverse strand, counting down.
GTAGATCGCGGCCAGCCCCTTCTCTACCGCCGGCTTCTCGGTGAAGAGGTCGTCGAGACCGTAGACGTCGCCCTGCTCGTAGCAGGTCTGGCTGCACGAGGAGAAGTCGACGTCGCCGCGATCGTGGTAGTCGAGCGGATCGTTCAACCACGCCGGCGACTTGGCGGTCTTGCCGCCCGGGAGGAAGAAGGGCGTGTGAGGCATGGTGCGGACGCTCAGACACGGGAACGTCGTCTTGCCGACGTATCTCGCCGGGTCGAACGGCTTGCCGTGGCAGTCGCGATAGGAGCCGCCGGCGTACGTGGAGCCGCCCTCGAGTTGGATCACGTCGCCGGTGTGGTTGACGACGACGTCCATGATCACCTTCATGCCGAGGCGGTGCGCGCAGGAGACGAAGTTCGCGAAGTCGTCGTTCGTGCCGAGGTGGGGGTCGACACGGGTGAAGTCGAGTCCCCAGTAGCCGTGGTAGCCGCCCGAGTCGCCCTGCGAGACCTGGTTCGCGACCGGGGGCGTGACCCAGATCGCATTGAACCCGAGCGCCTCGATCCGGGCGAGTCCGTGCACCGGGTCGGTGCAGTTCCCCGTCAGGCCCTTGAAGTCACCGCCGTGGAACCAGGCGGTCGAGGTCGGGTCGTAGCCGGTGACGTCGCGGCCGCCGCTGACGCCGCCCGTGTCGTTCGACGGGTCGCCGTTCGCGTAGCGGTCGGTCATCACGAAGTAGATCCGATCCGTCGCGAGCCCCGAGGGCGCGCCCGGCCGCGCGAGCGTCGCAACCTGGGCCGCCGAGGGTGGTCCGGCCGACCCTGCGCCGGAGGCGCTGACGAGCGTGACGCTCAGCGCGACCGCGAATGCGACCGCGCTAACGGAGCGGCTCGCCCGACTCCGCATCGAAGAAGTGCATCTTGGCGACGTCGACCGCGACCGGTACGTGCTCGGTGAGGCGCAGCATCACGTGCGCCGGGAACTGAGCGACGAGATTCGGGCGCGACGCGACGACGCCTTCGCCGCTCGCCGGCACCTCCTCCTCTTCCTCCACGTGCTGTCCCTCGCGGACGGCTTTCGCGTCGATGTGGAAGTAGACGATCGACTCGCCGCCGAGCGCCTCCACCAACTCGACGCGCCCGTCGAGCGTCGGCAGGTCCGGCCGCTCGGATGCAGGATGGAGGTACTGGCTGCGCATGCCGGCGACGACCGAGGCGCCGTGGCGGCCGCGGAGGCCCGGGTACACGGCGAGCGCCTCGTCGGGGACGGGAAGCGTCACCGCGCCGAGCGTGACGGAGACACCGCCGTTCACCGAGACCGTCGCCTCGAGCAGGTTCATCGGCGGCGTGCCGATGAAGCCCGCCACGAAGAGGTTCGCCGGAGAGTCGTAGAGGGTCTGCGGGTCTGCCACCTGCTGCAGCAGGCCGTTCCGCATCACGGCGACGCGGTCGCCCATCGTCATCGCCTCCACCTGGTCGTGCGTGACGTAGATCGTCGTCGTGCCGAGGTCGTGCTGGAGCTTGGCGATGTCGGCCCGCATCTGTACGCGCAGCTTCGCGTCGAGGTTCGAGAGGGGCTCGTCCATCAGGAACACCTGCGGCTGGCGCACGATCGCGCGGCCCATCGCGACCCGCTGCCGCTGCCCTCCCGAGAGCTGCTTCGGCTTTCGGTCGAGGTACGGCGTCAGGTCGAGGAGCCGCCCCGCCCACTCGACTCGCCGGTGGATCTCGTCCTTCGACTCCTTCCGGAGCCGCAACCCGAACGCGATGTTCTCGTAGACGGACAGGTGCGGGTAGAGCGCGTAGTTCTGGAAGACCATCGCGACATCCCGTTCCTTGGGTGTCAGCGTGTTGACGACGCGCTCGCCGATGAAGAGCTCGCCGTCGGTGATCTCCTCGAGGCCGGCCACCATCCGCAGCGCGGTCGTCTTGCCGCAGCCTGACGGGCCGACGAGGACGAGGAACTCGCCGTCGCGGATCTCGAGCGAGAGGTCGATGACCGCGTGGACGCCGTTGTCATACACCTTGTCAACCTCGTTGAACACGACGTCAGCCATGCGTGATCCTCCAGACGTGGAAAGCGGGGCCGTCGGCGGGCAGGACGCCGCCGGGAGCGTCCTCGCCGTAGAGCGTGTCGAGCCCGGAGAAGGGCACGACGATCGGGGTGTGCGGCGCACGCGCGGCGAGGCAGAGCAGTCGCTCCGAGCGGGTCTCGCGGAGATATGCGATCGCGTCGTCGGAGACGCTGACGAACCGGATTCCGCCGCGCGCGAGGGCGTCGCTCGAGCGCCGCAGCGCGATCAGGGCGCGGTACTCCTCGAAGAGCGGGCCGTCCCACGTGTCGATCCGGTCCCAGGGCATCGGACGCCGGGCGTCCTCGCCCCACTCGCCCTCGAGCCCGACCTCGTCGCCTGCGAACACCATCGGCACGCCGGGCGTCGTCATCTGCAGTCCGACGCCGACGAGCTGCCGCTCGCGGGTGCCCGAGACGGTGCGGAAGCGGGCCGTGTCGTGACTCGAGAGCAGCGCCCACGAGTGGACGGCGGACTGCCAGGGCACGCCGGTGCGGAAGTCGCGCATCGCCGCGACGGCCTCCTCGCCGCTGCGCTCGGCGAGGCCGACGGGGATCGCCCAGAAGTGGCGCCGCAGGTCGTCCGGGAGGTCGGCGCGGCGCAGCCACGACCAGACCGGCCGCAGGAACCCCGCGTAGTTCATGGCGCCGTGCCAGCCGTCGCCCTGCAGGTCCGGCCGGAAGTCGTGCCCGTGCTCGGCGATCAGGAGCGCATCCGGACGCTCCTCGGCGAGCGCCTGCCGCGTCTCGCGCGCCACGTCGTGGTTCGCGTCGTAGAGACCGCGCCGGGCGACCATGTTCGCGACGTCGATCCGCCAGCCGTCGAGCCCGCGTCTCAGCCAGCGCCGCGCGACGCCGTCGAGCATCCGCCGCCGCAGCTCCGCGTCGGCCCAGTTCAGCCTCGGCAGCGACGGTACGCCGAGCCAGCACGCGTAACCGGTCGGGAGCTCGTCGTCGAAGTAGAAGAAGCCGCGCTCCGGCGAGGTCGGATACGCGCGCGCGTCGCGGAACCAGTCGTGGCCGACGCCGCAGTGGTTGAGCGTGAGGTCGCCGACGATGCGGACGCCGCGCTCGTGTGCGGCGGCGAGCAAGGAGTCGAGCGCCTCGTCGCCACCGAGCAGCGGGTCGACGACGTCGAAGCTCGTCGCGTCGTAGCGGTGCGTGCTCCCCGCCGGGAAGAACGGCGTCAGGTAGAGGACGTTCGCACCGAGCCGCCTGACGTGCTCGAGCCGCTGCTCGATTCCGGGCAGGTCGCCGCCGAACCACTCGGAGCTCGTGTTCGGGCCGCGCCCCTCGGGGAGGGCGTCCCACGGCCGCGGCACCGCCCACTCGGGGAGGTCGTCCGGCCCGGCGACCCCGGCGCGCGAGAAGCGGTCGGGGAAGATCTCGTAGACGACCGAGTCGAGGTGCCAGTCAGGGCCGCCCTCGCCCAGGGCGAGGACGAAGTCGCCCGCGTCGCCGACCTCCGTCGAGGCGACGCCCTCGCCGTTCAGCCAGGTGTAGCCCTCCTCGCCGCGATCGAGCAACCAGCGGTAGCGGACGGACTCCGACGTGACCGGGAACGACGCGCGCCACCACGTCTCGCCGTCCGAGGTCTCGTCGAGCTCGGCCTCGACCGCGCGCGGCTCCCCGTCGCGGACGTGGCGGAGCAGCACGCGCTCGACGGAGGCGTCGGCCGGCACCCGAACACGGACGGTCGCCTGCCCGCCGGGCGCATCCGGACGCTCGAGCAGGTACAGCTCCGAGCCGTCGTGGTGCGGCAGCGCGAGGCCGGCCGCGGTCGCGGTCTCCGAGCTCATCGGCCATCTTCCGGTGGCTGATGAGCGTGTGGAGGGGGTATGGAGGAATCGGCAGGCTCCCCCACAGAAGGCAGAAGGGGGCAGCATGGGGGAAACCTGCTTTCCCCCACGGGAGCGAATTGCAGGCGAGCGACGCTCATCCCTTGACGGCGCCCTGCGTGAGACCGCCGACGATCCACTTCTGGAGCGTCATGAAGAGGATCGTGGGAGGAATCGCCGCGATCAGCGACCCGGCCGCAAACGGGCCCCAGCGCTGACCGTACTGCTGGTCGATGAACCCGCGCATGCCCACCGCGAGCGTGAAGTTGTGCGTCGTCTGGAGAATGGCGCTCGCGATCACGAACTCGTTGAGCGCGAAGATGAACGAGATGAGGCCGATCACGGCGAGGATCGGCGCCGCCAGCGGCAGCACGACCCCCCAGAAGATCTGCGCCGGAGTCGCGCCGTCCACCCGGGCCGACTCGTCCAGCTCCACCGGGATCGTGTCGAAGAAGCCCTTCATCAGCCAGGTGTTCACGCCCATCGCGCCGCCCAGGTAGACGATGATCACGAAGCTGATGTGGTTCAGTCCGAGGAAGGGGAAGATCCCGCCGACGTTGAGCCCGATCAGGTAGATCGCGGTGAAGAGCAGGACCTGCGGGAACATCTGGATCAGGAGCAGCGACAGGATCCCGATCCGTCGTCCCTTGAAGCGGAAGCGGCTGAACGCGTAGGCGGAGAGCGCGCCGAGCACGACCGTGAGCAGCGCGGCCACGAACGAGATCAGCAACGAGTTGACCACCCAGCGCAGGAACGGCGCGTCGACGAGGCTGCCACTGCTCTGGTCGCGGACCGTGTTGTGGAGGATCTGGCCGAAGTTCCCGAGCGTGAAGTGGGTGGGCAGGAAGCTCGTCCCGGACACCGACTGGTCCCGGTTGAACGCCGCCGAGGTGATGAACCAGACCGGGAAGAGCGCGACGACGACGCCGACGATCCCGACGAGGTGCCGCCACCACGTCTCGCCGAGCTTCGGGCGAGCGCGCGGCCCGGGCGCCTCGACGGCGACCGGACGGTCGGCTGCGATGTCCGCGGTGCTCATTCCGCCGCCGCCAGCACTCTCGTGCGCGAGAACCCGATGATCGACAGCAAGGCCGTGATGAAGAAGATGATGATCGTCATCGCGCTCGCGAGCGCGAAGTCCTGACCCTTGCCTGCGGCGATCGCGAGCTTGTACGTGTAGCTGATCAGGATGTCCGTCGACCCGGCGATCGACGAGTTCGCCTGCGGTGGCCCGCCGCCGGTGAGGAAGTAGATGTTGCCGAAGTTGTTGAAGTTGAACGCGAACGACGCGACGAGCAGCGGCCCGACGGCGACGAGCAGGAGCGGCAGCGTGACGCGGCGGAAGATCTGGAACGGGCCGCCGCCGTCCACGCGCGCCGCCTCGGTCAGCTCCTCCGGGATCGCCTGCAGAGCGCCCATCGAGACGAGGAAGAAGTACGGCACGGTAAGCCAGCCGCTGACGAGGATGCACGACACCTTCGCCCAGTTCGCGTCGAAGAGCCATGGGACGTTCGTGTGGAAGAGACGGTTGACGAGCCCGAACTGGTCGTTGAGGAGACCGCCCCAGACGAGTATGGAGAGGAATCCGGGAATCGCATACGGGATCACGAGCACCGAGCGGTAGATCCGCTGGAAGCGCAGCCCCTTCTTGTCGAGCGTGATCGCAAGGAAGAGCCCGAGCGTGAAGGAGAGGAAGACCGTGCCGGCGGCGAAGACGAACGTCCAGACGAAGACGCGGATGAACGGCTGCCGTACGAGTGGGTCGTGGATGATCCGCGAGAAGTTCGCCGTGCCGATGCCGGTCTTCCAGCCCGGCTCGAGCGCGTCGCTTCCGTGCGCGAACTCTCCCTTCCCGTTGTCGCTGAAGACGGCGCCGTTGGAGAGCTGGACGAAGGCGTCACGCCGGGCGTCGTAGCGCAGCGTCGGCTCGAGCTCGACCGCGGTCGAGAGCGACTGCGGCCTGATCCCCGCCTTGCCGACGGGAACGACGAACGTCTGCAGCTGCTTGTCGACGTTGAACAGGTCGAGCCCGTGGAGCAGCGTGTACCCCTTCGCCGAGACGATCGAGCCGCCGCTGACGCGCACGACGCCGGCGGCCAGGGGCGTCAGGTCACTCTGGGTGCCGACGTACTGCTTGCGCGTCGCGTCGTCTTGCAGGATCAGGACGAGCTTGCCGGCCGAGTCGCGGGCGACGGCCATCGTGTAGTTCCTGCCGTTGGCGGGCGGCTGCAGCGAGTTCAGCTGGATCTGCTTGATCGCGTCGCTCTTCGTGATCACGTGGCCGGTCGAGTAGTTCGTGAAGGCGACGTCGACCGTGTAGATGATCGGGATCACCTGGAACCCCAGCAGGAAGAGCGTGCCGGGGATCAGGAACTTGGCCGGCATCGTCGGGGCCCGGCCGAGGTAGAGGTAGTCGATCAGCAGCGTCGAGGCGGCGAGCACCGCGACCGCGATCCAGTGCTGGTGCGAGACGAGCACGAACTCGGCCCACACCGCAAGCGCATTCGTGACGGCGAGCAGCGCGACCTTCACCGCGAAGCCGGCCGTGCCCGAGAAGGCGGCGATCAACCGGGGGGTCGTCGCGCCTCGCGGGTGCGGCGTTCGTGGCATCGGTGCGGTAGTTGCGCTCACTCGACCTCTCGAGACGAATCGCATCGAAGCATGGGCGCCGCCCCGGTCGGAGGCGGCGCCCACGCGCTGTCACTGCCGATCAGCCGATCTTGTCGGAGATCGAGCGTGCGGCCGCCTTGAAGGCCGTCACGGCCTTCGTGGAGCCAGAGCCCTTCGTCGACTTGACCCACGCCGCGCCGAGGTCCGACCACACGCTCGCCATCTGCGGGATGTTCGGCATGGGCACGCCGCCCTTGCCGGCCGCCCCGAACTCGGCGAGCACCGGGTCGTTCACGTGCTTGCCGGCGATGATGTTCGCCGGGAAGCGCCCGCCGGCTGCCGCGAGGTAGTACTGCGCGGGCGGGAGCGCGATGTAGTTGGTCAGGAAGTCCTGCGCCAGCCCGTCCACGCCGTGGACCGAGGCGTACTTCGTGACCATCATCCCCTGCACGCCGAGGAACGGCACCGAGGGGTCGACGATCTGCGGCATCTGGATGACCTTGAACTTGATGCCGCTCTGCTCGAGCAGCTGCGAGTTCCACGGTCCGGTGATCCAGAACGCCGCCTGCTTCTTCAGGAACGCGTTCTGCGCGGTCGACGAGTCGACGGCCGCGTTGATCAGGCCTTCCTTGTTCCACTTGTCGATCAGCGGCGCGTTCTTCAGGAACGCCTTGTTCGCGACGCCGACGTTCGTGGAAACGAGGTTGCCGGCCTTGTTGGTGCCGAAGATGTAGCCGCCGAGCCCGGAGAAGAACGGGTACATGTGGTACGCGTCGCCGCCGGAGCCCTGCTGGACGGCGATCGCGAGGTTGCCGGCCTTCTTCTTCTTGAAGGCGAGCGCCTCGTTCTCGAGCTGCGCGAACGTCGTCGGCACCTTGACGAGGCCGGTGTTGACGACGAGGCCGATGTTCTCGATCTGCGACGGCACGCCGTAGAGCTTCTTGACGGATGTCCCGTAGGAGAACGCGTCGAGCGTGTACTTCGGGAACTCCTTCTGCACGGCGGGCTTCAGGTAGATCGGCTCGACGAGCCCGTTGGCCGCGAGCTGACCCGTCCAGTCGTGCGCGCCCATGATCAGGTCGGGCGCGTTCGCCGCGTCGACGGTCCCGAGATTGTCCCGGATGCTTCCGAAGTCCTTGACGACGACGTTGAACGTGACGCCGGGATTCTTCGCCACCCACTGCTTCGCGAGATCCGTGATCACGCCTTTGCGACTCTGGTCGGTCCAGATCGTGAGCGTCGGACCTGCGGCCTTGGCCGCCTGAACGCTGCCGGCGATCGCCGCAAGCAACCCGGCGATGACGACAACGAGAAGCGCGGTGACGCGCGTTCTCGGTTTCATGCTTGACCCTCCTGTGCTCCGACAATGAACGCCGGCGCCAGCGGGTCGAACGACGGTCCCGACGGCTCGGCCGCCTCCGCCTCCCCACTCCACGCGTGGAGTCTCACCGCTGAAACGCGTACAACTGGCATGTAACAGCGCGGGCAACCTACGCCCGCATGCGCCGAAAGTCAAGACCGTCGGCGAAGGTCGGCGGATATCCCGCAAACCGCTTGGTAGAAAGCCGTATCATCGATCACACGCGAGTTGCCGCCGACCGCGAAACCTGTTACATAGCTCGGGAACAGATGACGTCGTTACGAGATGTCGCACGACGGGCAGACGTCAGCGTCGCGACCGCGTCGAGAGTCGCGAGCGGTGCGCTGCCGGTGCGCCCCCAGACACGCGAGCGCGTCGAGCGTGCCATGCGGGAGCTCCTCTACGTGCCCCCCGGCCGGCGTGCGGAGACGGGCCTCATCGGCGTGCTCGTGCCGGAGCTCGCGAACCCGATCTTCCCCGCGCTCGCGCAGGCGATCGAGACGCGCGCCGCGCCCGACGGGCTCGCGTCGATCCTCTGCAACACCGGCGAGGCCGCGTTCCGCGAGGTCGACTACGTCCACATGCTGCTCGACCGGCGCGTCCAGGGAATGATCTTCATCTCCTGCGAGATGACGAACCTGCGCGGCGACCACGGGCACTACGCCCGGCTCGTCGGCGAGGGCGCGCGGCTCGTCTTCGTCAACGGAGCCCTGCAGACGCTCGATGTCCCGTCGGTCGGTGTGGACGAACGGGCCGCCGGGGAGGTCGCGACGCAGCACCTGATCGAGCTCGGCCACGAGCGGATCGGCTTCGTCGCGGGCCACGAGCACTACCTGCCGACCCACCTCAAAGCCGCAGGGCGGGAGACGGCCCTGCGCGCGGCCGGCCTCGACCCGGAGGACCTGACCGCGTATGCGCCGTTCGGGGTCGAGGGCGGGCGGAGCGCACTGGCGTCGCTGCTCTCCCGGCCCGAGCCGCCCACCGGCGTCATCTGCTCGAGCGACCTGATGGCGATCGGCGCCCTGCACGAGGCCGCGCGGCGTGGGGTCCGCGTCCCGGAGGAGCTCTCGATCGTCGGCTTCGACGGCATCGACGCGACGACGTGGACCGTACCTTCGCTCACCACGGTCGAGCAGCCGATCGGGGAGATCGCGGACACTGCGGTCGGCACGCTCCAGTTGCTGATCGCCGATCCGGAGCGGCCGCTCCCGAACTCTTACTTCCGCCCGGTGCTGCGTGTCCGGGGCTCGACCGCCCCCCCGGCCGTGTCGCCGCTGCGTCGAAGAGTCGCCGCCAGCTCGTAGAGGCCGTCGAGAGGCTCGAAGGGGACGCCCTTGCCGGAGAGCCAGTCGGCCAGCCCGTCCCGCGCGAAGACGCGATCCGCAGCCAGCGCGGCGCAGCGGTCGGAGTAGCCGTCGCCGGCGTAGGCGAGCGGACCCGGCGGAAGCGAGCGACGCTTGCAGAGATCGCCGCAGACCGGGCAGCGCTCGGGATCGCGCCAGAGCACGCGCCACCCGTCCCGGCGTGGGTCGAGCCGGTTCGCGCGCACCTCGACGACGACTCCCTCGCGCGCGAGCAGCGGCTCGATCAGCTCGTGGAAGCCCGAGGAGAGCACGAGCGGCCGGAACTCGCGTACGAGCTCGCGAAGCCCCGGCCGGACGCGAGCCTCTCCGAGGAGGAAGCCGACGACGTCCTCGATCGGCGCCGTCACGCTTGCGAACTCCAACTCGATCACCTCCCGGAAGGAGAGCTCGCCGCGCAGCAGCGCCCCCTCCACGCGCGCGAACACGTCGGGGTCGCCGAACGCGTCGAGCACCGTCCAGAGGGTATCCCGCTCGGTGACGGTGCCGTCCCAGTCGAGCACGAGCCGCATCTCGGCCACGCTATCCGCCCTGGCGGGACAGGTCCCGGTCTCTGACACCGGTCACGAGAGCGTGACGGGATCAAGCCGCATCGTTGAGCGATTCCGGGGCACGGAACATCTCTTCGGGACAGGACCCGGTGTCTGGCACCACTGTCGGAGCGAGACGCGTCTACAGATGCGACGTCAGCCCTGCGCCGGAGGCGTCGCCGTCCGCGGCGTCCCCAGCCTCGCCGTCCGTCGCGTTCTCGTACCACGAGTACATGTAGCGGCCGTCGTCGAGGTCGCGAGCGAGCGTCGACAGGCGCAGCGGGTGGAAGGTGTCGCACATGACCGCGAGCTCGTGCGTCTCGTGCATGCCGATCGAGCGCTCCGCCAGCCCCGGCTGGGGGCCGTGCGGCAGTCCCGACGGGTGGAGCGTGATCGAGCCGACCTCGACGCCCCTGCGCGAGCCGAAGTTGCCGGAGACGTAGTAGATCATCTCCTCCGACTGCAGATTCGAGTGGTGGTACGGGATCGGCACCGCCAGCGGATCGAAGTCGAGCTTGCGCGGACAGAACGAGCAGATGACGAAGTTCGGGCCGGCAAAGGTCTGGTGCGAGGGAGGCGGCTGGTGGATCCGCCCGGTGATCGGCTCGAAGTCGTGGATCGAGAACGTCCACGGGTAGAGATAGCCGTCCCAGCCGACGACGTCGAACGGGTGGTAGTCGACGACGTAGGTCTGGTAGCCGCCGCGCACTCGCACCGTGACGCGAAACTCGCCCCGCTCGCGCACGGTGTGCAGCTCGGTCGGCGGATGGATGTCGCGGTGGTAGTAGGGGGCACCCTCGACGAGCTGCCCGTACTGGTTGCGGTAGCGCCGCGGGATCTCGACCAGCCCCGGTGTCTCGAACACGAGGTACCGCTGAGGCCCCTGTGGCCGGAAGCGATAGGTCGTCCCGCGCGGCACGACGACGTAGTCGCCCTCCGCGTACGGCAGCTCGCCGAAGATCGTCTCGAGCGTCCCCGACCCCTCGTGGACGAAGATCACCTCGTCCCCCTCGCCGTTCCGGAAGAAGTAGTCCATGCGCTCTGCCGGCCGGCAAAGCGCTACTTCCACGTCGTCGTTCCACATCAGGACCTTGCGTCCCGTGATCTCGTCTCCCTCGGCCGGGATGTCATAGGTCTTGAAATGCCGGTGCGCGTGCTGCTCCGGGAGCCACTCCTCGCGCGTGACCGGCTCGAAGCCGGCGAGCTCCATGACGCGGCACGGCGAGTGGAGGTGGTAGAGGATCGACTCGTTGCCGGTGAAGCCCTCGAGCCCCATCACCTCCTCGGTGAGGAGCGTCCCGTTCTCGCGGAACTGGACGTGACGCTTCCGCGGAACCTCGCCGAGGCGTTGGTAGAAGGGCACGGAAAAACTGTATCGGGGACGGGTTCCCGCCTGCTCGAACTCGAGGAACCTGTCCCCGATTCCGCTCTACGCGAGCGCCAGCTCGGCGAGCCGGCGTCCGACCGCGGGAGCGAACTTGAAACCGTGCCCGGAGCAGGCGGAGCCGACGACGATCCGGCCGCGACGCTCGAGGACGAAGCTCTCGTCCGCCGTGGTCGTGTAGAGGCACGTCTCGGTCGCCACGGGCGACGGATCGACGTCTGGGAACCGACGCCGCACCCAGTCGCTCACGCGCGCGACGATCTCGGCGTCGGGTCCGGCCTCCGCGTCCGGATCCGTCTCGGCGCCGCCGTGGTGCGCACCGGCCTTGACCCCGTGCACCGGGTCGTGCAGCGCGTACATCACGTGACCACCGGGGCGTTCCCCCAGCTCGACGACCGACGGAAGGGGCGACCCCTCGTACCGGAAGTACGCGACCGTCTCGCGCGTCACGCGCACAGGGACATGCGGCACCAGCCGCCCGACCCAGGCCCCCGCCGTCACGACGACGACGTCCGTGTCGAGCGCGTCGAGGGACTCGATCTGCGACCCGGTCTCGAAGCGGACGCCGCCGCGAACGGCTGCCTCGAGGAGGGCTCGGCGCGCGAGATCGGCGTGGATGATCCCACCCGTCGGCTCGCGCAATGCGCTCCATCCGGGCGGCACCGCGAGGCCGATCGCCAGAGCCTCGTCGGTCGAGAGGAACCCGTGGGCGACACCGCGCGCGGCGAGCGCAGCCTGCGAGGTCAGCCCGGGAGTCGGGGCGAGCTCGACGAAGCCGACCAGCTCGAGCAGCCGCTGCCCGGCCGTCTGCTCGAGCTCCGTCCAGTCTGCGCGTGCCTCCTCGGCGAGCCGCACCCACTCGGGCTGCGGGTAGGAGAGCCGGACGATCCGCGAGCGCCCGTGGGACGAGCCGCGTGTGTGGTCGAGCTCGAACTGCTCGTGCAGCGTCACGTCCGCGCCGCGGTCTCGGAGCGCCCACGCCGTCGCGCACCCCATGACGCCCGCTCCGACGACGGCGATGCGCGTCACGCGACCGCCTCGACTCGGCTGCGGAGGACGCCGACCGCCTCGAACCCGAGCTCGACGGCATCGCCGGCGCGCGCGTGCGCCTCCCCGACGCCCTGACCCGCGATCACGTCGCCCGGCAGCAGCCGCGTGTTGCGAGCCGCGTGGGCGAGCAGCGGCTCCAAGCCGCTGTCACCCGCCTCGTCGGGCGTCACCGCGACCGGCCCCAGCGAGAGCGCGAAGTCGCGGCTCTTCGTTCCCGGAAGCGACGGCGCCACCCACTCGAGCATCAGCGTGACCGCTCCCACGGCACCCTCCGCGCCCACGATCGCGGCGGGACGGAGCACCGCCACGATCTCCTCCGCGCCCGATGGCAGCGCGACGACGTCGTCCGGGCCGTGCACGGCAGCGGGGTTCGCGAAGACGAAGTCGCCTCCGTCGAAGATCCGCACCGACGGCGGGTGCAGCACGGGCGCGAGCAGCGCGACCTCGGACAGCCGGTACTCGGCGTGCTCTCGGGCGTGCCCGCCCCCCGTGAAGAACGCCTGCAGCGTCTGGGCGGCGAGCTGGACGACGCGGTCGTCCTCGACCTTCCCGGGCCAGCCGCGCTCGAGCTGGCGACCGGGCGGGCTGAACATGCACAGTCTCATGGCTCGGTGTGGATGACGACGTCGGCGATCTGCGGGCGCTCGCGCCGGATCCGCTCCTCGATCCTGCTCGCGGAGGCGTGCGCGTCGGCCAGCGGCGTCGCGCCGCCGACCCGCAGCGTCAGAAAAGCGACGAGGCCCTCCTCGGTGTGCAGGAAGCGAAGCGCGACGGGGCGAGCACCCGTCTCGTCGTGCACGATCCGCTCCACCAGCTCGCGCTCGCCGGAGACGGCGTCCGCCGCCGGCTGCGACCCCGCGGCCTCCTCGGCCAACGGCTCCAGATGCGTCTGCACCGACGCGACCTCCGGCACCTCGCGCCGGATCGCGAGCTCGACCTCCTCCGCGATCGCATGCGCCTCCGCCAGCGAGAGGTCGGCCGGCAGCTTCAGGTGGAGCGACAGCTCGGTGCCGGCGTCGACCGAGACCGCGGACACGTTGTGCACCTCGCGCACGCGCGGCACCCGTAGCGCCGCCGCGTGGGCACGCTCGCGCACAGCTCCGCCTGCGTCTCCCGGCTCGACGTGGACGACGACGTCGGCCTCGGGAAGAGCCGACTCCACAGCGCGCTCGACCGCGTCGGCGGCGGCGTGGCCCTGCCCGACCGCGGCGTCGGAGGAGACGCCGATCACGACGTCGGCGAAGTGGCGTCCGGCGGCCTGACGCATGCGCAGCCGACGCAGCTCCACCGCCGGTCGGATCTCTTCGATCGCCGTCCGTGCCGCGTCCTCGGCGTCCACCGGGGCGCGGTCCATCAGCACGTCGACGTTGCGCCGCATCAGGCGTGCCGCGGCGACGAGCACGAGCGCGGCCACGAGGAGCGCCGCCACCGAGTCGGCCTTCGGATGACCGGCCCGCGCGAGCAGCAACCCGGCGAGCACCGCCACCGAGCCGCCCAGGTCGCTCGCGAAGTGGAGCGCGTTCGACGACAGCGCCGCGCTTCGGTAGCGCTGCGCCGCCCTCGCGGAGGCCGTCGTCCGCCCCACGTCGACGACGATCACGACGCCGACCACCGCCAGCGCGTACCACTCGGCGTGAACGGTCGGGTTCCCGCCGGCGGACAGCCGCAGCGCCGCCCGCCAGACGATGACGAAGCTTGCGAGGACGAGGAAGCTCGCCTCGGCGAGTGCGGCCAGGTGCTCGGCCTTGCCGTGTCCGTACTGGTGGCCGAGATCGGCTGGGCGTCCGGCGACGCCGACGGCGAAGAACGTGAGCAGCGCTGCGACGAGATCCGTACCGGAGTGCACGGCCTCGGAGATGAGCCCGAGGCTGCCGGTGGCGAGACCGGTGGCCAGCTTGAGCGCGATCAGCGCGCACGCTGCGAACACGGAGAGGAGCGCGGTCTTCCGCTGCGGCGTCACGTGCGGAAGCGTACGCCGTGCGTCAGCGGGCGACCCGCAGCGGCTCGAGCGGCCAGAGGACGGTGTCCTGGCGCGCGGCGAAGTGGCACACCGGCTCGCCGCGCAGGACGACGGGTGCGATCGACGTGAGCTCGAGCTCGGCTTCCGCGCGCTGGAGCGGCCAGGGGCCGTGGTGGATCTCGGCACGCCGCAGTGCGCCACCCGGGACGCTCGAATAGAGGCAGTACCGCTCCGTCAGGAACCACTCGAGTGAGCCGGGCTCCGCGTGGAAGACGTCCCCGATCGGGCGGTAGCGCCCGCTGAACACCTTCCCGCGCTCGCCCATCCGGGCGCACTCGACGTCCCGCCAGGGTTCCGCGCGGTCGAGCGACACCCGGGCACGGAAGTAGGGCAGGCGGTACGCGCGGCGCGCCGCCCGCACGGCGAGGCCACTCGACGCGTCGAGGCTGAAGAACCAGACGCCCGGCTTCCCGTCCCCCGCGTTCACGTAGGTGCGGACGTTCACCTCGAGGAACGACGAGAGGCGCGGCAGCGGAAGCCCGCCGCGAAGGCGCAGCGCGGTGAGCCGGAACGGCGCGATCCCGAGCCAGGCGCTGCCGTCGTGCTCCTCGAGCTCCAGGCCCGGGGGCAGGGTGTCTCGAATCTCCTCGGCCGGCACGCGCCAGTGCGCGAAGAGGAGATCCTCCCAGGTCTGACCGATAGTCCACCGGCCGGCCGGCAGCGGCCACGGACGATGCTCGACGAGCTCGAGCGATCGCGCCTGCCTGCCGGCCGCCCGCACGTCGTCCAGCATGGCGCCTCCTGGTCTAGAGATTGCCTCGCAGCGCCTGCTCGCGCTCGATCGCCTCGAACAGCGCCTTGAAGTTGCCGTCGCCGAAACCGCGCGCGCCGTGCCGCTCGATCACCTCGAAGAAGACGGTCGGCCGGTCCTGGGCGGTCTTCGTGAAGATCTGGAGCAGGTAGCCGTCGTCGTCGCGGTCGGCGAGGATCTTGTGCGCGCGCAGGTCGTCGTAGTCCTCGTCGATCTCGCCGACGCGGTCGGAGACGTCCTCGTAGTACGCCGCGGGCGTGTCGAGGAAGATCGTCCCGCGCTCCTTCAGCGCCTCGACCGTGGCGACGATGTCGGACGTCGCGAGCGCGACGTGTTGTGCCCCGGCGCCGTTGTAGAACTCGATGTACTCCTCGATCTGGCTCTTCCGCTTGCCCTCGGCAGGCTCGTTGATCGGGAACTTGATCTTCCCCTCTCCGTCCGCCATCACCTTCGACATGAGGGCCGAGTACTCGGTCGAGATGTCCTCGTCGGAGAAGTGGATCATCTCGGTCATCCCGAAGACCCGCTCGTAGAAGGAGACCCACTCATTCATCCGGCCGAGCTCGACGTTGCCGACGATGTGGTCGATCGACTGGAGGCCGACTCCCCGCGCGCGCCCGTTCGCGGGGGTGGCCCGGTAACCGGGCTTGAACGGTCCCGTGTAGTCGGCGCGGTCGACGAAGGTGTGGATCGTGTCACCGTAGGTGGCGATCGCAGCCAGCTCGATCGCCCCGTGCTCGTCCTCCAGCCGCGTCGGCTCGACCACCCCGCGGGCGCCGCGCTGCACCGCCTGGCGATATGCCTCGGTCGCGTCCGGGACCGCGAGCGCGATGTCGCGGACGCCGTCCCCGTGGCGTGCATGGTGGCGCGTGATCTCGTGGTCCTCCCGGAGCGCGGAGGTGACGACGAAGCGGATGTCGCCCTGTTCGAGCACGTACGACGCGCGGTCGCGGACGCCGGTCTCGGGGCCGGCGTACGCGGTGCGCGCGAAGCCCATCGCGTGCTCGTAGAAGTAGGCGGCCTGTTTGGCGTTGCCGACCCAGAGCTCGACGTAGTCCCAGCCGTTGAGGGGCATGAAGTCTTCGGCCATGGCCCGATTCTAGGCTCCTTCGCCCGGACGAGGCCGTCAGGCGACGGCGACGAAGTCCGTGCCCTCCCTCAGTCCGAGCGCGGCGGCCTGCTCGCGGATGCGCGCGCGCCCCGACAGGCCGGCGACAGCGCCGAGGGCGAGCGCACCGGGGAAGCTGCCCGCCTCCTCCACCGGAACGACCGGGGCGCCGTGGATGCGCTTGCCGAGCTTCCGGGGATCGACTTCGACGAAGGCGGCGAGCGGCGTTCCCGCCGACAGCAGCTCGCGCGCGAACGCCTTTCCGGTCGGCCCCGCACCCCAGACGACGGCCGGGCGCCCTTCGGCGAGCAGCGTGCGGCGCAGGAAGTGCACCTTGCAGCGCCGGAAGGACGGGAGCGAGTACGCCGGCTGCGTCCGTGTGAGCCGCTCCGGGTGGTCACGCCACCGGTGCACGAGCCGCTCGACGTTGCGGAAGCGTCCGCCGCCGGCCCAGATGCGAAGGACGAGGTCATAGTCCTCGGGCCAGCCGCGGTCGCGATAGGAGACGAGCTCCGCGCGCGCCGTCAGCGCCGGCCCGGGCAGCGGGCACTCGACGAAGACGTCGCGCTCGGCCGCCTCGACCGTGACGACTCCGTTCAGCCAGGCGGCATACGCCCGCATCCCGTCGCTCGGCGCGGGGAAGTACTCCACCTGCCCGCCGACGGCGGCGAGCCCCTCCTCCTCGATCGCCGCCACCTGCAGCTCGAGCCGCTCGGGCATCGCCACGTCGTCGGCGTCCATGCGGGCGATCAGCGGCGCCCGCGCTTCGCGCCGCGCCCGCTCCGAGGCGGCGACCATCCCGAGCGGCGGCTGGCGGACGACGCGGAAGCGCGAGTCCCCGCGAGCGTGCGCCTCGGCGATCTCCGCCGACCCGTCACGCGAGCCGTCGTCGACCACGATCACCTCGTGGTCGGCGAGGGTCTGCGCCGAGAGCGACTCGAGCGCCGCGGCGAGGAATGGTTCCTCGTCCCGCACGGGCAGGAGGACGGAGACGTGCGGCGGCGTCATTCCAGGGGTTGCGGCGGCACGGGCGCGCGCCGCCAGAAGCGCTCGTAGGCGATGCCCGCGAAGATGAGCACACCGCCGGCGAGCTCGAGCGAGTGCAGCGTCTCGGAGAGGAGGACCAGCGCGAAGAAGACCGCGAAGAACGGCTGCAGGTTCGCGAAGAGCGACGCCCGCGACGGCCCGACGCGGTCGATCGACGTGAACCAGAGGATGTTGGTGAGGAACAGCGGACCGACCACCGCGTAGCCGAAGCCGAGCCACACCTTCCAGCCGAAGGAGAAGTGCTGTGCGTCCACCTGGCGGATGCTGAGCAGCGCGAGCGGCACCCAGCCGACGGCCAGGACGAGCGCGCTGATCCGGAAGGGGGAGTAGCGGCGCATCAGCGGCGCGATCGTGACCGTGTACGCCCCCCAGGTCAGCGCGACGCAGACCGCGATCAGGTCGCCGGCGAGCGACGAACCCAGTCCGTGTCCGGAGCCGACCGCGACGAGCGCCACGCCCGCGAACGTGATTGCCGCGCCCGTCCAGAACGACCCCGGGAGCGCCTCCAGCCGGAGCACGACAGTGATCAGCCCGATGAAGACGGGCGTCGTCCCGAGCAGCAGGGCGACGGTGGATGCGTTCGCGAGCTTGACGCTGTAGACGAAGCAGACCTGGTTCGCGAAGATCATCAGCCCGGCCACCAGGACGAGCGGGACGTCGCCGCGCGCGATCCGGAACGAGCGCTCGCGCCGGTAGGTGAAGATCCAGAAGAGCGAGATCGCGGCGAAGTACCGGATCGTTCCGTAGGCCAGCGGCGACCAGCCGTGCAGGAACATGTACTTCGTGACGGTGATGTTGAGTGCCCAGAGGAGCACCGTCCCGAGCAGCATCGCGTCGACGGGAGATGCTCGGCGCACCGCCCAAGATTACGTGGGGGGAACCGGGGTTCCCCCCACGTAGCGTTCCGGTGAGGCTCAGCCCACCCGGAGAGCGACCAGCCGCCGCGTCGAGATGCCGGCCAGGACGCTCCCACCCGGCTTCCGGGCGCGCAGGAAGACGGTGATCAGATAGCCCTTACGCAGCGGGAAGGTGTTGCGCACGGTGAAGGTGATCGTCGCCCAGCCGTTCCCGTCGGTGGCGGTCTCCCTCGCCGACGAGAGTCGGTTGTAGGGGATCGCGATCGCACGCACGAGCGCACCGCTGACCGGTCGCCCGCTCTGGATCTCGCGTACGTGGACGCGCGCGACGAGCAGCTGCTTTCGCGACGTGATCTTCTTCGGGTTGAACTGCACCTTGTCCATCTCGAGCCGGTCGGGCAACGCGAGGCCGCCCACGCCGATCGCGTTGGCGGCCGGCGCGCTGCCGACGACGCCTGACGGCTTCGAGTTCACCGTCGTCGACCCGGCCGAGTTCTGCGCCCTGACCTGTACGAGCATCGCGTGGCCGGCGTCTGCGTTCGTGAGGACGTACGCCGAGCTCGAGGCGCCGACGACCCCGGCGCAATTCGCTCCCTTCGTGTCGCACCGGAACCACTGGTAGTGGAGGCTGAGCGACGTCGCGCTCGACCATCCTCCGGCGCTCGCTCTCACGGTCGACCCCTGGCTGAGGCCCCCGGAGATCGCGGGCAGGGAGGTGTTGACCGGAACGCTCGCTCCCACGACGGCGGTCGTCTTCGACGTCGCGGTCACGGATCCGACGGTGTTCTTCGCGGTCACGTAGACGCGGAGCCTGTGACCGACGTCGGCGGACGACAGCTTGTACGTGGTGCCGTTCGCGCTCTTGACGTTGCCGCAGTGGTTCCCGTTCGAGTCGCACCTCTGCCACTGGTACGAGAAGGAGAGCGGCTGCGTCCCGGACCAGTTGCCCGGGTTGACGGTGAGCGTGCTGTTCTGCGTCAGGTTCCCGGAGATCGTCGGCGTCGCCTGGTTCACAGGCTTGGCCGGGGCCGAGACGAGCGCCGTGTGGTCGGATGTCGCAGACGAGAGGCCGGTGCCGTTCGTCGCCGTGACCGTCACCTCCATCGTGCGGTTGACGTCACCCGAGACGAGCGTGTACGTGGAGCTGTTGCTGCCCACGTTCGAGCAGCTCGAGCCCGACGAGTTGCAGCGCCGCCACTGGTAGCTGTAGGTGATCGGCGAGTCGCCGCTCCAGCTTCCCTTGTTCGCGGAGAGCGTCTCGCCCTGGACAGTGTTGCCCGAGATCGTCGGCTTGGACGTGTTGGCCGGTGCGTTCCCCGCAGCGAGGACGTCCGTCTTCGCCGACTGCGCGGTGCTGGACGCTCCGCCGCTCGTGGCCGTCACCTTCACACGGAGCGTCGAGCCGACGTCACCGGATGCCGCCGTGTACGTCGAGCCGGTCGCGCCGCCGATCGCAGAGCAGCCCGCGCCGGTCGTGTCGCAGCGCTCCCACTGGTAGGAGATCGTGCCGCCGCTCCACGAGCCGCTCGACGCGGTGAGCGTCTGCCCCTGCCTGGCCGTCCCGGAGACCGTGGGCGGAGCCTGGTCGGCCGGCGCGCCGCTGGGCAGCGGGTCGACCGTGCTCGTCGCGGAGTCCTCCGGGTTGGAGCCGTCGCCGTTTGTCGCCGTGACGGTCACCTTCAGGGTGCTGCCGTAGTCGGAGGAGGTGACGACGTACGTCTCGCTCGTCGCCCCGCCGATCTCGGCGCAGGTCGAATCGCAGCGCGACCACTGGTACGAGAAGCTCGTCGGGGAGTTGCTCCAGGCGCCTGTGCTGGCTGCGACGCCGGACCCTTGCCGAACGTCGCCGACGATCGTCGGCGCAGCCGTGTTGCCCGGTACGGCCCGCACGGCGCCCGTCGCGGCGGGCGAGCCGCTGGCCGATCCGAGCACGACCACGAGCGCAGCCAACGCAAGACCCGCCCCGCCGCCGGTGAGCCGTCGCCTCCGTCTTCGGGAGCCCTGGACCGTGTTCATCGCAACTTCCTCCTTTTTTGCCGGAGTCGCCAGACGGAGTCCGAAAGTCGGTGTCCCTCGCCGCGCGCTCCCGCCAGACCGCTCGAGCGGGCGAGTGCGCACAGAGGGTCTGTTCCCGCAGACCCGAGGTTCTAAGCCCGCCGCAACGGTGGGCGACCCGTCGCAGCCCCTCTGCTCGTATAGTTCCGCCGATGCCCGTGCCGACCTTCGCCGACGTCGACAGGCTTGTCGGGCCTGCAACACCCCAGTTCGCGTACCAGCTCCGCGCCCGCGTCCGCGAGCTCGTCCTCGGCCTGCCCGAGGACCATCCGGTCCGCAGGTACGCGGACGAGAAGATGGATCTGCTCGACCGGCTCGGGCATGCGTCGTCGAAGGCGCAGGACGGCGCCCGCGAGCCCAGAACGCGGCCGGGCTGGAGCGAGCTGCCCAGCTCGGCACCCGCGGACGAACCGCTGTCGCGCCGGCAATGAGCCTCCGCGGCCCGTCGGTCCTGGTGACCGGCGGCACTCGGGGAATCGGCCTTGCGATCGCGCTTCGCCTCGTCGCCGACGGCGCGTCCCGCGCGGTGCTGGGCTACATGCGCAACGACCGCGCCGCCGAGAGGGCGGCCGAGCTGGTGCGAGAAGCCGGCGCGGAGCCGGTGCTCGTCCGGGGCAACATCTCGTCCGCGCGGGTCATCGCCGAGCTCGCGGCAGGAGGGCCGTACCACGTCGTCGTCCACAACGCCGCGACGGGCGTCATCCGGGCGGCGCTCGAGACCGAGGACAAGCACTGGGACTGGACGCTGAACGCGAACGCGCGCGCACTGCTCGCACTCGCTCGTGCGACCACGCCGGCGATGGAGCCGGGCGCGTCGATCGTGGCGATCTCGAGCCTCGGAGCGCAGCGCGTGCTCGAGAACTACGTCCTCGTCGGGACGTCGAAGGCGGCGCTCGAGGCGGTCGTCCGCTATCTCGCGGTGGAGCTGGCGCCGCGCGGGGTCCGCGTCAACGCCGTCTCCGGCGGCATCGTCGAGACGGGGGCACTCGAGCACTTCCCGAACCGGGAGGAGATGCTGCGCTCCGTCGAGCGCACCCCTGCCGGCCGGCTCGTCGAGCCGGAGGACCTCGCGGGCGCCGTCTCCTTTCTGTGTTCAGAGGACGCCGCGATGGTGCGCGGCCAGACCCTCGTCGTGGACGGCGGCTTCTCGCTGCCCGCATAGTGGTGCCGTCGTGGAACCGACCGACTACAACCGCCGCGCCTTCGACGAGGTACACCGTCCCCATCTCGAGCCGGTCGCGGTGCCGGCGATCGTGCAGCGAACGCTCGGTGACCTGGCGCAGAAGCGGGTTCTCCACCTTCGCTGCGGAACCGGCGAGGTGACGGCGGCTCTCGCGGAGCAAGGGGCGGTCGCGACGGGGGTCGATCCGCGAGAGGAGGCGCTCGAGGCGGGCCGGTCGCGCTGGCCCACGATCCTCTGGGTGCAGGGCGAGGTCCAGTCCCTGCCGGCCGAGCTGCGACGTGGGCGCTTCGACCTCGTCTACTCCGGCGAGGGCGTGATCTCCGAGTTGAGCGACCTCGAGGGCTGGGCGCACGGAATCGCCGCGGCGCTGCGGGCCCGCGGCGAGCTGCTGGTCTTCGACGATCACCCCGTCGCCGACTGCGTCGACGGGCTCTTGCGCTGGCGTGAGAACTACTTCCGCGACGCCACCGACGCCGAGCGGCTGTGGCGGATCGGCCAGATCGTCAGCGCGCTGGCGCGGGCCGGACTGCGCGTCGAGGCTCTCGAGGAGTACCCGGGCGGCACGTCGCGCCGTCGCCACGACCGCCGCATCCCGGCCACCTTCCTGCTCTACGCACGGCGCACGGCGTAACCGCCAGCCGCTTCAGGCAAGCCGTTCGAACGCCTCGTCCAGCTCGTCGTCGCTGATCGTCAGCGGCGGGGTCGCCTGGACGAGCGAGCCGTCGCGACCGGCCGGGACGACGAGGACGCCGCGAGAGAGCGCCTCGTCTGCCGATCCCTCGCGCGCACGCAGAAGGCCGCGACCGCGCCAGCCCGCTCGTTGGAACCGCTCGCCCGCGTCGAGGACGCGGCCAAGGAGCCGCGGCGCCTCGTCGAGCACGACGAGAGCGGCGGCACAGGCAAGCGGGCTGCCGACGTGGGTGTGCGTGTAGACGTCCTCCGGGCCGAGCTCCCACACCTCGGCGAGCCCGTCGCGATAGAAGAGTGCCGCCGACAGCGGGAGCCCGCCGCCGAGCGCCTTGCCGACGCAGAGGACGTCGGCGACGTCCTCTCCGGGCCACAGCTCGCCGACCCGCCCGAGCCCGGCGAAGATCGCGTCGACGACCAGGAGCGCGCCGGCCTCGTCGCATCGGACGCGCAGCGTCTCCAGGAACCCGGGCGGCGGGACGACCGACCCGGCGCGGCCCTGGACGGGCTCGACGATCACGCAGGCGGCGTCCCCAGGCAACGGCCCCGGGTCGACCCCGTAGGGCCGGCGATGGACCGGCCCCGGCAGCCACGCTGCGAACGGTGCCCGGAAGTCTTCGATCCCGGTCGCGGCGAGCGCCAGCAGACCCGTTCCGTGATACGCGCCCTCGAAGGCGACGATACCGGCTCGCTTCGTGGCGAGCAGCGCGGTGCGAAGGGCGATCTCGACGGCGTCCTCACCTGTGACCCCCAGCTTCGCCGGACGCGGGAGGGCACGACGAAGCCGCGTGGTCACCTCTGCGTCCGCGAGATCGCCGAGAGCGTGCACGACAGGCTGCGAGCGCCACGCCTCGAGGATCCTCGGGTTGCGGTGCCCCAGAGCGGCGACGCCGAAGCCGCCGGTGAGGTCGAGCATCTCCCGCCCGTCGGACAGGGTCACTCGGCAGCCTTCTGCGCGCGACCAGATCACGGCCGAAGCGGGTGGAGCACGCGGCCCGCCGTCGCCCGTGCGATCGTCCCGGCCATGGCCGGGTTCTCCTGCAGCCGCCGCAGAGAGTACGCGTACCAGTGCTCTCCGAACGGGACGTAGACGCGGAGCCGATGACCGTCGGCGACGAGTTCGTCGGCACGCTCCTCCCTGACGCCGAGCAGCATCTGCAACTCGTACTCGTCCTTCGCCAGCCCGCGCTCCGCGATCAGGCGCAGCGCCTGCCCGATCAGCCACTCGTCGTGCGTGGCGACGCCGACGTAGGCCCCGTGGTCGAGCAGCGCCTCGAGGCAACCGACGAAGCTCGCCCTCACCGCCTCGTCGTCGCTGAACGCGAGCGTCGGCGGCTCCACGTAGATCCCCTTGCACAGCCGCACGTTCGGGCGCAGGTCGCCGAGCTCGTGCACATCGGCGAGCGAGCGTCTCAGATACGCCTGGACCACCACCCCCACGTTGTCGTGCCCGGCCTCGCGCAGCTCACGATAGAGCCGCAGCGTGTCGTCGGTCGTCGACGAGTCCTCCATGTCGATCCGAACGAAGTTCCCGTGACCGGCCGCCTCCCGGACGACGCTCCCCAGGTTCTCCCGGCAGAGGTCGTAGGAGAGATCGAGCCCGAGCGCGGTTAGCTTGACGCTGACGTTCGACTCGAGTCCGCGGCGACCGATCTCGGCGAAGACGTCCCGGTACGCCTGCGCGATCGTGCGCGCCTCTTCTTCCCGCGTGATCTCCTCGCCGAGGACGTCGACCGTCGCGAGCTTTCCGGCGCCGTTCAGACGGCGAACTGCGCCGACCGCCTCAGCGAGCGTCGCACCCGCGATGTAGCGAGAGGAGAAGAACCGGACGACCGGCTTCGGCACTGCCGGCAGCATGCGAACGATGGCGCGGTCGAGCAGCGTCACGAGCAGGACGATTCTACGTCCGCCTCACGACCTGGCGATGCCTCGCCACGCCACGCCACGCCGGGTGGCGACGCCACGCCACGCCAACCAGGGAAGCCTTCAGCCATGCGTCTTCGAGTGATCTCGCGACGAGGGCGGCACGAGTTCGGCACAGTCACGCGACGGCACGGTCCCCGTCCCCCGGGAGAGACGCGACTCGGCGGCAAGCGGTCTATCCCTCGCGCATGAACCCCTGGCGAGCCGCGCTGACGAGCGCCACCGCCTCCGGGAAGAGGACGCGCATCGCGTCGCGAAGCGCGACCGCCTGCTCGTCCACGCCGCCCTGCACCTGCATTTGCTGCAGCGCCGCCGACGTGAGCTCGACGGCCGTGTTGAGCGTCAGCGTCGCGAACTGCTCGCGCTGAGCTTCCTGGACGCTCTCCGCCTGGCGCTCCGCGAACTCGCGCAGGCCCCGCAGGAGATCCTCGGGGTCACCCCCGAGCGGGAATCCGAAGCCTCCACCTTCCATGCGGTCACTCTAGCTAGCTGTACGACACGGTCAGCGGGCCGAGCGACCCTCGAAGCGCTGGGAGCCAGGCAGCCCCGTCCCGCGCGAGCCGGACTCGGTGATCTGGCCGAGGGTCGACGTGTTCGCCGCGAACCGCCCGCGCCCGTCCGGTCGGCGAGCTCGTGGAGCGTCGGCCATCCTCTGCGGAAGCCCCGCGCAACGTGCCGACCGCCCCTTCCCGGTCGGAGTCGGAGGCTCGAGTCTCGCCGCTCACTCGAGCGGCCCCTTGTAGCCTCGCTCGACGGCCGATGCAAGCTCTTCGACGGCCGCCAACGCCTGGTGCATCGCTGCGCCGAAAGGCGAACCGGCGTCCTCTCCGAGCGCGAGCTCCAGTCGGCGCGAGGCCGCACCGACCGCATCGAGGTACTCCGCCTGGGCCAGACGAGGCTCCCGCTCCAGCGTCCGGGCGAGCTCGGCCGCAGCCTCTACGGCCTCCTCGATCCCGGCGGGCGCTTCCCGCTCGCGCAGCTCGACGAGGCGCGCCTGCAGGTCGTCGAGGTGCCCTCCCCCGGCGAGCTCCTCGGCCACCTCGCAGAGCGCGGCGAGTGACGCGGCCTCGCGCACGAGCCTGCGGTCGCAGATCGGTTCGGCAGCCTCGTCGAAGGCGAGCCACGCATGCCCCAGGTCCGACTCGAAGGCGCAGAGGTACACCCGAGAGCCCCCGGGCGGCTGCGAGGGGAGGACGCCGGCAACCCGTTCGCCCGGGGCAGCAAAGCGCTCGGCGGCCGTCCCGATCCGAACGATGTCTTCGCTCACCGCCACGGCACAAGAATAGAGTGAGCGCTCTGGTGGAGCTCTCGGCGAGAACCCGCCGGGCGCGAGAGTTGTTCGCGCCGCTCGGGCCGACGTACGACCGCTATGCGCGGTTGCTCTCGTTCGGCCAGGATCCGCGGTGGCGCGGGTTCCTCGTCTCGCGAATCCCACCGGACGCACGGCGCGTGCTCGACGTCGCAACGGGGACGGCTGCGGTGGCGATCGAACTCGCGAGAGCCGAGCCGGAAAGGGTCGTGGTCGGGATCGACCAGAGCCCCGAGATGCTGGCGGTCGGCCGAGAGCGGGTCGCGCATGCGGGCCTTGCGGAGCGGATCGAGCTCCGCGAGGGGCGAGCGGAGTCGCTCACGAGCGCCGACGGGGAGTTCGACGCGCTGACGTTCACCTATCTGCTGCGCTATGTCGACAACCCGGCCGCCGCGCTCAGCGAGCTCGTCCGAAGCGTGCGCGTGGGCGGGACGGTGGCGATGCTCGAGTTCGCCGTTCCGCACGGCGCGTGGCGGCTGCTCTGGGAGCTGTACGTGCGCGTCGGCCTCCCGGTCGCGTGTGCAGCCGTCTCGCCCGGCTGGCACGAGGTCGGAGCCTTCCTCGGACCGAGCGTCCGCGACTTCTACGAGCGCTGGCCCGAACCGAAGCTCCTCGACCTCTGGCGCGAGACGGGAATCGACGATGTCCGCGCCCGGCGTCTCAGCCTCGGGGGCGGCATCGTCGTCTGGGGGCGCAGGTCGTGAGCGCGATGCGGCCGGCGTTCTACGCGCTGCGTCCCGGCGGCTGGCGCGATTACGCGACACTCCTGCACCCTCCCTACACGCTCTGGCACCTGTCATACGTCGCAATCGGGGCGGCCCTCGCACCGTCCATGGACTGGAGCCTGCTCGGATGGACGGTGCTTGCCTTCGCGCTCGCGATGGGCATCGGCGCCCACGCCCTCGACGAGCTACACGGACGGCCGCTCGGGACGCGGATCTCGAGCGCAGTCCTCACCGGCCTTGCCGCCGCGTCGATCTTCGTCGCCTGCGCCATCGGCGCCGTCGTCGCCGCTGGATCGACGCTCTGGCTGCTCGTCTTCGTCGGCACCGGGGCGTTCATCGTCGCCGCATACAACCTCGAGCTCTTCGACGGAGCGTTCCACTCGGACGTCTGGTTCGCCGCCGCGTGGGGCGGGTTTCCGGTGCTGACGGCGTACTTCGCCTCGGCGCACCGGGTGCGGGCGGACGCTCTGGCGGCCGCCGGCTTCGCCTGCCTCGCCAGCTGGGCGCAACGGCGGCTCTCGACCCAGGTGCGCCTCGTACGACGGCGGCTCGCACGAGTCGAGGGACGTCTGGAGCTGGACGACGGAGCCGTGCTGCCCGTCGACGCCGCCCTGCTCGCCCGCGCCCCGGAGGTGGCCCTTCAGTCGCTCGCAGGCGCGGTCGTGCTGCTCGCCGCGGCGCTGCTGCTTGCCCGCGCCGTCTGACGCCGTACCATGACGACGGTGGCACTTCGCACCGTCCTGGATGTCCTCTTCGCAGCCGGGCTCGGCGTGGCCGCGCTCGCTCTCGCAGGAGCCGCGCTCCGTCGGGCACAGGGGTGGCTGCTCGCCGTCGCCACGACCCTCGAGTCGGCGGCTGCCGTCGCCGCGTGGATCGTGTTCGCGCTGGAGCACGGATCCTCGCTTGCCGTACCTGCAGCCGGGCTCACAGCCTGCGCTCTCGTCGCGGCGGCGTCGCTTCGACTCCGAGGCGCGCTCCTCCGAATCGCGGCTGTCGACGCGCACCTTGCCGAGGCTCAGTCGCAGCTCTTCGAGCTCGTCGACCGCGAGGCAGAGGCCCGCGCCGCCGAGCTCGAGCGAACGCTCGCGCGGGCGAGGGCCGACTCCGCATCTCTGTTGGAGGAACAAGAGCGGCGCTTCGCGGAGGAACGGCGACGGGCGTTCGCAGAGCGCGAGCGCGAGGCGATGGCTTCGCTGAGCGAGAAGCTCACCCAGACGCAGGCCCAGGTCGAGCAGCGCCTCGCCGCATGGGCCCAGGATCTCGACCGCGCGGCGGAAGTCAGCAAGGCCCGCATCGCCGAGCTCGCGCAGAGGCAGCACCACCAGCTCTCCGAGGTCGAGCTGCGGCTGACTGCCGACGCGGAGAGGCTCTCCGCCGAGAGCGACGAGCAGCGGGCGGCCATCGGCCGGCTCCGCGCCGAGCTCGACCGGACGCTCGAGGAGACGCTGTCGCTCGCGCGAGCAGAGGTGGAGACCCACGCCACGGAGCGGCGGCGCGCTCTGCACGAGCTCGAAGAACGGATGGGCCGCCGCGAGCGTGAGCTGCTCGAGATCGTCCAGCGCGAAGAGGCGGAGGCCGCACAGAGCATCCGCGCAGGCTTCGAGGACGTCCAGCGCCGTCAGGTCGAGCAGATGGCACGGGTCGTCGAGCGTTCGGTGAGCTCATACGGCGACGAGGCGGCACAGCAGTTCGCCGCGCTCGTGAAGACCGCCCGCGAGGACGCGGCGAAGCGGCTCGCGCGTGAGCTCGACCGCTCCGTGAGCACGTTCGCCCGTGAGGCGGAAGGAGTTCTGGCGGAGCGTCTCGCCCACGTCGGCGACGCCGGCGCGCAGCGGCTCGAGCGGCGGCTCGAGCAGGCGGCCAAGGATCTCGAACGGCAGCGAGACGATTGGATTGCCGGAGTCGACGAGCGCATCTCCGAGCTCGAGTCCGACGTGCGCCGGAGACTGGAGGAGCTGATCGCCGACGCCGAGGCCGAACGTGGCGTCCTCGAAGCACGGCTCCAGGAAGTGGTGCGCCGCTTCGACGCGGCAGCGGCCGTTCGCGACTCCTGAGCCCCTCGGCAGCGCGCCGACGCCGATCCGGCGCCGCTAACAAACGCGTGCAGGGTTCGTCCCACAGATCACGAACGAACGAACCCGAAGAGCGAGATGACCCGAGATGAGCGAGATGACCGAAGTCGCTGAACCCGAGATCGACGAGCGCTCGAAAGTCGAGAGTTGGCGGCTCCATGTGCTGATCGAGGCGGGGTATCCGCTCCAGCTCGCCGAGCGGCTCGCCGCCAGCGAGGCAGACCTGCACACAGCGGTCGGGCTCGTCGACAAGGGCTGCACGCACGACACCGCAGCCGAGATCCTGCTCTAGCGCGCCGGCTTCACTCTCGCGGCGTCCGTCAGGCAAACAGGAGAGCGTCTTCGCCGATCCGTGACCGCCCGCGCACGGCGAGTACGCTGCCGACGTGGGCAAGGTCGAGGCGCTCCCCTACGAGGACCGCACCGTCTACTCGGTCGCTGCTTTCAACCGGGGTGTCGCCCAGTGGCTCGGGCGCCTGCCGAGCATCTGGGTGGAAGGCGAGGTGACCGAGCTCCGCCGCCACGAACGCTGGGCGACGGTCTTCTTCACCCTCAAGGATCCTACGGACGGCTCGAGCGTGGGCGCGACGATGCCGCGTGGCCGTTTCGACGGCCTCCGTCTCGACCTCGCGGACGGCGAGCGCGTCCATGTCTTCGGGCGCCCCGAGCTCTTCGCGCAGCGGGGAGACTTCAAGCTGCGCGCCCTGACGATCGAGCGCTTCGGGATCGGCGCACACCTCGCTGCTCTCGAGCGTCTGAAGGCGAAGCTCGCAGCCGAAGGTCTCTTCGCCGCCGAGCGGAAGCGGGCGCTCCCGCTGCTCCCGCGCAGGATCGGCGTCGTCACGGGCAACGACGCCGCCGCCAAGCGCGACGTGGTAGCGACGATCCAGTCGCGGTTTCCCGGCGCGCGCATCCTCGTCGCCGAGGCGCGCGTCCAGGGCCCGCGGGCCGCGGGCGAGATGGTCGACGCCCTCCGCGCGCTCTGCGAGCAGCCGGACGTGGACGTCGATCGTCCTCACGCGAGGCGGCGGCAGCTTCGACGATCTGCTCGCGTTCAGCGACGAGCGACTCGTTCGCGCCGTCGCGGCCTGTCCGGTTCCGATCGTCTCCGCCGTCGGCCACGAGCAGGACACACCGCTCTGCGACCTCGCCGCCGATGCTCGCGCCTCGACGCCGACCGCCGCCGGAAAGCTCGTCGTTCCCGAGCTCGCGACGGTGTCCGGCCGGCTCGACCGGTCGCGCGAGGCGCTCGGACGAAGCGTGCGGATGATCCTCGAGCTGGACACGCAACGCCTGGAGCGAGCGAGGGAGCAGCTGCGGGCGGCACCCCGGCTCGCTCTCGACCGGGAGAGACTGCGCGTCGAGCGTGCTCGCGAGCGGCTTCGTCGGGCTCCTGCGCTTGCCGTCGAGCGCAAGCGGGCGGGGCTCGAGGCGACGGCCGGCAAGCTCGGTACGTTGTCGCCAGTGGCAACACTCCGAAGAGGCTACGCGATCGTCCGGACGGACGCGCACGTCGTCACCGCATCCGACGAGCTGAGCGTCGGCGGCCGCGTCGAGGTCACGCTCGCCGAGGGCGGTTTCGGAGCACGCGTCGAGGACCTCACGTGAGCGAGGCCGAGCTCACGTTCGAGCAGGCGCAGGCGGAGCTCGAGCAGATCGTCGAGCGCCTCGAGCAGGGACAGGCGTCGCTCGAGGAGGCGCTCTCGCTCTGGGAACGCGGCGAGCAGCTCTACGCGCTCTGCCGTGCGAAGCTCGACGCGGCGCAGGGGAAGGTCGAGGAGCTAGCCGAGCGCGTCGAGCAGTCGCGCCCCGAGACGAGCTCCTAGCTCCTCGAGGTCGGCGGCGGCACGGGCCGGGTCGCCGGAGAGCACGATCGTCTCGACCCCGGGCACGGACTCGATCACCCGGCCGCCGAACACGACGACGGGGACTCCCGCCCGCAGGCAGCGGCGCACGACCTCCGCGGGGCGCCTTTCCCTCCTGCGTCGTCGCGTCCACCGTCCCCTCTCCCGTGACGACGAGATCGAAGCCGCGCGGCTCGAATCCGACGAGGTCGAGCACCGCCGCCGCTCCCGGGACGAGCTCGGCACCGAGTGACGCGAGAGCGGCCCCGAGCCCGCCGGCGGCCCCGGAACCCGGGCAGCTCCGCGTACGGGGTCAGCCCGCTCAGTTCGCGGAAGCGTCGCTCGAGGAGGCCGACCTGCTCCGGCGTCGCCCCTTTCTGGGGCCCGTAGAGACGTGGGGCGTCGTAGAGGAGGGTCGCGACGTCGCAGAGCACGCGGGTCGGACCCGGTAGGCGATCGAGCACCTCCAGGAGCCCGCTTCCGCCGTCCATGGTGGCCGTGCCGCCGAGCCCGATCACGAGCTGCCTCGAGTCGAGTGTCGCGATCAGCTCGCCGAGCCCTCGGCTCGACGCGCCGAGAATGTCGGGCCGTCGCCGGATCGAGCGGGATCACCTCCGCGGCCTCCACGATTGCGAGCTCCGACTCGACCCGTATCCGCGCGCTTCTGGGACGGCCGAACGCGTCGTGGACGGGCATTGCCTGCACCTCGCCGACCTGAACGGCATCGAGCGTCCCCTCGCCGCCGTCTGCGACCGGAAGCTCCGTCGTCTCCACACCCACCGCCCGAAGGCCCGCGGCGAGGGCGGCGGCGGCCGAGGACGCCGAGAGCACCCCCTTGAGGCTACTGGGGCACGCCAGCGCGCTCGCGGGGAACACCTCCACGCTCCTCGTCGCCGGGACCCGGAACCTCCGCCTGGTCCGCCGACGGCATCACCCTGAGCATCGCGACGGAAAGGCCTTCGCGAGCGAGGAAGATCACGCCCACACCGATGCCGACGGACGCCTCGATCGCCTGCAGGCCGAAGCCGTACGCGACGCCGCGTCCGTACTCGACGCCGTAGCCGGCCAGCGCGGAGGCGATCGCCACCTGGACGAGCCCCACGTTCCCGGGCCAGAAGGGGAAGATGGTGACGACGTTCATCAGCAGCAGGACGACGCCGGCAGCAGGGAGCGGCGAGTGGATGTGGAACGCCCGCATCGCCGTGTACACGGCGAGGATCTGGCAGAGCCAGCCGCAGATCTGGAAGAAGATCGCGACCGCGGCACCAACGGGCGAGCGCATCACCCCGAGCCCCGCTCGTCCCATCGCGAGCAGTGCGCGCACCCGACCGAGCCCGTCGACGGCGACACGATGGTGTCGCCGGGCGCTGACGAAGGCGAAGACGAACAGGGAGATCCCTGCCGCGATCACGGCGAGCAGGCTCGCCTGCGCGGACGTCGGGATGTTCGCGGTCACGATCACGTAGAGGACGAGCAGCAGCACCGGGACGATGTCGAAGACGCGGTGCGCGAAGACCGTCCCCACAAGCGTCGCCCACGCGCCCTTGCGCCCGGGCAGCTTGCGGGTCAGCACCGCGACGCGGGCGAGCTCGCCGATCCGCCCGGGGAGGACCGCGTTCGCGAACAGCCCCACCGAGAAGGCGGAGAAGACGAGCGGGACGCGCGGATGGGGCGGCGGCATCGCCTGGTTGATGACCGTCGTCCACGCGACCGCACGAGCGATCACCGAGAGCAGGTTGAGCGCGATCGCCACCGCGACCCATTGCCACTTGACGGTCGCGAAAGCGTTGCCGATTCCGCGGAACGTCGGGCCACGCCACCAGAAGCAGCGCACCGACGCCGACCAGCGCCGCCGCCGAGATCGCGGCACGCGCCGCGATCGACTCCGGGAACCGTAGCCGCCTCCGCACGGATTTCACCGCGCTCCGGCCGCCGCGTAGACGTCGAGCAACCGGCTCGCGATCGAGCCCCAGGCGTAGCGCTCCTCGGCGAGGCGGCGCGCGGCGGCGCCCATCGCCTGCCGCTGCCCCTCGTCGCCGAGCAACTGCTCGACCGCGTCCGCGAGAGCGTGCTCGTCGCCGGCGGGGAAGGAGACGGAGGTCGCGGCCGTCATCACGTCACGGTAACCCGCAATGTCGGATGCCACGACGGGCGTCGCGCAGGCGAGCGCGCGCGTCAACACCATGCCGAAGCTCTCGCCGCCGAGCGAGGGGGCGACGAGCGCCTTGGCCGCGAGAAGCTCCTCCGTGAAGCGGTCCTGCTCGAGGAAGCCGAGCACCCCGATCCCGTCGTCGGGCAGGCGAAGCCGCGCCATGAGCAATCGCACCCGTAGCGGATCGGCCCCGATCAGCCGCAGCTCGGCCCCCGTACGACGGCGAATCTCCGGCCACGCACGCAGCAGCACGTGGAGTCCCTTCCTCGGCTCGTGCCGGCCCGCGAACACGACGCGATGCTCCCGCCCGCCGGCCTCTGCGTCCGGGGGGATGAGGACGCCGTTGGGGACGATCTCGTACTCGCCTCCGAGCCAGCGTGCCGCCGACCTCGCCGCCATCTCCGAGACGGCGATACGGCGGTCGATGCGATCCGCGAGGAAGCCCCAGGTACGTGTCGCGATCCGCATCCACCCGAGCTCACCGCTCGCATGGAACGTGCCGACGGTCGGGCCGTCCCAGAGCGCCAGCGCCACGACCGAGGGGATCGGCGTCATCGGCTCGTGCACGTGTAGGACGTCGAACCGCTCGTGCTCGAGTGCCTCCCGGATGCGAAAGAACGCGCGCGGACTGAGGATGATGTTCGGCAACGACCCGTTCGCGGGCACGATCACCGAACGCCCGATCGGGATCACCTCGGGCGGCGGGTGTCCGTGCCGGCCGTGGCGAGGATGGAGGACGCGCGTGAACTGGCCCGGCGGGTCGTTCCCCATGACCGTCCGCACGTCGCAGCCAAGTGCGCGTAGAGCCTCGGCCTGGAGCTCGGCGTGCTCGACGACAGCACCCCAGAACGACCACGAGTAGGGCACGACGATCCCGACCTTCACGCGCGCCATTATCCTGCGCGGCCCCGGTGCGGCTGCGCTCTCCTCACGACCGCGAGATCCTGCGCCTCGCAGTGCCCGCGCTCGGGGCTCTCGCAGCCGAGCCGCTCTACGTGCTGGCGGACACCGCGATCGTCGGTCACCTGGGCCGCTCGCAGATCGCCGCGCTCGGCCTCGCCGGCACGATCCTGTCGGGCGCATTCACGATCTTCAACTTCCTCACGTACGGAACGACGGCGGTCGTCGCGCGAGCGTCGGGCGCCGGCCAGCACGAACGGGCGGGCAGGCTCGCGGCACAGGCTCTGTGGATCTCGCTCGGAATCGGCTTCCTGCTGCTCGTGGCTTGCGAGGCGGCCGCAGCGCCTCTCTTGCACGGTCTCGGCGCGCACGGCCGCTCCGGCCACTTCGCGCTCGTCTACCTGCGAATCGCCGCGCTCGGGCTGCCCTCGGCGGTCGTCGCGCTCGCCGGTCAGGGCTACCTCCGCGGCGTCTCCAATCTTCGGCGGCCGCTCGAGATCGTCGTCGGCGCGAACGTCGTCAACCTCGCGCTCGAGTTGCTGTTCGTCTACGGCCTCGGCTGGGGGATCGCGGGCTCCGCCGCCGGAACGGCGGTCGCGCAGGCGGGGATGGGCGCCGCGTTCGTCGTCGAGCTCCTGCGCCCCCACGCTCCCTCGCGGCGGCCGAGCCTGCGCGAGATTCGGCCGATCATGCGTGTCGGCCGGCAGATCTTCGTGCGTACGACCGCGCTCTACGCCTCGTTCCTGGTCGCCGCGTCCGTGCTCGCACGGATGGGCGACGCGCAGCTCGGTGCGCACCAGATCGCCTTTCAGCTCTTCGTCTTCCTCGCGCTGATCCTCGATGCGGTGGCCATCGCAGGACAGGTGATCGTCGGTCGGACGCTCGGTGCCGGGGACGCCGCCCGGGCGTTCGACGCAGCGGTCAGGATGATCGCCTGGTCGGTGGTCGTCGGCCTGGCGTTCGCACTCGTGCTCGCACCACTCGCGCACTGGCTGCCGCGCGCCTTCACGAGCGATCCCGCCGTGCTCGCGCAGGCGGCGAAGCTGTGGCCGTACTTCACCGCGATGCAACCGCTCGGCGGCGCCGTCTTCGCGCTGGACGGCATCCTGATCGGCGCGAGCGACACGCAGTACCTGATGTGGTCGATGCTCGTCGCGAGCGCGATCTTCGTTGCGATCGCCGCCCTCGCACTCGCACTCGACTGGGGTGTCGTCGGCGTCTGGGCGGGCCTCGACATCCTGATCGCGACCCGCCTCGCGCTGCTCGGCGCCCGTTTCGCGCGACGTCGCTGGGCCGTCGTCGGCTGGAGCTAGACTCGCGCGATGGACGGACTCGCCGAGCTGCACACCCATCTCGGCGGGTCGGTCTCTTCCGAGATCCTCTGGTCGCTGGCTCACCGCCAGGGCATCGCGCTCCCGGTCAGGGACTACTGGGACTTCGAGCGGCTCGTCACGGTCTCCGACCCGCGGGGCGTGCCCGATCTCGACGCGCTCGACCAGATCTACCACTGGACGGAGCTGATCCAGTCGAGCCCGGCCGCGGTCGAGGTCTCGGTGCACGGCGCGATCGGCGGCGCCTATCGCTCGCAGGGGATCACGACGCTCGAGCTGCGCTTCAACCCGATGAAGCGGAATCGCGGCGGCGAGCGCGACCTCGACCACATCATCCTCGCGGCCGCCCGCGGGCTCGACGTGGCGAGCCTCGAGTACCCGCAGGTGCGAGCAGGGCTGATCCTGATGATGGACCGGACGTTCACCCCACGGCAGAACGAGATCATCGTCGAGAAGGCGATTCGCTGGGCGCCGCGCGGGATCGTCGGGATCGACATCGCGGGGCCCCGGCCCGACCACGCCCGCTACGACTACGCGACGGTCCTGCCGATGGTGGAGGAGGCTCGCGCGGCGGGGCTCGGCGTGACGATCCACGTCGGCGAGGAGGGCGGCGAGTTCGGCCGCGACGAGATCGGCGAGGTGCTCGAGGTGTTGCGTCCCGACCGGATCGGCCACGGGATCCTCGCAGCCGGCGACCCCGAGCTGATGCAGGAGCTGCGCGACGCGGAAGTCGTGCTGGAGATCTGCCCCACGTCGAACCTCCTGACGAGGGCCCTCCCGGACGAGAGCTCGGTGCGCGACGTCTTCCGCACCTTCGTCGAGCACGGCGTCCGGTTCACGATCGCCACGGACGGCCCGGAGATGATGCGGACGCACCTGCGTGACGAGCTCGACCTTCTGCTCCGCATCGGCGCCCTCACGCCGGAGGAGCTGGACGAGGTGAACCGGCGCGGTCACGACGCGAGCTTCGTTCGCGGCGGCTTCCGCGCCGCCCGCGTCTAGCGCCGAACCGGCGCGGTGACGTAGCGTCGCCGGGCCTGCACCCCCGAAATACTCCCTTTGGCCGATGGTTCGGAGTGCGCAGTCGGCATAGCGTGCCGCGACATGACAAGCACCCTCAACGAGGCGCGCCCCGAGCTCACCGAGCGGCAACGCCAGGTGGTCGAGCTGATCGCCCGGGGTTGCTCGAACGACGAGGTCGGGCTGCGGCTCGGCATCTCGCCCCGAACGGCGAAGGCCCACTGCGACGTGCTGCGCCAGAAGCTCGGCGTTCCGAGGCGGCGGCAGATTCCTGCCGCGTTCAGGATGCTCACGGGTGAGGACCCCCTCTCCTGGGAGCTCGCGCCGGTGCGGGCCGGCGTCGGGAGCTGACGGCAAGCCCGCGCCCGGGCTGCGGTCCCGGGCGCGGGGCTCCCGATCGTGCCGATGGTGACATTCGCTTGGGAGGCGGTTAGGTTAGGCACTCCGGGTTGGCATCCGGCTCGGCAGGCATGCAGGGACAACAGACAGCAACGCTGGTCTCGCGGAAGCTCGGCCACATCATCGAGCGTCCTCGACTGACGACCCTTCTCGCGCAGTCCCACGCGAGGGTGATCCTGCTGGTCGCCCCCGCCGGGTACGGGAAGACGACGCTCGCACGGCAGTGGGCTGCGCGCCAGACAGGCCCCGTCGCCTGGTACCGAACGACCCTTGCGTCCGGGGACGTCGCCGCACTTGCCGTGGGACTCGACGAGCTGCTGGCCGCAGCCGTGCCGCGGAGCTCGCGCGATCCGCACCGGATCGCCGCCGTCGCCGCAGCCAATGCGAGCCCCGCTCCGCTGGCGAGGGCCCTCGTTGCGATGTACCGCGACTTGACGCAGGACGTTCTCCTGGTCGTCGACGACTGGGAAACGGCCGGAACCGACGAGGCAGCGGAGCTCCTGCGGATGCTGGTCGAGGATCTCGACATCCGCTTCCTGGTTACGAGTCGCGATCGTCCTCCGTGGTTCTCGCCTCGGCTCACCACGTACGGCGAAGGGCTCGAGATAGGGACGGCGGAGCTCGAGATGACCGAAGAGGAGGCGCGGGCCGTGCTCTCGCAGCAGGGGTCGTCCGTGGATCCAGAGCCGCTACTCGCGACGGCAGGCGGCTGGCCGGCGGTGATCGGCCTCGCGGCAATGAGAGCGGCGCGGGATCTGCCATCGCCGAGCCTGGACCCGAAGACCCTCTACGACTTCATGGCCAGCGAGCTTCTCGACTCTGCACCAAGGCGAGTGTCCGAAGGTCTGACGCTGCTCGCTGCCGGCAGCGATATCGGGACATCGCCAACCGCAAAGCTAGTGCTCGGCGAAGTCGACGAGCTCCATACTTCGAGGAAGCCCGCCGGCGGGGCCTGGTGCAGAGTCGAGGACGACGCCAGCCGTCTCTCTGCACCCCCTCCTCCGCGACCTGCTCCTCGCCGCCCTCCGTATTGGACCGACGTGTACGAGAAGAGCTAGCCAGACAGCTCCGATATCCCTAATCGAGGCCGGCGCTGGGACGAAGCGCTCTCGGCATCCGAGACACTGCCCGATCGAGACGTTCGTGTCAACCGCGCTCCGCAATGCGCTTCCAGAACTAGTACGCGGCGGCCGGATTGCAACCCTGCGCCGGTGGAGCACAGTGGGGCGAACGCCGGTGCGGAGCCAGGGCTTGCCGACTACGCAGACGCAGAAGTCGCTCTTCGCGACGCGGACTTCGACCGCGCTATCGCGCTGGGCGAAAACGCAGCGCGGACGCTCTTAACCGGCGACCTTGCCTCGACGTGCGCATATTCGCCGGCCGCACAGGGCTCCAACTTGAGCGAGCGATCGCCACGCGAGCTCAGCGGCGTTTCTCATGCAGCGGACCACCTGTCGGAGTCACCGGCGACGCTCCAAGTCCGCGCGATGGGGCAATTCAACACAGGCCCTTGACGATCAACAGTCGACCAGCGCCGAAGACCTTGGACGCGTTCGAGGCTAACCTCTGCAACAGCGTTGAACACCGAATCCGCACTGCACATGGCCGACTCTCGCTCGCCTTGCGAGGGTCGCATCGAGGCGCGGACTCGACGATGCCGAGGTTGCCTTGAGCCGATTGGCCTAGAGATGTCGACCCGATGGTCTGCACGTTCGTTTCTGAACACTACTCCTATGCGCTCTCCGTAGCGGCAGATATGACGGTCGCTGGCAGCAGCTGAGCGAGGAATCAGATCGCCGCAGACTACGAACTCACATTCGTGGCTCGCCACGCTCTGATCAACAGAGCTCGAGCCCTGATCGGGTTGCTACGTCGCTTCAGGCTGAGCGCGACTAAAGCGTTGACGCGCGTGGCAGGCCCACTCAGAAAGCGACGAAGACCCGTTCCTGGACGCGCACTCCGGAATTGTACGAGCTCGTCACTATGCGAGTACAGGCGACTTGACAGCGCCGCAGCCTGCTCTTCCTCGACCCTCACTCGCCTCAGTGCAGCCTTCGCGGTGAGTATTACGCGCTCTCCGCGCGCTAGTCCTTGCGGGTCTGGACAACGATCTGCAGGCAACAGTCTGCGCGGCAGACGCCCGGCGACGTGCGTTTCCGAAACCCTGCCGATGGCGCGGACTGACCGCGAGCGCAGATCGTCTTCGCTGAATGAACCCCTCAAGGCGGATCGGACCATGCGCTCTGTATCGATCGCGGTGATCGCAAATCGGAGGCCTTGATCCCTTCGTGCTCGGCCTGCGGCTTCTACCGGCTTTCGCCGCTCGCGTCGACGACCATCGGCACGAGACCGCGACCGCCACTACCTTGCTCACCGCTCCAACGACTGCGCATTGGCACGCCGAATGGGCATCAACATCCCTCGCTCTGCACGAAGAACGTCGCCGCTTTCCCCGCGAGAACTTGAAATTACGAACTAATAGCTCAAGGGCGGAGCAACCGAGAGATTGCCGCAGCCCTCTATATCAGCGAGTCGACGACGAAACTCCACGTTCGGCACATCCTTGAGAAACTTGGCGTCCGCTCAAGCGTCGAGGCGGCTCGGATCTGGCAGGGCTCACGAGGAGTAAACAGCCACGTGACGCGGCTGATTAATGCTGCTACACAGCGGCAGAAGCGTCGAGGCAAGACGTGGAACGAGAACCTCGACGGGCTCGCTCTCCAGGGAAAACCTTCACTTCTGCCCATGCGGTAGCTCCTCATTCGCAGACGCAAGAATCGCCTCGAACGCAGCCACCACTGACGTGTCGAACTGGCTCTCCACCGCCTGCGCAAGCCGGAGCCTGGCGACCCTGCTGGGCAGC
Organism: uncultured Thermoleophilia bacterium; assembly: GCA_963762675.1. GTDB lineage: Bacteria > Actinomycetota > Thermoleophilia > Gaiellales > Gaiellaceae > Palsa-739. The sequence continues at coordinate 22,832 of CAVXLS010000004.1, read as the reverse complement.
GCGTCGCGATACGGACGGTCGGAAGTCATGGCGTTGTACGCGTCTGCGACGGCGATGATTCGCGCCAGAGGCGGAATCTCCTCGCCGCGCAGCCCGTCGGGATAGCCGAGGCCGTCGACTCGCTCGTGATGATGCCGCACCACGTCGGCGATCTCTCCGTAGTCGTCGACCTTCCGCAGGATCTGCTCGCCGATCTCGGAGTGCTTCTCCATCTGCCTGCGCTCCTCGAGCGAGAGAGCGCCTGGCTTCTCGAGCAGTCCTGCCGGAAGCCCGATCTTGCCGACGTCGTGGACGAGCCCGCACTGATGCACGAGGCCCTGCTCCTCTTCGCTCAGACCCATGCGCCGCGCGATGTCGCGCGCGTAGATGGCCACCGCCGCCGAGTGGCCGGCGGTGTAGCGGTCCCGTGCGTCGAGGGTCGCGACCAGTGCCGTTGCGAACGAAAGGTTCGCGCTCTTGAGGCGCTCGTTCGCCGCCTCCAGGTGCCGCGTAGCGTCTCGCTGTTCCTGATAGAGATGGATGAGCCTTTGGAGCGCCAGCGTCGGGGACGAAGAAGGCGATCGACGACCCACAAGCGAGTAGGCGTGGTAGCCGTATACGAACAGAGCGCAACGAGAGGCACGTAAAGCGGCACTGCGAGAAGAAGAAGAGGAGCGATCTCCTGCGCGAAACCCAAGACGTGCCGGTCCCCCGAACCGCGAGCGTAACGCGATTCAAACCTGCGTCCGACTGCCAGGTCGCTGCTGACGCACGCAAGGCTCGCCAAGAGGTACCTGCCGAACCCAGAGGCAGCGACCGAATGACACCAGCAGCGGCAACGCCAGCGGCTGCCAGAGCACCAGTTAGCGCACGGACAGGCGTGTACACCAGCCAGCGGAGATACGGCTTGCCGCAGTCTGCCGCACTTGGACAGTCCGCCCAGTTATGAACGCCGCGAGCGGGCCAAAGGCAACGGCTGCGAACACGATGGAAGAAACGAAACGGATATCTAGATCCGATCCGTAACCGCAACCGCCTTGCCGCTCCGCGACCGCCGCAACTCACGCCAACACGCCAGAGCCCAGAGCGGCGGGAGATCGTGATGGCCCGTTGAACGAAGAGCGAGACCAACGCCGTGCCGCCAGCACGTACAGAAGACCGGCCCATGCCACGGCCCGAGCATCAGCTCGGGTCGGTCGAACCGACGCATCTTGCGAAGACAAGCCTTGCCCCTCCCTCAAAAGGGGTATATGCTGCGGCGCCGTCAGTCCCCGAAAGTGGGAGTTCTTCAAATGCGCAAGCTCGCTTGGTTGGCTCGCGGCTCGTGCCGCGGTGCTTGGCAGCCCCAAGTCCTGGTAGAGCCGTCGGATCGTCCGTTATCCACAGACCTGTGGACATCCCCCTACTGAGGGATCTGTACGGACTGTGGGGAGGCGGCGATACCGGCTGGTTCTGGGCGTCGGGTGACCTCCACCCGGCGCCCTTCTTCTTCGTTTGCCCGCAGGCTCCTCCACAGGCGCCTGCGGCAAGGGCTCTATGCGATCAACCCCCGTCGGAACCCGGCAGCCACGGCGTGAGCGCGAGAACGCGCCTGGAGCTTCGCGAGCAGGTGCCGCACGTGTGACTTGACGGTCTCCTCCGACAGGAAGAGCCGCTGGCCGATCTCCCGATTGACGAGACCGTCCGAGATCAGCTGCAGAACCTCGATCTCGCGCGTCGTCGGCTCCTGCTCGAGCTCCCGCAGTGGAGTCTGGAGCGGAATCAGCTCCGCCCCCGGCCCTGCGGTACGCCGACGCGCCGCGACCGCTTCGAACCGACGCGAGTGCGTCATGTAGCGGTCGAGGATCTCTTTGCGCTCTGCAGCGTCCACGAGGGGAGTATCGGTCAGCCGGCAGGCCCGCTTTAGCTGAGCCGACTACCCCGAACGAGGGTTTGCCGTCCGCGGCGGGGGCAGAAACCGCCGCGTGGCGCCGCCACCCTGCTACGGCGACGCGATGCGGTACGGCTCGTGCGGTCATTTCGAGACGCAGATCGTGGCGTAGTCGAACTCGTACAGGACGTGGTTCTCGTAGCAGCCGAGATCGACGCGCGCGCTGAAGAAGTCCGTCTGCTCGCGGTTGAGGAACGGCGCCCACGGAGCCTCTTGCATGACGGCGCGGTCGAGCGCAGCCCACGCCTTGTCGACGGCGAGGGTCAGCTCCGGCTTCCGTTTGAGCTCGGCGATCCTCGCGTTGACCTGCGGGTCGTCGAAGTTCGCGTAGTTGTTGTTGCTGCTCTTCCCGATCGGTGCCCCGTTCAGGAGCGGGTCGAACCAGTCGAGTGGATGCGGATAGTCCTGGAACCAGTCGGCAAAACCGATCTGTGCCTTCGTCGCCGGCTTGCCGATCCGTGTCCAGTAGACGTTCGCGTTGACGATCTTCTGCGTCGCCTCGAACCCGATCGAGTCCAGCACGCCGACGAGGTACTCGGTGAGCTTCCAGTCGGAGCCGCGGTCGTGGTTCCAGACCGTGACCTCCATCCCCTTGTCGCCGGACGCCGCGACGAGCCGTTTCGCCTTGGCCAGGTCGTACGGGTAGAGCGTGTGCTTCACGTATTGCGGATAGGTCGGCGGAAGGATGTTCTCGGTAGGCCGCGCGAGACCACCCACGAGCTGGACAAGCTCCGAGCGGTCGATCGCGTAGTTGACGGCCTGCCGCACCTTCAGCTTGTTGAACGGCGGTACGCGGGTGTTCATGAAGAAGTAGTAGGTGTTCGCCGGCGTGAACACCCTCAGGCGGTCGGCATGGCGCTTCTCCACCCCGGCCAGACGGTCTGTGGGGATCTGGTGGTAGCTCATCCAGTCGTCGCGCCCGCTGAGCACGTCGTCGAGGGCGGTGGCGTCGTCACCGATCAGATTCCACGTGACCTTGTCCGGATTGCCGGCAGGCACGTTGCCGCCGAACTTCGCGACCCGGAAATGCGGGTTCCGGACCTCGACGATCTGCTGGTTCGGAACGTACGACTTGATCAGGTACGGGCCGGTCGACGGAATCGGTCGAGTCGACATGTCGCGCACCGGCGTCGTCGCGGGCACCGGGGCTGCGAAGAGCGTCGCGAGGATGTTCTCGAAGTCGCCTTCGGGCGCATTCAGGTGGATGACGATTCGGCCGGTCGCGTCGTTGGTGACGATCCCGGGAATCCCTCCCTGTTTCGACTGGGCGTAGTCGGACGCGCCGACGATGTTGTCGAAGAACGCAGCGCCGACCGAGTCCAGCTGGTAGTCGCGCTCGATCGTCGTCTTGAAGTCGCTCGCCTTCACCGAGGCGCCGTCCGAGTACGTGAGCCCGCGTCGCAGCGTCAACGTGTAGGTCTTCCCGTCCGCCGAGATGCGCGGAAGAGCACGTGCGAGATACGGCACGAGCGTCGCCCCGGCGGGCCCGCCGACATGCTTGTAGCCGATGAGCGGGAGGTAGACGTTCCACATCACGCCGGCTCCCTCGGTCGTGTACGAGAGACCGGGGTCGAGATAGTCGATCCCCTGGTCCATCGCGATCGAGAAGTTCGCAAACCGTTGCGGGTTCGTAGCGGCATGACGAGAGGTCGTCGGAGACGACGTCGAGCCCGCATGCCCGCTGGAGCACGCCGTCACGACGAGGGCGACTCCAGCCGAGACGGTCCCCGCGGCCGCGAGCCACCTCCACGAACGACCACCGATCAGCGCGTCATCTCCCGCAGGCCCCGGCTGCGAAGCTTACGGTCTCCCGTCGAGGGCCACTGATGCGGGCCGCCGGATGCGCGATCCGCGCGCCGGCTGTCGCGCTTGGCAGCCGAACGAGGTCGCGCGACGCCCGGCTGGAACTCGAACGTACGTTCGTCTACGCTTCCACGCATGCAACTCAGGCTAGACGCGGCCGACCGACTCGTGGAGCTTGTCGAGGAGCAGCGTGGACCGGTCGTCGCCGAGGAAGCAGTGCGGCATCTCTTCGCGCTCCGGCAGGCTCCGGTCGGACTCGCCCGCTCACTGCTCGCGGAGGTGGTCGAGACCGATGCACGACTGGCCTGGAACGGCGACGCCGTCGCGCTCGCCCAGCCGCCGGGCCACGAACTCCTGCTCGAGGAGGCGACCTACGTCGTCGTCGATCTCGAGACCACCGGCCTGCGCCCCGGGACGTCGCAGATATGCGAGATCGGCGCAGTTCGCCTCCACCGGCTCGAGCCCGCCGGGGAGTTCCAGACCCTCGTCAACCCCGGTCGACCCATCGAGACCGGGGCCTCGACCCTCACCGGCCTACGCGACGCACAGCTCCGACGCGCTCCGTCGCCACCGCTCGCCGTACAGCGTTTCCTCGAATTTGCGGGGGATGCTGTGCTCGTCGCCCACAACGCCCGTTTCGACCTCGCGTTCCTCGACCGCGAGACGGAGCGGTTGACCGGTTCGCGACTCGCAGCGCCCGTGGTCGACACCGTCCGCCTGGCGCGGCGCCTCCTCGAGGGACGCACGCCGCGGGCGAGTCTCTCGCAGCTCGCGCACTTCTTCGGCACGTCGGCGGAGCCGTGTCACCGTGCTCTCCCGGACGCGCAGGCGACTGCGGAGATCCTGCTCGCGCTGATCGGGCTCGCCCAGGAGCGTGGGGCTCGGACGGTCGCCGACCTCGTCGGGCTCGCGGCGACGAGATCTCGGCGAGTCTGGGACAAGCGCCGGCTCGCGTTCGGCGCGCCTCCGAGGCCTGGCGTGTACCTCTTCCGCGACCGGCATGACCAGGTGCTCTACGTCGGCCGCGCGCGCGACCTCCGCTCGCGACTGCGGTCGTACTTCCGGAGCGAGCGCCTGCGACCGGCTGTCGAGGCCGCCGTGGGAGCGGCGGAGCGGATCGAGTGGCGCGTGCTCGGGTCGGAGCTCGAGGCAGCGCTCGAAGAGCTGCGCCTGATCCGCGAGCTTCGGCCGCCCGGCAACGCGCGCGTGGCCAGACCCGATCGGTACGTGTGGCTTCGCCGGCGCGGGGACGCCGTCGTAGTGTCGGCAAACCCGCCTCGTAACAGTCTGTTACAAGGTCCTCTCCGGTCGAGGCGCACGGCACAGCTCGCGGCGCGCGCGCTCGAGCCGCACGAGCTCGAGCGGCCGGCGTCGGCGCTCCCGCGCCTGCGGCGGCGGCTTCGAGACCTGGCCGAGGCACGGCGCTTCGAGGAAGCGGCTCGCGTGCGCGACCGACTTGCGGCACTCGAGAGCGTCTGCCGCGAGCTCGACCGGGTGACGCGGCTGGCCCGCCTCCAGCGGTGCCTGCTCGTCCCCGCCTCCGAAGCCGGCCGCGTACACGCGATCTTCGTCGCCGGCGGCCGGGTCGCCGCCGAGCGGACGCTGCCTCCCGGCGGCGGCGCCGTGCTCGAAGTGGAAGCGGGCCTCGCAGCGGCCCGCCGCGCACTGCAGCCAAGTGACAGTCTGTTACAAGGCGGGCTCGAGGAGCTGTTCTCGTCGAGACGTTCCTCCGCAAGCCCCCACCCGAGCTTCGCGTCGCCCCGCTCGAACGTGAGCCGATCCTCCGGGCGGCTCGTCAGGTCGCAGCCGCCTCCGGGTCGTAGAGGTGGCACTCGACCTGCACGTCTCCCTGCGGAAGCAGCCGGGGGCTGCGCGGCTCGTCGAACTCGATCTCCACGTGGTCTGCCGCCGCCTCGATCCGGCGCACGCCGCGCCAGAAAGGCTCCTCCGGATCCTCGGAGCGCACGGATTCGAGCATCGCCAGCAGCTCGTCGGCATGGCCGCGCCGGACCGGGATGCGCACCTGCGTCGTCGCCGCGTCCAGCACCGACAGATCGCCCACGAGTGCGCGCTCCGCCTCGAAGCGCTCCTCCCCCGCGCGAGCCCAACGCGCCTCGAGCAGCTCCCTCAGGTCGCGCGCCTCCCAGCCGCAGACGCCGAAGGCCTGCAGACAGCGAGGATGAAACGAGCAGCCGAGGGGCGGCCGAGCTGCGTCCGGCACCTCGCCGCGGGGAAGATCCCTCGGCACGCTGCGCCGCGGGTCCGGCTCCGGGATCGCCCGCAGGAGAGCCTTCGTATACGGATGCTTCGGATCCTCGTAGATCGCCTGCCACGGCCCGATCTCGACGATGCGCCCGAGGTACATGATCGCGATCCGGTCGCAGAAGAACTTCGCGGTCGCAAGATCGTGCGTGATGTAGAGGTACGTCAGGTCGAAGTCTCGCTTGAGATCGAGCATCAGCTCGAGGATCTTCGCTCGCACGCTCATGTCCAGCATCGAGACGGGCTCGTCCGCCACGAGGAGCACCGGCGCGAGGATGATCGCGCGCGCGATCACCGCCCGCTGCTTCTGCCCACCGGAGAGGTCGCCCGGGTACTTCTCCATGAACTGCTCGGCGGGGGCGAGCCCCACTCGCTCGAGGATCTCGGCGACGCGGCGCCGGACGTCGGCGCGGTCTCTCGCGATCCCGTGAATCCTGAGTGGATCTCCGACCGACTGCTCGATCGTCATCGCCGGGTTGAGCGACGCGTGCGGATCCTGGAAGACGAGCTGCATTCGGCGCCGCTGTGCGCGCAGCTCGGGCTCGCGAAGCTTCGTGATGTCGTGCCCCTCGAAGAGCACGCTCCCTTCGGTCGCGGGTACGAGACCGAGCAGCGTCCGGCCGAGCGTCGTCTTGCCGCTCCCCGACTCGCCGACGAGGCCGAGCACCTCACCCTTGGCCAGGTCGAAGCGAGACGTCGTCGACCGCCCTGACGACTCCCGCCTCGCGACCGATCAGCCTGTCCAGAAAGCTGCCCCGGATCGAGTAGTACGTCTTCAGGCCACGGATCGAGACGAGCGGCTGCGCCGCCTCCGCGACCGCGGGCTCAGGCTTCGTCTGCAACCGCAATCTCCTTGCGCTCGAGCTCACGACGCCCGTCCGCGGGTATCTGGCCCTCCGGACCGTGGAGCCAGCACTCGACGCGGCGGCCACCCACGAGACCCTGCTCGATCGGCTCGCGCTCGACGCACACGCGCATCGCGTCCGGGCAGCGCGGATGGAAGCGGCAGCCGCTCGGCGGATCGAGCAGGTTCGGCGGGGCGCCCGGAATCGAGTGCAGCGCCGTCGTCTCCAGCGAGATCGTCGAGCGCAGCAGCTCACGCGTGTAGGGGTGCGCCGGCTCGGCGAAGACGTCTCGCGCAGGCCCCTCCTCGACGAGCTTCCCGGCGTACATGACGGCGACGCGGTCGCACGCCTCCGCGATGATCCCGAGGTTGTGCGTGATCAGGAGCAGCGCGGTCCCGAAGCTGGCCCGCAGGTCGGCGAGGATTCCCAGGATCTGCGCCTCGACGATCACGTCCAGCGCCGTGGTCGGCTCGTCGGCGATCAGCAGCTTCGGCCGCAGAACGAGCGCCAGGGCGATCATGATCCGCTGCCGCATGCCGCCGGAGAACTCGTGCGGGTACTGGCGGAAACGGGTCGGCGGAATGCCCATCTTGCCGAGCACCTCGAGCGAACGACGCCTCACCTCGACGTCGCGGATCCCCGACTCGTGCCGCTTCAACGTCTCGGCGAAGTGATCCTCGATCCGCAGGAGCGGGTTGAGGCGGGTCATCGGCTCCTGGAAGATCAGACCGAGATCCGGGCCGCGAAGTCTCCGGACCTCCTTCGGCGACAGCGTCACGAGGTTCCGGCCGCCGTACATGACCTCACCGTCTGCGGCCGCGCCCTCCGGGAGCAGGCCGAGGATCCCCCGGCCGAGCGTCGACTTGCCGCAGCCGGACTCGCCGACGAGCCCCAGCGTCTCGCCTTCACGGATGTCGAGCGAGACGCCGTCCACGGCCCGGACGGGGCCACGAGGCGTCCCGTAGTAGACACGGAGGTCGCGCACCGAGACGACGCTCATGCCGGCTCCCCGCGGCGGCGAATCCTTCGTCTCCGCTCTCGTGCCGCTCCGGCGCCGGCGAAGCCGGTACCTGCGCTCCCGGTCGCCTCGGTCGAGACGACGCCGACGGTGAGCTCCCTCAAGCCCACGCTCACTCGACGAGGCCCTCGCCTCTCCCGCGGAAGGTGACCTTCACGATCCGCCGCTTGCGCAGCACGGGGTTGATCGTCTCGTTGAGCCCTTCGCCGAGCAGCGTGATCCCGGTCACGAGGACGACGATCGCGAGACCGGGGAAGAGCCCCGTCCACCAGATACCGGTGGTCGCGTCCGACAGGGCACGCTGGACGTCGTACCCCCACTCCGCCGCCTGAGTCGGCTGCACGCCGTAGCCGAGAAAGCCGAGACCGGCGAGCGTCAGGATCGCATCCGCGGCGTTCAGCGTCGCGATCACCGGCACGTTCTGGACGACGTTGAAGAAGACGTACTTCCGGATGATCGTCAGAGGGCGCGCCCCGAGAGCCCGCGCGGCCTCGACATACGTCTCCTCTCGCACGCTGATCACGTGGTTGCGCACGACCCGGAAGTACTGGGGCACGTAGACGACCGTGATCGCGATGGCCGCGGTGAGGACGCCCGGGTTCCCGAGCAGGAAGGCGATCACGATCGCGAGCAGCAGCGGCGGGAACGCGAAGAGCGCGTCCATGACGAGAACGAGCGAACGGTCGAGGATGCCGCCGAAGTAGCCGGAGACAAGGCCGACGGGAACGCCGATCGCCAGCGCGAAGACCAGTGCGAGCACCACCACCTTCAACTCCGTCTGGGCACCCCAGACGACGCGTGAGAGGACGTCGTCCGACTCGACGGTCGTCCCCATCAGATGCGCCGACGACGGCGCGGCGAGCTGGGCGAACCGGTGTCCGTGCACCTGGTACTGGCTGAACCCGTACGGAGCGATCCAGCGGGCGAAGAACGCCAGCACCACGAAGAAGAGCGTGATGCCGGCACCGATGACGAGCATCACCCGAGCAAGCCCCTGCGTCTCGGCGATCGGCGACCAGAGCCGCCTCAGACGCGGCATGACCCGGCTGGGCCGGCGGCGGACCGCGCTGCCGACAGCGGCCATCAGTAGCGGATCCTCGGGTCGATGAAGGCGTTGACGAAGTCGATGACGAGGCTCGCGAAGACGACGACCAGGGCGAAGACGACGACGATTCCCTGTACGCCGGCGTAGTCGCGGTTCTCCATGTACTTGATCAGCGTCGAGCCGATTCCGGGCCAGTTGAACGTCTCCTCGGTCAGGATCGCGCCGCCGAGCAGCAGGGCAAGCTGCAGGCCGACGATGGTGACGACCGGGACGAGCGCGTTCCGGAAGGCATGCCGGTACACGACCGAGCGCTCGCCGATCCCGCGGGCGCGCGCAGCCTCGATGTAGTCGTCCTTGAGGCTCCTGATCACGTTGACGCGGACGAGGCGGATGAAGATGCCGCCGATCACGACTCCCAGCGTCGTCGCGGGCAGGATCAGATGCTTCGTGATGTCCCAGAGCGCGCTCCAGTTGCCGGCCCAGATCGCGTCGATGAAGAGGATGTGGGTGTGCACCGGGAGAAAGGCCTGCGTGATCGGGCTCGCCTGGTCCGAGGTCGGCAGCCACCCGAGGTAGACGCCGAAGAAGAGCTGCGCGAGGAAGCCGAGGAAGAACACCGGCATCGCGTAGGCGACGATCCCGAACAGGCGGCCGCTGACGTCGATCCACGTGTCCCGGAAGCGCCCGGCCAGGAGCCCGACGAGAACGCCGACGACGAGCGCGACGAAGCTCGCCGCCACCGTCAGCTCGAGCGTGGCGCCGCCGTTGTCGACGATGATGGAGCTCACCGGGCGGCGGTCGGTGATCGTCGTTCCGAAGTTGCCGTGGAGGATGTTCCAGAGGTAGTCGCCGTACTGGACGTAGAGCGGCTTGTCGAAGCCGAGCTGATGCGTGATCTGGTTGATGACGGAGGCCGGGACGTGCCCGCCGAGCGCCGCCGAGATCGGGTTTCCGGGGGCAACCCGCATCAGCAGGAAGACCAGCGTCAGCAGGATCAGCACCATCGGCACGACGAGCGCGAGGCGGGTCAGTGCGTACGTCTTGAGAGAGGTGCCCGAGTTGCTCATCGAGAGCAGACGGCGCCCGGACGCGCGCTGAATGCACGCGCCCGGGCGCCGGGAACGATCGTTACTTGGAGAGCAGCCAGAACCGCATGAGGAACGTCGGGTCCAGCGTCTTGTCGATCCCCTTCACGCCGCTGCGCGAGACGGCGATCATCGATCCCTGCCAGTAGGGGATGATCGGCACGTCCTTTGCCGCGAGCATCTGCATCTGCTTGACGACCGCGAGCCGGGCCGCAGTCGTCTTCGCAGCCCCCTCCTTGATCGCAAGGGCGTCCATCTGCTTGCTCGAGTAGCCGTTCTGGAGGAACTGCCCCGCAGGATAGAACGGGTTCAGATAGTCCTCGGCGTCGACGTAGTCCGGGAACCAGCCGAGCTGGAAGATGCCCTTCGTGCTGCCCAGCGAGTTCACGTACTGGGCCCACTCGACGGTCTTCAGCGTCACCTTGAAGAGCCCGGTGGCGTCGAGCGCGCGCTGGATCTCGGCGAACTCGTCCGCGGAGGCGTCCCCGTAGTGGCTCGGCGTGTACCAGAACGTCACGTCGACCGGCGTCGAGACGCCGGCCGCGTTCAGCACGGATGCGGCCTTCGCCTTGTTCGGCTTGGCCCCGTACACCATCTTGAACGCGTCGATGTGCCCGGGCAGGCCGGCCGGGACCATCGAGTACAGCGGCTTGACCTGGTTGTGGTAGACCTGCGTCGCGATCGCCTGGCGCGGGAACACGTACGCGATCGCCTGCCGCACCGCCAGGTTGTCGGTGGGCGAGGAGACCTTCGTTGCCGCGCTCCCGACGTCCATCACGAGGTACCGGATCGACGAGGCGAGGCCCTGGTGCACCGTGATGCCCTTCTCCTTCTTGAGCGAGAGCAGCTCGGTGGGGGTGAAGTCGCGGAACGCCATGTCGATGTCGCCCTTCTCGAGCGCGAGCTTCATCGTCGACGACTTCGAGTAGTAGTTGATGATCACGCCGCCGTTGGCCGGCTTCGGGCCCCAGTAGTTCGGGTTCGGCGTGAAGACGGCCTGCTGGCCCGGGGTGTACTTCGAGAGGATGTACGGCCCCGTGCCGACCTGCTGCGACGTGCTGGGCAGGATCTTGTTCGCCGGATAGACGTTGTGATCGACGATCATGCTGCCCGCGGTCGTCGTGAGGATGTCGAGCCACGTCGACTGTGCGTGCTTGAGGTGGAAGACGACCTTGTACGCGCCGCTCGTCGTCACGCTCTTGAGGTTGCTCAGGAGCGAGGAGATCCCCGAGGGATCCTTGATCTTGATCGTCCGGTCGAACGAGAACTTCACGTCGGTCGACGTGAACGGGTCGCCGTTCGAGAACTTGACGCCCTGACGCAGGGTGCAGCCCCACGTCTTCAGGTTGCCCATCGACGCACACTTCGTCGCCAGCTCCGCGTGCGGAGTCAGGTTCTTGCCCGGCCCCGCGGCGAGCAGTCGATTGAAGATCATGTAGTCGACCGTGGCCGTGCCGTAGTCGTAGTTCCCGGCCGGGTCGATGTTCGTGACCGTGTCGGTCGTGCCGTCGGTGATGATCGAGCTGCTCGAGCCCGTCCGGGCAGACGCCCCCGCGACCACGAAGAGCGCGAGGGCCGCGAGCGCGGCCGGAACGAGCAAGAACCTCCATCGTGCCTTCACGAAAGCCCTCCTCTTTCGGTTCCCTCGGATGACCCGCGGGTTTCGACCGGGAATCATAGTTCCCCGATCTTCGCGTGCAGCGAGAGTGCCGCCGCCTATGCGGCCGCGACCGAGATCAGGTCGCGCAGCGCACCGAGCCGGGCCAGCGCCTGGCCTTCGAGCTGCCTCACGCGCTCCCGCGTCAGGTCGAGCTCGTTGCCGATCGCCTCGAGCGTCCACGGCTCCCCGTCGAAGCCGAAGCGGAGCTCGAGGATCCGCCGCTCGCGCTCGGGGAGCGCCTCGAGCGCACGCCGGACGCCCTGCCGCCGCAGCGACTCCTCGGCCTCGTCGAACGGGTCGGCTGCCTCGCGGTCGGCGAAGAGGTCGCCGAGCTCCCCCTCGTCGTCGGCGCCCACGGTCTGGTTGAGCGAGACCGATGCGTGCGCGGCCCCGAGCGCCTCGTCGACGTGCTGCATCGGCAGCCCCGTCGCCTCCGCGAGCTCTTCTTTCGTCGCCTCGCGGCCGAGCTCGACCTCGAGCCGGCGCGCGGCGCGCGAGAGCTTCTGCTGCCGCTCGACGACGTGCACCGGCACACGGATCGTCCGCGCGTGGTTCGCGACGGCCCGCTGCACCGACTGGCGGATCCACCAGGTCGCGTACGTCGAGAACTTGTAGCCCCGCCGCCAGTCGAACTTCTCGACGGCGCGGTTCAGACCGAGCGTGCCCTCCTGGATCAGATCGAGGAACGGGACGCCGAGCCCCCGGTAGCCCTTCGCGATCGAGACGACGAGACGGAGGTTCGACTCGATCATGCGCCGCTTCGCGGTCGGGTCGCCGCGCTCGATCTGCTTCGCGAGCATGACCTCCTCGGCCGCGGTGAGCAGCTTGTGCCGGCCGACGTCCGCAAGGAAGAGCTGCAGGCTGTCGGCGGCCCCCGAGATCTCGGTCGTCGCCTCCACCGGCGGCTCCGGCTCGACCGGCTTCGCCTTCTCGGTCTTTACCGCCACGGCCGCCGGCATGCCGATCTCGAGCCCGATCCGCTCGAGCTCGCGCGTCAACTCCTCGACCTCGTCGTCCGCAAGGTCGACCTCGGCGGCGAACGCCTCGAGCTCGACCGGCTCGACGTAACCGCGCTCCTCCGCCGCCTCGATCAGCGCGCGGATCTGGTCGGACTCGAGCAACTCGTGAAGCTGGTTCTGCGTCAGGGTCGTCTCAGTCCTTTCGGTCCTGCCTCGAAGACGTCAGCAAGCCTTACTCACTTTAGGAGGCAACTCCTCTCGTTGCCAGGGGAACTGCCGGCACGAGCGTACCCTTTGAGCGAAACGCGCCTCTGCGCGTCGCTATTCCGCGCATCGACTCGCCCCGGACGCGACGGCGCCCGCACAGTAAGACGCTCCCAAGAACACGAAAGTTAGGCGCTCCGTTTCCGACGGGCAGGTCGCTTCGCAGGGCCCTTGGCGCGCCGCTCGGCCAGGAGCTCGACCGCTCGCTCGAGCGTCAGCGAATCCTGCTCGTCGCCGCGCCTCAGGCTCGCGTTCGTCTCGCCGTCGGTGACGTACGGACCGAACCGGCCCTCCTTGAGCACGATCGCCTTGCCGCTGACGGGATCGGGGCCGAGCTCCTTCAGCGGCGCCGCCGCGGCGCGCTGCCCGCGCCGCTGTCGCGGAGCGGCGAGCACGCCGAGCGCCTCGTCGAGCCCGATCGTGAGCAGCTGCTCCTCCGAGCCCAGCGAGCGCGACTCGGAACCCTTCTGGACGTAGGGGCCGTAGCGGCCGTTCCGGGCCACGACCTCCTCCCCGTCCTCGGCGACGCCGACGACGCGTGGGAGCTGGAGGAGGCGGAGCGCGTCCTCGAGCGTGACCGTGTCGGGAGACATCGACGTGAAGAGCGACGCCGTGCGCGGCTTCTCGGCCGAGCCCTCCGGGGGCGTCTCCGTCACGTACGGCCCGTAGCGCCCGCTGCGGACGACGACCTCGCGATCCGTCTCGGGATTGACGCCGAGGCTCCGGTCGCCGGAGGGCTGGTCGAGCAGCTCCCTCGCCCGCTCGATCGTGAGCTCGTCCGGCACGACGTCCTCGGGCACGTTCGCGCGCCGTCCGTCGCTCTCGAGGTACGGCCCGTACCGGCCGACGCGGAGGACGATGCCGTCGCCGATCTCGATCGAGTTGATCTCGCGCGCGTCGATGCCGCCGAGATCGGAGACGAGCTCGTGGAGCCCCCCGTCGCCGTCGGCGCCGAAGTAGAACCGGCGCAGCCAGCCGGTCCGCTCCTCGTCCCCGGCGGCGATGCGGTCGAGGTCGTCCTCCATCCGCGCGGTGAAGTCGTAGTCGACCAGCCGGCCGAAGTGGCGCTCCAGCAGCCCGACGACGGAGAAGGCCAGAAACGAGGGCACGAGCGCGCTGCCCTTCTTGAAGACGTACCCGCGGTCGAGGATCGTGCCGATGATCGACGCGTACGTGGACGGCCTGCCGATTCCGAGCTCCTCGAGCGTCCGCACGAGCGTCGCCTCGGTGTAGCGCGGCGGCGGGTTGGTCTCGTGCCCCTGCGGCTCGAGCGCGCGCAGGTCGACCGCGTCGCCCTCGGCGAGGTTCGGCAGGCGGCGCTCCTCGTCGTCGTCGTCGCGTGCCGCCGCTCGGTCGTCGTCACGACCCTCCTCGTAGGCGGCGAGGAAGCCGCGGAAGGTGATGACCGTGCCGGAGGCGCCGAACTCCACCTCCTCCCCGCCAGTCGAGACCCCGGCCAGGCGGAGCGAGACGGTCTGTCCGGCGGCGTCCTTCATCTGCGAGGCGATCGTCCGCATCCAGATCAGCTCGTAGAGCGCGTACTCGTCGCGCGACAGCTCGCCACGCACCTCCTGGGGCGTCCGGAAGGCGTCGCCCGAGGGGCGGATCGCCTCGTGCGCCTCCTGCGCGTTCTTCACCCGGCGCTCGTACCGGCGCGGCTGCTCGGGCACGTACTCGGCCCCGTAGAGCGCCGCCGCCTGCGAGCGGGCCGCGGTGAGCGCCGACTCCGACAGCGTCGTCGAGTCGGTGCGCATGTACGTGATGTAGCCGTTCTCGTAGAGACGCTGGGCGACGCGCATCGTCGTCTGCGCGGTGAAACGGAGCTTGCGGCTCGCCTCCTGCTGCAGCGTCGACGTCATGAACGGCGCGCTCGGACGACGGGCGTACGGCTTGCGCTCGACCCGGGAGACGCGGAAGCTCGCGGCCTGCACCCGCTCGGCGAGACCGCGAGCCGCCTCCTCGTCCAGCGCCAACGCGTCGGAGGAGCGAAGCTGTCCGTCCGGACCGAAGTCTCGCCCGTGGGCGACGCGCCTGCCGTCGACAGCGACGAGCCGCGCCTCGAACGCTTCCGGATCGAAGGTCGCGAGCAGGTCCCACCAGCTCGCCGCGACGAAGGCCATCCGCTCCCGCTCGCGCTCGACGACGAGCCGCGTCGCGACGGACTGGACGCGCCCTGCCGAGAGACCGCGCATGATCTTCTTCCAGAGCACGGGCGAGATCTCGTAGCCGTAGAGGCGGTCGAGGATGCGGCGGGTCTCCTGGGCGTCGACGAGCCGCTGGTCGACCTCGCGCGTCTCGCCGAGAGCGCGCTCGATCGCATCGCGGGTGATCTCGTGGAACACCATCCGTCGCGCCGGCACTTTCGGCTTCAACACCTGCAGGAGGTGCCAGGCGATCGCCTCGCCCTCGCGATCCTCGTCCGTCGCGAGCAGCAACTCGTCCGCGTCGGCGAGGAGCCGGCGCAGCTCGCTCACCTTCTTCCGCTTGTCCGGATCGACGACGTAGAGAGGCTCGAAGTCGCGCTCGACGTCGACTCCCAGACGTGCCCACTGCTCGCCCTTGTACTGCTCCGGGATCTCGGCCGCACTGTCGGGCAGGTCGCGGATGTGACCGACGCTCGACTCGACCACGAAGTCGGAGCCGAGATAGCCGGCGATTGTCTTGGCCTTCGCCGGAGACTCGACGATCACCAGGCGCTTGCGGGTTCCCGTGGACACGGCGGGTCACGATAGCGCGACGCCCACACGGCACCGACCCGGCCGTGGATACTCCGTCCGGAGATGCGACCGACTCCCCTCTACAACCTCGTGGCCGTCCTCAGCTGGCCCGTCCTCCACGGACTCTTCCGGCTGCGCGCGAGCGGGCTCGAGCGCCTGCCACGCGAGGGTGGCTTCGTCCTCGCGTGCAACCACGTGTCGAGCTTCGACCCCTGGCCGCTGGGGCTGCCCCTGTGGCCGCGTCGCTTCCTCCGCTTCATGGCGAAGTCGGAGCTGTACTGGTGGCCGCTTCGCTCCGTGCTCGACGGCGTCGGCGCCTTTCCGGTGCGACGCGGACAGGCGGACGTCGAAGCGATCGCGACCGCGGTGCGACTCGCCGCCGAGGGACACGTCGTCACGATGTTCCCCGAGGGGACGCGCAGGCGGAAAGGCCTCGTGAAGCGCTTCGAGGCGCGTCCGCGCACCGGCGCCGCGCGGATCGCGCTCGAGGCCGGCGTCCCTCTCGTCCCCGCTGCGGTCGCCGGCACCAACCGGCTGCTGCGGCTCGGCCCGCTGCGGGTCGCATACGGCGATCCCGTCGCGCTGGACGACCTGCGCGACACGGAGCTGCGCGACGCCGCGCAGGAGGCGACCGACCGGCTGATGGCACGCATCCTCGAGCTCGAGAGCTCACTTCGGGGATGACGACGCTGCTCGCCGTCGACGGCGACTCGTTCGCGCATCGCGCCTATCACGCGCTGCCGAAGTCGATCCGGCTCAACGCGGTCGTCGGCTTCACCAACATGCTGACGCGACTCTGGGAGCAGGAGCGACCGGCAGCCGTGCTCGTCGCGTGGGACACGCTCTCGGCCCCGACCTATCGGCACCAGGCGTACGCCGCGTACCAGTCCGGGCGGGTGTTCGACGAGTCGCTCCTGGAGCAGCTCGAGCTCCTGCCGGATCTCGTCCACGGATTCGGCTTCCTCGCCGCAAAGGCTGCCGGCTACGAAGCGGACGACTTCCTCGCCGCCGCGGCTCGGGCCTGGCCCGACGAGGTGCTCGTCGCCACCTCCGACCGTGACGCCTTCCAGCTCGCCGGCGGGCACGTCACGATCCTCCAGCCCGCGAGAGGAGTCAGCGAGCTCGCACGGATCGGGCCGGCGGAGGTGCGCGAACGCTACGGAGTCGAGCCCGAGCAGGTGCCGGACCTGATCGCGCTGCGCGGCGACCCCTCGGACAAGCTCCCCGGAGCGCGGGGGATCGGCCCCAAGAAGGCGGCCGAGCTGCTCCGCCGCTACGGCACGCTCGAGGCGGCACTCGCCGACGGACGCTTCTCCACCGAGGCGGAGGACTTACGCCTCTTCCGGCGAATTGCCACGATGGACGCCTCCGCCCCTCTTCCTCCCCTCAGAGAAACGACACCCACCTGGGCGGAGGCGTCTCTCTTCCTCGATCGTCTCGGCCTCGGCGGCGTCGCCGGACGAGTCGCCGCGCTCCCGCCCGACTAGTGACCGCGTCTAGACTCGCCGCGGTGCACGAGTGGCTGGCAAAACGGGCTGATGCGCTCTCCGAGCAGGCGGGAGTGCCGCGCGAGCGGCTCGAGCTGTCGGCCGGCGAGATCGAGGCGCTGCTCGACATCGCGGCCCATGCCGCACACGACAGCGGCGCCCGCACGAATGCGCCGCTCCTCTGCTACCTGCTCGGAGTCTCGCGCAGCGGCGACAAGGAGCTCGACGAGCTCGTCGAGATCGTCCGATCGACGTCCTGACTCATCCCGCGCTCGCGCGCCTCCACCCGACGGGTCACCACCCGGAGCGTCCCGAGCGCCTCGCGACCCTTCTCGCACACCAGCGCATCTGGAGCGAAGGCCACTCGGCGACCGAGGAGGAGCTGCTCCTCTGCCACACGCCCGAGCACGTCTCCCGCGTGCGCGCGGTCGACGATCCGACGTGGCTCGACTACGACACGATGTGCTCCGAGACGACGTGGGAAGCAGCCTGTCTCGCAGCGGGCACCTCGATCGATGCGGCCCTGCGCGGAGGCTTCGCGCTCGTCCGGCCTCCCGGGCACCACGCGTTGGCCGACCGGGCGATGGGCTTCTGCATCTTCAACAACGTCGCGATCGCGGCGCGGGCCGCCCAGCAGCGGCTCGGCGTCGAGCGGGTGGCGATCGTCGACTTCGACGTCCACCACGGGAACGGCACGGAGGCGATCTTCGCGGACGACGACACGGTCCTCTTCGTCTCGCTCCACCAGTGGCCGTTCTACCCCGGCACCGGCGGCCCCGACGACCAGCGCGACACGACGCTGAACGTGCCGATGACGGCGGGATCGGGCGACGAGGAGTACCTCCATGCGTTCGAGCACGCGGTCGAGCCGGCCGTCGCGCGCTTCGAGCCGGAGCTCGTCCTCGTCTCCGCCGGCTTCGACGCGCACGAGGACGACCCGCTCGCGGACATGCGGGTCACCGCCGGAGGCTTCCGTGAGCTCGCGCGCCGCTGCACCACCATGGCGCCGCGAGTCGCGGCAGTGCTCGAGGGCGGTTACGAGCTCGACACGCTGCCGATCCTCGTCGACGCGGCTCTGGACGGGTTCACGTCGGGCTAGAGGCGCGGGAGCCGGCAGACGTTGCCGGCTCCCGCGTTCTGCGAGCGGAAAAGCGAAGCGGGCGAAGCAGCGATCAGGCGGGGATCCCTGGCGGGCCGAGGATCTCGATCCCGTACTCGGCCGCGACGGCCGTCATCTCCTCCGGGGTGGGTGGCTCGACCGATGCCGGCGGAAGGGTGAGAGCCCGCGCAGGCACGGACATCGCGCGCACGAAGTCCGCGAAAGGCGCCGGCTCGGTGACCATCAGGAAGCGGGTTCCGGGCGCAGTGACGAGGAAGGTGTGCGGGATGTCGCGGGGGCCGTACACGAACGATCCCGCGGGAGCGACGACGACGTCGCCGCCGACCCAGAGCGTCAACTCGCCCTCGATGACGTAGAACCACTCGTCCTCGTTGTGGTGGACGTGGAGCGGCGAGCCGCTCCCCTCGGGCCAGACGAACTCCAGCACGGCGAGCTGACCGTTGGTGGTCTCGGCCGCAGCCTTGATCGTGCCCAGGGCACCGAGGAACCAGCGCGCATCGCCCTTCCCGGGCTGAAGCGCGATCGGCGCGACGGACATGGTGGAGGTCGTGCTCATGAGAACTCCTCTCGCCTTGCGGGTCAGGCGGCCGGTCATGTTTTCACCAACCAAAGCTGTGCAATAGAAAACGAGAGTATGCCCTGGCGGTACGACCTGTCAAGTTTGATTGCACATGAATGGACTTCCAAATGACCTCGAGTGCAAGTACGAGCTCGAGTAGCGCGCGGCGAGATGCGCGGGCGCGGCTCGGATTGTCCGTACCCGAGGCGCGGGAGCCGGCAGACGGTGCCGACTCACGCGTTCTGCGAGCGGAAAGCGAAGCGGGCGGAGCAGTGACCAGCTAGCCCCGAGCGAGCGCCAGCTGCTCGAGGGCCTCTCGACGGGAGGAGACGTCGAGCTTTCGCAGCAGGCTCTTCACGTGCGAGCGCACGGTGTGCTCGGAGATGAAGAGCCGCCTGGCGATCTGGTCGGTGCCCAGATGCTCGTCGAGCAGGAGCAGCACCTCGACCTCGCGTGCCGAGAGCGCCGACGCGATCCGGTCGGGGACGCCCGTGCTGCGACCGTTCCCGTCACGGACCTGCTCGAGCAGGCGGCGCGCGACCGGGCCCGAGAGCGCGGCCTCACCGTCGACGACGCCGTCGAGGAATGCCGCGATCCGCTCGGCCGGCTCTGTCTTCAGGAGATACCCGGCGGCGCCGGCGCGGATCGCCGACAGCAGGTTCTCCTCCGTGCCGGACGCGGTGAGCACCACGACCTCGCAGTCGGGCGCAGCCTCCCGAAGGTGCGGAAGCGCCGTCAGGCCGTCCATCCCCGGCATCGTCAGATCCAGGAGAACGAGCTCCGGTTGGAGGCGCGCCGCCTCCCGGATCGCCTCGGAGCCGTCGGAGGCGACGCCGACGATGTCGAACCCGTGCGCGCGCAGGAGGGAGGAGAGCGCCTCGCGTGTGATCGGGTGGTCGTCGACGATGAGGATGCGCGTCGCCATCGCTCTACTTATCGGCAGACGCCTTCCTGCCGAAAAGGGGAATGTGAACCGCAGCCGCAGCCAGTTCCAGGCGTGGCTCTGGGGGGAGATCCTCCTCACGACCCTGCTCGGCGCCGGTCTGGCGCTCTTCATCGCGTACCCGGGCCTGCGCACCCAGTACGACGAGCCGCAGATGCGGCTCGTCCTGGCGACCACCACGTCGCTCGCGGGGCTGCTCGTGGCGCTGCTCGCCACGGTGAGGTTCTCGGTCGAGGGACGCCGCACCGACCTGCTGCTGGCGTCCGGGTTCTTCGTCAGCTCGGTGTCGGCGGCGGTCTTCTTCGTGGGGCCGATGCTCGGAGGCGGAAGGCTCGAGCGGCCGGAGGGGTGGACCGCGATTGTCGGGGGCATGCTCGGGCAGGCGTTCGTCGCCGCGGCGCCGTTCGTGCACGGAGGGACCCGAACGCGCGACCGTGCGATCGTGAACGCGCTCGCGGCGACGGGGCTCGTCCTCCTCGCGGCGTGGCTGCTCCTCCGGGCGGCAGCCCCCTCCTTGCCGGCGCTGGCGCCCTCAGGAGGCAGCACGTTCCAGCCGTTCGGCCTCACCACGACGTTCGGGCTGCAGGCGTTCATCGACCTGGTCGCCGTCGTCGGCTGGGGTCTGCGCTACCGGCAGCGCGCCGACGATCTCGCGCGCTGGCTCGCGCTCGGCTTCACGCTCCAGCTCTTCGCCTCGCTCCATCTGGCCAGAGCGCCGCTCCACGGCACGACGTACGTGGCCGAGAGCGACTTCCTGCTCGTGCTCTCCTTCGCGGTGATGCTGCTCGGCACCTCGCGGGCGATCCTGGCGTCGGAGTTCGGGCGAGCGGTCGCCGAGGAGCGCGCACGCGTCGCGCGCGAGATCCACGACGGCCTCGCTCAGTACCTGTTCGCAGTCTCGACGCATGCACAGATGCTCTCGTCCGGAGCGCCGAGAGAGGAGGTGGTGCCGCAGCTGAGGCAGGCCGCGGCGCTGGCGCAGCAGGAGGCTCGGTTCGCGATCCTCGCGCTCTCCTCGGCAAGCGGTACTGCGCCGTTCGACGCCGCGCTCCGCCGCTACGTCGAGTTCCTGACGGCCGACGGCGAGCTCGACGTCGAGCTCGACGTCGACCCGGCGATCCGGCTGGCTCCCGACGAGCAGATCGAGATCTTCCGGATCGTCCAGGAAGGGCTCGCGAACGTCCGCAAGCACGCCCACGCCGGACGGGCATGGGTCACGATCGCGCAGCGCGGATCGGGGGAGCGCCACGTGACCATCCGCGACGACGGCATGGGCTTCGACGGCGGCCAGACCGCGGCAGGCCAGGGCCTCCGGAACATCCGCGCCCGCGCCGAGTCGATCCAGGGCGGCTTCTCGCTTCGCACCCGCCCGGGCCTGGGCACCGCGCTCGAGGTCGTGCTCCGCACGTAGCCCTTCTTCGTCAGGCGAGCTCGGCGGTGTGGGGGACCGTGGGGGAACCAGGCGTTCCCCACGCGTGATCAGCCCCAGGAGCCCTCGGTCACCGGCCGGAGCGCCGTCTCGAGGATGCGGTGATGGCGCGGACGCGTGAGGGCGAACAGCACGACCTCCGCGACGTCGTCGGCCCACATCATCCCGGGAAGGACATCCCTCGTCCTGCCGCGACCCTCTTCGAGGGCGAAGTCGGTCGCGACGCCGCCCGGGCAGACGTTCGTGATGCGAACACCATGCTCGCGCAACTCGTGATCGAGCGCCCGGCCGAGCCCGACCTGGCCGAACTTCGACGCGCAATAGACCGCCTCGAGCGGCAGGCCGCGGCGACCGGCCTCGGACGCGAGGACGACGACGTCGCCTGCGTCGCTTCGCAGGAGGTGCGGGAGCGCCGCGCGCACGGTCCAGATCGTTCCCTTGAGGTTCACGTCGACCATCTCGTCGATGAACTCCCGACTGAGGTCGAGGAACGGCCCGTAGGCGCCAACGCCGGCGTTCGCGACCGCGATGTCCAGCCGGCCGAACCGGTCGACGGTCGCTTCGACGAGCGCCTCGAGCTGGTCCGGATCGCGGACGTCGCACGGCATCGCGACGGCGTCGAGACCGAGGTCGTCGCCGCTCCGCGACGCGAGCCCGAGCCGGACGCCTTGCTCGGACAGTGCGCGCGCGACAGCCGCGCCGATGCCCCGGCTGGCTCCGGTGACGAGCGCAACCTTCCCTTCGAGCGAGTTCATGGTCCCTCCAGTGGTCTCAGGGCTGGATACAGGGTGCTGAAGCGGGCGTGGCCCTCGGCGTACGCGTCCCGCCACGCGGGCTCGGGCTCGATCCGGTCGGTCGGGCGCACGCATGCCGCGACCGCCTCGGGTGCATCCGAGAAGATCCCCGCCGCCACGGCCCCCAGGAGCGCGGCGCCGAACGCCGCGCCCTCCTCGACCTCCGTCCGCTCCAGGGGCAGGTCGAGTACGGAGGCGACGATCCGCAGCCAGAGGTCGCTCGCCGCGCCGCCCCCGGAGACCCGCCCCACCTCGGCGTCGACACCGAGCGCCCGCAGCAGGTCGAGCGAGTCGCGCAGGCCGTAGGCGACGCCCTCGAGCACCGCGCGGACGAGCGCACCGCGATCGTGTCTGAGCGAGAGCCCCGTGAATGCCCCACGCGCGTTCGGGTCCGCGTGCGGCGTCCGTTCGCCGGCGAGGTAGGGCTGAAAGAGAAGGCCCTCGGCGCCCGGCTGCCACAGCGCCGCCGCCTCGGTGAGCTCGTCGTAGGTGCCGCCGGTGACGTTCTCGCGCAGCCAGCGGAGCGAGCCCGCCGCGGAGAGCATCACCCCCATCGCGTGCCAGACGTCAGGCACGGCGTGGCAGAAGACGTGCAGGCGGGCCTGTGGCTCCACGCGGTACTCCGGCAGCGCGGCGAAGACGACGCCGGAGGTGCCGAGCACGATCGAGAGGGGACCGGGCCGGTCGACTCCGACGCCGAGCGCTCCCGCCGCCTGGTCGCCGGCGCCGCCGATCTCGGTCGACTCGTGCACGGGCGGCAGCCATGCCGCCGGCAGCTCGAGCGCGTCGAGCACCTCGTCGCTCCAGCGGCGGCCGCGAACGTCGAAGAGGAGGGTGCCAGAGGCGTCGGCCGCGTCGATCGCGTGGCGCCCGGTCAGGCGAAGCCGCACGTAGTCCTTGGGCAGAAGCACCCGGCGGATGCGCGCGAACGTG
>CAVXLS010000003.1:0-1313406 GCA_963762675.1 uncultured Thermoleophilia bacterium | reverse complement strand
TCGCGCGGGGGAGGAGCATTTCACCCGCGTCGTGCGGCGTCACGAGGCGCCCGACGAGATGCCGGAGGCACCGCTCGGCGACGGCGACCCGGTGCACCTGCCCGCCCTTCTCGCCTCCGCGTTCGACATGTCCACGAGCGAGGGCCGTCGCCTGATCGCCCAGGGAGGCGTCCGGTTGGACGGCAAGGTCGTGAGCGAGCTCGACGTGTCGCGGGGCGCGCTCGTCGGCGTCGTCCTGCAGGCCGGTCGGCGCCGCTTCGCACGGCTCGTCGCCTCTGCTTGACAGCCCTTCGGGTGGTGCTACACTTCCCCGGCTGCCCGAGAGGGCTGCGTGGAAAAGTTCCTGCAAGCGACGACAACTGGAGCGCCTTAGGAGGATTCCCGATTCGGAAGTCCGCGGTTCCTGAGGCCTCTGGCGCGAGTCGAGGCCTTTTTTGCGCCGTCCTGACGGCCCGGTCTTTGAAAACTCAACAGCGTGCGTTTACGTCGAGACACCGGTCCGGCTCGCCGGATCGGTGAATCAACCCTGTCGGGTCCCTTCGGGGACCGACTTTGAGCTCAGGCTCGAAGTGACAAAGTCTGGTCGGCTTCGGTCGGCCAACACTTCTTCACGGAGAGTTTGATCCTGGCTCAGGACGAACGCTGGCGGCGCGCTTAACACATGCAAGTCGAGCGAGAACCTGGGCTTCGGCCCAGGGGACAGCGGCGAACGGGTGAGTAACACGTGGGTAATCAACCCCCGACACCGGGATAGCCCGGGGAAACCCGGATTAATACCGGATGCCCCGTCCGGCCTTCGGGCCGGCCGGAAAAGGTAGCTTCGGCCTCCGGTCGGGGACGAGCCCGCGGCGGATTAGCTTGTTGGCGGGGTAACGGCCCACCAAGGCGACGATCCGTAGCTGGTCTGAGAGGACGATCAGCCACACTGGGACTGAGACACGGCCCAGACTCCTACGGGAGGCAGCAGTGGGGAATCTTGCGCAATGGGCGAAAGCCTGACGCAGCGACGCCGCGTGAGGGAAGAAGGCCTTCGGGTTGTAAACCTCTTTCAGGAGGGACGAAGCCACTCGGGTTAATAGCCCAGAGGGTGACGGTACCTCCAGAAGAAGCCCCGGCTAACTACGTGCCAGCAGCCGCGGTAATACGTAGGGGGCAAGCGTTGTCCGGATTTATTGGGCGTAAAGAGCGTGTAGGCGGCCAGACAGGTCTGCTGTGAAAACTCGAGGCTCAACCTCGAGATGTCGGTGGAAACCGTCTGGCTAGAGTCCGGAAGAGGAGAGTGGAATTCCCGGTGTAGCGGTGAAATGCGCAGATATCGGGAAGAACACCCGTGGCGAAGGCGGCTCTCTGGGACGGTACTGACGCTGAGACGCGAAAGCGTGGGGAGCGAACAGGATTAGATACCCTGGTAGTCCACGCCGTAAACGATGGGCACTAGGTGTGGGAGGTGTCGACTCCTCCCGTGCCGAAGCTAACGCATTAAGTGCCCCGCCTGGGGAGTACGGCCGCAAGGCTAAAACTCAAAGGAATTGACGGGGGCCCGCACAAGCAGCGGAGCATGTGGTTTAATTCGACGCGACGCGAAGAACCTTACCAGGGCTTGACATGCACTGGAATGTCGTAGAAATACGGCAGCCCTTCGGGGCCAGTGCACAGGTGGTGCATGGCTGTCGTCAGCTCGTGTCGTGAGATGTTGGGTTAAGTCCCGCAACGAGCGCAACCCCTGTCCCATGTTGCCAGCGTGAAAGACGGGGACTCATGGGAGACTGCCGGTGACAAATCGGAGGAAGGAAGGGATGATGTCAAGTCATCATGCCCCTTATGTCCTGGGCTACACACGTGCTACATTGGCCGGTACAGAGGGCTGCAAACCCGCGAGGGTGAGCGAATCCCAAAAAGCCGGTCCCGGTTCGGATTGGAGGCTGAAACTCGCCTCCATGAAGGCGGAGTTGCTAGTAATCGCGGATCAGCAATGCCGCGGTGAATATGTTCCCGGGCCTTGTACACACCGCCCGTCACACCACGAAAGTTGGCAATACCCGAAGCCGGTGGCCTAACCCGCAAGGGAGGGAGCCGTCGAAGGTAGGGTCGATGATTGGGGTGAAGTCGTAACAAGGTAGCCGTAGCGGAAGCTGCGGCTGGATCACCTCCTTTCTAGGGAAGCCGGAGCTCTGAACTCCGGTAGGCGCCGAAACCCTTGATGGCGACACCTGTCCTCGAGACAGGAGCCGTCGGGACAGTCGGCTCGCCTAGAACAACGTCGACCTCGACGTTTCTGCGTACGCTGTTGAGTTTTGAGAGACCGGGCTCTGCTGCCCGTCAGCAGACGTCCGGGTCGTTCTCAGTTGGGCGGGCGCACGCCTGCGAGGACCTTGAAAACTCCATAGCGACATCTAAGTACCGGTGTTCTTCTGATCAAGAGAACAAGGGCACACGGTGGATGCCTTGGCACCAAGAGCCGATGAAGGACGTGGGCGGCTGCGATAAGCCTGGGGGAGGAGCTGACCATCCTTTGATCCCGGGATCTCCGAATGAGGAAACTCACCGCTGGTAATGCGGCGGTACCCGCACCTGAATACATAGGGTGCGAGGAGGCAAGCTGGGGAACTGAAACATCTAAGTACCCAGAGGAAAGGAAAGAAACCTCGACTCCCTGAGTAGTGGCGAGCGAAAAGGGATCAGCCCAAACCTGCGCAACGTGATAGGCGGCGGCCGTTGTTGCGTGGGGGTTGTAGGGCCCGTCTTGATCCGTCTGCCGGCGGGTCGGGAAGTTACAAAATCGCGTGTTAGCCGAAGTGGATGGAAAGCCACGCCACAGAAGGTAACGGCCCTGTAGGCGAAAGCGCGCGATCTTCCTGGACGGGTACCTGAGTACGGCCGGGCACGGGAAACCCGGTCGGAATCCGCGGGGACCACCCCGTAAGGCTAAGTACTCCTTGGTGACCGATAGTGAACAAGTACCGTGAGGGAAAGGTGAAAAGTACCCCGGAAGGGGAGTGAAATAGTACCTGAAACCGTGTGCTTACAAGCGGTCGGAGCGGAGCAATCCGTGACGGCGTGCCTTTTGCATAATGAGCCAGCGAGTTAGTCTTCCACGGCAAGGTTAAGGAAACGGAGCCGTAGCGAAAGCGAGTCTGAATAGGGCGATTCAGTCGTGGGAGCTAGACCCGAAACTGAGTGATCTACCCATGGCCAGGTTGAAGCGGGGGTAAGACCCCGTGGAGGACCGAACCCACGTCGGTTGAAAACGGCGGGGATGAGCTGTGGGTCGGAGTGAAAGGCTAATCAAACTCAGAGATATCTGGTTCTCCCCGAAATATATTTAGGTATAGCGTCACGCGTTCAATGACGGTTGTAGAGCACTGTTTGGCCTAGGGGGCCTACCAGCTTACCGAAGTCAGGCAAACTCCGAATGCCGTCATTCCAGAGCGTGGCAGTCAGAGTGCGGGGGATAAGCTTCGTGCTCAAAAGGGAAACAGCCCGGACCGTCGGCTAAGGTCCCTAATTCCATGCTAAGTGGGAAACGATGTCCGATTGCTGAGACAACCAGGATGTTGGCTTAGAAGCAGCCACCATTGAAAGAGTGCGTAACAGCTCACTGGTCAAGTGGTCGGGCGCGGACAATGTAACGGGGCTCAAGCATGGAACCGAAGCCACGGACTTCACGCTTGCGTGGAGTGGTAGGGGAGCGTTCCCAGGGCGGTGAAGCGGCGGCGTAAGCCTGTCGTGGAGCGCTGGGAAGTGAGAATGCTGGCATGAGTAACGAAAGGCGAGTGAGAAACTCGCCCGCCGAATGCCCAAGGGTTCCTGAGTAAAGCTAATCTGCTCAGGGTTAGTCGGGACCTAAGCCGAGGCCGACAGGCGTAGGCGATGGACAACAGGTTGATATTCCTGTACCACGTCCCAACCGCTATCACCGATGGGGGGACGGGGTAGGCTAGGGCAACCCAGGCGTTGGTCGACCTGGGGTAACCGCGTAGGGCGGTCGGTAGGGAAATCCGCCGGCCATCAAGCCTGAGACGGGACGCCGAGGCCCCTTGGGGCCGAAGTGCCTGAAGCCATGCCTCCGAGAAAAGCCTCTAGGGAGGTTGGACGTGCCCGTACCTAAACCGACACAGGTGGGCAGGTAGAGAATACCAAGGCGATCGGAAGAACCCTCGTTAAGGAACTCGGCAAAATGGTCCCGTAACTTCGGGAGAAGGGACGCCCCGGTAGAGTGAAGCCCTTCGCGGGCGTAGCTCGAGGGGGCCGCAGTTAAACGGCCCAAGCGACTGTTTACCAAAAACACAGGTCTCTGCGAAGTCGTAAGACGACGTATAGGGGCTGACTCCTGCCCGGTGCCGGAAGGTCACGAGGAGAGGTTAGCTTTCGGGCGAAGCTTTGAATCCAAGCCCCGGTAAACGGCGGCGGTAACTATAACCGTCCTAAGGTAGCGAAATTCCTTGTCGGGTAAGTTCCGACCTGCACGAATGGAGTAACGACTTGGGCGCTGTCTCAACGAGGGATCCGGTGAAATTGTAGTTTCGGTGAAGATGCCGAATACCCGTGGTTGGACGGAAAGACCCCGTGAACCTTTACTACAGCTTGACGTTGGAGTCTGGGATTTGTTGTCCAGGATAGGTGGGAGGCTGTGAAGCGGGGACGCCAGTCCTCGTGGAGCCAACCTTGGGATACCACCCTTCGTGTTCTGGGCTTCTAACCCGCTGCCGTGATCCGGGGCGGGAACAGCGTCAGGTGGGTAGTTTGACTGGGGCGGTCGCCTCCTAAAATGTAACGGAGGCGCGCAAAGGTTCCCTCAGCACGGTTGGAAATCGTGCGTAGAGTGCAAAGGCATAAGGGAGCTTGACTGCGAGACAGACATGTCGAGCAGGCGCGAAAGCGGGCCTTAGTGATCCGGCGGTAACTAGTGGACGTGCCGTCGCTCAACGGATAAAAGGTACTCCGGGGATAACAGGCTTATCCTTCCCAAGAGTCCACATCGACGGAAGGGTTTGGCACCTCGATGTCGGCTCGTCGCATCCTGGGGCTGGAGCAGGTCCCAAGGGTTGGGCTGTTCGCCCATTAAAGCGGTACGCGAGCTGGGTTCAGAACGTCGTGAGACAGTTCGGTCCCTATCCACCATGGGCGCTGGAGCTTTGAGAGGAGTCGTCTCTAGTACGAGAGGACCGAGACGAACAGACCTCTGGTGTATCAGTCGTCGTGCCAACGGCGCTGCTGATTAGCCACGTCTGGATGGGATAACCGCTGAAAGCATCTAAGCGGGAAGCCCACCTCGAGATGAGAGCTCCCATCCCCTTGAGGGAGTAAGGGCGGTCGGAGACTACGACCTTGATAGGCGGGACGTGTAAGCGCAGCAATGCGTTCAGCGCACCCGTACTAATTGCCCGAGGTCTTGATTTGAACACCGGTCCGAAGTCGCTATGGAGTTTTGAGGGTCGCCGCGGTGGCCTCGCTCGCTCGACTCGAGCGTATGCGAGGCGCGCGCCCTTGACAGTTCGGCGGTCATACCGGCGGGGAGACACCTCTTCCCATTCCGAACAGAGAAGTTAAGCCCGCCAGGGCCGATGGTACTCGGAGGGCAACCTCCCGGGAGAGTAGGTCGCCGCCGATCTTCATTGCGCCGGGGCCGCCGAGAGGCGGCCCTTTGCGCTAGATGGGCACTGTCAGCGAGGCGGGGTCTCGGGGGTAGTAGGTCAGGAGCTCGATTCCGTCGCTCGTGACGGCAACCGTGTCGGAGTGCCGGAAGCCGCCGACCTCGTCCGCGTACAGGCCGGGCTCGACCGTGAAGACCATCCCGGGCACGATCTCGGTGTCGTCCCCGCGGTCGAGGAACGGTCCCTCGTGGTAGCGAAGGCCGATCGCGTGTCCGACGTGGTGCCGCCACTCGGCCCACAGGCCGTGCCTCTCGTAGTACGCCCGGACGGCGAGGTCGACGTCGGCGCAACGCGCGCCCGGGCGGATCGCCTCGAAGGCAACGTCCTGGAGCGCGAGCATGTGCTCGAAAAGCCGTCTCTGCGCCTCCGACGCCGGTCCGATCACCATCGTCCGCTCCAGCTCCGAGTGGTAGCCCCACACGGGTGCGGTCGCGCCGGTGACGAGCACGTCGCCCGGCCGGAAGACGATGTTGCCTGCGAGCGCGTGCGGAATCGCGGCGTTCCTGCCGATCTGTCCCCGGTAGCCGGCGGAGGCGCCGCGGTCCCAGACGCTCTGCGCGCGGTAGACGGGGCCGATCGCGTCGAGCATCGCAAGCGTCGCCTCGCTCGATGCACGCTGTGAGACCTCGGTCTCGGTGAGGCCGGGCCGGGTGTAGCGCTGGAGGAGCGTGTGCGCGAGGTTTGCCCACTTGGAGCTCTCTCGCAGGAGCGCGATCTCCGCCTCGCTCTTGACCGCCATCTGCTCTTCGACGAAGGTTGCGATCCGTTCGGTCGGCGCGCCGGTCAGTTCGCCGACCGTCGGCCCCCGGTACCCGAGCACCCATGGGTAGCCGTCCTCGTCGACCCCCAGGCGACCGCGGGCGCCGAGAGCGGCCAGGAGCTCGGGCAGCGCCTCCAGCGGGGGTCTCTCGCCCGGGTACTCGTCGTAGTGCACCACCTCCTGCACCGCAGCGTTGGCCCGCGCGTGCTCGACCTCGAGCCGTGGCACGAACATGCCGCCGCGCCCGTCGGCGGCGAGCGCGAACGCGATCGGCCGCTCCGTCGGGACGAACGCGAAGCCGCTGTAGTAGAGGACGTGGTGCGGATCGAAGAGCACCGCCGCGCCGAGACGGCGCCGCTCGAGCTCCTCCGCCAGAACGCCGCGTCGGGCAGCGTGCTCCTCCGCGGTAATCCTCATGCGGCCACCGAGCTCCGCAGCTTCTCGCGCCATGGTGGGTCGAGATCGCGCAGACGCCTCACGCGCTCGGCGACCGGTGGGTGCGTGACGAAGAGCGCCGCGAGTCCGCGCTCCATGAAGGGGTTGATCGTGAAGAGGGGCTCCGTGGCCGGGCTCGCCTGGAAGTCGACGAGCTCGGCCGCCTGCTCGAGCCGGACGAGCGCGTCGGCCAGCCCGTGCGGCGACCCGCAGATGCGTGCGGCGAACCGGTCCGCCTCGAATTCGCGCTTCGGCGAGAGCACGAGGTGGACGCACGCCGACGCGACCGGCCCGAGCACGAAGAGCAGCGCCCGCTCGAGGAACCCACCGAGTCGGCTCGCCTCGACGATCGAGCCGGCGAGCACGACTGCGGCGGTCTGCACCTGGACGTCGCGGAGCCGCACGTGGGCGAGCTCGTGGGCGAGCACGCCCTCCAGCTCTGCCGGGGTGCATGCGGAGACGCAGCCGGCGCTGACTGCGACCGCGGAGCTGCGCAACCCGCGCCCGGTCGCGAGAGCGCGCGGGAGCCCGTCCGGGATCAGGTGCAAGCGGGGCTTCGCCACGCCTGCGACGGCCGCCAGCCGCTCGACCGTCGAATGGAGCAGCGGCGCCTCGGCGAACGGCAGCTCTCGCGCGCCGACCATCCCGAGCACCACCCGGTCGAACATCCAGTAGGCGGCGCCGACGAGCAGAAGCGCGCAGAAGACGAAGACCGAGGCCAGGCGCACCCCGCCGAGAGCCCAGCCGGCGAACGCGAAGAGCGCCGCGAGGCCCACCACGAGCAGCCACGCCTTGGCCAGGTTGCGGGCGGCGACGAGCGTGCCCACCGTCCCGCGTCAGGCGCCGTCGTCGCCGCGGTCCTCGTCGGGACCGTCGTCCTCGAGCAGTCCGCGCGGCGGCCAGTCGTCGCTCTGCGGCGTATCGCAGCGGCTGGAGCAGTGGAGAGAGGCGATGTTCTGCAACGGGACGAGAATGTGGCCGTTGAGCTCGATGTGCGCCACCTCGTCGACGTAGCAGTAGGCGGTCAGCACCCCTTCCTGGTACTCGCCGCCGAACAGTGCGACCTCGACCTGCTCGCCCTTGTACTTGCTCGTGTAGTCCTCCACCGGCGCGTTCAGTCTATCGCTCGGAAGACACCGTCCTCGTACGCGACGAGCCAGACGCCGCAGTTCTCGACGACGGGCAGTGCCATACCCATCGCCGCCGCCTGGACGCGGCGGACGGAACCGCCGTGGGTGACGACGAGGACGCGTCCCTCCGGGTGGCGCTCGGAGATCGTGCGGAGAGCGCGAAGCATCCGCGCGCGGTGCGCTTCGGTCGTCTCCCCGGCGAACTCGACGAGCTCCCGCTCGATGCTCGTCAAGCCTTCCCAGGTGCCCCAGTCCTTCTCCCGCAGGTCGGCGAGGAGCTCGACCGACAGACCCATCCGGCCGCCTATGATCTCGGCGGTCTCGCGCGCGCGGGCCAGATCGCTCGCGTAGACGGCGTCGATCTCCTCGCCGGCGAGATCCTCGGCGAGCGCCCTCGCCTGGCGACGGCCGAAGTCGTTCAGCAGCGTATCGGTATGCCCCTGCAGCCGGCCCTCGGCGTTCCAGTCGGTCTCGCCGTGGCGAACGAGGAGGAGCGTGGTCACGGGCAGTTACGCTAGCGACCCGTGGATCTCGGCCTACGCGACACCGTCTGCCTCCTGACCGGCTCGACCGGCGGGATCGGCCTGGAGACGGCGCGCCTGCTTGCCCAGGAGGGCGCGCAGGTGGTGACGAGCGGGCGTCGCTCCGAGGCGCCCGGTGTCGGAGAGGCGCTCCACGTTGCGGTCGAGCTCGGCGCGTGCAGGCGAAGCCGAGCGGCTCGTGCGCGCGGTCGAGGAGCGACTCGGCCGGGTCGACTGCCTCGTGAACAATGTCGGAGCCGCCTACCAGCGCTCCTTCGCCGAGGTCACGGACGAGCAGTGGGACGAGCTCTGGCAGCTGAACGTCATGAGCTACATACGCACGATCCGTGCGGCTCCTGCCGGCGATGCGCGAACGCCACGCAGGCACGATCGTGAACGTCTCCTCGACCGCCGGGAAGCGCCCCTCGACGTCGATGCCCGACTACTCGGTGACGAAGGCGGCGGTCCTGTCCCTCTCACGGCTGATCGCAGACGTGTACGCCAAGGACGGCATCCGCTGCAACGCCGTCACGCCCGGTCCGACCGCGACCGAGGCGTGGCTCGGCGAAGGCGGGCTCGCGGATCAGCAGGCTGCCCGCACGGGCAAGTCACGCGAGGAGGTGCTGGCAGCGGTCGGCGGTGGGCGCCCGCTCGGACGGCTCGCCGAGGCCGAGGAGATCGCGGCGGTGATCGCGTTCCTCTGCTCGCCGCGCGCGAGCTACGTGACCGGCGCCGCCTGGAGCGCCGACGGCGGCACGGTGCCGATCATCGTCTAGCGCAACGCTGTCGCGTTGCACTAGTAGCCTGGGTGACATGCCGGAGACCGCAGGGAGAGTGGCCGACTCGTTCGCGGAGGCGGTCCGCGAGCACGAGGCCGGGTGGTTGTCGCCGCTGGCCGTCCGCTCCTACGAGACGCGGGGGCGTAACCTGCCCGAGCAGGAGTGCCGGCTGCGGACGCCCTTCCAACGCGACCGCGATCGGATCGTCCACTCCAAGGCGTTCCGGCGACTGCGACACAAGACGCAGGTCTTCGTCGACCCCGAGGGCGACCACTTTCGCACCCGGCTCACGCACACGCTGGAAGGGGCGGCGATCGCGCGGGTCGTCGCGCGGGCGTTACGCCTGAACGAGGATCTCGTCGAGGCGATCGGGCTCGGTCACGACCTTGGCCATCCGCCGTTCGGACACGCCGGCGAGCAGGCGCTCGACGAGGTGCTGCGCGAGCGCGGCGGCCGTGGCTTCCGTCACAACGAGCACTCGCTACGCGTCGTCGAGCGGCTCGAGCGCGAGGGGCGCGGCCTGAACCTCACGTGGGAGGTCCGCGACGGCATCCTGAAGCACACCGGTGACGAGGAGCCGGAGACGCTCGAGGGGCGGATCGTCCGGATCGTCGACCGGGTCGCCTACATCAACCACGACATCGACGACGCGATCCGGGCGGGGCTGCTCCACGCGAGCGATCTGCCGCGCGACGAGATCGCCATCCTCGGCGCCTCCGGCTCAGCGCGAATCGACACGCTCGTCCACGACCTCGTCGAGGAGTCGGCGAGGGCCGGCGACATCGTGCAGAGCGAGAAGGTCGGCGGCGCGATGCTCTCCCTGCGCGCGTTCATGTTCGACCGGGTCTACCTCGGCCCGCACGCGGCCGACGAGCATGCGCGGATCCACGCAACGGTGCGCCGGATCTTCGACCACCTGGTAGACGAGCGCGGTGACGATCCCGAGCGCGCGACCGACTACCTTGCCGGCATGACCGACCGTTTCGCGCTCGCCTTCGCCGCCGAGCTCGACTGATGGCGCGCATCAAGGACTCGTCGGTCGAGGCAGTGAAGGCGGTGGCGGAGATCGTGCCGCTCGTCGAGGAGTACGTCCGTCTGCGCAAGTCGGGCGGCACCTACAAGGGCCTCTGCCCCTTCCACCAGGAGCGGACGCCGAGCTTCACCGTCTCGCCGGCCCGGGGCACCTTCAAGTGCTTCGGCTGCGGCGAAGGCGGAGACGCGATCACCTTCGTCGAGAAGCACGAGCAGGTGGACTTCGTCGGCGCGATCGAGCTGCTCGCACAGAGGTTCGGCGTCGAGCTCGAATACGAGGAGAGCTCGCCCGAGGAGGAGCAGCGCCGCCGCCGCCGCGAGCGCCTGAAGAGCCTGCTCGAGCGCGCCACCGGCTTCTACGAGCGGGTGCTCTGGGATTCGGACGGCGGCGCGACTGCCCGCGAGTACCTCTCCTCTCGCGGCCTCGACGAGAAGGCGTGCCGCGCGTTCCGGCTCGGCTACGCCCCGGGGGGCGCGACGCTCGTCCGGCGGGGCCTCCAGGAAGGCTTCACGGTGGGAAGAGCTGCTCGCGGCCGGCCTCTCGAACCGGCGTGGCAACGACTACTTCCAGCGCCGCATCGTCTTCCCGCTCGCCGACCGCAAGGGTGAGGTGCGCGGCTTTCAGGCGCGCAAGCTCCACGACGACGACCCGCTGCAGGCGAAGTACGTGAACTCGCCCGAGGGCGAGCACTTCCGCAAGGGTGACCTGCTCTACGGCCTCGGCCTGGCGAGGCAGGCGATCGCCAGAGAGGATCGTGCGGTCGTCGTCGAGGGAAACACCGACGTGATCGCATTGCGGCAGGCGGGCTTCGAGCCGGTTGTCGCGTCGATGGGGACCGCGCTCACCGAAGCGCAGCTGAAGGAGCTCGCGCGGCTGACCAAACGGCTGTACCTCTGCTTCGACGCCGACGCCGCCGGGCACGAGGCGACGCTGCGCGGGATGGAGCTCGCCGTCCGGCAGGGGTTCACGGTGAAGGTCGTCTCGCTGCCGCCGGGCACCGACCCCGCGGACGATCCGGCCGCTTTCGAGAAGCACTTGAGCGTGCCCGTCAGCTACCCCGTGCACCGCGTTCGGCTCGAGCACGCGCGCTCGCCCGACCGGGCGACGGCGTTCGCCGCGATCCGTGCCTTCCTCACGTCGCTCCCCGACTCGCCGGAGCATCACGAGGCGATCCGGCTAGCGGCCGACCTGCTCGACCTGCCGCCCGAGACGCAGGCGGGGCTCGCGCCGGCACGTGGAAGGTCCCGCACCGCCGGGGTCGTGTCGCCGCGTCTGCTCGACGCAGGAAAGCGTCTCGAACGCACGGCGCTCGCCGGCGTCGCAGCGCACTCGGAGGCGCTGCGGTTTCTGCAGGAGCTCGGGCCGGAGCACTTCGACGACGAGCTTCACCGCGCGGCGCGCGCCCGCCTCCTCGGGCAGGACGCGGAGGGTGGGGAGGAGCTGACGGCGCTGCTCGCGGAGCTGTACGCGCTCGGCGACGAGGAAGAGGTCAGCCTGCAGACGACGGAGCAGCTGCTACTCCAGCTCCGTGCCCGGCGACTGCAGCGGGAGATCGACGACGCCGACGAGGAGCGGCGCGTCGACCTCTACCAGACGCTGTCGCGGATCCGGACGCAGATCCGCGAGTTCGCCTGACCCGAACGTGGCCCCGGGCGTGGTCAGCGCCGGCTCGGGGCACGCGCCGTTCCAGTCCCGGAAACCCGTGCCGCAGAGACGGGTTTCGCCGGCCGAGACACACACGTGCCGCGCGCGGAGGCGAGACCGCGCTCTCGCCGTCGCGTCAGAGCCATTCGCCCGCGTCGCCAGCAGGGAGGGGGCTCGCGAGGAACCCTGGGCTCCCCGCGCTAGAATGGCGCCCGCCGATCCCCGGTAGCTCAATTGGCAGAGCATCCGGCTGTTAACCGGAGGGTTGTTGGTTCGAGTCCAACCCGGGGAGCTACAGAAACAGCCTGGACACGGGGCCTTTCTCCAGGCAGGGCGTCGTCAGCGGCGGCAACGCTGCAAGCGGGGGTGCAAGCACCCGAGCGGTTCTTGTGGTCGGGGAGGATTCTGCGCGAACGGGTCGCGCGGCTGCTGCGCGTGCTGCGACTCAGTGAGACGTTGAATGCCGCGAGCCGGCGACAGCCTCACCCCACCGCTTGAGGGCTTCACCGGCCGCGGGCAACCCCCCGGCCAGTCTGAAGAGTCCGATCGACAGCAGGTACAGCAACGCGATCACTATCCAGCTCAATACGGTCGCATCCTCCTTGGCTCTTGTACGGCGCTTGCGCTTCCTTTGTGACCGTAACGAACAAGCCGCCGCATCTAGTCCGTGGAGAACACCGCTCGTCGAAACGAGCCGGGGGAAGGGGCGACGGAAGGCGGTGGACGCGGCGCTTTCGCCTATTTGCGCTGCTGATCCCGGGTTCCGGGGTCGGGCGTCCGGGAGGGCTCGGCTGGGTCGGCGCTGATGTCTCCCGGGCGGTGCTGGAGGAGACCGGTGCTGAGGGCCGACACGAGCATTGCCGCGAGTTCGGGCCCGAGCGCCCCATCGAGCTGTTCGCGCACTGAGTCGCGATCGCGTTCGATCGCGGTGGGTCGTCTCGATGGATCGCCGACTTCGTCCACGAACTCTGGATCGGCTCGCCCTCGGCTGGCCTGTATCCCTTGTGCGGTGACAAGACGCGTGTCGCCACGGTTGCCCCGACGCTCAGTGGTGACGCCGTCACCGCCCTCGACACGCCCATTCGGCGGCCGGCCTGCCCGCCGTCGTCCTGCTCGAGCCGTGCCACCCTCGATCTGCTCGTGTAACGAGACGGCAGGCTGGGCGTGTCTGGGCGCACCCGAGCGGAAGTCCATCGGTTGCGCCGAGCTCGCCTCGAGGCGACACGCCGGGCCTGGCATCGCGAACGTAGCGGCGAGGCGACTGCACCCACGGCCAGTAGGCCGGAGCACCGCTCGCCTCCCAGCAGCGTCCGACGAGGATCTCGACCCCGCGTGTCCGGGCGACACGGATCAGCTCTTCGGCGATCCGACTCTTGCCGATCGCCGGCTCGCCGACCAGCAGGAACAGGCCACCCCGACCGGCGAGCGCGTCGTCGAGTCCGCCGATCAGCCCGCAAGAGCTCCGTGCTGCGGCCGACGCGGCAGAGCGAGGCCGCGCGGAAGCGCTCCCGTCCGTCACTGGACATCGTCACCTCGTCCCGTGAACCGCAGGGTTGGTGCTTCGAGTCCAGGGTGGGAGCCATTTCTGCCCGGTCGGCGTTCGCAGCCGGGCCGCCAGCGGCCGCCGGCAGAGGAACGGCGGAACGAACCTGGCAAACAGCTACTTGACGCGGGAGGTGGCGATCCTGGTGGTCGACTTGCCGGCAGCTCTGATCGTCACCCGCACCTTCAGGAGCTCCCCTTTGGCGCTCTTCGGGATGGTGAAGGTGAGCCGAGCGAGACCCTTCCTGAACTGCTCGGAGTGTCGGAGCAGTTTGCCGCGAATCGTTGGGTCGCAGGTCATCTTGCCGTTCGTCAGCGGCTTGTGGGTGTCGCTTCGAGTCACGTGGAAGGTGACCGTGACTCGCTTGCCGGCGGCGGGGCCCGGAGAGATCGACGCCCGACCGATCACCGGCTTCATCGGCTTCGCAGGCGTCGGCTGAGTGGACGGCGTGAACGGCGCGGCGGGCTGCAGGGTGAGGCTCGCCGTGTCGTCGGCCGGGTTACCCTCCCGGGACTGGCGGCGCAGGTGGACCGACAGCGTTTGCGGGCCGGCCTGGCCGACGGTGCCGCAGACGGTCACGTGGCCGGGGTTCGTGGGGCTGATCCAGTCGAGGTTGCAGACGAGGCCGGGAGCCGCTGCGACGCAGCCGCTACCGCGGTCGGAGTACGTGTTCGTCACGGTGAATCCTGCCGGCAGCGTCACGTCGGCGAAGACGCCGAACGCGCTCTGGCTGTTCACGTGGTCGCTCGCCGTCACGTGCCAGACGATCTGTCCACCCACATCCGGCGCGGTCGATTGCTCGGCGCTCACCTGAACGCGCACATCGGGCGCAGCGCCTCCGCCGCCGCCACCAGGCGGGGCCGCGGTCATCGGGAGCACGCCGGAGAGCGCCCGTAGAGCCCGGCGGCCAAGGCGGGTGCGGTTCCCGGGGGCGACGCCGGGGCGCGACTCGATAGCCTCGTCCGGGGTGAGCACGACATGAGTCAGCAGTTCGAGAGGCTGCTCGAGAGACTGGGCGAGATTGCCGATCTCGAGGCGGCCGCGCGGCTCATGATCTGGGATCAGGAGACGAAGATGCCGCCGCTCGGAGCGGATGCGCGCGCCGAGCAGCGCGCGACGCTCGCCAGGATCAAGCACGAGCGTCAGACCGCACCCGAGCTCGGAGCACTGCTCGAGGAGCTACGGCCGACCGAGGACGCGTGCGAGCACGAGTCCTTCCAGGCGAGCGTCGTCAGGGTTGCGCGGCGCGACTACGACAAGGCGGTGCGTGTTCCCGCTGCATTGCGCGCCGCGCGTGCGCGGCAGGCGTCCCTCGGATATCGGGCCTGGCTCGAGGCGCGGTCCCGGAAGGACTACGACCTCCTCCTGCCGCACCTCGAGCGGGCGCTCGAGCTGACACGCGAATACGTCGCCTGCTTCGAGCCGGAGGGCGACCCGTACGACGTCCTGCTCGACGACTACGAGCCCGGGATGACGACGGAGGAGGTGGACGCGGTCTTCGACGTGCTGAAGACCGGCCTCGTCCCGCTGACACGGTCGGTCGGCGAGCCGGTCGACGACTCCTGCCTGAACGGGACCTTTTCCCGCGAGGCGCAGCGGCGCTTCGCTCTCGAGGTGCTCGAGCGCTGGGGGATGGACGGCGACGCGTGGCGGCTCGACGACACCGTGCATCCCTTCGCGGAGTCGCTCTCCCCCTCCGACATCCGGCTGACCTCGAACTTCCGCGAGGACGGGCTCCACGGGATCCTCTCGTGCATGCACGAGTTCGGCCACGGCGTCTACGACCGCCAGATCGACGCCCGCTACGCCCGAACACCGCTCGCGGACGGCGCCTCCTACGCGTTCCACGAGTCGCAGAGCCGGCTCTGGGAGAACCTCGTCGGCAGAAACCTGGCGACGTGGCGCTTCCTGTACCCACGGCTGCGTGCCGCCTTTCCGGCATGGCTGGCCGACGTCTCGCTCGAGACGTTCCACCGGGCGCTCAACCGGGTCGCGCCGACGCTGCGCCGTGTCGACGCCGACGAGGTCACGTACTCGCTCCACATCATCCTTCGCTTCGAGCTCGAGCGAGAGATGCTCTCGGGCTCGGTGTCGCTCTCCGACCTGCCGGACGCGTTCGACGCGAAGATGGAGGAGTACCTGGGGCTGCGTCCGGCAGACGCGGTCGAGGGTGTGCTCCAGGACGTCCACTGGTCGGACACCGGTTTCGGCTACTTCCCCACCTACGCGATCGGCAACGTGATCTCGGTGCAGCTGTGGGAACGTGCGGCCGCCGATCTCGGAGATCTCGAGGAGCAGTTCGAGCGCGGCGAGTTCGCGCCTCTGCGCCAGTGGCTCGGCGACCACGTCCACCGCTGGGGACGGGTCTTTACGCCCCGGGAGCTGCTGAAGCGGATCGTCGGCGGTCCGCTCGACCCGCAGCCGTACCTCGACCATCTCCGGCGCAAGCTCGATGACATGAACGGCGTCACCGCTGCCTGACTCGGTGCAGGCGCCCGGGGGCCGCAGACCGAGGCGGCCGGCCTCCGCTAAAATCGTGCCGTGAGCTGGCTGTACATCGCTCTGCTCGCGCTGGCCGTGGCCGCGGTCGTGGGAGCCGAGTGGCCGCGGCTCGGGGCGCGATTCGGCGTGGACACGCGCCGCCGCCGCCAGCGGGCGAAGCGGAAGGACGGCCTGCGCGTCGTCCGCGACGAGGCAGACGACTTCGCGGCGAGCGTCGAGCGCGACCTCGCCAACCTGCCGACGATCGACGAGACCGAGCGCCGATAGCACTCCGGCCGGAGCGGGCGCGTCAGGACGAGGGTCGAACCACGACCGTGGCGTGGAAGACGCGCGTGTTCGGGAGGACCGGGCCGATGTCCTCCATGTTCTTCGTCTCCTGGTAGTCGGACACGTCGAGCGTGATCCGGTGCTTCCCCGGAGAGAGCGTCGTGGTCTCGAGCGAGACGATCCCGTGCGCGTACGAGAGTGGAACCTGCGTGCCGTTCCGGTAGGCGGCGATCGACAGAGGGTCGACGCCGGCCCCGGAGTCTCGCACCGAGAAGCGAATCGGCTCCCCAACCCGCACTGACGAGTGCAGGAGCTTCACCGTCGGGGGTGTCGTGTCGTTGATCCAGAAGCGGAAGAGGAAGCTGACCCGGCCGTGCTCCGGTCGGCGTGTCGAAGACGATGTCGTACGTCCCCGGGAGCGGGAGCACCGCCCCGACGACCGGGTACGGCTCCGGCAGGCCGACGTACGGGTTGAGCGTCTCCGGAGGCCGGTCACCCGACGAGCCGGTTCTCGTCGCCGGCGCGGACGAGCCGTGGAGACACCCGGACGCCCCTGTCGTGCGTGAGGACAACGACGCCGAAGTTCGCAACGGGCTTCGTGAGCGTGAACCGGAAGACCTGCTCCGGCCCCCCGAGGCCGGTCGGGACGCCGGCCGTGCCCCCGCGATCCGGATAGCGGTAGGACGAGACGCGCGCCGGCTTGCCCGCCGTGTCGCCGTGGTAGAGGCCGGCGTGGGTCAGCGTCGTGTGCGGATCGAGGCCGAGGCGTGGGATCTCGACGTGGAA
Source organism: uncultured Thermoleophilia bacterium (assembly GCA_963762675.1). Taxonomy (GTDB): domain Bacteria; phylum Actinomycetota; class Thermoleophilia; order Gaiellales; family Gaiellaceae; genus Palsa-739. The sequence goes on along the minus strand of CAVXLS010000003.1, from coordinate 1,296,352 downwards.
CCAGAAGGGCACACGGCGGACGTCGCTGCCCCGTCGGAGGAGGAGGAACCCGGTCGCCTCCCCTTCTGCGGCGCCGGCAGAGACGGCGAGCGTGACCCCGATCTCGGTGCCGGGGACGACGGTTCCCGCGGTCGGGCGTGATCGTGACGCCCGGCGGAGCCGTCTGCTCCGCGACGGACACGCTCCACGGGTCGAGGCCGCCGCCGGCGTCGCTGACGACCAGCGTCTTCGTGCCGACGTAGCCGGGCCGGACGAGCCCCCACGAGAGGTTCGCCGGGTCGGTGAAGACGAGGGGCGAGTCGGCTCGTGCGAGGTCGATCCTGCCGCCGCCCTCGTGCGTCGTCGTCACCTCCGTCTCCGTGCCGGGAACATGGACCGGATCGCCGGTCGATTCGAGCGCCGACTTGATCTGCTCGACGGTCCAGAGCGGGTGGCGCTCCTCGAGTAGGGCGGCTGCGCCGGCGACGTGCGGCGTCGCCATGCTCGTCCCGTCCCAGGAGTCCCACGATGCGTGCGGGATCGAGGAGAGGACGTCTTCGCCCGGGGCGGTCACGTCCGGCTTCAGCAGGAGCGAGATCGGCGTCGGGCCGATCGAGGAGAACGACGCGATCTCGTCGGCGGGGCTTCCGTCGCCGCCCTCGCTGGAGGCGGCGACCGCGATCGCGTCGGGCGTCGTCGCGGGAGAGCCGATCGAGCCGTGGCCCGAGCTGTCACCTTCGTTCCCCGCCGCGACGACGGAAACTACTCCTGCGGCGGCCGCGTTCTCGAGGGCCCGGACGACGACGTCGCGGCCCGGCTCGATCTCGGGCTCGCCGAGCGAGAGGTTGATCACGTTCATCCCGTCGGCCACGGCCTGGTCGATCGCCTTCGCGATCTCCGGGGCGTTCCCGTCCGGGCCGTAGTCCTTCGTCGGCACGGTCAGGACCCGGTAGTTGCCGAGGTACGCGCGCGGTGCGATCCCGGAGACGCGAACGTGCCCACGCGGGCCGGAGGCGAGCGTGTCGTAGTCCCCGGCGGCGATGCCGGCGACGTGCGTGCCGTGCTCGGAGTAGACCGGGTCGAACGGAAGCGACGCGTACTTCCACGATGTCGACGGTGACGGGAAGGAGCGGGCGACGATCACCTTCGGCGTCGTGTAGGCCGTGTTCCCCTTCGGGAAGCCGGGCGGGTACGAGAATCCCTTGGGGTCGAAGAACGGGTGGGTCTGGTCGATCCCGTCGTCGAGGATCGCGATCTTCATGCCCTGGCCGGCGGTCGCGAGATCGCTTCCCCAGAGGCTCGTCGCACCGATCAGCTCGGGAGTCCGGTTCAGCGCCGGTGCCGCAGCCGCCGTCGGCGTCGCGGAGCCGAGCGCGTGGTAGGTGACGGTCGGCCAGACGGTCGCGCCGGGGAGCGCTTGCAGACGTGCGAGTTGCGAGCGGGGCACGAGGACGGAGACGCCGTCGAGCGCGACGCTGTAGTGCCAGCGGACGCGCGCGCCGGGAACCGCGACCGCGAGCCGCTGCACGAACCTGCGCTGCACCGACGCCAGCGTCCGTAGGTAGGAGACGGCCGAGGGTGCGCGGACGTTCGAGTGCGTGGGACCTGCGAACGGCGGCGGCGAGCCGGCGGTCGCGCGCGACGGCGCGGGCGAGGGGCGGCTGGGCGAGGGTGACGACCACCTCCACGAGCCCCGACGGGGCCTGGCGGCTCGTCCCGCCGCGTGCGGACGCACCGCCCGTCGCGAGGAGCACGACCAGGCAGAGGAGGCCGAGGAGCGGAGCGAGGGCGACGCGGAGCAGGCCGTCCATGGTACGCGTGGGTGTCGCGAAGTCGCGCGGCTACACTGTCCCTCCGCGCGGATGTGGCGGAATTGGTAGACGCGCACGGTTCAGGTCCGTGTGGGGGAAACCCCGTGGAGGTTCAAGTCCTCTCATCCGCATGGCCAGAAACCGGCCGATCTGGTCCGCGCTCAGTCCGTAAACGGCCCGACGAAGCTGCCGCGGCCTCTCGCGTGATTCGGCGGTCGCGGCGGCATGCATCTCGACGCGCCGGGGCCGAAGCTGGGCCAGTCGATCCCACCTGCCCCGGCGCACGAGCTTGGCACGGAGGTCGACCACACGGCCCGGGAAGCGTGGTTCTCATGCCGCTACTCACGCGGTCACCGGGAGTGCATAGCGGCGAAAGGCGGTCAGCGAACCACCGACGAGGATCATCTCCGCCTTGCCGACGAAGTTGCCTGCGAAGAAGGCTTCGGAGCCGAACGCGAGCCAGAGAAAGAGTGCCGAGTCGATCGCGTTCCCGACGAGGCCGGACGCGAGAACTCCGGCTGTCAACGACCGGCGGCGCATGGGCGTGAAGACGGCCGCCTCGATCGTCTCGGAAACGACGAACGCCACGAGGCTCGCGAGCGCGACCCGCTGCAGCGACGTCCAGCCGGAAACGTCGCCAATCAGGTAGGAGGCGAGACCGCCAACTGGGACGAGCGCGAGGGTATAGCGGAGATTCGTCAGCTGTTGCAGCCAGTCGCGCAGGACGAGGATCGCGCCGACGCAGAAGACGCCGGCCGGGGCCACGTAGGTCGTGAACGGGACGCCGACGAGGAAGCGTGAGGCGAGCCAGTTCGCGAGTACCGCGAGGGCGACATAGATCAGAGACAGCGACGGCTTCATGCGAGCTCCGTCTCGGCTCGTACGGCGACACGAGCCCGGCGCGCCGGCCACTGACGGGCATCTCGGCCGCGATCCGGCCGGTCGGCTCGTCTAGCCGTGTGGCTGCCACCGCCGGTCGGATCAGTCATCGTCGCGGAGCCGCCACGGCTCCGTTCCCGTCGTTCTCTATGCGGCACCACGCCACTCCGCAAGCTTCCCATCTACGTCGTCGCTTCGGAACCGGACCGCGGCTGCCGCCTCCGAGCCGGTAGCCGCAACAGCTATCGGCACCCCTCCAGCTTGACGACAGATGCCGACCGCGTTCGTCGTCGGGGAACGGCTCCTTTGATCCGACTCGATCTCTGAGGAATCAATCGTAGGCCGCGTGCGCACGCCGACCGGCAGGGGAGCGGATGGCGGGCCAGGAGGGTCGACGAGAACGGTGCCCGGAGTCGAAGGCGGCTTCACGCCGAAGCCGGACGCGCTCGACGACGGGCCAAACGGAGGCTGACGCGGCAGCTCCGGCAGGCGCGCGACGAGTTCGCCGACCGTCACCCGGACGTGCTCAACCGGCTCGAGCTGGAGGACTGGCGGAACGGGCTCGCGGCCGGGATGACCAGGACCGGCCTCCGGCCGGAGGAGTGGATCGCGCTCGAACGCGCCGACGTCGACCGGGAGGCCCGCCGCGTGGAGGGTCGGCCACCCCTCTCGCGCCGTGTGGAGGTTCAAGTCCTCTCGTCCGCATCGCCGGGGCTTCCCGGAGAGCGAGCAGATCTGCTCACGTCAGGCTGCGAGTCGTCAGCCGCGTGGGATCTTGAGCTCGCGTCCCGTGTAGAACCCGGACGTCTCCCCGACGACGTACGGGGCCATGACCTTTCGTCGCTCCGTCTCGACGTCCGAGAGCCGGTATGCCTCGCGTGACTCGGGCGAGTCCCAGACCGAGATGCCGACGACCTCACGTCCGTCCGGCGAGTAGAGCTCGTAGGCGCGCAGCATCCCCGCCGGAAAGCCGACCGGCCGCCACGCCTTGCTGAACTGCTCGCGCGTTCCAGGCTCGAGCTTGCGGGTCGTGATCCACACGTAGGCGTCGTCGAGGTCCATCTTCCCCTCCTCGCGGTTGGTGGTCGCCACGGAGTCTGACGGAGCGACGAGCACGCCGGAAGGGGCGTCTTCGCAGCGAGGCGCGCTCGTCGTCCCTTGGCGGTGGCCGAGGCCCCGCGGATCGAGATTCCCCCTTCTGGGGTAGGCCGAACGGCCTACGAGGCGCTATCTCTCATAGGGGGTCTGGTGGGGGGCGGGGTTCGGAAGCGTCGCGGGGGGCCGCAGCCCGGCGACGCGGAACCCCGCCCACCTTCTCTGCAGCAGCACCGGCCGCGGAAGCGCGCACCGCATCTCCGCACGTCGAGAAGGCGCCTCGCTCGAGTCTGCAGCCGTCGAACTTGGACACGAGGGCGGCGCCTCCCCGCGACGTCACCCTCTCGAACGGGCGCCGCGTCGTCGTCGGGGATTTCCCGCGAATGTGCAGGGAGAACCCGCCGTGTCCACCCGGCGGGACGCGCTAACCGGCCAGGAGATGCCTCTCGCTCTTGAAGATGAGCTCGTACGTCGTGCCGGTGCGCTCGCAGTAGACGAGCTCCCAGCCGGAGGCGCCCCACCGGTTCAGGAAGGCCTGGAGCGCCGACTCCTCGTCCAGCCCGGGCGGAGACCCGAGCTCCGGCTCGGCGATGTTCTCGAAGTGCAGGTAATTCCACGCCATCAGTCAACAGCGCGGTGCCCGCCCGGCGCCCGCTCGGTCGATGCATCGGCCGGGCGGGCCACAAGGTTTAGGCCGAATTGGTGACGCGTCGGCCGTTACGCGTGGTCGCCGGTACGCGCGTCGAGTCGCGACTCGAACGCACGGCGAAGCAGCTCACCGGTGAGATCACCCGTCCGACGCGGGATGCTCGGGCGCTCGACCGTGACCACTCGCACGAGGTCCCCGCTGCGCGAGCCGTGACAGCGCGCGTACGCCTCGTCCTCGTGGATCGGGGGCGGGGTGCGGTTGGCGCGGCGGAGGAAACGCACCGCTGTCTCCTATCACCGCGTGCGCCTCGGCACAAGGGGCCTGCTCCTCTCAGGCTCGGAGCACGGCGAGCACGTCGTCCGCGTGCCTCGCCGGCTTGACGTCGTGCAGCACCTTCGAGACCGTGCCGTCGGGTCCGATCACGAACGTCGACCGCCGGACGCCCATGAACGTCTTCCCCATGTACTGCTTCTCGCCCCAGACGCCGTAGCGCTCGGCGACCTCGTGCTCCGGGTCGGCGAGCAGGGTGAACGGGAGGTCGTACTTCTGCTTGAACTTCACGTGTTGCGCCACGGTGTCCGGCGAGATGCCGAGCACGGCGGCGCCTGCCCCCTCGAACTCGGCATAGGCGTCCCGGATTCCACAGGCCTGGGTCGTGCAGCCCGGCGTGTCGTCCTTGGGGTAGAAGTAGAGGACGACGGGCGTCCCCCGCAGGCTCGACAGCTTCACCGTCTCGCCGGCATCGGTCGTCAACTCGAAGTCCGGCGCCTGCTGGCCCTCTGCGATCACGGCATCTCCTCTGGTTAGTGTCCGGGCTTCGATGCTAACGGCGCACCACACCGTCGCATTCCTCGTGCTCGCCGCGACGTTCGGCGCGGCCGCCGCCGGCGGAATCGCGTACTACCGGCGGGCAGAGCCGCGCGGGATCGTCACGCACCTGCTCGCGCTCGCGCAGACGCTGCTCGTCACGCAGGTCGGGCTCGGGCTGCTGCTCCTCTCGCAGCACCATCGAGCGCCACAGCGTCTCCACTACCTGTACGGCACGCTCGCCCTGCTCGCGGCGCTCTCGCCGTGGATGTACGCGCCCGCCGACCGGCGAGGGCGACTCGCCTGGTTCGCCGGCGCTACCCTCGTTGCAGGCGCCCTCGCCGTACGCGCCTACATGACCGGCACATGAGAGCGTTCTTCTCCCGCATGAACCCGACTCTGCGCGGGTTCCTCGTCCTCGCTGCGGTCGCCGCGGTGATCGTCGTCCTCCAGCTCGAGGCGACGCTCGTCGCGCTGCTCCTGCTCGCACGCATCGCGTTCCTGCTCGCGATCGCGCTCTTCGTCTACCTGATGTGGCGCGAGCGCAGGGAGGAGATCGCGCAGTGGTCGGCGCGTGCCCGCGTCGTCTTCTACGGGGCTGCCCTTCTGGCCGTCGCCGACCTCGGCGCGGACTGGTACAGGGGCGCGCACGGTCTGCAGGTCGTCGCGTTCGTCGGAGTGCTCGTCTGCTGCGGCATCGCGATGTGGCGCGTCTGGCGCGACCAGCACACGTACTCGTGAGAGGACGCGGCTACGCCTCGACACGCGCCGCACTGCCGTCGAGCGCAGCGAGCGCGTCGCGGATCGCGACATGGCGGCCGACGAAGATCGGCGTGTCGCGCTCGGTGTAGCTCGATGCCTCGCTGTCGCGCAGGCGCAGCATCAGGTGCATGAAGTCGGCCGGCTCCTCGCACTCGAACGCGGTCATGAACTCCTGGTCGTCGATGCCGAACGAGTACGTCGTGTGGTTCCGGATGCCGGGGAACTCCTCGCGCCCGATCACCATGTGCTCGTCCATCGCGCGCTGCCGGTCGTCCTCGGAGAGGGCGTACCAGGGCCGCACCTTCACGAACGGGTAGACGACGAGGTAGGGCAGGCCGTACGGCGTGATCTTGCGCGCCTTCCGTGCATTCGTGTACTGCGAGGCCTTCGTCGTCGCGAGATACGAGTACGGCGTCTCGAGCCAGCCGGCGAGCGGCGTCCCGTTCAACGCCGCCCCGAGCTCGCCGAGATCGTCGTAGCGCTCCGTGATCTTCCAGAGGAAGAAGTCCGTCTCGGGGCGGACGCCCGCGGTCGTGTACGCGCGGAGGTGGTCGAAGCGGCCCGTGAAGTGGTCGACGACGTCCGCGAACGCCTCCCTGCCGGCCTGGCGGTCCTCGACGGGCAGCCGCCGCCACGCCGGGTCGACGCGGTAGAAGGTGTACGCGACGTACTGGCCGTCCACGTCGGAAATGCTAGTGCACGGTCATGCTCAGGAGAGCGACCGCCGGCCTGCCCGGGTTGACCGGGGCCCGTGCGCTGAGCCGCAGGCGGTAGCGTCCGGCGGTGGCCGGCGCCTGCACGGCGAGCGTCGCCGACATGCCTCCGACCACGCGACCCCGCCTGGTCGCGAGGAGCTTCCCCGGAAGCCGGTAGAGCTGCGCGACGTACGAGCAGTCGATGTCGCACGACACGACCAGGCGCTTGCCGTGTCGCACCGCCTTCACGGTCGGGGTGAGCGCCATCCCGGGGCAGCGGGCGACGATGCCGCGCCGGGCCTCCTGCATCGCGAGCTTCGTGGGCGCAAGGCTCGCCTTCGGAGTGCCGTCGGGGTAGTAGAGGCCCGACTGCCACGCGTGCAGGTCGGTCTCGTCGACGGAGTGGAAGAGGAAGAGTCCCTTCACCGTCGGCTCGCAGAAGGCGAGCTGGATCGCCTGCTTGTAGTACTCGGCCTGGGTCGCCTCGTCGACCGGTTTCGTCGTCGCAGGCTCGGTGCCGGTGTAGAGGGACGCCTTGTCCGGTGGGATCTGCGACTGGACGCCGAACTCGTCGTAGTAGATCGGTAGCGTCGAGCCCGGCTGCGCGGTGCCGTCGAACGCCTGCCCGAGCAGCGCGACGAGCTTCCCGTAGTCGCCGATCGCGACGGAGGTCGACTTCGGGTTCAGGCCCTTGACCGGCGCGATGCTGGAGTTGTCCTCGTAGGGGTGGAACGCGAAGGCGTCCATGATCGGGATCGTCCGCCCGCTCGCGCGGTAGGCGGCTCCCATGTCCGGGATGAAGGTCGTCGGCGAATGGGTGAGTCGGATTCCGTTCGGCTTGTCGTTGCCGCGCGGCGATACCGCGCCGCCGACCACCTCGACCTGGGGGTCGGCGGCCTTGACCACGTCGTACGTCTGCGCCAGCAGGGCTTCGTACGCCGTCGCCGCCGCATCGCCGCCGTTCGCGTCGAACTGCGGCAGCCAGTAGAGGTTGAGGTTCGGCTCGTTGCCGACGATCAGGTGCCGGATCGCCGGCACTTCGGTGACGATCGACGCCGCGTACGCGGCGAAGTCCGCCTGGTCCTGGTCGGACAGCGGTGCGGTCTTGGCGCCGGCGTTGATCACGGAGGCGAGCACCTCGATCCCGTCGAGCCGAGCCGCCTCCGTCACCGTGCTCAGGACGGCGAGATCGTCGGCGGAGACCGCCGTCTGGCCCGGCGACCAGACCTGGGTGATGCGGACGCCCTGGAACCCGGCCAGCTTGATCAGGTCCATCTGGGCCTTCGAGTCGGCGAGCACCGGCGAGCGGACGGCGTCCTCCGTCGCACCGATCAGGAGCGACGGTCCACCGGCAGTCGCCGCCGGCGCGAGCGCGAGCGCGGCTGCGACCACCACCAGGAGCCTCGTGGCCAACCCGGACATGCCCTCCGTTACCGTAGCCCTCGCGGATGGACGACCGTGTGGAGAAGCAGCTGAAGGGGCTGCCGGCGAAGCCCGGCGTCTACCTCTTCCGCGACGCGGACGGGGAGGTGCTGTACGTCGGGAAGGCGAAGTCGCTGCGCTCGCGGGTGCGCTCGTACTTCCAGAAGACCACCGACGGACGCATCCAGATCCGGCAGCTTCCGGCGCGCGTGGCCGACGTCGAGGTGATCGTCACCGGTACGGAGGTCGAGGCGCTCCATCTCGAGCAGAACCTCGTGAAGCGGCATCGGCCGCCCTTCAACGTCCGCCTGCGCGACGACAAGTCGTTCCCCTACATCGCGGTGACCGTCGAGGACGAGTACCCGCGCGTGATGTTCACGCGCGAACGTCACCGGCCCGGGTCTGGTACTTCGGGCCCTACGCGAACGCCAAGAAGGTGCGCGAGACCCTCGACGTCCTCAACCGTGTCTTCCGCTTCCGTCCGTGCGAGGGTCCGAAGCCGGGGCGCCACAGCGGCATCCCGTGTCTCGACTACCACATCGACCGCTGCCTCGCGCCCTGCGTCGGGTACGTCTCCCGGACCGAGTACCGGGCCGTCGTCGACGGGGTGATCGACTTCCTGGCCGGCGAGGTGAAGCCGATCCAGCGCGAGCTGGAGCGGCAGATGCAGGCGGCTGCGCGCGAGGAGCGGTTCGAGGACGCGGCTCGCTACCGCAACCGGCTCCAGGCGGTGCAGCACCTCGTGGAGCGGCAGGCCACCGAGCGTCGCTCGGTCGGCACCGTCGACGTGATCGGCTTCGCCGCCGAGGCCGACCGTGCCGTCGTCCAGATCTTCCCGCTCCGTGGGGGCAGGATGGTCGATCGCCACTCGTTCCACCTCGAGAACGTCGGCGGGCAGGACGTGACGACGGTGCTCGAGTCGTTCGGGCTCGAGTACTACGGCAACGCGCCGAGCGTGCCGCCGCAGATCGTCGTCCCGCGCGCCGCCGGCGACCTGTCGGCGCTCGCGGAGCTGCTCTCCGAGCGGCGTGGCGCCCGTGTCGAGGTCCGGATCGCGGAGCGGGGCGAGAAGCGGCGGCTGCAGCAGCTCGCCGACGAGAACGCCCTGCACGTGCTCCGGACCGATCTCGCGCAGGGCGCCGAGCGGCGCCTGCGCCGCGTGGAGGCGCTCGAGCAGCTGCGGGAGGCGCTCAACCTCGAGTCGCTGCCGCTGCGGATCGAGTGCTACGACATCTCGACCGCGATGGGACAGGACAACGTCGGCTCGATGGTCGTCTTCCAGGACGGACTGCCGAAGAAGGCCCACTACCGGAAGTTCGGCGTCCGTGACCAGGAGGGGATGGACGACTTCGCCGCGATGGGCGAGATCGTCTCCCGCCGCTTCGCCCGCCTCTCCGACGGGACGGGAGCCGGGCGTTGGCTCGACGGAGCCGGACAGGGAGCGGCGCTGCCGGCTTTGCCGGCGTCGGAGGGGGTACGCGAGTACGACGAGTCCTTCGCGGCGACGCCGAACCTCGTCGTCGTCGACGGCGGCAAGGGACAGCTGGCCGCGGCGCTCGCCGCCATGCACGCGTACGACCTGCCGCGCGTCGCCGTGATCGCTCTCGCGAAGCGGGTCGAGGAGGTGTTCGTGCCGGGGCGCGCCGATCCGATCGTCCTCGACCGGCACGATCCCGGGCTGCAGCTCCTGCAGCGTGTCCGCGACGAGGCCCACCGCTTCGCCGTCGGGTTCCACCGGCAGCGGCGGGAGTCGCGCGGGTTCGCCTCGATCTTCGACGAGCTGGAGGGCGTCGGCCCCGCGCGCAGGCGGTCGCTCCTGAACCACTTCGGCTCGGTCGACGGGCTGCTGGCCGCGACGCCGGAGGAGCTCGAGGGCGTGCCTGGTGTCCCGGCGACCACCGCGCGCCGGATCTACGCGCAACTCCACAAGGTCGGCTGAGCAGCTCCAGCCGAATGATCTGAGCAGGGTCGCCGTGAGCTGCGCAGCGCACGTCGGTCGCGGCGGTCGGACGCGCACCTGATACGAAACGACCTCGTCGGGCGACCGAACCGGTGGCAACCGGGCCTGCTGCGGCGCTGCGACTGATCGGCAGCCGCAACTTCGGGCCCTACTTCGTCGGGAATGCGGCCTCTGCCAGCGGGACGTGGTTCCAGAACCTCGCCGCTGCGCTCCTCGTCTACCGGCTCACGCACTCGGCGTTCCTGCTCGGGGTGCTGAACTTCTGCAACTTCGTGCCGGTGCTGCTGCTCGCGCCGTGGGCCGGGAGCGCCGCAGACCGCCTCGACCGGCGGCGGTTGCTGCTCGCCATGCAGGTCGCGTCGACCGCGCTCAGCGGCACGCTCGCGGCGCTCGCCTGGGCGGGCCATGCACCCGTGTGGGTGGTGATCGCGTTCGCGTCGGGCCTTGGCGTCGCCGCTGCGTTCACGAATCCCACCTCGCAGGCCCTGATCGGCGACCTCGTGCCGCGCGAGCATCTCGGGTCCGCGATCGCGCTCAACTCCATGACCTTCAACCTCGCTCGCGCCGTCGGGCCTGCGCTCGCAGCCGTCTCGGTCCGCGTGCTCGGGATCCCCGCCTCGTTCGCGATCAACTCGGCGTCGTACCTCCTGCTCGCGCTCGGCGTCGTGATCGTCCGGCCGAGGCCGCGCCGGCGCGCCGGTCGGGGAGAGGCACGGCTCCGCGAGAGCCTGCGGCTCGTGCGGGCGCAACCGCAGCTGCTCGCCTTCCTGCTGATCGTCAGCGCGGTCGGCTTCGCGTCCGACCCGGTGAACACCGAGGCGCCGGCGTTCGCGCACGCGTTCGGGCGTCCCGACACCGAGGCGGGCTACGTCATCGGAGCGTTCGGCGCGGGTGCCGTCGCGGCCGCGCTCCTGCTCGCCGGACGCGTGGCGGGGTCGCGGCGACGGATGCTCCTGACGCTGGGACTGCTCGGCGGCGGAATCGTCGCCTTCTCCCTCGCGCCCTGGCTCTCGCTCGCCTTCGCATTTCTCTTCGTGGCGGGCTTCGGCTATCTGGCTTCCAACACGTCGGCCACGAGCCGGCTCCAGCTCGGCGTGGAGGAGCACCAGCGAGGACGGATCATGGCCCTGTGGAGCGTGGCGTTCCTCGGTCTGCGGCCGCTGGCGAGCCTCTCGGACGGAGCGCTCGCGGGAGCGTTCGGGGTGCGCGTCGCGGGAGTCGTCCTCGCGCTGCCGGCGCTGGCCGGTGCGGTGGCGATCCTCCTGCTCGAGCGTCGCCGGAGTTCTTACAGCGCGCTCAACGATCGCTAACGACTCTCCTCTAGGGTCGCGACATGGGCCTTCACCTGATCGCGGATGACCTCGAGGAGCACGTCTGGTACCGGCAGCTGGTCGCCCGGACGATCGAGGACGTCGAGGCCTTCGCCTCTCGTTGGGCCGTGTTCGAGGAGCTCGTGGCGGCGCTCGGCGAGATCGAGCCGGACGAGCGCTAGACGTCGGCCTCGGCCTCGGGGTCGAGGAACGGGTAGCGGTAGTCGGTCGGCGGGACGAAGGTCTCCTTGATCGTGCGGGGGCTGACCCAGCGGATCAGATTCCACATCGAGCCGGCCTTGTCGTTCGTCCCGGAGGCGCGGGCGCCTCCGAACGGCTGCTGGCCGACGACCGCACCGGTGGGCTTGTCGTTGACGTAGAAGTTGCCGGCCGTGTAGCGGAGCCGTGTCTGCGCCGCCTCGAGGGCAGCGCGGTCGCGGGCGAAGACGGCGCCTGTGAGACCGTACGGTGCGCCTCCGTCGATCAGGTCGAGCGTCTCCTCGTAGCGGCGCTCGTCGTAGACGAACGCCGTCACGACCGGCCCGAACAGCTCCTCTCGCATGGTGCGGAAGCGCGGGTCGGACGTCTCGATCACGGTCGGCTCGACGAACCAGCCGTCGGTGTCGTCGTAGCCGCCGCCGACGAGAACGGAGGTCTGTCGCCCCGACGAGCGCGCCTCGTCGATCGCGGCCTTCTGCGTCGCGAAGGAGCTGCCGTCGATCACGGCGCCGAGGAAGTTCGAGAAGTCGGCGACGTCGCCCATCGTCAGCGCCCTGCACCTGCTCCACGAGGCGCTCCCGCAGCGCCGGCCAGAGGTTGGACGGAGCGAAGACCCGTGAGGCCGCCGAGCATTTCTGGCCCTGATACTCGAACGACCCACGCACGATGGCGGTTGCGAGCGCGTCGACGTCGGCGGAGGCGTGCGCGACGATGAAGTCCTTGCCGCCCGTCTCGCCGACGACGCGCGGATAGTTGCGGTAGTGCTCGATGTTGGCGCCGACGGTCTTCCACATCCCCTGGAAGACGGCGGTCGAGCCGGTGAAGTGGATGCCGGCGAGATAGGGGCTGGCGAGCGCAGGATCGCCGACTGCGGCGCCCGACCCGTGGACGAGGTTGATCACGCCCGGGGGAAGCCCGGCCGCCTCGTACAGCTTCATCAGGAAGTGCGCGCTGTAGGCGGCCGTCGAGGCGGGCTTCCAGACGACCGTGTTTCCCATCAGCGCAGCAGATGTGGGGAGGTTGCCGGCGATCGCGGTGAAGTTGAAGGGCGTGACGGCGAACACGAACCCCTCGAGCGGCCGGTACTCGATCCGGTTCCAGACGCCCGTCGACGACTCGGGTTGCTCCTCGTAGATCCGCCGCATGTAGGAGGCGTTGAAGCGCCAGAAGTCGGCGAGCTCGCAGGCGGCGTCGATCTCCGCCTGATGGGCGGTCTTCGACTGGCCGAGCATCGTGGCGGCGTTGAGTGTCGAGCGCCACGGCCCGGCGAGCAGCTCTGCCGCGCGGAGGAAGACGGCGGCCCGCTCCTCCCAGGGGGTTCGCGACCAGTCCTTCCAGGCTTCGGCGGCGGCGGCGATCGCGCGGTCGACCTCGGCCGTACCGCCCTTGTGGACGGTGGCGAGCACGTGCGAGCGGCGGTGGGGCATCACGGCGTCGAAGGTCTTTCCGGTCCGCACCTCCTCGCCGCCGATCACGAGGGGCAGCTCGAGCCGGTCGGCCTGGAGCTCTTCGAGGCGGCGGCGCAGCTCCGCACGCTCGGGACTGCCCGGAGCATACGAGCGGACCGGCTCGTTGTACGGCTCGGGGACGCGGAAGACGGCGTGAGTGCTCATACGACGATTCTAGGATTCCCGTGGTGGGCGTGACGCACGTGGTCTACGAGGCGGAAGGCTGGGGCGTCGGCGAGCTCGTCGTCGACGGGTCGCGCGTCGTGTGGCACGAGCTCCCCTGGCCACGGCCCGGCGCGACGGGTCGGGCCGCGCTCGAGCCCGGCTCCCCTTCGGACCCATCCCGAACCCCCGCCCACCCGGGGAGCGGAGAGATTCTCGTCGGGAGACAGTCGCGCGGGAGTCGAGGCTTCGTCGCCGATGTCGTGCGGCTTCTTCAGCGGTACTTCGCCGGGCAGCCCGAGCCGCTCGACCGGGTACCGGTCGACCTCGAGTACGAGACAGCGTTCCTCGCCGGCTGCGCCAGAGCCCTGCGCGACGTGCCGCGCGGCGAGGTCGTCACATACGGTGAGCTGGCGGCTCTCGCAGGCGCGCCCGGAGCCGCTCGCGCGGCCGGCAGCTTCTGCGCGCGGAACCGGCTCGGCCTCTTCGTCCCGTGCCATCGCGTCGTCGGCGCCGACGGGCTCGGCTCGTACGGGTCGTACGGTCTCGTCTACAAGCGCAGACTCCTGGAGCTCGAAGGTGCTCTCTGAGGACCTGCGCGAGGAGCTCGCGGCGATAGCGCCGGTGCGGGACTGCGACCGCCTGGCCGAGCTGTCCGGACTCTTCCACGTCGCCGGCAGCGCGCATCTACGTGGCCGCGGCGACGTCGCCGTCCACCTCGACCTCGTCAGCTCGGGCGTCGCCCGGCGCGCCTTCGCGCTCCTGCGCGCCTTTCGTGTCGAGTCGGAGATCCGGACGTATCGCCGCCCGGCGTTCGACCATGCGACCAGATACCAGCTGCACGTCGCGGGCTCTCCGCACGCGTACGCGACGCTGCACCGGGCCGGGGTGCTCGACGCCTCGCACCGGCCCCTCGACCGTCCACCGCGCCGGGTCGTCGACCGGCGCTGCTGTGTGCGCGCGTATCTCCGCGGCTCACTGCTGGGTGCCGGGACGCTGAGCGGGCCGCGGAGTCCGCATCTCGAGATCCGCGCCGCCGAGCCCGAAGGTGCGCGCTTCCTCGCCGAGCTCGCCGCCCGTGCAGGGGCGGAGCTGCACGTCCAGAACCGTCCTCGCCACGCCGTCGCGTACGCGAAGGGGACGGAGGCGATCGCAGACGTGCTCGTCGCCGCCGGCGCGACGGACGTCGTCCTCCTCCTCGAGGAGCAGGCCGTCGTGGCGGCGACGCGTGCGGACGCGAACCGTCTCGCGAACGCGGACCACGCGAATCTCGTTCGCACGAGCCGGGCTGCGCATGCCCAGCTGGAGGCCGTGCGCAGGCTCGACCTCGACGGGCTGCCCGACGAGCTGCGCGAGATGGCGACGCTACGTCTGCGCCATCCGACCGCTTCGATCGCCGAGCTGGGCAGCCGCTGCAGGCCCGCCGCGTCGAAGGCGACCGCCTATCGGAGACTGCGCCGTTTGCAGGAACTTTCCGAGCAGTAGCGACCTCCGTATCCGTTGCAAGTCGTCTAGCGCGGCAACAGAGCACTAAGTCATACTCGACGGCGGCGGGTCCGCGCTCGTCCGGCGGTGGATTCAGACCCCGTCCGCCGCTGCGATCTCGGGTGTGGTGGAAGGACCGGGAGGGTCGTCCTCGGAGCTTCCCGGTCCGCCCGCCGTCCTCGGTGAAGCTGCGGCGAATCCCGCGCGACATACGGCCTACTGCCGACCTTCAGGCGCAAGAGCGTGGCTAGACTCGGCGCGAAGATATCGAGAGAAAGGCAGCGGTGACCATGGCGAAGATCAGGGTCGGGATCAACGGTTTCGGTCGGATCGGCCGCAACTTCCTGCGTGCCCAGCTCCAGCGGGGAGGCGACTTCGAGATCGTCGCCGCGAACGACATCGGCGACACGCGGACGATGGCGCACCTGCTCAAGCACGACTCCGTCCTCGGGACGCTGGACGAGTCCGTCGAGGCCGGCGAGGGCTTCATCCGCGTCGGCGACCGCGAGATCAAGTTCGTGTCCGAGAAGGACCCCGCCGAGCTACCCTGGGGCGAGCTCGGCGTCGACATCGCGATCGAGTCCACCGGCCTCTTCACGAAGCGCGAGGCGGCACAGAAGCACCTCGACGCCGGCGCGAAGAAGGTCGTCATCTCGGCGCCGGCGACCGACCCGGACCTCACGGTCGTGCTCGGCGTCAACGATCGCGACTACGACCCCGAGCGACACCACATCGTCTCGAACGCGTCGTGCACGACGAACTGCGTCGCGCCGCTCGCGAAGCTGCTGCACGAGGCGTACACGATCGAGCGCGGAGTCATGACCACGATCCACGCGTACACGAACGACCAGCACATCCTGGACCTCCCGCACAAGGACCTGCGGCGGGCACGGGCGGCGGCGATCAACCTCATCCCGACCTCGACCGGCGCCGCGCGCGCGATCGGGGTCGTCCTGCCCGACCTGAAGGGCAAGGTGGACGGAATGTCGATGCGGGCACCGGTGCCGACCGGCTCGATCGTCGACCTCGTCGTCCAGGTGGCCGCCGAGACGACCGCCGAGGAGGTGAACGAGCTGTTCCGCTCGCAGGCCGATCAGCGGCGACTTCGAGGGGATCCTCCTCTACACCGACGAACCGCTCGTCTCCACCGACATCGTCCATTCGCCGTACTCGTCGATCTTCGACAGCGGCCTGACCATGGTGAACGGGAATCTCGTCAAGGTCTTCGGCTGGTACGACAACGAGTGGGGCTACAGCTGCCGCCTCGTCGATCTCGTGACGAAGATCGGCCAGACGATGCCGGCCACGGTCGCGGCGTAGGGGCGGGACGCGGATGCGCTTGCCGCGCTCCGTCCACGACGCCGCAGTCGCGGGCAAGACGGTCCTGGTCCGCTCCGACCTCAACGTGCCGCTCGATTCCGGCCGGGTCGCCGACGACACCCGGATCCGGGCATCGCTCCCGACGCTCGAGCTGCTGCTCGAGCGCGGCGCCGCGGAAGTCCGCGTGTGCTCCCATCTCGGCCGACCCAAGACCGAGGAGGATCGCGCGAAGTACACGATCGCGCCCGTCGCGGCGCGTCTGCGAGAGCTGCTCCCGGACGACCGGATCAGCGTCCTCGAGAACACGCGCTTCCATGCCGGCGAGACGGCCAATGACGAGGGGTACGCGCGGGAGCTCGCGGACGGGTGCGACCTCTACGTCAACGACGCGTTCGGCTCGGCCCATCGTGCGCACTCCTCCACCGAGGCCGTCGCGCACCTCCTGCCGTCGTACGCGGGCCTCCTGCTGCTGGCCGAGCTGGAGCATCTCGGTCGGCTCCTCGGGGAGGTCGAGCACCCCTTCGTGCTCGTCTCCGGCGGCGCGAAGGTGGACGACAAGCTCGGGGTGCTCCGGCACCTGGGCGACCGGGCCGACACGGTGCTCGTCGGCGGGAAGATGGCGCGAAGAAGTGCGCCGTCTCGATCTCCGCTTCCGTTCGCGGTGGACGTGTGCTGCCGGCCGATGTCGTCGCCGCAGCCGCATTTCGCCGCCGGACGCGGAGAGCGGATCTATCCGCGCCGACGAGCTGCCCGACGGCTGGCTCGGGCTCGACATCGGCCCCGCGAGCCGGGCACGGTTCGCAGAGCTGCTCGCAGGGGCACGCACGATCTTCTGGAACGGCCCGATGGGCGTCTTCGAGTGGCCGCGTTTCGCGGAGGGGACGAGGGCGGTCGCCGAGGCTGTCGCGGCGAACGAGCAGGCGTTCTCGGTCGTCGGCGGCGCCGACTCGGTACGGGCCCTCAACGAGCTCGGGCTCGCCGACCGGATCTCGTGGGTGTCGACCGGCGGCGGAGCGAGCCTCGAGCTGCTCGAGGGCAAGGAGCTGCCGGGCGTGGCAGCGATCCCTTCGACCGAGGAGGCGTGAGCCGGTGCTGATCGCGGGCAACTGGAAGATGTTCATGGGCCCGACCGCGACGCGGGAGTTCGGGGAGGCGTTCGCGCCACCGCCGGATGTCGACGTCGTCGTCGCGCCGCCCTTCGTCTCGCTTGCCGCAGCGGTGGAGAGCGGTCTCGCCGTGTTCGCGCAGAACGTCCACTGGGCCGACGAGGGTGCATTCACGGGCGAGGTCTCGGCGCCGATGCTGCTCGAGCTGGGAGTCGAGGGCGCAATCGTCGGCCATTCCGAGCGGCGCCGGTACTTCGGGGAGACGGACGAGACGGTCGCCCGTCGCGCCGAGGCCGCACTCGCGGCGGGCCTGCGCGTGATCGCGTGCGTCGGCGAGCTCGAGGCAGAGCGCGAGCGCGGCGAGACGGAGGCCGTCCTCCGCCGTCAGGTGTCCGTGCTCCCCGCCCACGAGCAGCTGGTCGTCGCGTACGAGCCCGTGTGGGCGATCGGCACCGGCCGCACCGCCACGCCCGCGACGGCACAGGACGCCCACGCGTTCGTGAAGTCGCTCCTCGATCGCCCGGTGCTCTACGGCGGGTCCGTCAAGCCCGAGAACGCCGGCGAGCTGCTCGCGCAGCCGGACGTCGACGGCGCCCTCGTCGGCGGCGCTTCGCTCGATCCGCTCTCCCTCGCGGCCATCTGCGACGCCGGCGTGGCGGCGACGGCGGGATGAGCCCCTACCCGCTCGTCGCGCTCGTGATCCTCGACGGTTGGGGGATCGCCCCGCCCGGCCCGGGGAACGCGGTCGAGCTCGCGGACACCCCGGTCTTCGACCGCCTGCGAGCGGCATATCCGCACGCGCAGCTCGTCGCCTCGGGCGAGGCGGTCGGACTTCCGGCCGGCCAGATGGGGAACTCCGAGGTCGGGCATCTCACCATCGGCTCCGGCCGGATCCTCGACCAGGACTTCCAGCGTGTGAATCGTGCGATCCGGGACGGTTCCTTCTTCGAGAACGAGGCCCTCGCCACGGCGTTTCGACGCGCACGCGAGCGCGGGGGAGAGGTCCACCTGCTCGGACTGGTCTCCCACGGCGGAGTCCACTCGCACATCGACCACCTTCGCGCGCTCCTCGAGCTGGCAGCGCGCGAGCAGATGACCGAGCACACCTGGGTCCACGCCTTCACAGACGGCCGCGACGTCTCGCCGACCTCGGCGGTGCACGATCTCGCCGAGCTTCCCGACGACCGGATCGCGACGGTGTCGGGCCGGTACTACGCGATGGACCGCGACAAGCGGTGGGATCGCACCGAGCTCGCGCTCGCCGCGATCGTGGCCATGGACAGCCATGGCCCGGTGAACATGGACATCCATGGACCGACCGCGGTGGACGCCGTGCAGGCGAGCTACGACGCCGGCGTGACCGACGAGTTCATCGTCCCGGTGCCGCTCGGCGGCAGGCCGCGGCTCGATCCCGCGAGAGACGCAGCGATCTTCTTCAACTTCCGGCCGGATCGAGCACGCCAGCTGTGCGAGCGGCTCGATGCGCTCGGAGTCGACCTGACGACGATGACGCGTTACCGCGACGACTTCGACTTCCCGGTGGCGTTTCCGGAGCGCGACGTGCCACAGGTGGTGGCGGAGGTCCTGGTCGGCCCTCGGTCGACGGCAGCTGCATGCCGCCGAGACGGAGAAGTACGCGCACGTGACGTACTTCTTCAACGGCGGTCGGGAAGAGCCGTTCGAAGGCGAGACCCGGATTCTCGTTCCCTCGCCGCGCGACGTCCCGAGCTATGACCACAAGCCCGAGATGTCCGCCTTCGAGGTCGCGGAGCGGGTCGTCGAGGAGATCGAAGGCGGCGGCTACTCCTTCGCGGTCGTCAACTTCGCCAACCCGGACATGGTCGGCCACACAGGGGTGATCCCGGCCGTCGTGCGTGCGGTCGAGGTGACCGACGCATGCCTGGGACGAGTGGCGGAGGCAGTCGAGACAGCCGGCGGCGTCTGCCTCGTCACGGCCGATCACGGCAATGCCGAGACGCTCCTCCAGCCGGACGGCGTGAGCCCGCACACCGCGCACACGACGAATCCGGTGCCGCTGATCGTGACCAGCACCGGCGTCACGCTCGACGACGGCGAGCTCTCCGACCTCGTCCCGACGGCCCTGGCGCTGCTCGGGCTGGAGCATCCGCCGGAGATGACGGGGCGAGATCTGACGAGCGCCGCTTGACGTAAACCTTACGAATGTCGTCGGAAAACGGGGCTATACTGACGACCCTTGCCGCTTCCCCAGCCTGATCCCGGCATCTTGCGGAAGGCACAGCGAGGCGACGAGCGCGCCTTCTCGATCATCGTGCGCGCCTATCAGGTGCCGGTGTTCAACTACGTGCTGCGCATCGTCGGCGACCGTGCCCTCGCGGAGGACCTGACGCAGGAGGTCTTCCTGCGGGTGTTCCAGGGGCTGCCGCGGTTCTCGCGCCGCTCGAAGTTCACCACGTGGCTCTTCCAGGTCACGAAGAACCGCGTCCTCGACGAGCTACGTGCAAGCGAGCGGCGGCCGCGCGCAGTCGTCGATCTCGACGACATCGCGCCGCTGGAAGTCCTCGACGCCCCGCTCGAGCGGCTGGAGGCGATCGACGCCGTCTGGCGCGCCGTGGAGAACCTCAGCGTCGACCTCAAGCTCGCACTGCTGCTCCGGGACATCGTGGGCCTCTCCTACATCGAGATCGCGGACTCGCTCGAGGTGACGCTCGCGACGGTGAAATGGCGGATCTACAAGGCGCGCGAGGACGTCCAGCTCGCGCTCGCCCGCGAGGGGATCCACCTCTACGGCGGGGCCGAGGTGGAGCCGATGCCGGCCGCGGGGCTCTAGCCGGGCGGGGACAACCCGTCGGCCGCGCCTCTCGCCGCACGGGCACGTGCCGGGGAGCAGGCTCACTGACCGAGCGCGAGCCGGGCGGCGAGCGCTTCGGGCAGCCCGAGTTCCCGGATCTCCGCCTGTGTCCGGCCGATGTCGTACTCGACACGCCGGAAGCTCGCCCGGCCGGCGTCGAGATCGAGCAGCAGGTAGGCGGCCCGGGGATCGCCGTCGCGCGGCTGGCCGACGGAGCCGGGATTGAGGAGAAGACGCCCCTCCTGGAGGTCGAGCTCGCGTCCGGCCTGTGCGAGCTCGCCCGCGACCAGTCCCGTCACGCTCGAGGGCGACCAGCGCAGCGTGACTGTGCCCGACCAGCACGAGCGAGGTTCCGGCCAGGTCGAGCGTCGCCGCCGCGGCGTCGTCAGAGAGGACGTACTCCCAGACCGGATCGCGCGCGCTCCCGTGGTAGAGGGCGACGCCCGCCGCGCTGCCGCTCGGCTCGAGCCCGAGGAGGAAGGCCTGCGCAGTCTCGGTCAGGACGCCCCGCGTCCAGCGTGCCGCGACCGCCGCATCGCCGCTGAACTCGAACAGGTCGATGGTTCCACGCACCGCAAGATCGTGATTCCCCGCGAGGCAGGTCGCCGCCCGGGCCTCGACCGTGGCGCAACATTCGTTCGGGCGCGGGCCGTAGCCGACCAGGTCTCCGAGGCACCAGAGCTCGTCCGGCGCATCGGCGTCGACGGCGGCCAGCACCGCCTCGAGGGCGTGCAGGTTCGAGTGGACGTCTGAGATCACGGCGACGCGCATCGGGGCGCGCGAAGGCTAGATGATGGATTCCGAACTGCCGCGGCGTCGGGTCGCGCGCGCGGCGAGGAGGCCCGCCAGCACGGGCACCGTCGCGGCGACCTCGGAGGTGACGAGAAGGAGCAGACCCCAGGTCACCGGCCGCGAGCCCGGTGGCCCCGGCCGCGACGAGCTTCGCGCGTCGCGTGAGGACGACGCCGAGCAGCGCAGGCGCCAGCAGGTCGAGCCACCCCATGAGCGCCGAGCCGAACGTGGCGTCCTGGAGGCTCGGCAGGGGCGTGCCGGCGGCCTTCGGGAGCGTCACGCCGTGCAGGGCGTTCGTGGCGGTCTGCACCTGGGAGGTGCCCCAGACGAGCACGACGTCGACCAGCGCGAGCGCGACGAGCCCCAGCTCGATCGACCGCGCCGGGGCGACGAGCGCCACGGCCGCCGCCGACGGCGAGGCAGGCTCCGGCGACCAGCAGCACGCCCGCCGCGTCGCGCAGGAGGCCGTGCGCCTGCCACGCGACGAGCCAGAGAGCGAGAGCTGCCGGCAGCCACAGCCACCACGTTCGCCGCCCCGAGAGCAGACCACCCGCCGCGGCCAGGACGGGTGTTCCGAAGGTGGCGAGGAGCGCGAGGGCGCGGGGGCCCCAGGAGACGAGGTCCAGCACCACGACGCCCACCGCGAGCAGGCACGCCGGCACCAGGAGCCCGACGAGGCCGATCCCCGCGCGCGACGCGCGTCTCGACGGTACAGCCACGACCGCCGCCTGAACGGCGCAGAGCGCCGCGTACGACGGGACGAGCCCCAGGCTCAGGGTCCCGGCGTCTCCGGATGGTCCTGCGCCTCGGGCAGGTTTCGGATCCCTTCCCGGGTCTGGTACTTCGACCAGGAGTCCTGAAGAGCGGCGATCAGCTCCTCGACGAACTTCGGCGACGCGTTGACTCGTGCGACGACCGCGCCCGGCACGTCTCCCTCCTCGACCTCGTGCTCGATCCGCGCGAACGTGAGCGTGAACTCGTACTGCGAGTAGGTGATGTTCGCGAAGTTCGCGTACGTCCCGCCGATGAGCTCCGGCGGGAGGTGGATGTTGAGCCGGCGCTCGCCCGGCTCGCTTCCCGGCCCCTCGTCGTCGTCGTCGTGCACATCCACATACTACGGCCATGCCCGCCCACGTTCGCCTGCGTCAGACCCTGCGCCTTTTCGTCGCCGTCGTCGCGGCGCTCGTGGGCGGCACGGTCGGCTTCCGTCTGATCCTGCACGAGACATGGCTGCAAGCCCTCTACCGGACGGTCGTCACCACGACACTCACCGGGCTCGACACCGTGCCGAGCAGGGACGCGGCGCGGATCCTCTCGATCGTGCTCGTCCTCGCAGGTCTCACGATCATCGCCTACGCCGGTGCGGTTATCGTCGAGGAGATCGCAGGGGGCGTGCTCACCGGGGCCCTCGCCGAGCGACGGAGGGAACGGACCATCGAGCGCCTGCACGACCACTTCATCATCTGCGGCTACGGGCGGGTCGGGCGCCGGGTGGCCGACGAGTTCCGCGCCGCCGGAGTGCCGTACGTCGTCGTCGACTTCCGCGAAGAGGCGGTCACCCGCGCTCGCGACCACGGCGACCTGCTCGTCGAGGGCAACGCGACCGACGACGACGATCTCCGCCGCGCGGGTCTCGAGCGGGCGCGCGGACTCGTGGCGGCCTCCGACTCGGACAGCGACAACCTCTTCATCGCACTCTCGGCTCGCGCAGCGTCGCCCGGCCTGACGATCGTCGCGCGTGCGTCCGGCGAAGAGGCCGAGCGGAAGCTCAGGTTGGCCGGCGCCGACCGCGTCGTGCTGCCGTACTCGACTGCCGGGCAGGTCATGGCGAACCTCGTCCTCAAACCGCAGGTGACGGCGTTCCTCGACGCGGTCACCACCGCCACCGGTCGCGATCTCCAGCTCGCCGAGATCGAGGTGCAGCCGACCTGGGCCGCGGCCGGACGGACGATCCGCGAGCTGCGGATCCGCCACGAGACCGGCGCGATCGTCGTCGCGCTGCGCAAGCTCGACGGGACGTTCGACACGACACCGGAGCCGGACACGCCGATCGACGTCGGTGACGTGCTGATCGGCGTCGGGTCTGCCGACGAGCTGCAGCGGCTCGAGGATCTCTTCGCCCCGAGCGAGACCCGTGCCGGCTGACCCGGTCAAGGGGCTCGCCGACGCGCTCGCCGGCCTGGTCGGCGCCGACGTCGTGCTGGAGCGGCCGGGAGAGCGAGAGCACGGCGACTATGCGACGAACGCGGCCCTCCGGCTTACGGGCATCCGCCGCACGCCGCCACGCGAGCTGGCTGCGGAGATCGCGGATGTCGCGGCGGAGCTGCCGGCAGTCGAGCACGCCGAGGTGGCGGGGCCCGGCTTCGTGAACCTCTTCCTTCGCGACGCGTGGTTCGGGGATGCGCTTGCGGCGATGCTCGAGGCGGGGGAGACCTTCGGGGGCGGCTGGGCAGACCCGCCGGCGCGAATCCAGGTCGAGATGGTCTCCTCCAATCCGACCGGGCCGCTTCACGTCGCCCACGCGCGCAACGGCGCCTACGGCGACGCCGTGGCCCGGTTGCTCGAGCTGGGCGGCCACGACATCGAGCGCGAGTACTACTACAACGACGCCGGCGGCCAGATGGACCGCTTCCGGGCCTCGGTCGAGGCCGTGCGACGCGGCGAGGAGCCGCCCGACGACGGCTACCACGGCGACTACATCCGCGAGCTGGCCGCGGTGGCGGGCGACCCCGTGCCCGAGATGCTGCGTCGCATCGAGGCGACGCTCGAGCGCTTCCGCGTCCACTTCGACACCTATCGCCGCCAGAGCGAGCTGGAGGAGCGGCTCCCGGAGCTGCTCCCGCGGCTCGACGCCTACGAGCAGGACGGCGCTCTCTGGGCACGGTCCTCGGCGTACGGGGACGACGAGGACCGAGTCCTGCTGCGCTCCGGCGACCGCACGCCGACCTATCGCGCAGCCGACGTCGCCTATCTCGTCGACAAGCTCGACCGGGGCTTCGACCGAGCCATCTACGTGCTCGGAGCGGATCACCACGGCACCCGCAACTGGTACGCCGCCGTCGCACGCATGCTCGGCTACGCCCCGGAGCGGATCGAGGTGCTCCTCTATCAGCTCGTGCACCTGACGAGGGCCGGCGAGCAGACCCGGATGTCGCGCCGGCGCGGAGACGTCGTCTTCCTCGACGAGTTCCTCGACGAGATCGGTGTCGACGCCGCGCGCTGGTACCTCGTCAACCGCGGTCCCGACCAGACGATCGAGATCGACGTCGAGCTCGCTGCCGAGCGCTCGCAGAAGAACCCCGTCTACTACGTCCAGTACGCGCACGCGCGGATCGCAGGGATCCTGCGCAACGCCGCCGCGGCCGAGGTCTCGCCGAAGCCGGTCGTGCCGTTGACCCCCGAGGAGCGACAGCTCGTGAAGCGGCTCGCCGAGCTGCCGGCGATCGCCGCGGACGCGGCGGCGAAGCGCGGCCCGCAGGCGATACCCGCCTATGCGATCCGGGTCGCCGACGACTTCCACCGCTTCTACCACGAGCATCGTGTGCTCGAGAGCGAGCAGCAGGCTTTCCGGCTCGGACTCTGCCGCGCCACGCAGAGCCGTGATCGCACGGTGCCTGCACCTCGTCGGGGTCGAGGCGCCGGAGCGCATGTAGCAGGGTCGCCGGTGAACTCGGTAGGGTCCGCCGGTGAGCACGCGGCAGGCACCCGACCGCAACATCGCCATGGAGCTCGTCCGCGTGACGGAGGCGGGTGCGATGGCCGCAGCCCGCTGGATCGGTCGCGGCGAGAAGGAGCGCGCCGACCAGGCGGCCGTCGACGCGATGCGCTTCGTGCTCGACAGCGTCGCGATGCACGGCGTCGTCGTCATCGGGGAGGGGGAGAAGGACGAGGCGCCGATGCTCTACAACGGCGAGGAGGTCGGCAGCGGCGAGGGGCCGGAGGTCGACGTAGCGGTGGATCCGCTCGAGGGGACGCGCCTGACGGCCCTCGGCCAGCCGGGCGCCATCGCCGTGATAGCGGTCGCGGAGCGGGGGACGATGCTCTTCCCGGGCGCCGCGTTCTACATGGAGAAGATCGCCGTCGGACCGGGCGCGATCGACGCGATCGACATCACGCGAGACCCGACCGAGAACGTCGGCCGTGTGGCAGAGGCGCTCGGCAAGACCGCCCGCGAGGTCGACGTCGTCGTGCTCGAGCGGGATCGGCACGACGGGCTCGTCTCGGAGCTGCGGGAGGCGGGCGCGCGCGTGCGGCTGATCCGCGACGGCGACGTTGCGCCGGCGATCGCGGCGGCGCAGCCGGGCACCGGCGTCGACATGCTCTACGGGATCGGCGGCACGCCGGAGGGAGTCATCTCCGCGGCGGCGCTCAAATGCGTGGGCGGCGGGATCCAGGCGCGGCTCTGGCCGCGGAACGAGGAGGAGCGCGCGCTGCTTCTCGCCGGCGGTCTCGACCCGGATCGCGTGCTCCACACGAACGACCTCGTCTCGGGCGAGGACGTCTTCGTGGCAGCCACCGGCGTGACCACCGGGTCGCTCCTCCGGGGTGTCCAGTACACGCCGGGCGGCGCCGTCACGGACTCGATCGTCATGCGCTCCCGCTCGGGCACCGTACGTCGGGTCGTCGCACAGCAGTCGCTCGCGAAGCTCAGCGCGCTCACCGGCTTCGAGTACACGTAGACGACTCCGCCGTGTCCGGTGTCCGACATGCGGAGCGTCCGCATCGGACACGTCCGGTGTCAGACACCGGACGTGTCCGAGATCGACGGGTCAAACGCCGAGCGGTTCGGCCTCCATCTCCGGCGCATAGGCGCCGGTTCGCGCCGCAGAGTTCATCTTCGCGCGGTGGTAGTACGCGCGCTGGCCGGCCGCGACGTTCTCCGGTTTGCCGGCCCACGCCCTGAGGGCCGGCGCCTGCAGGGCACGCCCGTAGGAGAACGAGAGCTCCCAGGGGTGCGGCCCGCGCGCGTTCATCGCGTTGAGGTGCGCGGTCGCGTCCTCGTCCGACTGGCCGCCGGAGAGGAAGACGATCCCCGGCACGGCCGCCGGCACGTGCTTGTAGTAGCAGTGCAGCGACTGCTCGGCGACCTCGTCGACGCCCGCGCGCTCGGCCGCCTCGTACCCGGAGAGCACCATGTTGGGCTTCAGGAGCGTCCCCTCGACGTCGACCCGCTGGTCGTAGAGCTCCGTGTAGACCGCGGCGAGGACGTGCGAGGTCACGAGAGCGCTGCGCTCGATCGTGTGGGTCCCGTCCTGGAGCACCTCCGGCTCGACGATCGGAACGAGGCCGGCCTCCTGGCAGAGAGCGGCGTAGCGCGCGAGTCCGTGCGCGTTCGTCCAGATCGCGTACTCGCTCGGCGTCGTATCGGAGATCGCGTAGACGCCCCGCCACTTCGCGAAGCGAGCTCCGAGGCCCCGGTACTCCTCGAGGCGGGCCCGGAGACCGTCGAGGCCCTCGGTGACGGTCTCTCCCTCGGCGTGTGCGAGCGGCTTCGCTCCCGTGTCGACCTTGATGCCGGGGATGATCCCCCTGGACGCGAGCAGCTCCGGGAAGGGCGTGCCGTCCTCGGAGCGCTGGCGGATCGTCTCGTCGAAGAGGATGACTCCGCTGATGAACTCCTCGGCGCCCGCCGTCGTGAAGAGCAGGTCGCGATATGCGCGCCGGCTCTCCTCGGTCGACTCGAGCCCGATCGAGTCGAAGCGCTTCTTGATGGTGCCGGAGCTCTCGTCCGCGGCGAGGATCCCCTTGCCCTCGGCGACGAGTGCGCGCGCGGTCTCGTGCAGTTCGTGCTGGCCCATGCCTCTGCCTCACTCCTCGATTACGTGTGTCGTCGTGGGATTATCGACACAACCGTTCCGGCCCGCGCCGGGTAAAATCCGCAAGTCGCGCGGACGTAGCTCAGTTGGTAGAGCATTGGCTTCCCAAGCCAAGGGTCGCGGGTTCGAATCCCGTCGTCCGCTCTCTCTCCCCGGGGTGCTTCCGGCGTCGCCGTCGTGGTCACGGCGAGAGGGAGCCTCATGGCCCCCTCTCGCGCGCCGGACGCCCGTCCGACCAGAGGAGAGCGGCAGAGAGGGCGCGGCGGGCGCGTGGTCGACGGCCTTTCCCCGCCGAGCGCCGTCCTGTCGTCTCGTGGATGCAGATCCCGACGTCGCCGGGAAGCCTGCGCTCTGCGGGGTGAAGTTCACTCGTTCGGGCGACCCCGATCGAGCGGCCGGGCTCAGCGTCGCCGCACGCGCGCGAGTACCGGCTGCGGGGCGCGCCGGTCGAGGCCGCTGCGGCGTTCGCCCGTCCGCCGGTCGCCGTTCACGATCCGGTCGTCGTCGAGGAAGGCGATGATCCGCGCAGCGGCGCCGTCGGCGGTGAGGCGACGCCGGTCGCTGCCGCTCCGACGGTCCGTTCCCGATCGCCGCTCAAGCATCCGTCGCTGGAGTTCGCCGGTCGGGCCGGCGTTCCCTGCAGCGGCCCGCGCACTGGTTCCCGCAACGTCAGGCGGTCCAGGCGGCGGCGAGGCGTCGCCGCGTCTCGACGAGGTGCTCGGGGATGACGCGGACGTCGGCGAGCACCGGCATGAAGTTCGTGTCGCCGCTCCAGCGAGGAACGACGTGCACGTGACCGTGGTCGACGATTCCCGCCCCGGCGATCCTTCCGAGGTTCCAGCCGACGTTGAAGCCGTCGGGCGAGTACACCGCCTGCAGCGCCTCGATGGCCCGCACCGCCAGCCGGTGGACCTCGAGGGCTTCGTCGTCGTCGAGGGAGTCGAAGCCGGAGCCGTGCCGGTAGGGAGCGACCATCAGATGTCCGGACGAGTACGGATAGCGGTTCAGGAGCGCGAACGCGCGCTCTCCCCGCCGGACGACGAGCCCGTCCTCGTCCTCACCGGCGGCCGCGTTGCAGAAGACGCAGCCGTCCTGCTCGTCGGCGTGCTGCACGTACTCGAGCCGCCACGGTGCCCAGAGCCGCTCCATGCCGCGACCCTATCGAGCCGGGACTACAGCCAGCGCTTCCAGCGGAAGAAGCCGAGCATCCCCGCGATCGTGACGACGAAGAGCACGAGCGTCACGATGAAGCCGTGACTCGTGTCGAAGCCCGGGAAACGGACGTTCATCCCGAAGACGCCCGTGAGGAACGTCAGCGGCAGCATCACGACGCTGAAGATCGTGAGCACGTAGAGGATGTCGTTCTGCTGGTGCGAGATGAGCGACTCGTTCGTGTCCTCGAGCGCCTCGACGACTTCCTTGTAGTTGTCGAGCAGGTCCCAGATCCGCTCGCTCGCGTCGACGATGTCGTCGAAGTAGAGCTCCAGGTCCTCGGGCAGGAAGCGCTCCACCCCGCGCTCCAGCTGTCGCAGCGTCGGCCGCTGGGGCTTGATGATCTTGCGGTAGGAGATGATCTCCTGCTTGACCTTGTGGATGTCGCGGACGAGCTCCTTCGCGCCCTTTCCCGCCTCCCCGATCTCCTCGTCGATCTGCTCCAGCTTGAAGCCCATCTTGTCGAGGATCGGGAAGCAGTAGTCGTAGAGGTCGTCGAGCACCTCGTACATGAGGCGGCCCGAGCCGCGGACGAAGAGGGTCTGGCGGAGCTCGTCGCTCTCCTGGCAGCGGCGGAAGAGGAGCGACACCGGCCGCAGGTCGACCGCCGGCAGCGTGACGAGGTAGTCGGGGCCGAGGAAGACGTCGAGCTCGCCGGCGTTGAGCCGTCCGACGGCCTTGTCGTAGACGGGGAAGTGGAGGACGGCGAACAGGTAGCCGCGACCGTCGGGGTCGTCGGAGTAGACGTCCACCTTCGGCCTCTGGCGACGCGACATCACGTCCTCGATGTCGAGGGGGTGCCAGCCGAAGCGGCTCGCGAGAAGCTGGGCCTCCTCCTGGGTCGGAGACTCCAGGTGGATCCAGGTCAGGCCGTCGCCGTGGAGCTCAGCGAGCCGGGGCCGGGCGGCGGCCTCGACGGGACCAGCCAGCGTCCCGACCCGGCGCGTGCGGATGCGCGGCAGGCTGGGCACCGGTACTGAGGGGGTCGACGGTCGCCAACACGGTCATATTCGTCATGTTACCCGGAAGCACCTGCCGCCACCCGGATCGGCTCGACGGCAGGCGGCTCGCCGCGCGGCGTCGTTCGAACGGCAGGCGGCAGCCGGCGCTCCAGGGCCAGCGCCCAGGCGGCGCAGAGGAGGTTCACGCCGGCCGCGGCCGGCCACAGCGCAAGCGGTGCATGCTGAAGGAAGAAGCCGCCGATCGCGGGCCCGGCGATCCAGCCCGCCTGCCAGGAGAGGCTTGCGAGCGCGAGGTACCGGCCGACGAGCTGCGGAGGCGCGAGATCGGCGGCCAGAGGCGCGTGGATCGCCCCGTGCAGCGTCTCTCCGAACGCGAAGACGACGGTTGCCGCTGCGAACACGGCCGCCGCGGCGGTCGCCGCCGTCCACGTGCCACCCGCCCAGACCCCGAGCAGCGCGGTCGCCCACACGACGCCCATCAACGCGAGGCCTCGCATGCGTCGCCGTCCCTCGACGAGCTTGGCGACCGGAAGCTGGAGGGTGACGACGGCGAGGGAGTCCAGTGCGAAGACGACGCCGATCTCACGCTCGTTCACGTGCGCGACGTTCTTCGCGAACGCCGGCAGCAGCTCGACCATCATCGCGATCGCCGCGGCCATGAACGTCGCGTTCAGCAACGAGAACGAGACCATCGTCCGGTCGCGGAGGACGAGCCGCCAGCTTCCGCCTGCGCGGTCGGGATGGAGAGCGGGTGAGGGAACCCACAGCAGGAGCACGACGAGATAGCCCGCGAACGTGCCGACGTCGAGCAGGAAGAGGACCGTGAAGCTCCCCGGGTGGGCGACCGACGCGATGAGGCCTGCCGCGATCCCGCCGACGGCCACGCCGAGGTTCATGGTCAGGCGCTGGAGCGCATACGACGTGGCCCGGCGCGTGGGCGGCGTCAGCCCGGCGAGCAGCGCCGACTGCGCCGGCCAGAAGGCGCCGCTGCCCGCGCCCCAGAGGACGTAGAGCGCGAAGGCATCTCCGGTCGTCCTGATCAGCGGCATCAGGCCGAAGGCGACACTCATCACGACGAGCGAGGCGAGCAGCACCCGGCGCGGTCCCGCACGGTCGGAGAGCGTGCCCGCGAGGAACCCGCTCCCGAGGGCCGTCGCGGACTGCGTCGCGGCGGCAAGCCCGGCGAGCCCGAGCGAGATCCCGCGCACGTTGTGGAGGTAGATGATCAGGAACGGCAGCACGACCCCGTTTCCGAACGCGTTCAGGAGCCCGCCGGTCTGCAGGACGTAAACGTCTCGCGGCAGGCGCGGATCGAGGTCGCGAAGATAGGTGCGGACCGGCCTCACCCCGGCATGCCGTGCGCCGACGCCGAGACGAGGCGCGACCGGCCGGCGCCGACGCCGGCAGCCGCCATGGGCGCGCACAGCGTCACCAGGAGCAGCAGCGGCACCGTCCAGCCGCCTTCGGCGTCGTGGAGCGCGCCGACGAGGAGCGGCCCGGCGGCGGCGATGGAGTAGCCGATCGCCTGGGCCATGCCGGACAGCTCGGCTCCACGGCGGGCGTCGGGCGCGCGCAGGACGATCAGCGTGAGGGCGAGACTGAATGCGGCTCCCTGGCCGAGCGCGAAGAGCACGACCCAGGCCGGGTCGGCGCCCGGCAGCGCTGCGAGCCCGGCCGCGGCTGCGGCCTCGAGTGCGACGGCCCCGAGCGCGAGCATCCGCTGGTCGGGGAACCGCACGGCGAGGGCAGGCGCAATCAGCGACCCGGGGATCCCGCCGAGCGCGTACACGGACAGCAGCCCACCGGCGGCGCCGGCGGTGTAGCCCTGGTCGCGCAGGATCGACGGCAGCCATGCCAGACCGCTGTAGAAGACGGCCGACTGGAGCCCGAAGAACAGGGTGACCTGCCACGCGAGGCGGTCGCGGACGAGTGTCCGCATCTCGCCGACGCCGCCCCGGACGGCATGGTCGCGGGCACCGCGGGCGACCGAGATGACGAGAGCGGCGATCGCGACGAGCGCGGGAGCAGCCCAG
Source organism: uncultured Thermoleophilia bacterium (assembly GCA_963762675.1). GTDB lineage: Bacteria > Actinomycetota > Thermoleophilia > Gaiellales > Gaiellaceae > Palsa-739. Next base: position 1,265,598 of record CAVXLS010000003.1, on the reverse strand, counting down.
ATCGCGAGGGCGCTTCGCCAGCCGAGCGCCCGCTCCGCGGGAACCGCGAGACCTCCCGCCAGCGCCGCGCCGGCGGCGAGCACCGCCGTGTAGAGGCCCATCAGCAGCCCGACGCGAGCCGGGAAGCGGCCCTTGATCAGCGCGGGCACGACGACGTTGCCGACTGCGATGCCGGCGCCTGCGAGCGCGGTGCCGGCGAAGAGGGCCGCTGTCGACCCTGCCCCGCGGAGGACGACGCCGCTCATGATCGCCGCGAGCGCCAGCAGGAGCGTCCCCTCGGCACCCGCTCGCCGCACGAGCGGAGGCGCCGCAACGGCGAGCAGGCCGAAGCAGAGCACAGGCAGGCTCGTCAACAGACCCGCGACGGTGGGCGACATCCCGGGGCTGCGCTCGAGATCGGTGAGAAGGGGAGGAATGCTGGCGACCGCGATGCGCAGGTTGAACCCGGTCAGCACGAGCCCGACGGCGAGAAGCGGCAGCGTGCGCACGGCGGGGACGTTAGACCACTACACTGGCTCGAAAGCGCCCGTAGCTCAGGGGATAGAGCGCGCGCCTCCGGAGCGCGAGGTCGCAGGTTCGATTCCTGCCGGGCGCATAAAGACCCGCATGGAAGAACCGATCTGGCTCAACCATGCGGGTCGCTCGTGTCAGAGAGGTCGCGAAAGCGCATGCGGTGCACACCCCGGTGCACACCTTGCACGTTGTGCCACGCGCAGAACTGTCCGATCCAAAGCGCACAACTTGCAGCATGTTCGGTGATCCGAGCGACCTGGCGGGGCGCGCCGCGGCGCTCGCCGAGCGTGCCGAGGCGGGCTTCCCCGAGTCGTGGGTCCCGAGCGATCCCGCAGGCGCCGGCGCAGGGGCAGCTGATCGCGGTCTCGTACCTGGGGCGCAAGCAGTACGCCCTGCTGCTCGAACGCGCCTGAAGGCGCTCGCCGCTCAGAGGCCGAACACGAGCGCGAGCGCCGTATCGATGTCACGGAGCTCACTCGCGCTGAGACGGCCGACCGACTCGCCCAGCCTGTCCGGGCTGATAGCGGTCGTCTGCTCGACGAGCACGCGGGTCGACGAACCCTCGAGCTCGATAGTCGGTCGAAACGATCGGGGAGGCGCTGCCGTCGAGGTCGGGGACACGAGCATGGTGGAGAGCGCCAGCAGCTCGTCCGCCTGGACGATCACGGCGTAGCGGGCGCCTTGCTGCTCCGAGCCGCGTGTGCCGCGGGGGACGCGAAGGCGGAAGACCTCGCCGCGGACCACGCGCTACCCGGCGCCGCTCCAGGCAGCAGCGATCGCGTCCATCTCCTCGCGGACACGGAGCGCCTCTGCAACGTCGTCCGGGTCGGCCGCCGCGGCCTCGGCTTCGAGACGAAGCGTGCTCTTCCGTCTCCGCAGCTCCGCGGCTTCGTGGAGTGCCAGCCGGATCGCTCCGGAGTCGGTGTGACCCTCGTTCCGTAGGAGCGCGAGGTCCTGCTCGGAACGCTCGTCCAGTCGCGCCTGCACCGTCCTTGCCATCTTCGTACCGTACCACAAAACGTAGTACGACATCGTGGATCGCGGCTCGGCTGCGTCCCAGCTCATTCCGCAACGGCGCGCTTTCACAGAGCCAGCCTGGCTCGCAGAGGGCGAGGAACTCTCGCCGGCGACTGGTTGCGGGGGTCAGTAGTCACGGCGGAGGTGTCGTGAGTGGACATTTGGCACTATCATTTGTGGTGCTCGCTGCGAGGTAGCTGTTCGTCCTGGAAGGGAAGCAGCGGCGAGGAGAGGGGTACGTGTTGCCGATGCTGTCGCCGGTTCCCGGGCTGGCGCCGTGAACGGCTTGAGGCCCAGCGTCGACGCGGTCGCCTCTGCCACCAAGTCGCCGAGGCAGGGGCGGGGCTGGCGCAGGTTGCGCGGCCGTCGCTCGGAGGCGTCTGGCCAGGACGGGCTCTCCGCGGGCGACCTGAGAGCGGAGCGGTTCCGGGCGCTCGCCGAGCAGTCCTCGGATCTGTTGATGATCGTCGACTCCGAGCGGATCGTGCGCTGGGCGAACGCAGCATTCGAGCGGCTGCTCGGCTACCCGGCGGAGTCGCTGCTCGGGAAGGAGATCACGCCGCTGATCCACCCGGACGATCTGCCGCGGTTGCTGCAGACGATCGCGTCGATCGCGGCCCAGCCGGGCGCGATGGGCGCGGCCGCCTACCGGATGTACGCCGCCGACGGGACGTGGCGCTGGGTGGACGCTCGACGACCAACCTGTGCCACGAGCCCGGCATCACCGGGATCGTCGTCTCGATGCGCGACATCACGGTTCAGCGGAAGGCGGAGGTTGCGCTCGCGGCGACCGACAGGCTCTACCGCGACCTGGTCGAACACGCCAACGACGCGATCCTGCTCGCCGACACGACCGGATTCCTCACCTCCGTGAACCATGCTGCCGAGCTGATCGTCGGCTACAGCCGCGAAGAGCTACTGGGAATGAGCTTCTTCGACCTGATCGCGAGCGACGACATCGAGCTCGTCCGGGAGCGCTTGGCGGCGCGGATCGCCGGCGGGCCGGACGACAGCCTGGAGATGAAGCTGACCACGCGAGACGGCGGTCACGTGTTCGTCGACGTCAGAGGTCGAGTCGTCGTCGAGGACGGCGCACCAACCGGGTTCCAGGCGATCGCACGGGACATCACCGAGCGGCGCGAGCTCCAGGGGCAGCTCGCTCATCAGGCTCTGCACGACGCGCTGACGGGACTGCCGAACCGGCTGCTGTTCAAGGACCGGGTCGATCAGGCGCTCGCTCGCGCCCGCCGCGGTCAAAGCCCCCCCGTCGTGATGATCCTCGACCTCGACAGCTTCAAGGCCGTCAACGACACCTTCGCGCACGAGATCGGCGACGAGCTCCTGCGTCTGCTCGCGCCGACCCTGCAGGCGGTGCTGGGCCCAGAGGACACGGTCGCCCGCCTGGGCGGCGACGAGTTCGGCTTCCTGCTCGAACAGATCGACACCGACCAGGCGCTCGTCACGGTCGCCGAGCGAATTCTCGCGACTCTCGACACCCCGTTTCCCGTAGCCGGCGACCATCACCGCATCGGCGGCTCGCTCGGCATCACGACCGGGACCTCGACCGCCACCGGCGCCGATCTCCTCCGCGCCGCCGACACCGCAATGAACCGCGCGAAGGAGCGAAACCGCGGCGGCTACGAGGTCTACGACGAGGGTATGCGCGCCCGGGTCGTCCGCAAGCACACCGTGCAGGTCGCCCTCGCAGACGCGCTGGAGGCAGGCGATCTCAGCCTCCACTACCAGCCGATCGTCGCGCTCGACGACGAGCGGCTGCTCGGCGTGGAAGCACTGATCCGCTGGCGGCATCCGCAGTGGAGCTGGGTGCAGCCCAGCGAGTTCATCCCGATCGCCGAGGCGACCGGACTGATCGTGCCGCTCGGCCTCTACGTGGTCGCCACCGCCGCCAGGCAGATCGCAGCCTGGCGACGCCTCTATCCCCATGCCCTGCCATGGGGGATCGCGATCAACCTCTCTCCGCTCGACCTCGCCCAGAAGCGCTTCCTCAAGACCTTCCGGGGGGCCCTCGCCGAGCACGGCGTCCGGCCACACGACTTCACGGTCGAGATCACCGAGCGCACGTTCGTAGACGAGGAAGACGACCGCATCACGCGCAACCTCAACGCCCTGCACCAACTCGGCGTCCGCCTCAGCCTCGACGACTTCGGCACCGGCTACGCCTCACTGGCCTCCCTGCAGCGCTTCCCCTTCGCCACCCTCAAGGTCGACCAACACTTCATTGGACTGCTCACGTCCGACACGCCGCACGCCCCCATGACGCGAGCGAGCGTCCAGCTCGCCCACAGCCTCCACATGCGCGCGATCGCCGAGGGTGTCGAGACCCCCTTCCAGGTCTCCCAGCTCCGCCGCTAAACTGCGACGCAGCCCAGGGTTATCACTACGCCCGCCCCCAACCCGCCGCAGACATCGCCTGCCTGCTTCAAACCCGGAGCGACGCTGTGGTCACCGGGGCGTGACCCGACCGCGCCGGCAGCGGCGTCCGCGACGCACCCGGCACGGTCGGCGAGTCGTCTCAGGCGGCGCGTGAGATCCGGACACGCAGGGGCCGCCTGCGGCGAGCGACGGCCCGATCTTTTCGGGCCGCACGACGGGGCGCTCGACCGCGGAGTCGATCGCCCGCTCGAGAAGGCGGAGGCCGATAGTCGTCACATCCGGCCAATCGGCAGCCCGGGCGACGTCCGAGATCCCCCGGCCGGGTGGGTCCGGCACGACGCCTCCCGCCGCGCGTACCCGTACGCTTGGCGCCCGTGGTCGGGTTCTTCCTCGCGGGGGCGGCGCTGGCCGCGACGGGACTGCTCGTCGCGTCGTCGCTCAGGCTCCTCTCGACGACGGAGTTCCTTGTCGGCTGGTGGCTCGTCGTGTGCGCGGAGGTCGTCGCCGCCTCGGAGGTGCTCTCGCTCGCACACGCGATTCGTCCGCTCGGCTACGCGCTCTTCGAGACCGTCGCGCTCGGGCTCGCCCTCGGTGTCTGGCTCCGCCTGGGCGGGCCTCTCCCGGTCCTCCCGGGGCGCCGCGAGCTCCGCCTCGGCCCGCTCCCCGTCCTGCTCGGCCTCGTCGTCGCGCTCGCCTTCGGGTACGAGCTCTTCCTCGTCGCGTCGACGCCGCCCAACAACTGGGACTCGATGCACTACCACCTGGCCCGGGTCGCGGCGTGGCACGCGCAGGACAGCCTCGCCTACGTCCCGACGCACACCGGGATCGAGAACGCGTACCCCCAGAACGCGGAGCTGCTCGTCCTCTGGACGGTCGTCTTCCTCGGTCGCGACCTGCTCGCGGCGCTGCCCCAGCTGCTGGCGGGGCTCGCAACTGCAGGATCCGTCTTCGCGATCGCGCGCCGGCTCGGCCACGGCGCGCGCGCCTCGGCCGTCGCCGCGCTGCTCTTCCCGACGCTGACCGTCGTCGCCCTCGAGTCCGTGACGACGCAGAACGATCTCGTCGAGGCGTCCTTCGTCGTCGCCGCGGTCGCATTCGCGCTCGGTCGGGGACGGGCGACCGCGGCTCTCGCCGGCGTCGCGCTCGGGCTCGCCGCGGGCACGAAGCTCACGTTGCTCTACGCGCTCGCGCCGCTCTTCGTGATCGGGCTGCTCGCGCTCCCCAGGCGCCGCCTCGCCGGCGTGGCCGCCGCCGGCATCGTTGGCTTCGCGCTTCTCGGCGCCTACGCCTACGTCCAGAATCTCGTCGAGACGGGGCGGCCGCAGGGCCGGGCGCCACAGATCGAGTCGATGCCGCCGACGATCACGGCCGCCGGGACGGTCTCCTCGGTCTTCCGGACGACCTACCGGCTAGTCGACCTCTCCGGCTTCCACGTCCCCGTCCGCTTCACCGAGCACGTCTCTGGCGCAGCGAAGTCCGTCTTCGACGGGCTCGGTATCCCTCCGAACCCGCCGGAGTCGACCACGAGCGGCACCTTCGAGTTCGGCTATGGCGTCAACGCGACCGCAAGCGAGGACTCGTCGGCTTTCGGGCCGCTCGGGTTCCTGCTCCTCGTGCCCCTCTCGCTCGGCTTCCTCGTGGCCTGGGCTCTCCGGCGGACCGACCGGAGGACCGGTGCGTTCGCGCTCGCGCTGCCGCTCTACGTGCTGGCACTCGCCCTCGGCACGCGCTGGAACCTCTACGTCGACCGCTTTCTCATCACGCCCGCCGCCTTGACCCTGGCGCTGGCGCCGGGGGTCCTTCGCCGCCTCCCGCTTCGAGCGGCCGCGGCCGGAGTCGGCGTCGCGGCCCTGACCCTCGCGCTCGCCTACGACACGTCGAAGCCGACGGGGCTCGGCGGGACGACGCCGATCTGGGAGCTGCCCCGTCCGGCGGCGCAGTCGATTCGCTGGCCCGAGCTCCGCCCGGTGCTCGAGGCCGTTGCCGCACGAGTGCCCGCGGACGCCCGCCTCGGCGTCGACCTCGCGCCGCTCGACTGGGAGTACCCGCTCTGGGGGTCGCGACTCCGACGACGGCTCGTCTGGCTCCCCGAGCAGCCGGCGACGGCGCTCGACTGGGTGGTGCTCGGCACGGACGTCTTGCGGCGTCCGCCCGGCACCTGGTGCGCGCAGCGCTTCCCGAGCGTGCAGTGGACGCTGCTCCACCGCTGCTAGCTTCCGCGCGTGGAGGTCGAGGCGCGGATCGCGACGCTCGAGCTGGCGGAGACGTTCGTCATCTCGCGGAGCGCGCACGACAGGGAGGAGGTCGTCGTCGTCGAGGTGCGCCACTCCGGCGCGAGCGGCTTCGGCGAGGCGGCCCCGAGCGAGCGCTACGAGGAGTCCGCGCGCTCTGCGCTGGCGTACGTGGAGGAGCACTCCGCATCGCTCGGCGACGATCCGTTCGCACTCGACGAGATCCTCGGCCGGCTGCCGCCGCGCGAGCATGCAGCGCGGGCGGCCCTCGATGCGGCGTTGCACGACCTGCAGGGGAAGCTGCTCGGACAGCCGGTCTGGCGGCTGCTCGGCCTGCGCCGCGCCGGTCCGCCGACCTCGTGGACGATCTGGCTCGGCGACCCCGACGACATGGCCCGACGCGCCGAGCGGGTCCGGGGTCGCTTCCAGCGACTCAAGCTGAAGCTCGGCGGCGGGGACGGACTCGACGCCGAGCGCGTCGCAGGCGTCGCAGCCGTCGCCGACGTGCCCCTGCAGGTGGACGTGAACGAGGCGTGGAGCCTCGACGAGGCACTGGAGACGCTGCCGCGGCTCGCCACGCTGGGCGTCGAGTACTGCGAGCAGCCGCTTCCCGCCGGTGATCCCGGCGGAGCGGAGCTGAAGCGTCGCTCGCCGCTGCCGGTCTTCGTCGACGAAGACTGCCACACGCTCGGAGACGTCGCGGCCTGCGCCGAGCCGCGCGCACGGAGTCAACGTCAAGCTCGCGAAGTCGGGCGGCATCCGCGAGGCCGTGCGGATGGTGCACGCGGCGCGTGCGCTCGGGCTGGGCTGCATGCTCGGCTGCATGGTCGAGTCCGGGCTCGGGATCGCAGCGGGCGCTCAGATCGCGAGCCTCTTCGACCACGTGGATCTCGACGGCAACCTGCTGCTCGCGCACGACCCCTGGCCGGGCGTGGAGTTCAGGGGCGGCGTCCAGCTGCCCGCCGAGGCGCCCGGACTCGGTGTCATGCGCGCATGAGCGCGGGCTCGACGGAGCGGGGATGAGCGCCAAGCGGTATCTCATCCTCGCCGAGGGCTACTCCGCCGATCCGCACTACGGGAAGACGATGTGGGGCGTCCTGCGCTACCGGCGGGAGGAGGTCGTCGCCATCCTCGACACGGGCCGCGCCGGCGAGACATCCGAGGGCGTCCCCGTGGTCGCGACCGTCGAGGAGGCCCTCGGGTTCGGTCCCGACACGGCGCTCGTGGGCGTCGCGACGCAAGGCGGCCGCTTTCCACCCGCGTGGATCGAGCTGCTGAAGAGCTGCGTCGCCCACGGCCTCGACGTCGAGAACGGGCTGCACGTCTTCCTCGGCGACGACCCGGAGCTGAGCGGGCTCGCGGCCCGTCGCGGCGTCGAGCTACGCGACCTGCGCCGGCCGCCGCCGGACGTGTCGACGGCCACCGGGCGCGAACCTGGGGGTGCCGGCCACGATCGTGCTGACCGTCGGCTCGGACTGTGCGATCGGGAAGATGACCGTCGCGCTCGAGCTCGACCTCGAAGCGCGCCGCCGCGGGGTGCCGTCGCAGTTCGTTCCGACGGGACAGACCGGAATGGCGATCGCGGGGTGGGGGATGGCGGTCGACGCCGTCGTCGCGGACTTCGTCGCCGGTGCCGCAGAGCGTCTCGTCGTCGAGGGACACGAGCGCGGAGGCGATCTCCTCTGGGTCGAGGGCCAGGGCGCGCTGCTGCACCCGGTCTATTCGGGCGTGACGCTGGGCCTCTATCACGGGAGCGCGCCACACCTGCTCGTCCTCTGTCACGAGTCGGGACGCACGGAGATCGAGGGCGCGGGCGGCGGGCCCCATCCGATCCCTCCGCTGAGGGAACTCGTCGAGCTGCACGAGCGGGTCGCCCTCCCGGCGCGGCGGGCTCGGGTCGCCGCGGTCGCCCTCAACACGCGGCTCCTCGATGAGACGGATGCGAGGGCCGTGATCGCGCTCGGCTGAGCGGGACACCGGCCTTCCCGCCGGCGATCCGGTCCGCTTCGGAGCATCGTCCATCGTCGACGCCGTCCTCGCGGCAGCAGGTCTCCAGGGGCCGGACGGCGAAAGAGCATCGGCAGGCCGGACCTAACGAGTCGGTGGAGTCCGCCGATAGAGGTCTCCTGCGGTCGGTAGAGGTGCCGTTGCCGTCGCGATAGGGAGGGGTGCTTGAGGAAGCTGCTGGGAGCGATTGCCGTCGGATGCATCGTGCTCGTGGTCGCCGGAGCTGCGGCGGCGGCGGGCGGCCGTCACGGAGGCCCCACGGCGGCGGTGGACGCGCCGCCGATCGCCTGGGGGGTCGCCGACGACGCGTCGAAGTTCGCCGACGACGGCGGCGCATGGTTCTATCAGCAGCTGGCGGGCGCGAACCTCACCGAGAACCGCTGGACGCTCACGTGGGATCCGACCGATCCGACCGCGATCAGCGAGCTCCCGTTCCTCGAGCGTGCGGCGCCGGTCGCGCAGGCCGCCGGGATCCACATCGTGCTCGCCCTCTACTCGACCGATGCGCACCAGCACGACCCGGCGGCGTTCTGCTCGTGGGCGCAGACGGTCGCCGAGACGGTGACGCAGTGGGGGATCCACGACTACATCGTGTGGAACGAGCCGAACACCCTCCTCTACTGGTCGCCCCAGAAGAACGCCGCCGGCCGTGACGTCGCCGGTCCCGCGTACGAGCGGCTGCTCGCAACCTGCTACGACACGATCCACGCCGGCGATCCCGATGCGACGGTGATCGGGATGGGCCTCTCGCCGCGCGCGTCCACGCGACGCTCGAACGACCCGCTGTCCTTCCTGCGCGACGTGGGCAAGGCGTACCGGCGCCTCCGGGCGCACCGAGCCCCTGATGGACCAGCTCGCCCTGCACCCGTATCCGAACCCGGCGAAGAAGGGGTCGCCGCCGAGCGCGGGCTACGACAACGCCGACGACTTCGGGATCTCGCAGCTCGACCGCGTCAAGCAGGCCGTCTACGACGCCTTCGACGGCACCGCCCAGCCGACGACGCTCGACGGGCTCACCTTCAGGCTGGACGAGGTCGGCTGGCAGACCGACACGAGCGGCTACCCGCAGTACTCCGGGGAGGAGAACGCGCCCGTCGTCGTGAGCGAGCAGACCCAGGCGAACGACATCGCGACGATGGTCCAGCGCTACTTCGCCTGCGACCCGACCGTCACGGCCGTCGAGCTCTTCCTGCTCGTCGACGAGAAGTACCGGAACGGGCACGACGAGACGGGCAACGTCGTGGGCGGGGGATGGCAGAGCGGGCTGAGACGGCAGGCGACGAGGGAGTCTCGACGCCGAAGATCGCCTACGGTCAGGACGCCCCGCTGTTCGCGGAGGGGCGCGCCGCCTGCGCCGCCGGGATGATCGCGTGGGCGCCGCAGACATCGGATCCGCCGGCGAGCCACAGCAAGCACACGAAGAAGACAAGACGAAGCACCGGAAGCCGTAGCGCACCGCTCTTGACACGAACACGTGTTCGTCGTACCATGACGAACGCATGTTCGCCAAGGTTCTCGTCCTGGTCGTCGCAGTGGCTCTCGCGGTCGGTCTCGCTGCGCGCAGCTCGCACGGCGCCGGGCCGGAACGGACGATCGTCGTCAGGCCGGGCGACACCCTGTGGGCGATCGCGGCACGGACGTATGCCGGCGACGTCCGGGAAGGGGTCTGGCGACTCGAGCAGCGAAACGGACTGGGAAGCGCCACCATCGTCCCCGGCGAGCACCTCGTGCTGCCGGGAGGCTAGGACCCCGGGGCAGGCGGCAGGTCGATCCCCGTGACGTAGACCTTCTCGCCGCGGAAGAGTCGCTGCGCCGGGTCCCACGGGAACCAGATCACGACCTTCCACTCGAGCCGCTCGCCGCTCGGATCGACTCCCAGCCATGGGGCGGCGTGGGTGGCGGAAACGTCGGCCTCCTCGCAGACGCCCTGCGGGCCGATGACGATGTCCGTCAGGTCGAAGCGGATGTCCGGGAAGGCGGAGAGAAGCTCGGTGTAGAAGCGGGCGGCGCCCTCGTGTCCCTCCCACCGATGGCCGCTCTGGACGAGCTCGTACACGCAGTCGGGCGTGAGCGTCGAGATGAGGCCGGGAAGGTCGCGCGCGTCCTCGGCGAGCGAGTGGCGCTTGTAGAGATCCCGGATCTCGGCGTACAGCTCCGGCGTGATCTCACGCCGATACACCTCGAGCACGGTCGGGTCGGCCACGGTCGGAGCCTACAAACCCTCCCAGGAGGGCTTGTACGGAATGGCGCTCGTTGTCGAGGTGCTCGGCGCGGCCCGGCGACACAGCCGCTATTTCGCCAACCCTCCTAGAATCCGCCGGGTGGACCTCGACGTCGTCTTCCTCGGCACGTCCGCCTCGATGCCGACCGCGCAGCGCGCGCCGGCCGCGCTCCTCGTGCGCCGCGGCGGCGAGCGGCTGCTGTTCGACTGCGCCGAGGGCACGCAGCGGCAGCTGCAGCGCTCCTCGGTCGGGCTGCCGGAGCTCGAGGAGGTGTTCCTCACCCACTTCCACGCCGACCACTTCCTCGGGCTGCCGGGGATGCTCAAGACGTTCGCGCTGCGGGGTCGCGAGGAGACGGGCGTCACCGTCTACGGGCCCAAAGGGCTGCGCGACCTCTTCTCCCGCCTCCGGCCCTTCGTCGGACGTCTTCCGTATCCGCTGACGCCGGTCGAGCTCGAGCCGGGGGAGACGCTCCACCGGGGCGATTACCGGATCGAGGCGTTCGCCGTCGACCACGGCGCCGCAGCGCTCGGCTACGCGCTCGTCGAGCTCGAGCGCCCCGGACGGTTCGACGTCGACGTCGCGACTGCGCTCGGGAGTCCCCTCCGGGCCCGAGCGCGGACTGCTCCAGCGCGGTGACGCGGTCACCCTCCCCGACGGCCGCCTCGTCACTCCCGCGGAGGTGCTCGGCCCCGCGCGACCCGGCCGGAAGGTCGTCTACACGGGCGACACGGCGCCCTCGCCCGGCGTCGTGCAGGCGGCGCACCTGGCAGACCTGCTCGTGCACGAGGCGACGTTCTCCGCCGAGGAGAAGGAGCGCGCGAAAGAGACGCTCCACTCGACCGCCGCCGAGGCGGCGGAGGTCGCCCGTCTCGCCCAGGTGCGGCTGCTCGCCCTCACCCACGTCTCGATGCGCTACTTCGGGCCCGAGCTCGCCGGCGAGGCGCGCCAGATCTTCCCCGCGACCGTCGTGCCGCGCGACTTCGATGTCGTGGAGGTGCCGTTCCCGGAGCGCGGAACGCCGCGGCTCGTGAAGGGCGGCGCCAGACCGGAGCGAGGTGAGCCGCGCCCGGAAGTCGCGGAGTCCCTATGATCAGCTCGCGATGACCGCGATGGTCCAGGTGGCGACGGCAGGCGACGTCGCGGAAGCGGAGGAGCTACAGGAGATCCTCCGCAACGCGGGGATCGAGTCGACGCTCGAGCAGGCGCCCGACGACGACGCGGTGAACGTGCTTCGTCGCCGAGACGGAGCTCGAGCCCGCGCAGGACGCGATCGAGGCTCTGACCGAGCCGGACGACCTGATCTCCGAGCCGTAGGCGACGCCCCTGTGCGCGGCTCCGACTTCGCCGGCCGCGCGACTCGATACGACGAGCTCCGTCCGGCGGACGAGACCTGGTGGGAGCTCTTCGACGTCCTCGTCGACGAAGGCGATCTCCGCGGCCGACGCGTACTCGAGGTCGGGTGCGGCACCGGACTGCTCGCCGCCGCCCTGGAGGAGCGTGCTTCGGCCCGCGTCTGGGCGGTCGACCGTGAGCCGGCCATGGCCGAGATCGCACGCACCCGCGTGCGTGGCGTCAAGGTCGGCTCTGCCGAGGCGTTGCCGTTCAAGGACTCGTGGTTCGAGCGCGCCGTCCTCCGGCAGGTGATCCAGCACCTCGATCGGCCCCGCGCGCTGCCCGAGCTCCGCCGCGTGCTCGCGTCGGGCGGCCGTGCCGTGATCGCCACCTTCGACGACAGCCACTTCCGCTCCTGGTGGCTGAGCGAGTTCTTCCCGGAGATCTGCGAGATCGACGCCGAGCGATTCCCGAGCCCCGCCGTCCTCCGTACGGAGCTGGACGCGGCCGGCTTCCACGGCGCGCGTGTGCGCCGCGTCACCCAGCGCCGCACGATCGGACGCGAGACCGCGCTCGAGCGCATCCGCGGCCGCCACATCTCGACCTTCGACCTGCTCGACGAGGAGACCCTGGCGGCCGGCACCGAGCGGGCCGAGCGTGAGCTGCCCGACTCCGTCGAGGTCACGCTCGAGTGGGCGATCGTCGTGGCCTGCACGTAGGATGCGTCCCATGACGACGGCGGTCTTCCGTGTCAGGGCGCGGCCCGCAGCAGGCGCGGCCGCCCCACGGACGTCACTTCCTGCGTAGCCGCGCCTTCGCCGAGGAGCTCGTGCGCGCCTCGGGCGTCGAGACCGGCGCCCTCGTGCTCGACCTCGGCGCCGGCGCCGGCATCCTCACCCGGTCGCTCGCAGATGCGGGCGCGCGTGTCCTCGCGGTCGAGCTCGACCCCACTGCCGCCGCAGGCCTGCGCCGCAGGTTCGGCGGCGATCCGCGGGTCGAGGTGCGCGAGGCCGACGCGGCGAGGCTCCGGCTCCCGCGGGAGCCCTTCTCGGTCCTTTCCAATCTCCCGTTCGCGGCCGGCACGGCGATCCTGCGCTCGCTGCTCGACGACCCGCGCGTCCCGCTCGCGCGGCTCGACGCGATCGTCGAGTGGGGGCTGGCGGCCAAACGAACCGCGGTCTGGCCGTCGACGCTGCTCGGCTGCGCCTGGGCCGCCTGGTACGAGCTGCGCCTCGCGCGGCGCGTGGCGCGCGCATGCTTCGCGCCGCCGCCGTCGGTCGACGGCGCCGTCCTCAGTGCGGTGCGTCGAGACGAGCCACTCGTACCCCTCGCCGAGGCGGACGCCTATCTCCGCCTGCTGCGACGAGCGTTCGCCTCTCGCGCGCCCGTCGAGCGCGTGTGTCCCGCGAGGCGTCGTGCGACGCGTGGCGCACGAGCACGGCTTCGACCCACGGGGGCAGGCGCGGGACCTCGACGCCACGCAGTGGGCCGCGCTTCACGCCGAGCTGCGCACCGCCGTCCGTCGGAGCCGCTAACCTCCCACCAGCACGCACGCCTTTAACCCGGTCCAGCGAGGCCGGAAAGGAGTCGGATGACGACGCATGCCCCCGTACCTGCGACCCCTGTCGCGCCGTGAGCGCGACGGAGGTGTCCGGGAAGATCCTGCTCGATCCGGCCGCACTCTCGCGGACGCTGACGCGCATCGCCCACGAGATCATCGAAGGCACCCCCGAGCTCGATGAGCTCGCGCTCGTCGGCATCCAGACGCGCGGCGTTCCGCTCGCACAGCGGCTGGCGCGGCTGATCGAGGAGCGCGCGGGTGACGCTCCCGCCCTCGGGGCCGTCGACATCACCTTCTACCGCGACGACGTCACCGTGCGGGGAGGCGAGGCGCCGCTCGCCGCGCAGCCGGTTGTCCGCGCGACCCAGCTCGACTTCCCACTCGACGGACGAACGGTCGTCCTCGTCGACGACGTCCTCTACACGGGGCGGACGATCCGTGCCGCGATCGAGGCGCTCTTCGACTACGGCCGTCCCGCACGCGTCCGCCTCGCCGTCCTCGTCGACCGCGGCCACCGCGAGCTGCCGATCCGCCCGGACTACGTCGGCAAGAACCTCCCGACGTCCCGCTCCGAGCGGATCCAGGTGCAGCTCGTCGAGGTGGACGAGGTCGACGCCGTCCTATTGGTGCCCTCACCCGAGGAGGAGACCCGATGACACACGACGTAGGCTCGACGCAGTCGCGCATCAGCGCAGGCGGCGGCTCTGCCGGCGCGGGAGCGAAACCCACGGTTCGCCTCGTCCGCGACGAGCTGCGTCCACCCGATCCTCCGGCGCGCCGGCATCTGCTCTCGGTGGCCGATCTGACCCGCGACGACGTCGAGCGCCTGCTCGGTACGGCCCGCACGTTCGCGGCATCGCTCGAGCGCCACGTGAAGAAGCTGCCGACGCTGAAGGGACATCTCGTCGTCAATCTCTTCTACGAGTCCTCCACCCGCACGTCGTCGAGCTTCGAGCTCGCGGCGAAGCGGCTCTCCGCCGACACCCTCAACGTCAAGTCCTCCGGCTCGTCGGTGGACAAGGGGGAGTCGCTGAAGGACACGGCGCTCACGCTCGGCGCCTACGACCCGGACGTGATCGTGATCCGCCACCCGCAGATCGGAGCGCCGCAGCTCGTCGCGCGCGTGACGGAGGCGCACGTGGTCAACGCCGGCGACGGCAAGCACCAGCATCCGACGCAGGCCCTGCTCGACCTGTACACCTTGCAGGAGGAGTTCGGGCGGCTCGAAGGGGTGCACGTCGCGATCGTCGGCGACGTCCTCCACTCGCGGGTCGCTCGCTCCCTCCTCCAGGCCTTCGAGCTCGTCGGGATCCGATGCACGCTCGTCGGCCCGCCCGCGCTCCTTCCGCGCGAGCTTCCCGCCGAGACGACGACCGACATCGGTGCGATCCGGGACGCCGACGTCGTCTACGTCCTGCGCATGCAGAGCGAGCGGATGCAGTCCGGCGCGAACTACGTGCCGAGCCTGCGCGAGTACGCGGCCCGCTGGGGGATCACGCCGGAGCGCCTGCGCTCGGGGCAGAAGGTCATGCATCCCGGGCCCATGAACCGCGGGGTCGAGATCGACCCGCGAGTCGCCGACTCGGCCGAGTCGCTCGTCACGACCGAGGTGCGCTCCGGCCTCGTCGTCCGCATGGCCGTCCTCTACGACCTCCTGACCGGGGGTCCGGTCGGAGTGCGGGCACTCGCCGCGGCGGAGGTGGCGTGATGCTGTTCGCCAAGGAGCGGCCAGGCGCAGACCTCGTGATCCGGGGCGCAAGGGTGCTCGACCCCGTCGAGGGAATCGATGCGACGCTCGACGTGCGGATCGACGGCGGCAGGATCGCCGCGATCGCGCCGCAGGTCGAGGCAAACGGCCACCGTGTCGTCGACGCGACCGGGCTCGTGCTCGCGCCCGCGTTCGTCGACCCGCACGTGCACCTCCGCACACCCGGCCGCGAGGACGAGGAGACCGTCGCGAGCGGAACGGCGGCGGCGGCGGCCGGCGGCTACTGCGCGATCCTCGCGATGCCGAACACGGATCCCGTCGTCGACTCGGCGGCGACGCTCGGCGCGCTCGTCGAGACTGCCCGCCGCGAGGCGGAGATCCCGGTCGGGTTCCTCGCCGCGATCACGCGCGGTCAGCGTGGCGAGCAGCTGACGGAGATGGCCGAGCTCGCCGACGCGGGCGCGGTCGCCTTCTCCGACGACGGCGTCCCGGTCGCCTCCGCCGGGCTGATGCGGCGCGCGCTCCAGTACGCGTCGATCACCGGCCGGCCGCTCGCACTTCACTGCGAGGAGCCGACGCTGTCGCGAGACGGGCACGTCCACGAGGGGCGGGTCGCGGCGGAGCTGGGCTTCGCCGGCTACCCGTCCGTCGCCGAGTCGGTCGCCGTCGAGCGCGATCTCGCGCTCGCCGCGTACGAGGCGCAGCCGGTTCACCTGCTCCACCTCTCGGCGGCCGAGTCCGTCGCCGCGCTACGGCGCGCGCGTGCGGCAGGCGTCGCCGCGAGCGGCGAGGCGACCCCGCATCATCTCTGCCTCACGGACGAGGCGGTCCGCTCGCTCGACGCGAACGTGAAGATGAACCCGCCCCTGCGCAGCGCGACGGATCGCGCTGCGCTGATAGAGGCTCTCAAGGACGGGACGATCGAAGCCGTCGCCACCGACCACGCCCCGCACGCGGCCCACGAGAAGGAGGTACCGTTCGAAGCGGCGCCGTTCGGCGTCACCGGGCTGGAGACGGCGTTCGCGGTCCTCTACACGCAGGTCGTGCAGCCCGGCCTGCTTCCGCTCGAGACGCTGCTCGAGCGAATGTCCTCCGGCCCGGCACGGATCTACGGGATCGACCGACCGCGGATCGCCTCCGGCTCGCTCGGCAACCTCGTGCTGCTCGATCTCGAGAGCGAGTGGCGTGTCGGCGACGAGCCCTTCCGCTCGCGCTCCCGGAACTCGTGGCTGCTCGGCGCGACCCTGACCGGACGCATCGCGCTGACGGTCGCCGGCGGAGCGGTGGTGCACGAGGGATGACCGTGACCGCGCGTAAGAGCGGCTTTCTCGCTCTCGCAGACGGAACGGCCTACAGCGGCGAGTCGGTCGGAGCCGACGGCGTCGCGGCCGGTGAGGCCGTGTTCACGACGGGCATGTCCGGCTACCAGGAGGCCGTCACCGACCCGAGCTTCGCGGAGCAGCTCGTCTGCTTCACCGCGCCGATGATCGGCAACTACGGCGTCGAGGACGAGCGGTCCGAGTCGGCGACCACGCACGCACGAGCCGTACTGATGCGTGAAGCGCGAGGTCCCGCGTGGACGGACTGGCTGCGCGAGCACGGGGTCGTCGCGCTCACCGGGATCGACACCCGCACTCTCGTCCTGCGGCTGCGCGACGAGGGTTCGATGCCCGGCGTCGCCGTTGCCGGCGACGCGATGACGGTCGACGAAGCCGTGGAACTTGCGCGCGTCACTCCTCCGATGAACGGCCGTGCGCTCGTGGCAGGGGTCTCGACGAAGGAGCCGTACGGGTTTACCGGTTCGGGCAGAGCCCGGATCGCCTGCGTCGACTACGGCGTCAAGCGCTCGGTGCTGCGGCGGCTCGCGAAGGCCGGTGCAGCGGTCACCGTGTACCCGCACGACACCGACGCGGGGGAGCTCGCCGGCTACGACGGCGTTCTTCTCTCGCCGGGCCCGGGCGACCCCGAGCCGCTCGTCGAGGAGGCGGCGAGAGTGCGCGACCTCGTCGGACGCACGCACGTGCTGGGGATCTGTCTCGGCCACCAGCTGCTCGCGCTCGCGACCGGCCACGAGACGTTCAAGCTCCCGTTCGGGCACCGCGGCTCGAACCATCCGGTGCTGGAGCGCCGAAGCGGTCGCGTGCTCGTCACGAGCCAGAACCACGGCTTCGCGGTGCGGGCGAGCGGCGCCGAGCAGGCGACGCACGTCTCCCTCTACGACCAGACGGTCGAAGGTCTCGAGTTCCCGGAGCTGCGAGCGCGCTCGCTCCAGTTCCACCCCGAGGCGGGGCCGGGGCCGCACGACGCGTGGCCGTTGCTCGAGCGCTGGGTCGACGAGGTCGCGAATGCCTAGGCGCTCCGACCTCCACAGCATCTGCATCGTCGGCTCGGGGCCGATCGTGATCGGCCAGGCGGCCGAGTTCGACTACGCGGGCTGCCAGGCGCTGAAGGTGCTGCGGGAGGACGGGTTCCGCACGATCGTCGTCAACTCCAATCCGGCGACGATCATGACCGACCCGGGCTTCGCCGACCGCACCTATCTCGAGCCTCTCGACCCCGAGGGCGTCGCCGACGTCCTCCGACGCGAGCGGCCCGATGCGCTGCTGCCGACGATGGGAGGGCAGACCGCCCTGAACCTCGCCCGGGAGCTCGCCAAGTCCGGGGTGCTGGCAGAGCTCGGCGTGGAGCTGATCGGCGCCGACCTCGCGGTGATCGAGCGGGCAGAGGACAGGCGCCTCTTCAAGCAGGCGGTCGAGTCCTGCGGGCTCAAGGTGCCGGCCTCGACGATCGTCACGTCGATCGACGACCTGGTCGACGTCGTGCCTCCCGCTGTCGTGCGTCCGGCGTTCACGCTGGGAGGGCACGGCGGCGGCTTCGCGACGACGCACGACGAGCTCCTGCGTCAGGTGGAGATCGGCCTGCGGGAGAGCCCGATCGGACAGGTGCTGGTCGAGGAGTCCGTGCGCGGCTGGGACGAGTTCGAGCTCGAGGTCGTGCGCGACCGCGTGGACAACGTCGTCATCGTCTGCTCGATCGAGAACCTCGACCCGATGGGCGTGCACACCGGCGACTCGGTGACGGTGGCGCCGCAGATGACCCTCCCCGACGAGGCCTACCAGGAGCTGCGCGACGCCGCCGTGGCCGTCATCCGTGCGGTGGGCGTCGACACGGGCGGCTCGAACATCCAGTTCGCCCGCAGTCGCGAGACGGGCGAGATGCGCGTGATCGAGATGAACCCGCGCGTCTCCCGCTCGTCGGCGCTCGCCTCGAAGGCGACCGGCTATCCGATCGCGAAGGTGGCGGCGAAGCTCGCCGTCGGCTACACCCTGGACGAGATCCCGAACGACCTCACGGGCACGACGCCCGCCAGCTTCGAGCCGACGCTCGACTACGTCGTCGTCAAGTTCCCCCGCTTCGCGTTCGAGAAGTTCCCGGGCGCCGATCGCACGCTCGGCACCCAGATGAAGTCGGTCGGGGAGACCATGGGCATCGGCCGCACCTTCGCCGAGGCGTTCCGCAAGGCGATGCGCTCCCGCGAGCTCGACGCCGGCGCCGCGACGCCGTGGCAGCGACTCGCGGACGTCCCCGACGACGTGCACCCGTTCTTCCAGGACGAGATCGCCCGCAGCGAGGAGGGCCTGCGGGTTGCCGCCCGGCCGATCGACGAGCTCGTCGCGGGCGACTGGCTCACGCTCAAGCGGCACGGGCTCTCGGACGCCGACATCGCGGAGGCCGCGGACGTCCCCGAAGCCGCGGTCCGGGCGCGGCGCCGCGCCTGCGGCGTCCGGCCGGCGTACCGGCGGGTGGACTCCTGCGCCGGCGAGGTCGAGGCGGCGTCGAACTACTACTACTCGACCTGGGGCGAGGTCGACGAGGCGCCGCCGACGGGTCACCGGCCGCGCGTCGTCATCCTCGGCTCCGGCCCGAACCGGATCGGGCAGGGGATCGAGTTCGACTACTGCTGCGTCCACGCCGTCACCACCTACCGCGAGCTGGGCTACGAGGCGGTGATGGTCAACTGCAACCCCGAGACGGTCTCGACCGACTACGACACGTCCGACCGCCTCTACTTCGAGCCGCTCGATACGGAGTCGGTGCTGGCGGTCTGCGACCGTGAGCGCCCGGAAGGGGTCGTCATCCAGTTCGGCGGCCAGACGCCGCTGAAGCTCGCCCGCGCGATCGACGAGGCGGGCTACCGCATCCTCGGCACGCCGTTCGACGCGGTCGACCTCGCGGAGAACAGGGAGCGCTTCGCGGGCCTGATGCGGGCCCACGACCTCCGCTCGCCGGCGTGGGGGATGGCCTCCTCGCAGGACGAGGCGGTACGGATCGCGCACGAGATCGGCTATCCGGTGCTGATCCGTCCCTCGTACGTCCTCGGCGGACGCGCGATGCGCGTCTGCTACTCGGACGAGGAGGTACGAGCGATGCCCGTGCTGGCGCTGGACGCGCCGGCAGCGAAGCCGCCGGCGCCCGGCGGGAAGACCGCGGGAGCGCCGGCCGCAAACTCCGCTGGGGCGTGTCCTCGTCGACCGCTTCGTCGAGAACGCGGTCGAGGTGGACGTCGATGCCCTCTGCGACGGCGTCGACACGTACGTCGCCGCCGTGATGCAGCATGTCGAGGAGGCCGGTGTGCACTCGGGCGACTCCGCGTGCGTCCTCCCGGCGCCGAGCCTGTCGCAGACGCAGACCGCGGAGATCGAGCGGATCGTGCGCATCCTCGGCCGCGCGCTGGGCGTCGTCGGGCTGCTGAACGTCCAGCTGGCGGTGACTGCCGAGGGTGACGTCTACGTGCTCGAGGCGAACCCTCGCGCGTCGCGCACGGTGCCGTTCGTGAGCAAGGCGACGGGCGTCGAGCTCGTTGCGTCGGCGTGCCGGCTCGCGCTGGGAGCGCGCATCGCCGACCTCGGCCTGCGCGAAGAGGGCCCGCCGAAGCAGTGGAGCGTGAAAGCTGCGGTGCTGCCCTTCGCGCGCTTCCCCGGCAGCGATCCCGTGCTCGGGCCGGAGATGCGCTCGACCGGCGAGGTGATGGCGAGCGCGGCCGACCTGCCGACCGCGCTCGACAAGGCGGAGCGGGCGGCCGGACGGACGCTGCCGCGCTCGGGAGCCGTGTTCATCTCGATCCGCCCGCCCGACCAGCCGGCCGCCGTCCCGATCGCCGCCACGCTCGTCGGCCTGGGCTTCAAGCTCTACGCGACCGAGGGAACCTCCGGCACCTTCAGCGCCGCCGGGATCGAGGTCGAGCCCGTGCGCAAGCTGAGCGAGGCTCAGGAGGGCGAGCCGACGGTCATCGACCTCATCCGCCGCGGGCGCTGCGACCTCGTGATCAACACACCCGAGGGACGGAACGCACGCTCCGACGGCTACGCGATTCGCGAGGCCGCGCTCGCCCGGCGCGTCCCGTGCATCACCACGCTGTCGGGCGCGGCAGCCGCCGTTCACGCGATCGCGAACGCGCGGGCCGAGCAGGCGCTCTCGCTGCAGGAGCGAATCGATGCCGAGCAGAGAACGGCGTAGCGTCACCGGCTCCGAGCCGCTCGGGCCGTACACGCTGTTGCGGCTCGACCGCGGGGGCTCGACCCGGGGGCGCCGGGCCAGTTCTTCATGCTCGAGGCGCCCGGCAGGCTGCTGCCGCGGCCGCTCTCGCTCTGCCTCGCACCGCCGGGAGAGCTCGCCTTCCTCCTCGAGCCGGTCGGCCCGGGAACGGACGCGCTGTGCCGTCTTCGGCGCGGCGACGAGATCCACGTGTTCGGTCCCCTCGGCCACGGCTTCCGGCTCGACGTCGCGAGACCGCTCCTCGTCGGGGGCGGCATCGGTGTCGCGCCGTTCCCGTACCTGGCGCAGGCGCTGGACGCGCCTGCGCTCCTCGGATTCCGCTCGTCCGCGCACGCGGAGGCCGCGGCGCTGCTGCCGAACGCCGAGGTCGTGATCGACCCCGTCCTCGTCACCGAGCTGATCGGGCCCGGCTACGACGTTCTCGCCTGCGGGCCGGAGCCGATGCTCCGGGCGGTGGCCGCGCTCTGCCCGGACGCGCAGCTCGCCTGGGAGGCGCCGATGGCATGCGGCTACGGCGGTTGCTACGGCTGCGCCGTCGAGATCGACGGGGAGCTGAAGCGCCTCTGTGTCGAGGGGCCGGTCCTGGCCGCGGCGAGGACGCGCAGCGCCGTGGAGGTCGCCGCCTGATGCTCCTCAACGCGAGCGGCTGCCTCGACGCGCTCGTCGCACCCGACGTGGCCCTGCAGCTGGATGCCTTCGTCACGAAGACGATCACGCCTTTGCCGCGCGAGGGCAACGCCCCGCCGCGGATCGCCGAGACGGCCCACGGGATGCTGAACGCGATCGGGCTGGCGAATCCCGGAAGGCAAGCCTTCCTCGGCCAAACGCTCCCGCGTCTGGCCAGTGAGCTCGACATACCGATCTGGGTCTCGGTCGGGGGATTCTGCGCAGAGGACTACGCCGAGACGTGTCGCGTCCTCGACCGCACCGGCATCGCGGCGATCGAGCTGAACCTCTCGTGTCCGAACGTGGACGAGGCAGCCGAGTCGGCCGCGGAGATCGTGGTCGCGTGCCGGGAGGCGACGCGGCTGCCCCTCTACGCGAAGCTCTCGGCGGCCCATCCGGATGTCGCCACGGTCGCGCGTGCCCTCGCAGACGCGGGCGCCGACGGGCTCTCGCTCGTCAACACGCTGCGTGCGACCGCGCTCGATCCGACGCTACGGCCGGTGCTTGCCCGGGGTCCGGAGGACTCTCGGGTCCCTCCCTGAAACCCGTGGCTCTCCATGCCGTGCAGGCCTGCTACGCGGCGACGGCGCTCCCGATCGTCGGCATGGGCGGCATCGAGACGGGGCGCGACGCGCTGGAGTTCGTCGCATGCGGAGCCCGTCATGTCGCGCTCGGAACCGTGCTCTTCAGCGACCCGGATGCGCCCCGGCGAGTGCGGGCCGAGCTCGTCGCGGCCGCGGGCGAGGCGGGTGTCGCCAAGCCAGACGACGCGTACGGACTCGCGCACCTGCCGAGAAAAAGGCTGGACATGGGGCGAAAAGTCCCCGCTTGAATGCGGGGCGGCGCGTTGGTAAGATCGGCGCTCCGATGGCGGCAGCGAAGACCCAGGCGCACGCACCGCTGCGCTCCCTCGACCAGCGCATGGACGCTCTCAGGCGCGCGAACGACGTCCGGGTCAGGCGGGCGAAGCTGAAGAAGGACCTCAAGGAGGGCAAGGTCGGGATCGAGCAGATCCTCGGCAACCCGCCCGAGTACGTCTCGACCGCCAAGGTGATCGACATCCTGATGGTGGTCCCGAAGTTCGGGCGCGTGAAGGCGGCCCGGTTCCTGAACGCCTGTCGGATCAGCCAGTCGAAGACGGTCGGCGGGCTCTCCGACCGGCAGCGCACGGAGCTGATCGGCCTCTTCAACCGCTAGGGATTCGCTGCGCGAATCGCCTAGACCAGCGAGCGGCGAAGGCGCCGCCCCACTAGGCTTCCCGGTCATGACCGGGAAGCCTGTCGTCGTCATCACCGGCCAGTCGGGCGCCGGCAAGGGAACGCTCATCGAGCGGCTGCTGAAGCGGTTCCCGCAGCTCGAGCTCGCCGTCTCGGCGACCACGCGCGAGCGGCGACCGGGCGAGGAGGAGGGCGTCCACTACTACTTCCTCTCGCCGGAGGAGTTCGACCGGCGCCTCGCGCTCGGCGAGTTCCTCGAGTACCACGTCTTTCCCTGGGGTCAGCGCTCGGGGACGCTGTCGTCGGAGATCGAGCGCATCGCAGAAGCCGGGCGCGTCTGCGTCCTCGAGCTGGAGACCGAAGGGGCGCTGACCGTCGCCGACCGCGTACCCGACGCCATGACGATCTTCGTCACGGCGCCGATCGCGGAGCTGGAGCGCCGGCTGCGGGAGCGCGCGACGGAGAGCGCGGGCGAGATCGGCGAGCGCCTCCGGGTCGCGCGCGAACAACTCCGCGTCGCCGAACGCTTCGACCACGTGATCGTGAACGACGACCTCGAGCGGGCGGTCGAGGAGCTGCGGAGGATCGTCGCCCGGTCCCTTGCTCCTGCGGGTACCATGGCGCGGCCATGATCGAACCTCGCGTCGACGACCTGCTCCAGCACGTGGATTCCCGCTACGCCCTCGTCATCGTGGCGGCGAAGCGGGCCCGCCAGATCAACAACTACCACCACCAGCTCGGCGAGGGCACCTTCGGCGACAATCTGCCGCCGCTCGTGGAGTCGCGGTCGAAGAACTACCTGACCATGGCTCTCGAGGAGGTCGCCGAGGGCATGCTCAAGTACAACTACACCTCGTAGCGGCACGACCCGCGCACCGCGCGACAGGCATCATGGGGCCATGGCTCGCGTCCTGCTCGGGGTGACGGGGAGCATCGCCGCCTACAAGGCCTGCGAGGTCTGCCGTTTGCTCGTGAGGGCCGGTCACGACGTCGTCCCGCTCCTCACTCCCGGCGCCGAGCGTTTCGTGAGCGACGAGACCTTCCGCGCACTCGCGCGGCGCCCGCCCGGCGACGACGTCTACCTCCACCTGACGCGTGCCGACCTCCTGCTCGTGGCGCCCTGCACGGCGAACACGCTGGCGAAGCTCGCGCACGGACTGGCCGACAACGTCCTCACCGAGGCGGCGCTCGCGCACCGCGGCCCGGTGCTCGTCGCGCCGGCGATGAACCCGCGCATGTGGTCGCACCCTGCCACTCGCGCGAACGTCGAGGCGCTGCAGGCCCGCGGCGTCACGATCGCCGGACCGGACGAGGGCGAGACGGCGGAGGGGGAGCTCGGGGTCGGGCGAATGGTGGAGCCTGCGGAGATCGTCCGGGGCGCCGAGGAGCTTCTCGCCGGTCAGGGACGGCTCGCCGGCGTACGGGTGCTCGTCTCGGCGGGCGGCACGCGCGAGCCGCTCGACGCCGTCCGCTTCGTCGGCAACCGCTCCTCGGGTCGGATGGGCGTCGCGATCGCCGCGGAGGCGAGGCGGCGCGGTGCGCGCGTGACCCTCCTCGGTGCGAACCTCGCGGTCGCCTCCCCGCCCGGAGTCGACGTCGTCGACACGCCGAGCGCAGCCGACCTGGAGCACGAGGCGCTGGCCCGCGCGCCGGAGGTGTCCGTCGTCGTGATGGCCGCCGCGGTCGCCGACTACCGCCCGGCGGAGGTGCTGACGACGAAGCGCCCGAAGGACGCGACCGCCTGGACGGTCGAGCTCGAGCCGACGACCGATGTGCTCGCAGAGCTCGGAGCCCATCGCCGCGACGGTCAGGTGCTCGTCGGGTTCGCCGCGGACGAGGGTGAGCGGGGTCTCGCGCGCGCACGCGAGAAGCTCGCCCGGAAAGGCGCCGACCTCTTCGTCTTCAACGACGTCGCTCGGCCGGACATCGGCTTCGACTCGACCGACAACGAGGTGACGCTCGTCTCGGCGGTGGGCGAGCGGGCGCTTCGCAAGGCGCCGAAGGAGGAGATCGCGGCGGCGATTCTCGACGAGGTCGAGAGGCTGCTCGGCTGAGTCGACGCGGTAGCGACCATGAGCGAGTCGACCTACACCCTCTTCCAGAGAGGCCGCGCCCACCTGAAGAAGGGGATGGCCGCCCAGGCGACCGTCTCGCTCGAGAAGGCGAAGCGGCGCGAGCCCGAGAAGGCGTCGATCCGCGAGGCGCTCGGCATCGCCTACTTCCGGATTCGCCGCTGGCAAGAGGCCGAGTCGGAGTTCCGCAAGCTCCTGGAGCTCTCGCCGGTGAACGACTACGCGCACTACGCGCTCGGGCGGTGCCTCGAGAAGCAGGGACGCGACGCGGAGGCGAACGGGCACTACAAGCTCGCGAGCTCGCTCCGGCCGGGCTCGACGCAGTACCGCTCCCGTATCCGCGAGCTCGACTAGGTGAGGGCCGTGTGCCAGCGGGTGAGCTCGGCGCGCGTGCGCGTGGACGACGCGACCGTTGGCGAGACAGGGCCGGGCCTCTGCGTCCTGCTGGGCGTCGCGCGCGGTGACGGGGAGACGCACGCGGCGCGACTCGCCGGAAAGATCGGGCGCCTCCGTGTCTTCCCCGACGAGCAGGGTCGCTTCGACCGCAGTCTGCTCGACGTCGGAGGCGCCGCGCTCGTCGTCTCCCAGTTCACGTTGATCGCGGACACCGCGAAGGGCAATCGGCCGAGCTTCGTCGACGCGGCTCCACCCGAGCAGGCGGATGTGCTGTACCAGCGCTTCTGCAGCGAGCTGCGCGAGCTCGGCATCGCGGTCGAGACAGGCGCCTTCGGCGCCGCCATGCAGGTCGAGCTCGTGAACGACGGCCCGGTGACGATCGTCCTCGACGTCTGAGCCGCACGGACGGCGGAGCGCCTCTCGGCTGCGCCCGCGAAGTCCTGGAATAGCAGCGGCTTTGCTATCCTCCTTGCACCACATTTCGCCGGTTGGAGAAGTGGGGCGCGCGGCGCCCCTTTTTCGTGAGGAGAAGGGTCGGAACACGGGATGGCGACGACGTTCGAACGGGAGAAGCAGCTGGAGCGGGAGATCGCACCGCGGGTCGCCGAGGACCTGCCGGACGTCGAGGTGCTCGCCGTCGAACTCGTGACGCCGACTCGCTTCTGCGTCTACGTCGACCACCCGGAGGGCGTCGACCACGCGCTCTGCGGCCACGTCACCGAGCTCCTGCGCGACTATCTGCGCGAGTACACGGTCGACGTCTCGTCCCCCGGCGTCGAGCGTCCGTTGCGACGACCGGAGCACTTCGCCCGTTTCGTCGGGCGGCGCGTCTCCCTACGGATAGCCGAGCCGGTCGCCGGTCGCTCCAAGTTCAAGGGAACGATCGCCGCGGCCGAGCCCGAGTTCCTCGCGCTCGACGCCGAAGGCGTCGAGCGCCAGCACATCCCGTACGCGTCGGTCGTGCGGGGCAACCTGATCGACGAGGGGTAGGAGATGAGTCAGGAGATCATCGAGGCGGTCCACGAGATCGAGCGCGACAAGGGCATCGAGGAGGGCGCGCTCGTCTCCGCCCTCGAGGACGCCCTCCTCGCCGCCTACAAGAAGACGCCCGGGGCCGCGCGCCATGCGACGGTGGAGATGGACGAGAACGGCGACTTTCGCGTGTACTCGATCGAGCTGCCCGCGGACGTCGAGGTGCGTCTGATCGAGGAGGCCCGCGAGCGCAAGCTCGAAGAGCTGGAGCGCCTCGAAGAGGAGACCGGTGAGCGCCAGCACACGCTGATCTCCGACGACGACCTCGAGATCGACTGGTCCGATGTCCCGGAGGATCAGGTCCGCCGCGCGGACGTGACGCCGGAGGGCTTCGGGCGCATCGCCGCACAGACGGCGAAGCAGGTGATCCTGCAGCGGATCCGCGAGGAGGAGCGGCGGATGATGTACGACGAGTACATCGACCGCGTCGGCGAGGTCGTCACGGGCATCGTGCAGCAGGCCGGCGACCGCAACAACGTCCTCGTCGACCTCGGCAAGGTGGAGTCGCTGCTGCCCCGTTCCGAGCAGGTCGACGGCGAGCGGTACGAGCAGGGCTCGCGCATCAAGGCGGTGATCACCGAGGTCAGGTCCGGGACGAAGGGGCCGCAGGTGATCCTCTCCCGGCGCGATCCGGAGCTGATCAAGACGCTCTTCGAGCTCGAGGTGCCCGAGATCGCGGACGGGCTCGTCGAGATCCGCGGCGTCGCGCGGGAGCCGGGGTACCGCTCGAAGATCGCGGTCGAGTCGCATGCCCAGGGCGTCGATCCGGTCGGCGCGTGCGTCGGTCCGCGCGGCTCGCGCGTGCGCATGGTCGTCTCCGAGCTGCGCGGCGAGAAGATCGACATCATTCCGTGGAATCCGGAGCCGGCACGGTTCGTCGCGAAGGCGCTCTCGCCCGCCCGCGTGCGCGAGGTCTACCTCGACGACGACGCGAAGGAGGCGACGGTCGTCGTCCCCGACGACCAGCTCGCGCTGGCGATCGGCAAGGAGGGCATGAACGCCCGCCTCGCGGCGCGCCTCACCGGCTGGAAGATCGAC
Organism: uncultured Thermoleophilia bacterium; assembly: GCA_963762675.1. Classification (GTDB taxonomy): domain Bacteria; phylum Actinomycetota; class Thermoleophilia; order Gaiellales; family Gaiellaceae; genus Palsa-739. The sequence goes on along the minus strand of CAVXLS010000003.1, from coordinate 1,238,633 downwards.
ATCCAGTCCGACACCGAGTTCGCGCAGGCGGAGGCCGAGGCGGCCTTCGGCGGCGGCGACGGGGAGGTCGAGGACGTCTCGGGCCGCTGTTCCGCGATTCTCTCGAACGGCAAGCGCTGCCCGAACGCGGCGCTGCCCGGCTCCCGCTTCTGCGGCGTGCCGGCTCACCAGGCGCTCGAGGGCACCGGCTCCGATCGCGTCGGCGGCCCACGGGCCGAGGAGACCGGCGAGGAGGAGGACGCGACGCTCGAACCCGTCGGTGCGGCGAGCGAGGCAGCGCCTCGCACCGACGAGCCGGGGGCGGCGCCGGACGCCGGGGCCGCGGAGGCGGAGGCGGAGAGCGTGGCGGCGGTGGTTCCGGCCGAGTCGGAGGAGGAGCCGCGGCAGGGGCAGTAGCGGCGGCGCCGATGCGGCGGTGCGCCGGTTGCGGAAGGCGTGCGCCTCAGCCGGGGCTGATCCGCTTCGTCGTGCGCGACGGTGTTCTCGTCGCGGGCCGGCGGGAGCAGGGGCGCGGCGCGTACACGTGTCCGAGCCTCGCCTGCTTCGAGCGGGCCGCCGCGCGCGGGGGATTCGCGCGGGCGTTGCGCACGACCGTCCGGGTCGATCCTGCTCTCGTACGTCTTTACACTGAGGAGCTCATGGCTAGGGAGTCGAATGGCTAACGGAGGAAACAAACCGAACCGGCCGCTTCGTCCGCGCGGCGGCGGCCCCGGCAACCGCAGGCGCCGCGTCGTCATCGACAACCAGGCTGCTCGCCCGCGGGACCAGCGCCAGGCACGCCAGGACGGCCCGCGCCGTGAGAGCCGGCCGCAGGCAGCCCCGGCTCAGCCCACGGGGCCGGTCGCAGTCGAGTCCGGGGTCAGCGTCCGCGATCTCTCGCAGGCGCTCGGCGTCCCGATGCCGAACATCATCAAGATCCTCATGGGCCTCGGCCAGATGCGGACGGCCACCCAGTCCCTGACCGACGAAGAGGTCGAGTTGATCGCGGCCGAGGTGGGTCGCGAGGTCACGGTCCGGCACGCCGCCGACGAAGAGGACGAGCCGGAGGCGTTCGAGGATGCCGAGGAGGAGCTCGAGCCGCGCCCGCCGGTGGTCACGATCATGGGCCATGTCGACCACGGCAAGACGACGCTCCTCGACGCGATCCGCGAATCGAGCGTCGTCGAGACCGAGGCAGGCGGCATCACGCAGCACATCGGCGCCTACCAGGTCGACGTCAACGGCCGCAAGATCACCTTCCTCGACACCCCGGGCCACGAGGCATTCACCGCGATGCGGGCCCGCGGCGCGAAGGTGACCGACATCGCGGTGCTCGTCGTCGCCGCCGACGACGGTGTCATGCCGCAGACGAAGGAGTCGATCGCGCACGCGCGTGCCGCCGAGGTGCCGATCGTCGTCGCGGTCAACAAGGTCGACCTCGCCGACGCGAACGTCGATCGCGTGAAGGCCGAGCTCGCGCAGGAGAGCCTCCAGCCCGAGGAGTGGGGCGGATCGACGCAGGTCTCGGAGGTCTCCGCGAAGACGAAGCAGAACCTGGACGATCTGCTCGAGCGGATCCTCCTCGTCGCCGACGCCGAGCTCGACCTGCGCGCGAACCCGAGCGCCGAGGCGTCGGGCCCGATCGTGGAGTCCCGCCTCGACATCGGCCGCGGGCCGGTCGCGACCATGCTCGTCCAGCGCGGGACATTGAAGGTCGGCGATGCGATCGTCGCAGGCGACGCTCACGGCCGAGTGCGCGCTCTCCACAACTACAAGGGCGAGAAGCTCGACAGCGCCCGTCCCGGCGACCCGGTCGAGCTGCTCGGGTTCGACAAGCCGCCCGGGGCGGGAGAACTCGCGCACGTCGTCGAGAACGAGCGTCAGGCGCGCGAGCTCGCGAATCGGCGCGCCGAGCGCCTGCGCCGTGAGCAGCGTGCCACGTCGCGGCCCAGCGGGGCCTCGCTCGAAGGCATCTTCGAGCAGCTGCAGGCAGGCGAGGTCGCCGACCTCAACCTGATCGTCCGCGGCGACGTCGTCGGCTCGGTCGAAGCGGTCGTCTCGGAGCTGTCGAAGTTCGAGCATCCCGAGGTGCGGCTCAACGTGATCGCATCGGGTGTCGGCGCGATCACGCAGAACGACATCATGCTCGCGTCGGCCTCCGACGCTCTCATCGTCGGCTTCAGCGTCCGCCCGAACGCCGAGGCCCGCGAGCTCGCGGCGCGCGAGGGCGTCGAGATCCGGACGTACGACGTGATCTACAAGCTGACCGAGGACATCGAGCAGGCGCTCGTCGGCAAGCTCGCAACCGTCAAGACGGAGGAGACGATCGGCGAGGCGGAGGTGCGGGCGCTGTTCCGCGTGTCGCGCCTCGGCACGATTGCAGGCTGCATGGTCACCCACGGAGTCGTTCGTCGCGGTGCGAGCATCCGGGTCATCCGAGACGGCACGGTCATCTACACGACGACGATCTCACAGCTCAAGCGGTTCAAGGACGACGCTCGCGAGGTCGCCGAGGGATTCGAGTGCGGCATTCTGCTCGACGGGTTCAACGACGTGAAGGAAGGCGACGTGCTCGAGGCCTTCGAGACGCGCGAGATCGAGCGCACGTCGCTGGACGAGGCCCCGTCCGCCGGCTAGCGCCGACGAGAGCTGCGCGCGTCTCGGGCGTCCTTCGGGAAACGTCGGCTGGCGGCCGCCGTCCGCCTCTTGTGTGCGTCCCTCCCTTGCGTTCGCTTGAATCGTGCCGTGGCGAGTGGCTGGGTGGGCATTCTCACGTGCGAGCTCCACTTCCCGGTGGCGCATTCGCTGAAGGAGAAGCGCAGGCATCTCCGCTCGGCGAAGGCGCAACTGCAGAACCGCCTCGGGGCGTCGGTCGCGGAGGTCGATCATCACGACGTCTGGCAGCGCACGCGGATCACGGTGGCTTGCGTCGCCCGCCAGCACCGTGAGGCGGAGCGTCTGCTCGACGATGCAGAGCGTTGGCTGCGGGGGCAGGAGTGGGAGGTCGCCCTGGTGGAGCGACTCCTCGTCGACCCGGAGGATTGAAAGCCTGTCGCCGCCCGCACACGGGTCCGGTCAGCCCTCGCGTGCCAGGGGGCGGGCGCGACCACGCCGGCCATTCGCGAGCCACCCGTACGAGAGTCGCAAGACGCCGGTGTGCATGTCTCCGGTACCGTCGAAGCCGAGGGCGGAGGGACCGCGACCCCGGCCCAAGGGCGGGGGTATGCGCCGGTCGGGACCTGGGCCGCATGCGACATGCCCTCGAGGAGCCGGCGGGACCGGCTGGTCGAGCCGCTTGAATGGTCTCATGAGCGAACGTATGCGCCGCGTCAACGAGTCCGTGCGTCAGGTTCTGGCCGAGGCACTCCTCGAGCTGAAGGATCCTCGCATCGGGCTCGTCACCGTGACGGGTGTCGACACTGCGCCCGATCTTCGCCAGGCGACGGTCTACGTCAGCGTTCTCGGCTCGGCACGCAAGCGCAAGGCAACCCTTCTCGGTCTGGTCGCAGCTCAGGGCCGGCTTCAGGCTCGGCTCGCCCGCGAGCTCCGGCTGAAGCGAACCCCGCACCTGAGCTTCGAGTACGATCCTTCGGTCGAGCGCGGCGTGCGCATGACGAAACTGATCGACGAGCTCGCCCCGGACACACATGGCGGAGACGACGGCTGACCTGACGGCGATCGCCGATGCGCTGCGGAGCCACGAGCGCTTCGTCGTCGTCTCGCACGAGAATCCCGACGGCGACGCCCTCGGTTCGCTGCTCGCGACCACGCTGGCGCTCCGCTCGCTCGGGAAGGACGCCGAGATGTACCTGGCCGGAGACTCGCCGTTGCCGACCGAGTACGGGTTCATGGCGCTCGACGGGCTCCTGCGGATGCTTCCGGACGACCTGCCGGAGCGCGTGCTCGTCGCCGTGGACTGCGCGAAGGCGGAGCGAATCGGCAACCCGGCGGCGACCGAGCGGGCAGCGCTCGTCCTCAACGTCGACCACCACCACGACAACACACGCTTCGGCGACGTCAACCTCGTCGTCGCCGACGCTTCGTCGACGGGTGAGGTTCTGCGCGACGTCATCGGGGAGCTCGGCGTCGAGCTGACGCCCGAGCTCGCCGAGCCCTTGTACATCGCCCTCGTGACCGACACCGGTCGGTTCCAGTACACGAATACCACCCCGAAGGCGTTCAGGCTCGCCGCGGATCTGGTCGAGGCCGGCGCAGACGTCCACGGCGTCTTCCAGCGGGTCTACGAGTCGGTCGAGTTCGCGCGAGTGAAGTTGCGGGCCCGCGCCTACGAGCGGGCAACCGTCCTGGAGGGTGGACGCATCGTCGTCTCGTACCTGCTCCGCACGGACTTCGTCGACGTCGGCGCGGCCGAGCCGTACGCGGAGGGCATCATCGACGACCTGCGGGCCGTCGAGGGCTCTGAGCTCGCCGTGCTGATCAGGGAGCCTCCGCGCGACACGGGACCGGTGCGAAAGGTCTCCCTCCGCGCCAGCATCGACGAGCTGGACGTCTCCGCGATCGCACGCCTGTTCGACGGCGGCGGCCACAGACAGGCAGCCGGATTCTCGAGCGACAAGTCGGTCGACGAGATCACGGAGATCGTCAGGCAGGGATTTCTCGCCCAACGTGCCCGCGCGCGCGCTTGAGCCCGCCGGCGTCGCGCTCGTCGACAAGCCCGCCGGGCCGTCGTCCTTCGCGATCGTGGCGCAGATCCGACGACTGACGGGAGCCCGCACCGGACATGCCGGCACGCTCGATCCGTTCGCGACGGGGCTTCTCCTCGTGTTGTCCGGCAGGACAACTAAGCTGGCACCATGGCTCGTCGGCTTGGACAAGCGCTACGTGACGGAGGTCGACCTCACGGGCCGCACCTCGACCGGAGACCCGGAAGGCCACCTCGTCGAGAAGCTGGAGCCTCCCTCGCCGAACGAGCTCGAACGTCGGCTCGCGGGCCTCCGCGGCGAGATCGAGCTGCCGATTCCCGCCGCCTCGGCGGTGAAGATCGGCGGTGAGCGCGCGTACCGACTTGCGCGCCGCGGCGTCGAGGTGGAGATGCCGCTCCGGCGCTCGACGGTCCACGCGCTCGACGTCATCGCGTATACAGGCGACAGCGTGACGCTCGACCTCCGGGTCAGTTCCGGTACGTACATCCGCGCCGTCGCAGAGGCGCTCGGGGGCCACTGCAGGACACTTCGCCGCACCGAAGTCGGCCCGTTCGCAGTTCGCGACGCGGTTGCGCCGGACCGCTTCGAGCCGGAGCTTCTCCTGTCCGAGCAGGATGTGACCGTGCGTCTCTCGCGCTGGAAGGAGGAGCGAGGGGCATGATCGTCGTCAATCGCGCCGACGAGCTCGAGCCTGCACGCCGCTCGGTGGCGATCGGCACGTTCGACGGAGTCCATCGCGGGCACGCCCGCGTGCTTCAGGCCGCACGCGCAGCCCACCTCCGGCCGGCGGTCGTGACCTTCGACCCGCATCCGCGCGCCGTGCTCGGCGACGGTGTCGAGCTGCTGACGACGACCCGGCGGCGGCTCGAACTGTTCGAAGCCGCGGGGGTCGAGGACGTGCTGCTGCTCCGCTTCGACGAGCAGCTGGCGACGCTCGCCCCCGAAGCGTTCGCCGAGTCGGTGCTACGACCTGCCGGAGCCGAGGTCGTCGCCGCCGGTGAGACGTTCCGTTTCGGCAGTCGGCGTGGGGGAGACCTCGATCTACTCCTGCGGCTCGGATTCGACGTCCGCCGGGTGCCCTTGGTCGAGAACATCTCGTCGAGTCATGTCCGACACCTCCTTGCGACCGGCGACGTCGGTCACGCCGCCGAGCTGCTCGGACGTCCCCCGGAGGTGGAGGGCACCGTCGTCGCAGGTGACCGTCGCGGCGCGACGCTCGGGTTCCCGACCGCCAACCTCGACGTCCCGAGGGAGCTTCTCGTCCCGCTCGACGGGGTCTACGCGGGGGAGGCGCTGGGTCGTCCCGCCGCCGTCTCGATCGGCACGAACCCCCACTTCGGCGGCGTCGAGCGTCGCGTCGAGGTGCACATCCTCGACTTCGACCGTGACCTCTACGGGGAGCGGGTCGTGGTCGAGCTCTGGGCGCGGCTGCGCGACCAGGCGCGCTTCGGGTCGGAGTCGGAGCTCGTCGCCGCGATCGCCGACGACATCGCGCGCACCCGAGCCGCTTCGCGGCCGACCTGACGCCCAGCCGCAGGGCACGATCAGCCCGACGAACCGGCCGGAAGCGCAGCCCCGCTGCGACGGGGATCGCCGGCCCGTCCCGTCCGGCCGACGAGGCTCACCCCGCCGAAGTAGTGGTGACGGTCCGCCCAGCGGCGGACGCGGTGTCCAGTCGTCTCGAGCGTCGCCAGACCGTCCTCGTCCGCGCCCGGCTCGGCATGCACGAGGTCGCCCGCGGGATGGACGCGCGCCCGGTCGACGGCGTCCTGCGGTGAGAGGCCCTCGTCCAACACCCCGGATGTCACGGTGAGGAGCGCCGTTCGCAACCGCGTGCCTCCGGCCGCGCCGATCGCGAGGACGAGCCCGTCGCCGTCGACGACGAGACTCGGCGCCATCATGCTCTCCATCCGCTCGCCTGGCGAGAGCGGACGTATCAGGAGGTCGGTCTCTCCGAGCATGCTGTTCAGGTGCAGGTCGAGCCCGGGCAGATAGTCGCCCGAGCCGAGTCCGAGGCTCGTCGTGAGCACGCAGGCATTGCCGGCGGCGTCGACGGTGACGAGGTTCGTCGTGTGCGTCTCCGGCCCGGCGGCCACGCCGAGCGCCGTCACGAGAGCGACGAGACGGGCGGCCGGCGAGAGATCTCGCAACCGGGGGAGCACGCGGACGGTGCCGGGGATCCTGGAGAGACCGGCCCGCGTGAGAAGGCGCGCACCGAGCCACGAGGTCTCGACGGGGCGACTCCAGTGGACGGAGTACATCTCGAGGTCGGCGCGCGTGACGAGGGCTCCGCGCTCGGCCCCGAGCTCGAGCAACGCCTCGGCAATGGTCCCACGGTAGGCACCGGCCGCACCCTCCGACGCGAGTGACTCGAGCGCGACTGCGATGCCCGGCTGCTCGAGGCGCTCGCCCGCCCGCAGGAGCGAGCCACCGGGGGAGTAGATCCGCGCCCCCGCATCGAGCGTCAGCACGGGCGCGAGCATCTCGAGGCAGGCCGCATGCGCCGGCGGCATGGTCACGCCTTCCCGCGCGAGGCGAAGTGCCGGCTCGACGAGGCGCGGCCACGGGAGCCGTCCGTGCTCGGACCACAGCGCTTCGAGGCCGGCAGGCACTCCCGGCACGGCACAGGAGCCCGGCCCGACGGCGTAGTCGACGACCTCCTCGCCGAACCGCACCCCGACCGTCACGAGCTCCGTCCCCCGTGTTGTCGCTTCGAGGCCCGGTGCAGCGCAGAAGCAGTCGAGGTTGCGGGCCGTCCCGTGCTCGGCGTCGAGATAGACGGCGTGACCGCCGCCGAGGAGGCCCGTCATCACCGTCTCCGCGACGCACGAGGCGAGGCAGGCGGCGACGGCCGCGTCGGCGGCGCTGCCGCCCTCGTCGAGGATCTCGGCGCCTGCGGCCGCGGTCGCCGGATGTCCGGCAGCGACGCCCGGCTCGACGCGGACGCCTCTCACGACGCGGCCGGTGCGAGCGCCGCCACTGCCGCCCACGTGCCGCTCCGCCCGCGCGCCGGCCGCACGATCTCACCCAGCTGTCCTCGCGGAATCGCGCTCCCCATGCCGTAATCCGCTACCCTACCCGCGACCCAGGCTCGGCTCGCGCTGCGTTCCTTGGCGGCGCCGCGGCGGAGGCTCGGGAGACGACGAAAGAAGGAGACGGGATGGCCCTCACCAAGGAAGCGAAACAGGAGATCATCGCGAAGCACGGCCGCAGCGAGACCGACACGGGCTCGCCTCAGGTCCAGATCGCGATGCTGACGCGCCGCATCAACGAGCTGACGGAGCACCTGCGCGAGCACAAGCACGACCACTACTCGCGCCGCGGGCTGCTCACCCTCGTCGGACGGCGCCGCCGCTTCCTGAACTATCTCCAGAAGCACGATCTCGAGGGCTATCGCGCTCTCATCAAGGAGCTCGGCCTGCGCCGCTAGCTCCCATTACGCTCAAGGAGGGCGGAGGTTTGAGCGAGTCTCACGGCGATCTGCAGGCGCCGGCCGGGGCTGACTCAAACTCCCGCCCTCCACAAGCACGGAAAGCAGAGTGGAGGACAATCGAATGAGTATCGCGACCGAGCGTCGGGCGCAGGTCTCCGTCCAGATCGGCAACCAGGAGATCGGTTTCGAGACCGGCAAGCTCGCGAAACAGGCGGACGGCGCCGTCGTCGTCCGTTCGGGCGAGACGATGGTGCTCGCCACCGCTCAGGGCCGCGCCGAGGCGCGCGAGGGGGCGGACTTCTTCCCGCTCACCGTCGACGTCGAGGAGCGGATGTACGCCGCCGGCAAGATCCCGGGCGGCTTCTTCAAGCGCGAGGGGCGTCCCACCGAACGGGCGATCCTGACCGCACGCATGATCGACCGGCCAATCCGTCCGCTGTGGCCGAAGGGGTTCCGGAACGAGGTGCAGGTGATCTGCACCGTTCTCAGCGCGGACATGGTCACCGGCCACGACATCCTGTGCATCAACGGGGCGTCGGCGGCCCTGATGCTCTCGCCGCTGCCCTTCCTAGGCCCGGTCGGCGCCGTGCGCGTCGGGCTGATCGACGGCAGCCTCGTCGTCAACCCGACATTGCAGGAGAGCGAGACCTCGACGCTCGACCTGATCGTCGTCGGCACGAAGGAGGCGCTGACGATGGTCGAGGCCGGCGCCGAAGAGATCCCGGAGGACACGATCCTCGGTGCGTTCGAGCTCGCCCACGCCGAGATCGTCAAGCTTTGCGAAGCGCAGGAAGAGCTGCGGCGCCAGGCCGGCAAGCCGAAGTGGCTCGACCTCGACTTCAAGGAGGAGTTGGAGCGCGAGCACGGCCACGCCCTCTGGCAGCGGATCCACGAGGTGGGCCTGCGCGAGGCAGGCGCGTTCGTCGAGGAGCTCGTCTCCGGGCTCGCGCCCGCGGTGACGATGGAGTCGACCGACGAGGACCTCGTCCGGCAGACGCAGGTCCGCGCGGCCACGGCGATGCTGCTCGAGAAGCAGCGCACGGCTGCCGTCGAGGGGCCGGTGCGGGAGCAGTTCGGGCAAGAGCTGCGTGCCCTCACGGATGCCGAGCAGGACTCGAAGCAGCTCCGATCGGCGAAGCGGCAGCTGCTGTTCGACCGGATCGTCGACGAGGTCGACCTGCCGTTCCCGGTCGGCCAGCTGTCCACGGATCCCGAGACGGGCGAGGCGCTGCCGCCGGTGAAGGACTCCATGACGCGCTCGCACGTCAAGAAGACGTGCGAGTCGATCTACAAGGACATGGTCCGCCAGAAGATCGCGGTCGAGAAGCGGCGCCCGGACGGCCGCGGCACCGAGGAGATCCGCCCCATCGAGATCGAGGTCGGGGTCAACCCGCGCGCGCACGGCTCCGGCCTGTTCACCCGCGGCCAGACACAGATCCTCAGCTCGCTGACGCTGGGGACTGCGAAGGAGGGTCAGCGGATCGACGACCTCTCCCTCGAGGCAGAGCGCCGCTACATGCACCACTACAACTTCCCGCCGTTCTCGGTGGGGGAGACGGGCTTCATGCGCGGCCCGAAGCGGCGCGACATCGGCCACGGCGCGCTCGCGCAGCGGGCGCTCGAGCCGGTGATCCCGACGACGGACGATTTCCCCTACACGATCCGCATCGTCTCGGAGACGCTCGAGTCGAACGGCTCCTCGTCGATGGGTTCCGTCTGCGGCTCGACCCTGTCGTTGATGGACGCCGGCGTGCCGATCAAGGCGCCGGTGGGCGGCATCGCGATGGGCCTCGTCAAGGAGGGCGACGACTACGTGATCCTGACCGACATCCAGGGCGCGGAGGACCACCTGGGCGACATGGACTTCAAGGTCGCCGGGACCCGCGACGGGATCACCGCGCTCCAGATGGACATCAAGATCACCGGCGTCACGCAGCAGATCATGCGCGACGCGCTCGAGCAGGCCCGCAGGGCACGCGAGTTCATCCTCGACCGGATGCTCGAGGTGATCCCGGAGTCCCGGCCGGAGCTGGCCGAGAACGCGCCGAGGATCACGTCGATCAAGATCGACCAGGAGAAGATCGGCATGGTGATCGGCAAGGGCGGCGAGACGATCCGCGGCCTCGAGTCCGACTACGAGGTGCAGATCGACATCGAGGAGGACGGGACGATCCTCATCTACGCGACCGAGGGCACGAAGGCCGAGGCCGCAATCGCCGCGATCCAGGGCCTGACCAGGGAGCCGGAGGTGGGGGACACCTACACCGGCAAGGTCGTGAAGACGACGCAGTTCGGCGCCTTTGTCGAGCTGAAGAAGGGCACCGACGGACTCCTGCACGTCTCCAACGTCGGGCCCGGCCGGGTCGGCCACATCGAGGACGTGATGAGCCGCGGCGATGTCGTCGACGTCGTCGTGCAGGAGGTCGACAAGGCTCGTGGCCGGATCGGGCTCAAGCTCATCGCGAAGCACGAGGACGGTGGGCTCGTCCAGCCGGACGAGTTGATCGAACGCGCGAAGAACGCACCGCCGAGACCGCCTGAAGAGGAGCGGCCACGCCGCGGCGACAGCCGGCGTGGCGGCGGACGCAGCCGCGGCCCCCGCCGGGACGACGGCGAGAGCTGAGACCCGACTGCCCGCGCCACACCGGCGGAATCGCGAGGCCGGGGTGGCGCGGGTCCGTTGGACGCGATAGAACCCTCTGCGTGCATTCCGGTCGGAGGGCCGTTCTCGCGGTGGTCGCGGGACTTCTCTTTTCGCTCGTGCCGCTCGGTAACGAGGCACGAGGCGCGTTCTTCGGCACGAACGGCTACGTCGCGTACACGTGCGGCTCCGACGTGTGCTTCGTCGTCCCCGGCGGCTCCGCGGTGACGGCGATCTCCGACGCCTCCGACCCGGTCTGGTCGCCCGACGGGTCGAAGGTCGCCTTCGTCACCTCTGCCGGGGCCGTCGACGTCCAGCAGGTCGTCAGCGGCGCGCTCAGCGGCTCGCCGGTTCAGGTCGCCGCTCCGCCGGCCTCCCAGCCGACCTGGTCCAGCAGCGGCCTGCGGATCGCCTACGCCAGCTCCACGTCCGGTGACATCTTCGTGGCGAACGCCGACGGCTCGGGTGGCGCGACCGCGGTGCTCGCGACATCGGGCGAGCTCGAGATGGACCCCGCCTGGTCCCCCGACGGGACCACGATGGCGTTCACACGGTCGGTGAGCGGCCACGACCAGATCTTCACCGTCGCGCTCGGCAACACGGGCGTAGCGTCCGGGATGCCGGTTCAGCGCACGAGCGTGTCGACCGGCGACGTCAGGCATCCGAGCTGGTCGCCCGACGGCGACACGATCGTGTACTCGTCGACGCAGGACGGTCTCGGCGCCCCACTTCTCTACACGATGACCTCTGGGGGACTGAACCAGACCCGACTCGGCCCCGCGAGCGGCATCCCCGGCGACACCCCCGCCTTCTCGCCCGACCGGACGAAGATCGTGTTCGCCGTCCCTTCGGACGCGAGCACCGGGACGCCGGGCAACCTGGACACGATCGCCTCCGACGGCTCCGGCACCCCGGCTACCGTCGACTCCGGGACGAGCAACGCGGATCCGGACTGGCAGCCGACGTCCAGCGGCGGCGGCTCGGGCCCACCCGGCAACACGACCTATCCGACGATCGTGCTCCCGACGGGCGCGACGGCTCCCGGGGTGGGGCAGCGGGTGGCGGCCACGGTGGGCTCGTGGACCGGGTCCCTGCCGATCGCGTACACCTTCCAGTGGCGGAAGTGCGAGCCCGCCGATCCGTTGAACGGCGACTGCTACACGATCCCGGGCGCAACCTCGAGCCTCCTCTCGATCACCCCCGACCTCTACAAGTGGCGGCTCCGCATCCTCGTGACCGCGAAGAACGACCTCGGCTCGGCCAGGCAGCTCTCGGAGGCGAGCGCCGTCGTGACCGCGACGGCGCCCGACATGAGCAGGACGCCGCCGATCGTCGGGAACAACTTCGTCGGACAGACCCTCTCCGTGACGAGCGGAAGCTGGACGGGCTCGACGCCGCTGACGTTCGCGTACGAGTGGCGACGCTGTGATCCGTACGGGACGCTCTCGTCCTGCTTGGCCATCCCCGGAGCGACCTCCACCACGTACATGCCCACGACAGACGACATCGGCACCGCGATCCGCGTCTACATCACGGGCACGAACGTCGCCGGCTCCGCCGTCGGGATCACGAACCACACCTTCCCGATCGTCGACAGGCCGCACTTCGCCCCGAGCTCGCAGGTCGGCCCGCAGATCTCCGGCACCGCAGAGCTGGGAGGGCAGCTGATCGCGAGCGGCGGAACCTTCGGCGGCGACGAGCCGATCTCGACGACGCTCCAGTGGCAGCGCTGCGACGCGACCGGCGCCGCCTGTCGCGACATCGCGCGTGCGACGCGAGAGGCCTACACGCCGACCGCTGCCGACCTCGGCTCGACGCTGCGGGTGGCCGTGACCGCGACGAACGCCTACGGGTCGTTGGTCGCTCCCTCGCAGCCGTCGGACCCCGTGCGCGGGATGCCGCCGCACCATCGCGGCCAGCGCATCGTCGGGACGAACAAGAGCGAGTATCTCGCCGGCGGCGGCTTCGACGACGTGATCTTCGGGAATGGCGGGAACGACACGCTCGTCGGCGGCAACGGCTACGACACCATCTACGGTGGACCGGGGCGCGACATCCTGATCGGCGGTGCGGGGTCCGATCGCCTGGACGGCGGGCCTGGCTCAGACACCATCTTCGCCCAGGACGGTGAACGTGACGTCGTCGACTGCGGCTCCGGCCATGACCGGGCTGTCGTAGACAGCATCGACGTCGTCCGCGGGTGCGAGGTCGTGGAGCAGGTGCCGCCTGGCGGCGGAAGCGCCGGCACCGCAAGCGGCGCGAGCGGCAGCGGCTGAACGCGAGCGCGGGCCCGGCCGCGTCCCTCGGGTGGGGCGCTCGAACCTCCTCCGATCGGGGCAGCCGGCGGCAGAGCCCTCACGACGGGGCGGCGTGCTGCCGATTACCACGACGGAGAGCCGGCATGTCCAACTTGCTCCCACCGATCTCGCCACTGCGGGGACTGCTCGAGGTGACGCGCCTCCTGCGCGCGCAGGAGGACCTTCCCGAGGTTCTCGCCGCGATCGCGCGCGTGACCGGCGAGTCGCTCGGCTATCGCACGGTCGCGATCAACCTCTATCGGCCGGAATGGGACGACTTCTCCGTCGCCACCGTCCACGGCAACGAAGGCGCGCGCGAGGCGCTCCTCGGACGTGTGCGCAGCGGTGCCGAGTGGGATCGGTTGCTCGCGCCCCGGTTCCTGCGTCGTGGCGCCTACGTCATTCCGTCGGGCGCCCTCGACTGGAGCGAGCTGGCGGCGAGCTTCGTTCCCGACTCCGAGCGACTGGACGGCCCCGACGCCTGGGATCCGGAGGACGCCCTCTTCGTGCCGCTGCGCCACCAGGACGGGCACCTGCTCGGCATCATCTCGCTCGACGAGCCGGCGAGCGGGTGCCGACCGACCGACGAGGAGCTCGACGTGCTCGTCGCCCTTGCCGATCACGCCGCCCTCGCCGTCCAGGCATCGCGCGAGGCGGCCGAGGCCGCCCACCATCGCCGTGCGCTCGAGGAGCTGCTGGCCATCTCGTCGCGTCTCGCAGGCGAGCCGGCGGCCGACGAGATCCTCCGGCAGGTCTGCACCGGCATCCGCGACGCCCTCGGCTTCCAGAACGCCTGTGCGGCGCTCCTCGACCCCGAGACCGGTCGGCTCGTGCCGCACGCGGCCGTCGGCTGGAGCCTCTCCGATCCCCCGCTGACGACGCCGTTCCATCTCGAGGAAATCGAGCCGCTTCTCGACCGGCGATTTCGACGCGAGGGCTGCTATCTCCTCACGAACGAGGAGGCCCGCCGCCGGATCGGGCCGGGGGCGGCGATCTACGCCTCGCAGCTGAACGGCTCGGGACCGTGGGCGTGGAACAGGCACTGGCTGCTCGTCCCGCTCCGCGACGGCGACGGCGCCCTCGTGGGATTGATCTGGGTGGACAACCCGGAGGACCGGCTGCTGCCGTCGGCCGACCGGTTGCAGGCGCTCCGGATCTTCGCCTACGACGCCGCTGCGGCTCTCACGTCGGGGCGGAACCTCGGAGAGCTTCGCTTCCTCGCCGACCACGATCCGCTCACCAGGCTCCTGAACCGCCGCGTGTTCGTGCAGCGGCTCGACGGCGAGGTGGCACGGGCCACCCGCTACGCGCGACCATTCGGCCTCGTCCTCGCCGATCTCGACGGCTTCAAGGAGCTGAACGACCGCTACGGGCATGCAGCGGGGGACGAGGTCTTGCAGACGTTCGCGTCGGTCCTCTCGCGCGCGCTGCGCAAGCCGGACGACGCCTACCGGATCGGCGGCGACGAGTTCGCGCTCCTGCTCGCCGAGGCCGACGAGGAGGACGCCCGTGAAGTCGTCCAGCGAGCGCAACGGCTCCTCGCGGCGAGCGACGACGAGCGGCTCGCAGACGTCACGGCGAGCTTCGGCTGCGCGGTATGTCCCGCCAACGCCTCGGACGCCCAGACGCTCTTCCGCGTCGCCGACGAGGCGCTCTACGAGGCGAAGCGCACCGGCGGCGGGATCGAGTTCGCGGTCTGAACGTCGAAGCAGGGCTGTCGACGAAGGACCCTCGCGCGGCGGGGGCGGCCGAAGGCCGCGCAACGCGAGTCGGCGGATAGCATCAGGCGATGCAGAAGGTCGTCCTGACCGAGCTCGACTCGGGAGAGCGTGTCGTCTCCGAGCGGATCGCGGGCGTCCGCTCCGTCGCGCTCGGGTTCTGGATCGGGGTCGGCTCCCGCGACGAGCGCGACGACCGCGCCGGGGTCTCCCACTTCATCGAGCACCTGCTCTTCAAGGGCTCGCGGCAGTTCGACGCGCAGCAGATCGCGGAGACGTTCGACGCGATGGGCGCAGAGCTGAACGCGGCCACCTCCCGCGAGCACACCGTCGTCTACTCCCGCGTGCCCGACCGGCACGTCGAGACCGCGCTCCAGGTCATGACCGACATGGTCTTCGCGCCGGCGTTCACCGATGTCGACCAGGAGAGAGATGTCGTGCTCGAGGAGATCGCGATGTACGAGGACACGCCGCAGGAGCTCGTCCACGACCTCTTCTCCGAGGCGGTCTTCGGGGCACATCCACTCGGGCGCCCCGTGATCGGCAGCGCCGACGTGATCTCCAGCGTCAGCCGACGCTCCCTCGCTGCCTACCACCGCGCCGCCTACCGAGGCGGCAACGTCGTCGTCGCCTCGGCTGGGAACATCGCGCACGATCGTCTCGTCACGCTCCTCCAGCGCTGCGAGCGCCGCACGGGCGCTCCCGAGCGACGCGGCGCACGCGTTCACCGGCCGCTCGGTCGCCTGCCGGAGCCGGGCGTCCGCTTCCAGCGGAAGGACACGGAGCAGTACCACCTCTGCCTGGGCGCGACCGGCATCCCGCGCTCCGACCGCCGGCGCTTCGCGGCCTCACTCCTGGACGGGATCCTCGGCGGCGCGGCGTCGTCTCGGCTCTTCCAGGAGATCCGCGAGAAGCGCGGGATGGCGTACTCCGTGTTCAGCTTCGTCTCCCAGTACACGGACACCGGGCTCGTCGGCGTCTACGTCGGCACCCGGGGAGAGAACCTCGGTGCATGCGTCGAGATCTGCGTCGAGCAGGTCGCCGAGATCGCCGCCGGGAAGCTCCGCAAGGGCGAGCTGGAGCGCGCGAAGGAGAACCTCAAGGGGCGGATCCTGCTCTCGCTCGAGTCGACGTCGAACCGGATGAGCCGCCTCGGCAAGTCGCTCGTCTCGGACACCGAGCTGCTCACGCTCGAGCGCGCGATGGCGGAGATCGATGCGGTCGACGGCGACGAGCTGGCCGAGCTCGCGGCGGTGCTGCTCCCGCCCGAGCGGCTGTCGGCGTCCGGCGTCGGCCCGGACGAGTCGGTCTTCCGACGCGCGCTCGGACGCGCGGACCGCGGTCTCGCCGAGCGGGCCGCGGCATGAGCTTGCTCACGGTCCGGCGGCGTCGCTCGCATCGTGATCGACCGTCCGGCGGGCCGGGGACAGTACATGCGGGTACGGATGCGGCCCGCCGGACATCGGAGCGTGGCGCGAGCGTCGTCAGCCATTCGCGGAGCCCGGCTCCGCCGGGCGGGAGCGAAAGGCGGCCGGGGCCGTGAGGCTCGCCGTCTTCGGGGCCGAGGGGAAGGTCGGCCGCGCGCTGGTGCCCGTGCTGGAGGCCGCCGGTCACGACGTGCGAGGAATCGAGCTCGGTGACGAGCCGGACATGCACGGTCTCGACGCCGCAGTCGACTTCACGACACCCGACGCGGCGCCAGGGAACGTTCGAGCGGCGCTCGAGCAGGACGTCTCCTGCGTCGTCGGCACGACGGGGTGGGACCCGGCGCCCCTCGGCGGCCTGGCGGCGGAGCGGGGCCTCCGCCTCTTCGTGGCACCGAACTTCTCGGTCGGCGCGGTGCTGATGATGCGCTTCGCCCGCGAGGCGGCCGAGTACCTGCCGCGGGCGGAGATCATCGAGCTGCACAACGAGGCGAAGCGGGATGCGCCGTCGGGGACCGCGAAGGCGACGGCCGCGCTCATCGGCGGAGACCCCGTCATCCACTCCGTGCGCCTCCCCGGACTCGTCGCGCATCAGGAGGTGATCTTCGGCGGCGAGGGTCAGCTGCTGACGATCCGTCACGACACGACCGGCCGCGAGTCGTTCGCGTACGGCGTCCTGCTCGTGCTCGAGAAGCTCGCGACTCTGCCGGCGGGGCTGACGATCGGGCTCGAGGCGCTGTTCGACCCGGGCGGGCGGAGGTGACGAGAGTCGTCGTTCTCGGCGGTGGTTCCACCGGTGAGCACTTCGTCGGCGCTCTCCGCCGACTCGACGCCGAGGCCGAGATCACGCTCGTGGAGGGCCGCCTCGTCGGCGGCGAGTGCTCCTACTACGCCTGCATGCCGACGAAGACGATGCTTCGAGCCGCCGAGCTCTCGTCGTCGCTCGAGCGGGCTCCGGGCCTCGAGCCCGAGCGGCCCGACGCCGCCGGCGTCTGGTCGTGGCGGGACTGGATGACGAGCGACTGGGACGACTCCGGCCAGCTCGGCTGGCTGGAGGAGCAGCGGGTGCGGCTCGCGCGCGGCGACGGTCGCGTCGCCCGTCCCGGCGCCGTCGAGGTCGGCGGCGAGGAGATCCCGTACGACCGACTCGTCGTCGCCAGCGGATCGTCGCCGCTCGTCCCGCCGGTGGAGGGGCTCGGCGCGGTGGAGTTCTGGACGAATCGGGAGGCGACGAGCACGCACGAGATCCCGGCGAGCCTCGCCGTGATGGGCGGGGGGCCGGTCGGAGCCGAGCTGGCTCAGTTCTTTGCGCGACTCGGCTCGCACGTCACCGTGGTCGAGCGTGGCGAACGCCTGCTCGGGCGGGTGCACGCAGAGGCCGGCGAGCTCATGGCCGACGTCTTCCGCTCCGAGGGAATCGACGTCCGCCTCGGGGTCGGCGTCGAGCGTGTCGAGCGGGGAACACGGCTCCATCTCTCGGACGGCTCGGAGTTCGACGCGGACAGGCTCCTCGTCGCGACGGGTCGGCGTCCGAACGCCGAGGGACTCGGTCTGGAGCAGCTCGGAGTCCAGGTCGGACCGCGTGGAGTCGCCGTCGACGAGCGGATGCGCGCGGCCGAGAGCGTCTGGGCGATCGGAGACGTGACGGGGATTGCCCAGTTCACGCACGTCGGCAAGTACCAGGCGCGCATCGCCGCTGCGGATAT
The DNA here is from genome assembly GCA_963762675.1 of uncultured Thermoleophilia bacterium. GTDB lineage: Bacteria > Actinomycetota > Thermoleophilia > Gaiellales > Gaiellaceae > Palsa-739. The sequence continues at coordinate 1,220,771 of CAVXLS010000003.1, read as the reverse complement.
GGCAGGCCGCCGGGCCCGGGCTGACTATCGCGCGATTCCTGCCGGGATCTTCACCGATCCCGAGGTCGGGACGGTGGGGCGGACCGAGGGCGACGACCTCGTCACCGCCCGGTACGAGCTGCGAGGCGTGCCGCGTCTCTCGACCTACGAGAAGCCGCAGCGGGACGGGTTTCTCCGCCTCTTCGCCGACCCACGGCAGCGCGTGCTCGTCGGCGCGGTGGTCGTCGGACCGCAAGCCGCGGAGTGGCTCGGCCAGCTCACGCTCGCGGTCCGCTCCGCGACGCCGCTCGACGTTCTGCTCGACACGATCCAGCCGTATCCGACGTTCTCGGAGGGTGTCTTCTTCGCGCTTCGCGAGCTCGAGGACGTGCTCCTGACGGTCGTGTAGACCTCGCGTAGGACATGCGCTGCTCCAGACGTGGCCGTTCGAGCCGTGGCAGGTCGCGACAGGAGCGGCGTACGGCCCGTAGAATCGAGACCGGTGCTCGGTGAGGTCCTCACCGCGATGGTGACGCCGTTCCGCGGAGACGGCTCCGTCGACCTCGAGAGCTTTCGCGACCTTGCCTCCTTCCTGGTCGACAACGGCTCCGACGGGCTCGTCGTCTGCGGCACGACCGGCGAGTCGCCGACGCTCTCCGACGAGGAGAAGCTCGAGCTCTTCGCAGCGGCGGTGGACGCCGTCGGCGACCGGGCCACGATCGTCGCAGGCACCGGCACGTACGACACTGCGCACTCCGTCCATCTGACCGAGGGCGCACACGCGCTCGACGTCGACGGCATGCTCGTCGTGACTCCCTACTACTCCAAGCCGCCGCAGCGGGCGATCGTCCGCCATTTCGAGGAGATCGCGGCCGCGACGGACAAGCCGGTCGTCGCCTATAACATCCCGGCCCGCGTCGTCGTCAACATCGAGCCGGAGACGATCGCGCGGCTCGCCGAGATCGAGAACGTCACGGCCGTCAAGCAGGCGTACGACGACCTCGAGCAGGCGCGGTTCATCGCACAGGAGACGCGGCTCGACCTCTACTCGGGCGACGACAACATCACGTTCGCGTTCCTCGAGCTCGGCGGCGTCGGCGTGATCTCGGTGATCGGTCACGTCTGGGGCACACAGATGAAGGAGATGATCCGCCGCTACCGCAGCGGGGACGTCGACGGCGCGCGGGCGCTGAACGTCGAGCTCGCGCCGGCGTACGACCTCCTGAAGGTCCAGACGAACCCGATCCCGATCAAGGCGGCGCTCAACCTGCTGGGCCACGGGGTCGGCGGCCACCGCCTGCCGATGGTGGAGCCGACCGACGCCGAGCTGCGCGACATCCGGGCCTGCCTCGAGCGCGCCGGAATGCTGACGGCGGCCTCCGCGTAGCACCCAACTAGACTGCGTCTCGTGGGCGTCTGCCGGATCATCCCGCTCGGCGGCCTCGGAGAGGTCGGGAAGAACATGACCGTCTACGAGGCGGAGGGCTCGATCGTCGTCGTCGACGCCGGTCTCGCCTTCCCGCGAGACGAGCATCTCGGCGTCGACCTCGTCCTGCCCGACTTCAGCTACCTGCGCGAGCGGGAGTCGATGATCCGTGCCGTCGTGCTCACGCACGGCCACGAGGACCACGTCGGCTCCCTTCCGTACCTGATGCGCGAGGTGCGCGTGCCGCTCGTGATCGCGACCCGCCTGACGCTCGCCCTGGTGAAGTCGAAGCTCGACGAGCACGGGCTGCTGCGAGACGCCGAGCTCCGCGAGATGGCGCCCGGCGACGACCCGGTGCAGCTCGGCCCGTTCCGCGTCGAGCTCGTGCGGATGGCGCACTCGATCCCCGACGCGGCCGCGGTGGTGCTCGAGACGCCCGGCGGACTCTGCGTCCACACCGGCGACTACAAGCTCGACCACACGCCCGTCGACGGGCAGCGAACCGACGTCGGAAAGCTGGCCGAGGTCGGCAGCCGTGGCGTCGACCTCCTCCTCGGCGACTCGACGAATGCGGAGCGCGCCGGTTTCACGGAATCCGAGCGCGTCGTCGGCGAGGCGTTCCGCCAGATCATCCCGCACCGGGAGGGACGGGTGCTCGTGACGTCGTTCGCCTCGAACGTCCACCGGATGCAGCAGGCGGTCGACGTGGCGGTCGAGTGCGGGCGCAAGGTGGCCTTCGTCGGCCGCTCGATGCGGAAGAACGCGAACATCGCCCGCAGCCTCGGGTACATGGACGCGCCCGACGCCCTGATCATGCGTCCGCACGAGCTCGCCGAGCTGCCGCGCAACGAGCAGCTCGTCCTCTGCACCGGCAGCCAGGGAGAGCCGATGTCGGCGATGGCACGGATCGCCTACAACGACCACCCCGCCGTGAGGGTCGAGCGCGGAGACACCGTGATCATCTCGGCCAAGCCGATCCCCGGGAACGAGCTGCGCGTCCACGACGCGATCAACCGCCTCGCCAAGTCCGGCGCCGAGGTCCTCCACGAGGACAACGCTCCCGTCCACGTCTCCGGCCACGGCCGCGCCGAGGAGCTGCGCATGATCATCGGGCTCACCCGGCCGCGGGCGGTGATGCCGATGCACGGCGAGTTCCGGATGCTCGCCGCCCACGCCCAGCTGGCACGAGAGGGCGGCGTCCCCGAGGACCGGATCGTCCTCGCGGAGAACGGCACCGTCGTCGAGCTCGCCGACGGGGTGCCGCGGATCGTCGACCACGTGGCGGCCGGCGTCACGTTCGTGGACGGGCTCGGCGTCGGGGACGTGCACGACGTGGCGCTCCGCGACCGACGGCGTCTCGCCGAGGACGGCGTCCTCATCGTGGTCGCGACGCTCGCCTCTCAGAACGGCGGCGGCCTGACGGCACCACCCGAGCTGATCGCGCGCGGGTTCGGCGAAGGGGCCGAGCCTCTCCTCGAGGACCTGCGCGCCGAAGCCACGCGCGTCTTGCGCGACCTGATCGGCGACGACGTGACCGAGATCAAGCTCCTGCAGGAGCATCTCCACGAGGCGCTCGGCGGCATCGTCTACGACCGCACGCGCCGGCGGCCGATGGTCCTGCCGGTGATCGTCGAAGTCTGAGCGAGTCGCTCCGCAGCTTGCTCGGTTCCCATCGCACCGCGGCGCGGACTGCCTACGGTAGGTACTGGCACTACTCTGTGGCCGTGACGCACCTCATCCCGACTCCGACGTGGGCCGACGTGCTCGAAGGGTGTGCCACCGAGGCAGCCACCGCGCGACGCCTGATCCAGCAGCTCCGCGCGTGCGAGATCTCCGCCCTGGCCTTCTGCCGGTTGCTCGAGCGCTGGGCGCGCGGCGATGCTCAGCCACCGACGGCCGGCGGGCGGCAGGCTGCGCTGAGGCGTGCCGCCGACCGAGTCGAGACCGCGCTCACGGGACTCGAGGAGCCGCTCCAGCGCTACCTCCTGGAGCTCGAGGCCGAGGTGCCCGAGGGGCGCTCCTGGTACGGCGGCCCGGGACGGGCCGAGCTGCTCGACTGGGAGCCCGTGCTGACGCGCGCCGGCGTCCGCGTCGCCCCGACGCGGGTCGCGCAGGCGTACCTCGAGCTCGCCGTGCTCGTGCGCGCGCTCGAAGGGCTGACCTCCGCCGCGTGCATCGACGCGGCGCCGGGCCCGTCCTCGCTGTGGGCCGGACTCTTCGACCTGCGCGAGAACCTGCTCGGGCGAGGGCTCGAGGATCTCCGGGCGCTCGCCGCCTAGGACGCGGTGGTGCCCGTCCGGCTGGCTGTCGTCGGCTCGATCAACCTCGACCTCGTCGCGCGCGCAGAGCGGCTACCGCGGCCGGGCGAGACCGTGACCGGCGCCACGTTCTCGCGTGTCCCCGGCGGCAAGGGAGCGAACCAGGCGGTCGCCGCGGCGCGGCTCGGCGCCGAGGTGAGGATGATCGGATGCGTGGGCGGAGACGGGTTCGCCGACGAGGCCCTCGCGGGCCTGCGCGAAGCCGGCGTCGACCTCTCGCGGGTGCGCCGCGGCGGGGGAGAGACGGGCGTCGCTCTGATCGCGGTCGACGCATCCGGCGAGAACGAGATCGTGGTCGCACCCGGTGCGAACCTCGAGCTGCGGCCCGAGGACGTCGACGTCGCGGGCGTGGACGGCGTCCTCTGCCAGCAGGAGATCCCGGCCGACGTCGTGCAGCGCGTCGCAGACCTGGCGCGGGGCCGTGTCTACCTGAACGCCGCTCCCGCCCGTCCGGGAGCGCCCGAGGCGGAGATCACCATCGTCAACCGGTTCGAGCTGGAGGCGCTCGGGAAGCGGCACGGTCTCGTCTGCCTGACGCTCGGCGCCGAAGGCGCGGTCCTGCTGGAAGACGGCAACGAGGTCGTGCGAGCGTCGCCGCCTGCCGTGACTGCCGTGGACGGCACCGGGGCCGGGGACGCGTTCAGCGCCTGCCTGGTCGTCTCGCTGCTCGAGGGCCGCGCGTACCAGGAGGCGCTTCGGCGAGCCTGCGTCGCAGGCGCGCTCGCGGCGTCGCGTCCGGGAGCCCAGACCTCGCTCCCGACCCGCTCCGAGCTCGACGCACTGGCGGGTGCTCGGTGAGAGTCGACGGCTTCCCCTGCGAGCTCGCGGAGCTGCACGGCCCGGTCGCCGCGGTCGTCGACGGCGGGCGGCTCGCGATCTCCGCAGGCCGGCGGACCGACCTCTTCGCGGCGCCGGACGGCTCGCCGCCGGTGCTCTGCGCACCGGCTCTCGTCGCCGCGGTCGAGGGCGACTTCCTGCTCGCGGCGACGCTCGACGCCCGGCTCGAAGCGACATTCGACGCCGGCGCGCTGCTGCTCTGGAGGGACGAGGAGCACTGGGCAAAGCTTGCCCTCGAGCGGTCGCCGGAGGGCCGGCCGACGGTCGTCTCGGTCGTGACCCGCGGACGCTCGGACGACTGCAACTCGGTCGCGCTGGACGGTGGCAGAGCGCGACTTCGCGTCGCGAGGCTCGGCAACGTCTGCGCCTTCCACCTCTTCGCAGCCGGGCGCTGGGAGCTGATGCGTCACTTCTCCCTCGACGGGTCGCGTGCACTCTCGGCAGGGTTTCTCGCGCAGTCACCGACCGGGAACGGCTGCACTGCGGTGTTCGAGGACGTCCACTTCGAGACCCGGCGCCTCGACGACGTCCGCAGCGGTACCTAGCAGTCGCTCCCGGGAACGAAAATGCGGCCGTGACCACTCCGATCGTGATCGACTGCGATCCCGGGCACGACGACGCGATCGCCATCCTCCTGGCGCTCGCCTCGCCGGAGGTCGAGGTGCGGGCGATCACCACCGTCGCCGGCAACCAGACGCTCGACAAGACGACTCGCAACGCGCTCGCCGTGCTCGAGGTGGCCGGGCGGGCGGACGTGCCGGTCGCAGCGGGGGCCGACGGGCCGCTGAAGCGGCGGCTGCGGACCGCTCCCGCCGTCCACGGCGAGTCCGGCCTCGACGGGCCGGTGCTCGTCGAGGGGACGACGACGCCCGTCGGCGCCCATGCCGCAGACTTCCTCGCCGATGTGATCGAGTCCGGCGTCGTGCTCGTCCCGACCGGGCCGCTCACGAACGTGGCCCTCCTGCTCGAGCGGCATCCCGACGTCAAGGAGAGGCTCGAGGCGATCGTCTGGATGGGCGGCGCCGTCGGCGAGGGAAACGCGACGCCTGCAGCGGAGTTCAACGCGCTCGTCGACCCGGAAGCCGCGGCCGCGGTGTTCGCGAGCGGCATCCCGGTGACGATGATCGGCCTCGACGTGACCCACCGGGCGCTCTTCACGCGTGCCCACGCCGACCGCCTGCGCGGTGCCGGGCGGGCGGGCCGGTTCGTCGCCGAGCTTTCCGACTTCTTCCAGCTCTTCCACGAGCGGTCGTACGGCTTCGCCGGCTCGCCGATCCACGACGCGATGGCCGTCGCCCACGTGATCGACGCTACCCTCGTGACGACGCGGCACGTGAATGTCGAGGTCGAGACGGAGTCCCGCTTCTGCGACGGCCGAACCGTCGCCGATCTCCGTGGAACTACGGGCCGCACAGCGAACGCACACGTCGGCGTGGACGTGGATGCGCTGCGCTTCCTCGAGCTGCTCTGCTCACGGATCGAGGCGCTTCCGTGAGCCGTCGGAGCTGGGCTGTCCATGTATGTACATGGCCCGTGCCATGGATGTCCATGGCCAGCGGCACATGGGTACACATGCCCGCCGTTCGCAACGGCGGAGGGGCTGCGGCGTGATCGTCTTTGCCGCGATCGCGCCGCACGGCGACGTCGACGAGGCGGCGGAGCTGCGGGCCGCGATGGTGGAGCTCGGGCGTCGGTTCGACCGCGCGGTCGTCGACTCGACCGTGGTCGTGACGCCGCACAACGTCCACGTCGAGGCGCATTTCGCCGTCGTGACCGCGGGCCGTGTCGGGCACGTCGAGACCGACCGCGACCTGGCGATCGCGACGCTCGGCGCGCTGCGTGACGAGGGACTTGCGGCGGTCGGCGTCTCGTATGGCGGCAACGATCCCGCGGAGGCGGAGATGCCGCTCGACTGGGGCACTGAGGTTCCGCTCGCCTTCATGCGCGCCGAACGGGCGGTCGTCGTCAGCCCCGCCCGAGACCGTCCGCTCGAGGAGCACGTTCGCGCGGGTGCAGCGATCGCCCGGGCGACCGGAGCAGTGAGCGGAGTGCTGCAGACGAGGCGGGTCGCGCTGATCGCGAGTGCGGACCACGGTCACGCGCACGACGCGGCCGGGCCGTACGGCTTCGATCCGGCCGCGGCCGCCTACGACGCCCGGGTGCAGGAGATCCTCGGCTCGGACCGCCTGGACTTCACGCCGCTGGCAGAGCTCGTCGGCGCGGCGAAGGCGGACTCGCTCTGGCAGCTCCTCGTCCTCCAGGGCGCCGTGGGGGAAGACGCGCGCGTCGACCTCCTCCACTACGCAGCGCCGACCTACTACGGGATGCTCTGCGCGGAGGTCGTGCCGGCGTAGGAGGAACCCCCCGCCCCCGGGCGAACAGGGCCGCATGCCGCGCCGTAGGCGGAAGACCAAGCTGCGTCCGAAGCTACCGAGCCGCGTCCGGAAGAAGAAGGCGGCGTCCCGGCCACGGGGACGCCAGCACCCGGAGCTCTGGGGGCTCGCCTGCGTCGCGCTCGGCGTGTTCATCGGCAGCGTCCTCTACGCCGGCTGGAACGGCGGCTACGTCGGCCGCTGGCTCGCCGACGGCCTTGACACCCTGATCGGACGCGCGTCCTACGGGATGCCGGCGGTGCTCTTCGTGCTCGGCGGCCTCATGGTCGCCAAGAGCGCCCTCGTCGACGTTCGACCATTCCGGACCGGTGTCGCGGTGCTCGCGCTCGGCGTGATGCTCACGCTCGGGCGCGACCAGGGCGGCTACTTCGGGTCGATGGTCGGCGGCGCGGTCGGTGTGGCGATCGGCGCGACGGGCTCGACGATCCTCGGCGTCCTGCTCCTGCTCATCGGCTCGCTCCTGCTCTCCGGCGCCTCCCTCGGCGCGATCCTGCGCCACTCGGGGAAGACGGCCAGACATGTCGCGACACGGGCCCGCAGCGGCCGGCCGCGCCGTGAGCACCGCGAGACACGATCGGAGCCGTCACCGCGCGTCCTCCGCGCGGTACGGCCGCCGGTGGACGGCACGGAGGCGTATCCGGACGTCGTCGGTCGCGAGGAGGGGGCAGCCGGACCTGTCCCGCTCGCGCCGTCGCCGCTCGTGCACGCGGAGCCGTCGCCGCTCGTCGAGGAGCAGCCGACCCTGTTCGACGAGGTCACGCGCGAGCATCCCGCGTACCGCCTCCCCGACGCCGGCGTCCTGCGCGCGTCGCCGGAGAAGAGCTCGACCGCCGAGGAGACGTCGGCACGCGTCGCCGAGCTGCTCGTCCAGACGCTCTCTCACTTCGGCGTGGACGCGAACGTGATCGGGCAGATCTCCGGCCCGCGCGTCACCCGTTACGAGCTCCAGCTCGCGCCCGGGACGAAGGTGTCGAAGGTCGCGGCGCTCAAGGACGACCTCTCGTACGCGCTCGCGACGACGGAGATCCGCATCCTCGCGCCGATCCCTGGCAAGCAGGCGGTCGGCGTCGAGCTGCCCAACCTGGCTCCGAACCTCGTCACGCTCGGCGACATCTTCGAGCAACTGCCCACCACCGCGAGCCCGCTGGCCGTCTGGCTGGGCAAGGACATCTCCGGTGCCGCCGTCTGGACGGACCTCGCGCGCATGCCTCACGTGCTGATCGCGGGCACGACCGGATCGGGCAAGTCCGGCTGCATCAACACGGTGCTCACCTCGGTGCTGCTTCGGTCGACCCCGGACGAGGTGCGGATGATCCTGATCGACCCGAAACGGATCGAGCTCAACCACTACGAGTCGATCCCGCACCTGCTCACCCCTGTCGTGTCGAGCCCCAAGGAGGCGAGCGCGGTGCTCGCCAACTGTGTCGCCGAGATGGAACGCCGGTACGAGCGGCTCGCATCGGTCCGGGCCCGCAACATCAACGAGGCCAACCGCGCCCTCCGCCAGCGCGGCGAGCCGACGCTGCCGTACCTGCTCGTCGTGATCGACGAGCTCGCCGACCTGATGATGATCGCCCCGCAGGCCGTAGAGGACGCCGTGATCCGCCTGGCGCAGAAGTCGCGGGCCGTCGGCATCCACCTCGTGCTCGCGACGCAGCGCCCGTCCGTGGACGTGATCACGGGGATGATCAAGGCGAACGTCCCGTCGCGAATCGCGTTCGCCGTCTCATCGCAGACCGACTCGCGCGTGATCCTCGACCAGGGCGGCGCCGAGTCGCTGCTCGGCCAGGGCGACATGCTCTTCAAGCCGCTCGGCACGTCCCGCCTCCAGCGCGTCCAGGGCGCCTACGTCTCCGAGGAGGAGATCGCGCTCGTCGTCGAGCAGACGCGTCAGCGCGAGCAGGAGCTCGACGAGGGCTACCTGGAGTTGCCCGAGGTGTTCGCCTCCGAGGACGACGGTGCCGAGCACGGCGAATTCGACCCCGACGACGACCCGCTCCTCGACCGCGCGATCGAGATCGTGATCCAGACCCAGACGGCGTCGGTGTCGCTGATTCAGCGGCGCCTGCGGGTCGGCTACACGCGTGCCGGTCGCCTGATCGACATGCTGGAGCGGCGCGGCATCATCAGCGGCTACGAGGGATCGAAGCCGCGCCGCGTCCTCGTCGACGAGGCTCAGCTCCTGCACCTTGGAAAGCCCGAGTGAGAGCCCCGTCCCCGACCGGGATCTCCGCGGCCGGAGGACGGGTTTTCACGGATTTGGCGGGCGCTGCGCTCCTCTAGGGTGCCGAGGATCGTTCGAATTCGGCGCACGGGCTTTCAGCTCGAGCGGAGGGAGGACGGAGTGAAGAGGTTGATCACATTCGGGCTGCTTTTTGCCCTCGTCGGGTCGGTGGCGCTCACCGCAGGCTTCTCGGATACCAGCCAGGCCGCCCCGAAGGCGACGTACACGGCGGCGCTCGTGAGCGACATCGGACATTTCAACGACAAGTCGTTCAACCAGTTGCAGCTCGAGGGTCTGAAGCAGGCCCAGAGGCAGCTCGGGGTAAAAGGGCTGCCGCTGCAGTCCAACTCGGTCAGCGACTACATCCCGAATCTGACCAACGCGATCAGGCGCGGGGCGAACATCACCATCTCGGCGGGCTTCCTGCTCGCGGACGCGACCGCGACGGTGGCGAAGAAGTTCCCGAAGAACGAGTTTGCGATCACGGACTACTCGATCCATGCTCCGCCGTTCGCGAACAAGCAGGGAAAGCCGCTCTACAAGAACGTCGTCGGGCTGACGTATGCGTCGGAGCAGTCCGGGGCGCTCGTCGGCTACCTCGCTGCGGAGATGGTCAAGAAGCAGGGCGGGCCGCAGGTGATCGGTGCGGTCGGCGGGATCAAGATCCCGACCGTCGACAACTGGATCGCCGGGTACCGCTGGGGGGCGCAGCTCTTCAACCCGAACATCACGGTCCTGATCGGCTACTCGCAGGACTTCGTCGCGGCCGACAAGTGCAAGACCGTCGCCGAGAACCAGATCGCAAAGGGCGCGCAGGTGCTCTTCCAGGTCGCCGGTGGCTGCGGACTCGGCACCCTGAAGGCGGCCGATGACGCGGGTATCTGGGGGATCGGCGTCGACAAGGATCAGTACAACGACGCGAAGCGGGTCCTGACGAGCGGCGTCAAGCGGGTCGACCGCGGCGTCTACCTGGCGATCAAGGCCGCGAAGTCGGGCAAGCCGCTCGGCGGCACCGACGTTCTGTACACGCTCAAGAACGGCGGCATGAGCGTCGGCAAGATCAACCCGGCCGTGCCGAAGGCGTTCATCCAGAAGATGAACTGGCTCAAGGCGGGCATCATCGCCGGAAACGTCACCCCGCCGGCAACCCTGACGGGAAGCTAGCCGACCCTGCGAAGTGGGGGCGGGCCCGAGCCCGCCCCCGACCCGTCCACCTCCGTAGAATCGCGCGCGTGGAAGCCTCGCCGGTGCTGGAGATGCGGGGAATCACCAAGCAGTTCCCCGGCGTCCTCGCGAACGACCACGTCGACTTCGATCTGCAGCGCGGCGAGGTGCACGCTCTCCTCGGCGAGAACGGCGCCGGGAAGTCGACGCTGATGAACATCCTCTACGGCCTCTACCGCGCCGACGCGGGGGAGACCCTCATCGACGGCCGACCGATCTCGCTCGGGTCGGCCAAGGACGCGATCAAGCACGGCATCGGCATGGTGCACCAGCACTTCATGCTCATCCCGGTGATGACCGTGGCCGAGAACATCGTCCTCGCCGCGGAGCCGACGAGCGCTGGCGTCTTTCTCGACTACGACGCGGCGCGCACGCGGGTACGCGACCTTGCCAAGAGCTTCGGGTTCCAGGTCGACCCCGACGCTCGCATCCAGGACATATCGGTCGGCCAGCAGCAGCGAGTCGAGATCCTCAAGGCCGCATACCGCAAGGCGGACATCCTCATCCTCGACGAGCCGACCGCCGTGCTCACCCCGCAGGAGGCAAGTGAGCTGTTCGGAATCCTGCGCTCGCTGACGCGGGAGGGCATGTCGATCGTCTTCATCTCCCACAAGCTGAACGAGGTACTCGAGATCGCCGACCGGATCACCGTGCTGCGGCGAGGCAAGAAGATCGGCACGGTGCCGCAGGAGGGCGCAACGGAAGCGGGGCTCGCGCGCATGATGGTCGGGCGCGACGTCGTCCTCAGCGTCGAGAAGCCCCCTGCGAGCCCAGGCGACGTCCTCCTCGACGTGCGCGGCCTCCGCGTGCGCGACGACCGCGGCGTCGAGAAGGTGCGCGAGGTGTCCCTGCAGGTGCGCGGGGCGGAGATCGTGGGCATCGCCGGTGTCGACGGCAACGGGCAGACGGAGCTGGTCGAGGCGCTGACCGGCCTCCGCCGTCCCGAGAGCGGTGTGATCGAGGTCGGCGGCAAGCGCGTGGATCACGGTGCGACCACGCGCGACATGCTCGACGCGGGCATCGGCCACATTCCCGAGGACCGGCAGCGCCGCGGCCTCGTGCTCGAGTTCTCGATCGCCGAGAACATCGCGCTCCACGACTACTCCAGCCCGCCCGACTCGCGGTACGGGTGGCTCTTTCCGCGCCGCCTGATCGACCGGGCGCGCACGCTCATCGCCGAGTTCGACGTTCGCGGCGGCGGTCCACTCACGAAGGGCGGGTCGCTCTCCGGCGGAAATCAGCAGAAGCTCGTCGTCGCGCGCGAGGTGGCCCGCGACCCGCGCGTGCTGATCGCGGCGCAACCCACACGCGGGCTCGACGTCGGCGCGATCGAGTACGTGCACAGGCGTCTTGTCACCGAGCGCGAGGAGGGCCGGGCGATCCTGCTCGTCTCGCTCGAGCTCGACGAGGTGCTTTCGCTCGCCGACCGCATCCTCGTCATGTACGAGGGCGAGATCGTCGGCGAGCACGCAGCCGGCGCGGGCGAGGAGGAGATCGGGCTCGAGATGCTCGGCGGCCGCAGGAGCGCGGCGTGAGCGGGCCCGTTGCACCGCCGGACCCGGAGGAGCCGGTCCCCGAGCGCGGCCCGAGCCTCGCCGTGCGCCTCGCGATTCTGCAGAGGCTCGGCGGCCTTGCATCGCCCCTTCTGACCACCCTCTTCGCCTTCCTGATGGGCGGCGCCGTCGTCGCGGTCACCGGCCACGACCCGATCCAGGCCTACGTGGGCATCTTCAGAGGCGCGGGGCTCGACTGGTTCTTCCACATTCCCTGGAACACGGACACGAACCTGCTCTCGACCTACAACCTGACGCAGACGCTCCTGCAGACGACGCCGCTGATCCTGGTAGGGCTCGCGGTCGCCTTCGCGTTCCGATGCGGCATGTTCAACATCGGCGGCCAGGGCCAGTACATGGTCGGGCTGATCGTCGCCAACTGGGTCGGCATCTCCATGGTCCACTCGACCCGGCCCCTGCACATCTTCCTCGCCATCGGCGCGGCGACGCTCGCGGGGGCCGTCTGGGCGGGAATCGCAGGTTTTCTGAAGGCAACGGTGGGGGCGCACGAGGTGATCACGACGATCATGCTCAACTGGGTCGCCTACTGGTTCGGGAGCTACCTCTTCGGCCAGGGCGGGCCGCTGCAGAACCCGGCGACACCGTCGAACCCGATCTCGGCGGACGTCGCGCCGAGCGCGAAGCTCCCGGTCTTCTGGGGCGATCCCGTCCTCCAGGGACTGCACATCGGGTTCTTCATCGCCATCGGCGCGATCTTCGTCTTCTGGCTCGTGCTCAACCGCACGACGCTCGGCTACGAGGTGCGAGCGGTCGGATTCAATCCCGACGCGGCCGCCTACGGCGGGATCAGCGTCCGGCGGAGCCTCTTCCTCGCGATGGCCATCTCCGGCGGCTTCGCAGGGCTCGCCGGCGGTCTCGACATGCTCGGCTACCTCTACCACTTCGGCACGCTGGACGTGCAGGCGAGCTCGATCGGCTTCATGGGCATAGCCGTAGCGCTGCTCGGACGCAACACCGGGATCGGCACGTTCTTCTCGGCCATCCTCTTCGGCGCTCTGCTGTACGGGACGACGAAGGGGCTCGACCCGAGCGTCTTCGACCCGACGCTGGCCGGGAACCTCACCTCGATCATCCAGGGACTCGTCGTCCTCTTCGTGGGTGCGGACGTGCTCATCCTCTGGGTCCTCAACCTGCGCCGGAAGCGCCGTAAGCTGCTGCGCGCCGCGGGGGGAGAGGCGTGATCAGCAGGGCCGAGAAGCTTCGCCGCAGGGTCGCGCTCCGGACGGCGCACCTGGCGATCGCAGGCATCCTGCTCGGAGCGCTCGCATTCTGGATCGCCCTGCCCCCAGTGCACGAGCGCAGCCTCGCGTGGCCGATCGCCTTCGGGACGGCGGGAGCCGCGGCGGGCCTTGCCGCGGCGCTTCTCGGCACCCGCCGGCTCGGCTTCAGTGCCGCCGTGGTCGGCCTGGCCGGCATCGCGCTCGGCATGCTCGCAACGCGTTCGAGCGTCGGACATCTCGCCGACGTGTTCACGTGGTCGACGCTGATCGCCTCCGCACTCGTATTCACGACCCCGCTCACCTACGCGGCGATCGGCGGCATGATCTCCGAGCGCTCGGGCGTCGTGAACATCGGCCTCGAGGGAATGATGCTCATGGGCGCCTTCTGGGGCATCTACGGCGCCGACAAGACGAACTCCTGGGTGCTCGGCGTCCTGATCGCCATGCTCTCGGGCGGACTGCTCGCGCTCGTGCACGCCTTCTTCTCGATCCACCTGCGCGCCGACCAGATCGTCGGTGGCACGGCGATCAACTTCCTCGCCCTCGGGATCACGGGCTACTTCTTCATCGACCTCTATCAGGGGTCGAACATCCCGTCGGGCGTGCCGCGGATCCCGGACGTGAACCTCTCCTTCCTCCGACATCTGCCGCCGCACCACCTGGGCTGGCTCGACCTCGGGAACTTCCTCTACCAGGCCGTCGGCCATCTGAACCTGATGATCTGGCTTGCGTTCGCAGTCGTCGTCGGCTCCTACTTCGCCCTCTTCCGGACACCGATCGGCCTCCGGATCCGCGCATGTGGCGAGCATCCTCGGGCGGCCGACACGGTCGGAATCAACGTGTACGCCGTCCGCTACGGGGCCGTCGTCAGCTCGGGGATCCTCGCCGCGGCCGGTGGTGCCTTCCTCTCGGTCGGCTTCGTCGGCACCTTCAACGAGAACATGACGGCCGGCCGCGGCTTCATCGCGCTCGCGGCGATGATCTTCGGCAACTGGCGCCCGTTCGGCGCCTTCGGCGCCTCCTTCCTGTTCGGGCTGTCGACCGCAGTCGCGTTCCGCATGCAGACCTACTCCGACTCGCTCCCAGGAGTCGACGTCCTCATCCAGATCCTTCCCTACCTGCTCACGCTGATCGCCGTCGCCGGGGTGATCGGCCGTTCGATCCCGCCCGCCGCCGACGGCAGGCCCTACAAGAAACAGTAGGTCAGCCGCCGATCGCGACCATCCGCTCGATCGCGAGGCGTGCCCGGTCGGCGAGCTCCGGCTCGACCGTGACCCGGTAGCGCAGCTCGCGGAGCGAGTCGCGCACCTTCTCGAGCGTCGTCAGCTTCATGTAGCGGCAGACGGCGTCGTCGCGCACCGGCTCGAAGCGCTTTCCGGGCGCCTCCCGTCCGAGGCGGTGGAGGATGCCCGTCTCGGTCGCGACGAGGAAGCGGCTCTTCGGCGAGCGGCGGGCGAAGTTCACCATCTGCTCGGTCGAGAGGATGTGCGTGCGCTCGTTCGCGAACGCCATCGCCTGGCTCGCGCAGCCGCACTCGGGGTGGACGAGGAGCTCCGCGTCGGGGGCCTCGCTCTGCCAGCGCTCGATGTCCGCGGGGCGGATGCCTGCGTGCACGTGACACTCGCCCATCCAGATCGTCAGCTTGCGACCGGTCTCGCGCTCGAGCCAGAGGCCGAGGAAGAGGTCGGGCAGGAAGAGGATCTCCCGGTCGGCCGGAATCGCCTCGATCACCTGCTTCGCGTTGCCCGACGTGCAGCAGTAGTCGCTCTCGGCCTTGACCTCGGCGGTCGTGTTCACGTACGAGACGACGATCGCTCCCGGGTGCTCGGCCTTCCAGTCGCGCAGCTGCTCGCCGGTGATCGAGGCGGCAAGGGAGCAGCCCGCCCCGAGATCGGGCAGGAGCACCGTCTTCTCGGGGCTGAGGATCGCCGCGGTCTCGGCCATGAAGTGGACGCCGCAGAAGACGATCACCTGCGCGTCGGTCGCGGCGGCCTGCCGCGAGAGCCCGAGCGAGTCGCCCACGTAGTCCGCGACGTCCTGCACTTCCGGCCGCTGGTAGTTGTGGGCGATGATCACCGCGTCTCGCTCGCGGGCGAGCGCGCGTACCTCGTCGTGGAGCTCGCCGATCTCGACCGTGCTCATAGGACCTCCAGGGAGACGTGGAGCGAGCGCGCGGAGTGGGTGAGCGCGCCTACGGAGATGAAGTCGACACCGGTCTCGGCGTACGAGCGGACGGTGGCGAGCGAGACGCCGCCCGAGGCCTCGAGCTCGGCGCGCCCGGCGACGACCGATACGGCCTCGGCGACCTGCTCGGGAGTCATGTTGTCGAGAAGGATCCGGGGCACGCCCGCGTCGAGCGCCTCCCGCACCTGCGCGAGCGTCTCCGCCTCGACCTCGACCCGCAGGCCGTCCTGCAGGCCGCGCAGGGCCGACGCGGCCGCCGCGATCCCGCCGGCGAGCCGGAGGTGGTTCTCCTTGACGAGGATCGCGTCGTAGAGCCCCGCCCGGTGATTCGCGCCGCCGCCGCAGCGGACGGCATAGCGTTCGAGCGCGCGAAGCCCCGGCGTCGTCTTGCGCGTGTCGAGGATCGTCGCCCCGGTGCCCGCGACGAGGTCGACGTAGCGATGCGTGAGCGACGCGATGCCGGAGAGGCGTGCGACGAGATTCAGCGCCACGCGCTCGCCGGTCAGAACGGCACGCGCCGGCCCTTCGATCGTTGCGAGCACCGTCGGAGGAGCCGTCGCCGTCGAGCCTTCCGGAAGCGACGCCTCGACCCGCACCGTCTCGTCGAGCGCACGGAAGACGGCCGCGGCAACAGGCACGCCGCAGACGATCCCCGGCTCCTCGAGCAGCAGCTGGGCGCGGCAGCGGGCATCCGCGGGAACGAGCGCCTCGCTCGTCGCGTCGCCGCTGCCGACGTCCTCGCCGAGCGCGGTCGCGACGACGCGGGCGACGTCCTCGAGCTCAGCTCCATCGTTCCAGCGCCGGCGGCGCGTCCGGCCGGAGGACGAAGTGACCGGCGAGCGCCTCGCTCTCGACCGGGAAGTCCTCGCGGAAGTGGACGCCACGGCTTTCGGTGCGCTCGAATGCGCCCCGAGCGATCAGGCGCACGAGCAGGCTCGGCGCGCCGAGGAGCCGCGTCAGTCCGGAGGCGCTCCTGATCAGGCCCGCCTCCTGCCAAAGGCGCCGCCGGAGCGCGGGGGAGACCGGCCGCTCGCGAGTCGGGTGCGCCGTGGGGACGACGTGGGCCGGCGCCGGCTCTCCGGCCGCCGCTCTCCCCGCACGCCTGCCGAAGACCAGGCACTCGAGCAGCGAGTTCGAGGCGAGACGGTTCGCTCCGTGCACGCCCGTGCATGCGCACTCCCCGGCCGCGTAGAGGCCGGCCACGCTCGTCCGGCCGTCGACGATCGGTCACGATGCCGCCGATCGTGTAGTGCGCCGCCGGGAAGACGGGGATCGCCTCGTCGGCGGGGTGGTAGCCGGCGCGCTCCAGGGTCGCCATCAGCGTCGGGTAGCGGTCGCGCTCGATCTGCCTCAGGTCGAGCCGCGCCGACTCGCGCGCGGCGACCGCGCGCGCGACGACGTCGCGCGGCGCGAGCTCGTCGACGAAGCGGTTTCCCTCCTCGTCGAGAAGGGTCGCGCCGGCACCCCGCAACGCCTCCGAGAGCAGGAAGCCGTCGTCGAGGAGCGCCGTCGGGTGGAACTGGACGAGCTCGAGGTCGGCGAGTGCCGCACCCGCCCGGTAGGCGAGGGAGAGGCCCTCGCCGAGTGCACCGCGCGGGTTCGTCGTCCGCTCCCAGAGAGCGGCGTAGCCGCCGGTCGCGATCACGACGCCGCGAGCCGCGCGCGCGCCCGAGCGGGCGACGACGCCGGCACACCGTCCGTCGGACCGCAGAAGCTCGAGCACGCGGTCGCCCTCGGAGATCTCGATCCGGGGGTGCTCGCGAACGCGGGCGGCGAGCACCTCGGCGATCCGGCGGCCGGTCTCGGCCCCGCCGGCGTGCACGACCCGGCTGCGCGAGTGACCGCCCTCGCGCGCGAGGCCGTCGTCGAACTGAACGCCGAGCGCGCGCAGGTCGGCGATTCGCGCCGGCGCCTCGGCTGCGAGGAGCTCCACGGCGCTCGTCCGGCAGAGCCCCCGCCCGGCGGCGAGCGTGTCGGCCGCGTGCAGGGACGCGTCGTCGTCGGGGCCGACGGCCGCGGCGACGCCACCCTGGGCCGCGTAGCTGTTCGACGAGCTGAGCGAGCCCTTCGCGAGCACGAGCACCGACGCTTCCTCGGCGGCGCCGAGCGCGGCGGTCAGTCCGGCGATCCCGGCTCCGATCACGACGACGTCGTGGCGCGGCTGTAGTTTCGTACTCAAAGGCGATAACCTTGTAGGTTCGAGTGTACACGGTTCACGACTCCCAAGCGAAAACGGCCACGCATGCCGTCCTCGCGGCCGTCCTCCAGGTCCGGGAGGGACGGCTGCAAGCGCTGCTCTGGCAACGTGCCAGGGAGCCGCACGCGGGCTCGTGGGCGCTGCCGGGTGGCGCGTTGAAGGCGGACGAGACCCTCGAGGACTGCGTGCGCCGGCATCTCGCCGAGAAGGTCGACGTGCGCGAGCTGTCGCACCTCGAGCAGCTCGAGACGCTCAGCGACCCCGATCGCAATCCGGCTCGGAGGGAGCTGGCGACCGCGTACCTCGGCCTGGTGCCGAGCGACGCGGACCCCGACGTGCCCGGCGATACGCGCTGGCACCCCGTCGACCGCCTGCCCGCGCTCGCCTACGACCACGAGCCGATCCTGCTCACCGCGCAGGAGCGCCTCCGCGGCAAGCTCTCGTACACGAACCTCGGCTTCGCGCTCGCCCCGCGCACGTTCACCATGGCCCAGCTGCGAGACCTCTACGCCGCCGCCCTCGGCCATCCCGTCTCGGCGACGAACCTCCAGCGCGTCCTGCTCCGCCGCGGCTTGCTCGAGAGCACCGGAAGACAGCGACACTATCCTCGTGCCGGAGGGCGCCCTGCGACGATCTACCGCTTCCGGACGCGCCGGCTGGAGATCACCGATCAGTTCGCCGTCTTCCGTCCGCCTACAATGACGCGCTGAGTGTCGGCCGAGGAGACCACCACGCCCACGAGACGCCCGAATCGTCGCGCCTCGCTCGCTGCCCTCCTCGGCCTCGTCGCGGTCGTGACGGTCCCGGCAGCGATCTACGTGACGCGCAAGCTCCCCGGCACCGGACTCCTCGACGCCGCCTGGTCGATCCCGTGCGGCTTCGTCGCCGGCGTCGGCGCTCTCCTCTTCGCCCGGGGCGCGAGAGGGACGATCGCGAGATCGCTCGAGCGGGCTCGCGGCGGCGTCCGGCTGCGGACGGGGCGGATCCTGGCCGTCGCAGGCATCTGCGTCGCGCTCTCCGCGTCGATTGCGGTCGGCTTCTACGAGCTCCTCGTCCGCCTGGAAGGCTAGCGGCCGGCGGCCACTAGAATCCCGCGCGTGTTCGAGATCGGGAACAGCCTGCGCGAGGCGCGCGTGCGTCAGCGGCTCGAGCATCACGAGGTCGAGCTGGCGACGAAGATTCGTGTGAGGTACGTCCGTGCCCTCGAACAGGAGGAGTTCGAGGCTCTGCCCGGCGACACGTACATCAAGGGGTTCCTGCGGACGTACGCCGACTTCCTCGGTCTCGACGGCCAGATCTACGTCGACGAGTACAGCTCGCGGTTCACGACAGACCGGCGGGACGAGCACCCTCCTGAACGCGTCCGGCGCCGGCGTGGCCGCGACCGTGGCGTGGAACGCCGGGCCGTGGTGCTCGCGCTGCTCGGCATCGCAGCGCTGGCCGCGCTCGTGATAGTGGCCTGGAAGTTCGGCGGCGCGAACCCGTCCAGCTCGACCCCTCCGACCCTCACCACGTCGAGACAGACGTCCGTGGCGACGCCGACGTCCCTCGTGCTCCGAGGCGTGGGGAAGGGCACCTACGTCGAAGTCCGGCGGAAGTCCGCAGCGGG
Source organism: uncultured Thermoleophilia bacterium (assembly GCA_963762675.1). GTDB lineage: Bacteria > Actinomycetota > Thermoleophilia > Gaiellales > Gaiellaceae > Palsa-739. Next base: position 1,201,586 of record CAVXLS010000003.1, on the reverse strand, counting down.
GCAGGTCGTGCTCCAGGCGACCGTGCCGCGAGGCGGCGTCGAGAAGCTCGCCGGGTCGCGCTTCTTCCTCTACGTGCGGCACCCCGCGGGGGTGCGCGTGACGCTCGGCGGCAGGGCGGTCTCGCTTCCGGCCCACCGCAATCTCAGGGTCGTCGTCACGCCCAGTCGCACCATCCGCCTGGCCGGTTGACCGTCACACGCCCGCGCGCGGTCGTCGTCGTCACGGGCAGCGAGCTCGTCCGTGGAGAGCGAACGGACCTCAACGGCCCGTTCCTGGCGCGAGAGGCGCTCCGCCACGGGCTCGAGCCGGCGCGAATCGCGATCGTCGGCGACTCTCCCGCCGAGCTCGAGAGCACGCTGCGACAGGCCATGACCGCCGACGCGTGCCTCGTCTCGGGCGGGCTCGGACCGACGCACGACGACCGAACGGTCGAGATGGTCGCGCGTGTGGCCGGGCTCGATCTCGTCGTCGATCCCGAGCTGGAACACGAGATCGAAGGGGTCTCGCGGGCTGCGGCCGAACGGCTGCGGCGTCCCTACGCGGACTTCGCCCCGGGCGTGACGAAGCAGGCCACACGTCCCGAGGGCGCGCTCTCGCTCGGGCTTGCCGGCACGGCGCCCGGGCTCGTCCTCCGCACAGCAGGCGGCTGTGTCGTCGTCGTGCTCCCCGGCCCGCCGTCCGAGCTCCAGCGCCTGCTGGCCGCGGGCGCTCGAGACGGACCTGATGCGGGAGCTCCTCTCGCGCACGCGACCGCCGGGCCGGCGGGTGCTCCGCTTCTTCGGCGTCAGCGAATCGGCGGTCGCGCGGGCGCTCGCGGAGGCGGGCGGGGACGGTGACGGCGTCGAGGCGACGATCTGCGCGCGGGACTTCGAGATCCACGTCGACCTCGTCGTCGAGCCGGGTGCGGAGGAGCGCGCAGACTCGCTGGAGGCGGCATTCGTCCCGCCGCTCGAGCGCTGGCTCTACGGCCGGGACGAGCGCGGCGTGGAGGAGCATGTCCTTTCGCTTTGCCGAGCGAAGGGACTGAGGCTGGGGGTCGCGGAGTCGTGCACGGGTGGGATGGTGGCCGCTCGCCTCACCAGCGTGCCCGGCTCGAGCGAGAGCTTCGTCGGGGGGATCGTCGCCTACTCGGACGACCTCAAGCGCTCGCAGCTCGGGGTTCCCGCGGAGGTGCTGGCGTCGCACGGCGCAGTCTCGGCCGAGGTGGCGGACGCCTTGGCACGCGGTGCACGCGACCGCTTGGGTGCCGACGTCGCGGTCTCGGTCACCGGTATCGCCGGCCCGGACGGTGGCTCGCGGGAGAAGCCCGTCGGACTCGTCTATCTGCACGCCGAGGGGCCGGACGGCGGGTTGAGCCGGGAGTTCAGCTATCCGGGCGACCGTGCGTCGATTCGCGCACGCTCGGTCGTCGGCGCCCTCCATCTCGTCCGCCTGCTCCTGACACGGAGCCCTGACGAAGTCGTATGAGCTCGCCCGCTAGCGTGGGCCGAGATGAACGACTCAGGCTCTTTCTCGCGTTGCGGCTGCCCGACACCGCGCTCGACGCGGTCACGGCGTGGCAGGGAGAGCGGCTGCGCGGAGCTCGGATCGTGCCGCGGGAGCGTCTCCACGTCACGCTTGCGTTCCTCGGTCACCGGCCCGCGGACGAGCTCGGCGCGATCGTCGAGGCGCTTCGCGAGTCGGCGGCCGCCGCGTCGCCCGACGTGCGACTCTCCCCGCTCCGGTACCGCGAGACGAGGAGCGTCGGGATGCTCGTGCTCGCCGACGACGGCGACCGGGCGGGCGAGCTCGCCCAGGATCTGCACGGGCGGCTGGAGCGGCTCGGCGTCTACCGGCGTGAGGCGCGACCGTGGTCGGCGCATCTCACGGTGGCGCGGTTTCGGCAGCGGCCGCGGCTGCGGCTCCAGCCACCGGAGATGGGAACATTCGTTCCGTCCGACGCTGCTGCTTTCCTGTCACGGCTGCAGCCGGATGGAGCGCAGTACGAGGTACTCGACGCGTTCGCACTGGGCACTCGGTAGCTGGGAGCGAGAGTAGGAGGACGACAGGTGGACAAGCAGGAAGCACTCGACGTCGCGCTCGGCCAGATCGAGCGCCAGTTCGGCAAGGGCTCGGTCATGAAGATGAGCGACCGCGCCGCCGTCTCGGTCGGCGCCGTCTCGACGGGCTCGCTCGCGCTCGACCTGGCGCTCGGCATCGGCGGTCTGCCCCGCGGCCGAATCGTCGAGATCTTCGGGCCCGAGTCGTCGGGCAAGACGACGCTCGTCTACCACGTGATCGCGGAGGCGCAGCGACGCGGCGGCATCGCCGCGTTCATCGACGCCGAGCATGCGATGGACCCGGCGTACGCGAAGCGGATCGGCGTCGACATCGACAACCTCCTCGTCTCGCAGCCTGACACCGGAGAGCAGGCGCTCGAGATCGCGGAGTTGCTCATTCGCTCCGGTGCGGTCGACGTCGTGGCAGTCGACTCCGTCGCAGCGTTGACGCCGAAGGCCGAGATCGAGGGCGAGATGGGAGACTCCCACGTCGGCCTCCAGGCGCGACTGATGAGCCAGGCGCTCCGGAAGCTCGCCGGAACCCTCAACCGGACCGACACGATCTGCATCTTCACGAACCAGCTGCGCGAGAAGATCGGCGTCATGTTCGGCAATCCAGAGACGACGCCGGGCGGCCGCGCGCTGAAGTTCTACTCGTCGGTGCGTCTCGACATCCGCCGGATCGAGACGCTGAAGGAGGGCGTCGAGGCTTTCGGCAACCGCGTGCGCGTCAAGGTGGTGAAGAACAAGGTCGCACCACCGTTCAAGCAGGCCGAGTTCGACATCATCTACGGCTCGGGCATCTCCTGGGAGGGCACCGTGCTCGACACCGGGCTCGATCGGAAGATCGTCGCGAAGTCGGGCTCGTACTTCAGCTTCGGCGACGAGCGGCTCGGCCAGGGTCGCCAGAACGCGACCGCGTTCCTCCGCGAGCATCCCGACGTCACGCAGCAGATCCTCCGCCAGCTGCAGGTCGAGCTGGGACCCGAGCAGATCGCGTCTGCAAGGCTGCTCCCGGAGCTTCCGTCCGACGCCGGCAGCACCAACGGGAAGGCGGAGGTGGCGGCAGAGGCCCTGGCCGCTGCGGAAGCCGCTCCCAGCTCTTCGTGACGCAGCCACCGCGGACCGTCAGCGCACTGCGCGAGCGCCGGCGGGGTCGAGTCGAGGTCGAGCTGGACGGCCGTGCCGTGGCGGTTGATGCCGGTCGACGCGGTCGTCCGAGCCGGCCTCGCCGTCGGACGGACACTTGATCGCGAGGCGGCGCGCACGCTGGCGCGGGAGCTGCGGCGGGCGCGGGCGGTCGACCGGGCGACGCGTGCGCTCGTCGCGCGCGACCGGTCCCGTCGAGCGCTCGACGAGCGGCTCGCTCGTGCAGGCGTTCCGGCCCGGGCACGTGACGAGACGCTCGCGGCGCTCGAACGGACGGGGGTGGTCGACGATGCCCGCCTCGCCCGCTCGCGGGCGAGCGTCCTCGCGGACCGGGGCTACGGAGACGCCGCCATCCGCGCCGCTCTCGAGCGAGAGCATGTCGCCGCCGAGGTCGTGCGCGAGGCGCTCGACACGCTCGAGCCGGAACGGGAGCGGGCGCGACGGATCCTGGAGCGCCAGGGGCGAGAACCGCGGATCGTGCGGCGCCTGGTAGCGCGGGGCTTCGAGCGCGAGGCGGTCGCGGACGCTGCCGGGCCGGATGCCGGGTTTGCGAACGAGGCCTGATCGGCGGTAGGATCCACGGACGCTTCACTTGACGTTTTGCCTGCATACGGAGTTTTTCCGAAATCGTCGCATCGTGAGACCTGATCGCCTGAACACCGTCCGTCGACGGAGACCAGCAAGACCGCGCGCGGGGTAGTGCGGTCTGTGCGGACGCGCCGACGCGCGCCCGCACAAACGATTTCGGGAGATACCTGTGCCGGCTCGACGCCGGGTGGGACGAGCCGCGTGCGGCATTGAACCCATCGAGCGAGGAGTTGCGCAGGTGCTGATCGGGATCGGTATCGCCATCGGGATCGCCGTCGGAGCCGCCCTTGCACTGCTGGCGGTCTCCGTCTTCGGGACGACGGGGGTCAGGAAGGCGCGCCACATCCGGAGACAGCTCGTCGAGGATGCCGAGCGGGAGGCGGAGGCCGTTCGGCGCGAGGCGCAGATCGAGGCGCGCGAGCAGGCGGTGAAGCTGCGGAGCGAGATCGACGCCGAGCTGGCCGATCGTCGGGCGCAGGTGCTGAAGATCGAGGAGCGCGTTCTCGCGAAGGAGGGGGAGATCGAGCAGAAGCTCGTCGAGCTCACACGGCGCGACCAGGGCCTCGCCGACCGTGAGACGCACCTGAGGCAGCTGCAGGACGAGCTCAAGCAGGTCAAGCACGAGGAGCAGGCGGAGCTCGAGCGAATCGCGGGGATGACAGAGGCCGATGCAAAGGCTCGTCTGCTGGAGCGAGGCGAGGAGCTTGTACGTCACGAGCTCGCGCGGCGGGTGCGCATGCTCGAGGAGGAGGCTCGCGCCGAGTCGAAGCGACGCGCCCGCAACCTCGTCGCCGACGCGCTGCAGCGGGTCGCGGCCTCGCACGCCGCCGAGACGACCGTCACCGTGGTCGAGCTCCCCTCCGACGACATGAAGGGCCGGATCATCGGTCGCGAGGGTCGTAACATACGCGCGCTCGAGCACCTGACCGGCGTGGACTTCATCGTCGACGACACGCCACACGCGGTCGTGCTCTCGTCCTTCGACGGGTTGCGCCGCCAGATCGCCCGACTGACGCTGACGAAGCTGATCGAGGATGGACGCATCCATCCGGCGCGGATCGAGGAGACGTACTACCAGTCGAAGGCCGAGGTCGACGAGCTCGTTCGCCAGGCCGGGGAGCAGGCGGTCTTCGAGGCCAATTGCGGCCCCTTCCACGAGGAGCTCGTCCAGATTCTCGGCCGGCTCCGCTATCGGACGAGCTACGGCCAGAACGTCCTCAAGCACACGCTCGAGGTCGTGCACCTGGCCGGGATCATGGCGACGGAGCTCGGTGCGAGCGTGAAGACGGCGAAACGCGCAGCGATGCTGCACGACCTCGGCAAGGCCATGACGCACGAGGTCGAAGGCTCGCACGCGCTCATCTCCGCGCAGCTCGCGCGGCGCTACGGCGAGTCGCAGGGGGTGGTGCACGCGATCGAGGCGCATCACTACGAGGTACAGCCGCAGACGGTGGAGGCCGTGCTCGTGATCGCCGCCGACGCGATCTCGGCGAGCAGGCCGGGTGCGCGGGGCGAAAGCCTCGAGCACTACATCAAGCGCCTGGAGTCGCTCGAGGAGCTCGCGAGCTCGAAGCGCGGCGTCGAGAAGGTCTATGCGCTCCAGGCCGGCCGCGAGATCCGCGTCATCGTGCGCCCGAGCGACATCGACGACGACGGGGCCGCGCTGCTCTCGCACGAGATCGCCCGGGAGATCGAGGACCGCCTGGAGTATCCGGGTCAGGTGAAGGTGACGGTGATCCGCGAGAGCCGCTCGGTCGACGTCGCGCGAAACCACACGGCGACACCGGTCAGGCGAGCGCGCCCGACGCGGACGACTCGCCGATTCAGGCAGCCTGACGTCGAGCTCGCCTCTCCGGCGGAGCGCCGACCGAGGTGTTCGCACGGCCCGGTACGACAACGACGAGACCTGCGGTCGTCCGGGGAGCACCGTCTCGCGCCTGAACGTTCGGGGCCGTTCAGGCAGACCCCCACCCAGGGTGGGGCCGCGGGTCCCTCCGCCCTCGGAACCGACGATACCGTGACATCCGTTACGGCAGCGTGCCGAGTTCGTCGCGGCGAGCCCGGATTCGTGCAACGCCGTGGTCGCACGCGCAGGCGGCCGCGTCGGAGGTCGTCGGATCCGCTGTCGAGGACATCGCCGACCTCTGACCGCGTGGGCACTGCCGGCGACTCGTTCTCCCCGGGACGGATGTCCGCGCCGGCATGCGCGGCTACCCTGTGCCGCGTGGATCGCCGCTACTTCGTCACGACGTTCGGGTGCCAGATGAACGCTCACGACTCCGAGCGGATCAAGGGGATGCTCGAGGAGCTCGGGCTCGGCGAGACGCCCGAGCAGGCCGAGGCCGACGTGCTCGTGTTCAACACGTGCACGATCCGCGAGAAGCCGGACACGCGCTTCGCCGCGCACATCGCGCAGGCGGCGGCGCTGAAGCGGGCACGCCCGGACGTCGTGATCGCCGTCGGCGGCTGCTACGCGGAGGCGCAGCGCGAGCGCCTCTTCTCCCTCTACCCGCAGGTCGACGTCGCGTTCGGCCCGGGCACGATCGCGCACCTCGGGGAATGGCTCGGCGCCGGCGGCTTCGGGCTCCCGCGGGCGAGCTTCGGCACGGGGGTCGAGCGCACCTTCGCCGCGGAGCTGCCGGTGCATCGCGAGCGGCGCTTTCAGGCCTGGGTCCAGATCTCGATGGGCTGCAACTCCAAGTGCGCCTACTGCATCGTCCCCGCCGTGCGCGGCCGTGAGGTCAGCCGCCGACCGGTGGACGTGCTCGCCGAGGTCAGCCGGCTTGCCGCGCAAGGCGTTCGCGAGGTCACCCTGCTCGGACAGAACGTCAACTCCTGGGGTCGAGACCTGTCGCCGGACCTCGACACCGACTTCGGAGAGCTCCTGCGTGCAGTGGACGCCGTGGACGGCATCGACCGGATCCGGTTCACGAGCCCGCACCCCAAGGACTTCCGCAGGCCGGTGATCGACGCGATGGCGGCGTGCCCGGCGGTCTGCGAGCACGCGCACCTGCCGCTCCAATCCGGGTCGACTCGAGTCCTCAAGTCCATGCGCCGCACCTACTCGCGTGAGCGCTATCTCGCGCTCGCCGCCGACCTCCGCGCGGCGATTCCCGACCTCGCGCTCACGACCGACGTCATCGTCGGGTTCCCCGGCGAGACGGAGAGCGACTTCCGCGAGACGCTCGACGTCGTGGAGGAGGCCGGCTTCGACGGCGCCTTCACCTTCGTCTACTCGCCGCGTGCCGGGACGGAGGCCGCAGCGATGCCGGACCAGGTGCCGGACGACGTCAAGCGGAGCCGGATCGAGCGGCTGGTCTCGGTCGTGCAGCGTGTCGCCGCGGAGCGGAACGCCGAGCGCGTCGGACGTGTCGAGGAGGTGCTCGTCGAGGGCCCCAGCCGGACGGAGTCGACACTGCTCCGCGGCCGCACCCGGCGGAACACGACCGTGAACTTCTCCGGAGACGCCGCGCCCGGCGAGCTTGTCGGCGTCCTGATCGAGCGCGCGACGTCGACGACGCTCGGCGGCGCACAGGTAGCCGTCGCGGTCGCCTGATCCGACCCCACGCCGGCGCAGCGTGCAACCCCGTTCTCGGCCCGGAGCCTCGTGACGTCGTGACAGGTTCTCGCCGTCCGGCACACGTACCTCCCGCACCCGGAGGTGAGCCCGTGCTCGCGCCGGAGCGCACGAGCGATCCGCCACTCGCCCCGACCGAGGAGGCTGTACGCGGGGGAACTGGTTGCCCGGCGCTCGTGATCGGCATCTTCGGGCCGACCGCGAGCGGCAAGTCGGCCGTTGCCGCCGCCGTCGCCGAACGGATCCCGGCGGAGGTCGTCTCCGCCGACGCGATGCAACTCTACGACGGTCTCCCGATCCTCACGAACCGGTCTCCCTATGCGGAACGCCTCGTCGGCATCTGGCCTCTCTCGCACACGGCCTCGGTCGGGGAGTACGGGCCGCTCGCGCACGCGGCGGTGGACGAGATCCTCGCCGCGGGGCGAACGCCGCTCGTCGTCGGAGGAACCGGCCTCTACTTTCGAGCCGCTCTCGCGGAGCTCTCCGTGCCGCCGACGGTTCCCACCGGGAAACGAGAGCGCTGGAACCATGTGTACGACGTGTCAGGGGCGGAGAGCGCGCACGCTCGTCTCGCCGAGCTCGACCCGGAGGCGGCCGCGCGGATCCATCCGAACGACCGGCGGCGGGTCGTGCGCGCGCTCGAGCTGGCGGAGTCCGGCTCCTCGCTCGCCCCCGTGGACGACCGGCTCTTCGCAGGCGGCTGGCGCCACGAGACGCTCGTCGTCGGGCTCGACGTCCCGAAGGAGCTGCTCGAGCGGCGGATCGAAGAGCGCACCCGCGCGATGTTCGAGAGGGGAGTCGAGAACGAGGTGCGGCAGGCCCTGGCCGGCACGATCTCCTCGACGGCGCGGACGACGATCGGCCTCGACGAGGTTGCGACGCTCCCCTGCGCGGAGGCGACGGCGGCGCTCGTCGCCCGCACCCGCCGCTACGCCGCCTATCAACGGAAGTGGCTGCGGAGGCTCGAGGGCGCCGCTATCGTCGCTGCCGACCGCCCGCCGGGCGAGGTCGCCGATGACATCTGCTCGCTGGCACGCGCACGGGAACGTCTACATCGTCCATGAGGGCGATGGTTCCGGCGTCGACGCGACCGGCACCGACGGCGTGCTCGAGGTGCTCTCGGTCGACGGCGACCACGTCACGATCGGGATCCTCAACACGGACGGCTCTCGCGCGGAGATGTCCGGCAACGGGACGCGGATCGCGGCGGCCTGGCTGATGATCCGAACGGGCTCGCAGGTCGCACACGTGCACGTGGGGTCGCGCACCGTCGTCGTGCGCGATACGGGAGACGGCACGTACGAGTCGGATCTCGGAGCGGTCGAGGTAGCGCCGGTGGAAACGGTCGCCGGCGTCGAGCTGACACCGGTGTTGGTCGGAAACCCGCATGCGGTCGTGCTCGACGATCCGGAGCGGATCGGGACGCTCGGCCCGCTGCTCGAGACGCATCCCCGTTTCCCGGAGCGCACGAACGTCCAGGTCGCGCGGATCGACCGGCCCGGCGAGGTGACGGCGCGCGTGTGGGAGCGCGGCGTGGGGGAGACGAGCGCGTCGGGAACGAGCGCCGTCGCGGTCGCCGCCGCGACCCACCGCACCGGAGACGTGCTCGTGCACTTCCCCGGCGGCGACCTCCGCGTTCGCCTGGACGGCGGCCGGGCGTGGTTGACTGGACCCGCCGAGCCCGTACCGCCGTCAGGCACGTCCGGGCGAGGCGAGGCTTCGTCATGAGTCGAGCCCCCAGTCCGTCCGTCGAGCTGCACGTCGTCTCCGACGCCACGGGCGAGACCGCGGCTCGGCTCGTCCAGGCGCTCGAAGCACAGTTCCCGGAGCAGGAGTTCGTCGAGATCCGGCACCCGCGGGTCGAGTCCGAGGACGACCTGCAGCTCGCCGTGAGCCGGATGCGCGGCCGGCCGGCCGTCGTCGTCTACACGCTCGTCAAGCCGGAGCTGCGCGACGCGATGCGGACGCTGTGCCGGCGCGCGAGGCTCCACTACTGCGACCTCCTCGGGCAGCCGATCGAGGCCGTCGCCCGCGTATCGGGGATGGCGGCGAAGATGACACCCGGCTCGAGGCCGCCCCTCAACTCCGCGTACTTCAAGCGAATGGAGGCGATCGAGTTCGCCGTTCGCTTCGACGACGGCGTCGGCCGCGGACTCCGTGACGCGGACATCGTCCTCGTCGGCGTCTCCCGCACGTCGAAGACGCCGCTCTCGATCTACCTCGGCTACCTCGGACACAAGGCGGCGAACGTGCCCGTCGTGAAGGGCATCGCGACGCCGAAGGAGCTGGAGGAGATCGACCAGCGGAAGATCGTCGGCCTGACGATCGACCCGAACCGTCTGGTCGAGATCCGGCGCGCGCGCGTCCGCACGATGGGCGGCGGCGCGCGCAACCGCCAGTATGCGGAGCTGATGGAGATCTACGAGGAGCTCGACCAGGCGTCGAAGCTGCACCGGCAGCTCCGGTGTCCGGTGATCGACATCTCCGAGCTCTCGATCGAGGAGACCGCTCATCGCGTGCTCCGCGTCGTCGAAGAGCGCCTGCAGGAGTCCACGCGAGCATGAGGCTCCTCGCAACAACCCGGAGATGTCCGTGTGTTCCTCGGGTGCCGCTGGCGGTGCGGGGCCGGAGGGCACAGTATGAGTAATACGGGCCCGGAGAGCACCGTGCCGTCAGCGGCGCCAGACGCCGGCGGAGCCGGGCTTCGCCCGGCGAGCCGCGCCGGCGAGGGACGCGCGCGCCGCAAGCCGCCCGTGCCGCTTCGCTACTGGGTGCTCTGGTGGGCGATCCTGCTCGTCGCCGACGTCGTCTTCTACGTCCTTCTCACGCCGATCTGGATCGGGCTGCGCACGGCCGCCTGGCTGGCGGAGTTCCGTGCGCGGCGTCGCCGTTAGGGCCTGAGCCGTGGCCGGGTGTCCTCGCCCATGCAACCCAGTTCGGCGCCTCGCATTCCCAGTCGTCGTTGAACGAGCTCACGGGAGCAGCCGGGCCTCGAGCGGCTCCTCGCCGTCCGGGCCGACGCGGTAGCCGCCCGCCCCCGGAGCCGACGCGACGACCTCGACGAGCTCCGGGCCGGCGAAGCGCGCCGCAGCGGCGTCGTCGAGGGCGATTCCCGGAGGGAAGCCGTCGGCGACGAGCGACCGGTAGACAGGCCGCCGCCGCTCCTCGCCGTCGTAGTGCGGGCACGCGCTGCCCGGGAGGAAGCCGAGCCCGTCCCGCATGCCGTGCAGCTGCGGGCCGAACGAGTCGGTCACGCCGGCCTCGAACCAGCAGATCATGCCCGCGCTCCAGCCGAAGAGGACGACTCCCGCCTCCCAGGCCTCGCGGAGTATCCGGTCGAAGCCGTGGACACGCCAGATCGCGAGCATGTTCGCCGTGTTGCCGCCGGTGACGAGCATCGCGATCGTGGGCCAGGGTCAGCTCACGCAGATCCGCCGGCGGCCAGGGGAAGAAGCCGAGATGGCGTCATCTCGACGCGTCCACGCAGTCGCCCGTACCACTCGACCGTCGACCGAGGATCCTCCATCTGTTCGCCGTCGGGACGTAGAGCAGGCGCCGCCCGCCGGCGAGCCCGAGTACGTACTCGAGCATCCGATCGTCCGGGAAACCGCCGATGCCTACGAGGGTGCGAGAGTCCATCTTCCGGGGTATGACAACATCTGCGCTGATGACGAGATACGTCTACGACTTCGACGAGCCGGCGGAGGGTGGACGAAACCTACTCGGAGGCAAGGGCGTCGGGCTCGCGGAGATGACCCAGCTCGGCGTCCCCGTGCCCGCCGGCTTCACGATCACGACCGATGCGTGCCGCGCCTTCATGGCGTCGGGCGGCGAGGTCGAAGGCCTCGACGAGGAGGTCGAGGAGCACATCCGCCGGCTCGAGGAGCGGACGGGCAAGCGCTTCGGCGACGTCGAGGACCCGCTGCTCGTCTCCGTTCGCTCCGGCGCCGCGATCTCGATGCCGGGGATGATGGACACGATCCTCAATCTCGGCCTCTCCGACGACGCGGTCGAGGGGCTCGCGGGATCGGCCGGGAACGGGCGCTTCGCGCGCGACTCGTACCGGCGACTGATCCAGATGTACGGCGAGGTCGTCGAGGGGATCGACGGCCACCGCTTCGAGCAGGCGCTCACCGACCTGAAGCGCGAGCGCGGCGTCCGGCAGGACGTCGACCTCTCGGCCGACGACCTCGCGCAGCTCGTCCACACGTTCAAGCACATCTTCGAGCAGGAGAGCGGCCGCACCTTCCCCCAGGATTCGCGCGAGCAGCTGCGCCGGGCGGTGCTCGGCGTCTTCCAGTCCTGGAACAACCCGCGCGCCCAGGTCTACCGGCGCACGTACTCGATCCCGGACGACGTCGGAACGGCCGTGAACGTCGTCCAGATGGTGTTCGGAAACCGCGGGGAGCAGTCGGCCACCGGCGTGGGCTTCACCCGCGATCCCTCGACCGGCGAGCCCGGCGTGTACGGCGAGTACCTCGTCAACGCCCAGGGCGAGGACGTCGTCGCCGGCATCCGCACGCCGCAGCCCCTCGAGGACATGCAGAAGCGGCTGCCCGAGGCGTACGAGCAGCTGATCGCGACGATGCAGCGACTGGAGCGGCACTACCGTGACATGCAGGACATCGAGTTCACGGTCGAGGAAGGGACGCTCTACCTCCTGCAGACACGTTCGGCGAAGCGCACGGCGGCCGCGGCGATCCGCTCCGCCGTCGACATGGCTACCGAGGGCCTGATCAACCGCGAGGAGGCGATCGCACGCATCGATCCGGGCCAGCTCGACCAGCTGCTGCACCCGAGGCTCGATCCGGAGGTGGAGTTCGAGGTGGCGGCACGCGGCCTCAACGCCTCCCCGGGCGCGGCGTCCGGGAAGATCGTCCTCGACGCCGACACGGCGGAGGAGCGCGGGAAGGCGGGCGAAGCCGTGATCCTGGTTCGCTTCGAGACGACGCCCGACGACATCCACGGGCTCATCCAGGCGAAAGGCGTGCTGACCGCGCACGGCGGCATGACCTCCCACGCGGCCGTCGTCGCCCGCGGCATGGGCAAGCCGTGCGTCGCAGGCTGCGAGGGGCTCGAGATCGACGCCGACTCGGGCGTCGTCCGCATCGGCGAACATCAGCTGCGCGAGAACGACACGATCACGATCGACGGCGGCACCGGCCGAGTGATCGTCGGCGAGGTCGCACTCGTCCCGCCGCAGATCAACGAGGACTTCGAGACGCTGCTCGGCTGGGCCGACGAGGTGCGTCGGCTGCAGGTGTGGGCGAACGCCGACACGCCCGAGGACGCGCAGAAGGCCCGCGAGTTCGGTGCGCAGGGGATCGGCCTCTGCCGGACGGAGCACATGTTCTTCGGCGAGGACCGGCTGCCGGTGGTGCAGGAGATGATCCTCGCCTTCGACGAGGCCGGACGGCGGGCGGCGCTCGACCGCCTGCTCCCGTTCCAGCAGACCGACTTCGAGGGCATCTTCGAGGCGATGGCGGGCTTCCCGGTCGTGATCCGGCTGCTCGATCCGCCGCTGCACGAGTTTCTCCCCGATCTCGAGGACGCGACCGACGAGCGGATGCGGCAGCGGATCAAGGTGCTGCACGAGTCGAACCCGATGCTCGGGACGCGTGGCTGCCGGCTCGGCATCCAGTGGCCCGAGATCTACGAGATGCAGGTGCGGGCGATCGCGCGGGCGGCGCGCGCGGTGCGAGAGCGGAGCGGCAACGCACCGCACGTCGAGATCATGCACCCGCTCGTCGGCTTCCGCGAGGAGCTCCGGCGGCTGCGCGAGCTGACAGAGCAGGTGATGCAGGAGGAGGCGCCCGAGGTCGAGTACCTCTGCGGCACGATGATCGAGCTGCCGCGGGCGGCACTGCGCGCCGACGAGATCGCCGAGGTCGCCGACTTCTTCTCGTTCGGCACGAACGACCTCACCCAGACGACGCTCGGCATGTCGCGCGACGACGCCGAGGGCAAGTTCCTCACCTTCTATCTGGAGGACGGGGTGCTCGAGCAGAACCCGTTCGAGACGCTCGACCAGGGCGGGGTGGGCGACCTGATGCGAATCGGGGTGGAGCGCGGCCGGGCCACCAAGCCCGAGATCAAGCTCGGCATCTGCGGCGAGCACGGCGGAGAGCCGAGATCGGTGGAGTTCTGCCACGGCCTCGGTCTCGACTACGTCAGCTGCTCTCCGTACCGTGTGCCGCTCGCGCGTCTCTCCGCCGCGCAGGCCGTGCTGAAGGCGGCGCACCGGGCCGAGTACGTGGTCGCGGGAGGCTGAGCCTGCCCCGCTACCAGCTCCTCGTCGACGGGAGGCGGTGCGGGCACGCCGCCTCCGACGACGAGGTTCGCCGGTGGCTGCGCGGCTATCGCGCCGAGCACGCCGAGGACGACCCCGGGGCGGTGCACGTACAGGTGCGCCGTCTTCGGCCGCGTCGTGGCTCACCGGAGGCGCGCTCGTCCCGCGGGAGGACTTCCTCGACGACGACCAGCTCCACGCCGTCGACGAGTACGCCGACCGGCGCTCCGTGCCTACAGGAAGTGCGCGATCGCCTCGAGCGGTTTGCGCTCGAGCGCCGGCACGGTCGCCTGGTGGGCTGGATAGCCCACCGGGATCAGGACGAACGGGCGCTCGTTCTCCGGCCGGTCGAGGAGCCGGCCCAGGAATCCCATCGGCGAGGGCGTGTGCGTGAGCGCGCAGAGCCCCGCCTCCTGGAGCGCGGCGAGCAGGAATCCGACCGCGATCCCGACCGACTCGCGCACGTAGTAGTGCTTGAGCCGTCGGCCGTCCGGGGCACGCCGCCAGGCCTGCGCGAAGACGACGATCACGTACGGCGCGTCGGTGATGTGCGTCTTCACCCAGTCGGTTCCGAGCGGCGCCACCGCCTCCAGCCATTCGGGCGTGGCGCGGTGCGCGTAGAAGTCGCGCTCCTCCCGCTCGGCGGCCTCGCGCAGTCGCATCTTCAGCTCCGGCTCCGACACGACGACGAACGTCCACGGCTGCTGGTGGGCGCCGGAGGGCGCCGTGCCCGCGACCCGGATCGCATTCTCGATCAGCTCCCGTGGGACCGGGTCGCTCGAGAACATGCGCACCGAGCGCCTCGCTCGCATCAGCGCGAGAAACTCGCGCGAGCGCCGGAGCGCCGCCTCCTGTGGCAGCCGCTCGTGCCGGAGCGGACGCGTTCGTGCACTCCGCGGACGCTATCGCGCCGGGAGGCGGCGCTCGATCTCGTCGAGCTTGCGCAGGACGTCCGCGATCCCCGGTCGTGGCTTCGGCTCGGCGTCGAAGGTGCCGTCCGGCTCGAGGTCGACCCGCTCGACGTCGTCGAGCTCGAGCCCCTGCCGACGCAGGCCGGCGACGAGCTCCTCGACGGTGATCGCCTCGCGCCGAAGCGCCCGGCGATCGAGGCGTCCGTCCCGGTACAACGTGGTCGAGCCACCCTGGAGGGCCTTGCCGAAGCGCGGGCTCATGAACGCCGCTCGCACCAGGGCGTAGTTGACGGCGATCAGGATCGCCGCGCCGATCAGCCCTCCGGCGAGCGAGTTGTCGTTCCCGATCACCGCGTTCTGGACGACGTTCGAGAGCAGGAGCAGGACGACGAGGTCGAACGAGTTCAGCTGCGCGAGCTGGCGCTTGCCGGCGAGATGCAGCAGCACGAGCAGGGCGCCGTACACCGCGACGGTGCGAACAGCCTTCTCGCCGGGCGAGATCCCCATGTGCACGAGGTCGTGCCACACGAGGAGGACCGTTCGCTATGCATAGCCGCGGACCTTCCAGTACGCGATCGCAACGCTCGCCGCGCCCACCACGACGAGGCCGATCACGCCGCCGTAGCCGAGCCTCCCGTACGCGGCATGCCCGCGCCCCCAGCGCGCATAGGCGAGCGTGACGAGGATCCCCCCGATCAGTCCGCCGACGTGACCGCCCCACGAGATGTTCGGGATGGCGAAGCTGATCACGAGGTTGATCACGATCAGCGTCATCGCGTTCCCTCCGAGCCGCCCGGTCGCCTGCCACTCCAGGATCAGCATCGCGCCGAGGATCCCGAAGATCGCCCCCGACGCGCCGAGCGTCGGAGTCGTGGGGGCTTGCAGCAGCGCACCCGCCGAGCCCGCGAGCCCGGCGACGAAGTAGAGACCGATGAATCGGACGCGACCCAGGTACTCCTCGACGGGGCCGCCGAACCACCAGAGCGCGAGCATGTTGAACGCGATGTGCAGAAGGTTGGCGTGCAGGAACGCGGACGTGATCAGGCGCCACCAGTCGCCGTGCCGGCGACGAAAGGCCGAGGAGGACCGTCCGCCCGTAGCAACGAGCCGTCTGGTATGGAGGCCGCGGGGTCGCTGATCCCGGCCGCCCTGGACGGCGCCGATCAGGTAGACCCCGACGTTGACCGCGATCAGCGTCTTCGTGACGAGCGCCTGGGTGCCGCCGAGACGCGCCCGAGGTGCCTGCAGGACGACCCGCCGCCGGCCCGCGCGCGTGCGGGGGCGCGCGCCGGCATGCTCCGGGCAGCGCAGCCCGACAGCCGCAGGCGTCATGCACTCGGTGCAGATGGGTCGACCGCACTCCGAGCAGGAGAGCCCGGTCGGCCGATCGGGGTGGCGGTAGCAGTACTTGGTCTCGGCCGTGGACATTTCTGACTAGCGTAGTCGTGTGCGCGTCCACGTCGCTTTCACCCCTGACGAGCAGTCCCCTGCCCCGGTCGGGATCGTCGTCGACGTGCTGCGCGCAACCTCGACGATGACGCAGGCGCTCGCAGCCGGCTACCGCCGCGTCCTCTGCTGCGCGGAGATCGACGAGGCGCGCGCGATCGCCGAGCAGGAGGGGCCGGCCAAACTGGCGGGAGAGCGTCGCCTCGAGCACATCGAAGGCTTCGACTTCGGCAACTCGCCCAGGGAGGTGGCGGGCGAGCCTGCAACCGAGACGCTGATCCTCACGACGACCAACGGGACGCGACTCCTCGTCTCGGCGGCCGGGCGGTTCGAGCACGTCTACGTCGGGTCGCTCCTCAACCTCGACGCGGCCGCGGCCGCGGCGCGGGCCGACGGGAGGGACGTCGCGGTGCTCTGCGCCGGGGTGCTCGGCGAGCTCGCCCTCGACGACGCCTACTGCGCGGGCAGGATCGCCCAGGCGCTCGGCGGCGAGCCGGAGGACTCGGCCCAGGCGGCGATTCGTCTCGCGGACACCTTCGCGGACCCGCTCGCCGGCCTGGGCGCGAGCCGCAGCGCCGCCAACCTCCGCCGCCGCGGGCTCGCTGCGGACATCGAGTGGTGCGCCCGCGAGAGCGTGCTCGACGTCGTGCCGCGCTTCGTCCGCCGGGTCGGCATGGCAGCAGAGATCGGCCTCTGAGTTCGACCCCGAAGAAAAACCTCGCAAAGAGCGGACTTCTCCGGATCGACCTCTTGCAGAGGGTGGGCACTGCCGAGTAGGTTCCTTTTCGCCGAGTACGGGGCGCTGGAGGTTGAAGCCCCGCCAAGCGATCAGATAGGGCCTCGGCCCGGTCGGGTTGGTTGGCGAGGTGGACGAAGGCGCAACCGGCTCGGCATTTCTCGTGGTCCACCTTCCTGGTCCGCCGGCGACCGCTTCGCTTTCCTCGCCGGCGAGACTGCTTCGCCGCCTGAACCGTCACAGCTCGCCGGGTTCCAACAGGGCGAGTCGTGCCCGCCATGTCGGTCACGACAGTGACACCGTGAGGGCGTCGTCTCAGGTCGACGTGAGCTCTGCCAGCTTCGCGACGGTTCCCCAGCTGCGGGTGGTACCGGGCACTCCCAGCAGCCGCTCGAGTCGCGCCGCCGTGAGCCGCGAGCCCTGGACGCCGTTCGGGTAGTGCAGGTAGACGTCGCTCCCGTCGACCGCGACCCGATCGGGGGCGGCGTCCAGCTCGGCAACGCGCGCCAGTCCCCGCGCGTCCGGTCGCGCCGCGAGGAAGGAGACATGCGTCTTCGACATGTCGGGCCCGAACGGATGTGAGGCGGCGACCGCCTGAAGCTCACCGAACGTTCGGAGGATCGCCGTCGTCGTCACGCCGAACGCCCCCGCGATCTCCTCCTCGAGCCGCCGTGCGAGCGACTCGCGCTCCCCGCAGCCGCTCGTGAACAGGACGTTCCCGCTCTGGATGTACGTTCGGACGCCCAGCAGGCCGGAGCGCTCGAGCAGCGCACGCAGCTCCGCCATCGGCACCTTGTTCCGCGCGCCGAGATTGACGGCGCGCAGAAGGGCGACCCAGCGCCGCTCCACGGTCACGCACCTCCACGGTCGCGGCGTGCGCCGCGGCGAAGCGCGTCGAGCCGCCTCCGGTCCTGCTTCGTCGGCCGCACCCCGAGATCGGAGCCGAGCGGCCGTGCGAGCCTCCGGTCGACTGCCTCCCGCTGACGCGCCGCCTGCGACTCGGGCGTCTCCTCGTAGAGCGTGACGGCGACGGCGGCCGGGCCGCGCCTGTCGGCCAGAGCGCGGACGACGACGGTCCACCGAGTCGTGCCGCGACGAATCTCGACCCTGTCGCCGGGACGCACCTCTCTGGCGGGCTTCACCCGGACACCGCCCACGTGGACGTGGCCCCCGAGGACAGCCTCGGTCGCAGCCGAGCGTGTCTTGAAGAAGCGCGCCGCCCAGAGCCATTTATCGATGCGCACCGCGTCCATCGCTCTGCGAAGGCGAGCGTAGCCGCCCTCGACGAGCGCGCGTCTACCTGAGCGGGAAGAAGGCAGGGCTGGGCGAGCACCCCGTCGGGCCGCAACTGGTACCCATCAACCCGAACCGGATCCGGCGAATGCCCCCGCGCGGGACGCGGACCCGGGCGCTGTAGGGCGGGCCCGTGGTCTTGCATCGCCGCTGCCGTCGTCGAGGCGCCGCCGCGACCGAAGAGACGGAGGAACATGCCGATCGCCGAGAACGGAACGCGTGTCCCGTCGGGTCCGGCGACGTCCACGCTCCAGCGGACGGTGATGAGCCTCCCCGGCCTCGGATGAGCCGGCAACGGGCTGAGCAAGTGCGCCCGCGCTCCCTCCTTCGCCGCGGCGGAGCCGGCGGTGACGAGCGCGACGACCACGAGACAGAGGAAGCGCAACTCACCTTCCCGCATTACACCGGACCCGCCGCTGCTTGACAGGAGCGAAACGTGTGTTCGTGTAGAACATCTGTTCCCGTGATCGCCTGTCTCTCCATCCCCGGACTCGAGCTGAAGGCGGCGCTGCGGAGGACGCCTGCGCTCGCGCTGCGGCCTGCGGCGCTCGCTCCCGAGGCCGATTCCGAGCCGCTCCTCGGGCCGGTGACGAGGGCTGCAGAGGCCGCCGGCGTACGGCCGGGGATGCGGCTCGGCGAGGCGCTCGCCACCTGCCCGAACCTCATGCTCGTCGACGCCGACCCGGCCGCCGCCGAAACGGCGTGGGAGGAGGTCGTGCGCTCGCTCGAGGACGCCGGCTTCTCGGTCGAGCCGGCCGCTCTCGGCATCGCCTACTTCGAGACACGCGGGGTGGAACGACTCTACGGCGGGCTCGAGCCCGCGCTCCGGCGGGCGCTCTCGGCGGTCGGCACGGCCTGGGAGAGTCGTATCGGCGCTGCGGAACGGCGCTTCGCCGCGCTTGCGGCCGCGTCCGTCGCGAAGCCCGGGCACGTCCTCGTCGTGCGCGCCGACGAGGTGAGCCGCTTCCTCGCGCCGCTACCGCTGACGCTGCTGCCGCTCGAGAGGCGGCGCTACGAGGAGCTGGAGGCGCTCGGCGTCCGCAGGTTGGGGCAGCTTGCCGGGCTTCCGGGCGGCGCCGTCGCCGAACGTCTGGGGCCGGACGGCCGGCGCGCCTGGAGCCTGGCGAGAGGCGGGACGGCCGCGCGGGTGCGCGGCCGCACGCCGCCGTGCGCGGTCGCGGAGTTGCTCGAGTTCCCGGAGGCGGTCGGAAACGCTCTGACCCTCCGCCGAGCGCTCGCTGCTCTTCTCGAGACCGTGCTCGCACGGCCGGAGCGACGTGACCGCTTCGTCCGCAAGGTCGCTCTCTGCGCCCGGCTCGCAACCGGCGGCTCCTGGCGACGCACCCTGACGCTGCGCGAGCCGAGCGCGGACGCCGACCGGATCCGGGTCGCGCTCGCGCCGAAGCTCGCCGAGCTGCCGGCCCCCGTGCTCGAGCTGCGTGTCGAGCTCGTCGAGCTGACCGCTCCGTCCGGCCACCAGCTCGAGCTCCTCGCCGCCGGCGCAGAAGACCGCAGCCGGCTCAGGGAAGGCCTGCGCCAGGTGAGGGCCAGCACCGGCTCGGGCTCCGTCTGCACCGTCGTGGAGGTCGCTCCGTGGTCGCGGATTCCCGAGACCAGGGCGCTGCTCGTACCACGAGACGACTGAACGCGCCGCAGGCCGCCCGCGTCGAGGCGAGCTTCGACGGGACGCCGCTGCTGGTGAACCACCAGGCGGTCGCGCTCCTCCGCGAGGAATGGCGCGTGGTCGACCGCTGGTGGACCGAGCAACCGGTCGCCCGCCGCTACTTCGAGGTCGTGCTCGAGACGGGCGAGAATGCGGTCGTCTTCCACGACGGAGCGGGCGGCGGCTGGTACACACAGCGGGGAGCATGACCGAGCCCGTCGTCGTGGAACGAGACGCCATCGCGGTGCAGTTCGTCCGCGTCGGCGACACGATCGACGAGATCGGTCGCGCCTGGAGCGAGCTCGAGCGCGTCGTCGGCGTCTTGCGCGGGCGACGCTTCTTCGGGGCTTTCGATCCGATCGCCGGCGACTACCGCGCCTGCGTCCAGCTACGAGAGGGCGACGAGCCGGCGCCTGGACTCGAGACGGGCACCTTGCCCGGCGGCCGTTACCTGCGCACCCGCCTGAGAGGAGAGCCTCCGGGGATCTACGGCCGGATCGCTCCGACCTTCGACGAGCTCGCGCGCCGCGCGGAGTCCGACCCGAGCCGGCCCAGCATCGAGCACTACCGGAGGCACGACGAGATCGACCTGCTCCTACCCGTGTCGTAGCGCGGCCCGTAGCGCGCGCGCAGCGGCCTCCGGGTCGTCGGCATCGCGAATCGCGCGCACGACGGCCACGCCCTGCGCACCCGCCGCGGCCACGTCCTCGACGTTCCCGAGCTCGATCCCGCCGATCGCGAACCACGGCACGCGCGCCGTCTCGGCCGCGACGCGCACGAGCTCCAGCCCGACCGTGTCGTTGCCGGGCTTCGTGGGCGTGGCGAAGATCGTCCCGACCCCGACGTAGTCGGCTCCGCCCTCGGCCGCCGCGAGCATCTCCTCGCGGCTGTGCGTCGAGACGCCGACCAGCCGCTCGGGCCCGACGAGCGCGCGCGCGTCCGCGAGCGACGCGTCGTCCTGGCCGACGTGGACGCCGTCGGCGCCGCACGCCTCGACGAGATCGGGGCGGTCGTTCAGCACGAACAGCGCACCGTGGGCCTCGCACGCACGGCGAAACGGCTCCGCCGCCGCCGGCAGCTCGTCGTCTCCGAGCTGCTTGTCGCGCAGCTGGACGACGTCGACGCCGCCACGCAACGCCGCGTCGAGCAGCGCCGCCGGATCCCTGCCGTGCGGACGTGCCTCGACGACGAAGTAGAGCCGGGAGCGCGCGAGACGTACGCGGCGAGCTGCTCCGTCCATCACCCCCGAGCCTAGCCACGGGCCGACCGACGAGCGAGCGGTACGATCGCGTGGACGAACGGGAGCCCGGGCAGCGGGCTGAGAGGGCGGCCGCGGGCGCCGCCGACCGGTTGAACCTGATCCGGGTCATGCCGGCGAAGGGAGGTGGGATGCCAGCGGAGAAGAGCTTCGACGCCGTCGTCGTCGGCGGCGGGATCGTCGGTCTCGCGTCGGCGTGGCGCGCGTCGCAGCGCGGCCTGCACGTCTGTGTCCTCGAGCGAGGGGAGCCCGGGCAGGGCGCGTCGGGCACGGCGGCGGGCATCCTCGCCCCCGACACGGACACCGAGCCGGGCCGCGAGAGCTTTGTCGCGCTCGCGCACAGGTCGGGCGAGCTCTACCCCGACTTCGTCGCCGAGCTCGAGGCGGAGACCGGGCACGACGTCGGCTACGAACGCTCCGGCACGCTCCTCGTCGCGCTCGACCGAGACGAGGTGGCGTCCGTCCGGCGCGAGCTCGACCTGCACCGGCGGCTCGGACTCACGTCCGAATGGCTCGGCCCCAGCGAGTGCCGCCGGCTCGAGCCCGGCCTGTCGCCCACGTGCGCCGGCGGGCTCCACGTGCCGCACGAGGCGCACGTCGACCCGCGCCGCCTCGTGGCAGCTCTCGTGGACGCGGTACGTGGCGCGGGTGGCGAGGTCCGCGGCGGTGCCGAAGTCGTCGGTGGACTGGTCGAGGCCGGGCGTCTGCGCGGCGTCGCGACCGCGGCCGGGGACGAGATCCCCTGCGAACGAGTCGTGCTGGCGGGTGGTGCCTGGGCTGCGTCCGCCGGGCTCGCCTCCGAGCCGCCGCCGTTGCGACCCGTGAAGGGACAGATCGTTCGCCTGCGGGCGCCCGCCGACTCGCTCCCGGCTACTCGCCTCGTGCGCAGCGAATGGGTCTACATCGTCACGCGCCGCACCGGCGAAGTGCTCGTCGGTGCGACCGTCGAGGACCGCGGCTTCGACACCACGGTCACCGCCGGCGGCGTCCACGAGCTCCTGCGCGAGGCATACCGGGCGCTGCCCGAGATCGCCGAGCTCGAGCTCGGCGAGGTGTCGGCGAGCCTCCGGCCGGCGATGCCCGACGGAAACCCGCTGATCGGCGAGTGGGGCGGGGAGGGCCTCGTCGTCGCGGTCGGGCACTACCGCAACGGCATCCTGCTCGCGCCGATCACCGCGGACGCGGTCGCCGCGATCCTCGCGGGCGACGCCCCGCCGCCCGAGGTCGAGCCGTTCGCGCCGGTACGGGAAGCGCTTCGGTGAGAGTCCGCGTGAACGGCGAGGAGCGCGTGCTCGCACCCGGCACGACGGTGGAGTCGCTCGTTCGCTCGCTCGGCGCCGAGCCTGCGCGTGGCGTCGCGGTCGCGCTCGACGGCGAGGTGGTGCCGCGGAGCGCCTGGGACCGCATCGAGGTCGGCGACGGGCAAGAGCTGGAGGTGCTGCGGGCGGTGCAGGGTGGCTGACACCTTCGTGCTGGGCGGCCGCGAGTGGGAGTCACGGCTGATCATGGGAACGGGTGGATTCCGGTCGCTCGAGCAGCTCGAGGTGGCGCTCGCGGCGTCGGGTACGGAGATCGTGACCGTGGCACTCCGCCGCGTCGACCCTGCGGCGGGCGACGACTCGCCACTGGGCGTGATCGACCGGCTCGGTCTCCACCTCCTCCCGAACACCGCCGGCTGCTACACGGCCCGCGAAGCGGTGCGGACGGCCTTCCTCGCCCGCGAGGCGTTCGCGACCGACTGGATCAAGCTCGAGGTGATCGGCGACGACCGGACGCTCCATCCCGACCCGATCGAGCTCCTGTCCGCGGCGGAGACGCTCGTCGGCGAGGGGTTCGTCGTGCTCCCGTACGCGAGCGACGATCCGATCCTCGCACGGCGCCTCGAGTCGGTCGGGTGCGCGGCGGTGATGCCGCTCGGCTCGCCGATCGGCTCCGGACGCGGGATCGACAACCCGCACGCGATCACGCAGATCGTCGACGGCGCCGGCGTGCCCGTGATCCTCGACGCGGGCATCGGCACGGCCTCCGACGCGGCTCTGGCGATGGAGCTCGGCTGTGACGGGGTCCTCCTCGCGAGCTCCGTCTCGCGCGCCGACGATCCCGCAGCTGATGGCCGGCGTCAATGCGGCTGGCGGTCGAGGCCGGCCGGACCGCGCGGCGGGCGGGCCGCATCCCGCGCCGCCGGCATGCGTTGGAGTCGACATCCGACCGAGGGCTGCCGAGCCTCGAGTAGCACCTCACGCCGCTCTCACCCGCTTGCGGCTACGGTTGACGCGTGACCCGACCGCGCCGGCCGCCGCGCAGGCGGCGACTCGGAAGGCCGACTCTCGTCGTGGCCGCGCTGGGCGCGGTCTCCTCGTGGGCATGCTCGCTCATCGTGGAAGCTCGCCGCAGGCGACGGCCGCGAGCGCGGCAACCACGGGACAAACTCGCTCCGGCCGCTCGCCGGGTGCAGACGATCCGCCCCGTGCGGATCGCGGGGCCCCTGCCGGGCGCCCTCCTCGTCGCCGACCGCGGCAACAACCGGATGCTGCTGGTGGACTCGCACCGGCGCATCCTCTGGCAGTTCCCGACCGCACGCGACCTCGCCCACGGAGTCCATCTCTTCTTCGACGACGACACGTTCGTCGAGCCGGGCGGCAAGGCGATCGTCTCGAACGAGGAGGAGTCCCACACGATCCTCTCCGTCGACATCGCAACGCACCGCGTCACGTACCTCTACGGCCGCCCGGGCGTCCGCGGAAGCGGACCGGGCCTGCTCAACACGCCGGACGACGCGTACGTGCTGCCGGACGGGACGCTGACCGTCGCCGACGCCTACAACTGCCGCATCCTCTTCATCCGCAAGCACCGGATCGTGCGCCAGCTCGGGACGACCGGGGTCTGCAGCCACGACCCGCCGCGCACGTTCGGAGCGGTCAACGGAGACACGCCGCTGAAGGACGGCGGCGTGCTCGTCTCGGAGATCCAGGGCTCGTGGGTGGACGACATCGGCCCGGGCGGAAAGCTGCGCTGGGCCGTGCAGGCGCCCGTGAGCTACCCGTCGGACCCGCAGCCGCTCTCCGGCGGCCGGATCCTGTTGACGGACTACGCGAACCCGGGCACGGCGATCATCATGAACCGACAGGGGAAGGTGCTCTGGCGCTACGGGCCGGCATCGG
This sequence comes from uncultured Thermoleophilia bacterium, assembly GCA_963762675.1. Classification (GTDB taxonomy): domain Bacteria; phylum Actinomycetota; class Thermoleophilia; order Gaiellales; family Gaiellaceae; genus Palsa-739. The sequence continues at coordinate 1,177,475 of CAVXLS010000003.1, read as the reverse complement.
GCTGGGGTGCGCTCGACCATCCGTCGCTCGCGATGATGCTCCCGAACGGCGACATCGCCATCAACGACGACTTCAAGGATCGAGTCGTGATCGTCGATCCGCGCGCGAACCGCATCGTCTGGCAGTACGGGCATGCCGGCGTGCCGGGAACGGCCGCCAACTTCCTCCGCACGCCGGACGGCATGGACTTCGTGCCGCTCGGCCCGCACGAGCGGCCGCTCTGGGCGCTCGTCCACCACCCCTAGGTATTCGTATTGGGGAACCCAGGGTTCCCCCGATGAGCCCTCTCCTTCGTCGCGGCGGGTGGCGGAGCGCTCGTGCGCACCGGGGCGAGCGCGGTCTCCCCTCCGCGCGAGAAAAGTGGTCGTCCCGGCCTGCGAGGACGAGATGTCCTGTTCTGGCTCGGTGACATCGAGTCTGACGACGTGTCCACCTCCGCGCTCGGCCGCGCGGATCGCCTTCGCCGCGGCGGTCGCGAGATCGCCACCCTCGATCGTCACCGTGAACGACTCACCGGAGGCGAGGGCGACGGCGAACCGGTGCGGCGTCGACTTCGAGCGCGCGCGCGAGAGAACCGGCTGGAGGGCGACGAGGAGGAGGTCGAGCACGACGAGCGCGCCGAAGAGACGCGGATACGTCGTGTCGCGCGGGTCCGTCCAGATGAGCGCAGCACCACGCCGCCGCCACGGATGCCGCCGTGACGCACGAGGCGCCGAAGAGCGCACGGACGGAGCGCGGGTCGCGTTCCTGCCGGCGCGCGGCGAGCGCAGACGCCTGGGCGGTCGCGAGCGCGAGGAGTGTCGCCGTGCCGACGGAGCGTCCCATCGCGTCGACGTCGGAGGGGCCCCAGAGGGAGGCGAGCGCCAGCGCTGCGGCCACCGCCGACAACGCGACGGCTGCCACTGCCCGCCTCCGAGCGCGACCCTGGTCGAGCAGGACGACCCCCGGCAGTGCCACGAGTCCGTAGCCGCCGAGGAGCGCCGTCGTGCCGAGGATCCTGCCCTCGGTGCTGCCGAATCGCCCCACGAGGAGAATCGTGATCGCGAGCAGTGCCGACACCGAGAGGAGCGCCGCGACACCGAGCAGGAGCATCCGTCGTCTGCTCATCCTGAGTCGAGCATCGTCCGTGCGGCGGGTGCGGCCATCCGCGAGGCCGCTGAATGCACACGAACACGTGTTCGTGTAGAACTAGCGCGTGGAGCTACCGCCGCCGCAGCGACTCGTTGAAGCCGACGTTCGGCGCATGGACGTTGAGCACGCGGATCCGGCTCTCGCCGGCGATGCGGAAGCCGTGCTCGACGCCGGGCGGGGCGGAGACGAACGTTCCCGGGCCACCGCGCCGCCACTCGCCGTCCACGAGGAACTCGACCTCGCCCTCGAGCACGTAGAAGGAGTCGGTGTGTTCCGGGTGGGTGTGGGGGCCGACGCCCTCCCAGCCCGGCTCGAAGGTCGAGTCGACGACCTCGAGGTCGGGAAGCTCCGCCAGGAAGCGGAAGGAGCGGTTCGTCGTGCTCGATCAGCTCGCCCTCGTCCGGCCCTGCGAAGAACGCCCCCACGAGAGCGAATCATGACGTACGTCGAGCTGCACTCGCATTCCGCGTACTCGTTCCTCGACGGCGCCTCCCGACCGGAGGAGCTGGCTGCGCGGGCCGCCGAGCTGGGCTACCCGGCGCTCGCGCTCACCGACCACGACGGCGTCTACGGCTCCCTCGAGTTCGCGCACGCGGCGAAGGGCCTCGGCGTGAGGCCGATCACCGGCGCGGAAGTCACCCTGGCAGAAGGCTCACACGTGACCCTGCTCGTCGAGACCCCGCAGGGGTACGCGAGCCTCTGCCGGCTGCTGACCGCGGCGCACGCGGAGACACGGCCGCAGGAAGGGTCGCCGCCGTTGCCGCCGAGGCTCGACCAGACGCTGCTCGAGGAGCTCGGCGACGGGCTCGTCTGCCTCTCCGGCTGCGCCCGCGACGGGCTCGCGGTGCGCGACCCGAATGCGGTGGCACGACTCGCGCGCGTGTTCGGGCGCGACCGCTTCTTCGTCGAGCTGCAGCGCCCGTACGAGCGCGGCGACGCACGCCGCAACGCGGCGCTGCGCGACCTCGCCGAGGCGCTGCGGGTGCGTACGGTCGCGACCGGGGACGCGCACGCGCACGACCACAGACGGGCAACGCTCCAGGACGTGCTCGTCGCGGTGCGCTGCCACACCTCGCTCGACGGCTGCGAGCGCGAGCGGCGCGGCAACCACGAGTCCGTCCTGCTCTCGCCGGAGGAGATGCTCGAGCGCTTTCCGGACGACCGCGACGCCGTCCTGCGCAGCGGCGAGCTCGCGGAGCGGCTGACCTTCGACCTGACGCGGGAGCTCGGCTACCGCTATCCGGACTTCTCCTCCGGTTCGGAGCCTGCTCTCACGCAGCTGTCGCGTATCTGCAACGAGGCGTTCGCCGGCCGCTATGCCACGTCTGGTCCAACCGCGCGTGCGCGTGCGCATGCGCGGTTGGACGAGGAGCTCGCGCTCATCGACGAGCTCGGGCTCGCCGGCTTCTTCCTCCTCCACTGGGAGGTGCTCGAGCTCGCGCGCGAGGTCGCGCTCGAGGTTCGGGGCCCCGGCTCGATGCGCCACGTCCTGCCGCCCGGGCGCGGGCGCGGCTCCTCGGTCGGCTCGCTCGTCTGCTACCTGACCGGGCTCTCGCACGTCGACCCCGTCGCCGCCGACCTCTCGCTCGGACGCTTCCTCAACCGCGAGCTCGCGTCGGTCCCGGACATCGACCTCGACTTCCCGCGCGACATCCGCGAGAAGCTGATCGTCCGTGTCATCGAACGCTACGGGCACGAGCACGCAGCCCTCGTCGCGACGTTCGCCACGTACCGCTCCCGCGGTGCGATCCGCGACGTCGGCCGCGCCCTGGGGCTCCCGTATGCCGACCTCGAGCGGCTCGCACGTCTGACCGACGGCTGGAGCGCGGCCCGCGTCGCCGACGAGATCGCCGCGCTTCCGGACGCCTCGCGCAAGCTGCGCTCGCCGCGCTGGCGCGCGTTCGCGGAGCTGTGCGGCGAGATCGCGGGCCTGCCGCGCCACATCTCCCAGCACCCCGGCGGGATGGTGATCTCGACGCGACCGCTCGTCGAGCTCGTGCCGGTGCAGCCGGCCGCGATGGCGGGACGCCAGATGTGTCAGTGGGACAAGGACTCCTGCGCCGACGCGGGCTTCCTCAAGATCGACCTGCTGGGACTGGGGATGCTCTCCGCGGTCGAGGAGTGCGTCGACCTCGTGGCGCACCATCGAGGCGAGCGGATCGACCTCTCGCGCGTCCCGCTCGACGACCCCGTGGTGTTCGCCGAGATCCAGCGTGCGGACACCGTCGGCTGCTTCCAGATCGAGAGCCGCGCGCAGATGCAGACGATCCTGCGCACCCGGCCGGAGACGCTCGACGACCTCACGATCCAGGTCGCGCTCGTCCGGCCGGGGCCGATCCAGGGCAAGGCCGTCCACCCGTACATCGAGCGGCGGCAGCGACTCCGCGAGGATCCCTCCTACGAGCCGCCGGCGGACCATCCGCTGCTGGCCGAGCCGCTGCGCGAGACGCTCGGCGTCGTCGTCTTCCAGGACCAGGTGCTCGACGTCGCCGTCCACCTCGCGGGTTTCAGCGTCGGCGAGGCCGAAGGGCTGCGGCGCGCGATGAGCCGCAAGCGCTCCCGCGCAGCACTGGAGTCATGGCGCGAGCGCTTCGTTGCGGGAGCGCTGGAGAAGGATGTGGACGAGCCCACTGCGCATGCCGTCTACGACAAGCTCGCCGCCTTCTCGGGATTCGGCTTCCCGAAGTCGCACTCGGCGGCGTTCGGGCTGCTCGCGTACCAGTCGGCGTGGCTGCGGCACCACTACGCGGCCGAGTTCCTCACTGCGCTGCTGAACGCGCAGCCGATGGGCTTCTACCCGCCGGCGACGCTCGTCCGCGACGGGCAGCGGCGTGGGGTGGAGACGCGGCCGCCGCACGTGAATGACAGCGCTGCGCGCTGTCTAGTGGAGGAAGGCGCAGTCCGAATCGGGCTCTCGTACGTCCAGGGCCTCGCCGAGGAGGACGCCGAGAGCCTCGTGGCCGAGCGCGACCGGAGCGGCCCCTTCACCTCGGTCCGGGATCTAGCGCAACGCACAGCGTTGCGCGGCGACGAGCTGCAGGCGCTCGTCGAGTCCGGCGCCTGCGACTGCTTCGGCCTGCAGCGCCGCGAGCAGCTCTGGCAGCTCGGGCTCGTGCCGCGGCCGCAGACCGTCCCGGGTTCTCACGGGGCCGAGCAGCAACTCGTGCTCCCGCTCGAGCCGACCGTGGAGACGCCGGAGCTCCCGGAGCCGACGGTCTGGGAGCGCCTGCTCGCCGACTACCGGACGACGAGCCTCTCGGTCGGCGTGCATCCGCTCGAGCTCCTGCGCCCGCACCTGCCGCCGGGGACGCTCTCGACGGAGGAGCTGCGGGAGCGACCGCATCGTGCGAGCGTCCAGGTCGCCGGTCTCGTGATCGCGCGCCAGCGGCCGGCGACCGCGAACGGCGTCGTCTTCATGCTGCTCGAGGACGAGCATGCGCAGGTGAACCTGATCGTGCCGCCGCAGGTGTACGAGCGCTACCGGGCGGTCGTCCGCGGCGAGCCGCTGTTGCTCGCGCGCGGCCGCTACGAGCACGTCGACCGCAACCGGAACGTCCTCGTGCGCGAGCTCGTCCCGCTCGGCCCGCTCGTGCGGGAGCTGACGGACGCCGACGTCCACGAGTCGCTTCCGCGCGCCCATCACTTCGGACGGCGCTAGCCGACGTTCCGCCGGCTAGCGCTGTTCCCTGCGCGCCGCTGTGCTCTCCTGCTCCGGAACCTGGATCCCGGTGTCAGTGAGCCGCGCCCGCGCATGTCGGTCGCGGCGACGAGAGAACCCTCGTGTATGCCCCAGTTCAGGAATAGACGCCCAAGGCGGATTGAAGACGGACTCGGAGTGGCGTCTTCGCCGGCGCACTCGGTCAAGGACGCGCCGCGACTTGCGTGGTACGTCACTCAAGAGCGCGTGACGCGTCACTTGCGGTCGCCAGCGCCTACTCCAGAACAGTGACGTAGTACCCGCTGCCGGTCTGCTGGAGCAGTCGGTGGATCCGCCACCCTGTCCCTTCGAGGATGGTGGCCATTTCGTCCGGTGAGACGATCAGGTAGTCGAACCAAGGTCCGATGAGGTCGCGGTAGCGAACGCGCAGCCGTAGCTGGCCCGGCATCCGGCCCCTCTTGCGATTGTGGTCCTGATAGGAGAGGTGGGCCGAGTCTTCCGTCGCATAAGGGTCATTCGAGCCTGCCACGATTCTGTCGGCCAGCGGGCGCAGCCGCCGGAGCAAGCGCTTGGCCTTGCTCGGCGAGCCAAAGAGGCCGAAGTTGTTACCGAACATGACGATCGTGTCGAACTGGCCAACCGAGTCGTCAAGGTCTTCGAAGGCGAGCAGCCGCACGTCGCGGACTCCGCGCGCACGTGCGACCTCGACCGCGCCCGGCGAAATGTCGATCCCGACGACGCTTCTCCCACGCCGCTGCAACTCCAGAGCCGCTCGCCCTGCGCCCACACCGGCGTCAAGCACCCGGCCGCGCACCCAGCGGAGTGCGCGACGCTCCACCGCAGGCCACTCAGCGACGGGTGCGAAGTAGACCATCTTCACGGCGTCGAGGAACCCGTCGTCCCGCTCGATGATCTCCAGGCCAGTCCCGCCGAGGAGCATTTGGCCAAAGGCGTCCGCCATGCTCCGAACCTACACCCCCGAGGAGACAGGGACGTTGCGTGGGCCAGCGTTCGGTTCCGTCCCCTGAGCTAGCCGCGCTGCAGGGAGCGTCGCCCAGATCGGCCCGCTGACCGCCACGGCGGCAGGTCGGACGGCTTACGGCAGCGGAAGGTCGAGTTCGCGGGCAGTCCACGCCAGCGCAACCTGCGCTTGCGCACGCTGGAAGTCGCGCACGGCTGGAGCAGTGGCCGGAGGTGGCAGGCCAGCGCGGACGGCGAAGAACCCTGCAACTGCCGCTGCTAGCAGCCCCGCATCGGGCAGTACTTCCCACGGCGGCGGGCCACCCTCTAGGGTGAGACTCGGAAGCCAAAATGCGACGTCGAAGTCCCCCGTTTCCGACACGCACAAGGTTCCAGTCGAAGAAAAGAGCGTCCCCGCCGCGCAGGCAGAGGTTGTCGCTCCTCACGTCGAAGTGGAGCAGTTCTGTTCCGTCAAGTTGGGCGTCCTTGCTCGCTTGGAGGAGTGCCGGGAGTGCTTCTTCCAGCCACGCGGGAGCGCAGAGTCCCGTCGAAAGCAACGGTTCTGGGTTTGCCGCGATGTCCGACCAGCCGACAACCTCTCTGCGGATCGCCTCGAGCTTCTCGATCTCCCTCGGCGGAGCGGTGCGGTGCAGCGCGTCGAGTGAAGCGAGAACGCTCTCGATGCGGCTCGGCGACCACGGCGGCGGCCATTCCGCATCGGTCAGGTCTTCGAGCGCAATCAACGCCAGCTCGCCATCGTCGTAGGCGCCGTAAAACGACGGCATGAAAGGCCCACGGACGGCCTCGTAGATCACGCGCTCGGCCCGCAACCACTCGACGGCGGTTCCGTTCAGGGCCTGCTTGATGAAGACGCGGCGGCCGTCGGTGAGCCTGGCCCGCCAGTGCGCGCACGAACGCGCGTATCCCCGCGTCGCCACGGCTTCCCACTCGACGAGAGCACTTCCGACCGCCTCTGCGGCCGCAGACGACGGGAAGCGCACTTCAAGACCCGGGCCTTCACGGTCCGATCGTACGGCGCATCGGTGCGACTAAGCCGGTTCCATTCGGGGTGGAAGTCGTCGCCTGTGAGGTTGAGCGCGGCGAGTTCGGTCCTCGGTGACGACGATCTTCTTCGGGTAGTCGCGTTCGTCGAGGCGGGCGTAGACCTTGAGGCCGGTGCGGGTCGTGGTCGCGGCGATCAGGTTGATGATCACCTCGTGGCTGACCAGCGGTTTCCCGCGCCAGTTCTTGCGAGATGAAGCGAGAAGAGGCGGTGCTCGATCTTGTTCCACTTGCTCGTCCCGGGCGGGAAGTGGCAGACGCTGGATCGTCGAGGCCCGGTGGTCGTCGGCGAGCCGCTGGAGCTCGGTCTTCCAGAGGCGCAGCGCGGTTGCCGTTTGAGCCGCCGCAGTCGGCGGTGATCGTCAAGCGTCGTCGCGTTCGGGGTAGCGGTCGCGTGCCGAGCTGCTGCCACCAGCCGCTGGATCGAGGCGGCCGCGAACTGGGCGGTGTCGCTGTCGATCCCGACCGATGACCCAGCCCTCATCGTCGGGCGAGGTCGTAGGATCGCCATAGGGGATCGCGTTGCCCGAGCGTGCTTGTCTTTGAAGTCGTGCGTGCGTACCTCGACCGGGCGGCCCTTGCGGCGCGAAGCTCGCGGCCGACAGCTCTTGAAATCCCCGACCAGTTCGCGTCTTCTTGGCGTCGACCGAGATCGCCGGCTCGCCTGAGGCGACCGCCGCCTGCACGGTCTGGCTGATGTGGCGGAACTGCGGCGTCACGGTCGGGATGAGAGCGCACCCTCCTTGCGTCTTCGCGTTCGCTTGCAGGCTGTAGTTCAGGGGGAGATGGCCAAAGCCGGAGCGAAGTTCGACGGCGTAGACGAAGCTCGCCTGCGCCAGTGCGGGAATGACCGCTGAGCGTCCGCGCGAGGCAGCTGAAGCCGTGTGGCATCGTTCCCGGCATCCGATGAGCGCGCGCAAACCTCCGGCCGACTCCATAACGGTGTCCGCCGTCGAAATCGACTCCAAGGACTGCGGATCAGCGCCAGGTCTCGCAGACGGCTTCGGGGCACCGATCTTCGAACCAACCTGGTGGCCTGATGACACTGGTGCAGTGACCTACTTACTGGACCAGTCGCCGTCCCGAGTTCGATACCGGATTGGATCAACCCGCCGCGACGGGACGCCGATCGTCGTCATCGGTGGTGCCCCACGTTCACGCCGTTGTGAACCGTGAGCAGCAGACCCTCCATCTGATCGGCTACGCCTCCGAGGCTGAGGTCCTCCGCGCGCTCAGAAGCCTAAGGCGAGTCAGCGCGGAGCCAACGCCCGCCGAAGAGCATTGCGGGACGTTCGGCTGGGCCCGTGTTGTGGAAGACACCGCGAGCACAACGCCGCCGAGGTGCGACTGACAACCAAAGTTTCCGGTTGGCACGAGTGCAGGAGGGTCGCGTGCTCCTGGGCACTACGCACGATCGTCTCGCTGACGAAGAGCCGGCCTGGGTGGCCTCTGGTAGGTGGAGCGTCTCTGGCGAGCCGCAAGGAGGGCGGCCCCCTTTTCGCGGGGGCCGCCCCTCGTGTTGTTCGTCAGCAGCCGCCGAGGACCGTAGGCGATCCGGGAGGGAGGATTGTTCCGGTCACGGGGGCTGTGTATGGCGTGGACGGAACTGTTGCCGAGCCGGTGATCGCGTCGCCCACGAGCGCGATCGGGCGGCACCCGCCATTGAGCGTGACAAGGGCGCCTCTGAGCTGAAGGAGGCCGGACCCTTCGACCGTCGTGCTGAGGCTCTTGAGATCCATTGTTGTGGCGCTGTTGAGGTCGATGGTCGTGTCGCCCTTGAGATTCATCGCCCCAGCGGATTCCAGCGTCATCTTCCCGTTGGCCTTCACGTCGAGGTTCGGGCTTCCCTCGATCGCGATGCCGCTGCTATCAAGGGTGACCTTCTGCCCGCTTGCTCCGGCAATCGTGATGCCGGAACTGGTAACGCTGATCGAGTAGTCGCCGGCAGTGAATGTCCCAGAGAACGGCGTGCCACTGCAGACGTAGGCCGTCGTGTTCGCGGCGTCTGTGATCGCCGCGCCGCCGGCCGGGCAATGCGAATCCCCTGAGGTGAGCTGGGTCACGGTGGGGCTGATTCCGTTGGTGCCGTCGGTGCCGTTGGTGCCAGGCGGCCCAGTCACGTTCCAGTGGATCGGCGTGTAGTGCTTCGGGCACGTCGGCTTCGAGGGCGTAAGCAACTTCAGGTCTCCCTTGGCGGAGTAGCAGCCGTTGATGGTGTTGCCATCACCCGAGAGCGGAAGCGTGGCAGCCGCAATCGCCGCCCCGCAACAACCCGCGGCGACAGCGACCGCAGCGACTAGCGCAGTCCTGCTTCTTCTCACCTTAGCCTCCCCCGAATCAAGCGTGGCGACAACTCCACGCTACGTATGTACGCGCACTCTCACCGAGGCGCGGACACAAAGCAACACGATGTACTCGCGCCAACCTGAGCGCTGAGCGCGGTTCGCGAGCCAGCTATGCAGCCTCCTGGACGAACGGGTCGGTTCACGCCCGCTGGGCCTGGGGCCGTGATCGAGGATTCGCCAGACCGCGTCCTGCTCGCGGCCGACGGGCAATGCATAGTCGGGGGGATCCGTCTCGAGCCGGGCGAGGTCGAGGATGTAGTCGAGGACGTGCGGTCGTTTATGGGCCGTCTTGGCGTGGGCTTCGCGGTCTGGAATATCTGCGAACGCTCGTCGCCCCCCGATCTCGAAGAGCGCTTGCTCGCGCTCGGCCTCACGCGGGTCGTACGCAACTACGAGGTCGACGGGATGGTGATGACCAGCACCCCGCCGCCCGGCCGGCGACGTTGAGGCACACCGTGTGTGCACGCCCGCGGAATATGTGGCCGCGCGGGTGCTGTTGTACGACGTGTTCGAGACGAAGCCCGAGCTGCGAATGAGCGAGGAATCGCTCGCGCGAGAGTTCGCGGCCGTGGAGAGCGCCGGAACTGGGACGACCTACGGCGCCTGGCTTGAGGGGCGGATCGCGGGTGCAGCGCGCTCGTTCTTCGCGCCCGAGGGCGCGCTCCTTGCCGTTGCGGGAACCGCCGAATGGGCGCGCGGACGCGGTGTATACCGTGCGCTGGTTCGTGCCCGATGGGATGACCTCGCCGAGCGCGGAGGCGGCGCACTCGTCGTGCACGCTGGAGGCATGTCCTCGCCGATCCTCGCCCGACTCGGATTCAGAAAGGTACTGAGCTTCAGGCGATTGGCCGACGAACGGTAAGACGACCTTCGCCTGAGCCAGTTCAGAAACGTCACTCGAGCCGCTGCGTGGCGAGCCATCGTTCAACCTGGCGGGGTGATGTGAGCCGCACGATCTCCGGTCCCGCCGGATCAGCGTCCCATTCTCGGATCCGTTGACGCTTTCGGCTGAACGATTTGAAGTGCCAGCCGATGATCGACCTCCTGGAGAAGATATTGCGGAAGGACTCGCGGTTGCCGTTGCAGATCGGCTTGCCGTCGACGGCACGGACGACGCTGCGCCAGATCAGCCTGAACAGCGAAAGCCAGCGCGGGAAGTCGAGGGCCACGATCATCTCGACGTGTGCGAGCGGAATGTCAAGCCATCGCCCGTAGGCCGTGTCGAGCACCCAGCGCTCCCCGGCGCAGATCGCAGCGATCCGTCTCCTCTGCTCGTCTTCGGGAACCTCAATCCAGCCAGGCTCCCAGGTCAGCTCGTCGACCGCGTGCCACGGGATGCCGGTGGCTTTGGAGATGCGTTCGGCAAGTCGCGTCTTCCCTGAGCCCGTGACCCCGTAGACAAGAATCCGATCAGCCACGCGAGCGAGCCTAGCCAGCTCTGGAGAGAGTTCAATCCCTTGCGCGAGTGCTGCTCACGAATCTCCCCCGGCGGTAGCCCGTAGCGCCTCGTCTTCTGCTGCGTAGTCGAGGCGCAACTCGGGAACCTCATTCAGCGTCGCCAGTTCCCAATTGACAGTGCGACGCAGCCCCTCTTCCTCGTCCACCGGCTCGCGAAAGCCGAGCTCGGAGCGGATGCGGGCAGCGCTGACCTCGAGATGCTGTGTCCAGTCAAAGGGGCGCCGAAGCGGCGCGGGCAGCTTGCCATCGGCGATGACGTGGACTTCGCCGGCCCATCCGGCGGCCTTCGCGATGGCACGAATCCAGTCCGCTTCAGAAAGCGCCGGCTCAGCTGCCACGTTGTAGATCCGGCCACTCGCGCGCTGATCGACGACAGCGAGCGCGATTGCGGCCGCGACATTCTCGACGTAGCCGCGACTCCACCGCCATCGACTGTGGCTCGCGCCGAGCACAATCGCCGGCCTGCCGTCGTGCATCGCGCGTAGGTACCGCACGAGCCGCCGCTGCCTGTCGCCGGGGCCATGCGTCGCTGGAAGCCGGAGAATCGTGGCAGGGAGCGCAGGATCAGCCGCCGCGGCCCGCTCTGCATCGAGGTTGTCGAACTCGTCTTCGCTCGTCCCGTCTGGCGCCGGCAGCGTCCGAAGCGGAGACCCTTCTGTAAGCGGAACGGGATCGGGAGCGCCCGGCTCGCTCTTCCAGAGACGCGCAAACGCTCGATACACGTCGACGCTCGAGATCACGACGGCTCGCTCGGCGACACCGCGAAAGTGCGCGTCCCGTGACCACCCTTGCCGATGTACGGAACCATGTCCAGCACAACCTCGGGTCTCAACCGCCTGAACTCGTCCTGGAAGTCAGCCAACCGGGCAAACAGGCCATGAACGTGCCGAACGGAACCCGGAAGATTCGGCTCATCGTCGCCACGGTGAAACATCCTCACATCGTGACCAAGCTCGACAAGCGCCCGGACCGTATGGCCGCCGATGAACCCCGTGCCACCCAACACAGCGACTCTCACCCCCCCCACGATTGTCCCAACTCGGCGCCATCAGACAGAGGACAGCAACACCGCTTGGGCCAGCGCGCTCTCGCCCGAGATCCGACGGTAGGCGCCTCCGGGTTGGTCGAGCCGGCGACGCCCTAAGGTGGCGTGTCGCTTGTGCATCGGCTTCGGCAGGTGCGGCGTCACGTTGAACGCCGAGTTGACGAGCGCGAGGTGGGTGAACGCCTGCGGGAAGTTGCCGAGCAGGCGCCCCGCCGCCGGGTCGTACTCCTCCGCGAGCAGGCCGACGTCGTTCGCGAGCGCGAGCAGCCGCTCGAAGAGGGCGTGCGCGTCGTCGTGGCGGCCGAGCAGCTCGTAGCAGTCGACGAGCCAGAAGGAGCAGGGGAGAAAGACGCCCTCGCCCGGCGGAAGGCCGTCGACGCCCTTCGCCTGTGTCCGGTAGCGGAGAACGAACCCGTCCTGCAGGAGCTCGCGCTCGATCGCCTCGACGGTTCCGTGCACGCGCCGGTCGGAAGCGGGGAGGAAGCCGACGAGCGGCAGCAGCAGGAGGCTCGCGTCGAGCTCCCGCGAGCCGTATGACTGGGTGAACGAACCCAGCTCGTCGTCGTATCCGCGTCGGCACACCTCGTCGTGGATCTCGTCCCGCAGCGCCCGCCAGCGGTCGACCGGGCCGTCGAGGCCCTGTGCCTCGACCGAGCGGACGGCCCGGTCGAACGCGACCCAGGCCATCGCCTTCGAGTGGACGAAGTGCCGTCGCTCGCCGCGGATCTCCCAGATTCCCTCGTCCGGTTCCCGCCACGCCTCCTCGAGGTGCTCGAGCAGCGCGAGCTGGATCTGCCACGCGGCCGCCTCCGGCTTCAGGCCGCTCGCGCGCGCCTGGTAGAGCGCGTCCATCGCCTCGCCGTAGACGTCGAGTTGAAGCTGCTCGCTCGCGGCGTTCCCGACCCGCACCGGACTCGATCCCTCGTACCCGGCGAGCCACGGCAGCTCGAGCTCGGGCAGCCGCCGCTCTCCGGCGACGCCGTACATGATCTGCACCGCGGACGGGTCGCCGGCGACCGCCCGCAACAGCCACTGGCGCCACGCACTCGCCTCCTCGCCGAACCCCGCGTGGAGGAGGGCGAGCAACGTCAGCGTCGCGTCACGGAGCCAGCAGTACCGGTAGTCCCAGTTGCGGACGCCGCCGATCCACTCCGGCAGCGAGGTCGTCGGTGCGGCGACGATGCCCCCGGTCGGCGCGTACGTGAGCGCCTTCAGCACGATGAGCGAGCGGCGGACGACGTCCGCCCACTCGGGCGGGATCGGCTCGCTGCAGCCCGCGGTCCACTCGCGCCAGAAGCTCTCCGTGTCGGCGAGCGCCCGCTCTGCGTCGACTGCCGTCGGGGGCGCCTCGTGCGACGGGTACCAGGTGAGCACGAACGGCACGCGCTCGCCCTCGTGGACGGTCAGCTCGGAGACCGTGCGCATGTTCTCGCCGCGCGTGTGGGCCGGCGTGCGGAAGGACAGCGCGTCGGGTCCGGCCACGGCGCTTCGGGCGCCGTCGCGCCGCCGCACCCAGGGGACGATGCGCCCGTAGTCGAACCGGATCGTCAGCTCCGACCGCATCGCGACGCTCCCGCGCAGGCCCTCGACGATGCGGACCACGTCCGGTGCGCGACCGCGCGGCGGCATGAAGTCGAGCACTCGTGCCTCTCCGGTCGTCGTCTCCCAGGTCGTCTCGAGCACGAGCGTGTCGTCCAGGTAGCGCCGAGACGTCGTTCCGCCGTCGACCGGCGCGAGCCGCCACCGTCCGTTCTCGGAGTCGCCGAGCAGGGCGGCGAAGCACGCACCCGAGTCGAAGCGCGGGAAGCAGAGCCAGTCGATCGAGCCGCCGCGCTCGACGAGAGCCGCCGTCTGCAGGTCGCCGATGAGCGCGTAGTCCTCGATGCGTGGCATGGCTCAGGCGGGCAGGATCTCGGTCAGGCCCGTCCGGGCGGCTGCCGTGCCCGGATCGAGGGCGTCGAGCTCGGACGGGAACTCATCGAAAGCGTTGCAGATACGCGGGAGCGCCGCCGGCACGGCAGCGGGTCTCCGAGCGATCGCAGGTTCCCGCGCGACCTCGAGGGTCATCGGTTCTCGATCTCCAGCCCGAAACGGCGGCCAGCGTTTGCGCACCGCACGGTTGAACTCGTCCTCGTACTCTACTGCTCTCCTGTCTCCTCGTCGAGCGTGCGCGCGAACCGGTCGCGCATGTCCGCAAGCGCTTCCGTCGCGGTCTCGACGACGTCCATGTAGTCGCCGTACGCCTCTTCGGCCTCGTCGCGATCGGTGTGGTTGTACGCCTGCTCCTTCTCCCTGCACTCGGCGATGAGCGCCACCTCGTCGTCGGCGAAGACGTCGAGCTGCCTCCCGATCACGTCCCCGAAGCGGCTGCGGCGGAGCCTCATCGGATCTCCTCGTAGAGCGCGAGGTGCGCGCGGGCCGATGCGTCCCAGGTCAGCTCCTCACGCGCGCGCTGCGCGCCGGCGCGGGCGCGCTCGAGCGCGGCGGGGTCGGAGAGCAGCGCGTGCACCGCCGCCGCGAGCCCGTCCACGTCTCCGGCGGACACGACGCGTCCGGCGTCGAACCGGCGGACGGGCTCGGCGATGCCGCCCACGTCGTAGGCGACCGCGGGAACGCCGGCGCCCAGCGCGCGGAGCAGCGCACCGCTCTGGTCCAGCTCCGGCCTGTAGGGGAAGACGGCCACCGTGGCATCGCCGAGAGCGCGGTCGACCTCGGCCTGCGGAAGGTAGCCGAGTCGCCACTCCACATCGAGCCCGGCGGCGGCGGCCCGGTACGGCTCGATCGGCTCGAGCGGGTCGCCTGCGACGAGAAGCCGGGCGTCGCCCGTCCGCCGCACCGCCTCGATCGCGTCGGCGAGCCCCTTGTAGGCGCGGATGATCCCGAAGCTGAGAACGGTCCGGCCGTCGTCGTGACGCTCCGGATCGCTCCGAAACACGGGGTGCGGGATCACGCGCAGCCGCTCGTCCGCGACGCCGATGCCCGCAAGCGTCTCGCGTCCCCGCTCGCTGTGGACGACGATCCGCTCGAAACGCTCGAGGAGACGCCGCCAGAGGTCGACGCGGCTCGCCGTGCGTCGCGGCAGCAGGTCGTGCGCGGTGAAGACGGCGGGGGCCTGTGGCCGCCAGAGCCGAACGTCGAGCTCCGGTGCTGCGAGCCATTGCAGGTGGAGGACGTCCGCCGGGCGCCGCCGCAGCGCGGCGAGCCCGAGCGGGTGCTCCACCGCCTTCAGCGGCAGCCTGAGACGAGAGCGGCGAAAGAGCCGGGAGGACAGCGGATAGAAGAGCTCGAGCCGCCTGTACCCGTCCGGGGCAGGCGCCTCGCCGAATCGGAAGTGCGAGCTCACGAGCTCGACGTCGTTCCCGGCGCGCGCGAGGGCGGACGCGAGCTCGTGGTCGTACGCCGGCGTGAAGGCCGGCGGATCGGCGAGAACGATGCGCACGACCCCGTAGGCTAGTGCCCTTGCTCGTACGCACCTGGAACGTCTTCCACGGCAACACCATCCCCCCGGGGCGGAAGGCGTACCTCGAGCCGATGATCCGCTCGATCGCCGACGGCGATCCGGACGTCGTCTGCCTGCAGGAGCTTCCGGCGTGGTCGCTCTCGCGCCTCGAGTCGTGGAGCGGCATGACGTCGGTGGCCGCCGTCGCCGCGCCGCCGCGGCTCGGGCCGCTGCGCTGGCCGGCGGCACTCGGACGCGTCGTGACCGAGCTCGATCACGGACGGCTCCGATCCGCCTTCTCGGGCCAGGCGAACGCCGTCCTCGTCTCGCGGCGGCACCGCGTCGTCGACACGCGCACGGCCGTCCTCAATCCTCTGCGCTTCCGCCGCGACCAGGCCCGCTGGCTCGGGCTCGACCTCGTCGCGCGACTCGTGTGGGCGAAGGAGCGGCGAGTCTGCCAGGCTGTGCGGGTGGCGCTTGCCGGCGGTGGAACGATGCTGGTCGCGAACCTCCACGCGACGAGCTACGCCGCCGACCAGCGGCTGGCAGATGCCGAGCTGCGCCGCGCCGATACGTTCCTCGAGGCCCTCGCGCGGCCCGGCGAGCCACTCCTGCTGTGCGGCGACACGAACGTGCCGCCGCCGCGCTCGTCGACGCTCCGCGATCTCACCGCCGACGGATTCTCGGAGCCGGCGCCCGGCATCGACCAGGTGCTGGTACGAGGGCTCTCCGTCTCCCGACTGGAGGCGTGGCCGGACGAGCGCCGTCGGCTCGCCGGGCGACTCCTCTCCGACCACGCACCGCTCGAGGCGGTGATCGAATGACGTTCGAGGAGGCGCGTGCGCAGTTTCCGGTGCTCGAGCAGCTCGCGTACCTGAACGCCGGGACGAACGGGCCGCTCGCGCGCGCCACCGTCGACGCCGTCCGCGAGCAGCTCGAACGAGACGCGAACGACGGCCGAAGCGGGCGCGGCTGGATGGACGACCTGCTCGCACGCCGGGAGCAGACGCGCACCGAGCTCGCCGCGGTGCTCGAGGTCGAGCCCGCTCTCGTCGCGCTGACCGACTCCACCACGCGTGGCTGCCAGATGGTCCTCGCAGGACTGGGTCTCGAGTCCGACGACGAGGTCGTCACGACCGACCAGGAGCATTTCGGTCTGCTGGGGCCGCTGCACGCGAGCGGGGCGCGTGTGGTGGTCTCTGCGGCCGACGAGGAGTCGCTCGTCGCCGCCGTCACGCCGCGGACGCGACTGATCGCCGTCTCTCACATCCTGTGGACCACGGGCCGCCGCCTCGACCTCGGACGCGTGAGGGAGGTCACGGGGCTGCCGGTGCTCGCCGACGGGGCGCAGTCGGCCGGTGCGATCCGGACAGACGCTCTCGAGTTCGACTTCTACACCGTGTCGGCCCAGAAGTGGCTCTGTGCACCGGAGCCGACCGGAGCGCTCTACGTCCGCGATCCGGAGCGTCTCCGGGTCACCCAGCCGGGCGCCCTGACCCAGAGGGGATACGAGCCCTCCGGAGCCTTCACGCCCAAGGACGGCGCGATGCGGTTCGACTCCGTGTGGCTCGGCGGACCGACCCTCGCCGGCCTTCTCGCCGCGCTCGGGACACATCCGGAGTGGCGGTACGAGCGGGCCGCGGCGACCGCCGCGCGCTGCCGGGAGCTCCTGGAGCCGCTCGTCGAGGTCGTGACTCCCGCCGGGCATTCGACGCTCGTGTCGTTCCGGCCGCCGGGCGACCCGACCGAGCTCGTCAGAGTGCTCCACGAGCGCGGCGTGATCGTCCGGGAGCTCCCGGGCCGGAACCTGGTGCGAGCCTCGTGCGGCTGGTGGACGAGCGAGGGCGACCTCGAGCGCCTCGCCGAAGGCGTCGCGGACATCTCCTGAGCGGACATCAGGTGTCAGACACCGGGACGTGTCGGAGGGGGCGGTGCAGTGGGCGCGATCCGGCAGCCGGTTTGCCCTCGCCCCGACACACGCTCGTGACCGGTGTCAGAGAGTAGGGCGTGTCCGGTCTGGTCAGGCGGCGCCGGGAAGGCCGAGCTCGCCGGCGATCGGCTTCAGCGCCTCGACGACCGTGCGGATGTGGTCGTCGAGATCGACGCCGAGCTCCTCCGCACCCTTGTAGACGTCCTCGCGATGGACGCCGCTCGCAAAGGACGGCTGCTTCAGCTTCTTGCGCACCGACTTCGGCTCGAGGCCCTCGAGCCCCGTCGGTCGCACGAGCGCGCACGCGTACACGAAGCCGGACAGCTCGTCGCACGCGAAGAGCGCCTTCTTCAGGGCCGTGTCGCGGGGCATACCGAGATGCTCGGCGTGCGAGAGCACCGTCTCGACGACCTCCTCCGGATACCCCTCCTCACGGAGGATCGGCGCCCCGTCCTGCGGGTGCTTGTCGAGCGTCGGGTGCATCTCGTAGTCGAAGTCGTGGAGAACGGCGGCGACCCGCCACAGCTCCTCGTCCTCGCCGAGCCTGCGTGCATACGCGGCGGTGGACGCCTCGACGGCGAGGGCGTGCCGGAGCAGCGCCTCGCCTTTCGTGTATCGCGTCAGCGTCTGCCAGGCCTGCTCGCGGGTGGGATTCACGGCGCGGCTATCCTAGCCGCCCATGTCCGTGCGCACCGCTCCGGAGGCGTTCGTCATCGAGGGCGGGAAGCCGCTCTCCGGGCGGATCCGCACCGCGGGCAACAAGAACGGCGCACTGCCGATCATCGCTGCGACGCTCCTCGCGGACGAGCCGGTGACGCTGACGAACGTGCCGCGCATCCGCGACGTCGAGACGATGATCGAGCTGCTGCAGGGGCTCGGGGTCGACGCGGACTGGATCGGGGCGAACGAGGTGCACGTCGACCCCGGCGGTCTCTCGTCCTACGAGGTCGACGCGGCCCTCGCGGAGCAGATCCGGGCCTCGTTCCTCGTCGCGGGCCCGCTCCTCGCGCGGCTCGGCCGCGCCAGCGTGCCGCCGCCGGGCGGCGACGTGATCGGGCGGCGCCGCCTCGACCCGCACATCCACGCGTTCGAGCGGCTCGGCGCGACGATCGACGTGGGCCGCCGCTACGAGATGCGGGTCGACGACGGCTTCCGGGCCGGCACGATCTTCCTCGACGAGGCGAGCGTGATGGCGACCGAGAACGCGATCATGGCGGCCGCCCTCACGCCGGGCGAGACGACGATCGGGAACGCCGCCTGTGAGCCACACGTGCAGGATCTCTGTCGCTTCCTCGTGTCGCTCGGAGCCGAGATCGACGGGATCGAGTCGAATCTCCTGCGGATCCGCGGGGTCGAGCGCCTGCGCGGCGGCGAGTGGGCGATCGGCCCGGAGCACATCGAAGTCGGGAGCTTCGTCGGACTCGCGGCGGTCACCGGCAGCGATCTGACGATCGAGGGCGTGCAGCCGCGCGACCTGTCCGCGATCGTGCACGCGCTCGGCCGCCTCGGCGTCCGCGTCGAGCTCGGCGACGACTGGCTGCGCGTGCCACCCGGCCAGGAGCTCGCCGTCGAGAACGACCTCGGCGACCAGATCCCGAAGATCGAGGACGGCCCGTGGCCGGCGTTCCCCGCCGACCTGACGTCGATCGCGGTCGCCGTCGCGACGCAGGCGCAGGGCACCGTCCTCGTCTTCGAGAAGATGTTCGAGAACCGGCTGTTCTTCGTCGACAAGCTCGTCTCGATGGGCGCGAAGATCATCGTCTGCGACCCGCACCGCGTCGTCGTGACGGGCCCCTCGCGTCTGTACGGCCAGCGACTCACGAGTCCCGACATCCGCGCCGGCATGGCCATGCTGATCGCCGCGCTCTGCGCGGAAGGACGCTCGACGATCGGCAACATCGGGGAGATCGACCGCGGGTACGAGCGGATCGATGATCGCCTGCGCACGCTCGGCGCCGAGATCGAGCGTGTCGAGGTCTGATGCGCCGAGCGCGCTGTACCCTCACCGGACGATGAGCGCGGACGGGCAAACCGCAGTCCGTGTCCGCATCGACGTGCGTGGCACCGGCTCCGCCAGCGTCGACACCGGCCTGCCGGTGCTCGACCGGTTGCTGTCGCGACTCGCCGAGCTCGCCGGCTTCGATCTCGTCCTCGAGATCGAGCCGAGCGACGCGGAAGCGGAGGTGGTGGCCGCCGGCAACGCTCTCGGCGAGGCGCTCGCGGGTCCCCTGCGGGCGCCGCGAGCACGCGGCCACGGCGCCGCGTCGCTCACGTCGGCCGAAGCGCTGGCGCACGTGGTGCTCGAGGTCTCGGACGAGCCGCTCCTCGTCTCGAACGTCGACCTGACGGAGGCGAGGATCGGCGGCCTCGACACCGACGTGGCGCGCAGCTTCCTCGAGCGGCTCGCAGCCCGGGCAGGGCTCGTCCTCCACGTGCGCCTGTTGAACGGAACCCAGACCCAGCACGTGCTCGAGGCGATCTTCAAGGCGCTCGGGGCGGCACTGGCAGAGGCCTGCGAGACGAAGGGAGCAACACGATGAGCGACAAGCAGGTGGTGCGCACGGAGGCGGCGCCCGCTCCGTTCCAGGGCGCGCCGTACTCGCAGGCGATCGTGGCCGGAGGCTTCGTCTTCGTCTCGGGCCAGCTCGCGCTGCGCCCGGGCGAGACATCCCTGTCCGGCGAGACGATCGAGGAGCAGACCGAGCAGATCTTCGCGAACCTGCGAGCCATCCTCGAGGAGGCGGGCAGCAGCCTCGACCGGCTCGTGAAGACGACCGTCTTCCTGCTGAGCCTCGCCGACTTCCAGGGCATGAACGCCGTCTACGCGAAGCACGTCGGCGAGCAGCCGCCGGCGCGGTCGACGGTCGGGATCGCGGCTCTCCCCTCGGGCGCCCTCGTCGAGATCGAGGCGATCGCGCGCGTCTGAGGAGCTGCGGCGCGAGAATGCGCCGATGCGGCAGGAGATCGAACACTACGTCCGCTCGCTCGGCCTCGACGCCTACCTCGTCGGCGGCGCCGTCCGCGACGAGCTGCTCGGCGTCGACTCGAAGGACGCCGACTTCCTCGTCCCGGGAGTCGACACCGACGAGCTGAGGCGAGCGCTCGAGCCGCACGGTCGCGTCGAGGACCTCGTTGTCGCCGGACGGCTCGTCGGCGTGCGCCTGCACCCGTTCGACCGGCGGATCCGGTCGCTCGCGGCCGCCGGCGTCGAGTTCGCGCCGCCGCGCGCGGAGCGCAGCACCGGGCCCGGGAGGCACGACTTCGAGATCGTGGCCGACCCGTCGCTCTCGGTCGAGGACGACATGCGCCGCCGAGACTTCACGATCAACGCGATGGCGCGGCGGCTCGACACGGGAGAGCTGGTCGATCCTCTCGGCGGTCGCGTCGACCTCGAGGGCCGCGTCCTGCGCACCGTCTCGAGCGAGAGCTTCCGGGAAGACCCGCTCAGGCTCGTCCGTGCTCTCCGGTTCGTCTCGCAGCTCGGATTCGAGCCGGACGGCGCCCTGCTCGAGCAGATGGAAGCCGAGGCGCCGAACGTGAAGCTCGTCTCCGGCGAGCGGGTCGGCGGAGGTCTCGCAGCGGACGGAATGGGCGAGCTGTCGAAGCTCCTGCTCGGCGGCGAACCGGCCCGCGCGCTCCGGCTGGCCCGCGACACCGGCGTCCTCGTCGAGCTCCTTCCCGAGTTCCGCGCCGCGGTCGGCTTCGACCAGGAGAGCCGCTATCACGACCTGACCGTCGACGAGCACACGTTCGCGGTCGTCCAGGCGGCTGCCGACCGGGGGTTCTCGCTCCAGGTGCGACTCGCAGCCCTCCTCCACGATCTCGGCAAGCCGCGCGTCGCCTGGCGCGGCCGGGACGACCGCCTGCACTACTACGCAAGGCCCGGCGTCGCCGAGCGCGGCCACGACCAGGTCGGTGCCGAGATCGCCGCGCGTGTCCTGCGGCGGCTGCGCTACCCGAACTCCCTCCGCGACCGTGTCGTGAGGATCGTCCGACGCCACATGTTCCGCGTGGGAGACGGCGGCGCGCGGCGGGCTCGTCGCTTCCTCCGCAGGCACGGTGTCGACCTGGCCTTCGACCTGCTCGACCACAAGGAGGCCGACCTCGCCGGCAAGCGCGGCAGCGCCGGCGAGCCGCCGCCGCTCGCCGAGCTCTCGGCGCTGGCGACGTTCCGCGAGACGGTGGAGCGCGAGCGGACGAGCCCGCATCGCCTCGCCGACCTCGCCGTGGACGGCGGCGACCTGATCGCGATCGGCTTCGAGCCCGGCCGACGGCTCGGGAGCGTGCTGAACGAGCTGCTCGACGAGGTGGTCGACGACCCCCAGCTGAACACGCGCGACGAGCTGCTCTCCCGTGCGCGTAGGGGGCTCGGCCCTTCCTGAGCGTTCCCGGCACTAAGCTCCTCCGGTGACACCGTTCGAGGTGATCGACTGGCAGGGTGCCTCGGGCCGGTACCGGGTCGCGTTCTCGACGAGACGCGGCGGGGTGAGCGAAGGGGCGTTCCGCTCGCTCAACCTGGGGATCCGCACCGACGACGACCCGGCGAGCGTCGTCGAGAACCGGAAGCGCCTCTGCGCCGCGGTCGCCGCCGACGCGGACGGCGCCACGATGGCGTGGCAGCGGCACGGGGCGACGGTCGCACGCGCGCAGCCGCGCGGAATCGTGACCCCGGGAACCGTCTTCGACCACTGCGACGGGCTGTGGAGCGACGAGCGCCGGCGCACCATGCTCCTGCTGACCGCCGACTGCCTTCCCATTGCGATCGCCCGCACGGACGAGCGCCGTCCGGCGCTGGCGATCCTCCATGCAGGCTGGCGGGGCCTGCTCGCGGGGATCGCCGCGTCGGGTGTCCGCGCGCTCGGAGGCGGGCGGCTCGGAGCGGTCATCGGCCCCAGCATCGGCCCGTGCTGCTACGAGGTGGGGGAGGAGGTCGCAGCCCCCTTTCGCGAGGCGTTCGGCGACGACGTCGTCCACGGGAGCCAGCTCGACCTCTGGACGTCGGCCGAGCGGGCGCTTCGAGCCGCAGGGGTCGGCTTCGTCGACCGGCTCGATCTCTGTACGTCGTGCGACGGCGAGCGCTTCTTCTCCCACCGCCGCGATCGCGGCCGCACCGGGCGTCAGGGTGTGATCGCCTATGTCGCCTGAAGAGATCCGCGAGCGCTTCCTACGGGTGCGCGAGGAGGTCGGCCCGGACGTCACGGTCGTCGCAGCGACGAAGTACGTCTCCGTCGCGCACATGACGCTCCTCGCCGAAGCCGGGATCGAGGTCGTCGGTGAAAATCGAGCACAAGATCTCCTGGCCAAGCACCGAGCCTGTGGCGAGGTGTTTCGCTGGCACTTCATCGGCCATCTGCAGAGCCGGAAGACGGGCGTCGTGAACGCGCTGTGCGAGCTCTGCCACTCGCTCGGCTCGGAGTCCGCGGCCCGCAGGCTGACGATCCCCGCACTCGTCGAGGTCAACCTCTCCGGGGAGCCGACCAAGTCGGGTGTTCCGCCGGACCGCCTCGAGCACCTGCTCGAGCTCTATCCCGACGTCCGCGGCCTGATGACGATGCCGCCTGCGACCGACGACCCCGAGAAGTCGCGCCCCTGGTTCCGCCGCCTGCGCGAGCTCGCCGGGCAGCACGGGCTGCGGGAGCTCTCGATGGGGACGAGCCAGGACTACCGCGTCGCAGCCGAGGAGGGCGCCACCTACATCCGGGTCGGCTCCGTGCTCTGGGGCTGAGCGACCCCGGAGGCGTCCGCGGGCAGCGCTACGATGCCGCGCATCGTGGCCTTCTCCGACGTCTGGAACCGTACGCTCGTCTACTTCGGCATCGCCGAGGAGGAGGACTGGGACGAGGACGGGTACCTCACCGACGAGGAGCTGCGCCGCACCTACGCAGACCGGCCGAACGTCCGCCGGCTCGCTCCGCGTCGCGTCCGACACGGCGACGTCGACGACTGGACCGATCCCGAGCCGGAGCCCGTGCGGACGAGCGTCCTGCGGCCCGGGCCGCAGGTCCGGCCCGCGGAGCCGCGCCGCCTCCGCGGCGTCGACTCCGCGCCCACCTCGCGTGTGCACCTCGTGCTCCCGCGCAGCTTCAACGACGCGCAGCAGGTCGCCGACCGCTTCAAGGACGGCGTGCCGGTGATCCTCAACCTCCAGAGCGCCGACCAGGAGCTCTCCAAGCGGCTGATCGACTTCGCCAGCGGGCTCACGTACGCGCTCGACGGAGGCATGCAGCGCATCGCCGACAAGGTCTTCCTGCTCACACCGCGCAACGTCGAGCTCTCGGCCGAGGACCGCGCGCGGATGCTCGAGCGCGGCTTCTTCAACCAGGCGTAGGGCGCCCGCGGGGCGAGACGGCGCCGCGCAGGGAAAGGCGCGCGGAGCGCGAACGCACGATCGATGGGCGGAACAGCCACCGTCACCTTGCTCGCCGACGCGATCACGAAGGCGGAGAACTTCCTCTACGTCTTCACGACCGTCTACACGCTCGTGATCTTCGCGTACATCCTCACGAGCTGGCTGCGGCTGCCGTACTCGCCCTGGTTGAACCGGATTCAGCGCTTTCTCTACGACGTGACCGAGCCGTACCTGCGGCTGTTCCGGCGCGTCCTTCCGTCCACCGGCCCGCTCGACTTCTCGCCGATCCTCGCGGTGATCGCTCTCTGGGTGCTCGAGCAGGTGCTGATCCGGATCCTCGAGCACTTCCACTAGGAGGACGACGATGGCACTCACCCCGGTCGAGATCAGGCACATGACCCCCGGACGCGGGCTCTTCGGGTACCGGAAGAGCCAGACCGACCGGCTGCTCGCAGAGATCGTGGAGAGCTTCGAGGACGTCTGGCGCGAGCGTGCCGACCTGGCCGACAAGGTCGAGCAGCTCGAGTCGGACCTCGTCCGCTATCGCGAGCTCGAAGCGCTCCTCCGGACGACACTCGTCTCCGCCGAGCGCGCCTCCGCCGAGCTGAAGGAGCAGGCGCGCCGAGAGGCGGACCTCATCCTGAGCGAGGCCCACGCCGAGGCCCGCGCCGTGCAGCGGCGAGCGCGCGCCGAGCACGAGCGCCTCGTCGCGGACTCGAGCCGACTCCGCGCGCAGCTGACGGCCGCGCTCGCGACCGTCGAGGACGAGCAGACACCCGCCGAGCCGGCGGCCGAGCCCGCCCGCCCCGACGCGCCGGTCGAGAATGCCGCGCAGACGTGGCACAGCCCGGCGGTCGAGGAGCAGGCACCCGTCGAGCCGACGCCCGACCCCGTGCGCGTGGACACCCCGATCGAGACCGCGGAGCAGACGTGGCACGGCCTTGCCGCCAAGGCGCTCGAGGACCCGGACGCGGCAGCGGCCTAGGAGGCGCCCCTCTCGGGTGAGCGGCAACTCGTCGCTCCCACCGAGTAACAGACTGTTACGAGCTCCGCCGCGTGCAGCTCAGGGCTGGCGGCGACCTCTCCGGCGTACACTTCGTTTCATGGCGACGGCGTCGACACGGTTGAGGCTGCGGGTGAGTCCGGGCGCAGGACGTGCCGCCGTCGTCGGCCGCCAGGGCGACGCGTGGAAGGTGCGCGTGACCGAAGCACCGGAGCGGGGGCGGGCCAACGAAGCCGTCATCAGGCTCCTCGCGGACACGCTCGCCGTCCCACGAAGCGCCGTGACCCTCATCTCGGGCCACGGCGGCCGCGAGAAGATCGTCGAGCTGACCGGACTCGGGCCGGGGCTCATCGAGCGGCGGCTGGCATCTGCGGCCTCCCTCGACCGCGGCAGAAAGGACAGGCGCTGATGAGCATCGACACCGAACGTTTCCGTACCGCGTTGCTGGAGGAGCGAGAGCGCGTCGAGAAGGCCCTCGCGAATCTCCGCGACGAGCATCCCGGATCGCTCGACGACGAGGTCGAGGAGGGCATGCAGAACGACAATCACCCCGCGGAGACGGCGACGGCGACGCTCGGGCGCGAGATCGACTACACGCTGGGCGAGAACTCCGAGGAGGTGCTCTCACAGATCGACCTCGCGCTGGGGCGCATCGCGGAGGGCACGTACGGCATCTGCGCGAGCTGCGGCCGGGAGATCGCCCCCGAGCGGCTCGACGCATACCCGTGGGCATCGCTCTGCATCGACTGCAAGCGCGAGTCGGAGCGCCGTTGACCACCCCTGCGAGCGCTCCGCGCATTCCGGGCGGTGAGCGCGACCCCGCCCGACCGCCGGACATCCGCGTCGGATCGACGACCGACGGCCTCACACCACTTGCAGTGGCCGAGCGCTCGCTCGCGGCGAGCCTTGCGCAGTGGCTCGCGCTGGGGGCGATCGCGCTCGCAGCCGTCGGCGCGGACCAGCTCACGAAGTACGTCGTGACGTCGCACCTCCGGCTCGACGACGGGTTGCACGTGATCGGACCGTTCTGGATCCACCACGTGCGGAACTCCGGCATCGCCTTCGGGCTGTTCGCCAGCGCCACGCCCGTCGTGACCGCGCTCACCGCCTTTGCGGTCGTCTGCATGCTCGCCTACTTCGGACGCTCGGGCGCCCGTCATCCCGTCCTGCCGATCGCGCTCGGGCTGGTCATCGGCGGCAGCGTGTCGAACCTGCTCGACCGCGTCCGGCTCGGCTACGTCACCGACTTCCTCGACTTCCGCTACTGGCCGGCGTTCGATCTCGCCGACAGCTTCATCGTGATCGGCGTGGGCATCCTGCTGGCCGCCCTCGTGGCGGTCGACCGGTCGCCGCGACGCCCTCGCCCCGTCCGTGACGCGCCTGCGCGTCGCTGACGGGGCGGCCGGCTCTCGGCTGGACCGGTACCTCGCGGACCTCCCGGCGGTCGGCTCGCGCGCGCTCGCGGAGCGGCTTCTCGCGGAGGGCGCCGTCCTCGTCGACGGCCGCCCGCGACCGAAGAGCCACCGACTCGCGGGTGGGGAGGAGCTGGAGCTCGCGCTGCCGGCTCCGGAGCCGGCCGGGATCGCGCCGGAGCAGATCGACCTGGCGGTCGCCTACGAAGACGAGCACCTCATCGTGGTCGACAAGCCGGCCGGCGTCGTCGTCCACCCCGCGCCGGGGCATCGAACGGGGACGCTCGTGCCCGGGCTGCTCGCCGCGGGGGCCGAGGGCGGCGACGAAGAGCGCCCCGGGATCGTGCACCGGCTCGACCGCGACACGTCCGGACTGCTCGTCGTCGCACGCTCCGACGGAGGCGCACGAGCGGCTCCAGGAGCTCGTCCGCGAGCGTGCGATCGAGCGCGAGTACCTGGCACTCGTCGTCGGCCGACCGCGGTCGCGCCGCGGGACGATCGACGCGCCGATCGGTCGCGACCGCCACGACCGGGTCCGGCGGTCGCTCGACACGGACGCACCACGTGCCGCGGTCACGCACTTCGAGGTCGAGGAGCTGCTGGCACGCCACGCTCTTCTGCGCGTGCGACTCGAGACCGGCCGCACGCACCAGATCCGGGTCCACCTCGGCGCGATCGACCTGCCCGTGCGCGGGCGATCCCGTGTACGGGCGGCCCGGAGAGCTCGGCCTCGAGCGCCAGTTCCTCCACGCCGCGCGTCTCGCGTTCGACCACCCGTTCACGGGAGCTGCGATGGACGTCACGTCGCCCCTGCCGCGGGACCTCGCCGGCGCCCTCCAGCGGGCCCGCCGCTAGACTGATTCCTTCCACGTGTTCCATCGACCCGGCGGACCAGCCGGGGCGCAGGTGCCGGCCACTACGGCCGGTGCGTCCCGGGCCCACCGGCGCAGTGCTCGACCAAACCGGAAGGAGCTCTCATGGCAGTCTCCATGCGCGAGCTGCTGGAGGCCGGAGTCCACTTCGGCCACCAGACCCGCCGCTGGAACCCCAAGATGCGCCGCTACATCTTCGCCGAGCGCGGCGGCATCTACATCATCGACTTGACGCAGACGACCGAGCTGCTCACCGAGGCGCAGCAGTTCGTGCGGAACGTCGCCGAACGGAACGGGACGGTGCTCTTCGTCGGCACGAAGAAGCAGGCACAGGACGCCGTCCAGACCGAGGCGACGCGCGTCGGCATGCCGTACGTCAACCATCGCTGGCTGGGCGGGTTGCTGACGAACTGGCGGACGATGTCCGACCGGATCGACCGCCTGCACGAGCTGCGCCGCCTGCGCGACGAGGGACAGCTCGAGCTGCTTCCCGCGAAGGAGCGGATCGCGATGGCGGGCGAGCTGGAGAAGCTCGAGCAGAATCTCGGCGGCGTGGCGGACATGCGGCGCCAGCCGGACGCCGTCTTCATCGTCGATCTCAAGAAGGAGGCGCTCGCCGTGCGCGAGGCGCGCCGGCTCGGGCTGCCGGTGCTCGCGCTCGTCGACACGAACTGCGACCCCGACGACGCCGACTACGTGATCCCCGGAAACGACGACGCCATCCGCTCGTGCTCGTTGATCACGCGTGCCGTGGCCGATGCGATCGGAGAGGGCCGGCAGAAGGTGTCGGCCCGCGAGCTCGCCCAGGCCGCCGAGCAGCCGGCCGCCGCGCCGGAGGAGGCCCCGCAGGCGCAGGAGCCCACGCCGGACGCCGAGGCCGCCGCCGAGCCGCAGGACGAAGCCGCGCGAGACGCCCGCCGCGGAGGCCCCCGCCGAGCCGCAGGGCGAAGCCGCGAGCGAGCCGGCGGCCGATGAGGTCGCCGCCGAGCCCGAGGCCGAGCCCGCGACGCCCGTCGAGGAGGCCGCGACCCCGGCCGAGGCTCCGGGCGAGACGACGGAGGTGGAGCGCTGATGGCCGGCATCTCGGCCCAGCTCGTCCGCGAGCTCCGCGAGCTGACCGGAGCCGGGATGATGGACTGCAAGCGCGCCCTCGAGGAGACGAACGGCGACGTCGACGCGGCGATCGTGCTCCTGCGCGAGCGCGGGATGGCGCAGGCGGCGAAGCGCGCCGATCGTGCCACGACCGAGGGGCTCGTCGGATACCGGCTCGCCGAGGACGGGTCGAAGGGGACGATCGTCGCGGTCGGCTGCGAGACGGAGCCCGTCTCGAAGAACGACGAGTTCCAGGCCTTCGCGAAGGCCGTGCTCGACGCGGTCGACGCACGCGGCGTCGAGGCCGCGGCGGAGCTCGACGACGAGCGCACGGCGCTGTCCGGAAAGCTCGGCGAGAACATCGCGGTCGCCGGCGCGGCCCGCTTCGAGGCGGTCGAGGGCGGCCGCGTCGCAGCGTACGCACACCCGCCGGCGAACAAGCTCGGAGTGCTCGTCCACGTCCGCGGCGGCGAGCCGGAGCTCGCCCGGAACCTCGCGATGCACATCTCCTGGTCGGATCCCGCGCTGGGTGGGCCGCGAGGACGTTCCCGACGATCTGCTGGCCGCCGAGCGGGAGATCTACCTCAACTCGGACGAGGTGCAGTCGAAGCCGGTCGAGGCGCGCGAGAAGATCGTCGACGGCATGCTCAACAAGCGCTTCTTCGCCGAGCGCGGCGGCGTCCTCGCAGACCAGCCCTGGATCCACGACTCGTCGCTGACGGTCGGCAAGGTACTGGCCGACCAGGGCGCCGAGGTGTTGGAGTTCGAGCGGTTCTCGCTCGCCGGGTGAGCCGGTGAGCGTCCGACCCGAGGAGACGATCGCCGCACCCGCCGCGCGTCCGCCCGCCTTCCGCCGGGTGCTCCTGAAGCTGTCCGGCGAAGCGCTGATGGGCGACCGCGACTACGGCATCGACGTGGCCGTCACGCGCAGCCTCGCGGCCGAGATCGCGGGTGTCCGCGTCGAGGGCGTCGACGTGGCGATCGTCGTCGGCGGCGGAAACTTCTACCGGGGCCTCGCCGCGTCGGCGGAGGGGATGGACCGGTCGACCGCGGACTACGCCGGCATGCTCGCGACGCTCCTGAACGCCCTCGCCCTCCAGGACGCGCTCGAGCGCGAGGGGGCGGACACGCGCGTGCAGTCGGCGATCGCGGTCTCCGAGGTCGCCGAGCCGTACATCCGCCGCCGTGCGATCCGGCACCTCGAGAAGGGCCGCGTCGTGATCTTCGCCGCCGGCACCGGCAACCCGTACTTCACGACCGACACGGCTGCCGCGCTTCGCGCTCTCGAGATCGGCGCCGATGCGATCCTGATGGCGAAGCACGGCGTCAAGGGCGTCTACGACGGCGATCCGCGGCTCGTCGAGGGCGCTCGATTCCTGCCGCGGCTCACCCACCTCGAGGCGATCGAGCGCGGCCTGCGGGTGATGGACACGACCGCGCTGTCGCTCTGCATGGACAACCGCCTCGAGATCCACGTGTTCGAGCTGGCGGACGGGAACATCTCGCGCGTCGTCGCAGGCGATCCCGTGGGCACGATCATCGCAACCGAAGAGGAGGGCTAGGGGGCCGTGGCTACCGTCGACGAGCTGATCCAGGACGCGGGCGAACGCATGGGGAAGTCGGTCGAGCACGTTCGCTCCGAGTTCGGCACCGTGCGGACCGGACGGGCGTCGGCGTCCCTGCTCGACCGGATCGAGGTCGACTACTACGGCACCGCGACGCCCCTCCGGCAGCTCGCGACGATCAACGTCCCCGAGCCGAGGATGCTCACGATCCAGCCGTTCGACCCCGGTTCGATCCGCGGGGTCGAGAAGGCGATCCAGGAGTCCGATCTCGGCCTGACGCCGTCGAACGACGGCAAGCTGATCCGCCTGCCGATTCCGCAGCTGACCGAGGAGCGCCGCAAGGAGCTCGTGAAGGTCGTCCGCCACCTTGCGGAGGAGCACCGCATCGCCGTACGCGAGATCCGGCGCGACGCCATGCGGCACCTCAAGGAGCTCGTGGACAGCGGCGAGGTCGGCGCAGACGAGGAGCACCGCGGCGAGATGCGGGTGCAGGAGCTGACCGACGAGCACACGAAGCAGATCGACGAGCTCCTCAAGCACAAGGAAGCCGAGGTCATGGAGGTCTGAAGGCGCTCGCGCCTTCAGACTAGGAGGGGACATGGGCGAGACCGTCCTCCGGAGCGATCTCGAAGCTTCCCCGTTTGTTCTTCGCGACGCGAAGAACATCGCGATCATCATGGACGGCAACGGCCGCTGGGCGAGCGCCCACGGTCTCTCGGTCGCGGAGGGTCACCGCGCCGGGTCGCGGGCGTTGCGACCGGTGGTCGAGACCGCGATCGACCTCGGCGTCGAGTCGCTCGCCGTCTACGCGTTCTCGACGGAGAACTGGACGCGGTCCGCACGACGAGGTCGCGGCCCTGATGGAGATCTTCGGCGAGACGATCGACCGCGAGCTCGAGGACCTCGCCGCGCAGGGCGTGCGCACCCGCTTCGTCGGTCGTCGCGACCGCGCGCCGGCGTGGCTCCGGGAGAAGATGGCCGAGCTCGAGGATGCGACCGCGGACCGCGCTCGCCTCAACCTCTGGATCGCCTTCGACTACGGAGGACGCGCCGAGCTCGTCGAGGCGGCGCGCCGACTCGTGGAGAGCGGCATCGAGCCCGCGGACGTGGACGAGGAGGCGATCGCGCGCAACCTCTACGCAACCGGCCATGCCCGATCCCGACCTCGTCGTCCGCACCTCCGGCGAGCTGCGAGTCTCCAACTTCCTCCTCTGGCAGTCCGCCTACGCGGAGTACATCTTCACCGAGACGCTCTGGCCGGACTTCGGCCCACAGGAGTTGCGCGCCGCGATCGAGGAGTACGCGAGCCGGCGCCGTCGATTCGGTGGCCGCTAGCTCCCCGGGCGCGGCGCGTCGGATGGGTGCCAGCGCCGCGATGGGGGAGCTAGCGTGAGCGTCGGGCTTCGCCTCTGGCGTGGGCGGGGCAGGCGTTGTCCGCAATCGGCCGAAATCCTGGGGCGAAGCCGATGGTTCAACCGACGTCCCCGTCCGCACCGCCAAGCCCCCCGACCACGATCCCGGCGGGGAGGTCGGTGAGTAACCTCGCCTCCCGCATCCTGGTCGGCATC
The DNA here is from genome assembly GCA_963762675.1 of uncultured Thermoleophilia bacterium. GTDB lineage: Bacteria > Actinomycetota > Thermoleophilia > Gaiellales > Gaiellaceae > Palsa-739. Next base: position 1,146,586 of record CAVXLS010000003.1, on the reverse strand, counting down.
GTCGGCCTCCCCGTCGTGCTCGGCCTCGTCTGGCTGGGAGGCTGGTGGCTCTTCGGACTGGTCACCGTCGCCGGCCTCGTCGGCGTCCACGAGTTCGTGACGATGGCGCGGCCGCTGCGACCGCTCGCGCCGGCCGCCTACCTGGGCGTCGTGCTCGCGCTCGTCGGCGCCCGAACCGGCGGAGTCGTCTGGATGCTCGCCGGCTTCCTCGCTACGTTCGTGCTCGGCTTCGTCCTCGATGCGCTCGCGAAGACGCGCGCCCCGTCGACGGCGGCGCTCGGCTCGACGATCCTGGGATCGGCCTGGATCGGCCTCGGCCTCGGCCACCTTCTCCTGCTCCGCCAGCTGCACGACGAGCCGCGCCTGATCGCGTTCACCGTGCTCCTGACGGTCTGGGCCGCGGACACGTTCGCGTACGTCACGGGGCGGCTGATCGGCCGCCACAAGCTCGCTCCGCGCCTCTCGCCGGCAAAGACCTGGGAGGGCCTCGTGGGCGGCTCGCTCGCCGGGATCTTCGTGTCGTTCGTCGCCCTCTACGACACGCGCTCGCACTATCTCACGATCTGGCAGGCACTCGTCCTCGGGGAGCCGTCGTCGTCGCCGCCGCCGCCGGCGACCTCTTCGAATCCGCCCTCAAACGTGACATGGAGGTCAAGGACACGGGACGCCTCCTCGGAGGCCACGGCGGCATCCTCGACCGCGCAGACGCCCTGCTCTTCGCGGGCGCCACGGCCTACTACCTCGTGCTGGCGCCTTCGGCCACCGCACCGTGACGAGCTGGGTTCCCGTGCTGTAACTACCATTCCCCTGTGCGGCGTGTAGCTCTTCTCGGCGCCACCGGCTCGATCGGTCGCCAGGCGGTCGAGATCGTCGAGGCGCATCCCGGGCTCGAGCTCTGCGCGGCCGCCTCGGCCACGAGCCCGCTCGACGATGTGCCTGCGCCGTTGAAGCAGGTCGGCGGCGACCTGACCGAGCTCCTCGAGCGCGCCGAGCCCGACGTCGTCCTGAATGCCGTCGTGGGCTTCGCAGGGATCCACGCGACGTTGTGGGCGCTGGAGCGCGGCGTGGATCTCGCGCTCGCGAACAAGGAGAGCCTCGTCGCGGCCGGCGAGCTCGCCCTCGCGGCGCGCGAGCGCGGCGGCGGCCGGATCCTGCCGGTCGACAGCGAGCACTCCGCCCTCTACCAGTGCCTCGAGGGCCGCGCGCCCGAGCAGGTCGACACCCTCGTCCTGACCGGCTCCGGCGGCCCGTTCCGGGGCCGTACGCGCGACGAGCTCGCCGACGTGACGCCGGAGCAGGCACTCGCACATCCGACCTGGCGGATGGGGCCGAAGATCACCGTCGACTCGGCGACGCTCGCGAACAAGGGGCTCGAGGTGATCGAGGCGCACTTCCTGTTCGGAGTTCCCTACGAGCGGATCGAGGTCGTCGTGCAACCGACCTCGGTCGTCCATTCCCTCGTGCGCTTTCGCGACGGCGCGGCGCTCGCGCACCTCGGGTACCCGGACATGCGGGTGCCCATCTCCTACGCGCTCACGTACCCCGAGCGCGCTGCGACGCCCTTGCCGCCGCTCGACCTCGCCTCGCTCACCCTCGAGTTCGAGGCTCCCGACACGGAGACGTTCCCGATGCTCGCGCTCGCCCGCGCGGCCGGACTCCACGGCGGCACCGCGCCGTGCGCCTTCAACGCCGCCAACGAGGTCGCCGTCGCTGCGTTCCTCGACCGCCGGCTGGCGTTCCCCGGCATCCCGGAGGTCGTCGAGGAGACCCTCGCAGCCGTCGACGGGGCGCCGGCACGCGACACCGACGACCTGCTCGAGGCCGACCGGCTGGCCCGGGAGATCGCCCGGACGGCCGGGGCATTCGCATGACGTGGCTCGTCGTCGTCGTGGGGCTGATGCTGATCGTGTTCATCCACGAGCTGGGTCACTTCACGGTCGCGCTCGCGGTGGGCATCCGTCCGCGGAGCTTCTACGTCGGCTTCCCGCCGGCGATCGCGAAGGTTCGCCGCAACGGCATCGAGTACGGGATCGGCGCCATCCCGCTCGGGGGGCTCGTGCGCATCCCGGGCATGCACCGTCCCGCCGGCCGCGACCTCGACGCGTTCGCCGGACCCGCTCTCCGCGAGGAACCGTCTCTCGCCCCCTACGTCCAGCGTGTTCGGCGCGCCCTCGACGCCGGCGACCTGTCTGCGGCCCGGGCCGCCCTCCCGGACCTCCAGCAGGAGCTGGAGACTGCGTCGCTCTCGCCTGCGGCACGCCGCTCTGCCAGGCGCGCGCTTCGCGACGTGGAGGAAGGGACCGGGGAGGACGCGTACTGGCACCAGCCGACGTGGAAGCGGGTCTCCGTGATCGCAGCCGGACCGCTCGCGAACATCCTCGCCGCGTTCGTCATCTTCTTCGCCGTGTACGCGACCGGTGCGCCGTCGCAGACCCCCAGCACGGAGGTCGCCGCGGTCTCCGCAGGCACGCCCGCCGCCGCCGCAGGCCTGCAGCCGGGCGACCGCGTCGTCGCCGTGGGAGGGCGCGCAGCGCCGACGTTCGAGAGCGTCTCGCGCCTGATCAGAGCGAGCCACGGCCACCCGATCACGCTCACCGTCCGCCGGGACGGGCGCACCGTGACGCTCGGCCCGCGCGCGACGATCTTCAGCGGCGGCCACTGGATCTGGGGCTTCGAGCCGGCAGTGCAGCTCGTCTCGTATTCGCTCGGCCACAGCGCGCGTGCCGCGGCGAGCCAGTGCTGGCAGATCACGACGGGCACCGTGAAGGCGATCGGGTCGCTCTTCGGCAACAGTCAGGAGCGGGGCCAGCTCACGAGCACGGTCGGCATCGTGCGGGTCTCCGCGGCCGCGCTCAAGGTGAGCTTCAACTGGTATCTGCAGATCGTCGGGTTGGTGAGCATGTCGCTCGCCCTCCTCAATCTGCTGCCGCTGCTGCCGCTCGACGGCGGTCACATCCTGTTCTCGCTGATCGAGGCCGTCCGCCGTCGTGCCCTCGCACGCGAGATCTACGAGCGCGTGTCCGTCGTGGGCTTCGCCCTGATCATCCTCGTCTGGATGATCGCCCTCTCCAACGACTTCTCCGGCACGGCTCCGCACTGACCAGCGTCGGGGAACCCATGGTTCCCCCACGGATCCCTCCTTCTTCGCAGCGCGTGGCGGAGCGCTCGTGCGCTCCGGCGAGAGCGCGGTCTCGCCTCCGCGCGCGGAAGGTGTGAGTCTCGGACGACGAGAGACCTCGCACGACGTCGCGACGACATGGAATCGATACGCACGAGGCTCAGCGTCCGCTGAGGCCGCCCCAGGCGGCGATTTCGGGCCGAGGCACCCGGCTACACTCAACGCGGATGGCCAGCGAGCGGCAGATCTCGGTCGGCGGCGTCGCGATCGGCGGCGGCGCGCCCGTCGTCGTCCAGTCGATGACCCTGACGAAGACGCACGATGTCGAGGCGACGACGGCGCAGATCGCTGCGCTCGCCTCCGCGGGCTGCGAGATCGTCCGCGTCGCCGTCCCGAAGCTCGAGGACGCGGACGCGCTGCCGAAGATCGTGCGCCTCTCGCCGATCCCGGTGATCGCGGACATCCACTTCAATGCCTCGCTCGCGCTTGCGTGCGATCGAGGGCGGCGTCGCCGCGGTGCGCATCAACCCGGGCAACATCGGGGGCCCCGACAAGGTCGAGCAGGTCGTCAAGGCTGCGCAGAAGGCGAAGATCCCGCTGCGGATCGGCGCGAACTCGGGCTCTCTGCCGAAGCACCTCGCGGACCTGGCCCAGCAGGACCAGGCCGATGCGCTCGTCGAGGCCGCGCTCGAGGAAGTGCGTCTGCTCGAGAAGCTCGACTTCCGCGACTTCAAGATCTCGGTCAAGTCGAGCCACGTCCCGACGATGATCCGCGCCTACCGGATGCTCTCCGAGAAGGTGCCGTACCCGCTCCATCTCGGCGTCACCGAGGCGGGCACGCCGTTCTCCGGCTCGATCAAGTCGGCGGTCGGCATGGGGGCGCTGCTCGTCGACGGGATCGGCGACACGATCCGCGTCAGCGCTCACCGCCGACCCCGTCGAGGAGGTCAAGACCGCGTACGAGATCCTCTCCTCGCTCGGCCTGCGCCAACGCGGCCCGGTGATGATCGCCTGCCCGAGCTGCGGCCGCGACAACGTCGGCGTCCAGACGCTCGCCGAGGAGGTCGAGGAGCGGAAGGCCGCCTACTCGGAGCACTTCGAGATCGCCGTGCTCGGCTGCGCCGTCAACGGCCCCGGCGAGGCCGGCGACGCCGACTTCGGCATCGCCGGCGGTCGCGACGTCGGCTTCATCTACGCGCACGGCCGCGTGCTGAAGAAGGTCTCCTCCGACGTCCTGATCGACGAGCTCTTCACCGAGATCGACCGCTGGATCGCCGACGGGATGCAGCGCCCGAAGCGCCTGAAGATGGCGAAGCCGGCCGCGCTCGCGATGGCCGAGGCCTCGCTGATCCCGCTCGACTAGCCTAGGGCGACACCGCGATGATCGCCCGAGCCTCACAGCTTTTCCTCCCGACCCTGCGCGACGCTCCCGCGGACGCGGAGGCCGCGTCGCACAAGCTGCTCGTGCGCGGCGGCTTCATCCGCCAGGTGGGCGCCGGGCGTCTGGACGTTCCTGCCGCTCGGCTGGCGTGTCCACCGCAAGGATCGAGCAGATCATCCGCGAGGAGATGGACGCGATCGGCGGCCAGGAGATGCTCGATGCCGGTGCTCACGCCGGCGGAGCTGTGGGAGACGACCGGCCGCATCTCGATCCCGGAGGTCTTCCACGTGGAGGATCGCACGGGCAGGCACTTCGTCCTCCCGATGACGCACGAGGAGACGGTCACCTTCCACGCGCGCGAGATCCAGTCGTACAAGCAGCTGCCGCAGCTCTGGTACCACTTCTGCGTCAAGGACCGCGACGAGCCGCGCCCGCGCGGCGGCCTGCTTCGCGTGCGCGAGTTCATCATGAAGGACGCCTACTCGTTCGACCGGGACGAGGACGGCGTGCGGCGCAGCTTCGAGCGCGAATCGCGGCGCGTACCGTCGGATCTTCGCGCGCTGCGGCCTGGAGACGTACGACGTCCAGGCCGAGAGCGGGATCATGGGCGGCAAGTTCAGCGTCGACTTCCTCGCGCCCTCCGGATCGGGCGAGAACGTGCTCGTCACGTGCGAGAACGGCGACTACGCGGCGGACGGCGACATCGCCGAGGCCGTGCCGCGCGCTCCCGAGTTCCGCCGCCGCGCCTCGACGCGCCCGAGGAGGTCGAGACGCCGGGAGTCACGACGCTGCGAGGCGCTCGCCGACTTCCTCGGCATCGACCTCGCCGCGACGTCGAAGGCGATGCCGGTGACGAAGCCGGACGGCACGGTCGTGCTCGCGCTCGTGCGCGGCGACGACCGACTGAGCGAGATGAAGCTCTTCGACGCGCTGCCCGGCGACGTCGCGGCCGGCGACCGAGGAGGAGATCCGGGCCGCGTTCGGCGCGAGCGGCGGCTCGCTCGGCCCTGTCGGCTTCGACGGCGAGGTGATCGCCGACCCGACGCTGCGCGAGGGGCAGTTCGTCGCGGGCGCGAACCGCGACGGGTACCACCTGCGCGGCGTCGAGGCACGGGCGCGACTACGAGCCGCGCTTCGCCGACCTGCGCGAGCCCGCGCGAGGGCGACCGCTGCCCGCGCTGCGGCGGCGCGCTCCGGTTCCAGACCGCCGTCGAGGTGGGCCACATCTTCAACTTCGGCAGCTTCTACTCGGGCCGCTCGCCGCGACGTTCCTCGACGAGGACGGCCAGGAGAAGCCGCTCCTCGGCGGCAGCTACGGGATCGGGCCGGGCCGCGTCATGGCGGCGATCGTCGAGCAGCACCACGACGAGCGACGGCATCGTCTGGCCGGCTGCGGTCGCGCCGTACGACGTCGCACGTCGTCGCGCTGCCGGGCGCGGAGGAGATCGCCGTCGCAGGCCGCCGAGGCGCTGTCGGCCGCAGGCCTCGACGTGCTTCTCGACGACCGCGACCAGCGAGCGGGCGAGAAGTTCGCCGACGCCGACCTGATCGGCGTGCCCGATCCGCGTCACGGCGGGCCGGAAGAGCCTCGACGACGGCAAGGTCGACGTCCGCGAGCGTGCAACCGGCGTCGAGAAGCGGTTGAATGTTTCCGATCTGGGCATCAGAGATCGTGATGGCACGGCGTCGACGATTCAGCGAAGAGCCCTTCGGCGCTGACGATCGAGCGGCTGATGGCCGAGGTCGGGGTCACCTACCGCGAGCTCGCGGCGCGCACCGGCCTCTCGGCCGGCTACCTCAACCATCTCGTCCACGGCAACCGGCCGGTGCCCTCGAACGAGGTCGTGCAGACGCTCGCGGAGGCGCTGGGTGTCGAGCCGGAGCACTTCCGCGAGTACCGCCTGCGCGTGATCACGCACCGGCTCGAGGAGATGCCGGACATGATCGACCGCCTCTACAGGCGCCTCTCGTAGCGCGGAGAGCTCGGCTCTCGGTCGCGCTAGATGTCGGCGGGTGCGCGCGGCTCCGGCGGCTCGAGCGGCATTCCCGTCTCCCGCCAGAGGTGGACGCGGACGAGCGCGTCGATGCCGTAGAGCAGCTCGTGGAGCAGGTCGATGTCCGCCACGGCGGCGTGCTCGAGCGCGTCCGTCCAGACCCCGATCGCCTCCAGGCCCGGGCCGTCCAGCTGCGCGTGCGGCTCGACCCGCTCGCGGATCGACGCGACGAGCGCATCGCAAACGTCCCGCCGCTCCGTGAGGGTCTGTGCGTGGATCGTGCGGGCAGTGCGACGCAACTCGCGCACGATCTGCTCGAGCTCGAAGCGTCGAGCGGTGTCGATCGCGGCCATTGCTCTCCTTTCCTCGCCCCGCGATCGTCGCGCCGGCGCGCACGCCGGGCATCCGCAGAATCGCGGATAGCGGCCGAGCGGTCAGGCGAGCGCGTAGCGCAGCAGGAGGTGGCTGCGGCTGCGGCGCACCGAACGAAGGGTGCCTGCGAGCCGCACGCCGGGCAGGAGCTCCACCCCTTCGACGAGCGAGAGACGGCGCTCGAGGGCACGGCCCGCGACGAGGGGCGAGAGCGTCAGGAAGAGCTCGTCGACGACTCGCGCCGAGAGCAGCGAGGCCATGAGCGCCGGCCCGCCCTCCGAGAGCACCACGCGCTGCCCCCGGACGTGCAGGAGCTCGAGCGCGGCGGCCACGTCGACGGTGTCGCCCTCGTTGACGGCGACCACCTCGGTCGCGGCCGGGACCGCCGTCCTGCAAGCCGGCGGCCGCCGCATCCGTGGTGAGCACGAGTGCGTCGCGCCGCAGCACCGGATGGGCGGGGTCGAACGACTTCCCGGCCGTGACGATCGCGACCGCAGGGTGCTCGGGCAGGCCGCGACGGCTCCGGAGCTCACGGAACGCGCCGGCCGCCGGCGGGAACGCGCGATCGGCTCGCCACGTGGCCTGCGGCGAAGCACGCAGCGTCCCCGAGCCGAGGACGACGACGTCCGCGCACGCGCGCAGCAGACCCATCACGAACCGGTCGGCGTCGCTCTCGTCCGCGATCACGGCGTTCGAGCGCGCCACATCGGGAAGCGCCACCACGCCGTCGAGCGTCTGGACGAAGTTCGCCACGGTGCACGGCTCGGCGAAGCCGATGTCGCCACCGTAGAGCCGCCGCAGCTCCTCTGGTACGTCCCAGAGCGGCAGGCCGCTCTCCTCCGAGAGCAGCTCGAGAGGCAGCGGCTCACCGCCGCCGATCGCGCACCTCCGCGAGACGCGGATCCTCGACCATCCCGCAACTATGCCGCAGCCGGCGAGGGAGCTCGGCGGCGGATGGCGGTACTCGTTCCGTCCGTTCGGCCGGCGGGCTAGGGTACGCACAATGGCGGCCGCTCGCGGGTACGAGGACGAGGGCACACCCCGAGTCGAGCAGTTCGCCGTCGGGGCGGCCTGCCGCGTGGACGCTCCGACTCCGTGGAACGTGGTCGCCGAGCTCCCGGTCGGGCTCGATCCCGAGGGCGTGGCGATCGACTCCGCGCGTCGGCGTGCCTTCGTGGCCTGCTCCCGCAGCGACTTCCTCAGCGTCGTCGACCTCGAGGAGCGTGCCGTCGTTCGCGAGGTACCCGTCGGGACGGAGCCGATCGACGCCGTCTTCGATGCCGTGAGCGGCCGCGTCCTGACCGCCGACGCCCACTCCGACACCGTCTCGGTGGTGGACTCGGAGACGATGACGCTCGTGGCCACCGTTCCGGTCGGCAGCTATCCGTCCGGGCTCACTCTCGACACCGAGGGCCGGCGGCTCTACTGCGGGAACTCGATGGGCTCGACGATGAGCGTCGTGGACCTCGACACGCTCGAGACGGTCGCGACGGTGGAGGCGGAGCCGGGCGCAGGTGCGATCGCCATCGATCCGCTGCGGCACCTCGGGCTGTGCGTCAACTTCGTCGCCGCCTCCGTCACCCTCGTCGACCTCGACCGCAACGAGCCGATCGGCCGGATCGACGTCGGTACCGGCGCGTGCGCGGTCGGGATCGTGCCGGAGCGCGGCCAGGCCTTCGTCGTCAACTCGCTTGCGGGGACGGTTGCGCGCATCGACCTCGACACCGCCGAGGTGCTGGAGGAGCTGCCGGTCGGCCAGGCTCCCGTCGGGCTCACCGTCGGCCCCGCCCACGACCGGATCTACGTCACCAACCGCGGCGCCGGCACCGTGAGCGTCGTCGGCGTCGCCGATGGCACCCAGTGGTCCCAGATCCGTGTCGGCGAAGGGCCCGGCGGCGTCACCGTCGACCCCTACGACAACCGGCTGCTGGTCGCGAATGCGGGCAGCGCCACGCTCACCATCGTCGAGGACCTCCTTGCCGGGCGACCGCCCTCCACGGCGGAGCTCGAGACGAGCCCGCTCATCGGTCGACGGCTGCCGGACTTCTCGCTCGTCGACCTGCGGACGGGGGAGAGGAAGACGAGCCGCGACTGGGCCGAGCGCAAGTACATCCTCAACTTCTTCGCCAGCTGGTGAGGCCCTTGCAACGCGGAGGCGCCGTTCCTCGAGGAGCTGCGCCGTCGCGAGGAGGCCCGGTCGGGCCTCGACGTGATCCTGGTCGACATCTGGGAGGGCACCGATCCACGCCCCGAGGTGGAGCGCTTCTGCGATCTCTGGGGGATCGAAGGCCCGATCCTGCTCGACGAGACCGGCGAGTATGCACGCTTGCTCGGCGTCCGAGGCGTCCCGACGAACGTCCTCGTCGACTCGGACGGGACCGTTCAGGGCTTCGGACTCGTCCGCCTCGACGAGCTCGACGCCGCCGTCGAGAAGCTGCTCGATCGCGCCTGACGCGGCGCCGGCGCACGCGCGCCGACCTGTGGACTCAGCTGTGGAAGACCTCGCCGCCGGAGGGTTCGGCCTGTGGAGAACCAGGCTCGTCGGGATGCCGCCGCAGGCGATCCCGCAGGGCCTGGTAGGTCGTCTGGGGCCCACCCTCCGGCGCCTCCACCGCCTTGGCAGGGGACGACGGGGGTGGGACCGGTACGTCCGGGTACAGCCGCCGATCCCAGACGAGAACGTGGAGCCGCTCGATCTCCTCGATCAGGAGGAGGATCGCTCGCCCGGCCGCCGAGACCTCCTCGCGGCCGTCGGTCTGCAGGCCGGTTCCCCACCGGCGGAGGACGGCCAGCTTCTCCGCATCGAGCTCTGCCCCCGCCACGCACAGACACTACAACAGCATTGGCCCGCCCGCGATCCGTCGTGAGGAAGGCGGTCGAGGCTTGCAGTGTCTTTAGGCAATGTCAAACGTGCAGGAGGTGATGCTTTGTCGCTCCGCGTCGGGAAAGAAACCGCTCATCTGGCGGCACGGCGGTGCCGATAGGCAGCGTATGGTCTCTAGGGCTGGGTTGAAATCGCACGGGCCGGCTCGCGTGCGGCCTCGCACGGTCTCCGGTGTTCTCCGGCGTGAGTGTGGAGCCGGTGACCCGCGCGCCGGCTGACACGACCGCGCCCGGCAAGGTGGACATCGAGACAGGTCCGGCCGTGTCGGGGGATGGCGCGGGGCGGTTCCGGGCGCTTGCCGAGCGGTCGTCCGATCTCTTGCTGCTCGTCGGGACAGATCGTCTCGTCCTCTGGGCGAACGCCGCGTGCGAGCGGGTGCTGGGCTACCCGGTCGAATCGCTGGTCGGGACGGATCCCCTGTCGCTCGTGCACCCGGACGATCTGCCGCGGCTGCTCTCGACGATCGGGTCGGTCGTCACGCTGCCCGGTGCAACGGGCGCGGTCGACTACCGGCTGCGTGCCGCGGACGGGACGTGGCACTCGTTCGACACCTCGGCCACCAACCTCGGCGACGATCCCGACATCGCCGGGATCGTCATCTCGATGCGCGACGTGACCGCGCAGCGACACGCGGAGGCCGCGCTCGCGGCGAGCGAGGAGAGCTACCGGGACCTGGTCGAGCACGCATCGGACGCCGTCGTCGTGGCCGACATGGCCGGGAACATCACCTTTGCGAACCGGTCCATGGAGCAGCTCCTGGGCTTCGCCGGCGAGGAACTGGCGGAGATGAACATGTTCGACCCCATCGCGCCCGAAGATCTCGAACGCGCACAGCAAACGTTCGCACGACACGGCGAGAACATCGATCTGCACTTGCTGACCAAGGGCGGCGGCCGCGTGTTCGTCGAGGTCACGGCGAGGTACGCTCCCGGCCCCGACGGCGAGCCTGCACGAATCCAGGCGATCCTCCGTGACCGTACCGAGCAACGGCGGCTGCAGGATCAACTGAGTCACCAGGTCTTTCACGACGCGCTGACGGGGTTGCCGAACCGGCTGCTGTTCGGCGACCGGCTCGACCAGGCGCTCGCCCGCGCCCGTCACGACCACGGCCGTCGTGCCGTGATGATCCTCGACCTCGACGGCTTCAAGGCCGTCAACGAGAGTCTCGGACACGAGGTCGGCGACGAGCTCCTGCGGATGCTGGCGCCGGCCTTGCGGGCTGCGCTGCGCCCGGAGGACACGGTCGCCCGTCTCGGCGGCGACGAGTTCGGCTTCCTCATCGAAGAGATCCGAGACGACCATGCGTGCGTCGCGGCCGCCGAGCAGATCCTTGCGGCGCTCGCCGTCCCCGCCCCGGCCCCCGGAACGCCCCGGATCAGCGGCTCGCTCGGGATCGCGATCACGACCCCGGGGGCAACCGGTAGCGACCTCCTCCGCGCCGCAGACACGGCCCTCTACGAGGCGAAGGCGCGAAACCCGGGCGGTTACGAGTTCTACGACGCCCCGATGCGCGCCCGTGTCGTCCGCGAGCTCGACATCCGGACAGCCCTCGCCGAGGCTGTCGAAAACGACCAGCTGACCCTCCACTACCAGCCGATCGTCGCGCTCGACGACGAGCGGCTGCTCGGCGTGGAAGCACTGATCCGCTGGCAGCATCCGCAGTGGGGCTGGGTGCAGCCCAGCGAGTTCATCCCGATCGCCGAGGCGACCGGACTGATCGTCCCGGTCGGTCTCCACGTGATCGCCGCCGCCGCCGAGCAGGCGGCAGCCTGGCGGCGCCTGTACCCGCACGCGCTCCCATGGGGCGTCGCGATCAACCTCTCCCCGCTCGAGCTCTCCCAGAACGACTTTCTCGAGACCCTCCAGCGCGCCCTCGCCGAACACGAAACCCGGCCACACGACCTCACCGTCGAGGTCACCGAACGCACCTTCATCGACGAGCACAACGAGACCCTCGGCCGCAACATCGAAGGCCTCGACGAGCTCGGCATCCGCCTCAGCCTCGACGACTTCGGCACCGGCTACGCGTCACTGGCCTCCCTGCAGCGCTTCCCCTTCACCACCCTCAAGATCGACCGGCGATTCGCCCGACGACTCACGCCCGACACGCCGCACGCCCCCATGACCCGAGCGAGCATCCAGCTCGCCCACAGCCTGGACATGCACGTCGTCGCCGAAGGCGTCGAAACCGAGTTCCAGGCCTCTCACCTCCGGCGCCTCGACTGCGACGCGGCCCAGGGCTACTACTTCGCCCGCCCACAACCCGCCGCGAACATCGCCGCCTTGCTCCAACCCGTCGCCGGCGTCGTAGCCCGCACCCTCAGGTCGCCCGATCGGCCGATCCCGCCGTCCCCCGGTGCCGATCGGGGCAAGGGTATGCGGCAACCGCCCAGCGTGGTGGCACCTTGACGGCTACGGTCCCGGCCGCCCCCGCACAGGAGCCCCGCAACCTGATCGTGATCGGCGGCGGCGCCGCCGCCTACTCCGCCGCCATCTACGCCGCCCGCGCCAACCTGCGCCCGCTCGTGATCGAGGGATCGCTTTGGGGTTGGGGGGGCCAGTTGATGCGGGCAGCCAGGATCGAGAACTACCCCGGCTACCCGGAGAGCGTGCAAGGCCCCGCCCTGATCAGTTCCCTGCGCGAGCAGGCGGAGCGCTACGGGGCCGAGTTCGTGGCGGCCGATGTCAGCCGCGTCGATCTGCACCCGGAACGTCTCGACGGCCTGAAGGAGGTCTGGGTCGGCGACACTCGCTACCGGACCCGCGAAGTCGTGATCGCCACCGGCGCGAGCGCACGCAGGCTCGGCCTCGACTCCGAGACGCGCATGACCGGACGCGGCGTCGCCTACTGCACCACCTGCGAAGCCCACGACCATCACGCGGTCGTGGTCGGCGGCGGCGACAGCGCCTTCACCGACGCGCTCACCCTCGCGCTCTTCGTCCGCAAGGTGACGCTGATCCACCGTCGCGGCAGCTTCGCCGCCTCGCCGATCATGGTCGAGCGCGCCCACGCCAACCCGAAGATCGAGATCCTCACCGACCGGGTCGTGCGCGACATCGTCGGCTCCGACTGGGTGGAAGCCGTGATGGTCGAACACCTGCCCTCCGGCCGGGTCGAGGCGATCGCCTGCGACGGTCTCTTCGTCGCGATCGGGCACACCCCCAACAGCACCCTCTTCGCAGGTCAGCTCCAACTCGACCGCAACGGCTACCTGAGGACCGAGCCCGGCAGCACCGAGATGCTCGGCGACCCCGGCATCTACGCCGCCGGAGACGTGGCCGACGACCGCTACCAGCAGGCGGTGACCGCCGCCGCCGCCGGGTGCATGGCCGGGATGGACGCGACGCGCAGCTTCGCCAGAGGCGGCCACGCCTCACTGGCAGAGGCCGGCCAGGACGGCGGCGACGCCGCGGCCGCCTTCGCCGGCGCAGGACGGATTGTCGTCCTCATTCCTGCGCACAACGAAGAGTCGCTGATCGCCACCGCGCTCGCCTCGATCGAGGCACAGACCCGCCCTGCCGACGAGGTCATTGTCGTTGCCGACCGCTGCACCGACGGCACCTGCCGGGTCGTGGACGCGCACGGCGCGACCGTGCGCACGACGATCGACAACCACGACAAGAAGGCCGGGGCGCTCAACCAGATGCTCTCGCACCTGCTCCCCCGCCTCTCCGCCAACGATGCAGTCCTGATCATGGATGCCGACTCGACGATCGCCCCCGGCTTCCTGGAGTTCGCCGAGCGCAAGCTCCGCGAAGAGCCGGCCGAAGGCCAGGCGGAAGTTGGCGGCGTCGGCGGCATCTTCCTCGGCTCTCCGCTCACGAACTTCATCGAGCGGATCCAGAACAACGAGTACCTGCGCTATGCCGTCGAGATCGGCCGCCGCAAGGGCCGCGCCGACGTCCTCACCGGCACCGCCACCCTCTTCTCGGCGAAGGCGCTGCGCGACGTCCTGCGCGCCCGCCGCAGCGGGACGATCCCGCAGGCGGCCGGGGTCTACGTCTACGACGTCGAGGCACAGACCGAGGACAACGAGCTAACGCTCGCGCTCAAGCATCTCGGCTACCGCTGCGTCTCCCCGAAAGAGTGCCTGGTCGGCACCGAGGTGATGCCGAACACGAAGCGCCTCTACCTCCAGCGGCTGCGCTGGCAGCGCGGCGCGCTGGAGAACATCCAAACCTACGGCGTCACCCGGCAGACGCTGCCCTACATCGGCAAGCAGATCCTCACCTACCTCGGCATCATCTTCGTCCCCTTCTTCCTCACCACCCTCGCCTACACCTGGGCGACGACCGGCGGCATGCCCTGGTCGTGGCTCTGGCTCACCGTCGGCGGCGTCGTCGGCTTCGAGCGGATCTGGTCGGTCAGACGCGGTGGCTGGAAGGCGCTGGCGATCGCCGCCGCGATCATCCCGGAGGTGCTCTACGACCAGTTCCTGCACGGCGTGTATGTCAAGTCCTTCACCGACATCGTCACCGACGCCCGGGAGCGCTGGGATCATACGACCCCCGTCGAGCTCGTCTCCGTACGCTCCTGGCGGCGCTGGTGGAACCGCCTGCTCGAACTCGTCGTCACCGGGGCACCGCTCACCGGCACGATCGCCGTTGCGATCGTCTGCGCCAAACTGGGGATCGCCTGGCCCGCAATCGGCGCCTTCGTCTCCCTCGGCATGGCACAAGCCATGCTGCGCCTGAGCAACCTCGACCCGTTCCGGCACCTGGGAAACGGTGAGCTCGGCGGCCACGGCGGGCCGCCCGTGCCCCGTCTGTCCGGCAGGCTCGCTGCCCTGGCGCAGGACGCCCAGCCGCTCCCCGCGCCAGCCGTTGCCGCCACCGCCGACTGACGGCCACGCGCGAACAACGGCCGACCGCCGTAGGAAGGGCAACTCCAACCGAGTCGCCGGAGCGGCTCCAGGGTCGGCTGTGAGCGCCCACCTGCTATCGGCTTGCGGCGAGAGCGTCGACGAGCTCGGCCGGGAGGACGGCCGGCCGTGGGCGGGCGAAGTAGTAGCCCTGGGCCGCGTCGCAGCCGAGAACACGGACGCGGTCGAGCTGCATCTGGTTCTCCACGCCTTTGGCGATCACGGTGATTCCGAGCGTCGCGCCGAGGTCGACGATTGCGCTGGCGATCGAGGCGTCGTCGCCAGGGCGGGCGAGCGCGCTGGTCACCGAGCGGTCGATCTTCAGCGCGCTGACGGCGACCTGCTCGAGATAGGCGAGGGCGGGGTGCCTGGTGGCGAAGTCGTCGAGGCTGAGCCCGTGGCCACGTCGAACGAGCTCTTCCAGGTTGTCGACCGCGGTGTGGTCGTGGCTGCCCACGACGGCGTCGTCGTCGGTGAGCTCGAAGCCGATCTCCTCGGGCCTCAGGCCGTGCTCGTCGAGCGTCTGCGTGAGGAACGGGATGAAGGCGGGGTCGGCGATCTCGCGCGAGGACACGTTGACGAACACGCAGAGCGGCAGGGCCCCCGGGCTCTGTAACCGCCGCTGCGCGGTCTGTCGGACGGTCTCGGCGAGCACGAAGCGGCCGAACGGGACGATCATCCTGCTCGCCACGACGAGCGGGATCATCTCGCTCGCCTGCACGCAGTCCCGCTGCGGATGCCGCCAGCGAGCGAGTGCCTCGAGCGCGATCGCACGGTTGTCGACGAGAGAGAAGATCGGCTGGTAGTGAACCTCCGGTACACCGGCGCCGAGCGCCTCCTCCAAGACGCTGGTGAACACCTGCCGCACGGGCACGCATCCTCATTCCATAGTGGACAGACCGCAGGCAGCGCGCTCTACTCGCTCATGAAGACCCGCCGGTCTTGACCTTCTCACTGTATCGCGCAGCAGGCCGTCCAGTATCAGGACAAAGCCACACATCACGACTTGTCGCGGGCCGACGCGAGCCAGCGAGCAGCAGCTCGGCAGGGAACCGTCGTGTGTTCGCGACGGTCCGCAAACTGCCTGATACCGTGCCGAGAGAGACGGGGCGTGGCGCAGCCTGGTTAGCGCGCCAGTCTGGGGGACTGGAGGTCCCGAGTTCGAATCTCGGCGCCCCGATTGCTCGACCAAGACGACGACGGCCTGCTCTGCGAGGTGCGCGGCGGGCCGTTTGCCCGACTCGTCTGGCGAAGGTCTGACGGCGCGGGTGGACTCGAAGCCGTCCGATGCCGACGCGGGAGGATGGCGACGCCGCCGGCGCGCGCGGCGCTCACCGGCCAGATGGGCCGAGCTCGTGCTCGGCGAGCGTCCGGCGCCCGCGCTCGGACAGCCGGTAGCGGCCATGCCGCTCCTCGATCAGGCCGTCGACGAGCAGACGCTCGAGCGGCTCGCGCAGACGGTGGCTGAGCTTGCGGCCGAAGTTCGTGCGAGGGACCCCGACTGCGTCCGCGAGCTCGGCCAGACGGCGATTCGGGCCGTTCCGGAGCGCTCGCAACAACTCCTGGTCGAGGGACGACTCCGGCATCACCGCCACCGGATGACACGCTAGGCGCGATAGATGAGGCTCGCGTGAGGCCGTGCGGGCGGCCGGAGAGCGCACCGCCGCCTCTTCCCGTGGATCGCCGCCGTCGTCCGGCAACGACACGGCTTCCGACCTCATCCGATCGCCGTCCGCTGCCGATAGAGCAGGGCATGACGGTCGGGACCGACCTTCGCCTTCTCGACGCGCTCGACCATGCGGCGGGACGGCTCGTCGAGGCGCTCGAGGCGGACGGCTGCGCGATCTCGCGCGCCCTCGGCGACGTGCTCCTCCTCGTCACCGAGCGCGTGCCGCCGGGCGAGACGCTCCAGCCGGAACAGGGATACCTCGTCTCCGACTACCCGGAGACGCGGCACGTGCTCGAGCACCGCGAGCCGCGCGCCGCCTGCCTCGGTGCACCCGGGCTGGATCCGGCCGAGGAGCGCGTGCTGCTCGGCCTCGGCTACGGCTCTGTGCTGATGTTCCCCCTCGTCCTGAACGGCTGCAGCTGGGGTCTCGTCGAGGTCTATCGGGAGGATCCGGTTCCTTTCGGCCCGGTCGAGATCCGCGCCGCCGCGACCGTGCTCAGCGAGTTCGCCTAGACGTGGGGGAACCCGTGGTTCCCCCACGGGCCCCCTCCGTCTTCCCGCCGCATGGCGAAGCGCACTTGCGCTCCGGCGAGAGCGCGGTCTCGCCTCCACGCGGGGGCGGTTGATGTCTCGGCCGACGGGAAGACCTCTCACGACGTCACGAGTCGCGGGGCGGCCAGAAGCTATGACGTGGAACCTCAGTAGAGCGCCGTCGCGAGGCGGCGCCGGTACGAGACGGTCGTGGGATGCTCGGGGCCGAGGTCGGCGAAGAGGGCGACCATCGTCTCCCGGATCCGCTCCCGCTCGTCCGAGTCTGCCGCCGCGATCCGCTCGAGGAGCAGACCGAGGGCCCGTTCGAGGTCACCGACGGCCAGCGCCGCCGCCACCGCGGGATCGGTGTCGCCGCCCGCGACGAGCTGCTCCGCAGCCGTGGGAGCAGCGAGCGCCTCGACGAACGCCCGGACCCGCTCGGGTGGGAGCGCCCCGACGAATTCGTCCACGACGTGACCGTCGCGAAACGCCTTGACCGCGGGAATGCCGCGCACGTCGAAGCGCGAGGCCAGGGCGGGGTTCGCGTCGATGTCGATCTTCACGAGCTCGACGCCGCCCGAGGTCGCCTCGACCTCCGTCTCCAGCACGGGTCCGAGCGCACGGCACGGGGCGCACCAGGCGGCCCAGAAGTCGACGACCACCGGACGTGCCCGCGAGCGCTCGACCACGTCCACGTCGAACGTCGCCTCGGTCGCGTCTGTGACGTCCATCAGCCGGAACGGTAGACGACGTCGGAGGAGCAGCCGGCGACGAGCGCGCCGAGCGGGTCGTCGACGCCGCGGAGCTGCGGGTGTCCGAGATCGATCTCGACCGGCGGCCACGTCTGGAGGCCGAGCGCGCCGGCGCCCTCGTCCGCGCCGATCGCGAGCAGGGCGTCGACGGCGAAGACGTCGCGGCGGCCGGACTGCCGGCGGGCGATGCCGTCGAGCTCGCGGAGCTCCTCGAACGGATCGATGCGCACGTTGGAGTCGGATCCGATGCACAGGCCGATCCGGCGATGCAGGACGCGCTCGACCGGCAGGAAGCCGTCGCCGAGGTTCGCCTCCGTCGTCGGGCAGGCGCAGATCCGCGCGCCCGCGTCCCCGAGCAGGTCGAGCTCTCCGCCGTCCGCATGCGTGGCGTGGACGACCGTCGTGTGGGGGCCCAGGCAGCCGCAGTCGGCGAGCAGCTCGATCGGCCGCAGACCGTGCTCGGCGACGCATTCCTCGATCTCACGCGGCTGCTCGTCGGCGTGCACGTGAAGCGGCAACTCGTGCTCCACCGCGTAGCGACCGAGCTCCTCGAGCCACTCTCGAGGGCAGGCGCGGACGGAGTGCGGGGCGACGCCGACGCGCACACCGGCGGCTCGAAGCTCCTCGACTCCCGCCAGGTACGCGGCCACCGATTCCTGCCGGAAGCGGTCGAGACCACCGCGTGCATAGGCGGCGTAGAGGAGGACGAGCTCGATCCCTGCCTCCGCAGCCGCAGCCGCCGCCGCGTGCGCCTCCGCGAGGCCGAGATAGTGGAACTCTCCGACGGCCGTGTAGCCGGCCGCGCGCATCTCGGCGTACACCGAGACGTAGCTCTGGCGGACACTCTGCGGCGTCTGGCCGCGTGCGAGGTCGAGCATCGTCTCGCGCCAGGCCCAGAAGTCGGCGCCCTCCGTGCGTCCGCGCAGCGCGCGCTGGAAGGCATGGCTGTGGACGTTCACGAAGCCGCACAGCTGGAAACCGTCCGCCATCCAGGAGAGGATACGCCCGTGCTGCGGCGCCTCCTGGTCGTGGGGCTGGCAGGGGCATGGCTCTCCGTGCCCGCTGCGCATGCCGGAACGGTCGCGATCTTCTACTACCCGTGGTACGGCACGGCCGCCCACGACGGCGCCTGGGAGCACTGGAGCCAGAACGGGCACCAACCCCCGGGGAACATCTACTCGCGCTTCTACCCGGCGCGCGGCGTGTACTCGAGCGCGACTCCCGCGGTGGCGGACGCGCAGATGGCCGAGATCGCGTCCGCCGGAGTCGACGAGGTGATCGTCTCGTGGTGGGGGCGAGGCTCGATCGAGGACCGGCGCCTACCGCTCGTCATGCGCGTCGCACGCCGCCACAAGCTGCGGGTGGCGATCCACCTCGAGCCGTATGCGGGCCGGTCGACCACGAGCGTCGCCGCCGATCTCTCCTACCTCGCAGGTCTCGGCATCCACGACGTCTTCGTGTACCAGCCGCGAGACCTCTCCAGCGCGGACTGGGCTGCGATCCTGCCGGCCGCCCCGCCTTCGCTCCGCGTCTTCTCGGGAGACGAGGACGTCGGCTTCGCCATGCAGGGGCACTTCTCCGGCTTCTACACGTACGACTTCGTCGACTACGGGGGCGCCACGTTCACGCGGCTCTGCAACGAGGCGCACCGCGCAGGGCTGCTGTGCGCGCCCTCGGTCGGGCCGGGCTACGACGGCACTCGAGCCGGCGAGCCGCCGATCGTGAAGCCTCGGCGGAACGGCGTCACCTACGACGCGCTGTGGAGCGCCGCGATCGCGGCACACCCCGACTACGTGACGATCACGAGCTACAACGAGTGGGGCGAGGGGACCCAGATCGAGCCGGCGGCGGCGAGGCCCGGCTACCGGAGCTACTCGGGCGCCTGGGGTCTCACCGGCGTCGCCGCCTCGACCGCGTACCTGACCAGAACCGCATACTGGGCGGCCCGCTTCCACTCGGGCGGCTGACGATCAGGCTGGCCGTATCCTTCCTCGCATGGCAGCGCGCGCGGTTCCCGCTCCGCTGGCCCAACTGCCGAACGCGCTCACGCTCGCCCGGCTGGGCCTGATCCCGGTGTTCGTCGCGCTGATGACCCGCGCCGGCCACGGACACAGCTGGCCGGCGGGGATCGTCTTCGGCGTTGCCGGCGTCACCGACCAGGTGGACGGGTTCCTCGCCCGGCGCTGGCACGTCGAGTCGCGCTTCGGGAAGATCGCCGACCCGCTCGCCGACCGGCTGATGATCGACGCGGCGGTGATCCTGCTCTTCGCCTACGACCGTCTCCCGTGGGCCGGCCTCGCCGTGATCGTCGCGCGCGACGCGGTGCTGCTCGGGGGCTACCGCGTGCTCGCTCCCAGAGGGATCGAGCTGGACGTCAACGTGGTCGGCAAGGCGGCGACGTGGGTCCTGTACGCGGCGATCGGCTTCCGCATCGTCACGCACGAGGCGACCCGCTGGCCGCTCGACGTCTTCTGGGCCGGTGTCGGACTGGCGCTCGTCGCGGCGACGTTGTACGTCCGGCGGGCATGGAGAGAGCTGCGCCGATGAAAGCCGTCGTCATGGCCGGGGGGGAGGGGACACGCCTTCGGCCGCTCACGTCGAACCAGCCGAAGCCGATGGTGCCGATCGTCGGCAAGCCGTGCATGGAGCACATCGTCGAGCTGCTGAAGCGGCACGGCTTCGAGGACGTCATCGTCACCGTCGCCTTCCTGCCGCAGGCGATCCGGAGCTACTTCGGCGGGGGAGAGGCGCTCGGAGTCGACATCGGCTACTCCGTCGAGGAGTCGCCGCTCGGGACGGCCGGCTCCGTGCGGCTCGCAGCCGGGCGACTCGACGGCACCTTCCTCGTCATCTCCGGCGATGCGCTCTGCGACCTCGACCTCACGCGTCTGATCGACTTCCACCGGGAGAAGCAGGCGTCGGTCACGATCGGCCTCAAGTCGGTGGACAACCCGCTGGAGTTCGGGATCGTCGTCACCGACGACGAGGGCCGCGTCGAGCGCTTCCTCGAGAAGCCGTCGTGGGGCCAGGTGTTCTCGGACACCATCAACACGGGGATCTACGTGCTCGAGCCCGAGGTGCTCAAGCACGTTCCCACCGACCGGCCCTACGACTTCTCGAAGGAGCTCTTCCCGCTCCTGCTCGAGATGGGGCGCCCGATCTACGGCTGCGTGCTCGACGGGTACTGGCAGGACATCGGCAATCTCGACCAGTTCCGGCAGGCGAACTTCGACGCGCTCGACGAGAAGGTGCAGCTCGAGATCCCCGGCATCCGCATCCGCGGCAACGTCTGGCTCGGCGAGGCTGTCGACCTCGACGACCTCGATTCGCTCGAGGGCCCGGCCTACGTGGGCAACTACTGCCGGATCGGCGCGGGTGCACGTGTCGGTCCGTACACGATCCTCTCGACGAGCGTGACGGTGCGGGAGAGAGGGCGCGTCGTCCGATCGATCGTCGATTCCTCGACGTACATCGGACGCAGCGCCGACGTCGAGGGCGGGATCCTCGGGCGCTCCTGCGACCTCCGCGCCCACGTGCGGGTGCACGAAGGTGTCGCGATCGGCGACGAGGTGACGATCGGCGCCGAGAGCGTGATCATGCCGGGCGTCCGGATCTACCCCTTCAAGGAGGTCGAGACCGGCTCCCAGCTCTCCGAGAGCCTCATCTGGGAGTCGCGCACGACCACCCGCGTCTTCGGCAAGTACGGCGTGTCCGGAATGGTCAACGTCGATCTCACCCCCGACGTCGCCGTCAAGCTCGCGGCCGCGTTCGGAACCGCGATCGAGCGCGGCGCCCGCGTGGTCGCGAGCAGGGAGGGGACTCCGGTATGCCGCCTGATCAAGCGCGCGATGATCTCGGGACTCACGGCGACCGGCGTCACGGTTGCCGACCTGCGGGTGATGCCCGCGGCGGTCGCACGCCAGCTCCTCAAGGCGGATGGCTACGACGCCGGCTTCCACGTCGGCATGAGCTCGAGCGACCCGGAGGTGATCCGGATCCAGTTCTTCGAGCCGCCGGGGATCGAGATGACCGCGGCGATGCAGAAGGAGGTCGAGAAGCACTTCACCCGCGGTGAGCTGCGGCGCGTCGCTGCCGCCGACGTCGGAACGATCAGCTACCCCGCACGGGTCCGCGAGCAGTACGCCGACAGCCTTCTCGCCACGCTGGACGTCGAGGCCGTCAAGGACCGCCGGTTCCGGATCGTCGTCGACTACGGCTTCTCCGCGGCGTCGTACGTGCTGCCGCTCGTCCTCGGGCCCCTCGGGGTCGAGGTGGTCGCGGCGCACGCCTTCCCGAGCGAGCGCGGCGACGCCACGCCCGGCGTCGGGGCGTCGATCGACCAGGCGAAGCGGCTCGTCCCTGCCGTCGCCGCCGACCTCGGCGCGGTGTTCGACCGGGCCGCCGAGCGGCTGTACCTGATCGACGAGCAGGCGCGCGAGATTCCGGTCGAACAGGCGTTGCTGCTCTATCTGCGGCTGCTGGAATCGAACGGCCGGGCCGGCAAGCTCGCGTTCCCGGTCACCGTCACGAGCCAGGTCGACCGTCTCGCGGACGGATCGCAGCTCGAGGTCGTGCGGACCCCCGCGTCGCTGCCCGAGTTGACGAAGGCGGCTGCCGAGCAGGGTGTCGTCTTCGCCGGCGCCGTCGACGGTGGCTACGTCTTCCCCGAGTTCCTGCCCGCGTACGACGCGGTGACGAGCCTCGCGAAGCTCCTCGAGCTCCTGGCCACGGTCGACTCCCCGGTCTCGGAGATCGTGGCCGAGCTGCCACGGACGACCCTCGTCCACGAGCAGATTCCGTGCCCGTGGGCGCTCAAGGGTCTCGTGATGCGCGTGCTGAACGAACGCCTGGCGGGCCGGGAGCTCGACCTCACCGACGGGATCAAGCTCTACGAGGAGCGGGGCTGGACGCAGGTGCTCCCGGACCCCGACGAGCCCGTCCTCCACCTGTACGCAGAGGGCGAGACGCTCGAGGTGTCGGAGACGCTCGCGGCGGAGCTTCGCTCCCTACTCGTGGAGATCGAGGCCGGCGCTTCGCCGTCTGGCGAAGCGCTAAAGGAAACCACTCGGAGCGTCGAATCTCGTTAGCAGAAGCCGCCCCGGCTTCTGCTAGAGCTAAAGTTCAGGTTCACCCTCCTGGAGGGTTTGTCCGGCCTCCCGTCGAAAGGCACCGATGGAACTGCTGCCCGACCTGCCAACACTCTCCGACGAGGATCTGAAGGCTCTGATCGACGACCTGACACGCGAAGAGCAGGAGGTCTCGTACCGCCGCCGGATCCTGCACGGGAAGATCGACATCCTGCGCGCCGAGCTCGTCGCGCGTCTGCAGAAGACCCAGGGCCGCAGTGTGCTCGAGCAGGTGGACGTCGAAGCCCTCAGCCAGATCCTCGCCGGCAAGGCGGCTCCGCCCGCCACATGACGGCGAGCGCACCGGAAGGCGGCGATAGGCGTGACGGAGCCGCCAGGGAGCGGACGCGTCGGCTCGGCCGGCGCCGGAGCGGGAACGGGGCGCACGTGAGCCACGTGTACTGCCCGGAGTGTGGCTTCCAGAATCCGGAGGCCGCGAACTACTGCGCGAAGTGCGGAGCGCTGCTCGTGCGGGAGGCGAGCGGCGAGACGACCGAGTCGTTCAGCCTCGAGGAATCGCAGGCCCTTCTCGACGCGATCGACGACTTCGGCGTGCGCGGCGCCGCCCTCGTCGTCCGCTCGGGTGGTGGGCGCTCGGGAGAGACGTTCACGCCCCAGGAAGGGCGCACGACGATCGGGCGCTCGCCCGAGTGCGGCATCTTCCTCGACGACGTCACGGTCTCTCGGCGGCACGCCGCGCTCGAGCAGCGCGGCGAGCGCTGGACGATCGAGGACCTGGGGAGCCTCAACGGCACCTTCGTCAATCGCGAGCGCGTGGACTCCGCCGTGCTCGAGGACGGCGACGAGATCCAGATCGGCAAGTACAGGCTCACCTTCCTCCAACGCTGATGGCGACGACCCAGGCACCCGCACGGCAGCGACTGCTGACGATCGGCACCGTCTGCCGCCGCCTGAAGGCGGAGTTCGCGGACATCTCGATCTCGAAGATCCGTTACCTCGAGGATCAGGGGCTCCTCAGCCCGCGCAGGACACAGGGCGGCTACCGGCTCTTCTCGGAGGACGACGTCGAGCGGCTGCAGACGATCCTGCGGTTACAGCGCGACGAGTTCCTGCCGCTGCGCGTCATCCGTCAAGAGCTCGAGGCCGGCGCCGGCAAGGAGCGCCGGCGTCGCCGCAGCGGTGTCAGCGCCGAGGAGGAGGAGTTCGACGTCGAGCTTCTCTGCGAGCGCTCGGGGATCACGCCCGAGCGCGCCAAGGAGCTCGAGGAGTACGGGCTGCTCGAGCCGCGCGGCGAGGGGGCGCACCGGCTCT
Source organism: uncultured Thermoleophilia bacterium (assembly GCA_963762675.1). Classification (GTDB taxonomy): domain Bacteria; phylum Actinomycetota; class Thermoleophilia; order Gaiellales; family Gaiellaceae; genus Palsa-739. Next base: position 1,122,625 of record CAVXLS010000003.1, on the reverse strand, counting down.
ACAGCGAGCTCGACGTCGACATCGCGACCGCCTGCGAGACGCTCTCGCACTTCGGGATCGCGCCACGGAACCTGCGCGCGTTCCGCTCGTCCGCCGACCGCGAGTCGGGGTTGCTGGAGGCGGTCGTGGCGCCGGCTCTCCGCTCGCGGAACCCGGAGCGCCGGCGGGCGGGGATCGAGGACCTGCAGGCGCTCGGCGAGACGGCGCAGGCGCTGTCGGAGCTGCTCTTGTGGCGGAACGTCCGCAGATTCGCGGGACCGTGATCGATCTCAACACCCGCATCCGCGAGGTGGCGGACTTCCCCGAGCCCGGGGTCGGCTTCAAGGACATCACCCCGCTCCTGCTCGACCCGCAGGCGCTCAAGCAGGCGGTCGACGGGCTCGCGGCCTGGACCGCGGAGCGCAAGCCGGATCTCGTCCTCGGCGCCGAGGCACGTGGCTTCCTGCTCGGTGCTGCGATCGCCCTCGAGGTCGGCTGTGGCTTCGTGCCCGCACGACGGCCCGGGAAGCTCCCGCCGGAGACCGTCACCGCCAGGTACGTCCTCGAGTACGGCGAGAACGCCCTCGAGGTGAACGCCGACGCGATCGGCCGCGGCGCGCGCGTCGTGATCCACGACGACGTCCTCGCGACCGGCGGCACGGTGAAAGCGATCGCGGGGCTCGTCGAGCAACTCGGCGGCGTCGTCGTGGGCGCCAACTTCGTCATCGAGCTCGGGTTCCTCAACGGGCGCGAGAAGCTCGCCGGCTACGACCTCTTCTCGCTGCTCAGCTACTGACGACGCGCTATTCGAGGCCGAGGCGGTGGCGCAGGTCTCGGCGCTGATCCTCGACCACGCCTCGCAGGAAGAGCTGGGTCGTTGCCGCCTGCACGACCACGCCGGCGAGTAGCGCGAGCAGGATCGACAGCGTGAGATGGCCCGGCCAGGAGAGTGAGACCGCCACGGCGCCGACGACGGCAACCGCCGGCATCAGCACGACGTGGACCGCCCACGCGCGGCGACGGTCCGCGTGCTCGGTCACCCGCGCCAGCGCGTAGGCAAGGCCGTACCAGACGAGCACGAAGACTGCGAAGGAGATCGAGACGCTCGCTCGTACGACGTACGAGAGGGCGCCGCTGCCGACGCCGAGCACGAGCCCGAGCTGGCTCAGATGCCGATGACTGGGCAGGTGAAGCGGCGAACGGTGGGGGACAGGGGAGGGAGCGATCGTGGACACGGAAACCTCCTTCGTCTCTCACAGGGTCCCCGCCGGCGCGGGCGCGGCATCAGCGATAGCTCTGCCGGTACCTCGGCCCTCTACTGAGATCCCACCTTTGCCGCAGATCCGGCCGGGGGCCGAATCCCTGCCCGGAGGGATCGTCCAGCAGGGAGAAGCACGCCGATAGAGGGGACAGACCGATGAGAATGCAGCCACACCTGATGGGCACGCGAGGTACGGCGCTCCTCGCGGCGCACTGCAACAGCCTCGACCCGACCTCGGCGACGGCGCGCGAGCGCCTGGACGAGGCGGTCGGGCCGGAGCTCGCGCGCGTCCTGGTCTTCGCGCTCGCCTCCGCCGGGCACGCCCGTCCGGTCAGGCCCGTCGGATAGCCGTCCCTACGGTTTACGTCTGCGCGGCGTCGTGACCGGCAGGTCCTCGCCACGGAGCCGGACGAACAGCCAGATCCCGAAGGCGGAGACGAGCGAGATCACGATGGAGACCGCGCCGCTCACCCCGACCGCCAGCATCCCGAAGTAGATGTAGGCGCCGAGCGCGACGGCCCAGACGAACGCGATGACGCCCTGGTCGATGCTCGGCGGTCGCAGGTGCATGCCGCGATCCTACCCTGGCGAACGGGACGAGGATCGGCGGTCCCGGCGGCGCGCCCGACATGGCGCGGGCACGCCTCGCTGCGGCCACGTCCCCGATGCGAGGACACCGCGTGAAGGTAGAGCCCGGATCCCGAGCAGGAGAGCGAAGCGGTGCGAGGGGACCAAAAGAAAGTCGCCGAGCCGGTCGCGGTTTCGTCCACAACCCCGGTCGACTTTCCGCTCCGGCCCTTGCGGGCCAACACGTACGGCCTCTCGGTGCTGCTTCGTCCTACTCCCGCGCCGTGCTCGGCGCAAGAGGGAATCTAGGCGCTGGGCAAGAGCCGATCAAGGGGGTGTCGACACGAAAATGGCGCAATTTGCGGAAATTCAACAATCAACATTTCCACAGCCCTCTGTGCAACCTGTGGATAACACGGCGGCGGGGCTTCTGTCGTCCGTCGCGGGGGTGACGCCTCGACGTTCTGGCTTGGAGCGACTCGCGCACACCGCGAGGTGGCACGACGGTGCGACGCCGCTCAGACCCTCGCGGCGGCGAGGCTCGCAAACCGACGCGTCGCAGCCCGTCGTCGGGAGCGGAGGGGCAGGGCGGACCTGCCGGCAGGGCTCCCGGCAGCCGCTTCTTTCGCAACTTGACATAACGCACGTTCTCGTGCAGAGGCGCTCAGGACTTGATTCCGGGGCCTGGCGCGTGCTTGGCTAGACAGGAGCGCCGGAACGGAATGCTCAGGACCGCGGATCAGGGGGATGCATGACCGTCGAGATCGACTCGATCATCGGCAACGAAGAGCTCGCCGGATTGCTCGAGACAGCCGAGGCGGCCGGTCAGCTGCGCCACGCCGAGCTGCTCGAGATCCTCGACCCGCTCGAGCTCGACCCGCTCGAGACAGAAGCGGTGTACACGGAGCTCGATCGGCGGGGGATCGAGCTCGTCGAGGAGCGAGAGCGCGAGCCGACTCCCCCACCGCTTCCGGTCCAGCCGCTCGAGACGACGACCGACGCGCTCCAGCTCTTCCTGCGCGAGGCCGGCCGGCACACGCTGCTCACGGCGCCGCAGGAGGTCGAGCTGGCCAAGCGGATCGAGCGCGGGGACATGGCGGCGAAGCAGCGGATGATCCAGTCGAACCTCCGGCTCGTCGTCTCGATCGCGAAGAACTACCGCAACCAGGGGCTTCCCTTCCTCGACCTGATCCAGGAGGGCACCCTCGGACTGATCCGCGCCGTCGAGAAGTTCGACTGGCGCCGCGGCTACAAGTTCTCGACGTACGCGACCTGGTGGATCCGCCAGGCGGTCGCGCGGGCGCTCGCCGACAAGGCCCGGACGATTCGCATGCCGGTCCACATCGTGGAGCGGATGCAGAAGATGGGCCGCGCCGAGCGAACGCTCTGGATGGAGCTCGGCCGCGAGCCGACGCTCGAGGAGATCGCCGACGAGGCGTCGCTGCCGATCGAGCAAGCGCGCGACGTGCGTGCCGCCGCGCGAGCATCGGCCAGTCTCGATCAGCCCGTCGGCGAGACCGACGACGCCGTGTTCGGCGACTTCGTCGCCGGCGACGACCCCCTGCCCGAGGAGCGGGTCGAGGTCTTGCTCCGCAGCCAGGCGCTCGCGGTCGCGCTGCAGGCGCTCTCCGACCGCGAGCGGCAGGTGCTCGTGCTTCGCTACGGCCTCGTCGACGAGTCGCCGAAGACGCTCGAGGAGATCGGCAAGCGGCTCGGGCTCACACGCGAGCGCGTCCGGCAGATCGAGCTCGAGTCCCTTCGCCGTCTCGCCAACCTGCGCGAGATGCAGATGGCCGTCAGCTGACGCGGACGACGCAGGCTCCCCACGACTCTCGGAGGTAGAGCTCGAGATCCGGGGCGACGGTGCGAAGCTCGCGCAGGGCCCTGGCCTCCAACTGGCGCACGCGCTCCCGCGTGATCCCGAGGACGGCTCCCACCTCCTCGAGCGTCTGCGGCGACGCGCCCTCCAGGCCGAAGCGAAGGGCGAGCACCCGGCGCATGCGCGGATTCAGGCGCGCCAGGGCACCTGCGAGCTCCGCCGAACGCAGCCGTAGCGCCGTTCGCTCGTCGGGGGCCTCCGAGTGGACGTCCTCGATCAGGTCGCCGTACAGGCTCTCGCCGTCCCCGACCGGCGTCTCCAGGCTGACCGGATCGTCGACGAGGCTCATCAGATCCCGGACGCGCTCTTCGGTCTGTTCGGTCTCCTTCGCCAGCTCGGCGAGCGTCGGCTCGCGGTTGAGCTTCTGGGCGAGTTGCCGCCGGGCGCGCAGCAGACGCCGCACCCGCTCTGCGACGTGCACGGGTAGGCGAATCGTCCGTCCCTGGTCGGCGAGCGCCCGTGTCACCGCCTGGCGAATCCACCAGGTCGCGTACGTCGACAGCTTGTAGCCCATCCGGTAGTCGAACTTCTCCACGGCACGGATCAGACCGAGGTTCCCCTCCTGGATCAGATCGAGGAGCGGCACCCCGGCCTTCGTGTAGTTCGAGGTGATCGACATCACGAGGCGGAGGTTCGACTCGATCAGGCGGCGCTTGGCGGCTTCGTCGCCCGCGTCCTTCCGTCGAGCCAGCTCGGCCTCCTCGGCCCGCGTGAGGAGCGGTCCCCCACCGATCGACCGGACGTACAGCTTCAGCGGATCCTGAGCCTGGACGGCCGCCTCGAGCGCATCCGACTCTCCTGAGCGCGCGTCGTCCTCGACCTCGTCCGGATCGGCCTCGAGCTCCGCCGGATCGGCCGCTTCCGGCGCAGGATCGGGGACGACGGTGAGGTGCGGGTCCGTGTTCACCGTCGTCGGGTGCCGGCTCGTCGTGCTGTAGTGGTCGCCGCGTCATTCCCCGCCTGTATCGGCTCCTGCCGCGGCTCGCTTTAGGCTGGCCTTCTACAGGTACGAGGGACGCGGCCGATAATGGAGAACAGTGCGCTAACTTCGCCCCCGGCGACGCGTCGGAATGGACGCGGGGCGCCACGCCGCCGGCGGAGCGCCCGGGGTCTCCAACGGAGTCAGAGATGTGCGGAATAGCGGGATACAGCCTGTCGGCCCGGAGCGACCTCGACCGGACGCTCGCGGCGCAGGCCCTGCTCGCGGGCATCGCCGAGCGAGGTGCCGACGCGGTCGGCTACGCGTACCGCCTGCCACATGAGGCGAACGCTGTCGTGACGAAGCAGCGTACGCCGGCGAGCTCCCTCCTCGAGCGGATTCACGTGCCCGGCGACGCCAACCAGGTGCTGATCCACGTGCGCGACTACACGAAGGGTCACCCGTCGATCGCCGCCAACAACCACCCGGTCCGGCACGGCCCGATCGTCGGGATCCACAACGGCATCATCCTGAACGACGACGACCTGCTCGCCCCCCACTCCTGCGCACGCGCCGAGCCGCGCATGACCGTCGACTCGGAGGCGATCCTCGCCGTCGCCGCGCACTCCGGCAACGATCCTCGTGTCGCTCGAGGCGCTCGCCGGCTCGATGGCCGCGGCGTGGCTCGACTCCCGCGAGCCGGGAACCGTCTTCGTCGCGCGAGGCGTCGGCCGCCCCCTCTGGTTCGGACAGGGGCCCGACGAGGCCTTCCTCGCCTCCACCCGGCCGGCACTCGAGGTCGTCGAGCGCTACCTCCACCTGCGACTGCGCAAGCGCGAGCTCCGCGAGGGCACGTTCCTCGCCCTGCGGGACGGACGGGTGGCCTGCAGCGCGCGCTTCCGGCCCGACCGCAGCTACGTCGAGGAGACGGCGCTTCCGGCAGTGCGTGCGCCGGGCGAGGCCGACTCGTGCCTGCAGCGACTCGCCGCGATCGCCGCAGCCTGAGCTACGAGAGACGGCCGTCGCTCGCGACGCGGCGACCCTGCTCGTCGAGCCGCTGACGCACGAGGAACTGGAACGTCGACCAGGCACCGCGCCGGGCGTCGAACAGCCGGTACACCTGCCACTCGGTCAGCAGCGAGTCGTCTCGCTTGCGTGCCTCCGCCCAGTCGGCGAACTTCGGGAGTCGTCCGAGCTCGAGCGCGAGTCGCACCCCCTGCTCCAGTGCCCGCTCGAGCTTCTCCTCCCCCACCGGCACGTCGAAGCCCGCCTCTCGCAGAGCCGTCGCGAGCGATCCGAACGTGTGCCAGTAGAGCGACTTCGACGGCAGACGACCCTTGTGCTCGTCGATGTCACGTGCGCTCGGCGGCCGGCCCAGCTCGTCCCCGAGGTCGCGCAGGAGGCCGAGCAGCTCCTCCCGGGTTGCGAACCGCCGCGGCACGAGTCCGGCCGCCCGCTTCGCGGCGTTCCAGGAGCCGAAGTGCTCGATCACGGTCTGCGGATGCACGCTCGTCTCTGCGTCTGCCGCGAACTCCCGCATCGTCGGCGAGCGCCCGAGCCGTTCCGCGCACGTGCGAAGCTCGATGAGTATCTCGTCGTCGGAGTAGCGCTTGCGGATCCCGGCCTGGAACTCCGCGAGCGCCTTCGGGTCGATCTGAGCGACCGCCTTGTAGCGCGGTTCGGGAGGCATGCCAATTAGTGTAGATCACGTTGAAGAAATCGCAAGTCCGCCCGTGCGGACGGCGGCTCAGGAACCCGTCGCGGCGGCCTCCGCCAGCTCGCTCATTCGCGCGTCGAGCGGGAGCAGACGCTCGAGCGCTTTGACGCAGCGCGGGCAGAACTGCGTGCTCGACGCGCCCCGGATCTCGGCGAGGGCCTCGTCGAGCGGGCGCGCCGCCCGATAGATGCGAGTCGTCAGCATCGAGTCGAGCGCGTCGGCGACGTGGATGATCCTCGCCCCGAGCGGGATCTCGTCGCCGGCGAGTCCGTCGGGATACCCGTCTCCATCCCAGCGCTCGTGGTGGTTGCGAATCGCCGGGACGGCGTCCTGCAGGAAGCCGAGGCGCTCGATGATGCCGGCCCCCTCTTCGGCGTGCGACTGCATGATCCGCCACTCCTCCGGCGTGAGGCGTCCGGGCTTCAGCAGGATCGCGTCGGGGACGGCGAGCTTGCCGATGTCGTGGAACAGCGCGGCACGGTCGAGGAGATCGAGCTCTGCGTGGGAGAGATCCAGCTCGCGGCCCAGAGCGAGTGCGAGCTGCTGCACGCGCCGCGAGTGCCCCGCCGTGTACGCGTCGCGAGCGTCGACGGTCGCCGAGAGCGACTCCATCGCGGCGTTCGAGCGCTCACGGAGAAGCTGGTTCGCCTGCTCGAGCGACACGTTCTGGACGCGGATCGTCTCTGCGGCCTCGCGAAGCTTCAGTGCAGAGCGCTCGGAGTGCCTCACGTACGTCTCCTGGGTTCGGCGCATCAGAAGAAGCGGGACGGCGAACACGGCCAGCGCATAGAGGCCGACGGCCCTGTAGGCCACGGCGGTGACCGCGCCGATGAAGCCGTAGATGAGGTAGTGCGGAAGCAACCATGCGCAGCGCTCCCAGAAGATGCTCGACCGTCTCTCGTGTTCCTCGAGCGCCGACCTCGTGCTGAGCGTCCCCGTCACGACCGCGAAGTAGACGGCGCCGGCGAGCATCCCGAACAGCGTGTGCGCGAGCGTTCGCGTCCCGGCGGCCCAGACGCCGAGCTCGAAGACCCCGGCTGCCGCGAGGGAGGCGAGCGAGAGCGTCCCGACCGTGTAGGCGATCTGACGGATCGGCGTACGGCGAGCACTCCAGTCGACGACCGCCATCGTCGCGGCGAGCGGGAGAGCGGCTCGATAGTCGAACAGCGCCGCCCCGGCGAGCAGGCCGACGACGCTCACCGGGATCGAGCCCGCGACGTCGGTCAGGTCGAGCGAGAGCGCCTGCCCTCCGCCGACGAGCACCATCATCGCCGAGCAGGCCGACGACGTCGCGGCTGCTCCCCCACGTCAGCCCCGCTGCGCCCGCGAGCAGACCGAGCGTGCCGATCGTCCCGACGAGGGCGGTGAGCCCACGCGAGCTCGACGGAAGTCGCAGACGCTGCTGTTCGCGATCCACGAATGTCTCGTCGGCCACCGCGACGGCGTCTATCTCGCGGACTGCCGGCTCCGGTGGCGCCTCGCCGGCCGGCTCGGGGACGGCGTGCAGCCGCGGCGCTCCGGCGCCCGGCGTCCGGCTCCGCTGGCGACCGTCGAACAGCGGTTCGCTGCTCGCAGCAGAGAACGCGATTCCTGCCCTGGAGCTTCGCGCGGTAGACGGCGAGGTCCGCCTGGTGGACGAGCTCGTCCGCGTGCAGCCCGTTCTCCGGGAAGGCGGCAACTCCGAGCGACAGCGTCGCCCGCACGGGCTCCGGCGCCGTCGCGACGTCGAACTCGCGCTCTGCAACGGTCCGGCGGATGCGGTCCGCGATGACGAGCGCCTGCTCGCCGTCGGTCTCCGGCAGCAGGATCGAGAACTCCTCGCCGCCGAAGCGTGCCGCCACGTCGTAGTGGCGCAGCTCGCTCTGGAAGACCTCCGCGACGCCGCGCAGGACGGCGTCGCCCGCGAGGTGACCGTACGCGTTGTTGAGGTCGCGGAGCAGGTCGAGATCGGCCATGATCACGGCCATCGGCCGCTCGAACCTGCCTGCGCGAGCGAGCTCGGCATCGAGGGCGCTCTCGAAGTAGCGGGCGTTGTAGAGACCCGTCTTCGGGTCGACACGCGCCTCCACCTGCAGCTGCGCGACGCTGAGCGAACGGTGGACGACGAAGAGCGGCGCAATCGCGGCGAAGACGAGCCACGCGTCCCATCTCCAGAACGCGGCGAGAGAGATACCGAGCATCGTCAGCACGAGATCCACGGAGACGCTCTCGAGCGAGAAGAGTCCGCTCTCGCGGATGCTCCGCCCGGCCTCCGCACGCAGGAGCCCTGCGACGAGCGCGTGGTTCGCGGCGACGAACACGACGCAGGCCGCGAACCCGGCGAGCGCGAACCGCGCATCCTGGTCCGCGGTCAGCATCCCGCCGTGCTGCTCGATCAGGCTCGCCGCAGCCCATGCAGCAAGCGCGTCGAGCGTGTAGTTGGCGACGTGGAAGCCCTGCGTCGACCAGGCGTAGCGCTCCTTCAGCCACTCCGGGATCGTCTGCACGAGCGCGATCAGCACGAGCATCTGCGGCGGAAGCAGCAACGCCGCCGCGACGAGGAAGACGACCGAGGTGTGATAGCGGACGTTGCGCGGCGACTTGACCGGGAACGCCTGCGCGATCGTCGCCGCGACCGCGAGAACGGCGAACGTTGGCCACGAGCCGCCTTCGACGGGCGCCGAGAGGTAGACGCCGCCGGCGGCGACGGCGGCCGCCACGATCAGGAGACTGACGTACAGCGTCGCCGCCCGGCCCTGCTCCTCACGGAGGCCGCCTGCAGGCGCCTTCGCCGAGGGCGCATGCGGCCGCTCGACGGAGATCGACTCGGGAACGGCGCTCACGGTCTCCCGGCCGGGAACGACGTCCGCCGCGGGTCCGCGACGACGGCTCGCGACAGCGCAGCCATGGCCCGTCTATCGGACTCCTACGGTTCTCACCCATCCCCCTATTGCGTCATCTCGCACGAGCTTCGACAGCCGCGTCTCGCGTACCCTCGCGTCGATGCGCCCCGCCCTCCCCCTCTTCATGGACGTCGCCGCGGCCCGCGCCGTCGCAGCGCTGTCCCGGCTCGCAGGGACGGGCGGCGGCACGACGCTTCCCGGCAAGATCGTGTCGAGGCTCGACCCGAGCGCGATCGACCGTCTCGCGGCCCGCCTGCCGCACGGAGCCGCCGCCGTCTCCGCGACGAACGGCAAGACGACGACGACGGCGATGGTGGCCGAGATCCTTCGCCCCCGCCTCCGACTCGCCTACAACGCCGCCGGCGCGAACCTCGTCTCGGGAATCGCGTCGACGTTGCTCGCCGCCGGCGACGCGGACTTCGGGCTGTTCGAGGTGGACGAGGCGGCGCTGCCCGAGGTCCTGCGCCGCGTGCGCCCCCGGGCGGTCTGCCTCGGAAACCTCTTCCGCGACCAGCTCGACCGCTACGGCGAGCTCGAGCTCGTCGCAGCGCGGTGGCGCTCGGCGGCGGCAGCGCTGCCGCAGACTGCCCGCCTCGTCGTCAACGCGGACGACCCGCAGCTGGCGGCGATCGCCGCAGCGCGAGAGGGCGCCACGGTCTACGGGCTCGACGACCCGAGCCTCGCCCGGCCCCGTCTGCAGCATGCGGCCGACTCGACGCACTGCGTGCGGTGCGGCACGCCGTACGACTACGCGGCGGTCTACGTCGGTCACCTCGGCGACTACCGCTGTCCGGCGTGCGGGCACAGCCGGCCCCAGCTCGACGTGGCCGCGCGCGCCGTCGAGCTGCACGGGCTCGAGGGCGCCGCGTTCGACCTCGTCTCGCCCGAGGGGAGCCGCCGGATCGAGCTCGACCTGCCCGGCCTCTACAACGTCTACAACGCCGTCGGCGCCGCGACCCTCGCCCGCGCGCTCGGCACTCCACTCGACGAGATCGCGGCGGGTCTGGGACGCTTCAGCGCGGCCTTCGGGCGCTTCGAGCGGATCGAGGCAGGCGACCGGCGGCTGCTCCTCCTCCTGATCAAGAATCCGGCGGGCGCGAACGAGGTCGTGCGGACGCTCGCCGAAGCTGGTCCGCCTCGCGTCGCCGTGGTGGCGCTGAACGATGCGATCGCGGACGGGCGCGACGTCTCGTGGATCTGGGACGTCGACTTCGAGCCGCTCCTCGCGCCCGCAGACGCCGCCGGCGGCGGACGGGGCCTGGAGCAGCTCGTCGCCACCGGCGACCGCGCCGCCGAGCTGGCGCTCCGGTTCCGCTACGGAGGGCTCGACGAGGCCGCGATCGAGGTCGAGCCGGACCTCGAGCGAGCCCTGGATCGCGGCCTCTCCCTCACGCCCGTGGGGGGCGAGCTCGTCGTCCTTCCCACCTATACGGCGATGCTCGCCCTGCAGCGTCTGCTGTCCGGGCGCGGCCTCGCGCCGCCCTACTGGAAGCGTGCGGCGTGACGGCGATCCGCGTCGGGCACCTCTACCCGGACTACCTCAACATCTACGCCGACCGGGGCAACATCGCGGTGCTCGCGTGCCGCGCGGCGTGGCGTGGGCACGCGATCGAGGTGACACCCCTCGGGATGAACGACGCGATCATGCCGGGCCGGCACGATCTCTACTACGTCGGGGGCGGTCAGGACCGCGAGCAGATGCTCGTCGCGGAGAACCTCGCGGCGAAGGCGGAGCCCCTGCGGGAAGCCGTTGCGGACGGGGTGGCGCTCCTCGCCGTGTGCGGCGGCTACCAGCTCCTCGGACGGAGCTATCGCGGCTTCCACGGCGAGGACATGCCCGGCACGGGGCTGCTGCCGCTCGAGACGGTCGCGGGCGACAGGCGCATGATCGGCGACGTCCTGCTCGAGTGCGAGCTCGAGCCGGGAGAGCGCAGGACGCTCGCCGGGTTCGAGAACCACGCCGGCCGCACCGTCCTCGACCCGGGCGCAGAACCGCTCGGGCGTGTCCTCGCCGGCTTCGGGAACGACGGCGAGAGCGGATTCGAGGGATGCCGCGCCGGACGCGTGATCGGCACCTATCTGCACGGGCCGCTCCTCCCACGGAACCCCTGGCTCGCGGACTGGCTGCTCGGGCAGGCGCTCGCGCACCGCACGGGCGGCGACCCACCCCGCCTCGCACCGCTCCCGGACGCTCTCGAGGTGCAGGCCCACGAGGTCGCAGCGGCGCGCGCGCGCAGCCGCGGCGGCCGATACTGACTCCAACGCGAGCGGGAACGTGAGCTTCTCCGTTCGCCCCTCGACGAGGAGCGCGTAGCGGGCCAGGAAGAGCTCGGCCCGGTCGGTGTCGAGCCTGGAGGGCGCGCAGATCGGTTCGGACTCGAACCCGACTCACGCACCGCCTACACCGACCCGACCCGGGCCCCGCGGTCGGCGGGGTTCGCGCCGTCCGAGACACCCACCACCAGCGTGCGGAGGGTAAGCCACGCCACGACACGCGGCGTTACGGGGCCCAGAGGGAGCCGAGGTACACGGGTGGGTCGCCGGGCTGCCAGCGGCGGAGAAAGCGCTGGATCGGCGGATGGAGCACGACGTCGTCCAGCTCGGCCGGCTCGAACAGGCGGTGCCCGCGAACTGCGGCGTCCTGCGAGGTGACCGCCTCGAGCGAGCGGCCGGACAGGTCGCCCGCGAAGACGATGTGGACGACGTGGCGAGAGACGAGAGCCCGCTTGGGCGCGATCGACTCGACGATCGCAACCGGGCCTTCGAAGGCGAGGTCGTCGCCGATTCCGACCTCCTCGGCGAGCTCCCGGTGGAGGGCGTCGACGAGGCTCTCGCCCGTGTTGACTCCCCCGCCGGGGAGCAGCCAGTACTCGCCGCGCCCCGCCTTCTCGTGACGGCACAGCAGGATCCGGCCACTCCAGCGGAGGACGGCCGAGACACGGATTCGCGGCTCGAGCGCCATCAGGCGGCGGAGCTCCCGAATCCCCGCTCGCCACGCTCGCTGCCGGGGAGCTCCTCCACCTCAACGGGCCTGACGCCGGGCAGGGCGACGACGACGAGCTGCGCGATCCGCATCCCCGGCTCGACGACGAACGCCTCTCGTGCGTCGGTGTTGTGGAGCACGACCCGGAGCTCGCCGCGGTATCCGGAGTCGACGAGGCCGGGCGAGTTGACGATCGTGATCCCGTGGCGCGCCGCGAGGCCGGAGCGCGGCTGGACGAAGCCTGCGTGACCCGGCGGAATCGCGACTGCGATCCCGGTCCCCACGGTGGCTCTCTCCCCCGGTCCGAGCTCCACCCGCTCGCATGACGCGAGGTCGAGCCCGGCGTCGCCGTCGTAGGCGCGCTCGGGAACGACCGCGTCGGCACGGAGCCGCCGCAGCGGCAGCTCGATCACGCGCCGCCCGTCCGCGTACGCTCCGCGTTCGCCTCCGCGACGAGATAGGGGGCGAAGCGGCGAATCTCGCGCCGTGGCAGGCGCGCGACGAGCAGAACCCCTTCCGGCGTGTCGGAACGCTCCTCGATCGGCGCGCCCAGCGCATACAGCTCGTTGAGCCGCGCGCCCTCCCCGTAGGGGAGCAGCAGCCGCACCGGCTCGAAGCGCTCCCCGAAGCGCTCGGCGATCCGCGCACGCAGGGCATCGAGCCCGTCGCCCGTCAGCGCCGAGATCTGGAGGGCGCCCGGGAACCGGTTCGCGAGCCGGCGCCGGTCGAGCGGCGTGACGGCGTCGACCTTGTTCAGGACGAGCTCGACCGGCAGGTCTCCGGCGCCGATCTCCCGCAACACCCCGTCCACTGCGGCTGCCTGCTCGAGCAGGCGCCCCTCGGGCGCCGAGCCGTCGACGACGTGCAGGACGAGGTCGGCCACGAGCGTCTCCTCGAGCGTCGCAGCGAACCCCTCGACGAGCTGGTGCGGTAGCCGGCGGACGAAGCCGACCGTGTCGGTGACGAGATAGCGCCGCCCGTCCTGCTCGAAGCCGCGGGTGGTCGGATCCAGGGTCTCGAACAACCGGTCGCGCACCGAGACGTCGGCGTCCGTGAGCGCGTTCAGGAGCGTCGACTTGCCCGCGTTCGTGTAGCCGGCGAGCGCGACCGTCGGCGTCTCGCTCCGGCGACGCTCCTTCCGGCGCACGTCGCGCTGCTTCTCGAGCCCACGCAGGCGCTCCTTCAGGACGGCGATGCGGCGACGCGCGAGCCGCCGGTCGGTCTCGAGCTGCGACTCGCCGGGGCCGCGGGTCCCGACGCCGCCGCCGAGTCGCTCGAGGTGCTGCCACATGCCGCGCATGCGCGGGAGGTTGTACTCGAGCTGCGCGAGCTCCACCTGGAGCTTGCCCTCGGCGCTGACCGCGTGCTGGGCGAAGATGTCGAGGATGAGCTGCGTCCGGTCGACGACCCGCGACTGGAGGGCGTTCTCGAGCGCGCGCTGCTGGGACGGGCTGAGCTCGTCGTCCACGACCAGCACCTCCGCACCGGCGCGGCCGTAGGCGTCCTTCAGCTCCGCGAGCTTCCCCTTGCCGACGTACGTGCGCGGATCGGGGTGGGGACGGTGCTGCACCATCTGCTCGACGGGATCCACGCCTGCGGTCCGCGCGAGCTCCGCCAGCTCGGTCAGCTCGTCGTCGGGGTCGACGCCCTGCGCGAGCACCGCGAGCATGAGCCCGCGCTCGGACTCGGCACCCGGCGGCGGGTCGGACTGTCGTACTGCCATCCGCCAGTCATTATGACGCGTGCCATGCCGATTCCAGACCTCGCCACGAGAACGCTCGAGCTCGTCGACCTCCCGTCGGAGAGCCGCCACGAGGCTGCGGCGCTGGAGCTCGTCCGGAGTCTGCTGCCGAGCGAGCCGCTCTACGACGACGGAGAGGTGATCCTCTGGGGCGAGCCGACGTCCCCCGTCGTCCTCGCGGGACACATCGACACGGTTCCCGCCCAGGGGAACCTTCCCGGGCGAATCGAGGGGGGTGCCGTGCACGGGCTCGGCGCCAGCGACATGAAGGGCGGGGTCGCCGTGATGCTCGAGCTCGCCCGGGCAGGGCTCCCGGCCCGCTACCTCTGCTTCACGCGCGAGGAGGTGCCGCTCGAGGAGAGCCCCCTCCCCGCCCTCTTCGAGACCGGCCGTCTCACGGACGCAGGGCTCGCCGTCGTGCTCGAGCCGACCGACTGCATCCTGCATGCCGGCTGCCTCGGCAATCTCCAGGCGCGGGTCGACTTCCGCGGGGAGAGCGCTCATTCGGCGCGGCCGTGGACCGGCGTGAACGCGATCCACGAGCTCGTCCGCGGCCTCGCTCCGCTCGTGGAGCTCGAGCCGCGCGACGTCGAGCTGGACGGGCTCGTCTTCCGCGAGGTCGTGAGCGCGGTGCGCGTCGCCGGCGGCATCGCCGCGAACGTCGTGCCCGCACACGCGAGCGTCGAGCTGAACTTCCGCTACGCCCCCGGTCGCAGCCGTGCCGAGGCCGAGCGACGGCTGCGCGAGCTCGTGGCGCACGGCGAGCTCCACGTTCTCGCCAACTCCCCCTCCGCGCCGCCCGTCACTCACGAGCCCGCTCGTCGCCCGGCTGCGGGAGCTCGTTCCCGACGTGGCGCCGAAGCAGGCCTGGACGCCCGTGGCGCAGTTCGCGGAGCAGGGCATCCCGGCGGTCAACTACGGCCCCGGTGCGACCGCCTACGCCCACCGGCAGGACGAGCAGGTGCCGATCGCGAACCTCGTGGAGTGCTTCGAGACGCTGCGCACGTTCCTCACGGCCATCGCTGAGTCGAGGTCGTTTCGCTCTTGACAGAGTGCGGACATGCCCCAGCAGAAGACGCCCTTCTCGGTTCGATGACCTCGTCGCGGCACGACGGCCTCTCGTCGGCCGAGACACGCACGTTCCGCGCGCGGAGGCGATACCGCGCTCTCGCCGGAGCGCAAGAGCGAGCCGTCACGCGCTGCGACGAAGGAGGGGGTCCGTGGGGAAACCACGGCCTTTCCAACGCACCATGACCGTCCGCATCTCCCCCGCTCTCGCTGCGATGTCCACCTACCCGTTCACGCGGCTCGAGGAAGCGCGGCGGCGACTCCTCGCCGAGGGCGTCGAGGTGATCGACTTCGGCAAGGGCGACCCGAACGAGCCGACCGACCCGGCAATCCGGCGGGCGCTCGTCGACGCGCTGCCGGTGCGGGCGCCCTACCCGCTCGCCCAGGGGCTGCCGGAGCTGCGCGAGGCTGCCGCCGCCTGGGTCGGCCGACGCTTCGGCGTCGCACTCGACCCCGAGACGGAGATCGTGCCGACGTACGGGTCGAAGGAGGCCATCTTCTCGCTGGCCCCGGTGCTCGTCGAGCCGGGGTCCGAACGGCCGCTCGTCCTGGTCGGAGAGCCCGCGTACCCCGTCTACGAGCGCGGCGCGGTCCTCGCCGCCGCCGAGGTGGCGACGCTCCCGCTGCTGCGCGGGCGCGGCTTTCTCCCCGACCTCGACGCGGTACCGGAGGAGACGTGGCGCCGGACGGCGGTCGTCTGGGCCAACTACCCGCACAACCCGACCGGCGCCGTCGCGCCGCACGCCTTCTACGAGCGGCTCGCCGAGCTGGCGGCCCGACACGAGTTCGCCATCGCCTCCGACGAGGCGTACACCGAGCTCTGGTTTGACGAGCCGCCGCCCTCCGCCCTCCAGGTCTCCGACCGCTCGCGGGTGATCGTGTTCCAGACGCTGAGCAAGCGCTCGTCGATGACGGGCTACCGCTCGGGCTTCGTCGCGGGTCCGCCCGAGGTGATCGCGGCACTGAAGGCGTACCGGCCCTCGGTGGGCACCGCGCCGCAGGAGTTCGTCCAGCGCGCAGCCGTCGTGGCGTGGAACGACGAGCGTCACGTCGAGGAGACGCGCGCCCGCTACCGGGCGAAGCGGGAGGTGCTGCTGCCGGTGCTCGCCGAGCGCGGCTGGGAGGTCGTCGCGAGCGAGGCGACGATGTACCTCTGGGTGGCCATCCCGACCGGCGAGCAGGACGAGGTCGTCGCAGCGCGCCTGCTCGAGCACGGGATCGTGGTCTCGCCGGGCACGTTCTTCGGGCCGAGCGGCGCCGGCTACGTCCGCTTCGCGCTCGTGCCCGCCCTCGAGGAGTGCGAGCGGGCGGCCGGGATCCTGCGGGAAGCGCTGCTCGCGGGGTCAGCAGAGAGCGGAGGGCCGGCTTCGCCGGCGCCGGAGCGGGCGCTGAGCGTCGACGAGACCATCGCCGCGCTCGATCGCGGCGAGATCCGGGTCGCCGAGAAGGTCGCCGGCGAGTGGCGCGTGAACGAGGACGCGAAGGCGGCGATCCTCGAGTACTTCCGCAGCCGGAAGCTCGAGCCGATCGAGGTCGGCCCCTTCGAGTACCTGGACAAGATCCCGCTCAAGCACGGCCACGCCGAGCGCGGGGTACGCGTCGTTCCTCCCGCGACCGCACGGTTCGGCTCGTTCCTCTCGCCGGGCGTCGTCCTCATGCCGAGCTACGTGAACATCGGCGCCTGGGTCGGCCCGAACACGATGGTCGACACCTGGGCGACCGTCGGCTCGTGCGCCCAGATCGGCGCGGACGTCCACCTCGCGGGCGGTGTCGGCGTCGGCGGGGTGCTCGAGCCGGTGCAGGCGCGGCCCGTGATCGTCGAGGACGGCGCCTTCGTCGGCTCCCGTTGCATCCTCACGGAGGGCGTCGTCATCGGCGAGCGCGCGGTGCTCGCGCCCAACGTCTCGCTGACCGGGTCGGTGCCCGTGATCGACGTGACGGGCGACGAGCCCGTCGAGCACCGGGGCTACGTGCCGCCCGGAGCCGTGGTCGTGCCGGGCACGCGACCGAAGGCGTTCCCGGCCGGCATCTACCAGGTCGCGTGTGCGCTGATCATCGGCTGGCGAAACGCGCAGACCGATCTCAAGACCAGCCTGAACGACGTCCTGCGCGAGTACGAGATCGGCGCCTGAGCGCGTCTCTGTACCCTCCTCCCGATGCCCGAGGCCACCCCGACCGTGACGATGGAGAAGATCGTCTCGCTCTGCCGCCGCCGCGGCTTCGTCTTCCCGTCGTCGGAGATCTACGGCGGTCTCGGCTCCTCCTACGACTACGGGCACTACGGCGTGCTGATGAAGGAGAACGTCAGGGCGCGCTGGCTCGAGGCGATGGTGCAGGAGCGGGACGACATCGTTGCGCTGGACTCGGCGATCATCCTCAACCCGAGCGTCTGGGAGGCCTCCGGTCATCTCGCCGGCTTCAGCGACCCGCTCGTCGACTGCCGCACGTGCAAGCTCCGCTTCCGCGCCGACTCGCTCGACGGCGCGCAATGCGGCCGCAAGCCGAGCAAGCATCCCGGCGAGACCGCGGACTGCGATCTGACCGAGCCGCGCGCCTTCAACCTCATGCTGCAGACGCGGATCGGTCCGATCGAGGACGAGGCGTCGGTGCCTACCTGCGGCCCGAGACGGCGCAGGGGATCTTCGTCAACTTCAAGAACGTCGCGCAGCTCGCCCGCCGCAAGCCGCCGTTCGGGATCGCCCAGGTCGGCAAGTCGTTCCGCAACGAGATCACGCCCGGCAACTTCCTCTTCCGGACGCGTGAGTTCGAGCAGATGGAGATGGAGTTCTTCGTCCCTCCGGCCGACGCGGAGGAGTGGTACCGCTACTGGATCGAGGAGCGGCTCGGCTGGTACCTGCGCTACGGCCTCAGGCGGAGCATGCTGCGCGTGCGACCGCACGAGGCGGACGAGCTCTCGCACTACTCGCGCGGCACGAGCGACCTCGAGTACCTCTTCCCGATCGGCTGGTCGGAGCTCGAGGGGATCGCGAACCGCGGCGACTTCGACCTGACGCAGCACACGCTGCACTCGGGGACGAAGCTCGAGTGGGTCGGCTCCGACGGCGAGCGGTACACGCCGTACGTGATCGAGCCGGCCGGCGGTGTCAACCGCGCGCTGCTCGCCTTCCTCGTCGACGGCTACGACGAGGAGGTCGTGGGCGAGCGCGAGCGGACGGTGTTGCGCCTGCACCCGAGGATCGCGCCGGTCAAGGCTGCCATCCTGCCGTTGATCCCGCGCGACGAGGGGATGGCCGGCAGGGCTCGCGCCCTCTACGAGGAGCTCCGCCGCCGGCACGTGGTCGAGCACGACGACAGCGGGCAGATCGGCCGCCGGTACCGGCGCCAGGACGAGATCGGGACGCCGTGGGCCTTCACGGTCGACGAGCAGACGCTCGAGGACGAGACCGTGACCGTCCGCGACCGGGACTCGCTCGCGCAGGAGCGGCTGCCGATCGGCGGCGTGCGTGCGTGGCTCGACGACGCGCTCGAGCGGCCCTGGCGCACGCCCAAGGGCGAATGACGCGGGCAGCGCTCCTCCCGGCGGTCGGGCTCGCCGCGGCAGGCGTCCTCGCCGGCTGCGGCGGCACCACGACGGTGACGGTCACCGTGACCCACACCAGGACGGTCACGACGACTGCGACTGCACCTGCGACGACGACACCCTCTGCCGCGTCCGCGCCGTGTTCCGGCTCCGACCTCCAGGGAAGGTTCGCGGTGCTTCCGGGAAGCGCAGGCGCCGGCCAGATCAGCTACGTCCTGACCGTCACCAACGCGTCGACACGCGCCTGCTTCGTCTCCGGGATCCCCGGCGTGCAGCTGCTGGACGCCTCCGGAGCACCGCTCCCCACCCACGTCTCCGCGGCGCACCCGGGCCAGGCGACCGCGGCGAGGATCACGCTCGCTCCGGGCGACTCCGCGAGCGCCGAAGCGCGCTTCTCCCCGGACGTCCCCGGCGTCGGCGAGCAGCACCAGGGCCCGTGCGAGCCGAAGGCCGTCACGATGCGTGTCTCCGCGACCGGCGCGACGACGGTGGCCGTCCCGATCTCCCCGCCCACGAGCGTGTGCGAGCAGGGGTCGCTCCACTTCGACCTGTTCGCTAGCGGCCGCTGAGGCCGCGCTCCATCAGGCGCTCGTTCGGGCCGAACCCGAGCTTCGCGTAGAGCCCGTGCATGTCGCGTGTGTGCAGGATCCAGCGGCGGTGTGCGTCCGGGCCGCGCTCGACGATCTCGCGGACGAGCTCGGCCCCGAGCCCTCGCCCGCGGAACGGCTCGAGCACGTAGACGTCCGCGAGGTACATGAAGCCTGCGGCGTCGCAGTCGACTGCGCGGGCGAACCCCACCTGCCGGCCGTCGCGGTAGAGGCCGACGACGCGCGAGCTCGCGTCGATCAGCTCG
The DNA here is from genome assembly GCA_963762675.1 of uncultured Thermoleophilia bacterium. GTDB lineage: Bacteria > Actinomycetota > Thermoleophilia > Gaiellales > Gaiellaceae > Palsa-739. The sequence continues at coordinate 1,103,235 of CAVXLS010000003.1, read as the reverse complement.
TCCTGCCGTTCGCGCGTCCTCCCCCTCGCCCAGTACGACTCGCCGCCGACATACGCGTGCACGGCGTCGCGGTCGATCCTCGCCGGATCGTCGTCGAGCTCGAAGCCGTCGCCGAGATCGCGTCTCACGCCGTCAGTCTCGCACGCGCTCAAGGGCGTATCGACGGCTGCCGATGCCGGGAGCGATGGCGCCCCGCGTCCTGCGCGTCCTCGTCGCGGCTGCGCTCCTCGCGGGCGCCGACCTCGCGACGAACGCGGCCTTGCCGACGGCGCCGTGGGACTACCACCCCCGTTCGCATGCCTGGTCGATCGTCTCGGTTGCGCTGTTTGCGGTGCTCCTGCTCGTCGGGCTGCTCCCGTCGCGGCTCGCGTCGCTCGCCGCCGGCGTCGCCGCGGGAGGCGTTGCGGGAAACGTCGTCTCCGCGCAGCTGCACGGCGGCCGAGTCCCGAATCCGCTCCTCGCCGGCGGCATCGCGTTCAACCTGGCCGACGTCCTCGTCGTCGTGGCCGCGCCTCTCCTCATCGTCGCGCTCGCGCGCGTTGCGATTCGCCATCGCGCCTTCATCGACCGGCACGTCCCACCGCGGCCCTGGGAGCACCGGTTGCGGCGCCGGCTCGGGCTCTAGGCAGACGCGCTGAGCGTCCGCAGCCGGAAGCCGCCGTGATACTCGTACGACGAGGTCACGACCTGGAGCGCGTCGCGGCGGACGCGCTCGGTGAGGCGGAGTCCGAGAGCGTCGGCCAGCGGGCTCGCGAGCAGCGCCTCGATCCCCGCGATCCCCGCGGCGGTCATGCCGAGCGACTCGGTCCGTCCCGCGCAGCCGCCGCACACGGCGCCGCCCGCCTGCGGCGAGTAGCCCACGAGCGGCTCTCGCTCCGTGCCGCACTCGGCGCAGCTCTTCAGGTGAGGAAGGTAGCCGGAGAGCCAGAGCAGCTTGAGCTGGAAGGCGAGCGCGAGCGGGTCGAGAGCGGGCCGCTCGACGCCCCTCGGCAGCTCGTCGAGGAGGTCGAGAAAGCGTGTCACGGCAGTGAATGCGCGCTCGTTCGTCTCCTGCTCGCTGAACAGACGGAGCATCGCCTCCATGCCGATCTGGCCGACCGACAGCCGGTAGAGATCCTCGCGCGCCCTGTCGTGCGCCCGCAGCAGCTGGACGCCCGTCACCGTGTCGAGCTCACCCGAGCCCCGGTGCAGGACGAGGTCGACGTGGGACAGCGGCTCCAGACGTGCGCCGAAGCGGGACCTCGTCTTCCGGACCCCCTTCGCGACGGCTCCCACGCGACCCCGGTCGAGCGTGTAGAGGCGCAGCACCCGGTCGGCCTCGCCGAGCCTGATCGAGCGGAGCACGACCGCCTCCGTCTTGTACGAGCGCCCGGCCATGGCCGCTCCAGTCTAGAGCCGCCACCGGGCGGGAACGCATCGCCGCGCGTATACGTTGTAACCGAGATGAGTCGGATCCAGGTCTATACGACTCGCTGGTGCGGCTACTGCGTGCGAGCGAAGACGCTCCTCGACTCGAAGGGTCTCCCCTACGAGGAGATCCACCTCGACGACGACCCCGCGTTCAGGCAGCGGCTCTTCGACCTCACCGGCGGCTGGACCGTTCCGCAGATCCTGGTCGACGGGCGAGCGGTGGGCGGCTACACGGAGCTCTGGCGCCTCGACCGCGAGGGCGGGCTGGACGGGCTTCTCGCCGACTCCCGCTGACAGCTCGGACAGAACCACGTGCCCCGGCCCGCGACCCGCGTCTTGACGATCGGTGTGCCGCAGCGCTCACACGGCTCGTCTTCCCGCCCGTAGGCCTTGAACTCGTCCTGCATGCGCCCGGAGGCACCGTCCGGGAGCGCGTAGTCCCGCAGCGTCGAGCCCTGGCGCGCGAGCCCGTGCGCTAGGGCGGCGCGGATGCCGCGATGAAGACGCCGTATCTCGACCGGTTCGAGTCCGTCGGCCGGCCGCAGCGGATGCACGCGCGCCCGCCAGAGCGCTTCGTCGGCGTAGATGTTCCCCATGCCGGCGAGCGTGCGCTGGTCGAGCAGCACGGCCTTCACCGGACCGCGCCGCCGCGACAGGCGTTCGGCGAGGCGCCCCGCCGTGAACGCGGCCTCGAGCGGCTCCTCGCCGACGCGCGCGCCGAGATACGGCCCGGACTCGCCCGGCTCGAGCAGGAGCCACGTTCCGAAGCGCCGGACGTCCCTGTATGCGACGTCCGATCCGTCGTCTAGCCTGACAACAGCTCGCCGGTGCGGATCGTCCTCCAGGGCTCCGGACGGCGCGTGCCGAAGGCTCCCCGTCATCCGGAGGTGAATCAGGAGAACACGACCAGTCTCGAACCGGACAACCAGATACTTGCCGCGCCTCTCGACGGCCGAGACCCGCTCCCCCTCGAGCTCCGCCGCCACCCCGACGGGCTCGTCGGGCCGCACGAGCCGCGGATCGGCGATCTCGACTTGCTCGAAACGCCGGCCGACGAGCACCGGCTCGAGCTGCCGGCGGATGCTCTCGACCTCGGGCAGCTCCGGCACGTCGTCAATCTAGCCGCGACCGCTCGTGCTCAGCCCAGCGTGTCGAGCACGAGCGGCCGGGTCGGCGGGGGCTCCTCGCCGAACTCGTACGCCGCGAGGACTTCGTCGGCCGCCTCACGCGCGGAGCTGTCGTCGCGCGCGTGGATCTCGGCGAGCGGCTCGCCGCGTTCGACGAGGTCGCCGCGCTTCCGCAGGCAGACGACACCCGTCGCGTGGTCGATCGAGTCCTCCTTGCTGCTCCGACCTGCCCCGAGGTGCAGCGCGGCGACGCCGACCTGAAGCGCGGCGAGCCGCGTCACGTGCCCCGCCCGAGGCGCGAAGACCTCGCGGATCAGCGGAGCACGAGGGAGCGCGTCCTCGTCCGGGTCGCCGCCCTGCGCACGGATCCAGCGGTCGTACGCGGCGAACGCGGACCCGTCGGCGATCGCGTGCTCTGCGCGCGTGCGCCCCTCCGCTCGATCGACACCGAGGTCGGAGAGCGCCAGCAGATGCGCCGAGGCGTCGAGCACGAGGGCGGTGAAGTCCGGCGGTCCGTGGCCTCGCAGCGTCGAGACGGCCTCACGCACCTCGAGCGCGTTCCCGACGGCGCGCCCGAGCGGCTGCTCCATGTCGGTGATGATGCAGACGACGTCGCGGTCGGCGCGGGCTCCGAGCGCGAGCATCGTCTCGCCGAGCACCTGGGCGTCCGCGATCGACTTCATGAAGGCCCCGTCGCCCACCTTCACGTCGAGCACGATCGCGTTCGCGCCGGCGGCGATCTTCTTCGACATGATGCTCGCCGCGATCAGCGAGACGTTGTCCACGGTGGCAGTGACGTCCCGGAGCGCGTAGAGCTTCCGGTCGGCCGGCACGAGGTTCGCGGTCTGCCCGACCACCGCGATGCCGATCTCGCGCACCTGCGCGACGAACTCGTCCGCGCCGAGCTCGACACGGAAGCCCGGGATCGCCTCGAGCTTGTCGAGCGTCCCGCCGGTGTGGCCGAGACCGCGGCCGCTCATCTTGCCGAAGGGCACACCGCAGGCAGCGACGATCGGGCCGACTGCAAGCGTCGTCTTGTCCCCCACGCCGCCCGTGGAGTGCTTGTCGGCGACTCGGCGCCCGAGGACGCGGCCGAGCTCGATCGTCTCGCCGCTCTGCACCATCGCCTCCGTCAACGCGAAGGTCTCCGCCGAGGAGAGCCCGCGGAAGTAGACGGCCATGCAGAACGCGGCGAGCTGGTAGTCGGGGACGTCGCCGCGCGTGTACGCGAGCACTAGCTCCATGAGCTCGTCGGCCGCGAGCTCGCCGCCGTCGCGCTTGCGCTGGATCAGCTCGACCGGCCTGATCACGTCTCTGCCACGAAGACGCACGGGGCTCGGGTGACGACGAGCGCACCAACGCCGTCGGGGAGCGTCGCGCTCCAGCCGCCGAGCGTCGCAGACGCGTCGACGTACGCCTGCGCCGCAGCCCGGTCGGGGAAGTGCACGGTGCCGAAGGCGTCCCGCCGCTCGACCGTCCGGAAGCGGCGGCGAAGCAGCTCCTCGCCGTTCTCTGCCGAGAAGGACCACGACGCCGCTTCGCCGCCGAGGAGGTCGCGCAGTTCCCGCATGTGCTCGCGGCCGTTCGTGACGGCGACGAGCCGACCGCCCGGCCGCAGGACACGAGCGACCTCCGCGAGGGCGAGATCGATCTCGGCCACGTGGAAGAGCATCCACGCCGCGAGCACGCAGTCGAACACTCCGGAGTCGAACGGCAACGCGCACACGTCGCCCACGACGGCGTCGATACCCCGCACTCGGGTCAGCTGCACCATCCGCTCGGATTGGTCGACGCCGATCACGCTCGCGCCGAGCTCGCGAGCGATCCGCTCGGCGAACTGCCCGCGACCGCACCCGACGTCGAGGCACCGGCGTGGCGCCACCTCCGCAACGGCACCGAGCAGCATCGCGATCGGGTCGGGCCCTTCGGCCCAGCGGTACACCGACGCTCGCGCTTCGAGGCCCTGCTCGGTCGCGTACTCGCGCCGGACGGCGTCGCGGTCGCCGAGCGAGCTCACGGAGTGACGACCGGCTGGCCGGGAATGCCGCGGGACGGCGCCTTCCCGTTCAGCCAGGCGTTGACCGTGGCGCCGACGTCCGCGAACTCTCCGTTGTGGATCCGGCCGGCCGCGTTTCGCCCCTCGACGTAGGCGAGGAACATCGCGTGCTCGCGCGAGTGGTCGGTCGACGGCGTCGTCGGGTCGCAACCGTGGTCGGAGGTCAGGATCAGGAGATCGCCGGGGCGCAGCGCGTCCAGCAGGTCGGGCAGCCGCCGGTCGAAGTCCTGCAGGCAGCGGTGGAAGTTGACCGGGTCGTTCCGATGGCCCCACAGCGTGTCCGTCTCGACGAGGTTGACGAAGACGAGCCCCGCGTCGAGCTCGCGCAGGAGCCGCTCGGTCTGCTGGATTCCCTCGACGTTCGACCTCGTCGGAAACGACTCGTCGATGTCGCAGCCGGCGAAGATGTCGCCGATCTTGCCGACGCCGTAGACGCGGACGCCCGCCTCGCGCAGCAGCGTCAGGTAGTTCGGGCGGCGGGGCTCGAGCGAGAAGTCGTGCCGGTTCGGCGTCCGCGTGTAGTTGCCCGGCTCGCCGACGAACGGCCGCGCGATCACCCGTCCGACCGCGTGCTTCCCGGTGAGGATCTCGCGCGCCGCCCGACAGGCCTCGTAGAGCTCGTCCAGCGACACCGTCTCCTCGTGCGCGGCGATCTGGAAGACGGAGTCGGCGGACGTGTACACGATCCACTTTCCGGTCCCCTGGTGCTCCTCGCCGAGCTCCTGGATGACCTCCGTCCCCGACGCCGGCCTGTTTCCGAGCACGCCCCGTCCCGTGCGGTGCATGAACGGATCGATCACGTCATGCGGAAATCCGTGCGGGTACGTGGGGAACGCCTGCGCCGTCACGACGCCCATCAGCTCCCAGTGTCCGGTGGTCGTGTCCTTGCCCTTCGAGCGCTCCACGAGGCGCCCCGCGACGCCCGGCGCCCCGGGTTGCGGAGGGCAGCCCTCGAGCGGCTCCACATTGCCCAGGCCGAGCGCTTCCATGCTGGGAAGGTCGAGCCCTCCGACCGCCCGCGCGACGTTCCCGAGCGTGTCTGAGCCCTCGTCGCCGTACGCGTCGGCGTCCGGCAGCGCTCCGGCGCCGACCGCGTCGAGGACGATGACGCACGCGCGGGGCATGCGGCTATTCTAGGCTCGGGATGACGACTGCCTTCGGCCTGCTCGCTTTCGTCCTCTACATCGTCGTCGTCATCGGCGCTGCCGCGGGCGTGACGTGGCTCGTCGTGAAGCTCTCGCCGACGAAGAAGCCGGACGACGCGGCACAGAAGAGCTAGTAGCAGTCGGCTTACGCGGCTTCGGGCAGCACCGTCTCGAGCGGCGTGTACTCGAGGCCGTGCGCTTCCGCGACCGCCCGGTAGGTGACCTTCCCGTCGAGAGCGTTCACTCCGCGCGCGAGCGCTCGGTCACGGGCGACCGCTGCCGCGAGCCCATGCTCGGCGATCGCCTCGACGTACGGGAGCGTCGCGTTCGTGAGCGCCTTCGTCGAGGTGATCGGCACCCCACCCGGCATGTTGGCGACGCAGTAGTGCGTGATCCCGTCCACCTCGTACACGGGATCGGAGTGCGTCGTCGCGTGCGCGGTCTCGATGCACCCGCCCTGGTCGATCGCCACGTCGACGACCACCGCGCCCCGCTGCATGTGGCCGAGCATCGTCCTCGTGACGAGCTTTGGCGCGCGGGCGCCGGGAATGAGCACTGCGCCGATCACGACGTCTGCTCCGGCGATCGACTCCTCGACCTGCAGGCTGGACGAGGTCAACAGGCTCACACGACCCGAGAGGATCTCGTCCAGGTGACGCATGCGGTCGATCGACCGCTCCAGGATGGTCACCTGTGCCCCGAGCCCGATCGCGATGATCGCCGCGTTGTAGCCGACGATCCCGCCGCCGAGTACGACGACGTGACCGGGAGCGACCCCGGGAACGCCGCCCAGCAGGACACCGCGCCCACCGAGCGGCTTCTCGAGAAAGTGGGCCGCTGCCTGCGGAGCGAGCCTGCCGGCGATCTCGCTCATCGGTGCGAGCAGCGGCAGGCGCCGGTCGTCCGTCTCCACCGTCTCGTATGCGACGGCGGCGATCCCGCTGTCGACGAGCGCCCGAGTCAAAGGCTCGTCGGCGGCGATGTGGAGGTACGTGAAGAGCACGAGTCCCTCCCGCAGGCGACCGTACTCCGCCTCGATCGGCTCTTTCACCTTGAGCAGGAGCTCGCACTCGGCCCAGACGTCGTCGACAGAGGCGATCCGAGCCCCCGCTCGCTCGTAGTCGGAGTCCGCGAATGCGCTGCCGTCGCCTGCCGTCGTCTCGACGACGACCTCGTGGCCGCCCTGGACGAGCTCGCGCGCACCGGCCGGCGTCAGGGCCACCCGGTACTCGTCGGTCTTGATCTCCTTCGCGACGCCGATCCGCAAAACGCGGAGACATTAGCGTGCGCGGCCGCCGTCACGCATCCGGTACAGCGTCGGCACAGAGCTGCGAGCGATTCTCGGCCGCCTCCCCGGTATCGTCGTTCCCGAGGGAGGCGGGATCAGCACCCCACCCTGGGTGGGGGCGAGCACGCGGAATGCCCGAAATGCGAGCAGGTGCGCTTGTTCAAGCGGTACCAGACGAAGCAGCGCCGTCAGTCGTGGACATGCACGGCTTGTGGACACCACATCCACCCGACTGCCGGGACAATCTTTCACAAATCGTCTACGTCCCTGCACCTCTGGTTCTACGCCATCTACCTCGTCTCTAGTTCGCGGTGCGGCATCGCCGCGAAGCAGCTGGAGCGCGAGATCGGCGTCAATTACAAGACAGCGCTCCGGATGCTGCACTTGATCCGCCAGGACTTGATGGAGCAGGACTACACCGGGCCGCTCACCGGCGAGGTCGAGGCCGACTCTGCATACGTCGGCGGCCAGCTGCACGAAGGCGAGCGCAGCCGCCTGCGGGCCGAGGGACGCTCGAACCAGGGGCCAGCCACGAAGCGCCGTGACGTGATCTTCGCGGCCGTCGAGCGGAAGGGCCAACTGCGCGCCTCCGTAGTCGGGGACTCTCGCACCCAGGAACAGACCACGCACGCGATCCGCTCCACGCTCCACGAGTTCGTGCTCCCCGGTTCCCTCGTCTTCACGGACGACTGGGGCGGCTACAACGTCCTCGAACGCAGAGACATCTACAGGTTCCGCCGCGTGCGCCATTCGCAGCGTGTGTACGTCGAAGGAGACGTACACACGAACACGGTCGAAGGCTTCTTCGGACATTTCAAGACCGACGTACGCGGCACGCACCACTCGATCTCGACGCGCTGGCTTCCCGGCTACCTGAACGAGTGGGTCTGGAAGTGGAACCATCGCGACGACGACCAGGCGATGTTCCGCAGCTTGCTCGACAGCATCTAGAGACCCGCTCAGACGGCCCCGGCGCGCGGCAAGGCGGCGCGGTGGCACGTGAGCCACTCCACGCTCTTGGAGGTGGCCTGACCGCGTCCGGGGCCGCTTCAGCGGGCCTTGTCCGTCGGGACCGCGGAGTAACGTCAATCGTCCGTGGTCGACGTGACGGCCACGGTGGCGGAGAAGGCCCGGGGCGACAGCTTCCGTGCTAGGGCTCGTCGCCCCGGGATTTACCTCCGCAATGCCCCCGCCACTGGAATGCGTGGATCCGGGCCTGCTATGCCGGGGACCGTGGGTTCGATTCCCACCGGGGGCATTTCTATTGTCCGAGCCGTGGGCGGCGGCGCATCCTTCGGCTCGGCGTCCTCTACCTGTGGAAAACCCCGGATTGTCGGGGATACTGTCGGGGACTGTGTAGACCCACTGTATACGCTCAGCGTCGGACGGAAGAGATTGTTTCGCTAGAGAAACAGTCGCGGCATCTGTGGACGAAGGACTGTGGAAAACCTTGGAACCCCCTGCTATTTGCTGGGTTTCCGCGCCACCTTGTCCAATGCCGCGAACACGTCCCGCCGCTTCGGCAGTCCCGTCTTCGTACCCTTCGGAAGCTCCTGCGTCGGCTCGTCCGGCGGCAGGTTCTTCGTGGCGTCGTCGTCCTTCTTCCCAGCCATCGCCCTCCCACCGTAGCGCGTCAGTCGGCGGCCCATCATCAGCGGCCCGGCTTATACAGCCATTGGCCAATTGCCACCCTGGGTGGGGGGTGCGGCGGTGCGGCGGTGCGGCCGACGGGCCCCGACGGACATGCCTCTCTCAGCGGCGAGGGCGGAGGAAGAGCGTCAGGCCGACGAGCGTCTTCGCGTCCTCGATCTCGCCCAGGCGGCCGTCCAGCTCCTCGAGCGGCCAGCGGACGAGCTCGATGTCCTCGTCGGCCTCAGGCTCGGGCGTGCCCCGCACGACGCCTTCCGCAGCGAACAGGTGCATCCGCTCGCGGCAGAATCCGGGAGTCGTCCAGAACACCGCCAGCTCGCGCCACGCACCCCCGGTCAGCCCGCATTCCTCGCGCAGCTCGCGGCGGGCCGTCTCGAGCGGCGCCTCGCCCGGCTCCGCTGTCCCGGCAGGCAGCTCCAGCAACCGCTTCCGCGTCGGCTCACGAAGCTGCCGAACGAGGGTCACGCAACCCCCGTCGTCGACCGCGACGATCGCGACCGCCCCGGGATGCTCGACGATCTCCCGTTCGTGCCCGCCCCAAAGCTCGACGGTCACGTCGATCAGCCGCCCTTCGTAGACGAGGCGAGACTCGTCGGGGGCAGGGCCGCTCGACCCCTCACCCTGCTTCAGGCGTCGTCCCTCCACTCTCGCCAGGCTACCCACGCGGCGCGGTCGATACCCTCTCCGCGTGGCGGAGCTGCCGCCCGATCGCGTCGCCGCCTGGATCGCCTACAACGATGCCCCCTGGGGACGGCTTCGCCTCGACCTGATCTGGGCCCTGCTCGAGCGGCATCTCCGACTTCCGCCTGCACGCGTCCTCGACGTCGGCTGCGGGCTTGCGGAGACCGCGACGCGCCTCGCGCGCGCCGGGAGCGACGTCGTCGCCGCGGATGCCTCGGAGGCGATGCTCGCCGAGGCGAAGGCTCGTTCTGCCGACGTGGACGTGACCTGGGTGGTCGCGGAGCTCGAGCACGCGGGGCGGGTCTTCGCGGGTGAACGGTTCGATCTCGTCCTCTGCCGCAACGTCCTCGGCTACGTCCCCGACCCGCCGGCCGCATGCGCGGCGCTGGCCTCCCTGCTCGCCCCGGACGGCTGCCTCTCGATCACGGTCGGAAACCGCCTCGCAGAGCCCCTGCGGGCGGCGCTGATACGTGGCGATCTCGCCGCTGCGCTCACCGCCGTCGAGAGCGATGCGCGCAGCCGCGTCGGCGAGACCTTAGGCGCCGAATTCGGCCTCAGTGACCTCGACGAGACGCGCGGCTGGCTCGAGACCGTCGAGCTCCACGTGGAAGCCGCGGCCGGCATACGCGTCGCGAACGACTACCTCCCGGAAGAGCTCAAGGAGGGCGCCGGAGCGTACGAGGCGATCCTGCGTCTCGAGCTCGCGCTCCGCGAGCTCGACCCGTACCGGCAGATCGCCCCGTTCCTCCACCTGCTCGGTCGTCGGCGGCAGGAGCGCGGGTAGACGAGGTCGGCCACTCTCGCCCTCGGGAACGGCGTCGCGCCCGGGAAGGGCACGGGCACGCGGGCGTCCGCCGGCTCGCCGCGGACCGGGCGGTCAGTCGGACAGGGCCTGCGCAGGCGAGACCGAGAGGAACGCGAGCCGCGAGAGCAGCATCACGCCCGCGCCTCCTCGATCAACGCGACCGTGACGTCGACCATCGCCTCGAGATCCGAGACGGCGATCCGCTCGTCGGGCGTGTGGATGTCGGTCATCGCGTTGGCGAGGTTGACGCAGCGACGGCCGCGCTCGTTGAAGACGTTCGCGTCGGCGCCCCCGCCCGAGAGCGCGTACGTCACGTCGACTCCGCAGCGCTCGAGCGCCGCGGCTGCGATCCGGACGGCCTCCTCGTCGCGCCGCAGCCGGTAGCCCGCATAGCTCTTCCGCACCTGCGTCTCGACCTCGCAGTCGACCGAGGTCGCGGCGAACGAGCACGCATCGAGCGTCTCCTGCACGATCTCGCCGAGCCGGCCCTCGTCGTGGGAGCGCGCCTCGGCGAGGAACGAGCACCACTCCGGCACGACGTTGCCCGCGGTTCCGCCCGCGATGACGCCCACGTTCGCGGTCGTGACGTCGTCCACGCGGCCGAGACGCAGGTCGCCGATCGCCTTCGCCGCCGCCTGGATCGCCGAGCGCCCCTCTTCGGGGAACATCCCCGCGTGCGCCGCACGGCCGTGGAACCGCACGTCCAGCGATCGTGCCCACGGCGCGCCCAGGATGATCTCCCCGATCGGCGCCGCCTGGTCGTAGACGTATCCCGTCCGCGCGATCAGCCGGTCGTGGTCGAAGGCGCCGGCGCCGAGGAGGCCGACCTCCTCCTTCGGCGTGAACACGAGCTCGATCCCGGCGTGCGGCCGGTTCTCCACGAGCACGCGACGGACGCCCTCGAGCATCGCCACGACGGCGGCCTTGTTGTCGGCGCCGAGGATCGTCCCGCCCGCGTTCCGGACGATCCCCTCCTCGACGACCGGACGCAGCTCGCCGGCGGGCGGCACCGTATCGAGATGCGCGCAGAAGAAGAGCGGCGTTCCCGGCGCCGTCGCCTCGAGCCGGACGAAGACGTTGCCGATCGTCGAGCCGATCCGTGGCCCGCAGTCGTCCTCGTCGGGCTCGAGGCCGAGCCCACGCAGATGGCGGACGACTGCGTCGGCGACGCCGCGCTCCTCGCCGGGCGGGCTCGGGATCGCGGCCAGCTCGAGGAAGAGCGAGACGGATTCGGGCTCGGCCGCCACGACACCCGATCCTAGTGGTCTCTCCGGGAGGTCCGGTGCCGGTCGGGCGAGCCGCACGTCCCGGAGCGGCCGCTGATGCGCGCGATCAGCCCGCCGCGACGCGGGCGCGCAACCGCTCGTCTGCCCGCTCCCGCTTTCGCTCGAGCGCGGCCGCGACGAAGCCGCGGAAGAGCGGGGCCGGCCGGGTCGGCCGCGACTTGAACTCGGGGTGGAACTGACTCGCCACGAACCACGGATGTTCGGGCAGCTCGACGATCTCGACGAGTCGCCCCTCCTGGAACGTCCCGGCGACGACGAGCCCCGCCCCGACGAGCCGCTCGCGGTAGGCGTTGTTGACCTCGTAGCGGTGGCGATGCCGTTCCTGGATCGTCGCCTCGGAGTACAGCTCGCGTGCGCGCGTCCCCTCGGCGACCTCGACCGCCTGCGCCCCGAGGCGCATCGTCCCGCCGAGATCCTCGATTCCCTTCTGCTCGGGGAGGAGGTCGATCACCGGGTGGGGCGTCTCCGGGTCCATCTCCGTCGAGTTCGCCCCCTCGAGCCCGACGACGTTGCGCGCGAACTCGGAGACGGCGACGTGCATGCCGAGGCAGATGCCCAGATACGGGATGCGACGCTCGCGGGCGACACGGCAGGCGAGGATCTTCCCCTCCCACCCGCGTGAGCCGAAACCGCCCGGGACGAGCACGCCGTCCACGCCCTCGAGCAGCTCGGCGGCCTCCTCGTAGGACATGTTCTCGGCGTCCACCCAGCGCACGCGCACCGCGCAGCCGCTGTGCAGGCCGGCGTGCTTGAGCGCCTCGTGGACGGAGAGGTAGGCGTCCTGGAGCTTGACGTACTTGCCGACGAGGGCGATCTCGACCACCTCGCGCCGCCGGTCGATCCGGTCGAGCAGCTCGTCCCAGTCGGACAGATCAGGCTCGCCGACGTCGAGACCGAGCTTCTCGCACACGAGCCGGTCGAATCCCTCCTCGCGCAGGACGCGCGGCACCTGGTAGACGTCCGGTACGTCCGGGCACGCGATCACCGCGCCCGGGTCGACGTCGGCGAAGAGGGCGATCTTGTCGCGGATGTCACGCGAGAGCTCCTCGTGGGAGCGACAGACGATCACGTCGGGATGGATGCCGATCCGCCGCAACTCGTTCACCGAGTGCTGGGTCGGCTTCGTCTTCAGCTCCCCGGCCGCCTCGATGAACGGGACGAGCGTCACGTGGACGTACATGACGTTCGCCAGCCCCACCTCCCGCCGGAACTGACGGATCGCCTCCAGGAACGGCAGCGACTCGATGTCCCCGACGGTGCCGCCGATCTCGGAGATCACGACGTCGGTCGCGCTCGACTCGGCCGCACGGCGCACACGCGCCTTGATCTCGTTCGTGATGTGCGGGATCACCTGCACCGTCGCCCCGAGGAAGTCCCCCTTGCGCTCCTTGCGGAGAACCGTGTCCCACACGGCGCCCGCGCTGTGGCTCGCGTTGCGGAGGAAGTTCTCGTCGACGAAGCGCTCGTAGTGGCCGATGTCGAGGTCGGTCTCCGCGCCGTCCTCGGTGACGAAGACCTCGCCGTGCTGGAAGGGGCTCATCGTCCCGGGGTCGACGTTGAGGTACGGGTCGAACTTCTGCAGCTGGACGCGCAGACCGCGGGCCTTGAGCAACCGTCCGAGCGACGCGGCGACGATTCCCTTCCCGAGCGCCGAGACGACGCCACCCGTGACGAAGACGTACTTCGGGGCCCGCGCGCTCACGGGATTTCAGAGTAGCAGCGCGGACGGCTGTCGCCGTCCATGCTAGGACTGCAGCCCCGTCTGCAGGAGCTCGTGCAGACGCTCGAGGGCTCGGCGCGGGAAGCTGCGGCGCACGCCGGACAGCCACGGCGCCCGAACGACGAGCGTCGCCTCCGTGCGGTCGGCGGCGCTCGCCCTCAGCTCGAGCTCCGCATCGATGCGGTCGCCGCCGATCTGGAAGGCGAGCCGCTCCCGCGGCACGACGTCGACGACGAGGAGCGTCCTGGCCGCCTGCGGTCGGTGGAAGTAGCTCGGTTCGTCGGGGCCGATGACCTGCCAGCGGGCACCGGGCGCCAGACCGCGGCGGTCCGGGTGGACGCCCGCGATGCCCGGCCACCAATCGGCGAGGTTGTACGGCTCGGCGAGAAAGGCCCAGACGTCGTCGGCCGGCGCGAGCAGCGTACGGCTGGCGGCGTAGCGGGGCATCCTGCGTTCAGCGGACGCTCGCGAGGAACTCCTGGCCACCGAGCATCCGCTCGAGCTCCAGCTTCCGCTCCTCGTCGGCGAGCCGCTCGATCCGCGTGTGCGTCGGGTCTCCCGGCACCTTCTCGACCCGGAAGTGACGGTCGGCGAGCGCCGCGATCTGCGGCAGGTGCGTGATCACGATCACCTGGGCGCTCTCCGCGAGCCGGCGGAGGACGTGGCCGACCGCGTTCGCGGTCTCGCCTCCGATGCCGGCGTCGATCTCGTCGAAGACGAGCGTGACGCCGCCGCCGACGGCGGCGATCGCCAGCGCGATCCGCGACAGCTCGCCCCCGGAGGCGGTCTCCGCGACGGGAGCGAACGGGAGTCCCGCGTTCGGTCGAACGAGGAAGACGGCCTCGTCGGACCCCGTCGCGCCCGGCTCGTCCCGCTCGCGCAGCTCGCAGAGGAACTCCCCCTCCCCCATGCCGACGTCGTGGAGCTCTGCGGCGACCGCATCCGCGAAGGCAGGTGCGGCGGCGTTGCGCTCGGCGCGAAGCTCGAGCCCGAGCGAGCGCACCCGGGCCTCGGCGGCGCCGAGAGCCGCGGCGGCCGACGCGGCGGGATCGACGCCCTCGTCCAGTGCAGCGAGCTCGGCGCGCGCCTCGTCGGCCCGCTCGAGCAGGTCCTCGTAGCTCGTGCACCGGAAACGCCGCCGCACCTCGGCGATCCGGTCGAGCCCGGCCTCGACCTGCTCGAGCCGCCCCGGCTGCGCCTCCAGGGAGGCGAGGAACGCGTGCAGATCCGATGCCGTCTCACGCAGGCGCAACTCGACGTCGCGGAGCTCGTCGCCGGCCCGCTGGAGCTCGGGGGCGAGCCGCTCGAGCGGGGCGACCGAGCGCTCGGCCAGGGCAACCAGCCCGGTCGCGCCCTCGCCGTCGTCCGGCGCGAGCGCGGCCGCGGCTTCGGCTGCACCGTCGGCGAGCTCGGCGAGGTGGCGGAGACGGTTGCGCTCGCCGCGCAGGCGCTCCTCGTCGTCCGGCTCCATGCCCTCGGTGTCCTCTACGAGGACGCGCAGCTCGGCCAGGCGTGCCTCCGCGAGGGCGGCGTTCGCGGTCAGCTCGTCGTGCCGGCGCCGTGCGGCGAGCAGCTCGCGCCAGGCCGCGCGCAGGTCGTTCCGTCTGCGCATCTGCTCCTCGCCGCAGAAGCCGTCGAGCACCTCCAGCTGATAGGCGGGGCGCGCGAGCCGTCGCTGCTCGAACTGGCCCGACATCGCGACGACGCGCTCCACGGCCGTACCGACGTCCTCGCGCGCGGCGGCGCGACCCCACGCATACGCCCGCGTGCGCCCGTCGGCGAACACGCGGCGCGAGACGACGAGCACGTCCTCGCCCTCCGGGCGCAGCTCGTCGAGCTGCTCCAGCTCGTCGGCGAGGTCCAGCTCGGCCTCGACGTACGCCTCCGGGCCGGCGGGCCCGACGAAGGCGGCGTCCCCCTTCGCCCCGAGGAGGAGGCCGACCGCCTGCGCGAGGATCGTCTTGCCGGCGCCGGTCTCGCCCGTGATCGCGTTCAACCCCGGCGCGAGGTCGAGCTCGGCCGTACGGATGAGGACGAGGTTCTCGATCCGCAGGGAGCGCAGCACGCCGTCGAGTGTAGAGAGGCCGCAGGACCGCGACCATTCGCGCTTCCGGCCTCGGCCGGAAGCGCTAGGGGTGCGAGGTGAACGTCTGGCGGTACCGACCGAAGAACGTGGCCTCCGGCAGCGTCGCGAGCAGGCTCCTGGGCGTCCCGAGCCGGATGGCGAGCCGGCCGTCCGGGGGGATGTCGGCCACGCGGCGCCCGTCGACGAGAACCGCCGCGCCGACGTCGGGCGTCACGTTCCGTAGCGTGAGCTCCGCACCGCGCGGGAGGACGAGCGGCCGCGCATGCAGCGAGTGCGGCGCGATGAACGTGACCGCCGTCGCGTCGAGCCCGCGCGCCAGCACCGGTCCGCCGTTCGAGAGGTTGTACGCGGTCGAACCGGAGGGAGTCGAGCAGATCATCCCGTCGCAGGGGACGGTGCCGAGATCCTCCCCGTCGACCGCCCAGGACAGCTCCACCATCCGCCCGAGCGTCGAGCTCGTGGCGACCACGTCGTTCACGGCGACGTACGTCTCTCCGTCGAGCCGAGCCTCGAGCGTCGGCAGCTCGACCGTGAGGTACTCGCCGGCGAAGGCGCGCCTCACGCCGCCCTCGAGATCGTCCGGGGCGATCGACGCGAGAAAGCCCACCCGGCCGAAGTTGACGCCGATCACGGGCACCTCCGTCCCGAGGAGTCGCGCGAGCGTGCGCAGGATCGTCCCGTCGCCGCCGAGCGCGACGGCGAGCTGCGCGCCGGCCGGGTCGTCGACGAGGCGAACGCCGACGTCGTGGGCGACCGCGCGGACGCGCTCCTCCGCCTCGTGGACGTCGAGCCGGCCGTGCGAGACGACCGCCGCCGTCTCAACCGGGTGCGAGGGCCTGCTCGATCTGCTCGTCGAGGTCATCGGGAAGTCTCGGGTCGCGTGTGTGCAGGAGGTGGAGGAAGAACTCGTGGTTTCCCTTCGGGCCGGGAAGCCCGGAGTCTACGACGCCGGCCACGGTCGCTCCCCACGCAGGAGCCGTCGCCGCGACCTCGCGCAACACGCGACGGCGCACGCCGAGGTCGCGGACCACACCGCCCCTCCCCACCTCCTTGCGCCCCGCCTCGAACTGCGGCTTCACGAGCACGACCGCCTGCCAGCCGGGGGCGGCGAGGCGAAGCACAGGCGGAAGCGCCAGGCGCACCGAGATGAACGAGACGTCGCAGACGACGAGCTGCGGCGGGAAGGGCAGCACCTCGATCGTGCGCGCGTTCGTCCGCTCGAGCACGGTCACGCGAGAATCGTCGCGCAGACGCGGGTGCAGCTGCCCGTAGCCGACGTCCAGGGCGACCACGCGGGCGGCCCCGCGGCGGAGGAGGACGTCCGTGAAGCCTCCGGTCGAGGCGCCGACGTCGAGGCAGTCGAGCCCGGCCGGGTCGACGCCGAGCCGGTCGAGCCCGTTCGCAAGCTTCTCGCCGCCGCGGGACACGTACTCGGGCCCGCGGACGACCGCCAGCTCCGCGTTCTCGGCCACCTGCTGGCCCGGCTTCTCGAAGCCGGGCACGAGCCCCGCCATCACGAGCGCCTGCGCCTGCGTGCGCGACTCGGCGAGGCCTCGCTCCACGAGGAGGACGTCGAGACGCTTCTTCATCGCGCGGTGCAGACGTACGTCGAGTAGGCGCCGCGCCGGTGAGAGACGTCCCGGATCTCGAAGCCGGCATGCTCGAGCAGCGGCTCGAGCAACCACGCGAACGTGCTGTGCTCGCCGCGGACGTGCTGCTCGAGCTCGGCGCGCGTCCAACCCTTCGCCGGCGAGCTCGCCGCGCCCGAGAGCCAGGCCTCGATCCGCTCGTCCACCTCGTGCGGCTCGAACGAGAACACGAGGTCGCGGAGGAGGAGCGTCCCGCCGGTCTGCAGCAGGTCGTGGATGCGAGCGAGCGCGGCACCCTTCCAGAAATCCGGCAAATGGTGGAGCGCGTTCCGCGAATGGACGAGCTGCGGCGGCTCGCCCTCGTGCTCGTACGTGAGGAAGCCCGCCTCCACGAGCTCGACGTTCCCGAGGCCGGCGGCCTCCACTCGTTCGCGCGCGACCGCGAGCATCGCGGGCGACGGGTCGACGGCGATGACGCGACGGCAATGCGGTGCAGCGGCGAGCGCGACGGCTCCTGTGCCCCCACCGAGGTCGACGAGCGTCGTCTCCGAGCCGAGGCCGTGCGTCCGGAGCAACGCCAGCTCCTCCTCCAGATCGGCGTCGGTCTTCCCGTCGTAGGAGGCAGCGTAGGCCGGATCGACGTGCTCGGCTCCGGCGTACGCGTCCTCGTCGGGATACCAGCTGGAGAGCTTCACGCTCGCATCGTGGCAGGTCGCGGACTTGTTGCGGTGCCAGGCGCCGGGGTCGCCGGGATCCACCTGCAGGAGGAGGCGGAATCCGCCTGCGTGCCGACGCGGCCGCGAGGACGAGGTCGTACGGTCGTAGCAACGGCAAGCGACCCGGGAGGCAGATCGATGAAGGGGATCTACAAGCTGATGACCGCGCTCTTCGCGCTCGATGTCGGCCTGCTCGTGCTGAGCGGCATCCCGGCCTTCAAGAACGCGAAGCACGGCGCGGACCGGGTGATCGGCGGGATCGGCTGGTTCGGCTTCCTGCTGACGACGCTCGTGCTCGTCGTGCTTGCCGTCACCGCGCTCGTCCGCCGCGCCCGAGACCGGCGGACGGCCGCAGCCTAGGCCGTCCGGACGGCGAGGCTGTCGACGATCTCACGCAGGACGCTCGTGTCCGCGTCGATCGCGTCCAGCCGACTCCGTGCACGCTCCGCCGCCTCGTCCGCGAGGCGGCGGGCGCCGTCGGCGCCGTGGCTGAGCACGTAGCCGTCTGCGTCGAGGATGTCGTCGACGATCTGGAAGAGAAGCCCGAGCTCGTCGCCGAAGGCCCGCCACGGCGCCTGCTCGTCCGCCGGCACGCCGGCGGCCCAGAGCGCGAGCCCGACCGCCGCCGCGAAGAGACAGCCTGTCTTCAGCTTGTGGAGCGTCACCTCGTCGCCCGAGCCGGTGATGTCGAGCCACTGGCCGCCGATCATGCCGAGCGTCGCCTCGGCCAGCTCACGCGCGACCTCCGTCGTCTCGTAGCTCGCGGCGAGCCTGAATGCCTCCGCGTGGAGCGCGTCGCCGGCGAGGATCCCGACCGCTTCGCCGAACTGCTTCCACGTCGACGGATGCCCGCGCCGCTCCGCATCGTCGTCGAGCGCCGGCAGGTCGTCGTGGACGAGCGAGAAGGTGTGGATCAGCTCGAGCGCGCAGCCGGCCCCGAGCGCGACCTCGGCATCGGCCCCGGCCGCTTCGGCGGTCGCGAGGCAGATGACGGGGCGGATGCGCTTGCCTCCGACCTCGAGGGAATAGCGCACCGACTCCGCCTGGCCCTGCAGTTGCGGCCACAGCTCGAGCCCTGCGAGCCGCTCCTCGGCGAGCGTGCGCAGCTCGTCAGGACTGTGCATCCGCCTCCGCCGCGCGCTTGGCGCGCTCCAGCTCCTCCTCGACCGCTTTCGCGAGCTCCGACAGCTCGCCCAGGAGCTCGATCGCGCGCTCCGGCGGCCCCCCCTCGCCCTGCGAGAGCTGCTCGAGCTCGGTCCGGGCAGCCTCGAGCCGCGCCAGCAGCTCCTCTGCCCTGCTCAGCGAATCCTCCGTGCTCACACGCCTCCCCTCGCCGAAGTGTCCCTCATCCGGTCCTCTCCCTCGCGATCCTGCCGAGGATGCCGTTCACGAGCCTGCCTGCGTCGTCTGATGCATACCGTTTCGCGAGCGTCACCGCCTCGTCGAGCACCACCTCCACGGGCACGTCGGCCGCGTCGAGCTCCTCGATCGCGACCCGGAGGACGTTTCGCTCGACGGCGCCGAGCCGGTTCGCGGGCCACTCGTCCGAGGCCGCGGTGATCCGTGCGTCGAGCTCCGCAGCGTGCAGGCTGACCGCCTCGGCGAGACGCCGGGTGTAGTCGTCGGCCTCGCCCTCGAAGAGCGACCCGAGCGGCCGGCCGGTGACGTCCGACTGGAAGAGCATGAAGACGGCGGCCCGCCGTGCCTCACGACGGCTGACCTGCTGCGGCGCGGGCGTCACCGCTCCAGCTCCTCGATCGCCACGTCGACCGCGTCGACCACGACTCCGCACATGCCCTGCAGCGCCTCGGTCACGCGTGCCTGTACCGCGCGTGCCGTGTCGGGGAGCACGCAGCCGTAGGCCACGATCAGCTCGAGCTCGGCGCGCGCGTGACCGCTCTCGAGCTCGAGCATCAGCCGCCGTCGACCCTTGCGAAGGCGGGCGCCGTCGACCGACTCGACGGCCTGCGTGACGATCTGCGCGAGAGCGGCCTCGGTGACCGCCACGGTTCCGCCGTCGTCCTGTTCCAGCAGCGAGCTCATGGTCCGGCGAGCGCGGGCAGTCGCGAGCCCGCCTCCTCGAGGAACGACGTCGAGTACTCGCCGCTCCTGAACTCCTCGCTCGCCAGGATCTCGCGCGCCACTTCACGGGTCGTCGGCACGCCCCGCGACCTCGAGCTCGCGGAGCGCCCGCAATGCCCGCTCGATCGCGGCCGGACGGGTGTCGTCGCGGACGACGAGCTTCGCGATCAGCGAGTCGTAGTGGCTCGAGATCACCGTCCCGTCCTCGACGAACGTGTCGACGCGGACGCCCGGTCCGAGCGGCGGCCGGAAGCGCTCGATCCGGCCGGGCGCGGGTACGAACCCGCGGGCGGGGTCCTCGGCGTTGATGCGGATCTCGATCGCGTGGCCGGCGCGGGGCGCCCGGCCGGTGAGCGGCAGCGGCTCGCCCGCCGCGATGCTCACCTGGAGCCGGACGAGATCGAGCCGGGTCACGGCCTCGGTCACCGGGTGCTCGACCTGCAGGCGGGTGTTCAGCTCGATGAACGCGAACGAGCCGTCCGGGCCGACGAGGAACTCGAAGGTCCCCGCGTTGCGATAGTCGATGTGGCGGCAGGCGCGCTCCGCCGCGGCCTCCATCTCCTCCCTCAGCCGTGGATCGAGCGCGGGCGACGGCGTCTCCTCGATCAGCTTCTGGTGACGGCGCTGGATCGAGCACTCGCGCTCGCCGCAGGTGAGGACGTTGCCATGCTCGTCGCAGAGAACCTGGATCTCCACGTGTCGCGCCGGCGAGATCGCCTTCTCGACGTAGAGCGTGCCGTCGCCGAAGGCCGCGTGCGCCTCGCCGGAGGCGCGCTCGTAGGAGTCGTGGAGGGCGTCCGGCGAGGCGACGAGACGCATGCCGCGACCGCCGCCGCCGGCCGCCGCCTTCAGCAGCACCGGGTATCCGAGCTCGGCGGCTGCCGTCCGCGCTTCCGCGAGGCTCGCGCGCACCGTCGCTGCCGGGAACGAGCGGGACGCCGGCCGCGCGCATCTCGTCCTTGGCGAGCGCCTTGTCCCCCATCCGCTCCATCACGCGCGCCGACGGCCCGATGAAGACGAGGTCGTTCGCCTCGCACATGCGCACGAACTCGGCGTTCTCCGCGAGGAAGCCGTACCCGGGGTGCACGGCCTCGCAGCCGGTGGTCGCGGCCGCCGCGACGAGCGAGGGGATGTTGAGGTAGCTCTCGGAGGCGGCCGGCGGGCCGATCCGCACCGCGCGGTCGGCGAGCCGCACGTGGAGCGCGTCGGCGTCCGCCGTCGAGTAGACGGCGACGGCCTCGACGCCGAGCTCGTGCAGCGCGCGGATCACGCGCACGGCGATCTCGCCCCGGTTGGCTACGAGTACTCGCTCGAACACGGCGTGGAGCCTATTCGACCTCGAGCACGGCGCCGACGAAGAGCGCCTCGCTGCTGCGGCTGACCGTCCCCGTCGAGATGGCACCACTCTAGGCCAACCGGATGCGTCAGCGACGTCGGCCGCAGGCCGACGCAGCGCCCCGCCCAGCCCCGCGTCCACCTGGGAGCAACCCACGGTCGCCGAGTGCGCTCAGCCTCGGCGAGCGAAGAAGGAGGGGGGCCACGGGGGAACCCTGGGTTCCCCCACGTTCCTAGACGGCGTCGAGCAGCCGGCCCGCGAGCGGCTCGAGCTCGAACAGGAGCTGGCCGAACTCGACGGGATCCGCGTTCTCGACGTGGATCCTGCGCACGACGGCCTCGATCTCCGACTTCACCTCGTTCATCAGCTTCATCGCCTCGAGGATGCAGAGCGTCTGGCCGGGCGCGACGACGTCGCCCTCCTCGACGAACGAGGGCGCGTCCGGCTGCGAGGCCCGGTAGAACGTGCCGACCATCGGCGACTCGACGAGGACCAGGCCGTTCGGGGGCACGGCGACGGGCCCGAGCGCCGCCTCGGGCAGGCCGAGCGGAGCCTCGGGGGAGAGCGTCGTCGCGGACGGCTCCGGCGTCGAGCGCACCGAGACGCGCATGCCGCCCTCCTCGATCGTCACCTCGCCGATCCCCGACTCCTGCACGATCGCGACCAGCTCGCGGACCCGGTCGGCGCGTGCCTGGTCGACGCCCGACAGTCCGTCGTCGTCGCGTCGGCCGCGCCCGCGGATCGTCCGCAGCAGCTGCTCGGCGTCCGCGCCGAAGAGCCCGAGCAGGAGCAGCTCCTCCTCGCTCGCCGCGAAGCCCTCTGCCCGCTCGCGCAGCTCGTCGAGCGCCGGTGCGGCGTGTTCCTCGCTCTCCGGGTCGGTCGTCAGCGACACGGCCCGGGCGAGCGCCGGGTCGACCGGCGCCGGCGGCGTGCCGAAGCGACCGGTCACGAGCGCGCGCAGCTCGTCCACGACGGTCAGGTAGCGACTCGCGGAGAGGACGTTGAGGAGCGCCTGCGACGCGAGCACCTGGCCGATCGGGGCCGCGAGCGGCGGCCAGCCGGTCTCCGCCCGGATCCGGTCGAGCTCCGCGAGCACCTCGTCGAGACGTCCGCCCGCGCCCTGCGCGCGGAGCGTCTGGTCGAGCGCGGCCACGATGCTCGCCGGAACGTCGTGACGGGCGGCGAGAACGGCCACCCGCGGCGTGAGCGGCGTCACGGGCTCGTCGCCGATGTGCTCGTCGACGAGGTCGGTGGCGCGCCAGAGCGCCTCGACGTCGACGCCGGGGTCGAGGCCGATCCCGGCCAGCGCCTCGGCGAGCGCCTCACCCGAGACGCGGTGGAGCGTGAGCGCCAGCGGGAAGATCGCGCAGGCGAGCACCTGGGCCCCGGCACGGGCTGCCGCCAGCGCTGCGGCGAGAGCGCTCCCACCCGAGCCCTGGGCGTAGATGCCGACCGGGAGGCCGCTCGCCTCCGCGAGGGCTCCGACGAGCGCCTCGGCGGTGTGCGGCTGCAGCGAGCCGGTCGGGTCGTGGAGGAGCACCCGCACGGCGCCGAGCTCGGGCAGGAGCCGGGCGCGCTCGATCAGCGTCTGAATCTCGCCCGTGCGGCCCGGGCTGTACACGAGCCCTGCCTCGAAGTCGCGCTCCGCCGCGACGACGGCTTCCGCCGCCTCGCGCAGGTTCGAGACGTCGTTGAGCGGATCGTGGAGCCGGAAGACGTCGACCCCGTTCTCTGCCGCGGAGGCGACGAACCTGCGCGCGAAGTCCGCGTCGACGGGCCGCGACCCGACGAGGAACCGGCCGCGCAGCGCCAGCCCGAGCGGGGTCTTCACCCGCTCCTTCAGGGCGCGGATCCGCTCCCACGGGCTCTCGACGCCCCGCTTGACGGCGGCGTCGAAGCAGCCGCCGCCCGAGACCTCCAGGTACGCGAACCCCGCCGTGTCGAGGATCTCGGCGAGCCGGAGCTGCTCCGACGTGGGCATCCGTCCCGCGAGCGGCTCCTGCCCGAGCAGGCGGATCGTCGTGTCGGCGAGCGTCGGCACGACCGGAGCCTACTGCGCGCCGAGCGCACCGCTCTCGACACTCAGTCCTCGCGAGCCCGGTCTGGTGCCAGGCACCGAGACGTGACCGAAGGAGACCGTCTACTCTCTGCAGACCGCTCTGGCAGCTCGTCTCGCCAGTGGAGGCGACTCCTCAGGACACGGCTCCGTGCCTGGCACCCGACGTGCTCGCACAGACGGGTCCCGACCCCCGGCGTCCCGACGCAGCGCTACGCGCGCGAGATGTAGCGGCCTTCGCGGGGGTCGACCTTGAGGCGGTCGCCCACGTTGACGAAGAGCGGCACCTGGACGACGGCGCCGGTCTCGAGCGTCGCGGGCTTCGTGACGTTCGACACGGTGTCGCCCTTCACGCCCGGCTCGGTCTCCGTGACGGTCAGCTCGACCGAGGACGGCAGCTGGACGCTCGACGGCGCGCCGTTCACCGCCATCACCTGCACGGATGCGTTCGGCAGCATGAAGGGCAGCGCGTCCGCGACGTCGGCGTGCGAGAGCGAGAACTGCTCGAACGTCTCCGCGTCCATGAAGTGCACGTCGGAGCCGTCGTCGTAGAGGTACTGGACGTTCTTCGTCTCGGTGCGCACGCGCGGGAACTTCTCGCCCGCGCGGAAGGTGCGGTCGACGACGGCGCCCGCGTCGAGGCTCTTGAGCTTTGTGCGCACGAACGCGCCGCCCTTGCCGGGCTTCACGTGCTGGAACTCGACGATTCGCCACACCTTGCCGTCGAGCTCGATGTGCATGCCGTTCCTGAAGCTGTTCGTGTCGACCGTCTCGGCCATCCGGCGGACCAGGGTAGCGGCGCGCGACCCGTCCTCCGTCAGGCGAGCACGCGTGACACCGTCACGGGTCTCGCCGGCCGAGACGCGCACCTTCCGCGCGCGGAGGCGAGACCGCGCTCTCGCCGCAGCGCAAGAGCGATTCCGCCATGCGCCGCGACGAAGGAGGGGTCCGTGGGGGAACCATGGGTTCCCCCACGATCAGACGTGGACCAGCTCCTTGCGGAACCCGGTCAGGTTCTCGACGCCGTCCTCGGCGACGACGACGTCGTCCTCGGTGCGGATGCCGAAGCGTCCCGCCAGGTAGACGCCCGGCTCGACCGTGACGACGTTGCCGGTCTCGAGCGTGTCGGTGCTCTCCGTGGAGAGGCGCGGGGCCTCGTGAACGTCGAGTCCGAGCCCGTGCCCGAGCCCGTGGCCGAAGGTCCCCGCGAACGGGCTCTCCTCGACGACGCGCCTTGCGGCGGCGTCCACCGCCACGCCTGCGGCGCCCGCCCGTATCGCGTCGAGCCCGGCTCGCTGCGCCGCGAGGACGACGTCGTAGGCCTCCTGCATCTCGCCGTCGAGCGGGCCGGTGGCGAAGGTGCGCGTGTAGTCGGACGAGTACCCGTCCACGGTGCAGCCCGTGTCGATCACCACGAGCTCGCCCGCCTCGACGACGCGATCGCCGGCGCGCGCGTGCGGGCGGGAGCCGGTCGGGCCGGAGCCGACGATCGACTCGAAGGCCGGCGCATCGGCCCCTTCCTCGTGGAAGAGCCGTGCCAGATCCCACGCGACGTCGCGCTCCCTGCGCCCGACGAAGCGCACCTCCGTCGCGAGCCGCTCGAAGACGCGGTCGGTGATCGCGCACGCGCGACGGATCGACGCGAGCTCGCGACGCATCCTTCACCGCACGCAACCTCTCCACGAGCCCCGACCGGGGAACGAGCGCGAGGCCTGCGCCTCCCAGCTTCTCCGCCAGCGCGTACGGGAGCGCGTCGGCCTCGAAGCCCACGGGGCCGCCCAGGTTCTCGGCGAGCCACCTGATCAGCGACCGCCGCGTCTCCACCGCCTCGACCCCGGGAACTGCCTTCGCCGACTCGATGTAGCGGAAGTCGGTGAACAGTCGCGTGCGCTCGGGCTCGACGAGCAGCGCCGCGTTCGAGCTCTCGAACCCGGTCAGGTAGCGGACGTTGACCGGATTCGTGACGAGCAGGGGCTCCTCGAGCGAGTCGACGAGACGAGCGATGCGATCGGTCATTCGTGCTCCTTCAGATATTCGAGGGCCGAGCCGGTACCCGTCGGGGCCGAGGCCGATGAACCGGGCGGCGACGATGTCCGAGATCACCGACGCCCGCCGCCACTCCTCGCGGGCGTCGACGTTCGAGAGGTGCACCTCGACGATCGGCACGGTGAGCGGCTCGAGCGCGTCGCGGATCGACCACGCGTAGTGCGTCCACGCCGCCGGGTTGACGACGACGCCGTCGACCGTGTCGTACGCGTCGTGGCACCAGTGGATGAACTCGCCCTCGCTGTTCGTCTGGCGGCACTGCACCGTCAGCTCGAACTGGCGCGCCCAGTCGTAGATCCGGCTCTCCAGCTCCGCGATCGAGAGTCCGCCGTACTGCTCGGGGTCGCGGCGACCGAGCATGTTCAGGTTGACGCCGTTGAGAACGAGCACCCGCACCGTCGCGACTCTAGTGGTTGCGCGGCGCTCAGCCCGCGATCAGGGCGTCGAGCTCCCGACGGGCGTCCTCTGCGGGCACCGCGACGTCCCAGCGCGGACCGTCGTCGCCGAGCAGGACGAGCCGGAGCTCGCCGCCGACCGTCTTCTTGTCGCGGTGCATCGCCTCCCATGCGAGCTCACGGTCTGCACGCACGGGCCTGGGGCGCAGGATCTCCTCCACCGTCGACGTGTCGCGCCCCGAGAGGCGCAGCGCCGCGATCAGCCCGAGCGCTACCGCCTGCCCGTGCGTCACGCCGCCGAAGTGCGTACCCGCCTCGAGCGCATGGGCGAACGTGTGGCCGAGGTTGAGGATCGCCCGCTCGCCGCGGTCGTGCGGGTCGCGCAGGCAGACGGCGGCCTTGAACGCCGCGCAACGGCGGACGAGCTCCTGCTCGGGCAGCTCCCAGAGCGGCTCGCCCGCGAGCAGCCCCGTCTTCACGACCTCGGCCATCCCCTCCCGCCGCTGGGCCTCCGGCAGCGTTCGCAGGAGGGCGGGATCGACGAGCGTCCGCGCGGGCCAGTGGAATGCACCGACGAGGTTCTTGCCCTGCGGCAGATCGATCGCCGTCTTGCCGCCGATCGCGGCGTCCACCTGCGCGACGAGGCTGGTCGGGACGGGCGCCCACGGGATGCCGCGCACGTAGGCGGCGGCGGCGAAGCCCGCGGCGTCGGTCGTGCACCCGCCGCCGAAGGCGACGATCGTCCCGCGCCGGTCGAGACGGAGCTCCTGCCACAGCCGGTCGAGTGCCGCGATCGTCTTCGCCTCCTCGCCGGGTGGAAGCTCGTGCGTCTCCGCGAGGCGGACGCCGAGAGCGAGCTGCGCGTCCATCCCGTGGATGCCGGCGACGTGCGGGTCGGACACGAGAGCGACCGGGCCGTCGCCGGGAACGAGCTCGCCCAGCCGCTGCAGCGCGCCGGTCTCGACGTGCACGCCGGCGGCGGCGAGCACGACGTCGTCGGCGTCCCGGGCGACGGTGTCCGCAACCTCCCGGTAGACCGGGGCCCGCTGGTCGTAGAGCGCGAAGAAGGCAGCCCGCTCCTGCGCAAGCGGTCGGTCCGATCCTTCGACTCGCCGCCAGGCCGTGTCCACGTCGACGTCGAGGAGCACCGCGACCGCGCGCTCCTTCAGCGCTGCACGCACCGGCGTACGCGTGACGGCGCCGCCGCCGAGCGCGAGCACCGCGGGCCGGGAGTCGCGCAACGCCGAGACGGTCTGCGCTGCCTCGCGGACGCGGAACGCCTCCTCACCTTCCGCAGCGAAGAAGCTCTTGATCGAGGTGTTCGAGCGACAGCTCGACCTCGCGGTCGACGTCCCGGAAGGGCACGCCGATCCGGCGGGCGACCTCCTCGCCGATCGACGTCTTGCCGGCGCCCATGAACCCGACCAGCGCGACGTGTCTGGAGAGGACGGTCACGTCGGCGCGGGCCATGACCTGGTGTCTGACACCACCCGGGGGAGACCACGCGCCGATCCTCGACCCCGTCTCGCGCCTCGTGTGCCGCGCCGTCTCGGCTCTTCGAGACAGGGCCCGGTCTCTGACACCGGTAACCGAAGTGTCACGGGCCGCGCCACTCCCAGTCGATCCGGTCGAGGTAGGCGCGCCATGCCCCCGCGAAGTCCCCGATCGCGTCGCCGCCGAACTTCTCGCGCGCGGCACGGGCGAGCTCCCACGCCACCGCGGCCTCCGCGACGACCGCGAGCGCCTCGACCGCCGACACGTCGCTCCGCTCGACGAGCGCCGACGCGGGCTCGCCCGTGTCGAGATCGACGGACGCGAGCGGCCGCATGAGCGTCGGCAGCGGCTTCATCGCCGCCCGCACGACGATCTCCTCCCCGTTCGAGATCCCCGCCTCCACCCCACCGGCGCGATTCGTCCGCCGGCGGAGGCCGTGCTCGTCGCGGACGATCTCGTCGTGCGCTTCCGACCCGCGCAGCCGTGCGAGCGCGAAGCCGTCGCCGATCTCGACGCCCTTCACGGCCTGGATCCCCGTCAACGCCGCTGCGAGCCTCGCGTCCAGCCTGTCCTCGCGCCGCGCGTACGAGCCGAGACCCGGCGGGACGCCGAGAGCGCGCACCTCGACGACGCCGCCCAGCGTGTCGCGGTCCGCCCGCGCCGCATCGACCGCAGCGGGATCCGCCCCGCCCTCCGGCAGCGCCGCGCCCGTGACCTCGACGTCGATCTCGGCGAGAAGCGCCTTCGCGACGGCTCCCGCGGCGACGTGGACGGCCGTGTGCCGCGCAGAGGCCCGCTCGAGCGCGTCGCGGACGTCGCTCAGTCCGTACTTCTGGACGCCGGCCAGGTCGGCGTGGCCCGGTCGCGGCAGCGTCACCGGCTTCGTCCCCTTCCCCGCCGGCTCGCCGTCGGGGCGCCAGGGGCTCATCCCCCACGTCCAGTTCTTGTGGTCGCGGTTGCGGACGACGAGCGCGAGCGGCGTGCCGAGCGTTCGGCCGTGGCGCAGCCCGGCGAGCACCTCCACCTCGTCCGTCTCGATCTGCTGGCGAGGCGACCGGCCGTAGCCCTGTTGCCGGCGCCGGAGGTCGGCATCGATCGCCGCCCGGTCGAGCAGGAGACCGGCGGGCAGCCCGGAGACGATCGCGAGGAGCGCAGGTCCGTGCGACTCGCCCGCGGTGGCCAGCTCGAGTGTCATCCGGCAGAGCCTACGGCACGGCCGGATCGCGCACGGCTCGACGCATCACGTCCACCGGCGCGGCCCTGCCCGTCCACAGCTCGAAGCTCGCGGCGCCCTGCCGGACGAGCGCCTCGCGGCCGTCGACGACCCGACAGCCGGCGGCGCGGGCCGCGACGACGAGCGCCGTCTCCGTCTCGCCGTAGGCGAGGTCGACGACCGTCTGGCCCCGCGTCGGTCGCACGAGCAGCTCGTCCCGCACGGGCGTCGCGTTCACGACGAGGTCGCATCCGTCGGCGTCCGGCGGCCACGCTCCTCCGCGGGAGAACTGGCGTACCTCGCCTCGAAGTCCCGGCCTCAGCGTCTCGGCGGCGCCACCTGCGCCGATCAGGCAGACCCGTTGCGCCTCGATGCCCGCGACGATCTCCTTGTCCGTGTTGAAGCCGCGGACGCGTCCGCCGTCGAAGAGGAGCGTGTTCACTGCGTCTCCCTCGGCCTCGTCGCAGAGCGCGGCGGCTGCGCGCTTGTGCGGGATGGTGACGTTGGCGCCGGCATAGCCGTCCGAGACGAGCCGGCGGACGACCTCACCGAGGTCTTCGGGCAGCACGTCGAGCGCGCGGTACTCCCAGTCGAGGCCGGCGGCGGCGAAGGCGGCGTTCTGCATCCGAGGCGAGAGCGAGTGCGCCACCGGATGCCCGAGGAGAACGACCCTGGTCGTCACCGACCCCCGGCCTGCCGCGGTCTTCGTGGGCCGAGACACCAACCGTTCGCGCGCGGAGGCGAGACCGCGCTCTCGCCGCAGCGCAAGAGCGACCGGCCACGCGCGACGAAGAAGGAGGGGGCTCGTGGGGGAACCACGGGTTCACCCACGTTCAGTAGCCGTAGAGGTGCTCGTGGTTGACGAAGTCGTCGTAGCTCGACGTGAAGTAGTGGTGTCGGTGGTCCGGCTTGCGCACGAAGTAGAGGTAGTCCACGCGCGCCGGGTGCGCCGCCGCCTTCAGGGCTGCAAGCCCGGGATTGGCGATCGGCGTCGGCGGGAGCCCGAGGTGCTTGCGCGTGTTGTACGGGTTGTCGCTCGCGAGCTCGGACTGCGTGAGCGACTGCGTCGGCGGCACGTGCAGGCCGTAGCGGATCGTGGCGTCGATCCCGAGCGGCATGCCTGCGTGCAGGCGGTTGTAGATGACGGCCGCGACCTTGGCCCGCTCGCTCGGCACCTGCGCCTCCCGCTCCACCATGGACGCGATGATCAGGACGTCGTACGGGGTGAGGTGCCTCGATCGCGCATACGAGAGGTCGAGCTTCTTCCAGGTGCGCCTGAACGCGACGAGTTGCGCGTCCACGAGCTGCCTCGACGTGGTCCCGGCGAGGAAGTCGTACGTGGCCGGGAAGAGGAAACCCTCGAGAGGACGCCTCGTCGAGCCGAAGCCGGCGATCCGTCGTGGGCCGGTCACCGCGAGATACGTCTTCTGCGAGAGCTTCGGGTGGACTCCGCGCTCGCGATGAGCGATCTTCGCGACCGCCTGGACGCGCTCGGCCATCTGCGCGCGCGTGAAGCCCTCCGGGAAGACGACGCGGAAGGGCTTCGGCTGCGGGACGACCGCCGCGGCGGTCGTCGCGGGCGTCGCGCGGCGCCTCGACGCGCCGAGGCCGAGCACGATCGACGCGACGACTGCGAGCGCCACCAGGACGCCCACGAGCGCCACGACCCTGCCCCGGGGGAGCCGCGCCCCGCGGCGGCGCCGCCCCCGGCTCGGTCAGGCGGTCGTCGGACTCGCCCACGTCAGGTAGCTGCTGAGCAGGTGCGCCGCGGCACGCGCGTCCTCCGGAGCGGCCGACGGCGTCCGGCGCGCGAGATCGGTGGTGAAGCGCTCGTCGTAGAGGACGACCGGCACGTCGACGACCTCGCGCAACGCCGTCGACGAACCGCTCGGTCGCGGCCACCTGCTCTCCGCGGGTGCCCCGCATCGTCAGCGGGAGCCCGACCACGACCCGCTCGACGGCTTCGTCCCGCACCAGACGCGCCAGCTCGGCGAGCCCCGCCTGCTCGGCTGCGCGCTCGACGACGCACAGCGGTCGCGCCACCGTGCCCGTCGGGTCGGAGACGGCGACGCCGGTCCGGGCGGCGCCGAAATCGAGCGCCATCGCCTTCACGAGAGCGCCTCCTCCACCGCCTGCTTGCCCGCGGCGAGCGCCTGCTCCACGCCCTCGGGCTTCCTGCCGCCGGCCTCCGCGAGCGTCGGCTTGCCGCCCCCTCCGCCGCCGATGAGCGGCCCGAGGTCACGGACGAGCCGGGTGGCGTCGAGCCCGCGCTCGACGAGCGCGTCGGCGAGGTTGACGACGAGATACGCCCGCCCGTCGTCGACGGAGACGACGATCGCGCCGTCCGCTCGCTCCTGCTGGCGCACGCGGTCGGACAGGTCGCGCAGCGGCCCGCCCTTCAGGCCGCTCGCCGAGACGAGGACCACGCCGTCGACCCGCTCGACGACCGTCACGTCTCCCGCCGCCGCCTCGGCGCGCGGCTTCCTCGCCTCCTTCCGCGCCCGCTCGAGCTCCTCGCGGAGCGTGTCCGCCTCGCGGGCCCGCTCGTGCAGGTATGCGAAGGCCTCGCCCGCGGTGACTGCCTCGATCCGCCGCGACCCCGCCCCGACCGAGCTCTCCGACAAGAGCGCGAACGGGACCGATCTCCGCGGTCGAGCGCACGTGCGTGCCGCCGCACAACTCCACCGACCAGCCGCCCACGTCGACGACCCGGACGACCGCCCCGTAGCGCTCGCCGAAGAGCATGGTCGCGCCGAGCTGCCGGGCGTCCTCGATCGGCGTCTCGAAGATCCGCACCGGCAGGTTCGCGAAGACGCGCTCGTTCACGCGGCGCTCGACCTCCGACCGCTCCTCCGGGGTCAGGGCCTGCGGATGCGTGAAGTCGAAGCGGAGCTTCTCGGGCCGCACGGCCGAGCCCGCCTGGCGGACGTGGTCGCCGAGCACCTCCTGCAGCACCTTGTGGAGGAGATGCGTCGCCGTATGGTTCGCCATCGTCGGATACCGGACCGGCCACGGCACGACCGCCCGCACGCGGTCGCCCGCGGCGAAGCTGGCACCCTCCAGCAGCAGCGCCTGGTCGCCGTCGAAGCGGTAGGCGTCGCGGAGCTCCGCGCGGATCCCGCCCTCCTTCTCGATCCAGCCGGCGTCGGTCACCTGGCCGCCGCCGTCCGGGTAGAACGGCGACTCGCGCAGCTTCGCGAGGAAGAGCCCACCCTCGAGCTCCTCGACCGCCCCGAGCTGCGTCCACACGTCGGTCTGCTCGTAGCCGACGAACTCCGTGCGGAAGCCGGCCTCGGCCGCGAACTCGGCCGCGCGCTGCGTGTTGCCCCCCGCGACTCCCGCGCGGGAGATCTCCCGGTGCTCCGCCATCAGCCGCGTGTACTCCTCGTCGTTCACGCCGAGCCCGCGCTCGCGGGCGAGCTCCTGCGTCAGCTCGATGGGAAAGCCGTAGGTCGCCTGCAGCGTGAACGCGTCCTCGCCGCGAAGGTCGCGGCCGCGCGCACGGGACGCAGCCTCCTGGAACAGCTTCATCCCGCGCTCGAGCGTCTCGCCGAAGCGCTCCTCCTCGGCGACGAGCACGCGACGGATGTCCTCCCGGTGCTCGACCAGCTCGGGATAGGCGTCGCCCGCCTGCTCGATCACGGCGTCGGCGAGGCCGCCGAGAAACGGGGTCTGCATGCCGATGCGGAGACCGTGCTGCACGGCGCGGCGGATCAGGCGCCGGAGGACGTAGCCGCGACCCTCGTTCGACGGTGTGACCCCCTCCGCGACGACGAACGTCATGCTCCGCCCGTGGTCCGCGAGCACGCGGTGCGCCTTCGTCGCGTCGGGCGAGTCTCCGTATGCCACCCCCGACTCGGCGGCGATCCATCGCATGATCCGCTGGTAGCCGTCCGTGTCGTAGACCGACGCGACCTGCTGGACGATCCGTGCGGTGCGCTCGAGTCCGAGTCCCGTGTCGATGTTCTGCTCGGGCAGCGGCGTCAGCGTCCCGTCCGGGTGCAGCTCGTACGACATGAAGACGAGGTTCCAGAACTCGAGGAAGCGCTCGCAGCGCGTGCACCCCGGCTTGCAGTCGGGCGTGCCGCAGCCGGCCTCCTCGCCCCAGTCGTAGTAGATCTCGGAGTCGGGGCCGCACGGCCCCGGGCCGCCCACCGACCAGAAGTTCTCCGAGGACGGCAGCGGGACGATCCGCCACGGCGGCACCCCGATGCGCTCCCAGAGCTCGATCGCCTCCTCGTCGGGGCCGAGCCGGAGCTCGGGGTCGCCGGCGTGGACGCTGACCCAGATCCGGTCCCAGTCGATCTGCAGCCGCTCGCGGACGAACTCCGTCGCGAACGCGATCGCTCCCTCCTTGAAGTACTGCCCGAACGAGAAGTTGCCGAGCATCTCGAAGAACGTCAGGTGGTACGTGTCGAGGCCGACCTCGTCGATGTCCGGCGTTCGCAGGCACTTCTGCGCCGTCGTGGTCAGCGGCGCAGGCGGTGGCTCCCGGCCGAGGAAGTACGGCATCTGCGGCTGCATCCCGGCGGAGGTGAAGAGCGTCGAGCGGTCGTCGGCGCGCGGGATCAGCGGCGCCGAGGGGCGCCGGAGATGACCCTTTCCCTCGAAGAACGCGAGATAGCCCTCGCGGATCTCGGCCGTCGTGTGCACCGGCGCATTGTAGGGGCGGCGCCCACGGCGTCCTGGAGGCCGACAGGTCGCCCACGTATCCTGACGGGATGTCCCGCGACACGACCGCTCGTGCCGCGCGGCGGCGTCGCCGGAAGCGATACCGCTACCGGCTGCGGCGTCTCGCCCCGTTGGGGCTCGCAGTGCTCGCGGCGTTCCTCGCCGGCGCGTGGGCCGGATCGCATCGCTCGCAGACGACGGCCCAGGCCGCAGGCGGCGGCGCGCCCCTCGCCGTCGCATCCGACGAGCCGCCGGGAGAGACGACGACTGCCGGGACGACGACGACCGCCGCGAGCGACGACCGCCCCCGATCCAGCCGCTGACGCTCGTCCACGGACCGCCGCTGCTCGCGCACCAGCTCGGCGCCCGCCTCGCCGCATCCGCGGCGATCCTCGTCGATGCCGACGACGGGCGCGTGCTCTGGGCGCTCCACCCGCACGAGCGCCGGCCCGTCGCCTCGACGACGAAGATCATGACGGCCCTGCTGGCGCTGCGCGCGCTGAAGCCGCACCAGGTGATCACGGTCGACCGGGCGGTGACGCGCGTCCCGCTCGTTCGCGAGGGACTGCGGACCGGCGAGCATGTCCAGGCGTGGAAGCTCTTCTACGCGATGCTCCTCTACTCGGGAAACGACGACGCGCTGCAGCTCGCGATCGCCGCCGGCGGCAGCAAGGCTGCGTTCCTGCAGGAGATGAACGACGAGGCGAAGCGGCTCGGGATGCACGACTCGCACTTCACGAGCCCGAGCGGCGTGATCGACCAGGGCAACTACTCGAGCGTCTGGGACCTGGCCGCGGTCACCCGTATGGCGCTCCGCAACCCCACCTTCCGCAAGATCGTCCGCACGAAGATCGTCCACGTGAAGTGGGCGGCGCCGACGTATTCGAAGATCTACGTCAACAACAACTCGCTCCTTCGCCTCTACCCGGGCGCGAACGGGGTCAAGACGGGTTTCACGCACGAGGCCGGCTGGTGCCTCGTCTCGTCGGCGACGCGGCACGGCCACACGCTCATCGCGGTCGTCCTCGACTCGGGCGACATGTACAACGACACCGAGAAGCTCCTGAACCTCGGCTTCCGCTCGCTCACTTGACGTGGCGGGAATCCGTAGGGTTCCCCCACGATTCCCCTCCTTCTCCGCCGCGCGTGGCGGATGGCTCTCGCGCTCTCGGCGAGAGCGCGGTCTCGCCTCCGCGCGCGAGAGGTTGGTGTCTCGGCCGGCGACGAACCTGTCACGGGGCCACGAGTCCCCAGGGCCGAGAAGCGCTGGAGGAGCCGCGTTCTCAGCGTCGCGCGGAGGCTCCGGCGTCGGCGTCGATCTCCTCGCGGATCCTCTCGAGCGAGCGCCGGATCAGGCGGGAGACGTGCATCTGCGAGATGCCGATCCGCTGCGCGATCTCCGACTGGGTCAGCCCGTCGAAGAAACGGAGCTGGAGGATCCGCCGCTCGCGCTCCTCGAGCGCCCTGAAGCCGGGCGCGAGCACGGCCCTGTACTCGGACACCTCGTACTGGTGCTCCTCCGTCCCGATCGACTCGAGCGGGTCGAGATCGTCGTCGTCCGCCATGCCGCTGCCGGACAGGGAGAGCGCGGAGTATGCGCGCCCGGATTCGAGCGCCTCCAGCACCTCCTCCTCGCCGACGCCGGCGTCGTGTGCCAGCTCGGCGATCGTCGGCGATCGGGCGAGCTCGACCGTCAGCTGCTCGACCAGCCGCGAGAGCCTGACGTTCAGCTCCTGCAGGCCGCGCGGCACCCGCACCGCCCAGCCCTTGTCCCGGAAGTGCCGCTTGATCTCGCCGATGATGTTCGGCGTCGCATACGTCGTCAGCGCGACGTCGCGGGCGAGGTCGAAGCGGTCGATCGCCTTGATCAGCCCGATCGCGCCGACCTGGACGAGGTCCTCCAGCTGCTCGCCGCGGGACGCGTAGCGGCGCGCGAGCGACCGGACGAGCGACATGTACTGCTCGATGAGCCGCGCGCGGGCCTGCAGGTCGCCCTCTTCGTGGTAGCGACGGAGGAGGATCCTGTCGTCCGGCCTCGGCACCGTCTACGCAACCGCCTGCTTCGTCAGCTCGACCCAGACGCCGTCGCCCCGCTCCTCCCGCTCGAAGCTGTCGCAGACCGTCTCGAGCACCCGCCGGAGACCGAGCTCGGCGTCGTCCTCGTCGAGCTCCCGGAGGGCTTCGCCGGAGAACGGGCCGATCGCGACGTGCAGGGCGCGCTCACCGACCCCGAGCTCGACGACCACGTCGTCACCGTCGTCCCGCAGGCCGAGCAGCGCGTCGACTGCGATCTGCAGGTCCTCCAGGCGGTCGTAGGTCAGATCGAGCTTGAGCGCGAGCCCGCCCGCGACGAGATGCGCGATCGGCCTGAAGTCCTCCTCGGAGGGGATGACGAGCCGGATCTCGTCGATCACGCCTCGCTGTCCGCCCCGGGACCGCCGGCGGCGTTTCCAGCCCCGGCGTCCGGCCGGGCGTCGCCGGCTCCGCCGGCGCTTCCAGCCTCGCGCAGCTCGTCGGAGAGCTCGTGCTCCCGGCGTGCCGCCGCTTCCTTCCCCGCCTGCACGGCATGGCGCCAGTCCCGGCTCGACCTGAGGTCGGCCGCCCCGGAGCTGAGACCGGCGGCGAAGCCCGAGACCTTCTGCACGGGCCGGGCCACGGCCATGCTGACGGCGCGGACGGCCGTGTCCACGCTGTCCACTGCGTCGACAGCGCTGTCCGTGATGCGATCGACCTTGTCGAGCTGTCCGTTGACCCGATCGACGCTGCCGCCGACCTTCGTGATCACGGGCAGGACGGCATCTCCCGCGCCCTTGATCAGCGACGAGACGCGACCGACGGC
The DNA here is from genome assembly GCA_963762675.1 of uncultured Thermoleophilia bacterium. Lineage (GTDB taxonomy): Bacteria > Actinomycetota > Thermoleophilia > Gaiellales > Gaiellaceae > Palsa-739. The sequence goes on along the minus strand of CAVXLS010000003.1, from coordinate 1,067,544 downwards.
TCCGCCCAGGCGCACGAGCAGATAGGCCGAGGAGAGGCCGACTGCGAGGAGGAAGACCGCGAGCGCGAGTCGCCAGAAGTCCCCCCAGGTGAATACGGCGACGAGCATCCCGTCCCTGATCTTAGTGGTCGGAGGCGGTCGACACGATCCCGCACCCGACGACAGCGTCGCCGTCGTAGAGAACGGCCGCCTGGCCGGGCGCGACGCCGTAGGCCGGATCGTCCAGCTCGAGCTCGAAACCGCGGGGCGTCGCGGACACCGTGGCGGGAATCGCCGGCGAGCGGTAGCGGAGCTTCGCCTCGACGCGTTCCGCGTCGGCGTAGAGGCGGCCACGCGCCGTCACCCGGCTCCGGGCGAGCGCGGCCCGCGGCCCGACGACGACTGCGTTCGCGCGGGGCCTCGTCCCGACGACGTACAGCGGCTCCGGCGCGACGACCCCGAGACCACGCCGCTGTCCGGGTGTGAAACGCCAGTAGCCGTCGTGGCGCCCGAGCTCTCTCCCGTCCTCGTCGACGACCGCACCCGGCCTGGCTGCGAGCCCCCGGCGGCCGAGGAAGGCACGGTAGTCGTCTCCTGCGAGAAAGCACGCCTCCTGGCTCTCGGCCCGGCCGGCGGCCGCGAGCCCGGCGCGCTCGGCCTCGGCCCGCGTCGCCGCCTTGTCCTGCTCGCCGAGCGGGAACCAGAGCCGGTCGAGTCGTGCCGGGTCGAGCCGGGCGAGCATGTACGACTGATCCTTGGCCGCGTCTGCGCCGCGGCCTAGAAGGAGACGGCCCCTGTAGGTGACCACTCGAGCGTAGTGGCCGGTCGCCAGCCTTTCCGCGCCTGCCCGGCGCGCAAAGGCCAGAAGCTCGCCGAACCGGAAGCTGCCGTTGCAGCGGATGCACGGGTTGGGCGTCGCGCCGCGCGCGTAGCCGCGGACGAACGGCTCCACCACGGCGTCACGGAACTCCTCGCGCAGGTCGAGCGTGACGTGCGGCACTTCCAGCCGGTGGCAGGTCTCGCGTGCGGACACCACGCTCGCCGGCGAGCAGCACGCCCGCTCGGAGTCCGGCCCGCGAGGGTCGAGCCAGAGGCGAAGCGTGACGCCCACCGCGTTCGGTGCGGCGCGGAGGAGGGTCACGGCGCTGTCGACTCCGCCGCTCATCGCGACGGCGACCCGACCGGGGTGCGGGGCCGCCCGGAAGACGGGCCCGAGCGCGTTCGCGAGGGCGTCCACCGCCAGCACGTCGCCGCCGACCGCCGCCGCCTCGAGCAGCGTCAGGCCGGCGAGCGGCCGCTCGAGCCCGGGCGCGTCCGCCTCGACGATCGTGTCGCCGTCCACGCGGAGCCGCACCGCCGCCCAGGCGCCGTCGCGGGAGGAGTCTCCGAACGCCTCGATCATGCGGCCACGGTAACGAAGAGGCGGAGCCGTGGTGGCCCCGCCTCTCTTCCCCACCCTGCCGGTGTAGCCCGGACTATGTGAACCTGGCGAACCAGGTGGGTGCCGCGCCCGCCGTCGACCGCGAACGGACTCCGGACGGGACACGTGCTCCCTTCGATGTAGCGTTGGTTCTACATTGAGGCCGGGCCGGCGCACAGGGTCGAGCCGGGCCACTGTACCGGTCGCGCGGTCGTCTACGAGAGCGGCGAGTCACACCCCACCCCGTCAAGGGGACGTTTTCTCGGACACGGCGGGCGGCCGGAGGTCGAGCGGCGCGTCGCCGGGATCGTCACAGCCCGGGCCGTAACGTTCCCGTCACGGAGAGCATCTAGATTCGTCGCATCACCGTGGACGAAAGGTCGAAGGGACGTCCCGACCGCGTTGCCCACCGATCTCGGTTGGCGACCGCGCGGACCGCCTTCCTGCTCGGTGGGTTGTCGGCGCTACTGCTCATCGCATGGGTGCCGCTGACCGTTCTGACCCGGGATCTGCTGGTGTCCAACGACGGCTTCCTGCTCGTGGCTCTGGCGGCCTTCGCCGGGATGGGAGTCGTCGTGGCGCGCCGCCAGCCGTGGAACCCGATCGGCTGGATCATGGTCGGCGTTGCGCTGCTCGCGCTCTTCGAGACCGACTTGAGGCTGTATCTCGTGCTCGACTATCGCGTCCATCGAGGCGGCCTGCCGCTCGGACGGGCGGCTCTCTACTGGAACGAGTCCTATTCGCTGCTTTCTCTTCTGTTCGGCCTCCAGGCGATCCTGCTCTTCCCCGACGGCCGTCTCTCGACCCGGTGGCGCCGCGCGCTGCGGGGCTATCGTGTTCTCGCCGCCCTCTTCATGGCGTGCCAGTTCGCCAGTGAAGCCACTGTGTCGTTCGGAGCGCACGTGAGCGTGGATCGCACCGGCGCCTACTCGGGTAGCGCGACGCCAACCAGCCTCGGCAGCACCGTTGGGGCCGTAGGCTGGTTTCTCTCGCTGGCCTTCCTCGTGTTCTGGGCGTCGTTCGTGGCCCACCAGGTCGCGGCGTGGCGTCGCTCGGCCGGCGAGCGGCGCGAGCAGCTGAAGTGGCTTTGCCGCGGGTGCCGCGTGTTGCGTGGTCGGCCCCATCGGCACCGTGTTGTTCGGAAGCGGCACCTCCTTCACGTACGAGGCGCTCGCGGCTGTTTCCGTGACCGGGATCGCAGCATTCCCGGCGGGCATGGGGATGGGGATCCTCAAGTACCGCCTCTACGAGATCGACCGGCTGATCAGCCGCACCGTCTCCTACGCGATCCTGACCGGGGTACCGGCAGGCGTCTTCCTCGGCATCGTCGTCCTCGTCACCGACGTCTTGCCGTTCTCCTCGACGATCAGGGTGGCCGCCTCCACGTCGTACTGCAGCAGGACTGTTCACGCCGCTCCGCCAGCGCGTCCAACGCCTGGTCGACCGCCGCTTCAATCGCGCCCGCTACGACGCAGAGGCCACTCGTCGCCGCCTTCACCGCCCATCTGCGCAATGCCGTCGACCTCGAGACCATCCGCGACGAGCTCCTCCGCGCGGTCGACCGGGCGGCTAGAGCCCGCACACACCTCGGTCTGGATCAGACCCGCCGCGACCGCGCGACCTACACCTGCGTGGGTTCGACGGCGAGCCGGATCCCGAGCTCGCGTAGCGCCTCGTCCGGATACGGCGTCGGAGCGCCCGTGAGCGGGTCGGAGCCGCTCGAGACCTTCGGGAAGGCGGTCACCTGCCTGATGTCCGGCTCACGGGCGAGCAGCGCGATGAAACGGTCGATGCCCATGGCGAAGCCGCCGTGCGGCGGCGCCCCCATGCCGAGCGCCTCGAGCAGGAAGCCGAACTTCGACTGCTGCTCCTCGTCGCTCATGCCCATCGTGCGGAAGACGGCCTGCTGCACCTCGGCCTCGTGGATCCTGATCGAGCCGGAGCCGAGCTCCCAGCCGTTCCAGATCAGGTCGTAGTGCTGGCCCAGCACGTCGCCGGGCGCGCTCTCGATCCGTCCCTCGTCGCCGACGACCGGCGCCGTGAAGGGGTGGTGCATGAACGTCCAGCCCCCGTACTCCTCGCTCGCCTCGAAGAGGGGAAAGTCGAGGATCCAGTGAAAGACCTCGGCATCAGGGTCCGCGAGCTCGAGCTCCCGGCCGAGATGGGTGCGCAGCCCGCCGAGCACCCGCGCCACCGTGTCCTCGTCGCCTGCGGCGAAGAGCGCCGTCGCGCCGCGGCCGGGGCCGAGCGCCTCCAGCTCCCGCTCGGAGAGGAACTTCGCGATCGGCGAGCGCACCTCTCCCGACTCGTCGCCGACGAGGTACGCGAGCCCCTTCGCGCCCCACTCCTTTGCGACCTCCTCCAGCCGGGCGAGCTCCGCACGCGAGAACGCCCTCGGCGCGACGAGGTACCGGACGACCGGCGCGCTCGCGAAGACGCCGAACCCGGAGCCGCGCGTGAGCTCGGTCGCGTCCTCGATCTCGAGCTCGAACCGGAGATCGGGCTTGTCGGAGCCGTAGCGGCGCATCGCATCGGCGTACGAGAGCCGCGGGAAGGGACGTGCGGGCGGCTCGCGACCGTCCGCTTCGAAGGAAGCGACGACGCACGCCTCGAGCACGTCGAGCACCTCCTCACGGCCGACGAAGGCCATCTCGAGGTCGAGCTGCCGGAACTCGAACTGGCGGTCGGCCCGCAGATCCTCGTCCCGCCAGCACGTTGCGATCTGGTAGTAGCGGTCGAGCCCGCCCACCATGCAGAGCTGCTTGAAGAGCTGCGGCGACTGCGCCAGGGCGAAGAACCTGCCGGGCTGCAGCCGCACCGGCACGAGGAAGTCGCGCGCTCCCTCCGGGGTGCCGCGCGTCAAGCTCGGCGTCCAGACGTCGACGAAGCCCCGCTCGTCCATCGTGCGCCGCATCGCCGCGATCGCGGCGTGGTTGAGGCGGAGGTTGCGCTGCATGCGCGCGGTGCGCATGTCGAGCCAGCGGTAGCGGAGCCGCAGCACCTCGTCGACGCTCTCCTCGTCCAGCTGGAACGGCAACGGCTCGGAGCGCGAGACGATCCGCAGCCTGTCCACCTGCAGCTCCACCTCGCCGGTCGGCAGGCTCGGGTTGACGGCCTCCGGCGCCCGCCGGACGAGCTCGCCCTCGGCCTGGAGCACGAACTCGTTGCGCACCTCGTGCGCGACCGCCGCCGCCTCGGGCGCGCGCTCGGGGTTGACGACGAGCTGGAGCTTCCCCGTGTGGTCGCGGAGGTCGACGAAGACGAGGCCGCCGTGGTCGCGGCTGGTGTCGGCCCAGCCGGCGACCGTCAGGCGACGGCCGACGTCGGCGCCGCTCAGGACGCCGCAGGTCGTGTCGCGCCAGCTGCTCATACCGGCGGCAGCTCCAGCAGCCTGTCGGCGACGCGGTCGCCGAAGCGCCGATCGGGCTTCGACTGCTCGCGGACGGTCACGGCTCCGTCCTCGACGACGACGAACCGCTCGGCGTTCAGTCGCTGAGCCAGCTTGATCTGCGCGTTCTTCGATCTGCCCATGAAATCCATGTCTGCGCTCCGGCTCCCGTGGCGAAGGGCCGCCACCAGCTCGGCGGCGGCGTCGCGATCCTCGCTGACGACGAAGAAGTTCAGCCGGGGCGACCGGGCCTCGACGCCTTCGAGCTCGAGGGAGGAGACGAGCCGCTCGATCCCGGCGCCGAAGCCGACCCCGGGCGTCGGCGGGCCGCCGATCTCCTCGATCAGGTAGTCGTAGCGCCCGCCGCCGGAGATCGTCGAGGCCTGCGTCGAGGAGTCCGGGCCGACGAACTCCCAGGCCGTCCGCGAGTAGTAGTCGAGGCCGCGCACGAGCGTCGGGTCGATCGTGTACGCGACGCCGTAGGAGTCGAGGAAGGCGCGCACCCTCGCGAAGTGCTCGGCGCAGGCGGCGCAGAGGGAGTCGCCGATCTTGGGAGCGTCCGCCAGCGCTGTCCGCAGCTGCGGGTTCTTCACGTCGAAGACGCGCAGCGGGCTCGTCGCGCGCTTGTGCCGCGCGTCGTCGTCGAGCAGGTCGGCGTGTGCGTCGAGCCAGGCGTTCAGCCTCTCGACGTAGGCCGGCCGGCACTCGCGGTCGCCGATCGAGTTGAGGTGCAGCTCGTAGCGCGTGACGCCGAGGTTCCGCAGCAGCGTGTCGTAGAGCTGGATCACCTCTGCGTCGACCGCCGGGTCGGCCGAGCCGATGCTCTCGACCGACAGCTGCCAGTGCTCCCGGTACCGGCCGCGCTGCGGCTTGTCGTAGCGGTAGAAGGTGCCGAGCGTGTAGAGCTTCACCGGCTGCGGCTCGCGCTGCATCCCGTGCCCGAGGTACGCGCGACAGATCGGTGCGGTCGCCTCCGGACGCAGGGCGAGCTTGCGCCCGCTCCGATCCTCGAAGACGTACATCTCCTTCTGGACGATGTCCGATCCCGCGCCTGACGTCCGCTGGAAGAGCTCGACGTCCTCGAAGACGGGCGTCTGGACGCGGCGGTAGCCGTAGAGCGCGCACAGGCGCTCCATCTCCGCCGTCACCGTCCGCCACAGCGGCTGGTCGGACGGCAGGACGTCGTGCGTGCCACGAGGCGCCTCGATCCTCACGCCACCGGCCGCCCTTCGCTCTCGCGTCGCCGGCGTCGGCCCGGAGACGTGAGGAGCCTCACGCCCGCAGCTCCGCGAGAAACGGGTTGCGGGCGAGCTCTGCGCCGAGCGTCGTCTGCGGGCCGTGTCCCGGGTAGACGACCGTCTCCGGCGGGAAGCGGTCGACGAGCCGGCGTACCGAGGCAAGCAGCGTGTCCCAGTCGGCGCCGGGCAGGTCGACGCGTCCGACCGAGCCGGCGAAGAGCAGGTCGCCGCTGAAGAGCGCGCCGTCCGCCGAGAACGCGACGTGGGCCGGCGAATGCCCCGGGATGGCGATGCACTCGAACGAGATGCCGGCGACGTCGATCGTCTCGCCGCCCTCCAGCAGGTGGTCGGGCGTGTACGAGCGTCCGGGCGCGCCGGTGGGCGCGAACTCCGCGTAGCGCTCCAGCAGGTCGCGTTCTCCTGCCGGCATCCAGACCGGCGCGCCGGTGCCCTCGGCCAGGTCGGCGACGCCGCCGACGTGGTCGAAGTGACCGTGCGTGACGAGGATCGCGGCGCAGGCGGTTCGGAGCCCGGCCAGCTCCAGCCGCAGCTCGGATGCGTTTCCTCCCGGGTCGACCACGACGGCCTCTGCCGCATCCCGGCTCGCCCGGACGACGTAGCAGTTGGTCTGGATCGGGCCCAGCGCGTAGCTCGAGACGACGAGACTCATCGCGGGCGAGTGTAGTCGTCGCGACCAGCCGGGCGCACGACGACCGACGCCGGCCGAGATCGGCCCGTCAGCGTTTCTTCGCCGGCTTGCCGCCCCCGCTGCCGCCGCTCTGCTGGCGCTGCTGCCAGCGGTTGTAGGCAAAGCGGTCGATCGCGTAGGTGAACGGTACGAAGAGGGCCGTGTAGATGATGGCCGGGATCGCAGCCGTCACCCAGCGGTTTCGCGCTCCGGAGTTCATGACTCCGAAGAGGAAGAAGACGACCACCCCGAGCATCAGGGCGCGCTTTCCCGCGCGCTCCCACGACGGCGGAGGGGGCGTGCGCCTCGCACGACTACCGCCTCGCGGGGCCGCCTTGCTCTTCGTCGGGCGTGCCGCAGCGGCCTTGCCGTTGCGGCGCTCGTCGCGCGACGAGGTCGACTCCTCGAGCTCCTCCGGCGCCTCGTCGAGCTCGTTTCCTTCCGCGTCGACGTAGACGAACTCGTATTCGTGCCGCTTCTGCTTCGCCTCGCGACGCCGCTGCTTCCTCGTGGGCATGGACGGCTAGCCTAGCTCGCCCGCGACGATCGCCCCGGAGACGACGTCACCGCCGAGGTGGTATGCGAGGTAGCGCCAGTCGGGTGCGTCGAGCAGTACGACGTCCGCGCGGTAGCCGGGCGCGAGCCGTCCGAGCAGGTGGGCGCGGCGAAGCACGTGCGCCGCGTTGACCGTGCATGCGGCGAGCGCCTCCGCGGGCGAGAGCCGCAGCTGGGTCGCCGCGAGCGAGCAGGAGAGCGGCAGGCTCTCGCAGAACGCGCTGCCGGGGTTGAAGTCCGTGGCGAGAGCCACGGCCGCCCCTGCGTCGACGAGAGCGCGCGCAGGCGGCATCGACCGGCCGAGGAAGAGCGCGCTCGCCGGCAGCACGACGCCGACGACCTCGCTCTCGGCCAGAGCGCGCACGCCGTCCTCGCCGGTCGCCTCGAGGTGGTCCACGGAGCGGGCGCCCAGCTCGACGGCGAGCGGGATCGCGCCCTGCTCGGTGAACTGGTCGCCGTGCAGGCGCAACGCGAGGCCGGCGGCGCTGCACGCATCGAGGTAGCGGCGCGCCTGGTTGACGTCGAACGCGCCGCGTTCGAGGAACACGTCGGCGGCCTCGGCGACCTGCGCGGCTTCCGGCAGGACCTCGGCGAGCGCGAAGTCGAGGTACGCGTCGGCGTCGCCGTCGAACTCCGGAGGGACGGCGTGGGCTCCGAGCCAGGTCGGTACCCCGCCTGCGTCGCGGATCGCGCGCAGCGAGGCGAGCTCCGCATCCAGGTCGAGCCCATAGCCGGACTTCGCCTCGAACGTCGTCGTCCCGTGTCGGAGCATCCAGCCGCGGTGACGCTCGACGGCGCGACGGAGCCCCTCCTCGCCGGCGGCACGCGTCGCGCGGACCGTTGCGAGAATTCCGCCGCCGCGCGCGTGCAGCTCCTCGTACCCCGCGCCCGCCGCGCGGAGCGAGAACTCCTCCACGCGGTCGCCGCCGAACGCGGCGTGCGTGTGGCAGTCGACCAGGCCCGGCACGGCACAACGGCCACGCGCATCCACCTCGACGACGTCGCCGCCGAGCGCCGGCAGCTCACGCATCCGGCCCACCGCCTCGATCGTCTCGCCGGTGCAGAGGACGAACGCGTCCTCGAGCACGTCCACCTGCCCGAGCGCCGGGCCGCGCAGCGGAGCGCCACCGCCTGCGGGAGTGGCGAGCTGGGCGATGTCGCGGACGAGCAGCCTCGGCGCGGTCACGCGCCGCCCGGCGAGGTCGGGATGCGAAGCCCACCCTGGTCGGCGGCCTCGATCGCCTCCGGATATCCGGCATCCACATGCCGCAGGACGCCCATGCCCGGATCCGTCGTGAGCACGCGCTCCAGTCGCTCGGCCTGCGCGTCGCTGCCGTCGGCGACGACCACCATGCCCGCATGGATCGCGTTGCCGATTCCGACTCCGCCACCGTGGTGGACGCTGACCCAGGTCGCTCCCGCCGCGACGTTGACGAGCGCGTTGAGGATCGGCCAGTCCGCGATCGCGTCGGAGCCGTCCCGCATCGCCTCGGTCTCCCGATACGGCGAGGCAACCGACCCCGCGTCGAGGTGGTCGCGGCCGATCACGACGGGAGCCTTGACGACTCCGCTCCGCACAAGCTCGTTGATCGCAAGCCCTGCCTTGGCGCGGTCGCCGTAGCCCAGCCAGCAGATCCGCGCGGGCAGCCCCTGGAACGCCACCCGCCCGGGCGCTAGCTGGAGCCACCGCTGCAGGAGTGGGTCGTCCGGAAACAGCTCGCGCAGCGTGCTGTCGATCGCCGCGATGTCCGAGGCGTCGCCAGACAGCACCGCCCAGCGAAACGGCCCGATCCCGCGACAGAAGAGCGGCCGAATGTAGGCCGGGACGAAGCCCGGGTATGAGAAGGCCTCCGCTACGCCACCTTCACGGGCCTCACCTCGAAGATTGTTGCCATAATCGAAAACATACGCGCCCTGTCGGACGTACTCGAGCAAGGCTCCCACGTGACGCGCGATCGAGGCGCGAGCCTGTCGCAGATACTCGTCCGGATCAGACGCGCGCAGGGCGGACGCCGCGTCCACCGAGTAGCCGCGCGGGACGTACCCGTTCAGCGGGTCGTGAGCGGCAGTCTGGTCGGTGACGAGGTCGAAGTGCTCTCCGCGCGCCGCGAGCTCGGGCACCACGTCGGCCGCGTTCCCGAGCAGGCCGACCGACAGGGCTCGGCCGTCGGAGGCCGCCTCGCGGATCCGAGCGACGGCGTCGTCCAGGGAGTCGGTCGCCTCGTCGAGGTAGCGGGTCTCGAGGCGTCGTTCGATCCGGTGCGGATCGACCTCGACGCAGAGAATCGCGGCACCGGCCATCGTCCCCGCGAGCGGCTGCGCCCCACCCATTCCGCCCAGCCCCGCCGTGAGGATCGTGCGGCCGGAGAGATCCGGCGACCCGAAGTGCGTCTCTCCGGCGGCGGCGAACGTCTGGTAGGTGCCCTGAAGGATGCCCTGCGTGCCGATGTAGATCCACGAGCCGGCGGTCATCTGGCCGAACATCGTCAGACCCTCCGCCTCGAGGCGCCTGAACTCGTCCCAGGTCGCCCAGCGTGGTACGAGCAGGGAGTTGGCGATCAGGACGCGGGGTGCGCCCTCGTGCGTCGTGAAGATGCCCACCGGCTTGCCGCTCTGCACGAGCAGCGTCTCGTCCGGGCCGAGCTCGAGCAGCGCGGCGACGATCGCCCGCAAGGCGTCGTGATTGCGCGCTGCTCGACCGGAGCCGCCGTAGACGATCAGCTCCTCGGGCCGCTCCGCGACCTCCGCGTCGAGGTTGTTCAAGAGCATGCGCAACGGCGCTTCCGTCGACCACTGCCGCGCGTGCAGCTCGGTTCCTCGCGGCGCGCGCACGCGTGTCAGGTCGCCGCAAAGCGCCTCGACCTGTCTCGCGAGCGTCTCCGTCGCGCTCACCGCAACGCTCCGACCTCGGCCTCGACCGCTGCGATGACCGACCCGTCACGGATCGCGCCCGCCACCGTCTCGATGTCCGGCGCCAGCGAGCGGTCGTCACGCAGACGCGGCGAAAGCTCGCGCACCGCCACTCGAGCGGCCCGGGCCCCGGCGCCCGGTTCGAGCGGCGCGTGGAACTCGACCGCCTGCGCACCCGCAAGCAGCTCGATCGCGATGGCCCGTTCGCAGTTTGCGAGCACCTGCCACGCCTTCAACCCCGCGGCGTTGCCCATCGACACGTGGTCCTCCTGCCCCGCGCTCGTCGGAATCGAGTCCACCGAGGCAGGATGACACAGCACCTTGTTCTCCGAGACGAGCGACGCCGCCACGTACTGCGGAATCATGAACCCGCTGTTCAGGCCCCCGTCGCTCGTGAGGAACGCCGGCAGCCCGTCGGACAGGTTCGGATTCACGAGCCGCTCGATCCGCCGTTCGGAGATGCTCGCGAGCTCGGCGACGGCCATCGCGAGCACATCCAGCGCGAACGCCAGCGGCTGGCCGTGGAAGTTCCCGTTCGAGACCAGGGCCTCGTCCTCCACGAGCACGAGCGGGTTGTCCGTCGCCGCGTTCAGCTCGACGGAGACCGTGTAGTCGACGTAGTCGAGGAGGTCGCGCGAGGCGCCGTGCACCTGTGGCGCGCAGCGGAGCGAGTACGCGTCCTGCACCTTGTCGCACCAGCGATGCGCCTCGATGATCGCGGAGCCTTCGAGCAGCCCGAGGATGTTGGCGGCCGCGTCCCCCTGACCCCGCAACGGCCGGAGCGCCTGGATCTGCGGCAGGAACGACGTCCGCGACGCCTGGAGCGCCTCGACGGAGAGGGCGCAGGCGATGTCGGCGGCGCGGGCGAGGCGGCGCGCCCGTACGAGTCCGAGCGCCGCCGTGGCGGCCATGAACTGCGTGCCGTTGATCAGCGACAGTCCTTCCTTCGCCTCGAGCCGGATCGGCTCCAGCCCCGCTCTCGCGAGCGCCTCGAGGCCGGGTAGGCGTTCGCCGCCGAAGAACGCCTCACCTTCGCCCACGAGCGGCAGAGCGAGGTGCGCGAGCGGTGCGAGATCGCCGGACGCGCCGACCGAGCCACGGCTCGGGACGACGGGCAGCACGCCGCGAGCGAGGCACTCGAGCAGGAGCTCGGCGGTCTCGACCCGCGCACCCGAGTTCCCCTTGGCGAGCGTGTTCGCACGCAGCAGCATCGCCGCCCGCACGATCTCGTCCGGATACGGCTCGCCGACGCCGCAGGCATGCGAGCGCAGGAGCCGCAGCTGCAGCTCCTCGGTCGACTCCTCCGGAATCGAGCGGGAGACGAAACGGCCGAAGCCGGTGTTCACGCCGTAGGTGTGCTCGCGTGCCCCGTGGGCGGCGCGTTCGACGAGGGCGCGGGCGGCGCGCATCTTCTCCCGCGCGACCTCCGACAGCGTCGCCGTCCGCCCCTTCTACAGCGACCGCCCAGACGTCGGCGACGCTCAGGTCGTCACCCGTCAGGCCGATCGCAGCGCGCTGGGCCACGGCGCGAGTCTAGACCGCGGCGGCGAGGAGAGCCGGACTTGCGCGCCGCGCCTCAAAGGGGGACGCGGCCGCGCCGTGAAGTTCCCAATCGTGCTGGAACCGGATCGGCCGGCTCGTCTCTTCCATGCGGCTAGTGTCCTGCGAGCAGGGGTGAGAGCTGCCTACTCGGCGCCGAATGCCCTTCGTCAGCTCTTGCCGACCGTGACCTTGGTCGAGCGCGACGTGACGGTTGTCTTGCCCTTGGTGGCGATCGCGACGAACCGCACCTGACGTCCGCCCCAGCCGGGTCGGATGCGCAGGTAGGTGTGGGTTGCTCGAGCGATCGTGGTGCATCGCTTCGCAGTGCAGAGCTGCCAGGCGAAGCGAACCGTGGTCGGACGAACGGTCCAGACCGGCAACACGGCGTGCAGCCAGCCCCCGGGTGCAGGCACGCCCTTCAAGACTGACATCTTGACAGCCCTGAGCGCCGCACCGTGCCCGCGGACGACGATCTTGGTCGAGCGCGACGTGACGGTTGTCTTGCCCTTGGTGGCGATCGCGACGAACCGCACCTGACGTCCGCCCCAGCCGGGTCGGATGCGCAGGTAGGTGTGGGTTGCTCGAGCGATCGTGGTGCATCGCTTCGCAGTGCAGAGCTGCCAGGCGAAGCGAACCGTGGTCGGACGAACGGTCCAGACCGGCAACACGGCGTGCAGCCAGCCCCCGGGTGCAGGCACGCCCCTGACAGTGGATGCCCTCGCCACGGCCAGCGACGTGGTCGTAGAGGGCGGCGTGAAGGCAGCGGTCGAAAGCTTCAACGTGACCGTGTTGTCGGTCGGGTTGACCTCCGGCTCGGGAGAGCTCGTCACCGTGGCGGTTGCGTCGAGCTCGCCAGCCTGCGTCACCGTTCCAAAGATCGTCACGTGGCTGCTGACGCCGGGTGTGATCCACGCTACGTCGCACGTCAATGCGGGTGCGATGCCGGTGCACCCCGGACCGCGGTCCGCGTAGCTCCTGCTGACCGAATAGGCGGATGGAAGCGACAGGTGCAGACGCGCATCCGAGGCCGTACCCCCGTTTACGACCGACACGGTGACGGTGTAGTCGAGCTCGGCTCCGACAGGAGGTGCACTCGTCGCACTCGCCGTCAGCTGGACCCGGAGATCTGGAGGTGCGCTGCTGCCGCCACCACCGCTGCTGCCGCCACCACCGCTGCTGCCGCCACCACCGGTGCCGCCACCACCACCGGTGCCGCCACCACCACCGGTGCCGCCACCACCACCGGTGCCGCCACCACCACCGCCATTGCCGCCGGCCGAGGTCGACTGGGTCGAGGACGGCAGAAGACCGTAGACCGTCACCTGGCCGTTGCCACCGACGAAGACCTTCCCGTTCGCGACGAGCGGGGTGCTGAACTTGCTCTGCTTGCCGTCGCGATCTCTCGAGCCGGCTTGGTTGCTGTCGTAGAGTTCTTTGAGGACACCGCCGCTGGAGCCGGAGGGGTCGTAGGCGTAGAGGACGCCCGGGGAGTTGTCGCTGCTGCGCGCCACGGCCCAGAGGATGCCGTTTGCGGTCGGGCTGCTTGCGGAGATGGCAAGCGTTGCGCCCCGGTCGGGGAACACGGCCGATGACTTGAAGGTCGAGCTGGTGGAGAAAAGCCCGTTCGTCAGCTCGAAAGCGTCGACGGTGTCGGCGGCGGGGCCGTAGAAGACGTAGCCGTTCCAGTAGACCGGCGCGCTGAAGTTCCCGGGGATGTCGGCGGTGCCGCCGGGGAAGATGTTGTTGAGGGCCTGGACGGCGGTGCTGGTGGTGCCATTGTACTTGCCCATGTTGTCACGATCGACGAGGAACAGGTCGCCGTCCTTGCCGGCGCTGGTCATGAGGTGGGGGTGCGGACCCGGCTGGTCGGGCAGCAGCAGCATGCCGCCGGCACCGAGGTCGTGATTCGCGGCGTTGTCGGCGGCCTGGTTGAGGGGGAGAAATAGTCCTTGACGACGCCGCTGGCGGAGAGGCGGACGTACGTGTCGCCGTAGCTCCTGCCGCCGGTGTTGACGTCGAAGGGGCCGTCGCCGGTGTCGCAGAGGAGGTCGGTCCCGTCCGAGGCGATGGCGCCGCCGACGCCCCAGATGCCGGCGCTGTCGGTGTTGGGGCTGGAGCAGAAGACCATCGTCTGCCGCAGGGTCGTGGCGTTGTAGCCGAGGATCCAGCCGTGGTACGGCTGGTGGTCGCCGTGGCTCGAGAAGCCGAAGTAGACGCGGCCGTTGAGCAGGAGCAGCCCAGTGCGCTGGTTCTCCCGCAGCGGGTCGAACGCCAGCTGCCCGTTGCTCGATGCCGCCCCGGTCCCGGACACGGTGGCCTGGATCACGACCGGCCCGCCGAACTTCTCGGCGCCGGTGGAGAGGTCGAGCGCGTGCAGGCGCTGCACGTAGGTGGTGGTGCCGCCAGAGACTCTTTCGTCTTGGCGACGACGTACATGGTGTTGGTGCTGGGGTCGATGACCGGCGTGCTGGTGATGCCGATCTCGACTGCGATGTCGCAGCACTCGCCGGTGTCGCCGGCGGGGACGGTCGTGACGCCGTTGGCCGGGTCGATGAAGCCGGCCTTCCAAAGCGGTGTCGTCGAGCCGGAGTCCGCGTCGTAGGCGTAGACGCTGTCGTGCTCGGTGGCGATGTAGACGATGTTGTGCGCGCCCTTGCCCGGAACGGAGACGCCCCTGACATAGAGGGGAGACGAGATCGCGAGTCCGTCGAGCGGGTACGAATACAGCTTCCCGAACGTCGCCGAGTCGACGTTGGCCGGCGTGAGCACGGTCTCGTCGAGGTTCTCACCGCTCCGCATGTTGTCGTTGTGGAACGTGAACGTGCCGGCGTAGTTGCTCGACGTAGGCGGTCGCGTTCGCAGCCTGGCTGCCGTCGGCGTCGTGGCGGTGATGGTGTGGGTACCGGGGCCTCCGGGGGCGGTGTACAGACCTGCGCTCGTGATCGTTCCCACCGACGCGTTGCCGCCCGCGACGCCGTCGACCGACCACGTGACCGAGGCGCTGGCCGTCAATTGCTGGCTCTCGCCGACCGTCAGCTCCGCGTTGGCCGGGCTCAGGTTGAACGGACTCGAGCCGCCGCCTCCTCCGCCCGTCGAGCCACCGCCTCCTCCGCCCGCGGGGGGAGGCACACCCGTCGTCATGTCGGTCTGGATCTGCCCGGCGGAGAGCGCCGTGTCGTAGATCCGGACGTCGTCGATGGCGCCGTGGAAGAACTGGCCGTAGACGCTGTCGCCGCCGATCTGGAGCGCGTTGGTCGAGGTGAGGATGCTGCCGGTCTTGGGCGTGTCGGCGACCTGCGTCCCGTTGACGTAGAGGCGAACGTCCGCACCGTCGTACGTGACGGCTAGATGCGTCCAGGTGTCGGGCGTCAGCGCTGCCGGGCCGAACGCCTCGCCGTAGCTGCCTCCAATGAGCCCGCCGCCGCCGGGCGCATCGGCGTTCTTCGTCGTCGTCGCCTCGAGGTAGTAGTTGTCGTTGCCCTTGTAAATCACGTCCGCCCAGGTGCTGCCAACAGTTGTCGGGTCGACCCACGCCTCGACCGTCATCGCGGTCGACAGGTGCAACGAGGGAGAATCGGGCACCGTCACCATCGAGCTCGTACCGTTGAAGCTCAGCGCTCCGCTGTGCTTGCCGCTCGTCCAGTCAGTGCCGGAGGCAGTGCCGTTGTTCCCGTTGCCGGACGTGTCGGTGACCGTCGTCCCGGAACCTTCGTCGAACGAATACGCCGCCACGAGCCCCGAGGAGCTCGCAGAGGTGCTTGCAGGCGTCATCACGACCAACCCCACGGCCACCAGTGCCGCGAGATTGGCCACTACTAGTCTGCGTCTCCCACCCGTCAGCTCGAACCCTCTCCGAAGGGCGCGCCTTCGCCCGATGGCTCTCCGACCCCGCACGAGATCCGGGGACGTACATCACCTACGCCAGAGTCAGCCTGCCAGAGCGCGAGCGTCCGCAAACCAGACTCTCGACCAAGGTGAACTAGACCATCGGATCCACCGGAGCGTCGAAAGAGCGCGGCTCACCTCCACGCCGAGGACGCGAGCCGGTGGTAGCTCGATTCATCAGACGGGCCTATCCCCGGGATGCAACCGGATTCACGAGCCGCCTGTCTTCGCGGCGTGCCGCGGCGGCCGACGTCCACGAAGCACGTGCCGCGCGCCTACCGGCCAAGGAGCCGAAGCTCGAGCACGCGTGAGGAGTCGAAGGCGTCGACCCGGAGCAGCGCGCCCGCCGCGGCGACGGCCGCGCCCGCGGGCATCAGGCCGACGAGCTCCGAGCCGGTCACCTCGAGGCCCCGCGCGACCGCTTCCGCCTCGATCGCCGCAACGACCTCGTGCGGCGCCGCGGCCTCCCAGTCCTCGATGTTGAGGCTCACCTGGACGTGCCCGGCCCGCGCCAGCCGCAGCCCGAGGGCACGCACGCCCGGGAAGCCGCCGTCTCGCTCGCGCACCGCGCGGGCGATCTCGCGGGCGCCGCCGAGATCGTCGCCTGCAAGATCGACGTTGAAGGCGATCAGCGGCCGGCGCGCCCCGACGATGACGCCGCCGGCGGCCGCGTCGAGGACTCTCGGCCCGAAGTCCGGCTCGAGCTCGCCCGCGTCGATCCGCCGCTGGAGCTCGTCGGGGCCGCCGCGACGGAAGAAGGCAGGCCCGCGACCGGGCGCGAGATCGGCGTAGAGGAACACCGGCAGCCCGAGCTCCTCCCCCACCCTCCGCGCGAGCTCGCGCGCCGCTCCGCGCGCCCGGTCGGCGTCCTCGGGGCGCACCGGCACGACCGGCACGACGTCGGCTGCTCCGATCCGCGGGTGGGCGCCCTCGTGCCGACGCAGGTCGATCCGCTCGCGTGCACACGCGATGCCGGCGAGCAGCGCCTCGACGAGCCGTTCCTCCTCACCGACGAGCGTGAACACGGAGCGGTTGTGGTCCTCGTCGGAGTGGACGTCGAGCAGGTCGGCGTGCGCCGCGAGTGCGAGGCCGATCGCCTCGATCGTCGCACGGTCGCGACCCTCGGAGAAGTTCGGGACGGCCTCGAGCGGCAGGCGCACGAGCCGAGCTTAGTGATCCTCCGACCGCTCGTTCAGGCCGTCTCGTGCGCGAGCGTGCGGGCGCAGTCCTCGCAGACCGACGGCGGCACCAGTCCGACCCGCATCCCGAGATAGAAGGCCCGGCAACCGACGCACACGCCGAGCGCCGCCTCGAGCGAGGCGAAGACGGCCAGGACGCCGAGCAGGGCGTAGGCGGCGGCGTGCGCCCCGGCCGCGTAGTAGAGCGCCGTCGCGGCGAGAGCGAACGCGGCTCCGATCGCCTGGGCGAAGCGCTTCGCCGGACCCGGCGCGTAGCGGTGCCGGACGGGCAGCCGCGGAGTCACGACCCGCGTCGCAACGAGGCCGAGCGGACTCAGCGTCGGCCCTGTCAGCGCCCGTGCGACGAAGCCGTAGGCGAGCACCGGGATCAACCAACCCTGCTGGAATGCGATCGTCACGACCGACATGACCGCCACGCAGCCCGCGACGAGGCGCGCCGAGGTCTCGTTGACGGGGTTCGGAAACGACAGCAGCTCGCGCATTGCTTCAAAAAGGATAGTCGAGTGCCCCACGGTAGGTCGTCGTATCGCTCGGTTTTCTCGCTGCAGCGGGACACCGCCCGCTGCCGCGCGTGCGCCGAGGCGGGCTACCCGCTCGAGTCGCTGCCGGTGCGGGCACCGTACGCTCGGCAGCGTGCGTATCTCTTCGGCCAGGCGCCCGGTGTCGTGGAGGGCGAGGAGCGACTCCCGTGGCGGGGCCGTGCCGGCCGGACGCTCCGCCGCTGGCTCGAGCTGGACGAGGACGCGTTCTACGAGACGTTCTACTGCGCGTCCGTGACCCGCTGCTACCCCGGGAAAGCGCCGTCGGGGCGCGGCGACCGGACACCGACGCGGCCGGAGCAGGAGCTGTGCGAGCTCTGGCGCGATCGCGAGCTCGAGCTGCTGCGACCGGCCCTGATCGTCACCGTCGGCGGGCTCGCGCTGCAGCGGATGCTGGGGCCGTCGCAGCTGACGGCCTCGATCGGCGGGGTCTTCGACCGCGACGGCACGCCGGTGATCCCGCTTCCGCACCCGTCCGGCGCGAGCGGCTGGCTGAACGTCCCGGCGAACCGCGAGCGGCTCGCCGTCGCGGTCGCGCTCGTGCGGGCGGAGCTCGCCGCCTGGACGGCGGCGTCGTCGCCCGGCGGCTCGATCCAGCCCACCGCTGCACGGAAGCGGCGGTAGTCGGCGACCTCCAGCCGTGTCCCCGCCTCGAGCTCGAGCACTCCTCGAGCCTATCGCGGCGACCCAGCGACCAGATGCACGGCTACGCTCGAGGGTCGTGAGCGCAGTCCCCTATCGGCGGACGTTCGTCCGGCTCCTCGCCTTCCTGCGGCCCTACCGGGTGGGACTGGCCGTGTCGATCGTGCTGGCGGTCGGCTCGCAGGCGGCGCAGATCGCGCTCGTCTGGGTGACCGGACGCGACGTGATCGACTCCGCGCTGCTCCACCACGACGCGCACCGTCTCTGGATCTCCGTCGCCGCGGTCGTCGGCCTCGGCGCCGCCCGTGCCGCCCTCATGCTCGGACGGAGGCTCCTCTCGGGTCGCCAGGCGCTCGACGTCGAGATGGACCTGCGGAACGGCCTCTACGCGCACCTCGTCCGGCTCTCCTTCGGCTTCTACGACCGCCACCAGACGGGGCAGCTGATGTCGCGGGCGACCGTCGACCTGCAGGGCGTCCGCTTCTTCCTCGGCTACGGGCTGATCTTCTTCTTCCAGAACGCGCTCACGGTTCTCTCGGTGACCGTCGTCCTCTTCTTCGTCGAGTGGCGGCTCGCCCTGATCGCGCTCGCGGTGACGCCGCTCCTCACGGTGATCGCCTACCGCTACAGCCACGTCGCGCATCCGACCCTGCGCGATGTCCAGCAGAAGCTCGCGGACGTCGCGACGGTCGCCGAGGAGAACATCGTCGGCGTCCACGTCGTGAAGGCGTTCGCGCAGGAGCCCGCGGAGGAGGAGAAGTTCCGCCGGCGCAACGACGCGCTCTTCGCACAGACGATCGCCGCCAACCGGCAGCGCGCCACGTACGTGCCGCTGATCTCGTTCGTGCCGATGCTCGCGCAGGCCGCCGTGCTGCTCGTCGGCGCGCGCATGGTCGTGCACGGCTCGCTGACGCCGGGCGGCTTCGTCTCGTTCACCCTCTACCTCGCGATGCTCGTGATGCCGCTTCGCTCCCTCGGCATGTGGGTCGGCCAGGCGCAGCGGGCGACGGCGTCCGGCGAGCGGATCTTCGCGGTGCTCGACGAGCCGGAGGAGGTCGCCGACCGGCCCGGCGCGCGCGAGCTGCCGCCGGGGAACGGCGCGATCCGCTTCGAAGGCGTCTCCTTCGCGTACCTCCCGGGGCGTCACGTGCTGAACGGCGTCGATCTCGACCTCGCACCGGGGACGACCGTGGCGCTGATCGGCCACACGGGCGCCGGCAAGACGACGCTCGCGTCGCTCGTCCCGCGTTTCTACGACGTCGGCACGGGCCGCGTCCTCGTCGACGGCGCCGACGTCCGCGACGTGACCCTGGCGTCGTTGCGCCGCGCGATCGGCGTGATCCCGCAGGATCCCTTCCTTTTCTCGACGACGGTGCGCGAGAACATCGCCTTCGGTCGTGCCGACATGACCGACGACGACGTCGAGCGCGTCGCGCGCCTCGCGGAGGCGCACGAGTTCGTCGAGCGGCTGCCCGAGGGCTACGAGACCGTGATCGGCGAGCGCGGGATCACCCTCTCGGGCGGGCAGCGGCAGCGGGTCGCGATCGCGCGGGCCCTTGCGATCGACCCTCGCATCCTCATCCTCGACGACGCGACCGCATCGGTGGACGCGACGACGGAGGCGCGAATCCGCACGGGGTTGCGCGAGGTGATGCGGGGCCGGACGACGCTCATCATCGCGCACCGGCTCTCGACGATCGCGCTCGCGGACGAGATCGTCGTCCTCGACGGCGCCCGGATCGCCGCGCGCGGCACGCACGAGGAACTGCTCGACACGAGCGCGATCTACCGCGAGATCCACGAGCACGGCCTGCTCGAGCGCCGGTTCGCGGACGCGGTCGAGGCGCGCGGCGGCGTCGAGGAGCTCGCCTCGTGAGGCATGTCTCCTTCGTCCACGTCCGGTGTCTGACACCGGACAGGGCCCGAACGGCCCCCCTGCTCGAGCGCCGGTTCGCGGACGCGGTCGAGGCGCGCGGCGGCGTCGAGGAGCTCGCCTCGTGAGGCGTGTCTCCTTCGGCCACGTCCGGTGTCTGACACCGGACGTGGCCCGAACGGCCCCCCGCGACGGCAGCGAGAGACGGGTGGTGGGCGCATGAGGGTCCACCAGCCCGGCGGCCATCTGATGCGGGAGCGGAGCGCGCAGGTCGACGACTGGTCGTGGCGCCAGACGCGCCGCCGGCTGGGGACGCTCTGGCGACTGACCCGTCCCTACCGCGGCCGCACCGCCCTCTCCGTCGTCTCCCTCCTGACCGCGACCGCGACGGCGCTCGCACCGCCGTACCTCGCGAAGTACGCGCTCGACGACGCGCTGCAGGGCCACGACGCGGGCCGGCTCTACCTCGTCGTCGGGATCTTCGTCGCCGCAGGCCTCGCCAACTGGGGCATGACGTACGTCGAGACCTACCTCACCGGCTGGGTCGGGGAGCGGATCCTCGCCGACCTGCGCGTCCGGCTCTTCGGCCATCTGCAGCAGCTGTCGCTCGGCTTCTTCGAGCGCAACCGCGCCGGCGTGATCATCAGCCGGCTGACGAACGACGTCGAGGCGATCGACCAGCTCGTCACCGACGGCGTGACGACGCTCGTGCAGAGCACGCTCACGCTCGCCGGCACCGCCGTCCTCCTCTTCGTGCTCGACTGGCGGCTCGCACTGGCGACGCTCGCGGTCATCCCGGCGATGAGCGCGGCGACGGCGTTCTTCCGCTCGCGGTCGGCGCGCGCGTACGCCGCAGTCCGGGAACGCCTCGGGCTCGTGACGGCGACGCTCGCCGAGGACATCGCGGGCATGCGCATGGTGCAGGCGTTCACGCGTGAGGAAGCCGCGACGCGGAACTTCGACGCGGTCGCGCAGCGCTACCGCGACTCGAACATGCAGACGGTGATCCTGAACGGGATCTACTTCCCCACCGTCGACCTGTTGTCCTCGGTCGCGCTCGCCGTCGTGCTCGGCTACGGCGGCCACCTCTACTTCGCGCACCAGATCACGCTGGGGACGCTGTTCGCGTTCGTGCTCTACGTCCAGAACTTCTTCGACCCGGTTCAGCAGCTCTCGCAGCTGTACAGCACGTTCCTGTCGGCCACGGCCGCCCTGGACAAGATCCTCGGCGTGCTCGACCAGCGGCCCGAGGTGGTCGACCGCCCGGGAGCCCGCAATCTGCCCCGGATCGAGGGACACGTCCGCTTCGAGGGCGTCCGCTTCGCGTACGGGCTGGGCAAGCAGGGACTGGGCGAGGAGGTGCTGCACGGGATCGACCTCGACGTCCCGGCGGGGACGACGGTCGCGCTCGTCGGGCACACCGGCGCCGGGAAGTCGACGATCGCGAAGCTGCTCGCCCGCTTCTACGAGCCGACCGACGGCCGCATCACCGTCGACGGCAACGACCTCGACGACGTGACCCAGGCGTCGCTGCGCACCCAGCTCGGCGTCGTGCCCCAGGAGGGCTTCCTCTTCGCCGGCACGGTGGCGGAGAACATCGCCTTCGGCCGGCCCGACGCGCGGCCCGAGGAGATCGTGAGAGCCGCCCGAACGGTCGGCGCGCACGAGTTCGTCCTGCGCCTCGAGGACGGCTACGAGACGCAGCTCGGCGAGCGCGGCTCCCGGCTCTCGCTCGGAGAACGCCAGCTCGTCGCGTTCGCCCGCGCGCTTCTCGCCGACCCCCGGATCCTCGTGCTCGACGAGGCGACCTCGTCGGTCGACATCGGCACCGAGCGCACGATCGAGCGAGCGCTGCGGACGCTCCTCGCCGACCGGACTGCCTTCATCATCGCCCACCGCCTCTCGACGATCCGCGACGCAGACCTGATCGTCGTCCTCGAGCAGGGCCAGATCGTGGAGCAGGGCTCGCACCAGCAGCTCCTCGAGCGGCGAGGGCTCTACACGAGCCTCTACGGCGACTGGGCCGCCTAGGCTCGTGGGGGAACCCCTGGTCCCCCACGGACCCCCTCCTCCACGTGGGTGGCGAGGCTTTTCGCGCTCAGCGCTCCGGGGAGAGCACGGTCTCCCCTGCGCGCGCGACCGTTGAGTCGCTCCCAGACGGACGCAGGGCGAAGCAAGGCGCTGCGTCTGCGGCCAACGTCGCTCACGCATCTGGTTGGCCCCCGGCTTTCGGGGTGTCCGGCGGGAGAAGGTTTCAAGCCTCTGGACGACGCGGGGCCAGAGGCCGGACTCGATCTGGAACGACGAGCAGCCTCCGCCACGGGGCCCGGGCCCCACCCCACGTAGAGTCAGGCGCGACATGACCGTCTCGGGTGTCCTCTCCGACGCGCTCGGCGTCTACCGGCGCCTGATCCGGCGCTCGATCGTCGTCGCCGGGCTCGTGTTCGCCGTGATCGCGCTGGCCGACGCGCTCGCCGCCCGCAGTGCGACGCTCGGGACGACGTTCGTCTCGCTCGTGCTCGCGCTCGTCGGCGGACTCCTCGTCCAGGGAGCGCTCGTCGAGGTCGTCCGGGACCTGCACGAGGGCAGGCAGCCCGCGAAGGTCGCCGTCTACTACGACCGGACCCGCGGCCGCCTCGGCACGCTCGTCGGGGCGTCGCTCCTCTACGGCGTCGGCGTCGTGGTGGGCTTCCTGCTCCTGGTCGTGCCGGGCCTGATCGCGATCGCGCGCTGGGCGCTCGTCGTGCCGCTCGTGATGATCGAGGGGCTCGGCGCGCGGGAAGCGTTCCGACGCTCCTCGGCGCTCGTCTCCGGAGCCACCGGGCGCGTGCTCGTGCTCGTGGTCGCCGCGAACCTGCTGACGGGCATCGCGTCCGCGATGATCACGCTCGCGTTCGGGTTCCTGCCCACCTTCCTCGCCGTCTGGCTCGGCGGAACCGTCGCGGGCGCGATCGCCGTCCCCTATCAGGCGCACGTCCTCACCGTCCTCTACTACCGGCTCACCGAGCCCGAGCGGCCGGTGCTGCCCGAGCCGCCGCCCGACGACCGTTGGCGGTCGATCTGGGACGAGGAGCCACCCGCGTAGACTGCGGCGTGGTGGACGACGAAGCCGCCGAGCGGATCGAGCAGCCCGCGCCCGAGGAGGCCGAGCGCGAAGCGCGCCTGACCCCGGCCGAGGCGATCGGGCGGATGCGGATCAACGTGCCGGTTCGCGGCAACCGGAAGCTGCGGACGCTGATCGAGCGCGTGAACGCGGATCCCCAGCTGAAGGGCTGGTGGCACGTCGCCAACGTCAACGCGGTCGCACGGCTGGGGATCAACGACCACTCCTGGGTGCATATCCAGATCGTCACGAACATCGCCCTGAAGCTCCTCCGCCAGCTGACGCGGCACGGAGTCGAGCCCGGAGTGGTCCGCGACTTCGGACTCGCCCAGGAGGACGCCGAGGTCGTCGTCACGCTCGCGGCGCTCATGCACTGCGTCGGCATGTCCATCCACCGCCACGGCCACGAGGACTTCTCGCTCTTCCTCTCCGAGCCCAAGCTGCGCGAGCTGCTGACCGGCCTCTACGACGAGCCGGATCGCACGGTGATCGTCTCCGAGGTGCTGCAGGCGATCATCAGCCACCGCGCCGACGGCCAGCCGCTCACGATCGAGGCCGGCCTGATCCGGGTCGCGGACGCACTCGACATGGCGAAGGGGCGCTCGCGGATCCCCTTCGAGAAGGGACGCGTCTCGATGCACTCCCTCTCCGCCGCCGCGATCGAGGACGTGACGATCTCCGACGGCCCGGACAGGCCGATCCTGATCGAGATCCTGATGAACAACAGCTCCGGCATCTTCCAGGTGGACGACCTCCTGAAGGCGAAGCTCCGCGGCTCCGGCCTGGAGCCGTACGTCGAGGTGGTCGCGCACATCGACACCGAGACCGAGCAGCGCCTGGTGCCGGTCTACCGCCTCGAGATCTGACGCGACAGGGGCCCGCGGCGGGCGCGGATGACCCCGGGAACGAGGTCGCTACACTGCGGCTCGACCCGTTGCGGGGTCGTCTAATGGTAGGACGCCTGACTCTGGATCAGGAAGTTGGGGTTCGAGTCCCTGCCCCGCAGCCTCACGAGTGTTCCCGGCGGCAGCCGCAGCCGCGGCGACCATTCCGAGCTGCCGCAGCCGGCGCCGGCAACGTCGGAGCTCGCCTCACGCCGCCCGTGCGGGTGGCGTTGCCGCGATCAGCCGTTCGAGCTCGTGGTAGACGTCCTGCACCTGCTCCCGGGTCAGCGCGTCGACGTCGGGGGAGCCGGTGACTTGCTCGACGAGCGCAATGACACGCTCCCGGTCGACGCGGCCGTCGGGACAGAGCAAACCGGCGGAGCGTGCCATCCCGAACACGCGGCGGATCTGCCCCTCCGAGGCGGGCCGCGTGTCGCCGCGCGAGCGGAGCCGCATGTAGGCGGCGAGATCGAGCTCGACCGTCTCCGGCGCGATGCCCTCGTCGAGCAGCAGGACCCGCAGCAGCGCCGCTGTGGCCAGCACGTCGGCGAGCGCCTCGTGCGCGTCCTCGAGCACGATCCCGCGCCGCTCGCAGATCGACTCCAGCCGATGGTCGTGCGCGAGCGGCTCCAGCAGCCGGAACGCCTCCAGCGTGCACGCCACCCCCGCCGGGCGGTAGTCGATACCGGCACGGGCGAACGCATCCTGCAGCATCGCCAGGTCGAAGCGGGCGTTGTGGGCGACGAACACCGCCCCCGCCAGCAGCCCGAGCAGCTCCTCGGCGATCTCGGCGAAGGCGGGCGCGTCTGCGACGTCGGCGTCGCCGATCCCGTGCACGGCGGTCGCCTCGGCCGGGATCGGCCCTGACGGACGGACGAGCGTCACATGGCGAGCCGTCTCGGCGCCTTCCGGGTCGAGCCGCACCAGGGCGAGCGAGACGATCTCGTCCTCCCCGGGCGTCGTCCCGGTCGTCTCACAGTCGAAGACCGCATAGGCGGCCGGCGCCGGCACCTCCTGCCGCCTGCGCACGCGTCCCGGGACACCACCGATACCGGTCGAAACGGACATGTACCAACCATGTCGCCCGTATCGGACGGCAACCTTACGCCTCGCTGGTTGACAAAAGAAGACGACCCGCGTACCGATACGACCATGCACCTCCTCTTCCTCGACGAATCCGGACAGCTCACCGAGCGGCGCTTCTTCGCCCTCGGCGGCGTCGCGCTGCGCGACCGCGACTGGCACGCCCTCCGCGACCTCTGGCAGACGACCCTGGCCGCGCACACCTGGCCGGTCGAGCGGGAGGTGAAATGGCACGGCATCCGCACCGGCGAGGGCGGCGCGAGCCCGGCCGCCACCCGGGCGCCCTCCTGGTCGAACTTCACGTGCCGGAGGCGCGCGTCGGCGAGCGGCGACGCAGCCCCTCATGTGCGCCGCAGCCGCGGCCGATACCGACACGATGACCGCCACATCGAGCGCGGGCCTCGTGGGCGCAGCCCTCACCGGGAGGCCCCACCGGAAGGAGGCCTGATGTTCCCGGCGATCGGCGTCGCCCTGGCCGCGTACACGACGTACAGCGCGTGGACCGGCAGGGTGTATGCGAGATCCGGCGCCCGGGGACGCACCGTCTCACGCGAGAAGTCCCCGGTCTACTTCTGGGCCGTCATCGCCGTCTATGCCGGGCTCTCGATCGCGCTCGTGACCGTCTTCTGATCGGGCACGCACTCGATTGCGCGCGATCAGGGAAGGAGCGGGTCTTCTCCACGTTCCCGTGCCGCACTAAGCTGCCCGGGTGACGGTGGTGGACACCCGTGAGCGCGCTCGCCCGGCGGTGACCCTCGCCGTCCTGTCGGTCTCGGGGTTCGCCTACTCGGTCCTGAGCTCGGCCGTGGTGCCGGCGCTGCCGACGATCCAGCACAGCCTGCACGCCTCTGAGACCGGCGTTGCCTGGTTGCTGACCGGCTACCTCCTCTCCGCGTCGGTGGGAACGGCGATCCTCGGACGCCTGGGCGACATGTACGGCAAGGAGCGGGTGCTCGTGTGGACGCTCGTGGCGCTCGCTGCCGGCACCCTGCTGGCGGCGCTCTCCCACACGCTGGCCCTCCTGATCGTCGCGCGCGTGATGCAGGGGGTGGCGGGCGGCATCTTCCCGCTCGCGTTCGGGATCGTCCGGGACGAGTTCCCGCGCAGGCAGGTCGCGGGCAGCATCGGCCTGCTGTCGGCGATCCTGGGGATCGGCGCCGGCGTCGGTATCGTCGTCGGCGCGCCTGATCGTCGAGCACCTGAGCTGGCAGTGGCTGTTCTGGATGCCGCTCGTCGTCATCGTCGTGGCCACGTTCTGCACCTGGCGGTTCGTCCCCGAGTCGCCGGTGCGCGTGCCCGGGCGGGTCAACTGGCTCGCCGCCGCCCTGATGAGCGCGGGCATCTCGGCGATGCTGCTCGCGATGAGCGAGACGACAAGCTGGGGCTGGGGCTCTGCCCGGACGCTCGGCCTGCTGGCAGCCGGCCTCGCCATCTCGCGGCGCCTGGGTCGCGGTCGAGAGCCGGAGCCGCGAGCCGCTGATCGACATGACGATGATGCGGATCCGCGGCGTCTGGACGACGAACCTGACCGCGTTCCTGCTCGGCGCCGGCATGTACTCGTCCTTCATCATCTTCCCGCAGTTCGCGCAGCTCCCGAAGAGCACCGGCTTCGGGTTCGGCGCCTCGGTCGTCGCGTCCGGCCTCTACCTGCTCCCCTCCACGCTCGGAATGGTCGTCGTCGGATTCGCGTCGGGCGCGATCGCGGCCCGTTTCGGCTCCAAGCGGGCGGCCGTGGCCGGGTCGGTGGTCACGACGGCGTCGTTCGCGCTGATCGCGGTCGCGCACGCCCACCCCTACGACATGCTCGCCAGCGCCGCCCTGCTCGGCATCGGGATCGGTCTCGCCTTCGCCGCGCTCGGGAATCTCGTCGTGCAGGCGGTCGACGCCTCCCAGACGGGTGCGGCGAGCGGGATGAACACGGTCATGCGCACGATCGGGGGAGCCATCGGCGGCCAGATAGCGGCCACCCTCGTCACCGACCACGTCGGCGGCGACGGACTGCCCGCCGTCACCGGCTTCACCGACAGCTTCGTGATGGCGCCGGCTTCCTGGCCGTCTGCACTCTCGCCGCCCTCCTCATCCCCTCGGCAGAGGCGAGGGCGCACCGCGAGGACCTCGAGCCCGCGCTCACGTTCGTCGACGGCTAGAGACCGCCGCGGCAGAGCTCGGACGTCGCGCGGGGGCGCCGGAGACCTCGGGTGCCGGTGCGCCGAGGGATGTGTCAGGATCCGACCGTGGACGAGCCCGTCTCCTGGCTGCTGATACGCCCCGGCTGGAAGGTGGTCGCGGCCGACGGAAGCGAGGTCGGCGAGGTCGACGAGGTCGCAGGCGACGACGGTCGCGACATCTTCGACGGGCTCGCCGTCGCGACGAGCGCTCTCGGCCAGCCGCGCTACGTTCCCGCGGAGCAGGTCGCGTCGATCAGCGAGGGAACGGTTCACCTCTCGCTGACGAGAGAGCAGGCCGACGCGCTCCCGGAGTACCTCGAGCCGGCGACGAGCGCCGAGATCGAGCCCGACTCGAAAGGCGGCCTCGGCGAGGAGGTGGGCGCCGAGCTGCGCGAGCTCGAAGGAGACGCGCTCGCGCCGATCCAGCGGCACGAGCATCCGACGAACCTCTGGCGGCGACTCTTCTTCTGGCTCCGCCGCCGGGAGTCGTAGCCGGCACGTCCGCGCGCTTCGCTACAACGACGAGGGTGCGTTCGGGGTCGGTCAGGACGCCGACGATGCTCGTCGCCGGGTTGACGGCACTCGCCGCCGGGCTCGCGGTCGCCGGGCCCGCGTCGGGCGGGGCCTTCGCGTCGCGCGCGCTCGCACGTGCGGGCGGCTGCCCGCCGCCGGTGACACCCCCGAAAGTGCACCTGGTGAAGCGGCCGCGCTGGCTCTCGCACGTGCTCGTGACCGAGTACTTCCCGGCGCCCGAGCGCTGGTTCGACGGCCGGTTAGTCAAGGCTCCGGGCCTCCCCGGTCGTCACCGGGTCGACTGGCTCTACAGCGCGCGCGGGCTCGCGATGCAGGGCGAGGGCATCGGCGCGGACGGGCGCTTCTACCACTTCGCCGGCCCGTACAGCCTCACCTGGCGCAACGGTCGCGGTCGCGCAACGCTCCCGTGCTCGCGGGCGCCCGGCGCGTGGGACAACGGCTTTCCGGCCTGGATCGGCCCGACGTGGATCAACCCCGAAGGCGCCGTCACGTACCCGCTCCCCCACGGTCGCTGGTCCGCGGGCTCCCCGGCCCGCGAGGTGCCTCCCGCCGGCAGGCCGCAGTTCGCCGCCGGACGGTCGTTGCCGCTCTCCTACTGGCAGGACGCCGCGGTCGATCCCCGCCTGATCCCCTACGGCAGCAGCCTCTTCGTCCCCGCCTACTGCAACACGCCGAGCAACGGCTGGTTCACCGCCGCCGACACCGGCGGCGCAATCCTCGGCCCGCACGTCGACGTCTTCCGGGCGCCGCCCCGGGTGCCGTGGAGCTCACAGGTCCTGCGCGACCAGACGATCTTCGTCGTGCCGCCCGGCTACGCCAGGCCGATCGAGGTCCACTGCCCGTAAGGGCTCAGCGTCCTCCCCAGTCCCGTTTCGCCTCCTCCTCCATGCGCTCGAGGCGGGTGTAGTAGTCGGGGAACTCGTTCAGGTGCGCTCTCGCGATCTTCGCGGTCACGCGCGGGTCGTCGTCGGTGACGTTCGTCGCCAGATCGTGCAGGCCGTGCTCGAGCTCGACGTCCATGCCCGCCCGGAACTCCTCGACGTCGAACGGGGAGGTTGCCCAGTCGATGCCGATCTCCGCACCGATCTCGCGCGCCTCCTCGGTCGTGAAGCTGCGCCGTTCGCTCACGGCTCGCTCCAACGGGGCTGCCTCTCGGTCACCGGCATCGAGAGCACCTCGTGGCGTTCGAACCGCGTCCTCGTTCTCCTTCTCCGGGGCATCGCTCGAGGCGACCGTCCCGCCTGTCCGTCCGGCAGGCACGCAGCGGCGTCACCGGGGTGTCCCCGGGGTCTACGGGGAGAGGCGCCGCGCCAGAACCGCCAGCGCGTGCTGCTCGATCTGCCGTACGCGCTCCGGAGCGAGATCGAGATCCCCGGCGATCTGCTCGAGCGTCTGCGCCTCCTTGTCCAGCCCGAAGTGGCTCGCGACGATCTCGCGCTCGCGCGGCCTGAGCGCCTTCAGCGCATCGCGCACCGCAGCCGCACGCGCAGAGCCCTCCGCCTCGACGAGCGGATCGCGCGCGGCCGCATCGGCGACGAGCTCCACCAGCTGAGCGCCGCCTCCGTCGTCGCCGCCGACCGTGTCGTTCAGGGACGCCGACGCGAGCGGCGCCTGCTCGACACCGGCGACGGCCTCCGCGTCGTAGCCGGTCGCGGAGGCGATCTCCTCCACCGTCGCCGCCCGCCCGAGCCCGGCCTCGAGCGTCGCCGCCGCCCGCCGCGTCGCCAGCTGCTTCGCCACCAGCCGGCTGGGCAGCCGGATCGTGCGCGAGTCGTTGGTGAGCGCACGCCGGATCGCCTGCCTGATCCACCACGCAGCGTAGGTCGAGAACCGACGTCCGCGCCGCCAGTCGAACCGGTCGACCGCCTGGATGAGACCGACCGTGCCCTCCTGGACGAGGTCGGGGAACGGCAGGCCGAGCCCCTGGTACCGCCGTGCCATCGCGACCACGAGCCGCAGGTTCGCCTCGATCAACGCCTGGCGGGCACGAGGGTCGCCGCCTGCCGCCAGCCGCGCGAGCTCGCGCTCTTCATCCGGCCGCAGGACGCGTCGCGGACGCCACCCGCGCAGCAGTAGCGCGGGGACCTCATGGCGCCGGCTCCGCCGCCGCCTGCCGGGCGAGATCGGTCTTGCCTCCAGGGGCACCGCCAAAGGTCCCTCCTTCGCCCGGATGGTCGAGGACGGACGAAGCGACCGCATCCGCGGAGGCGCCGAGGAAACGTGCGGCGATCTACGGAGCCCACCGGCGCCTGCGACACTCCCGGGGTGATGCGTCCGGCCACGGCCCGCGGAGAGGCACGCACGTGAGTCGACGCGTCCTCGTGCCGCTGGGGGTCGCCGTCACCGGCATGCTCGTGCTGGCGGCGGTGGCGAGCCGCGGCCGGCCGTTGACCGGCGGAGGCAGCGGCAGCGGGCCGACCGCAGGCTTCTTCGACTACCTCTTCACGACGATCGTGCTCGTCGGGGCTGCGCTCTCCCTCGCGTTCGTCGTCTCCGCCGCATTCCTCCGCCCGCAGCGGAGCGGCCTTCCCGCCCCGGGGCGGCACTACCTCACCTCGATGCTCGGCCTCGTCGGCGCGCTCGTTCTCGGCTGGGCCCTCGTCCACAGCGGGTTCGAGAAGCGTCTGCAGAAGCTCGAGCAACAGAACCAGAACTCTGCGACGCAGACACAGACGAGCTCGCTCGCGCCATCCTCGAAGGAGACGCGCGGCGCCCACCTGCGCTGGGACGAGGTCACGATCGTGCTCGCGCTGCTCGCCGCCGCGGGCGTCGCCGTCCTCGCGGCGCGCTCACGACGCCGCCTCGCGGTCCCGTCCCGCCGCGCTCCCCAGCAGGCCCTGTCGCTCGCGCTCGACGAGTCGCTCGACGATCTCCTCTCGGAGC
The DNA here is from genome assembly GCA_963762675.1 of uncultured Thermoleophilia bacterium. Classification (GTDB taxonomy): domain Bacteria; phylum Actinomycetota; class Thermoleophilia; order Gaiellales; family Gaiellaceae; genus Palsa-739. The sequence continues at coordinate 1,037,031 of CAVXLS010000003.1, read as the reverse complement.
CCGACCTGCGAAAGGCGATCATCGCCGCCTACGCGCGGATGGAGCGTGCGCTCGCGGCCGCCGGGCTGCCGCGCCGCCCGGCGGAGGCGCCGCTCGAGTACCTCGAGCGTGCGCTCCTCGAGCTCGAGACGAGCTCCGCTGCCGTCCGCCGCCTCACGGATCTCTTCGAATGGGCAAAGTTCAGCCAGCATGATCCTGAGCCACGGATGAGGGACGAGGCAGTCGATGCGCTCGTCGCGGTACGTGACGAGCTGCGGGCACCTGCGCCGGTGACGGTGCCCGTATGAGGGAGTGGCGCCGTGTCGCCGGCACGTTCGTCTCGACGACTGCCCTGCTCGGAATCGGGCTGGCGGTACGGCCGCTCGCCGTCGAGCGCATGCTCGCGATCTACGTCCTCGCGCTGGCGGCGTTCGGGCTCGCGACGCTGGCGCGGATCGCGCGGCCGGCCGAGGAGCTGCGCCGGGGGTCGCAGTTCGAGCGCGCGCTGCATCCCCGCGACGAGCGGCCGATGCGACCGCCCGAGCTCGTCCGCACCGAGCGTGAGCTGACGCTCGGGATGGCGAGCGCGGGCCACGCGCAGCGGCGCCTGCTGCCGCTCCTCCGCGAGGCCGCGGCCGCGCGCGAACTCCTTGCTGCGCACGGCGTCGAGCTCGCGCGCCGGCCCCGCGAGGCGGAGGCGCTGCTCGGGGAGGACGCGTGGGAGCTGCTGCGCCCGGATCGCCCGGAGCCCGCCGACCGGAACGCGCCCGGTCTGCCGCTCGCCCGCGTCCAGGCGGTCGTCGAGCGGCTGGAGGCCCTGTGATGGAGCTGGCCGAGCTGCGGGATCGAGCGACCGGCATCCTCGACGAGGTCGAGCGCTCGGTCGTCGGCAAGCGCGGGCCGCTCGAGCTGATCCTGCTCGCCCTGCTGAGCGACGGCCACGTCCTCCTCGAGGACTACCCGGGACTCGCGAAGACGCTGATCGCGCGCTCGTTCGCGCAGGCGAGCTCTCTCCACTTCGCCCGCATCCAGTTCACGCCCGACCTGATGCCCTCCGACGTGACCGGCTCCTCGATCTTCAACCAGCGCAGCGTCGAGTTCGAGTTCCGGCCGGGCCCGATCTTCGCCAACCTCCTCCTCGCCGACGAGATCAACCGCGCTCCGCCGAAGACGCAGGCGGCGCTGCTCGAGGCGATGCAGGAGCGGCAGGTCACGATCGAGAACGACACGCACCGGCTGGAACCGCCGTTCCTCGTGCTCGCGACCCAGAACCCGATCGAGTACGAGGGGACGTACCCGCTGCCCGAGGCGCAGCTCGACCGCTTCCTCGTCCGCATCGCGGTCGGCTATCCGGAACGCGACGACGAGATCGAGATGTTGCGGCGTCGGCTCGACCGCGGCCAGGACGACCTCGTCCTGCGCCAGGTCGTCGATGCACCGACGCTCGTGGAGATGCAACGGTCGCTCGAGCGCGTGCACGTCTCGGAGGCGATCGAGGGCTACATCGTCGACGTCGTGGCGGCGACCCGCACCTCCCGGCGTCTCGCCGTCGGGGCGAGCCCGCGCGGAAGCCTCGCGCTCCTCAAGCTCTCGCGAGCGAAGGCGGCGCTCTCCGGTCGCGACTTCGTCGTCCCCGAGGACGTCAAGGCGGTCGCGGTGCCGGCGCTCGCCCACCGGCTGACGCTGCGGCCCGAGCTGTGGGTGCAGCGCGTCCGCGGCGAGGACGTCGTCGTCGAGGCGCTCGAGACGGTGCCGACGCCGCCCGCGGAGGACGCGCTCCGCGAGGCGGCGCGTTGACACAACTCGTCTCGCCGCGACTCTCCGGCTACGTCGGCCTCGCTGCGGCAGGGCTCTTCGCGGGTCTGGCGCTCGGCCGGGTCGAGCTGGTCGCGCTCGCCGCGCCGTTCGCGCTCGCGGCGCTCGCGGGCGCGGTGATCGCCCGCGCTCCGCAGCCCACGGCCGAGCTCGCCCTCGACCGGGAGCGCGCGCTCGAGGGAGACACGACGGTGGCGACGGTCCGACTCTCGTCCGGCACGGGCGCCGACCGCCTCGACGTCTATCTACCGCTCCCCGACGAGCTGGTCGCCACGGCCGCGCCGAATCCACGGGCGGTCGCGCTCGCCGAGGGAGAGACACGGACCCTCGAGCTGCCGCTCCGCTGTGACCGGTGGGGAGCCTTCCGCATCGGCCCGCTGCTGTTGCGCGGACGGGACGCGCTCGGCTTCCACTCCTGGGAGCTGGCGGTGGGGACGCCGCAGGCGTTGCGCGTCTACCCGAGCGTCGAGACGCTCAGGGCGCTGCTGCCGCCGCTCGAGACGCAGGCGTTCGTCGGCAACCAGGTCTCGCGGGCGAAGGGCGAGGGGATCGAGTTCGCCGACGTGCGCCGGTGGGCACCTCGGCGACAGGGTGCGCCGGATCAACTGGCGGGCGAGCGCCCGCCGCGGCGACCTCTGGGTGAACGAGCAGCATCCGGAACGGAACGCCGACGTCGTCCTCTTCCTCGACACGTTCGCCGAGGTGCGGACCGGGGGCCGCGGCACGCACGACATGGCGGTGCGCGCCGCCGTCTCGCTCGCCCATCGCTACCTGCAGCGGAAGGACCGGGTCGGGCTCGTCAGCTTCGGCGGCTTCCTCACGTGGCTCCTGCCGTCGTCGGGGACGCTTCAGCTCTACAAGATCGTCGACTCGCTGCTGCAGACCGACATCGTGCTGAGCTTCGCCTCGCGCGGTGTCGACGTGCTGCCGCCGCGAACGCTGCCGCCGAAGGCGCTCGTGCTCGCGCTGACGCCGCTGCTCGACCCGCGGTCGGCCGGAGCGATGCTCGACCTGCGGGCGCGCGGGTTCGACCTCGTCGTCGTGGAGGTCTCCCCCGTCCCCTTCGTGCAGCCCGCCGACGACGCGCTCTCGCAGCTCTCCTACCGCGTATGGAAGCTGTCGCGCGCGGCGCTCCGCGCCCGCTACGAACAGGCCGGGGTACCCGTCGTCGAGTGGCGCGAGGGCCAGCCGCTCAACGTCCCACTGGAGGAGGTGGCGGCATTACGGCGCTTCGCCGGGCCCGCGCGCGCCTAGCGCTGGCGCTCGGTGCGGTGCTCGCCTACGCGGGCGTGCTCGCGTACGCGGTCGCACGCGCCAGCCAGGTCGGCGGCCTCGTCGCCGCGGTCGGCGCCGTCGGAGCCGTGTTGCTCGCCGCCGTGCTGCTGCGGGGGATGCAGGAGCTGCTCGTGTGGGCCCTCGTCTTGCTCGGCGCGGCGTACACGCTGTCGCTCGCCGTGAGCGGCCGCGCGGTCGACGAGGCGGCCCCCCTCGTGGCCGTTGCGCTGCTCCTCGCCGGCGAGCTGGCGGCGTGGTCGCTCGACGAGCGCTGGCAGATCGCGGCAGAGGCGGCCGTCGTCCGCCGACGGGCCGTCGCCCTCGGACTGCTCGCCGCGGCGGGACTTGGCGCCGCATCGCTCGTGATCGCGGTTGCCGCGGCGCCGGCCGGGCGCGGCCTCGCGTGGACGACGCTCGGAGCTCTCGGGGCGGTCTGCGCCGTCGGCGCCGGCGTCGCGGCGGCGAGGCGCTCGCAGTAGCACCGGCGGCTCGAGCCCACGCAACGCCGCCCGGAAGGCCGCTACACTACCGGCCGTTCCAGGGCGCATTCGTCTAGTGGCCTAGGACACCGCCCTCTCACGGCGGCGGCACGGGTTCGAATCCCGTATGCGCCTCTTCGACCCGCTCAGCCACGCGGCAAGCGCATGGTTGAGCGGGACAGACGTGTCAGGCGTGCCGGTAATGCCCGGCTCGTGCGTCACCGGTGGTGCATCGGCATGCCGGCGCCGGCGGCTCCTTGTTTCAGGGTTCGGGTTCCCGGGCGTGGGTCGGTGAATGTCAGCCGCGCCAGGATGACGCGGAAACGGTCAGGATCCGGGCGCGCGGTAATCGACCGAGAGTTTGGCTGCCGCGTCGATCTCCTCCGGTGTCAGCAGCACGACGACCTCCGTCGCCGCTCCTCCAGCGGTGTTGACCGCGATCGACGCCGCCGCTGCACTCTGATTGTCAGGGAGGTCCAGAACCGTGTAGACGTCGGTCCCGCCGAAGGCGAAATAGAAGCTCTCGAGGCTCCCTCCGAGCCCCTCGGCCATCTTGGCCACGGCGTCCCGCCTGCTCGTTCCACCTGCGCTCTGAACGCCCTTCGCACCCTCAGCCGTGTACGACGCCCGCACCAGGAACTTCGCCATCTCTCCCGCCTCCTCGCTGGACTCTTGCGATCCACGGTTTCACAGGGGCGGGTTGGAGATCAAGTGCAAGGCTCGGTCGTGTGCGCGAAATACCAGTCGGTGAGGCCGCGCACGCCTGCGGTCGCGCCGTCGCAGGCCGGGAACGCGACGAGCCCGGGCTCGAGCACGCGCGTCTCCTGGATCGTCCCCTCGCTGGAACCCTACGAACGGCTTCGCCGGAGAGACGGCGAGAGCCGCCCGGCTGCGGTCCCGAGCTCGATCGGTCCGCCGATGGTAGGACTTCGAGCGGGTGCTCAGGCACCGCGCCGACCGTCTGCGAAGCGTCCTAGGATGATCCAGCCGTGGGGACGCTCCGGTACACCGTCGCCGTCCTGGTCCTGTCGGCCGCGACGCTGACCGGCTGCGGCAGCTCGGCGCCGAACGCCCGTGCGCCCGGACAGGCGACGAGGCCTGCCTACGACGTGTACCCGCCGGACACGATCTCCGTACCCACGGCCAACCCGGGCTCGCCGGCCTGCCGCAGCGACGCGAGCGCTTTCGCCCACACGGCGCTCTACTTCCTCGCGCACTCCGGGCCCGAGTCTGCCTACCCCGCGGATCTCTACTACTCGATCATGCGCGAAGAGATCGCCGACTACACGGCTCGACGCTGCAGCCCGAAGCTGCTCGGGAGCGCGCTCGAGCGCAGCCTCACGGCGAGACAACGCCGTACCCTCGTCGCCGACCTCCCGCACCAGATGGCCACCGTCGTCCGGCAAGCCCTGTCCGCAGCCGGCTCCTGATCTCCGCGCGAGCACGACGTCAGAGCCCTCGAACGAGGGACGTTCCTCACTCCGTCCAGGGAGATGCCTCGACGGCTTGCGCGCCGACCTGGTGTAAGCGGCACAGACAACACCTGCGGAGAGGAACCCTCCATGCGCACTGCGGCACGGCTGTTCCAGGGACGGCGGGACACGGACTGGGTCGACGAGCTCGAGAAGCTCGCCGACCAGATCGACGGGGTCTCTCCCGACGCGAAGGTCGCGATCCGGACGACGGTCGAATCGCTCCTGGAGGACTGCGACACCGCCGACCCGAGTCGGGCGGCCCGCCTCCTCGCCGGCTTCGGCTGAGCACGCCGGCCACGACAGGCCGACGGACGGTGCTACCGAGGCGCGGCTCGGCCCGGGTTCCTCCGCGCCGCCACCCATGTGAACGGCTGCGGCTTTCCGCCCGGGGTCATGTGGACCTCGCGGCGCGACTCGACCACGGCGAACTCGGCACCGAGCGCGGACGCCACGCCTTCAGCCGAATAGCGGGCGACCGGGAGACCCGAGCATCGGTCGGGTGCGTCCGGCGCGAACACGCCGATGACGACCGCGCCGTCGGTGCCGAGCGCCGTGCTCAGCGTCGTCAGGTAACGCCGCCGGTCGGCGGCCGCGACCAGGAAGTGGTACACGGCGCGGTCGTGCCACAACGCGTACCGCCGGTCCGGTCTCCAGGCGAGGACGTCGGAGTGAACCCAGCGGATCTTCGACGGCTCGTCGAGACGCGCCCGTGCCGCGTCCAGCGCGACAGAGGAGATGTCGAGCACCGTGACGTCGGTCCTTCCTTGCCGGGCGAGCCCATCGACGAGGGTCGACGCCCCGCCTCCCACGTCGACGATCGGAGCATCTCGCGGCAGGTCGAGCGCGCCGATCAGGTCGAGGGAGACTCGAGGCGTCTCCTGATACCAACTCACGGCGGCATCGCCCCGGCTCAGGTAGACGTCGTCCCAGAAAGCGCCGTCCTCCCGCCTCATCCACGGGAGCCTAGTACCGCCCGCTCGAAGCCCACGCTCGCCGGAATCGATCGGGGTCGGCCCCGCCGGACGAGGCGTCGCGGCATGATGTGTCGGTGCCCGAGAGACGCCGCAACTCCGAGCCTGCGCGGGACACCGAGCCGAGCGTCTCGTCCGAGGAGCTCTACGGCGAGCTCTGGGCCGAGGACCTGTCGGCGCTCGATGTCGAGCTCGGACAGTCACTCTCGCCGCGTGCGACGACCATGCTCTACGACGAGTTCGCCCGCCTCGGCGTCGGCCCCGACCACCTCGTCCTCGACGCCGGAGCACGCGACGCCGTTCACGCGATCGAGCTCGTACGACGGCTCCACTGCCGCGCGGTCGCCGTCGACCCGGTCTCGCTGCACGTCGACCGGGCGCGCGAGCGCGTTGCCGCGGCCGGGCTCGAGGACCGGATCGACGTCGTCCAGGGCGGGCTCGAGTCACTGCCGCTCGGAGACGCCTCGATCGACTTCGTCTGGTGCCGAGACGTCCTGAACCACGTGCGGCTCGCTCCCTCCCTCCGAGAGCTCGTGCGCGTCCTCCGCCCAGGCGGCTCGATCCTCGTCTACCAGACGTTCGCGGAGGTCGCGTGCGAGCCCGAGGAGGCGCGGCGGCTCTTCGAGGCGACCGCGACGGTCGCCGAGAACATGTCGGCTCGGTTCTTCGAGGCGACCGCGCGCGAGGCGGGATTCGAGGTCGTGAGCGTCGAGCGGCTCCAGGGCGAATGGCGCGAGCGGATGATCGAGGACGGGACGCTGGGACGTCGCGGCCGACCTCCTCGCGCTGTCACGCCTGCACCGCCGGGAACGCGAAGCGGTCGAGCATCACGGCCGGCGCGCGAGTCGAAGCGGTGCGCGCCGGCCTGCTCTGGGGGATCTACCAGCTGCTCGGGAAGACCTGCCCGACGATCTACGTCCTCCGGCGCTAGGCTCGACGTCGTGCCGACTCCACGGGACATCCTCGGCTACATGCGCACCGTCTCTCGCGGCAGCCCGGTCGACCGACGCTGGTCGATTCCGGGCATGGTCGTCTCGCAGCTGCGGCACGGCCGCGGCAACGCCGCGCAGGACTCGCCGCTGACACTGCAGGACGTGGTCGGCAGCGAGGAGTACCGCAACCTGATGACGGCGAAGGTCGCGGTGGGCGACGTCGCCCCGGAGTTCGAGCTCGCGCGTCTCGACGGCGCCGGCAGCGTCCGGCTGCGCTCGCTCGTCGCCGAGCAACCCGTCGCCCTGGTCTTCGGCTCGTACACTTGACCGCCCTTTCGCGCCCAGGTTGGGACGCTCGAGGAGCTCGCCGCGCGGCACGGCAACCGCGTGCACTTCGTGGTCGTCTACATCCGGGAGGCGCACCCCGAGGAAGGGTGGATCCTCCCCGAGAACCGTCGCTCCGGCATCGCCGTGCACGAGCCGACGACCGACGACGAGCGCCGTGCCGTCGCCTCGACCTGCGCGGCCAACCTCGAGATCAGCATGCTCACGGTCGTCGACGGTGTCGACAACGCCGTCGCCTCCGCGTACGGCGGCTGGCCCGATCGCCTGTACCTGATCGGCACCGACGGGCGCATCGCATACCAGGGTGGCGAAGGGCCCTTCGGCTTCAAGCCGCGCGAGCTCGGGCAGGCGATCGAGCGAGAGCTGGCGGCGACAGCAGCCCGGTGACGCTCCCGGCGATCGCCTGCCGGACGGCGGTCACTCCCGTCGTCGATCGCCGAAGCCGTGCCGTGCGACGACCCACGTCGCGAGGAACGCGAAGAGCGCCACGGCGACAGCCGACGGAACGGTCGTGCTGGTTCCCACTCCTGTCGTGCCACTGGTCGACACGATGTCCGGGCCGAAGATCGCATCGAACAGCACGGCAAGCCACATGACGGCGATCGCCAGGGACGCCCACATCTCGGGGACGAGAAGCTGGAGAGACCACCCCGGCCGCTCCCGGACAGCCCGCGACGGCTCGTGCGAGACAGTCGCCATTCCACACCTCCTGTTCGGTCCTGCCAGCTTCGCGCGCAGCGCACCCGAGGCCATCCGCGCCGGCCCCGATCGCCGTCCTGCATGAGCCCCGACACGCACGCATCCGGCCGGTGCCTCTGTGGGGCGGTGCGCTACGAGGTGCACGGGCCACTCCGCGACGTCTTGCTCTGCCACTGCGTCGAGTGCCGCCGCTGGAGCGGGCACGTGTTCGCGGCAACAGCAGCGCGACGGGAGGACCTCGTGCTGTGCGAGGAGAGCGGGCTTCGGTGGGTCGCCGGCCCTCTCAGCGAGAGCGGAGCGAGGCGGGGATTCTGCGGCGAGTGCGGATCCAGCCTGTTCTGGGATGCGCCCGCGCGAGACACGGTCAGCATCGCGGCCGGGACGCTCGACGAGCCCACGGGACTCCGCCTGCTCGGCCACGTGTACGTCGCCCAGGTGGGCGACTACTACGAGCTTCCCGCCGACGGCCTGCCGCGACACGAGCGACTCACCGGGTCGCCTGCGTCGCTCGATTCCCAGCGATCTATCCTGGCCCCGGTGTCCGCGCCCGACCAGGTCGAGATCCGTCGCCTCGACGCGACCGAGGTCGTCGACCACCTCGACGGGCTCGCGGACGTCCTCGCCGACTGCGTCGCCGGCGGCGCGTCCGTCGGCTACATGGCGCCGTTCCCCCACGAGGATGCGCGCGCCGCATTCGGGAGCATGGCGACCGAGGTCGAGCAGGGTCGGCGGCTGCTTCTTGCCGCGTTCGCCGCCGGGCGCGTGGTCGGCACGGTTCAGGTGATCCTCGGATTGCCGCCGAACCAGCCGCACCGCGGCGAGATCACGAAGCTCCTCGTCCACCGGTCCGCCCGCAGACGCGGCATCGCCGAGCTGCTCATGGCCAGGGCCGAGTCGGAGGCCCGGGCCGAGGGAAAGACGCTCCTCGTGCTCGACGCGGTCACGGGCGGCGACGCCGAGCGCCTCTATGCACGGCTCGGCTGGACGAAGGTCGGCGTGATCCCCGGCTACGCCCTCTTCCCGGACGGGCGGCCGTGCGACACGACCTACTTCTGGAAGACCGTCGACTAGGGCTCGTCGAGACGCCGACGACCCGACGGGAAGGCTCCGGCGACGTCGCATCGCCCCCGTCGATCGCGTCAGGAGCGGTCGACCACGAGCATGTCGATGACGTGCTGGAGCAGCTTCCACGTCACGTCGGCGTTCTCCAGCGCGAAGGCCCGGAAGTTCCAGAACGGCATCGCGAGGCAGCGGAGCGGCGTCGCCGCCGTGACGGTGGCATTCCGTTCCCGGTCGCTGATCAGCGCAAGCTCCCCGAAGTGGTCGCCGGGGCCGAGGCTCGCAACCTCTTTGCCGCCGACGGTCACGGTCGCCTCGCCGTCGGCGATGATGAAGAAGCTGACGCCGCCCGCCTTGCCCTCCTCGACGACCGGCATCCCCGGCTCGTACGAGCGCTCGCCGAGCTGGCGGCCGAGGCGGCGCAGCTCGCCGTCGTCGAGCTCGCTGAACAGCGGAACCCGCTTCAGGTCGTCCAGCATCGACATCAGAAGGCCGATCCTACCCGGCCTCCGCGATGGCGAGCGGTCGAGATCCGAGACGACCCGCCGCCGGCTCCGCGCAACTACGGATTCGCTTCGAGGACACGGTTCAGGATCCTCGCCGAGTGCGCCGGCAAGCCCTCGACCGACACCTCGAGACCCGCGCCGCGCGCGTCGTCGATCAGGGTCTTCAGCGCGAGCGCTCCCGTGAGGTCGATGCGACCGAGCCGGTCGAGTCGGATGACGAGCCGGCGCGCGTCCGGGTGGGCCGCGAGCAGATCGAGGAACCGGTCCTCGAGGCTCCGTGCGGTGCCGAACCAGAGCACCCCTTCCGGGATCAGCTCGAGCCGGTCGTCGGTGCTCGACGAGGCGAGGTCGAGGCGCAGCTCCCGCCAGAGGTGGACGGCGACCGACAGGCCGATCGCAGCGACGATCGCCCATTCGACGTGCGGGGAGAGCAGGAGGGTGAGCGCGAACGCGGTGAGGGCGACGGCACCCTGAGCCCACGACGCCGTCACGATCTCGACGACACGGTCGAGGCGGATCAGCGAGACGACCGCGACGATCACCGTGGCGGCGAGCACCGACTGCGGCAGCGGCCCGAGCAGGAAGCCGAGCGGCAGGAACGCGAACACGGCGAGTCCGGTGACGAGCCCGCTCACGTTCGTCTTCGCACCGGCAAGGCGGTTGAGCGCGCTCCGGGAGAACGACGCCCCCACGGGAAAGCCGCCGAACACGCCGGCGGCGAGATTGGCGACGCCCTGGGAGACGAACTCGCGGTTCGCGTTCCAGCGCTTGCGCTCGAGCGCGGCGTACGTCCGCGCGATCGACGACGCCTCGGCGAACCCGAGCAGCGCGATGACGAACGCGGGCACGATCAGCTGCGGCAGCCGGCCGAGCGGCAGAGACCGCGTCACCGGCGGCAGGCCCGCGTGCACCGTCCCCAGCGTCGCTCCGTCGTAGCCCGCGATCTTGCTGTAGCCGATCGCCGCCACCACGGCGAGCAGGACGCCCGGAAAGAGCGGGTGCACCCGCCTGCCGAGCAGCAGCACGGCCGCAGTGAAGAGCGAGATCCCGAGCGCCGCGACGCTCCAGTCTCCGAGATGCGCGAGCGCCCAACCGGCGCGATACAGCTCGTGGTGACCGTGTGCCTGCACGCCGAGCGCGACCGGCAGCTGCGAGGCGACGATCAGGATCGCCGCGCCGGGCACGAACCCGACGAGCAGCGGCTGCGACATCAGGTACGCGAGCACGCCGGCACGCAGAAGCCCGACCGCCACGCGGATGATCCCGACCAGGAGGGCGAGCAGCAGGCCGAGCTCGATGTAGCGCGCACTTCCGAGCGGAGCGAGCGGCGACAGGGCGCCGTACGTGAGCAGCGCGCTGACGGCCGTCGGGCCCGGCTGCAGGTACGGCGAGGAGGCGAACGGAGCGGCGACGAGCGGCGGGATCGACGCCGCGAAGAGGCCACGGTACGCGGGGAACCCCGCGAGCTGCGCGTACGCGAGCGACTGCGGGATGAGAACGACCGCGACCGAGAGCCCGGCGAGGACGTCGTGGAGCTCGATCCGCCCTCGCAGCCGCTCCCACCACGGCGGCGTCCCGGCCGCGACCGCTATGCCGGCACCGCCTGACCCGCCGCGTCCTCGGCGGCTGCCGCAAGCAACAGTGCGGCGTCGGCGGCGCGCCCGCTCCAGAACTCCGACTCGTGCCGATCCGCCCGGTCGCGCGCGATCGCCGCGAGCGCGCCGAGCGTTCCCGCCGCATCCTGCGCGAGCAGCGCCTCGAGGACGTATCGCCGTTCCGCGACGCGCATGCCGAGTCCGAGCCCGCGCGCGATCGAGACGAGGTCGTCACGGACGAGGATCACCCCGGTTCGGACCGGTGCGAGCAGCTGCGCGAGGAAAGCGTCGCCCCCGGCCTCCGCCGGCGCCTCGAGACGCGGCGCCTCACGGTGGGCGAGCGGCGCGGTCGGCAGCGGCCCGACGGCGGCGGCCTCGGCGCGGAGGGCGTCGCGGAGCAGTCCGGCCCAGGCGCCGTAGAAGGGCGGCGCGACCTCCTCGAGCTTTGCGAGGTACGGCGGCGTCCACGAGAGGAGGTGCTCCCAGAGGAGGGCGCGACGCCACTCCTCGGGGGCTCCGCGCTCGGCGAGCTCCGCGTAGAGGCCGAGCAGTGCCGCGAGGTGGTCGGGCTCGGCGGGCGGCACGAGGTCGAGCGCACGCCAGAATCCGGCGACGCGGTCGCGCGCCTCGCCGCCGAGCTTGCCCTCGCCGCCGAGGTAGACGGACGCGTACGGGTAGAGCTGGAAGAGGAAGACGTCGGCGTAGTCGTCGTCGCGAGGCTCTCCCGGCAGGCCGAGCGCGGTCGCTATCCGTGCGTGCGCGGCGGTCGGCGGCTCGCAGAGGACTCCGAGCGCGCGCAGGAGCTCCATCAGCGGGCCTGCTCCGGGAGCCGGTACACGTCGCGTCCCGGCTTCAGCGGACGCAGCAGCCAGTACGGCCGGCGCGTCCCGTCGGGCGACACCTCCCGCGCGGGCCGCGTCTGGGCGAGCCAGCGCCGGTAGACCTCGCGCGAGCGCTCGGTGTCGACGGCGATGTCGCCGTAGGCGTCGCCCGGCTCGGCGTTGCGCACCCGCACCGCCTGGTGCCAGCAGTGGGCGCCGGAGACGGGGTCGGGGTGCACCGGGAAGGTCAGGTTCTGGTGGACTCCGACGTCGGTCCACCAGATCCGCTTCGTGTCGGGATCGGCGGACTCGAACGGCGCGACGCCGGCGCGGCGCTGCAGGCGCCAGCCCGGGCCCTCGTGCTCGAGCGCCACGGTTGCCATCGCCTGCCGCTGGCCGCCCGTCTCGCCCTCGGGCTTCCAGCGGCCCATGTGGTGGCTGCAGGCGACGACGCCCGGCCGGATCCCCTCCGTCACCCACGCCTTGACGACGAAGTGGCCGATCTCCGTCTCGACGCGGACGAGGTCTCCGGTTGCAGACCGCCGATCCGCTCGGCGTCGCTGGGGTGCAGCCAGAGCGGGTTCGTGTGCGCGATCTCGTCGAGCCACTTCGCGTTCGCCGAGCGCGTGTGGATCTGCACCGGCACCCGGAAGGTCGAGATCAGCACCATCTGGTCGTCCTCGAGCGCCTCCGGGTGGACGTGGCTGCGGGTGTACACGGGAACGGCGACCTCGGGCCAGCCCCACTCCGCGAGCGTCCGCGAGTAGAACTCGAGCCGCCCGCTCGGCGTCGGCCAGCCGCGGAGGATCCGGCCGTCGAGCATGACGCCGACCTGCCGCCGGCCCTCGGCGTCGGGGTCGGGTGTCGGCAGCGGCACGACGTTCGGCGAGTCCGGCTTCGGCGCGCGCGTGTAGACGCGGCCGAGCTCGTCGACCGAGACGTCCTCGAGCTCCGAGGCCGGCACCTCCTCCTCGTGCAGCGGCCCGACGCCGCGCGAGATCTCGAAGGCGCCGTAGCGGCGCATCCACGCGAGCGGCGTCAACCCCTCCTCGGCGGCCCGCTCGGGCAGGCCCGGCACCGAGTGCTCGAAGATCCAGCCGTAGTACTCGTCCACGGTCATTCGCTCGCCGGGCCGCTCCTTCGACTCGAAGAAGCTGCGGATGCCGAGCGAGCCGTCCGGGTCGATCCGCCAGGTGAGGTCGATCCACAGCTCGTTCTCCTCCCAGACCTCGCCCGGGTTGACCTCGCGCGTGTCCTGCACGGTCTCGCCCAGGCGCTCGCGGGCGACCCGCAGCACCGGCTGACGGAAGCCGATCCAGCGGCCGTCGTACTGCTCGTAGGAGTGGATGTCGTGCCGCTCCGAGCCGAGACCCATCGGCAGGACGTAGTCGGCGAGGTAGGCGGTCTCGCTCCAGGTCGGCGTCAGCGCCACGTGCAGGCCGACGAGCGACTCGTCGGTGAGCGCCTCGATCCAGGAGAAGCCGTCGGGGTTCGTCCAGACCGGGTTGTAGACCCGCGTGAAGTACACGTCGACCGTCCCCCGTCCCTCCTGCAACAGCCGGGGCAGCAGGAACGACATCTCGTTCATCGCCAGCGGGTACTCCTCGGGCCACGTCAGCTCGTTCCACTCGGACGGGTGGCCGGGCAGCACCGGCGGGCGCGGGACGAACTTGTTCCACGCGTTCGGGTAGGTGCCGCCCTCGACCGCGACCGCGCCGGTGAGCGCGTTCAGCAGGAAGAGCGCCCGCCCCACCTGCCAGCCGCCGAGGTTGCCGGCCGCCGCCGAGCGCCAGACGTGCGTGGCGAGCCGGGTTCCCGCCGCGGCCACGATCTCCGCCACCTCGCGCAGCACCGAGGCAGCGACGCCCGACTCGCGCTCGGCGAGCCTCGAAGGTGTGCTCGGCGTAGAGCTCGCCGAGGATCCGCTCGAACTCCTCGAACGTCTGCGGCCCGTCGCGCGTGCTCGCAGGCGAGGTACTCCTGCCAGTTCCACCAGCGGCGGACGAACTCCCGGTCGTAGCGACCGGTCCGGATCAGGTGGTCGGCGATCGCGAGCAGGATCGCCGCCTCCGAGCCCGGCTGCGGCGCGAGCCAGTGGTCGGCATGCGTCGCCGTGTTCGAGAGCCGCGTGTCGAGCACGACCAGCTTCGCGCCACGCTGCTTCGCCTCGAGGATCCGCTGCGCGTGCGGGTTGAAGTAGTGGCCCGCCTCGAGATGCGACGAGACGAGCAGGATCGCGTCCGCGTTCGCGTGGTCGGGACTCGGCCGGTCGAGCCCCATCCACCAGTGGTAGCCGGCCCGACCGCCCGAGGAGCAGATGTTCGTGTGCGAGTTGTGCCCGTCCACCCCCCACGCCGCCAGCACCCGCTCGGTGAAGCCGTCCTCGCCGGGCCGGCCGACGTGGTACATGACCGAGTTCGGGCGACCCTCCACCAGCGCCCGACGGATCCGCGTCGCGATGTCGTCGAGCGCCTCGTCCCAGGAGACGCGCTCCCAGCGGCCCTCCCCACGCTCGCCCGCACGCCGCAGCGGATAGAGGATCCGGTCGGGATCGGTCACCTGGTTCAGCGTCGCGGGGCCCTTGGCGCAGTTGCGCCCGCGCGAGCCGGGATGCTCCGGGTTGCCCTCGAACTTGCGCACCTGCAGCGTCTCCCGGTCGACGTACGCCAGCAGGCCGCACGCCGACTCGCAGTTGAAGCACGTCGTCGGCACGAGCGCGTAGCGCCGCTCGCGACCGTCCGGCTCGACCGCCGTCCAGTCGTCCCAACGCTCCCTCGGGGGGAACGCGGCGAGATGCACACGGCTCGGGCCGGGATAGAACGTCTCGCCGCGCGCGAGCGTCTCCCGCTTCGCCGCAGTCACGCGTTCGTTCAGGTCCTGAACGCTGCTGCCTGCTCCCGGCGTCGGTGAAGCCGACACCTCCGCTCCCTGTTCGCCTCCGTCGAGCCTACGGCTCATGCGCAGCGGTACCGCCTGACCCGACTGGACGTACGCGTGCTCGTGGCAGAGCACGCCGAGCAGCGCCGGGGCGACGGCGACGACGCCGATCCACGGCGCCGCGACCGCGACGGCCGCGAGCGCGAGCCCTCCCCAGAACCAGCGCGCGTAGCTCCCGCGCGTGAGCTCGCGCACGGCGAGGTGCGCGTGGGCGGTCGGGTGTGCGAGCGAGACCTCGCCCAGCGCCAGCAGGACATGCGCGAGCGCGGCGCCGCCGAGCACCCAGCGCAGCTCGTGCGCCGCCTGGCCGAACGGCAGCAGGACCGCCGCACCGAGCAGCACCGCCTGGACGAGCATGTGCGGCGGCAGCAGCGAGCTCTGCCAGAGATCGCGCGCCTTCGCCTGCGCGAACAGGAACGCCGTGTAGACCGCCGTCGCGACGGCGAGCGGGATCCCCGCGATCACGAGCCACTCCTGGAGCCCGCGCAGCCCCGCGAGCGAGCCGATCGCCGTGCAGGGCGAGCACGCCGCCGTAGCCCGTGATCGCGACCGCGCCTCGCACGAGCCAGCTGCGCCACTGCGGCCGCAGGAAGAGCAGCGGGAAGCGGAGCGGATGCTCGAGGTCCCAGACGAGGATCGCGCCCGTCGCCGCCAGCATCCCGAGGGCGATCGCCGGGGCATCCCAGCGCCAGAGCGACGCCGACCAGGAGAGCGCGCCCGCGAGCGCCAGCACCGCCGCGACGAGGTAGGCGCCGGCCGAGATCCCCTTCGTCCACGTGTACAGGCTGACCCGCCAGTCCCAGGGAACTCGATGCGGGACGTCGTAGGCGAGCAGAGCCGCGGCCGACGAGTTCCCGAGCGCGGGATGACCCGAGGTCAGCCCGCTCTGCTCGCTCCACATGAAGAGGCCGCCGTCGGGACGGCGCGCCGCCAGCGGGTCGAGCGTCGCCTGCGTCGCGCCCTGGTAGAAGACCTTCGGCCGCGTCTCCTTCTCCGGCCGCCGCACCGTGACCGGCTGCCGGTTCACGATCTCCGCGACGCGCGAGCCCGGGATCGTTCAGGTCGCCGACGAGGATCGCCTCGACCGGGCAGACCACCACGCACGCCGGCTCGAGCCCCTGGTCGATCCGGTGCGAGCAGAAGTTGCACTTCTCCGCCGAGTGGTCCTCCGGGTTGATGAAGATCGCGTCGTACGGGCAGGCCGCCATGCACGCCTTGCAGCCGATGCAGACGCTCTTGTCGAAGTCGACGATCCCGTCCGGACGCCGGAACATCGCGCCGGTCGGGCAGGCGGCGACGCACGGCGCGTCCTCGCACTGGTTGCAGCGCGTCACCTGGAAGGAACGCCGCACCTGCGGAAAGACCCCCACCTCGACCGCCTTCACGTACGTACGCGTCACGCCGAGCGGGACGAGGTTCTCCGACTTGCAGGCGGTCGTGCACGCATGGCAGCCGATGCAGCGCGACTGATCCAGCACCTTCACGAAGCGCGGCGGCCGCTCCTCGCCGTCGAGGAGGTCACGCACGTCGAAGCGCTCGTCTGTCGCAGTCACCGGATCACGCTGCGGAGCTCGACGTCGTGCGATCCCGGACGCTCGCGCAGACCGTGTCGCACAGGTGCTCGAGCCGCGGGTCGACGATCCGGTAGACGACGCTCTTGCCCGCGCGCCGGCGGCCAACCACCCCGGCCGCCGCGAGCCGCAGCAGGTGCTGCGAGGCGTTCGCGAGAGTCGTGCCCGACCGCGCGGCGAGCGCGCCGACCGTCAGCTCTCCGGCGTCGCTCAGCTCGCGGACGAGCCGGAGCCGCGTCGGGTCGCCGAGCAGCGAGAAGAGGCGTGCGGCGTCCTCCAGCAGCTCCTCGGGCAGCATCGGTCCGCACGGTAGACGACGGCCCGAAAACAGTCAAACGATCGCTTGAGTGTTCGTGGCGCTCAGCCTAGCTCCTCGCCGAGCGCTGCAAGCCGCTCCCTGATCTCGGCGACCGCGCGCACGGCACGCAGCGCGTCGTCCTCGTGCGCCACCGGAATGCCGAACACGGCCATCGCCGCGTCGCCGATGAACTTCTCCACGGTGCCGCCGTGCCGCTCGACGATCAGCCGGATCTCCTCGAAGTAGCGGCCCATCGTGCGACGCAGCGCCTCCGGGTCGAGCCGCTCCCCGAGCGCCGTCGACCCCGTCACGTCGCAGAACACCACCGTGACCGTCTTCCGCACCTCGCGGCGCCCGACCGCGGGCGGCGCCAGCTCGGCCCCGCACGCGCCGCAGAAGCGGAACCCCTCGGGGTTCTCCTGGCCGCAGGCCTGACAAGCGGGCACGACCGGAGCGTATTCCAGCGACCCGCCGGGTTCCATCCGGGCCGCCGTCTAGCCTCGGCGACGGTGACCAGCGAGGCGCATGTCCATCGGTTCCACGGCGCGTTCGGTGACGACGCGTTCGGCCGCTTCGCCGAGAAGTCGGCGCGCTTCCTGGGAACCCCCCACTACATTCTCGGCCAGACGCTCATCGTCCTCGCCTGGATCGTCCTCAACTCGATCGCGCTGATCCACCACTGGGACCCGAACCCGTTCATCATGCTGAACCTGATCTTCTCGACCCAGGCCGCGTACGCCGCGCCGCTGATCCTGCTCGCGCAGACCCGCCAGGCCGACCGGGACAAGCTCCACTCCGACCTGATCGACAAGGGCCACACCGAGCTCGAGACGGCGATGAAGGGCGAGACCGACAAGCTGCTCGAGCTGCTCGAGTCCAACACGACGCTGACGACGCAGGACAAGGACCTGACCGAGCAGGTCGCGACGCTCACGCGCGAGATCCACGCGCTCCTGACGAAGGGGCTCTCAGCCGAGCTGAGCCGCCGCGCGGGCCGTGCCGGCCCGCTGGTGGCGCGCGACGACCCGCACCTCGCCGCCGCCGGGCGCGACGACGACCCACTCGAGCTTCGCGAGGTCGGTCGTCGACCAGTCGTTGCCCCACCAGTGCGTCGAGCGGAGCTTCGATCGGCCGCCGAGCTGGCCCGCTTCGGTCCTCGTCTCGCCCGTTGCGAGCGACGCTCCCTCCGGCAGCTCGAGCTCCACCTCGATCGGCCGCACCGCCTTCCGCTCGGCGGCCTTCTCGGTCACCTGGGTCGGAAGCCAGCCGGCGTTCTGCAGCACGAGCCGCAGCCGCCAGGCGTCACCGCCGACCGGCTCCGCCTCGAACGAGCGAACCTCGAGCAGCGGCGAGCCGAGCGCCTGCCAGATCGCCCACTCGGTGTGCGGCTCCAGCTCCTGCTCGAGCCGCTCGAACGGGATGTTCGACCAGTAGCCGATCCGGTCCCAGCCACCGAGCTCGACCGGCCCGAGCTGCGGATGCTCGAACGGGTACCAGTCGACGTACGCGCGCCCCGGAAACTGCTCGTCCGCCCAGCGGAGCAGCGTGAGGTCGTCCTCCGGCGGATGGCTCTGAAGCCACTCGATCGGGCGAACGTCGAGTCCGGCCTCTCGTTGAGGGCTCCAGAACTCGGTCGTCCACGTGATCAGGCCGAGCTGCTCGTACAGCCAGTCGTGGACGTCGCCGGTGATCGCCTGCCGCGGCTCGTACTTGAAGCCGTGGTAGATCGAGACGGCCGGGTAGCCCGTGAGCGAAGTTGCCTTCTCGCCGATCTCGACGAACACGCGCAGATCCTCGGGCGGGAAGCGCTCGTCCGGCTCGCCGGCGTACGGGCGCAGGTGGACGCCGCTGAACGTGTGGTAGGCGATGTGGCCGCAGATGTTCGGCCGGTCGACCACGGCCTGGACGTAGGCGCGGATCTCCGGCTCCGACACCGGGTACGGACCGGCGCCCTGCTGGATCGACTCCGTCTCCCAGCCGTAGGGGAAGTTGCGGTTCAGATCGAGGCCCTCGAGCGGCGGCGCGATCTCGACGATCACGCCGTCGTGACCCGCGATCTCGCCCTCCGGGAAGAGTCGGTAGTACTCGCCGCCGACCTCGTCCGGGTCGCGGCGGATCAGCATCCGCGCGTCCCCGGGGTGCGGCTTCCAGGCGCCGTTCGCGTCGCGCACGCGCATCTGGAGGACGCGCCCGTCGCCGTCGACGTCACGCCGCTGCAGACCGTCCGGCTGCTCGTCGAGCGGCCAGGGACGGACGCTCGAGCGGATGAGGCGGCCCTCGAGCAGCGCGTGCTCGGCGCCGTCCGGGTTCAGCCGCGGCACGACGTACACGGTGCGCGTGTCGAGCAGGCGAGTCACGCGCTCGTCCGAGCCGTAGCCGTCGACGAGCCGCCGCAGCAGGTGCAGCGCGCCGGCCGAGCCCGTCCACTCGATCGAGTGGATGTTCGCCTCGACGAGGAACCCCGGCTTCTCGGCGGCCGGGCCTGTCGCGACGTTCGTGACGGTGACGAGCCAGATCTCGCGTCCCTCCCAGGAACGGCCGATGCTCTCGACCGCGACCAGCTCGGGCCGCTCGCGCGCCCAACCCTGCAGCAACCCGCTCAGCTCGTCGTAGGAGCAGAAGTGGTCGAACGGAACCGGCGGCACCGACGACCGTCCTACGCCGCCGACAGTCCGGCCACGAGGGGGCCGGTGTCGAGCGGGTCGAAGCCGAGACGGCCGGCGACCTCCTCGCTCGACGGCCGCGTTCCCTCCGCGAAGAGGTCGCGCAGCAGGTCGCCGGTGCGGGCGTCCCGCCACCAGTCGCCGCCGACCTCTCGCCGCAGGTGGTCGCGGAGCTGTGCGGAGCGAATCCACGCACGGAGGTAGTCGGCCGAGTAGAAGCCGGCGTCCATGTCCGAGAGGTAGTTGCTCGGGTCGTAGCGGAACCCCGTCGCCTCGACCAGCAGCGTCGCGTAGTCGCGCGGAGAATTGCCCAGCTCCTCGGCGAAGTGGGACCAGAAGCCGATCTCGTACCTCAGCTTCGCCGCGTAGCGTCGGTAGAAGAACGACTCGAGGAACCGGATCGCGCCCACGTTCTCCTCCGCCTCGGCGTCCGAGAGACCGAAGTGGAGCACGTGCCAGCCCGGCTCGTGCGTCACCGCCTCGACGATGTAGGAGTAGATCTCGGTCAGTGCGTGATCGCGCGAGATCGAACGGAACGTGTACGGCAGCCGCGGGTCGCACCCGGCGTAGTGGAGCGCGTGGCCGGCCTCGTGGAGGAACGCCTGGTAGTCGGAGAGGCCACCCTGGGCGCGCGTGATCAGATGCACGACCTCCGGTGGATCGGACGCGATCACGCAGGCCCGCGGGCTCTTCTGCGGCCGGTCGTCGAGGTCGAGCCTGATGTTCGGCATCGCGGCGAGGTCGAAGCCGAGCGCACGCACGGTTTCGACGCAGACCTCGACGGAGCGCTCCTTCGTGTACGTCGCCTCGAGCGGCGACAGCCGGCGGAGCCAGCCGACCTGCGACCTCGACGGCAGCTCGTCGCGCTCGGGGCCGAGCAGGCGCTCGAGCCACCGCTCCCGCTGGCGTCCGTAGACGTCGGCGGTCGCCTCGGCCGCGGACGCCAGCGCGCGCTCCAGCTCGCGCAGCGAGATCTGCTTCTCCTCCTCGCTGCGGGCGACCGGGTCCGGCTCTCCCGAGATCTCGCTCGTGAGCTGCTCACGCTCGGCGAGCAACAGGCGGCGCTGCTCGTTGAAGCGGGCCGATGCAGCCCGCTCGAGCTCGCCGAGGTCCTCGCGGTCGGCGTAGTCGGGGAGCACCGCGAGCCTCGCCGAGGCGGCGCGCAACGGAAGCTCCTCTCCGCGGAACTCGACGCGCTCCGCGAGCAGGGCGTTCTCCAGCTCGTCCTCGCGCTCGGCCAGCGCAGTGTCGACCAGGCCCGCCTCGCAGGCCTTGCGGAGCCGGTAGCACCGCTCGCGCTCGTCGCCGTCCGCGGCCTGCTCGGCGTCGCGAAGCGAGTCGAGCTGCGGACGCGTGAAGAGGTCGGCGTAGCGGGCGACGATCGCCGCCTGCTCGGACACGTCCTTCTCGCCGACGCGCACGGCGCGCCCTTCCTCGGCGCTCTCGTGGTAGTAGGCGCGATAGCGCGACTCGTATTCCGACGGCGTGCGGACGACTGCGGAGACCATGTGGTCGAGACTATCCGGCGCCGTTCGCGGCCGTGCCGAGAGCGTGCATCGTCGCCGCCGGCACCTCGGGGTGCAGGCGACGAGGTAGCCGGACCGCGGACACGCTCTCGACCCCCTTCCACCGGCGACCCCGCGACATTGACAAGAGTCTACAAGGAGCCTTCGGCGGGCAGGAGCGCAGCCGCCGCCGCGAGCCGCTCCAGCGCCCGCTCGCGGCCCAGGAGCTCGATGCTCTCGAACAGTCCCGGCGAGACGCGCGAGCCGGTGACGGCGACCCGCACCGGCTGGAACGCCTGCCGCGGCTTCATGCCCAGTCGCTCCGCGGCCGCGCGCAGCACTCGCTCGATCGCGTCGGCTGCGAACGGCTCGAGCCGTGAGAGTGCCTCCTGCGCGGCAGAGAGCATGGCGGCGCCGCCGTCGAGGTCGGCCGGCTCCGGCTCGACCGCGTGGAAGAGGAAGCCGGCGAAGCTCGGGAACTCGGACAGCCTGGAGATCTTCTCCTGCACGAGCGGGGCGGCCCTGGCCACGAGGGCCGCGTCCCACTCGTAGCCCTGCTCGCCGAGCCAGAGCACGAGCGCGTGTGCGTAGTCCGCCTGCGGGAGCGCGCGCAGGTAGACGCCGTTCATCCAGTCGAGCTTCGCGTAGTCGAACTGCGCCGGGCTCGGACTCACGCGCGCGAGCTCGAAGCGGGCGACGAGCTCGTCGCGGCTCATGATCGTCGTCTCGCCGTCGGGCGCCCAGCCGAGCAGCGCGAGGAAGTTCACCAGCGCCTCGGGCAGATAGCCGTCCCTGCGGAAGTCCTGGACGTTGACCGACCCGTGACGCTTCGAGAGCGGCTTCCCGTCAGGGCCGTTCACCTGCGGCACGTGACCGTAGACCGGCACGTCGCCGCCGACGGCGCGGATGAGGTTGATCTGCTTCGGCGTATTCGGGATGTGGTCGTCGCCGCGGATCACGTGCGTGATCCCGTCCCAGACGTCCTCGAGCGGTGAGGCGAAGTTGTATGTCGGCCGGCCGTCGGAGCGAACGAGCACGACGTCCTCGAGCTTCTCGTTCGGATACTCGATGCGCCCGCGGACGACGTCGTCCCACGCGGTCGTCCCCTCGTCCGGCATGCGGAAGCGGATCGCGCCCTCGTCCTCGTACGCCTTGCCCTCGGCGACGAGCCGCTCGGCGGTACGGCGGCAGTCGTCCATGCGGTCGAGCTGGAAGGTGTGCGGCCCGTCCCAGTCGATCCCGAGCCAGCGAAGCGAGTCCTGGATCTGGTCGACCGCCTCCGCGACCTCGCGGCTCGTGTCGGTGTTCTCGATCCGCAGCCGGAACTCGCCGCCCTCGTGGCGGGCATAGAGCCAGTTGAAGAGCGCCGTGCGGACGTTGCCGATGTGCAGGAGCCCGGTCGGGCTCGGAGCCATGCGCACGCGGACGGGCATCGCAGCCATCGTACGGCGTGGGGTGCGCTACCGGCTCGCGAGCGTGTCCATGGCGGCGCGCAGCTCCTCGATCGTCAGGCGCCGCGGTGCGACGGGCGCAACCCGGTAGGAGAAGAGCCCGTCGAACGTGATCCGGAAGACGGGCGTGCCGTCCGGCTGATACTCGCCGACGACCGGGTCTCCGCCCCAGGAGATCACCCAGTCGCCGTTGGCGAGGCTGCGCGCGGAGCCGCAGCAGACCGAGGTCGTGACCGTCGGGTCGGCGATCTGCTGGACGAGGGTCGCGGTGCGCGCCGTCGTGTCGATCGCGAAGCGGGCGAGGCGCGGCGGGCGGTCGAGGAACGTCCCGTCGTCGAAGACGGAGACCGTGCCGTCCGGCTGCACGCGGACGTCGTGCTGTCCGCCGAGCGGCATCGAGTCGTACTGGTCGCCGACGACGGTGAGGCTCTCGGGGGTCGGGGTGCCGCCGAGCTTCCAGAGGATGTCGCCGGTCGCCTTGTCGATCGCGTAGACGCCGTCGGTCTGGCGCAACGAGAGGAGCACGGTGCTGCCGTCGAGCGAGACGGCGTTCGCGTGGAAGAAGTCGTACGCCTGCTCGGTGCCGCCACCGGGTGCCGGAATCGTGACGGGCGCGCCGAGGATCGTCTCGAGCCAGCGGGTGGACTCCGAGAGGTCGACGTGACCGTCCGTCGACCAGGACCAGACCAGCTTCCCGCCCGGGGAAACCTCCTCGATCTCGCCTTCGAGCACCGTCGCGTCGGCGGGACCGCCGTAGGCGGTCAGATCGACGCCTTCCTTCGGCTGGTAGACGAGGAAGACGTAGTCGCCGTTGGCGGCCCGTTGCAGCTCGTGGTCGTCGATCCGCCCGTCGGGCGAGACGATCTTGCGCACGAACTTCCCGTCGAGGGTGCGCACCTGGTACTCGGGCGTCGACGCCGGGAACGAGGCGAACGCGATCGTCTTTCCCGGCAGCAGCTTGGCGTCGATCGGGACGTGCCGGGCCTTGTACCACCAGACCGGGACCCCGTCGCCGTCGAAGATGACGACGTAGTGCGAGCGGGCGGTCCCCAGCGAGAGCGTCGGGGTGGCGAGGTACCAGTAGCTGGTCGGGGCGCTCCGCGTCTCCGTCCAGGCAGGGAAGTCGGGCGGAAGGCAGCGGACGTGGTAGTCGACGCTGCCCGAGGCGTTGCGGCCCTCGATCGTGACCGCGTGGCCGGGCTCGAGCGCGACGGTCGCGGCATGGCCGGGCCTCCCGTCGACGAACGGCGCCGTTCCGGCCGCCGCCCACGTCGTGAAGCGGACCGGCGTCCCCGACTGGCACCGGATCACGTAGTCGTGGATCGTCGGGGAGTAGGCCGGGTAGAGCGCCGGGGTCGACGTGAGCCGCACGAGGGCCGGCGCGCGCGCCCCGTCGGGGCTTCCCGCAGCGGTCGCAGGCAGCGCCGCCACCACGAGCAGCGGCAGCAGCAGGCGGGTCGTCCTCATTCGCGCAGATCCTCTCACGGGAGCCGGTCGAACGTGCGAGACCCCGCCCCGCTCCGCCCGCCGGGAGGTCGCAGCGGAGGCGCGACGGCTCGAGGCCCGGCTCGGGTAGCGTCGGCGCCGTGCTGATCGGCGCACACGTCTCCTCCTCGGGCGGGATCCACACGGCGATCGACCGGGGGGTCGCGATCGGCGCGGACTCGCTGCAGGTGTTCACGCAGAGCCCGCGCACGTGGCGGCCGACCAACCACGACCCCGCGACCTTCGAACGTTTCCGCGAGCGGCGCTCCGAGGAGGGCATCGGGGGCGTCGTCTGTCACGCTCTCTACCTCTGCAACCTCGCGGCTCCCGACGACGCCGTCTACGAGAAGTCCGTGACGGCGCTCCGCAACACGATGGAGGTCGCGTCGGCGATCGGAGCGGACGGCGTCGTCTTCCATGTCGGCTCGCACCTCGGCGCCGGCTTCGAGGCCGGGCTCGAGCGCGTGCTCCCGGCGATGGAGCAGGTGCTCGAGCTCTCCACGGACGAGACGTGGCTCCTGATGGAGAACTCCGCCGGCGCAGGCGGCACGATCGGCCGCTCGATCGAGGAGCTGGCCACCCTGTACGAGCGCCTCGACCGGCATCCGCGCCTCGGGATCTGTCTGGACTCGTGCCATCTGTACGTGTCCGGCGTCGACGTGACCGACCCGCTGGCGCTCAACGCCTGCCTGGACGACGTCGACTCGGCGATCGGTCTCGAGCGCCTGCGAGCGCTGCACGTCAACGACTCGGCCGCACCGCTCGGCTCGAACCGCGACCGGCACGCGAACGTCCTGGAAGGGCTCCTCGGCGAGCGGCTCGGCGTCTTCCTCGGCAACCCGCGCCTCCAGGAGCTGCCGGCGGTGCTCGAGACGGCCGGCCCCGAGAATCGCGGCCCCGACGCGAACGAGGTGCGCAAGGCGAAGGAGCTGCATGCCCGCTGGACGGCGTGACTCCTCCGGACACGTCCGGTGTCTGACACCGGGCGTGTCCGCGCGGGACACGTCCCGCGCGCGGACTCGCTTCCGCTCGCAGGCCGGCCTGCCATTTCCGGCCACGGCCGGTAACTGACACCGGCCGTGGCCTCCCGAGACACGTCTGCCCGCTACCGCTGGGTCGTCCTCGCGGCCGGGACGGTCGCGCAGGCGAGCTTCGCCGCCGTCGCGGTCGGACTGCCCGCCCTCGCCCCCGCGCTGCGGAGCCACTATCGCCTCTCGCTCGGCGAGACCGGCGTCGTGCTGGGTGCCGTCGGGATCGGGATGCTGCCCGCGCTGCTGCCCTGGGGACTCCTCGCCGACCGCACGGGCGAGCGGGCCGTGATCGCGACCGGCCTGGCAGGGGCGGCTGCAGCGCTCGCGCTGACCGCCGAGACAGGCTCCTTCACGGGCCTCGTCGCGTTCCTCGTGCTGGCGGGCGCACTCGGCGCGAGCGTCAACGCAGCGAGCGGCCGCGCGGTGATGGGATGGTTCGGGGCGGGAGAGCTGGGCCTCGCGCTCGGCATCCGGCAGACGGCCGTCCCGATCGGCGGTGCCGCGGCAGCGGGCACCCTGCCGTTGCTCGCGTCGGCCGGCGGAACGAGGCTCGCGTGCCTGGCGCTCGCCGGCGGCTGCGTCGGCGGTGCGGCGATCGCCGGCCTCCTGCTTCGGGACAGCCCGCCCCGGCCCCGGGCGCCGACACCGACGACGAGCCGGCCGCTGCGCGACGAGCGCGTGTGGCGGCTCGGGAGCGGATCGGCCCTCTTCCTGGTCGCGCAGACCGCGCTGATGAGCTACGTCGTGCTCTTCCTCCACCAGCACCGAGGGATGTCGTCGCACGCAGCCGCGGCGGTTCTCGCCGGCACGAACGTGCTCGCCATCGCCGCTCGGATCGCCGCCGGCCGCTGGTCGGACGTCCTTCGCGCCCGGATCCGGCCGATGCGGATCATCGGCGTCGCGCTCGCGCTCACCGTCGCCCTCGCCTCCGCGCTCGTCGACGCTCCTCTGGCGGCGCTCGTGCCGGTGCTCCTCGCCGCCGGCGTCCTCGCGCTCGCGTGGAACGGCCTCTCGTTCACCGCCGCCGCCGAGCTCTCGGGTGCTGCCCGAAGCGGCGCCGCGCTGGGCCTCCAGCAGACGTTTCTCGGCGTGACGGGCGCGGGGGTGCCGCCGGCGTTCGCCGCGGTCGTCGCCGCCAGCTCGTGGCGCGTCGCGTTCGCGCTCGCCGCGGTCGGCCCGCTGCTGGGAGTGCTCGTCCTGCGGCGGGTGCCCGAGCCGGGAAGGCTCTCCGCTACGAGTCGAGGAGCCGAGCGAAGACGCGGAACGTCGGCGACTCCGCCGGCAGCTCGTTGAACTCGGGGTTCGCGCAACCGAGCCGGGGCAGCCGCTGGGCGAAGCACGGCTCGACGTCCGAGCGGCACATCGGCAGCGGAACCCGGACCGCGCGCACGGCGCCGAACCCGCCGCGCCGCCGCTCGGCAGCGCGGAGCATGTCGAGGTCGATCTCCGCCTCGAACACCTTCTGCATGCAGCCCATGAACGTGTGCCCGTGCTCCTCGTACGCGTAGACGAACGGGCACGACCGGTCGAGGCACGCCGACGGGTGGACGACCTTGTCGCAGTGCACGCCGCACCGACGGCACTCGACGTCGTCCTGCGGCCGCAGCGGGAGCGTCAGCCCCTGCGCGCGGTGGCTCTGCTCATGCATCGGATCCATTGTGTGTGAGCTGTCCGCGGGTTCGCAAGACTTGACATTTCCGCTCTCTTCGGCTTGTGCTGACGAAGTCGCGACTCAGCTCAACCGCTTGACGACGGTCAGCACGTCCATCTGCGTGAACGCCCGGTGGTCGGGTTCCGGACCGGTGGGGCTCTCGTCGGCGCGGAACCAGAGCGCCTGGCAGGTCGCCATCCCGAGCGCGGCTGCGCCCCCGACGTCCTCCCGCAGTCGATCGCCGACCATCAGCGTCCGCTCGGGATCGGCGCCGGTCAGCTCGAGCGCCCGCCGGAAGATCGCAGCGTGCGGCTTTCGCCACCCGACCTCGGAGGAGAAGACCGCCGCGTCGAGCCGTTCGGCGACACCGAAGTCGGCGAGGTCGCGGTGGAGAAGCCACGGCGGATCGAGGGCGTTCGAGACGAGCCCCACCCGGAGGCCCCGCCCGCGCAGCGTCTCGAGGAGCGCGTGCGTCGTCGACGCGAGCTGCCGTGCCGGCGCCCACGCGCGGTGCTCTGCGTCGAGAAACCGGTCGAGCGCCTCGTCGTCCGGCTCGATCCCGAACTCGCCGAGCAGGCGCCGGACGAGCCCCGGGTACTCCACCTCCTCGAGCATGCCGGGAGCCCACAGCCCCGGCAGATAGCCGTCCACGAAGCGGGCCGTGAGCCTCGCGTCGTGCTCGCGGCCGAGCTGCTCCAGGCCCGCACGGTGGCCGGCCTCGAGCAGGGAGCGGTCGAACTCCCACCGCATGAGCGTGTCGCCCCAGTCGAACAGAACCGCCTCGAGCACGGCTCGTTAGGCTACTCGTCGTCGTGGGACGCAGCTTCCTGTGGGGGTCGCTCCTCCTCGCACCCGCGACCGTGGCGATCGATCTCGCGCTCCACCCGGGAGAGGTTGCGCTCTTCGTCCTCTCCGCGGTCGCGCTCGTGCCGCTCGCCTGGCTGATCGGAGAGTCGACCGAGCAGGCGGCCGAGCACACGGGCGCAGGGATCGGCGGCTTCCTCAACGCGAGCTTCGGGAACGCGCCGGAGCTGATCATCGCCCTGTTCGCCGTCGGCGACAACCTGCCCGAGGTCGTGCGCGGGTCGCTCTCGGGCAGCGTGATCTCGAACCTCCTGCTGGTCTACGGCGTCACGCAGATGGCCGGGCCCGACGACATCCCGATCGACCGGCGCTCGCTGCTGCCGCAAGTCGCGCTCGTCGGTCTCTGCGTCGTGGCGGTGCTCGGACCCGCCGTCCTCGGCTACACCGGCGCGCCCGACCGCCACACGGTCGTCGTCGCCTCGATCCCGGTCGCGATCGTGCTGCTGTTGGTCTACCTCGGCGTCGTGGGACGGAACCTCCGGCGGCATCACCGCTCGGAGCGCGACGAGCCGTCCGAGAGCGCGTGGCCGCTGCCGGGCGCGCTGCTCGCGCTCACCGTCGCGACGGTCGCGACCGCCTACGTGAGCGAGATCCTCGTCCACTCGCTCGACGCGTTCGCACGCGCCGTCGGGCTGAGCGAGTTCTTCATCGCCGCGGTGATCGTCGCGATCGTCGGCAACGCCGCCGAGCACGGAGGCGCCGTCGTGATCGCCCGCAGCGGGAACATGCCGCTCGCCACCGAGATCGCCATCTCGTCGAGTGCACAGGTGGCGCTGCTCGTCATGCCCGTCGTGATGCTGCTCTCGCTGCTCTTCGCGCACCCGCTCGCCCTCGCGTTCCGCTGGATCGAGCTCGGCGCGATGGCCGGGGCAGTGCTGCTCGTGGGAGCGATGGTCGCGGACGGACGCTCGCGGCGCTGGGAGGGCGCCCTGCTCGCCGCGACCTACGCCGCCGTCGCCGTCGCGTTCCTGCTCGCCGGCAACCGGTGAGTCTCCGGTGACGGTCCGGGATCGTTCCGGGTGATTCCGCATGCCCGGCGACCCCAATTTCGACTACCTTGGCCGCATGTCAACGACAGAGGAGACCACGCCAGAGACTCCGGCCGCGAACGCCGTCGAGGCCCGCTCGCTCACCCGCCGCTACGGGGAGGGCCCGACCGCGGTGGACGCGCTCCGCGGCGTCGACATCGACGTCCGCAAGGGCGAGCTCGTCGCCGTCATGGGGCCGTCCGGGTCCGGCAAGTCGACCCTGATGCACCTGCTCGCCGGCCTCGACAAGCCGACCTCCGGCACGGTGACGGTCGCCGGCACCGAGATCACGAAGCTCGACGACTCGAAGCTGACGCGCCTGCGTCGGGAGCACATCGGCTTCGTCTTCCAGTTCTTCAACCTGCTGCCGATGCTCGACACCGAGGAGAACGTCCTCCTACCGCTCTCGATCGCCGGTGAGAAACCCGACAAGGCGTGGCTCGACGAGCTGCTCGGCAAGACCGGCCTCGACCGCCGCCGCAGCCACCGCCCCTCCGAGCTTTCGGGGGGCGAGCAGCAGCGCGTCGCGATCTCGCGGGCACTCATCTCGCGGCCGACGATCCTCTTCGCGGACGAGCCGACGGGCAACCTCGACTCGAAGACCGGCGGCGAGATCCTCGAGCTCGTCCGCGACTCGGTCGACGCGTACGGCCAGACCACCGTCATGGTGACGCACGAGGCCCGCGCGGCCTCGATCGCCGACCGCATCCTCTTCCTCGCGGACGGGCTGATCGTGCAGGAGCTGCGCGACGGTACGGCGGCCGACGTGCTCACGGTGATGAGCGGCCTGCAGTCATGACTCTCGTCGCGCTCAAGGGTCTTGCCGGCCGCAAGCTGCGCACGGCGCTCACGGCTGTCGCCATCGTGCTCGGCGTCGCGATGATCAGCGGCACGTACGTGCTCACGGACACGATCAAGGCGGCGTTCGGCACCGTCTTCACCCAGGTCTACAAGCACACGGACGCGATCGTCACCGGCAAGAGCGCGATCGGCACCGACCAGACCTCGAACGGGTTGCCGCCCTCCTTCTCCGCGTCTCTGCTCGGGAAGGTGCGCAACCTGCCGGGCGTCGCCGAGGCGCAGGGTGGCATCAGCGACCTCGCCCAGCTCGTCGGTCGCGACGGCAAGGTGATCGCCGGGCACGGCGCACCGGGACTCGCCTTCAGCATCCATCCGCACGGCGACCAACGCTTCAACCCACTCGAACTCGTCTCCGGCACGTGGCCCGTCGGCCCCCACGAGGTCGCGATCGACGCGAACACGGCGAGCAAGAAGCACTACGCGATCGGCGACACGATCGGCGTCATCGCGCGCGGCCCGGAGCAGACGTATCGCATCTCCGGCGTCGTCAAGATCGGAGGCGTCTCGTCGCTCGGCGGCACGACGATGACGATCTTCGACTTCTCGACCGCCCAGAAGGTCTTCGGCAAGACCGGCAAGCTCGACTCGATCTCGATCGCGGCGAAGCAGGGCGTCCCACCAGCCCAGCTCGTCTCGGAGATCAAGCCGCTGCTGCCGCGCACGGCGCAGGTGCGCACCGGCCAGGCGGAGGCGAAGCAGGCCACGAAGGACACGAACGGCTTCCTCAGCATCTTCCAGGACTTCCTGCTCGCGTTCGGCGGAGTCGCACTCTTCGTCGGCAGCTTCGTGATCGCGAACACGCTCTCGATCACGATCGCCCAGCGGACGCGCGAGCTCGCGACGCTGCGAACGCTCGGCGCCACGCGGCGCCAGGTCCTGCGCTCCGTGCTGATGGAGGCGCTCGTGATCGGGGCGATCGGGTCGGTGAGCGGCCTCTTCCTCGGCCTCGCGCTCGCGAAGGGCCTGAACTCAGTCTTCGTCTCGTTCGGGATCGACCTGCCGCAGGCCTCGACCGTCTTCTCGGCGCGGACGATCGTCGTCTCGCTGGCCGTCGGCATCGCGATCACGCTGCTGGCGGCGTTGCGGCCTGCGATCCGGGCGACGCGGGTGCCGCCGATCTCGGCCGTCCGCGAGGGCGCTGTCCTGCCGCCGTCGCGCTTCGCGCGCTTCGGCCCGCACGCAGCCCTGCTGACGATCGGAGGCTCGGCGGCGCTGATGCTGATCGGACTGTTCGTGGGCGGCCTCTCGACGACCCAGCGGCTGCTCGCCATCGGCGTCGGCGCCGCGGCGGTGTTCCTCGGCGTGGCGATGCTGGCGAAGACGCTCGTGCCGCCGCTCGCGCGTGTGCTCGGGTGGCCCGCGACGAGGATGGGAGGGGCTGCCGGCTCGCTCGCGCGGGGGAACGCGATGCGCAACCCGCAGCGCACGGCCTCCACCGCGTCTGCGTTGATGATCGGCCTGGCTCTCGTCACGCTCGTCTCCGTCCTCGCGGCCGGGCTCAAGTCGCGTTTCGAGAGCTCCGTGAACGCGCTCTTCAGCGCGGACTACGCGCTCACTGCGACCGACAACTTCTCGCCGGTCTCGATCGCGTCGGCGAATGCGGTGCGCTCGGTGCCGGGCGTGCAGGTCGTCTCCGGCGTCCGCGCCGGGGAGGGCCGCGCCTTCAACTCGAGGATGACCGTGACCGGCGTGTCCGGCGACGTCTCGAAGGTGATCTCGGTCGACTGGGCGGTCGGCTCACCGACGGTCCCGTCGCAGCTGGGGCAGAACGGCGCGTTCGTCTCCAAGGCCTACGCGAAGGCGGAGCACCTCTCGGTCGGCTGACCCGATCGCGGTCGAGACTCCGACCGGGAACACCATGCATCTCGTACTGCGCGGCATCTACTCTCCCCCGAAGGGCGGATCGCCGTACGGCGACGTGACGATCTCGACGCAGCGGTTCGACACCGAATACCAGAACCCGCAGAACGTCTACACGTTCATCGACATCGCCGGGGGCGAGACACCCGCGAACACGGCGAAGCTCACCAACGCGCTGAAGCGCTTCCCGGACGCCAAGATCCAGACCGAGAGCGAGTTCAAGCACAACCAGGAACAGGGGATCGACACGCTCCTCAACCTCCTCTACGTCCTGCTCTCGCTCTCGATCGTGATCAGCCTGTTCGGGATCGTGAACACGCTCGTGCTGACCGTGTTCGAGCGGACGCGTGAGCTCGGCATGCTGCGCGCGGTCGGGATGACTCGGCGCCAGCTGCGGCGGATGATCCGCCACGAGAGCGTCATCACCGCGCTGATCGGCGCCTCGCTCGCCATCCCGCTCGGCATCGTGCTCGCGCTGATGGTCGGCAAGGCGATCGAGTACCCAGCGTTCACGATCCCCTGGAGCCGGATCGTCATCTTCGTCGTCGCGGCGGTGGTCGCCGGGATCCTCGCCGCGATCTTCCCGGCCCGCCGCGCGGCGCGGCTGAACGTGCTGCAGGCGCTGCAGTACGAGTAAGCCGTGGGGGAACCCCTGGTTCGAGCGCGGGGGAAACGGGGTTTCCCCCGCGAGCCCCTTCCTTTGGGCTGCCGAGGCGTGATCGGGGGTAGCGCTCCGGGGAGAGCGCGGTCTCCCCTGCGCGCGCAACCGTCGCGTCTCCCAGGAGGACTCGGGGCGAAGCAGGGCGCTGCGTCGGCGGTGGCGCTGAAGCGTCCCCGCCGACGTGGATCCGCCTCCGGCTAACGTCGCTGACGCATCTGGTTAGCCTCCGGGCCTTCCGGTGTGTGGCGGGCGGCGGGTTACCCCGGCAGCTACCGAGCAGCAGGGGCGGCCTCTGTGAGCGCCTGCGGGAGCAGCTCGATCGCACGATCGATGTCGTCGTCGGAGACGTCGAGGTGCGTCGCCGCCCGCAGGATCCCCGGCCGCAGATGACCGAGCAGGACGCCCTGCTCGCGCGCCCGGGCGACCGCGTCGTCCTCGGTGAGCCCGAGCGGTCCGTGCTCGATGCCGACGAAGTTGGTCTCGACCGCTTCGAGATCGAGGGGGACGCCCGCCTCGTGCAGGCCCTCGGCGAGCCGCCTGGCCCGCTCGTGGTCCTCGGCGAGGCGCTCGACGTTGTGGTCGAGCGCGAAGAGCATCGCGGCTGCGACGACCCCGGACTGGCGAAGGGCGCCGCCGAAGAGGAACTTCCCTGCCCAGGCCTCCTCGATGAGCGCCGTGGAGCCGGCGAGCACGGCGCCGAACGGGCAGCCGAGGCCCTTCGAGAAGCAGACGGTGACGGCGTCGGCGAGCGAGGCCCAGGCGGAGGGCGGGAGGCCGGCGGCGACCGACGCGTTGAGGAGGCGCGCGCCGTCGAGGTGGACGGCTGCCCCGCGCCCGTGCGCCGCGTCGACCGTCGCCCGGAAGTCGTCGAGCGGCCAGACGCGCGCGCCCGAGCTGCGGTGCGTGTTCTCGAGCACGAGCACGCTGCCGTCGCCGAAGTCCTCGATCCCCGCAACCTGCTCCGCCGCGACGCGCCCCGCCTCGCCCGGCAGACCCTGCATGACGAGCCCGGAGTGGATCGCAGGCCCGCCCCACTCGTAGATCAGCGTGTGCGTCCGCTCCTCGGCGACGACCTTGCACCCCGGGCGGCCGAGCACGCGCAGCGCCACCTGGTTCGCCATCGTCGCAGTCGGCAGGAAGAGCGCGGCCTCGTGTCCGAGCAACTCCGCGGCCCGACGCTGCAGCTCGTTCGTCGTCGGATCCTCGCGCTCCTGCTCGTCCCCGACCTCGGCCGCCGCCATGGCGGCGAGCATTCCCGGAGTCGGCTTCGTGACGGTGTCCGAGCGGAGATCGATCAACGCGCCGATCACGCTACCGTACTCGGGTGAACCTCGTCCTCCTCGAAGCGACGCTGCGTGAGCACGGCGAGCCCGCATACCGGGCCGGCCAGGTATGGCAGTGGACCGCGCGAGGCGCTGCGGGCTACGAGGCGATGACGAACGTCCCGAAGCCGCTGCGCGACGAGCTCGCAGCCTCGGTTCCCTTCTCGACGCTCGCCGTCGAGACGGAGCGCGAGTCGCGCGACGGCACCGTCAAGACGCTCTTCCGGACGGCGGACGGCCACCCGGTCGAGGCGGTGCTGATGCGCTACCGCGACGGCCGGCGCTCGCTGTGCCTCTCCTCGCAGTCCGGGTGCCCGCTGACGTGCGCGTTCTGCGCGACCGGGCAGATGGCGTTCGGGCGCAACCTGACCGCGTCGGAGATCCTCGATCAGGCGTTGCACTTCCGCCGCCGGACCGAGGTCGACCACTGCGTCTTCATGGGGATGGGCGAGCCGATGATGAACCTCGACGCGGTGCTCGACGCCGCGCGACGCCTTCCGGACGTCGGCGTCACGCACCGGCGGACCACGATCTCGACCGTCGGCTGGCTTCCCGGTCTGCGGCGGTTCGTCGACGAGGCGGACGAGCCGATCCGCCTGGCGCTCTCGCTGCACGCGCCCGACGACGAGCTGCGCTCGCGGATCATGCCCGTGAACGACCGTTACCCGATCGCCGACGTGCTCGCCGAGTGCCGCCGTCACGTCGCACGCACGCGACGCCGCGCGTACGTCGAGTACGTCATGCTCGCCGGCGTCAACGACTCGGTCGAGCAGGCCCGCGCGCTCGCGACGCTCCTCGGACGCGACGACTTCAAGGTCAACCTGATCCCGTACAACCCCACGGGGCCTTTCGAGGGCTCGTCGCGCGAGCGCGTCGGCGCGTTCAAGGCGGCACTCGACCGCGCGCGCGTCCCCACGACCGTGCGACTCACCCGCGGCCGGGACATCGAGGCGGCGTGCGGTCAGCTCGCCGCGGCGCCGAGGACACGGCGACGCTCGGAGCCGGCCGCGGTCGTCACCTGACGCGGCCGCCTGCGTGCTCAGTCGGCGAGCCGGGCCGCGAGGCTCGCGAGGATCTTGCGCTGGATCGACGGCATCTCGCGCAACAGCCGGTCGAAAGCGCGGCCGGTGATGACGAGCACCTGCACCGGCGACGTCGTCGTCACGCTCGCGTTGCGAGGCTTGCCGGTGAGCAGCGCGGTCTCGCCGAAGAAGCTCGACCCGCCCGTGAGCGCGACACGGCGTCCCTTGCGCCGCACCTCGACGGTACCGTCGACGACGACGAAGAACTCCCGGCCCGGCTTGCCTTCCTCGATCAGCGTCCGGCCGGCGGGAAAGCGCATCTCGTCGGCGATCGACGCGATGTCCGAGAGCTCGCGGCGCGAGCATTCCGAGAAGAGCGGCACCTCCCTCAGCAGCTCGACCTTCGCGTTCTTGCGGAACACCCGGCCGATCGTAGCGTTCGCCCGACGCTGCCGCGTACACGACGACGGCTCCCTGTTGCACCGTCCGACGGAACGTGCAAGCATGCCCGGCTCGCGTCCGAGGAGAACGACGAAAGGGGTATTGGTGGCAGGGATGTCTCGCGTGATGAAGCTCGCCGTGGTCGGGCTCATCGCCGCAAGTGCATGGCCGGCGCTCGCGCCCGCCGCAGGCACGCCGTCGGGCGTGACCGTGTTCGCAGGACCGCCGCTGCAGGCGCCGCCTCCGGGTGTGTCTCCGCAAGCGGACGCGCTGTTCTTCTTCCCGAGGTCGGTGACGGTGCACGTGGGCCAGTCGGTCACCTGGCAGATCCTCGGCTTCCACACGGTCACGTTCCCGGGGACGCGTCGGCCGTACCCCTTCGTCGCCGCCTCGGGGAAGCAGCCGGTGGTCCGTGACGCCGCGGGGCACCCGTTCTGGTGGTCCGGCAAGGTGCCGCTCCTCTCGGTCAGCCCGCTCGCGATCCTGCCGCAGGGCGGGGACACGCTGTCGAGCCCGTCCGAGACGGCGAGCTCCGGCCTGCTGCGAGTTCTCACCGCCAGTCCGAAGCAGCCGCCGGCGCCCTACACGCTGACCTTCTCGAAGCCCGGCGTCTACCACTACCAGTGCGCCGTCCACCCGGGGATGCGGGGCGTCGTGATCGTCAAGCCGTGGAACGTCGGAACGCCGGCCGCCGCCTCGGAGGCCGCAGCCGCCCAGACGCGTCTGCAGCAGACGATCGCCGACCTCAAGCAGCTCCAGAAGGCGAAGCCGAAGACGCCGCTGACGGTCTTCGTCGGACTCGGGCACAACGCCACCGGGGCGGAGGTCGCGGCGTTCTCGCCCAGCCGCCTGGTGGTCTCCGTCGGGGACTCGGTCAAGTTCGTCAACCACGACCAGACCGACATCCACACGGTCACGTTCGGGAAGCCGAAGACGACCGGCAAGATCGAGAAGAACTTCGTCGCCCAACGCGGGAGCCGCCTCGCTCTCGCCCCGCTCGGCGCGTACGCGAGCGAGCCGCCCGGCGCTCCGGTGAGCTACGACGGCCGCAACCACGGCAACGGCTACCTGAACTCCGGCCTGCTCGCGCCGAAGGGATCGCCTGCCTCGGCCGGGCCGAAGTCGTTCACGGTCACCTTCACGAAAGCGGGCACGTACCACTACGAGTGCGTCATCCACTCGAACATGGACGGGACGATCGTCGTCCGCTGATCGAGTGAGACGGACTCCTGTGACGAGAGCCGCGGCGACGCTCGCCGCGGCTCTCATCGTCTGCGCACCCGCCGCCGCGGCCTCGCCGCCGTCCTTCGACGGCCCGACGATCACGCATCCGCGGCGGCCGCCAGACTTCGCGCTCTACGACCAGCAGCGCCACCGGGTCGAGCTGTACGCGCTCCACGGCAAGGTGGTGCTGCTGACCTTTCTCTACACGCACTGCCTCGACGTCTGCCCCCTCACGGCCGCCCGCCTGAACGCGGCCCTCGCCCTGCTCGGGCCTGCGCGCTCGCAGGTGCGGGTGATCGCCGTCAGCGTCGACCCGAAGGGAGACACGCCGGCGTCGGTTCGGACGTTCGTCCGCAGCCACCGGCTCCGCCCCGAGTTCCGGTACCTCACGGGAACCCGGCGCCTGCTCGCACCGATCTGGCAGGCGTACGGCGTCACGTCGACGGCCCAGGGCGGCGACCACGTCGACCACACGCTCTACACGCTGCTGATCGACCGCGCCGGTCGGGGTCGTGTCCTCTACGACTCGACGGCCACGTCGCGCAGCATCGCCCACGACCTCCGCATCCTGCTCGCGAGGCCCTGAGACCGGCTACGCCGCCGAGGCGACGACGGCCTGTCTGGCGCCGACCTCGAGACCGCCCGACACGACCTCCCCGTCACGGTCGCGATCCGTGCAGAGAACGATCGCACCCTCGACGTCGTCCAGGAACACACCGGTCTCGCCGAGATTCACCGCCACGACGGCACCGCCGCCACGACGGAACGCCCAGACGCCGGGCGGCGCAGCGAGCTGCTCGTACTCGCCGTTCAGCAGACCGCTGTGCCGTCGCAGCGCGACGAGGTCGCGCGTAAGCGTCAGGATCGAGCCCGGGTCGCCGCGCTGCTCGGCGACGTTGCGGTCGCGCGACCCGATCGGCAGCCACGGCTCGACCTCCGGCGACGTGAACCCCGCGCCCTCCTCGTCGCGCCAGACCATCGGAGTTCGGCAGCCGTCGCGCCCGGCCGGATCGCGCCGCCGGTCCGGCGGCACCTCGACGGCCTCCATGCCGATCTCGTCTCCCTGATAGAGGATCGCCGCACCGCGCAACGAGAGAAGGGCCACGAGCGCGCACCTCGCCAGGTTCGCGTCGCCCCCGCACCAGCGTGTCGGAAAGCGCGGGTCGTCGTGGCTCGACGCGTGCCAGAGCGGCGTCGCGGAGTCGGGCAGCAGTCGCTCGGTCTCGGAGACGACCGCCGCCAACGCCTCGGCGACGAACGGCGCGTGCAGGAAGGGGAGGTTCATGCAGAGCTGCAGGCCGTCCGGGACCGCGTACTGCATCAGCTCGGCGAGGTCGAGGACGTACGTCTCGCCGAGCAGCAGACGCTCCGGGTCGTACTCGCCGGCGACCCGCCGCCAGCGTCGGTGCACGTCGACCGCCTCCGGCAGCCCGAAGTTGTACTTCGGCCACTGGCCGACCCTGGCCCACGTCGGCGACTCGTCCGGGCGCGCGGGCGGGTTGTCGCGGAGCTCGCGGTCCTTCACCAGTGCATGTGCGACGTCGATCCGGAAGCCCGCCACGCCCCGCTCGAACCAGTAGCGGAGGATGTCGTCGAAGGCGATCCGCACGTCCTCGTTCCACCAGTCGAGATCCGGCTGCTGCGGGAGGAAGTTGTGCAGGTAGAAGCGGCCCTGCTCGGGCGCGAACGTCCACGCGGGGAAACCGAACGCGCTGCGCCAGTTGTTCGGCGGCGAGCCGTCCGCCTTCGGGTCCCGCCAGACGTACCAGTCCCGCTTCGCCGGGTCGTGGAACCACGGGTGGCGGTCGCTCGTGTGGTTCGGGACGAGGTCGAGCAGGACGCGGATGTGGCGGCGGCCCGCCTCGACGATCAGCCGCTCGAGGTCGGCCGGCGTGCCGAGATCGGGGTGGACGCCCAGGTAGTCCGCGACGTCGTAGCCCCAGTCGGCGTTCGGCGAGGGGAAGGTCGGGCCGAGCCAGACCGCGTCGACTCCCAGCCACTCGAGATGGTCGAGGCGGGAGACGATCCCGGGGAGGTCGCCGACGCCGTCGTCGTCGGAGTCCGCGTACGAGCGCGGGTATACCTGATAGATGAGCGCGCGCTCCCACCACCGATCCGGCATGGCTGCGCAGCCTACGTCTTCCCGACCGATGGACGGCTACTTCGACGACACCTCCGCGATTCGCCGAATCGGGCGCGAGTCCGTGTTGATGCTCGGAGGGCCGCGAGCGTTGCTGATGCAGGCGGCCCACCCTCTGGTCGCGGCCGGAATCGTCGACCACTCCGGGTACGGGACCGACCCCTGGCGCCGCCTCGCACGCACGATGACCGCCCTCTACACGATCGTCTTCGGCACGCGCGAGCAGGCCGACCGGATGGGCGCCCTGACGCGGCACGCTCACCTGCGCGTGCGCGGCGACCGCAACGGGCAAGCGTACTCGGCCTCCGATCCGGAGCTCATGCTTTGGGTACACGCGACGCTCGTCGACACCGGGCTCGCGATGTACGAGACGTACGTCGGCCGCGTCCCAGCCGCCGTCGCCGAGGAGTTCTACGCGCAGATGCAGGTCGTCGGCACGGTGTTCGGCCTGCCGAAGCATGCGCACCCGGAGACGCTGGCCGACTTCCGCGCCTACCTGCGGCGGATGCTCGAGACGCGCCTCCAGATCGGAGCCGACGCGCTCGCGGTCGCAGAGACCGTGCTGGAGCCGCCGGTGCCGGCCCCGCTTCGCCCTGCCGTGCGGGCGGTCGTGCTCCAGAGCGCCGGCACCCTGCCGCACGAGCTCCGGGAGCAGTACGGGATCCGCTGGCGAGCGACCGAGCGTGCAGCGTTCGTCGCGGGAGCACGGTCTCTCCGGCGACTCGTCCCGCTCGTCCCTCCCCCGCTGCGCCGGACCGAGCGCCTGCCCCTGCGCCTGCTCACCGCGGTGGCCGGCCTGCGGTGAGGAGCTGGATCAGGCCGGACGGCCGCTGCTTCGTCTTCGGCGACCCCGACGACGAGCTGCCGCCGGGCGAGCTCCACGCGACTAGCCGCCGCTCGATGCCCGGGCCGCGGCCGCCGGCGAGCCGGACTCGGGCGTCGGGTGCTCGTCGAACGCGTACTTGACGACGAGATGCTTCGCGGCACGCACCTCGTCCAGCCGCTTCACCGGCAGGGTATGGGGTGCTCCCTTGACGAGCTCGGGGCTCTCTGCGGCCTCGCGTGCGATCGCGAGCATCGCGTCGCAGAACGCGTCGAGCGTCTCCTTCGTCTCCGTCTCGGTCGGCTCGATCATCAGCGCCTCCGGGACGACCAGCGGGAAGTAGATCGTCGGCGGATGGAAGCCGTAGTCCATCAGGCGCTTCGCGACGTCGAGAGCCGTGATCCCGTAGGCGCGCTTGAGGGTGCGCGCCGACACGACGAACTCGTGCATGCAGAGACGGTCGAACGGCAGCTCGTAGGCTTCCTTCAGCCGCGCGAGCACGTAGTTCGCATTCAGCACCGCCGCCTCGGACATCTCCCGCAGCCGCGGACCGTACATGCGCATGAACGCGTACGACCGGACGAAGACGCCGAAGGGGCCGGTGAAGCCGCGCACCTTGCCGATGGTCTTGGGCCGGTCGTAGTCGAGCGCGAAGCCGTCGTCGCGGCGGATCACGGCCGGCACCGGGAGGAACGGCTCGAGGATGTCGCGCACCGCGATCGGCCCGCCGCCCGGCCCGCCGCCGCCGTGCGGCTGCGAGAACGTCTTGTGCAGGTTGATGTGGACGATGTCGAACCCCATGTCGCCCGGCCTCGAGATCCCGCAGACCGCGTTGAGGTTGGCGCCGTCGTAGTACATGAGCGCGCCGACCCCGTGGAAGATCTCCTCGATCTCCTCGATCCGCTCGTCGAAGAGGCCGAGGGTCGACGGGTTCGTCAGCATCAGCGCCGCCGTGTTCCGGTCGACCTTCGCGCGCAGGTCTGCGACGTCGACGTTGCCGCGCTCGTCGGTCTTCACGTGCGTCAGCTCGTAGCCGGCCATCGTCACCGACGCGGGATTCGTGCCGTGGGCGGTGTCCGGGATCACGACCTTGCGCCGCTGCTCGGACTCACCACGGTCCGCGAAGTACGCGCGCACGAGCATCAGCCCCGTCAGCTCCCCTTGCGACCCGGCGGCAGGCTGGAGCGAGACCGCGTCGAGACCGGTCACCTCGACCAGGATCTCCTGCAGGCGCCACATCAGCTCGAGGGCGCCCTGCGCGCCCTCTGCCTCCTGCAGCGGGTGCAGGCTCGCGAACCCGGGCAGCGCCACGAGCCGCTCGTTGATCCGCGGGTTGTACTTCATCGTGCAGGACCCGAGCGGGTAGAAGCCGGTGTCGACGCCGAAGTTTCGCGTCGAGAGCTCGGTGAAGTGCCGGACGAGCTCGAACTCCGGCACCTCCGGCAGCCGCGGCGGCTCGGCCCGCCGCAGCGACTCGGGAACCTCCGCCACGGGCAGCCCTTCGTGGTGCGGGATCGCGGACGCCCGCCGGCCCGGCTGCGACTTCTCGTAGACGAGCTTCACGACCCCACCGTCACCGGGCAACCTCCGCCAGCACCTCGGCGAGCCGGTCGATCTCACCCGGCGTGCGCCGCTCCGTCACCGCCACGAGGAGAACGTCGTCCAGCCCCGCGTAGTCGCGCCCCGGCGCGTACCCGGGATGGACGCCGAGGTCGCGGGCGGCCCGGATCACGTCGCGGGCGTTCCGTCCGACGCGAACGGCAAACTCCTTGAACGTTGCCTGTTCCGGAAACAGCAACTCGAGTCGCGCCCGCTCGACGAGCTGCTGCTTCGCGTACGCGCTCAGCGAAAGGCAGGTCTCCCCCAGCTCGCGCAGCCCCTGAGGCCCGAGCCACGTGAGGTAGACGAGTCCGCCGAGCGCGAGCAGCGTCTGGTTCGTCGTGATGTTCGAGGTGGCCTTCTCCCGCCGGATGTGCTGCTCGCGGGTCTGCAGGGTGAGGACATAGCCGCGTTTGCCCTCGGCGTCCACGGTCTCGCCGACGATCCGGCCCGGCATGCGTCGGATGAAGTCCTGGCGCGCCGCGAGGAAGCCGTAGTGGGGCCCGCCGAACGACGGGAAGTTCCCCGCCGCCTGTCCTTCGCCGAGAGCAATCGCAGCTCCGTAGCGCCCGGGCGCCTCGAGCACGCCGAGGGAGAGCGGATCGGCATGGACGACCGGCAGGGCTCCGGCCCCGGCCGCCGCGGCGACGAGGTCCGGTGCCGGCTCGAGGCAACCGAAGAAGTTCGGCTGCTGAAAGACGACCGCTGCGGCGTCCACCGACGCCGCGGCCAGGTCCTCGGGGTCGGTCGCTCCGGCGCGGTGCGGCACCTCGACGACCTCGAGGCCGAAGCCCGGTGCGTACGTCTTCACGACCTGGCGCACCTGCGGGCTCGTGGCCTCCGTGACGACGATCTTCGTCCGACCCGTCGCGTGCTTCGCGATGAAGCAGGCGTCGGCCGTCACCGTCGTGCCGTCGTAACCGGAGGCGTTCGAGACGTCCATTCCGGTGAGCTCGCAGATCGCCGTCTGGTACTCGAATATCGACTGCAGAACGCCCTGGCTCATCTCCGGCTGGTACGGCGTGTAGGCGGTGAGCAGCTCGCCCCGCTGGAGCACGGCGTCCACGACCGCCGGCACGTAGTGGTCGTAGACACCGGCGCCGAGGAACGACAGCTCGCGCGTGGTGTCGATGTTGCGTGCCGCCAGTTCCGTCAGGTGCGCCGAGAGCTCGTGCTCGGTGAGAGCCGGTTCGAGCCCGAGTGCGCGGTCGAGCCGGACTCCGCGGGGCACGT
Source organism: uncultured Thermoleophilia bacterium (assembly GCA_963762675.1). Taxonomy (GTDB): domain Bacteria; phylum Actinomycetota; class Thermoleophilia; order Gaiellales; family Gaiellaceae; genus Palsa-739. The sequence goes on along the minus strand of CAVXLS010000003.1, from coordinate 995,410 downwards.
CGCGGAACAGCTCCTCGACCGATGCCACGCCGATCGTGCCGAGCATCTCGTCCCGGTCGGCGTCGGTGAGCGCGAGATACGGGTGGGTCACTCGGCCCGCTCCCGACGCCGGCAGAGCCGGCGCCGCCCCGCCGTTCCGGCCGGCTCCGTCGAGCCTGCGCCGATGGTGAGCTCCGCCAAGCCGACGCTCACTGCTCGGCGAGGAGCTGCTTGTACGCCGCGAGGTCGAGGAGCCCTGCTTCCTCCGAGGACTCGCTCAGCCGAATCCGGATCAACCACCCCGCGCCGTACGGATCGTCGTTGACCGTCTCGGGCGCCTCGATGACGTGCTGGTTGACCTCGACCACCTCGCCCGAGAGCGGTGAGATCAGATCCGAGACCGCCTTCACCGACTCGACCTCGCCGTACGACTCGTCCCTCGTCACGGTCGCGCCGATCTCCGGCGGCTCGAAATGCACGAGCTCCCCGAGGCTGTCGGCGGCGAACCAGGTGATCCCGAGGACGGCCTCGTCGCCGTCGATGCGCGCCCAGTCGTGCTCCGGGTGGTACTTCAGGTCGTCGGGGTAGCTCTCAGCGGCTGGCACTCAACCCTCCCTCTTGTAGATGGGCTTCTTCACCACGCGTGCAATTCGAGGCCTGCCGCGGACGTCGACGGTCAGCCTCGCGCCCGGCGACGCGCTGTCGGAGGGCACGTACCCCATGCCGATACCGACATCGAGCATTGGCGAGTGCGACCCCGAGGTCACGACGCCGCCACCGTCGATCGCCATCCCGTGCCGCGGAATCGCGCGCTCCTCCATCACGAACGCGACGAGTCTCCGCTCGGGTCCCGCCGCCTTGATCCGACGCAGCTCGTCGACACCGGTGAAGTCCTTGTCGAGCGAGCAAGCCCACCCGAGCCCGGCCGAGACGGCGTCCGTCTCCGGGGTGATGTCGTTCCCGTGCAGCGGGTAACACGCCTCGAGCCGCAGCGTGTCGCGCGCCCCGAGCCCGCAGGGCACGACACCGCGCGCGACGACACCGTCCCAGAGGGCGGCCGCGTCATCGGCCATGCACAGCAGCTCGCAGCCGTCCTCGCCCGTGTAGCCGGTGCGGTTGACCATCACCTCGATACCGTCGATCTTCGCCTGCGCGAACGTGAACGTCTTCGCCGGCGCGAGGCCCAGGCGCTCGATCGCCCGCGGCCCCTGCACGGCGAGCATCCCGTACTCGTCGGAGACGTCGCGAACGTCGGAACCCGTGATCTCCCGCTCCTTCAGCCAGGCGACGTCGGCCGGCCGGTTCGCGGCGTTGACGACAAGCAGGTAACGGCACGGCTCCAGACGGTACGCGATCAGGTCGTCGACGACCCCGCCGTGCCCGTTCGTCAGAAGCGTGTACTGGGCCTCGCCCGCGCCGATCCGGTCGAGGTCGTTCGAGAGAAGCCGCTGGAGCAACTCGTGTGCACGCGGCCCCTCCACCTCCACCTCGCCCATGTGCGAGACGTCGAACACGCCGGCGTCGAGCCGTACGGCACGGTGCTCCTGGATGACGCCCTCGTACTGCACCGGCATCTCCCAGCCGGCGAATGGAACCATCCGGGCTCCCAGCGCGACGTGACGGTCGTGGAGCGGCGTGCGCTCGAGCGTGTGCGCCATGGCGAGCCCGATCCTAGTCCCTCGCGCCCGCCGCGGGCTCAGTGGAAACGCGGAACGACCCGGGAAGCGACCGGTCGTGGAGTTGGCGGGACGGCCGACCCGTTGAGGGATCGCCCGGCCCGAGCGACTACTCGTCGCGCAGGAACGACGGCACGTCGAGCGACTCGTCGGAGGGCCGCTCGAAGCTCCCGGCGGCCGCGGGAATCGGCGCCTCGACGCCGAGCTCGCGCCGCCGCCGGCGGCGCTGACCCCCGAAGCCGGTCGCGATCACCGTCACGCGCACGTCGTCGCCCATCGCGTCGTCGATGACGGCGCCGAAGATGATGTTCGCGTTCTGGTCGGCGGCGCCCGTCACGACCTCGGCCGCCTCGTTGACCTCGAAGAGGCCGATCTCGGGGCCACCCGTGATGTTGAGCAGGATCCCCGTCGCCCCTTCGATCGACGACTCGAGCAGCGGCGACGAGACGGCCGTCCTCGCCGCCTCGGCTGCACGGTTCTCGCCTCCGGCCACGCCGATGCCCATCAGAGCCGAGCCGGCGTCGCGCATGATCGTGCGGACGTCGGCGAAGTCGAGATTGACGAGACCGGGCACGGTGATGAGATCCGTGATCCCCTGCACGCCCTGTCGCAGAACGTCGTCCGCGATGCGGAAGGCGTCGACGACAGACGTCCGCTTCTCGACCACCTGGAGGAGCCGGTCGTTCTCGATCACGATCAGGGTGTCGACCCGCTCGCGCAGGCCCTCGATGCCCTGCTCGGCCTGTTGCGCCCGTTTGCGCCCTTCGAAGCCGAACGGCCTGGTGACGACGCCCACGGTCAACGCGCCGAGCTCTCGCCCGAGCTCTGCGACGATCGGCGCGCCCCCCGTACCGGTGCCTCCACCCTCGCCCGCGGTGACGAAGATCATGTCGGCGCCCTTCAGCGCCTCCTTCAGCTCGTCACGGCTCTCCTGCGCGGCCGCATGACCGACTGCAGGATCGGCGCCCGCGCCCAGACCGCGCGTGGCATGCGACCCGATGTGGATCTTCACGTCGGCGTCACACATCATCAGCGCCTGCGCGTCCGTGTTGACGGCGATGAACTCGACGCCGGAGAGGCCGGCGTCGACCATCCGGTTGACCGCGTTCGTCCCGCCGCCGCCGACGCCGACGACCTTGATCACCGCGAGGTAGTTGCCCGACTGATCGCGAACGCTCATGAGCTGAACACCTGAACCTTCACTGGAGGATTGGGGTGACACGCTGTGGTTCGAGGTGCAGGGTACGCCGCAGAAATCTCGCTGTCAATCAGAGGTTGACCGTCCATACTATCAACCTCCACCTGAGAGTTGAGGGTTACCGTCTCCGGCCACCGGACGACCCGGGAGGCTCACGTCCAGATAGGTGGAGCCGGCCGGGAGCAGCGCGAGGGCACGGCTGGCGACGGCGAGCTTCAGGCGGATGTCGGCCGGCTCGCCGAGCTGCAGCACGAGTCCCGAGCGCAGCCGGAAGACGAGCTGTCCGGCGACGAACGACGCGCTCCGGACACGGACGGGGAAACGACCGGCGAGACCGACCGCGCGCGCAGCGACGCCTCCGGAGTCGCCTGCCAGGAAGTCGCCCGCGGCGGGTCGCATCGTCGACGGCTCCCAGATCCGCGGCAGCAGAGGCTCTTCGGAGACCGCGATCGGCGAGATCAGCCGTCCCCGCGCGGACACGAGCCACGAGGTCTTCCCGGTACGCAGGACTGCGACGCTCCGCTCGGCGACGACACGCACGCGCAGGGTGTGCGGGAACGCACGGTCGTAGTCCGTCCTGACCACCGCAGGCAGGAGGTCGACTCGACGCTCGAGCGCCGTGCCGTCGATCCGGACGAGGCTCGTGCCGAGCAGCGGCTGGAGCGCGTGCCGGACTTGCGTCGCCAGTGCAGGTGTCGCCCCCTCGACCTCGATCCGGCGGACGGCGAAGGCCGAGGTGTCGCGCGCGAAGACGTAGGCGCCGGCGCCGAGCGCGACGAGAGCGAGTCCGACGACGATGGAGCGCGGAGACGGTGCGAGCCGCGCCCGAGCCGCCCGCCGTGGCGATGCACCGAGCCGCGGTCGCCCGAGAGCGGCCTCGCCCGCGCGGGAGGTCTGCTGCTTGCCTCGACGGCCGGTCGCCACGCGTCTAGATTCGCCGCGCTCTGGACCGCTCCTACTATCGCTCCTGGGGCCCTCTCGCCCCGCAACGACCTCCACATGCCCCGAGGGGGCTCGCATGCCCCCTGCACACACGCTACCCGGCCGGTCTCGACGCACTGCTCGCGACTTGCCGGCCGAAGCGTCACAGTCCAGAGACGCTCAGAGCGGAGCGAGCTCGATCGCTCCGAGAAACACGACTTCGTGCCCGAGCTCGACGCCGAAGCGCTCGTACGCCCGCCGCCGGGCCTCGACCATGAGAGCGATCGCGTCGTCGGTCGTCGCCCCACCCGCATTCTCGATGAAGTTCGCGTGCTTCGGCGAGATCCGAGCACCGCCGATCCTGTGCCCCTTGAGCCCGCAGGCCTCGAGCATCCGGCCGGCGCTCAGCTCGTGCTCCGGATTCTTGAAGACGCTCCCGAACGTGCGGCGATTCGTCGGTTGCGCCGCCTTTCGCCGTGCGTTCAGCTCCCGTACAGTCTTCCGGATCTCGTCGGCGGGACGTCGGGACAGGCGCAGCTCCGCGCGCAGGACGACCTGGCCGTGCTGCAGGTCGGAGTGTCGGTACGAGAGCCCGAGCTCCTCGGGGGTCGCCCACCGCGCGCCGTCGACCGTCGCCACGAGGACGCGCTCGACGACCTGCGAGAAGTCGCCTCCGTATGCTCCGGCGTTCATCCAGACGCCGCCGCCGATCGTGCCGGGGATCGCGCATGCGAACTCGAAGCCGCCGAGGCCGGCCGTGCGTGCGCGATGGAGGCACACGGCGTTCGTCGCACCGCCGCCCGCACGCAGCAGGTCGCCGTCCACGTCGACGGCGGCGAGGGCGCCGTCCAGCCGGAGCACGAGCGCATCCACCCCCTCGTCTGCGGCGAGGAGATTCGAGCCGAGCCCCACCGTCGCCACCGCGAGACCGTGTGCCGCCGCCCACCGGAGCAGCGCATCGACCTCCGCTTCCGTCTCGGGCCGGGCGAAGGCACTCGCCGGACCGCCGGTGCCGAGCGTCGTCAGACGGGAGAGCCGAACGCCCTCCTCGACCCTCGCGTCTCCGGCCGTCACCGCAGCGTCTCCAAGAGCAGCGGAACCGCACGGTCGACATCCCCCGCGCCGAGCGTCAGCACGGTGTCGCCCGGTCGAGCCCATCCGGCGACGAGGCGGGCGCCTTGCTCCACCGACGACGCCCACGCGATGCGCATGCCCGGCCGGATCCGGGCCAGCTCCTCCACGACCATCCGGCCGCTCACTCCGGCGATCGGCTCCTCGCGCGCCGCGTAGATCTCCGTGACGCAGACCGCGTCGGCCGCAGCGAGCGACCGCGCGAACTCGTGCGCGAGATAGAGCGTGCGCGAGTAGAGGTGCGGCTGGAACAGCACGAGAAGTCGCCCCTCTCCGCGCGCCGCCTCGAGGTCGGCGGCGAGCTCCGCCGGATGATGGGCGTAGCTGTCGACGACGGCGACGCCGCCGGCTTCCCCCTTCTGCTCGAGGCGCCTGCCCACCCCCTGGAAGTCGACGAGCACCCGCTCTGCATCTTCCCGCGGGACACCGGCGAGCTCGAGAGCCGCAAGCGCTGCGGCGGCGTTGCGTCTGTTGTGCATGACCAGGAACAGCAAGCTCGATCGGGACCGGAGCGAGTTCCTCCGCCCGGACGACGTGCGGTACGTCCCGAAGCCAGTCCTCGAACAGCGCTTGCACCTCGGCGCGCGAGCCGAACGTCGTGTGGTGGTCGAGATCGACGTTCAGCAGCACGGCGATCTCCGGGCGCAACGAGGCGACGGAGCGGTCCGACTCGTCTCCCTCGACGACGAGCCACCCCTCCCCCGCCGACGCGTTGCCACCCAACTGCTCGACCTCGCCGCCGATCAGGAAGGCGGGATCGAGGTCGAGCCGGTCGAGGCAGAACGCGATCATGGCGCTGGTCGTCGTCTTTCCGTGCGCTCCGGCGACCACGATCGAGCGCCGCAGCGAGACGAGCTCCGCCAGCAGCGCCGCCCGCGGAAGACCGTCGACCTGCCCGGCGAACGCGGTCGAGACGTAGACCTCTGCGCCCGCCGGCGGGTGCGGCGGCTCGCTCGAGACGGTGACGTCGATTCCCTCGAGATGCGCGAGATACGGCGTCGTGACACGATCCCAACCGGACACGTCGGCGCCCCACGCCCGGGCGAGCAGGGCGTATGCGCTCATGCCGGCGCCGCCGATCCCGGCGATCCAGATGCGCCTACCGGCGAGCGGCTGCGAGGGAGAGGAGCTCATCTGCGATCTCTTCCGCTGCGTCGGGTTTCGCAGCTGCGTGCATGGCCGCCGCCATGGTCGCCAGCCGGTCGGGGTCGTCGAGCAACGCCGCGACGACGTCCGGCACGCGCCCCGCGTCGACTTCCGGTACGACGACCGCGCCGCCGGCCCGGGCGAACCAGTCGGCGTTCTTCTCCTGGTGCGCGCCGGTCGCGAACGTGCCCGGGACGAGCACCGCAGGCAGCCCCGCCGCCGCCAGCTCCCACACCGAGCCTCCCGCGCGCGCCACCGCAAGGTCGGCCGCCCCGTATGCGAGCCCGATCTCGTCGAGGAAGGGCTGCAACCGGTACCCGGGGCGCGAGACGCGCAACCGCAGCGTCTCGTAGTCGCGCTCGCCGCAGAGGTGGAGAACGGCAGGGCCTGTCTGTCCCCACGCCTCGACCGCGAGCTCGTTCAGGAGTCGGGCCCCGAGGGAACCGCCGAAGACGAGAACCACCGGGCCGCCGGCAGGTAGCTCGAGCCGAGCGCGTGCTTCCTGCCTGGCGACCGAGCGAGACGCGGCCGGGATCGGGCGACCGACGGCCCGGTACTTCTCCGCGTCGCGTCCGACCGGAAGCGCGAGGAAGACGCGCCGGGCGAACGGCGCCGCCAACCGGTTCGCGAGCCCCAGGTGGGCGTCCGCCTCGGTCAGGGCGGCCGGAATCCCCAGCATCCAGGCGGCGAGCACCATCGGCCCGGAGACGTAGCCGCCCGCGCCGAGCACGACGTCCGGCCGTCGGCGCCTCAGGATCCGCAGGCACGCCGCCGGAGCGGCCGCGGCCAGGCCGAGCGCGCGTGCGAGCTGGAGCCCGGGCCGCCGCGGAAGCCCCGAGACGGCGAATGCGTCGAACACGTAGCCCCGCTCAGGAACGAGCTGCGCCTCGACGCGATCCGGCGACCCGGCGAACGTCACCGCCGCTCCGCGGGCGCGCAGCGCTTCTGCCACCGCCAGCGCCGGCGCGACGTGTCCGACCGTCCCGCCGGCCGCGATCAGGCACCGCAGCTTCCGCGCTTCGTCCATTCCCACGAGCGATGTTAAGGAGGATGCCGACCGACACGAGCGTGACAACGAGGCTGGAGCCGCCGTAGGAGACGAACGGCAGCGGGATCCCGGTCAGCGGTGCGAGCCCGACCACTGCCGCGAGGTTGATCGCCGCCTGGCCGCACACGAGCGCCGTGATGCCCGCGGCGAGTCGCTTGCCGAACGGGTCGCGGCACCCGATCGCGAGGCGCAACCCGGCGTAGGCGAAGGCGCAGTAGCCCGCGATCAGCACCGAGACGCCGACGAGACCGAGCTCCTCGCCGATCACGGCGAAGATCATGTCCGTGTGCGCCTCGGGGAGGTAGTGGATCTTCTCGATCCCCTGGCCGAGTCCCCGTCCGAAGACGCCGCCCGAGCCGAGGCTGATCAACGCCTGCACGTTCTGCAGACCGGCGCCGAGCGGATCCTTCCACGGATCGAGGAACGTGAGCAGGCGGGCGCGGCGGTACGGGGATGCCCACGCTGCGGTCGCGCCGAGGCCGATCACGATCGCGTACGCCGCCCCGAGCGTCGGGAGCCTGGTCCCGGCGACGAGCAGCATCGCTCCGACCATGACGACGATGGTGATGACGGTGCCGAGGTCGGGCTCGGCGATCACGAGGAGGCAGAAGAGGCCGACGAGCAGGCCGGTCGGGCGCGCCAGCTCCTTCAGCGTCTGCGGCGGCGGCCGGCGTGCCAGATACGCGGCCGTCCAGACGACGAGCGCGAGCTTGGCGAGCTCCGACGGCTGGAACGCCGCCGGGCCCGCTCCGATCCAGCGGCGGGCGCCGTTGACGCGCACGCCGACGACGAGCACGGCGAGGCAGAGGAAGAGCGCCGTCACCACGAGGCCCGGAGCGAGCACCCGGAGCCTCCGGAAGTCGGTCCTGGCGGCGGCGACCATCAGCGCGAACCCGGCGACCGCATACACGCCCTGTCGCTCGAGATACCCCGTCGGGTTGCCGTTCCCGAGCGCCGCCGACGCCGACGTCGCGCTGTACACCATCACGAGCCCGAACAGGACGAACGCGACCGTGATCAGCACGAGCAGGTTCCACTCGAGCTGCATCTGCCTGGCGCGACCGCTCACTCGAGCTCCTCGACCAGGGTGCGGAAGGCCTCTCCCCGGCGCTCGAAGTTCTCGAACTGGTCGTAGCTCGCGCACGCCGGCGAGAGCAGGACGACGTCGCCCGGCTTCGCGTCGGCCGTCGCGAGGGCGACGGCGGCCGGCAGGTCGCCCGCCCGGACGTACGCGCGCCCGGCGCCGTCGAGCGCGCGTGCGAGCTCGTCGCTCGCCTCGCCGATCAGGTAGATCGAGCGGACCGTCGCCGGGAGCTCGCGCGCCAGCGAGCCGAAGTCCTCGCCTTTCAGCGAGCCGCCGAGGATCAGGCGCAGAGGCGCGTCGTAGCTGGCGACGCCACGCCGGGCGGCGGCGGTGTTGGTCGCCTTCGAGTCGTCGACCCACCGTACGCCGCGCAACTCGCGGACGAGCTCGAGCCGGTGCGGTACTCCGGGGAAGGTGCGCAACCCCGTCGCGATCGCGTCGTCGCCGATCCCGGCCGCACGTGCGGCCGCAGTGGCGGCGGCGGCGTTCTCGCGGTTGTGCGCGCCGGGAATGAGCGGCTCCGCCGGCAGGGAGTCCTCGGCGGAGAAGGCGATCCCGTCCAGGCCGAGCCCGCGCGGGACGACCTTGGCCCGCGCCCGCTCCAGGATGCGGAGCTTGGCGGCGCGGTAGGCGTCGAACGCCTCGTAGCGGTCGAGGTGGTCGGGCTCGAGGTTGAGGAGTACCGCGACTTCGCACGCGAGCGTCTGCACGTCCTCGAGCGCGAAGCTCGAGAGCTCGCACACGACCCACGTGCCCCGCGCGATCGTCTCGCCGACCTCCGTCAGCGGCACGTGCTCGTTTCCGGCCAGTGCCACCGGCCGGCCGGCAGCGTCGAAGATGGCGCGCAGGAGCCTGGTCGTCGTCGTCTTCCCCTTGGTACCGGTGACACCGATGATCGGATTGCCGGGCAGAAGCCGGTAGCCGAGCTCGATCTCGCTCCAGATGGGCACGTCGCGTGCACGCGCGGCGACGGGCAGAGGCGACTCCGCCGGCACGCCAGGGCTCTTGACGACGAGCTGCACGCCCTCGAGCAAGGACTCCTCCTCCGATCCCAGACGGATTTCGACGCCGGCCGCAGCGAGCCTGCCCGGATCGGCGGAGGTCGAGCGATCGGCGGCGACCACCCTGACGCCTCGCCGTGCAAGCGCGAGCGCGGCCGCCCGACCCGTCCAGCCGAGGCCGAGCACAAGCGCGTGCTCGGGAAGCCAAGCCTGGTCGGGACCTGTCTCGCTCACGGCAAACGGATCCCCCCATGGGGGACGCGAGGGCCCCTGCCGGGAGCGTACGCGCCGGCGTGTGGCGCGAGTGTCGAGGCTTCGTGACGCATCCGTGACACGTTCGGCGCGAACCGGTCGCATCCTCACGGCTTGCGCGCCGTGACGAGGGCCGGCGACACGGGGTCGGGGCCTGCGTGCCGGCCGGCCGGCGTCGCGACGACGACGTCGTGGAAGCCGGCGTCCCGCAGGACGGTCGCGGCGTCGTCGAGGGCGGCCTGCGCGACGAGCGAGAGCCGCCCGCCCGGCCGCAGGACGCGGAAGAGCTCGCGCGCGGCGCCCGCCGCGACGTCCGTACGCTGGAAGGGGCTGCGCCCGACGGCGACGTCCACGGATGCGTCGGGCAGCGGCAGGACGTCCGCGTCGCCGACGAGGTACGCGACACCGGAGACGCCGAGATCGTGCGCACTCCTCAGCAGCTCCTCGAGCGTCCCGACGTCATGGGCGATCGCGTAGACCCACCCGTCGCCGATCACTTCGCGGACGGCGGCGGCCAGGAGCCCGGAGCCGTCGCCGAGGTCGAGCACGTCGTCACCCGGCCGCAGCCGAGCCCCGTCGAGGACCTGGACGCGCAGCGCATCGAGCTCGTCCCGGCCGCGCATCACGAGAAGGAGAAGTAGTAGCGGTAGTAGAGGGCGAAGCCGGCGGCGCAGAGAAGCCCGGCGACGATCCAGAAGCGCACCATGATCTTCGTCTCCGACCACGCCTTCATCTCGAAGTGATGGTGGATCGGGGCAATGAGGAAGACCCGGCGCCCGAACCGCTTGAAGGCGAACACCTGGATCATCACCGACAGGGCCTCGATCACGAAGATGCCGCCGATCAGGAGCAGCAACAGCTCCACCTTCATCATGATCGCGAAGGTCGCGAGCGCTCCCCCGAAGGCCATCGAGCCCGTGTCGCCCATCATCACCTCGGCGGGGAAGGCGTTGAACCAGAGAAAGCCGACGGCGGCCCCGATCAGTGCCGCGCCGACGATCGCGAGGTCGAGCGTCGTCAGGTTGCGGTGAGACGGGATCGGACTCGAGCGGACGTACGAGACGACGTTCATGGCGGTGAACGTGAAGAGCGCGATGATCCCCGTCCCTGCCGCGAGCCCGTCGACGCCGTCCGCGAGGTTCGTCCCGTTCGCGGCCCCGCCGAGGACGAGGAAGAGGAACGGGTACCAGAAGATCCAGAGCGGCACCCACACGTCCGCGACCGGCAGGTAGACGCTCGTGCTCAGACGCAGGTGGTGTGCCGCCAGCGCGACGACTGCGGTGACGCCGGCCAGCAGCACGAGCTTCGAGCGGCCGGAGAGCCCGAGCGAGCGGCGATGGGTGAGCTTGATGTAGTCGTCGAGGAACCCGATCGCGCCGCAGGCGAGCGTCGCGAAGAGCACCGTCAGCGCCTGCAGCCGGAAGTGGCTGACCGGCAGGAACGCGATCGTCGCGGCGAAGAGGATCAGCAGGCCGCCCATCGTGGGCGTCCCCTGCTTCGCGAAGTGATGCTGAGGGCCCTCGGCGCGAATCTGCTGCCCGAACTCGTTCCGGCGCAGGAACTCGATGAACTTCGGACCGATCACGATCGAGACGATCAGCGCGACGAGAGCAGCCACGAGGACGCGAGTCACTCGACCGCCTCCGCGATCGCCGCGGCGACGACCTCGAGCCCGACCGAGCGCGAGCCCTTCACGAGCACGGCGTCGCCCGGCCGGACGAGCTCTCGTGCGAGGTCGACCGCGTCCGCCGCCGTCGGCGCCCACTCGTCCGGCGCGTAGCCGCGGGCCAGCTCTCCGACGCCGACGACGAGGTCGACCGCCGCCGCCTCGCGGCCGATCTCCTCGTGGAAGCGCGGAGCGTCGGGCCCGAGCTCCGCCATCTCGCCGAGGATCGCAACCGTCCGCCGCCCGGCTGCCCGCTCGAGCAGCGAGGCGAGCGCCGCCCGCATCGCGACCGGATTGGCGTTCCAGGCGTCGTTGACGAGCAGCCCGCCCCCTGGGAGGACGATCTCCTGCGAGCGCCAGCGCGAGAACGTCACCTCGACCGGCGTCTCGGGTGGCGGCACGCCGAGCGCGTCCGCGACCTCGAGCGCCACCGCCGCGTTCGCCCCCTGGTGCCGGGCGGCGAACGAGAAGACGACCTCGCGACCGCGATGCAGAACGTATGCGCGGCCGTCGCGGATCTCGACTTCGGGTGGCGGGAACCGGCGCACGTCGAGCCCTTCCGGCACGAACGGCTCCAGCTCGGGAGCGTCGGCCGGCAGCACCGCGACGGCGCCCCTCGGCAGCTCCTCGAGCAGCTCCGCCTTGGCGCGAGCCACGTTCTCGAGGCTGCCGAGCAGCTCGAGGTGCACGGGAGCGATCGACGTGATGACGCCGAGATCGGGACGTGCGACCCGCGCGAGCTCCCGGATCTGCCCCGGACCGCGCATCGCCATCTCGGTGATGACGACCTCGGTGTCCGGCTCGATCCGACAGAGCGTCAACGGCAGCCCGATCTCGTTGTTGAACCCCTCCTCGGCCGCCACCGTCCGCAGATGGGGTCGGAGAAGCGCCGCGAGGATGTCCTTCGTCGAGGTCTTGCCGACGGATCCGGTGATCGCCACCACGCGAGCATCGCTCCGGGCGCGGACGGCATGCCCGAGCGCGGCCAGGGAGGCATGGTCGTCGTCCGCGACGAGCGTCGCCGCCGCGCCCCGCGCGCGGGCATCGCCGAGGTACGCGACGCCCCCGCCGAGCGCGACGAAGAGGTCGCCCGGGCCGACCCGGCGCGAGTCGACCTCGACGCCGGTGACGGCCTCGGCGTCTCCCTCGAGTCGGCCGAGGGCGAGCGCCCGCACCTCGTCGAGCGGGAGCGCGATCAGGTCGCGGCTCCCCGACGGGCCGCCCGAGGCGGGCCGGTTCTCCCGGCCGGCGCCCGCAGCGCCTCACGCGCCGCCTCGCGGTCGTCGAACGGCACCGTGCGATCGGCGAGCTCCTGCCCCTGCTCGGCTCCCTTGCCCGCGATCACGACGACGTCTCCCGGCCCGGCCAGCTCCACGGCACGCGCGATCGCGGCGGCGCGATCGGGCTCGATCTCCACCTTGCCGGTCGCACCCGCGACGACCTCGGCGATGATCGCGTCCGGATCCTCGCTGCGCGGGTTGTCCGAGGTCACGATCGCACGATCCGCCAGCGCGGACGCGATGCCGCCCATCAGTGGCCGCTTGCCGCGGTCGCGGTCGCCGCCGGCCCCGACGACGCAGATCACGCGGTTGCCCGCAGCGAGCGCCCGCGCCTCCCGCAGCACGGTCTCGAGCGCGCCCGGCTTGTGTGCGTAGTCGACGATCACCGAGAACGGCTGCCCCTCCTCGATCGCCTCGAACCGCCCCGGCACGCCGCGAACGGACTCGATCCCGCGTCTGACGGCGTCGTCCTCGATGCCGAGGATGCGCCCGACGGCGAGCGCGGCGAGGGCGTTCTCCTCGTTGAACCGTCCCTTCAGCCTGAGCGCCACCCCGGCGAGCGCCTCCGGACCTATCTCGGCGTCGTCCGCAAACCCGTACGTCAGGGCGTGCGGGAGCTCGGCGGCGAGCCGACGCCCGTAGTCGTCTCCCACGTTGACCGCCGCAGGCGGGTCCCCCTCCACGAACAACCGCCGCTTCGCCTGGAAGTAGGACTCCATCTCGCCGTGGAAGTCCAGGTGGTCCTGGCTCAGGTTCGTGAACACGATCGCGGAGAAGCGGGTGCAGTCGAGCCGGTGGAGGGCGGACGCGTGGGACGAGGCCTCCATCGCGCACGAGCGGTCCCCCGCGTCGAGCATCTCGCGGAACACCCGCTGCAGGTCGATCGCCTCCGGCGTCGTGCGCGCCACGCCGCGGCGCTCGCCTCCGACCCGGGCCTCGATCGTGCCGAGCAGCCCCGGCCGACGCCCCGCCGCGGCGAGGATCGCGAAGAGCAGGAACGCCGTCGTCGTCTTCCCGCTGGTGCCCGTCACCCCGACGACGGCGAGCTCCCGGGTCGGATGACCGAAGAACTCCGCGGCGACCGGCGCCATCGCAGCGCGCGCGTCCGGGACGAGCACCTGCGGCACCGAGACCGGCAAGGCCCGCTCGACGACGAGTGCGACGGCTCCCCGGTCCACCGCCTCCGCCGCGAAGTCGTGACCGTCGGCACGGCTGCCGGGAACGCAGAAGAAGACGGAGCCCGGAGCGACCGCTCGGGCATCGTAGGCGAGGTCGCGCACGTCGACCGGAGCGCGCCCGAGCACCTCCGCCGGCCCGAGCGCTGCGACGAGGCGCTCCAGGTTCATCGGCGCATCTTGCCCGCTTCGCCCGCTACGCGGCGAACCGGCTCCGCCGGCTCGCGCGACCCGACACCAGCCGTCGGCGAGCCGCGCCCGCACATGTCGGTCGCGGCGCCCGGCGCCGATACACCCCGGCGCCACCGAAACCGACCACCAGCGCCCACCGACCCTTCACGGCAACTTCTGGTCGGGCGGGACCTCGAGGTACTGGAGGCCGAACGAGGCGATCTGCTCGAAGGCCGGCGCCGCCACCAGACCGCCGTAGATCTGCCCCTTCGGCTCGTCGACGCTGACGAGGACGACGAGCCTCGGGCTGCGTGCCGGCACGATGCCGACGAAGGTCGCGACGTACTTGCCGGGCATGTAGCCGTGCGGGCCCGGCTTCTGGGCCGTCCCCGTCTTGCCCGCCACGCTGTAGCCGGGGATCGCCGCCTCCGCCGCGGTTCCCTGAACCGAGACGACGCTCTTCAGCATCGTCATCAGCTCCCGGTCGACCTGGGGCGAGACGATCCGCCGTCGCTTCGGCGCGCTCGGACGCTCGCCGAGAACATGATCGACGAGATGGGGCTGGATCCAGACGCCGCCGTTCGCGAGCGCCGCGTAGACGGAGGCGAGCTGGATCGCAGTCACGGAGACGCCCTGGCCGATCGGGACGTTGCCGATCGTCGAGCCCGACCAGTACGAGGGAAGGATCCCCGGGCTCTCGCCGGGAAGGTCGATGCCGGTGTCCCGGCCGAAGCCGAAGCGCTTCATCCACCTGAGAAGCCGCGTCTGGCCGAGCAGCTTCTCGGCGATCGTCACCGTGCCGACGTTCGAGGAGCGCTGGAGGATCTGCGCGACGGTCAGGCGCTCGGTCGGGTGCACCTCGGCGTCGTGGATGACGCGGTCGGCGACGCGGATCGAGTACGGAACGGTGAACACCGTCCTGGGCGTGACGAGATGCTCGGAGAGAGCGCCTCCGATCGTCACGACCTTGAAGACCGATCCGGGCTCGAAGACGTCCGTGATCGCGTGGTTCGCCTGCAGCCCCTTGGCCTCGGCGGCGGGGAAGTCGTTGGCGTCGTAGCCCGGCTCCATCGCCATCGCCAGCACGGCCCCGGTACGCGGGTCCAGCACGAGCGCGGTCGCATCCTTCGCGTGCCACGTGTGCACGGTCTGGCGCAGCACCTGCTCGGCCTCGGCCTGAATCGTGTGGTCGATGGTCAGGAAGATGTCGCGCCCGTTGCGCGCCGGCCGCTCGTTCGTCGTGTCGATGACGCTCCCCAGCGCGTCGCGGACGACGGTCTCGCGGCCCGGGGTGCCCGAGAGCTGCTTGTCGAGCTCGAGCTCGAGCCCGGCGAGGCCCTTGTTGTCGATGCCGGCGTAGCCGAGGACGGGCGCCGCGACCGTCTTCTGCGGATAGACGCGACGCTCCTCGGGATAGAAGGAGAGACCGGTCACCTTCTTGCGAGCGAGCGCGCTCGCCTTGTCGGGGGGCGCCTTCCGCTCGACGTACACGAATCCGCGCGAGCGGTCGGCGAGCTGCGGGTAGAGCTTGGACGCGTTCAGCCCGAGCACCTTCGCGGCGACCGTCGCGACGTGCCGCGGCCGGCGAATCTGCATCGGGTCGGCGACGATCGTCGTCGCCTGCTCGCCGAGCGCGAGCGGCGTCCCGAGCCGGTCGAACATCGTCCCCCGACCCGCCGGGAGGACGACGACGGCCTTCGTCTGAGCCTGGGCCCGCGCGGCGAGCGAGGAGGCACGGACGGTCTGGATCCAGGCCGCCCGCGCGAACAGGCCCGCGAAGACGAGCACGATCAGCAGCAGCAGGAGGCGAAGCCGCGAGTTGACGACCCGCGTCATGACGACCGGACGCTAGCGGCCACTACGGACGACTGAGATCGAGGTAGATCGTGTCGGCCGCCGGCGCCTGGACGAGACCGAGCCGGTGCGCCGCCGCCTCGATCCGCGGCGCAGCATCCGCCGCGGAGAGCTGCGACGAGAGCGCCTGGTTCTGCGCCTGCAGTTGCGTGCGCTCGCCGTCCAGCCGGTGCACCGCCATGTTCGCGCGCAGCACCGCGACGTTGATCGCAACGACCCCGACGAGGAGAAGGGCGAACGCCGCCATCCAGACGATGCCTCCCGTCAGCCGGCGACCGCCCGGCCGCGGCCGGGCGCGCCGTGCGCGGGGAGTCGCCGCCGGACGTGACCGCCGCCGGGGTGGCGACGCCGGAACGGCCTCGGATGCCGCCGCGGGTGCGAACCAGTCGACCGCGGCCATCAGCCCGCCTCCGGCTGAGCCTTGACTGCGGCACGCAGCCGGGCCGACGCCGCACGCGGGTTCGTCGCGATCTCCGCCTCGCCCGGGCGAACGGGCCGTCGCTGGATCGCGCGGAGCTCGGGCCGGTGGCCGCAGACGCAGACCGGGAAGTCCGGCGGGCAGGTGCAGCCACGCTCGCGCTCACGGAGGAACTGCTTGACGATCCGGTCTTCGAGCGAGTGGAAGGAGATCACGGCGAGGCGACCGCCGGGGCGCAGCATCTCGAGCGCCGCGGGGAGTGCCGCTTCGAGCGAGGAGAGCTCGTCGTTGACCGCGATCCGCAGCGCCTGGAACACGCGCTTGGCCGGGTGGCCGTCGCCGAAGCGGGCCGGAGCCGGAATCGCCGCCTTGATCGTGTCGACCAGCTCGCCCGTGCGCTCGAACGTCTGCTCCTTGCGTCGCCGGACGATCGCCCGCGCGATCTGCTTCGAGTACCGCTCCTCGCCGTACCGGCGGAAGATCGAGACGAGGTCGCGCTCGGACCACGTGTCGACGAGCTCCCGTGCGGTGAGCTCCTGGGTCGCGTCCATGCGCATGTCGAGTGGCGCGTCCACGGCGTACGAGAAGCCGCGCTCGGGGCGGTCGAGCTGCATCGAGGAGACGCCGAGGTCGAGCAGGATCGCGTCCGCGCGCACGCCGTTGGCGGCGAGCTGAGGCAGGACCACCGCGAAGTCGCCGCGCAGCAGCCGCGAGTTCACGCCCACGGAGCGCTCGAATCGCTCGAAGTACGTGCGCGCCGTCGCGTCGCGGTCGATCGCGATCAGCTTGCCGGTGCCGCGGAGATCGGCGGCGAGGAGCGCAGCATGCCCGCCCGCTCCGAACGTGGCGTCCACGACGGTCTCTCCGGGGCGCACGGCGAGGCACTCGCGCACCTCCTCGGCCAGCACCGGAACGTGGTCAGTTGCTCTTGGCTGCGAGACGTTCGGCAACATCCTCAGCACTCCCTTCGACCTCGACGAGCTCGCGCTGCCACGCACCGCGGTCCCAGATCTCGAGGTGGTCGTTCACGCCTGCCACGACGACGTCGCGTCCCAGCTTCGCGTGCTGGATCAGCGCCGCAGGGAGGCCGACGCGCCCCTGCTTGTCGAGCGCACCCTCCGAGGCGCCGGAGAAGAAGAAGCGGTGCATGCGGCGCCCTTCCTGGCTGAGCGGGTGGAGCGAGGCGAGCCGGGCCTCGACGACGGTCGCCCAGTCGGCCGGCGCGTACGCGTTGAGGCAACCGTCCATGCCGCGTGTCACGACGATTCCCTCCGCGAACGCGCCGCGGAACTTTGCCGGGAGCGTGAGGCGGTTCTTGTCATCGATCGTGTGCTCGTACTCGCCGAGGAGCATTTCAGGGTTGGTCCTAGCTCACCACTGCGCCCCACTCTAAACCACTTTACCCCACTTGTCCACCCTGAGAGGGTCTAACCGCGATCGATCGGATCGAGCCGCCGACCGACCTGGCAAGCTGATCGGGATCGCTGATCGGAATCCAGGATGAGAAAGGACGTACGGGAGTTCATCCGTCGACTCGAAGCCGCGGGGCTCACGGTCGCGTCGACGCCGGGGCACTACCACGTCCTGCGCGACGGTAAGCCGCTCCGCAAGGCGAACGGGATGCCCTTCACCCTCCCGTTCTCTCCCGACACGACCCGCTGGCGGAGAACCGCCGTCGTCGAACTCCGCAAGCTCGGCATCGACCTCTGACGTAGGGGGTCCGGCTTCCCCGCTGCGGCGAGAGCCTGTCGCGACGTCACGAGCTCGCGAGTCACGACGGGCCAGCCGCGCTGTCGCACGGCCCGTGTCGCGAGCTGGACCAGCGCGATCGCGGCCCCCCGTCGCTCGTCGCCTGCCCCTACCCGGTCAGCGCTGCCGCGAGCGCATCGATGGACTGCGTGTGCAGGTCGACGTCCGCCTCGCTCGTCGCCGGGCACATGAGCGCCATGTTGTGGAACGGCGTCAGCAGGATGCCGCGGTTGAGCGCCCAGAGGTGCGCGAGCCGGTCGAGCAGCGGGTCGCCGCCGGCAGCCGCGTCGCTTCCGGTGCGCGGACGCTCGGGCCGGAACAGATACTCGACGCGACAGCCGATCCGGGTCACGCGCCACGGCAGTCCGTGCCGGTCGATCACGCCCTGCACGCCTGCCTCGAAACGCTCCCCGAGCGCGATCATCCTCGCGAACGCCTCCTCGGTCAGCACCTCGTCGAGCGTCGCCCGCGTCGCGGCGAGCGACAGGACGTTGCCGGCGAGCGTGCCCCCGACGCCCCCGGCGTCCGACTGCTCGTCGGGGACGGCCGCCTCGATCCGTGCCGCGACCTCCTCCGTGAACCCGTACGCCGCGGACGGAATCCCGCCCGCGATCGCCTTGCCCACCGTGAGCATGTCCGGGGCGAGCCCGTGCGCACGCGTGTAGCCCCCCGGGCCGGCGCACAGCGTGTGCGTCTCGTCGATGATCAGCAGCGTGCCGTGCCGGCGCGTCAGGTCGCGCAATGCCTCGTGGTACCCGGGCTCGGGCAGGACGATGCCGATGTTGGTCAGCGCAGGCTCGGCGAGGACGCACGCGACGTCACCGTGGGCGAGCGCGGCCTCGAGCGCGTCCGTGTCGTTCCACTCCACGACACGGGTCGTCTCCGCCGGCGGGACCGGCGGCCCGAGGCTCCCCTCGCGTGGAACGACCTCGCCACGCTCGTCGAGCGCCGCGACCGTCTCGTCGACCGTCCCGTGATAGCACCAGTTGTAGACGAGGATCCGCGGCCGGCCCGTGATCGCCCGGGCGAGGCGGATCGCGAAGCGGTCGGCGTCGGTCGCGGTGAGCGCGAACTGCCAGCGAGCGAGGCCGAAACGGCGGCTCAGCTCCTCCCCCACCCAGAGCGCGTCCTCGCTCGGAAGCATGAGCGTGATCCGCGTGCGGCGCGCTCCTGCACGGCCGACCGCGGCCCGGGCGGTGACCGCCGGCACGACGGCGAGGCTCGCGGCGAGACTCCCGGGAGCGCGGATGCTCGCGGGAGAACCGCTCGAGCTCGTCGGCGAGCAGGCGCTCCGCGTTCGGGAAGACCGGGTGCGTCACCCCGCCGGCTCTGCCGTGTGCGCGGTCGCGCTCGGGTCGACGACCGTCGTGCCTCCGTCGACCATGACGGCCGCGCCGGTGACGTACGAGGCGCCGGGGGAGGCGAGGAACGCGACGACCGCCGCGATCTCGTCCGGCTCGGCAGGGCGCCCGAGCGGGTGTGCCGCGTGAGCGAGCCGGTAGGCCCCCTCGCGGTCGGTGCCGTGGCGGGCCGCCACGAGGTCCATGTCCTCGTCCCCCATCGGCGTCCGGACCCAGCCCGGACAGACGGCGTTGGCTCGCACGCCGTCGCGCCCGTAGTCGTTCGCGAGGCAGCGGGCCAGCATGATCAGCCCCGCCTTGGAGACGCAGTACGAGGTCCACCCGGGACCGGCGAGGACGCCGTTGACCGAGGCGACGTTCACGATCGAGCCGCGCCGCTCGATCAGGTGAGGAAGCGCGAGCTGGCTCATCAGGAACGCACCGGTCAGGTTGGTGCGGAGCGTCGACTCCCAGCGCTCGAGCGTCTCCTCGAGCACCGGCGCGCTCTCCCCCACGCCGGCGTTGTTCACGAGGACGTCGACCCCGCCGAAACGCTCGACCGCGGCGGCGACGGCCGCACCCGCAGCGGCGGGATCGCCTACGTCGGCGGACACCACGGCGGCCTCGGGCAGCTCCGCCGCCAGCTCTTCGAGCGGCTGCGGGCGCCTGCCGACGAGCGCGACCGAATACCCGTCGCGGGCGAGGGCGCGCGCGACGGCGCGGCCGATGCCGCTGCCGGCGCCCGTCACGATCGCGCACCGCGTCATGGGCCGAATCCAAGCAGGGCGGAGGGCGCGACGCTCACGCGGCCGTCAGCTGGCCCGCGTAGGCGCCGCGCCCGGTCAGGACGGCGGCCCCGCAGCGCGCGCCGAGCAGGACCGCCTCGTCGACCGGCCGCCCCTCGCCGAGGGCGAACGTCAGCCCCGCCGCGAAGCAGTCGCCGCAGCCGTACGCGTCCACGACCGGCGCGGGTGGCGGCACCGCCCGGAACGGCCCGCCCGGACGCACCCAGCCGCCGAGCTCGCCCGCAGTGGTGACGACGATCTTCGGCGGCGGCTCGAGCGTCCCCGGCTCGTAGCGCTCGCCGCTGTCCTCGCCGCTGCCGACGAGCACGTCGAGCTCCACCCCACTCCGGCCGAGCGTCGCGAGCTCACGCGCCGTGGCGACGAGCACCGGCGCTCGACGGGCGGCCCGGAGCGCCGCGACGTCACCGCTGACGAAGTAGACGGCGTCGCAGCGGCTCAGCTCCTCCCACGGCAGCGAGCCGTCCTCGCCGGAGGGGACGAGCTTCCGCCCCAGCACGGTGATCGTGCGCTCGCCGTCGTCGTCCACGTGCGTGAACGCCCGCCGCTGCGCCTCGCGTGGCTGGGCCGCGTGCACGGTGACGCCGTGTGCCTCCAGCCCGCGGCGGGCGAGCGTCCCGAGCTCGTCGTCTCCGAGCGAGGTGAAGAGGGTGGCGGAGCCGTTGAGGTTCGCCAGCTGCACGGCCGCAACCGCACCGCCGCCGGCCGGCTCCTCCCACGTCTCGACGGCGTGCACGATCTCACCCTGCGCGGGCATCCGCTCGACGCGGGCGAACTCCACCCACTCGACGTGGCCGACGACCGCGAGCTGCACGCCTCACATCTTTGCGCGCGAGTACGTTTCACGTCTCGATGGCCGTCGCGGTCCCTCCGTTCGAGACGTTCTACGAGACACACAAGGACGCGGTCCTCGCGTTCCTTCGCCGCCGTGCCGGCCGCGAGCGGGCAGACGACCTGTTCCAGGACACGTTCCTGCGCGCGCTCCGTGCCTACGAGCGGCTGGAGCACGGGGAGCACCTGCGCGCATGGGTGCTGACGATCGCGGGTCGGCTCGTGATCGACGGCGCGCGGCGCGAGCAGCCCCGGGGCGAGCTGGTCTCCGAGCCTGCGACCGAGGACGGACGGCCGGCCTACGAGGACCTGGCGCCGCTGACGGACCGCCTGCCGCCGAAGGAGCGCGCGGCGGTCGTCCTCCGCTACGGCTACGACCTGGACTACGACGAGATCGGCGCGGCGCTCGGCTCGACCGAGCAGGCGGCGCGACAGGCGGCCTCCGCCGGTGTGCGGCGGCTGCGGAAGGAGCAACGATGACCCCCGTCTCCGACTCTCTCGACCGGCGCTTCCGCGAGGTCGCCGCCGCGGCCGGTCTGCTCGACGTCGCATTCGACGTGCTCGACGACACGCCCGTCGGGCCGCTGCTCGTCGGTGTCACCGATCACGGAGTCTGCCGGATCAGCTTCGACCCGGACCCCGAGCGCGAGCTCGAGCGGCTCGCGCGGCAGTACGGCCCGCGCGTGCTCCGCAGCCCGCGGCCGATCGACCGGCTGCGCAGCGAGCTCGACGAGTACTTCGAGGGCCGGCGGCGCGCGTTCGATCTGGCGCTCGACCTGCGGGCCGCGCCCGCCTACCACCGCCGCGTGCTCGCCGAGCTGGCGCAGGTCGAGTACGGGCACACGACGACCTACGGCGCCCTGGCGGCGAGGACGGGCAACCCCCGTGCCGCCAGAGCGGTCGGGACGGTGATGAACCGGAACCCCTTGCCGATCGTCCTGCCCTGCCATCGCGTCGTCGGCGCGAACGGCAGCCTCACGGGCTACGGCGGCGGGCTCGACCGCAAGGAGCTGCTGCTCCGGCTCGAAGGAGCGATTCTCTAGCCGAAGCCGCCGTAGCGGATGGCGATGATCATCAGGACGCCGCCGGCGGCGATGCCGAGCCCGCCGAGCACCATCCCGACCCGCCGGCCGAACGGCATCACGCCGCCGATGACGAGTGCGGCGCCGCCGAGGGCCCCGAGCGCCATACCGACTTCCGCGACACGGATGCCGGTGTGTCTGGTCATGGAGAGAAAGAGGGTCATGCAAGCGACCCTCTCGCGCGCGAGGGCGCGCGTCAACCCGGCACGTGTCTCAGCTTGTAGCCGACTCCCCACACGTTGACGACGTATCCGGGGAGTCCGGCGTCCTCGAGCTTGCGCCGGAGACGCGACGCGTGCGACTCGAGCGTGCGCGTCGCCACGTACGTCCGATAGCCCCACACGTCGCGCAAGAGGTGCTCGCGGGTGAAGACCCGGTCGGGTTCCTGGGCGAGCTTGAGGAGCAGTGCGTACTCCTTCGCCGAGAGCATCACCTCCCGTCCCCGCGCGACCACCCGGCGAGCGGGGCGATCGACCACGAGCTCGCCGAGGTCGACGAGCTCCTGCTGCGGCGGGCGGCGCCGAAGGACCGCATGGATCCGCGCGACGAGCTCCTCGTAGAGGAACGGCCGCGACAGGTAGTCGTCGCAGCGGGCGAGCGCCCGCACCCGCGTCGCGGGATCGCCGCCGCCGAGGACGATCACCGCGCAGTCGGGAACGACGCAGCGGTCGAGGGCGTCCGGGTCGCCGAGGACGAGCACGTCGGCCTCGGTCGCCCGCGGCAGCTCCTCCGGCCGTTCGAAGGAGAGGACGTCGAACCCGTCGCTCGCGAGCTGCCGCTCGAGGAATCCCCGCACGGAGGCCTCGGGCTCGGCGAGAAGCAGAGCGGTCATGGAGGCCGACGGTAGCGCCGGGAAGCGCCCACGACCAGATGTCCTTTGCAGCCGAACTGCAACGAGTTCTCCACGGCGGAGCGCTCTGCAGAGCGGCTCGCGCGCATCGGCGACAATCACGGTGGAGGAGCCTCCGGGTAGGTTCTCGGCCGTGGGGAGTGACCATCCCAACGCCCTCGCGTATCGGCGAACAGCCGACGCGTTCCGCTCCGGCGACCGCGCGCTGGTCGAGAGACTCATCGCGCCTGACGCCGTGTGGCACGTTCCTGGCGAACACCACATGGCCGGCGTCTTCCGGGGGCGCGAGGCAGTGCTCGCCTGGCTCGATCAGTTGCCTCGCCTCGGTTTCTGGCTCACCGAGCAGGATGTGTTCGCGAGCGACGACCACGCCTGCGCGGTGAGCATCATGGGCGCTCGTCGCGACGGCGTCGACGTGCAAACCCGTGTCGTCAGCCTTTTCCGCTACCGGGACGGACAGCAGACCGAGCGCTGGCTCTATCCAGACGACATGGTCGCCTGGAACGCGATCTACGACGCCTGACCGTTCGCCGGACGATCTGTCCCATGCGACCCCGCAGAAGGCGGAAACGACCGCCCATGCAAGCCGTCGAGGCCGGAGGCTAACCAGATGCGAAGCGACGTTGGCCGGAGGCGAACCCACGTCGGCGGGCACGCTCCCGAGCGCCACCGCCGACGCAGCGCCCCCTTCGCCCCGACGTCCATCTGGGAGTAACGCACGGTCGCGCGCGGAGGGGAGACCGCGCTCTCCCCGGAGCGCTCCGCACGCTCAGCCTCGGCGAGCGCAGAAGGAGGGGGTCTCGTGGGGGAACCATGGGTTCCCCCACGTTCAGAGGCGGCCCGAGCGGATGACGCCCCAGAGCAGCCAGACGCCGAGCACGGTCGAGAAGGCGAAGCCGACGATCGAGATCACGTTCACGCCGAGGACGTGTGGGCCGGCGGTCGCGAAGATTCCGATCAGGCTGGAGCCGATGAGGCCGCCGACGACGACGAGCGCGATCACGAGGCGGTTGAAGACGCGTTGGATGCTCTCGAGGAACTCGTCCAGGCCCTTGTGCACGAAGCCGACCTCGATCTGGCCGTCGCGGATCTCCTCCATGAAGTCGTGGAACTGGAACGGGGCCTCGGCGACGATCTGCGCGTAGCGGACGGCGTCGCGCCGCGCGCGCCGCGCGACTCGCTGCGGCGTGAAGCGCTCGAGCATCAGGTCGCGTGCATACGGCCGCGCGACCTCGAAGACGTTGAAGTCCGGATAGAGCTCCGCGCCGACCGACCCGAGGGTCGCGATCGCACGATCGAGCAGGAGGAACCGCGTCGGCAGGCTCAGGTTCATCGAGTAGATGAGCTGGAACGCCTCGCGGATCACCTGGATCGGGTCGATCTCGGCCAGGCTCGCCCCGTAGTAGCGGTAGTAGACCTCGCGGAGCTCGGAGAGGAACTCGTCCTCGCGCTCACGCGGATAGCGGACGCCGAGATCCGACAGCCGCTTCGGCAGGACCTCGACGTGCTCGTTCGCCGCGTCGATGAACAGTCGCGTCAGCTTCGACATGTCGTCGTCGGTGAGCTTCCCCACCGACCCGAAGTCGACGAGCCCGATCCGTCCGGCCTCCTCGAGCACGAAGATGTTCGCGGGGTGCGGGTCGCCGTGGAAGAACCCGTGCCGGAAGATCATCGTCATCCACGTCTCGGTGATCCGGTACGCGAGCTCGCGGCGCTCCTCGAGCGAGAGCGAGGCCGACGCCACGTCGGCGAGCTGGATGCCGTCGAGCCACTCGAGCGTCAGCACGCGGGCACGGGTGTACTGCCAGTAGACCCTGGGCACGTGCACACGCGGGTCGCCGGCGAAGTTGCGGTGGAACGTCTGCGCGTTGCGCGCCTCGAGTCGGTAGTCGAGCTCCTGTCGGATCGAGCGCGCGAACTCGTCGACGACGGAGCGCGCGTCGACGAAGTCGAGCACGTGAACGCGTTCCCTGACGAGGCGCGCCGCCTGGTAGAGGAGCGCGAGGTCGGCCTCGATCTGCCGCGGCGCTCCCGGCCGCTGCACCTTCACGGCGACCTTCCGGCCGTTCGGGAGGGTCGCCCGGTGCACCTGACCGATCGACGCGGCGGCGACCGGCGTCGCCTCGAACTCGACGAAGAGTCGCTCGAGGGAGTTGCCGAGATCCTCCTCGATCACCCGTTCCGCCTGCTCGAAGGGGAAGGGCCGCACGTCGTCCTGGAGCGCACGCAGCTCGGCGATGATGTCGGGCGGCACGACGTCGGGCCGCGTCGAGAGGAGCTGGCCGAACTTGACGAACGTCGGGCCGAGCTCGTCGAGGAGCTCTCGCAGGTGCTGCCCGCGAACCGATGCGCTCGCCCCCTCGGACGCCGCAAGCCGCGCCTCCGCCGAGCGACCGGGAAGCAGGTCGGTGAGCTTGTGCGCCTCGAGGAAGTAGCCGAAGCCGTGCCGCACCATCACCTGCGCGATCTCCGACAGGCGACCCAGGTTGCGCGTGGCCGGCTGCGCCATCGCTCGAAGTGTGACATGAGCCGCGGTGGCTCTTCGCTCACCGCCGCAAACGGCTTCGTCCGAGGCTGTTACTTGGCGAGGACAGCGCCGCGAGCGCGCTTCCTCGTCCACGGCCCCGGCGGGACGAGGAGTTGCTCGACGTGGAGGTAGGCGAGTCCGACCGCCGGGAGGTCGGTCAGCCGCTCGACGCAGATGTAGCGCGTCCGCCACTCGGGGAAGAACTTGCGGTTGAACGCGTAGAGCCGCTCGAGCTGGAAGACGTTGTCGGCCGCAAGAAGCGCACGCCGGACGATTCGCCGCAGCGGCGTGACCGCGCGCTCGCGGGAGAGAACCTCCGTGAACGCGCAGAAGTTGAGCGATACCTCACTGGCCCCCTGCTCGCGCCCCCAGGCGAGCGTTCGCGCGATCAGGAACTCGGTCAGGCCGTTCGGTGCGTGCGGGCGACGGCGCATCGTGCTGAGCGACCAGCCGCCGCCGGCGGGCGACGGCGCGAGATGCAGGAAGCCGCCGACGCGGCCCTCGCCGTCCTCGGCGACCGCGAACACCGTCCCGGCGACGTAGAGGTCGTCGATCGCCATGGAGAATCCTCGCTCGGGCGAGTTCCCCCGCCAGGCCGCGGAGACGGCGTCGAGCTCCGCTCGCAGTGCCGGCTCGGCGTCCTCCGCGCCGACGACCCGAAGCCGGTAGCCGGCCTTCTCGACCCGCGTGACCGACTGCCGCACCTTGCGGATCGCCCGACCTTCGAGCGAGAACTCCGCCGGGCGCAGCACCGCCTCCTCGCCCATGGGGATCCCGCGCATCCCGAGCGCGCGGTAGCGGTCGAGCTGCTCTGCGGAGGCGCCGACGATCGCGATCCGCCACCCGTGGGCGCGGGCCACGCGATGCAACTCCTCGAGCAGCGCGTCGAACTCGTCCTCCTCGCCGACCGGATCGCCGCTGACGAGCGCCGTCCCACCCACCACGCGGTAGGCGAGGAAGGCGCGCCGGGACGGCGAGAACAGGTAGCTCTTGTCGCGGCGGAGCGCGAAGAACGACAGGCTGTCCGTGCCGTACGCCTCGACGAGCGCGCGCGCGACGCGCTGCTCGCCCACCGTCTGCGCGACCGCCTGGCCCAGCGGGCGCAGCCACAGGTAGAGCGCGCCGAATCCGAGCACGAGGCCGAGCCCGATCAGCGCGTCCGACTCGCGGTGGGGCAACTCCGCACCACGGAGCTCCGCCGACACGACGACCGCCCCGATGGCAGCCAGTGCGGCGCCGAGGCCGAGCAGGGGCCGGACGCTGGCCGGGTTGCCGGGGACGTCGAAGCGGTGCCGGTAATGGAGGAGCGCATAGAGGAGCGCCAGCGAGACCGTCGCCTCCTCGACGTCGAGCCCCTTTGCGAGGTGTGCAGCGGCGGAGGCGATCACGACGGCGACCGCGAGCTGCCAGGCGCGTCGGCTGCGGCGCGCCAGCGAGCGCGAGAGCCAGATGAGGCCGATCCCGAAGGCGACTGCGCCGACACGGGCGGCCTCGGGCCAGCCGGGCGGCAGCACTCCGCGGACGAGCCGGAGGCGGTCGGCCATCTCCGGCGTCATCGCCGACGCGACTCCGATCGCGCCGACGACGGCGGCGGCGCCCGCGAGCAGCGACTCCGCTCTCGGCATCCGCGACGTCACGCGACCAGGGTACCGCCGCCGGCGGCGGGCCGCCGACGGTACAACGTCTCCATGCCGACGCTCCCGGAGCCGCCGCAGACGCAGCCGGAGGAGGAGCTGCCGTCGCTCCGCGTGCCGCGCTGGGTGACACCGCTCTTCACGCTCGTGGCCGTCGGGCTCCTGCCGTGGACGCTCTACCTGACGTTCACGCTGCCGTCGAGGCACGTGACGACGCACTACGACCTCGCCTGGGTCGGTTTCGACATCGGCCTCGCGGCCGCGTTCGGCGGGACGGCCTGGGCGGCGCTGCGCTCGCCGACCTGGCTCGTCCCGCTCGCCGCGGTGACGGGGACGATGCTCGTCTGCGACGCGTGGTTCGACGTCGTGACGTCACGCGGCGCCGGCGAGATCGGCGAGGCGGCAACCGAGGCCCTGCTCGTGGAGCTGCCCCTCGCAGGGGTCTGCGCCTTCATCGTTTACGATGCCGAGACGTTCTTGCGTGTGACCGTGCACCGGTACGCGGACGCGCTCGAGCGCTTCCGCTCGCGCTAGCGAGACCGCGCTCCGGGTCAGGCGGGCGGAGCCGGCGGCTCGTCGTGCGGCCGCTCGAGAAGGCCCAACCGGTGCTCGAGCTGTGCGACGCGGAGCTCGAGCTCCTCGTAGTCGTCACGCGTCACGAGGTTCAGCTCCTCCACGAGCACGCGGAGCGCGGAGAGCGCCTGCGTCGAGAAGCGGGTGCGGGTGCCCCTCACCCTTCCGGGGAGCTCGGCGAGCAGCTCCTCGACCGCGTCGAGGATGCGGTTGCCGCTACCGGGCGCGGCCATGCGGCCTCGTCCGTCTCCGCTGGCGGCGACGCTCGCGACGCGCCTGGGCGGAGGGCTCGGACGGCGTCGCAGTCGCGACGTCGACGAGCTCCGGTGTCGACTCCTGCGCGAGCGCGGCCTCGGACTCGGCGAGCGCGGCCGCCTCGGCGTCGCCGTCGGCGCCTGGCCGCCTCCGACGGCGCTTGCCGCCGTCGGGCTCGACCTCGATCGCCCCGCTGGCGGCGAGCTGCTTGCGCTTCGCGTACTCCGGCTCCCGTTCCTTCCAGATCGTCAGGAGAGGCGCCGCGACGAAGATCGACGAGTAGGCGCCCGAGGCGACGCCGATCATGAGCGCGAAGGCGAAGTCCTTCAGCGTCGCGCCGCCGAAGACCTCGAGCGAGATGATCGGCAGCAGCGTGATGAACGTCGTGGCCAGCGAGCGGCGGATCGTCTCCCAGAGCGAGACGTTCGCGATCGTCGCGAACGGCTGCCGTCGCATCAGCGGCACGTTCTCGCGGATGCGGTCGAAGATGATGATCGTGTCGTAGATCGAATAGCCCAGCACCGTCAGCACGGCGGCGACCGTGTCGATCGAGACCTCCTTGAACACGAGCGAGTAGATGCCCACCGTGACGGCGATGTCGTGGAGCATCGCGAGGATCACCGGCATCGCGAACTTGAGGTCGAAGCGCAGGGTGATGTAGACGACGATCAGCGCGAGGGCCACCACGATCCCCCAGATCGCGTCGGTGGCGATCTGGTGACCGAAGCTCGCGGAGACGTTCTTCACGCCCGACGCATACGCGCCGAGCTGGCGATCCAGGCTCTGCGTCAGCGCCGACTGCTCGGGCCCCTTGAGCGACCTCGTACGGATCTGCCACTCCTTGTACGCGCCCGCCGTCGACGGGCCGCGCCC
Source organism: uncultured Thermoleophilia bacterium (assembly GCA_963762675.1). GTDB lineage: Bacteria > Actinomycetota > Thermoleophilia > Gaiellales > Gaiellaceae > Palsa-739. The sequence goes on along the minus strand of CAVXLS010000003.1, from coordinate 966,893 downwards.
CTGCACGACCGCATCCCTGTACCCGTCGCCCGCGACCACCGACACCACGTGACCCTGCGTGTAGGCGGTGTGCGTCGAGAACGAGACCTGGGTGCCGCCCTTGAAGTCGATGCCGAGGTTGAGGCCGCGCACGCCGAGCGAGACCGCGCCCGCGACGACGACCACGCCGGAGAGCGCGAACCACACGTAGCGGCGCCGCATGAAGTCGATCTGGAGCCACTTCGCGGTCTGCTGACCGTGCGCGCCCATGAAGCGCGGGTTGTCGAACCAGCGGAAGCCGCTCAGGAGCCCGAGCATCGCGCGGGTCGCAGCGACGGCCGTCAGGAGCGAGATCCCGGTGCCGATCAGCAGCATCAGCGCGAAGCCCTTGACGTCGGCGACGGCGATCAGGAAGAGAACGAGCGCGGTGATCGCGGTGACGACGTTCGCGTCCAGGATCGTGTGGAAGCCCTTGCCGTAGCCGGCCGCGATCGCAGCACGTACCGACTTTCCGGCGCGCACCTCCTCCTTGATGCGCTCGAAGACGACGACGTTCGCGTCGGCCGCCACGCCGATCGTGAGGATCAGCCCCGCGAAGCCCGGCAGCGTCAGCGTGACGTTGAAGAGGAGGATCGCCGCGTAGTAGAGGGCGGCGTAGATGGCGAGACCGAATACCGCGACCAGGCCCAGGAAGCGATACAGCAGGAGCAGGAAGAGGGCGACGACGAGGAGTCCGACGAGTGCCGCGTGCCACGCCTCCGTGAGCGAGTCCTTGCCGAGCGTCGCCGAGACGTCCGTGCGCTCGATCTGCTGGAAGCTCACCGGCAGCGCGCCCGTCTGCAGCACGAGCGCCAGGTCCTTCGCCTCCTGGAAGCTGCCGCCGCCCAGATCGATCTCGGCGTTGCCGGCGATGCCGCTCTGCAGCGCCGCGTTCGTGAAGTCGATGTACGGCGTGGACTTCAGCTCGCCGTCGAGCACGATCGCGAAGTGCTGCACGTAGTTGAGCGACTGGCCCGCCGGGCTCCCGGCGAGCGAGTAGCGGGTCTTGCCGCGCTCCCACTCGTCGCGCGTGATCCGCTGGAACACGTTCGAGCCGTGCCCCGTGAACTGCAGCGTCACGATCGGCTGGTTGTTCTGGCCGAAGTCGGCGCGGGTTCCGGAGAGGACGAGGTCGCCGCCGGTCATCTCGGGGATCGGGTCGGTCTTCCGGTCCGGGAAGTACTTCAGGAGGTAGTAGTAGACGCCGCTGGACGACACGCCCGCCGCCCCGGCCCCGAAACACCCGGTCGACGCGACACAGTTGACGACGGTGCGGTGCGCCGGCACGAGCATGATCTGCGTCGAGGCCGGCTGATGCCCGCCGTACGGCTTGAGCAGGGCGGCCTTCGTGTTCGCCGGCCCCTGGATCAGCTTGTGCGTGACCTTCGTCGTCTTCACCGGCTTGAGGACCGTCGTCTTCTTGCCGTTCTTCGTGACGGTCGTCTTCTTCTGCGTCGTCGTGACGTGGGTCGTGTTCCGGAAGAGGTAGTACGACTCCGGCGACCCCTTCGCAGCGTCCTTCTGCACCTGCGAGAGCAACCCGAAGAGCGTGGGCTGCGCGACCGGATTGCCGTTCGCGTCCACGGACGGCGCGACGACGTCGGCCTCGAAGTCGAACAGCTGCAGCTGCGCCGTCTTGCCGATCAGCTTCGCGGCCGCCGCAGGATCGTGGACGCCCGCGAGTTGGATCACGATCTGGTCCGCGCCTTGCTTGCGCACCTCCGGCGACGAGACGCCGAGCTTGTTGATCCGGTCCTGCATGATCGACACGGAGCGGTCGAGGTCGGCCGCCGTGAGCGTGTGTCCCTTCGGCGGCACGGCCTTCAGCACGACCTCGAGCCCTCCCCGGAGGTCGAGTCCGAGAACGGGCTTCTTGTAGATCGGCGAGCCGGGCGCGGCCAGCAGGACCGCGCCGACGAGCGCGGCGAGGATCGCGCCCATCAGGATCAGGTACTTGCGCCGGTCGCTCACGGGCCGAAGGACAGGTTAGCCGCCGTGCTCGTCGGCCGGGCTCTCCGCCGGCGGGTCATCCGGCTCGTCGTGCCCATCCGGCTCCTCCGCCTCGTCGAGCTCCCCCGGTGGATCCCCGTCCGATCCGATGACGCCGGCGATCGCGCGACGCGCCACGCGCACCTCGAGCTGCGGTGCGATCTCCAGCGTGACCTCGTCCTCTCGCAGGCCGGTGATCTGCCCGTAGATGCCGCCCGCGGTGAGGATCTCGTCTCCCACGTGGAGGCTCTCGAGCATCCGCTGCTGCTCCATCCTGCGCCGCTTCTGCGGTCGCACCATGACGAACCAGAGGAACGCGAACGCGACGATGACGAGTAGGAAGCCGGCGGAGTTCAGAGGGTCTCCTTTGTCGCGGGGCTCAACCCTCGGTGCCGAGGCGGGCGAGCGCGTCCTCCCGCCAGTGCCGGAAGCCCCCGCGCTCGATAGCCTGCCGCGCCCCGGCGACGAGGTCGGTCAGGAAGCGAAGATTATGCAGACTCAGCAGTCGCAGACCGAGGATCTCCTGCTGGTTGACGAGGTGGCGGAGGTAGGCGCGCGTGAAGCGCGTGCACGCGGGACAGCTGCAACCATCGTCCAGCGGGCGCGGGTCCGCCGCAAACTGAGCGTTGCGGAGGTTGAGCCGTCCCTGCCACGTGAGCGCGCTGCCGGTGCGCGCGGTGCGCGTCGGCAGCACGCAGTCGAACATGTCGATCCCCCGCGCGACCACCTCGACGACCCCCTCCGGGTCGCCGATCCCCATGAAGTAGCGCGGCCGGTCTCCCGGGAGGAGCAGGGCGGCCGCCTCCACGGCATCGAGCATCGGCGCGCGGTCCTCGCCGACGGAGAGGCCGCCGATCGCGTAGCCGTCGAAGCCGAGCGAGACGAGCTCCTCCGCCGACCGCCGGCGCAGCGCCTCGTCGAGCCCGCCCTGCGTGATCGCGAACCGGAGCTGGCCGGGGGCACGCGGGAGGTCGCGTTGCCGCTGCGCCCAGAGCGACGTGCGCCGCACCGCCTCCTCGAGCTCGGCGCGCGGCCCGCCCGCCGGCAGGCAAATGTCGAGGCACATCGCGATGTCCGAGCCGAGCCGCTCCTGGATCCTCGCCGCGAGCTCGGGGGTGAACCGCTCCGCGCTGCCGTCGTAGACCGAGCGGAACGTGACGCCGCCGTCGTCGACCCCGAGCAGGGTGTCGCGGAGCGAGAAGACCTGGAAGCCTCCCGAGTCGGTCAGGATCGGACCGTCCCAGCCCATGAAGGCGTGCAGGCCGCCGAGCTCCGCGATCGCGTCCTCGCCGGGCCGGAAATGCAGGTGGTACGCGTTGCCGAGGACGATCTGCGCGCCGAGCGCACGCAGCTCGTCGGGGTCGACGGCCTTCACCGTCCCCTTGGTGCCGACCGGCATGAACGCAGGCGTCCGCACCTCGCCGTGGGCGGTGCGCAGGAGGCCTGCCCGCGCAGCGCCGTCGGTCGCGACGGTGTCGAAGACCCCGGTCATCGGACGAGGGTAGACGCGGGCCCTGCGTCGAGGTCGCACAGATATGTATCGCCATACGAAACACATACCGAAGGGACTACCGCGATGGCTTCCGGCGGACGCCTTGCCCGCACTCCGTTCTTCTCCTTCGGCAGGCGCCCGTGCCGCGAGGAGCGACTCGCGGCCTAGAGAACGAGCATCGCGTCGCCGAACGAGTAGAAGCGGTAGCGCTCCTCGACGGCGAGCCGGTACAGGCGGCGGGTCTCCTCCACTCCGGCGAGGGCCATCACGAGCGAAAGCAACGTCGAGCGCGGCAGGTGGAAGTTCGTGAGAAGTGCGTCGACGCGTCGGAACTCGAAGCCGGGGACGACGTAGAGCTCGGTGCGGCCCGCGAGCGGGGCGCCGCGGGCGATCGTCTCGAGGACGCGCACGGTCGTCGTGCCGACCGCGAGGACGCGAGACGCCCCGCGGATGCGCTCCCAGGCCGACGACTCGACCGCGTAGCGCTCGCCGTGGATCTCGTGCTCCTCCAGCCGCTCCTCGTTGACGGGCCGGAAGGTGTCGAGCCCGACGTGGAGCGTCACCCGTACCGGGTCGAGCTGCTCGACGAGCTCCGGCGTGAAGTGGAGCCCGGCGGTCGGCGCCGCGGCCGAGCCGGGCTGCCGCGCGTAGATCGTCTGGTAGCGGTCGGGATCGTCGAGCGGCGCCTTGACGTACGGCGGCAGCGGCGTCTCCCCTGCCGGCTCGCCCGCCAGGCGGACGCGCCACCGGCCCCCACCGAGCGGCTCCAGCAGCTCGACGGCCCCGTAGGTGCGTCCCGCCTTCAGCCGCCGCGTCGGTCTCGCCAGCGCCTCCCAGACGTTCCCGTCGAGGCGTTCGAGTAGAAGCACCTCGCCGCGGGGAGACTCGAGCGGGATCCGTGCCGGTACGACCTTCGTGTCGTTGACGACGACGAGCTCGCCGTGCAGCTCCGTCGGCAGCTCGTGGAAGCGTCGGTGGCGCACCGCGCCCGTCGCCCGCTCGTAGACGAGCAGCCGAGACGCGTCGCGCCGCGCCGCCGGCTGCTGGGCGATCAGCTCCGGCGGCAACTCGTACTCCAGCACGGACGTGTCCATCGCCGCCACCGTAGCGTGGGTCGTGCGTGACGCTCTCCCGACGGCGTCCGACGCCGCAACGGATCCATCCGGCGGCCGCGCTAACGTCTCGCGCGTGGAGAGTGAGGCGATCGACCGGGCACGGGAGCGCATCGCGGCGGCAGCCGCGGGACGGACCGAGCCCGCCGCGGTCGACGCGGCGCTCGAGCGGGCGCGGGAGCAGGTGGAGGCGCTCGCCGCGGCGGCCGCCGAGCTCGAGGCGAGCCTCCCGGAGCGCGTCGGCAACGCGGTCCAGGACGGCGTCCGCGAGCAGGTGCTGCCGGTCGCCCGGAACCTCGCCGAGATCCGTGGGCTCATGAACCAGGTGATCCGCCGGCTCGAGCGGGTCGAGGGCGACATCCTCGCCGAGCGCCACGCGCGCGTCGACGACCTCGCGCTCCTCGTCGACCTCGTCACCTCCGGCTGGCGAAGCGTCGACCGACGGCTCGCGCACCTCGACGCGAGCCTCGCACAGGGTGGCGGCGCAGTCGTGTATCGGATCGAGGAGCGCCGCTCGCCCGAGTCTCAGGCGGGGTAAGCCGGGGGGCTAGCCCTCCGGCGGACCCGCGCTCGGCAGGACGAGCCGGAAGCGGCTGCCGCGACCCGGTGTGCTCTCGAGCTCGATCCGACCGCCGAGCGCGAGCGCGAGCTCGCGGGCGATCGCCAGCCCGAGTCCCGTGCCGCCCCCGTCACGGGACCAGAACGGCCGGAAGATCCGCTCCCGCTCCCCCGCCGTGATCCCCGGGCCGGTGTCCGAGACCGTGACGCTGACGTCGCCGTTCGCGGCGTCGAGGCCGAGCTCGATGCGCCCTCCCTCCGGCGTCCAGCGGAAGGCGTTCGAGAGGAGGTTCGAGATGATCTGGAGCACGCGGTCGCCGTCGGTGACGATCGCGGGCAGGTCGCGGAGCTGCCGCCGGTAGTCGATCGAGCGCCGCCGCGCCTCCTCGCCGAACGTCGTGTACGCGCGCTCGCACAGGTCTTCCATGTCGACCTCTTCCCTCAGCACGGCGAAACGCTTGGCGTCGAGCTTCGCGAGATCGAGCACGTCCCCCACGAGCCGCTCGAGCCGCAACGCCTCTTCGCTGATCACGCCGAGCGACTGATCGCGCGCCTCCTCGTCGTCGAACACACCCTCGCGCAGCGCTGCGACATGACCGCGAATCGCGGTGAGCGGCGTCCGTAGCTCGTGCGAGACCGTCATGAGGAAGTGCCGCGACAGCTGCTCCGACTCTGCGAGCTTGGACGCCATGTCGCCGAAGCGCGCGGCGAGATGCGCGATCTCGTCCCCGCCGCGCGGCTCGGGAAGGTCGACCACGTAGTTGCCCGCTGCGACCGCGTCGGCCGCCTCGGAGAGCGACCGCAAGGGCCTGGTGATGCGACGGGAGAGGTACACGCCGAGCAGTCCTGCCACCAGCACTCCCCCGCCGAACGCGATCGCGAGCCGCCCGAACAGCGTCACCCAGCGGCTGCGCAGCTGCGACACCGGTTTCGCGACGACGAGCGCGCCCGCCGGCAGCTTCCCGAGACGGACGATCTGCGCCACCGCCAGGTAGCTGCGTCCCTCGTGGCGCACGTCGATCGTCTGCGCCTGCTCGCGCTCGAGCGTGTCCAGGGAGACGACGCTCCGCGGCAGCACGGGCAGCGTGCCGGCGACGAGCGAGGCGCCGGGCACGATCGGGACGTAGAAGATCCGGTCGCCGCCGATCGCCTTCTCCAGGTTGGCGAGTGGCACCTTCTGCGTGCCCGCCTGCCGGGCGTAGAGGCCGACGATGCCGACCGACTCGGCGCGCAGCTCGGCGATCGCCCGCGTGCGCGTGTAGCTCTGGAAGAAGCGGATCGCGAGCAGGCTCGCCACGAGCCCCGAGAGCACGATCCCGAGCAGGAAGAGCGCCGGAAGCCTGAACCTGAGCGACCTCAGCATCGCCGCGAGCGTACTCCCCCGTTAGCAGACGTTCGTCGTCCGGTCCGCTCGGAACCGACGAGGCGGGCCTTCGCCGGCCGCGACACCGATCCTCCACCCGCGGAGGCGGGACTGCGCTCCCGCCGCAGCGCGAGAGCGACCCGCCGCGCGCCTCGAGGAAGGAGGGTGCCCGTGGCGGAACCCCGGGGTTCCCCGACGTCACGACACCGGGTCGCGGGCGGGGCCGACCTTGTAGCCGACGCCCCACACCGTCACGATCGGCGACGCGTCGCCGAGCTTGCGGCGAAGCTGCCGCACGTGCACGTCGACCGTGCGCGTGTCGCCGGCGAACGTGTAGCCCCACACACGCTCGAGCAGCTGATCGCGCGTGAGGACGAGGCCGCGATGGTCGAGCAGCTCCCACAGCAGGTCGAACTCCTTGGGGGCGAGCTGGACCTCGGTCTCGCCGACGCGCGCCTCGCGCCTGCCCGCGTCGACCGTCAGGTCGCCGTGGCGGATCACGGCGCTCTCGCGCTCCACGCGTCCGGGCGCGGAGCGGCGCAGGATCGCCCTCACACGGGCGACGAGCTCACGCGGGTTGAACGGCTTCGTCATGTAGTCGTCCGCGCCGACCTCGAGCCCGATGATCTTGTCGACGTCCTCGTCGCGGGCGGTGAGCATCAGCACGGGAAGCTCGCCCTGCTGGCGGATCCGCTTGCACACCTCGACGCCGTCGAGGTCGGGGAGCATGAGATCGAGAACGACGAGGGCGGGCTTCTCGGAGTCGACGAGCCGTAGGGCCTCGCTCCCGCTCGCGGTCGTCCGGACGGTGTACCCGGCGTTCTTCAGGTACGCGGCGACGAACGAGGCGATCGACGCCTCGTCCTCGACCACGAGCACCGTCTGCGGCTGTGCTGCTGCCACAGACGCCGCCTACCCGTTCGTAGACGGGACGGTCGTGGACTGGACGGGCGGGCCGATCTCCCTCGTGCCGGCGACCGGCAGCGAGTGCCAGTCACCGCCGTTGAGCGAGTACTTGCCGTCGCCGAGTGGAGCGTCGGCCTGACCGGTGAACCACACCCGGCCCTCGCTGCCGCTCGCGAAGAGGTAGACGCCGGAGCCCCAGATGACGACGCGGTAGGTCCCGTCCACGGCCCGGAAACGGAAGTTGGCGCCCGTCCATTGCGTGCCCGTCTGCGTCTGCGGCCCGTCCGGAGTCTGGACCTTCCGTGTGACGTCCTCGTGCGAGACGGCTCCTGTGACCTCCGGCGCGGACTGGTCGGTCTGGTCGAGATCGTAGATGGCGATGCGTCCCTGCTCGGCGACCTGACCGATCACGAAGCCGTGCTGGATCACGAGAGTCACGACGGGCCGTGCGCCGGAGGCGATCCCGTCGCCGTTGTCGGCGTTCTGGACGACGAGCGTGCCCTCGGCCGGCGACGCGCGGAGCACCGCCGCGGTCGCGGGCCCCGCGACCGCGAGCAGGACCACACACGTCAGGACGAGGCGCCGCATCGCTACCACAGAGTATTCGCGTGCCGTTCGCCGCGGTTGAGCGGACCGTAAAAGTTCTGTGAGGGACGGCGGCGCCCGGGCGCTAGCCGTCGTAGGAGTAGAAGCCCCGGCCGGTCTTCCGGCCGTGGAGGCCGGCGTTCGCCATCGCCACGAGCCGGGGCGGCGGTGCCATCCGCGGCTCGCGCAGCTTCTCCCAGAGCGCCTCGCTCGCGTGCACGTGAACGTCGAGGCCGACGAGGTCGAGCAGCTCGCACGGCCCCATGGGCCACCCCGCGCCGTGCTTCATCCCGGCATCGAGGTCCTCCACGCCGACGCGCGCCTCGTCGAGCACGCGAACGCAGTCGTTGAGGAGCGGGATCAGGACCCGGTTGACGACGAAGCCTGGCGTGTCGTGGCAGCGGATCGGGTGCTTGCCGAGCCGCTCGCCGAATGCGTACGCCGTCTCGAACGCCTCGTCGGCGCTCCGCTCGGCGCGGACGATCTCGACGAGCGGCATCAGCGGCGCCGGGTTGAAGAAGTGCATGCCGACGACCCGCCCGGGGCGCCCGGCGACAGACGCGATCTCCGTCACCGAGAGAGCCGACGTGTTCGTGGCGAGCACCGTCTCCGGCCCGCAGACCCGCTCGAGCTCCTCGAGCAGCGCCTGCTTCGCAGCGAGCTCCTCCACGATCGCCTCGATCACGAGGTCGCACCCGGCGAGATCGTCGAGCTCCGCCGTCACGGACAGCCGCGTCATCGCCGCGTCCCGGGCGCCCTGCTCGAGCGTTCCCTTCTCGACCTTGCGTGCGAGGAAGTGGCCGATGCGGTCGCGAGCCCTGTCCCCCAGCTCCGCCGCCACTTCGCGACCAACCGTGTCGACGCCGGCTTCGACGCAGAGTTGTGCGATGCCGGCGCCCATCGCTCCGAGCCCTACGACGCCGACCCTTGTCACCTCGCGCGGCACGAGCGCGCAGCCTACCGTGCGAGCCGCGGGCCGAGGACGACGATCAGCGCCGACGCGGCCGCGACGAGCCCGAGGGCCCCGGTCAGCCCGACGCCGCGGGCGAGGAACCCGATCGCCGGCCCGTTGACCACGCCTCCCGTGTAGCCGGCCGTCGCCACCGCCGCGATACCGGCACCCGCACCGACCCCCGGCACGGAGCCGGCAAGCCTGAACAGCGACGGCACGATCGCCGCGCAGCCCGCGCCGACGAGCGCGAAGCCGACCAGGCCCGGCAACGGCGACCGGGTGCCGAGCGCGAGGAGCACGCCGGCCAGGGAGAGAATCCCACCACGCTGCGCGAGGCCGGCCACGCCCCACCGGACGAGCAGCGGGTCGCCCGCGAACCGCGCCGCGGCCATCGCGACGGAGAACGCGACGACACCGCCGGCCGCGACCGCCGCGCTTGCCCCGGCGGGACCGGCGAGGAACACGGCGCTCCAGTTCATCGTGGCGGACTCGACGAACATCGAGCAGAACGTGAGCATCGCCGGCAGCGCCAGCGCTCCGCGCGGGAGAGCGAAGCGGGCCGTCTCGACAGCGGCGTCCTCGTGTCCGGGCATGAGGCGCGGCACCGCGAGTAGCCCGAGCAGGGCGACGCCCGCCGCGACGGCGGGGAACTGCACACGCGGTCCGATCGCAGCCGCAGCCGCTCCGGCCGCGATCCCGGATCCGGCGAGCAGACCCACGCTCCACATGCCGTGCAGCGACGAGAGGAGTGGCCTCCCGACGCGGCGCTCGAGCGCGACGCCGTGGGCGTTGGCTGCGACGTCGACCACGCCGAAGCCGCCCCCGATCACGCCGCCGGCCGCCGCGAGCGCCGGAAAGCCGGGCGCGAACGCGGCCGCCGACAGGCCGATCGCGACGAGCCCGAGCCCGAGACCGGCCGGGCCCCGGCTGCCGAAGCGCGACGCCAGCCAGCCGGCGACCGGAAGGAGCGCCGTCGCGGCCGCGGTGACGGCGAAGATCACGAGCCCGAGCTCGCCGCTGTCGAGCGAGAGCCGCTGCTTCAGCGCGGGAAGCCGGGCCACCCACGACCCGTCCACCGCCCCGAAGCCGACGAAGACGAAGGCGAGGGCGACGTACGCTCTGCGCTGGGGCGTCAGGGCCCTGGTGCCCCTCCCTAGAGGCGCTCGACGACGCCCGCGATCGCCTGGCCGAAGCCGATGCACATGGAGGCGATGCCGTACCGCGCGTTCCGGCGCTCGAGCTCCGACACGAGCGTGGCCGTGATGCGGGCGCCGGTCGCGCCGAGCGGGTGACCGAGCGAGATGCCGCCGCCGTTCGGGTTCACGTCGCCGGCCTCGTAGCGCTCGCCCAGCCCCGTGTCCGCCAGGAACTGCGCGACGACCGACGCGAACGCCTCGTTCACCTCGATCACCTCGACGTCGTCCCAGGAGAGACCCGCCTTCGCGAGCGCCTTCGTGCACGCCTCCGGGTTGCCGTGGAGCATCACGTGCGGGTCGACGCCCGCGATCCCGAACGCGAGGAACCGCGCGCACGGCTCCAGGCCGAGCTGCGAGGCCTTGCGCTCGGAGGCGATCAGCACGGCTGCACAGCCGTCGACGATCTGGCTCGAGTTGCCGGCGGTCACGACGCCGTCCGGGAGGAAGGCGGGCTGGAGCGCGGCCATCCGCTCGAGGGTCGTCTCGCGCCGCACCGCCTCGTCGACGGCGAAACGCACCCGGGTAACCGTCGCCGGGGCGCCGCCGTCGTCGCCGGCGTCCGGAACGTCGAGCTCGACGGGAACGATCTCGCGCTCGAACCGGCCCTCGTCCATCGCGCGGGCGGCGCGCATGTGCGATTCGTAGCCGATCCGGTCGAGCTCCTCCCGCGAGAGGTTCCACTGCTTCGCGATCTCCTCGGCCGAGATCCCCTGCATCACGACGTCGAATCGGTCGTGGACGAGATCGGACATCGAGCCGCGGTTCGAGCCCATCGGCACGCGCGACATCATCTCGACGCCGCCCGAGATCACGAGATCGAGCTGGCCCGACCACACGGCGGCGGCGGCGTTGAAGTTCGTCTGCATCGAGGATCCGCACTGGCGGTCGACGGTCGTGCCGCAGACGGAGACGGGCCAGCCGGCCGTGAGCGCGACGTTGCGGCCGATGTTCCACGCCTGCTCCTCGATCTGCGTGACGCAGCCCCACTGGAGGTCCTCCACCTCCGCCGGATCGACGCCGTGCCGGTCGAGCAGGGCGTTTACGACCTGCGCCGAGAGCTCGTCGCCGCGAATGTGGGAGAGCGTGCCGTTCCGCCTGCCGATCGGGCTGCGAACGGCGTCGACGATCAGCGCATCGGACTCCCAGGCGGGCACAAAAGCACTGTATCCGTCGTTGATACCTGCATGAAGACGCCAGGGATCCACCACAGGGACGCCAAGCTCGAGCTGCTCGGCCGGGTACCGCTCTTCGACGGCCTCCGAAGACGCGAGCTTCGGCGCATCGCGTCGATCGCGGACGAGCTCGAGCTGCCCGCAGGACGCAGGCTGACCTCCGAGGGAGCGCCCGGCCGGGAGTTCGTGGTGCTCGTCGACGGCAGCGCGGACGTGCAGCGAGGAGGACGCAGGATCAACGAGCTGCACGGCGGCGACTTCCTCGGCGAGATCGCGCTCCTCTCGGAGAGGCCGCGCACCGCCACCGTCACGACCACGACGCCGGCGCGGATCCTCCTGCTCACGCAGCGCGATTTCCGGACGCTGATGCGGGAGCTGCCCGCGATGCGGAGGCGGGTGCTGGCCACCGCAGCCTTGCGTCTCGCATTCGACTGACGCCGCGGGCAAGGTGCCGGCAGAGGCAGGTCGTCCCCCGCTCCGGTCGCGTTCGTGGGCGCCTCGTCAGGAACGCTTCGTTCTCCAGCGAGACAACGGTGCGCCGGACTTTGTGACACGGCCGCGAACGTGTAGGATCGGTGCTCGGCAGCGCAGGCGAGATCAGTCTTAACCGGCTTCTAACAAAGCTTAGCCGGGACTTCACAGGAGACAGCGAGACTAGTGATCGAAGAGCAGACTCTCCAACTGCAGCACTGCATGTATCAATACTCGCGCGCGATTTATCGGTCGATCAAGGATCTCATCGAGCCGTATGCGCCTCTCGGGATCCAGCTCGAGTCGCGCCGGGCCGTGCTCTTCTCGTGCGAACAGACGATGGAACGGCTGGCGAGCGACCCCCTCTACTTCGCGAAGCCCGACCGGGCGCTGTTCCAGGACATCCGGCGGCACTTCCCGATCACGTCCCAGGCGGAGGTCGCCTGGGCGGTGCAGAAGGGCGTCACCGCCGCGGTGCAGTTCATCCAGGAGCAGATCGAGTCGGGCGCGCTCGACGGCGGCGTCGCCCGCTGCCGGGCCACGACGCGCAAGGGCAAGCCGTGCCAGCGCACCCCACTCCCGGACCGCGACTACTGCCCCTCGCACCAGCACCTGGAGACGAAGGTCGCCGCATAGCCGGTTGGCGCCGGGAGGCGCCCGCCGGTTTTCCACAGCAGCGATCCACAGGCGGCGCGAGGTACGCTCGCCGTGAGTGGTCTAGTGTCCCACGACACCGACAAGCTGATCCGTCAACTCTCGCTCGTCGCCTTCCTGATGGCAGAGCGGCGGCCGCTCACCGCCCGCGACGTCAAGGGGAACGTCGAGGGCTACTCCGAGATGTCCGACGAGGCGTTCGCGCGCCGCTTCTACTCCGACCGGTCCGAGCTCCTCTCGCTCGGGGTGCCGCTCCAGTCGCAGCGCGACGAGTTCACCGGCGAGGAGCTCTACACCCTCCGCTCCGAGCAGTACTTCCTCCCGCAGCTCGACCTCGAGGACGACGAACTCGCCGCGCTCCAGACCGCTCTCTACCTGCTCGAGGGGAAGTTCGCCTACGCGGAGCCGCTCCGGCTCGCGCTCCAGAACCTCGCCCTCGGGCGCCCCGGCTTCGTCGAGACGCCGACCGCCACCGCGGGTCGTGTCGAGGTGCTCGACCCCGACTACTCGCCGGAGATGCCGGGCCGGCTCGCGAAGCTCGAGGGGGCGATCTCGAAGCAGCGGACGGTTCGCTTCGACTACTGGTCGATCTCGCGTGACGAGATCGCCGAGCGGACGCTCAACCCGTACGCGCTGCTCCCCGACAACGGGATCTGGTACGTCGTCGGCCACGATCTCGACCGCAACGACATCCGCACGTTCCGCGCTTCCCGGATCCGCGGCGAGATCAAGTTCGCGACCCGGCGCGAGCGCGACTTCCGCACTCCCGCGGACTTCGACATCGAGCGGTATCGCGGCCGGCCGCCGTGGAAGATCGGCGAGCCGGCAGGCGAGGCGCGAATCGAGGTCCGCGGCGACACGGCGTGGTGGGTGCAGCGCGCCTACGGGTCGACGGGACGGCTCGAGGGCGGGATCTTCGTCACCGACTACTCCTCGCTGCCGCAGCTCGCGTCGTGGGTGCTGCGCCAGGACGGTCGGGCCGTGCCGCTCGAGCCGGACGACCTCCGCCGGGAGGTGGCGAGCGCGCTGCGACGTGTGCGCGACGCGCACGAGGGCTCGCCTCCCGAGCCCGCGCGAGAGGCGCCGGTGCGGGGCGCCGACGGCGCAGGCGAGCGTCCCGCAGGGCCGGTCGCGCCGGAGCGCTTCGCCGTCCTGCAGGCGCTGCTGGCGTTCCTGCTCGCGGCATGCGGCGAGGACCACGACGCGGAGATCCCCGCACCCGAGCTGCTCGAGCGGTTCCCGTCGATCCCCTCGGAGGAGCTCGAGGAGCATCTGTCGCTGCTCAACCTCGTCAACTTCGGCGGCGGCTGCTACACGGTCTACGCGGAGCTGCGCGAGGGAGCCGTCCACGTGGACAAGGAGCTCTGGGGCGACACGTTCCGCCTCGCACCGCGGCTGACGCCGCTCGAGGCCCGCGCCATACGGCTCGCACTCGAGTACGTCGGGCCGATGATCGCCGCCGACGCCCACACGCCGCTCGCGCGCGTCCGGCACAAGCTCGAGGAGACGTTCGGCCGCTTCGAGCTCGCGCAGACCCCGGAGCCAGTGGTCGAGCGGGCCGAAGAGGACCTCGTCTCGAAGCTCGCGCGCGGGATGCGCGAGCGCCGTCTCGTCGAGATCGAGTACCAGAAGGAGGTCGACGCCCGGCCGTCCACGCGGCTCGTCGAGGCGTACGCGCTCGAGCGTCAGCTTCCCAACTGGTACGTGCACACGTGGGATCGCACGAGCGGCGCCGAGCGGTCCTTCCGGCTCGACCGGATGCGCAGCGCGAAGCTGATGCGCGAGCGGTTCGACCCGCGCGAGGGGTTCGAGCCGACGCGGTTGCGCGGGGCCCGTACCGCGCGTGTGCTCTACCGGGAAGAGGTCGCTCGCTGGGCGATCGAGCGCGGCGCCCGCAGGCTGACCGACGGAAGCGCGCTTCGCGAGCTGCCGGTCGGAAGCGACGAGTGGCTCGAGAGCGAGATCCTCGCGCTCCGCGGGGCGGCCGTCCTGCTCGAGCCTCCGGAGCTGCGCAAGCGCATCGCCGCGCGCGCCCGCGCGCTCGCCAAGGAGCTGGGCGTCGAGCGGCTCCGCGCGCGGGCGTAGCGTCACCCGCGCCGAGACTCCGCAGCCTCAGACGCCGCGCTCGTCGAGCCGCGCCAGCGCCCAGACGGCGTAGTCGCGCAGGAGCTCGTCCTCTCCCACCGCATGCGACTCGACAGCGGCCCGCTCGGCGGCACCGCCGACGTTCCCCGCTGCGACGAGCGCGTTCCGGTGCAGCCAGCGCCCGTCGTGGCGCGGGACGTAGAGCCGTGCGTACCGGTCGCGCAGGGTTGCGGCATCGGCCTCGAGCCACTCGACGAGCGACACGTGCGGCTCGGCATCCTGCGGCGGCGCACCGCCGGCCCGGCGCTTCTCGACGCCTCGGTTCCACGGACAGACGTCCTGGCAGACGTCACAGCCGTAGACCTGAGCGCCGAGCCGCTCGCGGTACGACTCCGGGATCGCCGCGGGCGCCTGCGTCCAGTACGAGAGGCAACGGGTGGAGTCGAGCGTGCCCGGCTCGTCGAGCGCCCCGGTCGGGCAGGCGTCGATGCAGAGGCGACACTCGCCGCAGTCGAGGTCGAGCGCCGGCGTCGGCTCGAGCTCGAGATCGGTGACGAGGACGCCGAGCACGACCCAGGAACCGTGCCGGCGGGTGATGAGCAAAGTGTTCTTCCCGTAGAAGCCCACGCCCGCCCGCGCGGCCGCCTCGCGGTCGACGTGCTGGTTCGCGTCGACGAACACCGCGTAGGAGCCGGATCCGGCGACGTCACACAGGCGACGCCCGAGCTCGTCGAGCTTCGCACGGAGCTCGGCGTAGGCGTCGTACCAGGCATGGCGCGGCAGCCGGCCGCACCCGGCCGGCCGCTCCGGCTCGGGTACGAGGTAGCAGAGCGCCGCCGAGACCACCGTGCGCGCGTCCGCGAGGAGCCTCTCGGGATGGCACGATTCCTCCGGACGAGCCATCGTGAACCGCATGTCGGCGAACAGCCCGCGTGCACGGCGCTCGCGGATGTGCCGTTCCGTCTCCCGGTACGGCTCCGCGGGGGCGGCGCCCACTGCGTCGATGCCGAGCTCGTCGGCGAGTACCCGGAGGTCGACCGCGCGCACCCAGATAGTCTGCCCAGCGTGCAAGCGGTTCGTATCCACGAGGACGGCGGCCCCGAGGTGCTCGTGCTCGAGGAGGTGCCCGATCCGGTCGCCGGGCCGGGCGAGGTGCTCGTCCGGATCCGCGCATCCGCGCTGAACCATCTCGACATCTGGGTCCGCAAGGGCCTTCCCTCCGTCCCGAAGCCGCGCATCCTGGGGGCGGACGGCGCCGGCGTCGTCGAGGCGCTCGGCGATGGCGTGAGCGGCTTCGAGCCCGGGCAGCCGGTCGTGATCAACCCCGGAATCGAGGCCCCCGGCGGCGCGATTCACGTCGTCGGCGAGCACGGCGACGGAACGAACGCGGAGCTGATCGCCGTGCCGGCGACGAACGTCCACCCGATCCCGGACGGTCTCTCCTTCGAAGAGGCGGCGGCGTTCCCGCTCGTCTTCGAGACCGCCTACCGGATGCTCGTCACCCGCGCCTCCCTGCGGGAGGACGAGTGGGTGCTCCTCTGGGGTATCGGCAGCGGCGTCTCGACGGCGGCGCTCGCGATCGCGAAGGCGCTCGGCGCCCGCGCGATCGTGACGTCGTCGAGCGATGCGAAGCTCGAGCGCGCGCGCGAGCTCGGCGCGGACGCGACCGTCAACCATGCGTCGGGCGACGTGAAGGCCGCGGTGAAGGAGGCGACGGGCGGCCGAGGCGCCGACGTCGTCGTCGAGCACGTCGGCGAGGCGACGTGGCGCACGTCGCTCGACGTCGCTGCGCGCGAGGGCCGCATCGCGGTCTGCGGGGCGACGACCGGGCCGAACCCGCCCGCGGCGCTCCACCGGATCTGGTGGAAGCAGCTCACCATCCTCGGCTCGTCGATGGGCACGAGGGCCGACTTCCAGGGGGCCTACGACCTCGTCGCCGCGGGCCGCGCCCGGCCCGTGGTGGACGAGGTGTTCCCTCTCACGGAGATCCGCGCGGCACACGAGCGGCTCGAGAAGGGCGAGCAGCTCGGGAAGATCGTACTAGCCGTTCCCGGCTGAGCCGGGAACGGCTAGGAGAGGGGGACGCGGGCTGCGGCCCCCCGCACCCCTCACCCTGAGCATGGTCGAGGTCGCCCCCGGTCGCATCCCCCGCGGCGGGTGAACCCCGCGGGCGATGACGATCCACCGAAGGCGGCCGGTCGTGACCCTGCCTGGCCCGGCTCGACTCAGCCGAAGCCGAGGATGAACTTCGCGTCGTCCGACATCCGGTCCGGCGTCCACGGCGGATCGAACGTCAGCTCCAGCTCGACGTCCTCCACGCCCGGGACCTCTCGGGCCGCGCGGTCGATGTCCTGCGCGATCAGCGGTCCGGCGGGACAGCCCATCGAGGTGAGGCTGTAGGTGACCTTCACCGTCGAGTCCTCGACCTCGACCTCGTAGAGCAGCCCCAGGTCGACGATGTCCATCCCGAGCTCGGGATCCTCGACCTGGCGCATGACCTCCATCACCTCGTCCTTGCTCGGCACGCTCCAGTGTAGACGCGTCCGCCCGGGACACGTCTGGTGCCAGGCACCCGGACGTGTCCGCGAAGGACCTGTCCGACGCGTACGATCGGCGTGTGCTCGTCGGCGCCAACGGGGTCATGAACGGCGTGCTCCTCGCCTCCGCCGTCGTGCCGCCGATCGTCGTCGTGCTCCTCGCCTGGTTCTTCCTCCGCGCCGGCCGCCGGCACGACGAGCAGGAGCGCGGCAAGCGTCAGAGCTCGGCGAGCCCCTGAGGCCGCGTTCGGTCGCCCGCTCGACCGAGACACGAAGCTCCCGCGCGCGGAGGGGAGAAGGCCCGTGGGGGAACCCTGGGTTCCCCCACGAAGCGAGCGAAGCGACGCGCTAGTAGCCGAGCAGGCGCACTTCCTCGCGCCGCTCACGGGCGAAGAAGTGGATCCCGTCGACGAAGCGAACCCAGTTGCAGCGGGTACACATGACGAGCGAGTGGGTACGGGCGCTGTCGGCGAGGAAGCGGACGCCTCGCAGGAGGTCGCCGTTCGAGACGCCGGTGGCTGCGACGATCATCTCGCCCGGTGCGAGGTCCTCGGTACGGAACACCCGGGAGTAGTCCTCGATCCCGAGCTCTCGCAGCGCGTCGATCTCCCGGCGCGACGTCGGCCAGAACTGCGCCTGCAGCTCGCCGCCGAGACAGCGCAGCGCGGCCGCGGAGATGACCGCCTGCCGCGTGCCTCCGATGCCGATCGCGAGGTGGTCGTTCGTGCCACGGATGGCAGCGGAGATCGAGGCGGTCACGTCGCCGTCCTGGATCAGCTTGATCCGCGCGCCCGAGTTGCGGATCTCCTCGATCAGGTCGTGGTGCCGCGGCCGGTCGAGCACGATCGTCGTCACGTCGTTCACCCGGCGGCCGAACGCCTCCGCGATCGCCTCGACGTTCTCGCCGATCGGGCGCAGGAGATCGATCGAGCCACGGGCCCGGGGGCCGACGGCCATCTTGCGCATGTACATCTAGGGCAGCGTCGCCAGCAGCCCGGATTCGCCGACCGCGATCATCGACATCGCACCGTTGCCGCCGCGCGCGACGACACCGCGGCCCTCGAGCGGGTCGAGAGCAAGGTCGACTTCGACCCCTCCGACGCCCACCATCGCCCCGGGAGTGAGGCCGCCCGAGTCGTCCACGGAGCCGAGCACGACCCTCCCCCGGATCGGAAGCAGGTCGAGCGTGGCACGCATTGCCGTCGCCGCCGCCTCCTCCGCCGCGTCCTCGTCCGCACGGCCCAGCCATCGCGCAGACACGAGCGCGGCCCGCTCCGTCGCGCGCAGGTACGCCTGGCACTGGCACGGCAGCTCCTGCCCGTCCAGCTGGCGCTCGGCCTCGCTCATATCCGCTCTCGCATCCGGTCGGCCGCGTCGAGGACGAGGTCGGCGACCGCCGAGGCGGCGGCGTCCGCGTTCTCGTTCTCGATCACCGTGACTCCCTCGCGCTCGGCGCGGTCGACGAGCACGTCCTGGAGCCGTCGGATCTCCGCGAAGCGCTCGAGATACTTCGACACCGGCCGCTCCGTCCCGACACCGCGGGAGAAGAAGTTGCGCGCGTGCTCGGTCTCGTCCTCGATGGTGAGGATGCAGGAGACGACGACGGCGCCTTCGATGTCCGCGGCGAGCATGCCCGGGACGAGATGCACGCCCTCGAGCACCATCGACCAGCCCTCCTGCAGCGCGCGCTCCATCGCAGCGCGAACGCCGACGAGCACGTTGCGCGACTGGTGGAGAAAGCCGAACTCGAGCGGGTCGTCCGCGTCGGGAAAGGCGTCGCCCGCCGCGAAGCTCGAATGGTGGATCGAGGGCATGAATCCTTCCGAGAAGAAGGCGCGCATCGTCTCGCGGATGAAGTCCGTCGAGGTGACGCGGGTGATCCCGAAGCGATAGGCGATCTCGGTCGCGACCGTCGACTTCCCGGTTCCGGTCGCCCCGCCGATCAGGATGAGGATCGGCAACTCGAGCTCGCGCAGCTCCTGGTACCGGCGCAGCCGCTGGACTGCCTCGCTCCCCTCCTGCTCGCCGAGCACGGCGACGGCCAGCCCCTCGAGCCGATCGAGCTCGACGCTGCCGTGGCCCCGCAAGGCGAGGTCGTCGCCGACGTGGCGCGCGAGCGCGTATGCGCGATCCGCGGGAACGCCGGTCGCCATCAGCGCGCGCGCCATCAGGCCGCGCGAGTACGGAAGGCCGAGATCGTCGCCGAGCGGCAACGGCATGATCCGGCGCGGCTCGCTCACACCCTGGCCCCGCCGGGGACGAGAGCGAGCAGGCGCTCGTCGAGGCCGATCTCGTCCGGAAGCGCGACGACCTCGTTCTCGGCGAGCACGACCCTCCGCCCCCGCGCGAGCGCGTGCTCGACGACGACGTCGATCGCAGCCGCCTTCAGCTCGACGACGACGGTGTCGGCGTCGACCCGCTCGAGCTCGGCCGCCAGCTCGAGACGATTCGAGAGCGAGCGCGAGCTGAACACGACGTCGCAGTCGAGGTGGGCGAACGACACCGGTCCGGTCGCGAACAGGGCCACGCGGCCTTCGACCGGCTCGAGCGGACGGAGGCGCAGATCGAAGCGGACGGCAGGAGTCCCGAGCGCCCGCGCCGCGGCGGCCACCTCCTCGCTCGTGGTCAGCACGAGGTCGCTGACGAGAGCGCGGTAGGCGTTCAGGCCGGAGAGGTCGTGGGCGACGAGGATGCGGGCGTCCGCGTCGATCGGCGGGATCGAGGCGCCGCTGCCGTCGAAGACGACGACGTCGGGGGCGAGCGAGGCCGCGAGGCGGGCGCCCTCGAGCACGTTCGAGTCGAACGGCGCCCCCGCCATCCCGCCCCCCGCCCGCCTGCAGCCGACGGTGGGCACGCCGACGAGCGCCGCCGTCTCGAGATGGTCCGACGCGGCATGGCGTCCACTGCGAGAGCGCGCGACGAGGTCGTCGAGACGCGGCGGCTCCGTCACGAGCTCGGGCTCCGGGGGGCCGCCGCGGCCCATCGCCACGACGACGACGTTCCGGTCGCGCGCGAGCAGGCGTGCCAGGTGCCCGGTGACCGCCGTCTTGCCGACGCGCTTGCCGGTGCCGATCACCGCGACCGACGGCACCTCGAACGGGTGGTACACCGGCGGATCGAACCGGAAGTCGGCCCCGACGTAGGGCAACCCGAGCGCGAGTGCCCGCGATGCCCAGAGCAGGCGCTCGCGCGGCCCGAGCACGGGCTCGTCGGAGAGGTCGACGACGAGGTCTGCGTCGACCGCCTCCAGCGAGTCGACGAGGTCGACGCCGTAGTCGTCTCCGCCACGGAGCTTCTCCGTCCCGCCGACGAAGAGCGCGCCGACCACCTCGTACGGAAGGGCGCCGAGGGCGTCCCGCACGACGGGCGGATAGTGCTCGCCGTCGACCAGCACGAGCGCCTTCATGCGCTCCGCACCTCGTCCTCGATGCGGGCCGTGTACTTCTCGAAGGTCTTCGTGTCGGCCGAGAACTGGATGATCCGCTCCTGACTGTGGAACGGATACCTCCGCCACACGTCCACGTGGGTGCCGTCGACCTCGACGACGTTGTAACAGGGCCGCCCGTTCCCTCTCAGCCGCGACGAGGACACGGTTCCCGGCGTTCACGACGAAGAGGTCCTCGAGCCTCCAGGCGTACGGGACGTGCTTGTGACCGGCGAGGACGAGGTCGACCTGGGCGCGCTGAAGCGCCTCGAGCGTGTCGCCGGCGTCGTGGACGATGTTCCGCTCGCGCCCGGTGCCCGGCACCGGCAGCAGATGGTGGTGAAGGACGAAGATGCGCAGGTCGGCCCGGGGCGCCGTGAGCGCCCGGTCTTCCGGCGGGAGGCGTGGGCTTCGCCGGCGCCGCGTCCGGCCCCCCAGCGAACTGCTCCTCGATCCAGCGGTAGCGGCCCCGCCCGATCTGGCCGTTGTCGAGATCCGGCTCGGTCGAATCGACGGCGACGATCGGTGACTCCTTCGAGGTGCAGCACGGAGTTGCGGTCGCCGAACATGTCCTCGAAGTGGACGTAGCCGACGTTCCGGGAGTCGTGGTTGCCGGGGATCACGACCATCGCGGTGCACTCGACCCGGTTCAGATATTCGCGCGCGAGGTTGTACTCGTCCTTGAAGCCGTTCGAGGTGAGATCGCCCGAGACGACCACGACGTCCGGCTCGATCTCGTTCACCTCCGCGATTGCCCGCTCGAGCAGGTGGGGCAGGAAGAACTGCTGCCCGCAGTGCAGGTCGGACAGCTGCACGATCGTGAACGACCGTCCCGCCACGGCCGCAGTCTACGTGGGGAACCCGTTGTGGCTCACGGACCGGCGTGCCCGCCGGCGTCGAGCCCGCCTGCGGTGGCTAGAAGACCCAGACGACCGGGTAGTACAAGGCGGCTGCCACGGCTGCGGCCGCGGGCAGGGTCAGGAGCCAGGCGCCGACGATGTTCCCGGCGACGCCCCAGCGGACGGCCGAGAGCCGACGCGTGGCGCCCGCACCCATCACCGAGCCCGTGACGACGTGCGTCGTCGAGATCGGAAAGCCGAAATGCGTGCCGACCCACAGCGTCGACCCGGCGGCGATCTGCGCGGAGAACCCGTGCTCGGGCTGCATCTTGTAGATCCGCTGGCCGAGCGTGCGGATGATCCGCCAGCCGCCCACGTACGTCCCCGCCGAGATCGTGAGGCCGGCGGCGATCTTCACCCAGGTCGGGATCTCGAACGTCGAGATCGAGCCGTGCGTGTACAGCGCGAGCGCGATCACTCCCATCGTCTTCTGCGCGTCGTTCGCTCCGTGCGTGAACGCGACCCACGTCCCGGAGGCGAGCTGGCCCCAGCGGAAGCTCCGATGCGCGACGCCGGGGGTGAGTCCGAAGAAGACCCGGTAGATGACGACCATCAGCGCGAACGCCGCGACGAAGCCCACGACGGGGGAGGCGGCGGCGGGCAGGATCACCTTCGACCAGACGCCGTGCCACAGGACGCCGCGAGTTCCGGATTGCACGAGCGCTGCGCCGACGAGCCCGCCGATCAGGGCGTGGGTGGAGCTCGACGGGAGCCCCAGGCGCCAGGTCAAGAGGTTCCACGCGATGGCGCCGAGCAACGCGGCCAGCACCGTCTGGTCGGTCGCGAGGCCGGTGTCGATGAGCCCCTTGCCGACGGTCTTCGCGACCGCCGTCGTCACGAACGCGCCCGCGAGGTTCGCGCCGGCCGAGATGGCGACGGCGCTCCTCGGGGACAATGCCCGCGTGCCGACCCACGTGGCGACGTAGTTCGCGGTGTCGTGGAAGCCGTTCGTGAAGTCGAACGCCAGTCCCGCGACGACCACCACGACGAGGAGCGTCGTGCCCACCGGCCGGCTAGCGGTTCTTCACCAGGATCGCCTCGAGCACGTCGGCCGCGTTCTCGCACGCGTCGACCGCCTCCTCGAGGCTCTCGTGGATGTCCTTCCAGCGGATCACCGAGAGCGGGTCGGCCCCCGGCGAGAACAGTCCCGTGATGCCCTCGCGCATCAGCCGGTCGCCCTCGTCCTCGAGCTCCCGCAGCTCGATCAGCTGGCCGCGCGAGTCCTTGAACCCCTCCAGCCGCGCGACAGCCTCGCAGAGCTTCGAGGCGGCGCGCTGGATCACGCGGGCCTGTCCGCGCGCCTGCTCGCGAATCTCGACCACGCGATAGCCGACGATCTTGCCGGCGGCCTCGTCGACGTGGTCGCAGACGTCGTCGAGCGCTCCTGCGAGCCGGTACATGTCGTCGCGGTCGAACGGCGTGACGAACGTCCGGTTGAGGAGGTCGACGAGCTCGTGCGTGAGCCGGTCGCCCTCGTGCTCGAGATCCTTGACGTCGCGCAGGATCGCGTCGCGGTCGTCGGGGAAGCGGTCCAGAAGGTCGTCGAGTCGCTTCGCGATCGCCACCGTGTTCGCAGCCGCACGGTTGTACAGGTCGAAGAACTCGCGCTTCCGGGGGACGAGGCTGATCCGTGGCATGCCACGGGTTGTGTACCACTTCGTCACAGCCGCGCGCCGCCGAACCGCGTCGGCGCGAGCGTGGGCGTCCGATGCGACCGCTACCGTGACCTGCGATGGGGCTCGATACCCCTGTTTTCCAGGTATATCGTGGCTCGGCTCCGCCACGCTTCGCCAGCGCGGCGGAGTTGGAGTGCGCCAAGGTGCTGGATTACTACGGCGTTCCCTGGGAATACGAGCCTCGGACGTTCGTGCTCGAGCGCGACGAGGACGGCCGGGTGACGGAGGCCTTCGCGCCCGACTTCTACCTGCCCGAGCAGGACCTGTACGTCGAGATCACCGTGATGAAGCAGTCGCTCGTGACCCGCAAGAACCGCAAGCTCCGGAAGCTCCGCGAGCGCTATCCCGACGTCAAGATCAAGCTCTTCTATCGGCGCGACCTGGAGCGCCTGGCGCAGCATTTCCACCTCGACCTCGCCAGCTGAGCGCGTGGGAACCAATGGTCCCCCCACGGACACCCGCCTTCTTCGCAGCGCGTGGCTGAGCGCTCTTGCGCGCCGGCGAGACCGCGGTCTCGCCTCCGCGTGCGGACGGTTTACGTCTCGGCGGGCGAGAACCCGGTGCAACGTCACGAGCTCGGGAGACCGCGAAAGGCCGGATGGTCGTGTCCGCAGCTTCGTTCCTTAGCGGCGACGCCGAGACCCGCCGCCTCTTGCCGACGGGCCGAGGGGCATCCGCGGATCCGGACGCGGCCGCTCGGCGCATCGCCGCCGACGACCGAATCGGGGAGATCTATCTCTCCGCGGCCGAGCTCGGCGCGCGCGTCCGCGAGCTGGGTGCCGAGATCGCGCGCGACTACGCCGGCCGGGAGCCGGTGCTCGTCGGCTCGCTGAAGGCGAGCGTCGTCTTCATCGCCGACCTCTCCCGCGCGCTGCCGATCGTCCACGGCCTCGACTTCGTCGAGCTCGCCGGCTACGGGAGCGCCCAGATGGGAGGTCACGAGCAGATCCGCGTGCTCAAGGATCTCGACCTCGACATCCGCGGCCGTGACGTGCTGGTGGTCGAGGACGTCGTCGACACCGGCCTGACGCTCAACTACCTGGTCCGCACGTTCGAGCTCCGCGAGCCGCGCTCGGTCGTCGCGGTGAGCCTGCTGGACCGGCCCTATCGCCGCCTGGTGGACGACCTCCCGGTCCGCTACGTCGGCTTCGTCGTGCCGGACGAGCTGTACGTCGGGTACGGCTTCGACCTGGAGGAGCGCTACCGCGAGCTCCCCGATCTCCACCTGCTGCATCTGACGGCAACGCCGCCGACCGGCGCCTGAGCCGGAACAGTCCGGTCGGCTCTCGGGCGAGTGCGAGCCGCCGCGCGGAGGGGAGACCGCGCTCTCCCCGCAGCGCACACGGTGATTCGCCACGCGCCGCGAAGGAAGAAGGGGCCCACGGCGGAGACATGGCTTCCCCGGTGAAGGGAGCGCAGCTATCCGAGATAGCTGAGGGGGTCGACCGGCGTGCCGTTCACGCGGACCTCGAAATGGACGTGCGGACCGGTGCAGAAGCCCGTGCAACCCGAGTACGCGATCACCTCGCCCTGAGCCACCTCCTGGCCGCACGAGACGGCGATGCTCGTGTTGTGTCCGTAAGCGGTCGCGTAGCCGCCGCCGTGGTCGATCATCACGAGGTTGCCGTAGCCGGACATCCAGCCGCACCAGACGACCCTGCCGGCCGCCGCGGCGTGCACGGGGGTGCCCGATGAGACGCCGATGTCGATGCCCGGGTGCAGCGTGCCCCAGCGCATCCCGAACGGGCTCGTGATCGGGCCCGCGACGGGCCAGATGAAACGCGGCGCGTCCCCGGCGGCGAGCCGGCCGCCGTCGCCTCCGTCTCCGCACGCAGCTTCGCCGCGAGCGCCTCGCTCGCCGCCTGCAGGGCCTGCGACTCCCCCACCTCCTGCTGGATCTGGCGCTGTGTCGCAGCGAGCGCGCCGGCCTCGGTCGAGCGTGCGCCGGCGAGCTGGCTCTGATTCGCGACGAGCTGCGCACGCAGCATGGACACCTGCTGCGCTCGCCCGGAGATGACGTTCGTCTCGGCGGTGACGGTCTGGCGCACGGCCCGCGTGTGGCGGCGGGCGGCGGCCATCTGGCGCTTCGCGGTCGCGACCTCGGCGGCGACGCGCTTGTCCTGGGCGGCGATCGCACCGAGGTAGTCGAGCTGGTCGAGCACGTCCTGGAAGCTCTTCGCCGCCACGAGCAGGTCGAGCGTCGAGGGGTCCGGTTGCTTGTAGATCGCGACGAGCCGCTCGTCCAGCCGCAGCACCGCCAGCGAGTACTGGCGCCGCAACGCGCCGTAGCGGACGGTCTGGAGCCGGTAGAGCGCGTCGAGCTTCGCGAGCCGCTGCCGATGGAGGGAGATGTCCGTTTCGAGGGCGGTCAGACGTCCGGAGACGTCACCGACACGCTGCTCGAGCACGCGGATGCTGGTCGTGAGCGACGAGATCTGTCCCGACAACTCGTCCGCACGCTGCTTCGAGCGGGCGATCTCGGCCTTGACGGACGCCAGCTTCGCGTCGACGCTCGCCTTCTGCGAGCCGATGTCCCCGGCGGCCGCCGGCGCCGCGACGACGAGCGCGAGCGCGAGCACGAGCACAGAGCCTTCGGGCCATCTCCGGAATCTTCGCCGACGATGCCGACGACCCTCCCAGTGCGTGGGTGAACCCCGGGGTTCCCCCACGATCCCCCTCCTCCTGCGCCGCGCGTGGCGGACCGCTCTTGCGCTCCGGCGAGAGCGCGGTCTCGCCTCCGCGCGCGGAAGGTCTGGTGTCTCGGCCGAGGAAGATCCGTCAGGCGTCGCGCGCCACGGGCAGCGAGTGGCTAGCGCACCTGCTCCTGCCGGCCCGCCGGCGTCGGTCGTGCCGAGCCCGCCCGTGGCTCCAGTGCCCGCAGCGCCTCTGCGGCGCGCCGTCGCAGCGGGCCGACCTGTGCTCGATAGTCCTCGTCCGAGACCTTGCCGGTGCGATGGTCGAACTCGAGCTCCTTGAGCGCGGCGAGCGCTCGGTCACGCTCTTCCGCGAGCTCGAGTCGCCTCCGCTCGAGCTCGCCCGGCTCGTCGAGGCGGTCGGTCGCGGGCGCGGGCTCGCGCAGGAAGGGGCGGGCGACGAAGAGGACGGCGGCGACGGCGAGCGCCGCCGCCAGCACGAGCGCCCATGCCACGGCGCTCAATCCCGCTCCTGGCACCGGCGGCGCCGACGCCTCCGCTCCGCTCCGGCACCGGCGACGCCGGCATCTCCGCTCCCGTCCGGCTCCGTCCAGCCCGCGCCGCTGTCGAGCTCCGTCGAGCCGACGCTCACGCGAGCGCGGCGCCCGGCTCGTACCGCTCCTCCAGCCGCCGCTGCTCGACGGCATCGGGCCACATCGCGACCAGCGAGCCGCCGACGAAGACGAAGCCGGCCAACCAGATCAGGTTCACGAGCGGCTTGACGAGCACCTTCAGGTACAGCGTCCCGTTCGTCTCGATCTGGTCGGCGATCGTGAAGACGTCGCCGAGCGACCGCGGGTCGTGGTAGATGGACACCTCGTTCGAGACCTGCTGCTCGACGGGATAGCTGTTCTGCCCCGGATGGAGCGTGGCGACGTGTGTGCCGCCGCGGCTCACCTCGACCGTCGCTCGCACGGCGCGCGCGTTCGCGAGCTGCCGCGTCCCGAGAGCGGTGTACGTGAGCGTGTAGCCGGCGACCTCCATCGACTGCCCCTGGCGGAGCGCCCGCTCACGGATGGTCTGGTAGGCGCTCGAGCCGGCGATCCCGACGGCGAGGAGGACGACCGCCGCGTGGACGAGATAGCCGCCGTAGCGTCTCCGGTTCCGCGCCACGAGCATCCCGAGCGCCTTCGCTCGACCCTCGCCGGCGATCGCGCGGCGCGCCGCCGTCCCCCGCTGGAACTCGAGGACGATCGAGGCGGCGACGAAGGCGGAGAACGTGTACGCGAGCAGACCCGGCCAGGAGCTGCCGAACCCGAGCCCGAGCAGCACGGCACCGGTCACGATCGCGGCTGCGAAGGGGACGAGGAACGTCTTCCCGAGCGAGCGAAGCGAGGCACGCCGCCACGCGACGAGCGGGCC
This sequence comes from uncultured Thermoleophilia bacterium, assembly GCA_963762675.1. Taxonomy (GTDB): domain Bacteria; phylum Actinomycetota; class Thermoleophilia; order Gaiellales; family Gaiellaceae; genus Palsa-739. The sequence continues at coordinate 939,749 of CAVXLS010000003.1, read as the reverse complement.
GAGCCCCATCAGGAGCAGCAGCGGCAGCCCGAACGTGTGCAGGAAGAAGTCGTAGTACGGCTTCGAGACTGAGCGCGTCTCGCCGCGCAGCGCCTGGGTGAGCAGCGGATAGACGACGCCCCAGAGGATCGTCAGGCAGAGCGCGACGAGCAGGAGGTTGTTGTAGAGGAAGGTCGCTTCCCGCGAGACGAGCGACTCGAGCTTCGTCCGCGCCCGCAGGAGCGGCAGCCGCAGGTAGATCAGCGCGATCGAGAAGGCCGCCATCAGCGCGATGAAGCCGAGGAACCAGCCACCGATCGGGCTCTGCGAGAACGAGTGGATCGAGTTGACGACGCCGGAGCGGGTGAGGAACGTGCCGAAGATCGAGAGGCAGAAGGCGAGCGCGACGAGGACCATGTTCCAGACCTTCAGCATCCCGCGCTTCTCCTGGATCATCACGGAGTGGAGGAACGCGGTCGCCGCGAGCCACGGCATGAGCGCCGCGTTCTCCACGGGATCCCACGCGTAGTAGCCGCCCCAGCCGATCTCGACGTACGCCCAGTGGGCGCCGAGGAGCTGCCCGACGCCGAGGAGGTCCACGCCGCGAGCGTCCAGCGCCGCGTTGAGACGATCCAGCGCTCGTCGGTGCGTCGCGAGAGCAGCGCGCCCATCGCGAAGGCGTAGGGGATCGTCAAGTCCGACGTAGCCGAGGTAGAGCATCGGCGGGTGCGCGAGCATGTACGGGTTCTGCAGGCTGGGCACCATCCCCGCGCCGTCGGCCGGGGCGGGCGCCGTGACGAACGGGCTCGAGACGAAGCAGAGCATGAAGGCGAAGAAGCTCGCGACCAGTCCGAGGACGGGTACCGCCCAGGCGACGAGGTCACGCGAGCGCCGGTTCAGCCAGACGGCCAGAGCGGCGTACCCGGTGAGGATCAGCAACCAGAGCAGCAGCGACCCCTCCTGGCCGCCCCAGAACGCGGCCAACGCGTAGCCGAGCGGCAGCGAGTGGCTCGTGTGCTGCGCGACGTACTGGAACGTGAGGTCGCGCCGGCCGAGCGCTACCCAGAGGACGATCGCCGCCGCGAGCGTGGCGGGGAATGCCGCCAGCAGCGCGTTCTGGGCGGAGAGCGCGAGCCGTCGCCGCCGCTTCCAGGCCGCGTACGAGCCGGCGACGAGCGCGTAGGCGATGAGCCCGAAGGCGAGGAGGAGCGCGGCGCGCCCGAGGGCGGCCATCAGGTCTGTTTCGACTTCGCCGGCGCGTACTTCGACGGGCACTTCGTCACGAGCGAGCCGGGCTTCGCGACGAACACGCCGTCGTGGACCGTCCCCTCCACGACGATGTGACGGCCGACCTTGAAGAGATCGGGGACGCTGCCGGTGTAGCTGACCGGGACGCGCGCGGGCGAGTGGCCCTGCACGTCCTTGAGCAGGAAGCGCATCGGCCGTGTGTGGGCATCGCCGATCACCGGCCCGACGACGGCGCCGACGAGCTCGACGTCCCCGCGGTGGCCCATGAGCTCGCTCGGCGAGAGCTGCGGCGTCCCGGCACCGGCGACGGCCGTGTAGACGACGAACACGGCGAGCGCCGCCGCCACCGACAGCGCGATCACGAGCCGCGCAGGACTGGCTCTCACGCCACGATGATAGCCCGGACCGACCCCGCGAGCCGCGGTCAGCGTTCCGGCGTCGGCACCTCTCGCCGCGCCGGGACGCGGTAGCCGTGGTCATGGCAGAGCGAGCCGGGCGAATCCTCGGTCAGGGCGTCGCAGTATCCCTTCCCGTAGGCGGCCCGCATGAACGCCGCGACGACCTCCAGGTTCCAATCCGTGATCTCTGCCGCCTCGCGCCAGAGATCGGCGAGACGGAGGTCGATGTCGAGCTCGAGCAGCTGGATTCGCGAGGGGTGTCTGGCCATGACGTCGAGGGTAGATTCCTGGTCGGACGGAACACGGCGCATGCCCCGGGGATGCCGTCGGCCGCCGCCGAAGCTCCACGGGCGCACGGCGCCTCGGCGCTGTACAGGAGTGGTCTACGCTGCCTGCGTGGGAGCGCTCCACTTCGGCCCGGCCCGCTGCCCCTCGCGCGAGAGCCCCGGGGCGGCGGTGCAGATCCTGCTGGCACGGGGCTTCTCGGCGTGCGAGATCGACTTCGAGGGACGTTTCTGGATGGACTACGACTTCGCGGAGCAGCTCGGAGTGCTCGCCCGCGAAGCCGGCATCGTGCTGTCGGTGCACGCACCGCTAGCAGGGTTCATGGGACACGCCGAGCGCGGCAAGAAGCTGAACATGGCGATCGGGATGCTCGACCACTCGGCAGGGATCGCCGCCGCCTGCGGTGCCGAGGTGGTGGTCTTCCACCCCGGCTTCCTGCTCCAACGGACGCGCGAGGAGGCGCTCGACTCCGTCTGCGAGCAGCTCGGAGAGCTGCGCGTCCGCCTCGCCGCCAAGGACCGAGCGGTGCCGTTCGGGGTGGAGGTGATGGGACGAGTGCGCGAGCTCGGCTCCCTCGAGGACGTGATCGCCATCTCCGCCCAGCTCGGCTGGGTACGACCGGTGGTCGACTTCGCCCACATGCACGCGACGAGCGACGGCGCCTTCACCTCGGTGGAGCCCTTCGTGGCTGCGCTCGAGGCGGTCGACGCGGTCCTCGAGCCCGACGCACCGTTCCATGTCCATTTCAGCGACATCCAGTACGCGAACCGGAACGAGACGAAGCACCTGCCGTACGGCGACGGCACGCTCCGCGCCGAGCCGCTCCGGGACGCGCTCGCACGCTTCGACCGACCCGCCACCGTGATCAGCGAGTCGCCCGACGAGGAGTCGACTCAGGCGATCGGAGCCGTGCTGCTGGGAGCGAGCTCGGCGAGCCGCGCCTCGTAGCGGGCGGCGTCCGCGTCCCGACCGCGGGCGACGAGGAAGTCGACGAGGATGCCCAGGGCCTCTCGCTCGGCCTGGAGGAGGTGGATCCGGTCGAGCTCGTCGACCGCGTCGCTGAGGAGCGCCTCCGCCTCGTCGTCACGATGCTGCGCCGCCCGGACGACACCGAGCGCGAGCCGCGTCGTGGCCGAGGACCCCCGATCGTCCGGCCCGACGGTCTCACGAGCCTCGAGCGCCACCCGCTCGGCCTCCTCGATGGTTCCGCGGGCGACGAGCACCTGTGCGAGCGAGCGCTGCGCCTCGCAGAGCTGCGCGCGGTCGCGGAGCCCCTTGAGCTTGCGGATCGCGTCGCGGAGCAGCCGCTCGCCACGCTCGCCGTCACCGCGCTCGACGGCGACGCGAGCCTGGAGGATCGCACTCGTCGCCTCCCGCGAGACGCTGCCGATCTCCGCATACACCTCACGCGCGGAGCCGAACGCCGCGTCCGCGTCCGCGAGGTTGCCGCGGGCGCGCTCGAAGACGCCGCGAACCGACAGGGCCGCACCGCGGCCGATCACGCTTCCGCTCTCGTCCGCGAGCTCCTCGACCCGCTCGACGAGCGGCGCCGCCTCCGCGAGCTCGAGCCTGCTCACGTAGCTCATCGCGAGCCCGGTCGTCCCGATCGCCTCGAGATCCTTGCGCTCCGCCTCTCGAGCCGCCGCGATCGCCGACTTGGCTGCGTGCTCGAACCCGACGGCGTCGCCCAGCCAGCTCGCGACCTCGCCGCGCGCCCACAGCGCCTCGAAGCGGTCGTCGGCGGCTTCGCCCTCGAGCGCGACCAGAGCGGCCTCCGCCAGACGTCCCGCCTCGCTCCCGTCTGCGCCCTGGTGGAGGGCGACCTCGGCCAGCGCGGTGAGCGCGCGGCCTGCAAGCCGGTGCTCGCCCACCTCCTCGGCTGCCGCATGCACCTCGGCCATCTCGACGGAGACGGCGGGGAAGTCGCTCAGCCGCCACGCCGCCCGTGCCGCGAGATAGCGTCGGTCGAGCGTCGGCTCGAGCTCGACGGCGCGCAGCAACAGCTTCCGCGCGCTCTTGAACGCCTCGCGGGAGAGGGCACGACGTCCGGCCTTCGTCAGTGCCTCCGCGGCCTCGGAGGCGAGCTCCGCGGGAACCCCGCCGTCGAGCTCGGCGACCAGCCGCGACGCCTGGTCGAGATGGAAGGCCCGGATCTCGAGCAGCTCGTCCCCCGCCCGCTCGGCCAGCCAGCCGGCGAAGGCGTGGTGCAGGTCGGCGCGTGCGCTCTTCGAGAGCCCCGCGTACGCGACCTCGCGAATGAGCACGTGCTTGAACTTGTAGGCCTGCTCCCCGCTGATCGTCGCCCGTGCCTCGCGAACCGCGAGGTCGCGCCGGACGAGCTCGTCGAGTGCGGCCTCCACCCCGTCGATGTCGGGCGAGAGGTGGACGAGCGCGCCGTGCATGAAGATGCGCCCCATCGCCGCCGCCCGCTGGAGGAGGCGCCTCGGCGCCGGCGGCAGGCGGTCGATGCGGGCCGCGATCAGGGCCTGCAGCGTGTCCGGGATCCGCTCGGGGCCCCCACGCGGCTGCTCGGCCAGCATGCGGACGGTCTCCTCGAGGAAGAGCGGGTTCCCCTCGGTCTTCGCGAGCACCGCGCCGGTGTCGACCGAGACGTCGAGCTCGGCGGTCAGCGCGGCGACGAGCTCGGTGCTCTCCTCGAGCTGCAGCGGCTCGAGCTCGATCGTGGTCGCACGTACCCGCCCACCCCCCCACGTCGGGCGGACGTCGAGGAGCTCCGGGCGGGCGAGACACAGGAGGAGGAGGGGCGCCGTCCGTACCCAGCCGGCGAGGTGCTCGACGAGGTCGAGCAGAGGCTCCTCGCCCCAGTGGACGTCCTCGAACAGGAGCACGAGCGGTTGCGCGGAGGCGAGCTGCTCGGCCCAGGCGCGCACCGCCCACGCGATCTCCTGCTGGCTGCGCTCGCCCTCGACGGCTTCGAGCACGCCGGCGGCGAGGCCGAGCAGGTCGGCGACCGCCTCGTCCTCGCACGACTCGCGAAGCTTCCGATGGGCCTCGTCGAGCGGGTCGTCGTCGGTGATCCCGGCGGACGCCTTGACCATCTCCGCGACCGGCCAGTAGGTCACTCCCTCGCCGTACGGAAGACACCGACCGGTGAGGATCGTCGCCCCTTCCAGCCCCTCGACGAACTCGCGCGCGAGTCGGCTCTTCCCGACTCCCGGGTCGCCGTACACGGTAAACAGCGTCGAGCGCCGGTCGCGCAGGGCGCGGGAGAACGTGTTCTCGAGCAGGTCGAGCTCCGACTCGCGGCCGACGAGCGGCGCAGCGAGCGCACGGATCGGCGCACCGAGGTCGACGGCGTGGAGCACGCGGCTCGCCGGCACGGGCTCGCGCCACCCGCGAAGCTCGAGCGGGGTGAGCGGCTCGAGCTCGACGCGATCGCGGACGAGCCGGGCGGCGGTCGGGCCGACGAGGATCTCGTTGCGCCCCGCCTCCTGCTGCAGACGTGCGGCGAGGTTGACCGCCTCGCCCGTGGCGAACGTGGAGTCCGCAACGTCGGTGACGACCTCGCCGGACTCGATCCCCACACGCACGTCGAGGCCCAGCTCCTTCACGCGCCCGACCGTCGCCAGAGCCGACCGGACGGCGCGCTCGGCGTCGTCCTCGTGCGCGAGCGGCACGCCGAACGCGGCCATGACCGCGTCGCCGGCGAACTTCTCGACGGTGCCGCCGTGCGCGACGATGCAGTGCGAGACGGCGTCGAAGAAGCGTCCGACCCGCCGGCGGACGATCTCGGGGTCGGTCTCGGCCACGAGCTCGGTCGAGGCGACGAGATCGACGAACATGACGCTCGCGAGCTTTCGCTCCACGAGCGCATCGTAGATGCAGGAACAGCACCTACCCGAGCGCCGGAGGAGCCCGTTTCCGTAGCATCGGGGCGTGCTCGATCCGAGGGTCTTCAAGGCGTACGACGTCCGCGGGATCTATCCGGACGAGATCGACGAGGAGGGGGCCGAGGCGGTCGGTCGCGCATACGTGGAGCAGTTCGAGCCGCGGCGGATCGCGGTCGGGCGCGACATGCGGCTCTCGTCGCCCCGGATGCAGGAGGCGGTGATCCGGGGCGCCGCCGACGCAGGAGCCGACGTGCTCGACCTGGGGCTCGTCGGGACGGAGATGGTCTACTTCGCCGTCGGCTCGCTCGGCCTCGACGGCGGGATCGCAGTCACCGCCTCGCACAACCCGAAGGAGTACACGGGGATGAAGATCGTGCGGCGCGGCGCGCTGCCGGTCGGAGGCGAGTCGGGTCTGTTCGACGTCCGCGAGCGAGCGCTCGCCGACCGGGAACCGGCGCCACGAGCCGGCTCGGGACAGGTCGAGGCGTACGACATCTGGCCGGCCTACGTCGAGCGCGTGCTCTCCTTCGTGGACGTCACGGCGATGCACCCGCTCCGGGTCGTCATCGACGCCGCAAACGGGATGGCGGGGACGATGCTGCCCCCGGTGCTCGAGCGGCTCCCGGTGGACGTCGTGCGCTGCTACTTCGAGCCGGACGGCTCCTTCCCCAACCACGAGCCGAACCCGCTGCTGCCCGAGAACCGCGAGTTCATCGTTCGCAAGACGCTCGAGGAGAAGGCCGACCTCGGCGTCGCCTTCGACGGCGATGCCGACCGCTGCTTCTTCGTGGACGACACGGGCGCGTTCGTCCCCGGGGACTTCGCCACGGCGCTGCTCGCGCAGGCGGTGCTCGCGAAGGAGCCGGGCGCGAAGATCATCTACGACGTCCGTGCGAGCCGGGCGGTGCCGGAGACGATCGAGCGTGCCGGCGGCGTGGCGCTGATCAACCGGGTCGGCCATGCGTTCATCAAGCACCGGATGCGCAAGGAGGACGCGGCGTTCGGCGGCGAGGTCTCCGGCCACTACTACTTCCGCGACTTCACCCAGGCCGACTCCGGCGTCGTGCCGTTCTTGCTCATGCTCGATCTGGTCTCGAGGAGCGGGCGCCGACTCTCCGAGATCCTCGCACCGCTGCGGGAGCGGCACTTCATCACCGGCGAGATCAACACGCCCGTCGCGGATGTGGCGTTGAAGCTCCAGGAGCTGAAAGAGCGCTACGCATCGGAGGGACGTGTCTCCCATCTCGACGGGATCTCGGTCGACGCGGACGACTGGCACTTCAACGTGCGCCCGTCGAACACGGAGCCTCTGCTCCGGCTGAACCTCGAGGCGGACTCTCGTGCGTTGATGGAGCGTAAGCGCGACGAGGTGCTCCAGCTCATCCGCTCGTAACGACTCGCTCCGAGACGAGTCCGTAGACCTCGAACCAGCGCACCGCCTCGAGGGTGTCAGACACCGGGACGCGTCCCGAGGAGACGAGAGAGGCCAGTTCCGCACGCGCCGACGCCTGCGTCCTCCCGAAGAGTTCGAGGATCTCGTCGACCGGGAGCCACCTCGGCGCCGGCTCGAGGCCGAGCATCGCCCGGTAGCTGCTGTCCCGCCAGTCCTCGGCTGCCTCGACCGCATGCGCGGCGTACGGATTGCGATTGACGTATGCGACGGAGGAGACGAGATGCGCGTCCGTCGCGACCTCGACGCTGAAGAAGCGATTCTGAAAGAGGTGGCCGGTTCGGCCGTGCCGGCGGTTCACGCACTGTGCATGTCGGCTGTTAAGTGCCTGCATTCCGAGAGAAATGAATTCCTCAGGAGCTCGCAGTACGAAGTGGACGTGAGTCGTCATCAGGCACCAGGCGAAGACCTGCCAGCCGTACTTCCTCGCGACCTGATCGAGCCTCGATCGGAACGCAGCCCGGTCGATTGCGTCTCGTACGATCCACCCGCCGTTGTTTCCTCGCGAGATGACGTGATAGATCGCCTCGGGATCGAGCTGGCGTAGCGGATGGCCCACGCGTCGACGGTAGCGAGCACGTTCGCTCCTCGCCGTCGATTCGCCGGCTCCGCAACGGAGCCGGCACGCATTCGTGACCGGTGTCAGAGACCGGGACGTGTCCCGGCCGGTCGCTGCATAGGATCAACTGCCGTGGGAGACACCAGACCGCCGTTCAAGTTCTCCGCGCGGACACGCGTGGGCTTCTCCGACACGGACGCGCAGGGGATCGTCTACTACGGGCGCTACAACCCGTACTTCGACCTCGCCCGGGTCGAGTACCTCCGCATGATCGGGCTGCTGCACCGGCGCGAGGGCGGCGAGTTCGTGATGCGCGCCAACGACGTCGAGTACTTCGCTCCCGCCGTCTTCGACGACGAGATCGAGGTGTTCGCCCGCGTCTCCCGAATCGGGCGGACGAGCGTCACGTTCGAGTTCGCCGCCCACCGTGAGCCGGACGACGTGCTCATGGTCACGGCGCACCAGACGCTCGTCTACGTCGACCCGGTGGAGCGCCGCGCGTATCCCGTTCCTCGCACGTTCCGCGACGCCGTCGTCGCCTTCGAAGGATCCGATGTCGACACCTAGCACGACCGGGGCGCTGGAGGCGATCGACCGGATCCTCAATCGCGGCGGGGATGCCGACGAGATCTTGCGAGACGTCGTCGCGGCGCTCCACGAGCGTGCCGGCTACGCGTGGGCCGGGATCTTCTTCGTCGAGGGCGAAGGGCTCCAGCTCGGCCCGTCAGTCGGAGAGCCCGACGAGACGCGGCGCAGCGCGACGGTCGTGGCCTGGCAGGGTCAGCGGGTCGCCGAGCTGGCGGTCGACGGTGCGGCCCGGGAGGACCGCGCGTTCCTCGAGCGGGTCGCCGTGCTCGTCTCCGGGCACTGTCTCGTCGGCTGGGACACCGGCGGCGAGCCCTGGGACGGCTAGCGCGCGGCGACCTACGACGGCGTGACGCGATACGCGTCGAAGACGGCCTCGACGTTCCGTAACGCGGCGAGGAGCGCCCGCAGGCCCTTCACGTCGCCGACCTCGACGACGTACCAGTTGCGGGCCATCTGGTCCTCGACCGTCCCTCCGTACGAGACGATGTTCGCCCCGTGCTCGGCGAAGGTGCGGGCGACGTCCTCGAGCAGGCGGGGCCGGTCCCACGAGTCGACCGCGATCTGGACGCGGAAGCTCTGCGAGACGCCTCCCTCCCACTCGACCGGCGTGAAGCGCTCGGGGTTCCGGCGCAGCGCGCGGACGTTCGGGCAGTCGCCGCGGTGGATGGTGATCCCCTTGCCGAGCGAGATGTAGCCGACGATCTCGTCGCCGGGCACCGGCGTGCAGCACTTGGCGAGCCGAACGAGCACGTCGTCGACGCCGACGACCTTGATCCCGTAGGTGTTGCTCGCGAGCGCGTCGCGCGCCTTCGGCCGCTTGCGCGAGACGACCTCCTCGGCGACGACCTCCTCGACCTTCAGCTGCTGCAGCACCTTGTTGACGATGCTCTGCGCGGTCAGCTTCCCGGAGCCGAGCGCGAGATAGAAGTCCTCCGCCTTCTTGAAGCCGGACTCGCGGATCACCCCTGCGAGCACTGCCGAGCCGGCCAGCTTCTTGTAGGGGAGGTTCTGCCCCTTCAGGGCGTGCTCGAGCGCTTCCCGCCCCTTCGCCTCGAGATCCTCCTTCTGCTCACGGGAGAAGAACTGGCGGATCTTGTTGCGGGCGCGGGAGGACGCGACGAGCGAGAGCCAGTCGCGCGAGGGCCCACGCCCGCCTTTCGACGTCAGGATCTCGACCCGATCGCCGCTCCGCAGCTTGTAGTGGAGCGGGACGATGCGGCCGTTCGCCTTCGCGCCGACGGTGCGATGGCCGACGTCCGTGTGAACCGCGTAGGCGAAGTCGATCGGCGTTGCGCCGGCGGGCAGCGTCTTCACCTCGCCCTTCGGCGTGAACACGAAGACCTCTTCGTCGAAGAGGTCGGTGCGGAAGCTCTTGACGAACTCGCGGGCGTCGGCCTCGTCCGCGTGGATGTCCATCAGCTGGCGCACCCAGGCGCTCCACTCCTCGTCGCCGCCCTTCGACGAGCGCCCGTCGCGCTTGTATGCCCAGTGGGCGGCGACGCCGAGCTCGGCGGTCTCGTGCATCCCCCGTGTCCGCACCTGGATCTCGAGCGGCCGTCCCTCCGGCCCGATCACGGTCGTGTGCAGCGAGCGGTAGCCGTTGAACTTCGGCATCGCGACGTAGTCCTTGAAGCGCCCCGGCAGCGGCTTCCAGAGCGAGTGGATCAGGCCGAGCGCGCCGTAGCAGTCGCGCGTCCCCTCCTCGCCGCCGCGCTCGACGATCACGCGCATCGCGGTGAGGTCGTAGATCTCGTTGAACTCGCGGCCCTTCTTCGCCATCTTGTCGTAGATCGAGTAGAAGTGCTTCGCGCGGCCGAAGATCTCCGCCGGGACGTCGACCTTCTCGAGCTCGCGACGCAGCACGTCCGCGGCCTCCTCCACGTGACGTTCGCGGTTGGCCCGCCGCTCGGCCACCATCGTCTTGATCTCCTCGTACTTCCGCGGATGCAGCGTCTGGAACGACAGGTCCTCGAGCTCCCACTTGAGCGTGTGGATGCCGAGACGGTGCGCGAGCGGCGCGTAGACCTCGAGCGCCTCCTTCGCCTTCTGGATCTGCTTCTGCTTGCCGAGGTACTCGATCGTCCGGAGGTTGTGGAGGCGGTCGGCGAGCTTGACGAGGATGACTCGCACGTCCTCGGCCATCGCGACGACCATCTTCCGGTAGTTCTCCGCCTCCGTCTGCTCGCGGCTCTGGAACTGGACCCGCGTCAGCTTCGTGACGCCGTCGACGAGCTGCGCGACCTCGTCGCCGAACTCCTCTCGGACGGACGCCAGGTCGGTTGCGGTGTCCTCGACGACGTCGTGGAGGAGCGCGGCCGTGACCGTCTGCTCGTCGAGGCGCAGCTGGGCGCAGATCTTCGCGACGCCGGTCGGGTGAGTGATGAACGGCTCCCCGGAGCGCCTCTGCTGGCCCTCGTGTGCGGCCGCGGCGAAGCGGAAGGCGCGCGTGACGAACTCCTGGTCCGCGTCGTCGCTGTACGTCGCCAGCTCGGCGAGGAGCTCCTCGAGGAGCTCCTCGTGTCTCTCTCCCGTCGCCAGCGTGGCCACCATCTCAGTGTACTGCGGGTCTCCGCGGCGAATCCGCGCGGGAGGAACGGTCTCGACCACGGCGAATGGACGACATCCGTGGACGGTTTTCGTCGCAGGAAGCTCCGGCGCAAGGCCGCGCGTCTGGCCCGGGCACTCGCCGCGCTCCAGGAGCAGGCGCGCGTCGTCCCGCCGCCCGCGCCGAGGCAGGCAGCCTCTCGCGTCTCGCTCGGGCCGCGGTAGCTGGCTACGCCGAGAGCTCGAGCGCGTGCGTCTCGACGGCGCCGACCGAGAACGGAGCGAGCGGCTCGAAGCGTGCCTGGAAGAAGCGCAACTCCTTGGGCTCGTACGTGATGCGCAGGCCCGGGATCGCGTCCGCGTACCGATGGAGCTCGGCGATCACCTCGCCGACATAGGCGAGATGCTCCTGCGTGTAGACGCGCCGGGGCAGCGTCAGGCGTACCAGCTCGAGGCCGTCGTACGGCTCGTGCCCGTGCTGCCCGGAGACGATCCCCCGCTCCATCGTGCGCACGCCTCCGGCCAGGTAGATCGCCGCTGCCAGCGCCTGCGCCGGGAACTCGTCCTGCGGCACGTGCGGCAGGAAACGCTTGGCGTCGACGAACACGGCGTGTGCGCCCGGAGGCAGCACGATCGGAACGTCCGCCTTCTGCAGGAGCGAGGCGAGGTATGCGACCTGGTCGACGTAGTGCGCGACGATCCTCTCGTCTGCGGCCTCGTGGACGCCCACGGCGAGCGCCTCCATCGCGGCGCCGGACATGCCGCCGTAGTGCGGGAAGCCCTCGTACACGACCACGAGCTCCCGGAGCCTCTCCGCGAGCCCGTCGTCGTTGACGGCGACCAGGCCGCCGATCGGGACGAAGTGGTCCTTCTTCGACGAGAAGACGGCGCCGTCGCTCAGATCGGCGATCAGCTTGACGATCTCGGCGAGCGTGTGCCCGCTGTAGCCCTCCTCGCGCCGCTTGACGAACAGCGCGTTCTCGGAGCTTCGCGTCGCATCGAGGATCAGCGGCACGCCGTAGTCGAGCGTCACTGCACGCACCTCGACGAGGTTGGCGATCGAGAACGGCTGACCGCCTGCCATGTTGAGGCATGCCTCCTGCCGGACGAACGCGACGTTCTCCGGGCCTGCCGCACGGATCACCTCCTCGAGCTTCGCCACGTCGATGTTCCCTTTCCACGGGTGCGGCGACTCCGGGTCGACCGCCTCTGCCACCGAGACGTCGGTCCAGACGGCGCCGGCGAGCTCCGCGTGGGCCCGTGACGTCGTGAAGTAGAGATTGGACGGGACGAGCTGTCCGGGGTGCACCAGCGCGAGCGCGAGCAGGTGCTCGGCGCCGCGGCCCTGGTGCGTCGGGATCACATGCTTGTAGCCGTAGATCTCGCGCACCGCCCGCTCGAGGCGGAAGAAGCTCCGCGAGCCGGCATACGACTCGTCGCCGAGCTCCATCGCGGCCCGCTGCTCCTGGGATGCCGCGGACGTGCCGCTGTCGGTGAGCAGGTCGATGAAGACGTCGGAGGCGTGGAGCAGGAACGTGTTGTAGCCGGCCGCGACGAGCGCCTCGCGCCGCCGCTCCGGGCTGGCCAGGTTGATCGGCTCGACGACCTTGATCTTGTACGGAGGCACATGCATGCGCACAGCTTCGCTGTGCGCTGGTGGGACGGCATCGGGTCGGAACCGCCGTCGCCTGCGGGCGATTACGTAGTGTCCGCACGTGCCCTGGTTCTTCGCCGTCGCCGAGCGCGACCACGAGCTGCAGAATCCGACGAGCGCGGAGAAGATCCAGCTGCTCGGCGAGCGGCTTCGACTCCGGCCCGAGTCGTGGGTGCTCGACATGGCGTGCGGCAAGGCCGGACCCGCGCTGCTGCTCGCGTCGATCTTCGGCTGCCGCGTCGTCGGCGTCGAGCGCGCGCCCGAGTTCGCCGCCGAGGCCCGCCGCCGCGTCGCCGAGGCCGGCCTCGGCAAGCGGGTCGAGATCGTGGAGGGCGACGCGGAGGCGTATCCGTTCGAGACGGGCGCCTTCGACGCAGCCTTCTGCCTCGGTGCGAGCTTCGTCTGGCACGGGCTCGACGGGACGCTCGCGGCCCTGGCGCCGGCAGTGCGGCCCGGCGGGCACGTCGTCGTCGGGGAGCCGTTCTGGAACGTCTGGCCGCTGCCGGAGGGGGTCGACGACGACGGCTACGTGCCCCTCCGCGAGACGGTGGCCCGCTTCGAGCACGCCGGACTCGCGCCGGTGACCGTGATCGCGTCCTCGCTCGACGACTGGGACGCGTACGAGTCCCTTCACTGGCGTGCGCTCGAGGAGTGGCTCGCCGCGAACCCCGACGATCCGGACGCCGCCGCCATCCGCCAGCGGCACGAGCACGCTCGCGACCGGTACCTCCGGTACCAGCGTGCGCTGCTCGGCTGGGCGATCTTCGTCGCCCGCAAGCCTTAGGCCGCGCGCGCGAGCGGCGGCTCGCCGGCGAGCAGCGCGCGGAATCGCGCGGACTCGAGCAGATGACGACGACTCGGGCGGCCCGTCCCCTCCAGCTCGAGCTCCGCGAACACGACGGCCGCCTCGGGGTGACGCGCAGCAGAGGGCTTGCCGTACTCGGCGGCGAGCCACTCGCGGAGGGCGTCGAAGCGCTCGGCGGCCCGGAAGATCCGCCGGACGACGAGCTGCGGCGCGACGGTGCCGTTCCACCGGTTCTCCTCCAGCCGGAAGGCGACGTCGTAGAGGCCGCCTCGGCTGTAGGCGTCGAGACGTGCGCCGTGCCCGAAGGCGATCGCGCTGCCGGCGTCGGCGCCGTCGCGGCGCACACGGAACCGGAGGTGCTTCCCCTCGCCGACCGTCGCCAGCTCCGTCAGCTCGCATCCGGGCGCCAGGAGCGTTATCCCGGGGTTTCCGAGCCCGAAGGGCGCAAGCCGCGCCAGCTCCGCGCACAGCTCGAGCGTGAGCGGCGTCGCGCGAGGAACGACGGCGTCGATCTCCGTCACAGGCTGTAGCTCCTCGTCGCCGAGCACGCCGGCGGCATGGGCTGCGAACGCGTCGGCGAACGCGTCGACGTTCTCCTCGCGGATCGACAGGCCGGCGGCCGCCCGATGGCCGCCCCAGCGCTCGAGCAGCGGCGAGCAGGTCGCGAGCGCGCCGTGCAGGTCGAACGAGGGTATCGACCGTCCCGACCCCTTCCAGTCTCCCTCACCGCCCGCCAGCAGGACGACCGGGCGGTGATAGCGCTCGACGAGTCGCGATGCGACGATCCCGATCACGCCTTCGTGCCAGTCGGCTCCGGCGAGCACGTACGCGCGGGCCCGGCGCTTCGCCTCGGGCCACTCCTCGGCCTGCGCGACCGCCTCCCGCAGGATCCGCCCCTCGACCGCCTGACGCTCGCGGTTCAGCTCCTCGAGCGAGGCTGCGAGCCGCCGCGCCTCGTCCGCGTCGTCGGTCAGGAGCAGCTCGAGCGCGGCGCGCGGATGGCCGAGCCGACCGGCGGCGTTGATCCGCGGACCGAGCCGGAAGCCGACGGCGCCCGCGTCGATCGCCGCCGGGTCGACGGCCGCCGCCCGCATGAGCGCCTGCAATCCCGGCTTCTGCGTCCGCGCAAGCGTCCGCAGGCCCGCTATCGCGAGCGAGCGGTTCTCGTCGAGGAGCGGGACGACGTCCGCGATCGTGGCGAGCGCGACGAGATCGAGGTGACGCTTCGGAACGTCCGAGTCGACGCCGAAGAGCGCCTGGCCGAGCTTGTAGACGACGCCGGTGCCGCACAGCTCCGGGAACGGATAGTCGGACGGGCGCGTGGCGACGACCGGACAGTCCGGAAGCGCGTCGGCCGGACGGTGATGGTCGGTGACGACCACCTCGAGGCCGCGCGCCCGCGCGTCGGCCACCTCGGCCACGGCGGTGATCCCGCAGTCGACGGTGAGCACGAGTCCGCAGCCCTCGTCGGCGAGCCGGGCGAGGGTCTCGCTGCGGACGCCGTAGCCCTCGTCGAAGCGGCTCGGCAGGTGCCAGTCGACGTCGGCGCCGAGCTCGCGAAGCAGCAGGATGGCGAGAGCAGTCGCGGCGATCCCGTCGACGTCGTAGTCGCCGTGGACGCAGATGCGGCTGCCCGCGGCCACCGCGGCGCGGATCCGCTCGCAGGCGAGCGCCATGTCGCCGAGCAGAAGCGGGTCGTGTGGCGACTGCTCTCCGTCGAGGAAGCGGCGCGCGGCGGCCGGGTCGCCGAGGCCCCGCCGGACGAGCACCGCGGCCGTGACCTCGCTGATCTCGAGCGCGCCGGCGAGCTCGGCCTGGGCCGGGCGCGGACACGGGCGAAGCGTCCAGGTGCCGTCGTCCATCGCAATCCCACGCTACGGCTGGGAGCGGACGGAGCCCCGTCACGAGCCACGTCCCGACAGGCCACTGTGGACGTGTTGCCGGGCTTGCGCGACGGAGTCGCGACACGGACGTATGCTCCTTCACGGGTGCTCGCGTTCCTCTTCCGCCGGATGCTGCTCGGGGCGGTCGTGGTCGTTCTCGTCTCGTTTCTCTCCTGGACGGTGTTCGCGACCGCGCTCAGCCCGATCTGGCGCTTCTACGCGACGCCGAACTCTCCGACGGTGCTCGAGATCGTCCGCCGGGCGCACCTGCACGATCCGCTCCTCCTGCGCTACTGGTACTGGGTGAAGGGCCTGTTCACGGGCCAGGGCCTTGGTCACACCGCCGTCGACAACACCCCCGTCGGCTCGATCATCTGGCCGGCGCTCGGCACCTCGCTCGAGCTGATCGCCGGCTCGCTCGTCCTCGTCGTCCTCCTCAGCCTGCTCGTCGGAACCGTGGGGGCGCAGAGGCGGCGCTCTCCCGTGGGCTGGGGGCTCCGCGGCGTCTCGTACGCCCTCTGGTCGGTGCCGCCGTTCCTGCTCGCCGTGCTGCTCCAGCAGGCCCTCGCCAGGCTCGGCACCGATCATCGCCTCGGGTTGGCGGTCGGCGGGCCGCCGACGCCCGGCATCGCCTTCGGCCCGCACGCCGTCGTCGACTGGTTCCAGCACATGACCCTGCCGATACTCGTCGTCGCCGCCGGCCTCGTCGGCGCCTACAGCCGCTATGTCCGTACGGCCATGCTCGTCTCGCTCAATGCCCCCTACGCGACGGTCGCACGGGCAAAGGGCATGCGCGAGCGCCGCGTCGTCCTCCGGCACGCCCTGAGGAACTCGCTGGCCCCGTTCACGGCCGTCGTCTCCCTCGACTTCGGCGCCCTCTTCGCGTCGTCGCTCGTGGCCGACTACGTCTTCAACCTGCACGGACTCGCGTCGGTCTTCATCGGCCAGGTGCTGGACATCTCCGACCCGTTCGTGATCCAGGCCGAGCTCGTCGTCGTCTCCGTCGTCGTCGTCGTCGTCGCGATCCTCGGCGACCTCGTCGGCTCCTTCCTCGACCCGAGAGTCAGGCTCAGCTGACCGTCGCGGCGAGCGACTCGTCCAGCGCGTCTCCGGCGACGTTCAGGCAGAGGAGCAGCACGACGAGCACGAGCGCGGGAAACGCCCACGTCCACCAGCCGCGGGCGCCGTTGAAGAGACCGTACCTCGCGCCGTCGGCGACGAGGTTCGCGAGGGTCGGCTGTGTGAGCTCCTGCGTGCCGTACTGGAAGAAGTCGACCGTCGACTCGAGCGTGATCGCGATCCCCATCACCGACGTCGCGGCAACGGCGATCACGCCGGCGGAGTTCGGGAGGAGATGCCGCACGACGATCCGGAGCGGGCCGGCTCCGGCGGCGTGCGCCGCCTCGATGTACTCCAACTCGCGCAGCGAATGAAAGCTCGCCCGGACGACGCGGGCGACCAGGGGCCACATCGTCAGCATCAGGACGTAGCCGACGCGCTGCGTCGTGAGCGGCAGGAAGTAGACGACCGACACGACGAGGACGGCGAGCGTCGGGATCGTCACGACGAGGTCGACGCCGCGCATCAGGAGCGTGTCCAGCCAGCCTCCCGCGTACCCCGCGACGGCGCCGACGACGGTCCCGAAGAGGGTCGCCGCGCAGGCGACCTCGACCGCCATCACGACCGACACGTGCAACCCGTAGAGCACCTGCGCGAACACGTCCCGGCCGAGGTCGTCGGTGCCGAAGAAGTGCTGCCCGGCGAATCTCGGGCCTTCCGGCGAGCCGATCAACCCGATCTGGAGCTCTCCGACGTAGTACGGCGTGAGGTGGCTCGCGAAGACGCCCGCGCCGACGAGCACGACGAGCATGAGCAACGCCGCGACTCCGAACGGGTGGCGCAGGAATCGTGAGAAGGCGCGCCGCCACGGCGGCCGCGAGCGGATCGTCCCGCGGCGCGGCTCCACCGTCGCTTCGACTTCTCCGCCCATGCCGCCCTCGATCCTACGCGGGGAGTCGCGAGCCGCCAGACTGCGCAGCGTGGCCGTCCCGACCGCCGCGGAGCTGCGACGCGAGTTCCTCCTCGATCCGGAGGTTGCGTTCCTCAACCACGGCTCTTTCGGCGCCTGTCCGCGTCCGGTGCTCGAGCGCAGCCAGGCGTGGCAGCGGGAGCTCGAGCGGGAGCCGGTGGACTTCATCGTGCGCCGGCAGCCGTCGCTGCTCGCGGAGGCCCGCGGCGCGCTCGCTGCCTACGTCGGCGCCGCCCCGGCCGACCTCGCGTTCGTCCCGAACGCCACCACGGGCGTCAACCTCGCAGCGCGCTCGCTCGAGCTCCGACCCGGAGACGAGGTGCTCGCGACCGACCTCGAGTACGGCGCCTGCGACCTCGCCTGGGAATGGGTGTGCCGCCGCACGGGCGCGCGCTACGTCCGCGCGGAGACACCGCGACCGCTCCACGGTCCCGGCGACGTCGTCGATGCTCTCTTCTCGCGCGTCCACGACCGGACCCGGGCGCTGTTCGTCAGCCACGTGACGTCGGAGAGCGCGCTCGTTCTGCCGGTCGGAGAGATCGTCGCGCGGGCCCGGGCGGCCGGACTCGCGACGATCGTCGACGGCGCCCATGCACCCGCTCAGGTGCCGGTGGACGTCGACGCTCTCGACGCCGACTTCTACGCCGGCAACTGCCACAAGTGGCTGTGCGCACCGAAGGGCGCCGGCTTCCTCCACGTCAGGCGTGACCGGCAGGAGCGCGTGGATGCGGCGATCGTGAGCTGGGGCTACGAGGAGGGAGAGAGCTTCGTCGATCGGCTCGAGCGGCAGGGAACGCGGGATCTCGCGGCCTGGCTGTCCGTCCCCGACGCGATCGCGTTCCAGGCAGAGCGCGAGTGGGATGCCGTGACGGCCCGCTCCCGTGCGCTCACGCTCGCGGCGCGACGCGAGCTGTGCGAGCTGCTCGGCACCGAGCCGCCGGCGCCCGAGGGGATGCTCGCGCAGATGGCGACCGTCCGCCTTCCCCGACCGGATCCAGGACTCTCCGACCGGCTCTTCGCCGAGCATCGGATCGAGATCCCGGTCGTCGACCCGGCTCGCGACCATCTACGCCTCTCCGTCGCGGCCTACACGCGAGAAGACGAGGTCGAGCGGCTCCTGTCAGCCCTCGCGGGGTAAGCGGACGCCGAGGATCGTCAGGAGCACGAGCAGCGCGAGACCGGCCAGCCAGAGCGCGAGCACGAGACCCGGACGACGGCTCTCCCGCAGCGATTGCAGCGCGACCTTGCCCCAGAGGAGCACGAGCCCTACCGCGGCGGCGCCGGAGACGACGATCACCGGGGCGAGGTACACGGCCCTCTCGAAGGGCCAGGCCATCACCCAGGCGGTGAACGCCACGAGCCCGACCACGACCGCGAGGGCGACCGGGATGCGGAGTGCGCGCACGTCGCAAGGGTACGCTTCGCCCGTGGACGCGGCCGGGAACTACCACTCGGGCGACGACTACGTCGTCGAGTTCCTCGACTGCCGCTTCTCCTTCAGCGCGTTCGACTTCGAGCAGCGCGTGACGGCAGCCGCCGTCAAGCTCGGGCTCCTGACGGGAAACGAGCTCGACGACGACGAGACGGCCGACCTGGTCGAGCTCGTCGAGCGGGATGCCATCGAAGAGCCCCGCAGCGCGCTCGGCCACTATCTCGTTCGCCACTGGGACGAGGTTTCCCTCGTCGAGGGCGAGTCGCTCGTCTACTGGCTGAAGAAGCTCGTCTTCCGCGGCGCCTGGCTCGACCATCGAGTCAAGGAAGGCCTGCTGGAGGTCGGCTGGGACGAGAGCCAGGCGGATTTCACCTACGCCGACCCGCGGGGCGGGCGGGCTCTCCTCGAGCTCCTGCCCACGCCCAGCTGGCACGACCTCCGGTACCGGCGTTGACGGCACGAGGGGGCGACCGGCCGTCGCGGGGCTCTGAGTGAGCGTTCCCCGCCGGTACGCGATCGCAGGGCCCGCCTTCCTGACGGCCTTGCTCGCAGCCGACACCCAGGTCGGGTTGCGCGGCCAGATCGGGCTCGGCGCGTTGACGTGGCTCGTCCTCCTCGCAGCCCTCCGCCCTCTCCCGGCGCTCGCGCGCGCACAGGCGCTGGGGGTCGTGATCTTCGCCACGGCGGGTGAGGTGACCGGATCGCTCGTCTGGGGCGTCTACCACTACCGCCTGCACAACTTGCCGCTCTTCATCCCGCCGGCGCACGGGCTCGTCTACCTGAGCGGAGTCGCGCTCAGCCGGCTCGTGCCCACACGGGCGTTGGTCGCGACCGCTGCGGCGGGCGCCCTCGGTTGGGCGCTCGCGGGACTCACGGTTCTGCCCCGGCTCGACGTGGCCGGCGCGATCGGCGTTCCGCTGCTGCTGATCTTCCTCGTCCGTTCTCGCTTCCGGTCCGCCTACGCTGGCGTGTTCCTCGTCGTCGCGGCGCTCGAGCTCTACGGCACGTCGATCGGAACGTGGCGCTGGGCCGCATCCCTCCCCGGGCTCGGCGTGCCGGACGGAAACCCGCCGAGCGGCGTCGCAAGCGGATACGTCTGGTTCGACGTGATGGCGCTCCTCGTCGCGCCGTGGCTCCTCGCTGCGGGGCGATCGCTGCGCAGAGCAGCGGCGAAGCGGCCCGAGCCGGACGTCGCGCTCTAGGACCGCCGGCGGCCGATCGCCGCCGGCGCCGACAGTCGTCGCCCGCGTTCGCGTCTACTGCGGCGGAACGGCGAAGCCGAAGCGGGCGACGCGATCCTCGGGCGCCTTGCGAAGCTCGATCCGGCGGATCGAGCCGATCGGGACGATCAAGGCGTCCGGGTCGTCGTTGCGCGGGTCGCGAATGTAGAGCGTGACCATCCCGAAGCCCGGCTCCGGCTCGATCCGGTCGAGCACGAACCGAGAGGTGTCGGCGAGCTCGACGTCGACGACCGGCGTCTGCACGCCGGTCACCTCCGCGAACCGCGCGATCGTCCGCAGGAGCTTCTCGACGAAGGCCTCGTGCGGCCCCTCCACGACGGGAGTCCAGAGCTCGGGCACAGGACCGAGCGTACCGCGTCACGGTCCGGTATCCGGTGGCGCACCGCCGGAGATGGCGATTTGCAGGGATCTTCGCGATGGCCACGCCACGCCACGCCAGCGGGCACGCCACGCCACGCCACGCCACGCCAGCACGCGCACCGTGACGGGATCGCGGA
Organism: uncultured Thermoleophilia bacterium; assembly: GCA_963762675.1. Lineage (GTDB taxonomy): Bacteria > Actinomycetota > Thermoleophilia > Gaiellales > Gaiellaceae > Palsa-739. The sequence goes on along the minus strand of CAVXLS010000003.1, from coordinate 919,306 downwards.
AGCGATGCCTCAGAAGAGGCTGGTCGTCGCGGCGGGGGGCCACGCCGAGATGGACACGACCGAGCTTCGTGATCGTTCGCCCCCGCGGCGTGCGCTGGATGAAGCCGAGCTGGAGCAGATACGGCTCGTAGACGTACTCGATCGTGTCCGGTTCCTCGCCGAGCGAAGCGGCCAGCGTGCTCACGCCGACGGGCCCGCCGTCGTACTTCTCCGCGATCGCCCGGAGCAGCTCCCGATCGAGCCGCTCGAGGCCTGCCTCGTCGACCTCGAGCAGGTCGAGCGCTTCGCGGGCGATCGGAACGGTGATCGCGCCCTCGTGACGCACCTGTGCGACGTCCCGGACACGACGCAGGATCCGGTTCGCGATCCGCGGCGTCCCACGGGAACGCCCCGCGATCTCGTCGGCGGCGTCCGGCGCGATCTCGACGCCGAGGATCCGGCCCGAGCGACGAACGATCGACGCCAGCTCACCCGCGACGTAGTAGTCGAGCCGGAAGGTCATCCCGAAACGGTCGCGGAGCGGAGACGTGAGCAGCCCGGTGCGCGTGGTCGCGCCGACGAGCGTGAACGGAGGCAGATCGAGGGTCAGCGTCCGCGCGGCTGCCCCTGCCCCATCACGATGTCGAGGCGGAAGTCCTCGAGCGCCGGGTAGAGGATCTCCTCGGCAGCGCGGCTCATCCGATGGATCTCGTCGACGAAGACCACGTCGCGCGGCTCGATCGCGGTGAGGATCGCGGCGACGTCCTTGCGCTCGAGCGCCGGTCCGGCCAGGGCCCGGATGCCGACGCCGAGCTCCTCGCGGACGATGTGGGCGAGGCTCGTCTTGCCGAGCCCGGGCGGGCCGACGAGGAGAACGTGGTCGAGCGCTTCGCTGCGCGCCTTCGCCGCCTCGAGCGCGATCGCGAGCTGCTCCTTGACCCTCCCCTGCCCCACGAAGTCGTCGAGCCTCCGCGGACGGAGGCTCTGCTCGAGCTCCTCGTCCCCGTCCTCGAGGACGGGGACCAGAAGATCTGACCTCATGCGGCGCTCCTGAGGGCGAGTCGTACCCGCTCCTCGGTCGGCAACGTCCGGTCCACCTTCGCGAGCGCAGATTCGGCATCGAGCAAGGAATAGCCGAGCGCCATGAGCGCGTCTCGAGCCTCGAGATCGACCTCTTCCGCCGGACTAGGCTCGATCGCGCCAGCGAGCGAGCCCATCTTTTCCTTCAGCTCGAGCACGATGCGATCGGCCGTCTTCTTGCCGATGCCGGGGATCGCCTGGAAGCGGGCCGCGTCCTCACGCATGATCGCCCGGCGCAGCTCCTCCGCCGGCGAGCCCGAGACGATCGCGAGCGCGACCTTCGGCCCGACGCCGTTCACCGTCAGGAGCTGGACGAAGAGCTCGCGCTCGTTGCGGTCGGCGAAGCCGTAGAGCTGAAGCGTGTCCTCGCGCACGTGCAGGTACGTCTCGACCGTCACTTCACCCGCGCTGTCGGCCATCCGGATCGCAGCCGGTGTCGCCGCCACGAGATACCCGACGCCGCCGACGTCGAGGACGAGCCCCTCGACGCGTGGATGCGACCGGCTTGCCGCGCAGCCGGGCGATCATCCGGCGATCCTCAGCAGCGGCGGGGCGAGCGCGTGGCAGATCGCGACGGCGAGCGCGTCGGCTGCGTGGTTCGGCCGCGGCAGCTCGGGCAGCGCGAGGATCGCCTTGACCATGCGCTGCACCTGGCCCTTCTCCGCGCGCCCGTAGCCGCAGACCGCCTGCTTGACCGCCGCGGGCGCGTACTCGGCACAGGCGACGCCCGCGTTGGCGGCCGCGACGAGCACGGCCCCGCGCGCCTGCCCGACGGAGAGCGCGATGCGGGCGTCGGCGCCGACGAACGACTCCTCGAGCGCCACCGCATCCGGCGCGTGCTCCGCGACGAGACCGACCACGCCGTCGTAGATCGTCTTCAGGCGAAGCTCCGGGGCCTGGCCGGCCGGCGTCGACCAGCACCCGTGGCCGACCGCCCTGAGGCGTCCTCCGCTTTCGTGGACGATCCCGTACCCGCACGCAGCCGTCCCCGGGTCGATGCCGACGACCTTCACGCCAGAACGGTAGGCACAGGGTCGGACGACTACGACGACGCCCGATGACCTGCGGAGCCCGAAGGTTCAGCCTGCGACCGCCTCGAGCACACGCTCGGGGATGTCGAAGTTCGCGTAGACGTCTTGCACGTCGTCGGAGTCCTCGAGTTGATCGATCAGGCGCAGGATCTTCTTCGCGTCGCTCTCCTCCTCGACCTCGACCGTCGTCTTCGGGACCATCGTCAGCCCGGCCGAGTCGATCGCGAACCCGGCCGCCTCGATCGCGGTGCGCACGGCGGCCAGCTGCTCGCCCGCGCACATCACCTCGTACGTGGAGCCGTCGAGCGCGACGTCGTCGGCGCCGCCCTCGGCCGCGGCGAGCGTGAGCTCGTCCTCGTCGGTGCCGTCCGCGGGGACGAGCACGACGCCGCGCCGCTCGAAGAGCCAGGCGACGACGCCCGACGTGCCGAGGTTCCCGTCGTTCTTCGCGAACGTGTGCCGCACCTCGCTCGCCGTGCGGTTGCGGTTGTCGGTCAGCGCCTCGACGATCACCGCGACCCCGGCCGGGCCGTAGCCCTCGTAGACGATGCTCTCGTAGGCGGCCGCGTCCGCATCGGTGCCGGCGCCCTTCGCGATCGCCCGGTCGATGTTGTCCTTCGGCATCGAGTAGGACTTCGCCTTCTCGATCGCGTTCTGGAGCGCCAGGTTGCCGGCCGGGTCGCCGCCGCCCTCCTTCGCCGCGACGATGATCGCGCGCGTGAGCTTCGAGAAGAGCTTGCCCCGCTTCGCGTCGGCGGCGCCCTTCTTGTGCTTGATCGACGACCACTTGCTATGCCCGGACACTTGCAGCCTCCCTTACGAGATTCAGAAAGAGCTCGTGGATGCGCGGATCGTCGGTGAGCTCCGGATGGAAGGCGGCGACGAGGATGCGCCCCTCCCGCGCCAGCACCGGGTGGCCGTCGACCTCGGCGAGGATCTCGACCTCCGGCCCCGTCTCCTCGATCCACGGCGCCCGGATGAAGACGGCCCGCACGGGCCCGCCGCCGTCGCCGATCTCGAGGTCGGCCTCGAAGCTCCGCACCTGCCGCCCGAACGCGTTGCGGCGGACGGTGTAGTCGCCGAGCCCGAGGTGGTCGCGGTCGAGCACGATCATTCCGGCGCACGTGCCGAAGATCGGCGCCTCGAACCGCTGCACCGCCTCGTCGAGCCCGTAGAGGCGCATCAGCCGGCCGATCGCCGTCGACTCGCCTCCGGGGACGATGAGGCCGTCGAGCCCCTGCAGCTGCTCCGGCAGCCGCACCTCGACGGGTTCGGCGCCGAGGCGCCGCAGCACGGCCGCATGCTCGCGAACGTTCCCCTGCACGGCGAGGATGCCGATCCGAAACGGCTTCTCCACGCCCCGAATTGTACGGGCGGCAGGCGGGCTAGTAGTGGCCGGCGCGCCGTCCGACGCGCAGCCCCAGCGCGACGAGCACGAAGCCGACGAAGGCGAAGACGAGGGAGGGCACCCAGAGCCGCGGTGCCGCGGTTCCTTCACCACCGACGAGCGGGACGGCGGTTCTCGTCCAGCCGACGGCGAAGTGCGTCGCCGCCGCGAGCAGCCCCACCGCTGCGAGCACGGCCCAGCTCGAGCGACCCGTTCGCTCGGCGATCCCCACGTAGACGAGCGCCGCCACCGCGACGAGCGCCCACTGCCAGTCGTTCGAGTGCCACCAGTAGACGACGCTGCCGCCGATCAGCGCGCCGGCCACCAGCTGGAGCCAGAACGCGGACGGCTCCTCCCTCGCGTTGCCGGCGGCGAAGAACGCGAGTCCGACCGCGAGTGTCACGACGGCGGACCAGTTGCCGCCGTCCGAGACGAGATCCGTCACGAAGAGCCAACCGACGACGCTCGTGACAAGCACCAGGAAGGGGAAGCCGAAGCGGCGGCGGTCGCTCCACGCCGCGAGCAGCACGAGCAGCTCGAGCGAGAGCCGCGCGACCGAGAACCCGGCGAACGGAGACGACGACCCTGAGCTCGACAGCCAGCCGAACCACGTCCAGACCGCCAGTACGAAGGCGGCCCACGCGATCACCGAGACGAACGCGAAGACCCCGGCGGCCAGCCAGCGACCGCGGCGGCGCAGGCCGTCCGCGATCCCGTACAGGAGGACGAGCACGAGCGCCGTCCAGCCCGCGTAGGCGGCGTCGCCGTAGCGGCCGGAGAGGTATCCGAGCGCGCCGAGCGCCGCTCCGAGCACGATCAGCCCGCCCGCGTAGAGCAGGAGCGACGACGACGTCCAGGTCGGCTTGCGCTCCTCCATCCGAGGGGATGGTGCGCCGCGAATCGGACGGACCGACGAGGCGCCGCGGCCCGCGGAGGACCCGCGCTACCAGCCTCGCGTCTCGAGCAGCTCGCTCGGGTCGAGCGAGGCGCTCGAGATGCCGACCATCGGCTCGCCGAGGCCGGCGGAGACCCGCGCCAGGATCTCCGGATCCTTGAAGTGCGTCGTCGCCTCGACGATCGCCTTCGCCCGCCGCTCCGGATCGCCCGACTTGAAGATGCCGGAGCCGACGAAGACGCCGTCCGCGCCGAGCTGCATGCAGAGCGCCGCGTCTGCGGGAGTCGCGATGCCGCCCGCGGTGAACGTGACGACCGGGAGCCGCCCGTGCTCGGCCACCCAGCGCACGAGCTCGTACGGGGCCTGGAGGCCCTTCGCCTCCGCGTAGAGCTCCTCCGGCGACGTCGCGGTCAGCTTCCTGATGCGGCCGAAGACCGCGCGCATGTGGGTGACGGCGTTGACGATGTCGCCGGTGCCCGCCTCGCCCTTGGTGCGGATCATCGCCGCGCCTTCGGAGATGCGACGCAGCGCCTCGCCGAGGTTCGTCGCACCGCAGACGAAGGGAACGTCGAACGCCCACTTGTCGACGTGGTGCTCGACGTCGGCCGGCGTCAGCACCTCGGACTCGTCGACGTAGTCGACCTCGAGCGCCTGGAGGATCTGCGCCTCGGCGAAGTGGCCGATCCTGCATTTCGCCATCACGGGGATCGTGACGGCCTCCTGGATCTCCCGGATCTTCTCGGGATCGGACATGCGCGCCACGCCGCCCTGCACGCGGATGTCGGCGGGAACGCGCTCGAGCGCCATGACCGCAACCGCCCCGGACGCCTCTGCCACCTTCGCCTGCTCGGCGTCGACGACGTCCATGATCACCCCGCCCTTGAGCATCTCGGCGAGGCCCGTCTTCACCCGCATCGTCCCGTACTCGGCCATGGCCCCAGTGTACCCCTGCGCTCGACGTCGGCCGGCTACGAGTGCAGGCAGGCGAGCGCGTCGCCCAGCTTCTGCTGCGCGGGGGTCACCGTCCAGACGAGGACGGCGTTCCCCTGCGACTCCATGACGTCCTGCATGTGGCCCTTGTAGCGCGCCGGCGCCGCCTTGCGGAACGCCTTCTCCGTGCCGGGCACGTTCGAGGCGTCCGCCGTGAACGCGATCGTCAGCACGTTGCCGTCCGATCCCGTCGCCTGGAGGCCGCCGTACTCGGCGAAGCCGGCGATGAGCCCGATCTTCGCCGGATCGGTCGTCACCTTCTTGAAGCCCTTCGACCGCAGGCAGGGGGCGGTGCCGGCAGCCGTGTACGGCTTGCTCTTCCCCGCACCGCAGCCTGCCGCGGCGAACGCGAGCACGGCGGCGAGAATCAGCACGGACGCGTGACGTGTCATCCCGGCGACTCTAGCCATCGTCCCCGACGGTCGTGGAAGAATCGACCGCGACGCTGGCCACGAGAGGAGGAGTCATGGAGACGACCGGGCGGCTTGCCAACGTTGCGCCGAACAGGTACCTGACCGAGTTCAAGCAGTTCCTGCTGCGAGGGAGCGTGGTCGACCTCGCGGTCGGCATCGTGATAGGCGCGGCCTTCGGAGCCGTCGTCACCGCGCTGGTGGAGGATCTCCTCACCCCGCTCGTGGCCGCCGTCTTCGGCAGCACCTACTTCGGCGACCTGAGCTTCACGATCCACGGGAGCCGCTTCCTCTACGGCGATTTCCTCAACAAGGTGATCAGCTTCGTCACGATTGCCGCAGCCGTGTTCTTCCTGGTCGTCCGGCCGGTAAACGCGTTGATGGCCGGGCGCAAGACGGAGCCGCCCGTCGACGAGACGACGCGGAGTTGCCCCGAGTGCCTGAGCGAGATCCCGCGCGAGGCCCGCCGGTGCGCGTTCTGCACGGCGGAGGTCGGAGTCGCCTCCGCCTGACCTGTCTAACCCTCGACCCCGACGAAGGTGGCGTGCCCGGGGCGCGGCGTCTCGCCTCGCGCGAGCTGGCCCTCGACCTGGGCGAGGACGTGGCCCCGGAACTCCCGGGTGGTCCGCCAGATGTAGCTCGTCCTGTGCGGCTGCCAGGTGATCGCCTCGATCGTCCATTCGTCGGAGCCGAGCGCCGTGAGTCCGGCGCGCGGGACGTCCCACAGGAGGAGCGCGACGAGCCGCAGCAGGCCGCCGACCAGCCAGAGAGCCCCGTCGAGCAACCCGCTCAGGACCTGTACCCGGACGTCCGGCAGGTCGGAGTCGAACCCGGCCTCGCCTCGCGCGCGCCGCGGAAGCCGGATCCGGTACGCGTACAGCTCCCAGTCGCGTCCGTCGGGCGACGTCAGGCGCGCAGCCGGGCGGAACACGCTCACCCGGTGATCGTACGTCGGGCTAGGCTGCCTCCCGTGAAGCGATTCGCGCTCGTCTGCCTCGCGACCGCGGCGCTGGCCGCCGGCGGCGCAGCTGCCGCGCCGAACCCGGCCCTCCTCCACCCGTCGAAGCTCGACGCGAAGGCGCCCGCCGTCTTCCGCGCCCGCTTCACGACGACGAAGGGCGTCTTCGTCGTCACGGTCCACCGCGCCTGGGCGCCGCGCGGCGCCGACCGCTTCTACGACCTCGTCCGCGCCCGCTTCTACGACGGCGACTGGCTCTTCCGCGTCGTTCCCGGCTTCGTCGTCCAGTTCGGGATCAGCCCGTCGCCGAAGGTCTCCGCGGCCTGGCTGAACGCGACCATCAAGGACGACCGCGTCCGCCGCTCGAACACGCGCGGGACGGTGACCTTCGCGGCGGCATCCGCCCCGAACACGCGCACGACGCAGGTCTTCGTCAACCTCGGGGACAACGCCTTCCTCGACGCGAAGCGCTTCGCCCCGTTCGGGCAGGTGACGGCCGGGATGAAGGTGCTCGGCAAGCTCTACCACGGCTACGGCGAGACACCGACCGGCGCGCAGGGCCAGATGTTCACGCAGGGCGAGGCGTTCCTGCGCAGCGACGTTCCCGAAGCTCGACCGGCATCCTCACGGCCCGGATCGTCCGCTGAGAGGGCTCGCCGGCAAGCGGGTCGTCGTCACCGGCGGCACGAGCGGGATCGGCGAGGCGACGAGCCGCCGCTTTCTGGAGGAGGGCGCGCGGGTCGTCGCCCTCGCGGTCGGCGAGCGGGAGATCGAGACCGCCCACGAGCGGCTGCCCGACCTCGCGGGCGCGCTTCTCTGCGACGTCGCGGACGCGGCCCAGGTCGACCGTGCGTTCGCGCGGGTGGACGAGCTGCTGGGCGGCGTCGACGTCCTCGTCGCGAACGCGGGCATATCGGTGCGTCGCCCGTTTCTCGAGATACGCGAGGAGGACTGGCGGCGCGTGCTCGACGTCAACCTCACCGGGGTCTTCCACTGTGCTCAGCAGGCCGCCCGGCGGATGGTCGCCGAGAACGGCGGCGTGATCCTGATGACGGCCTCGACGAACGGGCTCACCGGGCATCCCTACTACGCCGACTACAACGCCTCGAAGGCGGGCGTCGTCCTGCTCGCCCGGACGATGGCGCTCGAGCTGGCGCCGGCGGTCCGCGTGAACGCCGTCTGCCCCGGCTACGTGCTGACGCCGATGCAGGAGGCCGAGTACACGCCCGAGATGCTCGCCGAGGTCGACGCCGGCATCCCCCTCGGCCGCCACGCCAGCCCCGACGAGATCGCCGCGCTCTACGCGTTCCTCGCCAGCGACGAGAGCCGCTACATGACGGGCGCGACGATCGCGATCGACGGCGGCGAGACGGCGTAGACCGCCGCGACACGTACGTGACCTCCGCGTGACGGGTGTCAGAGAGCAGGTCGTGTCCGGTGCAGACGAGGCCTTCGCGCGATCCGGCCTCCGAAGCCGGACTCCTCGCCTGTCGAGCAGCTCGTCTCCCACGTCGGTGTCAGAGACCGGGACGTGTCCCGCGCAGACGCCGTAACCTCGTGGGGTGCACGCCGTCGTCAACCACCTGCGGCTGCGCGAGCCGCTCCCGCCCGAGTCGCTCGCGTCGGCCGAGCAGCTGGGACGGGCGCTCCTCGACGCCGGCGGACTCGCCTACAACCTCGTGCGCGTCGACGACACGCACCTGATCCTCGTCCTCTTCTTCGCGAGCGCCGACGACGCGAACCGCATCGCGCGCGACGTCGGAGGCCCGTGGATGCGGGAGCACGTCGTGCCGCTCCTCGCCTCGCCCACCGAGCGGAGCCTCGGCGAGGTGATCCTCAGCTCGTCGTGAGCCCGACCGGGCAGGCGACGCCGGTGCCGCCCAGACCGCAGTAGCCGTTCGGGTTCTTCGCGAGGTACTGCTGGTGGTAGTCCTCGGCGTAGTAGAAGGGCCCCGCCTCGGCCAGCTCGGTCGTGATCTCGCCGTAGCCGGCCCGCTCGAGCTCGGCCTGGAAGGCGGCGCGCGAGGCCTCCGCGAGCTCCCGCTGCGAGTCGGTCGTCCAGTAGACCGCCGAGCGGTACTGCGTGCCGACGTCGTTGCCCTGACGCATGCCCTGGGTCGGGTCGTGGTTCTCCCAGAAGAGGCGGAGAACCTCCTCGTAGGAGATCCGCGCCGGGTCGAAGACGACGCGCACGACCTCCGCGTGGCCGGTGCGCCCGCTGCAGACCTCCTCGTAGGTCGGGTTCGGCGTGTAGCCGCCCGCGTAGCCGACCGCCGTCGTGTAGACGCCGTCGGCCTGCCAGAAGACGCGCTCGGCGCCCCAGAAGCACCCCATGCCGACCACCGCCTGCTCGAGACCGTCCGGGAAGGGCGGCTCGAGCGGCGTCCCCAGCACCTCGTGCCGCGCGGGCACGGCCATCCGCTCGTCGCGCCCGGGCAGCGCCTCCTCGGGGCTCACCTGCCGGACGCTCTTCTGGAAGAGGAACATGGCTCAAGGGTACGTGCCGGCGGCGGGTCTGCGCCCTGAACGGTTCCTTACGCCTCCCACTGCAACAGGAGGGGCGGCATTTGCCGCCCCTCCTGCATCTACTCGGTGCCGCCTGGGCTCAGCTGTGGACGATGATCGAGCCCTCCGCCGATGTCCTCGTCCGGGCCGTTGTCGTAGACGAGGCCACTGCCGTGATGCCAGATCTGCATCCGGAACTGGTCGGGGTGGCCGTCGTCGGCGTTGATCTGGAACGTGTAGCCGTCGACGCCGTTGACGGTTCCCGTCCCCTTGAACTTCGCGGTGGAGCCGGCGACGACCAGCCACTGGTAGTCGGTGCTGTGGAAGTTCAGGTTGCCGGCGTGGAACTGGAACTCCGTGTTCCCGTCGGGAACGTTCGCCCCCTTCTTGTACTTCGCGTTGAAGCCGAACGTCGCCTTTCCGGTTGCATCCAGGCAGACCGCGGTGTCCTTGCAGGCGCCTGCGGGCGAGTCGATCCACCCGCCGCCGGTGACGAACCCGCCCGACGGGTCGTAGACGACGAACTGGATGCAAGCCGCGCCGTCACTCGTGTTGTCAGCGGCGTCTGTTCCCCTCACACAAACGGTGTGAATACTGGCCGTACCGTACTGCGGCAGTGCGACCGTGACGTCCTCGGTCGGCGAGTCGAACGACCCGTCGCTCGCGCCCATCGGCGTCCAAGGTCCGTCATCGACCTTGTACTCGGCGCTGGCGATGTTCGAGTCGCCGGTCGTTGAGTCGTCAATGGACGCGGTCAACGTCGAGCCGGTGTTGATCGCGACCGGGTTCGTCGACGCAGTCACGTCCGATACCAGCGGTGGCTGATCGTCGCAGACCGGGCTGGATACGGTGTAGGAGTAGGGTCCAGACCCAGCTGCCACCGCTCTCCTGGTAGTAGAAGGTGTAGACGCCGGGCAGGAGGTTGATCGGGGTGCTGAAGTACCACCACGTCCCACCCGTGCTCGACTTCAGAGTGTTACTCAGGTAGGGGGACGTCGCCACGGTCGTGGTCAGGAAGTCGACGTTGTTGATGCCGGTGGTGATCGTCGGCGTCAGGATCTCCGATATGTGGTTGTACGTCATCCGGACCTGGTGTGTTGCCCGGGAACATGTAGAAGCTCACCGTTCCCGACGGTCCGGTGGACCCTTCCGTGTACCACGAGCCGAAGTTGTGCGCGACCGTGCCACCCGGCGTGTCTGTAATCGGCCCGCTGCAACTCGTCAGGTTGGCGTTCACCTTCGCCGCCTCGAAGACATCGCCACCCTCTGCCGTGACGTCCTGCTCTTTCGTGGTTCCGTTGAGCGTGACAGTGACCTTGCTGTCCCAGTTCACTTGCTCGGGCAGTTGCGGGGTGACCGAGAACTGGCCGCTTGCGTCCGTCGTCACCGAACCGGTCGAATCAGACCCAAGTTCCACCGCAGCGGTACTGCCACCTCAGATTCCCGCCGCCAGAGTAACTGGCCAGCGGGTCGCCCGTTCATGGTCATGCAGCGTCAAGGTGTCAGGACGGGTAACGTGTCACGCACCAGCGCCGAGCCTGTTCGGGAACACGGCCAGTGCGCATAGGCAGAACCGTGCGCAGAGCAGGGCTCCGGTCCACACGGAACGTCTCTCGCCCGATTCCTCTCCTCTCCCCTCGCGCTACGCGCGATCTCGGTCAAGCGATCTCAACAGTGTTGTCTATGTGGCACTGCGAGGCAACTCATCAGCAGATTTCCGCACTTCAAGTACGCACGACCACCGCCCGCGTCGCGGGCGGTGGTCGTGGTGTTCATCGGAGCCCTGTTAACGAGCCCGTGTTAGTCGCTTACTACGCGCAAGGCACGTCCGTGATCGCACCTGCCGTGACGGTGACCGGCTGCGACGGAGACCTGAACGTGTAGGTGCCCGGCATCAGCTCCATCGGGCTAGTGAACGTCCTGCCATGAGCCGCTGTCAGAGTACTGCGTGATGGTGCTGCACGAGCTCGTGACCTGGCCGGTCTGGAAGTCGAAGCTCCTGAATCCCAGGCGCCGCAGACCACGACCGGGACAGACGGCGTCCTGCACGAATCCAGGATTTGTGAGTTGTAGGTTGTAGCCCATTGAACTTGTACGGGCCTGGCGTCCAGCTGGACATCTCGATAGTCCGAGCTATTCAGTAACCCACGGCGCTGCATGGCGTTCAGGTTGCCCCAGTTGAACCAGTAGCCGCCACCCTCATCGAGAACGCCTGCCTGATCGGTGATCGCCGCCCCGTTGTGATCCTTAAGGTAGATGCGGAGGATCTGGGTCGTCCAGGTGTAGTTGTCCGCTATCAGCGTCGGCAGTGAATCTGATCCTCGCCAGCCCTGATTGACCGTCATCCGGATCTTCGTGTAACCCGGACGTGAATCGGCCGCGAACAAGTAGCCGTTGGCGTCCGTCACGCCCGGCAGGGTCGGATCCCAGCCGCCGCCGTATGCCGGCGTTCGCCTCGTCCGCCGGCGACGCCGTGACCGTTTTCGTCGACCACCCTCAACAGAACGTAGCTCTCGCTCAGCTCACAGCCCCCGACGCTGATCATGACCGGCCCGTACCAGCCGCTGCCGTTCTTGAACCAGAAGTTGTAGTCGCCCGGCAGCAGGTACATGGACGGCTTGTCTGAAGTATCCACCAGGAGCCGCCCTTGTTCGACTTGATGTCACCCGGGTAGTCGAGCGTCACCTTCGTCGTCGTGGAAATTCACCTCGTTCGTACCGGCCGCGACCGTCGCCGGAACGAACGTCTCCGAGTTGTGGTTGTAGGTCATCCTCACTTTGATGTTGCCGGGGAACGCATAGAAGCTCACCGTTCCTGACAGCCCGGTACTCCCGTGGTGGTACCAGTAACCACCACCTTGGTCGACCGATCCGCCCGGCGTTTCCGTGATCGAGCCCGTCGGCCAGGCTCTTCAGATTGATGTTCACCTTCGCCGCCTGGAAGACCGGATTCACCGTGACGTCCTGCTCCTTCGTGGTCTGGTCGAGCGTCATGGTGATCTTCTTGTCCCAGTTGTTGCTCGCGCAGGTCGGGTTGACGAAGACCTGCCCGTTCGCATCCGTCTGGAACGAGGTCGTCGGGCCCCAGCTACCGCCGCAGCGGTACTTGTACTGCAGGTTGCGGGTCTCCGACGGATAGTCGCTGGGGTAGTTGGCCAGCGGGTTGCCGGACTCGTCGACGAGGGTCACGAAGCCGCCGCTGAGGCTGCAGCCGTCGACGTTCAGCGTGTGTGTCGGGCTGTGGGGTCCATCGAACTTGACGTCGACCGTCGAGGTGTTGCCGTACTTGTTGCTCGTGCCGCCGATCAGCTCCGTCCCACTCGCGAGCGGCTGCCAGCCACCGTTGTAGTAGAGGACGTCGCTGCCGAACAGCGAGACCTTTGTCGTCTTGAAGACGACCACAGGATCGACAGAGACGTCCTGTGTCTGGATGGGACTGGTGTGACGTGCTCCCCGGCGGAGTTGACAGGCTAGGCCGCGAGTTTCTGTAGTCCTTGCTGATCCTCCCAGGTCCGGGCGACCTCGTGGGGTGTCCGATAGTCGAGCCGCGAGTGCGGCCGGTGGTGGTAGCGGTCGATGTAGCCGCCGATGCCGCGTCTGGCCTGGTCGAGGGTCTCGTACTCGTTCAGCCACACCTCCCGTTCTTTGAGTTTCCCGAACCAGGACTCGATGAAGGCCTGGCTCTCGGGGTCGCGGTAGCCGCCGCGGCGGTGGCGGATCCCGAGCTCGGCGAGCCGGCCGCGGAAGCGGCGGGCGGTGAAGGCCGAGCCGTTGTCCGATGCCGAGCACGAGCTCGCCCGGCTGGATGCTGTGCAGGGCGACGGCGCGGTCGACGACGGCGACCGCCTCGTCGGCGCGGCAGCGCAGCTCGAGGCTCCAGCCGACGATCTCGCGGGTACAGCAGTCGATGATCGCGTTCAGGTAGCACCAGCCGTGCTCGGCAACCCAGATCGAGGTCATGTCGAGCTGCCACAGCTGCCGGGGCCGCTCGACCCGAAAGAAGCCAGGCCGTTTGCGCCGCTCGAGCGGACGCCGACGCTGGATCAGCTTCCGCTCCCGCATCACCCGCAGCACGCGCTTGCGGTTCACCGGCACGCCCAGCTTGCGACGGACGAAGGCGCAGATCATCCGGTAGCCGTCGGTCTGGTTGGCGAGCGCCTCGGCGACGATCGCGGCTTCGACCGGATCCGCCGGCGGACGCCGCTGCGGCACCGTCCTCGGCCTCGGCACCCGGTAGAGCGCCTGGCGGCTGATCCCGGCGACACGCGCCACCACCGAAGGAGCGTGCCCTTCGGCAACGAGATCACGAGAGCGGGCGACGCGCTGTCTCACTCCCACTCCCGCAAGAGTTTTCCCGCGATCTCCAGCTCGTAGGTCTTGCGCCCGAGCGCCCGCTCCAGCTCGGCGACCTTGCGACGCAGCTCCCGCTCGCCCTGGCGCTCCTCCCTGCCGGCGAGCGCTTCGCGGCCGCCTTCGAGCAGCTTCTCCCGCCACGAGTAGTACAGCGTCTCCGAGATCGCGTGCTCGCGGCAGACCTCCTTCACCGAGCGATCTCCGCGCAGCCCGGCCAGCACGATCTCGATCTTCTGCTTGGCCGTCCAGCTCCGGTACTTGCGTTGCTCGCTCAACCTCATCTCCTTGTCGGTCGAGCGGCCCATGCTGAGCCCGACCGCCGGACGGTCTCTCCGGGGCTCCGCCCCTCCGAGACCGTCCGGCAATCCAAGTCAGCTACCTGTCAACGCGGCACCGGGGAGCGGGGCAGGTGCGTCCGTTGTACTTGACTTGGAAGTCGTAGTTGCCCTGTCCTGGTCCGAGGCCCGAATAGGGCAAGAGCTCGACCGTGGCGGCTGTGCTTCCGATGCTCTGGAATCCGTGGAAGTAGTACTGCGCGTCTCCCACAAGCGGCGTTCCGCCACAGGTCTCGAGCTTCACCGTCACCTGGACAGTGTTGATCGTGAGCGTGTGAGTCGTGGCCGGATCAACGTTCGTCCACTTGTACGTCCCGCCCGCGTACGAGATCTGGATGTCAGTCGTCCCAGTGACGTTGACGTTGGCGGTGGCTGAGCCGTTGTTATCAGTTGTGCCCAGAGACTGCCAGCCACCGTGGTAGTACTGGACCACGGCTCCGGGGAGCCCTGCGCTGCTGTCGTGGTTGAGCAGGTTCACCGTGACCGTTCCCGCCGCCAGCGCCGACGCTGTCGGGAAGATCGCCAGTGACAATAAGAAGAAAAGTGCGCAGAGTAGGGTTCGCCTTGCTCCGCGTCTGACCAGCGTGTCCATCGATATGTCTCCTTTAAGAACTTCCGCAGCGTCCGACGTCTCCCCGGCGACGCCGGTCGGGTCTACATCGCTTCTGCCGCCCTCCTCTCCCCTCGTCCGTGACGCCCGCGTCGGTACAAATGACCTCCGACAGGGTTGTCTATATAGGACTGCAGACAAATTCATCCGCAGATTCGCGTACGTTGCGCAGGAGTCGACCTGGAGCGGTGGTGTGAGGAGCGGGAGCCGAGGACGCGACCACCGCTGGCGCGCGCCTCCTCGGGCTCAGCTCTCCCCCTGCGCGCAAGACGGCGCTCGAGCGCAGCCCCGTGAGCGTGAGACCCTCGCGGGCGAGGAAGACCACTCCGAGCACGTAGCCGACCGACGACTCGATCGCCTGGAGGCCGATCCCGTACGCGAAGCCGAGCGCGTAGGCGACGCCGTAGGCGAGGAGCGGCAGCGCGATCGCCGCCTGCTGGAGACCGACGTTGCCCGGCCAGAGCGGCAGGATCAGGGCGACGTTCATCAGGGCCAGCACCACACCGGCCGCAGCGATCGGGAGCGAGAGCCCGAACGCCCGCATCGCGACCCAGACCGCGAGCAGCTGCAGCACCCAGGCGAGCGTCTGCAATCCGGCAGCCGCCGCCGCGGCACGCGGGGTGCGGAGGACGCCGAGCCCCTGCCGGACCCGGGCGACGGCGACGCGCAGCCGGCCCGCCTCGAGCGGTCGCTCGTGCTCGTGCCTGCGGGCCACGGCCAGGCCGAGCACGAAGACGACGCAGGCTCCTGCGAGCACTGCGAGCAGGGCGGTATGTCCCCAGCCCGGCACCCGCGCCGCGACCAGCACCCAGATGATGAGCCCGATGGAGGGGAAGATCTCGAGCAGCCGATGGGCGACGACGCTGCCGATCAGCGCCGGCCAGAGCCCCGGCCGCGGCGGCATCCGCCGCACGAGCACGCCGACCCGCGCGACCTCGCCGACGCGGCCCGGCAGCACGCCGTTCGCGAAGATCCCGACGAAGAACGCGGAGAACAGGTCGATCGTGCGCGGATGCGGCGGCGGCACGGCCCGCACGACGACCGTCCGCCACGCGAGCCCGCGCGCGACCGCCGAGGCGAGGTTGAGCCCGACGGCGCCGAGCGCCCACGTCCACCGCATCGCCGCCAGCTCGTGCCCGACCGTCGCCCAGTCGGGCCCGCGAAACCAGAGCAGCGACGCCACGCCCCCGGCGGCGAGTGCGACGAGCAGCAGCCGCCACGCCGGGCGGCGCCTCACCCGCAGCGATCCGAGCGGGACGTCGCCGCGTCGATGAGCCCGTCGGGCGTGCTCGGAACCTTCAACGTGAAGCTTCCGGGCGAGCCGACGCGAAGCCAGGTCATCTTCCCCGGCCCGGAGTAGACGCAGCCGCCGCCGGTGAGCTTCCAGTACGCGGTGTAGTGCGCTCGGAGCAGGTACCGGCCGGGAGCCGACACGCGGCCGCTGATCACCGTGTGACCGAACTTGGTGACCGTTGCGTCGCCGGGCCCGGTGAGAAGCGGTGTCGCATGAGGCAGCTCGTAGACGGTCGAGTCGGGGCTCCGGAAGGCCACGCGCAGCCCGGAGGCGGGCGAGCGGACGATCTTCGCCTCCTGCGGGCCACCGTCCCAGTCGAGCGGAGTCGCAGGCAGGACGACGTACCGCACCGCGTTCGCCCGCAGCCAGCGGCGGTACGTCGCGGGGTCGAGATGCTTCGAGTAGAGCACCGCGTTGTCCACCTGGTCCAGCTGCCGGTACCAGCCCCGGGCGAGCGGGAAGCCCGCCTTCGGCAGCCAGTACGACTCCCAGTGCGCCGCGGTCGGCACCACCTCGACACGGAAGCCCGGCGTCGAGTGCCGGCCGAGGAAGGTGAGCGTGGGCTGCCAGAAGGCGGCGGTCGCGGGACGGCCGTCGAGCCGGTAGGGGATCAGGAGCAGGTACGGGGTGACGTTGTAGGCGAAGGCCACCGCGAGCGCGAGCACGACGAGCCGGCGCGGCCGGAAGCCGGCGAGCGCACAGGTGAGCAGCACGAGCGGGAACACGAACGCGCTGAGGCGCGTCCAGTTGTCCCCGAGCGGCGAGGGGACGAGGAAGACGACGACGCTGCCGAGCCCCCAGAGCACGTAGAACGCGACGAGCGGTGCTGCGCCCCGTGCGCGCCGGGCGACGAGTGCGCCCGAGCGTCGTCACGCCGAGGACGGCTCCGAAGTCGACCGCGTGGAACGGATAGACGCCGCCCCCGCTCGGGAACAGCACCAGTGCAGCGACCTCGACCCCTGCGACGGCTGCGAGGCCGGCGCCGACGGCCAGCGTGCGACGCGACAGACGACGCCGCCCCAGCACGACGGCGGCCAGCAGCAGGCAGAGAAAGGCGAAGGCGAGCGGGCTGAAGCCGACCGTGAGCCCCGCGAGGAGGACGGCGAGCCAGATGCGGCGCACCTGGAGCGCCTTGAGCGTGCCGAGCATCGCGGCGAAGCCGAGCGAGTAGCTGTAGAGGCCCGTGAAGGCGGGTGCCGCCGCGAGCACGCCGAAGACGCGGCTCGGCCAGAGCGCCGCCTCCCCCCACTCCCGCAGCGCGATCGAGGCGAACAGCATCGTCGAGACGACGGCTGCGCCGACCACGAGCGGGAGGTTCCCGACGAGCGCCGCGGGGAGGTAGTAGAGCAGGCTGTACGAGGCGAGCGGGAAGTTGCCCGCGTACCAGAAGTTGTCCCAGACGAACGTGCCGTCCCGCACGAGGAACGTCCGGTAGAGGTGCGCGGGCGCGTCGCCGGGCGCCGGCCCGAGCGCGAGCAGCAGCCCCGCCACGACCGCCGTCACGAGGCCGCCGAGCAGGAGCTCGCGGCGACGGTCGGCGAGGCCGATCAGGTGAAGCTCGCTCGTAGTGGGGGCGCTGACTGGTCCGTTCCTTCCCGCGGCGGATGCGGCCAGCGTACGCCGCCGCGCATGATCGCTCGGTGAGAACACGAATTGTGACAGTAGAGACTCCCGCTGCGAGCGCCGCGCCTGCGACGATCATGTCGTGACGGAAGAGAGCCGGACCGCCAGAATCCTGGCCGACCTCGCCGCGCTCGCGTCGGCTGCGGCCGGCGCCGCCTCCGATCGGCTGACCGTCACGCTCGGCGGCGCCGAGCGCACGCGCGTGATCGTCGTGCTCGCCTGCGTGCTTGGTCTGAGCGGCGCGGACGCCGCCACCGTCGGCGCCTCGGCGACCGAGCTCCGTGCCGGCCTCCACATCAGCAACACGGACATCGGGCTCCTCGTCGCGGTCACGTCGCTCGTCGGGGCCGTCGGGACCCTGCCCTTCGGAGTGCTAGCCGACCGTGTCCGGAGGACATGGACCCTCGGCGCGACGATCGTGCTCTGGGGCGTAGCCATGCTCTGGAGCGCCACCGCGTCGAACTTCACGGAGCTCCTCTGGACCCGTCTCGCCCTCGGCGCGGTGACCGCGGCCGCCGGACCGCTCGTCGCATCGCTCGTCGGCGACTATTTCGGCAGCTGGGAGCGCGGTCGCGTCTACGGCTTCATCCTCGCCGGCGAGCTGCTGGGCGCCGGCTTCGGCTTCGCCGTGACAGGTGACATCGCGGCGCTCTCGTGGCGCGCGGCATTCGTCATCCTCGCGCTGCCGGCGTTCGCGCTCGCCTGGCTCGTCCTCCGGCTGCCCGAGCCCGAGCGCGGAGGCAGGGGTGCGCTTGCGCACGCATTCGAGCCGCCGCCGGTGCACGTCGACGACGAGTCACCTCACGAGACGGACGCCCAGCGGATCGCCCGCGAGCGCCGTGTCCAGCCCGACCCCGACCTCGTCCTCAGGGTCGACGCGCGCCGGCTGAACCTGATCCAGGCCACGCGCTACGTCCTGCGGATCCGCACCAACGTCGTCCTGATCGCGGCGAGCGCGTGCGGCTACTACTTCCTCGCCGGGGTACAGACGTTCGGGTCGGAGTTCGCGAAGGAGCAGTACGGGATCAACCAGGCGCTCGCGAACCTCCTGCTGCTCGTCGTGGGTGCAGGCGCCCTCGGCGGTGTGCTGATCGGCGGCGCTATCGGCGACGGGCTCCTGCGCCGTCACCACCTGAACGGCCGGATCATGACGGCGGCGCTCGCCGCCGCCGCGACGACGATCTTCTTCGTCCCGGCGCTGTTCACGCGCAGCATCGTGACGGCGGTTCCCTACCTCACCGCGGCCGCATTCATGCTCTCCGCGCAGAACCCACCGCTCGACGCCGCCCGGCTCGACATCATGCCGCCGCTCCTCTGGGGCCGCGCAGAGGCCGTGCGGACGCTGCTCCGGTCGCTCGCGCAGGCGCTCGCTCCGCTGCTCTTCGGGGCCGTCTCCGACCACGTGTTCGGCGGTGGCCGTTCCGGGCTGCAGTGGACGTTCGTCCTGATGCTCGTGCCCCTCGGCGCGAGCGCGGTGCTGCTCTTCCGCGGGCTTCGCCACTTCCCGACGGACGTCGCCTCGGCAGCTGCGAGCGTCCCGCCGTCACGCCGGAAAGACGAAGCATCCGGCTGGATCGAGCCGTAGGCCCCTGCGCCGAGTACAGCCGGGCGCCGCAGGTGAGACGGACAGCTGCGGCTACTCGACTGCCCGCAGCGTGGCGCGTTCGTCGATCGCGCCGAGCTGTTCACCTCGAAGACCTTCGCCTCGAAGTCCTCGAGCAGCCCCTCGCACCTCGTCAGCCACGCTCGCGCCTCGTCGCGGTTCGGGGCGCCGAACCAGTCTCGCTCCCGGACGCGGTCGAACCAGGTGCCGATCTTCTCGAACTCCATCCGGATCTCCTCGGCCTCCTCGTAGGTGAAGTTCTCCCGGAAGCGCTCGAACTCGATCTCCTTGACGAAGTTCACCTCGCAGTTCTCGACGATCTCGCGGTAGTGCTGCGACGACTGCTCGACGAAGAGCGACACGAGCTTCTCCTCCTCGTCGGCGGCGGGCTTGCGGAGCGGCAACAGGTGGTAGCGCCCCCCTTCCGCGTCGACCCGCTCGAGCACGGAGGCGAGCTCACGGCGCAGCGCGGCAGTGTCGGGCAGGACGCAGACCGAGTCCTGGAGATACACGGCGCCGATCTTCTTGAGGTTCCGCCAGACGGCGACGCGTCCTGCTGTCGGCTTCGCCGGCATGCGATAGGCGAGGACGAGGAACCGGCGTGGGATCTTGGCGGTCATGTGCGTTACGCTGAAACCATGGTTACGTCGATGCTAGAGTGCCGACCGTGAGCGCGGCGTTCCTCGTCCTCTCGGCCTTCCTCGCGAGCGCCGTGGAGATGGTCGAGGCCCTGACGATCGTACTGGCCGCGGGAGTGGCGCGCGGTTGGCGCTCGTCGCTCACGGGCGTCGGGGCAGCCACCATCGTGCTTGCGGCGGTCGTCGCCGCGCTCGGCCCGGCCCTGACCGTCGTGCCGCTGAGCGGGCTCCGGCTGTTCGTCGGCTCGCTGCTCCTCGTCTTCGGGCTGCAGTGGCTGCGCAAGGCGATCCTGCGGGCGAGCGGCTACAAGGCGCTGCACGACGAGGATGCGATCTTCGCCCGCGAGCTCGAGGAGGCGCGGAGCGCCGAGCGCCTGGAGCGCGCCGGCATCGACTGGTACGGCTTCACGCTCGCGTTCAAGGGCGTGCTGCTGGAGGGGCTCGAGGTGGCGTTCATCGTGCTGACCTTCGGGAGCACGCAGGGCAGCATCCCGCTCGCCGCGCTCGGCGCGGCCGCTGCGATCGTCCTCGTCGCGGGAGTCGGGGTCGCCGTCCGCGCGCCGCTCGCGCGCGTGCCCGAGAACACGATGAAGTTCGCCGTCGGCGTGATGCTGACGACGTTCGGGATCTTCTGGGCCGCCGAGGGCGCCGGCGCGCACTGGCCGGGTTCGGATGCGTCGCTGCCCGGCGTGCTCGCGTTCGTCGTCGCCTCGTCCGCGCTGCTCGTCGGGCTCTTCCGCCGCCAGCGGCGCGCGGCCGTCGCGACCGCGGGGGCGAGCGCGTGAGACGCGTGGCGGCGTTCGGGCGCTTCTGGTGGGACTTCGTCGTCGGCGACGACTGGCTCGCGGCGGCTGGCGTCGTGATCGCGATCGGAGCGACCGCGGCGCTCGCCCACGACGGCGTCACGGCGTGGTGGCTGCTCCCGCTCGCCGTCCTGCTCGTGCTCTACGTCTCGCTGCGCCGCGCGATCCGCTAGGCGCGGGACTCCCACGGCGGAGCCCCGCGCGCGATGTCTCTCTAGGGATTGCTGCTGATCGCGACATCCACGTTCGGACCGACGGAACCGGACGCTGCTGCAGGGAGAACCGCTGCGTCTCGTGTGAGCAGTTCGCCGCCGCGACCGACATGCGCGGGCGCGGCCCGCACACGCCTGGCGGCAGAGTGGCGCGAGCCGGCTTCGCCGGTTCGCTTGCCGAGCGAGCGGAAAGCACAGCGCGTGGCACGCGCCCGCAGGGCGCCTGCCAGCGCGAAGCGGGCGAAGCGGGACAGATGGGCCCGCCTGGACTCGAACCAGGGACACAGGGATTATGAGTCCCCTGCTCTAACCGCTGAGCTACGGGCCCGCCGCGGCAGCGTATCGCCGGATCAGACTCTCTTGAGGAAGCATGCTCTCCACTCGTCCATCCGGCAGGATGGGCGACAATGGCCCTGTCCCGAACAGCCGACTGCGTGAGGTGAGGGTGAGGTGAAGGTCTTCCAGCACGAAACGAGCCTGCGGACGGCAGGCGGACTCACGGTCACCGACATCACCGAGGACGTGCGTACAGCCGTCCAGGAGAGCGGCGTGCAGGACGGCATCGCCTGCGTCTACTCACCGCACACGACGTGCTGCGTGCGCGTGAACGAGTTCGAGACCGGGTTTCTCGAGGACTTCGCGACGCTCCTGCGCAACCTCGTGCCGAGCGACGGCTACTACGCGCACGACGACTGGGACCGCCGGACCGAGAACATCTGCCCCGAGGACATGGATCAGGGGAACGGCCACTCGCACTGCATGGCCATGCTCCTCGGCACCGCGGGCGAGTCGGTGCCGATCCGCAACGGAGAGCTGCAGCTCGGCACCTGGCAGCGCGTGCTCTTCGTCGAGCTGGACCGCGAGCGCGACCGCCGCTGGCTCGTCCAGGTCGTCGGGAACTGAGTTTGCTACGCGAGCCCTTCGGCTCGCGCTGTTCCCGCCGCACCGCTTCGCGGCCCGCCGGCTTCGCCGGTGGGCCGCTGTCGAGCGCGGCACGGACACCGCGGACCGCCTCTATCCAGGCGTGACGTAGTCGCTGCCCCAACGAGCGCCCACCGTCAACCGCGCCGCTCCTCGCGGTAGCGCCGCGCCTCGTCGACGAGCGCCTCGAACAGCCGGGCGTCGTCGCTCGCCTCCGGGTGCCACAGGACGCCGACCGCGAACCGCCGCTCCGGGTCCTCGAGCGCCTCGACCGTCCCGTCGTCCGCCCACGCGGCCTCCCGGAGCCCCGCCCCCAACCGACCGAAACCCTGGTGGTGATGGGACTTCACCGAGATGCGGCCGCCGAGCAGCGCGCCGATGCGCGAGCCCTCTCCGGTCTGCACCGGGTGCTCCGAGAAGACACCCGGGACGGCCCGGTGCTCCTCGTGACCGACGACCTCGGGCAGGTGCTGGACGAGGTCGCCGCCGCGCGCCACGTTCAGCACCTGCGAGCCGCGGCAGATCGCCAGCACGGGCATGTCGCGCGCGAGCGCAGCCTCGAGGAGGGCGAGCTCGGCCCGATCCCGGGCCGGCCGCGTCCCCGCGGTCGCAGGGTGTGGCTGCGCGCCGTACGCCTCCGGGTCGAGATCGGCGCCGCCCGAGACGAGCACGCCGTCGAGCGCATCGAGCGTCTCCTCGACCCCATCCTCGCTCGGCGGAACGAGCAGCGCCCTCGCGCCGGCGTGCTCGAGCATCTCCACGTACATGTACGGGATCAGCGCCGCGTCGAGACGCCAGTGCCCCCAGCTCGCCTCCTCGACGTACGTCGTGATCCCGACGACGGGGCGCGCGGTGGTTCCTCCGGTCATGTTCGCGACGAGTGTGGCAGCGACCGCCCGGGCATGCGGCGACCCTATCGCCCACTCATGGCATCCCGCAGGCGGACGTCGGTAGTTACGACCCGCACCATCGGGGACGAAACCGATGCCGACACAGAAGCCCAGGGGCATGCTCGAACCGTCGGCGTGCGGCGTCGTGCCGCCGCCCGAAGGAAAGGACGAAACCGATGTTCCAGACCATCGTCTGGGCGACCGACGGGTCCGAGCTCGCCGACCGCGCGTTGCTGCAAGTGACCGAGCTCGCACAGCAGCACAGGTCGAAGATCGTCGCGGTGCACGCGAACGAGCTTCTGCACGGACGGTACGGCGGCGCGCCGCTACTCGCCGACGAGCCCGAACTGCGGGAGAAGATCGAGCACCAGGTTGCGGACCTTCGTGCCGCCGGCTTCGACGTCGCCCTCGAGATCCACTCCGGCGGGCGCGACGTGTCGGTGCTGATCGCAAAGGCGGCCGAGGACGCAGGCGCCGACCTGATCGTCGTCGGAACGCACGGCCACGGCGGGATCGCCGCAGCCGTCCTGGGCAGCGTCGCCCGCGGCCTCTGCCACACGGCCCACTGCCCCGTCCTCGTGGTCCCGCCCGCCCACGCAAGCGAGCAGCCCGAGCCCGCACGCGAGACGGTCCACGCGGCCTGAGCCTGTCCCGCGGGAGCGCGTGCCGGCCGGTGCGCGCTCCACCGCGGGTTGCTCCTGACGCATTTCCTGGCGAAATCGCCACGGAAGCTTTGTCGGCGCCTTGCCCGGCCTTGGCGCGCATCGACGTAGAACGGGATCGACAGATGCGATCCCACCAAGGAGCCACACGATGCGCAAGCTGACCGTCGCAAGCCTCGCCGTCACCGCCGTCATCTCCGCCGGCGCAGGCGCCGCCGCCGCCTCCGCGGCCGGACCCGCCCCGAGCCGCACAGCCGCGGTCGAGCACGTCTCGATCGACCGGCACTCGACTCGCGCCACGCGTGACCGCAGCGGTCTCGGGGACCGGACCACCTCGGCGCGCCACGACGCGAGCCGGGACCGGGCCCACGGCTCGGAGGCCCGCCGGTAACGCCGACCAGGCCGGGAGGGGCCGCACCCCCTTCGAGCGGCCCCTCCCACGGAAAGGAGCATCGAGATGCACCGGCGCCTCACCTTCGACGCCAACCCGAAGGAGCTCGCCAGCCGTCACGACGGGACGATCGAGGTCGCGCTTCTCTGGAGTAGACGCACGCACCGCACCGCGGTCGTCGTCGAGAACGACGCGACGGGAGAGGCCGTGGAACTGGAGGTCCACGAGGGCGACAACCCGCTCGACGTGTACGAGCACGCCCTCGCCTACGCTCCGCGGCGCGGGCATCCCGGCTGCGTGGCTCGCAGGTAAGCGCTCTCGATGGAGAGGCGAGGCTCTATCGTGAGCCTCGAATGCGGTGCGCGACCGCCCTCCCCCTCGTGCCGGCGGCCGTCGTCGTGGTGGCGCTGTGGTGCGCAGCACCTGCCTTCGCCACGAGCCCGCCGCAGCCGAAGCCGCCACGGCGACCGGTTCTGGGCGCGGCCGGCCCGGTCGTCGACGTCTCCGACCGCGAAGGTGACGGCTTCCAGCGCGTCACCTTCTCTCCCGACGGCGACGGACGCGACGACATGGTCGCGATCCGGGCACGCGTCACGCCGGGAGACAAGCTGTCGTTGCTGGTGCGCCCCGTCTCGCGACGCTCCGTGTACCTCCCGGTGCCGACGGCCAGGACGGTTCTCACCACCGTCGTCTGGAACGGCCTGCAGGCCGACGGCACCCGCTACCCCGACGGCTCCTACATCCTGCACGTCTGCGACACGACGAAGCACCTCTGCTCGAGCGGTCGCGTGCTCGCCCACCTCCGTGTGATCACCATGTTCGCCCGGCGGGCGACCGGTGTCTCCGCGGGCGACACGATCCGCGTGAACATCGCCACCGACCGGCTCGGGCCGTACGTCCTCGACCTGGTCTCGGTGGCGGACGCCGCGGGCTCGGGGATCGGCGCCGTCGGCGTGGCACAGCCCGGCTGGGTGGACTATCGCGTCCCGAACGTCCCGCACGGCGGGCTCTGGCTCCTTCGCGTCCGTAGCGGCGCCGCGGTCACGCACTTCCCGCTCGTCGTCCACGACCCGGCCCTGCCGCTCGACGACCCGCCGCAGCACACCGCCCTCGTCGTCTACCCGTGGCTGACGTGGCGGGCGTACGACATGTTCGACGAGAACCGTGACGGACAGGTGGACAGCTGGTACGCGCACCCGACCGACCCCGTCGTGCCGCTCTACGGACCGTTCGAGCCGGCGACGAACCAGCCGCTCCTCGAGGGCCGCGAGCCGAACCCGGACAGCCAGGCCGCCTTCGCGCAGTGGCTGCTCGAGCACAAGCTGACGGCGCAGCACGTCACCGACGTCGAGTTGGGCCAGATGCCCGCGTCGATCCTCGCGAAGTACGCGCTCGTGGTCTTCGAGGGACATACCGAGTACTACGAGCGCGCGACCTACGACAAGGTGCTCGACTACCGCGACAACGGCGGGCGCCTCTACTTCCTGCAGGGGAACTCGTTCTACGGCGAGGCGCAGGTCCAGGGCTCGAACGTCACCCGGCTCTCGTACCGCTTCCGCACGCCGACGCGGTCGGACTTCGGGCTCGCGGTCACGGGATTCCGCTCCTGCTGCTGGCCGGACACGATCCGGCCGGTCTATCGCCTCGCCCAGGGCGCGGTGGAGGCGCTGCCGTGGGCGTTCGCCGGGACGAGCCTGAAGGACGGAGACGCCTTCGGGATCGCGTACGGCGAGGTGGACGCCGTCGACGCGAAGCTCTCGCCGCCGGGGACGGTGACCGTGGCTACGGCGACCGTTCCGCCTTTCACGCCCACGAGCGGCACGCTCGAGAAACCCGACGCCTGGCTCGGCACGACGCCGATCCCCTACGAGCCGGCCTGGAGGCGACCCCGCCGGATCGCGATCGCGTACGCTGCGACAGGGAAGGGGGAAGTCTTCTCGTGGGCGAACACCGGCTTCCTGAAGACCGTCGTCTTCGGCGCACCCGGTCTCTCGAGCGCGCAGCGCGCGGCGCTCGACCGGGTCGCCTTGAACGTCTGGGAGCGCTTCGCCCGATGAGGCGGCCGGCGACGCTCGCGGCGATCGTGGTCGCGCTCTCCGCCGGCTCCGCCGCGGGCGGCGCCCACGCGGGGCGGACGTCCGGGATGCGAGCACAGGCGCGCACCGCGGTCTTCTCGGCCGCCGCGGGACACCGGATCGCGGGCTTCTCCTTCGACCGCGACTGGCTCACGATCGCGGAGAACGCGACGGCGAAGGGCTCCTGTCCTCTCGTCGTCCTCCTGCGCGTACCGAGCGGGAGACCGCGGTACACGCTGACGAAGCCCGGCGGGGCGACATGCCGGTTCGGCGGCCGCTTCTGGGTACGGCCGGGCGAGCGGGCGATCGGCAATGCGATCGTGAAGGCGCTCTGGGTGATGCGTCGCGGCTCGACCGCCATCGCGGTGAAGGCCTCGACGACCGAGCCGGAAGTCGTGCTCGTGCGCCTGGCCGACATCACGCCGCAGCGCGGCCCCTTCCTCGGCCCGGTGGTCGCGACGAACTGGCTGCGGCTGTTCGGCGACTACTCCGCGCTCCCGGACGGCACGCTGATCGGCGGCGCCGTCAGCGCCAACAACCGCGAGCTCTGGGCGGCGACCGGGCCGGTGCTCCCCCTCGGTCTCGACGATGCCGAGCACGCGGTCGCCGTCGGCTCGGACGGCTCGATCGCGATGTGGCAGGCACACGGGGCGCGCTACGGGCAGGTGCCCGACGCGCACGCCCGGACGGCCGCGCTGGACGACGGAAAGGTGCTCGTCCTGCGCGACGACAGGCCGCAGCTCGACATCCGGCTGCTCTCGGGCGAACTCGTCCGCTCGTGGCCGGTCGCACCCGGCGCCGCACCGCTGCTCGACGCGGACGTCGCGCACGACCTGGCCGTCTACATCGCCGGCGGAGCGGTGCACGAGATCCGCCTCGACACGGGCGTCGACCGGATCGCGGCCAGGGCGCCGGCAGGCTCGACCCTCCTCGACGCACAGCTCGAGCCGCGCTTCCTCGCCTACGCGTACAGCGGCGGCCCGGCCGGCGCCGGGCGGGTCGTCGTCGCGAGGCGCTGACGAGGCAGTCGCCGTGCGTCAGAGCCCGCGGACGCAGACGAGCTGCGTACCGTGGGCGCTCTCGCGCACCGCTGCGACCGTCCATTCCTCGTCGGAGAGCCAAACGGAGTCTCCTTCGGCGACACCGGCCGGAAGGGGCTCGAGCCGCTCGACCGCGGTGCCGTGCAGGAGCAGCAGGTCGTAGACGACCGCGTCGGACGCGCATTCGCTTCCCGGTTCCCCGGATCGCGAAACTGCTGCCGCAGTCACAGCCACGGGCTCTCTGTCGGCTCCTCGTCTCGGTCGCCAAACCCCTCGTTCGAGGGGCTCGCCTGGATCCGTCCGGTCGCGATCTCCCACTCGTCTCGCCCCAGCCTCGTCACGTTGACGGCCGCGCCGTCCGGGAACCGGTGCTGCCGCACGAAGGAGAACCCGAGCTTCTCGAGCACGCGACCGGACGGCGTGTTCTCGACCCGGAACCGGCCGAGGAGCTCGAGGAAGCCGGCCCGCTCGAACGCGTCGTCGCGGGCCGCCGCGGCCGCCTCGGTCCCGAGCCCGCGGCCCCAGGCCGACGGGAGCAGGAAGAACTCGATCTCGACGTCCCCGGCGCGGCAGCCCTTGCCCGGGCCGACGTGGCAGATGTCGACGAATCCCAGCCAGGCGCCTGTCTCGCCGTCGAGCACGGCTCGCTTGCCGATCCCCATCGTGCGCCAGTTCCGCAGCGTTCGCCGGTGGTGGCGCTCGAGCTCGGCGTCCGTGAGCGGCCTGCGGAGCACCCAGCGCGTCGCCTCGCGATCACGCGTCCAGGCGGCGAAATGGTCGAGATCGCCGTCGGTCCACACCGGCATCACCAGTCGTGGTGTCCGCAGCGGCGCAATCCGAGAAACGGTCTCCGTGGTCACGGCCACGCGCATCCATCGGCACGGATGCGCGAATCCTTGAGGGATTGAGCCGGCCCCTCCCCCGATCGGTGGAGCGCCGCGATCCCGGTGAGCAGACCCGGGTACCCGAGCCAGGAGACGAGCAGCGCGGCGACGGTCATGCGCGCCGCGCCCGGACGCAGAGCGACCTCGATGCCACATCCGGGCGGCCGGGGCGGTTAGGCTCGCGTTCGTGGACATGGGCGTGGTCACTGCCGACGCGGTCGCCTGGCGGCGGCACCTGCACGCGTATCCGGAGCTCTCGTTCCACGAGCACGAGACCGCGCGCTTCGTGGTCGAGACCCTCGGGTCGTTCGGCGGTCTCGAGCTCGAGCAGCCGACCCCGACGAGCGTCGTCGCCCGCCTTCACGGCGAGCGGCCGGGGCGCACGCTCGCGCTTCGCGCGGACATGGACGCGCTGCCGATCCAGGAGGAGAGCGGCGTCGAGTTCGCTTCGCACGCCGACGGCGTCATGCACGCGTGCGGGCACGACGGGCATACGGCAATGCTGCTCGCGGTCGCCCGCCTGCTCGTCGCCCAGCGGGCCGAGCTGGCCGGCGAGATCCGGTTCCTCTTCCAGCACGCCGAGGAGGTCCCGCCCGGCGGCGCCGCCGAGCTCGTCGCGGCGGGCGTCCTGGACGGCGTCGACGCCGTGATCGGCGCGCACCTGATGTCGACGCTCGAGGTCGGCAAGGTCGCCGCGATCGAGGGCCCCTGCTCGGCTGCGGCCGACACCTTCTCCGTGCGCATCCACGGGCGAGGCGGCCATGCCGCATTCCCGCACCAGACGGTGGATCCGATCGCCGTCTCCGCCCAGGCGATCTCCAGCCTGCAGCACATCGCCGCCCGTACGACGTCGCCGCTGGACAGCGTCGTCGTCTCCGTGACACGTATCGCGGGAGGCACCGCGGACAACATCATCCCCGAGACCGTCCAGCTCGGCGGAACGGTGCGCGCCTACCGCGAGGAGGTACGCCGGGGGACCCGCGACGCGATGGCGCGCATCCTGGACGGCGTGACAGCGGCCCACGGGGCGACGGTCGAGTTCGACTACGTCGACGGGTACGCGCCGGTTGTCAACGACGCACGACTCGCGGCCGTCGTGCGCGAAGCCGCCGGAGACCGGGCCGTCGAGATGGAGCCGATGATGGCCGGCGAGGACTTCTCCGCCTACCTGCGGGCCGCACCCGGCTGCTTCTTCTTCGTCGGCGCAGGCGGCGAGGGCGCGTTCCCGCACCACCATCCGCGGTTCACGGTCGACGAGGAGGCGCTCCCGGTCGGGATCGAGACGTTCGTCCGGACGACCCTCCGCCTGCTCGCCGACGGCGCGGCGACCGTCGGCTGAGGCGAGCGGCCGGCGCCGTCAGGCAGCCGGCGTGAGCCCGTGACGGCGCATCACCGCGAGGATCGCCTCGAGGTCGGGCGGGCCCTGTGCTGCGTCGGCGACGGCGGCGAGCTCGCGGAAGTACGCCGGGCCGAGCAGCCCGGGAGTGACGACCGCGAGCTGGGTCGCGACCTCGGCGCCGAGGTTCTCGAAGCGGTGCACGGCGGCGTGAGGGATGCAGAGCGCCTCCCCCGGGCCGACCGCGGTGGCGATACCGTCGATGGTCCACGTCGAGCGTCCCGCGCAGGCCGTAGAGCGTCTCCTCGTAGCGGTCGTGGCTGTGCGCCGCGGGCGCCGGGGCGCCGGGCGGGACGTCGAACTCGAAGAGCGCGGCCGTTCCCGCCGTCGCCTCTCCCTCGACGAGGAAGCGCACCGTAATCGGGCCGACCCGGATCTCCTCCACTCTGGCCGCCGTCGTCATCGAATCGTCTCCTCTTGTAGTAAAGTGTCTTGACGATACATGTCCGAGCCCTCCCCGCCAAGTGCCTCCACGTCGTCACCGGTGATCCCTCCGGTCGGGCCGCCGATGATCGGCGCGCTCATGCGTCTCCCCTGGGAGGCGGTGATGCACCGCATGCTGCAGGCGCTCCACGAGCACGGCTTCGACGACATCGACGCTCCGCACCTGGGCGTGCTCCTCTGGCCGGGCCCGGAGGGAATGCGGCCCTCCGACCTCGCCGCCCGCCTGCGGGTCACCAAGCAGGCGCTCAACTACCTGCTCGGCGAGCTCGAGCGGCTCGGCTACCTCGAACGCCGCCCTGATCCCGACGACGGACGCGCCCGCCGGATCGCGATCACCGAGCGCGGGAAGGCGTTGATCCCCGTGATCCGGGACGCGGTGGCGGAGGCCGAGCGCGCGTGGGCCGCCGAGCTGGGCGAGGACCGCTTCGCGCAGCTCCGCGAGCTTCTCCTCGGCCTCAACGAGGTGGTGGCGCGCGAGGCGTCTGCGCCCGGCGACGCGAGCGGCTGACGGACTAAGGCCGCCGCCGCCGACGAATCGCGCCTCGGCTCACTGCCGCGCGCCGACGAGATGACCGAGCCGCTTCGCGCGCGTTGAGCGGTCGTTTAGCGGCCCACCCTACGTTGCCCCGAGCGAACACGAGGAGGAGCGATGTCCCAAACGAGTGCCGTCGATCGGCTCGAGGAGACGCTTCGCGGGCAGCTGATCCGGCCGGACGACGCCGGCTACGACGAAGCGCGGTCGGTGTGGAACGGCATGATCGACCGCCGCCCGGCCGCGATCGCCCGCTGCGCAGGCGTTGCGGACGTGATCGCGTCGATCGACTTCGCACGCAGCAACGGCCTTCCGCTCTCGGTCCGAGGCGGTGGTCACGGCTTTGCCGGCCAGGCGCTCCGCGAGGGAGGCCTCCTGATCGACCTCTCCGGGATGACCGGCGTTCACGTGGACCCGAAGACCGAGACCGCACGGGTCGAAGGCGGCGCCACGTGGGGAGTCGTCGACCACGAGACGCAGGCGTTCGGTCTCGCCGTGACCGGAGGCGTCGATTCCCGCACGGGTGTGGGCGGCCTCACCCTGGGCGGCGGAGTGGGCTACCTCGCCCGCGCGTTCGGACTGACCGTCGACAACGTCGTGTCGGCGGAGGTCGTGCTCGCGGACGGCTCCACCGTGACCGCGAACGACGAGGAGCACCCGGATCTCTTCTGGGCGCTGCGCGGCGGGAGCGGGAACTTCGGAGTCGTCACCTCCTTCGAATACCGGTTGCATGCGCTCGGCCCTCAGGTCATGACCGCCCAGGTCTTCCATCCCAGGGCGGCCGCGAACGACGTCCTCGCCTTCTGGCGCGACCTCATGACGGACGGCCCCGACGAGCTGACCTGCTACGCGCTCTTCGTCAACGTCCCGCCGGTCGACCCGTTTCCCGAGGAGCAACAGGGACGAACCGCTCTCGCGCTCGTCGGGTGCTATGCAGGGACGCTCGAGGACGGCGCGCGGGCCGTCGAGCCCCTCGGCTCGTTCGGCGAGCCGTTCCTCTCGGCGATCGCGCCGATGGACTACGCCGCCCTGCAGCGCAGCTTCGACGCCGCCGCGCCCGACGGCGGCCGCTTCTACGGAAAGGCCCACTACCTCGAGGAACTCTCGGACGACGCCGTCTCGGCCGTCGTCGAGCACGTGGAGCGACTGCCGGGCCCGTACTCGAACGTGTTCTTCGAGCCCATGGGCGGCGCGATCTCGCGGATCGATCCTTCGGCGACCGCCTATCCGCACCGCTCGGCGCGGTTCGGCTTCGGGATCACGTCGGGATGGCAGGAGGCGGCGGACGACGAGGACGCGATCGCCTGGACGAGATCGCTCTTCGACGCCGTGACGCCGTACGCCTCGGGCGGCGTGTACGTCAACTATCTCGGCGACGACAGGGACGACCGCGTCACGTCCGCGTACGGGGTCAACCTCGAGCGCCTGCAGGAGGTGAAGGCCGTGTACGACCCGGACGACGTCTTCACCGGGAACGCGAGCCTCGCACCCGTGGCGACCTAGCGGGAGCAACGAGCTCGATGCCCTGACGGCCGGCCAGCACCCGCAGCTGCACGCGCAGATAGCCGGCACCGACCCGGTCGGCCTCGGCATGCGCCGCGCGGATCCCGGTTCGTGCGTCCGCTTCCCGCCCGCACGCCACGAGCGCCTCGGCGAGACGCCAGCGCGCGTACAGACGGAAGTACAGGAAGTCGGCCTTCTCCACGGCGCGCTCCCAGGGGGCGGGGTCGGGATCGTCGACCCGCGAAAGCTCCGCCTCGGCGAAGGCGAGGCGCGTGGCGTGCGTCTCCATCTGCACCGCGCCCTCGCTCGGAGGAGGGAACGCCGCGAGGATCTCCCGCGCCCTGCGCACCGCGGCGCCGGCACGCTCCACGTGGTCGGCACGTTCGGCCCCCGTCGTCGCAAGCGCGGCGTCGACCTCGGCTCTCGCCAGGGGCGCGAGCACCGCGACCTTCTTCGCCTCCTCCGTCGGATCGACCTCGACGGCCAGGTACGTCTCGGCCGCGTTCCGGACGTCGGTCAGGTGTCGGTCGTCCGCCGCGACGTCCGCGAGGAGCGGGAAGTAGTCGTGGTACCAGCGCGGATTGACGCCGAGCTGCCGCAGCTCGGCCGCGTCGAAGGCGGCCTCGCCGAAGCGCCCCTGCATCCAGCGCAGCGTCGCCCTCACGATGAGATAGCCGTTCCGCTCGTATCCTTCGAGGTGTCTCTCCCCGAGCCGGTCGAGCAGTTGCTCCACGCGGTCCCAGTCTCCGCTCTGGAGCAGCACCCACCCGAGCCAGCCACTCGCGTCGAACTCTCCTTCCTCGAGCGGGATCCTGGCCAGCAGCTCCTGTGCGACACCAGCGGGCTCGCTGCGACGTGCGACCGGATCGAGGTACAGAACGCTGATCAGGTGCTCGTATGTCCTGAACACCGTCGTCTGGTCGCCGCCGTCGAGCGCAAGGTCGAAGGCAGCGCGACTCCGCTCGAGACCCTCCCCGAGCCTCCCGCTCCACGCGAGCACCTGACCGAGCGCGTCCAGGGCACGAATCCGGCAGACGGCATCGCCGAGTAGCTCCGCGTCCGCAACGGCCTCCTCCGCGAGTGAGACACCACGCGCCGCGTCGTGATCGACGAGGACCCAGTGCATGTTCACGAGCCTCGTCGCAGCCCAGACCTTGACGACCGAAGGTGCCAGGTCGGCGACGAGCTCGTATGCCCGCTCCGCCTCGCGGTACGCGGACTGACCGTCGCCCGCATGGAACCGTGCCACGCTGAGGAGCCCGCGGATCTCCGCCTCCGCCTCGATCGTCGTGGTGTGCTCGAGCCCGGTCGCGAGCAGCGCCGCCGCGAGGTTCACGTAGCCGAGCTCGAGCCAGTGCTGCCCGAGCGCTCGCGCCAGCACCTCGATGTCGCGATCCGACCCGAGCTCCTCCGCCCGCTCGAGTGCTGCCTCCAGGTTGTCACTCTCCAGGCCGAGCCGCTCGAGCAGCATGGAGCCACCGGCGCCGTACAGCCGCCGGGTGACGTCCTCGGCGAAGCGCACGCACCACTCGAGATGGCACCGACGGAGTACGCCAGGGTCGTCGGCCTCGGCGAGACGCTCGGCCGCGAACTCGCGCACGGTCTCGAGCAGCCGGTACCGCTCCCTCGAGCCCGCCTCGTAGGTCGAGACGAGCGACTTGTCGACGAGCGTCGCCAGCAGGGTCACGACCTCGGCGCGCTCCAGACCGTCGTGGCCGCACACGTCCTCCGCCGCCTCGAGCGTGAAGCCGCCGCGGAAGACGCTCAGGCGACGGAAGAGAAGCTGCTCTGGGGCGTCCAGTAGGTCATAGCTCCACGCGAACGCCGACTCGAGCGTCCGGTGTCGTTCAGGACCGGTCGGAGAGCCGCCCGTCAGGATCCGGAAGCGGTCGTCGAGTCGCTCCGCGATCGACTCCGGTCGCATGGAGCCGACCCTCGCGGCGGCGAGCTCGATGGCGAGCGGGATGCCGTCGAGCCTTCGGGCGATCGTCATGACTGCCCCGCCTGCATCCGCGAGCGCGAACGACGGCCTGGCGAGGACGGCGCGCTCCTCGAAGAGTCGTACTGCGTCGAACTCGCCGAGCGCCGTCGAGCGGCTCTCGTCGGCCTCGGGGAAGGACATGGGCGGCACCTCGTACACGGCTTCGCCGGGAACGCGCAGGGCCTCCCTGCTCGTCGCGAGCACGGTGATGTCCGAGCCTGCCTCGACGAGCCGCCGCGCGACCACAGCCGCTCCCTCGAGGAGGTGCTCGCAGTTGTCGAGCACGACGAGCATGGTCTCCCCGTGGATCGCAGCACCGAGCGCCTCGAAGATCTCCTGTCCCTCCGGTCGCAGACCGATTGCGTCGGCTACCTCGAACGGGACGAGGCCCGGGTCGCGTAGCGGCCCGAGCTCCACCAGCCAGCACCCGTCGGGGAACCGCTCCAGCGCCCCGGCGGCGACGCGCAGAGCGAGACGAGTCTTCCCCGATCCGCCGACGCCGGTGAGAGTCACGAGGCGGTGCTCTGCGAGGAGTGCGGCGACCTCGTCGAGCTCGGTCTCGCGACCGACGAACGAGGACAGCTGGACGGGCAGGTTGTGCCGTGTCCTCGCGGTCGACAGCGACTCGTCGTGTAGGAGGATCTTCTGCTCGAGCCGCCGCAAGGCTGCACTCGGCTCGAGGCCGATCTCGGCGAGCGCCGCCCAGGCCTCGCGGTAGGCGTCGAGCGCCTCCGCATGGCGGCCGGATCGGTAGCGGGCCGTCATCAGGTGCTCCCACAGTCGCTCGCGCAGGGGGTGCTCGCGGACGAATCGCTCGAGATCGGGCAGGGCCTCGTCGTTCCGGCCCAGACCGAGCAGCGCCTCCGCCCGCGTCTCCAGGAGCTCGAGCCGCAGCTCCTCGAGACGAGCCCGCTCCGGTTGCGCGAAGTCGTCGTCCTCGAGCTCGGCGTAGGGCGGGCCGCGCCATAGCGCCAGCGCTGCCTCGGCGGCGTCGACGGCCGACCGCCACTCCCGCGCCCGGGCCGCCTCCCGGGCCTCGGCGGCGAGCGCGGCGAACTCGGCGGCGTCGAACCGGTGGCCTCCGAGATCGAGGCGGTAGCCGTACCCCTCCGTGGCGATCACGTCCTCGGGGAGGAGCTTTCGAAGCGCCGAGACGTGCGTCTGAAGTGCGGCCTTCGCCGTAGGCGGCGCCGCCTCTCCCCAGCAGCGGTCGATGAGCGCGTCGGTTCCCACGCGGCGGTTCGCGTCGAGCACCAGGATCGCGAGCAGCCGCCGATGCGAGGACCGCGTCAGAGCGATCTCGGCGTCGGATCTGACCCGCAGCGGGCCGAGCACCTCGATTGTGAGACCCATGCCTGCGTGCGGATTGTGTCATGCGCGAACGCAAGTCGCGGCCCGGGCGGCGCTTTAGCGACCGTTTAGCGGCCTCCTCTACCTTCGCCGGGCAGGCGACAAGGAGGTGGTGGAATGAGGTTTCGCCGGACAGTGGGGCTTGCGGTGACCGGACTATCGCTGGCTGCGCTCGTGGCCGTCACCGCAGTCAGCGCGTCCGCGCGTCCAGCAGCAGCACGCAATCTGCTCCAGAACGGAGGCGCAGAACTGGGGCCCGGGTCGCGCGACCGAAAACAGGTGGTCGCGAAGATCCCGGGCTGGCAGGCTGCCGTCGACGATCGCGGGGGCCAGTTCAACGTCCTCGCCTACGAGAACATCTCGCCCAAGGACGCGCAGCGCGGCAACTTCTGGCCGAGCACGGCGGCGTCGCGCCTCATCAAGGGGGGCAAGAAGGTCTTCGTCGGCGGGTACATGGCCCCGGGGAGGACGACCTCGACGCTCACGCAGAGCGTCAACGTCGCCGGTCAACGCAAGGCGATCGACGCCGGGAAGCGCAGCGCGACGCTCGCCGCCTACCTCGGAGGCATCGGCAACACGAAAGACTCGATGACCATCGTCGCCGCCTTCCAGGACGCCAAAGGCAAGAGGCTCGGCTTCATCAGGATCGGACCGGTACCCCGGGAGGAATGGGACAAGGTGTTCTCGAACCGCGGGCACAGCACGGCCCTGCTCCAGCGAAAAGGCACGAAGAACGTGCCGAAGGGCACCCGGTCGATCCGGGTCGTGCTCCAGACGGTCAAGCGGGACGGCGCGGACTCCGACGCCATCGCCGACAACATCAGCCTCACGCTCGGAGCCGCGCTGGCGAAGGGCTGACAGAGCGGCGCGGTCGGCGCCGACCTGTCGTTCGTGGTGCCCGGGCCAGGTCCGGGCACCACGCCGGCCCGCGAAGCGAACCCGGGTCTTCAGGCTCGGCACCGGGCGTCCGATAGATGGGCGATGGGCAGTCGAGCTCTCTCGCTGGTCTCGCCGGGCGACGGCGATCCGCTCGAGCTGGCCGCGCTCGTCGAGCGCCTGCGCCGCGGCGGAGGCAGCGCTCGAGGGCGAAGGAAGACGATCAGCTCGCGGTCGACGGGGCGGTCGAGGTCCTGCACCGGATGCTCGGCCCGGATCTGCTGGCCAGCGTGTACGTCGTCGAGCTGGGGAGGCTGTGGCTGGTCGCGCAGCGCGGCTACGACCAGGTGCGCGACGGGTTCACGCTCGACCAGGGCGTGATGGCCCGCGCCGCACGGGAAGGGCACGTGCAGGTCGTCGAGGAGAGCGGCCGCGACCCGGACTTCATCGCGGCGACGAGTCGGCTTCGCTCCGAGATCGCACTCCCGCTCGGGCCGGGGAGTCCCGCGGCAGGCGTGCTCAACGTGGAGACACGGACGGCGTCGCTCCGCGAGGACCACGTCGGCCCGCTGCAGGGCCTCGCACACGCGATCGCGGCACGGCTCGATCGGGCTCTCGACCCGGGCGGATCCGGGGTGGGCAGCCTCGCGCGGCTGTTCGTGTACGCGAGCTCGCTCGGCGAGCGGGCTGCGATCGCGGAGCTGGCCGTGCGCACGCTCGGGCGGCTGTTCGCCGCGGAGTCGAGCCAGCTCAACCTGATCCAGGCGGACCGCCACCTGGAGCCGGAGTCGTTCTGGCGGCCGCGCGCGTCCGGCGCCGGGCCGCTCGCCGCCGGTCGTCTCGACGAGCTGCGGGAGCGAGAGCCGGCCGGGACGAGCCTCACCGTCATCGACTCGCGTGAGCTGCCCGGGCCTCCGGTCGACCTGCCTCGTTCGCTCCTGTGGCTACCGCTGCGGGCGGGCAGCCAGGAGATCGGCGTCATCACGGTCTCGTCGTCCGAGCTGCTCGCCCCGACGCCCGAGCAGTCGGAGGTCGCGATGCTGGTGGCGGCGCACGTCGCCGCGCTGCTCGATGCGACACTGGCGCTGGAGCGCGAGCGTCACGCGGCCACGCACGACCTCCTCACCGGACTTCTCAACCGGCGCGGCTTCGAGGACAGCCTGGAGCAGGAGATCGCGCAGGCGGGCTCTGCACCGCTGTCGCTGCTGCTGGTCGACTGCGACAACCTGAAGGAGATCAACGACCACGGAGGGCACGCGCTCGGCGACCGCGCCCTGCAGGCGATCACCGAATGCCTGCGCGCCCACTGTCGCTCCGTCGACGGCGTCGCGCGACTCGGCGGAGACGAGTTCGCGATCCTCCTCCCCGCCCTCGACGCGGACACCGTCGGCTCCGTCGCCGAACGGATGCGCGCGGCGTGCGAGGCGAGCACGGCGCTGCCCGTCCGCCTCACCGTCTCGCTCGGCAGCGCCACCTACCCGGTCGACAGCACGACGGCGGCCGGCTTGCTCGAGTCGGCCGACCACGCCCTGTTCGCCGCCAAACGCGCCGGCAAGAACCGCAGCGCCACCTACGGCAAGACCGTTTCCGACCCGGCCTGACAGCCTGTCGACGCGAGAGCCGCGCCGCCGGCGGTCACGGGGGACGCCAACCGCAGGCGACGATCGAGGCTCTGCACACGGCCGGGGCGATCTAGCGCCCGACCTGGCTGGCCTCGAGCGGCGCCGGGCAGTGCCAGTACTGCCACTGTCCTGACTCGCGCACGAACGTGCAGCCGTGCGATTCGAGACCGGGCCAGCCCGCGAGCCGTCCCCGACCGCACGCCTCGAGCACTGTCCCGCCGGCGTCCTGAGCGACCTCTGTGCACGTACCGCTCAGGCCGCTGACTCGCACCCAGCCATAGCGAAGTCCCACCATCGCGGCGGCGGCGAGAACGGCAACGACGAGCAGTGGTCTGACCACGCAAACCTCGACGGCATCGAGTACTTCGTCAACCAAGACGGGTATCGGCCGCTGCAGCGGCCGGCCGGATCCCCCTATCGGGCCTGCTGCAGACTGCGGCCCGTGCGCTGTTTCGCCCACCGGCGACGAACGAGGAGCAGCAAGCTAGTAGCGTTGCGCCCGTGTCGAGCAGCACCGAACCCGAACACGGCCTGGGTGTCTCCGGAGTGCCGGCGATCGCCTGCAGCACGCTGCGAGGCCAGCCGTGGCGGTGCATCTCGTGGTGACCGCCGAGGAGATCGGTCGGGTCGCCGTTTTCGCGGACATCGACCTGGCGCATTGCGATCGGCTTTGCCGTGTGGCGGCGGACGTCACGCTCGCGCCCGGCGAGTACGCCGCGCACGAGGGTGACGGGCCGGTGCTGTTCGGCGTCCTCGAGGGCCGGATCGAGGTGGTCAGGTTCGTCGACGGCGAGGAGAGACTGATCGGCGAGCGCCGGCCCGGTGACGTCATCGGCGAGCTGTCGATCACGCTCGGGATGCCCCAGCCCGCCGGGTACCGGGCGGCGGAGGCGTCGCGCGTCTTCCGGCTCGAGCCGCACGACTACCGCGCCCTTGCCGCCGTCGAGCCGGAGGTCGAGAGGCGGATCGACGCTCTGGCGCGGAACCGGCTGGGCGGGACCCGGGGTCTGCGAGCCCGCATGGCCGAAACCGTCCCGTTCCGGGCGATCGTGCTCGGCCACCGGTGGGACGCCTCCTGCGCAGAGCTGAGACGCTTCCTCGATCGCAACCAGATCCGGTTCCGCTGGCTCCAGCCCGACGTGCCCGCCGACGTCGAGCAGTGGGAGGGTGCGCTGCCGGCCGACGGCGACTACCCGGTCCTTCGCGTCATGAACGGCAAGACGGTCGTGCGACCGCAGTTGCGGCGGGTGGCCGAGCTCCTCGACATCGCGACCGAGCCTGCGGCCGCCGAATACGACACGGTGATCATCGGCGCGGGCCCGGCCGGCCTGGCAGCCGCCGTGTACGGCGCCTCCGAGGGACTCCGGACGCTCGTGGTCGAGCGCCAGGCGCCTGGTGGCCAGGCGGGCACGTCCTCCCGGATCGAGAACTACCTCGGCTTCCCCTCGGGCGTGTCGGGCGACGAGCTGTCGAGCCGAGCACTCCAGCAGGCGCGCAGGCTCGGCGCCGAGATCGTCGTCACGCGCTCGATCACGCGGATCGACGCCGCGACGCATCAGATCCACCTCGACGGCGGCGACGTCCTGCGGACGCGAACGATCATCCTCGCCTGCGGCGTCTCCTGGCGGCAGCTCGAGATCGAGGGGTTCGACCGCCTCGCGGGCAAGGGGATCTTCTACGGCGCGGCGCGCAGCGAAGCGACGAACACCCACGGCCTGGACGTCCAGATCATCGGTGCGGGAAACTCGGCCGGCCAGGCAGCGCTGTTCTTCTCGTCCCACGCACGGAGCGTGACCATCCTCTACCGCGGCGACACGCTCGAGAAGAGCATGTCGCACTACCTCGTCGAGCAGCTCGCGGCCCGGACCGAACATCCACGTGCTGTATCGGACCGAGGTGGTCGCCGCCCACGGCGACGCGTCGCTCGAGGCGATCGACGTCCGCGACGCCGCGACCGGCGAGACGACCCGGCTGGAGTCCGGCGGCCTGTTCATCTTCATCGGCGCGGACGCCGAGACGGCGTGGCTCCCACCGGAGATCGCACTCGACCGGAGGGGCTACGTACTCACCGGGTCCGACGTGCGCGCCGCGGGACGGTGGCAGCTCGACCGGGATCCGTACCTCCTCGAGACGAGCGTGCCGGGCATCTTCGCCTGCGGCGACGTCCGATTCAGTCCCGTGAAGCGCGTCGCGTCCGCAGTCGGCGAGGGCAGCATGGCGATCGCCTTCGTCCACGACTACCTGAGGGAGACCGAAACGCGAGCCGCACCCGCGACGGGCCCCGCATAGGCCTCGTCAGCGAAGGAACTCGAGCAGCAGCTCGTTCACGCGCTCGGGCTGCTCCAGCTGGAGCCAGTGGCCGGCGTCGTCGATCCGTTCGTAGCGCCAGGGGCCGTCGACGTACGCGGCCGACGCGATCATCGCCCGTTCGGTCAGATAGCGGTCGTCGGCGCCGTAGAGGCCGAGCGTGGCCGCCTGCACGCGGGGCAGGCGCGGCGTGTCCGTGCCGGGGGTGACGTCGACCGGCAGGTTGGCGCGGTACCAGTCGAGGCCGGCGGTCAGTGCCGCCGGGTCGGCGAGCCCGGCGAGGTAGCGCTCCAGGTCGGGCGCCCCTTCGAGCAGGATCCGGGTGAGAAACCAGTCGTCGCGACGCATCACCTCTTCGGCCTCGGGAAAGAGGAAGAGCAGCCGGTACCAGGCCCGCTCGAGGGCCTCCCGGTCGGGGCGCACGGCTCCCGGAAAGCCGACAGACATCGCGACGAGCCGGTCGACACGACCCGGTTGCAGCGCCGCGAGCGCCCAGGCGACGACGGCGCCCCAGTCGTGGCCGACGACGTGCGCCCGCTCGACCTCGAGCGCGTCGAGCAGCCCGACGGCGTCGGCGACGAGCTCCGGCAGCGCATAGGCCTGCACGCCTTCGGGCCGCTCGCTCCGGCCGCGGCCGCGCAGATCCGGCGCGATCGCGCGCAAGCCGGCGTCCGCGAGCGCCGGCAGCTGGCGGCGCCAGACCTCGCCCGTATCGGGAAACCCGTGCAACAGGAGCACCGCCGGCCCCTCGCCCTGCTCGGCGACGTGGAAGCGGAGCCCGTTTGCCTCGACGTTCACGCTACCGGGAGGGAACCGGTCTCGCGCCGCTCCGCGAACCCACGGGCAAACAGCTCGGCCCTCGCCACCGAGCTCGGCGCCAGGAACGCTTCGAGGTTGTCCGGCAGCCAGTACGAGAGTCCGCGAGCCGTGAATGGATTGGCGAGCACCGCCCGCAACCGGTCGAGCTCCGGGGCCGGCGGCGAGACACCGTCGAGCACCCCGATCGTCAGCTCGTACAGCGGCAGGAGCAGCTCGTCCCGCTTCGCGTGGTAGCCGGCCATCGTCTCGTCCCAGTCGCCGCCGTCGAGCCAGGCGCCGAGCGCCTCCGCGAGCAGGAACGCCTGCGCGACGGCGTCGCCGATGCCGAGGCCGGTGATCGGATCCTTGAGATAGGCCGCATCGCCGGTGAGCGCCCAGCCGGGTCCGTATGGCACGCGGAGGTAGTTGGCGACCCCCTTCGTTCCCTTCAGCTTGCCCTCGAGCGAGGCACCCGCCAGCCGCGCCTCCATGCCCGGAAGCGCGCGGTAGCGCTCCTCGAAGACGGACTGCGGGTCGGCGCGAAACGCGTCGAAGTCCTCCGGCTGCAGCTCGAGCGCGATGCAGTCCTCGCCGGGCCGCATCGGGAAGAGGAAGCCGACGGTGCGATCGACGAAGAACAGCTCGAAGGCGGGCTCCGGCAGCGGTGCGATTCCGTGGTAGTAGCCGTAGTACGCAGGCCGCTTCGCAGGCACCTCCCGATAGGCGCCGGCTGCAACCCACTCCGCGACCTTCGACGTCTTTCCGTCGGCGCCGATCACCACGCGCGCCCGGATCTCACGCCCGTCCACGACCACGCCGGCAACGCGGCCCTCCTCTTGGACGAGCCCGTCCACCCGCGTCCGCGTCAGGAGCTCGGCGCCGGCCTCGACCGCCCTCTGCTGCAACAGCGAGTCGAGCACGTCGCGACGCGGCGCGAGTCCGAACCCACGCGTACCGGGCAGTGCGGGCCCCTCGAAGACGCAGTCCTCGACGTACGTGCGGCTGCGCGTCAGCCTGCGGAACCCTGCCGCCAGGAGATCGTCGAGAACGCCCAGCCTGGCGAGGTTGTCGACCACCAGAGCCGAGACGTAGTGCGTCGAGAGCGTGTCACTCGGAAACGTCTCCCGATCGAGCACCAACACGCTGCGACCCTCGCGTGCGAGCAGGACGGCCAGGCTCGCGCCCGCGACGCGGCCACCCACGATCACGACGTCGTGCTCCTGGACGCCTCCCAAGGACGGGGACGATACAGGTGGGCGCCCGGCTCTCACGGCACGCGTGCGAATCGCTGCGTGCCCACCACGCAGGTCGGCGGTGCGTTTGCGGTGTTTCGCCGATGGCGCCGTGCCTGCACGGTCGGACGCTGTCAGCAGGTCGGACTCTGGAGGGATCATGGACACACAGACCCGAACCAACCTGATGACGGCACTGCACGACGAGGCGTTCGCCTACGCCCGGTGCATGCTGATGGCTACGGAGGCGCGCGAGGAAGGCGATCTCGAGGCAGCCGACTTGCTCGAGGGTATCGCCGGCGTCGAGCTGCGCGAGCACTTTGCGGGGCTGGCCAGGCTGGCCCACCTCGTTGGCGGCGACGCCGACAACCTCGTCAGACTGATCCACGACGAGAGCAAGCACCGCGCAAGCACGTATCGCCGCTTCGCAGAGGAGGCCCGCGCCGCCGGCGAGCTGGAGGTCGCGGAGTGCTTCGAACAGATCCGCGCCGACGAGCGAGATGACGTGACCGCGCTCGAGCGAGCGGTCGAGCACCTCGCCGTGCCGACCTAGTGCGGAGCCGGGATCCCGATCGCACTGGGCTGCCAGACGATCCAGGCCACTCACCCCGCTGACGAGCTGGGAGGGCTATCCCTCGCTCTTCTCGAGCAGTCTGCTCCCTCTACCGAACGCCTGCTAGCCCGTGGCTGAGGCCGCGGCGGAAGGAAGCGTGAATGCGTATGCGTACATGCCGACCAGCGGCACCATGCAGGCGACACCCCACCAACGTGTCCGGTCATGGCGAAAGGGCATCTCGAACAGCATCCACAGGCCGAACACGACGTTCACCAGTGGAACCAAGCTGAGAATCATCAGCCAGCCGGGTTCGTCCATCGACCAGAGCAAGACCATGGTGGGCCCGGCGATAGGAATGAACGCGACCCACGCTCCAGCAACGCCACGCCGCCTGCCGACGACGTATGCCGGCACGCCGAGAATGGCGAAGATCAACACGACGATGACGAGGAATTCCATCGATCCCGCCTTTCTGCCGAAGAGACTTCCGAACAATGTTTCGTGTCGGATTGACCAAAGGCAGCCGCGACGCCACAAAGGGGTATTTCCTCCTCCGACTAACGTGACGCTCAGTGGGCCCGGCTCGTGGCGCCTCGTGCCCGAGCCGTGAGCCGGCGCAGCCGGCTCACTTCCGAGCGAACGGAAAACACAGAGGAGGCACGCGCGCCTCGCCCAGCATGCGCCACCCGCGAACCGAGCGATTCGGGGAAAGCCAGCCAAACACGAGACGAGCCGCCTGCCGGCGGCTCGTCGAGTGAGGAGTGCGGTTGTTTGCAGAACCCTATGAGCGGCTCAGCGTCTAGCTTTGCGAGTCACCGCTGAGCGCTCCGCTAGAAGTGCTCAGCGGTGCTTCCGAAATCCAACTCTGGCTCTAGGATCAGCCGCATGCTGCGGGCCGACCAAGTAGATGGCTGGATCGGGAGCCACGGACCGTGGCTGTACTGGCGCAATCCGCGACTTGATGTCTGGCCGTGGGTGCTGCGGGACGGGGTGCTCCCACGCACAGAGACAGGTCAGAAGGGTCAGGTTCCAGCCATGGAGTCTCGGCCGGGGCACATCTACTTCATGACGGACCACACACCACGGGCGCGAGCCGCCGGCTTCGTGGGCGGCGAACCTCACCTGCGTATCGACATCCGCAAGCTGGACATCAGCCGCTTCGCCACCGACGAAGATCGGATCCGTGCTCACAAGAAGCCCAAAGGTGGCGACTTCGAGGAGACCCAGCTCCCCGGCTGGCGCGATCTACCCGAGCGAACCGACGCACTCGTCGGGGACTGGATGAACACGTACAGCAAGATCCTTGATCAGTCCGAGTGGGTCATGTACTCGATGGAACGGCTCACGGTCGCCTACGCAGGGTCAGTGCCGTTCGAGTCGTTCGAAGTTCTGCCTCCCTATCTGCTTACGGACTGGGAGCCCGCTGATCCTGGTGAGGAGTACGTCGCCACTCCGAAGGGAGCCGTTCCCCGGCATTACCTCGGCGACCCGGCCTACTTCCTGCGATGAATCCGAGCGAGTTTGCCGCGCTCGCGGCCAGAGTCGACGACGAGATGATCAGTCGCGGCCCTTGGACGACAGATGACGCGGAGAGGATCGTCCGCGGGTACTACAGGTTCATGGTCATCGACGTCCCTTACGACGAGGCAGCACACAACGATTTGCGGGCGTCCGATCCGGGGATCCCAGACTGGGCATCGTTCTTGAAACTGCTCGAGGACAGTGAACTGCTCAGCGCCGTCGTTTCGCAGCCGCGCTGACGTGCTACCCGCGCGGTCCTAGCGCGGCAACGCTAGGCCACCCTCATCCACGAGCCGGCGCCAGACGACCCCAGCTCCCGGCCAGTTCGCTTCCAGGATCTCGTCGAACGAGAACCGGACGCTGTCCGCGTACGCCTCGCACAACCCGCGATTAGCCACCAGGAACGCCAGCATGCGCTCGGGCAACGTCTCGATAGGTTCCGGCCCGACGTTCGAGCGCAGCGCGGCCGCACTTCGGTCGCCGTCCCTCAGCAACTGCACGATGCGGTTCCGTCCATACCGCGCCGTGGCGAACATGGCACCAGCCGCGTTCGCATCTAGCTCGATCGGCATGAGCGTGTAGGCGAGGCTGCTGCCAGCCAGTCCTCCCACCTTCACCTTCAGCACGTTGTGGGCGACGTTGTACAGGCCAAGCAAGCGGTCGTCGAATAAATCGTTCTGTCGGCCGTGTTCAAGCTCGTGCCGAATGATCGCGGCGCAGCCTTCCTCAGACTGCTCGCCGACGAAGACCGCAATCCGCACCGCCGGGCG
The DNA here is from genome assembly GCA_963762675.1 of uncultured Thermoleophilia bacterium. Classification (GTDB taxonomy): domain Bacteria; phylum Actinomycetota; class Thermoleophilia; order Gaiellales; family Gaiellaceae; genus Palsa-739. The sequence goes on along the minus strand of CAVXLS010000003.1, from coordinate 874,850 downwards.
CACATCGTCATGGTTCATCTCCCGAAGCAGTGGTGCGACCTCGGGGATCTCGCCTGCGTTCACATAGCGGTTGCGAGGATACGTCATCGCCTCGAACCCAGTCTCCGACTCCGTTTCGTCGAACACGTACAGGATCGCTTCGTCGTCGTTGTAGCCGGCGTCGGCGAGAGCAGCCTCCAGAATCGCGCCGAGCGGTGGCTCGAGGTGTGGCTGCCGGGGATGCATAGCTAGGCGGCCTCCGCCAGCCGGCGCTCATTCGACTCCAGCAACCCGAGCGCGGCGAGCTCGCGTTCCTCGGAAACGCCTCCGTGACAACGGCCGTACCTGCGCCGGCTGCCGCACCAGCACTCGAGGCGCGGCAGATGACGTTCGGCGGCGCGCCGGAGGGCACGGTTCTCCGGCACCTTCGGGCGATCGAGATGCACCTCCGGGCCGGGCCAGCGGCCGGTCGCGCGGAACCTGTCCTCGCGGAACAGGTGCACGCGCGTGATGTCGATCAGCCCGACGAGGCCGTCCTCGAGCTGCCACCGCCGCTCCCGCGCGTCGTTCGCCCACCAGAGGCACAACGGCAGCGGCCGGTACGTCTGGAAGCGGTGGCGCTCCGTCCGCGGCCCGTCCGCCATCACCTGCGGGCGCACCCGCGACGGCGGACAGTTCAGCACGACCGCGATCCGGCGCGTCCGCGGGAGCGGGTCGAGCGACACCTCGCCGTGGTAGACGAGGGCGCCGCCGACCGTCTTCCGCTCGAAGTGCCGGTACTCGGGTGGCATGCCGGCCTCGAGCATCACGAGCTCGTCGGGGCGGGCGATCCACCACGGCTGCGGCGCCGGATTGGCGTGCAGCCCGACGCGCCGGGCGAGCCGGCGCGCCTGGACGCGCAAGTAGCGGAGGCGGCGGGCGCGGTTCCCGCGCCGCCTCCGCGTCGGCCTCCGTCCCCGTTGCCGGCGGCTAGCGACCGTCGCCTCCGTGCGAGCTCACGGGCCGCGTGTGCCGGTGCGCGATCCCCGCGCCGGCGCCGAGCGCGCCGCCGCGCCCGATGCTGACGCTCGGGCTCTCCTCGACCTCGCGGATCCGCTTCGGCTCGCCGAACACCTCGCGCAGCATCCGCTCCGCCTGCTCGGGCGAGGCGGTAAGCGCGGCGCGCGTCGTCCGGCCGGCCTCGCGCATCAGGTTCGACACGAACACCGGGTTGCGCGCCTCGAGCGGATCGCCGACGCCGGCAGGGTCGTCGAGCGGCTGCATGACGAGCTGCGCGGCCTGCTCCAGGAAGAACGGCGTCCACTCGCCGTGCGACGCCTTGGTCGTCAGCAGCTGGAGGGCGAGCGCCGTCATGTGGAAGCTCGAGAGCGGCTTCTTCTCGAGCTCGTGGACGATCTGCCAGTACTCGTTCAGCCACTTCAGGATGCGGATCTGCCGCGTGAAGCCGCTCGACTCGAACTGCTTGTTGCGGCCCAGCACCTGCAGCTTGTGCGTCTCCGGGGCGGTGCGGATCCACCGGTGCTGCTCGGTGTCCGGGCAGTGCGGGATCAGCAGGCCTATCTCCTGCTTCAGGCCGAGGACGAGGTCGGCGGTGAACGCGCAGTCGGGGAAGGTGATCTTGATTGCGTGCGCGCTCGTCTCGAACGTCCCCTTGATCTCCGGGTTGATCCAGGACATGACCTCGTTCAGCGCCGCATGCGGGTTCTCGATCCACCCCTCCTTCAGCTTCTGCACCTCGAGCACGAGGTGGAAGTCGTTCAGCGGGTGGATCTGCGTGCCCTGCGCGAGCGCGCCGACGGCGACCACGCGGACAGGGGTGCCGAGCCGCCCGCGGACGATCTCGGCGGCGACCTCGCCGACTGCGTTCCGCTTCGTCCGCGCGTTGTCCATCGTCTTGAGCGGAACCGCGATCTCGTCGAGCAGCGTCTCGTAGAACTGGTTGGCGGTCATTCGTTCCCTCCTTCGTTGACGAGCTCGAGCTGGCCCGCATGGAGGGTCTTCGAGTACTCGTGCATGTCGATCGCCGGCGGGCTGCCGGCCGCCTGCAGCCGACCGAACAGCCGGAGCAGGAAGAACATGAGGACGGTGTCGCCCTCGCTTGTGTCGATGTGGGCGGGGACGTCCTCGATCTCCGGCAGCAGCTCGAACGCGCCGGCGCCGATCGCGCAGCCGAGGTCGATCCGCGTCTCGTACTGCGCCGCCTGCGTCGTGATCGCGCTGCGGAACGGGTCGCCGAACATCGGCGTCCAGCCGCTCTCGATCGCGAGGATGCCGCCGATGATGTCGAACGGGTCGCGCGGCGGCTTCGCCTCGCCCTTGTCGATGATCGGCGCGCTCGTACGCCGCAGCTCACGCACCGAGCGAAGCTTGTCGCCGGCGTACTCGATGTAGCCCTTGTCGATCTTCGGCTTCACCTCGAAGGCCGCGAACACGCTCTCTGCCGGCACGTAGCGCGTGCGCGCCCTGTCCTCGAACCAGAGTGGGCAGAAGTGCCGATCGTGGATCAGGACATCGATCTGCTGCGGCGTCGCGTCGCCGTCGGCGTCGATGACGAACGCCTTCTCTGACACGACGTAGCGCTTCGGCAGGAAGCGCTCGATCGCCTCCGCCCAGTTGACCTCCGCCGCATCGCCGAGCGCAGTGGGATGCTCGTGCACCTCGTGGTCGGCGCGGTGGTCGTTCAACAGCTTTCTCTGCTGGGCGCGCAGGAGCCGGTGCAGGTCGATCCTCTTACCGTCGCGCGCGTCCGCAGCACCCGCGGCGGCCTCGCCGCCGGCGGCTCCGTCCACCCCAGTTGCCATGCTTCTCGTGCCCGTCATCCCGTTCCTCCGCTTGTGCTTACCCGCACGTACCTGTGCGGGGCTAGTAGGTTAGACCCGGCTCCGGACGGAACCTCTTTGTCTGCTCCGCCTATCGCGGTTTTGCGCCCGGCCGCGCCTAGTCCGAACTGGATGCGCGTGGATCCGGCTTCCGCCGCAGCGCCTCTAGGCGCTGCCGGATCTACTTCAGCGTCGACCAGCTCGTCTTCTCGGTGCACGGCTACCGCGGCAACGGCGCCGGTTTCACGGTTCAGGAGTACGTGTCCTTCCGTCCGGCATCATGGTCGCGTTCTGCAACACGCTGCAGACGCTCTGGCCGCGCACAGCGAGCACGTTGACGTGGCCGCACGCCGACGGCTTCGCGTTCAACAACGACTCGTTCGACCTCCTGACAGACGAGCCGCTGATGGAGCCGCTCCTTTCGACGGCTTTCTGCAACATCGCGGCACGTCGTAGGCAGCACGGGCGGGCCGACTCTGACTGCCATCGGCGAATGGAGTCGCCCTCGCTCGGGGGCGCGCCACGCCCGAGCGTGCTCGAGCCTGTTAGGCCTCGCCGGCGGCGAGCGCGGGCTCGCGCAGGTTGACCTGGCGGCGCTCGATCAGAGGCATCCGGATGTCTAATCCTGCATCGAGCGCGTCGGCGAACGCTGCGAGCTGGCCGATGGTCAGGTTGGCTCGTCCTGTTTCGACCTTGGCGACGTAAGCGCCGGAGACGTCGAGGCGGACTCCGAGCTCGGCCTGGGTGATGCCTCGCGCCCGACGGGTCTCGGCGATCTGCTGCCCCACGGCTTTCGAGACGATCGATGAGCTGGCTGTCTTCGGCATAGCTACCAGGTGCGCTGGCCGATCCGTTCGCGGAGGCGCACCTCGTGCCGCACGACATCGGAGGCTGGCAGGGCGTCCTCGCGGACCGGGTCGTCGTCGTGGAGGATGCGCGCGATCATGTCGCCGGTACGGAACGCGGTCGGGAGGCTACGCGCCCATTCCTCGTGGTCGTCGTCGAACCGCACTTCGGTCCCGGTGCGAACGCTGAGGAGCGACAGCTTCAGGTCGATGACGCCTGTTTCGTCGTCGAGCTCGTACGTGTCGCCGTCGACGCGCAGCCGAGCAAGGGGCTCCCAGAGCGACCTCGTCGTCGCGCTGGTCAACCGCGGTCAGGATCTCGAGTTCGACCATCACTTCCTCCTTCAGGAGGGTTGTCGACACTGATTCTTACCCCTTGAGTTAGGATTCTACTCTAACCCAACGGGTTAGCACAAGGGATTCTCTGGTGCTAGAAGTCATGAACCCGAAGGATCGTGCCGTCTGTGAGCATCCGCGTTGCCCGGTCTTCGAGTTGGTCGGCTCGGTCCGGACGTATGAACCTCCGCAGGCCGAGAAGATCGCCACTCCCTAGCAGAAGCTTGAGGGCGTCGATCTCGGTGGAATCGAGCGCCTGAGCTCCGGCGCCCCATCGCCAGTCGACGAACACGGCCGCGTTGAGACGATGACCCGGCAAAGCGAACGTGTATCCGTGGTCGATCAACCCCAGCTTCTCGGTGGGCTCGTCCCAGCGGGTGTTTCCGCCGTGCCTGTCCTGCTGAGCTATCAGCGAGTCGATGAACGCCGCAGCGTGAACGAGATGCGCGGCTTGCGCGAACGGACGGGTGTCATTCGCCGCCCCGAACTGCTGAGCGCTGACCGAGCCTGCCTCGCCTCGAATCTCGCGGAGGACTGTCGGCGCGACAAGCTCCGTGTACGGCGAACCGAGCCGGTAGGCGAGTCGCCATGCGGAGCACTCGTTGATCGGCACCTCGTCAGGATGGTGCTGGAACCCGGAAGCGTGCACGGATGAGACGCCTGCGAAAGGCTTGTGGTAGCCGACACGCCCGCTCTCGAAGACAGCTCGGAAGGTCTGGTTCACGCCGGGGTTTGTCCCGGCCGGTGCGTAAGCGATCACCTGCTCAAAGAGCAGATGGTCTTCTTCAGGTGAGCCCTGCTGATCCTCGAGCTCGCGGATCCGATCGTCGAAATCCACCGGTTCGTGAGCCTAGTGCCCGGTCACGACGCTGAAGCCGGCACCCGCCGCTCGATCGCGAGCGAACCGAGGAACACGAGCCCACACACGACATCGATCGGCCGCCAGGTGGAACGCTGCAGGTAGATCGGCGCGAGCGGGTTGAACAGGATCGCGACGCCGACAAACGCCCAGGTCGCCCATTGCTTGTCGGAGTTCCAGACGACCCAGGCGACAACGATCGCGGCGATGGATGCAGACGGCCCAGCGCAGGAAGGTGTAGTAGCCGTACGGGTGCTGGCCGAGCGCGACGAACAGCAGCAGGGCGGCGCCGACTGCTGGGATCGCATGGGGACGTGTGTTCACCGGTGGCTCCGGTAGTAGCTGCCGACGTACGTGCCGTCGCTGCGGTAGTAGCCGTGCACGTAGACCGTCTTCGGGAGACCGGTGATGCTGCTGATGTCGCCGTAGCAGGAGCCGGTCTCCGAGCATGCCGGCGGCAGCGGAATCGACGGGTAGGCGACGACCGGCGCCGGCGGGCTGTACGAAGGCGCGGAGATGCAACCGTCGCTCTGCGGCTTGTAGCCTGGCGAGCAGACGAGCAGCGGTGTCCCGAGCGCGCTCTTCGTGTAGTGGCCGCGCGACGCTTTCGGCAGTGGCGTGCAGCGGCCAGCCGAGACGTAGTACCGCGGCGAGCAGACGAGCACCGACTGCCCGACGATGTTGCGGATGTAGTAGCCGTGCGGAGCGCTCTTCAGCTTGCGGCAGACACCGAAGTCGTCCTCGTAGCCGGCGTGGCAGACGAGGACGGCCTCGCCGAGAAAGTCCTTCGTGTAGTGGCCGTGGCGTGCGCTGGGCGGCCGCGAGCAGCTTGCGCCGTTGACGTACCAGCCGGGGTCGCAGTTGAGCACGAGCTGCCCGATCACGTCGGTCGTGTACTGGCCGTGAGCGACCGCCGGGATCGGCGAGCAACGGTTCGGCGTCCCGTACGCGGAGGTCAAGGTGGCGTAGTAGCCCGCCGAGCAGACGAGCTGCAGCTCGCCGATGATGTCTTTCACGTAGTGGCCGTGGGCGACCATCGGGATGGGCGAGCACCGGTCAGGGGTTCCGAACGCCGTCGCCGACGTCGCGTGGTACCCGTTATCGCAGACGAGCTCGAGCTGGCCGATGATGTCCTTCTCGTAGTGGCCGTGCGCGACTCGCGGGATTGCCGAGCAGCGGTCAGGCGTCCCGTACGCAGTCGTCGATGCCCCGTAGTAGCCGTTGTCGCAGACCAGCTCGAGCTGGCCGATGATGTCCTTCTCGTAATGCCCGTGCGCGACCCGTGGGATCGCGACGCAACGATTCGGCGTGCCGTACGGAGTGGTCGACCTGGCGTAGTAGCCGTTGTCGCAGACCAGCTCGAGCTGGCCGATGATGTCTCTCACGTAGTGGCCGTGCGGTGGATTCGCCACGGCGAGGGCCGAAGGCGTCAAGGCCGCCGCCACAGCGAGAACGGCCACCGTTCTTCCCAGAAGCGCCCTCATCCGCATACCAGTCTGTATCGCAGACCGATCAGGGGCAAGGCTCCGGGCCGCCGTTGTCAACCCCCGCCAGCCGGCTTCTTCCTCTTCGCGTGCTCGCGTTTCGCGGTCTCGAGCGGGATCAGCTCGCCGGTCATCAGCAGGTAGCGCGCGGCGTCGATCATCACGCTCCAGTTCGCCTTCCGCATGACGGTGCTCGCCGCCGGCCAGTCCCGGTTCACCGAGACCGTCTGGTAGTGGTGCTCGCTAGGCCCCGCGTCTGCTGGAAGCTCGCGCAGGTACTCGGCGAGCGCCACAACGCACTTCGCGTACGGCCAGCGCTCCTTGCCTTTCACGCGCGGCAGCGTCTCGAGCACGTCCTCGGGGACGACGATCGCCTTCACCTGCGGGTGCGTCAGGCGCTTCCGCGGCGTCTTCAGCCCGCGCTCCGCACGGTTCTCGATCAGCTGCTGTTCGATCCCGTCCCAGCTCCCCGGCGTCTTCGAGATCCGAGCGACGGAGATCCCCCAGCGCTTGCGTAGGTAGTCGAGCTGGTTCCGGGTCGGCGCCGCCTCGTCCTGGGTCAGTTCGATGAACAGGTCGTACGCCTCGCCGACCGAGAGCGCGCTGCGCTGCGTGCGGTCCTGGATGAACGGGTCGAGGCCGACCGAGGCCAGCGCGTCGTTCCAAGTCGCCGCCGCTCCGACGGAGCCGACGATCTGGTGCCACGTCGGCAGCAGCCGTTCCAGGATCGCCTGCGGGCCGTTGCGTCCGCGATCGCTGCGGACCAGCCGATCCCGAACACGCTCGTAGTCGTTCGACGTGAACGAGCGTATGTCGAGCTCGCGCGCGACCAGGTGGAGCGCGTAGTGGATCTCGCGTTCCGACCACTTGCGTTCGTCGGCCTTCGTCAGCCCGGCGACCGTCTGCGTCAGGTTCCGGCTCTCGTCGAGCGCGAGGCGAAGCGCGTCAGGCCATGAGATCTTCAGGGCCTGGCACATCTGCCGCGCACTCGGCGCCTGCGGGTAGCCGGCAGGCGTGCGCGCGGCGTCCCAGCGCCGCTGCGACACCGTCTCCGGCTCGACCTCGTCAACGAACCGCGCAACCTCGGCGATCGCCCGGAGCCTGCCGACCGGGTCCAGCAGCGGCTCGAAGCGGCCGGTGTACTTGCCTCTCTTCACAGAACCCATCCGCGAGTGAACCTAGACGACACTCGACGTCGGGCTGGCACATGCCGCCGGATAGCCTCTCGCAGGTGAGCCCGCACAAGCCACGGACACGGCTGGGAGAACTACGCCACAACACTCGGCCTCTGATCAAGCAGGAGGCGATGGCGGAACGGACAGGGATCCCGCTGCGCACCTACCAGCGTCTCGAGGCAGGCAAGATCATGAACCCGCCGATCCGCTACCTCGTCAACTGCGCGATCGTGCTCAGCGTCGAACTCGAGGCCGTGTGCGAGCCGGAGTGGCTGAAGTGGACCGAGCTGACAGCGGGCGTCAGCGAGCCGCGCGCCGGCGCGGAGTAGACGCCGCCAGTCGCCGGAGCGCGTCCACGGCAGCATGCGCACACAGCGGGTCGACGGCCGCTGCGAGCGAGGCAGCGGCAAACGCGGCGGCCACCGGTGTGAGCGCCCGTTCTGAGGTGAGACGTTCGAGCCAGCGGGTGGCCGCGCGGTCGAACTTCGCCGGCTCGTCCTCCGCGTAGAGCAGCACGAGCTCGAGCGCATTTTGGAGGCTCACCTGGCCCATCTCACGCGCGGCCATCTCCGCCTGAAAGACGCTTCGGCGCGCGAGCGCCCGCTGGAATCGACCGGAGGCCGTGCCTTGCGAGGTCATGCCTGAAGCCTTTCACGCGGCCGACTTGACGTCGAACGTATGTTCGCCTACTGTCACGAACCCGCCAATTCTGGCGTATCACTGGCATGGCGCCCGCCCCGAGACACCGTAAGGAGCATGAGCCCGAACCACGACCACTCGGCCCCTGTCCCGCCAATCGTGGCGAGTTGCCCGCCATGGTCTGAGCGCTGGGCTTCTTGCTAGGTATGAGCGCGAAGAAGAGAAAGCACAGCGTGAAGCGCACCGGCGGACGGAAGCGCCGGCCGATCGAGACGGCCCTCCCGGCCTACCTCCCCGGCGCCACCGAGTTCACCGCCGACCCGGTGATGAACAACCCGGACTGGGTCGTGCAGACGCTGAACGCGCTCGAGCAGCAGGGCGCGCTGCCTGCCGGCCTGTTCGACGAGACGCTGTTCGACGAGGGCGAGGGTCGGCACCGGATGAAGGGAAACTGGCTGAAGGTGCTGTGCGCGTACGTCGCCTCGAAGAAGCCGGCGATGGAGACCTTCTGGAATGACTACGGCCAGAACCCGCTCTGGAGCAACGCCGGCTTCGCGTTCGAGGCCTCTCGGGACCACGGCTTCGAGTACCGCCCCTCGTTCGACTCGTTCTACCGGCGGGCGATCGAGCGCGAAGCGGACGAGATCATCGATCGGTTCGAGCGCGCGGCCGACCAGCTGATCCAGCTTGCCCGCTCGTACATGCCCGAGATCGGCAAGAACGTCGCGATCGACTCGACGCTGTTCATGAGTCCGAGCCGGCTCTACCACGTCTGCAAGCCCGGCAAGTGTCCGCGCGACCACGGCGACGGCAAGAAGCGCACGGAGGCTGCAACCGTGGTCGATGCGATGTCCGCGCTTGACGCGGAAGCCGCCCGGCACGAGGAAGCAGCCAGCGAACCGCCGGTCTCGCCAGAGGAAGAACGGGCGCAGCGGCTCGGGTCGCGCACCTGGGTCGAGAAGGACAAGAAGGGACGCGAGTGGCGCTACCGCTACATCAACGGCTGTCTGTACAGGTGCCTCGACGTGGATGCCGGCGTCCGCTCCTACGACGGCAAGCGCGCCACCGTCGGCGGCTACGACCAGGGTGCGATCGACATGTGCACCGGCGGCACGCTCGCCACGGTCATGTTCAGCGCGAGCCGCCAGGAGCGCGCCGGAATTCCGGCGCTGATGCGCAAAGTCGAGCGCGCGCTCGGCGGCGACCTGCCGGAGACGGTCGGGATCGACCGCGGATTCGGCGACGACAAGACCTACCGCTTCCTGACCCGCCGCGGAGTGGTGCCGATCGGCCCGTGGCGCAAGCCGAACCGCGCTGTCGACAAGCGCTGGAAGGAGCGCGCCGTCAAATACGACGAGTACGGCGACCCGCGCTGCAAGTACTGCGGCGGCCCCGTGGAGCGCACCGGCGACGGGCTCGGCTTCATGTTCGACCACGGCGAACCCGTGATCCGATTTCGCTGCCTGCTCGCACACACCGACGAGTGCCGCATGAAGACCCAGCAGATCCGCTGCTCCGAGAACTGGCGGCTACTGATCGGTCTGCCGCGCCACAGCGAGCGCTACATGGCCGTCCGCTCAGCGCACAAGAACATGGAGCGCACCTTCGCGCAGCAGCGGCGCCGCTTCGGGGTCGCCGGCAAGGACGAGACCGGCCGCCTGAAGCGCCGCGGCATGGACGTTCACCGGCTGCGCGCAGCGATCGCTCGCTTCCTCGAGTGGCTGTACATCTGTCTCCGCCACGGCTGGATCGGCTCACACCGCTACCGCAACATCGTGCACACGCTGAACCGGACCGGCCGCGACGCCGCGCGCCGGCTGATCAACCGCCGCTTCGCCTACGGCCTGATGCTTCCGTACGGCCCGAAGGCGTACAAGCTCGGCCTGGCCGCGACACCCGAGATCCCTTCGCCGAAGAAGAAGGACGAACCCGACGAGCCTGACCCGGACGACGACGATCCGCCGCCGGGCGGAGCTCCACCGGGCGCGCCACCGCCGGCGCCGCCCGCACCGCTGCCGGGGCTTCCCACAACCGGCAGCGCGGACGACGACATCCCGTTCTAGCCCGAACGCACTAACCGACCGACTACCGGAGAGCCGCCCCTGGGCGGCTCTCGCTGTTGCTGCCCCGCCGGCCGGCTCAGGCCGTCAGCGCATGCTCTGGGCGGCCGCCGATCAGGCCTCGCCACCTCCCGGAACAAGCGAACCGCCCTTCCGGGCGGCTCGCTTGGTGTTCTGCAAACAGTTCTGAGAACAACCGTAGTGGAGGCGGCGGGAATCGAACCCGCGTCCGCAGCCGCACCGGCTGAGCGTCTACAAGCGTAGGCTGCCCTTTCGCTTCGCCCGCCGGCCGGAGTGCAGCCGCCCTACCGACGGGCTAGCCATCCTTTAGCGTCGCGCTCCGGGCGATTGGCTCTCCCTCGGCGCCGAGCCCGTTCGTTGGCGCCGCGCCGGGCCACGGGCCCAACCTGGTGCGGCGTCGCCGTATCTAGGTTTCCCTAGGCGGCGAGTGCGAGCTGTCTGTCGTTCGCACTTGCGTTGTGCCGGTGGATTAACGAGGCCAACCGGCGACCTCGGCTTGCAGCTCATCCGGATGGATCGACCACGTCGAAACCAGGTCGCCCCCGTATGTCGTGTTACCGGATTCTACCGGCACGGGGGTACCTGGCTCGAAGCGGGGCGGTCAGGTAGCCGTCCCGGGGTCTACGTCGGGCCCGAGATCTGCTGCTCGCGTAGCGGACGCACGTGGTCGCGGACCTTCGTGAGAGCACGGGTGAGGGCCCTGACATCCTGGTCGGTGAGATGCCGCGCGAAGTGACGTTGGATCGCGTCGCGGTGGAGGGGACGGGCGGCGTCGAGGACGTCCATGCCTTTAGGGGTGGGGACGACCTCGATTCCTCGCCGGTCGGTGGGGGGTCGCTCTCTCCGTACCAGGCCGGCCCGTTCCATCCCGTCGACCACGCGCGTGAGTCCGCTCGTGCTGGCCACGATCTGGCGGGCAAGCTCGCTCATCCGCAGGCGACCCTCGGGTGCTTCCTCGAGATGGACGAGCACGTCGTACCAGCGCAGCGAGATCCCCGACCGTTCCTGCAGGTCGGCGTCGAAGATGTCGAAGAGCGCCTGGGAGCTCTCGAGGAAGAGCCGCCACGCGACGAGCTCGTCTCCGCTCGGGCTTGACAGATTTAGTTCGCTCTGCAATTATCCGCTCCACAGTAATGTGCCATGCAACTGCTGCGGAGCGTAGCAGTTCGCCGGGAAGGAGCGTGACGTAATGTCGGATGCCGACATCACCCTGGTTGCCGGAGCGACGGGGAACACCGGCTCGGGCGTGGCAGCCTCCCTGCTCGCCAAGGGCCGGCGGGTGAGGGCGCTCGCCCGCGACGAGACCAGGGCGAGCGGGCTGCGCGAGCAGGGCGCCGAGGTCGCGATAGTCGACCTCGACCGACCCGAAACCCTGACCGAGAGCCTGCTGGACGGGGTGAGCGCGGTCTACTTCGTCACATGGAACGGGCCCTCGGCACTGCAGCAGTCGCGCAACCTGCTCGAGGCGATCACCAGCTCGGGGACGACGCCCCACGTCGTCAGGCTCTCCGGCTACGGGACGCTGCAGAGCCGGATCATCTCCGAGCTCGCCCAGTGCGAGGCGGAGCTGAAGGCGTCCCGGCTGCCCTGGACGATCCTCAAGCCGACCTTCTTCATGCAGAACGTGTTGATGGCCACCGAGAGCGTGAGAGAGCAGGGAGCCGTCTACTTCGACTGGGGAGCCGGCAAGGCGGGGATGATCGACGTGCGGGACGTCGTCGACTGCGCCGTCGCCGTGCTCACCGGCGAGGCCGGAGCCGTCGACGGCGAAACCTTCATCCTCACCGGCCCTGCCTCGATCGGCTTCGCCGACGTGGCCGCAGCACTCTCCCGGGTCAGCGGACGGACGGTCGACTACGTTCCGGTGCCCCACGAGGCGGCCGTCGAGGGGATGGTCGCGATGGGCGTGCCCGAGTGGATCGCCGAGGGCTACGCCGAGCTCGGTGCCGGCTTCGAGCAAGGTTTCGCCGACCTGACGACCGAGAGCGTCCGGAGGCTGAGCGGCCACGAGCCGCGCGACGTTGAGCAGTTCGCGCGCGACGTCGCGCACCTCTTCGCCGGCCCCATGGCCGCCGTTGCCTGAGCCACGGCGGACAGCAACCACACCAGCGAGCAAGGGAGACACCATGACCACAGCGATCGTGCTTCATCGCGTCGCCGACTACGACACGTGGAGGCCCGTCTACGAGAGCCTCGACGACGCGCGCAACGCCGCGGGCGTCACCCACCAGGAGGTGCTGCGCTCACAGGACGACGCGAACCTCGTGATCGTCCGCCACGACTTCACCGACCGCGCCGCGGCCGACTCCTTCTTCGCCTCTCCAGAGCTCAAACAGGGGATGATGGACGCAGGCGTCGACGCCTCCACGGTCCAGATCCACCTCACCGACACCGCCTGACGGGCACCGGCCGTACCCGCCGCAACGCCCCGGCTCGGTGAGACGCGTTCTTAGTCGCCGCTCACCGGGCCGGGCTACCGTCGAGACATGAACCGGTATCCCCCCTTCGGCGACGGTCCCGGCAGGGACTTCCTCGGCTACCACTACGGCGGCCCGAGCGCGTACGGCTGGACGGTGTTCGCGCTCCAGCTCGTGATCGTGCTCGGCATCGTCTGGCTCCTCGCCTCTCTCCTGCTCGGAGGCAGGCTCGGCCGCGGCAAGCCGGCGGCCGCCACGGCAGGCCCCGCTCTACCCTCGCGCCGCGGCGACGACCCGCTCGCGGTCCTGCGCATGCGGTACGCGAAAGGCGAGATCGAGCGCGAGCAGTACCTCCAGGCGAGCGCCGACCTCGGCGGCGGTGACGAGAGCGAGCCGCCGCCGGCGTAGCCGGCGCGTACGACGACCGGCCGCCGTCCCACCGTGAAACCGCGGGACGGCGGCGGTCCATCGCCTCTGCGTCAGCGCTGCATCGCCTCTTCGACGGCCCGTCCGACGAGGACGCGGGCGAGATGCCGCCGGAACTCGGCGCTGCCGTTCGTGTCGCTCGCGGGCTGCGTTCCCTCGTCGGCGACCGCGCTCGCGTCGCCGCCCGCGTTCCAGGCCGCCTCGGCCGCCGCTGCCCGCACGGGCGTCGCGCCCATGCTCACGAGAGCGATCGCCGAGTCGGAGACCCCGCCGTTCGAGCGCCTGGCGACCGCGGCGACTCCGACGGTCGCCCAGTCCTGCGCACGCCGGTGGAACTTGAGGTAGCTCCACACGTGGTCGCCGGAGAGCTTCGGCACGCGCACCTCCGTCAGCATCTCCTGCGGTCCCGCAGCGGTCTGGAAGACGCCCGTGAAGAAGTCGCGGGCAGCGACCGTCCGCGAGCCCTCCGGCCCCGTCAGGTCGACCTCTCCGTCGAGCGCGAGCAGCACCGCCGGCAGGTCGGAGGCCGGGTCGCCGTGCGCGAGCGAGCCGCCGATCGTGCCACGGTGCCGGACCTGCGGGTCGCCGATCGACCCCGCCGTGTAGGAGACGAGCGGGTCGTGCTCCTGCAGGAGCGGCGCCGTCGCCACGTCGTGGTGTCGCGTGAGCGCTCCGATCGCGATCCACTCGCCGGCGTCACGGACGTACGAGAGCCCCTCGATCCGCCCGACGTCGACGAGCAGCGACGGACGCACCGCACGCAGCCGCAGCAGCGGCAGGAGCGAGTGGCCGCCGGCGAGGAGCTTCACTTCCTCCCGCTCGCCGAGCAGCGAGACCGCGTGCTCGACGGACTCGGCGACCTCGTAGTCGAACGGTGCCGGGATCATGCTCGCACCTCCTGAAGCGCACGCCAGACTCGCTCGGGTGTCGCGGGCATGGCCATCGCGGTGACGCCGTCCGGGGCGAGCGCGTCGACGACCGCGTTCATCACGGCCGCGGGCGACGCGATCGCGCCGGTCTCCCCCACTCCCTTCACGCCGAGCGGGTTCGTCGGACTCGGCGTCTCGGTGCGGCCGAGCTCCCAGTCGGGGAACTCGGCGGCCGAGGGGACGAGATACGTCGTCATCGACGACGTCATCAGGTTCCCGTCGTCGTCGTACACCGCCTCCTCGTAGAGGGCCTGCGCGACGCCCTGCGCGATGCCACCGTGGATCTGTCCCTCGACGATCGTCGGGTTGATCACCTTGCCGACGTCGTCGACCGCGACGTAGCGCAGCAACTCGACGGCGCCGGTCTCCGTGTCGACCTCGACGACGGCGACGTGCGCACCCGCCGGCCACGAGAAGTTCGGCGGGTCGTAGACGTACATCGCCTCGAGCCCCGGCTCCATCCCGTCGGGCAGATCGTGGGCAGTCCACGCCGAGAGGGCGATCTCCTTCAGCATCATGGAGCTCTCGGGACCGGTGAACGTGCCCGAGACGTGCTCGACCTGCGACTCGTCGACGCCCATCCGGTACGCGGCGATCTTCTTCGCCTTCTCGGCGATCCGCTCGGCCGCGAAGTAGAGGGCGACGCCGCCGACGGCGAGGCTCCGGCTGCCGTACGTGTCCATACCGAGCGGAGAGACCGACGTGTCGCCGTGCAGCACCTCGACCTCGTCGACGTCGTAGCCGAGCCGGTCGGCCACGATCTGCGACCACGACGTCTCGTGACCCTGGCCGTGCGGCGAGGTGCCCGTGACCACCTGCACCGTTCCGGTCGGCAGGCAGCGAATCGTCGCCGTGTCCCAGCCGCCGGCCCCGTAGCGGATCGCACCGAGGATCCGCGAGGGCGCGAGCCCGCACATCTCGACGTACGTCGAGAGTCCGATTCCGAGCCGCTTCGGGTCGCCTGCCTCCCGCCGCGCCGCCTGCTCGGCCCGCACCCGGTCGTAGCCGATCTGCTCGAGCGCCGCGTCGAGCGAGGCGTCGTAGTCGCCGGAGTCGATCGTCAGCCCGCTGGCGATCGTCGCCGGGAAGCCGCGGATGAAGTTGAGCCGCCGGAGCTCTGCCGGGTCCTTGTCGACCTTCCGCGCGAGCGCGTCGACCGCCCGCTCGATCGCATAGGTCGCCTCCGGGCGGCCGGCACCGCGGTAGGCGTCGGTCGGAGTGTTGTGCGTGAAGACGCCGACGCACTCGAAGCTGTAGCCCGGGGCCGCGTAGCAGCCCGCCGTAGAGCCACGCGCCGAGCAGCGGGACGCCCGGTGTCACGAGCTGCAGGTAGGCGCCCATGCCTGCGACGATCCGCGCCCGAACCGCCGTGATCTTCCCCTCCGCCGTGGCGGCGAGCTCGATCTCCTGGATCTGGTCGCGACCGTGGATCGTGGCGAGATACCCCTCGCTGCGCGTCTCCGTCCACTTCACCGGCCGCCCGAGCCGCTTGGCGGCTGCCAGCGCGATCGCCTCCTCGGCGTAGACGTTCAGCTTCGAGCCGAAGCCGCCGCCGACGTCCGGGGCGATCACGCGCAGCTTCGCCTCCGGAATCCCGACGAGCACGCTCAGCAGGAGCCGCGCGATGTGCGGCACCTGCGTCGTCGACCACATCGTGTACTCGCCCGCGGCCGGGCAGCGGCTGGACGAAGACCGCCCGCGGCTCGATCGCGTTCGGAATCAGCCGGTTCTGCCGGTAGCGCTCCTTCACCGACGACGTCCGCATCCGCGAACAGCTGCTCGACGCCGCCCTCGCTCTCGAGCGTCCACGTGAAGGAGCGGTTGGTGCCGAAGTCGTCGTGGACGAGCGGCGCGCCGTCGGCGAGCGCCGCCTCCAGGTCGACGACCGCGGGCAGCGGCTCGTACTCGACCTCGACGAGCTCCATCGCGTCTTCCGCGCCGGCACGGCTCCTCGCCACGACGACCGCCACCCCGTCGCCCGCGTAGCACGCCTTGTCGGTCGCGAGCGGCAGGTGGAGCGGCGCCTTCGTGTCCTCCGTCGGCAGCCACGCGCACGGCAGGCCACCCGTCCAGTCCTCGGCGAGGTCCTCGCCCGTCCAGGCGGCGACCACGTCCGCGTGTGCGAGCGCGGGCGCGACGTCGACCTTCGCGATCCGCGCGTGAGCGTAGGGGCTGCGAACGACGCCGAGGTAGACCGTGTCCGGCGTGTGCATGTTGTCGACCCACTGCGCCTGTCCCTGGAGAAGCGGGCCGTCCTCCTTGCGCTCGACCGGGGTGCCGATCACCGCGCGGGTCTCGACCTGCGGAGCCGCGCTCATCCCGCCACCGCCTCGATCGCCTCGACGATGTTCTGGTAGCCGGTGCAGCGGCAGATGTTGCCCTCGAGCCCCTGGCGGATCTCGGCCGCGGTCGGGTTCGGGTTCTCGGCGAGCAGGCTCGCCGCGGCGAGCACCATCCCGCTCGTGCAGTAGCCGCACTGGAGCGCGTGGTGCTCGTGGAAGCTCTCCTGGAGCGGGTGCAGGCTCCCGTCCTGCGCCAGCCCCTCGATCGTCGTCACCTCGCAGCCGTCGGCCTGGACGCCGAGCAGCGTGCACGACTTGACCGACTCCCCGTCGAGCAGCACCGTGCAGGCGCCACAGGACGAGGTGTCGCAGCCGACGACCGTCCCCGTCAGCCCGAGCTGGTCGCGCAGGACGTAGACGAGCAGATCCCGCGGCTCGAGCGCCAGCTCGTGGGGGACGCCGTTCACCGTGAGGGACACGTTCCTCACAACCCCCTCCTTTCACCCGTGGCGGCGCGGCGTGCCGCCGATGGCCGAGCATAACGCGGCTCGGCTCACGCAGGCGACGGCCTTCGCCTACCGGTTCGCCGACTTCAGCTCGCGCTCGATCTGGCGGCTGGCGTCGCGAGCGGCGATGTCGCGCCGCTTGTCGCGGAGCTCCTTGCCACGTGCGAGCGCGAGCTCCACCTTCACGCGGCCGTCGCGGAAGTACAGTCGGGTCGGGACGAGCGTCAGCCCCCGTTCGCGCACGCTGCTCAGGAGACGGTCGATCTCGCGCCGGTGCAGGAGGAGCTTCCGCGGCCGGTCCGGCTCGTGGTTCGAGCGGTTTCCCTCGACGTACTCGGGCACGTGGAGGCCGATCAGCCACGCTTCACCGTCGCGGACGTCCGCGTACGCCTGGTGCAGCGTCGCCTTCCCGGTCCGCAGCGACTTCACCTCGGTGCCGGTGAGCACGAGTCCCGCCTCGTAGCGATCCCCGAGGTGGTACTCGTGCCGGGCCCGCCGGTTGTCGACGATCAGCTTCTCTCCGCTCGGCCTCGCCATCCGGCGAAGTGTAGGGACGGCGCCGTGCGGGTCTACGCGGCGTCGTGGAGCGCGTGCTCGTGCGGCTCCGCGCGCCCCTCGCCCGGCGCGGCTTCCGCTTCGGCGTCCTCGCGGAGAAAGCGCTCGACCGTCGCCCGCACCGCGAGACGGGCGGCCGCCGGCAATCGCAGCAGATCCGGCTCGAGCCGGTGCAGCTCCTCGTGCCAGTCCAGGACTCGATCGCGGCTGTCGCGGTTCACACTCGGAGGATCGTCGCGTGCCGTCCGCCTCGCGTCGCGTGTTTCCCGCAGGAACCTCGCCGAAAGGGTGACGCCGGCTAGGAGCGCCTCAGGCGCCTGACGCAGGCCAGGTCGGAGACCCGAGCGGATGGACCATCAGCTCGTCCTCCTTCCAGAGATGCACGCGGATGAGGGCGTCCAGGCCGTACAGCAGCTCCTGGAGGGTCGCGACGTCCTGCTCGTCGACCTCTGCGAGCTTCGCGATCCAGGCGCGGATGGCGAGATGGTCGTACGCCATCGACGCGGTGGCGAGCGGAGAGCCCATCCGCGACGCAGCCTTCGGATAGAGCACCTGCTCGTCGACGTGCGTGTGCGGCTCGACCTTCTCCTGGAGGAACGCGACGAGGTCGGCCACGAGCGCGAACCGCGCGGCGGAGTCGAGCTCGGGCAGGATCCGCGCCGCTGCCCGGAGCTCGTCCGTCCAGGCGCGGAAGGCGTCGTGCTGGATCTGGAACTGGCTCTCTGACATGTCGGCAGCCTGCCGGAGCGGCGGCGCAGCGGCATCGGCGCCCGCCACGACGCCTCGTACGGGTTTTCGCCTACCGGCGGCCGGTGCGATAGCCGCGCGCCATGAAGCACCGGTCGCAGAGCGTGGCCCAGGGAGCGGTCCGGGCGCCGCAGACGCGGCAGCGGCCGATGGTCGGATCGTCGATCTCCGCGCGCAGCCGCTCGACGACCCGGCGCGAGGCGGCCTCCTCGAGCGCAGCCGCCCGCTCGATCGTGACGCCGGCAACCCCCGGGTACTGGAGCGCGAACCAGCGCAGGATCGACGCTTCGCGCGCCGCCTGCTCGGCCTCCTCGAGCGCCGCCGCGTCGAGCCGGTGCGGGTCGAGGATCCAGCCGACCACGGTCTGCTGCGGGCGGTCGCCCGCGAGCGCCGAAGCGAGCGTCCCGAGGAGCGGCAACGCGTCCTCGTCGATCGGCGCCTGCATCAGTCGCCATACGTCCGCGAGCTCGAGCCGGCGGCGGCTGTGCCGGAGCGCGTCGCGAACTGCGTCGAGCCGGGACAGCAGCGGCTGGATCGATTCGACCGTGAGCCAACCGTCGACGCTCCAGAAGCGGAGCGCTGCGTGACGCCAGGCGTGCAGCGCCGGCTCGAGCTCGTCCACGGCCCGGACGTTCAGATCGGAGAGCTGCGGCCGCAGTCGGCCGGTGTCCACGACGCGATACCCCCAGTGGCCGCCCGACAGCTCGACGTGCGGGGTGAGGGCCGCACGGACGAGCTCCGGGTCGGGGTCGGCCCAGGGAACGCCGGTGAGGACCCCGACGTGACCGCGCTCGTGAAACCCGTAGCGGCCGGCGCGGCCGGCGATCTGGGCGATCTCCCACGGCTCGAGGTCGCGCCGCTCGCGCCCGTCGAACTTCGTCGTCTCCGCGAAGAGCAGCGTCTCGCAGGGCAGGTTCACGCCGTGCCCGAGAACGTCGGTCGCCGCGCAGACGTCCGCACGCCGGTCGAGGAAGCGGTCGATCTCCTCGCGCCGGGAGGCGAGCGGCATCGCGCCGTAGAGGCAGACGACACGGCCCGGATGCAGCTGGTTCAGCTCGCCGGCGAGCCCGATCACGGCCCGACGGCTGAAGGCGACGACGACGGTGCCGGTCCCGAGACCGGCGATCCCCCGCTTCCCGACCCAGTCGAGCGGCGCCTTGCGCTCGAAGAACCGGAGCTCCGCCTGCGGGAAGGCGTGCCGGACGAGCGGCAGCGCCTCCACCGCCCCCAGCAGGAGGACGTGGCGGTACTCGCCCCCGAGCATCAACCGGGTCCATGCCGAGCCGCGCTCCTCGTCCTCGGCCCACTGCACCTCGTCGAGCACGAGCGTCTCGCCTCGCATCGGTGCCATCTCCGCGGTGCAGCAGACGATCGGCGCCCCCGGGTTCACCCGCTCCTCGCCGGTCACGAGCCCGACCAGCTCGTCGCCGAGCTCGCCGGCGAGACGGCGGTGCGCCTCCTGCGCGAGCATCCGCAGCGGCGCGGCGTAGACGCCGCGACCGGTTTCCACGAGGAAGCGGAGCGCATCGTGCGTCTTGCCGGAGTTCGTCGGCCCGAGATGGGCGACGACGGTCTCGGGCTCGGTATGGCGCTCGGGGAGGCGGACCGTCAGCTCGGAGACCGGCTTCGAGCGCGGCTGCCGGACGCATGTCGGTCGCTGCGGCTCGGCCGTTTCTGTCGTTGGTTGACGTCCGCCGGGCATGGAGTCACGGTACCGACGCCGGCCGGCTCGGCCCGACAATCGTGAGGGGTACACCGTTGCTCGGGGCGCGAGCCTCGAGGCCGGAGGCCAACAGATGCGAACGCGACGTCAGCCGGAGGCGGATCCACGTCGGTGGGGACGCCGCAGGCGCTCTAGCTCGTGGGTCGAGCGAGCACCTGCAACCCCGTCGCGAGCGCCTCGTCCATGGGCGTACGCGGCCCGTCGACCGCCCGCACGTCCGGCACCACGCCGATTCCCGAGATGTCCGCGCCGCTCGCCGTGTAGTAGTGCGCGACGGTCAACTCGAGCGCGCCGCCGTCCCCGAGCGGGTCGATCGACTGCACGAGCGCCTTTCCGTACGTCCGCTCGCCGACGATCGTCGCCCGGCGATGGTCGTGCAGGGCCGCCGCGACGACCTCCGCGGAGCTGGCCGTCGAGCGGTCGACGAGCACGACGAGCGGAAGCGTCGTCGCGACGTCGCCGTGGGCACGATAGACCGTCGGCGGCTGGTGCGCGCCGCGGAGAGTGACGACCACGCCATGGTCGACGAACAGGGACGCCACCGAGACGGCCTCCTTCAGCAGCCCTCCCGGGTCGTCTCGGAGATCGAGCACGACACCGGCGGCGCCGCGACGCTGCAGCCTCCGGACCGTGCCGCGAAGCCTGGCAGCCGTCCCCTTCGCGAACGCGGAGACCTTGACGTCCGCCCAGCGGCGCCCGGCGAAGGTCACGAGGCGCCCCTGAACGTTCTGCGCCTCCATCTGCTCGCGCGGGACGCTCACCCAGCGCACCTGCCCGGCGCGGAGCAGCTCCAGTTGGACGCGCGTGCCGAGCGGCCCGCCGATCCGCGTCATCGCCTGGGTCAGGCCCAGGCGGACGGCGGGAGCCGAACCAATTCGAACGATGGTGTCGCCGGCGCGGATACCGGCCACGCGCGCCGGCCCCGGCCTGGTGGCGAGAACGACGAGACCCGACGGGCCGGGGACGACGCTGACGCCGATCCCGACGTAGCTCCCGGCGATCTCCTGCTCGAGCAGCTCGTAGTCCGCGTGCGGCAGATACTCGGTGTACGGGTCGGCGAGCGCGGAGAGCATCGCCTCGACCGACCCGAGCCGTAGCAGGCGCGGCGGCACCGGGCGGTAGTAGCGCGCCTGCAACGCCTCGCGCACCTGATCGACGACCGTCGGGAGCGCGACGGGGGTCGTGGCGCGGTCACCGCGCGACAGCCCGTAGCCGAGCAGAAACGCTCCGGCGACGAGCGTTGCAGCCATCGGGAGCACGAGGCGCCGCATCCCAATCGTCGAGTATCTCACGACCTCCCGTTCGGTGCCCAGGGCACGGCCCCGACCGGCTGGCCGCCCTTGCCGGCCATTCCAGCTCGTGGACCCTCGCCGGCCGAGTCAGAGACCTTCCGCGCGCGGAGGGGAGACCACGCTCTCCCCCGGAGCGCACGAGCGATCCGTCACGCGCCGCGACGAGGAAGGGGCACTCGGGGAAAACCCGTTTCCCCCGTGCTAGACCTGCAGGAAGCGGCGCAGCGTCAGACCCGAGCCTGCCGCCCCGAGCAGGAGGCCCGCCCCGACGAGCGCGATCGCGTTGAGCTCGAAGGGGAGCGCATGGACGTCGGAGCCGCCGCCGATGTGCGGCAGGATCGACGGCAGCGCGACCTCCTTGCCGACCACGAGCAGGGCGACCGCGAGCGCTGAGCCGGCGATGCCGCAGAGCAGACCCTCGAGCATGAACGGGCCTCGCACGAACCAGTTCGTCGCGCCGACGAGCTTCATCACCTCGATCTCGCGGCGTCGCGCGAAGATGGAGAGGCGGATCGTGTTCGCGATCAGGAGGGTCGAGGCGACGACGAGCAGCACGACCGCGACCAGGAAGACCACCCAGATCACCTCGGCGATCGTCAGCACTCGGTGGGCGGTGGCGGCACCCCAGTTGACGTCGTCGACGCCGGCCCAGTGCGCCTGTTTGACGCGTTGCCCGATCAGCGGCGTGTCCGCCGCCTTCAACGGCGTCACGACGTAGGAGTCGGGCAGCGGATTCGACGGGAGCGGCGTCTTGTAGAGCGACGGGAACTGCTTGCGCATCTTCTCCTCCGCCGCCGCCTTGGACACGAATGCGACGCTCTTGACGCGGGGATCGGCCTTGAGGCGGGCATGGACGAACGCCTCCTGCTGCGGCGTCGCCGTGGCCGCGAAGAAGACCTTCACCTGCAGCTCTCGCTGCACGTGGTTCGACCACGAGAGCACCCAGGTGCCGAGCGCGATGAAGAGGCCGAGCAGGAACATCCCGATCAGGACGGTCATCGTCGCCGCGACCGTCGTCGAGATGTTCTGCCTGATCGAGGACCACGCCTCGCTGAACAGCAGGCGGACGCGGCTCACAGGTCATCCTCCGACGACCTGTGAGCGCGTGGAGCGGGTGTGGGGAACCGGAGGCTCCCCACACGAAGCAGACGAAGGGGGCAACGTGGGGGAACCTGGTTTCCCCCACGGGAGCGAGCCGAAGGCGGGCGACGCTCATTCCGACGTGTACCCGCCTCGGCGCTCGTCGCGGGCCACGCGGCCGCCGTCGAGCGCGATCACGCGCTTGCGCATCTTGTCCACCATCTCCCGGTCGTGCGTGACCATCAGGATGGTC
Source organism: uncultured Thermoleophilia bacterium (assembly GCA_963762675.1). GTDB lineage: Bacteria > Actinomycetota > Thermoleophilia > Gaiellales > Gaiellaceae > Palsa-739. Next base: position 852,423 of record CAVXLS010000003.1, on the reverse strand, counting down.
GTGCCGGCACGGTTGATCCGGTAGAGGAGCTGCATGATCCCGACCGAGGTGTCCGGGTCGAGGTTGCCGGTCGGCTCGTCGCAGACCAGGAGCGGCGGGTGGTTGACGACCGCGCGCGCGATCGAGACCCGCTGCTGCTCGCCGCCGGAGAGCTCGTCGGGGAACGAGCTCATCTTGTGCGAGAGCCCGACCATGTTCATCACCTCGGGCACCTTGCGGCGGATCGAGGCGCGGCTCTCGCCCTGCACCTTCAGCGCGTACGCCACGTTGTCGGCGGCGGTTCGGCTCGGCAGCAGCTTGAAGTCCTGGAAGACGCACCCGATGTTGCGCCGGAGCAGCGGCACCTGTGAGCCCTTGAGCCGGCCGAGGTCACGGCCGCCCACGATGATCCGGCCGCGCGTCGCCTCGAGCTCCCGGAGCAGCAGCCTGATCAACGTCGACTTCCCCGAGCCGGAGGCGCCGACGATGAAGACGAACTCGCCCTTGTCGATGCCGAACGAGACGTCGCGGAGCGCGGCGACGTCCGGCTCGTAGACCTTCGTCACCTGCTCGAACACGATCATCGAGCCCGCAGTTGGACGTTGCTCGTCCCTGCTCTGCGACGATTCGGCGAGCGGAGCGGGCTCTATCTGGAGATCTGTCACGTCCTACCGGTTCGAGTTCGGCGGGCTGTGCGTCTGGGAAGCGCCCGAGGCCCGGTCAGAGTGGCGAAGCGGCTCCACTCTAGCGGACGCTTCGGCGGCCTATCCCCCGTTTCCTTCCGGACGGCCCGCCACCTGGAGGAGGTAGGCCCGGATGAATCCGTCGAGGTCGCCGTCGAGAACGCCCTGCGCGTTCCCGACCTCGTGCTCGGTGCGGTGGTCCTTGACGAGCTGGTACGGATGGAGGACGTAGCTGCGAATGGCATTGCCGCCGAATCCCATGGTGACGCCGCCGCGCTCGCGGGCGAGCTCCGCCTCCCGCTCCTCCTCCGCCTTCTCGGCGAGACGCGAGCGCAGGATCTTCAGCGCGGTCTCCTTGTTCGAGCCCTGGCTCCGCTCGTTCTGGACCGAGACGACGATCCCGCTCGGGAGATGCGTGATCCGCACCGCCGAGTCCGTCTTGTTGACGTGCTGACCGCCCGCTCCGGAGGAGCGGAACGTGTCGATGCGGAGGTCGTCCTCGTCGATCTCGATCTCTCCCGCTTCCTCGAGCAACGGCGCGACGATCACCTGCGCGAAGCTCGTGTGGCGGCGGTGCGCCTGGTCGAAGGGACTGAGCCGGACGAGCCGGTGCTTGCCCCGCTCCGCCTTCAGGATCCCGTAGGCGTTGTCGCCGCGCACGGTGAACGTCGCCGACTTGATCCCGTACTCCTCGCCGGGGCTCGTGTCGATCATCTCGGTCTTGAATCCGCGGTCGTCGGCCCAGCGCAGATACATGCGCAGGAGGAGCTCCGCCCAGTCCTGCGCGTCCGTGCCGCCCGCGTCGGCCTGGATCGTGACGACCGCGTCTCCCGCGTCGTACTCGCCGCTGAACAGGGCGTCCTCCTGCAGGCGCTCGAGCTCGCGACGGAGCGGCGCGATCGAGGCCCGGACGCCGTCGGCGAGCTCGGGATCGAGCTCGAGCAGCTCCTTGGAGTCCTCGTACTCGCCGCTCAGGCGCTCGTAGCGCTCGAGCCGCCGCGAGAGGCGCGCGTGCTCGGCGGAGACGGCCGCCGCGTGTTGCTGGTCGTCCCAGAAGCCGGGCTGCCCGAGCTCCTCCTCGAGCCCCGCGAGGCGGGTCTTCAGCCTTGCCGGGTCAAAGGTAACCACGGACCCAGTCGAGCTGGACCCCGATCTCCTCGAGCTGCTCGGTGAGCGGAATCTCGTCGTGCTCGGCCATCGCCCCGCCATGGTACCGGGGCGGGCGGCGCCCTCTCAGCGCTCGAGCGCGTCAGCGCTCAGGCGCCGTGGCATTTCTTGAACTTCTTGCCGCTGCCGCACCAGCACGGGTCGTTGCGACCCAGCTTCTCGTGCGGGCTCGCGTGGACGGTCTGGACGGCCGTTGGCGCCGCGGCTGGGATCGCCGCTGCGGTGCTCGCCCCCGCGCCGAGGGCCGCGTCGATCACCTCGGCGCCGGCGCTCGTCCGGTGCTCGTAGCGGAGGTTCTGACCGTTCGCCCCTCCGTTCGGACCGGGCTGCGGCAGGAGCTCCGCAGGGGTTGCCCCCTCCTCCGGCGGCGCGAGCTCGGCGTGGAACAGATGCAGCACGACCTCCGCGCGGATCACGCGCCCGAGATCGGTGAACATCAGCTCGCCCTCGGCGGTGTACTCGACGAGCGGATCCTTCTGGGCCATCGCCCGCAGGTGCACGCCCTCCCGCAGGTACTCCATGTTCTCGAGGTGCTCGCGCCAGCGAACGTCCACGACCTGCAGGACGACGAAGCGCTCGAGGTCGCGCATCAGCTCCGCGCCGAACTCGTCCTCCTTGGCCTCGTACTCGTCCGCCGCATCCGTCCGGAACTCGTCGACGAGCGCCTCGCGGGTGATCTCCCCGAGGTCCTCGCGCAGCTCGTCGGCGGTGATCTCGGTCTGGTAGAGCGCCGCCATGGCGTTCGTCAGGGCGACGAGGTCCCAGTCCTCCGAGTACTCCTCCTGGGTGTACTGGATGACCGTGTCCTCGACAACCTCCTCGATCCAGAGCTTGACCTGCGCCGAGAGATCCTCGCCCTCGAGCACCTGGCGGCGCTGCTCGTAGATCCGGCCACGGTGCCGGTTGAGCACGTCGTCGTACTTGAGGACGTTCTTGCGCATGACGAAGTTCTGCTCCTCGACCTTCTTCTGCGCGCCCTCGATCTGCCGGCTGAGGATCTTCGCCTCCATCGGCTGGTCCTCCGGGATCTTGAAGCGCTCCATGATCCCCTTGATCCGGTCGCCGGCGAACAGGCGCACGAGATCGTCGTCGCCGGAGAGGTAGAAGCGCGACTCGCCGGCGTCGCCCTGGCGGCCGGAGCGGCCCCGCAGCTGGTTGTCGATGCGGCGCGACTCGTGCCGCTCGGTGGCGAGGACGTAGAGGCCGCCGCGCTCGACGACGGTGTCGGCGAGCTTGATGTCGACGCCGCGGCCGGCCATGTTGGTCGCGATCGTGACCGCGCCGACCTGGCCCGCGTCCTTGATGATCTCGGCCTCGCGGGCATGCTCCTTCGCGTTCAGGACGTTGTGGACGATCCCCTGACGGGTGAGGAGCTGCGCGAGGTACTCGGAGGTCTCGACGGCGATCGTGCCGACGAGCACGGGCTGCCCCTTCTCGTGGCGCTCCTTGATGTCGCGGACGACGGCGGCGAACTTGCCCTCCTTCGTCTTGAAGACGAGATCCTGCTGGTCGACACGCTCGACCGGGACGTTCGTCGGGATCTCGACGACGTTGAGGTCGTAGATCTCGACGAACTCCTTCTCCTCCGTCTTCGCGGTGCCGGTCATGCCTGCGAGCTTCTCGTAGAGACGGAAGTAGTTCTGGAGCGTGATCGTCGCGAGCGTCTGGTGCTCCTCCTGGATGCGGACGCCCTCCTTCGCCTCGATCGCCTGGTGGAGCCCCTCGCTCCACCGGCGGCCCTCCATGATCCGGCCGGTGAACTCGTCGACGATCTTCACCTCGCCGTCCTGGATGACGTACTCGAAGTCGCGGTGGTAGAGCGACTCCGCCTTCAGCGCCTGGGTCAGGTGGTTGACGAGCTGCGAGTTCTGCGGCGCGTACAGGTTGTCGATCCGCAACGCACGCTCCACCTTCGCCACGCACTGCTCGGTGACGCCGACCGTCTTGTGCTTCTCGTCGAACTCGTAGTCGGCGCCCGCGGCCTCCGCGGCCCCCTTCGGGTCGCCCGGTTGCGCCGCATACGGCACGAGCTGCTTCGCGACGCGGGCGAAGTCGTAGTAGATCTGGGCAGCGACCTCGGGCTCGCCGGAGATGATCAGCGGCGTCCGTGCCTCGTCGATGAGGATCGAGTCGACCTCGTCCACGATCGCGTACGGGTGCCCGCGCTGGACGACTCCCTCCAGCGAGACGGCCATGTTGTCGCGCAGGTAGTCGAAGCCGAACTCGGAGTTCGTCCCGTGGGTGACGTCGGCGAGATAGGCCTCGCGCCGTGGCCGGAACGGCATCATGTTCTCGATGTAGGCGACCCGCATCCCGAGCAGCTCGTAGACCGGCCGGTTCCACTCCGCGTCGCGCTGGGCGAGGTAGTCGTTGACCGTCACCAGATGCGTGCCGCGACCCGTCAGCGCGTTCAGATAGAGGGCGAGACTCGCGACGAACGTCTTGCCCTCGCCGGTCTTCATCTCGGCCACGTCGCCCTCGTGCAGCACGATCCCGCCCATCAGCTGGACGTCGAACATCCGCTGGCCGGACGCGCGCCTGCGTGCCTCGCGGACCGCGGCGAAGGCCTCGAAGAGGAGCTCGTCGAGCAACTCGCCGTTCTCCAGACGCTGTCGGAACTCGACGGTCTTCGCGCCGAGCTCGGCATCCGAGAGCTTCTCGAAGTCGGGCTCGAGCGACGTGATGTACGCCGCCTGCTCGCCGAGCCGCTTGAGGCGGCGGCCCTCGCCGACGCGCAGGACCTTCTCGAAGGCGCCGAGCTGCTGTGCCATGCCCGAAGGGTAGCGGGAGCGTGGGCGGGCCCCTTCGGAGCTAGAGGGCCGCGGCCCGGACCTCCCACAGATCGCCGTCGAGGCGTTCCGCGTGGACGGCGAACTCCGCGCCCTCGCGGGCGCCGCGCTCCTCCAGGGCCGGCACGGTTCCGAAGACGCGCTCGCCGTCGACCCGCAGCTCGGAGGCGCCTTCCGCCGCACGCGTCAGGTCGAGCGTGTCGCCGTCCGGCGCGCCCGGAAGCTCGATCACCTCGATCCGCCGCGCCTGCACCGCCCAGAGCGACTCGCCCCGGCGCACGGCCCGCGCCCGGTACGGAGGACGAAGCTCCCGCTCGACCGCCTCGGCGAGCGGGTCGAGGGCCGTGTCCGGGCCTTCCTCGACGAGCAGCGTGCCGTCCGGAAGCGAGACGAACGTCGCCTCGCGTGCATCGATCCCCTCGGCGTCGACGGTGACGGTCGCATCCCAGGAGCGTGGCCTCTGAATCCCGTGGATGCCGGTCTCGAGGAGCGGCGGGCGCGGGTCCACCGTCTCGAGCTGCGGCCGCAACTCGAGACCCCCCTCGCGTGCGAGCCGCTCGTGCAGGGGCACCCGCCGCCGGAAGAACGGCATCTCAGCGCGGGGGAACCATGGGTTTCCCCACGATCCTAGATCTCCGAGGCAGCCGCGTCGACGTCCTCCTCGGACGACGGCTCGGCCGGATGCTTGCGGCGGGAGACCCGCTTGTCGTGCACGTCCTTCACCTGGCGGATCAGCTTGTCGACGAGCTCGTCGATCGCCACCTTCATGTCGCGCGACGCCTCGCGGGCGTGCAGGGTGTGACCCTTGAGCCACACGGTCGCCTCGGCGACCTGACTCTCGGCGATCGACGGGTTCCGCTCGACCGCCAGCTCGACCTCCACGCGCGTCGAGTCCTTGAGCTTGCGATCGAGCTTGCCGAGCTTGCGTTCGGCGTAGCTCCTGATGGAGTCGTTCACCTCGAGGTTCTTGCCCTTGACGTGAAGCTGCATCGTCCGCCTCCCAGATCGCAGTCTGTTCCGCTTGACCGAACCCTACTCCCGCCGCCTAAGCCACGCATGAGGGTGTTTTTCGGATGCGTTCAAAGGCGGAGCGCACGCGCGAACGTGACGACGTCGACCTTCCGCGCCCCCGCCTTGCGGAGCGCGGACGCCGCGGCGGTGGCGGTCGAGCCGGTCGTGTAGACGTCGTCGACGAGGAGCACGCGAGACGGCGGGCGGCCGGCTGCGTGGAAGACGTGCGAGACGTTTCGACGCCGTTCGGCGAGGCTGCGACCGCGCTGGCGAGCGCCCGACGTCCGACCGAGCAGGCCGGCGCACGGAAGCTCCCAGCGCTGGGCGAGCGCGCAGGCGAGCCGCTCCGCCGGGTGGTGACCCCGGCGCAGGCGTCGGTCGGGGTCGGCCGGGACGAAGGTGAGGACCGACGCGTCGGGTCGCGGCAGCCGCTCGGCGACGAGCACCGCGGCGTCGTCGGCCAGCCTGCGCAGACCCCGCTCCTTCCAACCCGCGACGAGCACGCGCACCGACTGGTCGTAGGCGACGGCGGCACGAGCCGAGGCGAAGGCGAGCCGCCGTCCGGCGCACTCACGGCAGCGCCGCACCGGCCAGGCGACCGGGGCGCCGCAGCGTTCGCACAGCGGCGGCCGGAGCCGGCAGAGCCCGTCGCGGCAGGCCGGGCAGAGCTGCCGGCCGCCACGCCCGCAGACGAGGCAGCGCTGCGGCAAGAGCAGGTCGAGCATACGACCACCGTACGCACGCCCGATTCACGGGTCCGTGCCGGATCTCAGTCGAGCGAGTACGCGGCCCGTTCCGGCAGTCCGACCCGGCGACGCAGGAGATTGTCGGCCGCGCCAAGCTGGGTGAGGTTGCCGATGTCGTGCCAGAGGCCCTCGAAGCGGTAGCCGTAGACCTCCCGCCGGACGACCAGCCAGCCGAGGAAGCTGCCGATGTTGTCGGCGCCGTTGCCGTCCGCGAGGTAGGTCTCGAGCAGCTGCACGTGTTCGGGCGACAGCAGGTAGACGACGGTCGCGGCAAGCGTCGACGGGGGATCGCTCGGCTTCTCGACGAAGCGAACGATGCGGTCGCCGTCGTCGGTGGCCGCGATTCCATAATGGGTCGCGAGCTCCAGATCGCCGCAGTCGTACAGCGCGACCGCGCTCGTCCCCTCCCCCTTCGAGCGCCACCAGCCGACCATCGTCGGAAGCGAGAACTCGAACAGGTTGTCCCCCGCGAGGACGAGCAGCTCCTCGCCCGCGAGACCGGCGCGCTCCACCACGAGCCCGAGGTCGCCGACCGCGCCGAGACGGTCGTCGTTGGAGGTCGTGCCGTCGTCGTGGACGATGACGCCGTGCGGCGCCGCCCAGCCCTCGAAGGCGTCGGCGAAGCGGCTGTTCGTCACGAGGTGGACGGCGTCGACCTCCTCGAGCTCGCGCACGCGGTCGAGGATCCAGTCGAGCATCGGTCTCCCGCCGAGCGGCAGAAGCTGCTTCGGCACTGACTCGGTCAGCGGCAGAAGGCGGGTCGCGTAGCCGGCGCCGAGGATGACCACCTTCATCCGAGCGACTCCTCGTAGGGAGCCCGGTGGACGCCGCGCTCGGTCACGATCGCCGCGATCAGCCCCGCCGGCGTGACGTCGAACGCCGGGTTGCGGGCCGGGAACCTTGAGGTCACCTCGGACGGGTCGCGCTCCTCGATCGGGATCGCAGAGCCGCCGGGCGAAGCAGGATCGATCGTGGACGTCGGCGCGACGACGTAGAGCGGGATGCGGTGATAGGCGGCGAGCACGGCGAGGGAGTATGTCCCGATCTTGTTCGCCGTATCTCCGTTCGCGGCGATACGGTCGGCGCCCGTCACCACGAGGTCGACCTCTCCGCGTGCCATCAGCGAGGCGGCCGCGGAGTCGGCGATCACCGCGTGCGCGATGCCCAGCTGCTCGAGCTCCCACGCGGTCAGGCGCGCACCCTGAAGCAGCGGCCGCGTCTCGTCGACGAGCACGTGCGCGAGCAGCCCTCGCTCCCAGGCAGCACGAAGCGCCCCCACGGCCGAGCCGTACCCGCCGGTGGCGAGGCCACCCGCGTTGCAGTGCGTGAGGGCGCGCGTCCCCACACCGAAGAGATCGGCCGCGTGCGCGGCCATCCGACGGCAGCGATCGACCTCCTCGCGATGGAGCGCCCGGGCCTGCTCCGGCGACGGCTCGTCTCGCATGCGTGCGAGCGCCCAGGGAAGGTTCACCGCGGTCGGGCGAGACGCAGCGAGCGCACGCGTCGCCTCGGCGAGATCCTCGCCGAGAAGTGCCGCGAGCGCGAGCCCGTACGCGGCGGCGATGCCGATCGCAGGCGCGCCGCGCACGACCATCGCCCGGATCGCCTCCGCCACCTCGGCGGAGGTACGGCACTCGACCTCGACGACGGAGTCGGGAAGTCGCCGCTGGTCGAGGAGCACGACAGCCGGTAGTCCCTCCTCGAGACGGACGATGCGCTCCGGCTCGAGGTCGCTGCTCATGCCCACGCGGGCCACGTCCGGTGACAGACACCGGACGTGGCCCCACGGGACAAGTCGCGGCGGATCGGGCGGGTTTGGGCCGGACCGCCGGCCCACCGAGGCCGGGTCCGCGATCGACACGTCCGGTGACAGACACCGGACGTGTCGGCGGGAGACCTGGCCGGATGACTCACGTGCCCTCGTCCCACGAGGCCAGGTACTTCGCCTGCTCCTCGGTGAGCGTGTCGATGCCGATCCCCATCGTGGCGAGCTTCAGGCGGGCGATCTCGGCGTCGATCTCCGCCGGCACCGGGTAGACCTTCCGGTCGAGCTCGCCGGCATGCCGCGACGCGTACTCGAGCGCCAGCGCCTGGTTGGCGAAGGACATGTCCATCACGAGAGCCGGGTGCCCTTCCGCCGCGGACAGGTTGACGAGCCGGCCCTCGGCGATGAGATACAGCCGCCGACCGTCGGCGAGCGTGAACTCCTCGACGAGCTCGCGCGCCATCCGCGTCTCGACGGCGAGGTCGCGCAGCGCCGGGATGTCTATCTCGACGTTGAAGTGACCCGTGTTCGCGAGAATCGCGCCGTCGCGCATGCGCTCGATGTGCTCGCGGGCGATCACGTGCTTGTCGCCGGTCGCGGTGCAGAAGATGTCGCCGATCTCGGCCGCGGAGGCGATCGGCATCACCTCGAAGCCGTCCATCGTCGCCTCGAGCGCGCGCAGCGGATCGACCTCCGTGACGAGCACGAGGGCGCCCATCCCGCGTGCGCGGTTCGCGACCCCCCGGCCGACCCAGCCGTAGCCGGAGACGACGAAGCGCTTGCCGGCGAGCAGGACGTTCGTCGCGCGGATGATCCCGTCGATCGTGGACTGTCCCGTGCCGTAGCGGTTGTCGAACATGTGCTTGGTCTGCGCCTCGTTGACGGCGATGATCGGGAAGCCGAGCTTCCCCTCCGCCTCGAGCGCCTTCAGGCGGATCACGCCGGTCGTCGTCTCCTCGGTGCCCGCGATGATGTCGCCGAGCTGCTCGCGGCGCGCGGAGTGGAGGACGCCGATCACGTCGGCGCCGTCGTCCATCGTGAAGTGCGGCTTGTGGTCGACCGCGGCCTCGATGTGCGCGTAGTAGGTGTCGTTGTCCTCGCCCTTGATCGCGAAGACGGAGATGTCGTACTCGTCGACGAGCGCCGCAGCGACGTCGTCCTGGGTCGAGAGCGGGTTCGATGCGCAGAGCACCACCTCCGCACCCCCGGTCTTCAGCGTCCGCATGAGATTCGCGGTCTCGGTCGTGACGTGCAGGCACGCGGAGACCCGGTAGCCGGCGAGCGGCTGCTCCCGCTCGAACCGCTCCCGAATCGCGGCGAGGACCGGCATCTGCCGGTCGGCCCACTCGATCCGCCGCTTGCCTTCCGCGGCCAGGGCGAGATCCTTGACGTCGTAGCGCTTCGTGGCTGCCATCGTTCCCTTCCGTTTCGTCAGGCGGCCAGAAGCCGCTCGTGTTTGCGCTGCTCCCACTCGACCCAGGCCAGGTCGTCGGCGCCGGCGAGCCAGCCGTCGACGGCCTTGCGGAGCTCGGGCTCGTGCCGGAGCCGCGACGCGAAGACGAGGTCGGAGATGGCAAGGCCGAAGCGGGCGCGCAGGTCTGCGAGCGTGCGGAGCTGGTTGAGCTCGCGCAGGCCGTAGAGGCGGTAGCCGCCGCGCGTCCGGCGGGGAACGACGAGGCCGGCCTGCTCGAGGTAGCGGAGCATCCTCGGCGACCACGCGGTCCGCGCAGCCGCATCGCCGACCTTCAGTCCATCCACGGGGATCACCTTAACACACGCGTGTCAAGCTTGGCCTCCCCGGAGAGCCGGGACTACGGCTCGGACGTCCCCTCCCGCCCGTACCGATCCTCGAGCCGCACGACGTCGTCGAGGTGGGGCGTCGACACTTCGAGGATCGTCGTGTCCTCGAGCGCGGTGACACGGTGCACCGTCCCCGGTCGGTACCGGAAGCAGGCGCCGGCCGTCACGACCTCCCTGTTGAGGATCGCGTCGCCCGCGTCGCCGAGCTCGAGCTCGGCTCGGCCGCTCTCGACGTACCAGCTCTCGTCCTTCTCTCGGTGGAACTGCAGGGAGAGCGACTGCCCGGCACGCACGTAGAGCACCTTCCCGACGTACTGCTCGGTGTGCGCCCAGATCAACTCCCACCCCCAGGGCTTGTCGACCCGCCGCGGGGAGAACGCCCACCGGTCGAGACCTTCGAGGTTGGGCGAGTCGACGCCGTCGTTCACGCGCGCTCCCGGCGCCGGTGGAGACGGGGACGGCTCACGCGATTCTCCTGCGCGGTCGCCACTCCGGATGCTCGTCCATGAACGCCTCGGCGCGCCGCAGGTCCTTCGGCGTGTTGACCGTGAGCCATACGCCCTCGTGGCGGAAGCCGTGCAGCTTCCCCTCGGCGGCGAGCTCCGGGAACGTCGTCTGCTCGTGGTCGCCCCGCTCGGGCAGGCGTGCGAGCGCCTCCTCGCCGAGGACGTAGACGCCGGAGTTGACCCAGTCGGGCAGCTTCGGCCCCTCGCGGAAGCCGCTGACGGTGCCGTCGTCGGCGAGATCCACGACTCCGAAAGGCGAGTGCACCTGCGCGACGACGATCGTGGCCGCCGCACCGCTCCGCTCGTGCTCTGCGAGGAGCGCGCCGTAGTCGACGTCGAGCAGCTCGTCGCCGTTCAGCGCGAGCGCGCTCCCGCTCTCGCGCCTGCGGGAGGCGGCCAGCCGAAGGCCGCCGCCGCGGCCGAGCGGCTCCTCCTCGCCGACCGGCTCGATCTCCGCTCCGAGGCCGCCGAGCGCGTTCACGAACGCGTCCTCCTGTCCGGCACGACACGCGACGACGATACGCTCGACGCCCGCGGCGACCAGCCGTGCAACGGTGTACTCGGCGAGCGGAAAGCCGGCGACCGGGACGAGCGGCTTGGGCAGACCCTGCGCCGCCTCCCCGAGCCGCTCCGCCTTGCCGCCCGCGAGCAGGAGTGCCTCCATCAGGCGCTCGGCTCCGCGTCGAGCGCGAGAAGCGCACCGTTCGGCGTCGCCCGCCCCGGACGCCCGATCCCCTCGTACACGAAGCCGGCGGCGATCGCGGCAGCAGGGTCGAGGAGGTTCCGGCCGTCCACGATGACCGGCTGGGCCATCGCCTCCCGCACCTCCGGCGACACGAGCTCCCGCAGCTCCGGCCATTCCGTGACGATCACGGCGGCGTCGGCACCCTGCACCGCAGCGAGCACCGAGTCGCAGATCTCGACTCCGGGGAGGTCGTCCGGATGCGCCACGGGATCCCATGCGCGGACAGCGGCGCCCTCCGCGAGCAGGCGATAGGCGATCACACGGCTGGGCGCCTCGCGCATGTCGTCGGTATCGGGCTTGAACGCGAGGCCGAGCAGCGCCACCGTCCGCCCGCGGAGGCTGCCGAGGCGCTTCTGCAGCTTCTGGACGACACGCCGCTTCTGCAGCTCGTTCACCTCCCACACCGCCTGCAGGAGAAGGAACGGGTAGCCGGAGTTCCCGGCGAGCTGCTTGAGCGCGGTGACGTCCTTCGGGAAGCAGCTGCCTCCGAAGCCGATTCCGGCGCGCAGGAAGTGCGGGCCGAGCCGGTGATCGAGCCCGACGCCCCGGGCGACGTCGACCACGTCGGCGCCGACGAGCTCGCAGACGTTCGCGATCTCGTTGATGAAGCTGATGCGCGTGGAGAGGAACGCATTCGCGGCGAGCTTCACCAGCTCTGCCGAGGGGACGTCGGTGTGGAGGACCTCCGTCGGGATCCCGGCATGGAGCTCGGCGACGCGCTCGCCGTCCTCGGGAACGAAGGCCCCGACGACGACCCGGTCGGGGTTCATGAAGTCGGAGATCGCGCTCCCCTCGGCGAGGAACTCCGGATTCGAGACGTAGCCGACATCGCGCAGACCTCGACCATCCAGTCGCGCGCGCGCGTGCTCGCCGGTGCCGACGGGAACGGTGCTCTTCATGACCACGACCGGTCGCCCCGGCACGTCGCGCGGGAGCTCGTCGATCACGCCCCAGACGGCGGTCAGGTCGGCGTCTCCCGAGTACGTCGGGGGCGTTCCGACCGCGACGTAGAGGAAGTCGGCGCCGTCGACCGCCTCGCGGACATCGTGCGTGAAGCTCAGCCGGTCGCGGCTCCGCTCGAGTACCGTGTCGAGACCCGGCTCGTAGATCGGCACCTCGCCGGCACGGAGCCGCTCGATCCGCTCCGGCACGATGTCGCGGATGACGACCTCGTGTCCGAGGTCGGCGAAGCAGGCGCCGGTGACGAGACCGACGTAGCCGGCACCGAACATGCCGATCCTTGCCAACGGGCTAACTCCCCTTCATCGTCTGCCGGAGCACAAGCCTACTTGCCGAGCGGCAGCCAGGCTCTTGGCGATCGCGACCATCGTCTCGTTCGAGAGGGCGTCGAGCAGCGTGTTGACGACCCAGTAGCTCGCGCTTTCGGCCTGCGCAGAACGATCATGTGGATGTGGCCGCCGGTGGTGTAGAGGTCGAAATGGCGGCCGCCCAGCGTCACGCGCCCCGTCGGGTTCGCGAGGATCGGCGCCGAGTTCCACGTCGTCTCCTCGATCTGCCAGTACACGTTGCCGGCGGGCGTGACGAACGTCATCGCGGCCGTGTGCTGATGCTGGAGCGGCTTGTAGACGCGAAGACCCTCGCTCGAGGAGAGCCGCGAGCCGCTCGCGATCTCGTGCGGGACCATCAGCTTGAACGGAACGGAGGAGGCGACCGAGCTCAGCGCTCCCTCCGTCGCACTCACGCCGTCGGAGACCAGGGCAGGCTGCGCGGGCGGCGTCTGCGCAGGGGGCGGCGACGTCACGAGGGTTCCGTCGAAGCTCGTCCCGAAGGCGACCACCGTGAGCGGATTGCCGGCCTGCTGTGCGTACGGTGCGATCGCCGGCGAGAGGGGCACGACCCGGGCGTGCGCCCCGAAGAGCGGCTTCAGCCGGTCGGCAGCCTGCTTCGCCCCAGGCTGGACCGGGTCGTAGTAGACGTTCGTCTCGAAGGTCTGACTCGGAGCGTTGGCCGGGATCGAGGGCGGCAGCTGCTTCGTCGCGTAGCCGAGCTGTCCCAGCAGGTAGGTCGTGTTCGAGGCGCGGCCCGGCGTGTTCCCGGCGTTGAGCACGAGCGTCGTTATCTGCGAAGCCTTCAGGCGGTGCGGCTTCTTGGGCTTCGGCTTCGTCCCGAGCGCCTGTGAGTTCGCACGCGCCGGCAACGTCACGTCCGGGTGGAGGAACGAGTTGACGACGTCGTCGATCGCGGACTGCGGGGCGATGAACTCGTAGCTCTGCGGCCCGTACGGCTGCAGCAGCGACGGGTCGATCGTGTTCCGGAAGAGATGCCCGGCCGGCAGGTGGTAGGCGAGCCCCGCGTACGACTGGATCTCGGACATGCTCGGCGCTCCGCCGCCGCCGCGGCCGATCTGCACGCTTCCCTTGATCGCGCTGATGACGCGCGGGATGTCCGTGATCGAGAGGTTGCGGGCGAGGCGGCCCTTCAGCGCGTCGAGGAAGAGCTGCTGCCGGGCCAGGCGGTAGAGGTCGGAGTCGGTGTGGCGAAAGCGAACGTAGTTGAGCGCCTGCCCCCCGTCGAGCTTCTGGTACCCGGGGTGGAGGTCGATCGCCGCGTACCCGCTGTTCGGCGGGTTGTAGTAGCGGTGGTCGACGTTCATGTAGACGCCGTGCAGCTTGTTCACGAGCTGCTTGAAGCCGTGGAAGTCGACCGTGATCAGGTAGTTGATCCTCAGACCCGTCAGGTGCTCCACGGTGTCGAGCGTCCCTTCCGGCCCGGTCGGGCAGAGCGACCAGGCGGAGTTGATGCGGTCGTGCGTGTAGACCGTGTCGCCGGAGCAGTAGATCGGCACGACGAGATCGCGAGGGAACGAGAGCATCGAGAGCGTGTCCTGCCGCGGGATCGGCCCGCACGAGCATCAGCGTGTCCGAGCGGGAGCCGGCGAACGTCGAGGCGTCGGCGCCCTTCCGCTGGTCGTATCCGGCCAGAAGCGCGATCGCCGGCTGCGAGGGGGCCGGCACCTGGTCGAGGATCCGCTCCGCTCGTTTCACCTCGGGTGAGCGCGCCGAGATCGCGTTCAGGGTCTCGTGCCCGTAGAGGTAGAGCCCGCCCGCCAGACCCGCGATGACGACGGCGAGGCCCACGACGAGCCAGAGGAGGATGCGCCCGAACAGCCTCGCCGTCGAGCGCTTGGGCGGCTCGGGCTGCCGGTAGCGATGCATGGCGCTCGGCGCGGGCACGACCCGACCGTTGCCGTTGAGCGCGCCTGCCCGGCCGATTCCTCTCTTGAGCGTCGTCCGCATGCGAGATGGCGCCGTGGCGGGCGCTCGCTCGAGGATAGCCGAGCGTCACGGCGGCGACGCAGCCGGAACCGCGCCCGAGTCGCCGCCCGCCTGCGGCGCGATCCTAGATCGCGCCGGCGGACGCAGCCAACCGCTTCGCGAGCAGCTTCGCGAGCGAGGTGAGACTGGTCGCTGGCAGCGGCTGGCCGGGTGACGCGGCGTGGAGGACGACCGACGTCCGCCCGACTCCGATCGCGATCATCTCGGTCACGAACTGCAGAACCGACGGCTTGCCCGCCTGCGTGCGACGCAGCAGGAAGATCAGGCGGTAGTGCAGGCTTCGCTCTCCCAGCTTCGGCTGCGGGAGCGAGACGGCGGAGCTGAGGGTCACCGTCACGTGCTGGCTCGCAAGCTGCTTGCGCGCGCTCTCGAGCAGACACCTCCCCATCAGGGCGAGCGTCGAGAGCCGCCAGTCGCGCAGCGCCTGCGCTGCGGTGCGGAACGTGTCGATCTCGCTGCCGATCGTCGTCGCACCGTCCTTCCAGACGAAGGTCGGATCGATGCGCGCCGTCTGGACCAGCTTGGACTCGTCGGGCTCGGTGCTGCACGCCGGCGCGGGCTTGTCCTTCGGCGCCGCCTTCCAGCCGGCGGCGAGGTCGCCGAGCTTCAGTGCAATCGACCTGGCCGCGTTCGTGTCGGCCGCGGTGTGACGCTGCTGGGGATCCTTCGGGTCACGCGCCGACGCGGCCGCCGCGAGCAGGAGCGAGGTCAGCACGAGAGCGCCGATCGTGGCGACGCGCATCACTCGACGCTAGGCCTCCACCGGTGTCGGGTCGACCCCGGGCTCGTGGGCGAGGTTCTGGCCGAGCCACCGCTCGACCTCGTCCGGCGACATGTCCTTCCGTTCCGCGTAGTCGCCGAGCTGGTCCTGCCCGATCCGGCCGACCGAGAAGTACCGCGCCTGCTCGTGCGCGAGGTACAGGCCGCTGACGCTCGCGCCGGGGGTCATCGCATACGTCTCCGTCAGACTCGATGCCGACCTCCTCCGCGCGGAGCAGGTCGAAGAGCTTCCGCTTCTCGGTGTGGTCGGGACACGCGGGGTACCCGACCGCGGGCCGGATGCCGCGGTACCGCTCCGCGATCAGTTGTTCGTTCGAGAGGCTCGGGCCGGTCTCGTACCACGCACGGCGCACGACTTCGTGCAGATGCTCGGCGAAGGCCTCCGCAAGACGATCGGCAAGCGCCTTGACCATGATCGCATGGTAGTCGTCGTGCTCCGCCGTGAAGCGGGCGGCGAGTTCCTCGGCGCCGAGCCCGGCGGTGACCGCGAACGCGCCCACGTGATCGCGCGGCGGGCTGGAAGCACCGGCGGCCGGGCCGTCGGCGCCCGACCGAGGTCCGCGCCGCTTCGCCGGCGAGGGGTGCGACGTAGTCGGCGAGACAGCGATTCGGCCGGGTGTCGGCAGCGTACGCGGCGGAATGGTCCGCCTGCTGGCGCAGGAAGCACAGGCGGACGGCACCGGAACCTGTCTCGTTGTCATCGAAGACAACGATATCGTCGCCGTCGGACGCCGCGGGCCAGAGGCCGTACACCCCGCGAGCGACGAGCAGGCGTTCCGCGACGATCCGGTCGAGCAACCGCTGAGCGTCGTCGAACAGCTCGCGTGCCGCCTGCTGCTCGAGAATGGCCGGGAAGCGTCCCTTCAGCTCCCAGGCGTGGAAGAAGAACTGCCAGTCGACGTACGCGCGAAGCGTCGCCAGATCGGGCTCGACGACCTTCGTCCCGGTGAACGCGGGCACCGGAAGGTCGTCGAGGGACACACGGTGGCGGTTCGCCCTCGCCCGCTCGAGCGACAGGAGCGGCCGCCGCTCCTTCGCCTCGTGCAGCTCGCGAAGTCGCTCCTGGTCGGCCTGATTCTCGGCGTCGAGGCGATCGCGCCGCTCCGGGTCGAGCAGGTCCGAGACGACGCGGGCCACACGCGACGCGTCGAGGACGTGCACGACCGGCTGCGAGTAGGCGGGGGCGATCCGCACGGCCGTGTGCTGGCGGGACGTCGTCGCACCGCCGATCAGGAGCGGAAGCGTCATCCCTCGCCGCTCCATCTCGAGCGCGACCTCGACCATCTGGTCGAGCGACGGCGTGATCAGCCCGGACAGGCCGACGACGTGCGCCCCCTCCTCGAGCGCCGTGCCGAGGATCCGGTCCGCCGACGCCATCACGCCGAGGTCGATCACCTCGTAGTTGTTGCAACCGAGCACGACTCCGACGATGTTCTTGCCGATGTCGTGGACGTCGCCCTTGACCGTCGCGAGCACGACCTTGCCGCGAGCGCGTGTGCCGGCGTGCGACGACTGCTCCGCCTCCACGAACGGCTCGAGGTAGGCCACCGCGAGCTTCATGGCGCGGGCGCTCTTCACGACCTGTGGCAGGAACATCTTCCCGGCGCCGAAGAGGTCGCCGACCACCTGCATCCCCGCCATCAACGGCCCCTCGATCACGTCGAGCGCACGGTCGGCGTGCCGCCGCGCCTCCTCGGTGTCGGCCTCCACGAAGTCGACGAACCCGTGCACGAGGGCGTGCTCGAGCCGCTTCTCCACGGTGGACTCCCGCCAGGAGAGGTCGATCTCCCGGCGGGTGCCCTCGCCTCGCACCCGCTCCGCGAGCTCGACGAGCCGCTCGGTGGCGTCTGCGCGGCGGTCGAAGATCACGTCCTCGACGCGCTCGAGCAGCTCCGGCTCGATGTCCTCGTAGAGGACGAGTTGTCCGGCGTTGACGATGCCCATGTCGAGGCCGGCCCGGATCGCGTGGTAGAGGAACGCCGAGTGCATGGCCTCCCGCACGACGTCGTTGCCCCGGAAGGCGAAGCTGAGGTTCGAGATCCCGCCGCTCGTCCTCGCGCCCGGACAGCGTTCCCTGATCAGCGGCAGCGACTCGATGAAGGCCTTCGCGAAGCCGTTGTGCTCCTCGATCCCCGTCGCGACGGCAAGGACGTTCACGTCGAGGACGACGTCCTCCGGCGGAAAGCCCACGTCCTCGACGAGCAGCCGGAACGCACGCTCGCAGATCGCGACCTTGCGCTCGACGGTCTCCGCCTGACCGCTCTCGTCGAAGGCCATCACGACGACGCCAGCGCCGTAGCGACGGATCCGCCTCGCCTGCTCGAGGAACGCCTCCTCGCCTTCCTTGAGGCTGAGCGAGTTGACGATTCCCTTCCCCTGGAGGCACTTCAGCCCGGCCTCGAGGACCGACCAGCGCGAGCTGTCGACGACGATCGGCAGTCGCGCCGCCTCGGGCTCGGTCGCCAGCAGGTTGAGGAAGGTCGTCATCGCCAGGGCGCCGTCGAGGAGGTCGGCGTCCATGTTCACGTCGAGGAGGTTCGCGCCGCCGCGGACCTGCTCGAGCGCGACGCCGACCGCCGCCTGGAAGTCGCCTTTCTCGACGAGGCGCCGGAAGCGGGCCGAGCCGGTGACGTTCGTCCGCTCGCCGATCATGACGAAGTTCCCGGCGGGGCTGGAGGCGCCGCGGTCGTCCGGCCCGGCATCGGCGGAACCGATCTGGAACGGCTCGAGGCCGCTGAAGCGGGTGGCGGGCCGAGGCTCGGGGACCCGTCTGGGCGGCACGCCGTCCACCGCCGCGGCGATCGCGCGCACGTGCTCGGGTGTCGTACCGCAACACCCGCCGACGATGTTGACGAGGCCGTCGCGGGCGAACGACCCGAGGAAGCGGCTCGTGTCCTCCGGCCTCTCGTCGTGCAGCCCGAGCTCGTTCGGCAGGCCGGCGTTCGGATGGCACGAAATCCAGGTCGTCGCGACGCGTGCGAGGTCCTCGACGAACGGTCGCATCTCGGTCGCTCCGAGCGAGCAGTTGACGCCCACGACGAGCGGACGGGCGTGCTCGACGGAGAGCCAAAACGCCTCGACGGTCTGCCCGGACAGGTTCCGGCCGCTGCGGTCGACCGCGGTGAACGAGAGCCAGAGCGGGAGCTCCGGCGCCTCGTCGAGGGCGGCCGCGATCGCCGCCTTGCAGTTGAGCGTGTCGAAGACGGTCTCGATCAGGAGCAGGTCGACGCCCCCGTCGCGAAGGGCACGGATCTGCCGGCCGTACGCGGCCGCCACCTCGTCGAACGTCACGGCCCGGTACGCGGGCTCGTCGACGCGCGGCGAGAGCGAGAGGCTGACGTTGAGCGGGCCGAGCGAGCCGGCGACGAACCGCGGCCGCTCGGGCGTGAGGGAGCTCCACTCGTCGGCCGCCCGGCGAGCGAGACGCGCAGCTGCGAGATTCATCTCGTCGACCGCGTCCTCGAGGCCGTAGTCGGCCTGGCCGATCGTCGTGGCCGTGAACGTGTTGGTGGTCGCGATGTCCGCGCCGGCGGCGAAGTAGTCGTCGTGGATGCGCGCGACGACGTCCGGGCGGGTCAGGTTGAGGAGATCGGGATCGCCCGCGACGTCGCGCGGGTGGTCGCGGAACCGCTCGCCGCGGTACGCCTCCTCACCCCGGATCTCGCGTTGGACGAGCACGCCCCAGGAGCCGTCGAGAACGGCGATCCGCTCCGAGAGGATCGCTTCGAGGCTCTGGCGTGTGTCCGGCATCGCTTTGCTCCCGCCATCGGCACTGCTTCGCCTTCGGAGCGGGGAGCGCCGGCGGGCGCCCTCGGCTCTTTAGGCGTTTGGTAACCCGGTCGCCAAGCTGCCTGTCAAAGCTCTCCGGGTAGCCGAAGGCTAGCAACGCCCCACCCTGTAGGGTGCCGCCGTATGCCTGGGGTCGAGGACGGTGCGACGCTCCGGACGGCGCTCGCGGAGATCGCGGGCGACTTCTCGTTCAGCTGGACACCCGGGGCGCGGGCGCTCTTCGCCGAGCTCGCCCCGGAGCGGTTCGCAGAGCTGGGACACAATCCCACGGCACTCCTCTCCGAGCTCACCGACGACGACCTGGACCGCATGCTCACGGCCGAGTTCGCCCTCCGTCTGGGCCGTGTGCAGGAGCGGCTCGCGGCCGAGAGGGAGCGCCCGACCTGGTGGCAGGGGCGGAAGGGACCCGACGACTTCCTCGTCGCCTACTTCTCGGCCGAGTTCGGCCTCGACGAGAGCCTCCCCATCTACTCGGGCGGGCTCGGCATCCTCGCGGGCGACCACCTGAAGGCCGCCTCCGAGCTCGGCGTCCCCCTCGTCGGCGTCGGCCTCTTCTATCGCCGCGGCTACTTCCGCCAGCGGCTCGACGAGGGGGACCGCCAGGTGGAGCGGTATCCACGCAACGACGCGAGCCGCCTGCCGCTGACCCTCGTGCCGATGGCCCCGGTCGTCGAGCTCGCCGACGACGGGGGCGAGCTCGTGCAAGTCAGGCTCGGCGTCTGGCGCGCGAAGGTCGGCCGGGTGTCCCTCTACCTCCTCGACACGAAGGTGGAGGGCAACCCCGACTGGGCGCGCGACGTCACGGACACGCTCTACGGCGGCGACCGCCGGAACCGGCTGCGCCAGGAGCTCGTGCTCGGGCTCGGCGGCGTGCGGGTGCTGCGCCGGCTCGGTCTCGAGCCGACGGTCTTCCACATGAACGAAGGGCACTCGGCCTTCCTGCAGCTCGAACGGCTACGCGAGCTCGTCGAGGAGGAGCGGCTCGACGCCGAGCAGGCGCTGACGAGGCTGCACAGCTCGACGGTGTTCACGACGCACACGCCGGTCCCCGCGGGAAACGAGGTGTTCGACGCGGAGCTCGTGCGGCGTCACGTCGGGCCGCTCGTCGCCCGGTGCGGCCTCTCGTGGGAGGAGTTCGCAGCGCTCGGGAGGGTCGATCCCGACGACGAGCGCTTCGGCCTGACGCCGTTCGCGCTGCGCACGTCGGCCCATGCGAACGGCGTCTCCGAGCTGCACGGTGCGGTGTCGCGGGAGATGTGGCACGCGCTCTGGCCCGACCGGGCCGTCGAGGACGTCCCGATCACCTCGATCACGAACGGCGTGCACCGGCGCACCTGGATCTCGGACGAGCTGGAGGACCTGCTCGGGCACACGGCGCCGAACTTCGAGCGGGCACGAGAGCTCTCCGACGAGGTGGTGTGGGAGGCCCATCGCGGAGCAAAGCTGCGGATGCTCGAGTTCGTCCGGCGGACGCGCGGCGCAGGTGCCCTCGATCCCGACGTGCTCACGATCGGCTTCGCGCGCCGCTTCGCGACCTACAAGCGGGCGAGCCTGCTCCTGAGTCAGCCAGAGCGTCTCTCGCGGCTCCTCGCCGATCACCGCCGGCCCGTCCAGATCCTCGTCGCCGGCAAAGCCCACCCGGCGGACGAAGGCGGCAAGGAGGTGATCCAGCGCGTCGTCGACTTCGCCCGTAGCCCGCTCGCGGCAGGCCGCGTCGTCTTCCTGCAGGACTACGAGATGACCCTCGCACGCCGTCTCGTCCAGGGCGTGGACGTGTGGCTCAACACACCGCGGCGACCGATGGAGGCCTCGGGCACCTCGGGGATGAAGGCTGCGCTGAACGGCGTCCTCAACTGCTCGATCCTCGACGGCTGGTGGGCCGAGGGATACGCGCCCGAGCGGGGGTTCGCGATCGACGGCGGCGCGGTCGCCGCGAGCGACGCCGAGCAGGACGCCGCCGACGCCGAGGCGCTCTTCGCCGTGCTCGAGGAGCAGGTGCTGCCCGCCTACTACGAGCGGGACGCGAGCGGGTTGCCCACGCGCTGGATCGAGATGATGCGTCACTCGATCGCGGAACTCGGAAGCGAGTTCGGCACGCTCCGGATGGTGGCGGAGTACGTCGAGCGCCTCTACCTGCCCGCGCACGACACCACCGCGCGCTTCACGCCGAGCGCGGTCTAGCCGCGGCGCCCCGCACCCCGGCCGCGCGCCCGGCATGGACGAGTTGCCGGCTGCCCGTCACAGACTCGAGACCTCCCCGGCACAGATCCGCGGTTAGGCTCGACGTCGAGGGCGGAGGGACCGCGACCCCGCCCTGATGGGTGGGGGTGCGAGCTGCGCCGTACGGGCCGTGCGCCGGGGTGGCGGCTCGTCGCTCCCGGGCTATTCGGCGTGGCCGCTGACGCTGAGCTGGTTCTCGGCGTGACGGATCCGCTGCTCGAGCTGCCAGCGGTCGGCGCTCGACTGACCCGCGTCGACGAGCGCCAGCTCCGCCTGCGCGTCGGCAAGCTGCCGGCGGGCGCGCTCGTCGTCGATCTCGCCGGCGGACACCGCGTCGTCGACGAGTGCGATCGCGCGGTCCTCGAGCACCTGGAAGAACCCCGGGCCTGTCGCGAACTCGCGCACCTCGCCGTCGCCGAGATGGACTCGCGTCGACCCGGCCTTCAGCATCGCCACGAGCGGCGCATGGCGCGCGAGGACGCCGATCTCGCCGGCCGCGCCCGGCACGATCAGCATCTCGGCGTCGCCCTCGAAGGCGGCCCCCTCCGGAGTGACCACCGAGACCGAGAAGAGCGGGTGGTCGGCCACGGCTACTTCCCTACGCCGACGCGCCGGCGGTCTCGGCCTCGTGGTCGGCCTGCTCGTCCGCCTCACGGGCGGCGGCCGTGTCCGGCTCCTCCCCACCGAGCTGGCGAGCCCGCTCGACGGCCTGCTCGATCACGCCCACCATGTAGAACGCCTGCTCCGGCAACTCGTCGTGCTTGCCGTCCAGGATCTCGCTGAAGCCACGGATCGTGTCCTCGAGCTTGACGTACTCGCCCGGCGTGCCGGTGAACTGCTCGGCGACGAAGTTCGGCTGCGAGAGGTAGCGCTCGATCTTGCGCGCACGGGCGACCACGAGCTTGTCCTCGTCCGAGAGCTCGTCGATTCCGAGGATGGCGATGATGTCCTGCAGGTCGCGATAGCGCTGCAGCACCTCCTGCACCCGCGTCGCCGTCCGGTAGTGCTCGTCGGAGACGATG
Organism: uncultured Thermoleophilia bacterium; assembly: GCA_963762675.1. Classification (GTDB taxonomy): domain Bacteria; phylum Actinomycetota; class Thermoleophilia; order Gaiellales; family Gaiellaceae; genus Palsa-739. The sequence continues at coordinate 830,125 of CAVXLS010000003.1, read as the reverse complement.
CCGGGCTGGAGCGCCCGCGAGGTGGAGTCGAGCGGGTCGACGGCCGGGTAGATCCCCTTCTCCACGATCGCCCGCGAGAGCACCGTCGTCGAGTCGAGGTGCGCGAACGTGTTCGCCGGCGCGGGATCGGTGAGGTCGTCCGCCGGCACGTAGATCGCCTGCACGGACGTGACCGAGCCGGTGCGCGTCGACGTGATCCGCTCCTGGAGCTGCCCCATCTCGGTGGCGAGCGTCGGCTGGTAGCCGACCGCGCTCGGCATGCGGCCGAGCAGCGCCGACACCTCGGAGCCCGCCTGGACGAAGCGGAAGATGTTGTCGATGAAGAGGAGCACGTCCTGGCCCTGGTCGCGGAAGTACTCCGCCATCGTCAGCCCCGAGAGACCGACGCGCAGGCGGGCGCCCGGCGGCTCGTTCATCTGCCCGTAGACCATCGCCACCTTGTCGATGACGCCGGACTCGGTCATCTCGAGGAAGAGGTCGTTGCCCTCACGGGTGCGCTCGCCGACGCCGCAGAAGACGGAGACCCCGCCGTGCTCGCGGGCGACGTTGTGGATCAGCTCCTGGATCAGCACCGTCTTGCCGACCCCGGCACCCCCGAAGAGGCCGACCTTGCCGCCACGGACGTACGGCGCGATCAGGTCGATCACCTTGATCCCGGTCTCGAAGATCTCGATCGTCGGCGACAGCTCGACGAAGGACGGCGGGTCGCGGTGGATCGGGTGGCGTTCGCCCGTCGCCGCCGGCTTGCCGTCGACGGGGTCGCCGATCACGTTCCAGATGCGGCCGAGCGTCTCGTCGCCCACCGGCACCGAGATCGCCTCGCCGGTGTCCACGACCTCGGTGCCGCGAGCGAGGCCGTCCGTCGTGTCCATCGCGACCGCGCGGACCCGGTCGTCACCCAGGTGCTGCTGCACCTCGGCGATCAACTCGCGCGAGCCGCCCTCCTCGGGCACCTGGATGCTGAGCGCGTGGTAGATCGCGGGCAGCCGATCCGAGAAGACGGCGTCGAGCACGACGCCCTTGATCTCGACGACCTTCCCCTTGTTGACGTTGTTGTCAGCCATGAGCCTCCTGGAGGATGATCGTGCGCGCGCGATCCAACGCCAGCCCGAAGCGCGCGCCAGTGTAACCGAGCCAGTGCGCGGGGCCTGACGGTTCCACGGCTGTCCGCCGGTCGAACGTTTCCCCCGTGCTCGAGGAGGGGGCTCGCGGGGGAACCATGGGTTCCTCCGCGCTCATCCGGCGAGGGCGTCCGCGCCCGCCACGACCTCGAGGATCTCCTGCGTGATCTCCGCCTGCCGGGCGCGGTTCATCTGCAGCGTGTATCGGTCGATCAGCTCGCCGGCGTTCTTCGACGCGTTCCGCATCGCCGTCATCTGGGACGCGAGGAACGACGCCGCCGACTCGAGCAGCGCGCGGTAGATCTCCGTCTCGAGGTAGACCGGCAGCAGCCGCTGCAGGATCTCCTCGGGCTCGGGCTCGTAGATGAAGTCGGCGCTGCCGTGCGGCGTTGCGTCGTCGGTGGCCGGCTCCTCCTCCCCGCCGCCGCGGAGCACGTGCTCCGGGATCGGCAGGAGATCCGACGTCGTGACGCGCTGGACGAGCGGCGAGACGAAGCGGTTGAAGACGAGGACGACGCGGTCGACCTCCTCGCTCGTGTACAGCTCGGCGAGACGATGGGCGACGGCCTGCGCGTCCGCGTAGGTCGGCCGGTCGCTGAAGCCCGCCCATTGCCCGGCGAGCTCGTAGCGGCGGAAGCGGAGGGTCGAGGCGCCCTTGCGCCCGACGACGAGCCACGACACGTCCTGGCCCTCCGAGCGGGCGAGTCGCTCGAGCTCGAAGGCGCGTCGGAGCACCTGGCCGTTGAACGGCCCGGCGAGCCCGCGGTCTCCGCTGACGACCACGACCGCGATTCGCCGTACCTCGTCTCGCCGCTGCATGAGCGCGAGGTTCCGGAACGAGGACGCCGCCTGCGCGGTGCCGACCATCAGCTCCAGCATCCGGTCGGCGTACGGCCGCATCTCCTCGATCCGCGTCTGCGCCCGGCGCAGGCGGGCGCCGGCCACGAGCTCGAGCGCCTTCGTGATCTTGCGCGTGTTCTTGACGGATGCGATCCGCCGTCTGATGTCCTGGAGAGATGCCATCCGCTACCGCGTCTGGCCTCGCTCGAAGAAGGATTCGTGTCTGAGCATGGTCCTCTTCGCGGAATCGACGATCGGCATCAGACGATCGCCGATTCTGCTTCGACGTTGAAACCGTGCTTGAAGCGCTCGATCTCGCCGTTCAGCTTCGTCGCGAGCTCGTCGGACAGATCGCCGGTCTCGCGGATCTCCGCGTAGATCGAGGCCTCCGCCCGCAGATGCTCTCGCAGCTCGTCCTGGAAGCGCGGCACCTGCGGCGTCGGGATGTCGTCGAGGTACCCGTTCACGCCGGCGTAGATGGCGACCACCTGCTCCTCCGTCGGCCACGGCTGGTACTGCGGCTGGTTGAGCGAGGCGACCATCTTCTCGCCACGGGTCAGCGCCTGCTGGGTCGCGCGGTCGAGGTCGGAGCCGAACTGGGCGAACGCCTCCAGCTCGCGATACTGGGCGAGGTCGAGGCGCAGGCGGCCGGCGACCTTCCGCATCGCCTTCGTCTGGGCGGACGAGCCGACGCGCGAGACGGAGATGCCGACGTTCACGGCCGGCCGCACGCCGGAGTAGAAGAGGTCGGACTGGAGGAAGATCTGGCCGTCCGTGATCGAGATCACGTTCGTCGGGATGTAGGCCGACACGTCACCCGCCTGCGTCTCGATCACGGGCAGCGCCGTCAGCGAGCCGCCTCCGAGCTCGTCGCTGAGCTTGCACGCCCGTTCCAGCAGCCGCGAGTGGAGGTAGAAGACGTCGCCCGGGAACGCCTCGCGGCCGGGCGGCCGGCGCAGCAGCAGCGACAGCTGCCGGTACGCGTCTGCGTGCTTGGAGAGGTCGTCGTACATCACGAGTGCGTGCTTGCCGTTGAAGAGGAAGTACTCGCCCATCGCGCAGCCGGCGAACGGCGCCATCCACTTGATCGGCGCCGCCTCGTTCGCCGCGGCGGTGACGATCGTCGTGTACTCCATCGCCCCCGCGTCGCGCAGCCGCTCGTAGATGCCGGCGACGGTCGAGGCCTTCTGGCCGATCGCGACGTAGATGCAGTGCACGTCGGTGTCGCGCTGGTTGAGGATCGTGTCGATCAGGATCGCCGTCTTCCCGGTCGAGCGGTCGCCGATGATCAGCTCGCGCTGTCCGCGGCCGACGTTCGTCATCGAGTCGATTGCCTTGATCCCCGTCTGGAGCGGCTCCTTCACGGGCTGCCGCGCGATGACACCCGGCGCCTTGAACTCGAGCGGGCGAGTCTCCTCCGCCTCGATCGGGCCGCGCCCGTCGAGCGGGTTGCCCAGCGGGTCGACGACCCGCCCGAGGAGCGCCTCGCCGACGGGAACGCTCGCCACCTTGCCGGTGCGGCGCACCGGCTGGCCCTCGCTGACGAGCTCCCACTCGCCGAAGAGCGCCGCTCCGACGTCGTCCTCCTCGAGGTTGAACGCGAGGCCGACGACGCCGTGCTCGAGCTCCAGCATCTCCATCGCGACCGCGTTCTCGAGGCCGTAGATGCGGGCGATCCCGTCACCGAGCGTGAGAACGGTGCCGACCTCGGCGAGGTCGGTCTCGACGTCGTACTGCTCGATCCGCTGGCGGAGGATCGAGGTGATCTCTTCGGGTCTCAGCTTCAACGCTCTCTCCTCACCTCTTGACGAGTTCCTGTCTCAGTCGTTCCAGCCGGCCGCGCACGCTCGCGTCCACGCGCAGCGAGCCGGCCTGGAGCACGATGCCGCCCACGAGCGCGGGGTCGACGCTCCGGGTCGCCTCCACCTTCCGCCCGGCGGCTCGGGCGATCTGGCTCAGGATCGCCTCGGCCTCGTCGTCGGAGAGCTCGCGCGCCGTCGTCAGCTCGACCGTCAGGCGCCGCTCCTCCCGCGCCATCAGCCGCTCGAACTCGCGGGCGACCTCCTCGAGCTCCCCCGAGCGCCCCTTCTCCGCGACGAGCTGGAGGAAGTTGGCGAAGAGGGGCTCGTCGTCGCCGGCGAGGTCGCCGAGGATCGCCGCCTTCGCGCTCGACTCGAGCTGCGGGTTGCGGAGCACCGCACGCAGCTCCGGCGTCTCCTCGATGGCGGTGACGAAGTCGGAGAGCGCCTCGTGGACGGCCGCGAGGCTGCCCGAGTCCTTTGCGGCCCCGAAGAGCGACTCGGCGTAGATGCGGTGCGCGACCGCCACTCAGACCGTTTCCTCGAGACGGGAGAAGTCGAGCGAGCCGATCGCCTCCTCGATGAGCGCCCGGTCGCGCTCCGAGTCGAGCGCCCGGCCGACGACGCGGCCCGCCGCCTGCAGCGTCAGGTCGGCGACCTCCGCGCGGATCTGCTCGAGCGCACGGGCCGTCTCCGCGGCGATCTCCCGCCGCGTCTCCTCGAGCCGGCGCTGGCGCTCCGCCTCGGTCTCCTCGCGCATGCGCTGCTCCATCGACTCGCGCGTCCGCCTCGCCTCGGCGAGGATCTGCTCCGCCTCGCCCCGCGCCTCGCCGATCAGCTTGCGATGCTCGTCGAGGAGCTTGCGCGCCTCGTCGCGGGCCTCGTCGGCCGACTCGAGCGCGCTCCGGATCGCCTCGCGGCGCTCGTCGATCATCTTCTGGATCGGGCCGAACGCGTACCGCTTCAGCACCCAGAAGGTGATGAAGAAGAAGACGAGCGTCCAGATCATCAGGCCGGGGATGATCTTCGTCAGGGGGCTCGAGGCCCCCAGGAGCGGCGCGACGTGCGGCATCAGGAGACGAGCACGAAGCCGAGGAAGCCGCCGACGAGGCCGTAGAAGACGACGGCCTCGGTCAGCGCGAACCCGAGCCACATGATCCCCTGGAGCTCGCCGCGCAGCTCCGGCTGGCGTGCGACCGACTGGATCATCGAGGCGAACACGGTGCCGATGCCGATGCCGGCGCCGAGCGAGCCGAGGCCCATGCCGAGGCCGAAGCCGAGAGCCTTGGCGGCCTTGAGGGTGTCCGTGGATGCAGCGAGCAGATGAAGCACTCCGACTTCCTCCTTAGTGCGCCGGCTCGATGGCCGAGCCGATGTAGATGGCGGTCAGGGCGGCGAAGATGAAGGCCTGGATCGTCACGACGATCAGGACCTCGAACAGGTAGAAGGCGATCCCGATCAGGAACGAGACCGGGACGACGATGTAGAAGGTGACGCCGCCGAGGATGAAGATCAGGCCGATCGAGACGAGGATCAGCATGTGCCCGGCGAGCATGTTGGCGTAGAGCCTGACGCTGAGGCTGACGACGCGGAAGACGTGCGAGATCACCTCGAGGAAGGCCATCGCGGGCACCATCGGGGTCGGGACGCCCGCGGGGATGAAGCTCTTGATGTAGCGGGGCCCGTTCCACCGGAACCCCTCGATATGGGTGAAGACCACGCTGAAGAGGGCGAGGATCAGCGTCACCGAGAGCTGCGACGTGGCTGCGTAGATCCCCCAGGTCGGCAGCGCCACTCCGCCGACGTGGAACCTGTCGTTCGTCAGCGGCAGCGGGATGAAGCTGACGGCGTTCAGCGTCCAGATGAAGAGGAAGAGCGAGGCGACGTACGGGAACCAGAGCCCGATCGCCCGGTTGGGCAGCCCCTGCTCGGCGATCTGCGTCTGCGCGATCTCGTAGACGGCCTCGCCGACGGTCTGGCGCTTGTCCGGCAGCAGCGCGAGCCGGCTGCGCATCGTGAAGATCCCGAGCAGGATCGTGAGCAGCGAGCCGAGCGCGAGGTAGACGACCGCCTTGTTGATCGAGAGGTCGATCGGCCCGAGATGGATCGGCACCCACTGCTTGAGCTCCCACTCGTCCGCCGGGTTGAACGTCGCCGCACCGGCCGACGCGGGGAGGGCGAGCGCCAGCATGCCCAGGAGCACCGTCAGGCGCCTCACGCGACGCGTCCCCCGGAGAAGTACTCGACGAGCGAGACGCCGAGCGAGAGCGAGTAGGCGAGTGCGTAGACGGCGACCGCGGCGATCCCGACGTCCCGGCTCGCGACGGTCACCGCGAGCAGGGCGATCATCACCCCGATGCCGCGAAACGAGTGAGCGAGGGCGACGAAGCCGGACGAGCCGAGGTGGTCGGCGCCGATCGGCAGCCGGCCCAGCCAGACCGAGAGCCCCTCGCCGGCGGCCCACAGCACCGCAGCGAGCGCCCAGCCGCCGAGCGGAAAGCCCGCGACGAGGAAGACGGGCAGTGCGAGCACCACGACGCCGGCGCCTGCGAGCGCGGGGACCCGCCGTCCCGGAGCGGGACGCGGCGTCGACAGCAGACCCGCTCTCACGTGAAATAGCTCCTGAAGCGGCGGTACACGGCGAAGACTCCGGCCGGGATGCCGACGACGACGCCGCCGAGCACGCCGTAGCCCGCGTTGCCGGCCGCCGCCCACCCGGCGAGGGCGCCGCCGCCGGCGCACATGCCCACGGTTCCAGCGAGGATCGCGCCCGCCTCGACGGGCTGAAAGGACGAACGGGAGGAGGCCTGCATTCGCGGGCGAGAATATCAGGCGAACGCTTCGCGTTCGCCGAGATGGTGCCCGAGTTTGTAACAGCGGAATCCGTTATGAGAAGGCGGTATCGCCCCTCGCTCGTGCAGGACGAGGAGCTAGGCGGTCTTGCGGAGCGGGTCGCCGGGCTCTCGCCGGCGCGAGATCGGGTTGCCCACCTTCACGATCTCGAGGACGTAGACGACGTAGGCGGAGCACCCGAGCGCCACGAGCCCGATCGCGGCGGCGAGCAGCGTCGGCCAGACGTGCCAGACGCCGTGCGCACGGAACGGGACGAAGCGCGTCGCGAGCGCGGCGGCGGCCAGCGACAGGCACCAGCCCCAGATCGTGAGCGCGGCTCGCCGTTGCGAGAAGCCCCGCCGGAGGAAGCGATGGTGCAGGTGCGCCTGGTCGCCGACGAAGACCCGCTGTCGGTGCTTCAACCGCCGGGCGACGACGAAGGTCGTGTCGACGATCGGGACGGCGAGCACGAGCAGCGGGAAGAACAGGGCGACGGTCGCCGCGGTCTTCAGCAGCCCCTGCACCGCGACGGTGGCGAGCACGTACCCCAGCAGGAGCGCGCCCGAGTCGCCCATGAAGATCCGGGCCGGATAGAAGTTGTGCCGCAGGAAGCCGAGGCAGGAGCCGAAGACGATCGCCGACAGGATCGCGGCGTCCGGCTTCCCGAGCGAGAGCGCGATCACGCTGAAGGTGATCCCCGCGATCGCCGACACCCCGGCGGCGAGACCGTCGAGACCGTCGAGGAAGTTGACCATGTTCATGATCGCGACGATCCAGAGCACGGTCAGCGGGATCCCGGCCCACTCGGGCAGCGCGTTGATGCCGAGGAACGGGAAGGTGAAGCGGTTGACCCACACGCCGAACGCGGTCGGCACCGCGGCCGCGGCCGTCTGACCGGCGAGCTTCTCGAACCAGCGGAGGCCGCGGAAGTCGTCGACGACGCCGACGGTGACGGCGACGGCCGCCCCGAGCAGCAGCCCGCGGTTCTCGCGGCCGACGTGCAGGAACGCGAGCGACGGCACGAAGACGCCGAGGAAGAGCGCGAGCCCGCCGAGCCGCGGCACCGGCCGCACGTTGAGTCGCCTGCCGCCCGGCGCGTCGACGACGCCCAGCACCCGCGCCATCCCGCCGACCGCGGGAGTCAGCAGCACGACGACGGCGAACGCGACGAGCGCGCCCCACACGACGTCGAGGTTCTGGCCGAGGACGTGGAGGACGTCGTGGTGCGCGCTCCCGGCGACGCGGCGCAGGACCACGAAGGCCGTCATGGCAGGACCTTAGCGCTGCCCGCGGTCGAGTCCTGCCGGTCTGTATCCTGCTTCGCCGCGACGCCCGACACGCGCGGAGCCGACCGTTTTCGGGCGAGCGAGCGTCGCCGGCGGAGGCGAGACCGCGCTCTCGCCGGAGCCACGCCGACGAGCGGCGGCGCGAGCCGGCGAGCCGGCTCGCTTGCCGAGCGAGCGAAAAGCGAAGCGCCGGGCACGCGCGCGGAGCGCGCCTGCCCAGCGCGGAGCGGGCGAAGCGGGTTATTTCGTCCCGTAGAGACGGTCGCCGGCGTCGCCGAGGCCGGGCACGATGAAGCCGCGCGCGTCGAGACCGCGGTCGACCGCGGCGCAGACGACGTGGACGTCCGGATGGCGCGAATGCACCTCCTCGATTCCGGTCGGCGCCGCGACGATGCAGACGAGCGTCACAGACAGGGCGCCGGCCTCCTTGACGGCGCCGATCGCCGCGCAGCTCGAGTGGCCGGTGGCGAGCATCGGGTCGAGGATGATCGCGTCGCGCTCGTCGAGGTCGACCGGCAGCTTCACGAAGTACTCCACCGCCTCGAGCGTCTCCTCGTCGCGGTAGAGACCGATGAAGCCCACCCGCGCGCTCGAGACGAGGGACAGCACGCCGTCGAGCATCCCCATCCCGGCGCGCAGCACCGGACAGACGGCGACCTTCTTGCCGGAGATGCGCTGCGCGGTCATCGGCTCGAGCGGCGTCTCGATCTCCCACGACTCGGTCGGCATGTCCTTCGTCGCCTCGTAGGTGAGCAGCAGGGTGATCTCGTTCGCGAGCTTCCGGAAGTGGACGGTCGGCGTCTCCTTGTCCCGCAGGTAGCTGAGCTTGTGCTGGACGAGCGGATGCGAGACGACGGTCAAACGACCGCCGGTCAAGAAGGCGTCCTCGGCCATGGGCATCCTTCTCAGCCTTTCTCGGCTCCGCCGAGAAAGGCTGTGTAGCCGCGGAAGCCCTCGTACAGCGGTCGAGTCGCACAGAGGGCAGCGACGCGGGCGCGGAGAGCGGCGAGGTCGGGCGACTCGGTCATTGCGTCGCAGATGATGGCGCCCACCTCGCCGAAGTCCTCCTCGTCGAACCCGCGCATCGTCATGGCGGGCGTGCCGAGGCGGACGCCGGACGTGACGAAGGGCGACCGCTCGTCGAAGGGGACGGTGTTGCGGTTGACGGTGACGTCGACCTCCGCGAGCCGCTCCTCCGCGGCCTTCCCCGTCCACTCCGACCGCCGCAGGTCGACCAGCAGCAGGTGCGTGTCGGTGCCGCCGGTGATCAGCTGGAGGCCGCCGGCGAGCAGCGTCTCGGCGAGCACGTCCGCGTTCCGCCGGATCTGCGCCTGGTAGGAGCGGAACGCGTCGGTCATCGCCACGCGGAAGCACGTCGCCTTGGCCGCGATCGTGTGCTCGAGCGGGCCGCCCTGCATGCCCGGCATGACGGCACCGTCGATCGCCTTCGCGTGCTCCTCCCGGCAGAGGATGAAGCCGGCGCGCGGGCCGGCGAGCGTCTTGTGCGTCGTCGAGGTGACGAAGTCGCAGTGCGGTACGGGGCTCGGATGCAGGCCTGCGGCGACGAGCCCGGCGAAGTGGGCCATGTCGCAGAGGAGCAGAGCTCCGACCTCGTCGGCGATCGCGCGGAACCGCTCGGCCTCGACCGTGCGCGGGTAGGCGGAGGCGCCGCAGACGATCAGCTTCGGCCGGTGCTCCTTCGCGAGCCGGAGGACCTCCTCGTAGTCGACGCGGTAGGTCTCCGGACTGACGCCGTAGTGGACGACGTCGTAGAGCCGTCCCGAGAAGTTGACCTTGTGCCCGTGGGTGAGGTGGCCGCCCTGGTCGAGCCGCAGCGCGAGGATCGTGTCGCCCGGCTCGAGACACGCGAAGTAGACCGCCATGTTCGTCTGGGCGCCCGCGTGCGGCTGCACGTTCGCGTGCTCGGCCCCGAAGAGCTCCTTCGCGCGGTCGATCGCGAGCTGCTCGATCTCGTCCACGACCTCGCAGCCGCCGTAGTAGCGCCTGCCCGGATACCCCTCGGCGTACTTGTTGGTCGCCACCGACCCGACCGCCTCGAGCACTGACGGCCAGGTGAAGTTCTCGGAGGCGATCAGCTCGATCTGGCCACGCTGACGCTCCAGTTCGGCGCCGAGCAGCCGGGCGACGTCCGGATCCACCTCCGCGAGCCCTGCGGTCGTGAGGTGCCGAAAGGTCTCCTGCGCGACTGACACGACGTTCACTCCTCTCCGGGGGACGCCGAGGATGCTACGCCAGGGCCGCGGCCACCCGCGCGAGGGCCTCGTCGGCCGGCGCCGCACCCTCCCGCACGACGTGCGGCTCCGGCCCAGTGAAGTCGAGCACCGTGGACGGCGTTCCCGGCAGCTCGCCGCCGTCGAGCACGGCCGCCGCCCTGTCGCGCAGCTGCGTCGGCACCTGGTCGAGCGTGCAGGGGTCAGCGACCTCCGGGCACGTTCGCGCTCGTCGCCGCAAGGGCGCCGACCTGCGCGAGCACGCCGGCCGCCGGCTCCGGCAACTCGGGAACGCGCACGCCGATCGCGTCCGGTCTCGTGCCCGTCAGCCAGCGGTAGCGGCGCGCGGGGTTGGACAGGATCAGCGTGTACGGGCCCGGCAGGAGCGCGCGCGCGATCGTGCCCGCCCGGCCGCGAAGCTCCGGCACGCACTCGTAGAGCATCTCGAGGTCGGAGACGAGCAGAGCCGTGGGCTGCTGCGCGTCGCGACCCTTCAGGCGATAGAGGCGCTCGACGGGCTCGGCGCGGTAGGGGGACACGCAGAGCCCGTAGACGGTGTCGACGGGGATGATCACGGCTCGACCGGCCCGGACCGCCTCCACCGCGCGCTGTACCGATTCGCCGCTCATGCCCGCTCCCGGCGCCGGCGAAGCCGGCACCTCCGCTCCCTGGTCAGCTCCGTCGAGCCTACGCTCACTGTTCCCCCTCCACCACTCGCTCGGCTCCCGTCAGGTCGCGCGTGATCCTAACGGCGCCGTATCCGAGGCTTCGCAGCGTCCCGGCGACCGCAGGCGCCTCGCCGTCGCCGGTCTCGAGGACGAGGAAACGGGTTCTGGCGATGCGTGCGATGCGCTCGTGGAAACCGCTGCCGACGAGAGCGGTCTCGGGCTCGAAGCGGAGCTCGGGCTGGAGTCCCTCGAGGCTCTCGACGTACGGCGGGTTCGCGACGACGAGATCCCAGCCCTCCGCGGCCGCCTCGACACCGGTCTGGCGAAGGTCGACCGAGAGCCCGAGCCGCTCCGCGTTGTCGCGTGCGAGCGCCAGCGCCTCGTGCGACACGTCGACGCCGGTGACACGCGCGTCCGGCCGCTCGTCCGCGACCGCGAGCGCGATCGCTCCGGAACCGACGCCGACGTCGAGCACCCGCGGCGCCTCGATCCCGTCGAGCAGCGCGAGCACCCGCTCGACGAGCGTCTCCGTCTCGGGGCGAGGAACGAGCGCTCGCGCGTCGGTGCGCAGCACGAGCCGCCGGAAGCCCCACTCGCCGAGCACGTACGCGAGCGGCTCTCGCGCCTCGCGCCGCGCGAGAAGCGGCTCCAGCCCTTCTACCGGCTCGTCCAGGTGCGCCCGGACGCCGGTTCGCGAGGTGCCGAGCAGGTGCGCGACCAGCCACTCGGCGTCGACCCGAGGCGTGTCGACACCGGCGGCGGCGAGTCGTCGCTCCGCCTCGACAAGGGCATCGCGGGCCCTCACGCCCCCGGCCGCCTCTTGCTCCGCCCGGCGAAGCCGGGCTCCGCGCAAGGCTGCCGACGCCGGCGCCACGGGAACGTGAGGAGGCTCACGGGTCCAGGGCGCGACGGCGCTCTTCGGTCGTGAGAGCGTCGGTGAACTCGTCCAGCTCGCCTTGCAGGATCCGGTCGAGCTGGTGGGCGGTCAGCTTGATCCGATGGTCGGTGAGCCGGTTCTCGGGGAAGTTGTAGGTGCGGATCTTCTCTGCACGCTCGCCGCCGCCGATCTGCGAACGTCGCGTCGCGTCGAGCTCGGCGCGCCGGCGCTCCAGCTCCCGCTCGTAGAGACGCGCGCGCAGCACGCGCATCGCCTTCTCCTTGTTCTGGAGCTGCGACTTCTCGTCTTGCATCGCGACGACGACGCCCGTCGGCACGTGGGTGATCCGGACGGCCGAGTCGGTCGTGTTCACGGACTGCCCGCCGGGGCCGGTCGAGCGGTAGACGTCGATCTTGAGGTCGTTCGAGTCGATCTCGACCTCGACCTCCTCGGCCTCGGGCATGACGGCGACGGTCGCGGTGGAGGTGTGGATGCGACCCTGGCTCTCGGTCTCGGGCACGCGCTGGACGCGGTGCGTGCCGCCCTCCCACTTGAAGACCGAGTACGCGCCGTCTCCCTTGACGGCGAAGGTGACCTCCTTGTAGCCGCCGCCGTCGTTCGGGCTCGCCCCCAGCTCCTCGACCGTGAAGCCTCGCCGCTCGGCGTAGCGCGCGAGCATGCGGTAGAGGTCGCCCGCCCAGAGCGCCGCCTCGTCGCCGCCGACGCCCTGCCGGATCTCGAGGATCACGTCCTTCCTGTCGGCGGGATCGCTCGGGACGAGCGCGAGCCGCAGCTCCTCCTCGAGCGCGACCGCGCGCTCCTCCAGCTCGGGCACGAGCTCGGACAGGTCGGGATCCTCCCGCGCGGCGTCGAGATCGGCCCGCACGGTCCTCCACTCCTGCGCGAGCTTGACCGGCGCGTCGAGGTCCTTCAGCCTCCGCCCGACCTCGGCCGCCTCGCGGCGGTCGGTGTAGACGGCAGGGTCGGACAGACGCTCCTGCAGCTCTGCGTGGGAACGCTCCAGATCGTCGATCAGGCTCTCGAAGGTCGCGGCCATGGCCGCAGCCAAGGGTACCGCCCGCTATCCCGAGACGAGCCGCGCCTCCAGCGTGATCTCGGGGACTGCCGCGAGCGCCTTGGAGACGGGACAGTTCTCCTTCGCCGTCTGTGCGGCCTCCGCGAAGCCGCCGGCGTCGATGCCCGGGACGCGCCCCTCCACCGTGAGTGCGATCCGGGTGATCCCCTCGCCCGGCTGGAAGGTGACGGTCGCCGAGGTGTCGAGCTGCTCCGGGGCGGTACCCGCTTGCGCGAGGCCGTGCGAGAGCGCCATCGAGAAGCAGGCGGCGTGTGCGGCGGCGATCAGCTCCTCGGGGCTCGTGGCGCTCGGGCCGTCCTCCGCCCGGTTTGCCCAGGTCACCGGCTGCTCGCCGATCGCTCCGGTCGTGGTCGAGTGGATCGTGCCCGAGCCCTCCATCAGGCTCCCGTTCCAGGTCACCTCTGCGCGCCGGTCTGTCGCCATCTGTCCCCCTTCGTCTCGTTCCCGCGTACCACGGAGAGCCTACTCTGGACGTAGTTCCTCGGGTCACGTCCGGTGTCTGACACCGGGCGTGACCCGAAGGGTCGCGTCCTCGAAGGGCGTCTTGCGATCTCGAGAAGACTGCGCGACCCTCGACGGATGCCGCCACGCCCACGCGACTCCGCACCGGGCGTCCATCACGTCTGGGTCAACGCGACGGGTAACGAGCTGTATTACCTCGACGAGGTCGATCGGCTGACTTGGATACGGAGGCTCCTGGAGACAGTGGAGCGGCATGGCTGGACGTGCATCGCGTTCTGCCAGATGACGACCCACGTTCACCTCGTGCTGGCGGTGAATGACCGGTCGCTGCCGATCGGAATGAAACGCCTCAACCTCGAGTACAGCAAGGACTTCAACGAGCGTCACGGCCGTGCCGGTCAGTTCGTGCGACGACGTTATGGGAGCCGTCGCATCGAGCACGGCTCCGACCTTCTCGTTGTCTTCGCGTACGTGGTCTCGAACCCGGTCGACGCGGGGATGTGCCCGCGAGCCGAGGACTGGCGGTGGAGTAGCTACGCGACGACGCTCGGCATCTCGAAGGACTTCCCCTTCGTCGATGCGTCACTCGTGCTTGCCGAACTCGGAGGCTCGGCGGACGCGCTGCGCGCGCTGGTCGAGGAGCGGCGCAGGGCCGGCCTGGCCGCCGGAGACACGGCCGGTGTCTGACACCCGACGTGGCTCAGCGAGACAGGCGAACCGCTCGGGACGGCCTACGCCATCACTTCGACGCGCTGCGCGACCGCGGAGCCCTCGCCCTCGAGGTCGAGGACCTCGCGCAGCGCGCGGATCGAGACCTCGAGCTGGTCGAGGCTCGGCTCGCGCGTCGTCAGGCGCTGGAGCCACAGGCCCGGCGCGAGCAGCGTCATCAGGGTGCGGTTGTCCTGATGCTTGCCGGCGAACCGGATCAGCTCGTAGGCGAGCCCCGCGATCACGGGCAGCAGCAGCACGCGCGTCGCGACGAGCCAGTACCAGGCGGGTCGCCCGAAGAACGCGAACACGAACACCGCGATCACCATCACCCAGAGGAGGAACGCGGTGCCGCAGCGCGGATGGATGAGAGAGTACCGCTGGACGACCTCCGGCTCGAGCGGTTCTCCCGCCTCGTACGCGTTGATCGCCTTGTGCTCCGCCGCGTGGTACTCGAAGACGCGACGCAGGTCGGGGAGCAGCGAGATCAGCGACAGGTAGGCGATGAAGATCGTCACCCGGATCAACCCCTCGACGATCACGAAGGCGCCGGTGCTCCTGATCGGCAGCCAGTTCGTGATCAGAGCCGGCGTGACCTTGAAGAGCATCACCGCGAAGCCGATCGCGACCGCGAACGCGAAGATGAGGGCACCGCGGGAGAGCTCGGTCTGCACCTCGCCGTCGTCGCCTTCCTCCTGCGCGGCGTAGTTCGCCGAGATGGCCAGCGCGCGGAAGCCGATCGCGAGCGACTCGCCGAGCGCCATCACCCCGCGGATCACGGGAAGACGGAAGACGCGGTGGCGCGCCATCGCCGACTCGATCGGGCGTGAGACCTGGGCGATCGTGCCCGACGGGGTGCGGACGGCAACCGCCCAGTTCCCGGGTGCGCGCATCATCACGCCCTCGAGGACCGCCTGTCCGCCGACCGTCGCCATGGTGTCGCCTCCGTGCTAGCGAGCGCTCTTGGCGCGCTCGGCACGCTCCAGCCGGCGCTGGAAGCGCTCGACCCGACCGCCCGTGTCCACGAGCTTCTGCTTGCCCGTGTAGAAGGGGTGGCACTGCGAGCAGATCTCGACGTGCAGCTCCGGCTTCGTCGACCGCGTCTGGAACGTGTTCCCGCAGGAGCACGTGACCGTCGCGATCACGTATTCGGGATGGATGCCAGCCTTCATCGTGCGGCCAGGATAGCAGCGGCCTGTGCAGGCCCAACGTTGCCCCCGGAGACCACGGCGACCGCCGTCCGGCCGGGCTCCACGGCGACCTTCCCCGAGAGGAGGGCGGCGGCGGACGCGGCAGCACCGAGCTCGCAGGCGAGCTTCGTACGCGTGTAGAGCCAGCGGAACGCGTCGCCGAGCTCCGTCTCGCTCACGAGCACCGACTCGACGTCGAGCGCACGGCAGAGCTCGATCGCCGCAGCGCCGGCGAAGGGCGCGCTCAGCGCGTCGGCGGCGCTGCGCGGCGTGACCGGGACGGGCCGTCCCGCCCGCAGGCCCTCGTTCAGCGCGGGCGAGAGCTCCGGCTCGACGGCGACGACACGCGCCTGCGGCCGCAGCGCCTTGACTGCGACGGCGATCCCCGAGACGAGACCGCCGCCGCCGCACGGGACGAGGACGACGTCCGCCTCCGGTGCTTCCTCCAGGATCTCGAGCCCGACCGTTCCCTGACCGGCGATCACCTCGGGGTCGTCGAAGGGATGGACGAGCGTCCGGCCCGTCTCCTCGATCAGCCGGTCGAGGTGCTCGAAGGCGGCGGCCGGATCGGCGGGCGAGTCGTCGACGGTCGCCCCGTAGCCGATGGTCGCCTCCTTCTTCAGCGGGCTCGCGTCCCGCCACATCACGACGAGCGCATCGAGCCCCGCCTCCCGTGCTCCCCAGGCGACAGCCTGCGCGTGGTTGCCCGCCGAGATCGAGATCACGCCGCGCGCCCGCTCCTCGGAGCCCAGCTGCGCGAGCTTCGCGAGCACGCCGCGCACCTTGAACGACCCGGTGCGCTGGAAGAGCTCCGCCTTGAAGAGCGCCTCTGCTCCGAGCTGCTCGGAGAGCGTCCCCGAGCGGACGAGCGGCGTGCGGTGCAGGCGCCCGGCTGCGGCTGCACGGGCGCGCTCGACGTCCTCGAGGGTGATCACGTCCAGAGACTACGCGGACGCGGGCGCGCGCTCCGGAACGGGCACGTGCAGGTGCACCGTGAAGGCCGTCAGCTCGCCCGGCCGACTCTCGACGTCGACGCTGCCTCCCATCGCCTGCGTCAGCTCCTTGACGATCGCGAGACCGAGACCCGTACCGACCGGACGCTCGCGACCGTACCGGGAATGGAGGTAGAAGCGCTCGAAGGCATGCGCGCGATCCTCGTCCTCGAGGCCGGGGCCGGTGTCCTCGACGCGAAGCACGCCCGGGGCCGCGATCACGCGCACCTCGCCACCGGCGGGGGTCAGGCGAAGCGCGTTCTCGACGAGATTCGAGACGACCTGCAGGACGCGATCGGCGTCCGCCACGGCGGGCGCAGGTCCGTCCGCGAACGCCGCGAGCGAGACGCCGAACACGTCTGCCTGTTGCTGGTAGCGGAGCACAGCGTCCTCGGCGACGTCGCCGAGGTCGATCTCGGCGTTGCGAACGCCGAAGTCGGTGCGATTCATCCGTGCCAGGTCGAGCAGGTCGTGGACGAGCCGCTCCAGCCGCGCAGCCTCGACCGCGACGATTGCGGCCGCCTCACGGGAGTCGATCGCGCCGTCCTCGACCGCCTCGGCGTAGCCGCGGATCGCCGTCAGCGGCGTCTTCAGCTCGTGGCTGACCGAGAGGAGGAAGCTTCGCTCCGCCTCCTGCGCGCGCCGGAGCTGGTCGGCCAGCTCGTTGAAGGCGACCGCGAGCGTCGCGATCTCGGCGGCACCCTCGACCGGGACGGGATCGGGATGGGTGCCGCGGGTGAGGCTCCGCGCGGCCTCGGCGACCCGGCCGACCGGCCGGGAGATCCGGCGCGCGAGAACGAATGCGGCCAGCGGCCGCGAGCAGGCCGCCCGCGACGGCAGCGATCAGGAGCCCGACGACGTAGGGAGACCAGCGCGACTGCGTGACGCTCCTCGGCCGCAGCAGCACGAGCGCCTGCCGTGACCGACCGGCTGCGCGGCGAAGTAGTTCGCAGACCCCGCCGATCGTCACCTCGCCCTGGGCGGCGCTGGCCGTCCCCGAGTTGTGCCTGCGCCCAATCGGGCAGGACGGCCGCAGTGGTGAGCGCTCGCTCGTGCTGGCGCGCGAAGTACGGCTTCAGCTGCGGCAGGTAGGTGAGGGGCGAGAGCGCGATCCGCTGTGTGCCCGCGATCAGGTCCGCCTGGTGCGCGAGGTCGTCGAGCGTTGCCCGATCGACCGCGCGCCGCGTCAGCACGAGCCCGAGCCCGATCGTCAACGCGACGCAGAGCAGCACGACGACCCCGATCGCCCGGAAGAGCCTCGAGCGAAGTCCCGGCCGCGACGTCACGCCGGCGGAGCACCGATCAGCTTGTACCCGGCGCCGCGGATCGTGCGGATCCCCTCCGCCTTGCCGATCTTGCGCCGCAGCTGGGCCACGTGCACGTCGACCGTGCGCGTGCCGCCCGGGTAGGTCATGCCCCAGACGAGGTCGAGCAACCGCTCGCGCGAGAGCACGATCCCCGGATGCTCGAGGAAGCATGCGAGCAGGTCGAACTCCTTGCTCGTCAGCTCGACCGACCGCCCGGCGACCGTGACGTCGTGCGAGTCGCGCCGGAGGACGATGTCGCGTGTCGACAGCACCTCGTCGTCGGAGCGATCCTCCGCCCGGCGAAGGATCGCCTTGATCCGGGCGGCGAGCTCACGCGGCGAGAACGGCTTCGCCACGTAGTCGTCCGCGCCGAGCTCGAGCCCGGCGACACGGTCGGGCTCCTCGTCCCGCGCGGTCAACATCACGATCGGCACCTTCGAGTAGGCGCGCACGCGGCGGCACACCTCGAATCCGTCGATCCCGGGCAGCCCGAGATCGAGCACGACGAGCCGCACCGGATGACGGCGAAGCTCGACGACGGCCTCCTCACCCGAGCGCAACCAGAGCACCCGCCAGCCGTCGTGCTGCTCGAGGTACTGCTTGACGAGCCGCCCGATCGAGTCGTCGTCCTCGACGAGCATGTAGCACGCCGCCGGTCGCGTTCCCGGTCACTAGGGGAGCACTCTCGCGCGCCCTTCGACCTGCACCAGCTCGGCCGCGCCGTTGGCCTGGCGCACGACGAGGACGCGAAGGTTCCGGCGCAACTGTGCGACGCTCGTGATCCGCAGCCGCCCGGTCACCTGCGTCGCCGGCCGCGAGGGTCACCGACGCGGTCGTCCCGTCCTGCTCGCGCAGCACCAGAGACGTGGGCGTCACCGAGGTGATCACGCCCCGATCGACGCGATAGTCGAGCGTGGCCCCCGTCGGCGCCCCTGACGACGACCTCGGCACGGATCATCCGCGGCCCGAACAGCTGGTTCACGATCGCCTGCCGGACGGCGAGCCCCTGCGGAGCGAGCCAGAGCACGAGGTTGAGCATGACGAGCACGACGACGAGAATCGAGAAACGGCGCCGAGACATGCTCACATGATCACCCGATTCCCGGACGCTGACGTAAACGCACTGTAAAACGCGTCGGGGCCGCCCTCAGTCGGACGGCCCCGTCGGTCGAGCCTCCGGCCTCTACGGTTGGTTCGCCGGTTCGCGATCTCCCACGTGCACCGCAGGCGTGGACTCGACCTGCGAGAGCGTGGAGCCCTTGTCGGCGCGGAGCCGGACCACGACCTTGTCCCCGACCTTCAGCTGCGAGAGGGAGATGACGGTCGGCACCTTGCCCTGCCACAGCAGGAAGATCGTCTGGTCGCCGGTCGTGAACGTCTGGCTCGACGACTGGCCGACCAGCAGGCGCATCGCCCTGCGGTTGCCGGCGTTGACGTCCAGCGTGACGCTCGAGTCGCCGACCGCGGTCAGGGTGCCGCGGAAGCGGTAGAGCGGCTGCGAGGGCTTGTACAGCTGCGTGCCGTGGTCGCCCACGAGCGTGGCCGGCTGCTGCTCGACGTCGGAGAGCGAGGTGCCGCGGGTCGCACGGACGTGCACGAGCACGTAGTCGCCGGCGGCGAGGTCGCCGGCCTGCACGACGCTCGGGACGCCTTTCGACCACTGCAGGAACTCGGTGCTGTCGCCGTAGGCGAACGTCTGCGTGACAGGCTGGCCGAGCATGGCGCGGAGCGCGAGCCGGTTGCCTCCCTCGACCGTGATCGAGACGGCGCCGTTCGCAGGCGTCGCCGTGAGCTGGCCGACGAAGAGGTACTGGACCCCCCGGGCCCGGCGTGCCTGCTTGCCGTTGCCGTTGTCGGCGAGGGCTGCGCCAGCTCCCACGAGGGCGAGGAGGGCGGTGAGGAGAACGAGCTTCATACGCATCGTGACGTGACCTCCGGAACGAATTGGATCGACGTCCGTACCGTCGTCTCGCATCGTCAGCGCGCGGTTCGAGGTTCGTAAAACGAACGTAATCCCCCCGCCCTGCCCGGCGTTCGCGTCAGCGCGCAGCGCGCGCCGGGACGCGGGCCTACGTCAGGGTGTACTCGGGGCCGGAGCCGCCCTCGGGCGGCGTGAGTCGCCCACCCTTCGCCGTGATTGCGCCGCACTGGACGCAGTTCGAAGGCGCGAGCCGCACCTCGACCGTGCCGTCCTCCGCCTCGTCTCCCACCTCGTAGACCTGTGCCGGGCACATGTGAGCCCACAGCTCGGCGACCTCGCGCGGGACACGCCCGTTGATCCGGATGTGATTCGGCTGGTCGTCGCGCGTCCGGTTGCCCGACGCGTAGACGGACGAGAGCTTGTCGAACGTGAGCTTCCCGTCGGGCGCGGGATACCGTGCGGCCCGGTTGGTCCGCACGAGCGGCTGGTCGGCGTCCGGCTCGGCGCGCAGCTTCCCGACCTCGCTGCGCCCCCTGGAGATGGTCATGGCGCTCGCCAGCGCGCCGCCCACGACGAAGCCGTGCCCGAACACCTGACGCATGTTTCGCACCTCCCGGAGGTCGCTCCAGACGAAGCTCTGACGTAGCGCCTCGTCGTAGGAGCCCAGCGCGGTCGCAGGGGTCCCGCCGGGGCGAAGTGCGGCGAAGGCCGCTTCGGCGGCGAGCCGTCCCGACTCGATGGCGTAGTGGACGCCCTTCAACCGCGGGATGTTGACCATCCCGGCCCCGTCCCCGCAGAGGAGCAACCCCGGCGCGTGCAGCCGCCGCGGCAGTGAATGGAAGCCCGCCGCTCGGGATCGTCTTCGCCCCCCACTCGACCCGCTCGGCGCCCTCCAGCAGCTTCCGGATCTTCGGGTGCGTCTTCAGCTCCTGGAGGAGGTCGTGGACCGAGAGCTCGGCGTCCCGGTAGTCGAGTCCGACCACCATCCCGATCGTGAGCATGTCGTCGCCCATGGGGTAGACGAAGCTGCCGCCGAACTCGCGGTATCGCGCCGCCG
Organism: uncultured Thermoleophilia bacterium; assembly: GCA_963762675.1. GTDB lineage: Bacteria > Actinomycetota > Thermoleophilia > Gaiellales > Gaiellaceae > Palsa-739. The sequence continues at coordinate 809,738 of CAVXLS010000003.1, read as the reverse complement.
GGCGAAGCGGCCAGCCCATCGTGTGGATCACGTGCCGCAGCGGCTTCGCGACCTTCCAGACCTCCTTGACACCCAGCTCCCACACCTGCGGGTCGTCGCCGGCCAGCCCGAAGCGGTCGAGCGCGGCGCCGGTGAGATGCCCCTGCGTCCCCTCGGCGAGCACAGTGACCCTGGCGACGAGGTCGGCGCCCGGCTCGTAGTTTCCGAGGCGCTCCCCCTCGCGCCCGCGGCCCTTGTCGCCGCTGCGGACGCCGACGACGCGGCCGTGGGACACGAGCAGCTTCTCGGCCGCGGTCTCCGGCAGGATCATCGCCCCTCCCTCCTCCGCGCGCTCGGCGAGCAGGCGGCCGAGCTGGGAGAGCGAGAAGATCCAGTTGCCGTGGTTGCGCATCGGCGGCGGCGGGGGAATCCGCAGCGCCGCGCGACGCGTGAGCAGGTAAACGGCCTCCGAGTGGACCGGGCCGTAGGACGGGATGTCCTCGATCCGGACGGTCGTTCCCAGGAGCCGTCGCAGGGAGCGCGGATTGACCACGGCCCCGGAGAGAAGATGCGCGCCGGGTTGCTTCCCCTTCTCGAGCACGGCGACCGGCACGTCGCCGAGTCGCTCGGCGACGTCGGGGTGCTCCTCGAGCAGCTGCCCCAGCCGGATCGCGCAGGCGAGCCCGGCCGGCCCGGCGCCGACGATCAGGACGCCGACCTCGATGCGCTCGTCCGCGGGATCCGTCGGCTCGGCGACGAGCTCCGCAGGCGAGAACGGCGGCGGGAAGTTGCTCGGCCTGCTCACGCGTGATCCACCCGGTGACGCTGGTGGATGCCTCGATCGCCGGCACCAAGCGATGCAAGGACGCAGAGAGTCCCGGCAGCGGCGGCCATCGGGGCGATCGAGGACGCCGCAGCACGCCGTGTGATGGCGGGCGAGGCGCTGCCAGGGGTTGCCGGGCGGGTCACGTCGTGCGGGCGCGAATCAGGTCGGTGAGCCTGGGGACGATCTCGTGGACGTCGCCGACGACCCCGAGGTCGGAGAAGTCGAAGATGGGCGCGTTCGAGTCCTTGTTGATGGCGACGATCACGTTCGAGGACTGCATGCCGACCTTGTGCTGGATCGCGCCGGAGATGCCGAGCGCGACGTACAGCTTCGGCGACACCGTCTTGCCGGTCTGACCGATCTGAGCCGAGTACGGGTACCAGCCGGCGTCGACGACGGCTCGAGTCGCCCCGACTGCGCCGCCGAGCGCCCTTGCGAGCTCCTCGGCGAGCGTGAAATGCTCGGGCGCGCCGAGGCCTCGGCCGCCGGCGACGATCACCTCGGCGTCCTCGATCGACGGCCCGGAGGCCCGCTCGAGCTCCTGCTCGACGACCCGCGCCAGCGACGAGTGCTTCTCCAGCCGCGGCGTCACCTCGACCACCTCCGGCTCGCCGCCGCCCGACGGGACGGCGTCGAACGACCCGGCACGGAAGAGCGCCAGCCGCGGCTGCGTCCGCCAGCCCACGTCGACGTAGACCGAGTCGCCGAGCGCCGGCCGCGTGCCGACGAGCTCCCCTTCGCGCCGCTCCAGGTCGACGAGATCCCAGTTCAGGCCCGCCTCCAGCCGGGCCGCCAGCCCGGCCGCGACGTCCGCCGCCAGCACGGAGTTCGCGAAGAGCACCGTCTCGTAACCGCCCTCGCCCACCACCTGCGCGAGCACGTCGACCCGAGGCTGCGGCAAGGGCGGATCGAGCGACGCGTCCTCGGCCACGTACACCTTCCCGGCTCCGAGAAGGCCCGCCTCGGCGGCGAGCGGGCGCACGCCGTCGCCCACCAGCACCGCCGCCAGCTCCGGATCGCCCAGCGACGCGGCCTTCGAGAGCACGCCCGACGACCCCTTCTGCAACGCCCCGTCGTGATGCTCCAGGAAGACGAGGATGCTCACAGGAGCCTCTTCTCCGCCAGGAACTCCACGATCGCTTCCGCGGCGTCGCCGCCGCCCTCGATCTTCCGGGCATCTCCCCGAGCGGGCGGCTCCGCGAGGGCCAGCACGCTCGTGCCCGATCCCGCCTCGCCAACGGCCGACGCCTCGAGACCGAGCTCCCCCAGCGAGAGCACGTCCTGCGGCTTGCGCTTGGCGCCCATGATCCCCTTCAGCGACGGATACCGTGGTTCGTTGATCGCATCCGACACGGCGACGACGGCCGGCAGCGGCGCCTCGATCACGTCGTAGCCGAACTCCGTCTGCCGCTTCACCCGCAGCGAGCCCTCCGTCACCGCGAGCTCAGAGGCCTGGGAGATCACCGGCAGCCGCAGCCGCTCGGCCACCGCCGCCCACAGCACGGCGCCGTCGGCGTCGGAGGCCTGCTGGCCGAACAACACGAGATCCGCTGACTCGCGCTCGAGCAACGCGGCCACGACCCGGCTCGTGGCGACGAGATCCGACCCCGCCGCCGCGTCGTCGCACACGAGCACCGCGCGGTCGACGCCCATCGCCAGCGCCTTCCGCAACGAGTCGGCGGCCCGCTCCGGCCCCATCGACACGACCACGACCTCGGCGTCCGAGTCGCCCTTGACGCGCAGCGCCTCTTCCACCGCGTTCGCGTCGAAGCGATTCAGCGCGCCTTCGCCCGACCGATCCAGCCGCAGCGAGCCGGGATCGATCCTGCTCGATCCCTCCGGCACATGCTTCACGCACGCAACGATCTTCATGCCGCGCGAGACTCTACCCGGGTCGCTGCGCCGGCGAATCAGTACGGTCGCCCGCGAGTGCGCAAAAACGTGCCGCCGGACGCAGCCGGCACGAGCGAGGTCACATGCGCTGCTTCAGCGCCAGCACGTCGGCGACGAACACCTCGCTCACCTTCAGCACGCCTTGCTCCTTCACGGCACGCTCGCCCTGGTACCAGGCGGCGAGGGCGAGTCGCTCGTCCCCCTGGAAGGCGGAGAGCAGGTGCTGCAGGTACGCGACGCCCACCTGCACGTTCCCGTCCGCCGTGTGCGCCACCTTGTGGCCGATCAGGACCGTCTCGACGTAGTCCCACGTGGACGGCAGCAGCTGCATGATCCCGCGGGCACCCGCGGGCGAGACCATCGAGTTGTTGAAGCCGGACTCCATCCAGGCGAGAGCGCGCGCGAGATGGGGGTCGACGCCGTCCTGCGCGGCCCAGTGGTCGATCGAGGCGCGCACAGTCGCGACGTCCGCCACCGTGGCCGAGGCGGGCTCGACGGTCTGCGTGGAGGCCGGCAGCCGAAGCCGCGTTCCGATCAGCAGCGGCTTCGCGGGATCGAGGCGGTTGATGCTGGCGAGAGTCGAGACCGTGGTGCGAAACTGCTGCGCGATCGCGGTCAGCGACTCGCCGGGCCGCACGACGTGCTTCCGCACGACGACGACGGTCCGCGTCTGGACAGGGATCCGACGCTGCTGGCCGAGCGCTCCGAGCGTGTGGGGCCCGACCACCCCGTCCGCCGGAAGATGGAGCCGCCGCTGGTAGGCGCGAACGCCGCGTATCGTTGGTGCGTCGAAGTAGGCATTGACCGGCACGCGGATGCCGCGCTGGACGAGCAGGTACTGGAGGACGGCGACGTCCCAGCCGAAGGCTCCTCGCTGGAGCGTCCGCGAGCCGAAGAGGTGCTGCCCGAGCGGGCCCATGGCGGCGCGGGTGCGGGCGTCCGCGATCCCGGTCACGGGCAGCCCGTGAGCACGCTGGAACACCCGCACGGCGGACACCGTGAGCGGGCCGGCGATCGCGTCGATCGGGCCCGCGTAGAGCCCCTGCGCGCGGAGCGCGACCTGGAGCCCGGCCTGCTGCGGGTTCACGGCGCCCGCGGAGGCAGCGGCCGCAAGCGACGCCGAGACCGCCGCCGCGAGTGCGAGACGGAAGCGCATGGACCTCCCCATACCGCACCCGACGGCGAATTCCTCCATGGCGCGGCGCGGGAAAGCTAGCGACCGACGAAGCGCGGCTCGCGCTTCTCGAGGAAGGCGGCGATTCCCTCTTTCGCGTCCTCGCTCGCGAACAGCGAGCCGAACTCCTCGACCTCGGCCTCGAGCGCGCCCGGCGCGAGGTTGACGAGGCGCTTCGCGACTCGAAGCGCGAGCGGGCTCTTGCCGGCGAGGGCACGCGCGGCGGCGAGCGCGTGCTCGAGCACCGGATCGGCGAGACCGTTGACGAGGCCGATCCGAAGCGCCTCCTCCGCATCGACAGTGCGGCCGGAATAGATCAGATCCTTCGCCACGCCGATTCCGCACACGCGTGCGAGCCGCTGCGTGCCTCCCCAGCCGGGCACGATCCCCAGGTCGATCTCCGGCTGGCCGAGCTTCGTGCGGGCCGACGCGTACCTGAGGTCGCAGGCGAGCGCGAGCTCGCACCCGCCGCCGAGCGCGTAGCCGTTGATCGCGGCGATCGCGGGCTTCGGCATCGTCTCCAGCAGACGCGTAGCCTCGTGACCGAGCGCTCCCCAAGCGGTCGCCTGCTCGGGGTCGAGGCCGCGCATGTACCCGATGTCGGCGCCCGCCGCGAACGCCTTCTCGCCGGCCCCGGTGAGAACGACCGCCCGGACCTCGTCGTCGGAGCCGAGCTCCGCAAGGCGGTCGCGCAGCTCGGTGAGGGTCGTCACGTCGAGGGCGTTCAGCGCTTCCTGCCGGTCAATCGTGACGACTGCGACCCGCTCGTCCTCGGTGACCGCGACCGGCATCAGGCGCCGGCCGGCGCGACGGCCCCGACGAGAAAGTCGACGATCTCGTGAGTGGGCGCGCCCGGGCCGAAGACGCCTGCGACCCCGAGTTTGCGGAGCTCGTCGGCGTCCTCGTCGGGGATCGTGCCGCCGACCAGGACGACGACGTCGTCGGCGCCGTTCTCGCGCAGAAGCTCGAGGATGCGCGGCACGAGCGTCATGTGCGCCCCCGACAGGATCGAGATGCCGACCGCGTCGGCGTCCTCCTGGATCGCGGTCTCGACGATCTGCTCGGGGGTCTGGTGGAGACCGGTGTAGATCACCTCCATGCCCGCGTCGCGGAACGCACGGGCGATGATCTTCGCGCCGCGGTCGTGGCCGTCGAGGCCGGGCTTCGCGACGACCACCCTGATCTTGCCGCTCACGAAGCGGAGCCTAGCTCAGCGCGAGCGGGCCGGGTCGTCATTCGCGGCCGAGACACCGACCGCCCTCGCGCGGAGGGGAGATCGCGCTCTCCCCGTAGCGCAAAGAGCGATCCGCCACGCGCCGCGAGGAAGGAGGGGGCTCGCGGGGGAAACCCGGGTTCCCCCACGCCTAAAAGACGGGTGTCTCGCGCCAGATGCCCCAGGCCTCGCGGAGGATGTCGCACATCTCGCCGAGGGTGGCGTAGGCGCGGGAGCAGTCGATGATCGCGGGCATCAGGTTGGCGTCGCCGTCGGCGTCGACGCGGAGGCGGGCGAGGGTCTGCTCGACCGCGCTGCTGTCGCGGTGCGCCCGGACCGCCTGCACGCGCTCCACCTGCTTGCGCTCGAGCGAGGGGTCGATGCGCAGGATCTCGGGCGGCTGCTCGTCCGCCTGCTGGTAGCGGTTGACGCCCACCACGACGCGCTCGCCCCGCTCCACCTCCGACTGGTAGCGAAACGCCGCGTCGGCGATCTCGCGCTGCATGAAGTTCTGCTCGATCGCCGCGACGACCCCGCCGAGCTCGTCGATCCGCTCGAAGTACTCGACCGCCTGCCGCTCCAGCTCGTTCGTCAGATGCTCGAGGTAGTAGGAGCCGCCCAGCGGGTCGATCGTGTTCACCACCCCGGTCTCGTGCGCGATCACCTGCTGGGTTCGCAACGCCAGCCGCACCGCGTCCTCGGTCGGCAACGCCAGCGCCTCGTCGAAGCTGTTCGTATGCAGGCTCTGGGTGCCGCCCAGCACCGCCGCCAGCGCCTCGATCGCCGTCCGGATCAGGTTCACCTCCGGCTGCTGCGCCGTCAGCGACACCCCCGCCGTCTGGGTATGGAAACGCATCAGCCACGACCGCGGATCCCGCGCCCCGTAGACGTCCCGCATCCGGTGCGCCCAGATCCGCCTCGCCGCCCGGTACTTCGCGATCTCCTCGAAGAAGTCGAGATGCGCGTTGAAGAAGAACGACAACCGCGGCGCAAAACTGTCCACGTCCAGACCCCGCTCCAGGCACGCCTCCACGTAGGCGAACCCGTCCGCCAGCGTGAACGCCAGCTCCTGCGCAGCCGTCGAGCCCGCCTCCCGGATGTGATAGCCCGAGATCGACACCGGATGCATCGACGGCAACTCGGCCGCACACCACTCGATCATGTCCACCACCAGCCGCATCGACGGCGCCGGCGGGAAGATCCACTCCTTCTGGGCGATGTACTCCTTCAGGATGTCCGTCTGCACCGTCCCCCGCAACGCCGCCCGCGGCACCCCCTGCCGCTCACCCACGCAGACGTAGAACGCCAGCAGCATCGCCGCAGGCGCGTTGATCGTCATCGACGTCGACACCGCATCCAGCGGAATCCCCGTAAACAGCGTCTCCAGGTCCGCCAACGAGTCGACAGCCACCCCCTCACGCCCCACCTCCCCCAGCGACCTGCGGGTGATCACTGTCGTAGCCCATCAACGTCGGCATGTCGAACGCCGTCGACAACCCCGTCTGCCCCTGCTCCAGCAGATAGCGGAACCGCTCGTTCGTCTCCTACGCCGTCCCGAACCCCGCGAACTGACGCATCGTCCACAACCGGCCCCGATACATCGACCCGTACACACCCCGCGTGAACGGAAACACGCCCGGAAACCCCAGATCGCGCCCGTAGTCGACCCCCACGCCCTCCGGCGCGTACAACGGCTCGACCTCCACCCCCGAGATCGTCGACAACAACTCGCCCCCACGCTCCGCCGACGCCTCGTACAGGTCACGCCGCCAGCCCGAGACGCCCCCCGGCTTCTGGCCCGGCTCCCCGGTGGTCGCCACGCCCGCATTGTACGGGCGCGTCTGCCCCTCCCTCCGCGCGGTCAGCGGCTCTCCCCGCCGGGCCGCCAGAGCGGCTCACCGGCTCCCGCCTGCGCGTTCGCCGCCCGGGCGAGGATGAAGAGCAGGTCAGAGACACGGTTGAGATAGACGAGGGCGAGCGGGTTGACGCCGTGCTCGGCGTCGGCTTCGAGCGCCCGGAGCTCGGCCCGGCGGGCGATCGTGCGGGCGACGTGCAGGCGGGCCGCAGCCTCGGTTCCCCCGGGGAGAACGAAGCTCTTCAGCTCGGGAAGCGGCTCGTTGAACACGATCGCAGAGCCGCTCGAGGCCGTCGACCATGCCCTGCGTCACGCGGAGCCGCCCGTCGGGGCCGGCCCACGGCCTCGAGAGGTCGGCGCCGAGGTCGAAGAGCTCGTTCTGCAACCGCTCGAGAGGCTCGCGCAGCGGCTCGGGCACGCCGCCGGCCAGTGCGACGCCGAGGGCCGAGTTGAGCTCGTCCACCGCACCGTAGGCGGCGATGCGCGGATCGAGCTTCGTGGCGCGGCTCCCGTCGCCCAGGCTCGTCTCGCCACGGTCGCCGCCGCCGGTGTAGATGCGGCTCAGGCGAACGGGCTCGTCGGGTCGCGCGGCACTCGCTCTCCCATTCCCCCTAGGGTTGCGCGAGCCTCTGCTCGCGCAACCCCAGGATCTCGCGAGCGATCACGAGGCGCTGGATCTCGCTGGTTCCCTCGTAGATCTCCGTGATCTTCGCGTCCCGGTAGAAGCGCTCGACCGGGAACTCCTTCGTGTAGCCGTAGCCGCCGAGGACCTGGATCGCCTCCGCCGTCTGACGACGCGCCGTCTCCGAGGCGAAGAGCTTCGCCTTCGCGCCCGCCTCGGTGTGCGGCTCGCCCCGCTCCTTCAGCATCGCGGCGCGGTAGACGAGCAGCCGGGCGGCGTCGATCTCCGTCGACATGTCGGCGAGCTTGTGCTGGATCGCCTGGAACTCGCCGATCGCACGACCGAAGGCGTGACGCTCCTTCGCGTACGCGCGGGCGACGTCGTACGCAGCCTGCGCGATCCCGACTGCCTGGGCGCCGATCCCGATCCGGCCGGCGTCGAGCGTCGCCATCGCGACGTGGAACCCCTTGTTCTCCTCGTGCAGCAGCCGGTCGCGGCCGACCCGAGCCCCTTCGAGGACGAGGTCGCTGGTGACGGACGAGTTGAGCCCGAGCTTCTCCTCGTCGCGTGTGATCCGGACGTGCTCGGAGTCGAGGACGAAGGCGCTGACCCCGTCCGCACCCGGCCTCTCCTGGTCGGTTCGCGCGAAGAGCAGAAGCGTGCCGGCATGGCGGCCGTTGGTCACCCACTGCTTCGCACCCGTGATCCGCCAGCCGTCTCCGTCGCGGTCGGCGCGCGTGCGCAGAGCGCCGGCGTCCGAGCCTGCCTCCGGCTCGGTGAGGCAGAAGGCGCCGAGGTGCTCACCCTGCGCGAGCGGCGGGACGAAGCGCGACCGCTGCTCGTCGCTGCCGAAGCGGAGCAGCGGCAGCGTGACCGCGCTCGTGTGGACGGCGACGGTGACGCCGACCCCGGCATCGCCGCGCGAGAGCTCCTCGAGCACGAGGACGTAGGAGAGGAAGTCCGCGCCGGCGCCGCCGTACTCCTCGGGGACGCACACGCCCATCAGCCCGAGGTCGGCGAGCTTCGCGAAGACCTCGCGCGGGAAATGGTGCTCGCGATCCCACTCGGACGCGTGCGGCTCGATCTCGTGCCGCGCGAACTCGCGCGCCAGACCCTGGATCTCCCTCTGCTCCGGGGTCAGGTCGAAGTCCATCGCCTGGATCGTACGCCGCCGGCATGGCCACGACGCAGACGCGTCGCGGGCGTGCCGAGTAGAGTCCGCCTCGGTGAGACGGGTCATGGCTCTCGGCAGCCGTGCTCGTCGTGGCGACGGCGGGCTCGGGAGCAGCGTCGGCGGCGCGTGGCACGCGCACGCCGGTGCAGGTCGTCCGTGCCTGGAGCCGCGACCTGAACGCGAACCGCAACGAGGCTGCCGCCCGACTCTTCGCGCGCGACGCGCGAGTCGTCCAGCCCGGCGTCGACGTGCGCCTGACGACGCACGCGCTCGCGCTGGGCTTCAACGACGCGCTTCCCTGCGCCGGCACGATCGTCCGTCTGCAGGCGAAGGGCGCTCGGGTCACGGCCACCTTCGTGCTCGGCGAGCGCCCGAAGCACACCTGCGACGGACCGGGCGCGAAGGCGGCGGCCGTCTTCGTCGTCCGCAAGGGGAAGATCGTGCTCTGGCAGCAGGTGCCGGTGCCGCCCCAGCCGCCGAGCGCCTAGTACGGTGTAGAAGCCGCGGCCGGCCTTGCGGCCGAGGCGTCCGGCCTGCACGTACTGGCGGAGGAGCGGGCAGGGCGCGTACTTCGGGTCGCCGAGCCCCTCGTGGAGGACCTCCATGATCGCGACGCACGTGTCGAGCCCGATCAGGTCGGCGAGCGCGAGCGGGCCCATGGGATGCGCGAAGCCGAGCCTCGCGATCGTGTCGATCGCCTCCGGCTCGGCGACGCCCTCGAGGAGCGCGTAGGCAGCTTCGTTGATGAACGGCATGAGGATCCGGTTGGAGACGAACCCGGGCAGGTCGCGTGCCTCCGCCGGCGTCTTCCCGAGCTCCCGGGCGAAGTCGAGAATCGCGGCGGCGGTCTCGTCGGAGGTCTCGAGACCGCGGATCACCTCGACGAGCTTCAGCACCGGAACGGGGTTGAAGAAGTGCATGCCGACCACGCGAGCCGGCCGGCCGGTGGCGGCCCCGAGGCTGGTGATCGGTATCGAGGACGTGTTGGAGGCGAGAATCGGCGCCGGGCGGGAGGATCCCGTCCGCGCGGCGGAAGAGCTCCGTCTTGACGGCCGAGTCCTCGACGACCGCCTCGATCATCAGCTCGGCCGGCACGAGGTCGTCGACGGGCTCGACGCGCGCCAGCACCTCGTCCGGGTCGGCCCCGCCCTTCTCGGCGAGCCTGACGAGGCTCTTCCGCATCGTCTCCAGCCCGCGTTCGACCGCACCGGGCGCGGCGTCGTGAAGAGAGACCCGGCGGCCGGAGGCGGCGACGACCTGGGCGATCCCGCCGCCCATCTGGCCGGCACCGACGACGAGGACGTGCGGAAACCTCACGCGCGGCAGGCTATCGTCGGGCCGTGCCCGTCGTGGACGTGAACGGCGCCAGGCTCTGGTACGACGAGGCCGGGCAGGGATCCGCGGTCGTGCTCCTGCACGGCGGCCTCGGCGATTCCGAGCTGTGGGAGCCGGTCGTGCCGTTCCTCGCGGAGCGGTTCAGGACGATCCGCACCGACTTCCGTTTCTTCGGGCGCTCCGTCGGACCGGCCGCCCCGTTCTCCGACCTCGACGACGTGCTCGGCGTGGTCGACGCGCTGGCGGTCGACCGCACGGCTCTCGTCGGGCTCTCGTACGGGGGGAGGGTGGCGATCGACGTCGCTCTCCGCGCACCGCAGCGCGTCTGGGCGGTGGCCGCGATCGCACCCGGCCTCTCCGGACACGACGGCGCCGCGTACACGGACGAGCAGGAGGCGGCGTACGACGCGGCGATCGAGGCAGGCGACCTCGAGGCGGCGCTCGAGGTCGACTTCTCGGTGTGGGCGCCCCTGGGGGTCGACGAACGGATCCGGCGCCTCTGGCACGCGACGCCCGACGCGAATCCGCTACCGCCCGGCGTGGAGCCGCTCCCACCGCCCGAGCCCGCGACACCCCGGCTCGGAACCCTAGTCACCCCGACGCTCGTCGTGACGGTGGCCCACGACCCGCCGGGGTTCCGCGAGATCGGTCCGCTGATCGCCCACGAGGCGGCGGACGCGCGCCACGTCGAGCTCGACTCCGACCACTACGTGACGCTACGCGAGCCCGAGGCCCTCGGGCAGCTGCTCGTGGACTTCCTGACGCAGGTGACGAAGGAGAGGTAGGCCCGCGCGCAAGCGCGTCGAAGGCGCATCCCGTGCGGCCCCGCGACCCCTCCCCCGCCCCGGGCGGCGTATCGGCCGGATAGGCGGCGGACCACAACTTCCCCTTCGACGCCACACGACGACCACGCCGTCCTCGGCGTCCACGGTCCCTGCCCTTCTGCGACATGGCGGCGGGGGCCCCGTCCGGTGCCAGGCACGGAGACGTGTCTCGAGGAGACGCGTCTGGGCTACGAGCCCGCCCCGGCCGAGGCTCTGCCTCATGCACCTGGCTCCTCGGGACCGGGCTCGGTGCCTGGCACCAGACGTTGTCGGGAGAAGCGTCCGTCGCTCGGACGAAGAGCGCCTCGCGCGATCGAGATCGTCAGACGTCGATCAGAAGTGCATCGCCCTGGCCGCCGCCGGAGCAGATCGCGGCGAGGCCGAGGCCGCCGCCCTCGCGGCGCAGCTCGTGCACGAGCGTGCCGAGGATCCGACCGCCGCTCGCGCCGATCGGGTGGCCGAGCGCGACCGCGCCGCCGTTGACGTTCGCCGTCTCGGGGTCGGCGCCGAGCATCCGCACCGAGTTGAGCGCGACCGAGGAGAACGCCTCGTTCACCTCGAGTCGCTTCACGTCGTCGATCGCCTTCCCCGCCTTCTCGAGCGCCTGGGCGCCCGCGTTCGCCGGAGTCCGGGCGAGCCACGCGAACTCGTCCGCGACGTACCCCTGGGCGACGATCGTCGCGAGCGGCTCGAGACCTCGCCGGCGCGCGAGCTCCTCGGAGCAGACCACCACGCACGAGGCGCCGTCGTTCACGCCCGGCGCATTGCCCGCGGTGATCGTCCCCTCGGGATCCATCACCGGCTTCAGCGAGGCGAGCTTCTCGAGCGTCGTGTCACGACGGACGCTCTCGTCGACCGAGACGTCGCCGACCGCCACGATCTCGTCGTCGAAGCGCCCCGCATCCTGAGCCGCGGCGGCACGCGCGTGCGAGCGCAGCGCCCACTCGTCCTGCTCGGGGCGCGAGATCCCGAGCTCGCGTGCGACGCCCGAGGCCTGCACGACCATGTGCTTGCCGTCGAACGTGGAGCGGAGCCCGTCCCAGACCATCAGGTCGACGACCGCCCCGTCTCCCATCCTGTAGCCGAAGCGCGCCTTCGGAAGGGCGTAGGGCGCGTTCGACATCGATTCCATACCGCCGGTCACCACGAGCTCGACGTCGCCCGCGCGGATCATCGAGTCCGCGATCTCGACGGCCCGGATGGAGGAGGCGCAGACCTTGTTGATCGTGTCCGCGGGGACCTCGATCGGGATCCCGGCCCCCACCGCCGCCTGCCGTGCGGGCGCCTGTCCGGCCCCACCCTGGAGCACCTGGCCCATGATCACGTACTCGACCTCGCGCCCCTCGAGCCCGACCCGCTCTAGCGCTGCCCTGATCGCTTGCGCACCGAGCTCGGTCGCCGGATAGCCGGCGAGGCCGCCTCCGAGCCGCCCGAACGGCGTCCGCACCGCGGCGACGATCACGCTTCGAGTCACGACGATCCAGCCTATCGGGGCCCGAGCGCCGGTCGCTCGCGCGACAGGCGCCCCGCGAAGGCGACGAGCAGCCTGACGGCCGCCTCGATGTCGTCGAGCTGGACGAGCTCGACCGGAGAGTGCATGTACCGGAGCGGCACCGAGACGAGGCCGGTCGCGACGCCCCGGCGGCTGAGGTAGACGGCGTCCGCGTCCGTGTTCGTGTGTCCGCGGGTGGTCTCCACGGTGCACGCGATCTTCTCGGCCTCGGCCGTCTCGTAGAGCAGCTCGAAGACCTCGGGGTGGAGCGAGGGGCCGCGTGTCAGCGCCGGGCCGCTGCCGAGCTTGTGATCGCCGTCCTCCTCAGGGTCGCCGCCGCGAACGTCGGTCGCGTACGTGACGTCGACTGCGATCGCGAGGTCGGGCTCGACCGCGAACGCCGTCGTGCGCGAACCGGCGAAGTCGCCGACCTCCTCCTGCACGACCGCGAGCCCGACGACGTCGCCGGGCGTGCCGCCGTTCTCCGCGACCCGCCGCGCGACCTCGAGCGCCACGTAGCACCCGATCCGGTTGTCGAGCGAGCGCGACGCCACCCGGCCGTTGGGCAGCTCCAGCGGTACCGACGCGATGACGGCGGAGTCGCCGGGGCGAACGAGGGCACGGGCCTCGGCGCCGTCCTTGGCGCCGACGTCGAGAAAGAGATCGGAGTGCTCGAGCGGCTTGCGCTCCTCCCCGCGGCGACGCTTCTGCCTTCGCGCGGCGATGATCCCCGGGATCCGTCCGGCGCGCGTCAGCACCTCGACGCGCTGGCCGAGCAGAACGTGGGGATCCCACCCGCCGACCGGCCGGACCGCGACGAGCCCGTCGTCTCCCGCGTGCGTGACGACGACGCCGATCTCGTCGATGTGGCCGATCACGGCGAGCGTCGGCCCTCCACCGGTACCCCGGACCCGGACCCACGACGAGCCGAGGACGTCCGTCTCCACTTCGCCGAACGAGCGCGCCGCATCGCGCCAGACCTCGGCGGCGAGCGTCTCCTGGCCGGACGGGCCGGGCGCGAGGAGAAGCCGCTCGAGCAGATCGGGGACGGGCACCGTCGGGGACTGTACCGACGCCTGCGTTCCCACCTCTCGGTAGCGTGCCCGGCGATGCAGCTTCGCGTGCTTCCCGATCCCTATGCCGTCGTCCGCCTCCATCCGGGGGCCGAGCTGCCGCCATGGGTCGACCGGGGCCCGTTCCGCTCGGTGACGCGCACCGACAACGAGGTGTCGGTCGTCTGCCGCGACCGGGACGTCCCCGACGGCGAGAGCGCAGAGCGGGGCTGGCGCGTGCTCGAGGTGAAGGGTCCGCTCGACTTCTCCCTGTCCGGAGTCGTCGCCTCGCTCGTCGTCCCGCTCGCGGCGGAGGAGATCCCGATCTTCGCCATCTCGACCTTCGAGACCGACTACGTGCTCGTCCGCGGCTCCGACCTCGACGCGGCCAGCCGCGCGCTTGCCGGCGCCGGCCACCTGGTCGGCGCAGCTTGACGGGCCTCGACGCCCCGCCTAGGCTGCAGGCGATGACTCCCGAGCTCCGCACGAACCTCGGCCCGTGGGCCTGGCGCAGCGAGCGGGGCGGGAGCCTGCGCGCGGCCTAGCCACTGCGCCACAGCCCGTTCCGCTCCGACCGGCTCCTCACGAGGAGCCTTTTTCATGTCCGTGACGACCGAGATCGCAACCGACCTGCTCACCCCGCTCGGGGCATACCTCCGCCTGCGCGGAGGCGCGCGCGGCGCGTTCCTTCTCGAGTCCGTCGAGCGCGGCCGGCTCGGGCGCTACTCGTTCGTCGGCCGCGGCTCGCGGCTCGTCTCGTTCGCGGAGGCGGAGGCGCTCGGCGAGCCGGTCGTCGGGTACCTCGGGTACGACGCCGTCGCGACGTTCGAGCCGACGGTGCCGCTGCCGGACGACGGGCCGGGCCTGCCGGAGAGCGTCTTCGTCGTGCCGGAACTGCTCGTCCGCTTCGACCACGTCGCCGGCCTGGCGACGACGCTCGTCGGCGAGCCCGACGAGGCGGCGACTCTCCTCGCCTCGCCTCAGCCGGAACCGCCCCGCGGCTGCGGGGAGAGCGGGCCGCTCGAGCGCTTTCCGAGTCGCGACGAGCACCTCCGGCGTGTCGAGCGCGCAAAGCGGCACATCCGGGAGGGCGACGTCTTCCAGGTGGTGGTGGCACAGCGGGCGACGCGGCGGACGTCCGCCTCTGCGGTCGAGCTCTACCGCGCCCTGCGGCGGGTCAATCCGTCGCCCTACCTCTTCCTGCTCGAGCTCCCGGGGGTCGGCCAGGGCGACCCCGCGTCACGGCCGGAGGGCGGCGGCCCGACCGCCGGCGCCTCCAGCCACGGGCTCGCGCTCGTCGGCAGCTCGCCGGAGACGGTCGTCAAGTGCGAGGGCTCCAGGGCGGCGCTCAACCCGATCGCCGGCACGATCGCACCGGGCGAGGGCGACGCCGAGACGCTCCTCTCGTCCGAGAAGGACCGCGCGGAGCACGTGATGCTCGTCGATCTCGGCCGCAACGACCTCTCGCGTGTGTGCGTGCCCGCATCCGTCCGGGTCGAGCGTTTCATGACGCCGGAGCGCTACTCGCACGTGACGCATCTCGTCTCGGAGGTCGTCGGCGAGCTGCGCGACGGCTGCACGCCGTTCGAGCTGCTGCGCGCCTGCTTTCCGGCCGGCACGGTCTCCGGGGCGCCGAAGGTGCGGGCGATGCAGATCGTCTCCGCGCTCGAGGGCTACAGACGAGGGATCTACGCCGGCGCCGTCGGCTACGTCCTGCCGGAGCAGCGCTCGCTCGACACGTGCATCGCCATTCGCACGCTCGTCCTCCGCGACGGCGTCGCGCACCTGCAGGCCGGCGGGGCATCGTGGCGGACTCCGATCCCGCGGCCGAGCACGAGGAGTGCCTGAACAAGCTCCGCGCGCTCGAGGCGGCGATCGACCTCGCGGAGTCGGAGCAGCGCCGATGATGCCACTCCAGGAGGGTCAGCTCGCGTTCCCGACGGGTCGAGCGGCGCGAGGTCGGCCGAAGGCGGAGCCGGGCTTCGCCCGGTGGCGAGCCGTCGGCGGCCGGGGACGCGAGATGATCCTCCTGGTCGACAACTACGACTCGTTCACGTACAACCTCGCGCATCTGTTCGGCGCGCTCGGCGCCGAGGTGGTCGTGCTGCGCAACGACGAGGTGAACGCGGACGAGGCGGAGCGGCTCGCGCCTTCGCACCTCGTCGTCTCCCCCGGTCCCGGCCGGCCCGCAGCCGCCGGTGCGACGCCGGCGATCGTCGCACGACTCACGGCGACGACGCCGACGCTCGGCGTCTGTCTGGGCCACCAGGCGATCGTCGAGTCCTTCGGCGGCGAGGTCGGCTACGCGCGCGAGCTCGTCCACGGGAAGGCGAGCCCCGTCCACCACGACGGCACGGGACTCTTCACGGGCATGCCGGAGCCGTTCGAGGCCGGCCGCTACCACTCGCTCGCCGCGACGAGGCTGCCGGAGGTGCTCGAGCCGACGGCCTTCGCCGAGGACGGCGAGGTGATGGCGGTTCGCCACCGCGAGCTGCCGGTCGTGGGCGTCCAGTTCCATCCCGAGTCGGTGCTGACCCCCGAGGGGCCCATCCTCGCGCGCAACTTCCTGCAGGGACTGCTATGAGCGTAGGCTCGACGGACCTCACAGAGAGCGGAGGCGTCGGCTTTGCCGACCGCCGGGAGCGGGGATGATCCAGCAGATCGTCGCCCGCCTGCTCGACGGCCACGACCTCACGCGGGAGGAGGCTCGTGAGACGATGAACGAGATCATGGGCGGCGAGGCGACGCCCGCCCAGATCGCCGGCTTCCTCGTCGCGCTGCGGGCGAAGGGCGAGACCGCGGACGAGATCGCGGGCTGCGCCGAGGCGATGCGCGAGCACGTCCTGCGCGTGCGGCCGCGACGGCAGGACCTCGTCGACATCGTCGGCACCGGCGGAGACGGCGCCAATACGTACAACATCTCGACGGCAGCGGCGCTCGTCGCAGCGGGAGCGGGAGCTGCGATCGCGAAGCACGGCAATCGAGCGGCGTCGTCTGCGAGCGGCGCCGCCGACGTGCTCGAGGCGCTCGGCTTTCGGCTGGATCTCCCACCCGGGCGGATCGAGCGCTCGATCGACGAGCTCGGGTTCGGCTTCCTCTTCGCGCAGGCGCATCATCCGGCGATGCGACACGCGGCCCCCGTGCGCCGCGAGCTTGCGACCCGTACCGTGTTCAACGTGCTCGGCCCACTCACGAACCCCGCCGGTGCACGCGCCCTGATGCTCGGCGTCTACTCGCCGCAGCTGACGCGGACGCTCGCGGAGGCGCTTGTCCGCCTCGGCGCGACTCGCGCATACGTCGTGCACGGGGCCGGCGGCATCGACGAGCTCTCGCCGTGCGGGCCGAACCTCGTGTGCGAGGTGGAGAACGGCCGCGTGCGCGAGTACGAGCTCGATCCACTCGACCTCGGCGTCGAGCGCTGCAACCCGTCCGACCTGCAGGGCGGCGACCCGCCGACCAACGCGGCGGCGTTGCGCGACGTGCTGTCGGGCGGCGGCGGCGGGCACCGCTCCGCCGTGATCCTCAACGCGGCCGGCGGGATCGCCGCCGCCGGGCACGCCGAGAGCCTGCGCGAAGGGATCGTGCGCGCCCGTGAGGCGATCGACTCCGGCGCCGCGTCGGCGCGGCTCGAGCAGACTCGTCGCGTTCACGCGGGAGGCACTCGCGTGACCAGTGCCTGTCCGAGCCACGTCCGGTGTCTGACACCGGACGTGGCTCGAAGGGCGCCCGGCGCGAGCACGCGAGGTGCGTCGCGTGAGGTTCGCACAGGCACTGTCGGGGCCCGGTCTCGGCGCGATCGCCGAGTTCAAGCGGCGCTCCCCGTCGGCGGGCGACATCCGTCCCGATGCCCGGATCGAGGACGTCGTGCCGGCGTACGCGGCGAGCGGCGCCGCCGCGGTGTCGGTGCTCGTGGACGAGCTGTTCGCCGGCTCGCTCGACGACCTGGTCGCGGCACGCGCCGCGACCGAGCTTCCGTTGCTCGCCAAGGGGTTCTTCTCGACCGACGAACAGCTCGCCGGGCTGCGCCGCGCGGGAGCCGACGCCGTGCTGCTCATCCTGCGCGACCTGGACGACGCAACCTGCAGGCGGCTCATGGGCATCGCCGGCGAGCTCGGGCTCGACACGCTCGTCGAGGCCCACGACGAGGTCGAGCTGGAGCGTGCCGTCGCCCTCGAGGCGCCCGTGATCGGGGTCAACGCCCGCGATCTCTCGAGCTTCGCCATCGATCGCAAGCGACAGCTCTCGCTCGTCGCGCGGGCACCGCACGAGCGGATCGTGGTCGCCGAGAGCGCGGTGCACACGCGGGCCCAGGGCGCCGCCGCCGAGCTCGCCGGAGCGGACGCGATACTCGTCGGGAGCTCGCTCATGCGCGCGTCCGACCCCGGCTCGAAGCTTCGCGATCTCCTCTCGCGCCCCCTCGTCAAGGTTTGCGGCCTCACACGGCAGGAGGACGTGAACGCGGCAGTCGACGCCGGGGCCGACCTGCTCGGCTTCATCCTCGCCGAGCGCAGTCCGCGCCGCGCGCCGGCCGTCCTCGACGTCCCGGACACGGTCCTGTCGGTGGCGGTCTTCGTCGGCAGGCAGGAGGAGACGCACGCCGACCTCGTCCAGCTCTACCCGGACGAAGCGGGCACCGTCCGCGGCCGCGAGGCGGTCCTCCTGCGCGCGGGAACGCCGGTGGCGCGCGTGCTCGACCAGCCGTGGCAGGACCGGGATCCCTCCCACTGGAAGACGGCCGCGGCCGCCGAGGGGCGGATCGTGCTCGCCGGAGGCCTCGGCCCCGAGAACGTCCGCGAGGCGATCGTCTCGGTGCGCCCGTGGGCGGTGGACGCCTCCTCCTCGCTCGAACTCGAGCCCGGCGTGAAGGATCATGGGCGCATGCGTGCCTTCGTCGCAGAGGCCCACCGATGACCGCGACGTTCGGCTCCTACGGCGGACGCTTCGTCCCCGAGACGCTGATTCCCGCGCTCGACGAGCTCGAACAGGGCTGGCGCGATGCGCTGGCCGACGACGCGTTCCACGCCGAACTGCGCTCGCTCGCGACCGAGTACGCGGGCCGGCCCACGCCGCTGACGCTCGCCGAGCGCTTCGCCCCGGGAAGGCGGATCTACCTCAAGCGCGAGGATCTGCTCCACACGGGCGCGCACAAGCTCAACAACGCGCTCGGCCAGGCGGTCCTCGCGCGCCGGCTCGGGAAGCGGCGCATCGTCGCAGAGACGGGCGCCGGCCAGCACGGAGTCGCGACCGCCACCGTGTGCGCCCGCTTCGGGCTCGAGTGCGTCGTCTACATGGGCGAGGAGGACATGCGCCGGCAGCGCCCCAACGTCGAGCGGATGGGCCTGCTCGGCGCGGAGGTCCGCGGGGTGGACTTCGGCACGAAGACGCTGAAGGAGGCGACGAGCGAGGCGATCCGCGACTGGATCACGAACGTCGAGACGACGCACTACCTGATCGGCTCCTGTGTCGGACCGGCGCCCTATCCGGAGCTCGTCGCCGCGCTGCAGTCGGTGATCGGCCACGAGGCGCGCGAGCAGATGCTTGCGGCCGCGGGCCGGCTGCCCGAGGCCGTCGTCGCCTGCGTCGGCGGCGGCTCGAATGCGATCGGCGTCTTCCACGGCTTCCTCGACGACGGGGACGTGCGCCTCGTCGGCGTCGAGGCGGCGGGAGCGGCCTCGCTCGGCAGCGGGCGCGCCGCCGTGCTGCACGGCGCGCGCTCCTCCGTGCTCGCCGACGAGGACGGACAGATCGCCGACGCGCACTCGATCTCGGCGGGGCTCGACTACCCGGGCGTCGGCCCCGAGCACGCGTTTCTGCGCGACTCCGGCCGCGCGAGCTATCTCGCCGCGACCGACGCCGAGGCCCTCGCCGCCTTCCAGGATCTCGCGCGCACGGAGGGGATCATCCCTGCGCTCGAGCCTGCGCACGCCCTCGCCCGAGCGCGCGACCTCGACGCGGAGCTGATCCTCGTCTGCCTCTCCGGCCGCGGCGACAAGGACCTCGACGAGGCGCTCGCGGCGCTGGAACGCCTCACATGAGCAAGACCCTCGTCATCTACCTGATGGCGGAGCCGGAGACGCCGGAGCTCGCGCGCGCGGCGGTCGACGGAGGCGCGGACATCGTCGAGCTCGGCATCCCGTTCTCCGACCCGCTCGCCGAGGGGCCGGTGATCCGGCAGGCGTCCGAGCGCGCGCTCGCGCGCGGGATGCGCACGCGCCCGTGCCTCGACGTGCTCGCCCGCACGCGCGAGCTCGTCGACGTCCCGATCGTGCCGATGACCTACGCGGCGATCCTCGAGGCCTACGGCTACGAGCGCTTCGCCGACGACGCCGCCGCCGCGGGCGCGTCGAGCGCGATCGTCGTCGACCTGCCAATCGAGGTGCATCCGGAGCTGAGGCGGATCCAGCTGATCGCGCCGACTTCCACCGACGAGCGCATCCGCGCCGCCGCCGCGAACACGGACGGCTGGCTCTACGTCGTCTCGCTCACCGGCACGACCGGCGCAAGGGAGGAGGTGTCGCAGCGGCTGGGCGCGCTCGTCGAGCGCACACGCGCGCTCGCGCCCGCGGGGCTGCCGCTCTACGCAGGCTTCGGCGTCTCGACGCCCGAGCACGCGCGGGCGTTCGCCGAGGTCGCGGACGGCGTCGTCGTCGGCTCGCGCGCCGTGCAGGTCGCCGAGGAGGGACCGGACGCGCTGCGCGACTACACCGCCTCGTTGCGCCGGGCGCTCGAGGACGCCTGACGCGCCTTACCGATCCTTATCGATTTCCTCTGCCTTTCCTCAGCCCGCCTTCAAGAGCGCCTAGGCAGCATGGGAGACATGACAACGACCACAGCACTCATCCTCAACATGTTCCTCATGGCGGGCGTCGTCGGCGCGTTCGCCGCAGCCGTCCGGCTCGGGCTCCGGCTCCCCGACGGCGAACGCCGGGAGACGCTCAACCCCTCTCAACCGATCTCCCTCCGACTCGTCGCTTCCGACGACCAGCAGGCCACCCTCGCCCGCGCGGCGTAGGCGCTACGACCCCACGATCCCGAGCGCGGCGTCGGCTTCCACGAAGGAAGGCGACGTCGCGGCGGGACCGGGGGCGCGAGCGGCGCCCACGGGCAGGTGGAGGGCGAAGGCAGTCCCGCGCACGCGCGGTTCGACGCTGACACGACCACCGTGGGCCCGTGCAACCGCCGCGACCAGCGCCAGCCCGAGCCCCGCGCCGCCCTTCTCGCGGGTGCGCGCGTCGTCGGCCCGCGCAAAGCGGTCGAAGATCCGCTCGACGGCCTCCGGGGACACTCCGACGCCCTCGTCGGCGACGGCGATCACGACCTCGCCTCCCGCGCCCCACGCGCGCAGCAGGATCGCATCGGACGGCTCCGTGTACTTGACCGCATTCTCGAGCAGCGCGTCCAGCGCGCTGCGCAGCGCTTCCGCGTCGACGCGAACGACGCCGGCCACGTCGATCTCGAGCCGCCAGGGGCGCGCGGCGACCTCCGACCAGCGCATGAACACGTCCTCGAGAAAGACCTCGAGGTCGACCTCGACGGGAACCAGGAACTCGGGCTGCTCGGCTCGAGCGAGCAGCAGGAGCCGCTCGAGGATGCCTTCCATGCGCGCGAGCTCGTCCAGTGCGACCTCGAGCTCCGGCGAGTCGGACTCCTCCCAGCGGAGCAGCTCGAGGTGCCCGCGCGCGATCGTCGTCGGCGTGCGGAGCTCGTGCGAGGCGTCGTACAGGAACTGGCGCTCGCGCTCGACCAGCGAGGCTCTGGCCTCGGCGACGGTCTCGGCCGCGCGCTGAGCGGCCGCGCGCCGGTGCGCGTGCCACGCGGTGGTGGCGAACATCACCGCGAGGCTCGGGACGGCGATCACCTTCGCCCACAGCTCGTCGCCGTGGAAGCCGTCGACGAAGAACACGGCGAGCATCGCCGTCGAGAGGAGCGCGAGCACGACGGCGGTCACCACTCTCGACCACAGCCGGAAGCCGTAGACGAGCGCCAGGCTGATCCACACGAGGTAGAACTCGAGCCGGAACAGATCGGGCCAGGCGAGCATCGCACCGACCGTGGCGAGCGCGAACGCGCCCCACGCCACTTCCGGCCAGTTACGCCGAAGCCAGCCGGTAGCCCGCATGGCGCACGGTCTCGATGGGAGCGTCGGGGCCGAGCTTCCGCCGCAGACGGCGAACGCAGACGTCGACGACGTTCGAGCCCGGGTCGAAGTCGTAGCCCCACACCTCGGCGAGCAGCCGCTCGCGGCTGATCACCTGGCCGGCGTGCACGAGCAGGTGGTGGAGGAGCCGGAACTCACGGTCGGAGAGGTCGGTGACCAGCTCGCCGATCCGGGCCTCGCGACGTGCGAGGTCGAGCACGATGCAGCCCGCCTCGAGGACATGCTCGGCCTCGTCGGGATCGACGACCCCCGCGCCACGGAGCTGGACGCGGATCCGGGCGAGCAGCTCGTCGAGCGAGAACGGCTTCGGCACGTAGTCGGTCGCACCGAGCTCGAAGCCGCGAAGCTTCGTCTGCAGGTCCGAGCGCGCGGAGAGGACGACGACCGGCAGGCGCGGCCGCACCCGGTGCAGCTCGCGCAGCACCTGCAAGCCGCCGAGTCCCGGAAGCAGCAGGTCGAGCACGACGAGGTCCCACGCTCCCGCGGTGCCGAGCGCGAGCCCTTCCGTCCCGTTGTCGGAGGCGACCACTGCGTAGCCCTCCGCCTCGAGTCCCCTGGTGAGGAAGGCTCGGATCCGAGCCTCGTCCTCGATCACAAGGATTCGCAATCGCTCCCCCGGTTTCCGGCCGCCGGCCCGACTGTAACAGGGTCCCAGATGACCTGTAAATGACAGAGGCGTGACAGTTTCGTCATCTTCGTCGCAATCCCCATCGTGCTCCTGTAGACATCCGCCCGGATGCGCGGGACGGGTGCCAGACTGCTGCTTGCCGGCGCGGTGATCGTCACCGGCGGCGTGCTCATCGGCCTCTACGTGGCGAAGCTGACGAACCTCGCCGCATCGCCCGTCTACACGTGGCCGGTGCAGCAGGGGGCGAACGGCCCCGTCGTCAACATCACCATCGAGACCGTTGCCGCCGTCGGCCCGGAGCTGAGCTCCAACCCCGACTGGGTCTCGTACCTGATCCAGGACGCGAGCGGCCAGTGGAAGCGCGAGACGGTGTGGAAGCTCCCGGCGAACGCGACCGTCCACGTGACGATCTACAACTTCGACGGCGCGAGCGCGTTGCGGAACAACTACCTGGCGCGGCCGCAGGGCGTCGACGGCAACCAGATCGTCGTCGACGGGAAGGCGATGAACGTGATGCCGCCGGACGACGCCTCGCACACGTTCGCCGTGCCGCAGCTCGGCGTGATCATCCCGGTCGCGCCGGTCGCCGACGACGCGAAGAACCAGTGCGACTACGCACCGTGCTCGCTCTCGATGGCGCACCGGACGGAGACCTTCACGTTCCACACGACCAAGCCCGGCCATTACCGCTGGCAGTGCTTCGTGCCCTGCGCCGCCGGGTGGATCGACGGCTTCGGCGGGCCGATGCAGACGATCGGCTACATGGACGGCTTCCTGGACGTCTCGTAGGCATGGCGAGCGAACCGACCACCGCCGGCTCCCCCGGCCGCGAGGTGAACCACGGCCGCGTCGTGATCGTGGCGTGGATCGTGCTGAGCCTGATCGCGACGCCGCTCGTCGCCATCTACCTCGGCCCGATGATCCCGCCGGGCAACGGCACGGCCCAGGCAACCGGGCAGGTGTTCGACAACCAGGTGATGACGTCGATCATCACGCCGCTCGTCTGCCTGCTCCTCGTCTTCTTCGTCTACGTGCTCGGCGAGTTCCGCGCCAGGGCGGGCTCGATCGCTGACGGACCGCCGATCCGCGGCGACAGCCGCGTCCAGCTCGTCTGGATCGTGGCCACGTCGGCCACGGTCCTCTTCCTCGCCGGCTTCGGCACGTTCGAGCTGCTGCAGACGGGCTCGGGTGGCGGCCAGGGGCCGAGCCCGATCGCCTACCCGGCGAACCACCAGAACGCCTTCGAGGTGCAGGTGATCGGGCAGCAGTGGGAGTTCACGTACCGCTACCCGTCGCTGGGCGGAACGGAGAGCGCGCAGCTCGTCCTGCCGGCGCACACCGACGTCGTCTTCCACGTCACGTCGCTCGACGTCATCCACTCCTTCTGGGCCGTCGAGCTCGGCATCAAGGCGGACGCGAACCCCGGCATCGACAACGTCGCCTACGCGGAGACGAACGGCCCGATGACCTTCCACGTCCGCTGCGCCGAGCTGTGCGGGCTCTGGCACGGCTACATGTTCAACAACGGCAGGGTCGTCGACCCGGCGCAGTTCCAGTCGTGGGCGAAGGTCGCCCAGGCGAACTACGCACCGATCGCTCAGTACGTGCCGAAGTACGCGCACACCTACCTGCCCGACCCGCAGAGGAGGGCCGGATGACCGCGATGGCAGCCACTCTCCGTCCGCCGGTCTGGCGACGCCTGGTCGGCTTCAACCTCCTGACCGGACTCGTCCTCGGCGTCGCCGGCTGGTACGCCGGCTGGTTCGCCGCGCACGCGATCGTCGGACCGAGCATCGACTACTTCGGCGACATCGACTACAACGAGCTCTCCGTCGTCCTCGCCTACCTCGGCGGCGTCATCGGCTTCCTCGCCGGCCTCGGCTTCCTCAACTACCCGCTCGCTCGCCTGCGCGGCCTGCCGCCGTCGCTGCGCGAGAAGGAGACCGAGGGCATCGGCCGTTACTTCAGCCTCTGCACCGACCACAAGGTCGTCGGCATCCAGTACCTGTGGGGCATCGGCCTGTTCTTCTTCATCGGCGGCCTGAACGCGATGCTGATCCGCTTCGAGCTGCTGCGGCCGGACCACCAGGTCTTCTCGGCGGGCAGCTACCTGACCATCGTCGGCATCCACGGGACGATGATGATGGGGATCATGTCGAGCGGGATCCTGGGCCCGTTCGGCAACTACCTCGTGCCGCTGATGATCGGCGCACGGCGGATGGCGTTCCCGCGGATCGAGGCGCTGACGTTCTGGCTGCTGATGGCAGCCGGCGTGATCCTCGAGACGAGCGTCTTCTTCGGCGGCTTCCCGACCGGCTGGACGGGCTACGCGCCACTCTCGAACGAGGCGAACCCCGGCATGGACTGCTACATCCTCTTCTTCGCCCTCGTCGGCGTCTCGATCACGCTGCTCGGTCTGAACATGGTCGCGACGATCGTGACGATGAGGGCGCCCGGCATGACGTGGACGCGGCTGCCGATCTTCGTCTGGGGGATCCTCTCGACCGCGACCCTGATGGTGCTCGCCGCGCCGGTCCTGATCGCGACGCTGAGCATGGAGCTGCTCGACCGCACCGCACAGACGACCTTCTTCGTCACCGCTGGCGGAGGGAGTAGCTACCTCTACGAGAACCTGTTCTGGGTCTTCGGGCACCCGGAGGTGTACATCCTCGCCCTGCCCGGCTTCGGGATCGTGCTCGAGCTGCTGCCCGTGTTCGCGCGCAAGCCGCTCTGGGGCTACCGGCTCGCCGTCGCGGGGATGATGGGCGTGGCGCTGCTCTCCTGGTTCGTCTGGCAGCACCACCTGTTCGTGAGCGGCATGAACGGTGACCTGCGGCCCTTCTACATGCTCTCGACGGAGCTGATCTCGATCCCGACCGGCTTCACGTTCCTCTGCGGGATGATGACGCTCTGGCGTGGCCAGATCCGCTTCACGGTGCCGATGCTGTTCTGCCTCGCCTGGTTCTTCAACTTCCTGCTCGGCGGCCTCTCCGGCGTCTTCCTCTCGGATACGCCGAGCGACGTGACGACGCACGGCAGCTTCTTCTCGATGGCCCACTTCCACTACACGATCATGGGCGGGCTCGTCTTCGCGTTCTTCGCCGGCATCTACTACTGGGTGCCGAAGATGACGGGCTACAAGCTCAACGAGCGGCTGGCGAAGATCCACTTCTGGACGATGTTCATCTTCTTCAACTCGACCTTCATGCCGCTGTTCGCGGTCGGGTTCATGGGCCAGCCGCGTCGCGTCATCACCTACGCGCACGCGCTGCAGATCCTGAACGACTGGGCGTCGGTGTCGGCCTTCGCGCTCGGGCTCTCGATGCTCCTCTTCCTCTACAACCTCGTGCAGCTCGGTCGCGTTCGCGAAGGTGCCTGCCGAGGCGAACCCGTGGAACTCGAAGTCGATCGAGTTCCAGCTCCCCTCGCCCGTGCCGGTCCACAACTTCGACCGGATCCCCGTCTTCTCGAGCGACCCGTACGGCTACGGCGAGGGCCCCACCCCGACCTTCACGCCCGCCGGCGCGCCGGCAGGGAGGGACTGACCAGATGGCGGAGCTCGCGCACCAGGCCCCCGGCTACGAGGTCGTCGAGGACGAGCCGCCCGAGATCCTCTCGCGCAACCTCTCCTCCGCCGGCTACCTGCTCGCGAGCGCGACGGCGTTCTTCTTCCTCGTCCTTCCTCTTCGCCTACTTCTACCTCCGGTCGCTGAACAGCGCCGGCCTGTGGAAGCCGAAGGGCGTCGACACGTCTGTCGCGTGGGGAAGCGTCGTCATGGCCTGCGTCGTCGTGAGCGCCGTCCTCCTCCGCCTCGGTCTGGCCGACCGCCGCGCGGCGCGGTTTAACGCTTGGCGCGTCAAGGGCGCTGCAGCGCTCCTGCTGGGACTCGCCGCCCTCGTGCTCCAGGTCGTCGCCTGGACGCAGCAGGGCTTCGGGCCAACGGACGGCGGCTTTGCGAGCGTCTACTTCGGCTGGACGGCGTTTCTGTTTCTGTTCCTGCTCGGCACCCTCTTCTGGCTCGAGACGACGCTGGCGACGCTCGCTCCGCTACGCGAAGCTTCCGATTCCCAGCCTTCCGAAAGCCCGGCGAGGCGTCGGGCGACCGCTACCGCACCGCGCACGACATCCGCAACCCGTTGGTGCTCGTGCAAGCGGAGCTGACGGCCCTCAGCTTCTACTGGGCGTTCCTGGCGGGGATCATGGTCCTCACCTGGGTCGTCCTCTACCTGCTTTGACGTGGGGGAACCCATGGTTCCCCCACGAGCCCCCTCCTTGAGCACGGGGGAAACCGTGTTCCCCTGTGCGCCCCCTTCTTCTCCGTCGCGCGCGCCCGATCGCTGCTTGCGCTCCGGCGAGAGCGCGGTCTCGCCTCCGCGCGCGGAAGGTCCGTGTCTCGGCCAGCGTAGACGCTGATGATCGACCCGCGTCCAGACCGCCGGAAGAGGCTAGGCGACATGTCCGTCCCGCCGCTCGTCGTCTGCGCCGCGGCCGCGGCGCTGTACGCCCTCGGCGGCCGGAGACGCGCCGGCAGCACGACGCGCGGCCGCCGCTGGCGGGAGACCGCGTTCTACGCCGGCGTGCTCGTCGTCCTGGGGGCGCTCGAGCCGCCCTTCGACACGCTCGCCGACACGTCGTTCGCGATGCACATGGGCCAGCATGTGCTGCTGCTGACGGTCGCGCCGCCGCTCCTCGTGCTCGGTCGCCCCTGGCCGCGCATGTGGATGCCCTTCCCGCCCGCCGCCCGGCGCGCCGCCGCCCGCGGGATCGCCCGCGGCCGCTGGGCCTCCCCGCTCCGCCTCGCGGCGCGCGTGCTGACGAAGCCGCCGGTCGCCCTCGGCGTGCTGAGCGTGACGCTCGCGGTCTGGCACCTGCCGGCCCTCTACGACGCGGCGGTCGCGCACGAGTCGATCCACGTCCTCGAGCACGCGTGCTTCGTCGTCGCGGCGCTCCTCTTCTGGGGGCCGCTGCTCGAGGCGCCGCCCGTGCGGGCGCGCACCGACCATCTCCGCCGCGCGGTCTGGTTCGGGCTCGCGGCCGTTCCGGGCTGGATCCTCGCGATCGTGCTCGGCTATGCATCCTCTCCGATGTATGACGCGTACGCCTCGCTCGCGCACCGCCCGGGCGGGCTGAGCGCGCTCGGCGACCAGCAGCTCGCTGCCGGCGTGATGTGGGTACCGGGCTCGGCCGCGTATCTCGTCGCCTTCGTCGTCTCGGTCTACCGCTGGCTCGAGCCACGCCACCGCGCGTTCACCGGGCGCCGGTGGCTTCGCCGCCGGCGCTTTCAGCCTCAGCGCCGATGCGCCGCAGCGCGAACCCCTACCAGAGGAGCTCTCATGGACGTGATGGCCTCGCACTTCCTCGCCGGCTCGCTGCTCACGTGGGCGATGCCCATCGGGCTGCTGATCCTGATCGCGCTGTGGTGGAGCGTGCTGATGCGCAAACGCTCCGGCGGAGACGCGTGAGCGAGTCCGCTCCGACCCTCGCCCCGGCGCGACCCGGCCTGTCGTCCAAGACCGCCGTCGCCGACTCGCTGCGCACGGATGCGGCACCGGGCGTCTGGCTGCGCGCCTGCGCGTTGGCGGTCGCGGCAGCCGCGCTCCTCGCGGTCATCACGGGCACCGTCGGAGCCGAGGCGGCCCATCGCGTGCTTGCCGCGCTCGCGGGACCGCCTCTCGCGGCGTTGCTCCTCTCCGCCCTGCTCGCCCAGCGGCGCCTGCTCGCACCCGTCGCCCTCACGGGAGCGCTCCTGCTCGGAGCGGCTCTCGCGACGCCGCGGCCCGCCCATCTCTGCCTGGCGGCGCTCGCGCTCGCCTCGGCGGCCGCCCTCGCGGTGACGACGCTCCGCGGCGACCCGGTGCCCGCCGGGGTCTGGCGCGACTACCTTACTCTGACGAAGCCGCGGATCATGGTGCTTCTCCTGCTCACGGGCGCCTGCGGCGCAGCCGTCGGGGCGCACGGGCACCCTTCGGCCGGCCTGCTGACGACGACGCTCGCGGGCCTCGCGCTCGCCTGCGGCGGCGCCGCCGCGCTCAACCACGTCATGGACCGCGATATCGACCGGTTGATGGGGCCGCGCACGGCAGCCCGCCCGGTCGCGTCGGGCCGCCTGACCGCGCCGCGCGCCCTCGAGTTCGGGCTCGCCCTCTCGGCCGCCTCCTTCACCCTGCTCGCCGCGACCGCCAACCTGCTCACAGCGGTGCTCGCACTCGTCGGCAACCTCTTCTACGTGCTCGTCTACACCGGCTACCTGAAACGGCGAGGTCCGCAGAACATCGTTCTCGGCGGCGCCGCCGGCGCCGTGCCTCCGCTCGTCGGCTACGCAGCAGCCACCGGCAGCGTCGCCGTCCCCGCGCTCTGGCTGTTCGCCCTCGTCTGCCTGTGGACGCCGCCCCACTTCTGGGCGCTCGCGATCCTCCTGAAGGACCACTACGCGAAGGCCGCGGTGCCGATGATGCCGGTGGTGCGAGGAGAACGGGCGACGCTGCGCCGTATCGTCGGCTACACCATCGTCCTGGTCGTCGCGAGCGTCGTTCCCGTCGCGACCGGCACCTTCGGCGTCCTCTACCTCGGCTCCGCACTCGCTCTCGGCGGGCTGTTCCTCGCCCTGGCGTGGGCGCTCCAGCGTCGACCGAGCCGCCGCGGCGCCGCGGCGCTCTTCCACTACTCGCTGCTCTACCTGGCGCTGCTGTTCGTCGCCGCCGCGCTCGACCCGCTGCTCTGAGTTCCCGCTTCGCCCGCTCGCTCGGGCGGTGAGCCGGCTCGCGCCGTCCTGGCGGCGGACGGCGGTGGGCCGCGTCCGCGCATGTCGGCCGCGGCGGCGGACGGACTGCTTGCGGCGAAGGTCGGTCTCCCAGCCGGCGGACGGCCTGACGGCTAAGGGGCGCGCAGGTCCTGGATCGTCGGCTTACCCCTGGCGGCGACCTTGAGTACGTCGTACATCCGGGCCGCCTCGTGGCCGGGGACGAGACAGGCGAAGCGGTAGACGCCGGTCTTCGAGGCTCGGAACGTGAAGCGCGCGGTCTTCCCGTGCTCGAGGCCCAGCAGGGGATGCGGCGTTGTCGCCGCCCTCGAAGGAGGGCTTCGTCGAGGCCGGCCCCTTCACCACGGCGCAGGAGTGACGCAGCGCACCGCGGTTCGAGCACGTCACCCGCACGCGCCACCCGACCGGCACGGTCCACATCAGCTCCCGTGAGTACCCGTCGAAGTTGAAGCCGTTGTTCGAGCCGTCGTAGCCCGCGATCAGCGTCACGTCGACGATCTTGTGACGCGCGTCGACGCGCAGGAACTGCTTCGGGTCCGGGGGCTTGGCCGCGACGGCGAGCGAGGCGAGCGCGACGGCGAGCACGACCTCAGCATAGACCGCCTCGGGCCTGCGAGAGGGCCCCGTCACCGGAGCCCTCTCGTCACTCGTCGGCGCGGCCGTCCCCTACACGCCGACCAGCGCCTGCGGGCCTCGGGTTCGCCCCTCGACCGGCACGTAGTCGCGCTCGCCCTCGCCGACGAAGAGCTGGCGTGGACGCGCGATCTTCTGCTCGGGATCGGTGATCCCCTCCAGCCACTGGGCGAGCCAGCCGGTCGTGCGCGGGATCGCGAACAGCACCGGGAACATCGACGTCGGCAGCCCGAGCGCCTGGTAGATCAGGCCGGAGTAGAAGTCGACGTTCGGGTAGAGCTTGCGCGAGACGAAGTACTCGTCCTCGAGCGCGATCTTCTCGAGCTCGAGCGCGATGTCGAGCAGCGGGTTGCGGCCGGTGACCTCGAACACCGCGTCGGCCGTCTCCTTGATGATCTTCGCCCGCGGGTCGTAGTTCTTGTACACCCGGTGCCCGAAGCCCATCAGGCGTCCCTCGCCGGTCTTCACGCGCCCGACGAACTCGGGGACGTTCTTGACGTCGCCGATCTGGCCGAGCATGCGCAGGACGGCCTCGTTCGCGCCGCCGTGCAGCGGCCCGTAGAGCGCGGCGGCGGCTCCGGCCATCGCGCTGTACGGATCGACCTTGCTCGAGCCGATGGCCCGCATCGCGTTCGCGGAGCAGTTCTGCTCGTGGTCGACGTGGAGGATGAACAGGACCTCGAGCGCCCGCGTGAGCGCCGGATCGGCGTCGTAGCGCGGCTCGGCCATCTTGAACATCATCGAGAGGAAGTTCTCCGCGAAGGACAGGTCGTTGTCCGGGTACACGTACGGCATGCCCTTGCTGTGCCGGTACGACCAGGCCGCGATCGTCGGCACCTTCGCGATCAGGCGCACCGCCTGCGCGAGCCGGACGTCGGGGTCGTCGACCTTCGACGCCTCGGGATACATCGTCCCGAGTGCCGCGACGACGCTGACGAACATCCCCATCGGATGCGCGTCGTAGCGGAAGCCCTGCATCAGCGTCTTGACGTTCTCGTGCAGGAAGGTGTGGTAGGTGACGTCGTGCTCGAAGCGGGCGAGATCGTCCGCCGTCGGCAGCTCCCCGAAGAGCGTCAGGTACGCGGTCTCGAGGTACGTGCTCTCGACGGCGAGCTGCTCGATCGGGTAGCCGCGGTAGCGGAGGATCCCCTTGTCGCCGTCGATGAACGTGATCGCGCTCCGGACGGAGGCCGTGTTCATGAAGGCAGGGTCGTAGCTCAGCAGGCCGAAGTCGTCCTCGTCGACCTTGATCTGGCGCAGAGCGGCAGCGCGGATCGCGCCTTCCTCGACCGGGATCTCGTACACGGCCCCGGTGCGGTTGTCGGTGATGGTCAGCGTGTCGGGCATCGCGGAAAAACCTCCTGGCGAGACGGATTGCCGCAGCGTGCCAGGCAGGCGCCGCTCTCGCATCCGTCCCAGGCGCGATAGGGCTCGTGGGAAAGTACGTAGCCCTGGAGATCCTGCTCTCGCCGTGACCGACCCCCTTCGCTCACGCGGGCGTCCCCGTCCGTCCGCGCCGTCTCTCAGCGGCGCGCCCGGCCGAGAAGCCGCTCCGGCGTGAGACCACGGATCGAGGCATCCACGAGCTCGATCGGATGAAAGGCGGGTAGCGGGCGACCCTCGCGTCTCAGTGCTGCGCAGACCTGGACGAGGCAGCCGGGGTTGGCGCTCGCCAGGGCGTCCGACCCGGTTGCGAGTACGTTCGCGGCCTTGCGTCGAGCGAGCTCCCGTGCAGCCCGAGGCTGGAGGATGTTGTAGATGCCCGCGCTGCCGCAGCAGAGCTCCTGCTCGGCGGGCTCGAGCCGCTCGAGCCCGGGGATCGAGTCGAGCATGGCGCGGGGCTCGTCCGCGAGGCGCTGCGCGTGGCGGAGGTGGCACGAGTCCTGGAAGGCGACGCGGATCGGCAGCGGTCGCCGCTCCGCGCGCGGAGGACCTGCAAGCAACTCCGACACGTCGACGACGTTCTCGATTCCCTGATCCTTCAGGTGCGAGCCGCAGCCCGCGGCGTTCGTGACCACGTGGTCGTAACCCCGGAGCGCGCCTGCGAGCTCGCGTGCGCGAGCGGCGCCCTGGTCGAGCCGGCCGCCGTGGGCGTGAAGCGCTCCGCAACAGCCCTGACGGCGTGGCACGTGGACGTCGTAGCCCTCCGCCTGGAGAACCCGCGCCGTCGCCGCGTTGACGTCGCCGAAGAGGACGCTCTGGACGCAGCCTGCGACGAGGGCGACCCGGGGCCCGTCCCCGGGCAGGTGCTCCGGGGGCCACGCGGAGTCACGCCACGCGGGAACGAGCTGCTTCAGGGGGGCCAGTGGGCCGGGCGCAGGCAGCCGCTGGAGCTGTAGCGCCGCACGCAGCAGACGGCGGCTGGTGAGGACGGCGAACACGCCCGAGCGCATCAACCGGTCGGGTAGTGGACGTCGATGGGTGCGCTCCACCGTCTCGCGCGCGAGCTCGATCAGCCGCCCGTATTGCACGCCGGACGGGCACGCACTCTCGCAGGCCACGCATCCGAGGCACCGGTCGAAGTGCTCGACCACGGTCTCGGTGAGGGGGATCGTTCCGCGGAGCACGCCGTCCATCAGGTGGATGCGGCCGCGCGGCGAGTCCATCTCCTCGTGCCAGAGCGCGTACGTCGGACAGGTCGGCAGGCAGAAGCCGCAGTGGACGCAGTCGGCGATCAGCTCGGACTGCACATCGCCTCCACGACCCGTTCCGCGAGCGCGCTCCACCGTGCCGTGGTGGGCTCGGCGACGTATGCCACGCGGCGTCCGGGACGGACGAGCGGCGCCGGCTGCCCGTCCCAGCGCACGCGGCCGGGCAGCGTCGCCTGGAGCGCCCGCACCTCCTTCCACGGCTCGCTCTCGCGGCCGCCGAGCGCCTCGACCTGCGCGTCGACGGCCGCCGCCGAGCCCTCGAAGAGGACGTGCAACCGGGAGTCGACCAGGTCGACCGCGCTCGGGACGAGCTGCGAGGAATGCAGCTCCCGCCACGGACGCTCGCTGACGACCGTTCGGGCCGCCTCGGGCATCGGGTGCAGGCGCAGTGCCAGCCGCTCGACCGACCCGAGCCGGCCACGAGAGCCGCAGAAGAGCTTGCCCAGGTCGTAGCCGGCGACGTTCTTCACCACTTTGCCACCGGAGCTCGCGCGCAGCCCGTCCGGCAGGACGACGGTGACTCCGATCACGAGGTCGCGCATCGCGCCGAAGCGGTGCGAGAGCGGACCTGAGAGGTTTTCGAGCAGGCACTCGCCGAGCGTCGGGTCGTCGGGCGGGTCGAGCGAGAAGCGCTGCCCGTGTGGCCGGAGCGCGGCCTGGAGCTGCGACAGTCGAATCCCCGACTCGACGATGCACGTGAGATCCCCGGGTTCGTGCTCGAGCACCCTAGAGCCGCTCAATCACACCTGCCTTCTCGAGCGGATGCGCCCGGTACGGACCGGGCACCTCGCCGCACAGCCGCGGCGTCGGGAAGACCTTGCCCGGGTTGGCGAGTCCACCGGCGTCGAAGGCCCGCCGCAGCCGCTGCATGGCCGCGAGATCGGCCTCGCCGAACATGAGCGGCATCGAGCACGCCTTGTCGAGACCCACGCCGTGCTCCCCGGTGATCGAGCCGCCTGCGTCGACGCACGCGGCGAGGATCTCCTTCGCCAGCACCTCCGCCCGCTCGGCCTCGCCCTCCCGGCGGCCGTCGTAGAGCACGAGCGGGTGCAGGTTCCCGTCGCCCGCGTGGAAGACGTTCCCGACCCGCAGACCGGCCTCCCGGGAGAGCTCCTCGACGCGACGCAGGACGGCCGGCAGCTTCGTACGCGGCACGACCCCGTCCTGAACGTAGTAGTCGGGACTGATCCGGCCCATGGCGGCGAACGCGGCCTTTCGGCCCCGCCAGACCCGCTCCCGCTCGCCCGCGTCGATCGCGACCCGGATCTCGCGCGCACCGCACTCGCTGCAGATCTCCCGCACCCGCTCGAGGTCGGCTTCCACCTGCTCCCGGTGGCCGTCGAGCTCGACGATGAGGACCGCGCCGCAGCCGGCAGGGTAGTTCGCGCTCACTGCGGCCTCGGCCGCCTCGATCGTCAGGGCGTCCATCATCTCGATCGCGGCCGGCAGGATCCCGCTCGCGATCGTCCCCGAGACGGCGGCGCCGGCCTCGTCGGTGTGGCCGAAGCCGGCGAGCAGCGTTCGCACGACCTCGGGTGCCCGCAGCAGGCGCAACGTCAACTTCGTCGCGATCCCGAGCGTGCCCTCGGAGCCGATGAACACACCCAGGAGGTCCGGTCCCTCGTCCCAGATCGACAGCTCGACGAGCTCCCCGTCAGGCAGCACGATCTCGGCCTCGAGGACGTGGTTGGCGGTGAACCCGTACTTGAGGCAGTGGGCGCCTCCCGAGTTCTCGGCGATGTTGCCTCCGATCGTGCACACCTGCTGCGAGGAAGGGTCGGGTGCGTAGTAGAAGCCGTCGGCCGCGACCGCGCGCGTCACGTCGAGGTTCGCGACGCCGGGCTCGACCGTCACGCAGCCGCGCTCGAGATCGACCTCGACGATCCGTGCCATCCGCGCGAGCGAGATCACGACGCCTTCGGCGACCGGGACCGCACCCCCGGAGAGGCCCGTGCCCGCGCCACGCGCGACGAACGGCACGCCGAGCGCGTTGCACGCACGAACCGTGGTCTGGACGTCCGACGTCGACTCGGCCAGGACGACGAGCGCCGGTACGACCCGCCGCCCTGTCAGCCCGTCGCACTCGTACGTGCGCAGCTGCTCGGGCTCGCGGACGAGCTGGTCCTCCCGCAGCGACGCCCGAAGCAGGTCGATCAGCTTCCCGATCGCCACCGGGCCACCCTATACCTCTGCCGGACAGCGGGCTACGCGCCGTGGCGGCCGTCGCCGGCGGCGAACCTACGGGCACCGTCGGCGTCGAAGGCGCGGAACGCCCGTGCGAGAGCCTCGGCGTGCTCGCGGTCGACCGCGTTGCCCACGTCCGGCCGGTCGAGCACGACGGTCGTCACGGGGCCGCTGCGCTCGGCGCGGACGCTCATGACCTTCCCCCGGCGGGGACGTGGTCGCGTCCCCGCGGTCCTGCCAGATGCCGGCTGTCCGCCACGCGAGCGCGTCCGCCTCAGCGAACGTCAGCCAGTCCTCGCCGCGGACGAGCGCAGTGCGAGAGCCGTGCGGCTGCGCCGCGACGAATCGACTCGGCCGTTGTCGGCACGCGCACGATCCGAAGCGCTCGACCATGCCGGCTCTTACCGAACGCTCACAGCGCTCTCACGTTGTCCTAGACGCCGCGGGCAGTATGGAGCCACACGCCCATGCAAGGAGACTTGACGAGATGAATTCTGACTCGATCCGCCGGCGAATCCTGAGACGCGGTGCGCCGGTCGCACTCGCGGCTGCGATCGGCGCCGGAACCGGCGCCGGCGTCTATGCGCTCACGAGCGGCGGCGGCAGCGGGAGCGCCCCGTCCAGCTCCTCCGCGACGCCGACGGCGATCGTTCCCGCGCAGTCGGCAGCCACGACCGCGACCACCAACACGCTGACGCAGCTCTACACGACCGACGCCCCCGGGGTCGTCGACATCACCGTCGACTCGACCTCGTCGAGCTCGGGCTTCGGAAATCCGTTCGGGGTCCCCGGCGGGCAGCAGCAGACGCAGGCCGAGGGCTCCGGCTTTGTGATCGACAAGAAGGGCGACATCATCACCAACGAGCACGTGGTGGACGGAGCGAACTCGATCAGCGTCCGCTTCCAGGACGGGTCGACGGCGAAGGCGACGCTCGTCGGAAGCGACAAGTCCACGGACATCGCGGTGATCAAGGTGAACGTCGCCGCGTCGAAGCTCCACCCGCTGACGCTCGGCAGCTCCGCATCCGCACAGCCCGGCCAGGCGGTCGTCGCGATCGGCAGTCCGTTCGGCCTGCCCGAGTCGATGACCGCCGGAATCGTGAGCGCGGTCAACCGCACGATCACGGCCCCGAACAACTTCTCGATCTCGGGCGCGATCCAGACCGACGCCGCGATCAACCACGGCAACTCCGGCGGCCCGCTGATCGACGTTGCGACGAACACCGTGATCGGCGTCAACGCGCAGATCGAGAGCGACTCCAACGACAACGCCGGCGTCGGGTTCTCCGTCCCGATCGACGCCGCGAAGAGCGTCGCGAGCACCCTCATCGCAGGCGGAACGGTCAAGCACTCCTACCTCGGTGTCACCGTCGCGGACGCCTCCAGCGGCTCCGGCGCACGGATCGGCTGTGTCGTCTCCGGCGGCCCTGCCGACACCGCGGGCCTCAAGGCCGGCGACGTGATCACGGCCGTCGACGGCCAGACGATCTCCGGCGCCGACGCGCTGACCGCGAACCTCGGCGGCCGCCTGCCGGACGCGAAGGTGACGGTCACGATCGACCGGAACGGCTCGACGAAGTCCATTCAGGTCACCCTGGGCACCCGCCCCTCCTCCACCACGCAGAACAACTGCTCCTAGTCAGCGTGGGGGAACCCCTGGTCCCCACGTGCCCCTCTTTCCTCGCGGCGCGTGGCGGACCGGTGTTGCGCTCCGGCGGGAGCGCGGTCTCGCCTCCGCGGGCGGCAGGTCGGTGTCCCGGGCGGCGCCACCACCGGGGGAGCCCCTCCCCCTCCGGTAGTGCGGTGTGGGACGCGCAAGCGTCTCGCGCTTACGGGGTCCAGCGCGGATGGTGCTCCCTCGCCCACTCCTCGCGAACCGTGCCGACGACCATGCCGCGCAGGGCGTGGCGTGTCGCCGGGTGGATCACGGCGAGGTACAGGTGGCCGACGAGCAGCGCGAGCGACGCGTAGAGGAGGCCGTCGTGGAGGACGACCGTGCTCGCGAAGCGGAAGCGCGTGTCGCGCTCGCCGGCCCAGAGCAGCATGCCCGAGGCGAAGAAGAGGACGAGGAACGCGCCCGTCAGGGACGCGTTCACCTTCTGTCCCGCGTTGAAGCGGCCCTGCGGCGCGGGTCGGCGCAGCCGAAGCCAGTCGACGTCCTCCCGGTCGAAACGGTCGATCTCGCGTGCGGAACGGAGGAGGCCACGCCGGTCGCCGAGCAGCACGACGAGCGCGAGCGCCGCGACCCATCCGATCCCGGCCCAGAAGTGGACGTCCTTCACGAGCGGCCGCCGCCCGACGTCGGTGGCGAGGCTCGGCAGGTAGAGGACCAGCCCCGAGGCCAGCAGGACGAAGAACCCGGCGGCGTTCACCCAGTGCAGCACGCGCTCGGTGCGCGAGAACCGGCGAACGTACCGCTTCTGGCCATTTCCTGACCGGGACGCTCCTCATGACCGTGGCGTTTCATCGGGAAATGGCTAATAGCCGTTCGAACGCCCGACCCAGGCGTCGCGGTCGTAGCCGAGCAGCTCCCAGTAGCCGGCCTCCTCGGTCGGTACGAGGTTCACCTGCTCGACCCACTTCACGTTCTTGTAGCCGTACATGTCGGGGATCACGAGACGGAGCGGCGCGCCGTGCTCTCGCGGCAGCGGGCCGCCGTCCATCTCGTAGGCGAGCATCACGTCCGAGAGCAGCGCCTGCTTCATGGTCAGGTAGTCGACGTACGGCCGCTCGGCGGACACGAACTGGATCGCGCCCGCCTGCGGCAGCGGCTTCGCCTTTGCGAGCAGATCCTTCAACCGGACGCCCGACCAGTGCACGCCGTTCACCGTCCAGCCGGTGACGCAGTGGAAGTCCGACACCTGCGACGCACGCGGCAGCGCCCGGAGCTCGTCGTAGCCGAGCGACACCGGCTGCTCGACGAGGCCGCCGACGCCGAGCTTCCACGTGGCCGGATCGAACGTGGGCATCGTGCTCGCGACCGTGTAGATCCGCCAGCCCTTCGTCGGCACGAGGGGGACGAACGCCTCCGCGCCGCCGAGTGCGCTGGAGACCCGGCTCCAGGCACTCTTCCCCCACGCCAGCGACGAGAGGCCGCCGGCGACCGTGACGAGGAAGACGCCCCGCCCTATCCGGCGCGGCCCCTCGACCTCGTGTGAGTCTTCCGCCATCGAAACCTCCTACATGTGCGCCATGCCGGCGAACAGCTTCCCGCGCAGGTCGCCGGGATGACCCTTCGTGGCAACCCACACGCGATAGCGAGCCGGGTGCGCCTCGAGCAACCGCAGCGCCGTCTTCGCGACCTTGCCACAACCCTTCTTCGTGTAGTGCATGCCGAGCTCGGCGACCTTCATGCCGTGGGTGTCACGGATGGTGGCCCGCGTGATCCCCTTCGTCGGGACGTCGAACACCCAGCAGAGCCGGCCCTTGGCTGACCGTGGACGTGAGATTGACGATGCCGTGCTCGCCCATCCCCGAGAGGCGGGCGGCGAGATGGGGATGCATGCCGCGAATGGTTGCAGTTGCCGTCGGGAATCGCGACCAGCGCCGCAAGCGCTGCGACGGCCGGCACGACGAAGACGAACGCGCATGGTACCTCCGGATCGGTCGGGAACGGCTTGGCTCCGAGCCTAGGCAGCGTGTCTTGCGCGGCAGTTGCCGCCTCCTTACGAGTTACTTAACTCCGCACGGGCCCGCGCGTCCCGGCCGGAATCGGACACGAGACGCCGACCGGTGGCCAGTTCCGGACTCGCGACATGCGCGCAACGGCAAGAATGATCGGGTCACGAACGGAACGACCCCACCCGCGCCGCCGCCGACGCCACGCACCCCGCACGCCTTCGGCGGGCGCTGGTGGCGCTACCTGCCGCTGCCTGCCACCTGGCGCGCACGGGCCCGCGACTGGGTGCGAGGCAGCCCGACGGGACTCATCGCGCTCGCGTTGCTCGTCGGCGGAGGCGCCGG
Organism: uncultured Thermoleophilia bacterium; assembly: GCA_963762675.1. Classification (GTDB taxonomy): domain Bacteria; phylum Actinomycetota; class Thermoleophilia; order Gaiellales; family Gaiellaceae; genus Palsa-739. The sequence continues at coordinate 771,321 of CAVXLS010000003.1, read as the reverse complement.
CCTGGGCGCGGTCGCGTTCCGCTACCTGATCCTCCTCTTCACCCACGCCTTCTCGGGGTACGGCGACTACTCGAGCCAGGGGCGCGCGTCGTACGGCTACTTCCACAGCGTCGGCTTCTGGTTCGTCGTGCTCGCGCCGGTGGCGGGCGGCTTGCTCTACGGGCCACTGATCCAGCTCTTCGCGCGGGAGGCCCGCGGGCACGGCGTGCCCGAGGTGATGCTCGCGGTCGCCGAGAGCGGCGGCCGGATCCGGCCCCAGGTCGCGGTCGTCAAGTCGGTCGCCTCGGCCCTCTGCATCGGTGCCGGCGGCTCGGTCGGACGCGAGGGACCGATCGTCCAGATCGGCTCCGCGCTCGGCTCGACGCTCGGCCAGCTGACGCGCGTGCCGGAGTCGCGACTCCGCATCCTCGTCGCGTGCGGCGCCGCCGGCGGCATCTCCGCCACCTTCAACGCCCCGATCGCCGGGGTCTTCTTCGCGCTCGAGCTGATCCTGCGCGACTTCGAGTCGGAGTCCTTCGGCGTCGTCGTCCTCGCGTCGTTCGCCGCGGACATCGTGGGACGGGCGGCGTTCGGCGACCACCCGTTCCTCCACCTGCCGAGCTTCCAGCTCGTGTCGCCGATCGAGTACCTGCTCTACGCCGGACTCGGCATCGCCGCCGCCTTCGTCGGCGTCGCCTTCATCCGCATCCTCTACGGGGGCGAGGATCTCGCCGACCGCCTCTGGAAGGGGCGGCCGGAGTGGATGCGGCCTGCGGCCGGCGGAGTGCTGCTGGGCGTGCTGCTGCTGGCAGTGCCCGAGCTGTACGGGGTCGGCTACCCGCCGCTCGAGAAGGCGATCCGGGGCGGCTGGGCGATCTGGTTCCTCTTCATCCTGCTCGCCGGGAAGATCCTCGCGACGAGCCTCACGATCGCGATCGGCGGCTCCGGCGGCGTGTTCGCACCCTCGCTCTTCATGGGGGCGATGCTCGGCAGCGCGTACGGGTACGGCGTGCACCAGCTGCTGCCGGGGTCGACCGCTGCCGCCGGCGCCTACGGGCTCGTCGGCATGGGGGCGGTCTTCGCCGCGGCTGCGCGGGCGCCGATCACCGCCGTGATCATCGTCTTCGAGCTCACCGGCGAGTACCGGATCATCCTCCCGCTGATGTTCGCGATCGTGCTGGCCGCGGGCGTCTCGCGATCGCTCTCGCGGGACACGATCTACACGCTGAAGCTGCGTCGCCGCGGCATCGACCTGATGCGGGGGCGCGGGGCCAACCTGATGGGGCTGCTCACCGTCCGCGACGCCATGCAGCCCGTGCCGGTCTCGATACGCCAGGACACCCCGCTGAACGAGGTGATCGAGCGGCTGATGGCGGGTCCCGCCGACGGCCTGCCCGTCGTCGACGAGACCGGAGCATACCGGGGCACCGTCACCTCCCAGCAGGTGGAGGAGGCGATGCGCGAGAACGCGCTCGACTCCGAAGCCGGACGGCTCGCGCAGGAGAGGACCGCGCTCCGTCCGAGCCAGAGCCTCGAGCAGGCGTTGAGCGCGCTGATGCGCGAGCGGTCGGGACTCCCGGTGCTCGAGCCCGAGACGAGACGCGTCATCGGCTGGCTCACGAACATGGACGTGCTCCGGGCGTACAACGCACGCCTCGAGGCGGGGATCCGCGAGGCGGAGCGACGGGGGTCGCGACAGCGGCAGCAGCACCCCGACCTCGGGCTCGTCGGGAGCGCGCTGGCCCGCCTGCGCGGCTACCGCGTCGTCGAGGTGGAGCTCGGGGTCGGCTCGGCGCCCGTCGGCAGCCGGCTCGAAGCGCTTCCGCTACCGGTGGGCTCCACGGTCCTCGGGTTGCGCCGGGCCGACAAGACGGTCGCGCACTCCCCGTCGACGGAGCTCGAGGCCGGAGACCGGCTGACGCTGCTCGTCCCGGCGACCGAGGCCGACCGCCTGGTCGAGGCGCTGGGAGACAGACTCGGACGCCTAGCGCCGCGAGGCGCAGTGGCAGATCCGGCGACCGCAGGTCGGGCAGGCGCGCGGACGGAGCTCGAGCCGGCGCTTGCCGAGACCGGCGACGACCATCAGCCAGCCGGCGGCGAGCGTCGGGCAGGATCGTCGTGAGTGCGTGCCCACCCATCGATCGAAGCGTGCCGGTCCGGCTATCCCCGTACATCGGACGCGACCCCGATCCAGATGCGGGCGAGTACGGAGCCCGCAAGGCCCGCGGGCCGGTCGGTGTCCTCCTATGCATTGCCTAGGTATCATCGGCGCATGCCCAAGGAGACCTACAGCGCGTCCGAGGCGGCGCGGGCGCTCGGCATCAGCATCGATACGCTCCGCCGCTGGGATCGGGCCGGCCGGATCCGCACGGACCGCGACCGCGGCAACCGTCGGGTCGTCCCGGCCTCGGAGATCGACAGGCTGCGCGGCGACGCGACCTCCCAGCACATGAGCGCGCGCAACCGCCTGCGCGGCACCGTCACGTCCGTGCGGGTGGAGGGGCTGCTGGCGCAGGTCGAGATCGCCGTCGCCGGGCCGTCGCGCGTCGTCGCCGTCGTCACGAGAGACGCGGTCGAGGACCTCGACCTGAAGCCCGGCATGGCGGCGACCGCGATCGTCAAGTCGACGTCGGTCATGGTCGAGCGATGAGACGCCGCTGGGTCGGCGTCCTGCTCGCGACTTTCGCCGCGGGGGCCGTCGCCGGGGTCGCAGTGGCGACGCGCACCACCTCTCCCCCACGCCTCACCGTCTTCGCGGCCGCCTCGCTCACGGACGTCTTCCCGCAGATCGACTCGCGCGACCGCTACTCGTTCGCCGGCTCGAACGCACTCGCCGCCCAGATCCGGCAGGGCGCGCCGGCCGACGTCTTCGCCTCCGCCGACACCTCGCTCCCGCGGCAACTGCACGCGCAGGGCCTGGTCGGGAAGCCGGTCGTCTTCACCGCGAACACGCTCGTGATGATCGTCCCGCACGGCAACCCGGCGCACCTGCACGGCGTCCACGACGTGACGCGCCCCGGGCTCAAGATCGTCGTCGGCGCGGCCGGCGTCCCCGTCGGCGACTACACCCGCAGGGTGCTCGCGAACCTGCACATGGGCTCGGTCGTCGATCGGGCCGCCAGCCAGGAGACGGACGTGCGCGAGGTGCTCGCCAAGGTGGCGCTCGGGGAGGCGGACGCGGGGTTCGTCTACTCGACGGACGCCAGGACGGTGAAGGGCAAGGTCGCCGTCTTCCCGATCCCGCCGAGCGCGCAGCCGCGCGTCGAGTACGCCGCCGCCGTCGTGCAGACGAGCGCCCACAAGCGAGCCGCCCGCGCCTTTCTGACGCGCCTGCTCGGCAAGACCGGCCAGCGCAAGCTCCGCGCGGCCGGCTTCCTCCCTCTGACGAAGCCGTGACCAGGCGACTCCTGCTCGGCTCGCTCGTCTTCGCCGCGACCTTCGTCGCGCTCGCGTTCCTGCTCGTCCCGATCGTCGCCATCTTCGCCCGCGTGCCGCCGGGCCGGCTCGTCGCGCAGCTCGGCAATCCGGTCGTCACCGACGCACTGCTCGTCAGCGCGAAGACGACGGTCGTCGCGCAGGCACTGATCCTCCTGCTCGGCACTCCCACCGCGTATCTCCTCGCCACTCGCCGCTTCCCGGGGCGCACGCTCGTCGTGACGCTCGTCGAGCTGCCGCTCGTGCTGCCGCCCGCCGTCGCAGGGATCGGCCTGATCGCGGCCTTCGGGCGGCTGGGCCTGCTGGGCGGCGCGCTCTCGGCGCTCGGGATCACGCTCGGCCTGACGCAGGCGGCGGTCGTGTTGGCGGTCGCGCTCGTCTCGAGCCCCCTCTTCGTCCGCCAGGCGATCGCGACGTTCGAAGCCGTCGATCCCGATCTCGTCGCCGCCTCCCGGACGCTCGGCGCCGGCCCGGTGAAGACGTTCTTCCGCGTCGTCCTCCCGCTCGCGCGCGGCGGCCTCGCCGCGGGCGAGGCGCTCGCGTTCGCACGCGGCCTCGGCGAGTTCGGCGCCACGATCATGTTCGCAGGCAGCCTCCAGGGCGTCACGCAGACCCTGCCGCTCGCCATCTACACGGAGTTCAGCGTCAACTTCGACGTCACGCTCGCGATGAGCGCCCTGCTCGTTCTCGTCAGCGCAGCGCTCCTGCTGGCGCTCAAGGTCACCCTGCAATGGCAACCCTCTCGATCGACTTCGCGCTTCCTCTTCGCCGGTTCGAGCTAGAGCTGGCGCTCGAGGTCGGCCGCACGGTCGCGCTCGTCGGCCCCTCCGGCGCGGGCAAGACGTCGGCGCTACGTGTCGTCGCCGGACTCGTGCGACCGCCGCGGGGTCGTGTGGCGCTCGACGGCGAGACATGGCTCGACTCGGAGATCGGGCTCTGCCTGCCGCCGGAGGAGCGTCGCGTCGGTCTCGTCTTCCAGGACTACGCGCTCTTCCCGCACCTGAACGTCAGTCGGAACGTCGGGTACGGCGCCCGCGGCCCCGTCGACGACCTGCTGGAGCGGTTTCGGATCGCGCACCTCGCGGCGGCGCATCCCCGGGAGCTGTCCGGCGGCGAGCGGCAGCGTGTCGCGCTCGCCCGCGCGCTCGCGCGCCGGCCGGCGGTGCTCCTCCTCGACGAGCCGCTCGCGGCACTCGATGCGCACACGAAGACGGCGGTGCGCGGGGAGCTGGCGGAGCTGCTGCGCGGGCTCGGGTTGCCGACGGTGCTCGTCACCCACGACTACGAGGACGCCGCCGCGCTCGCGGACGAGGTCGGCGTGCTCGTCGACGGGACGCTGCGGCAGCTCGCCACGCCGGCGGAGCTCGTGGCGAGACCCTGCGACGCGTTCGTGGCCTCGTTCACCGGGGCGAACCTCCTCCACGGACGGGCCAGGCGCAGCGGGGGAACGCTCACGGTGGTGCGGCTGGAGGGAGGCGACGAGGTCTTCTCGACCGACGAGGCGGAGGGCGAGGTCGGCGTGGTGGTCTATCCGTGGGAGATCGCGGTCGCGCGCTCGCACGTCGTCGACGCGGACTCGGCGCTCAACGTCGTTCGGGGCGAGATCGGATCCGTGGTCGAGGTCGCGAACCGGGTCCGCGTCCGGATCGGCGCGGTGACGGCCGAGGTCACGGCATCGTCCGCCGAGCGCCTCGAGCTGGCGCGGGGTGGTGTCGCCTACGCGACGTTCAAGGCCACCGGAACGAGGCTCGTCCCGCTCTGACGCGCAACGCTTTCGCGACACCACCGTAACGGGGTCTGACCCGGGTCTGACCCCCCGCTTGGAGCCCTCGTCACTGACACGCGACGCTTTCGCAACACCACCGTAACGGGGTCTGACCCGGGTCTGACCCCCCGCTTGGAGCCCTCGTCACTGACACGCGACGCTTTCGCAACACCACCGTAACGGGGTCTGACCCGGGTCTGACCCCCCGCTTGGAGCCGTCGTCACGCTGCCACCGCGCGATAGGCGTCGACGGCGAAGGGAAGCGCGAGCCGGAAGCCGCGGCGCAGCGACGGCTCCCCGTCCACGATCCGCTCGACCCGCTCCGCGAGCGCCGCCCGCACGTCCGCGGAGAGCGCCGCGATCCCGGTGTAGGAGAGAAGGTGGTCGGGGAGCGCCTCGCGCGGCAACTCGAGCACGTGAGCGAAGCGACCCGCCTCGACCGAGTGGAACAGCCCACTCGCGGTCACCGCAGCCGGCCAGTCTCGGCCCCGCCAACCGACGCGTCCGACTCGCACCTCGTCGATCGCGGCGACGACGAGCGCCATCGCCGGATCCGTCCCGTCGCGATGGTTCCAGCCGAAGCCGAGCGTCCCCCCGGGTCGGAGAACGCGGTGCGCCTCGGCAAGCGCCGCGTCGAGCTCGAACCAGTGGAGCGACGAGCCTGCGACGACCGCATCCGCTTCTCCGTCGCCCAGCGGAATCGCCTCAGCGGGGCCTAGCACCGAGTGGACGCCGTCGAGTCCGAGGCCGCGCAGGACGCCGAGCATCCGCTCGTCCGGCTCGACGGCGACCACTTTCCGCCCGATCGCCGCGAGGGCGCGCGTGAGCTTGCCGGTGCCCGCGCCCAGCTCGACGACGAGCCGCGGCACGCCCGGAGCAAGCCAGCGGGCCGCCTCGGACGGCCAGCCGGGTCGAGCCCGCTCGTAGGCGCCGGCATTCGCCCCGAACGTGAGACGGCGAGGCGTCGCGGCCATCTCGGCACCGTACCGTGACGCGGCCGGGACGGACTCAGGCCGGCCGACGCTCCGGGAAGCGCGGCAGTCCGTCCTCCGGGATCGGCTCCCACGGTGCCGCGTAGGCGACGAACTGCCTGGACGACGCGCGCACGCCCGGGTCGGAGTCGAAGGAGCCGAGGCGAACGAAGTGCGGCCCGTCCTCGGCCATGCGTGCCCAGAGGTGGGCACCGCAGACGGAGCAGAAGCACTTGGCAGAGCCGTCGGGCGGCTGCCAGCTGCGGACGAGCTCCTCGCCCGAGAGGATCCGCAGTGCGCTGCGCGGAACGGGCGCCGAGATCGAGGCGGCCGTCCCCGTCCGCCGGCGGCAGCGCGTGCAGTGGCAGTAGCCGGCGGTCTCCAGAGGCTCCGTCACCTCGAAGCGGACGCCGCCGCAGAGACAGCCACCCGTGAGCGGAAGCTCGATCACAGACGGAGCCTACCGCGGCGGCGCCCGGGAAGACACGGCTCGAACCGGCCTCGAGCGCGGCCGATCTGCCTCCGCTACCGCACCGTCTGCGGATCGAGGCGGCCGCCGTCGAAGGACGGAGCGCCGCCGTCCAGCCGGGTGACGACCGGCGCAAGGCCGACGAGCAGTAGGGCGAAGCCCGCGAGGACGACCGACTTCGATGCGGTCGCGAAGCCCACGGTGTTGACGAAGCCGCCGGCCCCGAACAGCACTGCGGCCCAACGCGGCATGCCGACCTTCACGGCGGCGACGGCGAGCAGCGCGATGCCGATCGCCTGGAGCAGCGAGATCGGCTCGATCGTCGAGACGACCGCGCTCGACTGGATCCGATCGACGGCGGACGTGGCCCGCGACGGGTCGAGCGCCGCCACGACCGAGGGGACCCCGGCGTGGACGCCGTCCTCGAACAGGATCACGAGCGAGCCCACGAGACCGAGGATGCCACCGCCGATGGCGAGGCTCCGCGCTCTCGGCGCCAGCGTGGCGGCAAGCCAGACGAGACCGGCGGCGAGCAGCACGACCGCGATCGTCTGGAGCGCTGCGCCTCCGATCATGGTGCCGCGATGGTTCGCGAACGCTGCCACCTGCTTCGCGGCGTCGTCCGAGATGGTCGTGTCGGTGAGGACGCCGGCCGTGGCTACGACGGGGGCGGCGAGCAGCGACGCCGCGCCGGCGCGATCGATTCTCGACATGCGGTGCTCCTTTCGTGTGGTCGCCTCAGGCTCGCGGCGAGGAGAACGACGCACAAGCCGGCCCTCCTCCGACCTCGTTCGGGTTTTCCTCCGTGCGCGGCGGAGGCCGACCGGCTTGACGCTGCGGCCGGGAGTGCCGAACATCGAACGACGATGCGTCGTCGGCTGCTTCCGGAGGCGATGGCCGCCGCGATCCTGCTCATGGTCGCAGGCGGGATCGCCCTCGCGCTCCTCTCCGGCGGTCTGCACGGACAGACGCTGGGGCCTGCGGTCCTCGGAGTGCTGCTCGCCCTCGTCGGACCCGTCGTCATCGCGAAGCGGCCGGCGTTGCGCATCGGCCAGCTCCTGCTCGCGAACGCCGCCACGGTCGGGATCGGCAGCCTGGCCGCGGGCGCACTCGACTACGGGAGCTCGCACCCGCTCCCCCGGCTCGTCGCCCAGGCCTCGTTCGCGGCGCTCTGGCTTACCGCTCCCGCGATCGCGATGTGGGCGCTCTTCATCCTCTGGTTCCCGGACGGGCGCATCCCGAGCCGGGGCTGGCGGCGCTTCTTCGTCGCCGGAACGCTCGCGTGCGTCGCGGTCGGCGTCGCCGGCTGGCTCGCCGGCCCGGCCGACCACGTGTACGGCTTCTACGGGGGGACGGCGGTTCCGGCGGGCGCAGCCGGCCCCTTCGCCGGCGCCTGGGGCGCGATCTCACGGGTCGAGAACGTGCTACTCGCCTTCCCGCTCGTCTCGCTCGTCGCCCTCGTCCAGCGCTACCGACACGGGAGCGCCGTGCTGCGGCAGCAGACGCGCTGGCTCCTCGTCGGCATCTCGATCCAGGTGCTGGCGCAGGTCGCGGCGTCGGCGCTCGAGTCCGGCCACGGAACGACGCACGCGGTCGGAACGGCGCTGAGCGTCGCAACCCAGCCGCTGCCGGTGCTCGGGGGCACGGTCGCGATCCTCCGCTACCGACTCTGGGAGATCGACCTCGTCGTCTCGCGCGCGCTCGTCTACGGCGCGCTCTGGGCCGGGCTCTCCGCGCTCGTGCTCGTGCCCGCGCTCACGGCGGGGCTGCTCGTCGGCGGCCGCGGCGCGCTGACGGCGGTCGCGATCGCGCTGCTCGTCACGGTCGTCTTCCACCCGACCCGGAGCAGGCTCGAGCGGGTGGTGGAGCGGCTCGTCTACCGGCACCGTGCGCCGCCGTACGCGCTCCTGACGGGCCTCGCGGACACGCTTCGCGTCGCCGACCTCGACCGGATCGGGCCGCTCCTCGCGGCCGGGATCCACGAGACGCTCGCCGTCGACTGGGCGGGCGTGTGGGCGGTCGACGAGAGTGCCGTCCGTCCGCTCGGAACGAGCGGCGGGAACGGCCGCTCCGCACCGGCCTCAACGGCGACGCTCCAGACGCTGCGCGATTCGGCCAGCCTCGTCCTCGCCGACCGACCACCGTCCGAGCTGGCCCCGCTCTGGCCCGGCCCGCCCGCGGCAGTCGTTCCGCTCGTCGCTGCCGACGAGCTCGTCGGGCTGCTCGCCTGCGGCCCGCGCCGACGCGAACAGCTCGGCACCGCCGACTTCGAGCTGCTGGAGCTGCTGGCCCGCGAGTTCGCGCTGCGGCTGCGCAACCTCCGGCTCGAAGCCCAGCTCCGCGAGCGGCTCGTCCAGATCGAGACGCAGGCGGAGGAGCTCCGGCGCTCCCGCCAGCGGCTCGTCGGCGCCCAGGACGAGGAGCGGCGCCGGATCGAGCGCGACCTCCACGACGGCGCCCAGCAGCAGCTCGTCTCCCTCGCCGCGCGGCTCCGCAGGCTCTCGCTCGAGACGGACGGCGGCTCCGCCCCGCTTCTCGCTGACCTGGCATCCGAGGCGGAGCAGTCGGTGTTCGCGCTGCAGGAGCTCGGCCGCGGCATCTTCCCGAGCGTGCTCGCGGACCAGGGGCTCGCCGCGGCCCTGCGCACGCAGGCGGCCCGGATGCCCGTCGCCGTCCACGTCGATGCGGAGAACGGGTTTGCGGGACGCCGCCTCGACCGGGAGCTCGAGGCCGCGCTCTACTTCGTGGCCCTCGAGGCGTTGACGAACGCGCAGAAGCACGCGCCGGGCGCCTCGATTCTCGTGCGCCTCGGCAACGGAGACGGGCGTGTCCTGCTCGAGATCGCGGACGACGGCCCCGGATTCACCAGCGGAGACCGCGCAGGCACGGGCCTCCAGAACATGACCGACCGTGTCGCGGCCGTCGGCGGCACGCTCGCAGTCGAGAGCGCTCCGGGAGCCGGGACGCGGATCCTCGCCGCCGTCCCCGCCGCCGCGACGACTCAGGCGCCGGCGGCGGACTCGCGCAGGTAGATCAGCACGGCGGACACGCGCCGGTTCAGCTGTGGCTCCTGCTGGAGCCCGAGCTTCGTGAAGACGACGGCGATCCGCTTCTCGACCGCGCCGAGGGAGACGTGGAGCGCGTCCGCGATCGCCTGGTTGCTCTTTCCCTCGGCCATCAGGCCCAGGACGTCGAGCTCCGCCGGCGTCAGCTCGGCGAGCAGCGAGCCGGGCTTGCTCGAGCGCCGCCGGAGGAGCGTCTCGACGATCCGCGGGTCGAGCACGGAGCCGCCCGAGGCCACCTCCCGGATCGCGCGGACGACCTGGTCGACCTCCCCCACCCTGATCTTGTGCAGGTAGCCGTATCCCGCGACGCCGTGCTCGAGCAACGCCCAGACGTATTCCTCGTCGTCGTGCTGGGTCAGCATCACGATCCCGACGTCCGGCCGCTCGGCCTTGATCGCGTGCGCCGCCTCGACGCCCTCCATCGTGTGGGTCGGCGGCATCTTGATGTCCATCAGTACGACGTCGGGCTGCAGGCGACGCGCCTCGGAGACGACCCCGTCGAGGTCTCCGGCCGTGCCGACGACCTCGACGTCGTCCCGCTCCGCGAGCAGGCGGCGCGTCCCCTCGCGCATCAGATACGCGTCCTCGGCGATGAGGACGCGCAGCGGCCTTGCTGTTGCTGCGGCACCCATCGAGCCCGCAGAGACTACGCCCTACGGGAGGGCGGGGTGCTCGGCTACCACTTCGAGCGCCGGCCCCGGCGGCTCGTGTAGACGAGCTTCGCGCGCGCCGTCTTCATGCCCGTCGCCTCGAACTGCTCGCCGTGGCCCAGCATGGTCGCGACGCGGCTGACATCCTCCTGCTGCTCGGGGAGGACGAGCGTGATCCCCTGCCCCGAGCGACCGGCGCGGCCGGTCCGGCCGACCCGGTGCACGTAGCCCTTGCCGTCCTCGGGCGGGTCGTAGTTGATCACGTGGCTGATCGCCTCGAGGTCGAGTCCGCGGGCGGCGACGTCCGTCGCGACGAGGGTCGTGACCTTGCCGCTGCGGAAGCGTTCGAGCGCTCGCTCGCGGGCGCCCTGGGCGAGGTCGCCGTGCATCGCCGCGGCGTCCACGCCGCGGGCGCGGAGCTTGTGGACGAGCCGGTCCGCGCCCCGCTTGGTGCGCACGAAGACGAGCGCGAGACCTCGCTCGGCGCCGAGCAGCTCGACGAGGCGGTCGAGCTTGTCGGCGGCCGTCACGGCCACGAACCCGTGCTCGACGGCTCCGTCGGAGTGGCGCGACGGAAGCTCCGCCTCGAAGCGCGACGGGTTCGTCGTGTACGCGCGCGCGAGCTCGCCGACCTCCCCGTCGAGCGTGGCGGAGAAGAGCATCGTCTGCCGCCGGCGGGGAAGCCTGTTCACGATGCGCTCGACCTGCGGCAGGAAGCCCATGTCGAGCATCCGGTCTGCCTCGTCGAGGACGAGGGTCCGGATCCCGTCGAGCGAGAGCATGCGGCGCTGGACGAGATCGTGCAGGCGGCCCGGCGTCGCGACGACGAGGTGCGCGCCCTGCAACCGCTTGGCCTGCGGGCCGACGGGGGCCCCGCCGTACGCCGCGGCGGCGCGAAGTCCCTTCGGCGCTCCGAGCAGCGCCAGCTCCTCGGTCACCTGAACGGCGAGCTCGCGCGTCGGCACGAGCACGAGCGCCGCGGGTGCGGAATCGCCGCGCGAGATCCGCTCGACGAGCGGCAGGCCGAAGGCGAGGGTCTTGCCGGACCCGGTCGGCGCCTTGCCGAGGATGTCGCGGCCCTCGAGCGCGTCGGGAACGACGAGCGACTGGATGCGGAAAGGCTCGACGATGCCGCGGCCGGCGAGCGCTTGCTCGACCTCCGCGCTCACGCCGAGCGCACGAAACGTGCTGGACATTGTGTTCGACTCCTTGATTCGGGGTTCGAGACGCAGACTCGAAACCGCCGAAGGAGGAACGAGAAGCTGGATCTCACGGGACGACCCATTGCCGTCCGTGCAACCCACGGTAGCAGCAGCGCCGGCGGCGGCTTCGGTCGAGCCGCCGCCGGCGTCTGTCCGGCTGCTAGGAACCGGCCCTCCAGTGTCCGTGCGGACCCGTTCCGTCCTGGAGCCGAAGCGGCGCGCCGGGCCGTGCGTTCGCGCCGGTGCCGTCCTGGGCGTGGATGCGGAGCGGCGTGCCGTCCGTCGAGTACGGGCAGTCTGCGCGGTTTCCCCAGCCGGGGACCGGCGAGCCGTAGCCGGCGGCGCCCGCTGCGCCAACCCCGATCGCGCCGAGTACCGCGACTGCTCCGACGATCGCTGCGAGCTTGCGCTTCATTGTCGTGCCTCCTTGCTGGTCGTTTCCGTGGTCGACCAGATCGAAGCGCGCGGCGATGGAGACCTCCGGGAGGCGACGTGGAGACGGTGTGGAGACGAGAGCGGCTATGCGCTCGGCAGATCGACCGTGAAGACGGCGCCGTCCGGACCCCCCGCCGCCGACACGGTGCCGCCGTGCGCCCGCACGAGCTCGTCGACGACGGCGAGCCCGACACCGCTGCCGGACATCTCGCGCGCGCCGCGACCGCGCCAGAAGCGCTCGAAGACGTGCTCCAGCTCGTCGGACGGGATGCCGGGACCGCTGTCCGCCACCGTCAGCCGAACGCGGTCGCCGACGGCGGCCAACGCGACCTCGACCCGTCCGCCGGCGGGCGTGAACTTGAGCGCGTTCCCGACGAGGTTCCGTGCGACCTGGCCCAGGCGTGCCGCGTCTCCGCTCACGACCGCACGCTCGTCGAGCTCGGCGGCGAGCTCGATCTCCGCAGCGTCGAACTGCGCGCCGAGCACGTCGAGCGTGTCGCGCACGACGTCGGCGACCGGGACGCGTCGCCGTTCGAGCTTCAGGCCGGCCGCTTCCGCCGAGGCGAGCGCCTCCAGGTCCTCGATGACGCGGCCGAGCCGAAGCACCTCCTCGTGGAGGGATGCGAGGTGCTCAGGGCTCGCGTCCGCGACCCCGTCGAGCATCGCCTCGAGGTTCCCTGCGAGGATCGTGACCGGTGTCCGGAGCTCGTGCGCGACGTCGGCCGTGAGCGCCCGCCGCAGCTCGTCCTCCCGCTCGAGCGCTTGCCGCCATCCGGTCGACGGCGGTCGCCAGCTCGCCCAGCTCGCCCGGCGCGACGAGATTCGCCCGTGCCGCGCGGTCCCCGGCTCCCAGTCGCTGCACGGCGCCGATCAGGCGGCGCAGCGGCCGCGTGATTCCGTCGGCCACGAGCAGCCCTACCAGGAGTGCCGCCGCCACGGCGATCGCGATGCCGTAGACGATCGTCCGCGTGAGCGCGTCGCGCAGCTCGCGTTCGGCGGGCGGCAGCGCGTCCTTGCGGAAGCGGAGGCTCGCGGTGCCGACCCGTTCGCCCCCGACCACGACCGCCGCGGACTGCGCCGACCCGTACGCCGACGCCGGCGGCTGCCCGCCTCGACCGGCTCCGGCGCCTGCACCGCGGCCCACGGCCGTTCTCGAGGACGAGCGCGCCCGACGCGTCCCGCACCTCGAGCAGCGCACCGCCGCTCACCGCCAGCGCGTGTGCCGGACGCAGGTCGGCGGCGGACCACGACCCCGCCTCGCGATAGGCATCCGCGAGCGCGCCGGTCGTGTCGTGCACGATCGAGCGCTGCTGGGCGCGCACGAGGTCGTTGACCTCCCCGCGGCTCGCCCAGAGCGTGAGACCGGCGAAGACGGCGATCGCGACCGCAGCGACTCCGACGAAGGCGCCCAGCAGCCGTAGCCGGAGCGTTCGTCCGCCGATCACCGAGCGATCAGCCGTCACGGCTCAGCCCGAGCCGGTAGCCGCCGGAGAGGACGGTGACCACGATCTCCGGCGCGTGCGGGTCCCGCTCGACCTTGCGCCGGAGGTTCTTGACGTGGGAGTCGATCGTCCGCTCGTAGCCCTCGAACTCGTACCCGCGGACACGGTTGATCAGCTCGTAGCGGGAGTAGACCCGTCCGGGCACGCGTGCGAGGGCTGCGAGGATGCCGAACTCGGTCGGCGTGAGCGGCACCCCCGTCCCCCGGACGAGCGCCTCGCGCCGGGCCTCGTCGAGCACGAGCTCGCCGCTGCCGAACGACGCCGGCCGTCCGCGCTCGTCGCCGCGGGTCCGGCGCAGGATCGCCTTCACGCGGAGCACGAGCTCCCGTGGGCTGAAGGGCTTCGTCAGGTAGTCGTCGGCCCCGAGCTCGAGCCCGTGGATCCGGTCCTCCTCGCCGGCCTTCGCCGTCAGCACCAGGATCGGCAGCGACGAGAACCGCCTCACCTCGCGGGCGACCTCCTCGCCGGGAACGTCCGGTAGGCGCAGGTCGAGGACCACGAGGTCGGGTGCGGCGTCACGGACGAGCGTGATCGCCTCCGCGCCGGAGTCGGTCGTGAGTACGGAGAGTCCCTCGTGCTCCAGATAGCTGCGCACGAGGTCGCGGATCTTCCGCTCGTCCTCGACGACGAGCACGGTCGCGCCACCGCCGGACATGTCGCACCGATCGTCGTCGTCCGCCTGCCGAAGCGGCATCGGGGAGATCGCCGAAGGCGCTGCGGGGTTACCGCCCGACGAAACGCGGGACGCGGCCCCTGTCGTCAGCGAACGGAGAGGACGTCGAACGCCGGTACCGGCCGCGGGAAGCCCTTGAGCTCGTACTCGCCGGCCGGCTCCGCGTCGACATGCCCTTCGACCTCGGCGTACAGGCGCTGCGCGATCAGGATCTGGCCTCCCGTCGCCTCGTCCGAGAGCCGTGCGGCGAGATTCGTCACCGACCCGATCGCGGCGTAGTCGGAGCGCCCCTGGAAGCCGACCTCGCCACAGGTGACGTAGCCGAGCGCGATCCCGACCCCGAAGTCGAGCTCGTGGCCGCGCTTGCGCCACCGCGGTGTCAGCGTCTGTCCATCTCCTCTCGCAGCGCGCAGCCCATCCGCACCGCCCGCAGCGCCGGATCGGGAATCTCGACCGGGTCGTTGAAGAACACCTGCACCCCGTCGCCGGCGAGGAAGCCGACCGTGGCCTCGAAGCGCGCGACGAGGCGCCCGATCGCCTCGTGGAACTCGCCGAGCACGCGCATCAGCTCCTCCGGCTCGACGGAGTCGACGAAGCCGTCCAGCCGCGCAGGTCGGCGAAGAGCATCGCGACCTGGCGGCGGTGACTGCGCAGGATCGACTCGTCTCCCGACGTGACGATCGCGTCGGCGAGCTGCGGCGAGAGGAAACGCCGCAGGCGCCCGAGCCGCTCCAGCTCGTCGACCTGCTCGCGGACGCGCGCCTCGAGCGTCCGGTTGAGCTCGAGCAGCTCCGCTGCCTGCGTCTCGATCGTGTCGTGGTAGCGCTTGATCCGAAGCAACGAGCGCACGCGGCGTCAGCAGCTCGTCCTGGTTGAAGGGCTTCGGGATGAAGTCGTCGGCGCCGGCCTCGATCGCCTTCGTCTTCTCGGATCCCACGCTCGACGTGATCATGATCACAGGCAGTACCGCCGTCTCCTCCCGTGCGCGCAGCCGTTCGCACACCGTGTAGCCGTCCAGGCCCGGCATGACGACGTCGAGGAGGATCAGATCCGGTTTCTCAGACTCGACGAGCTCGAGGGCCGCCGTTCCGTCGGTCGCCGAGACGACCTCGTAGCCGCGCGGCGCGAGCACCGCCTCGAGCAGGCGCGCGTTCGCCTGGACGTCGTCGACGACGAGGATCCTGGCGCCGTTGTTCTCGCCGATCACGCCCCGCCTCCGCAGTGCAGCCTGACGATCGCGATCAGCTCGACGACGTTGACCGGCTTCGAGACGTAGCCGTCGAAGCCCGCCTCGAGGAAGCGATCGCGGTCGCCCTGCATCGCCTGTGCGGTGAGCGCGAGCACCGGCAGCCCGGCGGTTCGCTCGCTTGCCCGCAGCCGCACCAGTGCCTCGACACCGTCGATGTCCGGGAGCTGGATGTCCATCAGCACGAGGTCGGGGAGGTGTTCGGCCGCCAGCGCCAGCGCTTCCTCGCCGGAGGTCGCCTCGAGCGTCCGATACCCGGTCGCCTGGAGGATGTCGCGGAAGAGCTTCATGTTGCGCTCGTTGTCCTCGACCACGAGGACCTGCTCGCCTGCCATCGCTACGCTCCCTCGGCCGGCAGCGTGAAGACGAACCTGCTCCCCGCGCCCGCGCTTGCTCTCGACCCAGATCCGGCCGCCGTGCAGCTCGACGAGGCGCTTCGAGAGTGCCAGCCCGAGTCCGGTGCCCTCGCGCTGCCGGACGCCGACGTCGGTCTGCTGGAACTCCTCGAAGATCCGCTCCTGGTCCTCGGGAGCGATCCCAGGGCCGGTGTCGGCCACGGAGACGTGGATCGCGCCGTCGAGCTGGGCCGCCTCGACGTCGATCCGCCCGCCGGCGGGCGTGAACTTCACCGCGTTCGAGAGCAGGTTGAACACCACCTGGCGGACCCGCCGCTCGTCCGCTGCGACGACATCGACCTCCGGCGCGATCTCGAGCCCCAGCTGGACGCCGCGCTCGGACGCGCGCTCGCGCACCATCACGACCCCGCGCTCGAGCGCTTCCCGCAGCGAGAACGGCGCCACCTCGAGCTCGACCTGCCCCGCCTCCACCTTCGAGAGGTCGAGCACGTCGTTGATCAGCGACGAGCAGATGGTTGCCCGACGCGAGGATGTCGTCCAGATACTCCTCCTGCTTCTCGTTGAGCTCGCCGAACATCCGCTCCCGCAGCACCTGCGAGAAGCCGAGGATCGCGTTGAGCGGCGTCCGCAGCTCGTGCGACATGTTGGCGAGGAACTCGCTCTTGTGGCGACTCGCGGTCTCCAGCTCGCCGTAGAGCCGCCGGAGCTCGTCGTTCATCCGGTTCACGTTGGCGGCGAGCGCCCCGAGCTCGTCCCGGTTCGGCACGTCGAGGCGGTTCGAGAAGTCGCCTGCGGCGATCTCCTCGAGCCGCGCCTCGGTCCGCTGGATCGGGCCGATCAGCGTCCACGAGAGCAGCAGTCCGAGGCCGAGCGCCAGCACGACGCTGACGGCGCCGACGGCGACGAAGAGGTTCCGGGAGGAGGCGTAGGTGCTGCCGTTCGCCGCGATCAGTGTGGAGGTCTCGTCGCTCGTGCGCAACGCGAGCGTCGTCGAGCTCTCGAGGAGCCTGTCGGACGCCGTGTTGGCGGCGACGAGAAACGGCCGCGTCTTGTAGCCGGCGACGCCGCTCTGGTCGAGCCGGCTGATCGTGTTGACGTCGGTCACGACCCGGCGATAGTCGA
This sequence comes from uncultured Thermoleophilia bacterium, assembly GCA_963762675.1. Taxonomy (GTDB): domain Bacteria; phylum Actinomycetota; class Thermoleophilia; order Gaiellales; family Gaiellaceae; genus Palsa-739. The sequence goes on along the minus strand of CAVXLS010000003.1, from coordinate 754,451 downwards.
GCCGGATCTGCCGCAGCACCTGCTCGTCGGCGGGTGGCGGGACGAACTGGAAGAGCTTCTCGTCGAGGCCGAGCTCCACCTGGGAGAGGACGTCGGCGACGGAGAGATCGACGAGGCCCCACTGCTTTCCCCCCTGGAGGGCGGGCTGCCCGGTGTACGTCGACAGGCCCGGCGAGCCGGCGCCGCGTGCCCCGAGCGCCTGCCGCAGGTCCTGGGCGTGGGTTTCGAGCACCTGGTAGGTCGACGAGCGCAGCTGCAGCTCTCCGAGCCGTTCGACCCGCGCGTTCGCCTGGCCGAGCACGCGCAGCCCCAGAACTCCGACGACGACGAGCAGCGCAGCGATGACGAGGAAGGCGACGAGCAGCTTCGTCCGCACCTTCGCCGGAGCGCCGGCGACGGTGCGGACGAGCCGGTTCTCCATCCCGACGAGCGCCGCCCACCTCCCCGAGGTGGGCGGCGCCTCGAACGCCTCCTGCCGCGCCATCGCTCTTCCGGCTACGGGCTGAGCACCGCCGGCGAGGCGGCGGAGTTGGTGATCAGCCACTTGCCGTCGATCTTCTGCACCTGGTGCTGGACGGCGACGTAGGCGACGACCATCTTCGTCTTCGGGTCGATGTAGTGGCACTCGAAGTAGAGCGTCCCCTTGTCGCCGTTCACCGTCGCGCGGAGCTTGTACGACGGCGTGTCCGACTCCCAGTGGTTCCCCGGCAGGAACGCCTTGTTGTCGGTGGCGAACCAGTGCCTGATCTGCGCCTTGCCGGTCAGCGTCTGGTTGTCGACGTTGAAGACCGCCCCGGGTGCGAAGAGCGACATCATCAGCTTCAGGTTCTGGGTCGAGGTGGCCTTGTGGAACTTCGCCTCGATCTCACTGATCTGATAGAGGTCGACCTCCCTCTGCAGCTGCGCCGTGGCAGCCGAAGCCTTGCTCGAGCCGCCGCAGCCGGTCATCAGGGCGGCCCCGATCCCAGCCAGAGCACATCCCGCGAGTAGCGTGCGAATCACCGAGTGCCTCCTTGTCGTCACGCTGGTACGCCGCCGAATCAAGTGACGATCGTGACATCGGACAGCGGCAGCGTCTAGGGCGCCAGCCTCCTTTTCTTGCGGGGGCTACCTCGGCGTCAGATGGCGGCGAACCTCCGTGGGCAGCTCTCGCACGTCGATCGGCTTCTCGACGTAGCCGACGAAGCCGGCGTCGGGGAGCCAGGTGCTCGCCTCCTCCGCCCGTACGGCGCTCAGCGCGACCACGGGGATCGTCGACGTGCGCTCGTCGGACGCAAGCCGACGGACGGCCTCGGCGCCGTCGAGGTCGGGGAGGCGCAGGTCCATGAGCACGAGGTCGGGCCGGTGCTCGCGCGCGAGCTCCAGGCCGAGCGCTGCGTTCGGCGCCCAGAGCGTCTGCATCCCCGCCCGTTCGAGCACGTCGCGGGCGAGCTTCGCGTTCAGCTCGTTGTCGTCGACGATCAACACGAGCTCCGCCACTGCGTCATCCTATGACCGACCGTGGGAATCCGTGTCGTGCTCGCCGATGACCACTACCTCGTCCGCGAGGGCGTCCGGCGCCTGCTCGAGACGGAAGCAGAGATCGACGTGGTGGCCGTCTCCGAGGACCTCGACTCGCTGCTCGCGGCGGTGGAGGACACGAAGCCCGACGTCGTGCTCACCGACATCCGCATGCCTCCGAGCGGTGTCGACGAAGGGATTCGTGCCGCCGCGCGTCTGCGGGAGACGCACCCGGACGTCGGTGTCGTCGTCCTCAGCCAGTACGCCGAGCCGCGGTACGCCCTGGCGCTCCTCGCGGACGGGACGGCGCGACGCGCCTACCTGCTGAAGGAGCGGGTCGACGACCTCGCACAGCTCGTCGGCGCGATCAGGGCGGTCGCGGGCGGCGGCTCGATGATCGACCCCAAGGTCGTCGAGGCGCTCGTGGCCGAGAAGGCGCGTACGGAAGCCTCCCCCTTGAACGACCTGACCCCGCGGGAGCGGGACGTGCTGCGCGAGATGGCGGAGGGGAAGAACAACGCCGCGATCGCAGCCGCCCTCTTCCTGACCGAGCGGTCGGTCGAGAAGGTGATCCACTCGATCTTCCTGAAGCTCGGGATCGGGTGGGAACCGTCGATCCACAAGCGCGTGATGGCCGTGATCCTCTACCTCGCGGAGAGCGACTCCTAGTCGAGGGGGATCGCCGCCGTGAGGCGGGTCGGCTCGACACGGAGCGTTCCACCCGCCGCCTCCACGAGATCCTCCACCCTGGACAGATCGGCGGCGCCGTCGACTCCCTCGATCTCGAGAGTCAGCTCGCGGTCGCTCTCGCGCAGGCGGATACTCAGCTCCGCGCCCGGCTCCGCGCTCTCGAGAACCGCGCGGCAGGCGAAGTACACAGCCCCCTCGATCCCGCTCGCATAGCGACCGAGATCGGTCGCGTCGACGCGCACGGACGCACGGGCGGTTCGGGCGGTCTCGCGAAGAGCGTCGGGGAGACCGCGGGCGTCGAGGATGGACGGGTAGATCTCGCTCGCGAGCGCCCGCAGCCGGTCGAGCGCGTCGCGTACGTCGCGCTGGAGCTCGTCGAGCAGCTCGAGTGCAGCAGCGGGCTCCATCTCGAGGAGCTCCCGCACGAGCTGGAGACGAACCGCGACGGCGATCAGGTCCTGCTGTGCGCCGTCGTGGAGCGCACGCTCGATCCTGCGGCGCTCGGCGAGGGCGCCGGTCACGAGACGGGCACGCAATGCGCGGAGCTCGACCGGGTCGTCCACAGCGTCCTAGATACCACCCGCGCCGAGGGGCCAGCCTTCCGTCTTGGTGGGGGATACCACCTGGGCATCTGCCTGGAGACACGGTAGATGGCGGCGCGCGTGCTTCTTACGGTCGAGGCGATCACCGGGGGACGGGAGGGTCGATGAGCCCGTCCGAGGAAGGCAACTCGAAAGGGGGAAGGTTCCATGACCAAGGCCATCTTCCCAAGACGCAGCATCGCCGTTCTACTCACGACGCTCGCCACCGTCGGCGCCATTGCTGCGTACACGACCGCGACGGCATCGGCCCAGGGCCGCACGATCGTGGGCAACTTCTGTCTGGGCGACCACCTGTTCTGCATGAGCGCCGGACTGGACGGGCAGACGCCGGTCGAGGGCTACGGCGTCAGCAATTCCGAGGGCACATGCGCGAAACCTCCAGCGACAGACGACGCTGGCCCCCAGTACTGTGTTCCGAGCGGTACCGGCCTTCTCACTCTCCGGCCCGGGACGTACTGGATCACCGTCAACGACGATCAAAACAACCACAACTTCTCGCTCAGAAGCTGTCCGGGGTCGACCTCGCCATGCACCGACACGAACCCGGACAAGACCTCTGAGCAGGCGATCACCGACATCGCCACGGTCTACACGGAGCCTGTGACGATCAAGGTCAATCTGAAGCCTGGCTGGTACAGGCTCTTCTGCGACTCCGACTCGCCCGTCGTCCACGAGAACGCCGGGATGTACGTCGACATCGAAGTCGGCGGCGTAGGACAGGTCGGCTGACCGCCTTCCTGACGACGCCGACTCGGTAGACGCGGCGCTCGAGCTGCGATCCTCCGGTCTCGCTCGAGCGCCGCGCTTCTCGCACGGCAAGCATGAGCCACTCCCGAAGCCGCGCTGGCCGAGCCGCTGCTGGGTGGCCCCGACCGTCGTCCTAATGGACGAGCAGCGGGTCGTCGTCGAGCTGCCGCTGCCGTTGCTGCTCCGCGAGCTCCGCGACGAAGGGGAAGAGCAACGGCTCGACCGCGTCGTCGAAGACGTCGCCACCCGGGAGCGAGTAGTCGCCCGTGAAGTCGACGCAGCCGTTCAGCTCCAGCACGACGTACCCGTGGGACGTCGGCAGGAGGTCGACGCCGACGAGGTCGGCGCCGATCGCATCGGCGGCGGCAACGGCGAGCGACCGTGCCTCCGGCGAGGGAATCGCCCGCTGCCGCGTGCCGCCGAGGGAGATGTTCGTCCGCCACTCCCCCGGCGCCGCGTGGCGGCTGATCGCGCCGACGACGACGCCGTCGGCGACGAGGACGCGCAGATCCGAACCCGGCGGGGGGACGAGCTCCTGGACGAGCAGACCGTGGGTGCTGAACCACGGCCGCCTCGAGAGACGCGCGAACGCGCGGCGCAACTCACGCGCGGTATCGCAGCGCACGACGTCGGCGCCCCAGCTGCCGAAGCGCGGCTTGAGCACGACCGGGAGCTCCACCTCGGGCAATGCGCCGCCCGGCGGTACGTGAACCGTCCGCGGATGGGGCAGTCCGCGCCGCCGCAGCCTGCGTGCCGTCTCGAGCTTGTCGTGCGCGGCGAGCACCGCGTCGGCCCGGTTGAGCACGCAGAAGCCCGCCTCTTCGAGCCGGCGCAGCGAGTCGAGCCCCGGCTCGACTCCGTCCAGTCCCGGGCGAACGTCGATCCGGCCGAGGACGATCTCGTTCGGCCGGGCCCGGCGCTCGGCCGTCTCGGGCGGCAGCAGCCTCGCCTGCACGCCGAAGCCACGGGCCGCGGAAAGAAGCCCGATGTTCGGCGGCGTGAGACGTCCGACGAGCAGGAGCGGCATGAACTCAGGGTCGCTCGCGCGCGTCAGCGAGGCGTCAGATGCACGTGAAGGTTCGCTAACGCGCGCCGGGCCCGCGGAACAACCGGAGCGATACTGTGCTAGCCCTGTTTGGTCCCGCGAACTCGTGACGTTGTGACAGGTTTTGGTTGGCCAAAACGCAGACCTCCCGCGCGCGGAGGCGAGACCGCGCTCTCGCCGCAGAGCAAGAGCGATCCGCCACACGCTGCGAAGAAGGAGCCGGCCCGTTGGGGAACCCTGGGCTCCCCGACGTTGATGCCCCGCGTCCGGATCAGCATGCGCTGGTGGCTCGGCCTGACGTTCGCCGCGATCGTCGCGTTGACCGCGTTCTCGGTCGCCGAGGTCTTCAACCACCGGGCCGCGGGGGCGTTGCGGCAGCGCGCGGAGGATCTCGCGGTCGGACAGAGCGTTTCGGCATCCCAGGTGACGGCGAAGGCGATCCAGAACGGCATCCTCGCCACCGCCGCCTCCGTGATCGCCGAGCGGCGGCGCGTCTCGCTCTACGTCTTCTCCCTCGACGGAGACGCAGCTCACGCAGGAGGGGTCGCGAGGAGTCTCCTTCGCCGACGTCCCGCAGGGGACGCGCGCGCTCCGCTCCGCGACCCACGGGGCCCGCTACGTCGGCTCGCTCGCCGGCGGCAGCTCCTTCGTGGTCGGCCTGAGGCTGCCCGATCGAAGCGGCGTGATCGTCACCTACGCACGCCGGCCCGAGCTGCTGAGCGAGCTCGGGATCGTGCACGACCAGATCCTCAACGCGGCGCTGATCGCATTGGCGGTCGGCGCGGCCGTCGGACTGGCGGTGGCGCTCGTGATCGCCGCCCGCCTGCGCCGCATCGCGCGAAGCGCCGCGAGAATCGCCGACGGCGCCTTCGACGAGCCTCTGCGCTCCCGGTTTCAAGACGAGGTCGGCGATCTCGCCGCGACGATCGACCGGATGCGCGAGCGACTGCACGAGTCGTTCGGACGGCTGGGCGAGGAGCGGGACCGCCTCCAGCAGCTGCTCGAGGGCCTGGACGACGGAGTCGTCGCGATCGACGCCGAGCTTCGGATCGCATTCGCCAACTCGTCGGCGCGCAGGCTGCTTGCCGGCCACGAGCTCGCGGTCGGCGCGCCGCTCGCGGATCTCTGGCCCGACTTCCCGCTGCGCTCGTTCGCGCAGAACCTGTTCGAGGAGGCGGACCGGCCCGTCCAGGCACGCGTCGTCGAGCACGAGCGCACGTTCGCCCTCGTCGGGATCCCCGCCCGCGCGGGAACGGACGCGATCCTCGTCCTGACCGACATCTCGGAGCGTGAGCGGCGGGAGCGGGCCGAGAGGGAGTTCATCGCCAACGCTGCGCACGAGCTCGGAAGCCCGCTGACCGCGATCGTCGCGTCGCTCGAGGTGCTGCAGGGCGGCGCGAAGGCGGATCCGCCCGAGCGCGACCGCTTCCTCGAGCTGATCGAGCGGCAGACGTCCCGTCTCAGCCGGCTGCGGCGCGCGCTGCTCACGCTCGCTCGCGCGCAGACCCGGCAAGAGGCGCTGCGACTCCAACCGGTGACGGCCGCACCGTTGCTGGCAGGGGTCGCCGCCGAGCTGCGAGGGATGGGCGGGGACGCCGAGATCGTCGTCGAGGCGCCGGAGGACGTCACGCTGCTCGCGCACCCGGCTCTCGTCGAGCAGGTCGTGCTCAACCTGGCGGAGAACGCGCTCCAGCACGGGTCGGCCACCCGCGTCGAGCTCGTCGCGCACGCGGTCGACGGGCAGTTCGCCTCGATCGAGGTGCGCGACAACGGCGCGGGGATCCCCGCGGCCGAGCGCGACCGGCTCTTCGACCGCTTCTACCGCGGCTCGGGTCATCGTGACAGCGAAGGCTTCGGCCTCGGCCTCGCCATCGCCCGCGAGGCGGTGCGAGCGCTGGGCGGCACGATCGAGATCGGCACTCCGCCGGAGGGAGGCACGATCGTCCGCGTCACGCTGGCGCGCAGCGAGGCTCCCGTCGCATGAGCGGGTGGTCGCGTGTGGACGGGTTGCGCGTATCGCCCCCGCGAACGTCGGTCGCCGGCGCCGGAGCGGGGAAGGAGCGCGCATGAGCCCGCGGATCCTGCTCGCCGACGACGAACCGGACATCGTGACGCCGGTCAGCTACGCGCTCCGCGCGGACGGCTTCGACGTCGATGCGGTCACCGACGGCGTACGGGCGCTCGAGGCGGCCCGCACCGGCGACTACGACCTCGTGATCCTCGACGTGATGATGCCGAAGCTGCAGGGAACGGAGGTCTGCCGGCGGCTTCGCGCCGAGAGCATCGTGCCGATCATCATGCTCACGGCGAAGGACGCCGAGATCGACCGCGTGCTCGGCCTGGAGCTGGGCGCCGACGACTACGTCACGAAGCCGTTCTCGGTGCGCGAGCTCGCGAGCCGCATCCGGGCCGTCCTCCGCCGTCGCGACCTCGACCGGAGCGCCTCGGCTGAGTCGACCCTGCACGCCGGCGACATCACCGTCGACCTCGCGTCGCACCGTGTGAGCGTCGCCGGGCGGGACGTCCGTCTGACGCCGTCCGAGTTCAGAGTGCTCGCCCTGCTCGTCCGGGATCCGAATCGCGTCTTCAGCCGCTGGCAGATCATGGAGCACCTCTGGGAGGCGACCTACGTCGGCACCGCCCGCGCGGCCGACGTCCACGTGTCGAACCTGCGGCGCAAGATCGAGGACCGGCCGGGCAAGCCGCGCCGGATCGTGACCGTGCGAGAGGCCGGCTACAAGCTCGTTCCCGCCTGAACGCGCGACGCACGCGGCGGCGTCAGAGCGTCCTGCGGCAGCGTCGCCCGCGAGGCCAGTCGGATGTGTGAGCGCTCCTTGACACGGCGCTGCCCTGTTCCTCATCCGCGGCTCCTACCGTGAGTCACGTGCACATCCTCACGACGCAGACGGAAGCCGACACTCTGCTCGCCCTCTGCAGCGGGTTCAGGGTCGAGGGGAGCGACGGCACCGTGGGCACCGTCGAGACGCCGATCTTCCCCCTGACGAGGCGACCCCCGACTTCCTCGTCCTCCGCGTCGGCGGACGCGTCCACCCGCGCCGCCCCGTGCTCGCCGCCGCGCTCGTCGAGTCGGTCGACGCCCGCGCGCGCGTGCTGCACGTGCGCGCCAGCCGAAGCGACATCCTCCGCCTTCCCGAGCACCTGCCCCTGGCCATTTGAGGGGCCGGACCGACATGACGAGGGGCACGAATCGGGCCGATCAGGGCCTTCTCGCGACGGTGAGGGAGTTGACGCGGGACGGCGACACGCCACCGACCAGCGCGACTGTCGCGGCGGCGGTCGGCGTCCCGCACGAGTACTCGAGCTTCATCGAGCAGCGGCTCGAGCAGAACGAGGAGCGCGGCTTCGTGGAACGGGGCTCCGGCGGCTGCTGGATCCTCACGCCGGCCGGAACGGCCGCCGCCGGGATCCCCTGGGCGACCGCTGCGGCCGTCCGGGGCTGAGACACCCCGGCTCGCCTCCACGCGCTCAGCGAGACGGCAACTCGCAGGCGCCCGTCCGCGTGACGAAATGAACGCCGGCACCGCCGAGGGAGAACCCCTCGGGATCTCCCGCTGCGACGTCGAGCACGAACTCGGGACGTCGCCAACGCTCGTCCTGCTCGGCGTCGATGTAGACCTTGCATCCCTCGACCTGGCCGAGCAGCCGGTCGTTCGGGCCGAGGAGGAGCTCGCCGTCGGGGAGGCAGATCGGGAGGCTGCCGTCGCAGCAGCCTCCCGACTGGAACAGCATCAGCGGGCCGTGCTCCGCTTGCAGGCGCCGGAGCTCCGCGCACGCGGCGTCCGTGGCGGCGATCCTGCCTGCGGTTCCCGCCTCCACCGTCAGAAGAATCCCAGCGGCTTGGGGTCGTAGCTGACGAGCAGGCACTTCGTCTGGCTGTAGTGGTCGAGCATCATGCGGTGGTTCTCCCGGCCGACGCCCGAGACCTTGTAGCCGCCGAAGGCCGCGTGCGCCGGGTAGAGGTGGTAGCAGTTCGTCCACACCCGGCCCGCCTGGATCTTGCGGCCCATCCGGTACGCCTTGCTGGTGTCGCGTGTCCAGACGCCGGCGCCGAGGCCGTACATGGTGTCGTTGGCGATCCGGAGCGCCTCCTCTTCGTTCTTGAACGTCGTCACGGCGAGCACCGGCCCGAAGATCTCCTCCTGGAAGATCCGCATCTCGTTGGTGCCCTTGAAGACGGTCGGCTGGTAGTAGTAGCCGCCCTCGAGCTCGCCGCCGAGGTGTGCGCGCTCGCCGCCGATCAGCAGCTCGGCGCCCTCGTCGAGACCGATCTGCACGTAGCTCTCGATCTTCTCGAGCTGCGCCGCCGAGACCTGCGCGCCGATCTGAGTCGCCTCGTCGAGCGGGTGCCCCTGGCGGATCTTGCGGATCCGATCGAGGCAGCGCTCCATGAACGGCTCGTAGATCGACTCCTCGATCAGCGCCCTGGAGGGGCAGGTGCAGACCTCGCCCTTGTTGAAGGCGTAGAGCACCAGGCCCTCGACCGCCTTGTCGAGGAACTCGTCGTCGGCGGCCATCACGTCGGCGAAGAAGACGTTGGGCGACTTGCCGCCCAGCTCGGTCGTCGAGGGGATGATGTTCTGGGCGGCGTACTGCATGATCAGCCGCCCGGTCACCGTCTCGCCGGTGAAGGCGATCTTGGCGATCCGCCTGCTGGTGGCGAGCGCCTTGCCGATCTCGCCGCCGGGTCCGTTCACCACGTTGATCACGCCGGCCGGCACGATCTCCTCGAGCAGCTCCATCAGCTTGAGGATCGACCACGGTGTCGGACTCGCCGGCTTGACCACCGTGCAGTTCCCGGCGGCGAGGGCGGGTGCGATCTTCCACGCCGCCATCAGGATCGGGAAGTTGAACGGGATGATCTGACCGACCACGCCGAGCGGCTCGTGGAAGTGGTAGGCGACCGTGTCCTTGTCGATCTCCGAGATCCGACCCTCCTCGGAGCGGATCGCGCCCGCGAAGTAGCGGAAGTGATCGGCGGCGAGCGGAATGTCGGCCGCGAGCGTCTCGCGCACGGGCTTGCCGTTCTCCCAGCTCTCGGCGACCGCCAGCAGCTCGCGGTGCTCGTCGATCGCATCCGCAATCAGGTTGAGCACCCGCGCGCGCTCCGTCGTCGACGCCTCGCCCCAGGCGTCCCGGGCGACATGGGAGGCGTCGAGAGCGAGCTCGATGTCCTCCGGCGTGGAGAGTGGAACCTCCGTGAAGGGCTCGCCCGTCGCGGGCGTCCGGTTCTCGGCGTAGAGACCCTTCACGGGCGCCACCCAGTGGCCGCCGATGAAGTTCTCGTACCGCTCCTTCAGCGTGACGGGGCTCTCCGGCAGACCGGGAGCCACATACGTCGTCTTCTCGATGGTCGCCATCGAGAGACCTCCTTTCGGACTACGGGCCGGCCCCGCGGGAGTGCAGGTCGAGACCCAGTTGGCAGCCTCCCTCGAACGAGGGAGCACCCAATCGGGGTATCCGCGGAACACGACGCAGCAGCACCCGAGAATCCGGCTGCCACCGGCTGGATTCGCGGCCCCGAGGGGTCTAGCATCGGGGGTCATGGAGGCAACCGTTCGCGAAGGGCAGGCGCCTGCCGTCGTCGTCTCGCTACAGCCGGGCGAGCGGCTCACGTCGGAGGCAGGGGCGATGATGTTCGTCTCCGGCGACATCTCGATGGACGTCGAGATGCCGGGGGGTCTGGTCGGCGGCCTCAAGCGCAAGGCGCTCGCGGGCGAGAGCCTCTTCCTGACCCGCTACGTCGCGAACGGCGCGGGGGCGGTCGGCATCACCGGCCCGTTTCCCGGCTCGATCCGGCAGCACGAGCTCGACGGCGAGATCATCTGCGAGCGTCACGCCTACCTCGCTCACCACGGTGACGTGGAGATCGAGAGCGCGCTGTCCCAGCGTCTCGGCATGGGCATCCGCGGCGGCGGCGAGGGGTTCTTCCTCCAGCGGCTGAAGGGGAAGGGGACGGTCTGGCTCCACGGCGGCGGCGACTTCGTCGACTTCGACCTCGCGGCCGGTCAGCGGCTGCTCGTCGACACCGGCTGCATGGTGATGGTCGAGCCCACGGTCCGGTACGAGGTGAAGATGCAGGAGGGCTTCAAGAAGGCCCTGTTCGGCGGTGAGGGCTTCTTCCTCGTCCACATGACCGGCCCGGGGCACGTGACCCTGCAGACCCTCCCCTTCTCCCGCACCGCGCGCCGCGTCCTCGCCGCAGCCGGCGGCGGCCGCGACGAGAGCGGCGGAGTCGGGGGCCTCCTCGGCAGCATCCTCGAATAAGGAGCGTGTGCGATGGGATTCCTGGACAAGGCGAAGGCGGCGGCCGAGCAGGCCGCGGCGAAGGCGAAGGAAGGCGTCGAGGACGTCCAGACGAAGCGCGAGCTCGGCCAGGCGTACGGCGAGCTCGGCAGAACGGTGTTCGAGCTGCTCGAGAGCGGCGACATCTCGCACGAGCGGCTCGAGGCGACGGCGGCGAAGATCCGGGGCCTCAACGAGAAGGCGGCCGCGGCGGACGGCTCGGGCGGCGGGAGCACGGTCTCGGAACCGGAGTCCCACGACCCGGATCAGCCCCCTGCGATGCCGAGCTGACCGGCGGCTCAGAGTGACGGGCCCGGCACGCCCGGGCCCGTCGACCGCCCCGGCGACCTCGGCCCGACACGTGTCTCGCCGCTGTCGCGGGCGAGCACGCGCGATCGGCTTTCGGCCTGGTCGCCCTGGACGCCGCCGGCGGCGGGCGAGCAGCAGCTTCGCCAGCTCGACGGCCGCCAGCGGGACGCACGCGAGCACGACGGCGACCACGGTCTCGAGCGCGTCGAGACCCGTCGTGTCGAGCAGCGCGTGCGCCTGCGGCAGGAACACGGCGAGCGCGACGGCCGCGGCGGATCCGATCACGCTCCGGTTCAGCCACCGGTTTCGGGGGAGACGCCACGCCGCCGTCGAGGACGAGCGGACGGCGAAGACCAGCGCGAGCTCGGAGAGCGAGAGGGTCGCGAACGCCATCGTCTGCGCGGCGTCGCCGAATGCCCGCCCGGCCACGAAGGCGGCGAGGGTGGCGGCACCGACGGTGACGCCGATGCCGGCGAGAGCGAGCCAGAAGCGGCGGTCGAAGAGCCGCGTGCCGGGGCGCGGCGGCGAGGTCATCGTCTCGGGCGCCGCGGGATCCTGGCTGAGCGCCAGCGCGGGCAGACCGTCGGTGACGACGTTGACCACGAGCACCTGGATCACGGCGAGGGGAGGCCCGAGACCCGCGGCGATCGCAACGGCGAAGACGAGCACCTCGCCGAGGTTGGCGGAGAGGAGAAAGGCGACGAACTTCCGGATGTTGTCGCCGATCCGGCGTCCCTCCTCGATCGCGGCGACGATCGTGGCGAAGTCGTCGTCGGTGAGCACGATCGCCGCCGCCTCTCGCGCCGCCTCGGTGCCGGACGCGCCCATCGCGATGCCGACGTCGGCGCGTCGGAGCGCAGGGGCGTCGTTGACGCCGTCGCCCGTGACCGCCACGACCTCGCCGGCGTTCTGGAGCTCCTCGACGAGGGCGAGCTTGTCGGCGGGAGTCGCGCGCGCGACGACCGCGTCCTCGCGGAGACCGAGCGCCCGGCCGACCGTCTGCGCCGTCGCCGCGTGGTCGCCGGTCAGCATCATGACGGCGATACCGGCGACCGCCGCGGCCTCGATCGCGTCGGCGGCCGACTCCCGCAGCGGATCGTGGAGGGCCGCGACGCCGAGCAGCTCCAGGTTCCGCTCGACCGACTCGTCGAGCGGAGCGTCGTCGTCGAGCGTGCCCGCCGCGACGGCGAGGACGCGGAAGCCCTCCCCCGCCCAGGCGGCCGCCGTGCGGAGCAGGGGATCGGACTCCGCGTGCGCAAGGACGGCGACGACTTCCGGCGCGCCTTTCGCGTATGCCCGCCGCCTGCCGCGCTCCTCGTAGACGAGCGTCATCCGCTTCCGCTCGGAGTCGAACGGCACCTCGTGGACGAGCTCCCGGTCGGCGAGGAGACCGGACGGCGAGATGCCTCGCTCGATCGCCGCGCAGCAGGAGGGCGCGCTCGATCGGATCGCCGTGGACGACGCCGTCGCCGGACTCCCTGGCGCTGCACGCGAGGACTGCCGCCTCGAGCACGTCGTTCGCGGTGGCATGCGGGGCGGCTCGCAGGACCGCCAGGCGGATGCGGTTCTCGGTCAGCGTGCCCGTCTTGTCGGTGCAGACGACCGTCGTCTCCCCGAGGGTCTCGATCGCGTCGAGTCGGCGAACGATCGCGCCGCGACGCGCCATCGCCTGCGCGCCGAGCGCGAGCGCAGCCGTCACCGTGGCCGCGAGCCCTTCGGGCACCGCGGCGACTGCGACTGCGACCCCGACCAGGAACGCCGAATGCAGCGCGGCCCCTCGCAGGAGCATCGCGCCGGCCAGTCCGACGGTGATCGCTGCACCGAGCAGGACCATCTGTCGCGAGAGCTGTCCGAGTCGGCGTTCGAGCGGTGTCGGCGGCGGCTTCGCAGCAGCCGCGAGCGCCTCGATCTGACCGAGCTCGGTGCGCTCGCCCGTGGCGCAGACCAGTGCGCGGCCGTGGCCGCGCACGACGGCCGTCCCCGCGTAGACCATGCAGACCCGCTCGGCGAGCGGCGCCGCCGCCGGGACCGGCTCGGACGTCTTCTCGACCGGGAGCGACTCGCCGGTCAGAGCCGCCTCCTCGACCTCGAGCGCCAGGATGTGGCTCACGCGCGCGTCGGCGGCGACGCGATCGCCCTCGCGCAGCACGAGCAGGTCGCCCGGCACGACCTCGTCTGCCGCGATCTCTCGCTCGACGCCCTCGCGAACGACGACCGCCCTCTGCGTGAACGCCTCCGAGAGCGCCAGCACCGCGCGATCGGCGGCGAGCTCCTGGCGGTACCCGAGCACCGCGTTGACCACGATCACCGCGGCAATCGCAGCCGCCTCCAGATGGTCGCCGATCGCGAAGGAGACCGCCGTCGCCGCGAGCAGCAGGCCGACGAGCGGGTCGGCGAGCTGACGCACCGCCAGCCGCACGTACGCCGGCCGCCGTCGGCGCCGGGGCCGGTTCGGGCCCCAGCGCTCTAGACGCTCCGCGGCCTCCGCCGCCGACAGGCCGAGCTCGACGTCGACCCCCTGTGCTTCTGCGACCTCCGCCGGCGTGAGCGTGTACGCGGGCGGGGTGCGATCCATCAGCCGCCGCCGCGCGCACGACCAGCACCGACGAGCGAGCGCGGTGCGCAACTCGCTCGCTGACGCTGCCGAGCGCCTGCACGCCGTGCAGCCCGCGGCTGCCGACGACGACGAGGTCGGTCGCGTCGGACGCGTCGACGAGCGCCTCGACCGGATGCGCGTCGACGGGCTCCGAGAACGGGGTCCGGAGGTGCACGTGACCGAGATCGATTGTCGTCCCGCGCAGCGCGACGAGGATCCGTAGCGGCACGTCGAGCCTCCGGCGCAACTCCTCCGCGGCCGCGAGCGCGATGTCGCTCTCCCGGGAGCCGTCGACCCCGACCACGATCGAGCACGGGAACGCCTCGGCCGGGCGCGGCGGACGCGCGATCAGCACGGAGCACGGCGCCCGGTGCAGGATCTCGCCGGCAACGCCTCCCAGCACGATCTCCGAGAGACGAGAGTGGCCGTGCGTTCCCAGCGCCAGCAGCGTCGCGTCCGCCTGCTCCGCCGCCCGCAGCAGCACGTCGGGGGCGGGCCCGTTGACCAGGCGCGTCGCGGCGCGGTCGCCCGCGATCTCCGCTGCCCGATGGAGCGCCTCGCCCGCCTCTCGCTCGAGCTCCTCCGCCATACGCTCGGCCGACCAGCCGGCGAGTGCCGCCCCTGCGAGGTACACGGCGGACACGAGCTCGATCCGCCCTTCCGGCGCCGCCAGGCGCAGAGCCTGGCGGCAGGCCTCGAAGCCCGGCTCGGTCCCGTCGATTCCGACGATCACCCGGCCGAACACCGAGCTCGCGCGCGAGCCCGGCGCCTGCGGCTGCGCGGCGGTGCCCACAGTACGAGTCTTCCGGCCGCGGCCGTGGGGGCCATCGGGGGAACAGCCCGATCGGCTGCGGGATTCCCGCAGGGTCCCGGCCGTCCCCGACGGGCGGCGGTCGCCGCGGCCGGATCCGCTCGGCGTCCGAGGGAGTCCGGGCCGAGCTGTCGTAGGCTTGCCCCGCAGGAGGTGTGGCGCATGGTCGAGGCAGGGCCGAGCGGATGAGCGGCGTCTGGCACGCCCTCGAGTCGTTCTTCGGGTATCTGAGCGCCGTCGCGTGGGTGCCGGTCCTGCTCGGCGTGCTCTGCCACTCGGTGAAGATGCTCGTGCGCACATACGCCTGGCGCAACGTGCTCGCGGCCGCCTACCCGCGCGTCCCTGTCCGCTGGCGGAGCGTGTTCGGCGCCTACGCGGCGGGGGCGGGCGTCAACGCGATCCTGCCGGCACGGGGCGGCGACCTCCTCAAGCTCTACCTCGTCAAGCGGAGGGTGCAGGGCGCCCACTACCCGACGCTGGCAGCCTCGCTCCTCGTCGAGACGATCGTCGACCTGACGCTGTCCTCGCTGCTGCTTCTCTGGGCGCTCTCCCGGCATGTCCTCCCGGGTGTGCACGTCGTCCGAACCCTGCCCGGGGTCGACTGGTTCTGGCTCTTCCGCCACCCTCGGCTGGCGCTCGTGCTCGTGGCATGCGCGGTGCTCGCGAGCTTCCTGCTCGGCCTGCTCGCAGCCGGCCGGATCGCCGCCTTCGGGAAGCGGGTCGAGCAGGGACTCGCGATCCTCCGCACGCCCGCGCTCTACCTGCGTCGAGTGGCGTTCTGGCAGCTCGTCGACTGGTCGTTGCGGGTCGCGACCA
Organism: uncultured Thermoleophilia bacterium; assembly: GCA_963762675.1. Taxonomy (GTDB): domain Bacteria; phylum Actinomycetota; class Thermoleophilia; order Gaiellales; family Gaiellaceae; genus Palsa-739. Next base: position 739,032 of record CAVXLS010000003.1, on the reverse strand, counting down.
TCTACTTCTTCCTGCGCGGCTTCCACATCCCGGCGACGCTCGACAACGCGTTGCGCATGCAGGTGGCCCAGAGCCTGTCCACGATCCTTCCGCTCACGCCGTCCGGGATCGGGACCGAGCAGGCGCTCTCCGTGTACGTCCTGTCCGGACAGGCATCTCGGACGGCGCTCCTCAGCTACAGCGTCGGCATGGAGCTCGTGCTCACCGTCTGGAACGTGGCGCTCGGCACCGCTGCGCTCCTGCTGATGCTCCGGAGCCTCCGCTGGCGCCGGACGGTCGCCGCCGACCGGGAGCTCGCTCGCGACGGTGCCGCCGATTCGACCGGCGGCCGGGGCCGAGACGATCGGACCGTCGAGACTCCGTAGTCATGTCGTCGTCGTGCGCTCCGCATGGACAGCGGAACCGCGCTCGCCGTCGGCACGTGCTTGCCCGCGCTCGAACGGCCTGCGATCTTTGTGTCGTGTCCGTCTGCGATTGTTCTCCCGTGGCGGGCCGAGCGACAAACCGGGAGACGCGCCCTGCACACCGAGGACGGTCGCAGGGGCGGTGGGTCATGAACACGAGGAGACGTCGATGACGAGCGAGATGCTGGGAGAGGAGGAGGAGACCGCGGGACCCGACGAGGTCGCCCTCGAGGAGAAGGCGAGCCCGTATCAGGCGCTCTATGCGCACTGGGAGCGGACGCAGTGGTCGTCGCTCGCGCTCGACCTCTCCACCGACCGGGCGAGCTTCCGCGCGCTGGACGAGGAGGAGCAGCGAGGGATGGTCTGGATCTTCGCGCACCGCTTCCACGCCGAGTTCCACGTCGCGCGGCTCCTGGCGCCGTTCCTGCTCGCCGCGCCCGGCTACGAGCTCCAGCTGCTGCTCGCGACCCAGATCGCCGACGAGCACAAGCATCTCCAGGCGGTCCTGCGCATCTACCGCGAGGTGTTCGGGGTCGAGGGAGGCATCGAGGGCGTCCGGGAGGTGGCCGACCGCAACATGGACCCGGTCGCCGAGACCCTCTACAGCCGGCTCGAGCACTACGTCGGCCGCCTCGACGCGGACTCCGACGAGGACGAGTTCCTCGCCGCGGTGGTCGTCTACCACCTGCTGGGCGAGGGCGTGATCGCGCGAACTGCGCAGCATCTCGCCGCGGGCCAGTACGAGCGGCTCGCCTTCCCGGGCCTCGCGCGCGGCCAGCGGCTCGTCGCCCGTGACGAGGCGCGGCACATCGGCATCGGCGTCTCCTACGCCCGGTCGTGCTTCGAGCGGGACGCCGAGCATTCCCGCGCGGTCGTCGGCGCCGTCGTCGACGATCTGACGGCAGTCGCCGCCGACATGCTGGAGACGGCCAACGAGGGCATGGGCGAGCTCGTCGCCGCAGGCTACGGCGTCGAGCCGCAGGCGTTCTACGCCGAGGCGATGCGTTTGACCGACCTGCGGCTGCGCTCGATCGGCTTCTTCGACGCGTGAAGGTCGGCATCGTCGTCCCTTACTCGTGGTCGTTCCCGGGAGGAGTCGTCGAGCACGCGGAGGCACAGGCACGGGCGCTCGACGCGCTCGGCGTCGAGACCCGGATGCTGATCGGCCACGACCCGCCGGGGTCGTTCAGCCGGGTGCTGCACCCACGCCAGGGCCGTCCGGGACCGCCGCCCGCGACGGTCGTGCCGCTCGGGCGCTCGGTGATCGTGCCCGGCAACGGCGCGCTCTCGAATCTCGTGCTCAGCCCGTCCACGCTCCCGCTGCTGCGACGGGCGCTCACGCGCGAGCGGTTCGACCTCCTGCACGTGCACGAGCCGCTCGCCCCGATGCTCGCGCCGGCCGCGCTCGCGCTCTACGGAGGGCCGACCGTCGCCACCTTCCACGCGGCCGGCGACTCGGCCTGGCGCCCGACCGCGTTGCGGCTCTGGGGCTTCCTCCTCGACCGCATCGACGTCCGGATCGCCGTCTCGGAGGCGGCGCGACAGACCGCCGACGCCTACTCGCCGGCCGACTATCGGATCGTCCCCAACGGGGTCGAGATCCCCGAGCGCGAGGATGCCGGCAGCCGGCTCGACCACGTGGTCTTCGTCGGCCGTCACGAGCGTCGCAAGGGGCTTCCGGTGCTGCTCGGCGCCTGGCCCCGGATACGCCGGCGCACCGGCGCCCGCCTGCGGCTGATCGGCGCCGACCCGCTGGCCGTCCGTCTCCTCCTCGCGCGCCTCCGCCTCGACGGAGACGGCATCGACCTGCTCGGAATCGTCGACGACGACCGGCTGACCGCCGAGCTCGCGCAGGCGAAGCTCCTCGTCGCCCCCTCGCTCGGCAACGAGAGCTTCGGCATGGTCCTCACCCGCGCCTTCGCCTGCTCGACTCCCGTCGTCGCGTCCGACATCGACGCATACCGGCAGGTCGTGACGCCGGAGGCCGGGCTCCTGACGCCGCCCGGCGACGAGCGGGCCCTCGCCGAGGCGGTGGTGGCGATGCTCGCCGACGAGCCGGACCGCTCCGCTCGCGGAGCCGCGGCCCGCGAGGTCGCCGTCACGCGCTACGCCTGGCCCAGCGTCGCCGCGCAGCTCGCCGGCGCCTACGAGCACCTGCTCGCCGGCGCGGCGTGACACGACGTCAGCCCGCGGCGTCCGCGACGAAGCGAGCGACCGCGCGGATCTGCGAGTCGCTGAGGGATTCCCCGAAGGCGGGCATGCCGCCGCCTCCCTTCGTCACGCGCCGGACGACGAGCGCGTACCCGGGTCGTGCCGCGTCGAGGTTCGGGCCGGCCGTGCCCGTCGAGCCGACGGCGGCGAGCACGTGACAGCCGCCGCAGCCGCTCGCGAGGAAGAGCGATCGCCCGCTGCCACCGGCCGGCGCAGCCGTCGTCGCCGGTGCGCCCACCGGGGAGCCCGAGCGCATCGGCCCCTGGCCGCCGCTCGTCATCCCGTCCGAGCCTGCCGTTCCCGGATTGCCGGCGACGTCGCTCCCGGCACCGCAGCCTGCGAGCGACGGGGCGAGGGCGAGCGCGACCGCCGCGACGACGAGTCGCATCTTCGTCAGCGGGTGCGCGCGAAGCGGTGGACGGCGTCGAGCAGCTCGCGGCTCTTCTCCGCCGCGGCCTCCTCGTCGCCCGAGGCGAGAGCGCCGGCGACGCAGTGGTTCACGTGCGCGTCGAGGATCTCGAACGCGACCGCGTCGAGCGCGGTCGTCACCGCGGAGATCTGCGTGATGACGTCGATGCAGTAGCGGTCGTCCGCGAGCATCTTCTCGATCCCGCGCACCTGACCCTCGATCCGGTGCAGCCGCTTGACGAGCCTGTCCTTCTGCGGGGCGTAGCCGTGTGTGTGCGGAGCGGTCTCGGTCACGCGCCGACCTCCCTTCTCGACTGGAACCGCCGTAGACGCAGCGAGTTCGTGACCACGAAGACGCTCGAGAACGACATCGCGGCGGCGGCGATCATCGGGTTGAGCAGGCCCGAGATCGCGAGCGGGATCGCGGCGACGTTGTAGGCGAACGCCCAGAAGAGGTTGCCCTTGATCGTCGCCAGCGTCCGCCGGGCGAGCCGGATCGCGTCGCCGGCCGCCCGCAGGTCGCCGGAGACGAGCGTCAGGTCGGACGCCTCGATCGCGACGTCGGCGCCCGTGCCGATCGCGAGCCCGAGGTCGGCCTGGGCGAGCGCGGGCGCGTCGTTCACACCGTCACCGACCATCGCCACGACCTCGCCGGCCGCCTGCAGGCGCCGGATCTCGGCTGCCTTCCCCTCGGGCAGCACGTTTGCCAGAACGCGCTCGATCCCGACCTCGGCGGCGACGGCGCGTGCCGTGCGCTCGTTGTCGCCGGTGAGGAGCACCGGTGCGAGCCCGAGCCGCTTCAGCTCGGCGACCGCTTCGCGGCTCGTCGGCTTCACCCGATCGGCGACGGCGACGAGCCCACGCGCACCTCCGTCCCAGGCGACCCCGACGACTGTCGTCCCTGCCGTCTCGAGACGCTCGGTCTCCGCCCGCAGGGCCGAGTCCAGGTCGACGCCCCATTCGGCGAGGAAGGCGGGGCGACCGACGACGACGGCGTGCCCGTCGACGACGGCCTCGACCCCGAGACCGGCACGGCTCACGAAGCCGTCGACGGACGGAAGCACCCCCAGCCGCTCCGTGCCCAGCTCGGCGATCGCGCGCGCGACGGGATGCTCGCTCGCGCTCTCCGCACCGGCGGCGAGCCGCAGCAGCTCCTCCTCGCTCTCTCCGGCGGCGGGTACGAGCGCGGCGACGACCATGCGCCCCTCGGTGACGGTGCCCGTCTTGTCGAGGACGATCGTCGTCAGCTGCCGCGTCTGCTCGAGCGTCTCGGGGCCCTTGATCAGGATCCCCAGCTGTGCGCCGCGACCGCTGCCGACCATGAGCGCCGTCGGCGTCGCGAGGCCGAGCGCGCACGGGCAGGCGATGATCATCACCGCCACGGCCGCCGTGAACGCCGCGGCAGCGCTCGCGCCCGCGAGCAGCCAGCCGGCCAGCGTCACGACCGACAGCCCGATCACGACCGGCACGAAGACGCCGGAGACGCGGTCGGCGAGCCGATGCACCTGCGCCTTCCCGGCCTGCGCCTCGGCGACGAGCCGCGCGATCTGCGCCAGCGCCGTCTCGGCCCCGACGCGGGTCGCCACCACGACGAGCCGTCCGGAGGTGTTGATCGTCGCACCGGCCACGGCGTCGCCCGGGCCGACCTCGACGGGCACCGACTCGCCGGTCAGCAGCGACTGGTCGACCGCGGAGGCTCCGCTCTCGACGACACCGTCGGTCGCGACCTTCTCGCCGGGACGGACGACGAACAGGTCGCCGGGCCGCAGCTCCTCGACCGGGACGAGCACCTCGTGGCCGTCGCGGAGCACGCGCGCCTCCTTGGCGCCCAGCTCGAGCAGCGCCCGGATCGCCTCGCCGGAGCGGCGTTTCGCACGGGCCTCGAAGTAGCGACCGAGGAGGATCAGCGCGGTGATCACCGCGGCCGCCTCGAAGTACGTGTCCTCCGCGATCCCGCCCAGCAGGACGACCGTCGACCACGACCAGGCGGCGAGCGTGCCGATCGAGATGAGCGTGTCCATCGACGCCCCCAGGTGGCGGGCGCTGCGCGCCGCTGCACGGTGGAACGGCCAACCGCTCCAGAAGACGACCGGGGTCGCGAGCACGAGCGAGACCCACTCCCAGCCCGCGAACTGCGCGGGCGGCACCATCGCGAGCACTGCGACGGGCGCCGAGAGCACGAGCGCGACGAGCAGCCGCAGCCTGTAGGGCCGGACGGGGTCGTCCTCGCCGAGCGCATCCTGTGGGAGCGACGCGTGGTAGCCGACCGCCTCGACCGCCGCGAGCAGGTCGTCCACCGAGACCTGCTCGGGATCGAAGGAGACGGCCGCGTGCTCGGTGGCGAAGTTGACCGTCGCCGCGACGCCGTCGAGCTTGTTCAGGCGCTTCTCGATCCGGGCGGCGCACGACGCGCAGGTCATCCCCTCGAGCGCGAGCTCCACCCGCTCCTGCGGCTCGGCGACGGCGGCGGTCACGCTGCCTCGTACCCCGCCTCTTCGATCGCCGCGCGCAGGGCACCGTCGTCGAGCCCCTCGCCCGCCACGACGACGAGCTTCGTCTCGAGGTCGACCGTCACCGACGCGACGCCGCCGACCGCCGACAGTTCCTCGGTCACGGCGTGCTCGCAGTGGTGACACGACATGCCGGGCACCGTGTACGTGATCGTCTCCGACATCGAGGACCTTCCTTCCGGTCGACGCGAACTATACCCCTCCAGGGTATTTCTCGACGCGGCCGCGCCTCTTCGGGGTTTCCACCGATCTTCCGCGTGACCGCCGGGCAGGCGTGGCACCTCGCGGCGAGCTCCGTAGTTCACCGAGGATCCGGCTGGTGGGGATCGCCGATTGGGCGCCTGCGCTGCCGCACGACGGTCGCAGAGAGACATGGGCACCGGCACGGCGAGTGGGCGGATCCGACTCGGGCACGGCGTTCCGCAACGCCCGGAGTCCCCGGCGGCGACCGCCCGCGACACGTCTCTCGACGGCGACGGGCGGGTCTTCGCGGTCGCCGCCGGGGTCGTGGCGCTGCACCTGATCGTCGACGGAGCCCTCGCCGACGGAGCGCTGCGCCGCGCACTCGAGCCGGCGACGGCGTTGGTCGCCGCGCCGGCGCTCGTAATGCTCTACGCGCGCGGCCGACGCGTCGTCCGCGCGGCGCTCGCCGCGGTGCTCGGCCTCGCGGCCGTGGCCTGCGGGGTCGGCGTCTACGCGCCTCGGATCGTGATCGCCGGAACCCGCGGCACCGCCGCGTTCACCGGTCTCGGCGCAGCGCTCGCAGGGCTCGTGCTCACCGCCCTCGCGCTCCGGGTCGCCCTGCGCGGCCGCCGCCTGAGCGTGCGGCTGCTCGCCATTCCCGCGCTCTTCGTCGTCCTCCAGTGGCTGCTCGTTCCCGCCCTGAACGCGGGTGTCGCCACCAACGCTCCGCGGACGCCGGTCGCGAGTGCCGACACGCTCGGCCTGGCCGGCGCCCGCGACGTGACCTTCGCCGCACACGACGGCGTACGGCTGCGGGGCTGGTACGTCCCGGGGAGCAACGGCGCGGCGGTGATCGTGCTGCACGGCTCGCACGGCGACCGCGGCGACACCCTCGCCCACCTCCGCCTGCTCGCCCGCCGGGGCTACGCGGTGCTTGCCTACGACGCGCGCGGCCACGGCGAGAGCGATGGGGTGACGAACGCGCTCGGCTGGGACTCGGACGACGACGTCTCCGGGGCGGTTGCCTTCCTCCGGCGGCAGACGGGCGTCGATCCGGGACGCATCGCGGCGCTCGGGCTCTCGCTGGGCGGCGAGGTGGCGTTGCGGGCTGCGGCCGACGGCGTGCCGCTCGCCGCGGTCGTCGCCGACGGCGCCGGCGCGTCCACGCTCGGAGACGGACGGCTGCTCGACCGCCGCGTCACGACGCCGCTCTACGTCTCGTCCACGTGGCTGACGATGCGCGGAGTCGAGACCCTGACGGGCGAGCGCGAACCGCCGCCGCTGGCGAGCGTCGTCGGGAGGATCCGCGTGCCGGTCCTCCTCGTCGCGTCGAACCGGTCGGGCGAGCTCGAGCTCGACCGCATCTACCGCGCCCGGATCGGCACGGGCGCGAGCCTCTGGTACGTCGGCGACGCCCCCCACACGAGGGCGCTCGCGGCGCACCCGGCCGCCTACGCCGCGCGCGTGGACGGTTTCCTCGACAACGCAGCCCGCTGAGCGCGGAGCACCGCTCGCGAACCGCTACGCCCGCTGCGAGGACCTGCACGCGAAGGCCGCCGTCGACGGGAGACCACCGGCGCGATCGTCGCCCCAGGACGTCTGCGCGCCCCCGGCCCCGTAGCCGCTACCGCCGCGCGGCGGCGCGCCCGCCGACGCGCACGAGCGCCTCACCCACGACCGCCGCGCCGATCAGCCCGCCGAGAACCCCGAGCTGCGCCGGGATGTGGGTCGCGGCGTAGACGACGAGGGCGGCCAGCGAGCCGAGACACGCGACGGCGCCCGCGAGCGCGAGGGCGCGCCCGGCTCCCGCGCCGCCCAGGCGCACCGCCGCGAGGTTGACGGCCGCGAAGACGACCAGGAAGCCCGCCGAGCCCATCAGGCTGATCCCCTCGATGCCCACCGTGTTGACGATCAGCAGCGTGCCGAGCATCGTCGCGGCGAGGCCGCCGATCGGACGGTTCCAGATCGGGCGCCCGAGCCGTTCCGGCAGCTCGCCGTCCCGGGCCATCAGGTAGGTGAACTTCGCGGCGCCGTAGAGGGTGGCGTTGATCGCGCTCGCGGTCGAGACGACCGCCGCGACCGCGATCAGCTTGAACCCCACGGAGCCGAGGAACGGCCGCGCGGCGGCGGCGAGCGCGTAGTCGCGCTCGCGCACGATCGTCCCGGTGTCGAGGTTGCCGACGGCGACGAAGGCGACGAGCACGTAGAGCGCGATGACGCTGCCGATCGCGATCAGGTATGCGCGCGGAAGGCTTCGCGCGGGGTCGCGCGCGTCCTCGGACGCGTTCGCGATCAACTCGAACCCCTCGTAGCCGAGGAAGATGAGCGTCCCGGCGTAGACGATCGAGACCCCGGACGGAAAGGCCGACGGTGCAACGCGCGCCGTGTCGACGAAGGCGAGGCCGCCGAGGCAGAACACCAGCAGGACCGCCAGCTTGAAGTAGACGAGGAGCGCCTCGGCGCGACCGACGACGCGGGCGCCGGCGACGTTCAAACCGGCGAAGCCGACGATGACGGCGCTGCCGAAGACCCGTCGCCAGCCGCTGTTCGGGTCGAGCCCGAGCAGCGCGGCCGCATATGCGCCGAAGGCGACCGCGTAGAGACCGAGCATGACGAAGTAGCTGAGCCAGAGCAGCAGATTGAGCGGGCCGGCGACGCCCGTACCGAAGGCACGGTCGAGGAACGCGGCCGTGCCGCCCCGGCTGCGGACGCGCACCGAGAGCACCGCGTACGACCGCCCGGTCAGCGCCGCCACCGCTCCGCCGACGAGGAACGCGAGGTAGGCGGCGCCGCCGGCGGTCTGCACCGTGAGGCCGAGCACGGAGAAGATCCCGCCGCCGACCATCCCGCCGATGCCGATCGAGACGAGCGCGGCGAGTCCGAGACTCCCCGCCGCTTCCGTGCTCCGGGCATGCCCCGCTCCCACGACGAGACCCTACCCGCACCCATTGCGGCCTCATGGGTGTCTAATCTATGATTTAGGCGTGCCTCAAACACGGATGATCGACCCGGGCGACCTGACTGCTGCGGTCCAGGACTACGCGAAGGCGATCTTCACGCTCGAGACGCGCGAGGGATCGGCCTCGACGACGGCGCTGGCTGCCCTGCTCGACGTGCGGCCGGGATCGGTCTCGGGGATGCTGCGCAAGCTCTCCTCGCTCGATCTCGTCGAGCACGAGCCCTATCGCGGCGTCCGCCTGACCGAGCGCGGACGTCGAGTGGCGCTCGAGGTGATCCGGCACCACCGCCTGCTCGAGCTGTTCCTCGTCGAGAACCTCGGGATGAGCTGGGACGAGGTGCACGCCGAGGCCGAGGTGCTCGAGCACGCGCTCTCCGAGCAGCTGGAGGAGTTGATCGCCGCGAAGCTCGGAGATCCGACGCTCGATCCGCACGGCGACCCGATCCCCACCCGCGACCTCACGCTCCCGGAGAGCGAGAGCCGGAGCCTGTACGAGCTCGAGCCGGGCGAGCAGGCGACGTTCGCGCGGGTCTCGGACGCCGACCCGGAGATGCTCCGCTTCCTCGCGGAGCGCAGCATCACTCCGGGCGCCCGTCTGGAGGTGCTCGAGCGCCAGCCCTTCGACGGGCCGATCTACGTCCGCTGCGGCGACGAGGTGCACGTGCTCGGCGCGGTGCTCGCCCGGGCGATGCGCGTCGGCGACGAGGTGCAGCGGTGACGCCTCCGGGCGACGCTCTCGCGGTCGAGCCGGGTCACAGCCCGCTCGAGACCCTTCTGGCGAAGGGCCGCATGCGCGCAACGCTGACGATGCTCGGCCCGGCCTTCGTCGCGGCGATCGCCTACGTCGACCCGGGCAACTTCGCCACGAACGTCCAGGGCGGCGCGAAGTTCGGCTACCTGCTGCTCTGGGTCGTGCTCGCCGCGAACGTGATGGCGATGCTGATCCAGTACCTGTCGGCGAAGCTCGGCATCGCCACCGACCGCGACCTGCCGGAGCTCTGCCGCGACCACTACCCGCGCCCGGTCGCCTGGGGCCTGTGGATCCAGGCCGAGGTGATGGCGATGTCGACCGACGTCGCCGAGTTCCTCGGCGCGGCGCTCGGCCTCAACCTGCTCTTCCACGTGCCGCTCCTCGTCGCCGGGGTGATGACCGGCTTCATCGCCTTCGGGATCCTCGAGCTGCAACGGCACGGCTTCCGACGCTTCGAGCTCGCGATCACGGCGCTGCTCGGGATCATCTTCCTCGGCTTCCTCTACGAGACCCTGAAGATCGGCCCGTCCGCGAGCGGCTCGGCCCGCGGACTGATCCCCGACCTGCACGGCTCCGAGTCGCTCTATCTCGCGGTCGGCATCATCGGCGCGACGGTCATGCCGCACGCGATCTACCTCCACTCCGCCCTCACGAACGGCCGCATGCCCGTCCGCGACGACGCCGAGCGCGCGCGTGTCCTCCGCTTCGAGCGACTCGACGTGGTCATCGCGCTCGGGCTCGCCGGCCTCGTCAACATGGCCATGCTGGCGGTGGCCGCCAAGCTCTTCCACGGCGTGCCCGGCTATTCCGACGTCAGCACGATCGAGGGCGCGCACGCGGGCTTCTCCCACCTCGTCGGCGGCACCGCCGCCCTCGCCTTCGCGGTGGCGCTGCTCGCCTCCGGGGCCTCCTCCTCCAGCGTCGGCACGTACGCCGGGCAGGTGGTGATGGCCGGCTTCGTCGATCTCCGGGTGCCCCTCGTCCTCCGCCGCGCGATCACGATGGTTCCCGCGATCGTCGTGCTCGCCCTCGGCGTCAGCCCGACGAGCGCCCTCGTGCTGAGCCAGGTCGTCCTCTCGTTCGGCATCCCCTTCGCCCTCGTCCCCCTGCTGCTCCTCACCCGCAGGCGGGACGTGATGGGGGTGCACGTGAACCGCCGCGCCACCACGTGGAGCGCAGTCGCGATCGCCGCCCTGATCAGCGCTCTCAACGTCTTCCTGCTGGTGCAGACCTTCGGCCTGGTCTGACCCGGAGGCCGGCCGCGATTCCGGCTAGCGCTCCGTCGCGTCGGCGACGAAGCCGGCGATCGCCTCGGTGAAGTCCTTCCGGCTCGTCTCCCACGCGTAGAACATGTGCCCCCCGCCGAAGTGCCGAACCGTCAGACGTCCTGCCGTGTCCGGGTCGAGCCGCATCAGGTTTCGCAACCGGTCGCTCGAGTGGTAGGGCGTGACGAGGTCGTACCGCCCGTGCGTGATGAACGCCTTCATGTGTGGGTTGAGCGACATGCCGTACCGGAAGTCGTCGGTGGCGCCGGGCGGCGGGGCGAAGAAGTGCTGCTCGGTGTCTTCCTTCCAGGCCGTGTTGATCTCGTAGCTGAGCAGCGTGTACTCGCGGTCCGTCTCCACGCCGATCTCGGAGCGGAGCTGACGGTTGATCGCCATGGTGTACGCGGGGCTGATCCCCGAGAGCGTGGGATCGGGGCCGGCGAACGACTCGCGATCCGGGAACGGGTCGGTGACCGTGATCGTCGTGTCGTAGAGGCCGAGCACCTTCCGCTCGTCGCGGAGGAGCTCGCGCGCGAACGTTCGTATCCTGATCCTGCCTTCCGCGCGGGAGACCATGTCCAGCGGCAGCCCGACGAGATCGGCCAGCCTCGTGAGGATGCGATCGCGGTCGCCCGGTGCCATCGAGGCGCCGCGTGCGAGAAAGGAGACGTAGTCGCTCGTCGCGAACGTCTCGGCTTCGCGCAGCACGTCGTCGAGCGGAGTTCCGACGGCGAAGACACGCGAGCGGCCGTGATGCGCGGCGGCGGCGGCCATCGTCGGCAGCAGGTCCACCCAGGCGAGCACGTCGTAGTCGCTGGGAGCGAGCGACGAGGTCTCGAGCGCGGGCGAGATGAGGATCGCCCCGTTGAGCCCGATCCCGGCACTCTCCTGGAGCATCCGCACGAGGCGTCCCACGCGATATCCGCCGTAGCTCTCGCCCGCGATGAAGACCGGCGATCCCCAGCGGTCGTTGCCCGACAGCCAGCGGCCCATGAACTCGCAGAGCGACTCGAGGTCGCGCTTCTGTCCGAAGTACTCGCTCGGGTCGACGGCATCCCCCTTCTTGTCCTCCTTCGCCGCGTCGTCCTTCCTGTCGTCGTCGATGACACGGCTGAATCCCGTTCCGACCGGATCGACGAACACGAGGTCTGCGAAGGCCAGCCAGGACGCCTCGTTCTGCACGAGTCGAGGAGGCATCTCCGGGAGCGTCCCGTCCGCGGGGAAGGCAACGCGTTGCGGGCCGACCGCGCCGAGGTGAAGAAAGGCCGACGACGCGCCGGGACCGCCGTTGAAGACGAACATCACGGGTCGACCCCCGTCGCCGGAGTCGGCGACGTACGAGACGGAGAAGATCTCCGCCGCGGGCTTCTCCTTCTTGCGCAGCACGAGCCACTTCGCGCTCGCCGTGTAGTCGATCGGTGACGCTCCGCCGGTCCACGTCGCGGTCGTCTCGGCAGAAGCCGGCGGCTCGTGCTCCGGGCCGGCGGCGGGCTTCTTCTCCTGCGTGCTCTCGTCGGTCATGGAGACGGACGCTAGCTGAGCGGGCTCTCATCGGGCTGCGAACTTGCGGAATCCCGGGCCCGCTGCAATCGTCCCCGGCGGATGCACGAGTACGACCTCGTCGTGATCGGGTCGGGCCCGGCCGGCCAGAAGGCGGCCGTCCAGGCCGCGAAGCTGCGACGTCGCGTTGCCGTCGTCGAGTGCCGCGACCGCGTCGGCGGCGTCTGCATGAACACGGGGACGATCCCCTCCAAGACCCTGCGTGAGGCCGCCCTCTATCTGACCGGGATCTCGCAGCGCGCCCTGTACGGCCAGAGCTACCGGGTCAAGGAGGACATCACGATCGAGGACCTGCTCTGGCGGACGCAGCACGTGATCGACCGCGAGACGGACGTCGTCCGCGATCAGCTGCGCCGCAACCACGTGGACCTCGTGCCCGGCGAGGCGAGCTTCGTCGACCCGCACACGATCCGGGTGGAGCGCGCGGCCGGCGACGAACAGGAGCTCGCCGCCGACAGGATCGTGATCGCGACGGGCACCCGCCCCGCGCGCCCCGGGAGCGTCGAGTTCGACGACCGGACGATCATCGACTCGGACGGGATCCTCCACCTCGACCGGATCCCGGCTTCCATGCTCGTCGTCGGCGCGGGCGTCGTCGGGATCGAGTACGCGGCGATCTTCGCCTCCCTCGGCTCGAAGGTGACGGTCGTCGAGACGCGCGACCGGTTGCTCGACTTCTGCGACAGCGAGATCGTCGAGGCACTCCGCTACCACCTGCGCGAGCTGGGGGTCACGTTCCGCCTCCGCGAGACGGTCACCGCGGTCGAGCGCTTCGACGAGGAGACGGTCACGCACCTCGAGAGCGGCAAGCAGATCCTCTCGGACGTCGTCCTCTACTCGGCCGGCCGCCAGGGCGCGACCGAGGCGCTCCGGCTCGAGAACGCCGGCCTCGAGGCGGACGACCGGGGGCGCATCGCCGTGGACGGCCGCTTCCGCACTTCGCTCGAGCACGTCTACGCGGTCGGCGACGTGATCGGCTTCCCCTCGCTCGCGGCTACCTCGATGGAGCAGGGCCGCCTGGCCGCCTGCGACGCGTTCGGCGTCGAGACCGACTCGGCGCGCGAGGTGCTGCCGATCGGCATCTACACGGTGCCCGAGATCAGCTTCGTCGGCCGGACGGAGGAGGAGCTGACCGAGGACGCCATCCCCTACGAGGTCGGCATCTCGCGCTACCACGAGCTCGCCCGCGGGCAGATCCTCGGCGAGACGAACGGGCTCCTGAAGCTGCTCGTGGACGCCGAGAGCCGCCTCTTGCTCGGCGTCCACGCCTTCGGAACGGGGGCCACCGAGCTCGTCCACATCGGCCAGGCCGTGATGGCGCTGGGCGGCACCGTCGACTATCTCGTCGGCGCGGTCTTCAACTACCCGACGCTCGCCGAGTCGTACAAGGTCGCCGCCCTCGACGCCACGAACAAGCTCCGCGCGCTGAACCGCACGATCGGCTCGAGAGCCGCCCGGCAGGCGGGCTGACCCGACCGCCTACGCGGCGGACGCGTGGTGCGCGGCGAGCTCGCGCGCCGACTCTGCGAGCCGGACGCGGGCCGCGCCGATGACGGCGTCGTACTCCTGCAGCTCTGCCGGTGTCGCCCCGCGCTCGCCGAGCAGCCGCCGCACGAAGACGAGATCGCGGATGTGACGGACCTCGCCGTGCAGGTCGGTGTGGCCGGATGCGATGCGAGGCAGTGTGGCGATGCTCATCTCGACTCCTTCGTCTCGGTATGACGCGAAGGATCGAGCACCCGGATAAGACACGCATGAGGCGAACGTATGGAGTCTGTGAGATCTTCACTTCGCCCGCCGGTCATGCGAACGTATGTTCGTGCGAGAACAGGCGTCGATCCTCCACGCCGACCTGGACGCGTTCTTCGCGTCGGTCGAGCAGCGCGACGATCCCCGCCTGCGCGGACGGCCCGTGATCGTCGGGCTGGGCGTCGTGCTCGCCGCGAGCTACGAGGCCAAGGCGCACGGCGTCCGCACCGCGATGGGGGCCGCCCGCGCCAGGAGGCTGTGCCCGCAGGCGATCGTGGTGCCGCCCCGGATGTCGGCGTACTCCGAGGCGAGCAAGGCTGTCTTCCGCGTGTTCGAGGACACGACGCCGCTCGTCGAGGGGCTCTCGATCGACGAGGCGTTCCTCGACGCGCGCGGTATGGAGAGGAGCGTCGGCACGCCGGTCGAGATCGCGACCCGGCTGAGGCGGGAGGTTCGAGAGCGGGTCGGACTGCCGATCTCGGTGGGGGTCGCGAGGACGAAGTTCCTGGCCAAGGCGGCGAGCGCCGTCGCCAAGCCGGACGGGCTCCTCGTCGTGCCGCCCGACCGCGAGCTCGAGTTCCTCCACCCCCTGCCGGTCGAGCGGCTCTGGGGAGTGGGTCCCGTGACCGCCCGCAAGCTGCGTGAGCTGGGGATCGCCACCGTGCGCCAGGTCGCCGTGCTGCCCGAGCCGCTCCTCGAGACGATGCTCGGCCGCGCCGCAGGCCGGCACCTCCACGCGCTCGCGCACAACCTCGACCCGAGACCCGTGCAGGCGCGGCGCCGGCGCCGGTCTATCGGGTCGCAGCGCGCCCGACGACGCTCCACCTGGTCGCTCGAGGCAGCCGACGCCGACCTCGTCGCCCTCGTCGACCGCGTCACCCGCAGGATGCGGCGGGCCGACCGGGTCGGCCGCACCGTCGTGCTCCGCCTCCGCTTCGACGACTACTCGCGAGCGACCCGGTCGCGCACGCTGACGCATGCGACGGCCGCCACGCGGCCGATCCTCGCGACCGCGAGAGCGTTGCTCGCGAGCGCCGTTCCGACGCTCGAGCGTCGCGGTCTCACGCTGATCGGAGTCGCGGTCGCCGGGATCGAGGACGCCGACGCCGTCCAGCTCGCGCTCCCCCTCGACGGCCGCGACGACACGGCTCTCGACGCCGCGCTCGACGAGGTGCGCGACCGCTACGGATCCGCGGCGATCACGCGCGGCGTCCTGCTCGGGCGCCCACAGGGGCTGACGGTGCCGCTGCTCCCCGACTGACGCGCGGCGCCGTTTCGCGCAGCTAGCGTGCGTCCCGTGGAGTACGTGAACCTCGGCCGCACGGGCCTGCGCGTCTCGCGCGTCTGCCTCGGGATGATGAGCTACGGCCGGGACGGGAGCCGCGAGTGGGCGCTCGACGAGGAAGCCGCGGAGCCGATCGTGCGCCGCGCCGTCGAAGGCGGGATCACGTTCTTCGACACGGCCGACGTCTACAACGGCGGCGAGAGCGAGGTCGTCACCGGACGGCTGCTGCGACGGCTGTTCGGGATGCGCGAGGAGTACGTCGTCGCGACGAAGGTGCACGGGCGAACGATGCCCGGCGAGAACGGCCGCGGCCTCTCACGGAAGCACGTCCTCGCCTCGATCGACGCCTCGCTCGAGCGCCTCGGGCTCGACTACGTCGATCTCTACCAGATCCACCGCTTCGATCCGCTCACCCCGATCGACGAGACCATGGGCGTACTGCACGACGTCGTCCGGGCGGGCAAGGCGCGCTACATCGGCGCGAGCAGCATGTACGCCTGGCAGTTCGCCAAGGCGCAGGCGGTTGCAGCGACGCGCTTCGTGTCGATGCAGAACCACTACAACCTCGTCTACCGCGAGGAGGAGCGGGAGATGATCCCGCAGTGCGTCGACCAGGGCGTCGCCGTGCTGCCGTGGAGCCCCCTCGCGCGCGGGCTGCTCGCCGGCAACCGGACGCGCGACGGCGAGCGGCTGACGACGCGTTCGAGGACCGACTCGTTCGGCGACAGCCTCTACACACCGGAGGTCGACTTCGCCGTCGTCGACCGGACCGCCGAGGTCGCCGCCGAGCGCGGCGTCCCGAGCGCACAGGTGGCGCTCGCCTGGCTCCTGCACAGGCCGGGCGTCACCGCCCCGATCGTCGGCGCGACGAGGGTCGCGCACCTCGACGACGCGATCGCCGCCGAGCAGCTGTCACTGAGCGAGGACGAGCTCGCCCGGCTCGAGCTGCCGTACGCCCCGCACGCGATCGCCGGCCACTAACGGAGGCCGGCGCCGACGGCGTCGGTCTCGTCGTGCGTGCGGGCGCTCACGTAGGCGTACGGATGGTGGAAGGCGTCGAGCGCGTTCGCAGGGTCGACCTCGATCAGAAACCGGTCGGAGGTGCGCTCGTCGACGACGGCGACCGCCACGCGGTTCGTCCGCGGCTCCCACGCGAGCACGATGTCGACACCGTCACTCCCGCGGCGATCCAGCTCGAGCGCTCCGCATTCGACAAGCGGGTGGGTGGCCTCGACTCGACTCATCATCAGTCCTCTCGACTCAGGGGGGTGGAATCACTCAAGACGTGTCTCAAGTAACGCACTTCCCCGCTGGTTGATCCATCGCTCGACAGGTGGTTCATGAGGGCACTTCACCGCTCCCGGACTGAGTCAGACCCGGATCGTCCGCAGCTGCAGGCGCGGTCGCCGGCCGCGGAGAGATCGGATCAGAAGTACGACTCGCGGGAGCCGGCCTCGCGGGCGCGCCGCGAGCGCTCCATTCCCAGTCGGAGGAGCTCCTTCGGCCAGTCCGGATCGGACTCCGAGGGTGGCGCTCCGGCGTTGACCCACACGTGGATCGGCAGCTCCCGGGCCGACGCCGCCTCGACCTCCGCCGGTGCCGACGCCGCCGCCTCGACCTCCGCCGCTGCGGACGCCGACGGCGCCTCCGCGGGATCCGCTGCCGGGGTGTGCACGACGCCCGGCTCCTCCCCGACGGGATCCAGTCCGACGGCGCGAAGTACGGCCGGCTCCTCCTCGACGAGCGTCTCCTCCTCGTCTCGCTGCGGACGAGGAGTCCAACGCTGGGGCTTCCGCGTCGCCTGCGCGAGGGCAACGTCCGTCTCGGTCATGTAGCGGTGAACGAGACTCAGGCGTTCACCGGTAAGGCCTACGTCCTCCTCTTGTTCCTTCTCGCGCACGGCCACCAGTCCCCTCAGGCAGACGGAACGCCCGATATCTTGCCTGAGACGCGACGCGGCATGCAGTCCGAAGGTCTAGGTCGCAACACCCGGCAACGCCACCCTTCCGGGCAGGCTGCGGCGGGTCGAGCGACCCGCGTAGGCTGTGCTTTATGCCATTGTTTTCCGAGATGCTCGCCGAGCACCCCGTGCTTCTCGCGGACGGTGCGACCGGCACGAACTACCAGGAGATGGGCCTCGAGCCGGGGATGGCACCCGAGCAGTGGGTGCTCGACGAGCCCGATCGGGTGCGCGTGCTGCACCGGCGCTTCGCCGACGCGGGCTCGGATCTCGTCCTCACCTGCACGTTCGGAGCGACCGCGCCGAGACTCGCGGACGGGCCGCTCGCGGCCCGCGTTCGGGAGGTGAACGTCCGCGCGGCCGAACTCGCGCGCGAGGCGGTCGGCGAGGAGCTCCTCGTGGCGGGCTCGCTCGGCCCGACGGGGCAGCTGGTCGAGCCCTACGGCGCGTTGACGCGCGAGGTGGCCGTCGAGGCGTACGCCGAGCAGGCGCTCGCGCTCGCCGACGGCGGCGTCGACCTGCTCGTCCTCGAGACGTTCTTCGCGCTCGAAGAGGGGTTGTGGGCGGTCGAGGGCGCACAGAGCGCGGTCGAGCTGCCGATCGTCGTCTCCTTCAGCTTCGACCAGGGCACCCGCACGATGATGGGCCTGCGGCCCGCCGAGGTCGTCGCCGCCTTCGAGCCGCTCGGCGTCGCCGCGCTCGGCGCCAACTGCGGCCGCTCGCTCGCCGACACCGACGCGGTCGTGGCCGAGCTCCTCGCCGCGCGACCCTCCTCCCCGCTCTGGGTCAAGCCGAACGCCGGCATCCCGCAGGTAGTCGGCGACTCGGTCGTCTACGAGGCCGGCCCGGACATGCTCGCCGAGCACGTCAGCGGCTACGTCACGCACGGTGCGCGCATCGTCGGCGGCTGCTGCGGCACGACACCCGAGCACATCGCGGCGATCGCCCGCGCGCTCGGCCGCCGCCCGTAGGAGCCGGTGGCGTATCGTGCGCTGCGATGACCGAGTCGGCGGAACCGGAACGGCGGACGATCTCGATCGCAGCGGCGCCCGGCTGGGGCGCGCTCATCGAGGATCCCGACCAGCCGTACGAGGAGCCACGCCTCGTCACGCTGGCCGCGTGGGCCCTCACCGAGGCGCCCGACGGGGAGACACGACTCGTGGGCCTCGTCCAGAGACCCAACGGGGAGGGCGAGGCGCCGGGGAGCTTCTGGTTCGCGGACGAGGTCGACGGCTTCACCGGCTACAGCAACCAGGGCCTCAAGACGCGGCCGGCCGACTGAGACGCTTCCTTCTGCGCGCTACAGGCGGAAGACGCCCCCGAGGAGGCTCTGGACGAGGCTGATGCCGACGCCCATCTCCATCGAGCGCGCGAAGCTGCCGCCGAAGTAGCCACCCGGCATCGGGCCGCCCGGCATCCCGCCTGCGAGCATCCCGCCGGGCTGCCGGTAGGCCGGCTGCTGCGGCGCCGGCTGCGGCTCGTGACCGGGAGCGAAGAGCGGCGGCTTCTATGCCGGCGGTACCGGCAGGCTCATCACCGCACGCGGCAAGGTGACCGGACTCGCCAGCACGATCGCCGCGTCGAACGACCAGGGACAGACCGAGCAGCCGGTCGCGACCTCCGCGGGGCCTGTCACAATCGAGCGACCTCGTCTGCGGCAACCCCTCTCCCCGCCGCAGGGTGAGGTAGACGACTCGGGTCGAGCCGCATGGCCGGACGAGTCGCCCGCCGCCCCGGTTCACGCTGGGGCGGCGCTATCGTCGGGCCGTGCGGGAAAAACGGAGCGCTCCCGGTCGACGGGCCGGACCTTCCCACCGAGCCGGCGCCGTCCGTCAGCGTGGGTTCGACCCGAGCGCCCCGAGCCCCTCTCCCCACTCTCACCCGTAGTGCGGCAGCGGGACTCCGTCGCCATCCCTTCGGATGGCTCTGCACGACCATTCGTGCGAGACCGCCGTTCCTAGCGGGGAAGACGCGTTCCGACAAGAGCCCCGGCTGCCGCTGCGGCGACGAGCGCAGTCGCCGTCGCGAAGCGGGGAGCGAGCCTCCGTATGTGCCCGGGCGCCTCTGCTGCGTGGAGCAGCTCGTGCTCGAGGCAGAGCTCGCCCATGGTCAGCGTCCTGCAGCCCGGCTCAGCACATGGATGAACGATCGGCATCTGAGTCCCGCCCCCACGTGTGAGCATCGCACGTGCCAGGCAGAGCCGCAAGGAAGTGTCGGCCGCGCCCGCCGCTAGCCGGTGGGTGATGACCGGAGCTCCCCGATCGAGGAGGCCGGCCACTCTCCTCGGCCCAGAGGGACGCTACTGCACCACGCCTATGAACCGGTGGTGCCGGCGTCCGCCTGCAGGCGTTCCGAGAGGGCGCGCAAGACGCTCGTCCGTACCGACGGCATCTGCGCCTGATCAGTGTCGTGCCCTCGTCGATGTTCACGTCCTGGGCGCCGACGCTGCTTCGCTGCGGCGACATCGGTCCAGTACGCCCGCGGCCGACGGGGCGGCGAGGTCGACCGCCGACGCGACGTTCAGTCATTGAACGGGACCTCCGGCGGGGCGGAGCCGGTCGATCGGGGCGCAGAAGAGCCGCTCCGCGAGGACGTAATTCAGGTGAGTGGGCGCGGCACCGTGTCATCGACGATGAGGCCTCCTCTGCGGCCCCTGCGGGTCAGGACGCTCCATCTGAAATCCGGCACGGCGCCGACGCCCGCTCGATTCATAGCATCGGCAGGAGTGGCCGAAACCTCAAGAAGTGGCGACAGAGGCGATGCCGCGCCGACCAGCGGGGTACGGCGGGCTCGGCGTCGCGAGCGCGGCGGCCGCCCCGGATGTTTCCCCCTTGCTCTCTGTGAGACAATGGAGAGGACGCGAGGGGGTCGCGATGAAGATCGAGGTGTCGAGTGGGTGGGGTGGCCGGACTCGCGATGAGTCGGGGTATGTCGAGTTCCACTCCGCAGGAGCGACGGCCGTCGGCGAGTTCCGCTGCAGCGAGTGCGGGTACGGAGTGATGGTGCAGCGCGAGCTGCCGGTCTGTCCGATGTGCTCGGGCCACGTCTGGGAGCAGGCAACGTGGAGCCCGTTCGCGCGGGCCGGCGCTCACGAGTCGTCGTCGGTGTGGCGGCGGCCGCAGGTTCCATAGCGGGTCGTCCGATCCTGCGCCGCACGATGGACGTCTTGCGCTCGCGGCGCGGGGGTCGAGCGTCTACGCGCCTTCGACGGGCGGGTCGAAGGCGCCCGCCGAGGCGAAGGACCGGGGCCGCGAGGTGCGAAACGGGCCCTGTGCGCAGGCGGATCGTCGTCGTTTTGCTCGTCGCAGGGCTCGCCGGGGCTGCACAGGCGTCGGCCGGCCTGCCGGAGTGGGTCGCGACCGGCGCCCCGGATCCGCCGGGCTGCCCCTTAGGCTTCGCCGCGGGCCCGGTCTGGCTCGGCCAGAGCACGGACGGGACGCTCGACGTCGACACGGCCTGCTGAGCGCTCGCCCAACCAGCACCGCACCTCCCGGAGAGACCACAGAGGTAGCGCGGCGCGGTGAGCTGAACACTCGCCCACCGATGCCTGCGCCTGCCCGGCGCTCCTCGGGCCCTCGGCTCAGGCGGCCTGCGAGGTGACGACCGACTCCTGCGACGAGCGCTCGTGCATGCGGTGGCGGCCGCGCCTGGCCGCGTCGACGAACTTGTCGAGGTTCGCCTCGAGCGTCTCGAGGATCTCGTCGAGCCACTCGTCGACCTCGCGACGGAGCCCGCGTCCGGTTCGGCGCGCGTCGGCGAGCAAGGCTTCCGCCTGACGCTCTGCGAGGCGCTCGACTGCCGTGGCCGAGCTCTCGCGCGCCGCCCGCGCACGACCCGACTCGAGCAGACGCTCGCACTGCCGCAACGTTTCCGCACGCAGCTCTTCACGCTGCTTCAACATCCGGTTCGCGTCCTTCGCCTCGACCGGCAGGCGCGCACGGATCCGGTCCAGGATCGCGAAGATCTCGTCCGGCTCGACCCGCGCCTGTCCGGACAGCGGCACGAGAGGCGCCTCGGTCAGGCAGGCCTCGAGCTCGTCGATCAGCCCCAGCACGTCCATCGCATGCTCCTGCGCCATGCCGACGACTCTACGAACCCGACCGGACAACCTCCGGGCGAGCGACTGACCAGGCGAGGACGGCTCAGGCGTCGATCGTGACGTGGCCGGGCTCTGCGGCCACGCGCGCCAGCCAGGCCCGCACGGCCTCGTAGGGCTCGAGGTCGAAGCCGCCCTCGTGCGCGACGTGCGTGTAGGCGTACAGCGACAGGTCGGCGAGCGTCGGGGTCTCGCCCACGAGATACGAACGACCGCCGAGGTGGCCCTCCAGCACGTCGAGGGCGCGATACCCGGCAGCGCGCCGCTCCTCCAGGCGATCCGCGAACGCCTCGGGTCGGCCCGAGTAGGCGACCCAGAAGCGCACGACCGCGAGCGACGGCTCGTGCTCGTACTGCTCGAAGAACATCCACTGCAGCACCTGCGCCCGCCGGTACCGGTCGGCCGGCACGAAGCGGCTCTCCTCCCCCAGGTACCAGAGGATCGCGTTCGACTCGGCGAGCGGCAGCCCGTCGTCAAGCACGAGCGTCGGCACCCGCAACGCCGGATTGAGGCCTCCCAGCACCTCCCGCCGGTTCGACCGCTCGACCACGTCGACCGTCCGCCGCTCGTACGGGAGCCCGAGGTGCGCCAGCAGGAGCCGCACCTTGTAGCAGTTGCCCGAGACCGGGCTGTCGTAGAGAAGCATCGGGCGCACGATACGCACCGGCGAGCCTCGGGGATCGACTCGACCCGGCCACGCACACGTCCCTCGCGGCAGGGCCGTCCCTCCGCACGGAGCCCGTCCGGGGCCGTGCCGCACTACCCGCTCGAGCCGGGGGAGCCGAGCGAGCCGGCGACCTGCCCGAGGCCGCTCGCGGTCTGGGTGAGGCTCGAGTCGCTCGAGCCCGACGTCGTCGAGGAGCCGTTCAGGCGGCTCTGGATCGCCCCGATCCTGTCGGCGTTCTTGCACGTCGAGTCGGTGCTCGTGGACGTGCACGCCTTCAGCTCGCCGAGCCTCTATATGATAACTTCATATCCAATGGCGAAGCTGCTCTCTGTCTCCGTTCCCGATGACCTGATGCGTGAGGCCGAGACGATCGCGCGCGCTCAGGGCAAGACCAAGAGCGAGCTCGTGCGCGATGCGTTGCGGCGACAGGTCGAGCTCGAGCACCTCCGCGAGCTCCAGCGCTACGGACGCCGTCGCGCCGAGGAGCGCGGAATCGGCCCCGAGGACGTCGAGGGTCTCGTGGACGGGCTGCGCGGCAGGCAGAGCTGACGCTCCGCGTTCTCTGCGACACCAACGTCCTCGTCTCTGCGCTCATCGCGGAGGGGCCACCGAGTCGTCTGCTCGAGGAGGCAATCGACGGTCGGATCGCGCTCGCGATCCCCGGCCTCGTCCTCGACGAGCTGGACCGCGTCTCGGTCGACAAGCTCGCCTTCAGCGACGAGCGTGTGCGCGACGCGCACCGGCTGCTCGAGCGCATCGCCACCATCGGCCCCGCACGCCCTGCAGAGTTCGACGCAGTCACGGGCGATCCGGACGACGATCTCATCCTGACCTGCGCGGTCGAGCTGGGCGTTGACGTCCTGGCGACCGGCGACAAGAAGCACCTCTTGCTGCTCATCGAGCACCACGGGGTACGGCTGCTCACGCCGCAGGCGCTGCTCGCCGAGCTCCACGCGACAGGATTCTGACCCCCCGACGAACCCTCGCTCGTCGACGTCGTGACGACGCCTGCGTCTTCCCCGGCGCGCGAGATCTACGTGGGAGCGCGGACCGAGACGCCCGGTAGATCCCTGAAGCCGGCCGAGTCCGCCGAGACCACGGTCCGGTCGCGTCAGTGCCGTCGCTGCGATCAGAAGATCGTGGGCGCCGCGAGGATGCCCCGAGCGGCGCGTGTACGCGAGCAGGGACGCATGCGCTCTCGCCACGGCGAGGTCGTACGGCTCGATCGGGATCGACGAGAGCACCTCCTCGACGAAGGCCCGCCGCCGCTCCCGGTACCCGACCTGCGACAGCTCGACGCCGACCCGGAGCTCGGCCGCCGTGATCGCGGCGATCACCACGTCGTCGTCGTCGGCGATCAGCGCGTCGAGGAGTGTGGCCGACCGTTCTGCCGTGACGAGGATCGAACGCAGGACCTCCTTGACTTCAGATCTTTTGAAACCTCCAGCCCCGGAAGGTGGGCGACCGGGCTACGACGACCGATTCGCTGCGTCTCCCGCCGGCCCCCACCTCCACCCGCCCGGTGACCACAGGACCGGCCATTCGGCCGGCCACGACGACCCGGTGCGCTTCGGGACGGTCGGCAACCTCGATCTCGTCCTGAACAGGAAGCGCGTCCGGCCCACCCACACCGGAACCATCGACGCCGTTGTGACGCCGAGCGGACTGAGCGGCCAACGGTCGACTACAGGGGCCAGGCGATCGGGATCACGAGTGCGCCGATCACGATCGTCAGCACGGTGAGCGGCAGGCCGACCCGGGCGAAGTCGCCGAAGCGATACCCGCCGATTCCGTAGACCATCGTGTTGGTCTGGTAACCGATCGGCGTCAGAAAGGAACAGGAGGCACCGAGCGCCACCGCGATCGCGAACCCGCGGACGGAGAGGCCCGC
Source organism: uncultured Thermoleophilia bacterium (assembly GCA_963762675.1). Classification (GTDB taxonomy): domain Bacteria; phylum Actinomycetota; class Thermoleophilia; order Gaiellales; family Gaiellaceae; genus Palsa-739. The sequence goes on along the minus strand of CAVXLS010000003.1, from coordinate 715,133 downwards.
CTCGGCAGCGGTGGAGAGCGCGATCGGGAACATGAGCACTGCAGCAGCGTTGTTGGTGATCAGCTCGGTGAGCACGAGCGTTGCGATGAGCACGCCGACAAGGAGTCCCGTCGAGCCGAAGCCTCCGAGCGTAGCGGCGATCCCGTTGCCCAGCTGGCGGGCCAGACCGCTTCGGCTCATCGCCGCTCCCAGCCCGAAGCTCGCGGCGATCGTGATCACCACGTCCAGGTCGATTGCCTGTCGCACCTCGTCGATCGTCAGCACGTCGCCGACGACGAGGCCGAACACCACGAGCAGCGCAGCCGGAAGGATCGGGAGCGCCCCGCTGCCGACGAGCACGAAGAGCGCAGCAACGAGTGCGCCGACGATCCATCCCTTCCCGGTGCTGCCCGGAGCTTCGCCTTCGAGTGCCGCGACCGTGAGGAAGTCCCGGTGGCCGAGCGAGCGCTCGCGGAACCCGGCGTCCGAGAGGACGAGCAGCACGTCCCCTGGGCGGAGCGTCACCTCGCCGAGCTTTGACGGGATGCGCTCCGCAGACCGGTGGACGGCGAGCACGGCGCCGCCGTAGCGTCCGCGGAAGCCGACCTGCTTCAGCGTCGACCCGGCGAGCGGCGAGCCGTCCGCGACCACGGCCTCGTACAGCCGGCGCGCGCCCGCGCTCGTGGCCGCGATGTGCGGTTCCTCGGCCGAGGCGAGCCCGGCTCGCCCCTGCAGGTCGAGGATGCGGCGGACGTTGCCGGCGAAGGTGAGGTGGTCGCCGCCCTGAAGCGTCTCCTCTGGCCCGACGGGGACGATCCGCCGCCCTCCGCGCTCGACCGCCGCCAGGAAGACGCCCTCGAGGTTGCGCAGCCCGGCCTCGGTGACCGTGCGTCCCACGAGAGGGCCGTTCGCGACGACGGTCGCGCCGACAATGAACTCGCGCGCGTCCGCCTCGACACGCTCACTCGGGGCGCTCCTCCTCGGCAGGAGCCGCGGCCCGAGCAGCACCAGGAGCGCGACGCCGAAGACCGCGACCGGGAGTCCGACCTTGCCGATCTCGAAGAGCCCGAGAGGCTTTTCGCCCGCCTGTTCCAGTAGCCCCGACACCACGAGCGTGGTCGAGGTGCCGACGAGCGTGACCACTCCTCCGAGGATCGCGGCGAAGCTGAGCGGGATCAGCAACGGCGAGGGCGAGCGACCTGTGCGGCGGGCCCATGCGACCACGGCCGAGGAGCTCATCGCCACCACCGCGGTGTTGTTGAGGAACGCAGACGCCCCGGCGGTCGGCGCGAGGGCGCGCGCAAGGGTGCGTCTCCCGGGCTCGTCCGCGCCGACGCCGAGCAATCGCTCCGCGAGCCGGTCGAGCACTCGTGTCTTCTCGACTCCGGCCGCCAGGACGTAGAGGGCCGCGACGGTCAGAGGCGCGGAGTTCGAGAAGCCCGAGAAGGCCTGCGGTACGTCGATCACCCGGGCGGCGACGAGCACGACGACCGCGCCGAGCAGTGTCATCGCGTGCGGCAGCCGCTCGGAGATGAGCAGGACGACCGTCACGAGGACGATGGCGAGCGTTATCCAGGCGTCCGCGCTCACGGGATCACATCTTCACGGAGTTACATGGTCGGCGCTGTATCGACGCAGCGGCCACGGGTGGCTGCCGGTTCGACAGCCACCCGTGGCCGAGGGAGGTACGTGTGCGCCGGGTCGGGTTGCGCCTGGGGGCGGTGTGCCCGAACGCCCGAGCGTCGGCTCGCAGATGGTGCTCGCGGTCGCCGTCGCGGGCCTCCGGCCTTGGTCTGGTCCCTCCAGCCGACCGTCGTGCCCCGATCGGGTGAGCTCCGCCACCGGACGACCCGCACAGCGCCGAGCGAGCCGGCAGCCTGCCCGAGGCCGCTCGCGGACTGGGTCAGGCGCGAGTCGCTCGATCCCGACGTCGTCGAGGAGCCGTTCAGACGGCTCCGGATCGCCCCGATCAGCTTCTGCAGCCTCGAGTCAGCACGGCGATCGTCCTGTCGGCGTTCCTGCACGTCGAGTCGGTGCTCGTGGACGTGAACGCCTTCAGCTCGCCGAGCCTCCGCTGCACGTTGCCGTCGAAGGTCTGCAGCTGCTGCTCGACCTTCTGCAGGAGCGCCGTGCACCGGTCGCTCGACGTGCGGGCACAGATCCGGGTTGCGCGGACACGGGCGATACGCACCCGCAACCGCAGAGATCCTCGCGATCCACCCCGACTGAACCTGCCCTCAACCCGGGCGAGGTCACTGCCGATACTGCGCGCATGTCGTGGACACGCAGAAGCGGTGCCCTGCTCGCGCTTGGCGCCGCCGTGCTCGCGAGCCCCGTGGACGCCACGGCGGCCTCCCCCCCAGCCCAGTACCGCAGCTCGCTGAACGCGATGTGTCGAAAGAACACGATCCGGCTGCACGCGGTCGAGGCACAGCTCACGCGCGCCCGGAACGCGGGTGACGCGTCCGCGTACACGATCGCGCTGGCGAAGTACTTCGACCTCGGCCTCCATGAGGACGCCGCGCTCGAGACGACCCCGGTGCCGGCCGCGCTCCGCGCCAGGATGGCACCCGCCATCAAGCTCCTGCGGCAGGCCGACCGGTATGTCCGCGGCTCCCTCGCAGCCGCCGGTCAGGGCAACGGGGCCCTGCTCGAGACCGACGTCCTCAAGCTCCAGGCGCTGAGCACCCGCCTCGACCGCGACCTCGACACGGCCGGCCTGCGCGACTGCGGCTCGAACCAGAAGTAGAGCCGCGCCGCCTCGGGCGGGACGCTCGAACGCTCGGCGTTTCGTACCTCCCCGCGGCGACGGGCAATCTGGAGGCCGCAGTCGGCGCTACCGCGGCGCCACGACGTCGAGTCCGGCGGCCGACGCCGCCTCGGCGAGTCGCACGTCGTAGGTCACGACCGGCCCCAGCGCACCCTCCAGCGAGAGAGCCGACGCGAGGTGCAGGGCGTCGAGCGGGCGAAGCGCCGGCGGCTCGAGCTCGGCCGCCCGGTCGAGAATCCCGTCCGTGACCGCGATGAGGCTCACCGCCTGCACGATCCGGCGCGCCCGCTCCCGGGCAGCAGCGTCGACGCGCGCAGCCGCACGGACGACCTCCGTTCGGGCGAGCGCGCTCGTCGCGTGGCGCCTCCAGGAGGCCAGCTCGGCGCGCAACCTCTCGCTCTCGGGTTCCGGGATCACCAGCTTGATCAGCGCGGACGAATCGAGGTAGGCGACGCGTCCTAGATCAGTCGAGCCGCTCGCCACGCTCTTCCTCGAGCGCCCTCGTGCCGGCGTCCGACGCCCGCCTCGAAATCGGCTCGATCTCGAGGAGATCGCCGGTACCCCGTGTCGCGAGCCCCTGGGCGACCAGGTGCTCCAGCGGGTCGGTCCCGTCCGTCCAGGGCGCCAGGAGCGCGACCGGTTGGCGCCGCTCGGTCACGATCAGGCTCTCCCCCGCGCGCACGCGCCGGAGGTAGCGGCTGAGGTCCTGCCGCAACTCCCTGATGCCGACGCGATCGCTCACGGAGAAAATGTAGCACGTATGTAGCTACATTGGCACCGCGGCCTCGCGGCACCGCAGCGACGCTAGGCCGTCTTCGCCGCGAGCAGGCGCCCGAGCAGGAGGGCGGCGAGAGCGAGCTGGGCGCGCGTCGAGAGCGGCCCGGAGCGATGCCAGCCGCGCCGGTCGTGGAACAGCTTCGAGCCGGCCGGGCGCGGCAGGCGAACGAGATGCTCGAGATCCGGCGCACAGGCCGCGAGCGCGCCGACGGTGGCGGCATCCGCGAGCCCACGCCGCGCGGCGACGAGCGCGGCGACGAGCACGCCGCTTCCGACCTCGAAGCGCCGGCTCGCGTTGTCGCGGTGGGGCACCGCATCGGCGGCGAGGTGCAACGGGATCCCGATCAGCGCGGCGACGACACGAGAGCGCACAGCCGCTCCGGCCGTCGCCCCCGTCGCCGCGTGCAGCGAGGCGATCACACCCCCTGGGATATCAGACCGGGCTGTCCCAGAGGAGCACGGCGCCGACGGTACGCGGCCCTTCGCCGAATCACTCGGCTCAGCGATTGCGGGTGCGGACCGGTCTCTGATGAACATGAGCGCGTCGGCGAGGCTTGCGGCGGCGACGTCGGCGCAGACGAACGACTCGAAGGGGGGAACCCATGCGATCGATCTTGACCGTGGCCGCCGCAGCGGCGGCCGGTGCGCTGCTGCTCGCAGGAGCCGCCGGAGCGACGACCGGGACGCTACCGGGAGGCACGCCGATCTCCGTCGCGATCACGACGCCCGCCGACGGCGCCACCCTGCCGCTCGGCGACGTCCCGGTGACCGGAACGGCGAGCGTCGGCACAGGCATCGCCGTCGCCAACACGCTGCTGATCACGGTGATCGACGTCTCGGGCAGCACCGTAAATCCCGGCGGCACCTGTCCGAACCAGAACCCGGCCTACGACAGCGAGGCGAACACGATCCTCGACTGCGAGCTGCTCGCGGCCAAGACGCTGAACGACGCCGCGGCCGCGTCGGGGACGGTCGCCCAGGTCGGCCTCGTCGGCTTCGGCGGAACGGTGACCGGGCCTGGGCAGCTCACGGACGCGGCCGCGCTCGCCCTCGACCCGGTGACCCATGACGCGCTCGTCGCGCCGGGCGCCTCTGACGGCAACGGCCCCTATGCCGACCAGGTGCTCGCGTCCGCCTACCTGGGCGCGCGCTATCCGCAGGGAGCCCCCTACGACGGATTCGATCTATTCGTCAACCACCACTTCGGCGGCGACACGAACTTCTGGGCCGCGGTCGAGGCCGTGAAGGCGCTCGCGGAGTCGGCGACGGTCGCGCACACGAACACGCTCGTCGCGTTCCTCTCCGACGGGATCTCGAACAGAGGCGGCCCGTCGGGCGAGAACGCGGCGCAGGCGGTCGCCGACCTCAACTCTGCGGTCAGCAACGTGAAGATCGACACCTTCGCGATCGGCGCGTCGGGCGGCTGCAGCGGCGGGACGTACGGCTCGCTGCAGGACATCGCCGACGGAACCGGCGGCACGTGCTCACCGATCACCGACCCCACAGACGCCGCCTCGATCGTCCCGGACGTGATCGCGTCGCAGCTGACCGGGATCTCGCTCACGGTCGACGGGAGCCCCGTGGCGGTCACGCCGGACACGACGCTGCCGGCCGCCGGACCGGTCTCCGTCGGCTTCTCCGGCACGCTGTCCAGCCCCGCGGCCGGTCCGCACGAGCTCTGCGCGACCGCCGCGGGCAGCGACGGCGGCGGCAGCGACAGCGTCGAGGACTGCGTCGACATCACGGTCAACAGCCCGCCCGTCTGCTCGGCGGTGACCGTGACGCCCGATGCGCTCTGGCCGGCCAACCACAAGCTCGTCACCGTCCAGCTCTCCGGGGCGACCGACCCCGACACGGGTGACAGCGTCTCGTACCAGGTCGACGGGGTCACCCAGGACGAGCCGCTCGTCGGAGGAGGCTCGGGCAGCACGACACCCGACGCCGTGCTCGCCGGCGACGGCTCGGTCCAGCTTCGAGCGGAGCGCGACGGCGCGGGGAACGGCCGCGTCTACACGATCGCCTACACGGTCACCGACAGTCACGGCGCCACCTGCTCGGGCACCGTCACGGTCGGAGTCCCGCACGACCACGCGCACACGGCGGTGCCGGGGCCGGACGGGCCCTTCCACTCGCTCGGCTGATCCGCGGGATGTCAGGGGCCTGCTCGAGGGCAGGCCCCTGCGCTCCGGGACGGCAAGCGTCGGCCGCGGCGTGCCGAGTAGCGTCGTGCTCGAACAGGAGCCGCTTGCCGAGACGCGGGCAATGCTCGGGGTTGCCGCCCGTCAGCAGGGGCCCGACTGGGGAGTGCCGTTCGGGCCGGTCTCGTGCATGGTGGCGGTCGCAGCCCCGACCGTCTGAAGACAGTACGAGGTCGCGTCGGCGCGAACGAGCTCGACCCCTATCGACAGGCAGCCCGAGATCCATGAGCTTGCGGACGCGCCCACCAGGAGCCGCGACCCTCGACCCCCAGACATCACGGTGCTCGAAGAACCGGCGCGCCCGCGTCGCCGCGTGACGCGAGGCGGTCACACCTTCTGGACGCCACACCCCCGGCCGTGTCCGCGAGCCAGTCTCGTCGGATCGGGGGCGAGAACCGTCCGATCGGCGGGGTCGCGCCGACCCCGGATGACGAGAATCGAGGCATGCGCCGGCGCGAGCTTGCCGAGCGACACGGACTGGGCCTCTGCGTCCAGCTCTGGTGGAACCCTGCGACCGACGAGATCCGCCTCCGCTACGACGACGAACGGCTGGGCGAGCAGTTCGAGACCGTGGTCGAGAGAGCCCGGGCGCTCGACGCCTTCTACCACCCCAACCTGTACCGGCCGCCCGCGAAGGCGACCTGAGTGCACGCGACCCGCGATCAGGGGTCAGAGGCACACGCTGGGGTCGAAGGTCAGCCGCTCGAGCGCCGGAATCCCTCCGGGTCGAAGAGGGCGCTGTACGTGCCGGCCGGGCGCGTCAGCGATCGCCCGTTCACCACGGCGTCGACGTTGCCAGCGCCTCCGAACCGTGCCCAGAACGGCCGGGACGAGCGGAACGTCCTGCTCGTGCCCCGCGTGAGCGTGCCCGTGTAGAGGACCGCAGCCGTGGACGATCTGGCGCGCACCTCGACCCAGCTGTCGCCCCGTGCAGCCTGGAGCGTCAGGTCGACGCGCGCGCTCGCCGGCATGGCCGGCCGCGGAGGGGCAGCAACAGCGGCGGTCGTGGTCGTCGCGGTCGTCCCCGCGCGGACTGCGGTGGCGGCGACCGCCGGCTTCGCCGCGGGCTTTGCGGGTCGCACATTCGACACCGTGGCGGCGGAGCTCGCCCGCGCCGGCGCGGGGTGGTGCCCGGCACGCACTGCCACGAAGACGAGACCTGCGACGGCCGCGAGCCCGAGCACCAGGACAAACCATTCCGAGCGCGTCTCCGGCATCGTCACACGATAACCACGCTCAGAACGCGCGACAGCTGCACGAGGGGGTGCAAGCCGAGCCCGTCCGAGCTAGCCTCAGCCGCCATCGTCACGAACACGCGAACAACCGCCCTGAACCGGATCGGGTCGCTCGCGGGCACGCTCGATCTCGCCGCGCTCCCGCCGTTCCTCTACGGGCTGCTGACCGTCGCCTGGATTGCCTCGAGCAGCGGCGGCTACTTCCAGACGACGTGGTCGTGGGCGGCGCTCACCACCTTGCTGCTGGCGCTGCTGACCCTCGTGCTTCGGGCGCGGGTTGCGTTCGGACGGCTCGACCTCGTGCTCGTCGGCGGGCTCGTGGCCTTCTCCGGCTGGACGGCGGCCAGCGCGCTCTGGACGCCGTCGGTGCCGAGCACGCTCGACGAGGTGACTCGCTGTCTCGCCTACCTCGGCGTTGTCTCGGCCGGGCTGCTGCTCGTCGAGCGGCGCACCGCCGGCAGCCTGCTCGCGGGCGTCTACGCCGGGATCGCCCTCGTCTCGCTCTATGCGCTCGGGACACGCGTCCTGCCCGACCGGCTCGGAACGTTCAACCCGTACTCCACCGGCTACCAGCTCTCGACCCCGATCGGCTACTTCAACGGGCTCGGCATCTTCGTGGTCATGGGCACCCTGCTCGGGCTCGGCTTCGCCGCCCGTGCGCGCACGCTCGCCGGCCGGGCCCTCGCGGCAGCTCCGGTACCCCTGCTCGCGGCAACGCTCTACTTCGCGTTCAGCCGCGGCTCCTGGTTCGGCCTCGCCGCCGGCCTGATCGCCGCCCTGCTCCTCGACCGCTCGCGACTCCAGTTCGTCACCGCCGGGATCCTGCTCGCGGCGCCTACCGCGGCCGCCGTCGTCCTCGCGAGCGACGAGCGGGCCCTCCGCGTCGAGGGCTCGACCCTCACGGCGGCGACAGCTGCCGGCCACCGGCTCGTCGGAACGCGACGCACACGATCCCTACGGGCGCATTGGCGTTCGAGTACGGCGCCTATGGAGCATCTTCGCTATACTTGTCGAGGATTCAAAACCATAGCGCGGTCCAGAATGAGCTATCAGAAGACGACGGTCGAGATCGACGTGGACGAACTGGAGCAGGCCCAGAGGACCCTCCGTACGCGCGGGATCAAGGAGACGGTCAACACCGCGCTGCGGGAGGTCAATCGCAAGGCTGCGCTGGAAGCGGCGGCAGCCTACGTCCTGACCGGCGAGATCCACACCCCGGACGAGGAGACGTGGGCCGGCTGGCGCGAGCCCAGGGGCTCGTAGCGACCGGTGCCGGCGCCTCTCTACCTCGCCGATTCGTCGATCTGGATAGGCGCTAGCCGGCGGCCGACGAGCTACTTGCCGCGCCTGCTGGCGGAGCGCCTCCGTACCGACTCGATCGCGACCTGTGTCCCGGTGGCGCTGGAGGTGCTCGTCGGACCCGGCAGCGGCGAAGAACTCGAGCGGGACTGGGGGGCGGTGTGGAGGCACCTGCGCTGGCTGCCGCTGGGTGAGGTCGAGACGCAGCGCGCACTCGATCTGCTGCGCAGCCTTGCGGGGACGACCGCCGGCGCTCATCGCCGGCGGCCCATGGACTACCTCGTCGCCGCGTGCGCGGAAGCTGCGGGTGCAGGTGTCGTCCTCTGGCATTGGGATCGCGATCTCACTGCCATCTGCGAGCATGCCGCCATCCCGCACGAGGCAGAGCACGACCGTGCGAAGGCAAACGGGATCGATGTCGAGCCGGGGCGGCTGACGAAGCGCTGAGCGGCGACCGCACCTACTGCTCGGCCTCGAGCGCGGCCGGGGATGCTCGCTTCTCGGCCGCCGGTGCCCCCTCGTCGAGGATCGCGCGGAGCCGGGAGATCGCGCGGCTGAGGGCGACCTCCACCGCGTTCGTCCGTAGCCCCAGCAACGCCGCGATCTCGCGTGCCTTCAGGTCGGCGCCGTAGCGGAGCGCGAGTAGCTCGCGCGAGCGGCCGTCGAGGAACGCCATGGCATCGTGCAGGTCGAGCCGCCGCTCGATGCCCGCAGCGAAATCCTCGACCTCGCCGTCCGGCTCGGGGACCGGCTCGCCGGCCGTCTGCCGCCCGCGCGCGGCGTCGGCCAGCACGTGCGAGGCGATCGCGGCGAGCCAGGCGGACGGCGAGCCCTTGCGCTCGTCGTAGGAGGCCCGGTAGCGAAGCGCGCGCTCGATCGTCTCGGGGACAGCGTCCTCGGCGTCGGGCCCGGGGCCGATGCGGTAGGCGACGTAGGCGTAATCCCTGAGGGTCGGTGCGTGAGCCGCAGTAATCGTCATCGAACCCTCTCCTCTGACTGCCCGCCCCGGAGTGCAGTGCGAAAAGTCAACCTTAAACCGATGAAGAGTCAAGCCGCATGCCGCACATCGCACCAACTCGGAACACGATGCATCGCACCCCCACCCCGCGTCTGGACCCGCCCACCCCTTCGGGTCAACCCACGATCAGCGAAGCGTGCCCACAGCGGCGCCACGGCAAACACCGCCCGCGCGCCGAGCGTCCACCCGGGTCTCGCGGCGCCTTCAGTCGGCGCTCAGGCGGCCGGCAGGAGCCCGGTCTCGCGTGCCGGGGGCGTCCTGACGCGCGTTCTCGTCGGTCGGCTGCCCCGGTTCGTCCCCGGACGGACTCCCCCTCCCGAGGGCGACGATCGCCTCGAGCGCCGTGCGAAGCTCGGAGGTCACCTCGTCTCGCAGCTCCTCGAGCTTCGCCAGCTCGGCGAGGCACACCTCCGCCGACGCCCGCACCTCGTTCTCGATCTGATGCGCACGCTCACGTGCTTTCTTCAGCAGCAGCTCCGCCTCGCGCCGCGCGGCCTCGCGCTGCTCGCGTGCCGTGCGCTGCGCGGAGGAGAGAAGGGTACGAGCGAGCTCGTCGGGCTCCTTGCGCTCGGCGGCAGCCGCCTCAAGGGCGGCGACCTGCGCCTCGAGCGCCTCCCTCGCCTGCAGCAGCTCGTCCACCTGCCGCCCGAGCTGCCTGTTCTGCCCGAGCACCTCCCGGTAGTCCCAGGCGACGCGCTTCAGCAGGTCGGCCACGGCGTCGCTCTTGACGCCGCCGAACGGCGTCTTCGGCAGCCCCGAGAGGCTGAGATCTTCCGGACGCATGGGCACGGGAGACGCAGAATACGGCAGCGCGGAACCGCTGCGAGCCCCCTGTTCGGACAGGCTCCAGCCCGACCGGTCCCGGCCGCGAACGAGTGCCGACGGCCCGCCTACGGCCCGGTCGTCGTCACGGTCACGGTCACCGTCTCGGTCTGCGTCGGCCCGGTCACGGTCACCGTCTCGGTCGGCCCGGTCACCGTCGTCGTCAGCGTCGTCGTCGGCCCGGTTTCGGTCTGGGTGAGCGTCGCCGTCTGCGCCACGGTCGCCGTCTGGGTTCGCGTGCTGGTGGCCGTGTGATTCTGGACGATCGTCTGCTGGTTCGTCACGGTCGCGAGCTGGGTCTGCACCTGCGTCGTCGTCTTGACGAGGTTGACCGTGACCGGCTTCCCGTTCATGGTCACGACCTTGCGCGTGACCACGCGCCGGGTGCGGACGACGGGACGCGTCACGACCCTCACGGAGCCCGGGCGGACGAACGTCCGCGTCTGCTTCACGGTGACCGGGGGCCGGAAGACCTGCCTCACGACAGGAACTCGCTTGACGACAGCCTTCCCCTTGATGGTCACCGTCCTCTTGACCGTGACGGTCTGCGCCAGGTAGTCCTGATACGGAACTGCCTCGGTGAAGGTCGACACGTTCGCGGTCGCGGACGGACGGACGAGGAAGACGGTGAAGATCCCTGCAACCGCCAGGCCGGCGAGCGAAAGCACGACCACGCTCGCGCGCAAGTCCCAGCTGAGCCGGTACCACCGTGCTCTGATCCTCTCCCCGATACGAAACATCGCCCGTTCCTCTCCCATAGCGATCCGGGCGAATCTCACTATAGGCACAACGACCCGCCCGTCCGGGCAGGTCGGACGAGCCGGACGGCGAGTCAGGGGAACCCCGGACGGGAGGCCGCGCCCCGTCGAGCGTGACCGGCGCAGACCGGTAGCGCCCCGGAACGTCTTCCCCGAGCCGCGGGTCAGGGGTTCCGACACGGACGGTCCCACGGCTCGTCGAGCCCTCATGGGCCTCGGCCCCATCGGCACGGGCTCGCCGGACACGCCGGCCGACGCCCGATGCCCCCTGTTCGGACAGGCTCCGGCCCGACCGATCCCGGTTGCGACCCCGGCGGCCGCCGTGATGATGGCGGCATGGACAGCGGCGAGACGCGGATCCTGAACGAGCTGCACGATGCCGAGCTGCCGCGCGCGATGCGCGGCTTCCAGGAGGACGCGACGCGGCGGCTGCTCACCGAAGCGGCCGGGGCGCTCCAGCGCGCCGCCGAGAGACGCGACCGCCTGCAGCACGAGCTGCGGACGCTGAAGAGCGCGGCCGAGGACGACGACGCACCGGACGCCGAGGCGATCGGGCGTGCGCTCGTCGTCGCGACCTCGATGAGCGACCAGCTCGTCGCCTCCGCGCAGGAGAAGGCCGAGCTGATGGAGGCGGAGGCGGAGGCGGAGGCCGAGCGCCTGCTCGCGAAGGCACGCGAGGAGGCCGAGGCGGCCGAGCGCGAGGTCGCGGGCCAGCGTGACCGGCTCGAGCGCGACTTCGCCGCCCTCAAGCGAGACTCCGCCGACCAGCGAGAGCAGCTTGCGGCCGAACGCAAGGAGGCGCTCGAGCTCGCGCGCGCCGAGACGGAGCGGATGGTCCGGGAGGCGGGCGCCGAGGTCGACCGGCTCCGCGAGGAGGCGGACGCCCTCAAGGCGTTCGTCGAGGCGAAGACGAACGCCTTCGTCGGGATCGCGCAGGCGGCGCTCGAGCAGCTGGAGGGGCTCGACCAGATGAGCCACCCGCCGGCCGCGACCGCGGGAGCCGGAGGAGCTCCTCTCCGACCTCAGGCCCGTCGAGGCGGGGAGCGAGCAGGATCCGTCCGGCGATCCCGAGCCGGACGCGACCGCCTCCTGACCGCCCCTCACGCCGTCCGCGAATCACTCGAACGAGTGACACGCGGGGGAGCCCGCAGCGACTAGCCTCAGCAGCGGACGTGCAGCCGCGCCGGATTTCGGGTGCCGTGTCCTGACCTAGGGCCAGGCCGCAGGAGACGACACCGTCTATGACGCGGCTCACGTCCGCTCGCTCGAGAAGAGCACGCCGGCGGACGCAGCCCTACCGCCGAAGGGACGGACCCGAACGGGACCGACGTGCGGTCCGGAGCGAGGCGCGACGGCGCCCGACGCGTGACCCCGGCCGCGCACCGGTCAACGAGTAGGCTGAGCGCCATGCCCGCCTGGGCGCCGCCGCTGATCGGCGCAGGGAGCGCGATCATCCTGCTCAACCTCGCGCTCGCGGTCCAACGGCTCCGGGAGCGCTACGGCGGCTGGGCGATCCGGCTGGCGCTCGAGCTCCGCCGCTGGGACGGGCGGCTCCCGGAGCACATGGACGGCAAGGTCTCGTAGGCGGGCGTGGCTCGGGCCACATAGTGGTGTATAATGACACCATGGGAAGGACGCAGATCTACCTGGGAGACGACGAGCTCGAGCTCCTCGACCGCGTCGCGCGTGTGACCGGTGCCTCGCGGTCAGAGCTCGTGCGGCGTGCAGTACGACGCACCTTCGGACAGCCGACGAAGGCTGACAGGCTCCAGGCGCTCGCCGCAAGCGCGGGCTCCTGGCGCGGCCGCGGCCTCACCGGCAACGAGTACGTGGACTCGGTTCGCGGCGACCTCTCCGAACGCCTGGGCCGCCTCGGGCTCGGGTGAAGCTCCTCGACACGACGGTCGCCGTCGACCATCTGCGAGGCCACCAGGCGGCGGTCGACCTCCTGAGAGAGCTCGTCGAGAACGACGAAACCCTCGCCGCCAGCGAGGTCGTTCGGTTCGAGCTCCTCGCCGGAGTACGAGACGACGAGCTGCCCGCGGTCGAGCAGTTCTTCTCGGCTGTCGCATGGGTCGCGGTCGGTGAGGAGATCGCTCGCGCTGCCGGGGAGCTGGCGCGCAAGCATCGCCGCGCTCAGAGCGGAATCGACGACGCGGGCTACCTCATCGCCGCCACGGCACTGCTCCTGGAGGCCGATCTGCTGACGACGAACGTGCGCCACTTCCCGATGCTCCGGGGTCTCCACGTCTCCGTACTGACTGTTCGCGCGCTCGGCCCGCGCCCATCGGTGCGGGCACGGATCGCAGGGCCCGCCTACCCTCACGCGGCCGATCGGTCGGCCGCGCAGAAGGCGGCAAGCGCCCCGGCAAGCTCCCGGATCGCCTCGACGGCGTAGTGGGTCGGGCTCCAGGCCGCGTACAGCGTGATCCCGAGCCGGCCGCCCGCGCCCGTCACCGCTACCGCGTGCAGCCCGTAGGCGGGCTCGTCGGTGACGACGGCCACCCCCCGCCCTGCCGAGGCGAGCGCCTGCGCGATCTCGGGGACGCCGACCTCCGCGGCGAGCTCGTAGGCGGCGCCGGAGCGGCTGACCTCCGTGTCGAAGACCCGCCGCGTCCCGAAGCTCTGGTCGAGCAGGACGAGCGGCTGGCCGAGCAGCAGCTCGAGCGCGACCTCGTCGAGCGACGCCCACGCGTGCGTCGCCGGCACCTGGGCCCAGATCGGGAACTCCGCCACCTGGACGGCCGCTGTGTCGCGGGGCGGCGGGCTCGTCGAGATCGCAACGTCCACCTCCGACCGTGCCAGCGCCGTGTACGCGGCGTCGGCGCCTGCCGCGACGAACGTCGGCGTCACCGTCGTCCGCCCGCGGGACGCGACGAACGGCGCGATCACGTCGGCGATCGTCGTCGCGTGGGCGGCGACGGCCAGCGGGACGTTGAGCCCGTGCGCGAGCGCGGTCATCGTCGCGCCCGCGACGTCGGCGCGCGCGACGAGATCGCGGGCGATCGGCAGGAAGCGGCGCCCGGCGTGCGCGAGACGCAGCGCACGGCCGTCGCGGACGAAGAGCTCGACGCCGAGCTCGGCCTCGAGCGCGCGCAGCTGCCGGGAGAGCGACGGCTGCGCAACGTGCACCTCTCGCGCGGCGGCCGTCACCGAGCCGTGGTCGGCGACGGCGAGGAAGTAGCGGAGGACTCGCAGCTCCATCGATGCCTCAAAGGCATGATCTCACAACTGAATGGGTCCTGGACTGGCACGGCCCGGCGGCAGAGACTCACCCGCAACGTTTCCCTTGCCTCATCCACGGGAGGGTGGTCAGATGCGTGGCAGCATGCGGTTCACGGCGGTCGTGGCGATCGTCGCGGCGGCCTCGGTCGCCGCGACGGCAGCATGGGCGTCGTCGGCGAAGACGGCCCAGTCGCAGCAGCTTCTCCGGGTCGCCGCGACGGCGAACGTGACGACGTGGGACCCGATCAAGTCGTTCTCGACCGAGGTCCTCTACATGGCGAACATCTACGAGCCGCTGCTGTGGGCGAACCCGCGCGGCGCGAAGACGCCGTTCCGGCCGGCGCTCGCGACGTCGTGGTCGCGCTCGAAGGACGGCAAGACGTGGACGTTCCACCTCCGCCAGGGCGTGACCTTCCACGACGGCGAGCCGCTCACCTCGGCCGCCGTCAAGGAGTCGATCGACGCCGCGGCCAAGAGCGGCGGCGCGTCGTTCATCTGGCTCTCGCTGAAGTCGATCACGACGCCGAACCCCTCGACGGTCGTCTTCCACATGAAGGCGCCTTCCCGCGTCGACCTGATCGCGTCGTCCGAGTACGGGGCCTGGATCGTCTGCCCCGCCGCCCTGAAGGCCGCCGCGTCCGATCCGAACTACTTCGAGTCGGGCAAGGAATGCGGCACCGGCCCGTACACGCTGAAGTCGTACACGGCCGGCTCGCAGGTCGTGCTCTCCGCCTATCCCGACTACTGGGGCGGCTGGGCCGGCAACCGCTACCTGAACGTCGCGGTCGAGATCACGCCGGAGGCGATCGTCCAGCAGCAGATGCTGACGTCCGGCCAGGTCGACCTCGCTCTCTCGGTGCCGCTGGAGAACGTCGCGAAGCTCGCGGCGGGCGACACCTACACGAAGCTCGTGCAGCCGACGACGCAGAACTACGTCGCCTTCTTCAACACCACCCGCCCGCCGCTCGACGACGTGCTCGTCCGCCAGGCGCTCTCCTACGCGATGCCGTACGGCGCGATCATCAAGGTCGGCGCCCACGGGTACGCGTCGCAGGCGCGCGGCCCCGTCCCGCACGGGATCTTCCCGTGGAGCGCGACGACCCCGCAGTACCGCCAGAACCTGACGAAGGCCCGCAAGCTGCTGGCGCAGGCCGGCCATCCCGGAGGCGGCTTCACGCTGAAGCTGACGTACGCGGCCGAGAACCAGGCGGAGGCACGCTTCGCGCCGCTGATCAAGGACGCGTTCGCGAAGATCGGCGTCACCGTCGACATCAAGGGGATCCTCTTCAACCAGCAGTGGGCGACCGCGAAGGCCGACCCGAAGAAGGCGCAGGACATCTTCCTGCTCCTCTACTGGCCCACCTACAGCGACGCCGGCTCCGACAACCTCTACTCGCTCTACCACTCGAGCGCGAAGCCGTTCTTCAACCTCAGCTACTGGAACGACCCCGCCTACGACAAGCTCGTGGACGCCGGCGCCGCGATCACCGGAATCTCGACCGCGAAGGCGCAGGTCGACTACTCGAAGGCGATGAAGCTCATCTACCAGCAGGCGCCCGGAGCCTCCCTCTACGACGCGAAGTCGGTGCTGCTCGTGCCGCACACGCTCGCGATGGGCACCTCGCAGAACATCAACTACCGCTCGGGCTCGTCGCCGGCTACCGCGGCGGCCGGCTCGACGAGGCGCTCATGCGGTTCACCGACCTGTTCCTGTCCTTTCCGCCGCTCCTGCTGGCGATGGTGATCGCGGCCCTGCTCGGCCCGAGCCTGCTGCACGCGATCTTCGCGCTGGCGGTCTCCTGGTGGCCCTGGTACGCGCGCCTCTCGCGCACGGTCGCGCAGTCGCTGCGGCAGGCGCCCTTCATCGACGCCGCCCGCGTCTTCGGCGTCCGGACGCGCACGATCCTCGCGCGTCACGTGCTCCGGAACGCGCTGACCCCGATCCTCGTGCAGGCGACGGTGGACGCGGGCACGGTGATCCTGGCCGTCGGCTCGCTCTCCTTCCTCGGTCTCGGCTCGCAGCCGCCGACGCCCGACTGGGGGCTGATGGTCTCCGACGGCCGGACGACCGTCGTCACGGAGTGGTGGATCGCCACCTTCCCGGGCCTCGCGATCTTCGCCGTCGCGCTCGGCTTCAACCTCCTCGGCGACGCGCTACGCGACCTCCTCGACCCCCGCAGCGGCACATGACCGTCGCTCGCCTTCGGCTCGCTCCCGTGGGGGAAACCAGGTTTCCCCCACGTTGCCCCCTTCTTCTGTCTCGTGTGGGGGAACCTCCCGGTCCCCCCACACCCCCTCCACCCGCTCATCGGGCGGAGAACGCCCGATGAGCACGCTGCTCGAGATCGACGACCTCGCGGTCGACTTCGTCCGGGACGGGCGCGTCACGACCCGGGCCGTCCGCGGCATCAGCCTCGAGCTCGCGGCCGGCGAGGCGCTCGGCGTGGTCGGCGAGACCGGCTGCGGCAAGACGGTGACCAGCCTCTCGATCCTTCGCATGCTGCCTCCTGCGGCCCGCACGAGCGGACGAATCGTCTTCGACGGCCGGGACGTCCTCACGCTCCCCGAGCGGGAGCTGCGGGCCCTCCGGGGCAGCCGGATCTCGATGGTGTTCCAGAGCCCGGGAACGAGCTTCAACCCCGTCTTCCCGCTGGGGAGGCAGCTCCAACAGGTCGCCGAGCGGCACCTCGGCCTCGGACGTCGCGACAGCGCGAAGCTCGTCGTCGAGCGGCTACGCGAGGTGGAGCTGCCCGACCCCGAGCGCACGATGCGCTTCTATCCGCACGAGCTGTCGGGCGGGATGCTGCAGCGCGCGATGATCGCGATGGCGATCCTCTGCCGGCCGAGCCTCCTGATCGCGGACGAGCCGACGACCGCGCTCGACGTGACGCTCGCCGAGCAGATCCTGCGGCTTCTGCGCTCCCTGCAGCGCGAGCACGGCTTCGCGGTCTTCTTCATCAGCCACGACCTCGACCTCGTCGGCGACTTCTGCGACCGCGTCGCCGTCCTCTACGCGGGTCGCGTCGTCGAGTCGGGCCCCGCCGCAGAGCTGCTCACCCGGGCGCATCACCCCTACACGCACGCCCTGCTCGACTCGCTGCCGCGCCGCGGGCGGCCGGGGGCGCCGCTCCGGGCCGTCCCCGGCAACGTTCCGACGGGCGTCGAGGTTCCGCCCGGCTGCGCCTTCGAGCCACGCTGCCCGCTCGCCGAGGCGGTCTGCGCAAGCGGGGTGCCGCCGCTGACGCAGGTCGGGCCTGCGCGCAGCGTCGCCTGTTACCGCTGGGACGCCGCATGAGCCTGGCGGTTCTCGACACGTCCTGGTCTCTGACACCGGTCACGCGGAATGTCGCTTGTTACCGCTGGGACGCCGCATGAGCCTGGCGGTTCTCGACACGTCCCGGTCTCTGACACCGGTCACGAGCTGCTCACCGAACCGTCACGGGGAGGTGACGGGATGAGCGCGCTCCTCGAGGTCGGCTCGCTCGTCAAGGAGTTCCCGCCGCGACGGCGGCGCGAGCGACCCGTTCGCGCCGTCGACCGCGTCGACTTCGGGCTCCAGCCCGGTGAGGTCTACGGCCTCGTCGGCGAGTCGGGATCCGGGAAGACGACCGTCGCCCGCTGCATCCTCGGTCTCGAGCAGCCGACCGCCGGCTCGATCCGCTACGACGGCGTCGACCTCGTGTCCGCCGACCGGGGTGCGCTGCGGCGGGCGCGCCGCGAGATGCAGCTCGTCTTCCAGCAGCCGGCAGCGGCACTCGACCCGCGCATGACGCTCGGGCAGCTCGTCGCCGAGCCGCTCACCACGCACCGCATCGCGCGCGGCGCCGCGCTGCGCACGCGGATCGAGTGGCTGCTCGGCGAGGTCGGGCTCTCGACAGCGCTCCTCCGCCGCTACCCGCACGAGCTCTCCGGCGGTCAGTGCCAGCGCGTGGTGATCGCCCGGGCGCTCTCGACGGGGCCGCGGCTGCTCGTGCTCGACGAGCCGACGTCCGCGCTCGACGTCGTCGTCCAGGCGCAGATCCTCAACCTCCTGCTCGCGCTGCGGAACGAGCACGGCCTTTCCTTCCTCCTGATCTCGCACGACCTCTCGGTGATCGGCCACCTCAGCGACCGGATCGGCGTCATGTACCTCGGTCGCATCGTCGAGGAGGGGCCAGCCGCGGAGGTGCTCACCGCGCCCCGCCATCCGTACACGCGCGCACTGCTCGGGAGCAGACGCGGACGCGGCCACGCGACGCTGGACACTCCCCCACCCCTGCGCGGCGAGGCTCCCCCGGCGTGGGCGATCCCTTCCGGCTGCAGGTTCCACCCCCGCTGCCCGCTCAGCCATCGTCTCGGCCTGCCGGCGATCTGCGAGCGCGAGGAGCCGACCCTCGAGGGGTCGGGCCACGCTGCCGCGTGCCACTTCGGAACGGAGGCGACGGAGTGACCACCCGCGTCGGCGACCGGGGTCCGGCGACGGCGGCGGAGCTCGGGTTGATGGAGGGCGCGCCTCCGCCGCCGGCGCAGCACGTGACGCTCGCGAACTGGCAGGACGGCCCGTACAACCGCTGGGGGTTCCAGCACGCTGCCGAGCTCGTCCCCTCCGCGATCGTGTCGCGTGGAGACGGGCCGGTACTCCCGCTCGAGGCGGCGCCCGAGGATCTCGACGGGCTCTCGCTCGACGGCGTCGGCGCAGGCACGACCCTGGACGGCTTCCTCCGCGAGACGTACACGGACGCCTTCCTCGTCCTCCGAGAGGGCCGGATCTGCTGCGAGCGTTACTTCAACGGCATGGGCCCCCGCTCGCTCCATCTGCTCCACTCGATCTCGAAGTCCCTGTGCGGCGCCGTCGCGGGCGACCTGGTCGACCGCGGCGTGCTCGACCTGACGGCACGCGCGTCGACCTACGTCCCCGAGCTGTGGGAATCCGCGTTCGGCGAGGCGACGATCGCGCACCTGCTCGACATGACCGCCTCGGTCGCGTTCAGCGAGGACTACGAGGATCCCGGCTCCGACGTGCAGGCGCAGGATCGCGCCGCCGGTTGGCGGCCGCGCCGCCCCGAGGATCCGCCGAACTCGTACGCGTTCCTCGCCTCGCTGCGTCGAGACGGCCCGCACGGTGAGGCGTTCCGCTACTGCTCGGCGACGACGGACGCGCTCGCGTGGGTGCTGGAGCGGGCGAGCGGCCGCCGCTACCCGCGACTGCTGGCCGACGTCGTCTGGTCGAGAATCGGCGCAGAGCACGATGCCGCCGTGACGGTCGACTCGGCGGGCTTCGCCTTCGCCAACGGCGGCATCTCCGTCACGCTCCGCGACCTCGCCCGCTTCGGGTATCTGATGCTCAGCGGCGGCGGGACGGACGGATTCAGGGCGGCCCCTGCCGGTTGGGCGGAACGACACCTCCACGGCGATCGCTCGCTCGTCGCCGGCAGCGACTTCGCGACCGCCTACCCGGACGGGAGCTACAGCACGAAGTGGTGGTGCACCGGCGAGGAGAACGGCACCTTCTTCGGCACCGGCATCTACGGCCAGTTCCTCTGGATCGTCCCGACGGCGTCGCTCGTGATCGTCAAGCTGTCGAGCCTGCCGCGTCCGCTGGACCAGGCGGTCACGCGCGACCATCACCGCGCGTTCCACGCGCTGACCGCTGCCCTGGCCCCGGACAGACGCCGCTGACGGGGCTTCAGGTCACACGGCGCCCCCGCAGTCGCACGCTCCCGCGGCGGCCCGAGGCTCTCTCGCTCGGGTCAACCGACGACCGCGATGTAGAACGCATGATCCTGGGTCGCCGTCTCGCCCGGGTTGTCGGTGAACACGACGACGTGGCTGGTGTCGTTGCCGGACGGGCACGTAAGGCCCTCGCCCGTGCCGCCGCACGGCCCCGCCGACACGACACCGCGGAAGCTGGCGTCGCCCGCGAGCGCCGAGGAGGCGAGGATCAGGTGGCCGGTCACCTCGCTGCCGAAGTCGAGGATGTACTCGCCCGCCTTGGGCTTCGACGTCAACGTCAGTCCCCCTGACTGGGCGACGATCGTGCCGTCCGACTTCACGAGCGCCCACTTCGCCCCCGGGCCGGCCGGGCCTGCCGCGCCCGCCTCACCGGCCGGGCCTGGCGGACCGGCCGGACCCGCCGGGCCCACAGGCACCTGACCGGCCTTGAAGTCCACGAGCCGGAGCGAGTGGTTCTTGACCTTCACCGAGGTGACGGCGTTCTTCCTGAGCTGTGCGGTGCCGACGCTGTTCCGCGGCAGCTTGACGGCTGCGTACGAGGTGCCGCCGAGACCGACCAGCAGCGCGAGACAGGCGACCACCATCGCCGGGGACGGCCGGCGGATCCGGTGCGACTTCATCTGAACCTCCTCTGCCGCAGTCCGCGGCTCGACCAGCCTTGAAGGGAGACGACCATGCCGATGCTCATCCGCCTGTTCTGCGCGAACCGGCCGGTGCACAAACATCGATCGGTCAGGAGTGCAGCCGAACGACTCCCGGTCGCGGGGCGTCGACCGCTCCCGGCAAACGTGTGCTCAGCGGCGCCCGAACAGGCGCGCGAGGTTGATCGTCCAGCCCCAGCCGTACACCTTCGGGACGATCAGACGCGGCTCGGAGGGGTTCCAGTACCTGCTCCTGGCGCGTTCCTTCGTCGGTCGGCGCCAGTCGTAGGGGATGCCGAGGAACTTCCCGCTCTTCATGAACAGAGCGTAGCGCCCGCGTCTCGCGACCATCATCGTGGTTCTCCCGCAGCGCGCTGCAGCCGATCCGCGGCATCGGAGAGACGGACGCGGCGACTCGCGGAGTACGTGCGGCCGGGGCCGGGACGGGAATGCGCGTGTCGAGCACGATCCGCCAGTCTGCTCACGATGCCCGGCCCCCCGGCAAGCGTTCGCCGGCCGTCAAGACGCGCCGGGGGATGCAAGGTAGAACTACCCGTGGCAGTTGACGGGCGCACGAGCGAATCCCCGCTTCGAGGAGGGAGACCAGATGGCGGCAGCGTCGGAGGTTGGATCGTTCCCCAGCCCATACGAGGTCGAGACACCTCCCGGCTGCGAGGGCTGGGAGGAGATGGTCCCCTACTACGGGCGGTTCGACGAGGACCGCCGCGCCGCGGACGAGCAGCGCTTCTGGTTCTGGAACTCGATGCACTTCCCGGTGCCGATGCCCGCGTTCGACGCGATCTGCATCGACACCGCCTACCAGGCGCTCGGCACCTGGCAGAACCGCGTCTTCGCCGTGCCACCCGCGGCGGGCATCGACTGGCGCTGCATCAACGGCTACATCTACATCTCCGGCAACCCGGTCACCGACCCGGAGAAGATCGCCGCGCGCGTCGAGCACTTCCAGAAGCACGCCGGCCACTACTACGCGAACTGGGACGAGCTCTACGGGCGCTGGCGCGCGCAGATGGAGGCGCTCGTCGAGGAGCTCGACGCGCTGCGCGTCCCGGCGCTCGGCGAGTACGAGCCGGACGACGTGACCTTCGGCGAGCAGGAGACGAGCTACTGCGCGGTGCTCGACGCCTACCGCCGCGTGCTCCGGCTCCACGACCTGATGTGGCAGTACCACTTCGAGTTCCTGCTCCTCGGCTACGGCGCCTACGTCACCTTCGCCGAGCTGTGCAAGGCCAACCTGCCCGACATCCCCGACCAGCACGTCGCACAGATGGTCGCCGGGCTCGACGTGCTCCTCTTCCGGCCCGACGCCGAGCTGCGTCGCCTGGCACGGCTCGCGATCGACACCGGCGTCGACGCCGCGTTCGTGGAGGGCCGGTCGCCGCAGGAGATCGACGCGGAGCTGGCGAGGAGCGAGGCCGGCCGCGCGTGGCTCGAGGAGCTCGAGCAGGTCAAGGATCCGTGGTTCCACATGGCCACGGGTGACGGCCTCTACCACTACTACGGCAGCTGGCTCGACGACCCGACGATCCCGTACGCCTCCCTGACCGGCCACATCGCCGCCTTGCGGGCCGGCGAGGACATCGAGCCTCCCTCCGATCGCATCGCGGCCGAGCGCCAACGCCTCGCGGAGGAGTACGGCGCGCTGCTCGACCCGGAGACGCGGAAGGGCTTCGACGAGCTGCTCGGCCTCGCCCGCACGGTCTTCCCGTACGTCGAGGAGCACAAGTTCTTCGCCGACTACTGGTTCCTGACGAGCTGGTGGAACAAGATCCGCGAGTTCGGCGACCTGCTCGTGGCGCACGACTTCCTCCCCGACCGCGACGCGATCTTCCAGCTCTCGCGGCTCGAGGTGCACGCGGCGCTCGACGAGCTGCTGCTCACCTGGGCGACGGGCGGCCAGGCGCGCGGGCCGATGTACTGGCCGCCGATCGTCGCGCGACGGCGCGAGCTGCTCGCGAAGCTCGCCGAGTGGACACCGCCGCCCGCCGTCGGCGCCGTGCCCGAGGCGATCCTCGACCCGGCCCTGATCATGCTCTGGGGCGTCACGACGCAGCGGGTGCACGCGTGGGCGCGTGCGAGCGAGGGCGGCTCCGAGCTGACCGGCACCCCCGCCTCGCCGGGCGTCGTCGAGGGCGTCGCGCGCGTCGTCAAGACGGTGCGCGAGATCGGCGACGTCCGCGACGGCGAGATCCTCGTCTGCTCGATCACCTCGCCCGCGTGGGCGCCGATCTTCTCCAAGATCACGGCGGCGGTGACCGACATCGGCGGCGTCATGTCCCATGCGGCCATCGTCTGCAGGGAGTACGCGCTGCCTGCCGTCGTCGGCACCGGTCGCGCCACCTCGCAGATCGCGACCGGACAGCGCATCCGCGTGGACGGCTCGGCGGGCACCGTGACCATCCTCGAAGGAGCCGCATGAGCGTGGGCTCGACGGAGGTCAGCACCGGCGTAGGCTCGACGGAGCCGGCCGGGAGCGCAGGTACCGGCCTGGCCGGTGCCGGAGCGGGGACCGGGCGGAGGTGCCGGCTTTGCCGGCGCCGGGAGCGGGCATGACTCACACGCGTCCACTCGCGGAGCTTCGCCACGCGGACAGCGCGGCATTCGGGGGCAAGAGCGCGAGCCTCGGCGAGCTGATCGCGGCGGAGATCGCCGTCCCGCCCGGGTTCGCGGTCTCGACCTCCGCCTTCCGCGCCTTCGTCGAGGAGGCGGGACTCGGCGGGACGATCGCCGCCGCGACGGCCCGCCTGTCGGCCGGCGACGTCGACTCGCTCGGCGCCGCGTCGCACGCGATCGGCGAGGCGATGCGATCGGCACCCGTGCCCGACGTCGTCCGCGACGAGGTGACACGGCGCTACGCCGAGCTGGCGTCGGAGGCGGGCGTCGCCGAGCCGCCCGTCGCCGTCCGCTCGAGCGCGCTCGGCGAGGACAGCCAGGACGCGACGTTCGCCGGCCAGCAGGAGACGTACCTCTGGGTGCGCGGCGCCGACCACGTCTGCGACGCGCTGCGCGACTGCTGGGTGAGCCTCTACAGCCCGCCCGCGATCGCCTACCGGGCTCGGCTCGGGGAGGCGACAGGCGAGCCGGCGATGGGCGTGACGGTCCAGCTGATGGTCGACGCGGAGGTGTCGGGCGTCATGTTCACCTGCAATCCCGTGAGCGGTGACCCGAGCATGATCGCCGTCAACGCGAGCTGGGGCCTCGGTCTCGCGGTCGTCGGCGGCGAGGTGACGCCGGACGACTACCTCGTCAGCAAGGTCACCCGCGAGGTCGTCCGCGAGCACGTCCACGCGAAGGAGGTCGAGTACGTGCCCGACGCCGCCGAACGCGGCGCGGTGCGCGTCGACGTGCCGACGGAGCGCCAGGCGGCACCGTGCCTCGACCGCGCGGCGCTCGAGGCGCTCGTCGACGTCGGCCGCCGGGTCGAGCGCTACTTCGGCTCCCACCAGGACGTCGAGTGGGCGATCGCCAGGGGCAGCGAGCTGCCGGCGGGCCTCTTCGTCGTCCAGTCGCGGCCGGTGACGGCCGTGCCGAAGCGCACGCAGCCGACGACGTCCGGGTCGGCGATGTCGCTCGTCATGAGCATGTTCGGCGCCGGCGGAGGCGACGAGGCGTAGGGCCGGGGAGATGGCGCTCAGCGACGACGACGTCCGCGAGATCCTGCGGATCATCGACGAGTCGGGGCTCGACGAGCTCCGGATCGAGACCGACGGCCTCTCGCTCCACGTGCTGCGGGGCGGCGCGGCCGCCGGGTCCGAATCGGCCGCTCCCCCACCCGCGCCTGAACCGTCCGCCGGCGTGCCGGCCGAGGACGGGCACGAGCACGCGGACGATCCGTCCACGATCGTCTCGCCGATGCTCGGCACCTTCTACCGCGCCCCGGCGCCCGGGAAGCCGCCGTTCGTGGAGGTCGGGACGCGCGTCGCGCCCGACACGATCGTCTGCATCATCGAGGTGATGAAGATGATGAACTCGGTCCCGGCAGGGGTTGCGGGCACGATCGCCGAGGTGCACGCCGAGAACGCGCAGCTCGTCGAATACGACCAACCGCTCTTCCGCGTGGAGCTCGCCTCGTGACGGGCGCCGGCCGGACGATCGACATCGTCGACACGACGACACGGGACGGCAACCAGAGCCTCTGGGGCGCCACCGGCCTGACCGCGCACGACATCCTCGCGATCGCGCCGACGATGGAGCGGGTCGGGTTCCACGCCCTCGACTTCACGTCGAGCACGCACATGGCGGTCTCGGTGCGCTTCCACCAGGAGGACCCGTGGGAGCTGATCCGCCTGATGCGCGCCGCGATGCCCGACACGCTCCTCAACTTCATCACCACCGGCATGCGCTTCATCGCCTGGCAGCCGTGCGACGAGGAGGTGATGCGTCTCGCCTTCCGCTGCGTCGTCCGCAACGGCATCCGGCGCTTCCAGCTGGCGGAGCCCGCAAACGACCCGAGGGCGCTCCGGCGCGTCGCCCGCATGGCCCGCGAGGAGGGCGTCGAGGAGATCGTCGTCGGGCTGACCTACTCGATCAGCCCCGTGCACACGCACGCCTACTACGCCGAGCGTGTCGCCGCGCTCGCGGACTGCCCGGACGTCGACCGCTTCTACCTCAAGGACCCGGGCGGCCTGCTCACGACCGACGCCGTGCGGGAGCTCGCGCCGCACTTCGTCGCGACCGGACGGACGGTGGAGCTGCACAGCCACTGCACGATCGGCCTCGCCCCGCTCGTCTACATGGAGGGCCTGCGGGCCGGCTTCCACGTGCTCCACACCGCGGTCGGGCCGGCGGGCAACGGCACGTCGCAGCCGACCGTCGCGTCGACGCTGCGGAACCTGGCGGCCGAGGGCCACGGGCACCGGCTCGACCTCGACGCGCTCGCGCGCGTGACCGACTACTTCCGCGAGCTCGTGCGCGAGAAGGGCCTGCCTGCGGGCGTCCCCCGCGAGTACGACGCCGCCTACTACCACCATCAGCTGCCGGGCGGGATGGTGACGACGACGCGGCGGATGCTCGAGGAGATCCGCCGGCCGGAGCTCTTCGACGCGGTGCTCGAGGAGGTGACGCGCGTCCGGCAGGAGATGGGCTGGCCGATCCTCGTCACGCCGGTCTCCCAGCTCGTCGCCCACCAGGCGACGCGAAACGTCATCGACCCGGAGCGCTGGCTCGACGTCTCGGACGAGACCGTGCGCTACTTCCTCGGCCACTACGGCACGTTCGCCGCCCCGCCGGATCCGGACGTCGCCGACCGGGTGCTCTCGCTCTCGAAGGCGGACGGGCTGCGCGACGCCCGGCCGGTCGGCCTCGACGGCGCCCGGGCGCGGTTCGGCG
Source organism: uncultured Thermoleophilia bacterium (assembly GCA_963762675.1). Lineage (GTDB taxonomy): Bacteria > Actinomycetota > Thermoleophilia > Gaiellales > Gaiellaceae > Palsa-739. The sequence continues at coordinate 689,353 of CAVXLS010000003.1, read as the reverse complement.
ACCGCATCTCGGACGAGGAGCTCCTGCTGCGGCTGACGATGCCGCAGGAGCAGGTCGACGCGATGCGCGCCGCACCGCCGATCGCCGAGCGCCTCCCGTCGGGCCCTGCGGCCGGTCGTGCGCCGCTCGTCCGCCTGCTGCGCGAGATCGAGCGCCGTCCCTCGATCTCGTACCTCCGCGTCCGCAAGGACGACGACCTGGTGGTGTGGCGCCGTGCCTCTTGAGGGCGTCCGCGGCTTCGTCTTCGACGTCGACGGCACGCTCGTGCACCGCACGGGGCCCGAGGAGGTGCACGCCATCCCCGGCGCCCGGGAGGTGCTCGAGCGGATCGCCGCGTCCGGCCGTCCGTATGCGGTCTTCACCAACGGCAGCCACGTGGCGCCGGACGCGTTCGCGCGCCAGCTGCGCGCGGCGGGGCTCCCGGTCGCGGACGGGCAGGCCCTGACGCCGCTCTGCTCGGTGCAGGCGTACCTCGACCGCTTCCACGGCGAGGCACGCGTCCTGTCGTTCGCGACCGAGGCCGCGCGCGCCTACCTCGAGGGCGCCGGCGTGCGCCTCGTCGACGGCGGCAACGGCACCCGCGTCGACGCCGTCTTCGTCGCGCACACCGACCGGGCGGACTTCGACGAGCTCGAGCGGGCGGCGCGCGCCGTGATCGCCGGCGCCCGGCTCCTCACCGGCAGCTACGTGCCGGCCTATGCGGGGGCGAGCGGGCCGATCCTCAGCCGCGGCGCGATGATCACCGCAGCGATCGCGAAGGCGAGCGGTGCGCGGCCGATCGTCGTCGGCAAGCCCTCGCGGGCGGCGGTGCGCGAGATGGGGCGAAGGCTCGGCGTGCCGCCGGCCGAGATCGCGGTCGTCGGCGACGACGTCAAGCTCGACGTCGCGCTCGGCCGGCTCGGCCGCTCGACGACGGTGCTCGTCCGCAGCGGCATCAGCGGCGCCCTCGACCTCGCCCGGATCCCGGAGCGGCGCCGTCCGCACCTCACCGTCGACACCGTGGCCGAGCTGCTCGCATGGCTGTGACGAGAACGCGGGCCGTCGGGATCGTCGAGCCGGGAGGGCCCGAGGTCCTGCAGGTGGTCGAGCGCGACGTCCGCGAGCCGGCGGCAGGCGAGGTGCGTCTCGCGGTCAGGGCGGCGGCCGTGAACCCGACCGACGTGGGGCTCCGGCAGCGCGGCGCCGAGGAGCTACCGCCGCCCTGGGTGCCGGGCATGGACGCCGCGGGCGTCGTCGAGTCGGTCGGCGCGGGCGTCGAGCACGTCGCGGCCGGCGACGCCGTGATGGCGGCCGTCCTGCCGCGGCGTCCGGAGGGCGGCGCGCAGGCGGAGCTCCTCGTGGTGCCGGCGGCGTCGGTCGTCGGCGTCCCGGCGGGAGCGACGCTCGAGCAGGCGGCGACGCTGCCGATGAACGGCCTGACGGCGCTGCTCGGCCTCGAGCTCCTCGACCTCGCCGCGGGTGCGACGCTCCTCGTCACCGGCGGCGCCGGCCTGCTCGCCTCCTACGCGATCCCGCTCGCGAAGCGTCGCGGGCTGCGCGTGCTCGCGGACGCCGCCGCGGCCGACGAGGAGCTCGTGCGCGGCGTCGGGGCCGACGTCGTCCTGCCGCGCGGCGAGGGCTTGCCCGCCGCTGCGCTCGAGGCCGCGCCGGGCGGCGTCGACGCCGTCTTCGACACCGCGCTGCTCGGACGCGGGATCTTCCCGGCGATCCGCGGCGGCGGCGCGCTCGCCTACGTCCGGAGCTGGGACGGCGACGACGTCGAGGACGGCATCCGGATCGAGCGCGTCTGGGTCGGCACCGTCATCGAGCGGACCGACTGGCTGCGGGAGCTGGGCGAGCTCGCCGCGGCAGGCGCGCTGCGGCTGCGCGTCGCCGCCACGTTCCCGCCGGAGCGGGCCGCGGACGCGCACCGGTTGATGGAGGCCGGCGGCCTGCGCGGTCGCGCCGTCGTCGTCTTCGAGTAGGGCGCGGTCATGAGCCCGGCGATCTCCGGCACGACCGCAGCGCGCTCCTGCTCAGGCGTGTGCCGAAACCAGCTGACCGACCGCACGCCGGCGCGCACGCGACCGCGCGCGACCTGGTCGCGGCACGCCGGGCGAACGTTCTCGGGGATGGCCGGGGCTCTGCTCGGGCAGATGGCCTAGGCCGCTGTCGCGCGGCGGCGGATGCCGCGGCCGAGGGCGACGAGGGCGAGCACGATCAGGGCGAGCACGCAGGCCAGGAACCCGAACCAGCCGATCCCGCCGAGCACCCAGCGGACGCCGTGCTCGGCGTTGCGAAACGGGTAGCTGAACGCAAGCAGGCACGCCCCGAGCGCGCCGATCCCACCCATGGTCTTGTAGAGCGTCACGAGAAGCCTCCCTGGTCGAAGAAACCTGACGCAGCCGAGGCTAAGAGCGCGGCCTCGCCGTGTCGTCGGCGCACGGGTTGATTCGCCGTCGACCCGGGGGCTGACGACGCCGCGCCCGGCGCGCGATACCGTCCGCCCATGAAGAAGCTCGACGTCGCGATCGCGTGCGCGCTGACCGCGTGGATGCTCGTCGAGGTGTGGGCGGAGCACCTGCACCCGGCTCGGGTCGTTGCCCCGCTGATGGTGGTCGCCGGGCTGGCGCTCGCGTGGCGACGCTCGTACCCGATCCTCGTCGCGCTCGTCATGGTGGCGGCGATGATCGTGCAAGCCGGCGCGGGGACGACGCTGCACAGCGCCGTCTCGCCCGTCGCCGCCATGTTCGTCGCCTCCTGGTCGATCGGCGCCTACGAGGAGCGGCGCCGGGCCGTGCTCGGGTTGACCCTCCTCGTCTGCGGCGTGTGGCTCGCGATGGGCGTCGCGACGACGCTCGGCACCGACCACTACGTCGGCACCGACTTCCCCTGGATCGGCTCCCTGGTGCTGGCGCCGGGCGTGTTCGGCATCGCCTTCGGCGCGCGCACACGCAGCCTGCGCAACGCGCAGGCGCGGGCACGCGAGCTCGAGCTCGAGCGACGCGAGGCGATCGCCGCCGAGCGGGCCCGCATCGCCCGCGAGCTGCACGACGTGATCGCCCACTCCGTCTCGGTGATGACAGTGCAGGCGGGGGCGGCGGAGACGATGCTCGAGCACGCTCCGGAGCGCGCCCTCGAGCCCCTCCGCGCGGTTCAGGAGACGGGGCGACAGGCGCTCGTCGAGATGAAGCGGCTGGTCGGAATGCTCCGGCCGGCGGACGACGAGATCGGGCTCGCGCCACAGCCGGGCCTCGCCGACCTCGACCGGCTGACGGCGCAGATGCGTGATGCAGGCATGCGCGTCGACGTGCGCGTCGAGGGAACGCCGCGAGCGGTCACGCTCGGCGTCGACCTCGCCGCCTACCGAGTCGTGCAGGAGGCGCTCACGAACACCCTCAAGCACGCCGGCGGAGCGCCGGCCGCCGTCACCGTCCGCTACGGCGACCACGAGCTCGCCATCGAGGTCACCGACGGCGGCGGCGGCGGCCGGCCGACCGAGGGCGGCCACGGCCTGGTCGGCATGCGCGAGCGCGTGGGCATCTTCGGTGGCACGCTCGACGCCGGCCCAGGCGAGAACGGCGGCTTCGCCGTCCGCGCGCTGCTGCCGCTCGAAGGCCACTCGTGATCTCGATCCTCCTCGCAGACGACCAGGCGCTCGTCCGCGGCGGCTTCCGGCTGATCCTCGAGGCGCAGCCCGACCTCGAGGTCGTCGGCGAGGCGGAGGACGGCGCCGCGGCGCTGGAGCTCGCGCGCCGGCTGCGCCCCGACGTCGTCCTGATGGACGTGCGAATGCCACGGCTGGACGGGATCGCCGCCACCCGTTCGCTCGTCGCCGAGCAGCCGGGCACGCACGTCCTCGTCCTCACGACCTTCGACGAGGACCGCATCGTGTACGACGCGCTGGCGGCGGGCGCGAGCGGCTTCCTGCTGAAGACCGCACCGCCCGTACAGCTCGTCGGCGCGGTGCGGACCGTCGCGACCGGAGAGGCGCTGCTAGCCCCGACGGTGACGCGAAGGCTGATCGAGGAGTTCGTGAGGAGGCCGCCCCCGAGCGACGAGGTGCCGGAGCGGTTCGCCGCGCTGACCGACCGGGAGAGAGAGGTGCTGACACTCGTCGCGCGCGGCCTCTCGAACGGCGAGATCGCGCGGACGCTCGTGGTCAGCGGCGCGACCGTGAAGACCCACGTCAACCGGATCCTCGCCAAGCTCGACCTCCGCGACCGCGTCCAGGCAGTCGTCCTCGCCTACGAGACGGGGCTCGTGCGACCCGGTCAATAGCGTCGGCGCCGGTGGGCGCGAAACGGTCTGACGTACTGCCCGTCGAGAGAACGCTCGCGCAACGAGGCGCATCACCGGCAGCGACATCCTCATGGACGGCAGAGTCACGGTTGCGCGGATCCGAACCTGGCGCACGTTCCCCACGGCGCCGCCGAGCGTCGCGCGCCGCGTCTCTCCCGCCACGGTCGCCGCCGGCGCCCGCGGGCACGGCAGGCGAGTTAGCCTAGGAGCGATGACTGTCCGACCGCCGCCACCGGCAGGAGCGATCCGATGCGGGACGTGACGCCGCTGCCGGACCTGCTGCACGGGCGGACGCACGCGGGTCCGGTCCGGGAGCGCCGACCTCTCTACGTCGATCTGCTGCCGCCGTGCAACGCGGGCTGTCCGGCGGGCGAGAACATCCAGGCCTGGCTCTCGCATACCAAGTCGGGCCGGCACGAGCAGGCCTGGCGCGAGCTCGTCGCCGACAATCCCTTCCCCGCGATCCACGGGCGTGTCTGCTACCACCCGTGCGAGAGCGTCTGCAACCGGGCTGATCTCGACAGCGCCGTCTCGATCCATTCGGTCGAGCGGTTCCTGGGCGACCTGGCGCTGGAGCAGGGATGGCAATACGACCGTCCCGCGGCCCGCAACGGCAGGCGGGTGCTCGTGGTCGGCGCAGGGCCGTGCGGTCTGTCGGCCGCCTACCATCTCGCCCGGCTCGGTCACGAGGTGGAGATCCGCGACTCGGGCGAGGAGACGGGCGGGATGATGCGGTACGGCATCCCGGCCTACCGGCTGCCCCGCGACGTGCTCACCGGCGAGCTCGACCGGATCGCGGCGCTGGGCGTGCGGGTGACCTGCGGCCACAGGGTCGAGGACCTGGTCGCCGAGCGCGAGGAGGGCGGCTTCGACGCGGTCTTCGTGGCGGTCGGGGCGCACCTCTCCAAGCGGGTCGACATCCCGGCCCGCGATGCCGGCCGGATCGTCGACGCGGTGTCGTTCCTCCGCAGCGTCGCCTCCGGCGAGCGGCCGGTGATCGGCCGCCGCGTGGCGGTGTACGGCGGCGGCAACACGGCGATGGACGCAGCCCGGGTTGCCCGCCGGATGGGCGCGGACGAGGCGCTGATCGTGTATCGGCGGACCCGGGAGCAGATGCCCGCCCATCTCGACGAGGCGGAGGACGCCGAGCGGGAGGGCGTGCGGATCCACTGGCTGCGCACGATCACGGCCTTCGACGGTCCAGAGCTCGAGGTCGAGCTGATGGAGCTCGACGAGTCCGGCTATCCGCAGCCGACGGGCCGGTTCGAGACGCTCGCCGCCGACACGGTGATCCTGGCGCTCGGCCAGGAGTCCGACACCGCCTTCCTGCGGCGGGTGCCGGGAGTGGAGATCGCACGCGACGGAACCGTGCAGGTGTCGACCTCGCTCCAGACCGGCAGCCCCGGCCTGTTCGCGGGCGGCGACATGGTGCCGAGCGACCAGACCGTGACGGTCGGCGTGGGGCACGGCAAGAAGGCGGCCCGCCACATCGACGCCTGGCTGCGCAACGCCGCCGCGACGAGCGCCCCGAAGCACGAGCTGGCGAGCTTCGACAAGCTGCACCTCTGGTACTTCGGCGACAATCCGCGCCGGCAGCAGTCCGAGCTCCCGGCCGAGGAGCGCGTCGACGGACTTCGCCGAGGTCGTCGGCGGCCTCTCCGCCGAGGAGGCGGTCTACGAGGCGGGCCGGTGCCTGTCGTGCGGCAACTGCTTCGAGTGCGACGGCTGCCTCGGCGCCTGTCCCGAGGACGCGGTGATCAAGCTCGGCGAGGGGCACCGCTACCGGTTCGACTACGACCGCTGCACCGGTTGCGGCGCCTGCTTCGAGCAGTGCCCGGTGCATGCGATCGAGATGGTCGCGGAGCTCGGCTGAGATGCGGGCGACGGTCGACGGGAACGAGGCGGCGGCCTCGGTCGCCTACCGGCTGAACGAGGTCTGCTGCATCTACCCGATCACGCCCTCCTCGCCGATGGCCGAGCTGGCCGACGAGTGGGCGAGCCAGGGACGGCCGAACGTCTGGGGCACGCGTGCCGGCGGTGGTCGAGATGCAGAGCGAGGGCGGGGCCGCCGGCGCGCTGCACGGCGCGCTGCAGAGCGGCGCGCTGGCGACGACGTTCACCGCCTCGCAGGGCCTGCTGCTGATGATCCCGAACATGTACAAGATCGCCGGCGAGCTGACGCCGGCGGTGCTCCACGTCGCCGCCCGATCGCTCGCGGCGCAGGGGCTGTCGATCTTCGGCGACCACTCCGACGTGATGGCCGTCCGCCAGACGGGCTTCGCGCTGCTCGCCTCGGCGTCGGTGCAGGAGGCCCACGACCTGGCGCTCGTCGCGCAGGCCGCGACGCTCCGGACGCGGGTGCCGTTCGTGCACTTCTTCGACGGCTTCCGAACCTCGCACGAGCTGAACACGATCGAGCTGCTCGCCGACGACGACCTGCGCGCGCTCGTGCCCGAGGACGCTCGTCCAGGCACATCGCGGCCGCGCGCTCTCGCCGGAACGGCCGTTCATCCGCGGCACCGCTCAGAACCCGGACGTCTACTTCCAGGCGCGCGAGACGGTCAACCCGTTCTACGCCCGCGTCCCGGACGTCGTCGAGGAGGCGATGGCGCGCCTCGCCGAGCGCACCGGCCGCCGCTACCGGGTCGTCGACTACACCGGTCACCCCGAAGCCGAACGCGTCCTCGTGGTGATGGGATCCGGCGGCGAGACGGTCCGCGAGACGGTCGCCTGGCTGAACGCCCGCGACGAGCGCGTCGGCGTCGTGCAGATACGGCTCTACCGGCCGTTCCCGGCGCAGGCGCTCGCCGAGGCCCTGCCCGCGACGCGTGCGCCACGTCGCCGTCCTCGACCGGACGAAGGAGCCCGGGTCGATCGGCGAGCCGCTCTTCCTCGACACGGTCGCGGCGCTCACCGAGTCGTTCGCCGACGGCGAGCGTGCGGTGATGCCGAGGATCGTCGGCGGCCGCTACGGCCTCTCCTCGAAGGAGTTCACGCCGGGCATGGTCGCGGGCGTGTTCGCCGAGCTGGCGGGAGAGCGGCCGCGGCGCCGGTTCACGATCGGCATCAACGACGACGTCTCCGGCACGAGCCTCGACTACGACGCGACGGTCGACATCGAGCCGCCCGAGACGGTGCGCGCGATCTTCTTCGGCCTCGGCTCCGACGGAACGGTCGGCGCGAACAAGAACACGATCAAGATCCTCGGGGACGAGGGCCTGCACGCGCAGGGCTACTTCGTCTACGACTCGAAGAAGTCCGGCTCGCAGACCGTCTCGCACCTCCGCTTCGGGCCGCAGCCGATCCGGGCTCCCTACCTCGTGCAGCAGGCGGGCTTCGTCGGCTGCCACCAGTTCGGGCTGCTCGAACGGGTCGACGTGCTCGGTGCCGCGCGAGACGGCGCGACGTTGCTGCTCAACTGCCCGCGCCCGCCGGACGAGGTGTGGGAGGCGCTCTCGCGCCCGGTGCAGGAGCAGATCCTCGCCAAGCACATCGACGTCTACGCGATCGACGCCGGCCGGATCGCGCGCGAGGTCGGCCTCGCCGGACGGACGAACATCGTCCTGCAGACCTGCTTCTTCGCGCTCTCCGGAGTCATGCCGCGCGAGCAGGCGATCGAGCGGATCAAGGCGGCGGTCGCCAAGACCTACGGCCGGCGCGGCGCCGAGGTGGTCGAGCGCAACCAGGCCGCTGTCGACCGCGCGCTCGAAGCCCTGCACCGGGTCGAGGTCCCCGAGCAGGTGACCGCGAGCCGCGGGCTGCCGCCTGTCGTGCCCGCGCACGCGCCCGAGTTCGTTCGCACCGTCACGGCCGAGATGCTGGCCGGCCGCGGCGACGAGCTGCCGGTCAGCGCCCTGCCGGTGGACGGCACGTATCCGAGCGGCACGGCCGCCTACGAGAAGCGCAACATCTCGGAGCTCGTCGCGGTCTGGGACGCCGACCTGTGCATCCAGTGCGGCAACTGCAGCTTCGTCTGCCCGCACAGCGTGATTCGCTCCAGGTACTACGACCAGGCCCGCCTGGAGGGCGCCCCGGACGGGTTCCGATCGGCGCCGCTCGAGGCGGTCGGCCTGCCCGACACCCGGTACACGCTGCAGGTCTACGTCGAGGACTGCACGGGCTGCGAGCTGTGCGTCCAGGCATGCCCGGTCGTCGCGCCGGGCGACCCAGGCCGCAAGGCGATCAACCTCGCGCCGCGCGAGCCGCTCGTCGCGGCCGAGCGCGACAACATCGCGTTCTTCGAGACGCTGCCGGCGAGCGACCGCTCGCGGGTCGACTTCGGCACGGTGCGCGGCACGCAGTTCCTCGAGCCGCTGTTCGAGTTCTCCGGCGCCTGCGCGGGCTGCGGCGAGACGCCGTACCTGAAGCTCCTCTCGCAGCTGTTCGGCGACCGGCTGATGGTTGCGAACGCGACCGGCTGCTCGTCGATCTACGGCGGCAACCTGCCGACGACGCCGTGGACGACCGACGCCGACGGGCGCGGGCCGGCCTGGTCGAACTCCCTGTTCGAGGACAACGCCGAGTTCGGGCTCGGTTTCCGGCTCGCCGCCGACCGGCACACCGAGCTGGCCCGCCGGCGCCTGACCGAGCTGCGCGACGCCGTCGGCGCGGAGCTGGTGGACGAGATCCTGGCGGCGCCGCAGCTGCGGGAGTCGGAGCTGCGATCGCAGCGCGAGCGGGTGGCCGAGCTCCGGCGGCGGCTCGACGGGCTCGACGGGCCCGCCGTCACCGACCTGCTCAGCGTCGTCGACCATCTCGTCAGGCGCAGCGTCTGGATCGTCGGCGGCGACGGCTGGGCCTACGACATCGGCTCCGGCGGGCTCGACCACGTCCTCGCCAGCGGCCGCAACGTCAACGTGCTCGTGCTCGACACCGAGGTCTACTCCAACACCGGCGGCCAGATGTCGAAGGCGACCCCGCTCGGCGCGGTCGCCAAGTTCGCCGCCGCCGGCAAGACCGTGCCGAAGAAGGACCTCGCCCTGCAGGCGATCGCCTACGGCAACGTCTACGTCGCCCGCGTCGCGATGGGCGCCGATCCGCAGCAGACGCTGACCGCGCTCCGCGAGGCGGAGGCCTACGACGGCCCCTCGCTCGTGCTCGCCTACAGCCACTGCATCGCGCACGGGATCGAGATGCGAGACGGGCTCGACCAGCAGTACCGCGCCGTCGCCAGCGGCTACTGGCCGCTGATCCGCTACGACCCGATGCTCCGTGCCGCCGGCGGCAACCCGTTCCTGCTCGACTCGCCCCGACCGCGGATCCCGCTCGCCGACTACACCAACCGCGAGCTGCGCTACCGCGCGCTCGCCAACACCGACCCGGCCGAGGCCGAGCGGCTGCACGGGCTGGCCGAGGAGGCGGTCGACCAGCGCTGGGACGTGTACGAGGAGATGGCGACCCGTGGCGCGCAGCACTTCGCCGCCGACGCACGCAAGGACCGCCGATGAACCTTTCGACGAGCTACATGGGGCTCGCGCTGCGCAACCCGCTCGTCGCGTCCGCGTCGCCGCTCTCCCAGACGGTGGACGGCGTACGGCGGCTGGCCGACGCAGGCGTCGGCGCGGTCGTCCTCTACTCGCTCTTCGAGGAGCAGTTGCGACGCGAGGCAGCCGAGAACGCGCGGCTGGTCGACGCCGGCACCGAGAGCTTCGCCGAGTCGCTCTCCTACTTCCCGGCCGTCGCCGAAGACGAGGCCGGCCCGCGCCGCTACCTGAGCCTGCTCGAGCGAGCCGCCGCCGCCGTCGAGGTTCCGGTGATCGCCAGCCTGAACGGCATCACCCCGGGAGGCTGGGCCGCCTACGCCCGCGCGATGCAGGATGCCGGCGCCGCCGCGATCGAGCTGAACATCTACTACCTCCCCGGCGACCCGCACACCTCGGGCCGCGACGTCGAGCAACGGCACCTCGACATCCTGAGCCGGGTCAAGGACACGGTCAGCGTGCCGGTCGCCGTCAAGCTCAGCCCGTACTTCAGCTCGACCGGCGAGATGGCGCTCCGGCTGGACGAAGCCGGCGCGGACGCGCTGGTGCTCTTCAACCGCTTCCTGCAACCCGACATCGACCCGGAGAAGCTCGCCGTCGTCACGGAGGTCGGCCTCTCCAACCCGGTCGAGGCTCGGCTGCCGCGCACGTGGATCGCGCTCCTGCACGGACGGGTGCGCGCCTCGCTCGCCGCGACCACCGGCGTCGAGACAGCCGACGACGTCGCCCGGTACCTCCTCGCCGGCGCCGACGTCGTCATGACCGCCTCGGCCCTGCTGCGGCACGGCCCCGAGCACGCGACCGTGCTGATCGACGGGCTGGAGGACTGGATGGCACGCAAGGGATTCGCGAGTCGTCGAGGAACTACGCGGGCTGCTCGCCGTGCCGCCCGGCACGGACGAGGCGGACTACGAGCGAGCGGGCTACGTCGGCGCGCTACGCGAAGCCAACAGCGGCATCAACGGGCCTTCGGATCGCAGGTGATCGGCCCGGTGACGGCACGCCAGATCGTCGAGGTCGAACCGCTCGCCTCCCCGCCTGCCTGCCTGCCGAGCGCGTCGTCGAACTGATCTCGCCCCGACCCTGCAGCGCTGTCTCGCGCAGCCAGAATTCGACTTCCCGCATGTCATCGGGAGCCTGGCTCGACGACGCCGCTCTCGTAGGCGAGGACGACTGCCTGGACGCGGTCGCGCAGGTCGAGCTTGCGCAGAATGCGCGCGACATGGGTCTTGACGGTCGCCTCGCCGATGACCAGCTCGTTTGCGATCTCTGCGTTGGAGAGGCCACGCGCGAGGAGCCGCAGCACCTCGAGCTCGCGCGGGCTCAGCTCGGCGAGCGCGGGCGCGGCCTCGACCGGCGCGGGCTTGTCGACGAAACGCTCGATGAGCCGCCTGGTGACCGCCGGCGCCAACAGTGCCTCGCCGCGTGCGACCGTCCGTACCGCGGTCACGAGCTGCTCGCGGGGGGCGTCCTTCAGCAGAAAGCCGCTCGCGCCGGCACGCACCGCCGCGTAGACGTACTCGTCGAGATCGAAGGTCGTCAGCACGAGCACGCGAGCGTCCACGCCGGCGTGTCGGAGGCGTCGCGTCGCCTCGATCCCGTCGAGCTCCGGCATGCGGACGTCCATCAGCACCACGTCGGGCTGGAGCTCCTTCGCGAGGCGCACGGCCTCCCGTCCGTCGGCCGCCTCGCCGACGACGTCGATCCCGTCCGCGAGCTCGAGGATCAGCCGGAAGCCGGATCGCACGAGCTCCTGGTCGTCGGCGAGCAGGACGCGAATCATGCGAGCGGGAGCGTGACGCGAAGCGCGAACCCCTGTGTGCGCGGGCCGGCCACGAACTCGCCTCCCAGCAGCGCCACCCGTTCGCGGATCCCGGCGAGACCACGGCCGCTGCCGCCGCCGACACCTGCGCCGTCGCCGTCGTCGGAGACCTCGACGCCGACGGTGTCGCAGCCGTAGCGCACCACCACGTCGACGCGACGCGCGGCGGCGTGCTTGCGAACGTTCGTCAGCCCCTCCTGAAGGACTCGGTACGCAGCCAGGTCGAGTGACGGCGGTAGCGGCACCGGCTCGCCCTCGACCCGCAGCGAGACCTCGAGCCCGGTGGCCCGCGTCTGCTCGAGGAGGCCGCCGAGACGCGCGAGGCCCGGCTCGGGCGCCAGCCGCGCCTGCTCACCCGAGCGGAGCCCACCGAGTACGCGCCGCATGTCGGCAAGCGCCGTGCGGGCGGTCTCGCGGATCGCGAGCAGCGGCCGCTCGACCAGCGCGGGGTCGCGGGCGAGCGCCCCCTCGGCCGCGTCCGCCTGCACGGCGATCACACTCATCGCGTGCGCGATCTCGTCGTGCAACTCGCGCGCGATCCGCGTCCGCTCCTCCGCGACCGCCGCCCGGGCCCGCTCCTCCCGCTCCCGCTCGAGCTGCACTGCCAGCTGCTCCATCGCGTCCGCGCGCAGCCGCTGCTGGCGCAGCGCCAGACCGACCAGAAACGGGACGACGATCAGCGCCAGGTCGCCGGCGATCGTCGAGCTCCAGGCCCGCGTCGAGCCGGGCGAGGGTTGCGCCGCCTGGGAAACGCCGCCCGACGCGAACAGAGCCGCGAGACCGGCCACCATCCGCGCCGGGCTGCGCTCGTGTGCCGCGAGCGAATAGGGAATCAGGAGGAACACAGCCAGAAAGACGACCGAGTCGTACGAGCCGACGAGGGCGACCTCGACCGCGCTCGCCGCCGCGACGACGAGCGCGACGACCAGGGGCTCGCGGCGCCGCCACGCCAGCGGCAATGTCCACAGCGGCGCCAGCACCCAGCTCGCCACCCCGCCGCCCGGCTGCACACCCGTCGCCATCGCGGCGAGCTTCACGGCCAGCAAGCCGACCGCGAGAGCGACGTCGGGGAGCGGCAAGGCTAAGCGGGTCCTGCGCATCGCCCCGACGCTAGCGCGAAGCGGGCAGAACCGCATCCATCCCGGGGCGGATCGGGGCCACGCGCCAATCACCCCTGCGATGGACTCCAGTCGCCCGGCCGCCGGACGCCGAGGTTGCGGCGCCGCCGTAGCGTCGCAGGCATCCCGATCCCTCACGAAAGGAGCTCTCATGTCGCTGATCTCGGACGCTCCCGCGCTGCGGCGGCGCGCCTGCGCACTCGCCCTGCCCGGCATCCCGGTCGCCCTGCTCGCGGGGGCGCTCGTCTCGCCGACGGACTCGATCGACAACGCAGTCCAGCTGCGCGTTGCCGCCGCCCATGCCGGCCGCTGGCAGGGCGCCGCACTGCTCGAGCTGCTCACCGCCGCCCTCTTCCCGCTCGCCGCGGCCGGAATCGTCCACCTCGTCCGCCGCCGCGGAGCCGCGCTCGCCCACCTCGGCGCGCTCCTCGCCGGCCTCGGCACGCTCGGCATGACCGCCATCGCCCTCCGCCACCTCTTCATTTACGGCCTCACCGCCACCAACCAGGCATCGGCGCTTCGGGCGCTCGACCGGCTCGACAACCACGCCGGCGCGATCGCCTTCCCGCTGATGATCGCCGGGCCGCTCGCGTGGATCCTGCTCAGCGGCGCCGCCGCCCGCGCGGGCCTCGTCTCGCGCTGGATCGTCCTCGGAGCCGTCGCCTTCGCGTTCAGCGACAGCCTCCCGATTCCCGCGGCCGAGGAGATCCAGGGCCTGATCGGCATCGTCACCTTCGGAGCGATCGGCCTCCGCCTGCTCCGGCTCGACGACGGTGAGTGGGAGACGCCGGCGCTCGCCGCAGTCACGACCTCGGCGGAACCGACCGACCTCGCCGCGCCCGCGAAGGCATGAGGGCGGCGAGCACGTCTCGCTCGCAGTTGCGGCGCTTCAGCAGGTCGACGAACCGGCGCGGGAGCGGATTCGGGCAACCGCCATTGCGAAGGTGAGTGCGTTCGAGAAGGACGGCAAGGTCCGGGTTCCAGGCGTGGCACGATGCATCGTGGAAACGAAACACGCGGGCGATACGCGCCGCGCCCACACGACGGCGCGCGATCCTCGAACGCGGGCTGACCGACCCAGCGGCAGGCCGAAGCCGCGCCATATCTGCCGATCTGAACGCCGCTCTGGGGACATTGCTTGACGCCGTGGGGTCCGCGAGCGTGCGCACAGTCCCCGAGAGTCAGTTGCCCCGGGGCGTGGACGCTCGGTTGCGTTGTCACAGCATGGTGCGCTCAGCGGGTTGGGTAGCGCCCATGGGGCGGCCGGGAAAACGCGTCCGCCGGCGGGGAGCACCCTTGACTCCCCGGGGGCGAACTCCAGCCTGAAGCGGAGATGCTAGTGAACGACGGCCGCGTTGACGGAACGGCTTGCCTGTAGCTGGCCGACGAAGCCGCCGATCACGTAGAGCGTGTCGCCGCCGAGCACCGCCCCGGTGGGGATTGTGGCCTTCGGCAGCGCCGTCAGCCGCTGCCAGGTGTTCGACGACGGCGTGTACAGCTCCACGTCGGCGGTTCCGGGCGGGGGGCCTCCGCCGGCGACGATGATCCGACCATCCCCAAGGGTGCCGACGGCCGGGTGTGAACGGGGAATGGGGATCGGGGCTCTGGTCTGCCAGGTGTGGGTCTTCGGGTCGTAGGCTTCGACGGTGGCGACAGGCACGTCGTTGGCCAGGCCGCCGATCACGTAGAGACGCTTGCCCGACCAGGCGATTCCGGCGAGCCCACGCGCGGTCGGCATCGACGGGCCTCGCCTCCAGCGGTTGGTCTTGGGGTCGTAGATCTCGAGGTTCGCGAGCGCCTTCCCGGCCTGGTCGTATCCGCCGACGACGTAGAGGGAACCTGCGCCGGCGGCTGCGCCCACGAAGCTGGTGGCGATCGGGAGCGGCGCATCGGTCTTCCACCTTCGCGTCGCCGGATCGTAGGACTCGACCGTCCTCAGTGCGTCGTCGACGTCGTCTCTGCCGCCGATCGCGTAGATCTTTCCGCCGACGCTCGCTGCGCCGAGGAAGCCGCGCGACGTTGGCATCGGGGCGAGGACGCGCCACTGCTTCCTCCGGGGGTCGTAGGCCTGCATGCTGTCGAGTGTCTTCGTCTCGTCGCTCGTGAGGCCACCCAGCACGTAGATCTTCCGGCCCGAGACGGCGCTGGCCAGTCCTCCGCGCGCTGTCGGCAGCGGCGGCTGGGCGGTCCAGTCCAGACCGCCGGCCGGCGCTGCCGCGAGCGCGAGCGACGCGGTTGCCGCGACCGCGGCGAGCCCCGCGAGGACCCCGATCCAGCCTGTCAGCCCCCCGCGACCCATGGAGGCCGCCACTCTGTGTCTCATCGACCGCTCCTTTCGAGGCCGAAACGACGTTCGTCTGACGGTACGGTCGCCTGCAGCGAGCGGCCACGGTGCCACCACCCCGATAAACGGAGGCTGGCAGGCCAGCCGACGGGCAGGGCGGACGCCTGCGCCAGTTCGAGAGTGACGCCCGAGTAGCGGGAGTCGTCGCTCGGCAGTCTTGTGTTCCGAGCGGAGGTAGAGCGCTGTGTGGCCGCAGCGGCTTCAGCTCGCTGGGCTGTGGTGCGCCGCGAGCTCCAGCCATTCCACCCGCGTCGGAGGGCCGGTGATGCCGCCCTCTTGCAGGGCACGACCGAGTCGCTCGTTCATGAACCGCTCCTGGTCGTCCTTCGACTCCCAGACCTCGAAGACGACCCAGCCACCCGGCTTGGCTCCACCGGCATGGAACACGAGCCCTGCAGGCCAGTCGCCCTGGCCACTCGCCTGGTCGATGCCGAGACGCTCGTTCACCGCGTCGTACTGCTCACGACCGAAGCCGGCGAATTCCAGAATCAGTCCTTGCGCCATGTCGCAACCCTCCACGTCGTGTCGCATATCCCAATGCGGACTGTCTCTCGACCGGCCTTGACCTGTCAAGCAGGCGCCTCACCTCGCTCGGGTACCTGCTCCGGCACGATTCCAGGGTGCGGAGAGTCGCTTGGTGAGGTCGAACTCAGCGATGCGGTCGGCCCTCTCCATGATCGCGGCCTTTCTCTTTGTGATGCGTACTCTCGCGATGGAGCGAGAGTGCCAGGCTGGGAACGACGAAGGACAAGAGAAAGATCGGCAAGATGCTCTTTCCGGTGCATCGAAAGGCGACTGTTTCGCCGTCGGCGGCATCGAAGGTCTTGGTTCGGCTCGAGTTTCGGCCGTTGCGGACTTGCAGGGTGTGACGTCCGGGCTCGACTGGCGTCTCGAACGTGTTGTTCATTTCGACTGACCCGACACGCTCCCCGTCGAGCACGATGTAGTACGTGCCACGACGGATCTCCGCTCCGATTGCTTTGTGGGTGAGCTTGAGCGTTGCGGACATTGTTGATCACCTCCTGTTTGTGTTCCCTGGTGGAGGAACGGCGCATGCCCGAGCGGTTCGGGAGCGCCTCTGAGCCAAGTTGTCACGCCACGGCTATGGCGTTGATCTCGACCAGCATGCCTGGCAGGGCAAAGCTGACGACGCCAGCCGCGGCAGAGATGCGCAGATTGAACGAAGTCTCGGCTCGTTGATGTGCAGTCTGGCCGTCAGGCGCTGACGACGCCCGCCGCAGGCGCGACGTAGGATCCCCGTGTGGCGGCGGGAGACCGGGCGGCGGCGACGGCCCGGCCCGGAAGGGTCGAGCAGCCGATCCGCGCCGCAGAGCTCGTCGGCGCGATCTCCCTGGCCACCGATCTCGGCACCGGGCAGCCGCTCGAGCATGCGCTGCGAACGGCGGTGCTCGCAGTTCGCCTCGGCGAGCTCGCCGGCGCCTCGCCTGCGGAGCTCGCGGACACCTACTACGTGGCGCTCCTGCACGCCTCCGGCTGCACGTCGAACAGCCACGAGGCCGCCCAGCTCTTCGGGGACGACATCGCGCACCGGGCCGCGTTCTTCCTGATCGATCCCGCCGATCCCGCCCAGGTGCTCGGGTTCTACCGCGAGCACGTCGGTACCGGCCGCCCGACCGAGGTTCGCGAGAGGATGGTCGAGGCGGCCCTCGCCGAGCCGGCGCGGGCGCGCGACGCGTTCGCGGCGATGTGCGAGGTGGCGCAGCGTTTCTCCGGCTGGCTCGGCCTCGGCGCGGGAGTCGAGGGGGCGCTCGAGTACGTGTTCGCACGGTGGGACGGGCGCGGGCTGCCGCGTGAGGTCGGCGGCGAGGCCCTCCCGCTGCCGGCGCGCCTTCTCCACGTCGCGCGGGACGTCTCGCTCTTCCTCTCGGCCGGCGGGCCCGATGAGGCTCGGGCCGTGATCGAGCGCCGCGCAGGTGAGGCGTACGAGCCCCGGCTCGCCGAGCTGGCGTTGCGCGACCTCGACGATGCGGTGAGCGAGCTGGACGAGGCACGACTGTGGGAGATCGCCCTCGAGCGCGAGCCGTTTCCGAGAGTCATGCTGATCGGTGACCGGATCGACGCCGGCTTCGGAGCGATCGCAACGCTGATCGGCCTCAAGTCGCCGTGGCTGCGTGAGCACTGCGTCGCCGTCGCCGACCTGACGGAGGCGGCGGCCTGGCGCATGGGGCTTCCGGCCGACGACGTGACGTTCCTCCGCCGGGCAGCACTCGCGCACGACCTCGGTCGGATCAGCGTCTCCAACGCGATCTGGGAGAAGCCGGGGCCGCTCGGCATCGGCGAGTGGGAGCGCGTCCGCCTGCATCCGCACTTCACCGAGCGCGCGTTCGCACATTCCCCGGCGCTCGTCGAGCTGGGGCGCCTGGCCGGCTCGCACCACGAACGGCTCGACGGTTCCGGGTACCACCGTGGCACAGACGGAACGGCACTCGACCGGGCGACGAGCATCCTCGCCGCGGCGGATTGCTACACGGCCATGCGTGAGGCGAGGCCGTACCGACCCGCGCTCGAGCCGACCGCCGCTCACGCGGAGCTCGAGCGCGAGGTGGCCGAGGGCCGCCTCGACGGGCCGGCGGTCGACGCGGTGCTCGCCGCGGCCGGGCACCGCGTCCCGAAGCGGCCCCGTCAGCTTCCGGGCGGGCTGACCGAGCGAGAGCTGGAGGTGCTGCTCGCGCTCGTGCTCGGGCACTCGAACCAGACGATCGCCGACGGCCTCGGCATCTCGGCCAAGACGGTCGGCCATCACATCCAGCACGTGTACCAGAAGGCCGGCGTGCGCTCCCGCGCGGCCGCCACGGTCTGGGCGTTCGAGCACGATCTCGTCCACGCGACGCCATAGGGCGTTCGCCCGATGCACCCGCGGTTGCCCGGGCGCACACTCGTCCTCACGTCGCAACGAGCGGCGCACCCGACTGAAGGAGGAGGACGACGATGGTCCTGGCGACGACGAAGGTCGAGGATCTCGACCAGTTCGTGAAGATCTACGGCACGAAGGGAGCCGAGAAGCGCAAGCTGCACGGGTCGAAGGGCTCGACCGTCTTCCGCGACCCCAACGAGGCCGACCGGGTCTGGGCGATCTTCGACTGGGATCTGGACGGCTGGGAAGCTTCGCCACCGATCCCGAGGTGCCGCAGATCATGCGGGAGGCGGGGCACAAGGACAGGCCGCAGGTCGGAGAGCTCGTCGGCCGGTTCGAGGCGTGAGCCTGATCCACGAGAACATCGCGGTCGTTCGCCGCGGGTACCAGGCGCTCAACGCCGTCGACCTGGCCGCTCTCGTCGAGCTCTTCGACGAGAACGTCTCCTGGCACACGCCCGGACGCAGCCTTGTCGCCGGCGACGCGGTCGGCCGCGACGCCGTCGTCGCCCGGTTCGGGCAGTACGGCGCGGAGACGGGCGGGACATTCAGGGCCGACCTCAAGCGCGTGCTCACCGACGAGGACGGCCGAGTGATGGGCATCCACCACAGCGTGGGCGAGCGCGACGGCAGGGAGCTCGACGTCTACTGCTGCATCGTCTTCGAGGTGGAGGACGGCCGGATCGTCGACGGTCGTGAGCACTTCTACGACCTGCACGCATGGGACGAGTTCTGGTCGTAGCCGCACGGGAGGCGCTCCGACGCAGGCGGAGCACCTCCCCCACGCCGGACACCATTCGATTCCAAGGGAGGACAGCATGGCGACAGCACCAACCGCTTCCGATGGCCCCATCAAGGTGGGAGTCATCGCCGACCAGACGGGCCCGCTCTCGTTCGTGGGGCTCGCCAACGCCAACGTGGCCAGGATGGTCATCGGCGACATCAACGCCAAGGGCGGCCTGCTGGGTCGCCACCTCGACCTCTATCTCGAGGACAGCGCGACAGACGACGCCGCCGCGGCCGCCAAGGCGACGAAGCTGGTCGAGGGCGATCAGGTCGACGTCGTCTTCGGCGGCATCTACAGCTCCACCAGGCAGGCCATCAAGGGGCCGGCCGTCGTCGACGGGAAGACGCTCTACATCTACCCCGAGCAGTACGAGGGACAGGAGTCCGATCCGCTCATCTTCTGCACCGGCCCGGTGCCCGCACAACAGGTCGACCCGTTCATCCCCTGGCTGATGCGAGAGACGGGGGCGAAGAGCTTCTACCTGCCGTCGGCCGACTACATCTGGCCGCACGTGCTGAACGCGCGCGTCCGGGAGGTCGTCACGGCCAACGGCGGGTCGATCGTCGGCGAGGAGTACTACCCCCTCGACCACACCGACTACCGGGCCACGGTCGACCGGATCGTCTCCAGCGGCGCCGAGGCGGTCTTCAACACCATCGTACCGCCCGGCCTCACGCCGTTCTTCGAGCAGCTGCACGACTCCGGCTTCACGAGCCGCGGCGGACAGCTCATCTGCACGTACTTCGACGAGAACTTCCTGAACATGGTGCCGGCCGCCCACGTCGAGGGCCTGTACGGCTGCCTCGACTACTACCAGGCCGTCACCGACCCGTTCAGCCAGAAGCTGCTCGCCCAGTACGACGCCCTCTACCCCGGCGACCCGAAGTTCACCGGCGGCAGCGCCTGCTCCGGCCTCTACCGCGGGCTGCGGCTCTGGGCGGCCGCAGTGACCGAGGCCGGCTCGCTCACCCAGGAGGACGTGATCGCAGCCCTCGACCACGCCCGGATCGCCGAAGGCCCCGGCGGACCCGCGGCCATGGTGCCCGGCCAGCACCACGCGCGCCTGAACATGTACATCGCCCAGGCCCGAGGCGGCCGCTTCGAGATCGTCGAGAACCTCGGCGCGATCGACCCGCAAGAGCCTCCAGTCGGCACGCCCGAGCTCGCTGCCCGAGCGTGAAGCGCGGCGGCCCGCTGCCCCCGACCTGCTCGGGGGCAGCACCTGCCGCGTTCCGGCAGACGTGGTGCGAGCCGGCGAACCCGGCCCCTGCCAGGATGGCCCAGTGAAACTCCTTGTGCCGGCGTCGAGGTCAAGCGCGAGGACGCTCGCCCAGCGTCGCGGCGATCATGCGTCGAACTCGAGCGCGACCGGCACAAGAAAAGGGTAAGCGTTCAGCTGGGGTGAAGGGACCCGCTCCGGGGTGGCGAACTCCGGGGTGTGGGGCGGGCTGAGGCGGAGGGGTTCCTTGATGGCGACAGGGAGACGGCGGTCGGGTTGCTGCTGCGGGTCGGTGAGCTGATCGAGGCGAACCGGCGGTTGGAGGCGCGGGTCGCCGAGCTTGAGCAGCGCCTCAACCGCAGCTCGCGCAACTCCTCGCTTCCGCCCTCGCAGGACCTGCCGTCAGCGCCGCCGCGGCCGAAGCAGCCGATGAGTGGGCGCAAGCGGGGCGGCCAGCCCGGCCATGAGGGCAGGAGCCGGCCGCTGCTTCCGCTCGAGCGGGTCGATCGGGTGGTCGACCACTGGCCGGAGCGATGCCCGGCCTGCGCGCACGTCTTCTCGACGGACGAGCGGGTCGACGCGGACACGGTGCAGCGCCACCAGGTCGCGGAGCTGCCGCGGGTCGCGGTCATGGTGACCGAGCATCGTCTGCACCGGCTGTGCTGTCCCGCCTGCGCCGCCGCGACGCGGGCCGAGCTTTCTGCCGTCGTCCCGCGCTCGGCGTTCGGGCCGCGCCTGCAGGCGGCGGTCGCCACCGTCTCGGTTCGCAATCGCGTCTCCCGCCGCGACACGGTCGAGCTCGTGCGCGATCTGTTCGGCGCCGAGCTCTCCACCGGCTCGATCGACGCGATCATCGAGCGCGCCGGCGAGGCGCTCGCCGGGCCGCACAGGCGGCTGCAGGAGGAGATCCGCTCCGCCGCCGCCGTCAATATCGACGAGACCGGCTGGCGGCTGCGCGGCGGCAAGCGTACGCTCTGGGGCGCGCTGACCGAACGGGCGGCGGTCTTTCGGATCGCGCCCGACCGGCACGAACGCGAGGCCAAGACGCTCCTCGGCGACGAGTTTCCGGGGATCGTCTGCTCCGACCGCTGGTCGGCCTACAACTACCTCGACCCGCAGCGACGTCAGCTCTGCTGGGCGCACCTCGTCCGAGACTTCACCGCCCACAGCGAGGGGCTCGCCGCCCAGAAGGAGTTCGGCAAGACCGGACTGGAGATCGCCGGCCGCCTGTTCACGGCCTGGGACGCCTACCGCAGCAACAGCGACCGCGTCCTCCTGCTCGAGCAGATCGCGCCGCTCCAAGCCGAGCTCAGGGCGCTCCTCGAGCACGCGGCGCGCAAGAGCACCAAGACGAAGTACCACCGCCAGTTCGCCAGCAACCTGCTCAAGCGCTGGCCGGCGCTCTGGACCTTCACCCGCATCGACGGCGTCGAGCCGACCAACAACCACGCCGAACGCGGCCTCCGCGGCGCCGTCATCTACCGCAAACTCTCCCTCGGCAGCCAATCCGAACGCGGCGAGCGCACCACCGAACGCCTTCTCTCCGCCTCCATCACCTGCCGCCTCCAACGGCGCTCGCTCTTCGCCCACCTGAACGACGCCCTCACCGCCAACATCCGCGGCGACCCCATCCCCACACTCGCCTGACCACGCCGGGCACCCGAACGCTTACAAGAAACGCCCTGTTTCCAGGGCCTTTCCAGTAGCGGGGGCGGGATTTGAACCCGCGACCTCCGGGTTATGAGCCCGCTCAATGGGGGTGCCAGAGGGTGTGTTTTGGCTTGATCAAGCCGTTTTTTGGTGCTGTGAGACCAGCTGAAATCAGGTAGACGGGGTACAAAATGGGTACAAACTCCGTTGTCGGAACCGACAACCAGACGGTTCGAAAACGTACAGGATTGGCAGATCGGCCTCATGCAGCACAACCGCCCCTCTATGGCCGTTCAGCCGTTCAACCGGCGATACGCGATCTGGTAGACGGTTCGATCTCACGTCCGAAGTCGGCGAAGACCTCGCCATCCGCCCGGCCGAGACGAGCGAGGTCCTCGGCCATGACGAGCTCGTCGAAGGCAACCGGGAAGACCGGCCCCTTCGCGCTCATCGGTTGGCTCAGCCTTCGCCGCCGCGGGGCAGATCGCCGAAGTGCTCCTCGAACTCCTCAGCGCTCAGCCGCTGCTCGCCATGGCGGGCGAGGATCGATTTGACCGAGGTCTCCTCGTCGACCTCGTCGACGATGACGATGCGAGCCCGCTCCACCTGGGCCTCACTGAGGGCGTCCACCCTCTGGTGCAACTCCTCGCGCGTCGCCATTGAAATGACTTTACCGACGCACCTGTCCGCGCGGGCAATCCTACGCATTCGTGCCAACTGTCGCGAAAGGCGAGGGTACGTCCGGCATTTCAGGGATAATATCCCTCATATGTCGGACACGATCGACCACGACGGACTCTACTGGATCGCCGAGTCCCAGTCAGGCTACTTCACCGCACAGCAGGCACTCGAGGCGGGCATGGACAGAAGCACCCTCCTCCACCACGCCCGACCCGGTGGGCGCTACGAGCGCGTCCGGCGTGGCCTCTACCGGCTGCGCCACTTCCCGTCGAGCCCACACGATCACGTCGTCGCAGCATGGCTGCCACTGCCCGAGCCCGCAGTCGTCTCGCACGAGAGCGCGCTCGAGCTTTACGACCTCTCCGACGTGATCCCGAATGCGGTTCACATCACAGTGCCGCGGGCGAAGCGGGGACAGCGACCGCGATCCGGCGTTCGCTTCCATACCGCCGAGCGCCCGCCCGGGCCGGGCGAGACGCGACGGGTCGCCGGCATCGCGGTGACGAGTCCCGAACGCACCATCGTCGACTCGCTCGAGGCCGGGACGCAGCTCGAGCAGATCGAACTGGCGGTCAGCCAGGCGCTCGAGCGCGGTCTGACCACACCACGGCGCCTGCGCGCCGCCGCCGCCGACCGTTCCACACGCGTGCAGAAGTTCATCGAGCGCCTCCTGCCGGAGCGTGCAGCCTGAGATACCGCGATGCGGCAGCCTTTCGACAGGCGCTCGAGCAGCGGCTGAGGACAGGCGCGGGCGGAGACGGCGCACGCCTTGTTCGTGACCGCAAGCGAGTCGCATTTGGCAGGCTCCTCGCGCGCCTCCATGACGCTGCTCCCGACCAGTGGCTGCTGAAAGGCGGCTTCGCGCTCGACCTCCGACTCGCTGAGCGAGCGCGCGCGACGCGCGACGTGGACATCGAATGGCAGGCGACCGAGGACGAGCTTCGGGACACACTCATCGATGCCGCCGCGCTCTCGAGCGACGACTTCTTCACGCTCGCGATCGAGCGGGCCGGGATCCCGCCCGAAAGGCTCGGCGGCGCCCACCGCTTCCGCGTCACCGCCAGCCTCGCAGGTCGGCTCTTCGAGACCTTTCTGCTCGACGTCGGGATGTCGGCGGTCCCGGTGGAGGAGCACGAAACGCTGACGTCGAATCTCCTCGCCTTCGCGGAAGTAGAGCCGGTTGAGATCCCGGCGATCCCGCTCGAGCGGCACCTCGGCGAGAAGCTCCACGCCTACACACGACGCTACCGCGACGACCAGCCGAGTTCGCGCGCCAAGGACCTGATCGACATCGTCCTGATCCGCGAGCTGAGGGCGTTCGAGCTCGACCAACTGCGAAGCGAAGTCATCCTCGTATTCGAGGCGCGCGGGACGCATCCGCCGACGTCGCTACCCCTGCCACCACGCGAATGGGCGCAGCCGTACCGCGCCCTGGCCGAGGAAGTTGGGCTCGATCCCGACCTCGGGGCGGGGCATCTTCTCGCTGCAGAGTTCTTCGACCCAGTCCTCGCCGGCGAGACGACCGTCGCGCGATGGGATACGCGCGGCTTCGAGTGGAGCCGCACCCGGTGACGCTCCGCTGCACGAGGAAAGTGCTCGCGCTCCTCAAGGTCGCCGTACCTGCACTCGCCGATCCGCCGCCGAGCGACGACGACTGGTACGTGAACCTTCTCTGGCTCGAGCGAAGGAAGTGCCTCCTCCTCACCCACGCCGAGACGCTGTTCTCCGTGTTCATCGCAGACGTGCGTGCCGCCAACCTTCGTCCACTCGGCAGCTTCGTCGTCGGGAAAATTGAGGCAGAACTCGCCTCCGAAGGACTACCGAGCGACTGCCTCGGCCGGCTCGACCCGGAGGTCGTCCAGGTCGCGAAGACGGCGAGCCGCAGCGTGCTTGGCTTCATGAACGAGATGGCCTTCTACCTCGACTACACGGTTCACGAGGCCGGCGGGCTGAGCAGCTCCGACGTCGACGAGTTGAACCGCGATCTCCGCCGCCGGCTTTACAGCCGTGGCGGCTACTCGACGCCGCTTGAGCTCGTTGCCAGACGAATCGCCGACACGCAGTAGCGTCCCAGTACTGCGAAGTAGCTCACCAATGATGTGGTTCGCAGCGTGTCGCGCTCAGCGAGCTTAGTGAGCCGCCCGAGATCGTGCTCAGCGCGGAATCGCCCCTACAGCCGCTCGGCGTAGTAGTCACGCACGGTCCGGTGCTCGGCGACCTGTTGGAGGATTCGCGAGCACGTCGAGCCGCAGTTGCCCTTGCGCATCGCCGAAGATGGCGGCTGCCTCGCCTCTGATCCGCGCGACCTCCGTCGACGCGCGGCCCGCGACGAGAGAGGCGAGTACCGTCGTGGCCTCGAGCAACCGCTGGCGAAAGTCAGGGATCCCACTCACCTTCTCCCAGAATGCGTCCGAGGCGAGCTTCGTAATGTTCGGATCGGATGTAAGCGGCGCGCTCTTTCTCCGTCCGTGCAGTACAGCGACGTAAAGCTCGACGATTCGTCGGCCTGCCCGAAGAGCACCTGCGGCTCTCCGAAGGGAGTCGCGATCGGAGCGGCTGCCGCCGGCACTCTTCGTGTTCGGTGCGGCCTGGATCGCGTAGAGCTCAGTGACGGGCGGGGTGCCGCCCCGCTCGATCTGAAGGTCGACACCGCTTCCCGGCTTGATTCCCCCACTGACGATTCGCGCCACTTCTTCCATCCAAGTGCCGATGTGTCCCTCGATCGCGGAGGTCTCCCAGTCCTCCAGCGCGCGATCGACCCACTCATCCACAGTGGTCGTTCCGCGAGCCGTGTAAATCATGGGGTTGCGCTTGGCGAGGTCGCGGCCCTTCTTCTTCGCGAGATTCGCCTGGAGCGGCTGAGCGATCACCTCGTCGAACGCCTGCACGATCTCGGCTGCGATTTTGGGCGGAACGCCCAACACCGCTTGAACCTGCTGGTTCAGCTGCGCCTGACTAGGTGTTACCGACACGACAGATCAGGATGCTCTCGAAGAACTCACCTGCACGCCGCCCCGTGCGCCGATTCACATGCCGGGTAACCTTGTCCTCAAGTACCAGTCCAGCGGCGGCCAGGATGACTCGGGTAGAGGTTCCGCGAGTCGTTGACGACGATCACGATCGGCGCGCCCGGCTCGAGTTGGTCTGCGGCGTTCGCGAACACCGACGTCATGTCGGCGACATACACGGAGACGGCGCGGTTACTCGTGCCCTTCGCGGCTGCTCCGATCTCGTCATGACTACGGTCACGTAGCCCCAAGCAGTTCGTACGAGTAGCGGTGTTGCTCGTGGTAGTCGATCAAGCCCGGGTAGGGCGGCGACGTGATGATTCCGTGCGGCTTCGCGTCCAGTCGCAGCGTACGAGCATCGTCATGGAGGACGTCGATGCTCCGCTCCGTCCGAACCTCCGTGAACGCGCGGATGCGCCTGACCGTGTCGCGGGTGTAGCGCGCCAGGAACTTCTCAGCCTCCTCCACCGGACGGCAGACACGCTTGTGCTTGTGGCAGAAGTACTCTGCGGTCGTAGGTGCTTTCGGAAAGTCGAGATCGAAATGTGTCGTCAGGCGAGCAGAGCGCGCGGCTCGCGAGAGGATGATCTTCGCAACGTCCCAGGCTGGATCATCAAGACGTTCGGATGCGACCTCGTAGTAGCGCAGCAGCTCGCCCAACGCGCGCGGCGCGTACCACGTACGAAGCCAATCGCTGGCGGTATGAATCGGAGCCCGGCCCGCCTGGCGCGCCTCTTCGAGCGCGGCCTTGAGACTCATCTCGAGGCCACCGAGGGAATAGGTCGTCGTCTTGACTCGGCTGAGGAGGCAGTTGAACGCCGAGATGTCGCACCCGACAGTGTCGGCCCCGAACACGTTTGCCTCCACGAGGGTCGTACCGGAGCCGACGAAGGGGTCGAAGACGAGCTGGCCTGGGAGGAAGTAGCGCCTGAGGAAGATCTCGACGAGTTGAGGGACGTACTTCCCGAGGTACGGATGCAGACCGTGCACGTGCTTCGTCCGCTCAACCTGAGGCAGCTCCGCCTCGGACCACGAAAGCTCAAGGTCGATCTCCGAGTACAGGGCCTCCTGCGTCCGTCCCGCCATGTTGGGCACTTTATGGTCAC
The DNA here is from genome assembly GCA_963762675.1 of uncultured Thermoleophilia bacterium. Lineage (GTDB taxonomy): Bacteria > Actinomycetota > Thermoleophilia > Gaiellales > Gaiellaceae > Palsa-739. The sequence goes on along the minus strand of CAVXLS010000003.1, from coordinate 662,983 downwards.
CACCGGACGGCCTCTTTCGAGGCTCGGCATCCGACTGGCTGCGCCCGAAGGAGGAGACGCACACGCGCGAGCGCCGGCTCCTCGCGACCGACTAGAAAGGGCTTGTTTGAGCCATCCGACCCTTTTCAGAAGGGTTTTCAGAAGGCTCCCTATAGCGGGGGCGGGATTTGAACCCGCGACCTCCGGGTTATGAGCCCGGCGAGCTACCTGACTGCTCCACCCCGCGTCGCAGCCCGAATTCTAGCAGGGGCGTTACGATCGCACCATGTGGGTTTGGGCTGTGTGGGGTGCGCTCGCCGCGGGCGGGCTCGCGACGCTCGCTGCTCTCGCGTTTCTCGCCGCCCGCGGGCTGCAGGCCTGGCGCGACTTCACGCGGGTCAAGCGTGAGACGCTCGCCGCGATCGACTCGCTCTCCGCTGCCGGAGAGGCCGTGGCCGAGAAGGCTCTCACCGCGGGAGACACCGACGAGCTCCAGGCGAGCCTCGCGCGCCTCCGGCGGTCGCTGGCACAACTCGCGGTGCTGCGCGAGGCCGTCGACGACGTCCGGCGCCCGCTCCGCCTCGTGACGGCGTTCGCGCCGCGCAGGTGATCGTCGCCGCGATCGACCTCGGCACGAACACGACCCGCCTGCTCGTGGCGGACGTCGAGGGCGGACGGCTGCACGAGCTGCATCGCGAGACCCGGATCACGCGGCTCGGCGAGGGCGTCGACACGCGAGGTCGCCTCCTCCCCGCTCCGATCGCCCGCGTCCGCAACGTGCTCACCGACTACCGGCGCGCCGCGGAGTCGCTCGCTGCCGAGCGCACGCTGCTGATCGCGACGAGCGCCGTCCGGGATGCCGAGAACGGCGAGGCGTTCCTCGGGGAGATCGAGTGGAGCTACGGCTTCGCGACGCGCCTGCTCTCGGGTGACGACGAGGCGAGGCTGACGCTGCTGGGCGTCTCCTCCGGGAAGCCCGTGGAGGACGGCACGCTCGTGCTCGACATCGGCGGCGGCTCGACCGAGCTCACCTGCGGCCACTTCCACGAGAGCCTCGAGCTCGGCTCGGTCCGCCACACGGAGCGCTTCCTCCACGGCGACCCGCCCGAACCGCGCGAGCTGGCCGAGTGCGCCGCGGCGGTTCGCTCCGTGCTCGCCGAGGGCGTGCCGGGTGAGGTGCTCGACCACGTCCGCGACGGGATCGGCGTCGCAGGCACCGTGACGACGCTCGCGGCGCTCGACCTCGAGCTGCCGGCCTACGACCGCACCCGGGTGCACGGGCACCGGCTCTCGCTTCCGGGGGCGCGGCGGCAGCTCGAGCGGCTCGCCGCGCTCCCGCTCGCAGAGCGGCGCCGCGTGCCGGCCCTCGAGCCAGAGCGCGCGCCCGTGATCGTCGGCGGCGCCGTCATCCTCGTCCAGGTGCTCGAGCACGTGGGGCTCGACGCGGTGGAGGCGAGCGAGCACGACATCCTCGACGGGGCCGCGCTCGCCGCCGCCGAGCTCCCGCCGCCGCACGAGGGGCCGGCGCCGCCGGGCGCCCACACCTGCTGCTGACCGGGCTGGTCGCGTCAGTAGCGGTCGAGCTCGATCAGCCGCCGGTCGCTGATGCCGAAGTGGTGCGCGATCTCGTGCAGCACCACGTGCCGTATCTCCCGCCGGAGACGATCGGTGTCCGCACCGAACAGCCGCTCGAGCGGGCCCCGGAAGATGCTGATCTTGTCGGGCAGCGCACCGGCGTAGCCGCTCGTCCTGCGCGGCAGCGGAACCCCCCGGTAGAGGCCGAGCAGCGGCTGCCCGGGAGGCGGCTCGTCCTCGACGACGATCTCGACGTTCGACATCGCCCCGCGCAGATCGGCTGGGAGCGAGTCGAGCGCATCCTGCACGGACTCCGCGAAGAGATCGCCGGTCGGCTGATCGTCGAGACCCACGAGGGCCTCAGAGAACGACGGAGCCCGCGTCCGCGTCGAGCGACGGCGGCTCGTCCTCGGCGAGGCGTCGCCGGACGACCGCACGCGAGAGCACCCCGACCAGTCGTCCGCCCTCCTCGACGACCGGCACCCGCTCGAGATCCTGCTGCTCCAGGAAGTGAAAGGCCTCGTCGAGCCCGAGCCCGGCGTCGAGGGTGTAGTTCGGGGGCTCGGCGATCGCTCGCAGCATCACCGACCGCGGGTCGAGCCCGGCGGCCACGACCTCGTTCACGAGGGTCTTGCGCGTCACGACGCCGAGCAGGCGGCCGCCCTCCTCGGTGACGAAGAGAGCGCGGACGTCGGGCCCTTCGGCGAAGAGCCGTCCGGCGTCCCTGGCGCTCGCCTCCGCCCCCAGCGTGGTCGGCTCCGGCACCATCGCGTCGCGAACGGTGTCGGTCACGGGTAGATGCCGCGCGCCTCCAACGCGCCTGCGACCTCGCGGATCGCTGCGACCATCGCCGCCTGTCGCAGCGTGATCCCCTTCTCGTCGGCGACGGCGTAGACGCGGTCGAAGGCGTCGGTGATCTGGTCGGCGAGCTTCCGGCGGATCTCGTCGCGATCCCAGAAGAGGCGGCCGAGATCCTGCACCCACTCGAAGTACGAGACCGTGACGCCGCCGGCATTCGCGAGGATGTCGGGCACCACGGGAATCCCGCGCTCGGCGAGGATCGCGTCGGCCTCGAGGGTCGTCGGCCCGTTCGCGCCCTCCACCACGAGCGAGGCCTGGATCCTGCCGGCGTTGGCGGCGGTCACCTGATCCTCTCTCGCCGCGAGCACGAGAAGGTCGCACGGCAGCTCGAGCAGCTCCTCGTTCGTCACCCGCACGCAGCCGTCGTAGCCCTCGAGCGAGCCGTGCTCGGCGACGTACGCGTGCAGCTCCGGGACGTCGAGGCCGGCGTCGTCGTGGACTCCTCCCGAGATGTCGGAGACGGCGATCACCACGGCGCCATGGTCGTGCAGCTCCGACGCCGCGACGCCGCCGACGTTGCCGAACCCCTGGACGACGCACCGCTGCCCTGCGAGGTCGCGTCCCAGACGGACGCACGCCTGCTCGGCGACCATGACGACGCCCGCGCCCGTCGCCTCGCGCCGGAAGACGGAGCCGCCGATCGAGATCGGCTTGCCGGTCACGATCTCCGGAACGGCATAGCCCTTCTGCATCGAGTAGGTGTCCATCATCCAGGCCATCGTCTGCTCGTTCGTCGCCATGTCCGGCGCGGGGATGTCCGTCTGCGGGCCGATCTCGCGGATCAGCTCGGAGGTGAACCGGCGCGTCAGCCGCTCCAGCTCGGGGGGTGTGAGCATCCGCACGTCGCAGCGGATCCCACCTTTCGCGCCGCCGTACGGGAGCCGCAGCAGGGCGCACTTCCAGGTCATCCAGGTGGCGAGCGCGGCACACTCGCCGAGCGAGACCTCGGAGTCGTAGCGGATCCCGCCCTTGGTCGGCCCGAGCACCGTCGAGTGCTGAACGCGGTAGCCGGGAAAGATCACCGTCGAGCCGTCGTCGCGACGCAGCGGCACGCTGACCATCACGGCGCGCTCCGGGAAGCTCAGACGCTCGACCACCATCGGGGAGACGTTCGCATGCGGCACCGCCTGCTCGAACTGGGCACGCGCCATCAGGAAGAGCGGCGTATCCCACTCGAGCCTCTGTTCGAGCAGCGATGCCTCGACACTGGCCACGCGCGGAGTGTACGGCAGCGCGGGCGGCGCTCCTGCCGGGATCCGCCACGCGGCTCGCCGTCGCCGGCCTCGCTAGCGGCCCGGGTCGAGCAGACCCAGCCGGAGCGCCTTCTCGCTCGCCTCGGTCCGCGTCCGCACGCCGAGCTTGCGGAGGATCGAGGCGACGTGCGAGTCGACGGTCTTGACCGAGAGGACGAGCTCTCCGGCGACCTCGGCGTTGCGTCGTCCCTCGGCGACGAGCGCGAGCACCTCGACCTCGCGCGGCGTCAGGCCCGCCGGGTTCCGCTCGGTGGAGGGGCGCGGACCCCGCGGCAGCCCGCGGGCGCCACGGGCGCGCAGACGGCGCGCGACGATCGCGGCCGCAGGTCGGGCACCGAGGCGCTGCAGCTCCGTCAGGGCCTGCCGGAGCGCCTGCTCGTCGTCGGCGTCCGCCCGGGCGAGCGCCGCCTCGTAGGGGCATCCGAGACGCTCCCACAGCTCGGCCGCAGGCGCCCACTCGCCCGCGAGCTGGAGCGCGTAGGGCTCCGCAACCTCGCCCGGGATCGCCTCGTCGATGCCGACGCGCCTCCGCCAGCCGGCGAGCTCGCCGACCACCCAGGGCGCGCGGCGGGTGACGGCGAGCCGCAAAGCAGTCGTCGTCGCCACCGCCACGGCTTCGCGGTCGCCCGCAAGCCACCCCACCTCCGCCCGGGCAGTGGCGACGGGTGCGATCCGCTGCAGCTCGCCCGTCGGCTCCGCCAGCGCCAGCGCCTCCTCGAGCGGCGGCCGGACGCCCGGGTCGCCCCGACGCGCTCGAACCAGCGCCAGGACGGTCAGCGCGAACACACGCGGCACCGGCCACGTGCGCGGGTCGGCGAGCGCGAAGGCGGCCGACTCGCCGGCCTCCCCCCACCTGCCCTGGGCGAGCTCGACGCCGGCACGACAGGCGATCAGGAACAGCCGCCACAGGTCGAGGCCTCGTTCGCCGCAGTACTCGAGCCCGACCTCCAGATGGCGGCCGGCGAGCTCGTAGGAGCGCAGACGGAGCGGCCACCAGGCGAGGTTGATGAGAGCGCGTCCCGCGTGCTCCTCGAGGCCCAGCTCCCGCGCCAGCTCGACGCTCCGCTCGAGCGTCTCCGTCCCCTCCGGGCGTTCGGCAAGCAGGTCGACCGCTCCCACGTTCGTCAGCGCGTAGACGAGCGCCTCGTCGTCGCCGAGGCGCTCGGCGAGCTCGTGCGCCCGCGAACCCCAGACGAGCGCTTGCTCGGCGTCCTCGGCGTTCGCCGCGATGTGCGAGCGGTTGGCGTATGCCATCGCGAGCTCGTGGCTCGGCCCGAGACGCTCCAGGAGCTCGACCGCCTCGTCGGCGACCCGCGTGGCCTCGGTCGTGCGACCGACGAAACGGAGCAGGCGCGAGAACGCCCGCAGCGCGTTTCCCTCCTCGAGGGGCTCGCCGATCGCCCGGCGGATCCCGCACGCGTCCTGCTGCGCCTCCAGCGCCTCGTCGAACCGGCCGGTCAGGTAGCACTCGTAGGCGTACCGCTCGAGGAGCCCGGCCCGCGAGCCGGGCGGGAGACCGTCGGCGAAGCGGAGCGCCCGGCCGTAGTGGACGGCCGCCTCGCGATGAGCCCCCAGCCTCGCGGCATGCTCGGCCGCCGCAGGCGCGAACCGCAGCACCGCCTCGGGATCCCCGGCACCTTCGGCGTGGTGTGCGAGCCTGGTCGGATCGACCGTGCCCGACGGCGGAGCTGCCAGCCCCGTCAGCGCCGCGCGGTGCAGCGCGATGCGCCGGTCAGGCGGCAGGGACTCCTCGACCGCGAGGCGGGCGAGCTCGTGCCGGAACGCGACCGCCTGCGAGGACGAGGCCACCATCCCCGACGACAGGCACTCCTCGAGATGCCCGGCCGTCGCCGCACCCGCGACCGCCTCCAGCAACCAGAGCTCGAGGTGCGGCGGCACCACCGCGACCGCCTCCAGGAGCGTCATCGCCCCCGCGCCGAGGCGGGCGCTCCGCGCGAGCACGGCGTCTCGAACGGTGTGGGGGATCCGTGCTCCGCCCGCCGCCAGGACCTCGGTGACGAAGAACGGGTTCCCGCCGGTCCAGCGGTAGAGCTCGCCGGGGTCGACGCCGCGCGGGCCTGCCAGCACCGAGACGGCGGCAGGCGACAGCGACGCCAGGGTGATCCGCTCCACACCGGGCTTCCCCGCGAGCTCGCCGAGCAGGATCCGCAGCGGATGCGTCCGCTCCAGCTCGTCGTCCCGATAGCTCAGGAGCACGAGAGCAGGCGTCACGTCGAGCCTGCGGGCCAGCAGCATCAGCACGTCGAGCGTGACCTCGTCGGCCCAGTGCAGGTCGTCGAGGACGAGCACCGTCGGTCTGCGTCCCGTGAGCTCGCGCACGAGTGCCGCCGCGACCTCGTGTGGGCGCGCGCCGCCTGCGACCAGACGCTCGAGCTCGCCGCCGGTCGCCTCGGCGACGTCGAGCAGCGGCCCCAGCGGGCGCGGCAGGAAGAGCGGCTCACCGGCGCCCCAGAGAACCCGCGCCGAGCCGTCGCCCTCGTCGACGAACCGGTGCAGCAGCGCGGTCTTGCCCGCGCCAGCCTCGCCGCCGAGCAGCACGATCCGGCCGGCGACGCCACCGCGGACGGCGGCGAGCGCGTCACCGAGCACGGAGAGCTCCCGCGCCCGTTCCAGCAGCTCGATTCGGACTCCGGGCCCCCGCGCTTCCACCATCGCCACCCCGTCTCGCGATCCGACCGCGTAGTCAATACCACGGGCGGTCCGCACCGGCCGGCCGGCGCGGACCGATCCGAGTTGCGCTGGGGTCACATCACGGAGCGAGGACGAACGCGACCGCTGCGGAGGCGTCGTACTGGCTCTGCCTCGACCAGCCGTTCGTCGCGGTCGCCGCGACGTACACCCACTCGCCGAAGCCGGCGATGTCGCAGCTTCCCATCAGGTCGGCGATCGAGGCGGTGACCGGCGACACGGCGCTGCTCACCGGCCCGCTGGTGGGCGGCACCGCCGGCAGGGAGACGGCGTGCACGCCCTTGACCAGCCTGAACGAGAACGTCGCGAAGCCGTTCGGATGGCCGACGCCGAACGGCATGCTGACGAGGTCGCTGTTCTTCGTCCCGTAGTGGAGCAGCCCGCAGTCGGGATCGGCGAAGGTGCCGTGCACCTCGGGGGTGCCGACGGTCGCGGTGCAGTGGTTGTTGTCGACCCGGATCGTCAGCGGCGTGCTGGTCTCGACGAGCGTGCCGCCGGCGTTGACGAACTCGAGCACGATCGTGTGCATCCCGTCGGAGAGGCCGGCCGTGCTCAGCAGATCGCCCAGCGAGGGGTTCATCCAGAGAAACAGCTCGTTGACCGGGCGCACCGGGTAGTAGCCGGCGGCGCCCCCGACGGTCACGGTCGACGTCGTGACGGCGACGTAGTGGCTGCCGTTCCAGCGCTCGTCCGTCCAGGGGTCGCTGTGGACGACCCCGTCCACCTTGACGCGATAGAAATGCGCACCGTCGTTGAACGCGCGGAAGTGGTTCACCATCAGCGGCAACGTGCCGGCGAACGGCACGTCGTGCACCTGGAAGAAATAGCCCGGATCGACGGTCGTGTCGGCGAGGCCGGCGCCGGTCACCTTGTCGAAGGGGACGAACCCGACTCCCATCAGCAGCGGCCCGGCAGGCTGGAAGATCCCCGCCAGGTCGACCTCCTCGACCGACTGGTCGCTGCAGACGAGGATCTGGCCGGCCGTGAGCGTTGCGACGCTCGACGGCCGTTGCGGCAAGCCGCCGGCGACGACGTGCGAGCCCCCGGAGGCGACGTCGATCAGGCTCACTCGGTTGGCCGGGTCTCGCTCGGCGACGAGCAGCGAGGTCTCCGACGCGTCGAGCCACGCCAGGAAGAACGGCGCCGTCAGGCCTGTGGCGAGGCCGTGCCGTGTACCGCTGCTGAGCTCGAAGCGGCTGACGCGGCCACCGTCGGCTCCCGTCGTCTGCTCGCTGATGTAGGCGCTCTGCAGATCCGAGCTGAGCACGACCCCGACCGCGTGGTCGAGGTTCGTCAGCAGCGCGACCTTCGTGCCGCTCGTGAGGTCGATCCGCCACAGGTTCCCGGCCGGGGCGTACTCGACGACGTACGCGGCGTCGTGCGCCTCGTCGAGGAACAGCTGCTGCGGCGCCGTCAACCCCGAGCAGACGACGGTCGCCAGCGGGCGGTTCGCGTTCGCCAGGGCGACCTTCACCAGATCGCCGCTCCGCTCCGTCACGTATGCGTGGGCGCCGTCGCCGCTCGCCTTCACGTCCTCGGGATTCGTGTAGCCGGTGCCGAGCACGTGGTACGGCGAGTCGAGCCGATAGGTCACCCAGTGGATGTGGAGGTCGTAGCCGTACGCGACGACCTTGACCTTCGCGTAGTTCCCGGCGGTCGTGTGGACGGCGAACACGTCGTTCGTGGTCAGCTTGTTGGTCGCGTCGTTGTTGCCGTCGATCGGCGCGCTCGCGTACGTCAGGCTCGAGAGCGTGTCCGGCGTCAGATGGGGGAAGTTGACGTGGCCGAGGTTCACGAGCGTCGCGCCGTTCCGGCCGACCATCTGCCGCAACACCGCCGTCTTCTGCTCCCACCACACGTCGGCGTCGGCGCCGCTCGCGACCTCGGTCCCGGCGTCGAAGTCGAACGACCACGTCCCCTGCAGCACGCCGCTGCCGGACGACACGATCGTCCCCGACCGAAACAGGTTCAGCCGCGAGAGCTTGCCGTCGTACTCGACGAAGAGCAGCTGGTTCTGGGCACGCCGCAGGTCACAACCGATCGCGCCACCCAACCCGGTGGCAAGACTCGTGAACGACATCTCTCCCTCCCTCCTGCGAGACGCACGTAGAGGAGCACGACACGCCGCAGCGACAGCCCGGCCGAGAAGGGGCACACGGACGCGGGCCCCTCCTCCGTCGAGCCGGAAGGTTCTGCTAGCCGACCGCCTGGAGCTCTCCGACCGCCTTCTGGAGCTCACCGGCGTGCCGCTGCAGCACGTGCTCGGACGCGGCCAGGAACCGCTGCGCGACCTCGCGGTTCTTGATCTCGCCGGCACGCTCGAGCACGGCGAACGCCGTCTGCAGCTCGGCACGGGTCTCCGGATTCCACCCCGGCACGTGCTTCACGTGCACCTTGCCGTCGGAGCCGATGTAGATGATGTACCCGCCTGCATCGGTGAGCACACCCGGCGAAACGAAGGCGATTTCCATCGCTGCCCCTCTCCCTTCGCCGCAGGCTCGTGTGACGATTGCGCGAACAGTAGGGCCGCCACCCGACCCCGTCAACCTCCGGCGAGCACGACTTCTCGCGCACCCGCGCCGCGCCTGCCGTTCGCCAGGAGTGGAGGAGAGCCGGCCCGATCGCGTTCGAATCGACCTGACCGGCGGAACCGTCGAGCTCAGCAAGCGCGAGCGCGACATCCTGCTGCAGGAGCTGAGCCTCGTCCCCGGCTCCGAGAGGCTCCGCGAGGAGCTCGCCGCGGCCGGTGCGAGCAGGCCCGTCCGCCTCGACGACGAGCAGCGGTCGCGGTCGCGGTCGGTGCTCGAGGCCTGGGACCGCGATGCCCTCCTCCCGGAGGGGATCACACGCCTGCTCACCGCGCTCGCACGAGCCGACGGTCAGGGGACGAGCTCGCGACGAGGATGCCGGGAGCGGGACTCGAACCCGCACGGCCCGCAGGCCACCCGATTTTAAGTCGGGCGCGTCTGACCAGTTCCGCCATCCCGGCCGGGCCAGCCTACCGGCCTCCGGCACCGTCGGACGACGCGGTTACGGTACCGGCGTGAAGCACGACGTGGTCGTCGGCATCGCCGCGCTCGGCGTCGCCGGCCAGGTGATCGCCGGACTCATGCTCCTGGTCGGTCTGGCCGCGCTCGTCGGCGTGCGCGGGCCGCTCCAGGCGCTCCGCTCCGCTCTCTGGGGCTACGAGCTATGGGCTGCGTTCCTCGTCGCCGCGATCGCGACCGGCGGCAGCCTCTTCTTCTCCCAGGTCGCCGGCTACGTGCCCTGCGAGCTCTGCTGGTTCCAGCGCATCTGCATGTATCCGCTCTCGCTGCTGACCCTGTTCCTCGCCGTCCACGGCGACTTCCGTGCCGCGCGCTACCTCGTGCCGTTCCCGGTAGTCGGAGCGGGAGTCTCCGTCTACCACGTGCTCGTGGAGAACGGCGTCGTGGCGCAGACGAGCGCCTGCCTCGTCTCGGCGCCGGGCGGATGCGCGACGAAATGGATCGACGAGTTCGGCTTCATGACGATCCCGACGCTCGCGCTCACCGGCTTCGTGCTGCTCATCGGATTCTTAGCCGTTGCCTCGGCCGGGGGGTCCGAGGAGGCGGCTACCCTGTCCCCGGATGCCCAGCGGTAAGAGAAGCAAACAGCAGCGGCGAGAGGCCGCGACGATCGGGGTCAAGCCACCGCCCGTCCGCTCGAAGGGCGCGCCCCGGGGTGCGCGGCAGGCCTCGCCGCGGGCGCTCGCGATCGGCGGAGGCGCGCTCGCGCTCGTCGTCGTCGGCGTCGTCCTCGCGCTCGTCCTCTCGCGCGGCAACTCCTCGGGGATTCCGGCGGGGACACCCACGATCGGCCGCCTCGACGTCAACTCTTTGCCCGGCGCCGGCGACATCCAGTCGCTCTACAAGGGGATCCCGCAGAAGGGGCTCTACCTCGGCTCCGCGTTCGCGCCCGTGCAGATGGTCATGTACATCGATCTCCAGTGCCCGGTCTGCCAGGCCTTCGAGGTCGACAACATGCCGACCGTCGTGCGCAAGTACGTGAAGACGGGCAAGGTACGGATACAGCTCAAGCCGTGGGCCTTCATCGGGCCGGACTCGAACCGCGGCCAGGCAGCGACGATCGCGGCCTCTCTCCAGAACAGGGCCTTCCAGTTCGCCGGCGTGCTCTACGACAACCAGGGCACCGAGAACACCGGCTGGCTGACCGACTCGATGCTCGCGCAGATCGCCGCGAGCGTCCCCGGCCTGAACGTCCCCACGCTGTTCTCGCAGCGGAGCTCGTCGACGGTCAAGAAGCAGGTGAGCGAGATCGACGCCTCCGCGCAGACGGACGACGTCCGCGGCACGCCGACGATCCTCGTCGGCAAGAACGGGGTGAAGCCGAAGGACGTCGCCGCCCCGGGTGCTGCGCCGACGCTCCAGCAGGTCGAGTCTGCGATCGCCACCGCGCTCGGCGGCTGACGAGCGGCGGCCGACGCGCGCAAATTGCGGCATCTTCCGGCTTGACCGGCAGCCGCCGAGCGGCGTAAGCTCTGCGAGCCGGTTCCGATGGACTCACGGGTTCGCCGGGGCCGGCTTTCTCGTGGACCGGCCGCTCCGTCCGGCTGCGTCTCTACCGTTCGTCGGTCCATGGTCACGATCGTCGCACTCGTCGTCGGGCTCCTCCTCGGTGCAGCACTCGCCGGGATCGCCGTGCGCGCCCACTACGCAGGCCGGCTCGCGCTCCTCGAGGAGGCGCGCGACTCGTTCGGAACGACGATGAAGGCGCTCGCCGCCGACGCCCTCGCGACGAGCAACCAGTCGTTCCTCGAGCTCGCCAAGTCGCAGCTGGGCATGCTCCAGCAGCAGACGACCCAGGATCTCGAGCAACGCAAGCAGGCCGTGGAGAGCCTCGTCCGGCCGATCCGCGAGTCCCTGGACAAGGTCGGCGGCCGACTACAGGAGCTCGAGGTCGCCCGAACACGCGCCTACTCCGAGCTCAACGCCCAGGTCCGGCAGTTGGCCGACACGCAGAAGGAGCTGCGCGCGGAGACCGGGAACCTCGTCAGCGCCCTTCGCTCCCCGGTCGTGCGCGGGCGCTGGGGCGAGATCCAGCTCCGCCGGGTCGTCGAGATGGCGGGGATGCTCGCGCACTGCGACTTCCTCGAGCAGGTGACCGTCACGTCGGACGGGAGTCGGCTGCGACCGGATCTCGTCGTCAAGCTGCCGGGTGGGAAGCAGGTCGTCGTCGACGCGAAGGCCCCGCTGCAGGCCTACCTCGAGGCCCTCGAGGCGAAGGACGAGGACGTCCGCCGGGCGCGGCTCGTCGACCACGCGCGGCAGATTCGCGACCACGTCGCCAAGCTCTCGGCGAAGAGCTACTGGAGCCAGTTCGACCAGACGCCCGAGTTCGTCGTCCTCTTCATCCCGGGCGAGACCTTCTTCAGCGCAGCGCTCGAGCAGGACCCCTCCCTGATCGAGGAGGGCGTGAACCAGCAGGTGATCCTCGCGACCCCGACGACGCTCATCGCGCTCCTCCGCGCCGTCGCCTACGGCTGGCGGCAGGAGACGATCGCCGAGTCGGCGAAGGCGATCAGCGACCTGGGCCGCGAGCTGTACGGACGGCTCGCGACCCTCACCGACCATTTCGCGAAGGTCGGGCGCGGCCTCGAGACGGCGGTGCGCTCGTACAACGAGACCGTCGGCTCCCTCGAGACGCGCGTGCTGCCAGCCGCGCGCAGGTTCCGCGACCACGGCGTCTCGCCGACCGCAGAGCTCGCCGAGCTCGGAGGTGTCGAGCGAAGCGTGCGCCCGATCACCGCACCGGAGCTGACGGCACCTCCCGACACCGCCGCGGACGCAGCGTAGTCCCCCTCGGCACGCACTGTCGGCCGGCGGCGCAGGCGCTTGGGCGGGAACGTCCCTCCGCCGTTTCTCGTTTAATGGAAGAGAACAGCTTTCGAGGAAGGACACTCCTGCAATGAGCGACGTTCACGATCTGATCATCGTCGGCGGCGGCCCGGCCGGCTACACGGCCGCCCTCTACGCGGCACGGGCCAACTTGAAGCCGCTCGTGATCGAGGGGTTCAACTGGGGCGGCCAGCTGATGATCACGAGCGACGTGGAGAACTATCCCGGCTACGCGGACGGCGTCATCGGCCCGGAGATGATGGCCGACTTCCGCCGCCAGGCGGAGCGGTTCGGCGCCGACTTCGTCACCGACGACGTGACGAAGGTCGACTTCTCCGAGCGGCCGTTCCACGTCTGGGTGCACAAGGACGAGTACCGCGCCCGCTCCGTGATCGTCGCGACGGGCGCGAGCGCGCGCTGGCTCGGCCTGCCCGGCGAGCAGCGCCTGCAGGGCCGAGGCGTCTCGGCGTGTGCGACGTGCGACGGCGCGTTCTTCCGCGAGAAGGAGCTCGCCGTCGTCGGAGGCGGCGACTCGGCGATGGAGGAAGCCGGCTTCCTCACGCGCTACGCGTCGAAGGTCACGATCGTGCACCGGCGCGACGAGTTCCGTGCCTCGCCGATCATGGTCGACCGCGCCCGCGCAAACCCGAAGATCGAGCTCCTGACGAACGCGATCGTGGAGGACGTCGTGGGCGACACGACCGTCGAGGCGATTCGCGTGCGCGACACGCGCAACGACGAGGTCAGCGAGCTGCCCGTCGACGGCGTCTTCGTCGCGATCGGGCACGACCCGAACACGAAGCTCTTCGTCGAGCAGCTGGAGCACGACGACGCCGGCTATCTCGTCACGAAGCCGGGCTCGACCGACACGAACATCCACGGCGTCTTCGCGGCGGGCGACGTCCAGGACCACGTCTACCGCCAGGCGGTCACCGCGGCCGGCAGCGGCTGTATGGCCGCGCTCGACGCAGAGCGGTTCCTCGCCGCGGAGGAGGGTCACGAGGGCACGGCGCTCACCGCGCCGCGACCCGAGGTGCAGACGGCGGAGGTCTAGCGGCCTCGACGTCGAACCCGCGCCCGAGATGGGCGCGACGTGGATCGACCTGCTCGACCCGAGCGCGGAGGAGCTGCGGGCGAGAGCGCCTCGCGAGCTGGAGGAGACCGCGATCGCGCGGCTGCTCGCGCCGCCGGAGCACGAGGACGAGCCCCGTCCGACCCTGCAGGGCCACGGCGACTACGTCTTCGGCGTCTTCCTGGTCGCCGTCGTCTCCAAGGACGAGAACACCGTCTACTACCAGGAGATCGACGTCGTGCTCACGCACGACACGTTCCTCACCGTGCGCAAGACGCCGCCCGAGGGTCGTCCCGCCTGCGACGTCGCCGTCGTCCGCAAGACGGTGAGGCCGGAGGACTCGGCCGGGATGCTGGCGTACCGTCTGGTCGACGAGATCGCAGAGCGCTACCTCGACCTCGTCGACGCCCTCGACGAGGAGATCGACGAGCTCGAGGACACCGTCGAGAGCCAGGCGGCCGAGCTGACCCGCATGCGCATCTCCTCCCTCCGGCACGACATGCTCCACATCCGCCGCACGCTCGCACCGATGCGCGACGCGGTGCGGCGCGTGATCGACAACATCGTCGACGTCGAGCAGGGCCCGGAGGTGTTTCCGCACGACGTCGAGGTCGCCTTCAACTCGGCCTACGACAAGCTCCTGCGCGCCTTCGACGGGCTGGAGCTCTCGCGCGACCTGCTCGCCAGCGTCCGCGACTACCACCAGTCGAAGATCGCGAACGACCAGAACGAGGTGATGAAACGCCTGACCGTGGTCGCCTCGCTCCTCCTCCTCCCCACGTTCATCGTCGGCCTCTACGGTCAGAACTTCGTCGACATCCCCGAGCTCCGCTGGTCGTGGGGCTACGAGTGGGTGTGGGGCCTGATCGTCGGCACCACCGTGCTCCAGCTCTGGTGGTTTCGGCGCAAGCGCTGGCTCTAGCGACGCTACCCTGGATCGATGCCCCATTTCATCTGCCCGAACTGCAAGGAACGGTCGATCGACACCGACGGTAAGGAGGGCCTCTTCGACGAGGCGGTTGCCTGCCACCATTGCGGTTTCGGGTTCCTGTTCGAGCTGATGGACGACTACTACCCGGCTCCCACGACCGGGCTCGTGACCTGCGACCGCGAGGGGCGGATCCTCGCCGTCGGTCGTGGGGTCTTCGAGCTGAGCGGCTGGTCGGAGCAGGACGTCCTCGGAGCGAACGTCGTCTCTGCCTTCGGACTCGCCGGCTTCGACGAGGCGCGGAACCCGGTGCGACTCGCGCTCGAGTGGGGGGTGCGTCGCCTGAACGAGGAGCTCCAGCTACGCACCCGCGCCGGCCACGTCAAGCGAGTGACCGGCGACTTCTTCCCCGCCTACGACGACGACGGCGGGCTGCTCGTCGCGCTGACGCCCAAGCTCGTGTAACTGCGTGCGCGCACAGTTGCGGCTTTCACGCAACGCGCTGCGGGTGAGAGACGATGGGGCCGGCGACTCCGCGCGCCATCGATAGCGCGAAAGGAGGGACCATGCGATCCCGCAAGGTTCTCCTCGTGCTCGTCCCTACGGCGGCGGTGGCGGTCCTGGCGGCGGCTTCGGCCTTCGCGGCTGCACCGCCGGGATCCTCGTATCCGTGGGCCCAGCCCGGCACAGCCCTCCCGACGACGGCCTGCACGCAGCCGCCGGCATGGGTGCCGATCGCCCCGGCGTCGCTGTCGACCGGAGTACCGGCGTCCGTGTACGCGTGGGCGCAGCCCGGCACGACCCCGCCGACGGCGGCGGACACGCAGCCGCCGGCATGGGTGCCGATCGCTCCGACGTCGGAGACGTCGACGCCCGTGTGCTCGTATGCGTGGGCGCAGCCCGGCACGACCCCGCCGACGGCGGCGGACACGCAGCCGCCGGCATGGGTGCCGACCCTGGCCCCGGAGACCTCCCCGTAGGGACGGGCGACGACCGGGGGCTGCACGACCGGGCCCCCGGTCGGCTACTCGCCGAGCCGGGCCGCCTCGAACGGTGGCCCGGCCTCGCGCACGCTCGAGCGGGCGTGTCGGAGTAGCAGGCCCCGCGCCCGACGGACGCTCGGGCAGGCGAGCGACGCGCCCGATGCGCGAGGATACGAACGGCGTGGAGCTTCGCCGGGAACGGTTCGTCGCCGAGTTCCTCGACCCGAGGAACGGGTTCGAGCGAGCCCGCGTTCCGCTCGAGATCCGCCGTGACCCGCTGACCGGCCAGAGTTGCCGGCTCCTTCCGGAAGGGAGCATCCCGCCCCCGGCCCTGCACGATCTCCAGCAACTCGCGGAGGAGACGCGCGCGAGCTGCCCCTTCTGCGGGACGAGGATCGAGCACGAGACGCCGCTCTTCCCGCCGGAGATCTGGCCGGACGGACGGATCCGTCGAGGCGGGGCTCTGCTCTTTCCGAACCTCGTGCCGTACGCGAAATGGAGCTCGGTCTCCGTCTACTCGCCCGAACGGCACCTGCTGGCGATCGACCAGCTCTCCCCGTCCCTCGTGGCGGACAACCTCGCGACCCAGGTCGAGTTCGCGCGAGCGGTGACCGCCGGCGACCCGTCGTCGTCGTGGCTCACGATCAACGCCAACCACCTGCCTCCTTCGGGCAGCTCGATCTTCCACCCGCACCTGCAGGGCACGGCGAACCCGGAGCCGACCACGATGCAGCGCCTCCTCGCTGCGGTCGCGCCGGCGACCGTACGCGACTACCTCGACGCCGAACGGGCGGACGGCGAGCGCCTGATCGCCTCCACCGGCGCGGTCGACTGGCTCGCGGGCTTCGCGCCGATCGGGCCAGCGGAGATTCGGGGGTTCGTGTCCGGCGCGGCCTCGCCGGCCGACCTCGACGAGGAGCTCGTCGCGACGCTCGCGCACGGCATCTCCGCCACGCTCCGCGTCTACTCCGGCCTCGGATTCCAGAGCTTCAACCTCGCCCTCTACGGCGCCCCGCCCGACGCAGGCGGATTCACGCTCACCCTGCGCCTCGTCGCGCGCGCGTACTACGGGCCCTCACGGCGCTCGGACGCGATGTGGAGCGAGCGGCTGCACTGGGAGGCGGCGACGGATCTCGCGCCCGAACGCGTCGCGGAGCTCGCCCGTGCCGCCTTCGCGGACGACGGCGCGGCGTGAGCCCGCCGCCGCCTGCGGCGCCCGACCCGCAGGTCCCGGATGCGTACCGCCACTCGATCGGCGTGACGCTCGCACGACTGGGAGAGCTAGTCCGCGCAGCCCGCGGCTTCGGACTCGCCGACGACCGCTAGTGATGTAACCGGCAACCTTCGCCGGGTAACGTCACCGACCACATCACTAGTTGTGCTCGCCCACCACGAGGACCGGCACGTCCGCTGCGTCGACGAGCCGCTCCGCGACACCGTGGAGCAGCGCACGGCCGACGCGACGGCCGCGGTGGTGTCCCGCGACGACGAGGTCGAACCCGTGCTCGTGCGCGTAGCGGAGGATGTCCTCGGGCGGATGGTCGCCCTCGACGATCGCCAGCTCGAGCGCGACTCCCACCCGGTCCGCGCGGTCGCGAACCTGGGCGAGGGTCTCCTCGAGGTAGCGGCGGGCCGCGTCTGCCGACTCTCGTCGATCGGCCGCGGTCTCCGCATGAGCGGGGGAGTGCGCGACGCCGACCGCACAGAGCTCGGCGTCGTAGCGGCGCGCGATGTCGACGGCGAGGTCGAGAGCGCGCAGGGCGGCGCGAGAACCGTCCCAGGCGAGCAGGATCTTCTGGAACATCAGTGCCTCAAGGTAGGGATCAGGGCCAGGACTGCGATGAAGACGACGACGATGTACAGGAGGTAGGCGCCGAGCCGCCCCGACTGGAGCAGGCGCAGGCGCTCGGACACGAGGGCGGCCAGCCGCGCCGCGGGCAGGTACAGATAGTGCTCGAACGCGGGCACGAGGCGCGTCTCGAGCGTGTACGGGCCGGTCGCGGTCGCGCGCCCGCCGCCCGCCGGGGCCAGCGACCGGCTGTAGCCGTAGGCGCGGCGCAGGACGACCCGCACCGGGTTCGAGTAGGCCGCCGGCGTGTACTGCCGGGCGGCAAGGTTGCCGGCCGTTCCCGACACCCAGACGGGTGCACGGCGGACGCGTGGGCGGACGAGCACGCGCACGAGCAGGACGGTGAGCAGGGCGAACGAGGCGAGCGAGACGGCGAGCCACGTGGGGGCGAGCACCGAGAAGCCGGGAAAGACGGGGCCGAGCACGAGCGGGTGACTGATCGTCGTCGTCGCGAGATCGAAGCCGAGGACGTCGCGGAGACCCGAGCCGAGCCACCGGATCTCCCACGGTGCTGCAACGCCGAGCCCGAGAGCGGCACCGGTCAGCAGGATCATCCCGACCGCCGGCCCACGCGCCTCGCGGACGGAGTCGATGTCGCTCCTCGGCCGTCCGAGGAAGACCGTGCCGAGCAGCTTCGCGAAGGCGAGGAGGCCGAGTCCGGCCGTGAGAGCGAGCAGCGCTCCGGCGAGCGCCATCAGCAGACGCGCGAGCGTGTCGTGGACACGGAACGCCTGCAGGAGCGCCTCGAGCGTGAACCACTCGCTGACGAAGCCGCCGAGCGGCGGCATCGCCGCCAGCGTCAACACGGCGACCCCGAAGCCGACGGTCGTGCGGGGCAGCCGGGTCGAGAGACCACCGAGCGGCTCGAGCGCGTCAC
The DNA here is from genome assembly GCA_963762675.1 of uncultured Thermoleophilia bacterium. Lineage (GTDB taxonomy): Bacteria > Actinomycetota > Thermoleophilia > Gaiellales > Gaiellaceae > Palsa-739. The sequence continues at coordinate 645,021 of CAVXLS010000003.1, read as the reverse complement.
TCCCGACGGCCGCCTCCGTACGCGCCGAGGCGAGAAACGCGAGCGTCTTCGCAATGCCGTGCATGAACACGTGGAGGGTGCCTGCGAGCAGCCCGGCCGCGGCGAGCTTCGGCACGTGGGCCGCCTGGCCGACGAGGGCGACGCCGAGACCGATCAGGGCGATCCCGCCGTGCTCGACGCTGGAGAAGCCGAGAAAGCTCCTGATGTCCGTCTGCGCGATCGCGTAGAGGATCCCCACGAGCGCGCCCACCGCGCCGGCCATGAGCACGGTCTCGCCCCACCAGAGCGCGTCCGCGCCGAGCGTCGCGTACAGGAAGCGCCAGAGTCCGTAGAACCCGGCGCTCGTGGCGACCGTCATCGTCGCGGCGGCCGCACCCGGAGCCGCCCGGTAGGCGAGCGGCAGCGCGCCCTGGAAGGGGAGCAGCCCGATCTTCGCCCCGAAGCCGACGAGGAAGAGCACGAACAGGGCGGCTCGCACGCCGGTCGAGAGCTCGGCCTGCGCCCAGACCGAGAGCTGGAAGCTCCCGGTCTGGCCGTAGAAGAGCGCGAATCCCGCGAGCAGGGCGGCGCCGCTGAGCTTGTTGACGCCGGTGCTGAAGTAGGCGGCCAGGAGCGTCCCCGGCCTCTCCCCGTCGGAGGAGGCGAGCAGGTAGAAGCCGAGCGTGATCGTCTCCCAGGCGAGCAGGGCGAGGAACGCCTGCCCCGAGCCGATGAACGTCCCGGTCGCGAGCAGCACGAGGGCGTGGAGCGCCGCGACGCCGCGGCGCGGCGGGCGTTCGAGCCAGGCGAGCGAGGTGGCGATCCCGGCGATGCCCGTGAGCGCGAGGAAGATGCCCGCGAGCCGGTCGACTGCGAGCGTCGCCGTCCCGAAGCCGAGCCAGCCGCCGACCTCGACGCCGGGCGCCCACCGGCCGGCGGCGGCGCCGATGCCGACCACTGCGAAGAGGCCGCACGCCGCAGCCGAGAGCGTCGCGCTCACGCGCGCGGACAGGCGCGCGCCGACGACAGCCCCCGCGAAGACGAGGAACGCGGCTGCGAGCACCCAGCTCACCGTGCGGCCCCTGCCCGGACGATGCCCGCCGCGACCAGCAGTCCCTGCAGGAGCGAGATCGGAGCGGGCGGCGCGCCGGGAACGTAGACGTCGACCGGCAACACGGCGCCGACGCCGCCGGCCGTCTCGCCCGTGGATGCCGAGAAGCCGCCCGAGCAGGCATCGGTCCCCGCCGCGACGACGGCCCGCGGCTCCCCCATCAGCTCGTATGCCCGAAGCAACGGCTCCCGCATCGGCCGGGCGACTGCGCCCGTGACGAGCAGGACGTCGGCGTGACGCGGCGAGACCGTGAAGTGGAGCCCGAGCCGCTGCATGTCGTAGTACGGATTGGCGAGCGCGGCGATCTCCCACTCCTCGGCGCCGTCGGAGCCCGTGTCGACATGGCGGACGTGCACCGAGCGGCGCAGCGGCCTCGCACGGTCGCCGAGCGGGGGCGGCGCCTCTCCCGCACGGAACGCGGTCTCGTAGGTCGCGGCGAAGGCGAAGTGCTCCGGCTCGGCGTCCACGCAGAGCCCGCAGAGGATGCATCGCTCCGCGACGAGCGAAACCTCGCCGCGGTCGACGACGATCGCGGCGGTCGGGCAGAGGTCGGCGAGCCCCGGCCGGGCGCCTCCGGAGCGGATCACCTCGACGGCGCCGCGGAACCCGTCCGGCGCAGCCTCGGGACGGCGCGGATAGCCCGTCGTGACGACTCCCCTGCCGAGCCCGCGCACGATCCACTCGAGCATCAGCGATCCGCTCCCGCAGGCGTCAGGCCGAAGCTGTGCTCGATGAAGGAGAAGTCGGTCAGGACGTCGCCGCGGAAGGCGGCGGTGAACAGCGGCCAGTTCCGGAGCGACGGCGACGCGATCCGCACGAGCGACACCGTCCCGCCGCGAAGGCGGACGTGGTAGACGAGCTCGCCCTGCGGCGCCTCGACCCAGGAGTACGCCTCGGCAGCGTCGTCCTCCGGCTCGCCGGCGGGCCGTTCGCGACGAGGCGGCGTCTCGGCCGTGAGCGCCCCGCCCGCGCGCTCGAGCCCGTCGAGCGCCTGCCGGATCAGGTGGATGCTCTGCGTGACCTCCGCGAAGCGGACCTCGAGCCGGGCCATCGCGTCGCCGTCGAGCGCCGTCGCCACCTCGAAGCCGAGACGCCGGTAGCCGGCGTAGGGCCGTTCGAAGCGGGCGTCGGTCGCGCTGCCCGACGCACGCGCCACGGGGCCGACCCCGCCCAGCGCGTCCACGGTCTGCCGATCGAGCGTGCCGGTGCCGATCAGGCGGTCGGTGAACGACGTCGTGCCGAGCAGCAGCCGCCGGTCGCGACGAACGGTGCGCTCGAGCCCGTCGAGCGCCGCCCGGATCTCGCTCGGCGGGACGAGGGACGAGGTGCGCACCCCGCCGACGACCACGACACCCCTCCCGAACCGGCTCCCGCACAGCGCGGCCCGCAGCCGCATCACGTCCTCCTTGAGGATGGCGAAGCGGGCCGCGCCGACGGCGAGGGCGGCGTCCTCGGCGAGCTTCGCGGCGACGTCGAAGTGGTTGGCGATGCGTTCCAGCTCCGCGTGCAAGACGCGCCAGAGATGCGCCGCGGCAGGAGGCTCGACGCCGAGAGCACGCTCTGCCGCCTGGGCGAACGCCGTCGCGTGGGCGACCGTAGCGACGCCGGCGACGCGCTCCGCCAGGGCCACGGCGTGCTCGAGCGAGAGCCCCTCGAAACGCCGCTCGAGCCCACGCCGCTTGAAGAACGGCCTCGTCTCGAGCGCCAGGACGTCCTCGCCGGCCGTCTCGATCGCGTACTGGATCGACTCGAAGATCCCGGACCGCACGGGCCCGTACGAGAGCGGAAAGACCTCCTCGCCGGCGACACGGCGGTGCAACAGGTCGGGGTCCGGTCGCACCAGCGGCCGCAGGTCGGGATGTCCGAGCGGCATGACGCCGTGCACGTCGTGGAGCTCCCGCTCGGGCAGGAGAGCCGCATCCGTGACGAGCGAGAGCGAGGCGTACGTCGGCTCGCGTGCCTGCAGCTGCGCCCGCAGGACGACGAGCTCGCCGCGGAGCGCCACCACCGAGACGACCGAGACCGGGGACCCCTCGACGACATGGACGGTGACGAGCCGGCCGCCCTGCTCGAGCAACGCGGCGGTCGCGCGGTCGAACGACTGGGGAGGCACGGCGAAGCGGCGCTCACCGGGAGCCCCCGGCTCCTGCTGCGCGCGGAAGCGCCCGTCGAGGAGGCTCGCCCCGGAGCCGGTGGCGCTCATCCCGCGCCCCCCGTGAGCAGGCTCGACGCGTGAGCGAGCAGGTGAGAGAGCCCCGACGGCAGGTAGAAGCCGATTCCGACCACCACGAACAGGCACGCGACCATCGCCCCGACCATCCACCAGCTCGTCTCGCCGCGCAGCACGCCGCCGGTCGCGGGCGTCAGCACCATCCGGCCGGCGTGCCACACGACCCCGAAGAAGGCGACGTTCACGAGCACGACGAGCAGGGCGACCCAGACGTAGGCGGGCCGTGCGAAGCCGCCCGAGACGATCTGGAACTCGCTGCGGAAGATCCCCGACACCGGCAACCCGGAGAGCGCGAGGGCAGCCGCGAGGAACATGGGGCCGCTCCAGGGGAGGATCGTCGCGGCGCCCTGGACGTCGTCGATCTCCTTCGTGTCGTAGCGCCGCAGGATCGAGCCTGCCCCGAAGAAGGCCAGCCCCTTCGCGGCCGCATGGTTGAGCACGTGCAGCAGCGCCCCGGCCACCGCGATCGGCATGCCGAAGCCGATCCCGATGGCGATCACGCCCATGTGCTCGATCGACGAATACGCGAGGAGACGCTTGAAGCTCTGCTGGCGCAGGACGAACAGGGCGGCGAGCGCGAGGGAGATCGTGCCGAACGTCAGCAGCGCTTCCCGCGGGAATCCGGCGCCGACGGCCGCGGCGGTCGGCTGGAAGAAGCGCAGGATCGCGTAGAGCGCGGTCGCCAGCAGCGCGCCGGACAGCATCGCCGAGACCGGGCTCGACGCCTCGCTGTGGGCGTCCGGGAGCCACGTGTGCAGCGGCGCGAAGCCGACCTTCGTGCCGAAGCCGATCACCGCGAGCAGGAAGGCGAGCTGCACCGGGACGTGCGACATGTGCGGCGCGGCGGCGACGACCGTGTCGTAGTGCGGCACGTAGGCGTCGCCGAGGCGCGCGGTGCCGGCCGCGTAGAGGACGACGACCGCGAGCAGCGCCAGCCCGAGCCCGACGGAGGCGAGCAGCACGTACTTCCAGGCCGCCTCCAGGGCGGCGTCGGTGCGATCGAGCGCCACCAGCAGCACCGAGACGACCGTCGTCAGCTCGACCGCGATCCAGAGCGAGCCGTAGTCGTCGACGACGGGAACGAGCAGCATCGTCCAGCCGAAGAGGTTGAGATACGTGAAGTAGCGGCGCGCATACGGCGCGTAGTCCCGCCGGAGCCGGTCGCGGGCGAGGTAGCCGGTCGAGAAGACGGCACCGGCGGCATAGAGGAAGCCGGTCGCGAGCAGGAAGACGGCGGCGAGCGCGTCGACCCGGAACCAGCCGCCGCCGAACGAGACGGTGCCGCCGTTCCGGACGGTCGCGGCCAGCGCGATCGCGAGGGCGAGCGAGACCGACCCCGCGGCGACCGTGGCCGCGGTCGCGAGCGCCGGACGGGCGAGCAGCGCGGCCACGGCGGCGACGACCGGGACGACGAGGAGCGCGACGATCAGTCCGCCCATCTCACCCTCTCAGCCGGTCGAGGGCCCCGGTGCCGACGCTCGTCCTGTGGACGCCGAGGTACTGGACGAGCAGGACGAAGACGAGCACGCCGACGATCACGTCGAAGAGCAGGAGCAGTGCGAGGATCAGCGGCAGGCTCGGAGCGAGCACGAGGCTCGCGAGCGAGACGCCGTTCTCGAGCATGAGGAAGCCGATCAGCTGCGACGGCGCGAACGGCCGCACGATCATCAGCAGGAACGAGACGAGCACGACCGCGACCGAGACGGCGAGCGCCGACAGCGGCAGCTTGCTCGTGCTCTCGATCGGGAGGCGGGCGAGCGCGAGGAACGAGAAGCTCGCGAGCCCGATCCCGAGGAGCACCGCGCTCGGGAACGCGATCGCCGAGGGAACGCGCACGCGCACCTCTAGCGTCCGGATGACGAGGCCGACGAAGAGCGGGACCGCGAGCGCCTTGAAGGCGATCGTCACCGCTCCGAGCGCGTACAGGCCCACCCCGTGCGCCGTCCCCGCCGCGGCGAAGGCGAGCGCCGCGACGAGACCGGAGCTCAGCGAGTAGAGGCGTAGCTGCTCCCACACGTCCTGCGAGCGGAGCAGGGCGAACGTCACCAGCAGGAGCGCCACGGCGGCGACACTCGAGACGGCGCCGAAGACCGTGAGGTCGCCGGCCCCGTACTCGCGCTCGAACACGAACGAGATCACCCCCAGCACCGCGAGCAGGAAGCTCCCGACGGTGAACTCCGGGATCTTGTAGAGCCGCAGCTTCGCGAAGGAGGACTCGATGACGACGATCACCAGCCCGATCCCGAGCGCCTTCGCGAGCAGGAGCCCGATCGCGATCAGCACGTGGTCGAGCCGGCCGTCGTGCGCCAGCCCCCAGGGCACGGCGAACACGTTCGCGAGGATCGTGAAGAGGATCAGCTGCTTCATCGCCGAGCCCCACTTGAGGAGCGCAAAGCCGGGTCCGGAGTGCTCGAGCGTGCGCGCCTCCTCGATCATCCCGAACTCGAGCGTCGAGCCGTGGTTCTCGAGCGGGACCCGGCCGGTCTCGGCGAGGACGACCATGAAGAAGGCCGCGAGCACGAGCAGGTGCGACGGCCGCAGCACCTCGACCGTCGACCCCTCGAGCGTCTTCACCATCGCGAAGGGCAGGTCGGTCTGCGTCGTCAGGGCGACGACGAAGACGACGAAGAGGATCGTCGGCTCGGCGAGCGCGCCGAAGCTGCGGACGCGGCTCGAGCCGAGCTGCGCGTACGGGCTGCCGCTGTCGATCGCGGCGAGCGACACGGCGTAGCTCGCGAGCGAGAGGAGGAATCCCCCGCCGAGGATGTCGCCCATGTAGGCGAGCTGCGGCGGGAACGCGACCAGCACCGGGATCAGCAACGGCACCGTCAGGTAGCAGGCGAAGGCGACGTACGGTGCCGCCCGGAAGACGTGACCGGCGCCGTCGGGGAGGACCGTCTCCTTGCGGAAGAGCTTGGCGATGTCGTAGTACGGCTGCAGGAGCCGGGGACCGTGGCGCATCTGGACGATCGCCTCGATCCGCGCGATCACCCCCGTGACGAGCGGCGCGAACACGACGATCGTGCCCAGCTGCAGGGCTTGGACGATCCAGTCGCTCAGACTCGGCATACGCTCCCGACGGCTCCTTTCCGTGCAGCGTGGCGCGGAGTAGAAGCCATCAGCCGTCGGGACGGCGGTTCGGGAGCCGGGCCCCCAGCCAGAGCTTCATCTGGCTCGAGCCGGAACGCTAGCGGAGCGCACGGCCGGTCCGCAAGGCGCTCTCCCTACCGGGGCAGCGCGCGGACGCGCTCCTCCACCTGCAACGTGCTCCGACGCCGGGGGCCGCTGCCCGAGCCGTCGCCGCCGAAGGTTGCGGACCGTCGCCCCGCTCGCAAGGCGGCGTCTACGTGTTCGGCGCCCGGAAGCGCTCCAGCGCGGCGGCGATCTCCCGCTCGGCCTCCACCCGCTGCGCCCACCCCTCGATCGCGACCACCCGGTCAGGCTCGAGCTCGGTGTAGACGGCGAAGAAGTGGCCGATCTCGTCCCGCAGCCGCTGCGAGACGTCCTCCAACTCGTGCACGTCGCGCCACTCGGGGTCTCCGACCGGCACGCAGAGCACCTTGTCGTCGATGCCGGCCTCGTCGCGCATCCGGAACAGGCCCACCGGCCGAACGTCGACGCGGCACCCTGGAAAGGTCGGCTCGTTCACGAGCACGAGCGCGTCCAGGTGCCGGCCGTTCTCCCCGGCCGTCTCCTCGAGGAAGCCGTAGTCGGCGGGATAGACGACGGAGCTGAACAGATGCCGGTCGAGCCGAATCACCTGCCGCTCCTCGTCGTACTCGTACTTGTTCCGGCTCCCCTGCGGGATCTCGACGAAGCACGTCAGCTCCATGTCCACCCGATCCTTAGTGATGTAACCGGCAACCTTCGCCGGGCAACGTTACCGGCACCTCACTCGCTGCTGGCCCGCGGCGGCGGCGGTGCCTCCTCGAAGACGCGGCGGTAGGAGTCCTGGCCGTAGCTCGTCGGCAACGGCTCGCCTTCGACGAGCCGGAACGTGCGCCGGCCGCCGTCCTGCCGTTCGGCCCGCAGGAAGAGCGCCGTCTCGAGCCGTTGCGCGTGCAGACCGTGTGCGAGGTCGTGCAGGTGCGTCACGAAGACGACTGACCGCCCGCCTCGAGCAGGGCACGAACGACCTGGCGCGCGATCTCGGAGCCCTCACGCTCGTTCGTCGCCGCGAACGACTCGTTGCAGAGCAGGAGGCAGCTGGGCCCGATCGCGTCGGCGATCTCGCTCATCCGACGCAGCTCCTCGTCGAGCTTGCCGCTCCGCATGGCCGGGTCCTCCTCGCGCCTGTAGTGCGTGAAGACGCCACGGCGGATCGTCGCCTCGAGCTCCGCTGCCGCGACGAACATCCCGCTCTGCAACATCAGCTGCGCGACGCCGACGCTGCGCAGAAAGGTCGACTTGCCGCCCTGGTTGGCACCGGTGACCAGCACGAGCTGCTTGCCGTCGGCCTCGAGATCACTGCTGACCGCCCGTGCGCCGAGGTGCAAGGTCGAGCGGGACGTCGTAGAGGTCGGAGGCGTGGAGGATGGGCGTGCCGGGAGCGGCCGGCACGGGGAAGCACGTCGTCCCGCCCGTCTCCACGAGCCGCTCGTGCAGGTTGAGGCAGCCGACGTAGAAGCCGAGCTCGGCGCGCAGCATCGCGCAGAAGCCGAGGATGTGATCGGTCGACTGGGCGAGCGCACTGGCGACGAGGTCGATTCCGCGCCCGCGCAGCTCCGCCAGGGCGCGGAGTCCGTTCTCGTCGCGGTCCGGGATCGTGAACGTGTAGGCGGTTCGCCCGCCGAGCGGGATTCGCTCGGCCCAGCTCCGGGAGCGAGGTCGGCGCAGGACGTAGCGGTGCCCCTTGTTCCCCTTTCCGAGCTCGGCGCTGATGAGCACGCCGCCGCGGAACTTCAGCTCCCCGAGGTGAGCCTCGATCTGCTGGAACAGCTCGTCCCCCAGCTCCTCCGCCAGCATCGCAAAGAGGCGGAGGAAGCCGTCCGATCGGAACTCCGGCGCATGCTCGTCGGCAAGCCGGCGGAGGCTCTCGAGCACGCCGACGAGCAGCTCGAGCACCTGAACCGACCTGCTCAGAATCGTGTCCGGCGAGTCCCTGAGCCACCCGAAGGGCACCCGCTTCGGAGCCAACACCCCCTCGACCGCGACGGCGTAGATCTCCCTGGCCACTTCCGGACTGCGAAGGCAGTCGGCGAGCACCTGCTGGCGGTAGAGAATCGACTCGCTGTCCGTGAGGCTCGAGAGCAGCGCCCGCGTCGCCACGTCGAGCAGGAACGGGTCGTCGCGTGCCATGGCGCCGAGCAAGGTGTCGAGCTCGAGATCCTGCACCAGTGCGTCGACGTTCGGCGGCAGCTCGCGCTCGAGGTCGAAGTCGCGGTCCCCGTGCATCAGGAAGGCTCTCATCGAGCGACCCGTCGTCTCAGCGTCTCGAAGGTCAGGCCGTACTTCTCGGCGATCGCCCACGCGTAGGCGAGCCCGTCGGCGGGCCTGCGCACGAGCTCGTACGTCCGCCGCGCAGGGTCGTGCGGGTCGACGGTGCTCACCACGCTGACGGTGGCCTCGTCGAGCGTGGAGAGCTCGTCCACGAAGGTGACGTAGACCGCGAGCGAGCCCAGCTCGACGATCTGCTGCAACACCTCGGTGCCGATGTAGCGCGCGTCCCCGATCGTCGTCGAGCCGAAGCTCTCGTTCATGACGATGACGCTGTCGCCGCTCGCGCGCTCCAGGATCCGGTGGATGCGGACGAGCTCGTCGTCGAGCTTGCCGCGGAGCGTCGCGAGATCCTCCTCCCGCTCGAAGTGCGTGAAGACGCGATCGGGCAGAAAGAGTCGCGCCTCGCGGCCCGGTACGGGCAGACCGAGCCCGGCGAGGTGGTGGAGCTGGCCGAACATGCGCGCGAAGGTCGTCTTGCCGCCCTGGTTGGGGCCCGTGACGACGAGGATCCGCTCGCGCCCGTCCAGCCGGAAGTCGTTGCGGACGACGGACGAGCCTCGGCCTGTGAGCGCTGCTGCGAGGGCGAGATCGAATGTCTCGGCGGCGCGCACCTCCTTCGAGCTCGAGGACACCTCCGGATAGCAGAACGGCAGGCCGGCGGACTCGAGCCGGGCGATGTACTCGAGGTAGGCGAGGTAGAACTGCACCTCGCGGTCGAAGTCGCGGATCGTCGGGTCGAGATAGCCGGCACGGCGGGCCCAGAAGCCGCCGAGTGCTGCGAAGACGTCGGGGTGGAGCCGCGCGACGAGCTCGAGGATCCGCTCCTCGACATGGTCCATGTCGGCGGCGGCGTGCAGCTTGGTGCGGTGGCTTCGCACCGGCCCCTGCTCGAACTTCGCGAAGGTCCGCCGGATCTCGAGGCTGTAGTCGTCCTCCTCCTCCAAGCTCGCCACCGTGACCCGGCTGCCCCGGATTCGAACCGAGTACCTGACGTCGGCGAGGGCCTCCTTCAGAGCGTCCGTCTCGGCGGCGAGCGCGGTGAAGCCGGCGCCGGCCGTGTAGTCGGCGAGATACCGATGGATCGCGGCGAAGCCCGCGGAGCGAAGGTCGAGGCCGGCCAGCGCGTCCCGCAGCGACCGGAGGGCGGCGCAGTAGATCTCCACCGCGTCGAGGAGCCAGGCCTGCTTCTGGTAGGGGTGGCGGAGCCGCTCCGCCTGGGCGAGGTGCTCGCGCATCCGGTGCATCTCCCCCGCGAACGCGCGGATCACCTCGAGCGGGGCAGGCTGCCGGAGATCGCGGAGGACGTCGTGGCGGTAGCGAACGGCCGCGACGTCGCGCAGAGGTGCGTAGAAGAAGGGCTCGAGCGCGTAGTCCGCGCGTCCGGCCGTGAGCGACTCCAGCACCTGGTCGAGGTTCAGGTCGGAGAACGACTCGGGCTCCTCGGCGCCGTCCGCGAGAGCCCGCTGCTCGGGTCGCTCGAAGAGGATGCTGGGGCCTGGGCGGTCGGGAGGGTTCATCGGCTCCACCGGTCGGATCGGTCGGTAGAAGCCATCAGCCGTCTCGGCAGTTTCAGGCGGGCCTCATCGCCTGGCGCGGATCCTACCGGCGGAACCGAGCGCGGGAAGCCTGCCGGGAACGCCACAATGAGCGGCATGGAGTCGCTGCGCGGGAAGATCCTCATCGCCTCGCCGGCCCTGCTCGACCCCAACTTCCGCAGAACGGTCGTCCTCGTCACCGAGCACACCGCAGAAGGCGCGGCAGGACTCGTGCTCAACCGCCCTCCCCGGCGGCCGTCGCCGAGGTCGTGCCCGTGCTCGAGCCGGTCGTGGAGGAAGGCGAGCAGGTCTGGCTGGGAGGGCCCGTGGAGCCGGAGGCCGTGCTCGTGCTCGGGGAGTTCGTCGACCCCGCCGATGCGGCCGTCCCGCTCTTCGGTGGGCTGGGCTTCCCATCGCTCGAGGAGCCGGGCGAGATCCTGCCGGTCACGACGCGCCGCCGTGTCTTCGCGGGCTACGCGGGCTGGGGAGCCGGACAGCTCGAGGACGAGCTCTCCCGCGACGACTGGATCCTCGAGCCCGCCGCCAACGACGACGCGTTCACCGAGGCGCCGGACGAGCTCTGGAGCAGCGTGCTCCGGCGTAAGGGCGGTGTCTACGAGCTCGTGTCGCGGATGCCCGAGGACCCGTCGCTCAACTGACGCGAAAGGCGACGACGACGTCCGTGCGCACCGAGACGGCGCCGTCGTGCCCCTCGGCGAGGCGGCGGATCTCGCGCTCGATCCGTCCCTGCTCCTCCCGCGAGGCGTTGACGACGCCGCTGGTGGACCCTGCCCACTCGACGAGCGCGTCGGGGCTCATCGACCGGAGCCGGCGGAAGGTGCGCTCCTCGGGCGGTCCGAACAGCCTGCCGTCGTAGTCCGCGCGCCAGGCGGGAACCTGCGCCGGATGCGGTCGGAGCGCCTGCAGGAGCGCGTCCACGGCGGAGAGCAGCGGGTCGCGGTCGTCCCAGGCGTTCCAGAGGAGCGCGAAGCCGGCGCCGGGCCGAAGGACGCGCCGCATCTCGGCCAGCGCCTCGCGGGTGCGGAACCAGTGGAAGGCCTGTCCGACGGTGATCGCGTCGACGGAGCCGTCCGGGAGGGGGATCTCCTCGGCGACGCCGGCGAGCGCCTCCACGCCCGGGACGACCCGCGCGAGCACGCCGCGCATCTCGTCGCCCGGCTCGACCGCGACGACGTCCGCGGCGAGCGCGACGAGCTGCCTCGTCAGCTTGCCCGTTCCGGCGGCGAGATCGAGGACGCGCGATCCGCGACCGATGCCGAGCCGCCCGGCCGCCCAGGCGACGGCCTCGTCGGCGTAGAGCGGACGCGACCGCTCGTACTGCTCGGCGACCGTCTCGAAGCTGAAGCGGTAGCGGTCGTCAGACACGAGTCGACGGGCAGAGGTCGGCCGCGAGCACGCAGTCCTCGCAACGGGGACGACGGGCGTCGCAGACCCGGCGGCCGTGCCAGATCAGCAGGTGCGGGAAGCGGCCCCAGTCGGCGCGCGGGACGAGCCGGACGAGATCGCGCTCGATCTTCACCGGATCCTCCTGCCGCGTGAGACCGAGCCTCTGCGACAGGCGACGGACATGCGTGTCGACGACGATCCCCTGCGGGTGGCCGAGCTCGGAGGCGACGACGTTCGCCGTCTTGCGGGCGACCCCCGGGAGCCGGACGAGCTCCTCGAGCGTCCGCGGCACGCGCCCGTCGAACTCCTCGAGCAGCAGGTGCATCGTCCCCCGCAGCGAGCGTGCCTTCTGCCGGTAGAAGCCGGTCGCGAAGACGTCGCGCTCGAGCTCTTCCTGCGGAACGGCGAGGTAGTCCTGCGGGCGGCGGTACTTTTCGAACAGCGTCGCGGTCACGCGGTTGACGTTGACGTCGGTCGTCTGCGCCGAGAGCATCACGGAGACGAGCAGCTCGAGCGGGTCGCGGAAGCGGAGCGCGATCGCGGCGTCCGAGTGCTCCGCGGCGAGACGCTCGACGATCGGTCGGATCCGCTCCCGCTTCGGCCCGACTCGCGTGCGAGCCTCCTTGACGTAGCTCTTCGGCACGGGCCCATCTTCTCGAACGGCGAGACATGTCCGCTTCGGGCACCCGGTGTCAGACACCAGGCCGTGGCTCGAGCGGGCGGGTCGGGGACAACCTCCCTGCATATGCCCTACTTGGGTCGTGACACTCTCGTGACGGGTGTCAGACACCAGGGCGTGTCCGAGCGAGACAGCTACGCGGACGCGAGCGTCGGCTGGGGCGCGGCGACGCGGCCGCCGCGGAGGCGCGGCCCCGCGCAGACGAGGTCGAGCGCGGGACAGCCCGAGCAGGCGAACTCGCTCGGCGTGGGACGGAACTCTCCTGCGTGGATGCGCGCGATCGCCTCGGACAGCTCCGTCTCGAGCGCGCCGATCCGGTCGCGCCCGAACGTCGCCTCCACGACGGCGTCGGGGCGCTCGAGGAAGTGGTAGACGATCTCGACCTCGTCCGCGCCGGCGCGGAAGCACGCGAGCGCGTAGACGAGCCGCTGCAGGCGATAGTCCGCGTCGACGATCTCCTCCGGAGCCGACTCGCCGACGAGGTTCGTCTTGTAGTCGACGACGAGCGCGCGGCGCCCGTCGAGGTGGAGGACGTCGAGGTAGCCGTGCAGCAGCACCCCGTCGTGCTCGAAGGTGAAGTGGCGCTCCTTCTCGACCGGAGCCAGCGCCGCGACCCGGGCCGCGAGCGGCGACTCGCAGTACGACGCGACGAACCCGCGGATCCGCTCCAGCTCGTCGTCGGTCACGTCCGGATACCAGCCGCGCACCGGCTCGAGGTCGGGCACGACGGGCGCACCGAGGTCGATCTGCTCGAGCAGCCGGTGGACGGCGTCTCCGATCTCCGTCGCGCGCAAGCCGCCCTGTCCGTCGCGCGCGGCCGGCCGCAGCTCCGACATGCCGGCGACGCGGATCGCGAAGTACTTGTACGAGCACTGCTCGAACGTCGAGAGCGCCGTGAAGGAGAGACGGCGAACCCTGTGCAGCGGCGGCTCCGGCGGGACGGGCAGCGGCGGCAGCCGCGGCGCGGACGACGGCGACGGGATCTCCTCCGCCGTCGCGAAGAGGGCGAGCTGGGCGGGCTCGGCGACGGTCTCGACCGTCGACGGCTGCTCCGACGACTCCTCCCAGTCGTCCGGGCGGTAGCGGTCGATCCTGACCAGGAGCCTCGCCTCGCCTCGCTCGAGCTCGACCGGAGCGTCGCCCGCGACGTCGAGCTCCTCACCGACCTCGAGGCGCTCCAGGACCCAGCCGATCGGCGTCGACCGGTCACCCTTCGCCTCGCGGTCGATCGACCCGGAGACGATCAGCCGTTGCTTCGCCCGCGTCATCGCGACGTAGTAGAGGCGCAACCGCTCCGCGCTCTCCTCCAGACGCCGCTCCTCCCTGACCGCCTCGTAGTCGAACGCCCCGCGCCGTTTCGTCGTCACCGGGTCGGCGACCCGGAATCCGAATCGTCCGTCGGAGAGCGCGAGGATCTCGTCGGGCGAGGGCGGCGAGCGGTCCCGGCCGGCGTCGGCGACGATCACGACCTCGAACTCGAGCCCCTTCGCGGCGTGGATCGTCAGGAGCCGGACCGCGTCGGCCCCCTCCTCCTCGGCGACCGCCTCGAGCTCGCGCGCGCCGAGCGCCTCCTGCTCGGCGACGAAGCGGACGAACCCCTCGACGTCGGGCCCGCGCAGCTCCTCGTACGAGCGCGCCAGCCGGGCGAGCTTGCGCATGTTCGCGTAGCGGCGGCGCCCGTCCCACTGCGCCAGCACCGCAAGGTCGTAGTCGTGCTCGCTGACGATTCGCTCGCAGAGCCGCTCGAGCGAGAGACGCGGCATCGCGGCCACGAGCCGGTCGAACCGCTGACGGAACGCGCGCAGCAGCCGCTCGTCGCGCTCGGCGAGCCCCGGCGGCGGCGTCCGCTCGATCCCCGCGAAGAGCGGCCGCCGCGACGCCGCCCGCCGAACCAGCGCCAGCGCGTCGTTCGGCAGGCCGACGAACGGCGACGCCAGCACCGAGAGGAGCGCCTCGTCGTCGTAGCGGTTCTGCAGCAACCGGAGGTACGCGAGGAGGTCGACCACCTGCTGCTGCCCGAAGTAGCCCTTGCCGGTCGCGCGATACGTCGGCAGCCCCGCCCTGCGCAGCTCGTCCTCGTACCACTCCGCGTCGGTTCCCGCGGCGAAGAGGAGGACGATCTCCCCGGGTGTCGCTGCACCGGAGTCCACGAGCTCGCGCGCCCGCCGTGCGACCGCCCGGGCCTCTGCCCGACGCCAGTGGACTCCCACGCCGGCATAGCTCGACTTGTCGGTGACGAGCAGCTCGACCGGATGCCCGAAGACGGGATCCGGGAACTCGGCGGCGGCCGCCAGCTCCTGGAACTCGTCGCCGAAATGCGAGCCGAAGAGATGGTTGATCGCGGCGAGCACCTCCGGCCGCGACCGGTAGTTCCGCGTCAGCGGGAGGAGCTGTGCGGCGGCACTCCGCCGCTCGCGGAAGACCTGCACGTCGGCGTGACGGAAGCCGTAGATCGACTGGAACTCGTCGCCGACGACGAAGAGCTCGGTGCCAGGCCCGCGCAGCTGCTCGATCAGCTCGGTCTGCAGCCGGTTCGTGTCCTGGAACTCGTCCACCATGATCGAGGCGAAGCGGAGTCGCTCGCGCTCGCGGATCGCCTCGTCGGCGCGGAGCAGGTCGCGCGCGCCCAGCTGCAGATCCTCGAAGTCGAGCGCCGACTCGCGCGCCTTCGCCTCCGCGTACGCTCCGGCGAACGCCGTGAGCAGCTCCTGCAGGAGCGCACGGTCGCGAACGGCGGCTGCGTCGAGAGCCGCCTGCTCGACAGCCGCGAGGGCCTCGGAGTACGTCGCCGCCCGCTCGCCCCGGGCCCGGCAGCCGGCCAGGTCCATCAGCCGGTCGGGACGCACGTCCCGTGCGAGCAGCTCGAGCAGCTCCGTGGCGACGCGCCGCTGCGTCTCCGTCGCCTCCGCATCGTCCGCGAGGCAGCGTGCGGCGTCGCGCAGCTCCTCGACGCGCTCGTCGAGCCGCGGCCCGCCGGCGACCGCGAGGTCGAGCTCCCGCCCTGCCGAGCGGAGCGTCTCGTAGACGCCCGTGAGCATCCGGCGCAGCCCTTCCGCGCCGTAGGTCGCGAGCAGCCGCAGCCGGTCTCCGTTCGCTCCGGCGCCGGCCGAGCCGCCGCCGCCACCCGCCGGCTCCGTCGAGCCGACGCCGGTCCCACCGGACGAGCAGAACTCGCCGAGCGCCTGCCGGAACGCCTCGCCCCGGAGCACCGCCGCCTGGCTGTCGTCGAGCTCGCGGAAGCGGGGGTCGAGCCCCGCCGCGAACGGGTACGCCTTCAGAAGCCGGTTGCAGAAGCCGTGGATCGTCGAGATCCAGGCGCCGTCGAGCTCGCGCGCGAGATCCGGCCGCCCGCGCTCGGCGAGCGCCGCCCGGATCCTGCTGCGCAGCTCGCCGGCCGCGCGGCGCGTGTACGTGATCACGAGGATCGAGTCGATGTCGAGCCCTCGGTCGCAGACGGCGCGCACGAAGCGCTCGACGAGCACCGCCGTCTTCCCGGTGCCCGCACCGGCGGAGACGAACACCTCCCCGCTCGCCTCGACGGCCGCCAGCTGCTGGTCGTTCACAGGACCGCCCTTCCCGTAACGACAGGGTGCTGTGCTTCGCGCGCGTAGGCGAGACCGCGCTCTCGCCGAAGCGCACGAAATGTGACGAGCGGACGGGGCGCGAAGGAGGGGAACCACGGGGGAACCCTGGGTTCCCCCGTGAGAGGCCGGTGAGCGTGCGCGAGCACGCTCAAGGCCGACTCACCCGGCACATCGGCCAGAGGTCGCACCATGCCGGGCAGTCGCCGCCCTTCGGGTCGTGCTGCACGTCGCCGGCGCGAATCCGCTCCGCCAGACCGTGCGCGGTCCCGCGCGCGCGCTCGACCTGGCTCCAGAACGCCTCCTCGTCGAGGTAGTCGTTTCTCGCGTAGCCGGGCAGCGTCTCGGCCTCGGCGGCGCGCACGAGCCCGCGGGCCCGGCGCTCGCCGGCGAGCGGACGGTAGAGGCCGCCGAGCGGCTCGAGGCCGACGAGGTCGCGCAGCACGAGCATGTAGAGCGGGATCTGCAGCCGCAGCTCGCTCTCGATCTCGCGCGCGGAATGGGCGTGCTTGCCGGACTTGTAGTCCTGGACGATCCCGCGGGCGCCGAACGGATCGACGTCGATCCGGTCGATCTTCCCCGAGAGGGAGAGCCCGTCGCCGAGGTCGAGTCCACGCTGGAGCTCCGGTGCCGCCCGCTCGCCGCCGAACAGCACCTCGAAGCGCCGCGGGACGAGCGTCAACTCCGACTCGCACTCCTCCTGGACCGCCGCCTCGAGATCCCGCCACAGGGTCTGGTCGAGCTCGTGCGCCTGCATCTCCGTCATGTCCATGCGGACGCCGCCGAGCGCCTCGTCGAGGCAGGTGCGCATGAGCCGTGTCGCAGCCTCGTGGTGCTGCGGCTCGAGCTTCTCCACGCCGAGCTGCTTCGGCACGCGCGAGAAGAACCGGTACAGCGCCGTGTGGGCGACCGACCCGCGAAGCTTCGCGTCGACGTCTGCGTCGATCGTGCGCGGGTCGAGGAACCGCTCGACGAACCACGCCGACGAGCAGTCGGCGAATCGCTCGAGCTCGGTCACGTTGAACGTCGTGCGCGAGGTGAGCTGCTCGAGCACGAGCGGGTTCGTCACCCGCGTCGGGCGTCGGAAGGACCTGACGGCCCGCTCGAGGCGCCGCTCCCAGCCGTTGGCGTGCGCGAGCGACTCGGCGGCGGCCCGGTCGCGGGCGGCAAGGTCGGCGAGGGCCCGCAGCCGCTCGCGATCCGTGGGTGCGTCGTCGAGCGTCCAGGTGAGCGCCGAGAGCGGGCGGCGGCGTGTCCAGCGTCGGACGTCCTCGGCGTCGAAGACGGCCCGCGTCTCCTCCCAGAACGGGCTCGGCTCCCGCGGGCTCCCGTCGTCGGTGACGGCTTCGCGGACGAGGTAGAGACGTCGCGACGGTCGCGTGCATGCCGTGTAGAAGAGGTACCGGTCCCGGCTGACCGGGTCGGGGCGCTGCAGGCGAGCGCCCCGCTCGTCGAGCTCGCGGCGTGTGTCGTCCTCGAGGAAGGGAGACGACCGTCCGCGCCGGGGAAGGCTTCCCTCCTCGAGCCCGAGCACGAAGACGACGTCGAAGCGCCGGGTGCGCGCCCGCAGCAGGTCGAGGACGGCGACGCGGCCGGGCTCGTCGCCGCGCCGAGGCCGGAGCGTGTGCCGCTCGACCGCCGCGACGACGTCCTCGCGGGAGAGCCGCCCGCTGAGCGCGTGCCAGCCCTCCAGCTCGGCCAGCAGCCGGCGGAGCGCCTCGTGGACGCGCAGATCGAGCCGAGCGCAGTCGTCGGCAACGGGCGCGTCGACACCGTAGGCGCTGCCCAGCATGCGGTCTGCGAGCTCCCGGACGCCCGCGATCGGGTCGTCGGCGTCGCGCAACTCGGCAAGCGCGGGCAACGGCCCGCCGCGCAGCCGCTCGGCCTCCTCGACGACCCGCTCCGGAAGCCGCACGGCTCGACCGCGCAGCCGGCCCTCGACGAAGTCGACCGCGCGGCGCTCCAGCCCGGAGAACGGCGAGCGCAGGAAGGTGAAGAGATCCCTCCGCGACCCGTCGAGCCACGCGAAGCGCAGCAGCGCGGTGAGCGCCTGGCCGAACGGCGTCAGCGCCAGCCTCAGGTCGCCGTCGACGCCGTACGGGATGCCGAGCGTGCCGAGGGCCGACTCGAGAGGCCCACGCCAGCGCTCCCCGCCGGGATGGACGATCCCGATCCGGTCGGCGGCCGTCCCCGAGCGCAGGACCGCGAGCACCTCCTCGCCGACGAGCTCGAGCGTGCCTCGAGTGCCGGCACCCTCGAAGAAGCGAACCGCGCCGTCGATCGGCACCGTCCGGCTGTGCTCGTCCGAGAAGAGACTGCGCTCGAGGTGCGCGAGCGCAGGATGCGCCACCTCGTCGTAGCGGGGAGGCAACTCCTCGATCGCGCCGCCGGCCAGGCGCGAGAGGTCGTCGGCCGTGCGCCGCAGGGACGCGAAGGCCGGCCTGGACGGCTCGTACGGCAGCGAGACCGTGACCTCGGCCCGGCCGGCGAGCGCCTCGAGCAGCGCCCACTCGGCGCCCGTCAGGTCCTCGAACCCGTAGGCGAACACGGGCTCGCCGTGCCACGACTCCAGATCGGAGCGGAGCCGCTCGACCGCCCGCCGGCGCAGCAGGTCGCGATCCCAGCGCTCGAGCCTCTCCAGCTCGGCCCGGTAGGCGGCGTGAAGGCCGGCGAGCGGGCCGTCGAGATCGCCCGGCTCGAGCAGGCCGGCCTCGAGCTCGGCGAGCGTCTGAAGGAGCGCGTCGGCGAAGCCGCCGAACCGGGCCGACGCCGAGAGGCCGTTCAGCGGCACGCCTGCGAGAGACTGCCGGACGAGCAACGCCCGCTGCGCCTGAGACAGCAGAGGGCGTGTGTCGGCGGCGCCGCCCGCCAGGCGCTCGAAGAGGTCGTCGAAGGTGCCGATCGAGCCGCCGAGCAGCGCCGGCCTGCGCTCGAGCAGCTCCCGTTCGACACGCTCGACGTCCGACCGGTTCGGGACGACCAGCACCGGCTCCCGCGCCAGCGAGTCGAGGTAGCGGCCGAGCAACAGCTCCACCTTGCCCGCATTCGCGGGCCCCGCGATCAGACGCAGCGGCACGGCCCCATCCTACGTCGGGCCGAACGCGCCGCTTTCCGCCCGCCCGGGACGTCGCGCCGCGCGCCCGAGCGTCGTGTCCGGGCGCGCTCCGCGCGGCGTTTCCTCAGGCGGCGGCGGACTTCGGCCGCCTGCCGCGGCGCGCCGCCGGCTGGCCCGGCATCGTCCCGGCGCAGTCGTCGCAGAGATCGGCCTGCTTTGCGCCGCGCCGTGCGTCGGCGTAGGTCAAGCGCATCACCGCACCGCGTCCGTCGTCGACCTCTTTGCCGCAGTTGTCGCAAACGAGCACTGTCTTGCGTGCCACGATTCCTCCTTGTCCGGGTCGCCGTGATCGGAAAAGACCGGCGAAACGCAAGAGAAAACTACACCGTCGTGCATGCGTGTCAAATTTCAACCGCACGATCGACGTGGAACACCGTTGCCGTTCCATTTCTCGCGACGTCTCCGATCGTCAACGGAGCGACACGCTGGACACCATGATCTCGGGTGGTTCGTATTCCGAAATAGCGGCGGATCAGCCGGATGAATTTCGCGAATGCTGCCGGTAGAGCCACGCCCCACAAGTCCCGGTACCATCCGCCGCCGGATGCATGACGAGCGGACGATCGTCGTCCTCGAGGGCGACCAGACGGGGCAAGAGCTGCTCGAGGAGTCCCTCCGCGTCCTCGCCTCGGACGTCGTCGGGCTCGAGCTCGATTTCCTGCGTTTCGACCTCTCGCTCGAGCGCCGTCGCGCGACCTCGAACGGCATCGTCTACGAGGCTGCGGCCGCCGTCCGCGAGCACGGTCTCGGGCTGAAGGGAGCCACGGTGACGCCGGAGGCGCGCGGGGACGTCGGCTCGCCGAACCGCATCCTTCGCGAGGAGATCGGCGGCAAGGTGATCGTCCGCACCGGTCGCCGCATCCCGGGAGTCGTGCCGATCGGCGGCGTCTTCGCGCCGATCTCCATCGTGCGGATGGCGGTCGGCGACGCCTACGGAGCCAAGGAGTGGCGAGAGGGCGACGGAGACGACGAGGTCGCCTACCGGACAGAGCGAATCGAGCGACGCATCTGCCGCGCAGTCGCGGAGTTCGCGTTCCGTCAGGCCGAGCGGACGCGGGCAAAAGTCTTCGGCGGCCCGAAATACACGGTCAGCCCCACGTACGAAGGCATGCTCAAGGAGGAGATGGACGCGGCGGCCGAGCGACACCCGGACGTGCCGTACGAGCCGCAACTGATCGACGCCACGTTCGCGCTCCTTCTCTCCACGACGGGCGAGCCGCTCGTGATCCCGGCGCTCAACCGCGACGGCGACATTCTCTCGGATCTCGTCCTGCCGCTCTTCGGCTCGATCGCCGGCTCGGAATCGCTCCTCGTCGCCTTCGAATCCGACTTCGAGCCTGCGGCGATCATGGCGGAGGCCGCCCACGGTACCGCGCCCTCGCTCGAGGGGAAGAACGTCGCGAACCCGATGGCGATGATCCTCGCCGGGGCGGCGCTGCTCTCGCACACGGGCGGCGACGACGGTCAGCGTGGCGGTCGCGCGATCCGCGAGGCATGCCTCGAGGCGGTAGCCCAGGGCGCCCGGACGGCGGACCTCGGCGGCGACCTCGGCACGACGGAGTTCACGGACGAGGTGATCGCCAGGGTGCGCGCGAAGCTCGACGTCTGGGCTTCGATCTAGTCAAGTAACAGTCTGTTACTCGGCTACGAGGCGGCTGCGACCGCTTCGTACTCGACGTTCCCGGTTGCCCAGACCTCGAGGAAGACCTCCGCGACGAGCGGGTCGAACTGCGTGCCGGCGCAGCGAGCGATCTCGGCCAGCGCCGGACGGAGCGAGAGCGGCCGGCGATACGGGCGCGGAGACGTCATGGCGTCGAAGGCGTCCGCGACCGCGAGGATGCGCGCCTCGAGCGGGATCGAACGACCGTGGAGCCCTGCCGGGTAGCCGCCGCCGTCCCAGTGCTCATGGTGGAAGAGAACGTACGGGAGCGCCTGACGGGCGCTCCGCAGCGGCCTCACGAGCGCCGCGCCCGCCCTCGGGTGGTGCTGGATCTCGACCAGCTCGTCGGGTGTCAGCGGGCCCGCCTTCCCGAGCACCTCGCGGCGCACCGTCACCTTGCCGATGTCGTGCAGCGGAGCGCCGAAGCGAAGGGAGGCGATGCGCTCACGGTCCCAGCCCAGGCGTTCGGCGACCGGCTCCGCGAGCGCCGCCACTCGTGCGCCGTGCCCACTGGTCTGGTCGCGCTCCTCGAGCGCGCGGGAGATCTCGGCCAGCATCGCGGGAACTTCGTTCCGCGCGATCCGGCGGATTCCTGCGGGCTCGTCACTTCCAGATGCCGCCGATCGGCCTGGCGCGGGCGGAGAGGCCGAGCCGCGGCAGATGCCACGCATCCTCGATCGTCCGCAGGAGCCCGTAGTGGTTCGTCGCGCCCGCAAAGACCGCTCCGCGACGCACCGTCGGCCCGAGCGCGAGCGCTTCGACGCGTCCGCCACCGCCCTCGCTCGTGGTGCCCTCGTCGAAGACGACGAAGACGACTCCCCCCGCCAGTGCCGGGCTCCGGAGCAACGGGACGATCTCCGTCCGCAGCCACGCGTCGCCGGTCGCGACCGAGCAGTCGTGCATGTCGTGGCAGAGGTCGGGGACGACGAGCGCGAAATCGGGCAGCTGCCGACGCGCGGCGTCGCTGCGGAGCTCGCCGAACGGCACGACGCGGTCGCGACGCGCCTGCGAGTCGGCGACGCTGCGGAAGTAGAGGAACGGATCGTGCTTCTTCGCGTACCGTCCGGCCCCCGCACCGATGAAACCGCGCTCGGGGAGACCTTCCGCGTAGGTCTTCCAGGTCAGCCCGGCCGCCTCGAGCGTGTCGGCGAGGCTGCGGGCGGCGACGACGCAGTCCGTGCAGTCGCTCGTGATCCCCTGTGTCGAGCCGGAGACGAGCGCGAGGTAGTTCGGCAGGCTCGGGTGTGTGACCGCGTCGTAGCGGGTCAGCGTCGCGTAGCGGCGCCCGAGCGCGTCGAAGGTCGAAGCGCTCGGGCTGCCGGCGAGCGAGCTTCGCTCGTGGTTCTCGAACACGACGACGAGCACATGGGTGAAGCGCGGCAAGGGCACCGAGGGAGGCGCCGGCCCGGCCGGCGGCGTCCAGCTCGCCGCGGCGCCGCAGCCGGCCACAGCGAGCAGGAGGGAAAGCCCGAGGCCCGCACCCACCCGTCTCAGAGGCGCTCCTCGAGTCGCTTGCGGGCGAGGTGGACGCCGAGGAGACCGATCACGACGAGGGCGGCGGCGCCTGCGGCCGCGAACAGGCCGTAGCGCTGCACCGCGTCTGCGGCAGTTCGCCCGGCGTAGTAGGCGAGGAGCCCCACCGCCGTCGCCCAGACGATCCCGCCGGCGGCGTTCCAGACCAGGAACCGCCACCACGGCATCCGGCCGAGACCCGCGACCCACGCCGCCGTGTAGCGGAGGACGGTGACGAAGCGACCGAAGAAGACGGTCTTCCCCCCGTGCCGTTCCATCAGGCGTTCCGCAACCGGGAGCACGCGCTCCGAGTAGCGGCGCAGCCAGCTCCAGCGGCGAAAGAGGGCGCGTCCGCCGAGCCGTCCGAGCAGCCAGTATCCGAGGTTGTCGCCGACGATCGCCCCGGCGGCCGCGAGCGCGATCACCCAGCCGATCCCGTAGTGGCCCTCGGCTGCGAGCACCCCGAACGCGATCAGCGCGGTCTCCCCCGGCAGCGGTATCCCGAAGGACTCGAGCATGACGACGAGGAAGAGCAGCGGCAGACCGTTGCTCGTGAAGAAGTGCGTCACCGGAGCGAGTGTACGGCCCTCTCCGCGGTTCCCGGGACGAGGTTTGCGGAACATCACGCACCGGCGATCCGGAGCGCTTGCTTAGAGTTATCGCGATGAGGGTCGGAGTTCCTCGGGAGTCGCAGGACGGCGAGCGCCGTGTGGCGCTCGTTCCGGAGACCGCCGGAAAGCTGTCGGCCGCGGGTTTCGAGGTCGTCGTCGAGCCTGGCGCCGGCGCAGCGGCGTCCTTCCCCGACGAGGCCTATACAGCTGCAGGCGTCTCGCTGGGAGACGCGTGGGCGGCTGAGCTCGTCGTCAAGGTGCGCAAGCCGTCCGCGGCGGAGGTCGCGAAGCTGCGGGAGGGCCAGATGTTGATCGGCTTCCTCGACCCGCTCGCCGACCGCGAAGGCGTGGAGGCGCTGGAGGCGCGCGGTGTGGTCGCGTTCGCGATGGAGTCGATTCCGCGGATCACGCGTGCGCAGCCGATGGACGCGCTCTCGTCGCAGGCCACGGTGGGCGGCTACAAGGCGGCCCTCCTGGCTGCGGAGCAGTTGCCCCGCTTCTTCCCCATGCTGATGACCGCCGCGGGCACGGTGCCTCCGGCGAAGGTGCTCGTGATCGGTGCGGGCGTGGCCGGGCTGCAGGCGCTCGCGACCGCGCGCCGGCTGGGCGCGGTCGTGACCGGCTTCGACGTGCGCCCGGTCGTACGGGAGCAGATCGAGAGCCTGGGCGCCAACTGGCTCGACCTCGGGGTCAGCGGCGCCGAGGCGGAGGGCGGCTACGCCCGCGAGCTGACACCCGAGGAGATGCAGGCCCAGCAGGAGGCTCTCGAGGCGCGGATCTCCGACTTCGACGTCGTGATCACGACCGCCGCGGTTCCCGGCCGGGCGGCCCCGCGGATCATCCCGGCCTCGGCGGTGGAAGCGATGCGGCCGGGCTCGGTGATCGTCGACCTGGCGGCCGAGACGGGCGGAAACTGCGAGCTGACCGAGCCGGGCGAGACGGTGGAGCGGGCCGGCGTGACGATCGTCGGGATCACGAACCTGCCGTCCACGATGCCCTACCACGCCTCGACGCTCTATTCGCGGAACGTGCAGGCGTTGCTGCTGCACCTGGCGCCCGAAGGCGAGCCGAGCCTGGACTGGTCGGACGAGATCACGGCCGGCGCCTGCGTCGCCGGGAAACAGGAGGTCGCCGCCACATGAGTCACAACATGCTGCTCGTCTTCGAGGTGACGATCCTCGTGCTCGCGATCTTCCTCGGCTTCGAGGTGATCTCGAAGGTGCCGACGCTCCTGCACACGCCGCTGATGTCCGGCACGAACGCGATCCACGGGATCGTCGTGGCCGGTGCGATGCTCGTGCTCGGCACCGGGCACAAGGGGCCCTTCGCCTGGACGATCGGGTTCATCGCAGTCGTCCTCGGCTCGGCGAACGTCGTCGGCGGCTTCGTCGTCACCGACCGGATGCTGGAGATGTTCAAGAAGCGCGAGCCGGCGAAGAAGGTCGACGCCTCGCAGAACGGGAGCGGCGCAGGCTCGACGGAGCCGGCCGGAAGCGCAGATGCCGGCTCCGCCGGAGCGGGAGCGGGCGACGCGTGAGCACGAACGTCTCGAACCTGCTCTATCTCGTCACGATCGTCACCTTCATCCTCGCGCTGCGCTACCTCTCCAACCCGGCACACGCGCGGCGTGGCAACCAGATCGGCGCGGTCGGCATGCTCGTCGCGGTCGTCGTCACGTGGATCAAGACAGGCGGCACGAGCTGGTGGGCGCTCGCGCTCGGGATGCTGATCGGCGGCGGCTTCGGGGCGGTCGCGGCGCGCAAAGTGAAGATGACGGCGATGCCGCAGATGGTGGCGCTGTTCAACGGCGTCGGCGGTGGCGCCGCCGCCCTGATCGCGCTCGCGGAGTTCCACCGCTTCCTGCCCGAGCCGGGGCGGCCGACCTTCGACATCTCCACCGCGATCGCGCTCTCCGGCCTGATCGGGGCGATCTCGTTCGCGGGCTCGATGGTCGCCTTCGCGAAGCTGCAGGAGCTGATCAAGGGTCGACCGATCACGTATCCGGGTCAGAAGTTCGGCAACCTGCTGCTTCTCGCCGCGTGTGCCGGGTTCGCGGTCGCCGTGGCCGCGGGCGTCCAGCACGAGTGGCTGCTCTGGACGGTCGTCGGCGGGGCGGCGGTCTTCGGCGTCCTCTTCGTGCTGCCGATCGGCGGCGCAGACATGCCGGTCGTGATCTCGCTGCTGAACGCGTTCACCGGCCTCGCCGTCGCCGTCGGCGGCTTCGAGCTCGAGAACAACGTCCTGATCGTCAGCGGCATGCTCGTCGGCGCCTCCGGAACCCTGCTGACGATGCTGATGGGCAAGGCGATGAACCGCTCGATCGCGAACGTCATCTTCGGCGCCTTCGGTCAGGTCAGCGAAGGCGCAGCCGCGGTGGCCGCGGGCGACGGAGGCGGCACCGTCCGCTCGGCCAACGCCGAGGATGTCGCCGTCATGCTCGCGTACGCGCACAAGGTCGTCTTCGTCCCGGGCTACGGGCTCGCCGTCGCGCAGGCCCAGCACGACGTCCGCCAGCTCGCCGACCTGCTCGAGGCTAAGGGCGTCGAGGTCACGTACGCGATCCACCCCGTCGCGGGACGCATGCCGGGCCACATGAACGTGCTCCTGGCCGAGGCGAACGTGCCCTATCCGCAGCTCAAGGAGATGGACGACGCCAACCCCGAGTTCTCGCGGACCGACGTCGCCGTCGTCGTCGGCGCCAACGACGTCGTCAATCCGGACGCCCGCTCCAACCAGGGCAGCCCCATCTACGGGATGCCCATCCTCAACGTCGACGACGCGCAGACGGTCGTCGTGCTGAAGCGTTCGATGAACCCCGGCTTCGCCGGCATCGAGAACCCGCTCTTCTACAACCCCAAGACCGTGATGCTGTTCGGCGACGCCAAGGCGTCGATCACCGAGCTGATCCAGGACGTCAAGACGCTCTGACCCGCGTGTGCGCGGGAAGCCCGCAGGACGAGTCGGCGGCGGCGCTGATGGCCGGGCCGTGCGCGCGTCGCAGGCTGGCGGCAAGCCCGCAGGAGGTCTGTCATGAACGCCCTCGTCCTCTACGACTCGAAGTACGGAAACACCGAGCGCATCGCGGAGACGATCGCGCTTGCGCTGCAGGAGGCGGTGCCGACCCGGCTCGCGTCGATCGAGGAGGTCGACGACTGCGACGAGTGGCTCCGCGGCATCGACCTGCTCGTCGTCGGCGGACCGACGCATCGTCACGGGATCAGCGAGCCGTTGAAGACGACGCTCGCCTGTCTCGGAGACAGGGCGCTCGGCGGCGTTCGCGTCGCGGTCTTCGACACGCGCGCACACGGAGCGCAGCTCGTCACCGGGTCGGCCGCAGCGCGACTCGTCAAGCTCCTCCGACACCGAGGGGCGTGGGTGGTCGTCCCGCCCGCGAGCTTCATCGTCCGCGCCACGGAGGGCCCGCTCCTCGAAGGCGAGACGGAGCACGCGCGCCAGTGGACGCTCGAGGTGCTCGAGGCGGTCGGGATCCGCACGCGCGAGCGCGCCGCCCGCCGACCGCATCTCGTCAGGTAGCCGAGCGGCCCGTCTCGTCTCGCCCGGACGTCCGGTGGACAGATCGCCGGCCCCTCGTCCAGCAGACGCGACGGACTCGGCAACAGTTCGCCGGTAGGCTCGTCGGCGAGGGCGGCGGGTCCACGGCCCCGCCCTTTGGGTGGGGGTTCGACTGCGACCGGCGGGCCATGTCCGCCGCGGACACCGGCTCCTGGGTCAGGGCGTGCGGCGACGGAGTGTGGCGGCTCCCAGTGCGAGTGCAAGCAGGATGCAGCCACCGACGACCACGACGTCGATGGCGAAGCGCGTCCCGAGCGTGTTCGACGCGGTGTGCGCAAGCGCGTCGTAGGCGTACGTGAGCGGCATGGCATCCGAGAGGCCGAGCAGCCAGCCCGCCATCGAGCCCCGCGGCACGAACAGACCGCACAGCAGGATCTGCGGGAAGACGACGGCCGGCATGAACTGCACCGCCTGGAACTCCGTCTGTGCGAACGCGCTCACGAACAGGCCGAGCGCCGTGCCGAGGACAGCGTTCGCGACGGCGAGGGCCACGACGACCGTTCGCGGCCCGGCGACGACGAGGCCGAGCACACCGAAGGTGAGCGTCGACACGAGCGCAGCCTGCACGACCGCGACGAGCGCGAAGGCGATCCCGTAGCCGGCAAGCAGATCGAGCTTCCCGAGCGGCAGCGTCATCAGCCGCTCGAGGGTGCCGGACGTGCGCTCCCGCAGCATGGTGATCGACGTCACGAGGAACATCGTCACGAACGGGAACAGGCCGAGCAACGGTGCGCCGACCTGCTGGAACACCGGCGACCGGCCCTTGAAGAGCTGCTCCAGCAGGGTCTCGAGGAGGCACGGGACACCCATGATCAGAGCGATGGTGCGCGGATCGCGACGGAGCTGCGAGAGTGCCCGCAGGGCGACGGCGGCGGTGATGCGGACGCTCACGCCGCACCCTCCAACCCGCGAACCAGGCGCAGGAACGCCTCGTCGAGCCCCGTCGCTCCGGTCCGCGCGCGCAGCTCCGCAGGCGTCGCCGCCGCGAGGAGCCTGCCCTCGCGGAGGAGGAGCAGGGCGTCGCAGCGCTCGGCCTCGTCCATCACGTGGCTGGAGACGAGCAGCGTCGTCCCCCGCGATGCGAGCTCGTGGAAGAGGCTCCAGAGGTCGTCACGTAGCACCGGATCCAGCCCGACGGTGGGCTCGTCGAGCACCAGCAGCTCGGGCTCTCCGAGCAGTGCCGTAGCGAGCGAGACGCGCGCCCGCTGCCCGCCGGAGAGCCGCGAGACGACACGTCCCGCCTCCGGTTCGAGCGACACCTGGCCGATCGCACGCCCGACGGCGGCGGCCGGAGCGCCGAGCACGCGTGCGAAGAAGCGGAGGTTCTCGCGAACGGTGAGGTCGTCGTAGACGGACGGCGCCTGGGTCATGTACCCGACGACCGACCGCAGCCGAGGCGACCCGGCGGGCTCGCCGAGCACGTCGACGCTTCCACCCGTGACCCTCTGTACGCCGACGATCGACCGGATGAGCGTCGTCTTGCCGCTCCCGCTCGGCCCGATCAGCCCCGTGACCGCGCCCCGCGCGACGGAGCAGGTGAGGTCCGGCAGGACCACGGCGTCCCGCCGCGGATCACGTGCAGACCGTTGACGGCGACCGCGCTCACGCTACAATTCAGCGGACGATGACTTCCGCACGCGCTGAATATCGCACATGAGCCGTCCTCGGTCAAGCGGGCGGCGAACGGGACGACGCCCGGGCCGGTCGGACACGCGAGCGGCGATCCTGAGCGCCGCCTCGCGACAGTTCGCGGCACTCGGATACGATCGCGCGTCGCTCCGGGGCATCGCGGCCGAGGCGGGAGTGGACCAGAGGCTGATCGCGCACTACTTCGGCTCGAAGGAGCGTCTCTTCGTCGCCGCGATCGGCTTCCCCGTCGATCCGACCGTCCTCCTCCCCACGGTCTTCGCAGGCGACCGCGAGTCCCTCGGGCCACGGCTCGTGACGACGCTTCTCACGCTGCTCGAGCAACCCGAGGTGCGCGAACGTATGACAGGGATCATCCGGGGCGCGGCGACCCACCCCGCGATGGCCCGGATGCTGCGCGAGTTCCTGACACGCGCGGTCTTCGAGCCCATCGCCTCGGCACTCGGCGGCGACGAGCCGCAGTTGCGCGCGAACCTCGTCGGCTCGCAGATCGTGGGCCTGCTGATGGCCCGCTACGTCGTCGGCATCGAGCCCCTCGCCTCTCTCCCCGCCCGCCGGGTCGCGGAGACGGTGGCGCCGACACTCGAGCGGTACCTCGTCGGACCGCTCGCCGCGGGCTAACGCCAGCTCACGCCGGCGAGCACGTCGCCGAGGATCGAGCGCGTCGCCGGCGAGAGAGCGAGACCGTCGAGCTCGTCGGGGCCGAACCAACCGACCGCGTCCACCTCGTCGTCGCTCGGAGCCGGCGGCCACAGACGATCCGCGCCGCGAAGATCGTCACGACCCACGCCACCTCGTCGCCGTTCGCGTAGCGAAAGCGATGCTGCGGCCCGCCGTAGACCCCAGCGATCCGCTCGATCTCCACGTCGACGCCGAGCTCCTCCCGGCACTCGCGCCGAACCGCCTGCCCGGGCCCCTCGCCCGGGTCGACGGCGCCTCCGGGAAGCTGCCATCGACCCTCGACGTGGCGAACGAGGAGAATCCGTCCTCCGTCCTCCCGGATCAGGGCATGCGCCGACGGCATGAAGAGGAGATCGGTTCCGACCTTCGCACGAAGCGCGCGCACGTAGTCGGACATCCCCACGGCGTGCACGGTAGTCGGACGGGTCTATCGTTCGGCGCGTGATCCCGCTCTTCACCGGCGAGCACGTCCGCGCTGCGGTCCCGCCCGACGCGCGCCGTCGACGCTGTGCGCGACGCGTTCATCGCGTATGCGCGCGGCGAGTGGACGATGCCGCCGAAGGTGTATGTCCACGCGTATCCGGCCGGCGACTTCCGCGCGATGCCTGCGCTCGGCGGCGGCTACGCCTTGCTCAAATGGGTGACGTCGTTCCCCGGCAACCCGGCGAACGGGCTGCCGACCGTGTCCGGTCTCGTGCTCGTCTCATCGGCGGAGGACGGCCGGCTCGTCGCCGTTCTCGACGCGGCCGCTGTGACCGCCGTCCGCACGGGCGCGGCGGCCGTTCTCGCTGCGGAGACGCTCGGCCGGCCGGATGCCGAGACGGCGGCGGTCGTCGGCGCGGGCGTGAACGGCGAGGCCGCGGCGCTCGCGTTCGCCGCCCGTGGACGCACGCCGCTCGTCTGGGACATCGACCTCGAAGCGCGCCGCGCGGCGCCGCGCTCGTGGGCGGGCACGTCGCCGCGAGCCTCGACGAGGCGCTCGCCGCCGACCTGCTCGTCGACGGTCACGCCCGGCAAGGAGGTGCTGCTGGGCGCAGGGTCGCTCCGCCCCGGCCAGCACGTGAGCCTGATGGGCGCCGACGGTCCGGGCAAGGCCGAGATCGCGGTCGAGGAGCTGGCCCGGGCCCACCTCTTCTGCGACGACTGGGAGCAGGCGAGTCACGGCGGCGAGCTCGCCGGCGCCGTTCGGCGGGGAACCGTCACGCGAGCAGACGTGACCGAGCTCGGCCACGTCCTGAACGAGACGGACGCGGGGCGACGGAGCCCCGACGAGATCACCGTCTTCGACTCGACAGGGCTCGCGCTGCAGGACCTTGCGGTCGCGCTCGTCGCCCTCGAGCGGCTGGAGCAACTCGACCTTCCCATGATCGAGCTCTGACCGGGGCAGGCACTAGGCGCTGCTCGTGAAGCGCGCCGGGTCGAGCAGCTCGAGCTGCGGCGAGCCCTGTCCCAGAATGGCGCCTGCGACGAGCTCGCCACAGGCGAAGGCAAGGACGTTCCCGTGGCCCGAGTAGCCGGCCGCCACCCAGAGCCGGTCGCGGCCGGGGACGCGGCCGACCAGCGGAAGCATGTCCTGCGTCAGACCGAAGATCCCGGCCCAGCGACGGGCGACGCGTACGTCGTCGCCGGCCAGCTCGTGCAGGTACGCCTCGAGCGAGGACTGAACCGCCGGCGTCGTCTCCTCGACGTCGGTGAGCTCGTCGAGGATCGAGGCGTCGCGAAAGCCGCCGAGCAGGATGCGTCCGTCCGGGAGCTGCTGCCAGTAGTCGAAACCCTGGCGCGCGTAATGGGGCCGGTCATAGAGGAGCCGGTCGAGCGGCTCGCTGACGATCACCTGTCCGCGTGTCGGCCAGATGAGCTCGGCGAGCTCCGGCACGAGCCCGTGACCGTAGCCGTCCGTCGCGACGACGACGTGCTCGGCCTCGAGCGCCTCGACGTCCTCGACGCGGTCGTGCTCCCGCAGCTCTGCGCCCGCCGTCGGCCGCGGCGCGGCCACCCGGCGGGTGAACCGCACAGGGTGGATCGTCGCCGTCGCCTCGATGGAGGATCGCACCCTTGAACCGGCCCATGGCACCGCCCGGCACATCGTCCAGCCATTCGACCGCGAAGCCGTCCTCCCGCAAGCCTCGTATTCGGCGCGGATCTGCTCCCGTTCCTCCTCGTCCGCAGCCAGCCGGTAGCTTCCGGGCCGTCGTAGGCGTCGCCGGCGATCGACTCGATCCGGTCGAGGGCCTCCTCGGTCCACCGCCAGTACGCGGCAGCGCGCGCGTGGCCGTACGTCTCGCAGGCGACGTCGTAGCGGGCCGCGCCGCCCGTGAGGGCGAAGCCGCCGTTGCGTCCACTCGCTCCGGCGGCGATCCCGCGCTGCGTCGTGGAGGCGAACGCGAAGACCGGCCTCCGCAAGACGAAGCGCAACGGTGCAGCCCGTCGTGCCCTCCGCCGACGACAGCGACGTCGACCCGGCCGTGACGGGCGAGTCGGACCAAGCGGCGGAGACGCGTCGTCGAGCCAGTACGGGGTGTCCACGGCGCGCCGATGCTACCCGCCGCGACGAGACGGGAGCCGCCGACAGCCGACAGATCGTGTCTCACCGCCCGCCTGCGCGGTACAGGCCGTCGGTCGCGGCGACGAGTCCCGCCAGTTCGAGCTCGACGAGCGCTCGGGCGATCTCTCCCGCGTCGCGGCCTGCGCGGCGGGCGAGCTCGTCGGCGCCGGCAGGCCGCTCCCGCACGAGCTCGAGCAGCTCCGCGGCGGCCCCCTCCACGGCGACCGCCTCTGCGGCAGGTACGAGCCCGAAGCACGACAGAAGGTCGCCGGCGCCCGTCAACGGCGACGCGCCGAGCTTCAGCAGCGTGTTCGTCCCGTCCGAGAGCGCACTCGTGATCTCGCCCGGCACCGCGAACACCTCTCGCCCCTCTTCGAGCGCCAGATCGGCGGTGATGAGCGCGCCGCTGCGCTCACGCGCCTCGACGACGACCACAGCCACGCTCAGCCCCGCCACGATCCTGTTGCGGGCGGGAAAGCGCCACGGCGCCGGCTCGACGCCCGGCGCGTACTCGGAGACGATCAGCCCCGCCTCGGCGACGCGCCTCGCAAGCTCGGCATGGGCAGCCGGGTAGTCGCGATCGATCCCGCAGCCCAGCACCGCCACCGTCGTTCCCCCGCCGTCGAGCGCTCCACGGTGCGCCTCGGCGTCGACCCCGCGGGCGAGCCCGCTGACGACGACGAGCCCGGCGGCGGCCAGCTCGCGACCGAGGCTGCGCGCGACGGAGGCGCCGTACCCGGAGCAGGCACGCGCGCCCACGATCGCGACCGCCGGACGCGACAGGAGCGCCGACTCGGCCGCGCCCCGCAGAAACAACCCCGGCGGTGGATCGTGGATCGAGCGCAGCAGCGGCGGGAACCCGTCGCCGGACCGCGCAAGAAACCGGAGACCCGTCGCAGCCAGCCGCTCGCGGTATGCACGCTCGTCGAAGCGGTGCAGATGGGAGGCCCAGCGAATCCCGTGCGGCGGACGGACGAGATGCGTCCCCGTCTCCGACGCGAAGGCCGCGAGCGCGAGATCGGTCATGCCGCCTCCTCCGCCTCAGGCCGCTCCTGACTGCGTGACGCAGTCACGCTGTCAGCTCCCGCGGTGAGCGGTAGGCGAGCGCCTCGGCGACGTGCTCCGGCAGCACGGCGTCCGAGCCTGCAAGCGCTGCGATCGTGCGGCTCACGCGCGCGACGCGCGTCCGGCCGCGACCCGAGAGCGGAAGGCGCTCGACCGCCCGTGAGAGCAGCTCGTCCGCCTCGGTCACACGCGGCAGTGCCCCGCGTGAGAGCACGTCCCGAGCGGCGAGGACGCGTTCTCGCACGGGAGCGGACGGCTCGCCGGCAGCGCGGGCCAGCTCGGCGGCCCGTGCTCGCGGGACGACGACGACGAGGTCGAAGCGGTCGAGCAGCGCCCGAGAGAGCTTGTCGCGGTAGCGGGCCAGTCGCTGGGACGAGCACGTGCACTCGATCGCCGCGTCGCCGCGAGCGCCGCACGGGCAGGCGTGCGCACATACTTTGGATCAGTCTCACCCGCTCTTCGCCGCCCCTGCTCTAGCAACGTCCAAGCTGCCTTCCAACCTCTAGGAGTCCTAGGAGATCCTGCGGCGGTAGGTGACCATGGCGAGGATGTACGCGACGACGAGGATGCCGACACACCAGGCGAGGGCGATCCAGATGCCGGTGCCGACCGGCTGCTGTGTGAACAGGTCGCGGATCGCGTTGACGATGGACGTCACCGGCTGGTGCTCGGCGAAGGCGCGCACCGGGCCGGGCATGGTGTCGGTGGGCACGAACGCCGAGCTGATGAACGGCAGGAAGATGAGCGGGTAGGAGAACGCGCTGGCGCCGTCCGCGGACTTCGCGGAGAGACCGGGGATGACGGCGATCCACGTCAACGCCAGGGTGAACAGGATCAGGATGCCGGCGACCGCGAGCCACGCCAGCACTCCCGCCCCCGAGCGGAAGCCCATGAGAAGGGCGACGAGCACGACGACCACGAGCGAGATCAGGTTGGCGACCAGCGAGGTCAGCACGTGCGCCCACAGCACGGACGAGCGTGCGATCGGCATGGACTGGAATCGCTCGAAGATGCCGCTCTTCATGTCCAGGAAGAGCCGGAATGCGGTGTAGGAGATGCCCGAAGCGATCGTGATGAGCAGGATGCCGGGCAGCAGGTAGTCCACGTACGAATCCGACCCCGTGTTGATCGCGCCGCCGAACACGTAGACGAACAGCAGCATGAAGGCGATCGGCATGATCGTGGTCGTGATGATGGTGTCCAGGCTGCGCGTGATGTGGCGCAGCGATCGTCCCAGCAGGACGGCGGTGTCGCCGAAGAAATGCGTTGGTCATCGTTGTTCCTTACTCGTCCGTGCCGAGCCTGCGGTCATTGCCGGCGCGCCGTCCTCGCCGTCGTCACCGACGATGGCGAGGAAGACGTCCTCGAGGGTCGGCTGCTTCTCGACGTATTCGACCTTGGCGGGCGGAAGCAGCTGCTTGAGCTCGGCGAGGGTGCCGTTCACGATGATCCGGCCCTCGTGGAGGATCGCGATCCGGTCGGCGAGGTGTTCGGCCTCGTCCAGATACTGCGTCGTGAGCAGCACCGTCGTGCCGCGCTCGGCGAGCTCCTTGACGGCCTGCCACACCTCGATGCGCGCCTGGGGGTCGAGCCCGGTCGTCGGCTCGTCGAGGAAGATGACCGGCGGATTCCCGATGAGGCTCATCGCGATGTCGAGGCGGCGGCGCATGCCACCCGAATACGTCGACACCTTCCGCGCGGCCGCGTCGGTCAGCGAGAAGCGCTTGAGCAGGTCATCCGCGATCCGTGCCCGGCTCCTTGAGGTGCCGCAACCGGGCGACCAGCACGAGGTTCTCCCGCCCGCTGAGGATCTCGTCGACGGCCGCGAATTGCCCGGTGAGGCTGATCGACTCCCGCACGTCCGCAGGTTGCGTGGCGACATCGAAGCCGTTGACGCTGGCAGTCCCCGCGTCGGCTTTGAGCAGCGTGGACAGGATCCTCACGACCGTGGTCTTGCCCGCCCCATTCGAGCCGAGCAAGGCGAAAATACTGCCCCGCGCCACGTCGAAGTCCACGCCGCGCAGCACCTCCAGCTCCTTATACGACTTCTCCAGGCCCTGCACGTGGATCGCAGACCCCTGGACCAGCTGTGCCGTCATGGGCGAGTCCCCCCGTCTTCCCCTTCGGCGCGGTCGATGGCGCTGATCAGCCGTTCCCGCTCCCGATTGGGGACGTAGCCGCCCTGCGTGTAGTTCTGAGCAAACGTCTCCACGAACTCCACTGGGTCGCCGCCGACGATCTCGCGGATCGGGGTTCCGTCCGCCGCGGCCCGCTCGAACAGATCGGCGAAGATCCTCCAACATCGGACACCACGCTGTCGCCGTCGGTCGACCCGGAAGTACATCAGGTAGTGCTCGATCGCCTTCGACCGCTGTGCGGTAGTTCGTGGGAAGCTGCTTGACGCGCGCCTTGTATGCACGCCACCGCCGCTTCGGGCCGATCACCTTCGAGATGGACTTTGAGATGAACATGGTCATTTGCCTCCTTCGTGGAGCTGTTCGAGCCGTTCCGTGAGGAAGCTCCAGGTCCCCCAGAACTCTTCGAGATACGCCCGTCCCTGAGCGTTCAGGGAATACACCTTGCGCGGTGGCCCCTTCTCGGACGGGACCTTCTCCACGTCGACGAAGCCGCGCTGCTCGATCCTGACGAGCAGCGCGTAGACAGTTCCCTCGGCGATGTCGGAGAAGCCCTGCTCCCGCAGCCACGCCGTGATCTCGTAGCCGTACGCGGGCCGGCCGGACAGGATCGCGAGAACGATGCCCTCCAGCGTCCCCTTGAGCATCTCCGTCGCCTGCTTGCCCATGAACCACCTCCTCCGCGTATTTAGCGTTACTGACTACCACTACATAGTAACACTGAATACCGGCAGCGCAAGTCCAACTACCACCGTCAGGTGTCCGGCTCTGGCCCCACGGAGGACCGATGGCGCGTCCCGAGTTGCACGATCAGCCTCGCCAGCGCGCGCACGATCGTCGTCTTGCCGATTTCAAGCTGCCCCGCGCACCGCACCACGCACGCGCAGGTGTGCGCACATACTCTCGACTAGTCTCACCGGCTCTTCGAGGGCCCTGAAGACTGTGCGTACTGGACTCGAACCAGTGACCCCCAGCTTGTCGAATCGGTTTACCCCTTAGCCGTCAGTCGTCACTGTTCGCTATCGCTGGAGACATGGAGGTTGCGTGTGCAGCGCCGTCTCCACTGGTCGCCGTCGTTCGGCGTCGCTGCTTGACAAACTTGACCACCTGGCCCTGGCCCTCGTTTGGCAGCCGGCACGCAATGTCGGGCGGCTATCGACCTTAGGCAACTGTCGGTCTACCATCGCGGAATGCATATCCCACGCGCAGCTGGCGAGCCGGTAGCGCCGGCTGTCGCTGCGCTGGGTGCGCTCGCAGCAGACGGCTCGCTTGTCCTGTGCGCTGGCGCGGGCCTCAGCAAGGCCGACCCGACGAGTCTTCCCCTTGGCTGGGAGCTGGCCGAGATCGTTTACGACCAGCTCGCCGACCGCCTGGGCGAGGACGCCCTCGCCGGAGCTGACCGGCGCGACCTGCTGGCGGTCGCAGACACCATCGAGGCTCTCCAGGGTGGCGCTGCGCTCCTGCAGGCCGCTCTCCGGGAGGCAGCGAACTACACCGGCGCTCAGCCCAACTATGGCCATCGCGCCCTTGCCGTTCTCCTACTGGAGGGCGCCGTGGAGGTCATCTCGACCAACTACGACGATTGCATCGAGCGTGCCGGCGGCCCGTTCGGGCGGCTCCAGATCATCGTGACGGATGCAGACTCCGTACAGGTTCGTGGGCCGGCCATACTAAAAATCCATGGGTGCGCAACTCGTGACGGGAGCCTGCTTGCCTCTACGAAGCAGCTCGAAGACCCGCCGACGTGGGTGTTCCACCACTTCGGAGAGCGTCTTAGGAACGGCCACCGTGGTCT
The DNA here is from genome assembly GCA_963762675.1 of uncultured Thermoleophilia bacterium. Taxonomy (GTDB): domain Bacteria; phylum Actinomycetota; class Thermoleophilia; order Gaiellales; family Gaiellaceae; genus Palsa-739. The sequence continues at coordinate 608,721 of CAVXLS010000003.1, read as the reverse complement.
TCGTGGGTCTCGGTGATGTCGCGGCCTACGTTCAGATCCGTATTCGCCAGCTACTCGAGGCTCTCGGCACAGCAGACAGAGTCTGGGTCGCGTCGAGGTCGCTATCCGATGCGTGGCGCGACTTGGTGCCTGATATCCCAGAGCGGTTCATCGAGATGGCCGCAGACGACTTCCTCGACGAGCTACTTCGCGATTACGTCCGTGTTGGTCTCCGACGCCTTCGTAGAACTCGCCGAGGGCCACCGAGACGCCCGTACTTATGAAGGCACCGGCGCTGATCCCGCCGGTGGGGCAGACGACTCGCCGAAACACTCTCCTCTGCAGACGCCCTCTCGATCGTCGTTTGGGTTCGGGACGCCGCATCTACGTGGGCGCTCGGCGAAGCGGTCATGCAGTCAGCGCGTTTGAGAGAGGCTCTCCTCGCTCTCGCGCTAGCCGCCTGCGCCAAAGACTTGAGCTTCGATGGCCGCTATTTAAAGGTGGACGGCGGACGAGTTGACATAGTCCTCGCACGTGAGGCGATTGCCTCAACGCTGGTCTCTACACAGCAGCGGATTGCGCGCGAACGCACGGACGGTCGCGTCGGCATCCGGGAAACGGTCACACTCTTATGTCACGGGCACCAAGGAGAACTCCCAAAGACCGTCGCGGACAGCGTGATACCTGGCGAGTCCCCCGCTGAGGACATCATTGATGGGCCTAACGTGCCGCTCCTCCGGTTGATATCTCTGCACATCGAGTCCTCGACGGCGAGCTTCCCGAGGAGTGGGCGGCATGAGCGGCGTGTTCGAGAGCGATTTGCTCGAGCCTGCCCGGATTGTTCTCGAACAGGCCGGTTTCAACACAGAGGCCATGGACGTACCGCTCGAGGAAATCGATGGCAACCCTCTGACGCTCCTGCTTGCTCAGAACGCGTACTTCATCGTCGCAGTCGCGGCTGGCGCCACGGTCGACGAGCTAGTCGGCCATCAGGAAGCCGCCGTTCTGGAACTCACGCGGCGCGCGGAGCACTCGAGCCTCGGTGCGAAGCAGTGGGATCTTTACCTAGTGCTGCTCGCGAGCCAATCACCTGCCGAAGGCAAGGCGTCCAGCGAGCTAGTGTCGCTCAGGCACAACACGCGGCTTGTCCGGCGTCTTGCGCAGGCTGGGGTGCAACCGACGATTGATGACCTTCGGCGCGTGCTGAGGACGTTTCTTCCCCTGCCCGAGGTCTCTGAGGCAAACGTACTCGTCGATGCGCTCGTCCTCCTTGAGCAGCAGTTAGTTGCTCACGGAGTGAGCGAGGAACTCGCTGGCCGCGCCATTGCTGCGTTCCGGGAGACGGGGTCGTTAAGCAGTGTCTGAGCACGTCACCTTCCTATCCCTGGAGGTCGAAGCGTTCCGCGGCTTTCGTGACCGACGCGAGTTCCCGCTCGACGGCTCGGCGGTTATCGTCGCTGGCCCGAATGGCACGGGCAAGACAAGCTCTTCGACGCGTTCCAGTGGTTGCTGCTCGGGTCGCTTAAGCGGCTCGAGTCCCTGAAGACCCGGCAGACGGATGAGTGGATCGTCAATCAGTACCGGTTGCCAGGCCCTGCAACGGTGAGCGCCGAGGTCGTGCTAGCCGGTCGCCGAGTGCGCCTGCGCCGCACCGGGAACACCCGGAGCACGCTCTTAGAGTGGCAAGAAGGCGAAACCACACTCAGAGGAGCCGACGCGCAGCGTCAGCTCGAAGCGATCCTGACTCCGTCTCCTACCATCACCCTCGAGACGGCGCTGTTAACCGCCGGCCTTCTTCAGCAGGACATCATGCGTTCTGCCCTTGAGGCGAAGCCGAACGAACGCTTCGAGGTTCTCAACCGTCTTCTTGGCCTGGACTCGCTCGAGCGCTACGACAACGCCGTGACCGAATGGGCGAAGAGTGCCAAGGAGGCAGTGGACAGGGCGCGCGACGAAGAGGTCGGAGCAAGACGCCAGCGCCAGCAGGTCGAAGCACGACTAGCGACCGCAGAGGCTGAAGCCGCAACTCGTCCTAGCGTTGAAGCAGCTCAGACCGAGTTCGACGAGACACTCGAACGCCATTCCGAAATATCTGTGCGGCCGGAGGCACCGGCGTCTCCGGCCGAAGTGAGCACCGACCTCAGCCTCGCGCGGAGTCTCATCGCGCGCACGCGCACCCAGTTGGATGCCGTTCTCAGCGAGCACGCGCAGGACTGCCGCAGGAGCCCGACGCCGACGCAATGGAGGGCCTCGAAGCCGACCTAGTCGCGGCAACCGAGCGAGCGGCCGCACGGGAAGCAGAGGCGAACGAAGCGCGACGCGCTTCCAGCGATGCAGCGCAGCGCAGCACCGAGTTTGCGCGTCTTGCGGCAGCAGCTATCCCGTTGCTCTCCGAGATTTGCCCAGTCTGCGAGCAGGACATCGACGCCAATGCGATCGCCGAGGCGCTGCGGCGTCGGGCGGATGACGACTCGGAGATAATCGCTCTCGAGGAAGCGGCACGCCGAGCCGAGAAGCTGGCCGCCGAAGCGCGTGAGCAGCGCGACGCACTCGCCGCTCAAGCCGCGACTCTTCGACGACAGGCAGCACAACATCTCGAACTCAACTCTCGGATAGCCGAGGCGTTCGCTGAACTCACACGCGGCATCGAGGACTTACACGCCCTCACCATTTCCTTGCCCGCACTGTCGCTCGAGGCGATGTCCGAACTTCAGGCACTCTCGAAAGTCATCGAGGATGCGGATCGGGCTGCGCAGCGACTTCTGGCTGCTACCGACGTGGGCTCAGGCGGACAGCGAGTTCGCGAGCTACAGGCCGAGATCGCTGCGCTCCGGGAGACCGAGGAAGGCTCGCAGCAAACTGACGCGGGAACTCGCACGGCGGCAAGTCGAGGCGAAGAGCCTCCAGGAGGCAACCGTGGCGGCTCGGGTCGAGGTCGGCCGACAGCGCGTTGACATGGTCAGGCGCTCGGTGCCGACATCTACAACAGGCTTGATCCACACCCGTCGTTCAAGGAGCTGGGGATAGAGCACGACATCTACAGGGCGCGTGGAACGATGAGCATCGTCGCCAAGGATCCTCTGACGGGCAACGAAGAAAAGCCGAGCCTCATCTTCTCCTCCTCCCAGGCGAACATCGCCGCGCTCTCCTACTTCCTCGCGCTCGGATGGACGGCAGGGGACGCTGGGGTGCCGTTCGTCCTACTTGATGACCCGCTCCAATCCATGGACGACGTGAACGTCCTCGGGTTCGCAGATCTCTGCCGCTTCATACGCTTACGCCGTCAGCTCTTTCTCTCAACTCACGAACGGCGCTTCGCTCTTCTCCTTCGCCGGAAGCTCGCGCCACGGAGCCCTGACGACAAGACCATCGTCCTTAACTTCCGTAGTTGGGATCGCAGCGGCCCGCAGGTCGAGGTCGAAAACGTCATGCCACAGCACGACGAGATCGGCGCCCGGCTCGCCGTGGCGTAGGTGGTTTCACAGCAACGTTCCGTCATTCCGACGGAAGCCGGCGGGCGATAGCGGCGAATGTGCCTGCAGAACACACCGCCCGCGCTCCCGCTATGTCAGCGTGGGGCGGGCTTTCCGGCAGGGGCGATGAGTCTGCCCGTTACAGACTCGACCCCATACCCGCGGCGATCGAGCGCTACTGCCACGTGCTCCATGTCCACCTCCGTTAGGTCGAGGTGGCGCTCGAGGTAGTTCCTGATCACACCGACGTAAACGTGGCTCGGCGCAACGGCCTGCTCGGATGCAAGCACCTTGTCGACCACACGCTCGAACTCATCCGCGCCAGGCGTCGCGAACGACGGCTGCTCCCCAACCCCCGCCTTCCGCATCGACAGAATGAGGTCGAATGTGACGACGTTCTCGAAGCCACTGGACAGCCCCTTGACCGAGCGCTGGCCCTTATCGAGCACCGAGACGGCTTCGATGGTGAACCCCGCCTCGTGGACAGCGCGCTGGACAAGAGCCCACATCGCGCCCGCGCTGTTGGAGAAGACGGGAGGAACGTTCTCCGACGCGGCCTCGTGGCGGCAGCCAATTCAGGAAAGCTAAACCGGGACAGCGAACCCACTCTCCGGCTTCACGACCTACGCCATACGTTTGCAAGTCACCTCATCGTCGATTTGAAGCTCGACGTTGTCTAGGTGAGCCGTATTTTGGGCCATGCTGACCCGAGCATCACCCTGCGTGTCTACTCCGATTTGATCGACAAGGCACGGCACGCGAACGACGTTCGGCTCCTTATGCAACAGAGCGCGTTCGGCGGTCTACTTGACAGCTACTTGACACACACGAATTCGTGAGTGGCCACGAACAACGGCTCGACGCAAAAGGCCCGCAGATGCGGGCCTGTTGTGTATGGGCGGTACTGGGCTCGAACCAGTGACCCCCAGCTTGTCGAGCGAGGGCTCGAATCACTCCGAGCCCTCGCTCAAGCCGCATGGTTAAGCCAAATTCTGCCGGTTTAGGGTCGAGCACTCAAGCGGCAGATACCGGTCGATTCGGCTCGATTCGCGGGGGTTTGGGCACAAAATTCGCGTTTGTGCCCAAACTCGTCGGAGGCATTCTCCGACAGGAGTTGCCTGACGGCGAAGTCGACTCAACCAGGACTGAATCGACCGATCTCACCGACGCTTCCACGGAGAAAATCTACCCCACCGGCGAGCCTCTCTCGACCGGTCATTTTCCAGGCACTTCTGAGCCTTTTGAACAGGTGTCCGAAAAGAAGGCGCTTTGCTGGACGCGGCCGCCCAGGCCCGTATCGTGCCCGCCATGGACGAATTGGCGAACGAACTGCTTTCCGCGATCGCCGACCTGCCCGTCGCGTCGACGAACCGGGTCCCCCCACCTCGTCGAGGATGCCTGGCCCGACATCGTTCGAATCATCCTCGGCAACTGGGCGCGCGGTCTCGCCCGCGACCTGCGGCGCGCTGCCGCCCTCGACGGCCGCCCATCCGGCCTCGGGGGCGCGCCCGATTGACGACCAGATCGCGTCCCTGGAGGAGTGCTTCTGGCGGATCGCGGCCGCCATCGAGAAGTTCGATTCCTTCGTCGCCATCGCATTCGCCGGCGAGCCACTGCGGCCTGAAAGACAACAGCCGACACAGCTAGAGATGCGTCCGGATCCGGACCAGAACAAGATGCGACTGCGCGAGCTCGACACGGACGCCGCGCGCGAGCTGATCGACCGGCGCTCGAAGATCGGCGGCACTCGCGCCGAACTGCGCCGCAACCAGGTCATGCACAGCTTGGCCCCGCTCGCATCGGCGGACGATCTCGCTCCCCTCATCGAAGTCGTCCACCGTGATGGGCGGATCATGGTCAACGGCTATCGCCTTTTTCGGTTGTCTCCGGAACGATGGAACGAAGGCATCAGGACGCTCGAACTGCGGAGTTGTTCGCGCGTCGGCTACTCGAGGCTGAACGAGCTCTCGACGACCTGCGTCTCGCCGTCCGCGCGCTCATCGACGCGCTGAAGTCCGACGGCGCATTGCGCGAGCCGCAGTGGATCTGGATCAACAGACCACCGGCGTCGGCACACTTGAACGACCGAAGTCGACGGGGCCGCCGGCGCGGTACGACGTCGAGTTCGTCTTCCGGCCGCCCGACGCCGAGGAGAGCACCCGGAAGATCGATTCGAGAGCGTGCCTCTCCCCGGCACGGAGATCACGCTCGACGACGGCGTCTGGCGAAGTGATCGAAACGATGGAGGTTGATGACGAGTGGCTTGACGCGCGGGTGATCCTGATCCCGAAACGCTAGCCCGTCATCCCCAGAGTGGCTCTACGTGTTCTCAGCTCTGGGGATTACTCGCCGGAAGGCCGAGATGCGCCGCAGCCCCGGCGACGGCTTGCCGAATCGCTGGTTCGAGATCAGGGCCGTAGCCCGTTGCGCGACCACGACGAGTCCGCGAGGCCCGATGACCGTCTTGAAGTGCCAATTGCCGTCCTCTTCATCGCGGCCACCGTCGACGAGGTAGTCGTCGGGTAGCGGCGCCGACATCTCTTCTTCCCAGTCGGGATCCCGGACGAGATGCACTCGCGTCTCGCCATCCCACCTCCTCGACGCGATCGACCCGGTAGCCGGTCTTGTCGTGCCAGTAGTGGCTGCCGACGGCGGGAATCTCGAACATCTGCCACTCGTGGTCGGACAGAGGAAGGGCGGGCATCGACGGTTCCCATAGAACGGCTCTAGCCAAGACAGGCATGACGCGAATCTACTACGCACCTCCAGCAGGTTGACGCTGCGTCGACTACCCGAGTGCCGCGCGAAGGTCGTCGACCATCGCGGTCTCCTTTTCGAGGACAGCAGTCCGAAGTCGATCATTGACCGTGTTGCGCTCTGCCCGGCTCATCGCGCCCCACTCCCGCCGCGTGATCCCGTGATCGACCAACTGTTCGATGGCGCCACGCAGCACGTCGCGTCGCGCAGCTCGAGCAGCCGCGCCGCCGGGAATCATGTTGTCCGCGAGTACGTCCGGATCGACAGCGCGCCAGTATTGGTTTGCTCGACAAGCTATGTCGAACCCGTCGGCGTCAAAGAGCGAGAAGGCGAGCAGCCGCAGGGGCAGCGAGCCGATATCCGGTGCCGGCCAGAGGACAGCCGTGGGCGTTGCGGTCAGATCCTCGAGATCGGCGGCAGATGCCTAGATCCCCTCTCCCTGACGAAACGCGGTGGCGGCAGCGTCGGCGTCCCGCTCGTGCGGCATCGCCAGGTACAGCCAGCCGGAATCTGCTGGCAGCCAGATAGCGAGCCGCAACGCAAACGCGCCTGCCGCAGGTAACTGCTGCTCGTGGAGAACGTGCTCGGCCTCGTGGCGAAGAAGAAGGACGCGATGAGGCGCGGCAAGGTCATCATTGACGACGAGCACGTGCTCGTTGATCGGCTCGGCGTACTTCTACAAGTTCGCGTGCCGTGTACGGCGACTCCGTATCGCTAACCAGCGGAACCGTGCCGGGTGCGAAGTACATCGCCCCGTGGTTGCCGGTGGCAGTCAACGGGTAAAGGACAACGCTCTCAGGTGCGATCCCCGCATCCGCCGCCGCTGTGATCCAGTCGTCTTGAAGTGACATGCGATCGTTGTTCTTTCAACCCTTGCCGGTGCGACCGCCCTGTCGGGCTCGCCATGCGCGATCGATCTCGCGCACAAAGCGGCCTTGATGGATGTGGTACTCGGTGACCGCGAAGAAGCAGATGACGGTCGAAATGATGACCCAACGCGGGATGCGGCCCGTCTTTCGGTACGCATAGGACGCGAGAAGGACTGTGGCGGCGCTCCGAAACATGTTCAGGTAGAGGCCGACGCGGACTTGGTGGCTCTCGGGGAATCCGGTCGCACACCAGGTTGCGGCGTGCTCACAGTTGTGGCCGAACAGGTTGTAGCGCCCAGGAGCACTGGTCTCCACGAGGAAGCGAGCGCGGGCAACGCGCTCGGCGCGCGGCAGACTCGTCGGCATCCACTGAGCAAGTAGCGGCGGGCTCTCGTGCGAGACGGCCTGAGCGCTTCCCTGCGGGTCGAACCACGCGAGATCGACCTCGCGGAACGCTGCGTCCTCCTTCACGCTCTTGTCGCCCCCAAACTCAGCGACCCGATCCTCCCCCAGGTAGATCCCGTGATGGGAGTAGCCGAACCTCAGAACTTCGAGATGGTCGCCCGGAAGGAAGCGGCGATCCGATGTCGAGACCTGCATGGTCTCGATGGTACGCCGACGCCGGAGGCCGGCCCCTACTCGTCCTTGTCGTCGACGCTCCGGAACGCCCGCTGCAGCGCTCCCCAGTCGCTGGGTGACACAGCAACTCCCGAGCAACTCATCCATCGACCACTTGACAAAGGCGCCCCGGTGACGGTCACGCCCGCGACGGGTTCCCCCTGACCGTCCCATGGTCGACGGCACGTGCGATCAGGACTGTCATTCCGATCCAGGTCGCGCACCCTATGCGCATCCCGCCTGCTCGATCGCCTCGCGGACCTCGGTCGCAGCGGCGCGCAACTGCGTGATCACCGCGTCGGACAACGCGAGCGACAGCGGAATGACCTCGTGGTCGATGAGGCCGGCGTCGTCCGCCGGCGGCGTGAAGCCGTGAAGGTCCTCCTTGGTCGGTCGATAGGCGAGCTTCGTCTTGAGGTACGCCCGCGTGTACTGGCCCTGGTTGTGCACGAGAGCGTTGCGCAGCTCCTGCGCGTGCAGAACCTGGTCCCAGCTCGGCAGCTCGCTCAACGCGATTCCCGCGAAGTCCCTGTAGCGCTTCTTGATCTGCTCGAACCGACGATCCCAGCTGCGCACATCCTCTTCGACAAGCACGGCCAGCGCGGAATACTCAGATAGGTCGTAGCTCAGGTAGCTCCGCCTGAGCTCGCGAGCGAGGTAGTCCTGAAAGACCGCCCAAGCAAAGACAACGGCCGCGACTCGGATCGTTCGACCGAAATCCGCGAAGCCCCACCCCTCTTCAGCGCCAGCTTCCGCTCCGTAGACGTCGATAATCTCGCCGTCCTCCCCATCACTGGGCCTCTCGCTGATCTCGTTCCAGCGCCGCTCCCGATCCGCCTCAATCAGCGGCGGGACGAGCTTGATCAGACCGCGTAGCTCGGTCAGCTGGACCGTCAACCCTTCGAACGGATCTGCGTAGACGCGGACTTCCGGATACACGCTCATGTTGTACCGCTCGGCAGGCGACTGCCGCGCCACGGCGTTCGCTCCGCCTGTGCCCGCCGAGAATGTCGTGGACGTAGAGATCGTCAACCGCTTGTGATGGCACATCAGACTTCCCGACCCGTCTTCGTACCTGTCCCTGCGACAGATAGAGCGATGCGCCGGTTTAGGCACCGAAAAGGCACTAGCAAGGAGTCTGAGGCGCAAGCGTTACACCCCCTGGACAAAAACCCCGCCTGAGGGGGGCTTTCGCGAAGCGGATGATGGGACTCGAACCCACGACCTTCTGCATGGCAACCGGACCGTATAGACGCGCATCTACTTCGCTACGCCGATGGTTGAGCCGTCTGACCCGGCAGTCCGCCTCACAGAAAACCCCGCCGTTTCCGGACACTCGGGGCGCGTTTAGGCACCAGTGCCTAAATCCTCTGTGACCTTCTGCAGTCGAGTCGCACAGAGAGGCCAGACGAGCTGGGCTCGACCTGTTGGGGCGAGGACGAATCGCCCATCACGAGCTGCAGAGGACGCGAAAGCCGCTCGAGTAGGTCTCACTCAAGTACAGATTCGTGCAGCCCAAAAGTTCGGACTGCTCACGAGACATCTGTTCAGCCGACAAGCCTGGTTGGGCGACCGCGACGACAACAGATGGGTCGAGGATGCGCGAGCTATTCACGAGCGTGAGGAGATCGTCCGCTGTGCCTTGAACGATCCCAACGGCCCCGCGCTCTTGTCGCTTGCGCTCGCGGCGCAACAACTTGCGAAGCACGACGTCGATCTCGCCACGAGCCTTGTGTGACTTCGCAGCCTGCCCGCAGACTTCGTATAGATCGGAGACCCGCGACCCCGGTTCGCCGCCGGCAGCCTTGCAATGGACGAGCAACACATGGAGAGCGTGGTCGTCGCGCTTTAGGAAGACCAGGTCGGCAATCTCACCGGACCCGTGGTCGTCGATCACGACATCCCAGTCGCGTTCGGCTGCGATGACGTCGAAGACATGCCTCTGAATCGAGTCCGCATCCCTGGCGGGACCTTGAACTTCTTTTCGCATGTTGACGCCCTGCCAGTCGAGCGGGTTCAGCGCGTCGCTAGGAAAGCGTGGTCGGCCTCGATCGGGTTGCAGGATGTCGCCGTCGGGCGTCAACAAGGCTTCTTGCTCGAAGTAGACCGTCATGCCTTCGGTCGTCATGTACTGGCTGAGCGGCATCTCACCGTTCGGAAGCTCGACAGTTGCGTCGCTTCCAGTGGCGACGTACCGCGGCGGCCCGTCGTCTGTGAAGTCGATCCGGTAGTCGAGCTCCCAGTCGGGCGATCGCACCGAGAACTCCAAGGGGCCGTCGCTCTCGAACCGCGTAACAACGAGTTCGAGGTCGATCAACGCGTGCGCGACGCCGTTATGGGAGACCTGACGTCCCTCGCTCGCAGTCCCAATGATCCAGAAAGGCCACTCGACTCCCAGTGGGACGAGGTCGGGCCGGCTCGTCGCCGCGCGCGGGATGATGAAGCCGTCCATAACCGACTCGACTGAGATTGTTTCGTCCGTCAGCGCGTCGCCAACACCTTCCGCCCAGCGCACCCAGGCCAGAATGTCAGGGGCTACGCGGTGGCTCCAGACGCGTCCCATGCGACGCGAGGCGCCGAACGCGACTCGGCCGCCATTCATGTAGCCGTGTGCGTAGATGTTGGTCTTCGACTTCTGCGCCGCTGTGACATCGAAGCCCGACACGACATCGGCACCGACATGCATTGAGAAGCGTCGGTTGCGATTCACGGTGTCGAGCAGTCCGATGTTGGTCGGAACTCGCCGCTGCACACGCCCCAGCACGCGATACACGACATTGCCGCGGATCAGCTCAACGTCGTCGCCTCCAATCGTGCGGGCAAGGGCGTCGTGCGTCCCCTCCTTGTTGGAGCTATTGATGTACAGGAGCCCGCGATCTGCATCGGCGTGAACGAGATACAGATGATGAGTGGTCTCCGAGAACGTGGCGAACTCGCCCCAAGGAACCGGGCTGGTCTCCGCCGTTGCGTACCAGAGGACACGCTGGGCGTTGTTGACCGCGATGCGCTTGGTCAAGAGGTTCTCTTGGCCAACGAGTTCAGGAATGCGCTCGGGATGCCATTCAAGGTTGCTTGACCGGTAGACGACAGTGCTCATCTTCGGCTGGATGTTGCGCATCGCAACCTCGGTAGGAACCTGGCCGAAGCCTTCTTCGAACTCGCTTCGCTCCTGCTCGCGGGCGACCTCGGCTTCGGTGAGGTCGCGGATGAGGACATTCCAGTCCGGGTCATCGCTGTAGAGCCGCAGAAGCCGGTCATCGATATCTCCAGCCGGTCGAGCGACGAAGACGCTTGCCTCGCCCAGCGTTTCATCTCCCACTCGCGCGAACCGGCCGACAAACTGCAGAGTGACAGCGAGGCTCTTGTGATGGTCGTGAATCGCGGCGACCTTCAACGCGGGAAGGTCGAATCCCTCGCCCAGCATGTCGACGCACACTACGACGCGCGACTCACGGGATCGCATCAATGCAAGCGCTTCTGCCTGACGGGCCTTCGCCATCTTGCTGTCGATCCGGACCGGCCGTAGGTCAGCCGCGAGCTCGGAATAGATCTCAATGACTTCGTCGGCACGTGTGATGCTGTTTACGCGAGCCATCAGGACGTGATCGAAGCCGGCGTTCAGATCGTTACGCAGGGTTTGAAGCGCTGATTCGGCAAGGCTGCGATCGCCCTGGCCGATGTCGGTGACCGCCTTGTAGTTGATCGTCGAGAAGTAACCGTCCCGCTGCGCGAGGCGCAGCGGATACACGTAGCGGAGCCTTCCACCGAGGTATTCACCGTCTTCTCGAAACGGTGTGGCCGTGAATTGCACCACCGGTTTGGGTAGGAACGCGTCGGCAACGCGTCTCCAGGTACGAGCTGCAACGTGATGTGCCTCGTCGACGAGCAGTTGGTCGAAGCGCTCTACGAGCCGAGCTAACACTTCGTCGGAGCATCGGGCTAGAGCCGCTGCCGTAGCGACGACCACATTGACTGCGTCGGCGAACTCATCCGCCTCGTCAACTCCGGTGATACCCGAACGCATCACTCCGACAACTGGAGCGAGGAATCCAGGAGCGAGTACTCCGACCTGCGGGAGCACGCCGAACGTCTGAAATTTCGAGACCGTCTGTTGCCGCAAGGCGTCCGAAGGCACCATGACGAGCGTCTTCATCGGGTCGACCGCGAACAGCGAGAGCATTGTCTCGGTCTTGCCCGTACCCGTGGGCATGACGATCGTTGTGGGTTCGTCGTCCTCAATTGTCTTCGCTGCGAGGATCGCGTGAAGTGCTCCGAGCTGAGGTACGCGCAACCCCGGTTTGTCGTCGATCGCCGCGCGGAAGGTAAAGAGTCCACTGAGCGACGACGCTACGGCCGAGGGTGAGAGGAGTGTTTCCCCATGCGAACCGTCGCCATCTACGAGCCAGACGACATCGTTCTTTCCGATCTTCTTGCGCCCGATGCTCACCGACGTGCCCTCCTCTGAGCGCCGCCGGCAGAAGAGCCGGTGCGCGTCTCTGCGCCTACGTTCGCTTTCGTCCGCGCTGTGCGAGGTCAGATGCCGCGGCGCTCTTAGCTGCCTTCGACGCACTCTTCGAGCCAAGAGTCTTGCCGGCCGAAGATGCAGCCTTGGCGCCTGTCACCTTGCTGTTGCCCACCTGTGCGAGATCTGAGGCAGCCGCGCTCTTAGCTGCCTTCGATGCGCTCTTCGAGCCGAGAGTCTTGCCGGCCGCCGAGGCGGCGGCCTTGCCCGTCTTCCCACTAGCCATCGATGGACCTCCCGAGTCGCTGTTCCACCATGACCCCAGGGTAGAAAGTGCTCCGGACAGACTGAGCCAGCTGGCTGGTCCAGCTGGCATGACCAGCTCTCGCCGGAGTCGCTTTCGCGGCTTTCCGACGTGGTCTCAGATTCCGGTGATCGCAGTAGCGAGTGCTGGGCGAGCCAGCAGGCTGCCGTCCGATAGACGACGTACGCTCCCGCCATGCCCAAGGCCCCCATCGACCTTTCGCCCGAGTTCAAGGCGTTGGCGGTTGCCGAAAGAGAGTCGCTCCTCGAGCGGTACGAGGCGTGCCGGGCGCGCAGTGAGCACTACGCGGAACTCGCGGCGGAGGCATCGCGTGAGGCTGAGCGCTACGCCCGAACGATCCGCGAGCTCGGCGAGATTCTCGAGGTCGAAGATCAGCTTTCGCTCGTTGAAGTCTCCGACCACTTGCGCGGCCAACGACTACGCGACATCGCCGCGGAGGTCATTTGGCGACATCACTTGGCCGGCGACGTCGTGCACTACAAGGAGTGGTTCAAGCTCGTGGTGGCTGACGGGTATCGCATAGGGGGTAAGGATCCGGCCGCAACTTTCTTGACACAGGTAGCGCGCGTCGAGTCCGTCGAACGCGTCGGTCGTCGCTCAGGGCTCTATCGTCTCCTCGCGGCTTAGCGCGCCGCGAGGCGGGCGGCAGCGGAATGAGAAGCGACGGGACGTGGTGGTGCTGGCGGCGCAACTCCCGACTCGCTACGGCCACGTCGAGTTCTAGCCCCCATCGCGAATGCTCAGACGACCGCTTGTCGGGCAAGGACCTGGTCGAACCATGTCAATGCTGCCTCGCCGTCTTTCCGCGTGACGTCGTTCATCGGCCTGCTATGGCGGATCGTGTTGCGTAGTTCGGCTAGCTGGCTACAACGACTGTTCAGCACCTCTTTGGTGCCGAAGGTGGTCTCGAATCCTGGCCACAGCGCCTTCGAAGTGATTATGTCCTGCAGCTCTCGGAGGTCGCAATAGTGCAGCCTGCTCTCAAGGGTCCGAACCACTGCTGCGAGGCTTGGGTTCTTTCGGGTCGCTGACGACACTCGCTCGTTGATCTTCTGAGCGACGTGCGCTGGAAGAAGGTTGGGATCGCCTTCGAGCTCGAGCACGATCAGCTTGCGAAGTTGCAGCTCGACGGCTTCGATCCGCTGGTCGAGCGACCGGAGCACCGGATCCGCTGCGGCAGTGGCGGCGCTTTCTTCCACTCCGAGGAAGGCGTTGAGGCGATCGGCGATGAGTTCGCGGCGGCGGACGAGAAAGGCGTCGTAGTTCGCCGGCTCGAGCAGCTCGTCCTCGACAGGGATGCACTGCGACTGGAACGTCGCAGTGCCCACGGAGTCCAGCATTGCCCTGATGTAGTCGCTCGGGGGCTTGTCGCTGATCTTCCGGTTTGTCTTTCCGCCGATGAAGGCAAGGTTGGCGATGTCGTCGGCCTCCCGCGCTGTGCGGTAGCTGCTTCTTGAGCACCGCCTTTGGGAAGATGTGGTGGAACTGGAGCCGGTGCTGTGAGCCGGTGTGGTCGAGCGCGATCGCGAGGTTCGACTGCCAGTCTTTCGCGCACCGTCGTCGCGGAACGCGAGAAACATGGTCTTGAACAGCGCGCTTCGCTGGTTGCGGCCGGCCAACTCCTCCGGCGCTGATGTCGAGGCGACCGACCTGGAGGCGCAGCCGCTCGATCAGCTCCTCAGCGCCGCCGCCGTCGCGAATCGTCGCGAGGTCCTGGTCGAGGAGCGTCTCGCTTGAGCCTCGTGAGTAACGCCCCTTGGCGTTCGCGACCAGCACCCAGTGGCGCAGCCGCTGCGCCTCCTCGGCTGCGATCTCGTAGTCGCGCTTGTGCCCGTAGTAGGCGAGCGGTCACGAGGAGGAACGGCGACGAGAGAAGCGCCGGGCTGTCGATGCCGGCGTTGCTCTTGAGGAAGTTGATCGCGAACTCCATGCCGCGCTACGCACTCCTCCCACGCCGCCTGCAGCGTCTCACAGCGGAGGCCGACGACGGTCAGGAATCGCGACTGCCCGGTCGCGAAGGCGACAGTTCTTGAGGTGGATGCCGAGATCGAGCTCGAAGCCGGCCTTGGCGCACTTGCCCTGGAACTCCTGGAAGATCTTCAGAGCCCCGCGCCACTTGGCGGTGATCTGCGCGAGCGCAAGATCGGAGCTGCGCAGCTTGGCGCCGAGCGAGTTCACGCGGACGAAGATCTCCGTGACCTCGTCGTAGGACAGTCGTCCGCTCCAGCACGTCCATGCGGTAGACGTACTTGCGGATGCCGCGCAGCCGGGCGAGCCGCTGGCTGTACTTCTTGTAGCGGGGATCGCTGACCTTCTCGATGCCCGCGCGCTTGAGGAACGGCGCGTCCTCGTCGGTCTTGAACACCTCCGATACCTTCACCCAGTGCGGAAGCTGCTGCCAGCTTCTTCGTCGCGACGACGAAGGTCATCCGGTCGAAGCGCTTCTGCAGCTCGTCCTCGGTCGAGTCCGCCTCGTCCTCGACCAGGTCTTCATCGTCCTCGTCGTCGTCGCCGTCCTCGTTCACCTCGGTCACGACCGCGAGCTCGTCGGGGTGCTCCAGGTTGAAGAGGAGCTCGATCGGCCGCTGCCGGCCGCGCACGTTCACCGGCTCGCCGCGGATGACCGCCGAGAGCGAGGTCAGGCGCTGCTGCCCGTCCAGAAGCAGCCGGGTACTCGGTACGGGTTCGCCTGCTGCGCGACGGCGAACTCCTGCAGCGGAACGGCCTCGTCGGTCTCCCAGAGCAGGATCGCGCCCGAGGGGTAGCCTCGGTAGAGCGAGTCGAGCAGGTCGCGAACGCGGGTCGATCGCCAGACGTAGCGGCGCTGCATCTCGGGCAGCCGCAGCTCGCCGCGCTCGATCATGCCGACCAGCTCCTCGACCGTCGCTTCCGCCTTAGCCATAGGACCCCCGCTCGACGTGGCGGCAGACGACGACCAGCCGCACCCTTACGCTCATCGGCCAGAGGCTATCGCCTCTCAGCTCGCCCCCCAACCGTCCACACGGTTACCGGATTAGCTGCCGCCGCGTCTTCGCCGAGCTGGACCCGGCCACTCAGGGCGAGTTCGCTGGCGTCGAGGCCGGATCGGTCGTCGCGGTTGGCGGGTCATACGGATGCCGCCACCCGGTCATAAACGCTGTGTCCGTCATCGAAGTACGACTCGAAGACGTGCTGGTAGACGGCGTCGCACTTCTGCGCGTAGATCTGACGTGTGTACTTCTCCGGAAGGCGGTCCAGCGTCTCCTCGACGGCGACGCGGACTGCGGCGCGTGTCTGCTGCTCCTTGCGCCAGTCGAGTACGAGTTTCTCGCGCTTGAGGACGGCGAGAACCTCCTCGGCGACGCGCTTAACCTGCGCCTCCTCGTCGGCCGTGAGGTTCAGTCCCGGACGCGTGAGGAGGTCGAAGATGGCGAGCTGTTCCTCGGTCAGCCCCGCCGAGACCGCCCGCGCCTCCTCCTCGGTGAGCGAACGGCTGAGCTTGACCAGCTCGTCGAAGTACTGCTCGACGTTGAGACTCCCCGCGTTGTACTGATCGAGGAGGCGCTGGAAGCGCTCGTAGAGGTCGACCCGCGTGGGGTTGAGCCGGGTCAGGTTGGTGATACGCGCAGTGAGCATCGAGCGCAGCTTTTGCGCGGCGGTGCGCTGCCGGCCGCTCGCGAACATCGCCTTCACGTTGTCCCAGTCGACCTCGCTGAGATCCATCAGGGCCTTCCGCTCCTCAGACCCGATGAAGTAGGCGTTGGCGGCAACGGACTCGTCGAGGAGCTGCTCGATCTGCGCCATAACGCCTGAGACCTCGGGCCGGTCCGAGTGTCTCCCCGATGCGGTCCATGACTACTCGGATGACCTTCCGGATGGGGGCGAACTCGTTGGCACGATCGTCCGGCAGGATCGCCTTGAAGAGCCGCTCGACGCGGGTCGCACGTTCTAGGAAGCTCGACGTCTCCTCGTCCGACAGCATGAGCTGATCGCTCGACGTCCTTGAGGGCCTCGACCCACTCGAACTGGCGCAAGGTCGTGATGTGGTCGAGGTCGACGTCCCGTGCTTGCGCAGAAGCGGCGGATCTCGTCGACGGCGTCGCGCAGAGCATCAACGAGGGCGCCCTTCTCCTCCACGGGGAGGATGGTCTGGCCGAGGGCGCCCGTGCTGGCGTAGATCGCGAGCGCCTTGTGCAGGTTGCTGAAGACGTCGACGTAGGCGACGATCAGCCCGTTGTTCTTGCCGGGAAAGACCCGGTTCGCGCGCGTGATCGTCTGCATCAGCGTGTGGTTGCGCATGCGGCTTGTCCAGGTAGATCGTCGAGCAGGACGGGACGTCGAAGCCGGTCGTCCACATCGAGCAGACGAACGCGATGCGGAGCGGGTCCTGTGCGTCCTTGAACTTGCTCCTCCAGGTCCTCCTCGACCATCCGCCTGCGGATGGGCTTGATGTCGATGCCCGCGCTCGGCCATCTCGGCGATCTCGTTCTGCGACTGCGAGATGACGACCGCCATGTCGGTGCTGCGCATGAAGGCTGATCTCCTGTTCGAGAAGGTCGCGCTCATCGGCGCTGAGGTTTCCCGGATGCCAGGCGCTCCTCGTTGCGCTCGAGCCGCTGCCGCCCAGAGCGCGCTGCACCTTTACGTACGTGCGGACCGCGGTGGCCTTGTCGATCGAGACGACCATCGCCTTGCCCGGGAAAGCCGCGCCCGAGGAAGTGGTTGACGATGTCTTTCGCAACCCGTCGAGACGATCCTCGCGGGTGATCAGCTCGTACTGCTGCCCGAGGAGGCGAGCAAGCTTGCGCTCCTGATCCGGTCGAGGTCGGCGCTCCTCGACGATGCCGTCAGGTCCTCGTCGAAGTGCGGGTTGGTCAGCTTGAGCGTCGGGATGCGGTTCTCGAAGTAGAGCGGAACCGTCGCGCCGTCAGCGGTCGACGCGGCGAAGTTGTAGACGGAGACGTAGTCGCCGAAGACCTCGCTTGGTCTTCTCCTCGCCGGCGATCAGCGGTGTACCCGTGAAGCCGAGGAAGCCCGCATTAGGCAGGGCGTTTCGCATGTTGAGCGCGAGCATGTCGTACTGCGTCCGGTGAGCTTCATCGGTGATGACGATGACGTCGTGGCGGTCCGAGAGCACCGGATGTGTCTCGCCGCGTCTCGGTGCGGAACTTCTGGATCAGCGTGAACACGTACCGGTGGTCCTCGCCGAGAAGCGTTCGCGGAGGTGTGCTGGACGGTAGCGCGCATGTGCTCCTCGGTACGACGCCCGCAGCCGAGAACTCCTTGTACGCCTGCTCATCGAGGTCGTCGCGGTCGGTGACGATGACGAAGGTCCAGTTGCCGGGCATCTTCCGCAGCACCTTCTGCGAGAAGAACATCATCGAGACGCGTCTTGCCCGAGCCCTGCGTGTGCCAGAAGACGCCGAGCTTGCCGCAGCTGCCTCAGGCTCGGCGCGCCCCGTTGGACTTCCTGCATGCGAGCCAGCGCGTTGTTCACACCGAGGTATTGGTGGTTCCGCGCGAGAGCTTGACGAGCCCACCGGGCAGCTCCTGGAAGAGCGTGAAGTTCTCGACGATGTCGAGGAGGCGCTCCGGCGCGCACATCCCACGCATGACGGTCTCCATCGAGACGCGAGCCTTCCTCGCCCTCGGAGTTGATCTTCTTCCATTCGAGGAAGTACTCCCAGCCCGAAGTGATCGTCCCAACCTTCGTCTCCGCGCCGTTGGAGAGGACGATGAACCCGTTCGGCACGAAGACGTTGCGGGATCGTGTCGCGGTAGTCGGTGAGGTTGTCGTCGTAGGCGTGCTTCAGGTTGCGGTGCGCCGCCTTCAGCTCGATGAACACGAGCGGGATGCCGTTGACGAACCCGACGAGGTCGGTCCGCCGCTCGTACAGGTCGCTGTTGCACCCAGAGCTGCGAGACGAGGAGGAAGTCGTTGTTCTCGGGTTGCTCCCAGTCGATGACGGCGAGCCGCTCGGTCTCCTTACTGCCGTCCGGCTTGCGAATAGACACCTCGACGCGGTCGCGCAGCAGCTCATGGACCTCGCGGTTCGCGCGGGCGTAGTGGAGAGCGCTCGCGGTCTCTGGTGATCTCGTCGATCGCCTGCTCGATCGCTTACGCCGGAGCGTCCGGGTTCAGTCGTTCGAGCGCGTCACGCAGCCGCCGAGTCAGGAAGACCTCGCTTCGCGTCTCGCGTCCGAGTGTGCCATCGAGCACCGAGCTTCTCGTGGTACGCGTTGACGTGGTTCCAGCCGAGCTCGCTCGAACAGCTCGATGGCTGGCTTCTCGACGAGCGCGTCCTCGGTGTACGGGCGCGGGGTGACGCTCACGCCGCGGCCTCCACGCATAGAGATGTCGAGGTTCGGCTACGTCGAGCTCTCCGGAGATCAGCCGCGGGAGGAGCAGATCGCGGCTGTCGCGTAGCGTGACGGTGGTCGTCTCGTGCTGAGGTTGACAATCAGCGCGAGCGTGGCGCCGGCTCGACCGTCAAACGCCGCGCAGCTCGACGGTGCCAGGGGGAACGACGGATCGCGCAGATCTTGAGGCCTTCTCGGGACACGCTTGACGGGATCGCAGCGCCCGGCATGCGGTCTTCGTCGCGGAAGATGGTTCGAGAGCGATAGCGTGAGGAACGTCGCGTCGACGTCGCTCGGCACGCACGACGCCGATTGACTGCGAGACGGTGCGATCCGTACTCTGCGAAGATCGGAGCTCCGGTGATTTCGCGCCGACCTTGTCACGAGCAGTCACCGCTAGCACGGGCTCCTGCGGCCCGGTCGCTCAAGACCGCGAAATCTGTCAGCCGAAATGCTCGTCGCAAGCGTGTCCGAGCCGGAACGCCAAGTCATCGTCTCGAGATTCGTCATCGGTACGGCACTCATCGGACGAGGAGTCGGCCCGCGTGCGACGCCGTCAGCACTCAGGTCTGCGCTACATCGCCCAGGGTTGACCCGACCCGCCTCGGGAATCGGGCCGAGACCGCGAGTCGACTGAGCGGACGCCCTCGTGGCCGGGATATCGGAAGTCGACGAACCACTCGCGGTAGATCGCGCTGCGCCATCTCCTCCAAGAGTCTTGATCCGCCGATGTTGTTCTCGATCAGGTCGTCGTAGGCGGAGAGGAACGCGGCGATCTTTCGCTGGACGTCGCGACGGAGGTAGGTCGAACGGGAGCACTTGAATGTCGTGAATGCGATTCGGATGCTGGTATGACGAACCGTGGACGCCAGTGCGCCGCCGCACTGACCGTGACCGCGTAATGCTGACGCAGGAAGCAGGTAGAGGCGTACCGTGATCGAGTCGTGCTGATCACGGTCGACGAGCTCGCGATACGCCGATTGTGAAGGTACGGCTGCCTTCGTGACGAGCATCGATCGGCGACTGCCAATGCGATCCACGGGTCGACCTGCTCGGCACCGATGCGCGATCAGCAAGATCGCCGCCTTCAGCACGTGTCGACTGGACGGTCCGGTAGAATTCTCGACGCCGATCCGTAGGCTGAGCCACCGATCGTCGAAGTTGCCAGGAGTCACGACCATGATGATCAGCCAGCGTCGCTTCGAACGCTCGCCCTTGAATGCGAAGCCGTGCCTGAGCCGGATGTAGGTCGCCAAGTCAACGACCGGCCAGGCCGACTCGATGTCACCCCAGCAGCTCCGCGACGTTGGCGGCGATCCGCTCCTGCAGCGTCGCCGCCTCGGCGTTGAGCTTCTCCAGCTCCTCGTGCAGCTCTTCGAGTCGGACGCGGAAGTCGACGCCGTCATCCTCGGCAGCCGCGACACCGACGTAGCGGCCGGGGTTGAGGCTCCAGCCTTGCTGCTCGATCTGGTCCAGCGTCGCGACGGCGCACAGTCCCGGAACATCGACGTAGCGCCCGTCGGGGAAGCTGCTGCTGCCATCAGCGCCGACGATCCCGCGCGAGTCTCGATCGGCTCGCCCCGATACAGCCGGGCGATGTTGGCGAGGAACTCGATCTGCTCGGGTAGCCAGTCTCGGTGGGCACGGTCGATCTGGCGGAAGATCTTGCGCGCGTCGATGAACAGCACCTTGTCGGCCGCGGTCGGTCTCGCGCTTCGCCTTGTCGAGGAACCACAGCGTGACGGCAGGGTGACCGTGTAGAAGAAGTTCGAGCCGACGGCGACGATGACGTCGACAGAGCGGTCCTCGATGAGCTTGCGGCGAATCTCCAGTTCCGAGCCGCCCGCGTCCGCGGCGGAGTTCGCCATGACGAAGCCGGCGCGGCCGCGTGTCGTTGACAGCGCCGAGTAGAAGATCTGGATCCAGATGTAGTTGCCGTTGTCGGCGCGCGGGCAGGCCGAACGGGAAGCGCCGGTCGCCTTCGAGCTTGGGCTTGTCGATCCGGTTGACGTTGAACGGCGGATTGGCCATGACGTAGTCGAACTGGCCGACGGAGCTGGAACGGGTCCTCGTAGTAGGTGTTCGACTGGCTGATCTGCCCTCCAGCCCGTGGACCGCGAGGTTCATCTTGCAGAGCTTGCACCGTCTCCTCGACCCGCTCCTGCCCGTAGATGGAGAGCCGGCCGCTCGCCTCCGTTGCGGTGCTCGTCGACGAAGCGCGCGCTCTGGACGAACATGCCGCCCGATCCGCACGCCGGGTCGAGGATCTTGCCGTTGAACGGCTCGATGATCTCGACGATCAGGCGGACGATCGAGGTCGGCGTGAAGTACTCGCCGCCCTTCTG
Source organism: uncultured Thermoleophilia bacterium (assembly GCA_963762675.1). Taxonomy (GTDB): domain Bacteria; phylum Actinomycetota; class Thermoleophilia; order Gaiellales; family Gaiellaceae; genus Palsa-739. Next base: position 587,554 of record CAVXLS010000003.1, on the reverse strand, counting down.
GCCCTCGGCCATCGGCGAACTTGCCGAGGAAGTACTCGTAGACCTTGCCGAAGGCGTCGCCCTCGATGTCGCCGAGCATCGAGTTGACGGAGCGCAGCAGCGCGGACGAGGGTGTCGTTGGCGAGCGCCTGGTAGGTGCGGGGCAGGACGCCGGCAGCTGCGGGTTCTCGTCCTCGATCGCGGCCATGGCGTCGTTGATCGCCTTGCCGATGTTCTCGCCCTCCGGGAGCTCGAGCAGGTTCGCGAAGCGGGCTTGTTCCGGCAGGTAGAGGACGCCCGCGGCCTGGTAGTCGGCCTTGCCGATGGTGCGGCGGCCGGTGCCCGTGCCCGCGAGCCCAGCCTCGGCCTCGGTGAACCGGCTGTCGGCGAACTTGAGGAAGATCAGGCCGAGGACCGGGATCGAGTACTCCGCCGCCTTCAGATGGGAGTTGGCGCGCAGCTCGTCGGCCGTCTCCCACAGGTGGGAGGCGACCTCGTAGATGTCGACTGAGCGCGTCTCGGACATGACCTCGATTATCTCCTCTCCTCAGCGGTCGCCCGCTCCGCGAAAACGACCTGTAAGTCAAGGTCTCGCAGCTCTGCCAGACACGCAGCGACGGAACGGTGGGACTGGATTGACGTCTCGAACGCCCGGAAGCGTGCACCGATCGTCTGCTGATCGGCTAGGGGCGGGAGCCTGACGACTAGCGACGAAAGGTCCTTCATCGCGATCCTCTGGATCCCTGACCCGCGCGTGAGTCGCCGTACTTGTTCTCGTCCCTGTTCCGTCGAGAGCCAGGCGCCCAGGAACCAGGCATCGAGCCTGCTGGCGTCAAGGACTCGCAGCGTCGCTGCCTGTTGCGACGGGACGAACTCGTCGAGTCCCGCTGGCACGACCATGGTCTCTCCGACGGTGCCACCCTCGATCGATATCAGCACGTCGCCGGGACGGGCGGATTCGATTCCTAGGTCGCGAATGTCCTCTCGATCCGCGAAGTGACGAGGCGGGGAGTCGTTTCGAAGATCGGCGATCGACATGACAGGTATTTCCCCCTCCTGCGTCGCGCGTTGGGTCGGGAACCCGCGCGAGACGCTGAGCTCGTCCGAAATCTCGCCGAGCCGAATCTCCTGAAAGTTCATCGAGGCCCGTCCCCTAGAAGCTCCGCGAGCTCGCGGTCGGCCGCCCTGCTCTCACGGGTTAGCCGATCTAGCTGTGCCAAGAGAGCGGATCTCTTCTTGTTCGTTTCGTCAAGGTCTAGTTCAGGCTGCGGCAACGAGAGATAGCGGCCTGGATCGATTACGAAGTCGTTCAGCACCAGCTCGTCAAAATCGGCAACGGCTGCGCTGCCCGACCGAGGCTCATGACCCGCGGTCCAGTCTCGATAGAGCGAAACGAGTTCGTCGATGAGCTCATCTGAAAGCTGGGCTGAGCGGCGTGGACGAGGTGTGTCCGCACCGCTGGCGTCCACCATCAGAACCGGCGCCGGCTTGCCATCAGCGGTGGGTCGTCCCTTTGCGAAGACGAGCACCGAGCACGCGAGCGATGTCCACGGAAACAGGCCTGGCGGCAGCGAGAACACCGCATCGAGGAGACCCGCCTTTACGAGCCGCTGACGGATGCGGCCTGCCTTGCCACCCTCGAAGAGCGCACCGTTCGGCATTACGAGGACGGCACGCCCGTCGTCTGCTAGGTGGTGGATGCAGTGCTGAATCCAGGCGGCGTTCCCATCGTTGTGGCCGGGCTCGCCGTATACCCAGCGTGGATCGCCCATCAAGCGATCTGCGGCGGTGAGCTTCTGCATCCACGGCGGAACCGCGACGACTCGATCCGCTCGCAGATCGGGGAACCGGTCCTCGGTGAACACGTCGCCTATGGCGATCTCTGCGTCGACGCCGTGGATCGCGAGGTTCAGCTGAGCCATCGCCCAGGAGCGGCGATTGATCTCTTGGCCGTAGATTTCAGTAACGGGCCGTTGATCGGCAGCGTCAACGACGAGCTGGCCGATTCCTGTTGCAGGGTTGTAGAGCACGCCGGTCGGCTCGGCGAGTAGGACGACGAGTTTGCGGACGGACGCCGGCGTGAAGTACTCGCCGCCGCGCCGACCAATCATCTCTGCCCCTTGTTGCAGGAGCGCATCAGCGAGGGATGAAAGTTGTGAACGATCGAAGGTCGATGCCGCGCTCACTGCTTGGGCAAGTGACTGCCCTGGAAGCTCGCCGCGGGGGAGCAACTCCTTCGCGAAGGGGAACAACGCATGCGCCTTCTCGCGAACGGTTTGGTCGAGATCCTCGACCGGCGCGCTTCGAATCGTTTCCCACTCCACGGGCGACGTAACCATCAGCGCTAGCAGCAGGAGCGTGAGTGGGATTGCATCGTCTGTCGGCATGCCGGCGCGAACCTGGTCCGCGAGGTGCCGCGTCGCCAGAGCATCAGGGGAACGCTGATCAAGGCGGTTCGTAGCCTCCAGCCACGCGATGACTTCGGAGCGGTCGTAGAGCGGTCCTCGTGGCCCGCGAGCGCGTTCAACGGGAAACTCATCGGGATTCCGGGACTTCCAGTTGCCGACGGCCGCGCGACTCTGGCCGGCGAGCCGAGCGATGTCCGCCATCGAGATCAGGTCGGCATTCGTCTGAACCATCAGCTCGCGCTCCGCGTGGCGCGCTGGGCGGACGGAGCCAGGAAGAGCACGTACCGCGCCGCAAGTTCAAGGCGAGCTGCGAGGTGTCCTCGGAGCGATACCACGCTGACATCAACGCCAGCACCGCCGAGCCTGGCCACGCTCGCGGCGAAGATTCCATCACCAGAGCAAATCGTCACGTGTCCAAACCGATCATCGACTCGCTCATTGTCCAACACGCTCAGGAGCGCGAGGTCAGCTCCGTCTGGGCCTGACCGCCACAGATGCCGCGCCGACGGAAAGTTGAACGCCACGGTGGCAGCGGCATGGTGGCTGCACGCGACGATGCGCTGCGCTCGATCGAAAGCGGGCACGACCTCCCGGAGGGCATTCGCGATCGTCGTGACCGCCTCGCGGGTCGGGCTTGCGCTCGCGGCAAGGTTCTCGATGTCGATCAAGATCAGGTGCCGTTCGCCTTTCTTGGGGATTCGTGTGTACGTCACATTTCGAATTTAGCATGATCACACGTACACGTCAAGATACACAGGTACACTTTACATTCGCACGCGAGGCGTACACACCCTGGTGCTCAGCCCCTGAGGGCCTCGGCATCGTTCCTGTTCTCGGCTGGCCTGCGTGGCCGCCGCGATTCTGCCCGGCTCCTCGCCGCGCGCCGGCACCCCTCGATTCCCGCGCCGAGCGCGGCCGCCTGACGGCGGCTTCGGAATCCAGGGGGAACCCCGCCGTCGCGCGTCTCGTCCTCCGGGCGCTGCGGCCGCGTCACGCAGGCCCGACGAAGGAGGACAAGATGTCCACACGTTCACGCGCTCGCCTCACCCCCGAGCAGCGCGACGCACGCCGCCGCGAGCAGCTCGACCAGCTCCGAGAGGCGACAAGCGCGCTACTCACGAGCGACGGCTGGCAGCGTTGGCTTCGTACGCGCTCGCGCTTCCACCGCTACTCGATGCGCAACACGCTCCTGATCGCGTTCCAGTGCCCGCACGCGACGCATATCGCCGGCTTCCGCAAGTGGCTCGAGCTCGGCCGCTGCGTGCGCAAGGGCGAGAAGGCGATCCGTATCTTCGCCCCCGTCCGCTACCGCCGCCGCGACACCGAGCAGAGCGACGAGAACGAGCCGGGTGAGCAGCTCGTCGGCTTCAAGCTCGCCGCCGTCTTCGACGTCTCCCAGACCGAGCCGCTGCCGGGCGTCGATCCGGCACCGCTCGACCCGCCCTCCCAGCCGGTCAGCGGCGACAGCCACGCCGAACTGCTCGCTCCACTCGAACAGCACGCGGCCTCACTCGGCTACACGGTCAGCTACGAGCCGCTCGACGGCCGCGCCGGCTACTGCTCCGCCCGCGATAGCCGCATCGTCATCGACACGGCCCTTCCTGCGAACGGAAAGGTCACGACGCTCGTGCACGAGCTCGCCCACGCACACGGGATCGACTACCAGCGCTTCAGCCGCGCCGAAGCCGAGCTAATCGTCGAGAGCGTCGCCTGCATCGTCTGCGCAGGCGCCGGCCTCGACACCGCAGGTGAGAGCGTCCCCTACCTCGCCGGCTGGAACCCCGAGCAGGCGGTCGAGCGCATCCAGCTCCTCACCGGCACGATCGACGAGATCGCCCGCCGCATCGAACACGCCCTCGACCCCGGCGAGCAACCCTCCGCTCCGGTCGCGGTTCCCGCTTGACAAGCGTCGCCGCGACGTGAGAGCGTCACTACGTCAAGTCCCGTGGGCCTTCGGGTTCGCGGGACTTGGCATTTCTGGGCGCATTCCTCATGTGCGAGCGGCGGGCAGCGGATCGTGCTCGTGATCCTGGCCCAGCAGCTGCCGGTAGAGCCGCCGCGTCTCGACGTGCGGCTGCAAGCCGAGCTCTTCCCCGAGGATCTCGCTCAGCCTCTCGTAACGATGGACGACCGCTTTGCGCAGCCCGAGTGATGCTTCGGCTTGCATCGCCAGACGGGCGAGCTTCTCGTTGTAGGGCTCGCTTCCGAGACCCTCCTCCGCGCGGGAGAGCGCGCCGGCCGGATCGCCGCTGGCGAGCAGCGCTCTGCCGCACCGCTCGAACAGGTCGAGCCGGATCGCGTGCAGCCGTCGCTGCTCGTTCTCGGCCCAGGGGAAGTCGCTCCCGCTGAGCGGCTCGCCCGAGAAGAGCGCCAACGCCTGTTCGAGCAGCGGCAGTTGCTCGTTCGCGTCGCTACCGCCGCCGAGGTTGGCGAGCAGCTGTTCGAGTCGGTCGACATCGACGCTGACCTCGTTCCGGTTCAGCTGGTACTGCTCGCCGTCGCGGCGCAGGCTCGAGTCGCCGAGCTGTGCGCGGGCGTCGGCGGCGGCGCGCCAGAGACGGTTGCGAGCCTGCTCCGGAGTCTGGTCGGGCCAGAGCGCGTCGAGGATCTGGTCCCGATGCGCACCGCCGGGACGCAGCGCCAGGTAGCAGAGCAGCTCCCGCGTCGCACCGCGCAGGCCGCGCCCGCGCTTTCGCGCCACCACCACCGCGGGCGGGCCGAGCAGCGAAATCACCGCCTTCGCTGCTGGTGAGCTCCGCGAGGGCGACGCCTGGTCGTCCACCGACGTCGGCTCAACAACCACGACGGTCGAGCGGGTATCTGCTGCACCCGCCGCCCTGCCAGTTGCGATCAGCGGGAAGGCGCGGTCCGTGTAGCCGCCTACCGGTCGGCGGCGTCTGCGAGCGTCGCGCCTGCGCAGATTGCGGATCGGCAACGAGGCGGTTGTCTCACGCCGATCTCGTGCGACGACGCGGAACAAGAGACCGGCAGCAAGCAGCAGGCCGCCGAGCCAGGCGATGAACCCGAAGATGGCCGCGCCGCCACCGCCAACTGCTTGCAGGTGCGGTCGGCTCTCCCACAGCAGCCAGATCGCGCCGACCAGCAGTGCGGCGAACACGGCGACGACGACACGATGCACGAGCGCTCTCATGTCACCAACGCGATGACGGCACCGGCGGCGAAGAACGGTGCGAGCGGAAGCGCAGACGCGAGCGCGGCCCGGCCTCGGCGTATCGTGAGCGTAAGTCCGGCAAGTGCCGCGAGCGCGAGCCCGAGAAGCAGCGCCGGTGTTCCGGTTGCGCCAAGGGCCAACGCGATCAAGAGCGCGCCTTTGACGTCGCCCATCCCGAACGCGGCCGGCTGGACGAGCGCGATCACGAGCAGCACGCCGACGAGTGCGAGCGCGGGCAGGCTGTGACGCAGTCGGTCGGGTCCTGCGAGGAGCGCGCAGGCTGCGGCGGCCGGCAGAACGATTCGGTTGGGGATGCGGTGCTCGCGCAGGTCAATCAATGCCACGGCGGCCAGTGCACCGCCGCAGACCGCCAGCCTGACAAGCGTGAGTTGCGTGCCCCCGGTGAGCACGCCAATGGATGCGAAGAGAGCGGCCCCGGCAATCGCGACAAGGGAGACGGTCTTCTTCATGGTGTCTCCGGGGCGGCGGTCGCTTGCGCAGCGACAGTCAGCGTCGTCAGACCGACCAAGCGGAGCAGGATCGTCGGGATTCGCTCTTGCAGTCGGACGGTGACGCCGCCGGTGCTGGCGACCGCCGTCGTCTGAAGCTGCGCGGCGGGAGTGATTGCTTGCAGAGCAGTCGCTTGTGCTTGTTGTGGGTCAAGTGCCAGCTGGCCCTGGTGGAGGGCGTCGAGGTTGAGGGCCTGGCTCCCGGCGAGCGCGGCCGCGTCTGCCTGCGCCGCGAGGTCGCGACGGACGATGAAGGCGTGGCCGATGTCGACGGCCGCACCGATCACCATCAGCAGTGCAAGCGAAAGCAGCAGGCCGGCAATCAGGACAGAGCCGCGCTCGCTCTGGAGTCTGCTCCGTGCGGTATTCATGGCGCAGCCTCTGCGTTGGGGTCGAGGCTTCGGTACTGGTCGACGGGTGCTCGTGCTCGGCCGTGGACGCTGATCGTTCCCAGCCGCCCGAAGAACGGCAGTCCGCCGAGCGGCACCTCGACGGTGGTTTGAGCGGTGAGAGTCGCGCCGCGTTGCAGTTCGCCTTCCAGGGTGAGCGTGAGTGGCAGCCCTGTTTGCTGGCGGGCGCGGGCGAGCGCGTCCTGGGCGGCTTGCTCGGCGCCTGTCTGCGAGGGGGCTTGGCTTGCGGCGCGGACCGCGTCGCGGGCGGTCTGGTCGGCTGCGAGCCGGCCCTGCTCGATCCGGCCGAATAGCGCAATCAGGAACATCAGTGGCAGCAGCACGCCGACGAGGAGCAGCAGCGCGGAGACGATTCCCTGCCCCTCCTCCCGACGCAGCGTGCGTGCGAGCCGGGTCATGGTGTCGCCGCTTGTTCGTTGGCGGGGTACTGCTCGACCGGCAGACTTGCCGCAGCACGGATCGTTGGCAGAAGCAGCGGCAATGAGAACAGCCGGGGCGGTGCCCCTTGCACCGTGATCGTGACCTCGCCCCCGTCGCCGCTGGCAGTTGCGCGGAGGTTGGCGGCGGCACCGCCGGCCGCTGTCAGTATTTCTTGTGCACGGCTGACGCCTGCTTGCGGGCCTCCCGTGGCGGCGTCGCTGGCGCCGTCCTGCGCGGCCGCCTCGGCGATGTTGCGGGCGTGGACGTAGGCGACCGCCTGAGCTGCGAAACAGATCACGAGCAGGACAAGGCCCAGCGCGAGCAGCCCCTCGATGAGGGCGTCGCCGCGCTCCCCCGTCAGCCTGGTGACGCGCGGGCGGATCATCGGCGTCCGGGTTATCCGCCGCTGCCGGAGATCAGGTTGACGATCGATTGGGCAGCGCTGGTGATCGCCGGTCGCAGCAGTGCGATCACCGCGGCCGCGGCGGCCGCGAGGCCGACCGCCAAGACGACCCAGCTGATGATCCCGTCGCCGCGCTCCTCCCGAAGAGCCCGGTTGAGGAGCCGGTTCCAGATCGCGTCGAGCAACATCTTGGTACCTCCCTTCAGAGGTTCAGGTGGTTTGGGCAAGGAAATGGAGGAAGCCGTACGCGAGCAACAGCACCAGCACGGCGAGGAGGGGCGCGACGGGCGCGTGCATCGCCAGATAGGCGCGCTCGGCGGCGCGCTCGAGATAGCGGCCCTGTTCGGCCCGGGTCTCGCGGGCCTGCTGGCGCAGGAAGTCGAGGTACGGGCTCTCCTTCGCCGCCAGCAGTTCGGCGAAGCGTGTGAAGGTCGGCTCACCCGTCTCGCGCGCGACCTGCACGAGCGCTTCGCGCTCCGAGAGGTGTTGGTGGCGGCGGGCGAGTGAGAGCGCGCGTTCGAGCTCGACCGCGAGCGGGCCTTCGCAGTCGCGGGCTGCGAGCTCAAGTGCCCGTCGCAGCGACTGGCCGGCGCCGAGTGCGAGCGCGAGCACGGAGATCAGCTCGGGAAGGTCAAGGAACAGCTGCTCCCGCCGCTGCTTGATTTCCTGACGCAGCAAAAGATCCGGCACGAAGAACCCGGCGACCGCGAGCAGCGCAAGCAAAAGTGGTGACGGGAGTCGCGCGACCGCTGCCGCGTAGGGTGCGGCGAGGATGAACGGAGCCGCGAAGGCGAGCAGCACCTTCTCCTGCAACAACCGGCGTAGCGTTTTCTCCGTCCCGGTCCGGCGAAGGTCACGCTCGTACACGGCGCGAAGCCGTGCAAGAGGCGGTGGCGCCGTACCCGTAAGCCGGCCACCGTTGAGAGCGACGTCGCCGCCTCTGTGAACCGTGGTGAGGCGGTCAGCGACGGACGCTCGTTGCGGCGCGAGCATGTGCAGGGCGATCAGCAGCCCGCCGGCAACGAAGGAGAGGCTCGAGAGCAGCAGCGTTACGTTCACCTCGAGGTCTGCCTCCGTTGTGGTTCGGGGATGCGGCCGAGGCGGCGCATGAGCAGGTAGCAGGCGAAGATCGCGACGCCGCCGGCGATCGCGACGGCAGTGCCGGCTGCGGTCTTGTACGCGGCCAGGTAGGCGGGTGAGGCGGCGCCGACCAATAGCAGGAGCACGATCGGGCTGAGCGCAAGGATCGCCGCCTCGAGCTGCAGGCTAGATGTTTTCGTGCGCGCCTTCTCGCGCGCTTCGAATCGCTCGCCCAGCATCACGCTTAGGTCGCGCAACAGGGGTGCGAGCCCGCCGGCCGGCAGCTCGACCAGCCCGGCCCGCAGCAGCAGCGCCACCGTCCCGGCCGTCCGCTCTCGCGTCGCGGCAAGCTGGTCGAGCGCCGCGGCGAGGCCGTCGCTGCGCAGGCGAGCATGCATGCGCGCGAACTCGACTCTGAGCGGGATCGGCCCGGTCTCGCCGAGCAGCGCGATCGCAGCGGGGAACGCGAGGCCGGCCTCGAGCGCGTCGGCGATCTGCGCCAGCGCCGCCGGCCAGGCGCGGTCTCGTGCCCGCTTCGCCTGCTCGTTCCGTCGCCGCAGCCAAACAAACGGCGCGTAGCCGCCCGCGAAGCCGCCGAGAATCGCGAGCACCGGTATCCCCGTCAACGCCCACCCGAGTGCGCTGCCCACGAGTGCCGCCGCGACAACGGTTGGCACGAAGCGCGGGGAGATGATCCCTGCCTGCTGTCCGCGTCGCGAGAGCTCGGCGATCCGTGATGACACCGCGTCGCGCTTCCGGTCAGCGAAACCGACCGCGATCAACGTGAGGCCGCAGAGAAAACAGAAGGTGAGCAGCAAGCCGATCATCTGGCCGTGCCCTTGACAAGGAATGCGCGTGCCTCGCTGACCGGGTAGTCAGCGGAACTTGTGGTGGTTCGCGACGGCAACGTCCCGGTAACCGCGACTGGCCCGTCGGCCTGGTAGCTGATCTTCCAGCTGACCGTCGCGACGAGCTGATAGCCGTTGTTACCGCAGGTCGAGAGCACATAGGGGTCGTGGCCCTGGTCGCCTGGCAGACAGCGCGTGTCGTAGACATGCGTGATCGCATCCGCCACGACCGGACCCGACTGGTACGGAACACCCGCCCCGCCATCGATGCCGCTGCGGTCGCCGAACTGCCACTCGACCTGCGGCACCGCCGTCACCGTCACCGCCTCGCCCGCCAGCGACACCGTCAAGCGCTCGGTCGCCGGTGCCGGGTCAAGCCAGAACCACGACGCCGCGCCGCTCAGCCCCGCACCCGAAGGGCTCGCCTTCAACTGGCCAGGGCTGAGTGCCATTCGATCCGCAACGTGCGTCGCAATCGTCACCGGGGTCAACGGCGGAGCCGCCGGTCTCGTGTTGACCGTTCCAGTGATCGTGAAGCACGGCAAAACCGAGTCGGGCGCATACAGGCAGACGTGACCGGCCCCGTCCTGGTACCAGAACGACCCAGGACCGACTGGCTGCGTCTTGTTCAGCACCGGCGAGTTCGCTGGCAACAGCGGATACAGAGGCTGCTGCGGAGACGGCACGTTCGTCGTCCCACCACTCCTCTTCGACGAGGCGCCCGTACTTACGTGAACGATGGACGCGGCGGTTGGCCGCGACCGACTCGCGGGATGACCCGGCCTCGTCTCGTGAACGTCGATGCGGGCTCCGGCCCCGGCACGCGACTGGCCGTACTGCTGCGAATACGGAAGCACGGTAATCCTTCCGGGCCCTTCGGCAGCCGCGATCGGCGCCAAGACAAGGCATGCCGTCGCAAGGATGATCGTCGCCTTGATCATCGGACGGGTGAGACGCGCCAGACGATGAAGCGTTCGGTGTTGCCGAGTCGGTGGAGCAGGATGCGGGAGTGCTCGGTTCCGGAGATCGTCTTCCCGAGACGTTCACCTGACTTGTAGGGAGCTACTCGACGCTGGTCGCGGATGACAGCAGTGGCCGTGCCATATGAGGGAGCGAGTGTGATCGCGACGATCGTGTGATGGCCGGAGAGGTTCTTGATCTGGATGCCTTGGCGGCGCCTTGTCGCGGCAGCGCTGCGAAGTGCGCTCAGCGCCGGGCCTCGAGTCGATCGTGTCGCCCAGCGCCGGCACGTTGTTGTGCCAGAGCACGTAAAGCGAGAGTTGAAGGTTCGCGTTGATCGCCGTCCTTATGGCCGCCCTTAGTGTTGGGACGCTCGATTGCGACGGAGGTCGACTTTGCGTCTGTCGTCGTCGTTCGAGCTGCGACGTTTCCGCTCGCGCCGCCGCAGCCCGTACTGATTGCAGCGACGGTGGCGAGGAGCAGCAGTGGTCGTGTGGCGGTGGTCATGGTTGGAACCCGGCGGCGTGTAGGTCGGCGAGGAACGCTGGTCCGCTGTGCAGGTAAGTGAGATCTGGTCCGGTGCCTTCGAAGAGCGGGTTGAGGGTTGGGGTGGTCGCTTCGATGCCCGTGAGCTCGACGATCTGGTCGACGTGGCGGGGCAGGTAGCTGCGTTCGCCGTTGATGTATGCGCGGGGGCGGTCGCAGTGGACGATCAGGTCGATCTCGCGCAGCCAGTCGAGTGCTTGGTGAGAGTCGATCTTGTGGCCCGAGGTGAGGGCGAAGCGGACGAGGTTTCGGAGCGCGTGCTCGGCGGATTCGCCGTGCACACTGGTCATGCCGGAGTGGCCGCTCGCGAACGCCCAGAGGGTTGCCATCGTCTCGGGGCCGCGGCACTCGCCGACGATGATCCGGTCCGGGTTCATCCGCAGCGCGTCGGAAACGAGGTCTTCGAGTGTGACCGCTGGGAGGCCGTCGTTGTTGCCGGGGCGGGCTTCGTAGCCGACGCAGTTGGCAAGCACGGCGGGTAGTTGCAGCTCGGCTGAGGATTCGCAGACAACGAATCGTTCGGAGGCGGGGACCGCGCGCCCGAGCGCGTTCAGGAGGGTGGTCTTGCCGCTGGAGACGCGGCCGGCGATGACGATGTTTTTGCCGGCGCGGACGGCGGCTGCGAGGAAGTCGGCGGCTTGCTCGCTGAGGAAGTCGAAGCCGACCAGGTCGGCGAGTGAGTTCGCTTTGAGGCGGAAGCGGCGGATTGAGCAGATCACGTGCCCGTTTGAGGAGACCGGCGGGATCGCCGCTGTCAACCGAGACCCGTCCGGGAGCCGCGCTTCGATGCGCGGTGTGATTCGGTCGAGGCGTTTGCCTTCGACCTGTTCGAGTAGCCGGTCGAGGAATGCGCGGACCTGGCGGTCGTCGGTGAACACGAGATCGGGGACGCGTTCGAGGCGTTCTCCCGTGTCGCGGAAGATTCGGGTCGGGGCGTTGACCATCCATTCCTGCGCCTCGGGGTCGGAGAGCATCCGTTCGGCGATTGCGCCGAGGCCGATCAGGTCGTCGCGCAGTTCGCGTCGCAACGCCTCGAGCAGTTCCGCGGAGGCGTCGCCGTCCCCGGCGAGCGCCTCCGCCTGGTAGCCGCGCAAGATTTGCTCGATCAGCTCTTCGGCGCGGCTGCGGCCGGCGCTGCTGGTGAGGTTGACCTGCTCGGAGGCGAGCGCGTGCTCGATGCGAGTGCGGACGAGGTCGCGTGGGCTCAACTCCGCCATGGCAACGCCACCTCCTCCTCTGCCCGGTCGGCGACCGGCTCCCGCTCGACCGTCGCTTGCGGCGACAGGGTCAACAGTCGCTTGCGGCCGCGCGTGATCGGCGCTCCGGGAAGGAAGAGCGTGTCGAGCAGCCGCTCGAGCGCGTGCGCGTAGCCGCCGCGCGGATGGGCGGCGGCTAGCGGCAGCCCGGTGCGCACCGCTTTCGCGAGTGCGCGTGCGTCCCAGGGGATCAGCGCATCGGCGGCAAGCTCACGCTCGCGCAACGCGAGCGTGAGTGTCTGCTCGAGTTGTGGGCGTGGGATCGCGCCGGGGCCGCCCGTGCCGTTGCAGACGACGCGCATCTGCTCGCGGGCGATGCCAAGCGTGTCGAGTAGTAGGTCGAGCTGCGCCAACCCGGCATCGAGTTGCGTCTCTCGCGCGCCTAACACAAGAAGAACGGCATCGGCCGCAACGAGCGCTTCGCGGTGGCAGCGCTCGACCGGACCGAGAGCGCCCGGCTGGGCGAGCAGGAACCCGAGGTCAACGATCACAAGCGGGTGCTGAGCGGCGAGCGCGTCGAGGCCAGCGCGGATCGCGCCGGGCTGGTCGAGCTCTTCGATCACCTGCTCCGGCTGTGCGGGTGCCAGGAGCACCGCCGGCCAGCCGGCTCTCGCGACGAGCCAGCGCTCGAGTAGCTCACCAAGCGCAGGCTCACCGGCCCCGGTCGCGCGCAGCAACGCGAGCAGCGATCCCTGGCTCGCGTCCGAGCCGAGCCGGAGCGCGAGCCCGGCATCGCCGAGCAGGTCGAGCTCAACCAGCAGCGCCCGCCACTGCCCGGACGCAAGAGCCGCCAGCGAACAGGCGAGTTCGCTCGCGCCGGGCGCACCGCGGCTACCAACGACCGCGAGCACCGTCCCCTCGCGCACTGCTTTTCCTGGCCGCTGGCGTCGCAGGTCACCAGTCGCTACGCCGGCGCCGTTGCCTACCGCGACGCCTGATGAATGAACCGCGGCCTGCAATGAGGGCGCGTCGATCGGGCAGGCGAGGATCGCGTCGAGCGGCAGCTCGCGGAGTAGCTCGGCATCGTGCTCGTCGGTGGCGATCCCGACGAGGCGGAGGCCGTGCGAGCGGGCACGGCTGAGCAGACTTGCCGTGAGATCAGCGAGGTCGGCGGAGACAAGCAACGCTTCCGACCCGCCCTCGTTCGCTTCGAGCGTTCGGTCGAGCGCGGCGAGCTCGACCAGGCTCGCCGCCACCGTAACCGCGGCCTGCTCGCCAAAGAGCAACGGCGCGATCCGCTGCTCGACAATCGGGCTGAGCGCGAGCAGGACACGTGGGTTGTCTTCGCTCACGGCGCTACCCCGGTTCCAGCGGCAGTCACCGATGGGATCGCGGCGGTCGTGTTGGCGCCGTCGCGGAGGAGGTCGATCTTGCCGACGCTGTTTGCCAGCGCGAGCTCGCTCGCGAGCGAGGGTTGCGGCAGCGCGACCGTGACGGGCACGGTCGCGGAGGCTTGATCGATGCCGGCCGGAGGTTGGCCGACGCTGAGGACGACGAGGTCGCGCGCGACCACCCGTGCGGTCGCGGCGCCGGTTGAACTCGTGAAGGTCGCGAGCACGCTCACCCGGTCACCGGCCGCCAGGTTGCCGCCAAGCGCATGCAGAGCAGGCACGGTCAGCGTGAACGCCGCAGGCCCGCCACCCGGGGCGGCAACGCTCGCTCGGCTCAGCGGCAAGCCAGCGAGAACCGGCACCGCCAACCGCCGACCAACGAGCGACGCCTCGCCCGCCGCCGGCACCAGCTGCGCGAGCAGCGCCTGTCCGGCGCTCAGCTTGACCAGCCGCAGGTCAGCCGTGGTGAGGCGCGTGCCCGCCGGGAGGCTGTGGGTCGCGACCACGATGTCGCTACTGCGTGTGCGCGATCCGGCGGCGACGGCGATGTAGCCGCACCGCCGACATCGCCAGCAGCAAGATGCCGATCAGCGGTAGCGGCTGCGCCAACCGTCGTGGAAGCGCTGCCAGCGACCCTTTACCGCCAGCTGCTCGCCGACGGGGTGCGAGTTGCGGCGCGTGCCCGTTGTTCGCCGGAGCTGTGTTCGCGCGGCGGGCGAAGCGGAGCTGGGGCGGCAGCAAGTTCATGGCCGCAATGGCTACCCGGCACCACTGCCCGTGAGCTGCCCAGCCACTACCCAACTACTCCCCACGCGCTGCCCCCTTCGGAGAACGCGCCGCAGTCGATGCCTTCTACCGCATGCGAATACCGCTGTCAACTGTCTTTTTTGGACGGGTCGGACCGCACGGATACGAGGGTTGAGTCCGAGGTGTGCAGCTCGTTCATGCGGTGCGGTGGCGAGCCGGCGGGCGGCTCGCCACGTCGTGCCTGGGGAGCGGTCGCGGGCACCCTCGACCTCCGTCCCGGCTCACCAGGAGGTCTCCATGTCATCACCGGCGCGCACCACTGTGGTCGACCAGCTCGAACGTGAGTGGCCGCCTCTCCTCCATCACCGGCTCACATCAGACTTCAGTCGCTGGCGCTCCGCCCAGCCGTCCTTGCGCCGCTTCGAGCAGCCCAGCCAACTCCTCTGCTTCCTCCACACCGCGCCGTCGGCCGCTACCGACGAGCCGCTGCTCGCACTCCTGATCCTTGCGCAGGACGACGCGGCCGCCGGCCGCTTCGTCCTTCAGGCCGTACTGCCAGCGCTGAAGGCTCAGGCGCAGCGCCTTACCCGGCGAGGCGTCCCACACGACGAGTTGTGGGAACTACTGCTTTTCTACGCCTGGCAGGCGATCCGCACCTACCCGGTCGCGCGGCGCTCCCGCACGGTCGCCGCCAACCTCGTCCTTCAGGTCCTGCACGACACGACGCGTGAGCTCGACCGCTGCCGCCGGCCTGCGCACACGCGTCGAGCTTGTCTAGCCGGGGATCGTGCCCGGCCGACCACCGCTGCGGACTGCCGTCGGGCGCGCCGCTCGCCGACCCGCCGCGCGTTCCTTGTCCTTGCGGCGGTTCGCGCGAATGTGATCTCGCGTCGCGACGCGACGCTGATTCTGCGCAGCCGCTTCCAGGATGTTCCGCTGCGCGTCCTCGCCGACGAGGCGGGTGTGCCCTACCAGGCGCTGTTGAAGCGGCGGCAGCGGGCCGAGCAGACGCTGCGCGAGTGGCGCCGTGTGCAGGGAAATGTCCGAAACCGAAGCCAGAAGGTCCTTACCTCTAGTGGACACCAGCGCCGGCGTCGCCCCGAGCGCGTGGCGAGCCGCTGCCGCCGTCCCTGCGATCGGACGGCTGGCTCTCGTTTCGAACTGAAGGAGGGTTTCTGATGCGACGGAGCACGCTTCCCGCCGCCTGCGCCTACGCGACCGTCGTGTTCTTCGTCGTCGCTCCGGACGCACTCGCGGCAACAGACCTCAACACGGTCATCGACAACCTCAAGCTCTGGCTGACCGGTCTCCTGGCCGGGCTTGCGACGGTGTTCCTGATCGTCGGTGGCGCCCGCTACGCGATGGCAGGCGGTGACCCGGTCCGCTTGGAGAAGGCAAAGAGCGCGATCTCCTCCGCCGGTCTCGGCTACGCCTTCGCGTTGTTCGCACCCGTGATCGTCACGATCATCCAAAAGATCGTCGGCGGATGAACCGCCGCCATCGCACAGCAGTTCTCGTTGCCACGCTGATCGTCGTCTTGCTGTTGCCGACGCTGGCGTTTGCCGCGCCGCCCGCGTCCAGAGCTCCAGTGTCGGCCGCGAGCGGCGCGACTCCGACGGCGCGTAACCACAACCGGTCCCGGCGTACAGGTCGGGCCCGCCCCCACCGGCGTCGACGACGCCGACGCAGACGACGACGGTGGGCGGCGACAAGGCGAGCCATCCGGCTTTCTGGGATCTGCCGGGCCGGGTCAAGCAGGCGATCAACGACTGGTTCAAGAGCCTCGCTCTCGACGCGCTGACCCCGATGCTCGACCTCGTCGGCAAGACCGTTCTCGCCACGCCCGACCTGGCGGCGAATCCGCAGGTCGCGGGCTTGTGGCAGATCAGCTTGATCGCCGCCGACGCGCTGCTTGTCCTCTTCCTCTTGGTCGGTGCCGGCGTGGCGATGAGTCACGACAGCTTGCAGAGCCAGTACGCGCTCAAGGACCTGATCCGGCGCTTGTTCTTCGCCGGCATCGTCATCAACGCCAGCCTCAGCCTGAGCGGCCAGTTGATCACGGTCGCGAACGCACTCGCTGGTGCGTTCCTCGGCGACGGCGCCAGCGCCGCCGCGAGCACCGGCTCGCTGCAGACGCTCGTCGTCGGGGCGTTAGCGGGTGGCGGCATCTTCCTCACACTGCTCGGCCTCGGCTGCGCGGTCGCCGCCGTGATCCTCGTCGTCCTCTACCTACTGCGCACGGCGATCGTCGTCCTGCTCGTTTGCGCGGCGCCGCTGATGTTGCTCTGCCATCTCTTCCCGCAGACCGAATCGCTGGCGCAGTTGTGGTGGAAGGCGATCACCGCGTGTCTGGCGGTGCAGGTCTCGCAGGCGCTCGTCTTGGCTGCGGCGGTGCGTGTCTTCTTCGCCGGCAGCGGCGGCGGCGGTCTCGGCCTCACCGTCAGCGGCAGCGTCGTCAACATGCTGCTCTGCCTCTGCCTGCTCTTCGTCTTGGTCAAGATCCCCTTCTGGGCGAGGCAGCTCGCCTTCGGCGGCCGCGGCGCCAGCACGACCGTCCGGCTCGCCAAGGTCTACGCCGCCTCCAAGATCGTGCGGACGGTGATCTGAGATGTCCGCGGTCAAGGTTCCGGCCGATGTCGAGCTCGAGGACAAGCTCGCCTTCGGCCTCACCGCCCGCCAACTCGCCCTGCTCGCGGGCAGCGGCGTCTGCGCCTACGGCGCCTACCTGCTCCTGACTCGCTCTCGTTCCCGCGCCGGTCGCGCTCGCCGCGCCGCTGCTTGTCGTCACGTGTGGGCTGGTGCTCGCGCTCGGACGCCACGACGGCATGAGCGGCGACCAACTCGCGCTCGCCGTCGGCCGCTATCTGCGTGCGCCCAAGCAACAGCTGCTCGCCCCCGACGGCCTCCCCGCGCCACTCGCCCGCCGCTCGCCCGCGCGCGCCGCGACGCTCGACATCCCGGTCCGGCGCATCCTCCGCAATGGGCTCGTCCAGCTCACCGACGGCAGCCACTGCCTCCTGGTCGAGGCACGCGGGTCGAGCTTCGAGCTGCGCAGCCAGGTCGAGCAGACCGCCTTCGTCGACTGCTTCGCCCGCTTCCTCAACAGCCGCGCGGAGCCGGTTCAGCTCACAGTGCGCAGCGAACCGGCCAGCCTCACCCCGCACGCGGCGCGGCTCGAGGCTGCCGCCGACGGACTGCCGCGAGAGCTCGCAGCCGCCGCGCGGGAGCACGCCGTCTTCCTCCGCAAGCTCGCGCACGAGACGCGCCTCTTGCGGCGACGAATCGTGTTGGTGCTCGGCTCGCCGCAACGCGACCCCGAACTCGCCTCCGCCAGCCTCACCCGGCAAGCCGCCGAGGCGACACAGATCCTCGCCGGCGCCGAGGTCGCGCTCCGCCCCCTCAGCGGTGAGCAGGCGGCGTCGCTGCTATCCGCCAGCCTCGATCCGCCCGGCCCGACCGCCGGCTCCGACTTGGAAGGAGTCATCCATGCGACATCGCAAACGACCGACAGAGGCGCCAAGAGCAACCTGACCCGCAGCGCGGCCTGCTCGGTCCGGCCGCGCTGCACGTGCACGCCGACCGGCTGCGGGTCGGCGACTGCTGGCAGCGAACGTTCGCGGTCGCCGGCTACCCGCGTGAGGTCGGCTACGGCTGGCTCGCCCGCCTGCTCTCCGCGCTACCCGACCTCGACGTCTCGATGCACGTCGAGCCATTCCCGGCCGAGCTCGCCGCACAGCGGTTGCAGAAACAGCGCGCCCGCTTCGAGTCCACCCGCAGGCTCGAACTGGAACGCGGGAGCCTCGCCGACCTCGGCGTCGCCGCCGCCGCCGAGGACGCACACCAACTCGCAAGCCGGCTCGCGCGCGGTGAGAGCCGCCTCTTCCGCGCCGGCCTCTACCTGACCGTCACCGCCACAACCGAGAACGAGCTCGCCCACGCCGCCGAGCGGGTCCGCACCCTTTGCGCCTCTCAGCTCCTCAGCTGCACCCCAACCACCTTCCGCGCCTTCGACGGCTGGCTTTCCGGTTTGCCGCTCGGCCTCGACCGGCTCCGGCTGCGGCGCACCTTCGACAGCGAGGCGCTCGCCGCCTCCTTCCCCTTCGCGGCAAGCGAGCCGCCGCTCGAGGACGAGGGATGCTTCTACGGCCTCACCGACACCGGCGCCCCGGTCGTCTACGACCGCTTCGCTCAAGACAATTACAACAGCGTCGTTCTCGCCCGCACGGGCGCCGGCAAGTCCTACCTCGCCAAACTCGAAGCGCTCCGCCTCCTCTACCAGGACGTCCAGGTATTCATCGTCGACCCCGACGACGAATACCGCCGCCTCTGCCAACAAGTCGGCGGCGCCCATCTCCCTCTCGCCGGAGCCAACCCGGTCACGCTCAACCCGCTCGACCTCCCGGAGAGAAGCGCGTCGGCGATCTCCGAGCGGATCGTCTTCCTCACCGAGCTGATCGAACTCCTGGCCGGCGGGCTCACCGGAGCCGAACTCGCCGCGCTCGACCAAGCCGCGCAGGCCACCTACGCCAACCACTCGACGCCGCTGTTGCGCGATCTCGCCGCCCAACTCGAACAGAGCGGCCGTGGCGGGAAGCGGCTCGCCGAACGCCTCGCCCCCTACACGACCGGCTCGCTCTCGGCACTGTTCAACGCGCCGACAAGCGTGCAGCCGGAGGGGAGACTCGTCTGCTTCTCGCTGCGCGGTCTCTCCGAACGACTCAAACCCGTCGCCCTGCTGCTCTGCCTCGACACGATCTGGCGTAGCCTCGACCAGGGTCTGCGCAAACGCTGCGTGCTTGTCGACGAAGCCTGGCTGCTGATGCGCGAACCGGCCGGGGCGAGCTTCCTCTACCGACTCGCAAAGTCCGCGCGCAAACGCTGGTGCGGCCTGACGACGATCACGCAGGACGCCGGCGACCTGCTCGCCTCCGAACTCGGGCAGTCGATCATCAGTAACGCCTCCAGCCACGTCTTGCTGCGCCAGGCGCCGCAGGCGATCGACCGCGTTCAGCAGGCGTTCCGGCTCACCGACGGCGAGACCCGCTACCTGCTCACCTGCCCGCGCGGCAGCGGACTCTTCATCGTCGGCGACAACCGCTTCCCGCTCCGCGTCACCGCCAGCGCGACAGAACATGCCTGGGCGACCAGCAACCCGGCCGAGCTCGCCTCGGCCACACCCTGAACAGCGCACTCGCGGCCGCCGCCTCTCTGCTCCTCCTCCCCGTCCTCTTCATCGCCGCCGCGCTCGGCGGCGAAGCCGCGCCGACCACCGTCGGCGCTACGGCGACGGCCGCGATCCCACCCGACTACCTCAACCTCTACCAGCAGGCCGCGGCCACCTGCCCCGGACTCCCCTGGCAGCTGCTCGCCGCGATCGGAACGGTCGAGTCCGGCAACGGCACCTCAACCGCACCCGGTGTGCGCGCGGGCGCGAACAGTGCCGGCGCGGAAGGGCCGATGCAGTTCGAGCCCGCCACCTTCAACGAGTACGCCCGCCCGGTCCCTCCCGGCGGCGTGAACCCGCCCAGCCCCTACGACCCTGTCGATGCTGTCTACGCCGCCGCCCGCGACCTCTGCGCCAACGGCGCCCGCAACAGCGCCGATCTTCCCGGCGCCGTCTACGCCTACAACCACTCCGACGCCTACGTCCAGCAAGTCCTCGCGCTTGCCGGTCAGTTCAGCGAAGGCGGCTCCGGCATCATCGCGGGTGAGGCGCCGGCTGCCGCCGTCGCGGTCGCCTACGCGCAGGCCCAGATCGGTACTCCGTACCAGTGGGGCGGCGACGGGCCTGGCGGCTTCGACTGCTCCGGCCTCACCCAGGCCGCCTACCAGGCAGCGGGCATCCAACTGCCGCGCACCGCGCAGCAGCAGTACGACGCCGGTCCGCCCGTCCCGCCGGGCCAACCGCTGCAGCCGGGCGATCTCCTCTTCTTCGGCAGCGACTCGGCCGACATCGGGCACGTCGGGCATCCTGATCGATTCATCCGAGATGATCGACGCGCCGCATACCGGTGCCTTCGTCCGTGTCGAGCCCTACCGGTGGAGCGACTACGTCGGGGCGACCAGGCCCGCCACCTAGAGCAACCGCGCTTTCTCCGTTTTCTAAGCCTCCCTTAGAAACTCGGCTCGCCCTGATCTGCGCTCGTAACCGCGCTACGACGAGCGTCCTACTTGGCTTTCTAAGACTCACCTATTTCACTTCTTAGAAAGTGTGAGAAATCGGTCTTGCCGTGAATCAAACGCGACAACCGCATATCACGCCCGGCGCTGGCCGCAAGCCGCGCGTGCTCGCCGGTCGCGACCGTGACCTCGACAACGTGCAAGCACTGGTCGAGCGCGCTCAGCGACGGCGGCTACGAACGCAGCCTGATCTACGTCCGCGCTGCGCGGCGTCGGCAAGACAGTGCTGCTGATGGAGTTCGACGTGCTCGCGAGCGAGGCAGGCTGGGCCACGACCGACGTGCAGGAAGTCGGCTCGCAGCCCGACTTCCGCGTCACCTTCGCCCGCATGGCCGCACGCCTACTGCGGGAGAAGAGCCGCAAGCACCGGATCAAGGACCGAGTCGACCGCGCCCTCGGCGTAGTCAAGGCGTTCAGCATCGCGGTGCCGGGCCGGTGCAGCTCAAGCTCGACGTCGAGGCCGCTTCCGGCATCGCTGACTCCGGCGATCCGCGCACGGATCCTGACGCGAGCTGATCGTCGAAGTCGGAGACGTCGCCCAGACAGCGCGACAGTCGGTTTCTGCTCGCGAGCTTGTAGCCATGCACAGGCGCCCTCGCGACCGCCTCGCATTCTGCATCGCGTGATCACAACCTCGACGACGCCTTTCCGCCCGCAGCGATCTGCATCGCCTTCCAGGCGGTCAGCCGCCGCGGCCTCCCCGTCGCCCTCGTCGGCGCCGGACTGCCCGACCTGCAAGTGCGGCTGATCTCGGCGAAGCCGTACGCCGATCGCCTCTTCCAATACCGCGAGCTTGGCCGACTCAGCGATGCCGCCGCCCGCGCGGCGCTCGTCGGCCCCGCAGCGGCGCTCGGTGTCGAATTCGAAGAAGAAGCGGCGCGACGAGTCGTGCGCGAGTCGGCCGGCTACCCCTACTTCCTTCAGGAGTACGGCCTCGAGCTCTGGAACAACGTCGAGCAAACCCCGATCACCAGCTCCGACCTGGACACGGTGCGCGAGATCGTCAACGACTCGCTCGCGCACAGCTTCTTCACGCCGCGCTTTCAACTTGCGACCGACACCGAACAGCGCTACCTCGCGGCAATGGCCGAACTCGGCGAACCCCCATACCGCTCCAACCAGGTCGCGGTCCACTACGGCGCGAAGGACCAACGCGGCGTCTGATGCACCGCGCCTCACTGGATCCAGCACCGATCTGGAGGTCTGGGATTTCGCCCGCGCCGCGGCCAGGTCGACTTCACCGTCCCGCTGTTCGCCGAGTTCCTGCGCGACAACCATCCACTCAGCTCGTTCGAGCAAACCTGAGCCCGTGACTCGTTACCGTGACGATTCAGCCGCCTTGTCGCGTCGTTCCAGCTCGCGCTCGAGCACCGCGCGCGGCGGCCGGTCGCGCAGATGCGCGCTCGGCACACGTCCGCAGCAACGCGAGCGCTTGCTCGTGCCCGGGCCCGGCCAGCGCATCGAGGCAGCCGATCACGGTCGCCGTCTCGCGCAGCCCGGCCGCCGGATCCGCCTCAAGGTAACGGCGCAGCCAGCGTGCCTTCGCACGCTCTCCGCGTCGCGGGTCCTTTACCGTCAGCAACGCCAACAGTTCGCAGCGCGTCGAGCAAGTTGATCCAGCCAAGCTCACGCGCGGTCATCTCGGCGAGCAACAGGTTGCCGTTGCGCGAGCGCACGGTCGAAGACCACTCTCGGATGTCCGTGGTTGCCCAGCCGTCGACCCCTTTCCGCGTCGGTGGGGCCGGCGACGGCGACTCTAGCCGACCGGCTCGGCGAACAGCTCCCCCAGCATCGCCACCGGCGCGGATCCTTGACGTCTCGACCACACGATCGAGCACTGTCATCGTTGCTGGCAGCCGCTGTCAGTAACGATGACAGTAGCAGACCGGCTGCTGGCGCCGCCGCTCCCGCCCTGCTGATGCGGGTTTGCGGATCGCGCCGCCCTCTCAACGCCTGCGGCGTTTCGTTCCTGACCACCCGCCCTCTACGTGCAAAGTCGTTCGGGTGGTCAGGAACCGGGCGGCGTCAGCCAGAAGCAGGGACGGGGCGGGAGCGGCGGTGCCAGAGAGAGGCAATCGAAGCAAGTAGTTGCCAGTCCAAAAAGCAAAGTCAAATTCAAGACGGACTCGGTTCAAAGAAGAGAAGAGCGGGCCGAGCGAAGGGAGGAAAAAGAGCGCGTGCGATCAGTGACAACAAGTGCAAAGCAGCGTGCGGTTAGCGGGACACGAGAGTGGGCTCCGGTCGAGTGGTCGGAGCGTGATGGGCGGTTGCTCAGAATCGTCGGCGAGCAGTATGCGATCACCGTGCAGCAACTCGCGGGGCTGCTAGGACGCACGCAGCGCAACGGCCGCTGGCTGCGTGACCGTTGGCTGCGCGCCGGCTGGATCGAAAGCCATCCCTTCGGCTGGCACGGCCCTTCCTTCCTCTGGCTGACCGGCAAGGGCATCCGCGTCTGCGACTCGCCGTATCGGCGCTGGCGGCCGAACACGGCGATGCCCGCGCACATCGAAGCCGTCACGGATGTGCGGCTGCTGCTCGCGCACGAGTTGCGCCTCGGTCGTTGGACGTGCGAGCGCGCGCTCGCGCAAGCATCGCCGTCCAGGTCAGCGCAGCGCCCGCATCTCCCCGACGGGCTGCTCGACCTTCCCGACGGCCCGGTCGCGGTTGAAGTGGAGCTGACCTCGAAGAGCCGCGCGCGGTCGAGCGCGATCGTCGAGGAGTTGGCCGCCTCCTATACGCGCGTCTGGTACTTCGCCGCACCCTCACTCCTGCCAGCGGTGCGCGCGCTCGCCGCCGAGGTTCCGTGGGGCAACGTCGATGTCTTCCCCTACCCGCCGCGCGCGGACTTCCTTCCGCAGTGAGCAGCCCGCTCGCCCGTCGCCCGGACGGAAGCGGCATCGAACTCGACACCATCGCGCTCGTCTTCCTCGCCGTCGCGCTCGGCCCCTTCGCGGCACCCGCCGCGGCGGCACTGGCGGCGCTCGTCCGCTCGCGCCGCAACCCGTGGCTCTGGCTCACCTGCCTTCCCGGTGGCGGCGGTGCGTTGCTGCTCTGGCCGTTCGCGCGGCGACGCTACCTCGCCGCGCTCGACGGGATCCATCGTGGCCTCGGCGGCGGCCCGCTGCATCTGCTTGCGCCGCTCGCCGGCGAGTTGTGGCCCGTTTGGCTGGCAGCGTTGACGCTGACACCGCTGCTCGCACTCACGATCGTGCTTCGCCGCCCCCGCGATCTCGCTGGCCTTGCAGGTGAGCCGTCGTCGTCGCGGTGGGAGCGGCGGACGGCCGCGATGGCCGCTCCCGCCGCGCCGCCCACCAGCGAGTCGGGCCTCTTTCTTGGCTACCGGCTGGCCGGCGAGGCGCTGCTGCCCGTACGCCGCGGCCGCGCCTACCTGCCCCTGCCCCGGCTCGCGCACCATCTTCTCGTCGCCGGCGCGACCGGCTCCGGCAAGACCGAGACCGTTTTGCGGATCGCGGACTCGCTCGCGCACGCGAGCGAGTGGGCGATCGTCTACGTCGACGGCAAAGGCGACCGCGAAACCCAGGACCGATTCGCGGTACGCATGCAAGAGGCGGGTCGTCGCGTCTGGCTGTTTCCGCAGGAGCGCTATGACGGCTGGCGCGGCGACGCTTCCGAGGTGGCAGGTCGGTTGTTGCAATTGATCGACTTCGCGAACGAGGGCGGCGGCGCCTACTACCGCGACCTCGCCGTCAACACCGTCCGGCTGGCCTGCGCCACCCCGCAGGGGCCGCCGCGCAGCTCCGACGAGCTACTCCGCCGGTTACGGCGATACGCGCTGCTCGCCCTCCACCCGCCGGGCTCGCACGAGGTCGCGGAGATCCGCGCCCTGGAAGCCGAGCAGCTGGACGCGATCCGCGCCCGCTACGCAGCCTTCTTCGCCACCGTTGGCGGCGCCCTCGACGGCAGCGTCGGCTTCGAGGAGATCGATGCCGCCTACTTTCTGCTCGACGGGTTGCGGTTGAAGTGGGAGGCCGGGTACCTGGCGCGCTTCCTCGTCGAGGAGTTCACGCAGTGGGCGGTGGGCCGAAAGCCACGCGCCAAGCGGGTCCTGCTGATCGTCGATGAGTTCTCGGCGATCGCTCAGGCCGGGCAGGGCCTCGTCGACGTCGTCGAACGAATGCGCGGCTTCGGTGTCGCCGCGATTCTCTGCCCGCAGCTCGCAGAAGGAATGGGCAGCCCGGAGGCGGCGGCCCGCTTGATCGGGTCGGCGCAGACGATCCTGTTGCACCGGATGGCGACGCCGGAGCAGTTCGTCCAGGCCGGCGGGACCAGGCGGGTGCCGTTCACAACGCGACAGCTCGAAGGTGACGCCTTCACCGGACTCGGTTCCGCCCGGGTCGAGCACGAGTACCGGGTCGACCCGAACGAGGTGCGGCGGCTCGAGGTTGGTCAGTGCTTCGCGATCGGTTCCGGTCTCGCGATGAAGCTCCAGATCGCCCCGGCACCAAGCACTGCGAGCCTGCGCGAGCAGCCGCAACCTGCGCCGGTCCGCGCCTGACCTGGAGTCGTCGAGTCGACCGCGCCGGTGCCAACCGCTGGTCTCGTCTTCCGTGCCAGTCGGCCTTGATGACCTCGATCACCTTGCCCGCCGCCCGGCGCCTGCGCACGGTCGCTCCCCCACATCCCTAATCGGGATGCGCCCTGCGGGCGCCCTACGGGTGGGGGCACCCCCTTAGCTCCCTGCACAGTCGACCGGATCGGCGGGCGGCAGCTCTCTCGGCACAAGCCCAACCGTCTCGGAAAGGAGACACGCAATGAACACCGTCCAGCTGATCGGCCGCCTCACCGCAGATCCCAAGGCCGACACCACCCCGACCGGCAAGAGCGTCTGCCGGATCCGGCTCGCAGTCCCCGGCTTCAACCGTGACGCCACCCCGGTCTTCATCGACGTCGAGGCCTGGAACAAGCTCGCCGAAGCCTGCGACAAGCACCTCGAGAAGGGCCGCCGCGTCTCGGTCACCGGCCGGATCGCCCACGACCAGTGGGAAACCGAGGACGGCCAGAAGCGGCAGCGCCACTACGTCGTCGCCGACAACGTCGAGTTCCTCGACGCCCGCAAGAACGGCGTTCAGGTCGAAGCCCAGCCCGAACTCGAGGCCGCCAGCTGCCTAGCCAGCTCGACGTTCCCTCGCCCGCATCACGGAGCCCCGGTGAATCTTGCCGGGGCTCCACCCGTGTTTTTCCCGTCCCTGCGGGCGAGGTCCTGTGCGCTTTGAGCCTGCGGCCGCACGCCGGCTGTCAAACCGCCTGCGGCGGTTCGAGCTCACCCCTCCGGGGCTCGTGACATCCGGCTTACGCGGCTCGCGATTCGGCCCAGCGCACAGGCCGCGCCCGCAAGCACAGCGGGACGCGGGAAACCGGGCGCCCGGCCACACAGAAGGTCGGGCGCCCCGACCCCAAGGAGGGTCAATGAGCACCACCACTTCTGCTGCGACGCCGAGCCTCAAGCTCGTCTCGCTCGAGCAGATCCACATCCCCGAGGGAGCGAACCCGCGCAAGCGCTTCGACGAGCGCGCCCTCCAGGAGCTGGCCGACTCGATCGGCAAGCACGGCGTACTCCAGCCGCTCGTCGTCCGCACACACGACGGCGGCTACAGCCTGATCGCTGGAGAGCGGCGCTACCGGGCAGCCAAGCTCGCCGGACTCGACGCAGGTGCCGGTCACGCTCCGCGACGGCGACGAGGACTCGCCGATCGAACTGGCCGTCGACGAGAACCTGCACCGCCAGGATCTCGACCCGGTCGAGGAAGCACACGCCTTCCAGGCGATCCTCAGCTCCGGAAGCATGAACAAGAAGCAGCTCGCGGAGCGGGTCAGCAAGTCAGCCTCCTACGTCAACGACCGGCTGCGTCTGCTCGACCTGCCCGACCAGATCCAGGAGCACGTCGCCAGCGGCACCATCCCGGTGCGGCTCGCCAAGCAGCTGATCGAGATGGCCAAGGCAAGCGAGCCGGTCGCGACCGCCTGCGTCCAGCTCGTCGCCAACGGCGATGTCAAGGTCGACGACCTTGAACAGCGGCCGGAACGGCTGATCGGATCCCTCGGTGACTACGAGTGGCCCGACCCGCAGCCGATCGCGCTCGGCGTCAGCAGCTACTACCAGTACCCGCTCGACAGCCTGCCGCTGCCGGCCGAGGGCTGCGACGACATCCGCGAGCGCTACGCCAACCTCGGTGAGGAGGTCGGGTTCCGCTTCGACCACACCGACGCCGATGCCGCCCGCAGCTACGGCTGCCTGCTCGAGTTCAAGGACGGGAACCACTGGTCGAGCGCATCGATCACCGACCCGGCGTTCATCGCCGACCGTGTCCGGCTGAAGCTCGACAGCTACGAGCGCGAGCTGAAGAAGCGCGAGCGAGCGGCTGCCCGCGAGGACGCGGGCTCGGCTCCGCAGGTGGTCGACGCCGAGAAGGAGCAGCGGCGGCAGGAGCGCCAGGAGCGGGCGGAAGCCAAGCAGGCTGCGATCGCAGCGAACTTCGAGCTCGGTCGCAAGTTGCAACTCCGCTACGACGCACCGAAGATCACCACTCCGCTCGCGAAGCTGCTCGCGCTGCTGATCCTCGACGGCCAGGCGGACAAGCTCGCCGGACGCGGCCTGCGCTACGTGCGCGAGGACTGGCAGATCGTCGAGCCGAAGGAGGTTCGCGGCAAGACGGTCGAGAAGGCCCGCTACCCCGACGGCGACGAGGCAGCGGCGCAGCTGTACGCCTCGATCGAGCGGGCACGCAGTCCCGAGCAGGTTGTCGGACGGCTTTTGCAAGCGCTGATCGCAGCGCACGCCGCCGACCCGCAGGCCGTCGCCGCCAGCTCGCGCGTCTACTGGCAGGTGCCCGGCCAGTACGACGACGGGCCGAGCAGCGAGATCCCGTCGACACTCGACCGGCTCGCTAAGTCGGTTCTCCCGCGCCACCTCGCAGCCAAGCGCGATGGAGAGCAGGCGGACGAGACCGTCAAGGCGGCCTGAACCCCGCCAGCGTCGGCCGGGGCCTTGCGTCCCGGCCGACGCACCCACTCCGAATTCACTCGAACCGAAGGAGGGAAGTCTGCAATGGGTTCCAGCACCAGCAGCTACGCGCGCGTCTGGAACGGCCGTCTCGATGGCATCCCCGACGCGCCCAACGAGTTGCTCTACGCGCGGGGCGAGCACGTCGCCCAAGCGTTGGCCGCACCGACAATCGCGATCGTCGGCGCGCGCGCCTGTTCCACTTACGGCGCCCAGGTCGCGCGCACACTCGGCCGCGAACTCGCGACAGCCGGCGTCACCGTTGTCTCCGGCCTCGCCCGCGGCGTCGACGGCGAAGCACACCGCGGCGCCCTCGACGCGAACGGGCGCACGGTCGCCGTGCTCGGCTGCGGCATCGACCGCGACTATCCCGCGGCGCACGCCGAACTCGCTCGCCGGATCGCCGAGACCGGCGGCATCGTCTCCGAGTACGAACCCGGGGTCGAGCCTGCACCGTGGCGGTTCCCCGCCCGCAACCGGATCATCGCCGCGCTCGCCGACGCCGTCGTGATCGTCGAGGCCCGCTCACGCAGCGGCGCACTCATCACCGTCGACCTGGCGATGGAGATCGGCCGTCCGATCTACGCCGTCCCGGGAGAGATCACGTCCCTCCTCTCAGAGGGAACGAACGACCTCCTCCGACACGGCCACGCCACCGCAATCACGTCCGCGCTCGATGTACTCGCAGCGCTCGGAATCGGAGGACCGTCCCTATGAACACGCATCTCATCGACACCGACCTCCCGAGTAGCGAGCTTGGGATCGAGGACTGGCGCTTCGAGCAGCTCGTCGGCGTCGGCTGGCCCGAGCAGCAGGCGCTCGTGCTCGCCGCCAGCCACGACATCGACCTGCACGTCGCCTGCGACCTGCTCGCAAAAGGCTGCGACCTAGCCCTCGCCTGGGAGATTCTGCTCTGACGCGAACTGTTTACGCCTGCAGCGTGTCGTTCAATTCCAGCTCAGCTCGCCGAGTTCGATCTCCTCGATCTGGAACAGCCGCTCCCAGCTGGGTTCGTCGCGCAGCAGTTCGACCAGCGTTCGTTCGGCGTCTTCGCGCCGCACGTAGAGCTCGACCGAGAACTCTACGAACTCGACCACCGAGACATCGATGAGCGCGAAGACTCGTATCCGCCAAGTCAACTCGAAGCAGTGACTTGACGCTAGATGACTCGAACGGCCTAGTCCTCCTCGGCGGTGCTGGAGCCGCGGCCAGTCTGCGGCATGCTCGCCCGGCGTCAACCCTGACGGGTTTCCGCGCCCTACGGGCGCGTGACACCGGGCTCCGCACGCCGCACAGCCACGGCTCCATCCAACACCGCCAGAAGGAGGAGCCTCATGGCCGCCACCGACTCAGCAACCCACCGTCAGCTCGCCTACATCAAGGAACTCGCTTACAGCCGCGGCGTCAGCTTCATCCCGCCGGCGAACCGAGTTGAGGCCAGCCAACTGATCGACCAGCTCAAGCGGCAGGCGCGCTCGCCTCGCTACGAGATTGACGCCGACCGCCAGCAGACGACCGCGCTGCACGGCGAGCACGCACCCGCCAGCTCACCCCATGACGACGAGATCACCGGCTACGGCTCGCACGCCCACTGGCGCAACAGCAGGCCGCCGCGCCGCCGCTAACGCCGTGGCCCCCACGTAGTCGTTCTCAGCTGGACGCGGACGGCCGCCCTCAACCCGCGCACACCGCTCTGCCACGGCTGCGGCGCACAGCTCAAAGCACGCCGCGACATCCCCTCGCGCCGCTGTCCCCGCTGCGCCACGAACGACCGCCAACCAGCGCGTACCTCGCCCGCGACCGCAGTACCTGAAAGGAGACCCTTCGATGCTTCCTGCGACCGCGCAGGGCATCATCGCCCTGCTTTGCCAGCCAGGCATGGAATCCGCCTGGCGCAACGAACGCCGCCCCACGTCCACCTTCCACGCCGGCTTCGCCATCGGCGCAGGAGACGGCTACGACCTCATTGCCAAGCTGCCCAGCAGCTGGCAGGTCATCCCGGAATGGGGCGACTGGCCCTATCTGATCGGCTGGCGCCACCAGCAGGACCGCGCAGTGCTCATCTACTGCGAAGGCGACCTCTCGGTCGAAGTCGCCGACGACGAACGCGCGTACCTCGACCTCCTCGAACGCACGACACGCGATCTTGCCGAAGACCCGGATGATCGCGCACGGCTACTCCGTTCCCTCTCGCTCGCGGTCTCGAGCTCGGAGGACCGACGCCTGTGAGCTCACGCAAAGAACGCAAGCGGCAGCCTGCGGATCGTGGAGTAGCGTCGAGGAGCCGTACCGCGAGCGCGAACGTTGACCTCGCTCGTCGACCTAACAGGCGCGCTACGGTCGTCAGTCCGCCACGATCGTCTGACCCCACGCACAGAGGTCTGAGCCAGGCGCGTCCCCACCATTCGTGCCGCCCGGCCACCGCCCACGCAGCGGCGACGCCACGGATCGTTCGGTCCTATGATCCAGTCAGCGATCTCCAAGCTCGCCTCAGCCGCATTTACGCGCTGCTGAGCGTGCCCCCACTCGACCCACCCGAAGAACCACTGAACCGATGAGCACTGTTCCCGCCACCAAGCCAGGCAAGATCCGCTGCGCGATCTACATCCGCGTCTCGACCGAAGAGCAAGTCGAGCGCGCACGCCTCCGCGACCAGCAAGAACGCCTACCCCAACTCGCCGCGGAACGCGGCTGGGGCTACATCGTGATCGAGGACCTCGGCGTCAGCGGCCGCACGATCGAAGGACGACCCGGCATGACACGGCTGCTCTCGATGATCGTCGCGGATCAGCTCGACGTCGTCCTCGTAATCGAGCAGAGCCGCCTCACGCGCGACACCACCCTCGAAGACCTCGGTCGGATCATCCGCGCCTGTCAAGAACACACGGTCGCTATCGCTACACCCGACCGCACCTACCGACCGGACGACCTCGACGACTTCGTCATGCTCGGCATCCAGGGCGTCCTCGGCGCCGCCGAGGTGCGCCGACTCGCCAAGCGCGCCCACGAGGGCATCTCCCGCACCGCGAGCGAAGGCCGCTACACCGGCGGCATCGTCCCCTACGGCTATCGCGTCACAGGCGACGGCTTCTTCACGATCCACGAAGCCGAAGCCGCAGTCGTTCGCGAGATGTACGCCTGGCTCATCGACGAACACCTCAGCCTCTACGCCATCCAGCGCCGACTCAACGATCTCGGCGTCCACCCGCCCAACCAGGACGAGCGACGACCACCCACGGCTCGCGAACGCGGCAAGCGGACGCGCCGCACGAGCACCCGCTGGCAAGGATTCACCGTCAAACGCATCCTCAGCAGTTCCTTCTACGCGGGCGAGCGCGTCTACGGCAAGCGCTCGACCAGCTCGCGTCCGCTCGTCACCGGCTCCGTCCCCGCGATCATCACCCCGAAACGACGCCAGCAAGCCCTCCGCCGACTCAACGAACAGAAAGCACGCCACGCGCGCGGCCAACGCTACGACTATCTCCTCAAAGGCAAGATCCGCTGTGGGGCCTGCGACCACGCCTATAGCGGCGCGTTCGACCAAACGGTCCAACAGGGCACCGTCTGCCGCTACTCCTGCACCGGGACAGGACGAGCGAACGAGCGCGGCACAGCCTGCGACAACCCGAGCGTCCGCGCAGACACCCTCGAACCGATCATCTGGAACGACATCGTCCAGTTCCTCAAGCAACCCGACTTCGTCCTCGACCACTTCGACAAACAGAGTGAAGATCAGCGCGATGCTGCCGCCCGACGGCAAGAGCAGGAGCACGCGCTCCGCCAGCGCCACATCGCACTCTCCAGTCAGATCGAGAGCTGGCTCGATCTCTTCCCCAAAGCAGTACGTGGCGAGACAGCAGGTCTCACCGTCGACGACGTCGATCGCCGCGTCGCTGACCTTCGCGCCGAGCTAGCGAAGGTCGAGGAGAACATCGCGCGCCTCGACCACTGGTCGCAGCGACTCGACGACCAAACAGCTCAGCGTCGCAGCCTCGAAGAGTTGCTCGACCGTTTGTCCGGTCGGATCGACAGCGTCAGCGCAGCCGAGAAGCACGCGATCGTTCAAGAGCTCGTCCGCAGCATCACCGTCAGCGCCGACCGCGACCAGGCGGGACGTCCCGTCTACCACTACGACAGGCGAACCCGACCTGACGGCTCCTTCTGGTACGCCCATCGCGTGCCTCACGTCTCGATCCACGTGGTCTACGCGTTCGGAGAGCAGGATTCCCCTGCAAACAAAGACTCCCAAGTATTGGCGCACGGGCAGAGATTCATCGTCGCGACCAGCTGAAAGCGTGCCGGGAACACGACCCGGCCGGCGGCGCGCGCGATCGACACGAAGCCGTCCTCGAGCGGCTGGCGCAGGGCTTCGAGCGAGGGGCGGGCGAACTCGGCGAGCTCGTCGAGGAGCAACGACGCCCCGGTGCGCGAGGCTCGCCTCGCCCGGCCGGAGTCCGGGGCCGCCTCCGACGATCGCCGCCGTCGACGCGCTGTGGTGGGGCGCGCGGAACGGCGGAGCCTCGATCAGACGGATGCTCCGGTGGAAGCAGGCCCGCGACGGAGTGGATTCTCGTCACCTCGAGCGCCGCTTCGCCGTCGAGCGGCGGCAGGATCCCGGGCAGGCGCCGGGCGAGCATCGTCTTGCCCGTGCCCGGCGGGCCCGCCGAGCAGCAGGTTGTGCCCGCCGGCCGCCGCGAGCTCGAGGGCGCGGCGAGCCCGCTCCTGCCCGCGCACGTCGGCGAGGTCGGCGGGTGCCGGCAGGCTCCGGATGGCGCGGCGGAGGGGTCGGGTCCGGCTCGAGCTCGCCGCGCAGGTAGGCGACGGCGTCGGCGAGGTGGCGCACCGGAACCGGCTCGACTCCGGCGAGTGTCGCCTCTGCGGCCGACTCGCGCGGACAGAGGAGTCGATCGAGCCCCATCCGCCGGGCCCCCTCCGCGACCGCGAGCACGCCTCCGACACGGCGGAGCCGCCCGTCGAGCGCGAGCTCGCCGACGGCCGCATGGCGCGCGAGCTCGTCGTGCGGCAACTGCTTCGAGGCCGCGAGCACGGCGAGCGCGATCGGCAGGTCGAATCCCGAGCCTTCCTTGCGCAACTCGGCTGGAGCAAGGTTGACGGTGACGCGGCGACCGGGAAACTCGAGCTCGGCCGCGGCGATGCCGCTGCGGACGCGTTCGCGAGCCTCCTGGCAGGCGCGGTCGGCGAGACCGACGATCGTGAACGAGGGGACGCCCCGCTGGATGTGTGCCTCGACCTCGACCCGCCGGGGCTCGAGGCCGACGAGGGCGTGGGTGACGGCGCGTGCGAGCACGACTCGACGCTAGGGGGAAACGTGTCACGGCGTGGTCGCAGCTCCCCGGCCGCCAAACGCACATTGGTCGGGCGTTCACGACAGAGCTGCGACGCCGGCGTCACAGGGTGCGCGCTAACGTCGACGCCG
Source organism: uncultured Thermoleophilia bacterium (assembly GCA_963762675.1). Lineage (GTDB taxonomy): Bacteria > Actinomycetota > Thermoleophilia > Gaiellales > Gaiellaceae > Palsa-739. The sequence goes on along the minus strand of CAVXLS010000003.1, from coordinate 554,847 downwards.
AGGGCGGAGGGACGACGACCCCGCCCTTGGGTGGGGGTGTGCTTGTGGGTCGATCAGGCCGCGCGGGCCACCAGGATGTCTTCGTAGTACTCGCCGGCGCGGCGGCCGGTGCGGCGATTCACTGCCGACGAAGACGACTCTCGAGCCGCAGCCCGGCGCGGTCGAGGATCTCCGGGTAGAGGTCGCGCCGGTCGTTGACGACGATCAGCACCGGAGCGCCCGGGCGGAGCGAGGCCGCGGCGTTCGCGAGGGTGGCGGCGATGCCGGTTCGGTACTCCTCGATGGCCGCCTGCGACGTGCCGGCTGCCGCACCGCCGATCTCCAGCTCGCTACGGTCGTCGAGGCCGAGCAGCGCGTAGGCATAACGATGCTGCTCGTGGTAGTCGATCAGCCCCGGATACGGTGGCGAAGTGAGGACCCCGTCGAAGACCGTCTCGTACGCGACCCGACGGGAATCGGCCTGCAGGACGGACGCCCCGCTCCCGGCCCCACGCACGCACGCGAACTCCTCGATCCGCTGCAGCGTGTCGAGCGTGTAGCGCCGAAGGAAGCCGAGCGCCGACTCCACCGGCCGACACGTCCGCCGGTGCTTGTGACACCAGTACTCGCCGCGCTGGGGCACGCGTGGCGCCTCGAGGTCGTAGTGCGCCGCCCGTCGCGCGGAGCGCGCCGCCCGGGAGACGACCACCCGCAGGACGTCGGAGTGTCGGTAGCCGTCGACGAGGTCACGGAAGGCGAGCAGCTCTACCGCCGCACGCGGCGCGTACCACTCCCGCAGGTAGGGCTCCCGCGGTAGGTGCGCGCGCTCGGACGCGAGCCCCTCGACCCGCGCGGCCGCGTCCCGAAGCTCTGTTGCCAGCGCAGCCAGGTCGTACTCCGCCGTCTTCACCCGCATCAGGAGGCAGTTGAAGGCCGCGAGCTCCACCCCGGTGGCGTCGAGGCCGGACTCGAGCGCCTGCACGAGGGTCGTGCCGGAACCCGCGAACGGGTCGAGCACGTGCGCTCCGGGCTCGAGGTACCGGTCGAGCAGCACCTCGACGAGCTGCGGGATGAACTTGCCGTGGTAGGGATGGAGCCGGTGGACGTGCTTCGTCCGCTCCCGCTCCGGCAGTGCGCGCTCCGACCACGAGAGCTCGAGGTCCAGCGTCGCGTAGAGCTCGTCCTGTGTGACGGCCACGATGTCGATTCGACAGCGCCCGTCCTGCTCCTCGCTTACCAGCCGGACGTGCCCCAGTCCGGCCCGGGGACCGCGAGCGGCAGCGACACGCTCAACCCTGACCCCTTTGCCTCGACCGCGAAGCAACCGGTTCGCCCGATCCGGAGCATCGTCCGCACGATCCGCCAACGATGACCGGCCGGGACGCGCAGCGCCGCCGTCCAGCGAAGAGACGGCGCGCCGCAGCTCACGACCGGGGCTCGTACCCTGCAGTTCGGCGCACCGCGCTCGAAGCCGAGCCTGCTGCGAGTCGCCGCCGGTCCCAACCGCCGCCCCGTCAGTGTCACTGCGCCCGGATAGGACGGCCCGACCGCGACCAGCGCGCGGTGCAGGTAGTCGTTCTGGCTGTCCCTGCCGTCGCCGTCCCGGGAGACGAGCGTACGGGTCGAGAAGGCGAGCAGCCACACCGGGCCCGCACGGATCGCGAGCTCGGCGTCCCGTCCGCCCCACGGCCAGAATGCTCGCGCGACAGGCCGAACTGCGACCGGCACGCGTTGCTCGACCGGCATCGCCGGACATCGCAGGTTCCAGGGGTTCCCGCCGAGCGCGAGCAGAAGGGCGAGCAGGGCCACGGCAGGAATACGCCCCGACGGGGCGCCGAGGTCCTACTCGGGCAGCCAGCCCTCCTCGTAGCCGCGCTGGCCGAACGAGAAGCGCGCGTACGCCTCCTCGGAGCTCGACGTCTTTACCTCGACGCCCGCACCGAGCCGCTGCGCGACCGGGTCGGCCGGATACGCGAGACCGTCCTCCTCTCGCCCGGTCCGCGCGCCGACGGCGAGCACGAGCGACGGCCCCTCCCCCGCGCCCACGACCGCGTGCGCGACACCGGCCGGGCAGTGGAAGAGATCCCAGCGGCGGAGCGGCCGCTCCTCGCCGTCCACCACGAGGAGGCACTCCCCGGCGAGGACGAGGAAGTCCTCCTGCGCGCTCTCGCGGTGGTACATCGTCATCGGCTCGCCGGGCTGGAGCACGTTGAGGTTGATCCCGAGCTGCGGGAAACGCGCCTCTCTGCCCTCGAAGCTGCAGTACTTGCCCAGATCGCCGTCGAGCCACCGGGCGTCGCGCGCGTTGAGCACGAACCAGCCGTCGCCATCCGGGACGAGCCCGCCGGAGTCGGCCGGGACGAGCCGCGCCTCGCTCACCGGAGGTACGGCAGGAGCAGGACGCGCTCCTCTCCGTCGGGATCGGCGCCCGCGACGACCCACGCACACGACTCGCTCGCGCTGACGCTGGACGAGCGGCGCGAACCGCCCGCTGCGACGAAGCACACGTCGTCGGACTCGCATCCCGACGAGACGGAGAGCCCGCTGTCCGCGACGAACCGTGCTCCGTCCTGCTCCGCCATCCCAGCATTCTCGCAGAACACCTCCGACACGCGCCGCCGCTTGCAGCGCGCCACGGCCGCCCATACGCTCGAGGCGAGCACCCTAGAACGCGTCGCGAAGCCGCTCGACCCGTCCGCCGCGGACGGCGACGACGTCGAAGCCGAGGTCCAGCTGCGCCAGCTCGGGCCGCGCCGCGAGCCACGCCTCCGCGGCCCGCCGCACTCGTCGCTGCTTCTCGGGCGTCACCATCTCGAGGGGATCGCCGAAACCGGGGCCGAGCTTCTCCTTCACCTCGACGAAGCGCAGCACGCGGCCGCGACGCGCGATCAGGTCGAGCTCGTTCCCGCCCACCCAGACGTTCGCTCCCACGATCTGCCAGCCGCGCAGGCGGTACCACCGGGCGGCGCGCCGCTCGGCCTGCGCCCCCCTACGCGACTGCTTCTTCGCCGCCGTAGCAGACCGCCTGGAAGCTGAGCCGGTGCACCGCCGACGGGCCGCGCTCGCGGACGACGGCGGAGTGGCCGGGCGTGATGTAGCCGACGTGCCGTGCGAAGCCGTAGGCGGGATAGAGGGCGTCGAGGCGGCGCATCAGCCGGTCGCGCGTCACCTTCGCGACGATCGAGGCCGCCGCGATCGCGGCACTCTTCTCGTCTCCGTCGACGACCGCGAGGTGCTCGGGGGCGCCGGGGCCGAGGCGGAACCCGTCGACGAGGCACGCGTCCGCAGGCGGTGTCAGCGCCTCGAGCATCGCGCGCAGCCCGGCGAGGTTCGAACGGTGCAGCCCGTTCCGGTCGATGTCGCCGGGCGGGATCACGCGCACCGCGATCCGCTCGCTGCAGCCGAGCACGGCGCCGAAGAGCTCCTCCCGCCGCTGCGCCGAGCACTGCTTCGAGTCGTTGAGATAGGCGAGCGGCCGGACGCGATGCTCGCGCAACGAGCCGTAGTCGAGCAGGACGCCGGCGACGACGAGCGGCCCCGCGAGGGAGCCGCGGCCCGCCTCGTCGGCCCCCGCCACGAACCGGACGCCGAGGCCGCGGTCGAACCTGAGGAGCTTGCGGCCGGTCGCCTTCACGGTCGCCCGAGGATAGCGCGCCCCCCGGCGGCGCTCCACAGACGTGACGCAGCTACGAGGAAGCCGGCGCTATTCGACTGCGGGGGCCGGCTGGGCCTCCGCTTCGGCAACCGGCTCTGCATCCGCAGCGGACTCGTCCGCGGCCGCCTCCGCCTCGACGACGGGCTCCCCGGTCTCCTCGGCGGCCGGCTCTTCCGCAACGAGCTCCGCCTCGGCGACCTCGGTCTCGTCGACTGCGGGCTCCTCCCGGGTCGCCGCCAGCGTCGACTCGACCGCCGTCGGCAGCTCCGAGCCCGCGCCGTAGCGCTTCTCGCGCACTCTCGCCCGCTTGCCGACACGGCCGCGCAGGTAATAGAGCTTCGCGCGATTGACGTCGCCGATCGCGGCGACCTCGATCTTCTCGATCTTCGGCGAGTGGAGCGGGAACGTGCGCTCGACTCCGACGCCGAACGACTGCTTGCGAACGGTGAACGTCTCGCGGACACCGGACCCCTGCCGCTTGATCACGATCCCCTCGAAGACCTGCACCCGGCGGCGCTGGCCCTCGATCACCTGGAAGTGCACACGAACCGTGTCCCCCGCCTTGAAACGGGGCACGGTGCGCAGCTGAGCGCGTTCGATCGAATCGATGAGGTTGCTCATGGCGAGGTGGCCGGCGGGCCGACGGGGAAGGTTAGCCGAAGACGGACCGGCCTCGTGTGGTGAGCCGAGCGGTCGGCGGCGCGTTGTCGCAGCGGCCTCCGCGTCAGCGAAAACCGATGCGATTGGGCGGCCAGTAGACGAAGAAGACCTCGCCGATGAGGTTTCCGCGCGGCACCGATCCCCACTCGCGGGAGTCGCACGACTCGGCGCGGTTGTCGCCCATGAAGAAGTAGTCCCCGCTCGGCACGCTCCACGTCATCCCGAAGTGCGCGGAGTCGGCGAGGCGCCGGCTCGCCGGGATGTAGGGCTCGTCGAGCTTGAACCAGGCGTCCGCCTTCGACGGTGCGCCCGCCGGCAGGATCCAGATGAAGCCCTTGTCGTCCTCCCTGACCTTCTCCCCGGGCAGCCCGATCAGGCGCTTCACGAACGTCCCGCCCTCGCCGCATTTCACCGCCGCCTCGGGCGGGGTGTTGAAGACGATGATCTCGCCCCGCTTCGGATCGCGGAAGCGATAGATGAAGCGGTTCGCGAGGATGCGGTCGCTGAACCCCGCTTCACAGCCCGGCGCCGGCTTCGCGCAGTGAAGCGTCGGCTCCATCGACGACGACGGGATCCGGTAGGGGTTGACGACCCACGCCTTGAGCGCGAGCACGATCGCGACGGCGCCCGCGATCGTCAGGACCCAGTCGAGAACGACCCGGACGCCGTGCGGCAGGTTCGGGAAGAGACGCCCGAGCGGATCCCTCACGGGCGCCCCACCATCGCCTGCCGCCATGCCTCGACCCGCGCGTGGTCGCCGGAGAGCAGCACCTCGGGCACCGTCCAGCCGCGGAACTCGGCCGGACGGGTGTAGTGCGGATACTCGAGCCCGCCGCCGAGCTCCGGCGAGAAGCTCTCGAGCTCGCCCGAGCCTTCCGAGAGCGCGCCCGGCAACCGGCGCGCGACGGCGTCGAGCACGATCATCGCGGGTAGATCGCCGTTCGAGAGGACGTACGGGCCGACGGAGATCGCATCGGTCGCCAGATGCTCGACGATCCGCTCGTCGAAGCCCTCGAAGCGCGACGAGAGCAGCGCCAGCGCGGGCTGCCGCGCGAGCTCCTCGACGAGCGCCTGCGTCAGCGGGCGGCCCTTCGGCGTCAGCGCGATCACCGGAACGTCGCGAGCCGCGCCGTAGACGCCGTCGAGCGCAGCCGCCACGACGTCGACCCGCAGCACCATCCCGGCGCCGCCGCCGTACGGCTCGTCGTCGACCTGGCCGGCCCGCAGCGGCGTCGTGTCGCGGTAGTTGAAGAGGCGAAGCTCGAGCTCGCCGCCGAGGACCGACGCGAGCGGCCGCTGCTCCGTGAGCCAGGCATAGGCATGCGGGACGAGGGTGAAGACGTCGATGCGCACGGCGGTCGGGTCGAGACGTTATGTGGGCTCGGCGAAGCCTGATGCCACCACGATTCGCCCACCCTGCAGATCGATCTGCCGCACGCAGGCTTCGACGAACGGCAGCAACGCGCCCGTGTCCAGCTCGAGCACGTCGTTCGCAGGGTAGTCGAGCACGTCGCGAACGTGCCCCAGTACCCGCCCTCCCTCCTCGGCGACGACGAGCCCGACGAGCTGGAAGAGGTAGTACTCGTCCTCGCCCGCGAGCGGCGGGAGAGCCGCACGGGGCACCGCCAGCTCCGCCCCACGCTCGACACGCCGGTCGAGCCGGATCGCCGGCCGCCCGCCGGCGCCGCGCTTCGACGCCACCACCGTCGCCGGCTCGCCGCCGACGTAGAGCGTCGCGCCGCGGGCGAACGTCTCCGGCCGCTCGCTCGGGCCCTCCACGAAGAAGGAGCCGTCGAGCCCGTGCGGCCGTCCGACGCGTCCGACGGGAACGAGGTCAGGCGCCGACGGCATGCACCTCGCAGAACGCTAGCCGACGATCTCGAGCTGGAGCCGCCGCCCCGCAGCGACACCACCGGCACGGACGATCGTCCGCAACGCGCGCGCAAGACGGCCCTGCCGGCCGATCACCTTGCCGACGTCGCCCTCGGCGACGTGCAACCGCAGCAGGAGCGAGCCGTCGTCGACCTCGACCTGCTCGACGCGCACCGCGTCCGGCTCGTCCACGAGCCGGCGCGCGAGCTCGGCGAGGAGCTCCGCCATCGCCTAGTGCTCCGGGTGGGCCGCTATTGGATGCCCTTCGCCTTGAGGAGCCGGGCGACGGTCCCGGACGGCTGCGCGCCCTTCGCGAGCCACCCGCGTACCTTCTCCTCGTCGAGCTCGATCAGCGACGGCTCCGACTGCGGGTTGTAGCGGCCGACGATCTCGATGAACTTGCCGTCGCGCGGCGAGCGCGAGTCGGCCGCGACGACGCGGTAGATCGGGTTCTTCTTCGACCCGACCCTGGTGAGCCTGAGCTTGACTGCCATCTGCCTACTTTCTCGCTTTCCTCTTTCGTTTTGACCTCGACTTGCGCGTCGCGCTCGGGCGCGGCGCCCCCTGCGCGGGCATGCCGCTCGCGGCGCCCTGACCGGGCAACGAGGGCATCTTGCCCGAACTCATCGCCTTCATCATCTTCGCCATCTGCTTTCGCGCCTCCAGCAACTGGTTCACCTGCGTCACGGTCGTGCCCGAGCCGGCGGCGATCCGCTTGCGCCGCGAGCCGTCGATGACGTGCGGCACGCGCCGCTCGCGCGGCGTCATCGAGAGGATGATCGCCTCGACGCGGGCGAGCTCCGCCTCGTTGACGTCGTCGAGTCCGTCCAACTGCTTCCCGAGACCGGGGATCAGCTTCAGGACACCCTGGAGCGGCCCCATCCGTCGCAGCATCTTGTAGCTCGAGAGGAAGTCGTCGAAGCTGAACTCGCCCTTCATCATGCGGCGCTCGAGCTCGACCTTCTCCTCGTCTTCGATCGCGGCCTCGGCGCGCTCGATCAGCGTCAGGACGTCGCCCATGCCGAGGATCCGCGACGCCATCCGGTCGGGGTGGAACCACTCGAGCGCGTCGAGCTTCTCCCCGACCGATGCCAGCTTGATCGGCTTGCCGGTGACGGCCTTCACCGAGAGCGCCGCGCCCCCGCGCGCGTCGCCGTCGAGCTTCGTCATCAGCACGCCGTCGAAGTCGATCCGCTCCTGGAACGCCTGGGCGACGTTGACCGCCTCCTGGCCGGTCATCGCATCGAGGACGAGCAGGACGTTCGTCGGCTTCGCCTCACGGCGCACCGCAGCGAGCTCCTCCATCAGCGCCTCGTCGATGTGGAGCCGGCCCGCGGTGTCGAGGACGACGACGTCGCGCCCGTCCGACCGGGCGCGCTCGATCCCGTCGCGTACCGCCTTGACCGGGTCGCCTCGCTCGTCGGCGTAGACCGGGACGCCGACCTGCTCCCCGAGCTGGACGAGCTGGTCGATCGCGGCCGGACGCTGCAGGTCGGCGGCGACGAGCGCCGGCTTGCGGCCCTCCCGCGCGAGCAGCCGCGCCAGCTTGCCGGCGGCGGTGGTCTTCCCCGAGCCCTGGAGGCCGGCCAGCAGGATCGTCGTCGGCGGTCGCTGCGAGAAGGCGAGTCGCGAGTCGCCCTCGCCCATGAGCGCCGTCAGCTCCTCGTGGACGATCTTCACGACCTGCTGGCCGGGCGTCAGGCTCTTGCGAACGTCCTCCCCGACCGCACGCTCGCGCACCTGCGCCACGAAGCGGCGGACGACGTCGAAGTTGACGTCGGCCTCGAGCAGCGCCAGGCGCACCTCCCGCATCGCGCGCGAGACGGCCTCGTCGTCGAGCACGCCCCGCCCGCGCAGGTCGCCGAGCGCGTGCTGGAGCTTGTCGGAAAGCGTGTCGAACACGGCGAACCAGTGTACTGACGCGGCTTTGCGCCGCTCAGCCGGCGATCAGCGCGCGCGCGAAGTCCTGCGGGTCGAACGGCCGCAGGTCGTCGAGCTGCTCGCCGACGCCGATCAGCTTGACGGGCAGGCCGAGCTCGTAGGCGATCGGGATCGCGACGCCGCCCTTCGCCGAGCCGTCGAGCTTCGTCAGGACGACGCCGGTGACGCCGACCGCCTCCCCGAACAGGCGGGCCTGCTGCAATGCGTTCTGGCCGGTCGTCGCGTCGACGACGAGCAGCGTCTCGTGCGGCGCACCCTCGAGCTTTCCGGCGAGCACGCGCCGCACCTTCGCGAGCTCCTCCATCAGGTTCGTCTGCGTGTGCAGCCGGCCGGCGGTGTCGACGAGCACGACGTCCAGCCCCCGCGCCTGCGCCGCCTGGAGCCCGTCGTAGGCGACCGCGGCCGGGTCGGCGCCGCGCTCGGAGCCGACGAAGTCGGCGCCTGCCCGCCTGGCCCAGATCTCGAGCTGCTCCTCGGCCGCGGCGCGGAAGGTGTCCGCCGCCGCGACGACGACGGATCGGCCGTGCTCTGCGAGCTTCGCCGCGAGCTTGCCGATCGTCGTCGTCTTGCCCGTCCCGTTCACCCCGACGACGAGGACGACGCTCGGCCGCTCCTGGACGTGGAGGATCCCCGGCTCGCCGAGCAGAGCCGCAGCCTCCTCCGCCAGAGCGGCCCCGAGATCGCCGAGCTCCGGGCGCTGCTCGAGCCGGCGCACGAGCTCAGCCGTGGCGCGCACGCCGACGTCCGCTCCGATCAGCGCCTCCTCGAGCCGTTCCCATGCGAGGTCGTCGCCCGGGTCGAACGCGGCCGCCTGGATCTGCTCGGTGAGCGCGCGCCGGGACTTGGAGAGCGAGTCGCGCAGCCGCGAGAACAGGCCGCCGCGCACCTCCTCCGACTCGGGGACGGCATCCGCCTCCCCGAGCAGCTCTCCCCAGCTCCGCGCCACGGCGCCACGATAACCGCGGGTGCTAGAGGGACAGCAGGTGCGCGGCCAGCGGCTCCGTGGCGGAGAGCGTCGGCATGTGGTCGGTGTCGAGCGACAGCACACGCTCGCAAGGGCGGGCGGCGACCATCGCGCGTTGCCTCTCGATCGAGATCGCCCGGTCGCGGAGGCACTCCACGTAGACGCGACGGACGGAACCCGCCCGCTCCTCGGTGATCGAGACCGGGGCGACGATCGCGGCGACGCTCTCCGGGACCAGCTGTGCCGCGGCCTGCTCCGCGTCCTCCGGCGCGCACTCGCCGAACAGGGCCTCGCGCCGCACCTCCTCCGCCAGCGTGCAGAGGCCGCTCGTCTCGTCCACGACGATGTTGGGCGGGATGAGCGCCTCGGGGTCCCCCTCGGCGAGCTGCGACAGCGACTGCCCGTCGGCAGGCAGGAAGGCGGTGAGGTAGACGAGCGTCGCGATGCGCTCGGGCACGAGCTCGGCCGCCTGCGTCACCGCCATCCCGCCCATGCTGTGCCCGACGAGCACGACCGGCTCGCCGGCGGCGCGGACGCGGTCGGCCACGTGCCGCGCGTTCGCCTCGAGTGTCATCTCGGCTGGTGGGGCCGGGTTGCTGCCCCGACCGGGAAGGTCGACCGGGTCGACGTCGTGGCCGCCGGCCTCGAGCAGCGGCACCAGCCTCTGCCAGCACCAGGCGGCGCCCCAGGCACCGTGGACGAGCACGAACGTCGCCACCGCGAGTGACCCTACACCGCACGCACCGACCGCAAGGGCGTGAAGCGCCTAGAGCTGCCAGGCCTCGCCGCGCAGGAGCGGGACGGCGCTGCCGTCCGCGAGCACCGCGTCGACCTCGAGCTCCGGCCCACCGACCATGAAGTCGGTGTGGACCGTGGAGTCGTTCATGCCCTCGCCCGGCTCCCCGTCGAAGACGTTCGCGATGCCGGCACCGTAGGCGATGTGGCAGGTGGCGTTCTCGTCGAAGAGCGTGTCGTAGAAGGTCGTCGCGGTCTGCCCGACTCGTGAGCTCCCGTCCACGAGCGCGAGCTCGCCGAGGTACGGCGCCCGGTCGTCGGTCGCGAGCTCGGCACGTACGACGTCGGCGCCCCGCCTGGCCTCGACGCCGACGATCGCGCCCCTCTCGAAGGTCAGCTGCAGCTCCTCGACGAGCTGGCCGTGCAGGGCGAGCGGCAGCGTCGAGCGGATCGTTCCCTCGGCGCGACGGCAGTCCGGTGTCGTGAACACCTCCTCCGTCGGCATGTTCGCGACGTGCTCGATCCCGGAGGAGGTGCTGAAGGCGGCCGTCATCCAGCGCGCGTGCGGGAGCAGGCCGACGGTGAGGTCGGTTCCCGGCCCCCGGTACCGGAGCGCGTCGGGCCTGAGCTCGTTCAGGCGGGCGGCACGCGCCTGCAAGCGACCGAGATGGTCCCACCAGGCGGCGACCGGATCGGGCTCGTCGAGGCGCATGCAGTACGCGACCGCCTCCCAGAGCCGCTCGACGTCGGGCTCACCGAAGACCTGCTTCGCCCAGCCGGCGCCCGGGCAGGCGACGATGCACCAGTTCACGGACCGCTCGAGCAGCTGTCGGCGCCGGATCTCCGCGACCTCCAGCATGCGCGCCCGGCCGACGCGCCCGCCGTCGAGGTCGCCGAGCAGATCGGGCTCGGGGTCGCCGGTGGTCGCGAGCAGCGCCTGGCCGCTCTGCGCCGCGGTGAACGCCTGCAGCCACTCGGGCGAATAGGTGAGCGCCTCGTCCCCGCCGAGCTCGATCATCGAGCGACGCACGTGCTCGTCCCGGTAGAGGACGTGCACGTAGGACGCTCCCGCCCGGTAGGCCGACCGCGCCAGCGCGCGGGCGAGCGGCGCATGCTCGACGAGCGAGAGGACGAACACCTCCTGGCCGGGCTGCACGTTCGCGCCGATCCGCACCGACAGGTCGGCATACGAGTCCAGCCGCGAGTTGCCGCCCGAATCCGTCATCCCTCGCCCTCGAGCAGAGGATAGCCCGTCCTCGCGTCGAGACACGCCGATGCGAACACCGCCGTGCCGACGTCCCCGGTCCAGAGCGAGTACCGACCGCGGCCTCGCTCGGCGCGGAGACGCTCGACCTGCGCGAGCGCATGGACCGCGAATCGGCGGGCCCGCTCGAGCCAGCGCTCGTCCCCCGTGCGCGCGAACGCCTGCAGGAGCGCAAAGCCGTTCCCGGCGGTGCCGTGGCAGATGCCCGCACCCTTCTCGTCTCCGTGCGCACCCGCCCGCCAGACGAGCTCTGCGCCGGCGAGCAGCAGCTCCTCGTCGAGATAGCAGCGCCCGGACGTTGCCGACGAGCCCGTGCACCACGCCGAGGCTGCGGAACTCCTCGCCCCAGAGGTGCTGCGCCCAGAGTTCGTCGGCGTCGCGACGGCCGGCAAGCGCAGACGCGGTGTCGCGCGCGGCCGCGGCCCAGCGCTCCTCCCCCGTCCTGTCCCGCATGACGGCTGCCGCGACGAGCGTGCCGGGCGCGCCCCACATCAGGTCCTCCGCCTCGTTGGCGAGGTTGGCGCGGATGCGGTCGAGCAGGTCGGCGGCGAGCGCGGCGCTCGGAGCGAGCCGCAGCGCGACGAGCAGGATCCCCGTCTCGCCCGTGAGGAGCGCCGACGCGGGCGGCTCCGGCAGGATCTCGTTCGCCATGAAGTCCGGCTCCGCACGCCACAGCTCGAGCGCGCGCAGGGCGGCGGAGGGAAGGTCGAGCTCGCTCTCGGCGTGGCCGCGCTCGGCGAGCTCCGTCAGCGCCCAGACGACGCCGGCCGCGCCGACGTAGAGGTTCTTCAGCGGCAGAGCCGCCTGCCAGCCGTCCCACTCGTGGGCGGGCCAGAGCCCGTCGGGGTCGAACGCCACGTCGGCGTCGGCGACGATCGCGCGTATCGCGTGGCGGACGCGCATCTCGTCCCACGGCTCGTCCGCGAGCGGCTCGAACGCCTCGGCCCGGTAGAGCGTCACTTCGCGAGCAGCGTCGCGGCGTGGTCCGGCACGTAGCGGAAGAGGTCGCGCGGCGGTCGCTCGTAGTCGCTCTCCGGCGGGCGGGGCGGGAGCTCGAGCGGCGCCTCGAACACGTCCTCGTACGGCACGAGCGAGAGCAGGTGCGCGATGCAGTTGAGCCGCGCCCGGCGCTTGTCGTCGCCTTCGACGACGTACCACGGCGCCTCCGGAATGTCGGTGTGGACGAACAGCTCGTCCTTCGCGCGCGAGTACTCGACCCAGCGCGCGCGCGACTCGAGGTCCATCGGCGAGAGCTTCCAGCTCCGCAGCGGATCCCCGAGGCGGGAGCGGAAACGTCGCTCCTGCTCCTCGTCCGAGACGGAGAACCAGTACTTGACGAGCTGGATCCCGTCGTCGACGAGTAGCCGCTCGAAAATCGGGCACTGCTGGAGGAAGCGACGGTACTCGTCCGGCGTGCAGAAGCCCATCACGTGCTCGACCCCCGCGCGGTTGTACCAGCTCCGATCGAAGAGGACGACCTCGCCGGCGGTCGGCAGGTGCGCCACGTAGCGCTGGAAGTACCACTGGCCGCGCTCGCGCTCAGTCGGCGCCGGCAGCGCGACGACCCGGGCGACCCGCGGGTTCAGGTACTCGGTGATCCGCTTGATCACCCCACCCTTGCCGGCTGCGTCGCGTCCCTCGAAGACGACGACGAGGCGTCGGCCCGTCGTCCGCACCCACTCCTTCATCTTCACGAGCTCCGCCTGGAGGCGAACGAGCTCCTCCTCGTAGAGCTTGCGGGGCACCTTCGTGGCGTGATCGTGCGGCATCGGCTCCGGCGGGAGTATGGCCGCGCGGGGGCGCCTACGCTGCGGAGACCGCCTCTGCCTCGTCGCGCGGCAGACGGCGGGAGACGATCTGCGACATGCCGTCCCCGCCCATCGTCACCCCGTACAGGATGTCCGCGGCCTCCATCGTCCGCTTCTGGTGGGTGATGACGACGAACTGGGCGCGGTCGGAGTATCGGCGCAACAGCTCCACGAAGCGGCCGATGTTCGTGTCGTCGAGCGCGGCCTCGACCTCGTCGAGGAGGTAGAAGGGGCAGGGCCGGGCGAGAAAGAGCGCGAAGAGGAACGAGATCGCGCCGAGCGAGCGCTCGCCGCCCGAGAGCAGCGAGAGCCTCTGAACCTTCTTCCCGGCGGGGCGCAGCTCGACCTCGATTCCCGGTTGCGACTCGTCGTCGGCGGCCTCGGTCAGCCGCAGCCGGCCCTCACCGCCGGGAAAGAGCGTGCCCGCGACCTCGCGGAAGCGCGACTCCACGGCGGCGAAGGTCTCCGCGAAGCGCCGCTCCACCGTCTCGGTCAGCTCCGCCCGCAGCGCCTCCAGCTCGTCCAGGCTCTGCTCGAGGTCGGCACGCTGCGTCGCGAGCTCGTCGAGACGGGTCTTCTCGGCCTCGTACTCCTCCTTCGCGAGCGGGTTGACCTGGCCGAGCGCCTCCCGGCGGCGCTCGAGCCGCTCCGCCTTCTCGGCGAGCTCGCCGCGGTCGTCGCCCTCGGCAGGCTCGTCGGCGCCGGCGTACTCGATCCGTCGCCGTGCCTCGTCCGCCTCGGCCTCGACCCGCGCCACCTCCACCTCGATCGCGGAGACCGCCTCGGCCGCCGCGGAGAGCTCCTGGCGCAGCTCGACCTCGGCCGCCCCGAGCCGGCGCAGCCCCTCCCCCAGCTCGCCCGTCCGCGTGCCGCCGGCGTCGACGCGCGCTCGTAGAGGCGCCTCGAAGCGGGCGGCAGCCCCGGCGACGCTGCCGAGCGCGTCGTCCAACCGCTCGGCGCAGGCCACGAGCCGCGCCAGATCGTGTGGGCGCACCCGCTGCCGCCCGGCTCGTACGGCGGCGTCGATCCGCGCCGACTCCGCCTCGCGGGCGCGCTCGCCGGCCACGCTCGCCTCGACACCGGCGGCGTCTGCGGCGGCCAGAAGCTCGCGCGCCCGGGCTCGCAGAGTGTCGACGTCCCCGTCTCCGTCGCTCGCCGTCGCTTCGCCACCGAGCCGCACGAGGTCGCGCTCCGCGGCGGCGGCCGCCTCACCGGAGGCCGCGACGCGGCTCCGCAGCGTGCTCTCGCGCTCGCCCAGGATTCGCAACGTCTCGCCGAGCCCCGCTGTCCGCTCGGCCCCCGCCTCCCCGCGCGTGCGCAGCGGAGCCTCGACCAGCGCGACGGCGGTGTCGAGCCCTGCGAGCGCCCGCTCGAGCCGCTGCGCCGTCGCCAGCAGGGCGCGCAGCGCCGGCACGCCCGCCCGCCGGATCCGCAGTCGCGGAGCGACCGCCGCGAACGCAGCCTCCGCCGCCTCGGCGCGCTCCTCCGCGTCCGCTGCCTTCCGCTCGGCGAACTGCGCCTGCTCGGAGAGCGCCTTCGCCTCTTCTGCGAGCGCTCGTCGGCGCGCGTCGAGCTCGAGCAGCACCGTCTCCGCGGTCTCGCCGGCGAACCAGAGCTCGCCCTTCGCGGGGTCGTAGCCGAATCCCTCCGGCGTCACCGCCGGCACGGTCGAGTCGAGGAGCGCGTCCTTCGCGACCACCGACAGCTCGGAGACGAGCTCGCGCGGGTCGCGTCCGGCAAGCACTCGCAGGGAGCCGAGCCCGAGCTCTGCAGCCCGCTCGAGGAGCGCGAGCGCCCCGCGCGCGTCGTCGACGAGCAGGGCCGAGGCGCGCGGGCCGAGCGCAGCCGCAACGGCGCGCTCGCTCCCAGGCTCGACCTCGAGCGCCGAGAGCACCAGCCGCCCGCCTTCCTCGGCGAACGCCCGGGCGGCGGGCGGGATGCCCTCGCGCTCCGCGAGCGAGCGCTCCAGGGTCGCCAGACGCTCGACCGCCGTCAGCGCGCGCTCGGCGAGCGTGTCGCGCTCGTGCGCCGCCTCCCGCGCCGACGCTCGGGCGAGCAGTGCTGCCCGTTCGAGCTCCCGCGGGGAGGGGCCTCCGCGCTGCACCTCTGCCTCCGCCTCGGCCAGCTCGGCGTGCAGGCCGGAGGCGAGCCGCGCCGCCCCCTCCCGCTGCACGGCCAGCCCGGCGGCGCGGCTGCGCAGCTCGTACGAGACGGAGAGCGCCGCCTCCCGCTCGCCCGCCGCACCCGTCAGCTCGGCCTCGATCGCGCCGCGCTCGGCGAGCGCCTCCTCGAGCGCGGCCTGTGCGGCGGCGGCGGCCGCACGCTCTGCCCCGAGCAAGCGGGCGAGCGACTGACGCGCACGCTCCGCGCGGATCTCGCGCTCGACCGCCGCGGCCCGTGCAGCCTCGGCGGCCCCGCGCGCCTCGCGCTCCAGCTCCGCGAGCTCGACGCCCGGCTCGCCCGCCTGCGTCTCGGCGGCCGCAAGCTCGGCCCGCGCCCGCTCGAGCAGACCGGTCGTCGACTCGCGCCGGATGCCGAGCCGCTCGGCGGCACTGCGCAGCCGGTAGAGCTCCTGCATCGCCTGCTCGCGCCGACCCGCGGCGTCGGCCAGCTCTTCCTCCGCGCGGCCGCGCTCCTCGAGCACCGCCTCGAGCCGTCCCTCGGCCGCGCGCCGGGCCAGCGCGGCCGCCGTGCGCCGGCCGTCGGCCTCGGCGAGCCGCTCCTCGAGCCCTGCGAGCTCGAGCTGTGCGATCCGCGCCCGTAGCCCGGCGATCTCGACGCGGAGCTTCTCGGCGCGCTCCGCAGCCGTCGCCTGCAGTGCGAGGGGCCGCAGCCGCTTCCGGACCTCGTCCTCGAGGTCGCGCGCGCGCTCGACCTGGACGGCGACCCGGGCGAGCTTCAGCTCGGCACGATGGCGGCGCGCCTTGAAGCGGCCGAGCCCGGCTGCCTCCTCGATCAGCGCCCGCCGCTCCTCCGGCCGCGAGGCGAGGATCGCCTCCACCTTGCCCTGGCCGATGATCGAGTGCATCCCCTGGCCGAGTCCGAGGTCGGCGAGGAGCTCGACGAGGTCGAGGCGCCGCACGGGTGCACGGTTCACGAGGTACTGGCCCTCGCCCCCGCGGTGAAGGCGACGCGTGACGGACAGCTCGGCGAAGTCGACCGGAACCGTGCCGTCGGCGTTGTCGAACAGGAGCTCGACCTCGCAGGACTCGGCAGCCCCTCGGCCGGCCGAGCCGCCGAAGAGAACGTCGTCGGGCTTCTCGGCCCGCAGCTCGCCCGGGCTGAGCGAGCCGGCCGCCCAGCGAACCGCATCCGAGATGTTCGACTTGCCGGAGCCGTTGGGCCCGACGATCACGCCGACGCCCGGCTCGAGGCGCACCTCGACCGGATCGGGAAAGGACTTGAATCCTCGGAGCTTGATCGCGCGAAGATGCACGCCTAGAAGCAGGCCTCCATTGCCTGACGGGGCACGAGCGCAGGCTAGCGACGGTCGCGGACGACCCCGGCGCTCCGCCCGGCACGCATGCCCCGCCGGCCGGTTCCGCGGCACGCCCGACCTTCGTCCGGCGGTCCGGAGAGAGCGGCCTCGAGCAGCGTGCGCGTGTGCTCGATCGAGATCGAGCCGGCACGGACACCCTCGAGCGGCAGCAGACGAACGATGCTGGCCGCCTCGGCGCCGGCCATCGGTTACGCCGCCGCGCCTGGGCTTCGGGGAGCTACCGAGGTTCTGTCGGCGACGGGCCGGCGAGAGCCGCGAGCGCGTGCTGGGCGGCCTCCTGCTCGGCGGCCTTCTTCGAGCTCCCCGAGCCGACGCCGAGCTGCTCGCCGTCCACGAGCGCGCCGCACGTGAAGTTGCGATCGTGCGGCGGGCCCTCGGCTGCGAGGACGGTGTAGGTCACCTGCTTCCCGGTGCGCGCGAGCACCTCCTGCAGCTCCGTCTTGTGGTCGACGTGGCTCGTCAGCGCGTACTCGATGCGGCCCGCGAACGCGCCCACGACGGCCCCCTCGATCGCCGCGAAGCCGTGCTCGAGGAAGAGCGCGCCCAGCACCGCCTCGAGCAGCGCGGCGAGGACGTTCCGGTTGTGGGCGAGCCGCTCGAGCTCGTCGGGCGCGAGCTCGGGTGCGTAGTCGCCGAGCCGTGCGCCGAGGTCGAGCTCGCGGGAGACGACGGCGCAGCTCGCACGCGACACGACGTGCGAGCGGATCTTCGCGAGCCGCCCCTCGGAGAAGTCGGGGTGGCGCTCGTAGAGCGCGTGCGCCACCGCGAGCTCGAGCACGCTGTCGCCCAGGAACTCCAGGCGCTCGTACGACTCCGTCCGGGCGGCCGCCCACGACGCGTGCGTGAACGCCGTCGCCGCCCGCCCGGGCGGTAACCCGTCGATCAGCCGCGCAAGCTCGCGGGGCGCGCCACTGCCGTCACTACTGGTGCGACGAGACGTAGTCGACGGCCTGTCCGACGGTCTGGATCTTCTGGGCGTCCTCGTCCGAGATCTTGATCCCGAACTGGTCCTCGAGCTCCATGATCAGCTCGACGAGGTCGAGCGAGTCCGCGTCGAGATCCTCCTGGAACGACGCCTCCTCCGTGATATCGCTCTCTTCGATCCCGAGCTGCTCCGTCAGGACTTCCTTGACCCGCTCGAAGACTTCCTCGCGCGACGCTGCCATGTCACCTCGTTTGCTCTGTGGGGGCCGAAAGCGCGCCGATCATACAACCTCGGCCCGCTGGGGAAGGCGCGCAGCGAGCCTGCCGACGACGTCGTGCTCGATCCCGCGGGCTGCGAGGCGGATCGCATTCGCGATCGCCGTCGACGACGAGTTGCCGTGCGCGATCACCGCGAGCCCGCGAAGACCGAGCAGATAGGCGCCGCCGAACGTGTCCGGATCGAGTCGCCGGCGAAGGCTGCGCGAGGCGGGACGGATCAGCAGCCCTCCCAGCTTTCCGCGCGGAGTCGACGCGATCTCCGTGCGGAGCGCCCCGAGCAGCGTGAGAATCGTCCCTTCGAGCAGCTTGAGCACGACGTTTCCCGTGAAGCCGTCGGTGACGACGACGTCGGCCGCACCGGCGAGGATGTCCCGGCCCTCGGCGTTGCCGCCGAAGTTGAGGTCTGCCGCGGCGAGCAGCTCGTGCGCCTCGAGCGTCAGCTGGTTGCCCTTCTCCGGCTCCTCGCCGATCGAGAGGAGACGCACCTCCGGGTCGGGGATGCCGAGGATCTCCTCGGCGAAGACCGCGCCCATGGTCGCGAACTGGAGCAGGTGCTCGGGCCGCGCGTCGGCGTTCGCGCCCGCGTCCAGCAGGAGCGACGGACCGCGCTGCGACGGGATCGGGACCGCGATGGCCGGTCTCATGACGCCAGGCAGGCGCCGGAGCTCGAGCAGGCCGGCCGCGAGCATCGCGCCCGTGTTCCCGGCCGAGACGACCGCGTCGGCCTCGCCCTCGGCCACGGCACGGACGGCGGAGACCAGCGAGCTCCGGGGCTTCGCGCGCACCGCCTCCGCCGGCTTGTCGTGCATCCCGATCGTGTCGGGCGCCTCGCGCAGGTCGAGCCCGAGGGTCTCGAGGCCCGCCGGGCCGAAGAGGAGTGGCGTCACGTCGGCCGCACGCGCGGCGAGAGCCCCGGCGACGATGTCCGACGGGCCGCGGTCGCCGCCCATCGCGTCGACGGCGACAGTGGCCACGCCGTTACGGGGCGTCGATCCGGAGCGGCTCGACCTCGCGGCCTCTGTACGTGCCGCAGGTCGGGCAGACGTGGTGCGGGCGCTTCGGCCGGCCGCACTGCGGACAGACGTTGACCCGCGGCGTCGAGATCGCATGCGTCGCCCGGCGCTTGTCGCGGCGGGACTTCGAGGTCTTCCGCTTCGGAACGGCCATGGCCGGCGGGGAGTATAGCCGCGACGCGCTCCAGCTCCGTGCCGGAGGGTCGGGAGCGGCAGACTCGCCGGGCTCGACGGTCAGGAAGGACGCTCGCGGAGCGACTCGAGCGCCGCCCAGCGGGGATCCGCCTCCTCCTCCGGGTGCTCGTGCGGCTCGACGTTGAGATCGCCGCCGCAGACCGGGCAGAGGCCGGCGCAGTCGGGCTTGCAGACGATCTTGTCGGGGAGCGCGAGCGCGATCGCGTCGCGCGCCCAGGCGGAGACGTCGAGCCGGTCGTCCGCGAGATACTCGGTCCGCAGCTCGTCGTCGCCGCCCGGATTCGTCGCCTGATACTCGCGGAGCTCGAGCGAGAGCGGCAGCTCCGCATCGGTGAGGCAGCGAAAGCACGGTCCGTGGAGGGAGAGGCGGAAGCCCAGCTCGAAGACCGTCCCGCTGCTCGCTCTCGTGATCGTCAGCTCGGCGGGCAGCGGATCGGGCTCCGGCGCGTACGGCTGGCCGCCGATGACGAGCGGCTCCAGCTCGACCTCGACGGCCGCGTAGTGCCGGTCGCCGCTGCGCAGCGCGATCCGGCGGAGGTCGAACGTCGTCATCACTCCACGGTAGCGCGCCACCCGGCTCCGGCAGGATCGACTCCGATGCCCGCCGGGCGGAGGCCGCAGAGGCGTCGTGGCGATCCCGCGACACCGCCGGAACGGTGTTCGGACCGTCTCGGCGCTCGGCGCCGACGACGAAGGACGGCGAGCGGCCGTGCGGTTACGGGACGGTCCAGCGGTTCGGCGGCCAGTACGTCGCCACGACGGGGCCGATGAAGGCCGAGCGGGATACCGGGCCCCACGTGCGCGAGTCGCAGGAGTCGACCCGGTTGTCTCCCAGCATGAAGTACTCGCCCGGGGCGAGACGGGGCCACGTCTTCGTGAGCGTGTCGCGGTCGTTCGGGTCGACGTACGGCTCGTCGAGCTTGCGCCCGTTCACGTAGACGAAGCCGTCCCGCTCGGACACGACGTCGCCCGGCAGCCCGATCACGCGCTTGAGGTAGATGCCGCCCTCGCCGCAGAGCCGCGCCGCCGCGGCGGGTGCGTGGAACACGGCGATCTCGCCGCGCCCGGGCCCGCGAAAGCGGTAGACGATGCGGGCGACGAGCACCCGGTCGTTGAACGACGCCGTGCAGCCGACGCCCGGCCGCGCGCACGCGAGCGTCGGCTCCATCGAGGAGGTCGGAACGCGGAACGGCTGCGCGACCTCGGCCTCGAAGACGAGGATGAACGCGACCGCCCCTGCGAGCGTGAGCGCCCACTCCACCACCGTGCGCACCCGCATGCAGGCCAGCGTAGCCAGCGAGAGCCGCGCAGCCGCGCTTGCCTACGCCTGCGCGGCCAGGCGGGCGAACCGCCCGCGCAGGCCGGAGCAGACGAGGTCGCAGAGCTGCTCGACGCTCGGATCGGCGATCCGGTAGAGGACGGTCGTCCCCTGTCGGCGCCTCGCGACGATCCCTTCCCGCTCCAGCTGGTGCAGGTGCTTCGACGTGTTCGAGATCCGCACCCCCGCGCGCACGGCGAGGTCGCCGACGGCGATCTCTTCCTCCGCGTGGAACTCGTTGAGCAGGCGCAGACGCGTCGGGTCGGAGAGCAGGCGGAAACGCTCCGCGGCCAGCTCGATCATCGGTGCGGGCACGGCCATTTGACGACCATGCTAGCTTTATTCCACTTGTTGGTCAAATAAGAAAGGATAGACCTCGTGACCATCTCGCTCGAAGCCGGCTACACGTTGACGGGAACGACATCGCTCTCCTTCGCCGACGCGGTCGCCCGCGTGCGCGAGACCCTGAAGGAGGAGGGCTTCGGCGTCCTGACCGAGATCGACGTCAGAGCGACCCTCCGCGAGAAGCTCGGCGCAGAGACCGAGCCGTACGTGATCCTCGGCGCGTGCAACCCGCGGTACGCGCACGAGGCGCTCGGGATCGAGCCCGAGCTCGGCGCTCTCCTTCCCTGCAACGTCGTCGTCTCCGAGCGCGAGGGCACGACGCACGTCTTCGCCGTCGATCCCGCCGCGCTGCTCGGCATCGTCGGCAACCCCGCGCTCGAGTCCGTCGCCGCCGAGATCGAGGCGAAGGTCGAGCGCGCGGTGCGCAAGGTCTGGGAGGCGTAGCGCACATGTTCTTCCGGCAGGTACTGCACCAGGACCTCGGCTGCGCCTCCTACGTGATCGCAGACGACGAGGTCGGCGCCGTGGTCGACCCGAAGTGGGAGATCGAGGAGTATCTCCAGCTCGCCGAGGACAGCGGGTTCGAGATCCGGCACGTGCTCGAGACGCACAATCATGCCGACCACGTCTCGGGTCGCGGCCGGCTCGCCGCCACGACCGGCGCGACGATCCACGTCTCTCCGACCCCCGGTCTCGAGTACGAGCACGAGGTCCTCGCCGACGGCGACGCGATCGAGCTCGGCAGCGTCCGGATCGTCGCGCTCGCGACGCCCGGCCACCGCCCGGAGCACACCGCGTACGTCGTCTACGACGCCGGCCGCGGCCGGGAACCGTGGGCGGTGCTCACCGGGGACTCGCTCTTCGTCGGCGACGTCGCCCGGCCGGATCTCGCCGTCGACGCCGAGGAGGGAGCCCGCGAGCTGCACGCCTCGCTCCAGCGCCTGCTCGAGCTGCCCGACCACGTGCAGGTGCTGCCGGGTCACCTGGGCGGCTCGCTCTGCGGCAGTGCCTCGATGAGCGAGGCACCCGCGTCGACGATCGGTTTCGAGCGGCGCTTCAACCCGGCGCTCGGGGCGGCGACCGCCACGGATCTCGTCGAGCGGCTGACGCGGGAGCTCAAGCCCCAACCGCCGAACTTCCGGCGCATCGTCGCGCTGAACAGCGGGCCGTTGCTCGCCGAGGCGGCTCGCCTGGACCGCCTCGCGCCCGCGCACGTCGCGTCGTTGCTGGAAGGAGGGGCCGTGCTCGTCGACGGCCGCGACCCGGCAGCCTGGGCGACGGGGCACGTCCCCGGCTCGGTGAACGCGACGATGGTGCGGGCCGCCGTCGGCAGCCGTGCCGCCGCCGCGCTCGACCCGGAAGCGCCCGTCGTCGTCACCGCACAGGACGACAACCGGGCACGTGTGATGGCGCGACGGCTCGAGGCGGTCGGCTTCCGCCGCGTGCTGGGGATCCTCGCCGGCGGCGTGGCGGCCTGGGACGAGGCCGGCCTCCCGCTCGAGTCGATCGAGTCGGTCTCGGTGCCCGAGCTCGCGGCGCGCCTGCACCGGCGGGAGGTGACGTTGCTCGACGTGCGCGACCCCGACGAGTGGGCGACCGGTCATGTCGCCGGCTCGGTCGGCATTCCCTACCAGGAGCTGGGCCACGACCGGCTCGACGAGCTCGCCCGGTCGGCGAACGGCACGCCCGTCGCCGTCATCTGCGCAGCCGGCAACCGGGCAGGCCTGGCCGCCTCGGTGCTGCGCCGCGCCGGCGTCGCGAACGTCGTCCACGTGGCCGACGGCGGCGTCTCCGACCTCCCGGGCCACGGCATCGAACTGACGGAGGAGGTTTCGGCGACGTGAGCACGGAGATCCATCCGCGCGAGGCGCACCCGCTGCTCGAGAGCGGCGAGGCGATCGCCGTCGACGTCCGCGAGGCGCACGAGTGGCACCACGGCCACATCCGCGATGCGCTCCACATTCCGCTCGGCGAGCTCGGGCAGCGCTTGCACGAGCTGCCGGGGGACACACGGATCGTCGCAATCTGTCGCAGCGGCGCCCGCAGCGGATCCGTCATCGAGCCTCTCCGCCGGCTCGGTTACGACGTGCTGAACCTGAGCGGCGGACTCCTCTCGTGGCATGCGATCGGCCTGCCGCTCGAGCCCGCCACCGGCGGGGTGGCCTGATGGGCCTGCTCTCCCTTCTCTTCCCGCCCTCGATCACCGCCACCGACGCGCACGAGCGGGCGTCGCAGCGCGAGGCGATGATCCTCGACGTCCGCGAGCGAAGCGAGTGGAAAGCCGGGCACGTCCCGGGCTCCAAGAACATCCCGCTCTCGACGCTCGGCAAGCGCACGCACGAGCTCGCTGCAGACCGCGTCTACGTGGCCGTCTGCCGCAGCGGCTCACGCTCCCGGACTGCGACGGCCCGGCTCCGGAGCGCCGGTCTCGACGTCGTCAACCTCAAGGGCGGCATGCACGGCTGGCGCCGCGCCGGTCTGCCGCTCGAACCCCGCAACGGAAGGATCCTCTAGCCATGGCCGAGATCGCAGCAGACCCCGCGGGAGCGGAGCACGTCCGCGAGGCCGCCGGGGCCTTCGGCCCGCTCGGGCGCCTCGGTCGCTGGACGGCCGACCACGTGCGGCTCGTCGCGCTCGCGTGGGCGGTCGTCGCGGTCGCGCTCGGCGCCTTCGCCCCCAGGGTCGAGACGGCGCTCTCCGGTGCCGGCTGGCAGGCGAACGGATCCGAGTCCGTGCAGGCGCGGGCGCTGATCCAGCGCGACTTCGGCGGCCTCTCGAGCTCGGCGCTCACGGTCGTCGTCCACTCACCGACGCGCGTCGCCTCCGACCCCGCCTTCCGCGCGACCGTCGCGCGCGTCGAGCAGATCCTGCGCTCCGACCGGCGTGTCTCGCGGGTCGTTCCGCCCGCCGCCGGGTCGACGGTCTCCTCCGACGGGCACACCGCCCTCGTCCTCGGCGGCGCCGCCGGCGACCCGACCGCCATGGTCGCGGCGGCGGAGGCCCTGAAGGGGAGGCTCGCCGGCGCCGGCGCCGCCGGCGTGATCGTCTCGCTGACCGGCGCGTCGGGGATGTGGAGCGACTTCAACACCGCCAACCGCTCCGCGATGATGAAGTCGGAGCTCCTCTCCTGGCCGGTGACGCTCGGGATCCTCGTGCTCGCGTTCGGCTCGCTCGTCGCCGCCGGCCTGCCGTTGATGCTGACCATCCTCGGCCTCGTTGCGTCCGCGGGGCTGCTCGCGCTGCTCACGCACGGCTTCGAGATCTCGATCTGGGCGATGAACTTCGCGCTCATGTTCGCGCTGGCGCTCGGCATCGACTACGCGCTCTTCATCGTCAGTCGCTTCCGCGGCGCGTTCTTCGGCTCGCGACTCGACGCGCGCGACGCGGTCGCGGAGACGATGGACACCGCCGGAAAGGCGGTGCTCTTCTCCGGGATGACGGTGCTCGTCTCCCTCTCGGCCGTGATGCTCGTACCGAGCCCCGCGTTCCGGTCGATGAGCCTCGGGATCATGCTCAGCGTCGTCTTCGTGCTGCTCGCGACGCTGACGCTCCTGCCCGCTGCCCTCGCCCGGCTCGGCCCGAAGGTCGACGCGCTCTCGCTCCGCTGGGTCCACTCCGGCGAGCACCGCTCGCCCGCGTTCGCCCGCTGGGGGGAGCGGCTGTGGCGCCACCCGCACGTGTTCGGCCCGGCGGCGACGCTCCTGCTCGTCCTGCTCGCCCTGCCCGTCTTCGGCCTGCGAGACGGGGATGCCGTCGATCAAGGTCGTGCCGCAGCACGACTCCTCGCGGGTCGGCTACGGACAGGTGCAGCAGGCGTTCGGCGCCGGTGCGCCCGGCGCACTCCAGATCGTCGCCCCCAGAAGCGAGGCGTCGCGCGTGGCCGCGATCGCCGCGCCGCGACCCCGGGATCGCGCGCCGTCTCGCCCCCGCAGCCGGGCGCGGGCTCGCTTGCGCTCGTCCAGGCGACGCCGGTCGCCGACCCGTCGAGCCCGGCCGTCGGCCACACGATCGATCGCCTGCGCGCGGCGCTGCCGTCGGCGGCGCTCGTCGGCGGCGCCGTCGCCGAGAACCACGACCTCGAGCGCGCCCTGTCCGCCAAGACACCGCTCGTGATCGGCGTCGTGCTCGGGCTCGGCTTCCTGCTCCTGCTCGTGGCGCTCCAGGCGCCGCTGATCGCCGCACTCGGCGTCCTCACGAACCTCCTCGCGACCGGCGCGGCGTTCGGCATCGCCCGGCTGATCTTCCAGGACGGGCACGGCGCCGGCCTGCTCGGCTTCGAGTCGCAGGGCTTCCTCGACGCATGGGGTCCGGTGTTCTTCTTCGCGATGATCTTCGCGATCTCGATGGACTACACCGTCTTCCTGCTCTCGTCGGCGAAGGAGCATTTCGACCGCTCCGGCGACCCGCACGAGGCGGCCGTCGGCGGGGTCGCCCACTCGGGGCGCGTGATCTTCGCGGCTGCGGCCGTGATGGTGGCCGTCTTCCTCACCTTCGCCCTCTCGGGCCCGTTGCCGCCGAAGGAGATGGGCGTGATCCTCGGCGTCGCCGTCCTCCTCGACGCCATGCTCGTCCGGCTCGTCCTCGTCCCCACGCTGCTCCGCGTCTTCGGACGCTACGCGTGGGCGCGACCGCGCTGGCTGCACCGGCTGCTGCCGGACGTCCGCTTCGGGCACGACTAGCGGCGACTGCGCGGCGCAGGCGCTCGAACGGCTCGACGCCGTCCACTACGCTCTTCGCGTGGCCACGTGTCCACGCTGCTCGGCAGAGAACGGCGCCGGCGTGAAGTTCTGCGGCGAGTGAGGCGCCGCCCTGGCGAGGCTCTGCCCCGCCTGCGGCACGCCGAACGAGCCGGGCAGGAAGTTCTGCGGCGAGTGCGGCGCCCCGCTCGTCGAGGGGATCGCGGCGGCGCCGGCGACGGTCGCCTCTCCGGTGGCCGAGCGGCGGACGGTGTCGGTGTTGTTCGCGGATCTGGTCGGCTTCACGCCCTTGTCCGAGTCGCGCGATCCGGAGGACGTGCGCGAGCTTCTCTCCGAGTACTTCGAGACCGCACGGCGCGTGATCGGCCGGTACGGCGGCACCGTGGAGAAGTTCATCGGCGACGCCGTGATGGCGGTCTGGGGCGCGCCGACCCCACAGGAGGACGACGCCGAGCGGGCGGTGCGAGCCGCCCTCGAGCTCGTGGATGCGGTGACCGGGCTCGGCCACGATCTCAGCGCCCGCGCAGGCGTGCTCACGGGCGAGGCGGCGGTCACGCTCGGCGCCGAGGGGCAGGGCATGGTCGCGGGCGACCTCGTCAACACCGCCTCGCGTGTCCAGGCGGCGGCGGCGCCGAGCTCGGTGCTCGTCGGCGAGACGACGCGGCGCGCGAGCGAGGCCGCGGTCGTCTACGAGGACGCGGGCGAGTTCGGGCTGAAGGGCAAGGCGGAGCCGGTGCCGCTCTGGCGGGCGCTACGGGTCGCCGCCGGCCGGGGCGGAGGGCGCCGCTCGGAGGGGCTCGAGGCGCCGTTCGTGGGCCGCGACCGTGAGCTACGCCTGGTCAAGGAGCTGTTTCACGCCTCCGCGGAGCAGGGGAAGGCGCACCTGCTCTCGGTCGTGGGGATCGCCGGGATCGGCAAGTCCCGGCTCGCCTGGGAGCTGTACAAGTACCTCGACGGGCTCGCGCAAACGACGTACTGGCATCGAGGCCGCTGTCTCTCGTACGGCGAGGGCGTCGCCTACTGGGCGCTCGTCGAGATGGTGCGGCTGCAGGTCGGGATCGCAGAGACGGAGCAGCCGGCGTCTGCTCGGCAGAAGCTGCAGGCGACCCTGGCCGAGTTTCTGCCGAACGCCGAGGAGCGCGAGTGGGTGGAGCCTCGCCTCGCGCACCTGCTGGGGCTGGAGGAGCGGCAGGCGCGCGAGAAGGAGGAGCTGTTCGGCGCGTGGCGGCTCTTCTTCGAGCGGGTAAGCGACCGCGGGCCGATCGTGCTCGTGTTCGAGGACCTCCAGTGGGCGGATGCGGCGCTGCTCGAGTTCGTCGAGTACCTGCTCGAGTGGTCGCGCAACCACGCGATTCTCGTGCTCGCGCTCGCGCGCCCCGATCTGGCGCACCGGCATCCGGCCTGGCCCGGCTCGGTGCGGAACACGACGACGCTGGCGCTCGAGCCGCTCCCGGACGAGGCGATGAGCGCGCTCCTCGACGGCCTCGTGCCGGGGCTTCCGGAGGAGGACCGCGACCGAGTGCTCGCACGCGCGGAGGGCGTGCCGCTGTACGCGGTCGAGACGGTGCGGATGCTGCTCGACCGCGGCCTGCTCGTACGCGAGGGCGACGTCTACCGGCCGACCGGGTCTCTGGACGCGCTCGAGATCCCGGAGACACTGCACGCGTTGGCGGCGGCGCGACTGGACGGGCTGGGCACCAGACGAGCGGCTCGTCATCCAGGACGCGGCTGTCCTCGGAAAGACGTTCACCAGGGACGGGTTGGTCGCGGTCAGCGGCCGCAGCGAGGCGGAGCTGGAGCCGCTGCTCGCCTTCCTCACCCGCCGCGAGATCCTCGGCCTCCAGACCGACCCGCGCTCGCCCGAACGCGGCCAGTACGGCTTCCTGCAGGACCTGCTTCGCCAGGTCGCCTACGACACTCTCGCGCGAGCGGAGCGCAAGGTGCGCCACCTCGCCGCGGCGGCGCACCTGACGACGCTCGCCGGCGAGCTGGACGCCGTCGAGGTAATCGCCTCCCACTACCTGGCCGCATACGAGGCCGACCCGGACGCGGCCGACGCACCCGCAATCAGAGAACACGCGCGCGACACGCTCGTGGCGGCGGGCGAGCGGGCAGGTTCGCTCGCCGCAGCGGCCGAGGCGCAGCGCTACTACGAGCAGGCGCTCGCCCTCGCCGACGACCCGGGCGGGCAAGCGGAGCTGCACGAACGAGCTGGCCTGGCCGCGCGACACGCGGCGAAGCTGCCGGTGGCAAAGGCGCATCTCGAGCGATCGCTCGAGCTGTTCGAGGCGGTAGGCGATGCGCAGGCTGCCGCCCATACGAAGGCAGAGCTGGGCGAGCTCGCCCTCCACGACGGACGGCTCGCCGATGCGATCACCCTTCTGCACGAGGCGTTCGGCGCCCTCGTGGACGGAGAGCGCGACTCGGACCTCGCGCTCGTGGCCGCCGAGCTCGGCCGCTTCCTGATGCTCTCCGGCGCCAACGAGGAGGCGCTCCCGCCGCTCGAGCTGGCGCTGGAGATCGCCGAGGCGCTGCAACTCCCCGACGTGCTCTCCCACGCCTTGAACACGAAGGCCCTCGTGCTCCAGCGACGCGGCCGCCACCAGGAGGGCATGCTGCTCCTGCGTCACGCACTCGAGGTCGCCGTCGAGCACGACGCTCATCGCGCGGCGACGCGCGCCTACAACAACCTCGCGGTCTGCCTGGACCAGGCCGACCGGACCGAGGAGATCGACGGCCTCTATCGGCGCTACCTCGAGCTGGCGCTGCGGATCGGAGATCGGCTCGACGAGCGGAAGGCCCGCGGGGGGCTCACCTGGGCGGCCTTCTCCCTCGGCCGCTGGAAGCGTGCGGAGGCGGAGGCCGCGGCGAACGACGACCCGCAGGCCGAGTTCGCGCTCTTCCGGATCTACATCGAGCGCGGGCGCGTCGACGACGCCCGACGGGTGCTCGAGCAGGCGCTCGCCGGCGGAGCCTTTGATCTGGCCAGCCCCGAGGGGCGCGCGCTGTCGAACACAGTCGAGGCGGCCCTGCTCCTCGCGGAGAAGCGGCCGGCCGACGCGTTGGAACACGCCGAGGCGGCAATCGGAGAACGAGCTCTGCTCGGCATCCTCAACCTCAAGGGGGCGCTCCAGTTTGCGCTCGAGGCCGCGTGCGCGCTCGGCGAGACGGCGAAGCTCGACCAGCTGATCGGCATGATCGAGGCGCTGCCGCCGGGCCATACGAGCCCCGCACTCCGTGCGCTCGCCGCGCGCTACGGCTCCCGCCGGGCCGCCCTGCGCAGCGAGCGGGACGTCGAGGAGGGATTCGAGGTCGCAGCAGGGATCTACCGGGAGCTCGGGTGGCCCTTCACCCTCGCCGTCGTCCAGTTCGAGCATGCCGATTGGCTCGCCGGCGAGGGTCTCGCCGGGGAGGCCGAGCCGCTCCTCGCCGAGGCGACCGAGACCTTCGAGCGTCTCGAGGCAACGCCGTGGCTCGAGCGCGCGACCCGGATCGCCTCGGACGGCCGGGAAGCCCCGCCCGCCGTGACCGGACAGTGATCGACGCCGAGCCGGCGCTACGCGCCGACCCGGTCGGTCAGTAGCCTTCGTCGAGCCCGGCGCCGTCGCTCGGTCCGATGCCGGCGACCACCGTCTCCTGCGAGCGCTCGTGCAGGCGCTCGCGGCCGCGGCGCACCGCGGTGAGGAACCGCTCGAGGTTGACCTCGAGCGAGGCGAGGTTCGAGTCGGCCCAGTCCTCCATCTCGAGCCGCATCTCTCGGGCCTGGCGGCGAGCGTCGTCGATGATGTCCTCGGCCTGGCGCTCGGCGATCTTGACGATCTCCGTCTGCGATGCCTCCCGGACGGCCTGCTCGCGCGCCTCGGCGAGCAGCCGGTCGACCTCGCGCTTCGCCTCGGCGAGCATCTCCTGCCGCTCCTTGACGATCCAGCGCGCCTGCTTGATCTCCTCGGGGATCGTCGCGCGCATCTGGTCGAGGATGTCGTAGATCTCCTCGCGGTCGATCCGTACCTGGTCTGTGAGAGGGACAGCCTTCGCGTTGTGTACGAGGTCGTCGAGCTTGTCGATCAGTACGAGGACGTCCATGCCGTGGAAGTGTAGCCCGGCCTTCGGCTACCGCGGTCCGGGTGCGCAGCGGTTACTCGGTCGGCTTCTCGGGCGTGCCCGGACGGCCGTCGGGAAAGAGCTCCTTGAACCGGCGCGCGACCGGCCCCGGCACGAGCGCGGAGACGTCGCCGCCGAACTCCGCGATCTCCTTCACGCCGCTCGAGGAGACGAAGCTGACCTGCGGGCTCGCCATCACGTAGACCGTCTCGACGTCGGGGGCGAGCGTCCGGTTGAGCTGGTTCATCTGGAACTCCCACTCGAAGTCGGAGATCACGCGGAGTCCCTTGACGATCGCCTTCGCCTCCCACTTGTGCGCGAACTCGACGACGAGCTCGCGGAAGACGTCCACCTCGACGTTCGGCAGGTGACCGAGCGCACCCCGCAGGAAGTCGACGCGCTCGTCGATCGTGAACATCGGCTGTTTGTGGTGCGGGTTGCCGACGACGCCGACGACGACACGGTCGAAGATCCCGGCAGCACGCGTGATCACGTCCACATGGCCGTTCGTGACCGGGTCGTACGAGCCGGGGCAGATGGCCGTGATCACGCGGCCCCCTCGAAGATCGAGATCCGCGCCTGGCCGTACTTGCGGCTCGTCCGCAGCGGCAGCGGCAGCTCCGGCTCCACGCGCGCGTCCGTCTCGACGACGAGCAGGCCGTCCGCCGCGAGCAGCGGCGGCAGGTGGCGTGCGAGCTGAGACTGGAGTTCCGGGTACATGCCGTAGGGAGGGTCGACCAGCACGAGATCGTACTTCCTGCCCGCCGCGGTCTCCTGGGCGAGCGTCGCGATCACGTCGCCGCGGACGACGCGCGCTCCCGTGAGGCGCAGCCGGTCGAGGTTGCGCTCGATCGTACGGACGGCGTCGGCGTCGCGCTCGACGAAGACGGCGCGCGACGCGCCCCGGGAGAGCGCCTCGATCCCGAGGGCGCCCGAGCCCGCGTAGAGGTCGAGCACGGTCGAGCCGTCGAGCGGCCCGACGAGGTTGAAGACGTTCTCGCGCACGCGATCCGACGTCGGACGCGTGTCGAGGCCGTGCGGGGCGGCGATCTTGTGCCCCTTGCGGCTGCCAGCGATGACACGCATCGAGCACAAGCTTAGGATCGTCCGAGCAGCCGCGACACGGTCGGTTACCCGGCCCGCGACGCGTGACGCAGCCGCCGGATCGCCTCGGCCGTGTCGAGCACCTCGGCGAACTCGCCGTCGAGGCTCGCAAGCGCCGTGCCGTGGATCGTCTCGGCGTCGAAGCCCGCGCGCGCATGGGTCGCGGTCGCGTCCGAGACGAACCACGTCTCGAAGCCGAGGTTGCCGGCGAGGCGGGCCGTCGTCGAGCAGCAATGGTCGGTCGTGAGGCCGGCGACGACGACCGTCTCGGCGCCGGCGGCGCGCAGCCGCTCCTCCAGGTCGGTGCCGACGAACGCGCCGTTGACTCGCTTGTCCAGGATCGGCTCGCCCGGCAGCGGGGCCGCCTCCGGCTTGAAGTCGAAGCCCGGCGTCCCGCGGCGGAAGCGCCCGGTCGGATCGGAGCTCTCGTGCCGTACGTGGACGAGGGGCGCTCCGGCCTCGCGCCACGCCGACAGCAGGTCGGCGATGCGCGCTTCGGCGTCGGGATTGTTCCGCTCCGGCCACGACGACTCGTCGAAGGCGCGCTGCACGTCGATCAGGAGGAGCGTCGGCAAGGGCACGACGAGAGCCTACGCAGGCGCGAGGCAGGCGTCGTGGCTCGACGTCGCCACCCGGACCTTCTCGCGCAGACGGCCGGCGGCGTCGAGGACGCAGAGCGTCCCCTCGTCGAGGGACGGCGTCAGCACCCGCCCGGCCGCGTACTGCACGTTGTAGGAGCCGATCGGTATCCGGGTCGTCCTCAGCTGCCGCCGGCCGGAGGCGTCGTAGACGCGCAGCGTCCCCGAGCCGCCGCTCGTGACGAAGACCCGTCCGTCGAGAAAGGTCACGTGCTGCGGCGGCGCGTCGGCGGGGAGCACGCGGAAGGTGCCGCGCTCGTGGACCGCGATCTCGTTCGACGCGCCGCCGGTCACCCAGATCCTGCCGCCCGCCGGTGCGAACCCGACGTCGTGGGCGAGGAAGCCGGGACGCACGTAGCGCTCGAGCCGCAGTCGGCGCGGATCGGAGACGTCGACGGCCGCGACCTGCTCCGATGCCGTGCCGAGCCCGACCCAGAGCGTCCTCCTGTCCGGGGAGAGGGAGACGTGGCGCGGCCAGAGCCGGAGCTGCAGCCGACCGACGACGACGCCGCGGAGGACGTCGACCGCCTGGATCGGCGACGCTTGCCGGAGTCGGTGACGAACGCGTGCCGGCCGTCGCGCCGCGGCCGCCGTGTAGCGCGGCTCCTCGAATCCCGTCGACGACGTGCCGCACCGCGAGCGGGTTGCCGCCGATCACGGACACCTCCCCGGTGACGGAGTGCGCGACGACGGCGTGCGAGCCGACCAGCTCGATGCTGAACGGGTCGGGGCGCGTGGGGATGCGGGAGCGGACGCGCCCCGTGGCGAGCTCGACAACCGCCACGTGCGCCTCCCGGTCGGCGGTGACGAGCGCCAGCGGCCCCGCCGCTCCGGCGAGCGCGTCGGGGACGTCCCGGAGCGCGAACGGAGCCGCGGCAGCGGCGAGCAGGAAGCGGCGGCGATCCATGTCCGGTCTACGGGCGCCGGCGTGGCAGAGGTCCGCTGCAGACGAGCCAGAGCCGTCCGGAACGCGCGGTCGGCCGCGCGCGGAGCGGGTCGACCACCCGCACGCGGCGAAAACGTCGCGCGAGCGACCCGCGGATCCGCTCGACGGGGTAGCTCCGCTCCGGGATCGTCGACTCGTGCAGGCGGTAGCGCCCGGCGGCGGTCTGCTCGAAGACCTGCAGCCGCCAGTCGACGACGCCCCGACCGGCGTCGGAGACGTCGAGCAGCAGCAGGTTGCCCTCGAACCACTGCACGACCGGCGGCGCCGCTGCGAGCGCCGCCAGCCGGCGCTCGGTGTTCAGGTCGAACACGAAGACGCCGTCCGGCTCCAGGTGCTCGCGGGCGCGGTCGAAGACGGCCTCCCATTGCGCCCGGCGGAGGAGATGGTTGATCGAGTCGTAGAGGCAGAGCACGATGTCGAAGCGACGGCCGAGGCGGACGCGCGTCATGTCTGCGTGCACGAGCTCGACGCCCGGCAGCTTCCGCCTCGCGACGGCGAGCATCTCCTCCGAGAGGTCGACGCCGACGACGTCGTACCTCGGCCTGAGCCGGGCGAGGATCGAGCCGGTGCCGCACGCGAGCTCTAGCACGCTGCGCGCGTCCGGGTGATCGCGCTCGAGCAGCGAGCGCACGAAGTCCGCAGCGTCGGCCCGGTCGCCCTGCACGGCGTCGTAGAAGCGCGCGAAGGCGGCGTACTCCGACATGCGGGGACGCTAGCCGCCCTCTATCGCGTCGACTTGTGACGTTGTGACGCGTTTCACCGGCCGAGACACCGGCCTCCGCGTGCGGAGGCGAGACCGCGCCTGGGTTCCCCCACGTTACGCGAGGGCTTCCGGCTCGACCTCGGCGAAGAGCTCGTCCACAGCGTCCCCGAGAGGCCCGGGCCGGTCGCCGAGCGCCTGCGCCGCAGCGCGGGCACGCTCGAGCAGCGGCCGGTCGCGGCGGATGTGCGCGAAGCGCAGGTCGGAGATCCCGGACTGCCGCGTACCGAGCAGGGCGCCTCCGCCCCGCAGCTCGAGGTCGACCTCGGCCAGCTCGAATCCGTCGGTCGTCTCGCAGAGCGCCTCCAGCCGCGCCTGCGCGACCTCGGTGAGCTCCTCCTTCGCGCGCGAGACGAGCAGGCAGAACGACTGCTCGCCGCCGCGCCCCACGCGTCCGCGAAGCTGGTGGAGCTGGGCGAGCCCGAAGCGGTCGGCCTCCTGGACGATCATCACCGTCGCGTTCGGCACGTCGACCCCGACCTCGATCACGGTGGTCGCGACGAGCACGTCCAGCTCGCGCGCGTTGAACCTCGCCATCAGCTCGCGCCGCGCGGCGGGCTTGAGGCGCCCGTGCAGGCAGCCGACGCGGAAGTCGCGCAACTCGGCGCGGCGGAGGCGCTCCGCCTCCTCCTCGGCCGCCCGCGCGAGCGTCGTCTCGGAGGCCTCGACGAGCGGGCACACGACGTATGCCTGCCTTCCCTCGCGCAGCAGCCGGGTCAGGCGCGTGTACGCCTCGGAGACGCGCTCCTCGGGAATCCAGCGCGTGACGACCGGCTTGCGCGAGGCGGGAGGCTTCGCGATCTCGGAGACGGCCAGGTCGCCGTACACGGTGAGCGCGAGCGTGCGCGGAATCGGCGTCGCCGTCATGTGCAGCACGTGCGGCGCCCTCGTGCGGGGAGGGTCGCCGCGGCCAAGCCGCGACGACCCCGCGCGAGATCCGGCTCCGCAAGCGGACCCGGTGGCCTGCGAGAGGGCGGTGCGCTGCTCGACGCCGAACCGGTGCTGCTCGTCGACGACGGCGGCGGCGAGGTCGGCGAACGCCACCTCCTGCTGGATCAGCGCGTGCGTGCCGACGGCGATCTGCGCCTCGCCGCTCGCGATCCGGCCACGGACGGCGGCGTGCTCGCGCGCGGGCAGGGCGCTGGTCAGCAGCTCGCAGGTGACGCCGAGCTCGAGGCAGAGGTCGGCAATCGTGAGGAAGTGCTGCTCGGCGAGCGTCTCGGTCGGCGCCATCAGGGCGCCCTGGCGACCGTTCTCGACGGCGCGCAGGAGCGCGTAGAGGGCGACGACCGTCTTGCCGGAGCCGACGTCGCCCTGCAGCAGGCGCTGCATCGGCACCGTCCGGGCGAGGTCGACGTCGAGCTCGCGGATCGCCTGCTCCTGGTGGGGTGTGAGCGCGAACGGCAGCGCCTCGCGGTAGCGCCGGGCCAGCGCTCCGGGCGCGCCGAGCGCGGCGGCGAGCGTCCGCTCCCGCTCGGCGACGCGGCGGGCGATCCCGATCTGGAGCACGAGCAGCTCCTCGAAGGCGAGGCGTGCCCGCCCCGTCTCGGCCTCCTGCCCGCTCGCCGGACGGTGCACGACGGACAACGCGTCTCGCTTGAGCGGCAGCTCCTCGCGCTGGCGCAGCTCCGCCGGCAGCGGGTCGAGCACGTCGAGCACGCGGGGTAGCGCGGCCTCGACGACCCGGCGGACCGTCTTCGAGGCGATCTCCTCGGCGGCCGGATAGACCGGCGCGAAGTCCGCGGTCGCGCTCGCCTCGCCGAGATCGTACGAGCGGACGTCGAAGCCGTAGCGGCCGAGCTTGCCGCGCAGGCGCACGCGGGAGCCCGGGCGAAGCTGGTCGGCGACCCACGGCTGGTTGAACCAGCCGGCCGTCATCGTCGCCGTCCCGTCGGAGATACGTGCCGTGACGCGCGTCCGCCGGCCGCGCAGCGGGCGCTTCGCCACGTTGAGCACCTCGCCGACGACCACGACCTCCTCGCCGCTCCGCAGGGCGGCGATCGCGACCTCGTCGGCGGCCGTCTCGTACCGGTGCGGCCGATGCTCGAGGACGTCGCGCACGGTCTCGAGACCGAGCCGGCCGAGGCGGCGCCGGAGCGCCGCGCCGACGCCGGGAAGCGCCTCGAGCGTCGCCTCGAGACGCTCGGGACGGGCCGCGCGCGGAGTCGCGGGCCACACCCGTGGCTGGTCCAGGCCTGCGAAGACCGTCTGTCGACGGATACCTGTCATCGTGCTCACCGCCAGGGGGTCGAGTATCCCCGTGGAACCGGACGGACGACGCCGACGGCCGCGATCAGACCGCACGGAGACGGACGACGGCGTCGAGCCCGCCTCCGGGGGCGTCCGCGAGCTCGATCTCGCCTTCGTCCGCCTCCACGAGCTTGCGCACGATCGCGAGACCGATGCCCGAGCCGCCCGCCGCGCCGCCGCGGTCGGGCGCCCGCCAGAAGCGGTCGAAGGCACGGGCGCGCTGCTCGGCCGTCATGCCCGGCCCCTCGTCCCGCACGTGCACCTCGACCCAGGGCTGCGCGAGGCGGGTGGAGACCGTCACGGTCGAGCCGGCGGGAGCCACGCCGAGCGCATTCGAGACGAGGTTGTCGAGCACCTGCGCCAGCCGCTCCCCGCTCGCGTGCACCGGACGCTCGCCGTCGACCTCGGCGACGAGACCGACCGCGTGCTCGTTCGCCAGAGGCCGCCACGTCTCGAGCCGGTCGCGCACGACCGCCGACGCGTCCACGTGCTCGGAAGGGGCGGTGCCCGCGTCGGCGCGGGCGAGTGACAGGAGTCCCTCCACGATCGCCGCGAGGCGGTCGACCTCGCGCACGGCGGCGTCGAGGTCTCTCCGATCCTCCTGCTCCAGCGCGCTCTCGAGGTTCTCCAGTCGCAGCCGCAGGGCCGTGAGCGGCGTCCGCAGCTCGTGCGAGGCGTCCGCGACGAACTCCTCCTGCGAGCGCAGCAGGCGACCGAGCTTCTCCACCGTCTCGTTGAAGACGACGGCGAGCGACCGGACCTCCGGGGGGCCTTCCTCCTCGGGGGCGCGCACGTCGAGGCGCCCGGCGCCGACCGCGCCCGCCGCGAGCTCGAGCCCGCGCAGGGGTCGAGTCACGAACCGGGCCAGCCGGATGCCGACCACGGCGGCGCCGAGCAGGACGACGGCTGCGATCAGAGCGAGGATCAGCCAGTAGTGGAGGATCCGCGCGTCGACGGCGGACATCGGGTAGGTGATCCGGACCGCTCCGTGGACGACGCCGCCGGAGGAGATCGGCACGCCGACGTAGAGCAGACGCTGGTGGAGCGTCTGCGAGCTCCGGACGCCCGACGGATACTTACCGGCGAGCGCCTGCTTGATCTCCGGCCGGGACGCGAAGCTCTCGGTGCCCGCCACACGCGCGCTCGTGTCGATGAGCGCATAGCCCCGCTTGTCGACGATCACCACGCGTCCTCCGGTGCGGCTCTGGTAGCCGTAGGCGATCGTCGCGAGCGCGTCGAGCTGCTTCGGCGTGGGAGCCTGCACCACGTCTTCCGCGTCGGCGGCGAGCACGGTCGCGTCGTGGGCGACGTTCGCCTGCAGGTCCCGGCGCTCGGTGCGCTGGTTCTGGACGCCGAGCGGCAGCTCGAGGCTCAGGAGGACGAACACCGTCACCCCGAGATAGCCGAGCAGGAGCCGGCGCGTCACGCCCGTAGGCGGAAGCCGACGCCGCGGACGGTCTCGATCCATCCGGGGTCGCCGAGCTTGCGCCGGAGCGCCGCGACGTGGACGTCGATCGTCTTCGCCGAGCCGTACCAGGTCGTCTCCCAGACCTCCTCCAGCAGCCGGCGACGGCTGATCGCGGCACCCGGGTCGCGGGCGAGCGCGGCCAGGAGGTCGAACTCCTTCGGCGTCAGCTCGAGCTCCCGGCCGCCGAGCGTCGCGCGCCGGGCGCGCTCGTCGACCTCGAGCGCCCCGATCCGGAGCGGTTCCGTCGTCGAGCCTCGCGACGAGGTCCGGCGGCTGACGGCACGGATCCGGGCGATCAGCTCGCGCAACCCGAACGGCTTGACCACGTAGTCGTCGGCACCGAGCTCGAGGCCGACCACGCGATCCGCCTCCTCGCCGCGCGCTGTGACCACGATGATCGGCACGTCGGAGCGCTCGCGGAGACGGCGGCAGACGTCGAGCCCGTCGAGGTCCGGCAGGCGGAGGTCGAGGAGGACGAGGTCGGACGCGGCGGCCGCGAGCGCCTCGCTGCCGGTAGCGGCGCGGTCGACCACGAAGCCCTCGCGGCGCAGCCCGTCCGCGAGCGGCTCGGCGATCGCGTCCTCGTCCTCGACGAGCAGGATTCGCATGGATCGAATGGTGCCGCGCACACAGGCGGCTGCAATCGGCACTTTGCCGAACCTTTACCGATGCCTCCGCAAACCCTGGGGCCGAGCTCGCCCGCGCCTAACGCAGCGCCTCCTAGCGTGGGAGACGTCGAGCTGAGGAGGTTTTCCAGATGCACAGGTCCCATGTCGCGATCGTTTCCGCCCTGCTGGCCCTGGCGGTCGTGCTGGGCGCCGTGGCGGTCACCCGGACGACCGGCCTCGGCGCAGGCAGCCGCCACGCGAACGACGCGGCGGTCGCGGCGAAGACGAAGCAGCTCGCAGCGTACGAGGCCAGGCTCCGGCAGGCGCTGGCGGCGAAGACACCCGCGCTGCCGCCGCTCCCGAAACCCTCCGGCGCCGGCACCTCTCCCGCGACCAGCGCACCCCAGCAGAGGGTGATCTATCGACGGCCGCCGCCGGTCGTCGTCGTCAAGCACGCGTCGCACGGCGACGACGGGTTCGAGCAGGCTGCAGGAGGCGGGGATGACTAGCCACACCGGCCGGCTCTACGCGCTCGCGCTCGGGCTCGTCGTCTTCTTCCTCGCCTGGGCCGTGATCGCCGCCCGCCCGTGGGGAACCGCGGCTCAGGACACGCGGCTGAAGGCACTCGACGCGCGCGCGGCACAGCTGCGACGGGAGGGAGCTCTCGTCCAGGCGCTCGTCGCTCAGCGCCAGGCGACCTACCGCGCACAGCTCGCGGCGCGCAAGGCGGCGATCGCGAACGCCAAGGCGAGCCCCACCACGAGCGCGGTCGCCGCGACGAGCCCTGCCCCCTCGGTCAAGGTCGTCACGCTGCCACCGCTGACGGTCACGAAGACGTCGTGATGGAGCGCAGGACCTTCCACGCGATGGGTACCGAGATCGAGCTGCTCGTCGACGGCGAGGATGCCGGGCGGGCATTCGACGCGGCCGAGGCGGAGTTCCACCGGCTCGAAGCGCTCCTCTCTCGCTTCCGCGACGACTCCGAGCTGTCCCGCCTGAACGCATCCGGGACGCTCGAGGCCGGACCGGACCTCGTCCGGGTGGTGGAGCTCGCGCTCGCAGGGCGGGAACGAAGCAAAGGTCGTTTCGACCCGACCGTGCACGACGCGCTCGTCGCGGCCGGCTACGACCGCTCCTTCGAGGACATCGCGGCCGAGGACGGCGGTGATGTAGGTGTACATCAACATCACCGCCGGTGTACACCGCCGCCGGCCGCCGGGACGGTTCGCGTCGCAGGCTCGACGATCGAGCTCGAGCGAGGAGTGCGCATCGACCTGGGTGGCATCGCCAAGGGCTATGCAGCGGAACGGGCCGCCGAGCTGCTCGCGACCGCAGGCCCCTGTCTCGTGAACGCCGGCGGCGACGTCGCGACGCGCGGCGGCTCGTGGCCGATCGGCGTCGAGACGGGCAGCGGGACGATCACCCTCGAGCTCACCGACGGCAGCGCACTCGCCACCTCCGGTCGCGACCGCCGCCGCTGGCGGCGGAACGGCCGCGACCTGCACCATCTGATCGACCCGCGCACGGGCAACCCGGCCGACAACGACCTCCTGCGGTTGACGGTCGTCACGACGGACGCCGTCGAGGCGGAGGTCACGGCGAAGGCGCTCTTCCTCGCCGGCGCCGAGCGCGCCGCCGAGGAGGCGAACGCAGCGCGGACGCCCACGGTGCTCGTCACCGAGAGCGGCCGCACGATCCTCGCCGGAGGCCTCGCATGAAGACCGACCCGACGTTCTGGCTGCTCGCGCGGGCCAGCGGCCTGACCGCCTACGTCCTGCTGACCGCGTCCGTCCTGGCCGGCCTCGTCCTCAAGTCCCGTCCGTTCGGACGAGCCCTGAAGACGGCGTCGGTGACGGACGTGCACCGCTTCCTGGCTCTCCTCGGGCTCGGAGCGCTCGGTCTCCACGGCCTCGCGCTGGTGCTCGACCGGACGGTGCGGATGCCGCTCGCCGGCCTGCTCCTGCCGGGCGCGTCGCCGTATCGCCCGGTCGCGGTCTCGCTCGGCGTACTGAGCGCGGAGCTGATGGCGCTGGTCTTCGTCTCGTTCTCCCTCCGCCGCCGCATCGGAGCACGCAACTGGCGGCGCCTGCACTGGGCGACGTACCTCGTCTTCCTCATGGGCACGCTCCACGGCCTGTTGGCCGGCACCGACTCGTCCCAGCCGTGGGCTCGAGGTCTGTACCTGGGAGCACTCGGGGCGGTCGCCTTCGCGACGGCCTGGCGCGCACTGACCCGTCCGACCCGTCCGGCCCCGACCCGCCCGCTCGTCACCCCCGCACCTGCTCGCGAAAGGAGCACCTGATGTACCGGATCGTGATCGACCGCTCGCTGTGCAGCGGCTTCGGCGCCTGCGCCGAGCTCGCACCCGAGGTCTTCGAGGTCGACGACGGCGGACTCGTCTCGCTGCGCACCGGCTCGAGCGAGAACCCGTCCGTCCTCGACGCCGCCGCCGCGTGCCCGATGGCGGCCATCTCGGTCATCGAGGAGCAGGCGGCATGACTCCCGGCTCGGTCGTGATCGTCGGCGCCGGCCTCGCCGGCGCCCGCGCCGCCGAGACGCTCCGGGCCGAGGGCTTCGAGGGCCGCGTGCTCCTCCTCGGCGAGGAGCCGGTCGCCCCGTACGAGCGGCCGGCGCTCTCGAAGGAGTTCCTCGCGGGCATCCGCGACGAGGAGTCGCTCCTGCTGCGGAAGCCCGGCTTCTGGGACGACCGCGGGATCGAGCTCCGGCCGGGTCGGCGCGTGGTCTCCGTCGACGAGACCGCACGCGTGGCACGGACGAGCCGCGGCGAGGAGATCCCGTTCGACCACCTCGTCGTGGCGACCGGCGCGCGCCCGCGCCGCCTGCCGCTCGAGAGCCCGGCGGGCGTCCACGAGCTGCGCACGCTCGCCGACGCCCGGGCGCTCCGCGAAGACCTCGTTCCCGGAGCACGGCTCGTGGTGATCGGCGGCGGCTTCATCGGCGCCGAGGTCGCCTCGACGGCCCGCTCGCTCGGTGTCGAGGTGACGATCGTCGAGGCGGCGGCTGCGCCGGTCGCGCGTGTGCTCGGCAGCTCCGTCGGCCGCCTGCTCGCCGAGCGCTGGCGCGCGCACGGCGTCGACGTCCGCCTGCAGACCGGCCTCGCCTCGTTCCGCGCCGACGCGTCGGGGCGAATCGCCTCCGTGCTCCTGACCGACGGCGCGGAGCTGCGAGCGGACGCCGTCCTCGTGGGCGTCGGTGTCGAGCCCGTGGGCGAGCTGCTTCCCCGCCGGCCCGCGATGCACGTCCACCCGGCCGGCGACGTCGTCGGCCCCGGGCACTGGACGGCGGCGGCACTCGACGGCGTCGCGGTCGCCCGCCTGATCCTCGGGCTCCCCGCGGCTGCGCCCGCACCGCACTACGTCTGGTCGGATCAGTTCGGCCAGCGCCTGCAGGTCGTGGGGAGCCCCGACCCGGACGACCCGTTCGAGCTCGAGGGAGACGGGGACTCCTACGCCGTCCGCTACCTCGACGGCTCCGGACGGACGCGGGCCGCACTGCTCGCGAACCGTCCGGCGGACGCTGCCGACCTGCGCCGCCGCCTCGCCGAGGACGCGCTAGCGTGCGCGGCGTGACCTCGCAACGTGTCCTCGCCGTCTTCCTCGTCGCAGCCGCCGCGGCTGCGGCGGTCGTGCTCAACGTCCTCCTGCTGGGGAAGGCCTCGGCCGGCAACGACCCGGTGGGGCGCCTCAGCCCGAAGGCGAACCTGCCGGCCGCCCCGAGCTGGACGGTCCGCCCGACGACGGGCCGCGCGCACGACGACGGCGCGGACGACTAGACCTCGTCGGAGAACCAGAAGAAACCGACGGTGCCCGGCCCGGCGTGCGCGCCCAGCACGGCGCCGAGCCCCGTGACCACTTCGATCTCAGCCTGCGGCCGGCGGTCGCGCACGAGCTTGGCGATCTCCTCGGCACGCTCGGGAGCCGCCGCGTGCGCGATGCCGATCCGCAGGCCCGGCTCGTCGCGCGTCCCCGACTCGAGCGCGTCGACGAACTCCTGGAACGCCTTCCGGTTGCCGCGCACGCGCTTCACCGGCACGACCTCGCCGTCCGCGATCGTCAGGATCGGCTTCACGTGCATCAGCTCGCCGGCGAACGCACGCGCACGCCCGATCCGCCCGCCCCGCGCGAGGAACTCGAGCGTGTCGACCGTGAAGAGCAGTCCGCGCTCGCGTCGGAAACGCTCGACCAGCTCGTCCACCTCCTCGTCGGTCGTGCCGCGCTCGAGACGGCGCTGGACGGCGAGTCCGAGCATTGCGATCGCTGCAGACGCGACTCCCGAGTCGACGGTCCGCACCCGCCCGTCGCCGAGGTCGGCCGCCGCGGTGCCGGCGCTGCCGACGGTGCCCGACAGCTCGGACGCGATGTGGATCGAGAGGATGCGCTCGTAGCCCGAGAGCTCCTCGTAGCAGGCGGCGAAGTCGGCCGGCGTCGGCTGCGAGGTGGTCGGAAGCGCGGTCGCAGTACGCAGCCGCTCGTAGAACTCGTCCGCGTGCATGTCGACGCCGTCGCGGTAGCTCGCATCGCCGAAGTTGACGTAGAGGGGAACCACGCGCCAGTTGCGGAACCGCTCGGCCGCATCGGGGAGGTCGGCGGTCGAGTCGAGGACGATCGCCGTGTTGTCAGTCGTGAGGGTCATGTCTTCCCGCCGCCTCGCGGATCGCGTCGACGATCTCCCCGAGCTCTCGGTCCTTCGTCAGGCACGCGCTCGCGCCGGCCTCGTAGAGGGCCGCCATCTCGCGCTCACTGGCCGACGCGGTGAGGCCGACGACGGCTATCTCCGGGAACGCCGCGCGTACCGCTGCGGTGGCCTGGACGCCGTCGAGGCCGGGGAGCCGGTAGTCCATCACCACGACTTCGGGCCGGTGCTCTCCCGCGGCGGCGACGGCCTCGGCGCCGTCGCGGACTGACGCCACCACCTCGACCTCCGAGCGCATCCCGAGCAGCAGCTCGAGCGCCTCCCGAAAGACGTCGTTGTCCTCGACGAGCAGGATCCGGATCGGCCGCGACACGCGCGACACCCTATTCGGCGGACAG
Organism: uncultured Thermoleophilia bacterium; assembly: GCA_963762675.1. Taxonomy (GTDB): domain Bacteria; phylum Actinomycetota; class Thermoleophilia; order Gaiellales; family Gaiellaceae; genus Palsa-739. The sequence goes on along the minus strand of CAVXLS010000003.1, from coordinate 512,773 downwards.
GAGCAGCGGATAGTGCGGCTGTCCGCCGTCCTGGACGTCCACCTCGAGCGTCGGGTGCCTCTCGGCGAGCCGTCGCAGGAGCCCGGAGAGCTCGGGCTCGTCGATGCCCGTGAGGATCGTCAGCAGCTCTCGCGACCCGCCGGCGCCGTCGTCGAGCAGGCGCTCCACGACTCCGGCCGCGACCGCGTCGAAGTCGCTGCCGCCGGCCACCGGGTCGCCTCCGGCGAGCCCCACCCACTCGCCCTTCCGGATGGAGACGCCGTTCAGGCGGACGTCGCGGGAGGCGAGCGTGACCTCGCCGGTCGCGACGGAGGCGACTGCTCTGCGCATCTCCTCGGCGTTCTCCGCGGCGCCGCTCGCCCCGTCGAAGGCGACCATGGCCGCCAGCCCGGCGGGGATCGAGTCGGAGGGGACGACCACGACGGGTCGTTCCGCGTGCAGCGCCGCCTGCTCCGCGGCAAGGAGGACGTTCGAGTTGTTCGGAAGCAGGATCGCCTCCTCGGCCGCAAGCCCCCGCACGGCGTCGAGCAGGTCCGAGGTGGACGGATTCATCGTCTGCCCGCCCTCGACGATCCGGATTGGGCCCACATCGGCGGCGAGGCTCTCGAAGAGCCGCCGGTTGCCGGCGCCGGCTACGACCGCCACCACGCCGGCCCGCGCCGGTTCAGGGTCGGGCACCGCCGCAAGGAGACGCCGCTCCCGCTCCTCGGTCTGCTGGTGCATGTTCGCGATCTCGATCCGGTCGACGGCACCGACGGCGGTCCCGAGCGAGAGCGCTGCTCCGGGGTCGTCGGTGTGCACGTGCACCTTGAGCGCGGACTCGTCGCCGACGACGAGCAGCGAGTCGCCGAGCAGCTCGAGCGCTGCCTCGAGGCGTTCGCGGTCGAGGTGCTCGCCTTCGACGACGAAGACCGTGCAGTACCGGTAGCGGGAGCGCTCCTGGTGGATTGCCTCGACGCTGAGCGGCTCGCCGGCCGCGGGAGCGGCCGGCACCGGCTCGCCGCTGACGGCCGAGGCGACGCCGCGCACGAGCTCGAGCAGGCCTGCTCCACCGGCGTCGACGACTCCTGCCTCCCTCAGGACGGCGAGCTGCTCGGGCGTCCGCTCGACGGCCTCCTCGCCGCGACGGACGAGGTCGACGAGCAGCTCTCCGAGCGCCTCGGGGGTCGCCGAGCGCGTCTCGGCCTCCTCGGCGAGCTCACGGATCACGGAGAGCATCGTTCCCTCGACCGGCCGCCGGACCGCACGGTATGCGGCGTCGGCGGCGCCGCGAAGCGCTTTCGCCGCCAGCGGCGTGTCGATTCCGTTGGTCGACTGCGCGAGCACGTCGGCCGCCCCGCGCACGATCTGGGAGAGGATCACGCCGGAGTTGCCGCGCGCCCCCATCAGTGCGCCCCGGGCCACGTCCCGGGCGAGCGAGTGGCGGTCGGACGCCTGCGACTCCTCCACGGCCTCCGCCACCGCCCGCACCGTCATCGTCAGGTTCGTCCCTGTGTCCCCGTCCGGCACGGGGTAGACGTTGAGGTCGTCGATCCGGCGCCGGCTCGCCTCGAGCGACGCGAGCGCCGCGCCGACGACCTGTTGCACGGCCTCGAGGTCGCGCTCCGCGGTCACGTCGCGCCCCGCACGTCGTCGACGTGCACCTCGACGGCGCGCACCGGCAGCCCGGTCAGCCGCTCCACCTCGTAGGCGACCCTGTTGCGGACGCTCGACGCTACCTCGGCGAGGTTCAGACCGTACTCGACGACCACGTGGAGGTCGATGGTGACGCCTCCGTCGGCTGCGCGGGCGACCTCGATCCCCTGTGTCGTCGCATCGCGGCGGAGGAGCCGCCGCACCTTGCCCTTCATCGGGACCGCGCGCGACCATGCCGACGACGCCGTAGCACTCGAGCGCCGTCTCGCCGACGATGCGCGCGATCGCATCGCTCGAGATGGTGATCCGTCCGAGCGCGGAGGTGAGCGCGTGCCCGCCTTCCACGAGAGTATTGGACCACGGAAACGCCGTCACGGTTGCGCAGCGTACGCAGCAAGGTAGGTGCGGCTCGCCGCCGCCCTCACGGTCGCGACCACAGAAGCTGGGCCCACGCGTCACGGTGAGCGAGGCGAGCCTCGGAGAAGCCCGCCTCGAGCGCCAGCCGCACGAGCTCGTCGTCGCTGTGGAAACGGCCCCGCGTCGCGAGCGGGTAGGGAGCGGCGGGCGATCCCTTCGCCTCGGGGGCGGTGGTCATGATCGCGACCCGTCCACGCGCCGGATCGAGGACACGGCGCATCTCGCGCAGAGCGGTCACCGGGTCGGCGAAGAAGAAGAACGCGACCAGGCAGGAGATCGCGGTGAACTCGCCGTCGGCGAACGGCATCGCGTCGACCTCGGCGTGCTCGACGCGCACGCCGGCCTTCGCGCGCGCGAGCCGCACCATCTCGCGGCTGTGGTCGAGGCCGGCGGCCTCGCAGCCGCTCTCGAGCGCACGCCGGAGGAAGGCCCCTCCTCCACAGCCCACGTCGAGCAGCCTGTCGTCCGGCCCGAGCTCGAGCGCGGCGAGCACGGGCTCCCAGAGGAACGAGTGCGCGTCGTCGGCGCCGTAGATCTCGCGGGCTCGCCGCCCGTGCGGCCGCCGCGCCTGCCGGTCGGTCGACCGGTCGATCCGCCACTCGCGGAGGCGCCCGAGCAGATCCACGATCGAAGCGTGCCACAGACCGCGACCGGTCGATCGGCTCGGGCCTCGATTCGCGCTGATCTCACGACGTTCGCGCTCCGCCTCTTCCGGGGAGCTGCTCCGCTGCGTGTTCCACCGTCCTTGGAGGCCGATCTTGCTCGCGCCCGTCCTCGGGGAGTTCGCGCGCGTGCTCCGTCCCGGCGGACATCTCGTGCTCACCGACTCGCAGGGTCTGATCGGCGACATCGGCCTACCGCTCGCGCGCACACGAACCGACGGGACGTTCGGCTACATCCCGGTCTGGAGCCGGCTCGCGAGCGATTACCTCGCGGCTAGATCGCCTTGGTGACCTTGCCGGCCTTCAGGCAGCGCGTGCAGACGTAGGCCCGCATCGCCTTGCCGTTCAGGAGCACGCGCACGCGCTGCAGGTTCGGGTCGAAGCGCCGCTTCGTCGCGACCATCGAGTGGCTCCGGTGATTTCCGAAGCCGGGCTTCTTCCCGCAGACTGCACAGACCTTGGACACGGCGGCGCAGTGTACAGGACACGGGGGAAACCAGGTCTCCCCACGGACCCCCTCCTTTCGCATGGGGGAAACCATGTTTCCCCCACGGACACCCTTCTTCTTCGCTCGCCGAGCCTGAGCGCAGTGAGCGCTGCGGGGAGAGCGCGGTCTCCCCTCCGCGCGGCGGAAGGTCTGCGATTCCCTGAGGGGTAGACCGTCGCCCGCCACAGACCCCAACAGCCGGAGGCCAACCAGATGCGTCAGCGACGTTGGCCGCAGGGATCCACGTCGGCGGCGACGCCCGCAGGGCGCCACCGCCGACGCAGCGCCTTCCTTCGCACCTCGTTCTCTCGGAGTAACACACGGTCGCGCGCGCAGGGGAGACCGCGCTCTCCCCGGAGCGCTGAGCGCGAATCTCCTCGCCCCACACGTGGAGGAGGGGGCACGTGGGGAACCAGGGGTTCCCCCACGAGACTACGCGCGCTGCTGGCGGAGCTGCGTGAAGAGGTCGGCCATCTCGAGCGCGGAGCGCGCGGCGTCCGCCCCCTTGTCGGATCGGGCCATGGCCTGTTCGAGGGTGTCGACCGTGAGGACGCCGAACGCGACCGGAACGCCGGTCTCGAGCCCCGCGAGCTGGAGTCCCGACGCCGCCTCGCCCGCGACGTAGTCGAAGTGCGCGGTCTCGCCTCGGATCACGCAGCCGAGCGCGACGATGCAGGCGTAGCGACGCGTCTTCGCGAGCCCCATCGCCGCGAGCGGAAGCTCGAAGGCGCCGGGCACGGGCACGACCGTCACGTGCTCGCGCGGGATGTCGGCGCGGTCGAGCTCGGCGAGGGCCGACTCGAGCAGCAGGTTCGTCACGTCTCCGTTGAAGCGCGAGACGACGATGCCGACCGACCTGCCCTGACCGGAGGGGTTCCCCTCGAGGCGGACGACGTCGTCGGGCACCCGCAGCTCGCCCGGCGCGTGACCGGCGAGGCGCAGCCCCGGCTCCGGCCCCTGCCCGGGCTCCTGCTCCGGCTCGACTTCCCGTCCGGGCTCCGCCTCGGTGGCAGGCTCGGACCCGGGCACGGGCTCCGGGCGCGCGACCGCCTCCTGGCCGCCCGTGTCCTCGTCGTCGGCAGACTCCTCGGCCGCCTCCGCCACCTGCCCGGCGGCCTCGGAGCCGGGCTCGACGCCGTTCGCCGAGAACGACCGCTCGCCACCCTCGGCCTCCGGGCGGGCGACCTCCGGCTCGCCCGACTCCTGCGGCGCGGGGCGATCGCCCGGCCAGAACCCTCCGCTGCTCATGTGCCGACCTCTGGTTGGGCGCTCACTCGTCCTCCGGATTGAACTTCAGGTCTTGGTGGTGGAGCCTGTGGCCGAGCTTATCCCGCTTGACGGCCAGATAGCGCACGTTCTCGGCGTTGGGCTGCACCTCGATCGGCACCTGCTCGGTCACGGTGAGCCCGTAGGCCCCGAGACCGGAGACCTTCTTCGGGTTGTTGGTGAGCAGCCGGATCGTCGTCAGGCCGAGGTTGGCGAGGATCTGGTTTCCGATTCCCCACTCGCGCTCGTCCGCCGCGAAGCCGAGCGCGAGGTTCGCGTCCACGGTGTCGAGACCCCGCTCCTGCAGCTCGTACGCCTTCAGCTTGTTGAGCAGCCCGATCCCACGCCCCTCCTGCGCCATGTAGAGGAGCACGCCGCGCCCCTCGCCGGCGATCGCCCGTAGCGCCGCGTCGAGCTGCTCGCCGCAATCGCAGCGCAGTGAATGGAAGACGTCGCCCGTCAGGCACTCGGAGTGGACCCGCACGAGAACGTCGTCCGTGCCGTCGACCTCGCCCAGGACGAGGGCGAGGTGGTGCTTTCCGGTCAGCTTCTCGCGAAAGGCGATGGCCGCGAACTCGCCGAACTCGGTCGGGAGCCGCACGGAGACGTCACGCTCGACGAGCTCCTCCGTCCGGCGCCGGTATTCGATCAGCTCGGCGACGGTGACCATCTTCAGGCCGTGTCGCCGGCAGTAGGGGACGAGATCCGGAACGCGGGCCATCGTCCCGTCGTCGTTCATGATCTCGCAGACGACGCCCGCCGGGATGAGCCCCGCGAGCCGCGCGAGGTCGACGGAGGCCTCGGTCTGTCCGGACCGGCGGAGGACACCGCCGTCGCGGGCCCGCAGCGGGAAGACGTGGCCCGGCTGGACGAGGTCTTGCGGTCGAGACGCGGGGTCGATCGCGACCTGGACGGTGTGCGAGCGGTCGGCGGCCGAGATGCCGGTCGTCACGCCTTCACGCGCCTCGATCGAGACCGTGAACGCCGTGCCGAGACGCGCCTCGTTGTGGTCGGTCATCGGGCGCAGCCCGAGCTGGTCGCAGCGCTCCTCGGTCAGGCAGAGGCAGACCAGACCGCGGGCGTGGGTAGCCATGAAGTTGATCGCCTCGGGAGTCGCGAACTGGGCGGCGATCACGAGGTCGCCCTCGTTCTCGCGGTCGGGGTCGTCGACGACGACGACGAGCCGGCCGTTGCGGACGTCCTCGATCGCCTCCTCGATCGTCGCGAACGGCGTCTGCTGCTCGAGCGTGCCCATCGCCGTCAGCGTAGTGGACGCATCTATCCGTGGCGCGACTGCGCGAGCAGCCGCTCGACGTACTTGCCGAGGACGTCCGCCTCGAGGTTCACCTGCTCGCCGGCCGGGAGCGTGCCGAGGCTCGTCTCCGCGAGCGTGTGGGAGACGAGCGCCACCTCGAACCCGCTCTCGTCGAGCGACGCGACGGTCAGCGAGACGCCGTCGACGGTGACCGACCCCTTCTCGACGCAGTAGCGGAGGATCTCCTCGGGTGCATCGACCCACATCCGCACGCCTTCCCCCTCGGCTTCCGTCCGACGGACACGGCCGACGCCGTCGACGTGCCCCTGCACGATGTGTCCGCCGAGCGGATCGCCCGCTCTGAGCGCCGGCTCGAGATTCACCTCGTCTCCCGCCTGCAGGCCACCGAGCTTCGTGCGGCCGAGCGTCTCGGGAGCGACCCAGAACTGGAGATCGCCGCCGTCTTCCCGCTCGACCGTCAGGCAGACGCCGCTGACCGAGACGGAGTCGCCGGCGACGACGCGGGCGGCCGTGTGCGACCCGGTCACCCGCAGGACGACCCCTTCCCCCCGCGGCTCGATCGCTGCGACCCGGCCGCGCTCGCGAACGATCCCGGTGAACATCGCCCAAGCGTACCCGCGGGTTTCCCGCAGTCGATTCCGAGACGGCCCGTACAGACGCGAACCGCAAACGAAGGCACGCTTGCAGGGACGCGGAAGGAGTTGCGCCTCGCGAAGGACGGCGCCCGACCCCCTCGGGCGCGAGTCCGCAGCAGCGACTCCCTGCGGACTGGGCACGGGGGAAACCAGGTTTCCCCCGTGCACCCCCTTCTTCTTCGCCCGCCGAGGAGATCGTCCGTGCGCGCTGTGGGGAGAGCGGGGCCTCCCCTCCGCGCGGCGAGGGGTGAGCGACTCCAAGAAGGCAAACCGTCGCGCGCCACATCCTCCAGGGAACTCTGGGTTCCCCCACGTTCGGCTCAGGGCTCGCGAACGTATGCCTCGAGCAGCACGTCGTCGCCCGACGCCGTCGCGCTCAGGTGCGTGAGCTCGAGCGGCGCGGCGAGCTCGCCGAGGACGCGCGGACCGGCGCCGGCGAGCACCGGGGCGACGAACAGGAGCAGCTTGTCCACGAGCCCCGCCTCGAGGAACGCCGTCGCGAGCGTCGGGCCGCCTTCCAGCAGGAGCGACTGCACCCCCTCCGCCGCGAGCGCCCGCAACTCCTCCTCCAGCGGCCCCGAGCGCAGCTCGAGCTCGGAGCCCTCGGGGAGCGGGCTGCGCCCGAAGACGAGCCGCCGCGGCTGGCGCACGGCATCGACGCCACGGGCGTCGAGGCGCGGCGCGTCCGCACGAAGGGTTCCGGTCCCGACGGCGACCGCGTCCGAGGTGCGCGCGCAGCTCGTGCACACGCCGTCGGGACTCCTCGCCGGAGATCCAGCGCCTGTGCGGCACCGCCACGCGCCCGTCGAGCGTGACCGCCGCCTTGTACGTGACGAACGGGCGCCCGAGCCCCTTCCACGTCCGCCACGCCTCGTTCTGGCGACGCGCCTCGAAGCTGTCCAGCAGCTCGACCTCGACCCCGGACTCGCAGAGGCGCGCGAGCCCGCGGCCGTCAACGAGCGGGTTGGGGTCGCGCGCCCCGACGACTGCCCGCCCGATTCCCGCGGCCGCGACCGCGTCGGCGCACGGCGGCGTCCGGCCGTGATGGGAGCAGGGCTCGAGCGTGACGTAGAGCGTCGCGCCGCGCGCCCGCTCCCCCGCCTGCTCGAGCGCCACCACCTCGGCGTGGCGAACCGCCTCGAACTCGTACCAGCCCTCGCCCACGATCTCGCCGTCGCGGACGACTACCGCTCCGACGAGTGGATGGTCACCGACCCTCCCGCGTCCGCGCTCCGCAAGCTGCAGCGCGCGCTCGAACCAGGTCACGACGCCGCTTCCGCCAGCAACCGGTAGGCGTCGGCGATGTCCGGGCGGTGGAAGACGGCGGAGCCGGCGACGACCAGGGTCGCGCCTGCGGCTCGGACGTCGTGCACGTTGGCCTCGTCGATCCCGCCGTCGACCTGCACGCGCACGTGGTCGGGCAACGCCGCGCGCAGGCGCCGGATCCGGTCGAGCGCGTCCGGCATGAACTCCTGGCCGCTGTAGCCGGGATGGATGCTCATGCAGAGAACGAGATCCGCGCCGGCGGCGACCGCGGCCACCTCCTCCGGCTCGCTCCCGGGATTGAAGGCGACTCCGACCTGCAGGCCGTGGGAGCGCGCCGCCGCGATCGTGCCGGAGACGTCGTCGGTCACCTCGAAGTGGAAGGTGGCACTGTCGCCGCCGGCGCGCGCGATCTGCGGAAAGTGCCGCGTCGGGTTGTCGACCATCAGATGGCAGTCGAGAACGCAGCCCCGGTCGTGCACGAGTGGCGAGATCGCCTGGAGGACGATCGGGCCGATCGTCACCGGCTCCACGAAGTGGCCGTCGCCGACGTCGAAGTGGAAGACGCGGACCCCTGCCTCGAGCAGCGTCTCGACCTGCTCGCCGAGGCGGGTGAAGTCCGCCGCGTACAGCGACGGCTCGATCTCGACGGCCCGTGTCCAGTCGCGCCAGGTCATCCGCGCGAGGATGGTACGCGGAGGCGCGTCAGTCCCGTGCCAGGCGCGCGACGAAGAAGCCGGTCGTGCCGTGGACGTGCGGAAGGGTGAGCAGGAACTCCGGCCGGCGTGGGTGCGCGAAGCGCGGCCACTCCTCCCCCAGCGGCAGGACGCGGAGTCCGGTCGCATCCACGACCGCCTCGCCTTCGTCCGGGTTGAGCGTGCAGACGCTGTAGACCATCGAGCCGCCGGGACGGACGCGCTCGGCCGCGGCGCGCAGGAGCGCCAGCTGGAGCTCCGGCAGCGGTCGCGCACGCCAGCGGAGATCGGGACGCTGGGCGAGCACCCCCAGCCCCGAGCAGGGAGCGTCGACGAGCGCCCGGTCGAAGCCGTCGAGCTCGGGCGGCAGCGCTGTCCCGTCCGCCTCCACGACGGTCACGTCGGCCCGCCCGAGCGTCGCGAGGTTCTCGCGCAACTCGCTCGCCCGCCCGGGGTCGACCTCGACGGCGGTCACGTCTCCCCGCAGCTGCGCAGTCTTGCCGCCCGGTGCTGCGCAGAGGTCGAGCACCCGCTCACCCTCCTGCACGCCGACCGCCAGCCCGACGAGCTGCGACCCGCGGCTCTGCGGCCAGATCCGTCCGGCGGCGACGAGTCCTTCGTCGACACGGGCCACCCGATAGGCGCCGGGAAGGTCGGTTGCCTCGGCGCCGGTCGGCGGTTCGCCGCGAACGAGACGGACGACCGTCTCCAGCGGCTCGTTCATCGCCCGCTCGAGCGCAAGCGCACCGGCAGGCCCGAGCGCACGGACGAACGTCTCGTGGATCCAGTCGGGGTAGGACTCCTTCAGCGGACCGTCGGGGAGCGAGTCGAGCAGCGGGCGGATGCCGTCGGCGAGCCGGCGCATGATCGCGTTCGTGAACGGCACCGCCCGCTCGAGCCGGGCACCGCGGACGAGCTCGACGGACTCGTTCACGGCCGCGTGCCGGGCCGTGTCCGTGTAGCCGAGCTGGTAGGCGCCGAGCCGAAGCGCGGCGCGCACGGGCGGGTCGAGCTTCCGGACCGGTCGGCGCCCGAGCTGCTCGATCGCGTGGTCGAGCGTGCGGACGCGCTGCACCGAGCCGTAGGCGAGCCGCTGCGCAAAGGCGCGCTCCCGCTCGTCGAGCCCGGCGGCCGCCGTCCGGAAGGCGCGGTCGGCGTATGCGTCCTGCTCGAACACCCGCAGGAGCACGTCGTAGGCCGCCCGCCGGGCCGGGGAGGCGCTCATCTACCGGAGCGAGCCTCCGGCTCGCTCTGTTCCCTTCGCACCGCTTCGCTTTGCTGCTCGGGAACGCCGACCCGGCAGCAGCAGCGCCTCCGGCTCGCGACGCCGCGAGCCGCGCCCGCACATGTCGGTCGCGGCGCGGGACAGGTCAGCACGCTTCCCTTCACCGCAGCCCGCGCAGATACTCGTCGTAGCTCATGCGGCGCCGCCCCTCCGGCTGGATCTCCACGAGGTGTAGCGATCCGTCCTCGCCGGCGCGCGCCTTCCACACGAGCAGCGGGCGCCCGTCGACGATCGCCCGGGCGCCGATGTGCGGCGAGAGCGCGCGGATCCGGTCGACGAGCTCGGGCGCGGGCCGCGAGAGGTCGAGCTCGCGGTCTTCGGGGCCGATCTTCTCCGCGTAGGTGACTCCCTCCTCGGGCTGCGGCACGAACTCGGGCGCGGGCGACGCGAGCACCTCGTCGAGCAGCTGCGCGGCGAGCGGAGCAGCCCGGGCGTACACGGAGCCTGCGTCGTCGCCCGGTCCGATCGCGAACGCGGCCTGCGCGGCGATCGGTCCCGCGTCGAGCGCCTCGACCGTGCGGTGGATCGTCACGCCGGTCTCGGCGTCGCCCGCGATCAACGCTCGTTCCACGGGAGCCGCTCCCCGCCACCGCGGCAGGAGCGACGGGTGGACGTTGAGCCAGAGCGCCCGCCCGAGCAGGTCGGGGGGGATCAGCAGTCCGTAGGCGCAGACGACGACGGTGTCGGCGTCGAGCTCGACCGTGGCGTCGAGCCGCGCCGGCTGCGAGACCGCGATCCCGAGCCGCTCGGCAGACTCCTTCGCCGGCGTGGACGCAAGGCGCCGCCCCCGGCCACGCGGTCTGTCGGGACGCGTGAGCAGACGGACGACGTCGTGGCCCGCGGCAAGCCGCTCGAGGACGTCGGCGCCGAAGGGAGCGCTCGCGGCGACCGCGATCCGCCGCCCCATCGTGGGGGAACCCATGGTTCCCCCACGAGCCCCCTCCTTCTGCGCCGCGCGTGGCGGACCGCTCGTGCGCTCCGGCGAGAGCGCGGTCTCGCCTCCGCGCGCAGAAGGTCAGTGACTCGGCGGGGGCAAACCTTTCGCAACGTCACGGGCTCACGGGACAGGCAGGGCTAGCCGAGGACGATACGGGGGCGCAGCAGGGAGAGCGCCTCCCGCCGCGCCTCGGGCGTCGTGCGGTCGAGGATGAGGACGCCGTCCAGATGATCGCGCTCGTGTTGCGCGATCCGTGCGTACGGCTCCTCGAGCTCGTAGCGAACCTCGCTCCCGTGCTCGTCGCGGCCGACGACCTTGATCGTCGACGGCCGTTCGACCGGGACGAGCACGCCCTGGATCGAAAGGCAGCCCTCGTCCGTGACCGACGTCTCCCCGCCCTCCTCGACGACCTCGGGGTTCGCGACCGCCACCACGTCGTCTTCGTCCGCCTGGAAGACGAAGAACCGCTGCAGGACGCCGACCTGAGGTGCGGCGAGCCCGACACCGCACGCGTCGTGCATCAGCACCTTCATCCGCTCGACGAGCCGCCGCAAGTCGTCGTCGAACTCCTCCACGGGCCGTGCCTTCAGGCGAAGCGCCGCGTCCGGGTACTGGCGGATCTGGGCGAGCGCCAGCCGCCGGCGCGCCTCGCGCTCGGGATCGAGCTCCTCTTCCTTGATCTGTCCCTCGATCTCCGCCATCGCCCGTCAGGGTACCCTGGACGGGGGCCTTCCTGGATCCGCGAACTCGTGACGCCGTGACAATTCTTCGGGAACCATGGGTTCCCGCACGCTGATGGACCCGAGGCAGCTCAAGGAGATCATGAGCCAGGGTGCGATCCGGCCGGAGACGCCGCGCGACCGGCGCGAGCGGGAGCTGCTCGAGACCGAGCTCGCCGACAGCCCGGTCGCGGGACGGCCGCTCCGGCAGCGGCTGCGGAACTTCCGTCCGGACGCAGAGTCGGCGGTGCGCGCGCTCGGCGGGCCGACGATCTGGATGCGACGGCTGCTTGCGATCGAGGACGCCGTGGAGCAGCACGAGCGTCAGCTCGCAGCCGCCTGGCGCCTGCTCGCCGAGGAGGTGCGTGACGCGGTCGAGTTCGCCGACGCATGGTGCGAGCAGGCTCGCCGCTGGAGCTTCGCCGAGGTGAACGAGCTGATCGACCGGCACAACCGCAACTTCCCGGCCGAGGCGCGACTGCCGATGGATCCGCGTACGCGAGACTTCGTCCGGATCAACGGACGCCGCTACGAGCGGGAGTCGCTCGACGAGCACTGGATTCTCGAGCGCTTCCCACCCCACCGGGACCGGGCGCTCTCCCGCCTACACGCTCTGCGGGTCGACGTCGACGACGACGGTCAGGCCGGCGCGGCGCATGGCGGGGGCAGCCGCAGCTAGAAGCGCCGCTGCGCGCGTCGCAAGCGCCCGGGGCGCGTCGGTCTTGCCGACCAGCTGCGCGCGGTGCCGGTTCCGCAGGCGGAGGAGCGGCGCCGGCCCGAGCAGGTCGTGACCGGCGAGACCGGCCTTGAGCTCCTCGAGCGCGAGGATCGCGTCGGCGAGCTCCGGGCCGGAGACGACGATCCGCACGAGGTGCCGGAACGGCGGATAGCCGAGCGCGCGGCGACGCTCGAGCTCGCCGGCGAGAAAGCCGGAGACGTCGTGGCGTGCCGCATAGACGATCGCGCGCGCGTCCGGCTGGAACGTCTGCACGAGCACGCGACCGGGAGCATCGCGGCCACTGCGCCCGGCGAGCTGCGTCAGAAGCTGGAACGTACGCTCCTCCGCGCGGAAGTCGGGGAGGCCGAGCCCGGTGTCGGCATCGACGACCGCCGCGAGCGCGACACCGGGGAAGTGGTGACCTTTCGCGACCATCTGCGTTCCCAGGAGCACGGCTCGATCGGCACGCGCGAACCGCTCGAGCGCGGCACGCAGCTGCTCCGGGCGTGCGACAGCGTCCGCGTCGAGGCGGATCCGCTCCAGTTCGGGCACCCGTCGCGCCAGCTCCCGCTCGAGCCGCTGCGTGCCGGCACCGATCCGGGCGAGCTCCGCCGACCCGCAGGCAGGGCACGTCTCCCCCACCGCCTCCACCGCGCCGCAATGGTGGCAACGGAGCGAGCCGTCCCGGGGCTCGCCGGCGCGTCCGGCGCCGTGCAGCGTGAGCGCGACGTCACAGTTGCGGCAGCGGCGAGTCAGCCCGCACGCGCGGCAGTGGACTGCCGGTGCCAGCCCGCGCCGGTTGAGGAGGAGGATCGCCTTGCCGCCGCGCTCGACGAGACCTCCGAGCTCCGCCAGGAGCGGCGCCGAGAGCGGATAGCCGGCCTCGCGGCGCAGATCGACGACCCGCACCGACGGCAGCGGCGCCGCGATCCGGCCGCCGAGCTCGACCCGCTCGAGCCGGTGCCACGACTCGGGCCGAGGGGTCGCCGAGCCGAAGATCGCGACCGCCCCCTCGAGAGTGGCCCGCTTCGCCGCGACGGTGCGGGCGTCGTAGCGCGGTTCGGACTCCTGCTTGTAGGACGCGTCCTGCTCCTCGTCGACGCAGATCACGCCGAGTCCCGGCACCGGGGCGAAGACGGCGGAGCGGGCGCCGACGACGACGGGCGCCGCACCGGACGCGATCCGCTCCCGCTCGTCGCGGCGCTCGGCGTCGGTGAGCGCCGAGTGCAACACGGCGACGCGCTCGCCGAAGCGCGCGCGGAAGCGGCCGAGCGTCTGCGGCGTGAGCGCGATCTCCGGCACGAGCACGATCGCGCCGCGACCGCGCTCGAGCGCCGCCGTGCAGGCCCGTATGTACACCTCGGTCTTGCCGCTCCCGGTCGCACCGGCGAGCAGCAGGTGGCCGCCGCCCGCCGCCAGCAGCTCCTCGATCCGCGCGAGCGCCGCTTGCTGGCTCTCCGAGAGTCGAGACGGCGGCGGCTCCGCGGGCAGCGCCACGCGAGCGGTCACGTCCCGCAGAGGGCCGCGACGCCTCGGCAGGCGCGGCGCGACGAGCAAGAGCGCTCGTGCGGGCGTCGAGCCGTAGTAGTCGGCGACCCAGAGCGCGAGGTCGACGAGGGCGGGCGGCAGCGACTCGGAAACCCGCTCGACCGGCGATGCGGCGACGCCGTCCGGCGGCTCGACGTCGACTTCGGTGACGACGCCGCGGCGGCGCGCGTTCCCGAAGCGGATCTCGACCACGGCCCCTCTCTCGGCCTCCTCCGGCACCTCGTAGGTGAACGGCCGCGCGACTGCGCGGGCGGAGACGAGCGGGTAGACGGAGGCATAGCGGGCCACGGGCCGAGCGTAGCCGGGGCCGTGGTCGATGCCAGAGCCGTAGGCTCGAGGACACGTCGGCCGACGTAGACTCGCCGGAGCCGGAAGGATCCGGATGGACACAGACGTCCGGGCCGGCACGGAAGCGGGCGATGAGCGACTGGCAGTGGGACCCCGACACCTACCTCGACGAGATGCACGAGGAGATCCCCGGCTACGACGAACTGCAGGCCGCGACCGCGGACGCGACCGAGAGCATCGAGGCGCAGCGGGTGCTCGAGCTCGGCACCGGGACCGGCGAGACCGCACTGCGCGTCCTCGCCCGGCACCCGCGCGCGGCGTGGGTCGGCCTCGACTCGAGCGGGCCGATGCTCGACCGCGCCCGGGAGCGACTCCCGAGGGCCGAGCTCCGGCTCGGCCGGCTCGAGGAGGAGCTTCCCCCCGGCCCGTTCGACCTCGTCATCTCGACGCTCGCCGTCCACCACCTCGACGCCGCCGGCAAGCGCGACCTGTTCCGCCGAGTCGCGCGAGTACTGGGACCGGCGGGCCGCTTCGTGCTGGCCGACCTCGTCGTGCCGCGCCCCGGGGAGGACGGGCCGATCGAGGTCGACTGGGAGATGGACCTGCCCAGACAGCGCCTCCGATCAGCTCGAGTGGCTGCGCGCGGCCGGATTCGATGCCCGCGCCGCGCACGTCAGAGCAGATCTCGCGGTGATCGTCGCCGACCTCCCGCCGCGCAAGCCGTCCCGGGAACGCGCGGGCGAGAGCCGACCGCCGCGTGACGAAGCCTCGACGGACCCGTGACGAGTTCACGGGTATCGTCGAGCACGAGGGCGGAGGGACCCGCGACCCCGCCCTTTGGGTGGGGGTGCGACGGAGCCGAGCCCGAAAAGGGCCTGGCTAGACCCCGGCCGCGGTGACGACGAAGTCGGTCGCGAAGCCGAGCAGGACGCCGGCAAGCACCAGCCATGTCACGAGCTTCGTGTGCCCGTAGCGGCGATTGACCGCGTGCAGCTCCTGCACGACGTAGAGAATCGAACCGGCGGCGACGGCGAAGAAGACGACCGACATCGCCTCGCTCGACCATGCCTGCCCGAGCGCGGTCCCGAGGAAGGTCGGGGCGCCGCCGATCAGACCGAGCGCGCCGAGGAAGCCCCAGCTCGGCTGCGTCCCCTCCCCGCTCATCGGGCCGCAGATGCCGAAGCCCTCCGTCGCGTTGTGGAGGCCGAAGCCGATGATGAGCGTCACGGCCAGGCTGATCTGGCTCGCGGCTGCAGCCTGCCCGATCGCGAGACCCTCCCCGAAGTTGTGGACGCCGATGCCGATCGCGATCAGCAGCGCGAGCTGCTTGCCGGGCGTGAGCCCGTCGAGCCAGGTGCGCTCTGCGTACTCGTCGACTGCGGCCGCCCCGGGCCCGACGAGCGTGCTCGCCCGGCGGTTCGCGCGCTGCCGCATCCACTCCGAGTAATGGACGAGGCTCATCAGACCGAGCGTGAAGCCGCCGGCACCGAGTCCGGCCAGGAACGAGAAACGGCCCCAGTGCCGGGCGTCGAGCGCCGACGTCACGGGCTCGACCGCACCCGAGAGCACGTCCCAGAGGAGGAAGATCAGGATGCCGGTCGCGAGCGCGCTCAGCGCGGCCCGCGTCGCAGGGCTGAGACCACGCATCCGGCCCACTGGCAGCCCGAGGAAGATCGTCACACCGGCGATCGCGCCCAGCAACAGGATGTGGCCCGTCGACATCGTCGATCCTCTCGTTCGTGTAAGGGTCGCCTTACACGCGTGGAGACGGGCAATATAGCCGTATGGCGCAGGGTCACTCCGTCGACGAGTACCTCGAGACGATCTACTTCCTGGCGTTCCCGATCGGCGAATACACGCCCCGCGGCGCCGGAGCGCCGCCGCTGGCCTCGCGCGTCGCCGAGATGCTGCACGTCTCCCGTGCCTCCGCCGGCGAGATGCTGAAGCGACTCGAGTCGGAAGGGCTGGTCGAGCGCGGCGAGCGCAAGGAGGCGCTGCTCACCGAGAGCGGCCGGCAGCGGGCAGAGCGCGTCGTGCGAAAGCACCGCATCATCGAGCGCCTGCTCACCGACTTCATGGGCTACACCGGAGGAGAGGCGCACGAGCGCGCCGACCGGCTCGGCGACACGTTCACCGACGAGATGATCGAGCGGATCGACGAGAAGCTCGGACACCCGGAGCGCTGCCCGCACGGCTGGCCGGTCGACCCGGAGGTGGAACAGGCCGAGAACGCCGACCTCGAGCCCCTCGCCGCCCTTGCGCCCGGAGCCAGGGCGACGATCGTCCGCCTCGCCGAGCACGACGGCGACCTTCTGCACTGGTTCTACGACCAGGACCTCGTGCCCGGGACTGCGATCGTCCTCGAACGGGCCGAGCGTGCAGCCGACCAGTTCCTCGTCCGCATCGACGACGGCACGCGGGCCGTTTCGGAGAAGGCCGCAGCCGGCCTCTTCGTGCGACCCGAGAGCGAGAGCTAGAGGTTCCCGGCGCTCACGCCTGAGCGGGCGACGGAGCAGGAAGCCCGGCCGCCTGGCGGAGCGTCTGCGCCTTGTCCGTCCGCTCCCAGCTGAAATCACCGTCGTCGCGGCCGAAGTGGCCGTAGGCGGCAGTCTTCGCGTAGATCGGCCGCCGCAGGTCGAGGTCGCGGAGGATCGCGGCCGGACGGAGGTCGAAGTGCTCGCGAACGAGGCGCTCGATCGTCGTCACGGGCACCGCCTCGGTGCCGAACGTGTCGACGAGGATCGACAGCGGATGCGCGACCCCGATCGCGTATGCGACCTGGATCTGGCAGCGTTCGGCGAGCCCGGCGGCGACGACGTTCTTCGCGACGTAGCGCGCGGCATAGGCGGCGGAGCGGTCGACCTTCGTCGGATCCTTTCCGGAGAAGGCGCCGCCGCCGTGCGGAGCCGAGCCGCCGTACGTGTCGACGATGATCTTGCGGCCGGTCAGGCCCGAGTCGCCCATCGGCCCGCCGATCACGAAATTGCCGGTCGGGTTGCAGTAGAAGAAGTCCTTGTCGTGCTCGAGGCGCTGGACGTCGTAGAGCTCTTTCGGCAGGATCGGCTCGAGCACGTGCTGGATCAGATCCGGCTTCAGCAGCGTCTCCACGTCGAGGCCGTCGCGATGCTGGGTGGAGACGAGGACGCGCTCGATCTCGACGGGTCGCTGGCGGCCCCGCTCGTCCACCTCGTACCGCACCGTCACCTGCGTCTTGCCGTCCGGCCGCAGATACGGGAGCACGTCCGCCTTTCGCACCTCGGCGAGCCGGTGCGCCAGCCGGTGGGCGAGCATGATCGGCAGCGGCATCAGTTCGTCCGTCTCGCTCGACGCGTAGCCGAACATCATGCCCTGGTCGCCCGCACCGATCCGGTCGAGCGGGTCGATGTCGCCGTGCTGCTCCTCGAACGAGTGCTCGACGCCACGGGCGATGTCCTGGGACTGCTCGTCGAGCGCGACGACGACGCCGCACGTGTCGGCGTCGAAGCCGAACTTCGCGCGTGTGTAGCCGATCTCGCGGATCCGGGCGCGAACGAGGCTGGGGATGTCGACGTACGTCTCGGTCGTGATCTCGCCGGCCACGACGACCAGGCCCGTCGTGACCAGCGTCTCGCAGGCAACCCGTCCGTTCGGGTCGTCGGCGAGCACCGCGTCGAGCACGGAGTCCGAGATCTGGTCGGCCATCTTGTCCGGATGGCCCTCGGTCACCGATTCCGAGGTGAAGGAGAACGAGCGCGTGGACATCGCCGCCAGGCTAGCCGATCGACGCTACCGAACCTCGAGGAATGCGGTGAACTCGGACACGCCCCCGCTCGCGCCGGAGCCGTAGGCGGTCAGCGACCGCAGTGCCCCGAGGTCCAGGCCCCCCGCCGTGGAGCTCCCGCCCGCGAGCGTCAGGAGCCCCTGGACCGCGGGAAGCGCGTCTTGGAGGTTCACGTAGACGAAGCCGGTCGTCTCGTCGGGCATCGCGGACGCGCTCTGCGCTTCCGTGAAGGCGGCGTCGTCTGCGAGCTTCGGGCCGGACCCCTCGAACGCGTCGATCGCCTGCTGCGAGGTCGAGACGACGAGCGCGGAGCCGACCTGCGCGTGCGAGAGCTGGAGCGCCCCGAGCAGCGAGCCGAGATCGAGCCCGCCCGCCCTGGCGCTCCCGACGGCCGAGCCGAGCGCTCCGAGTGCGTCGTGCAGCGCGCCGAGCGTCGCCTGCGGATCGGAGGGGTGCGTCACGAGCGTGAGCGCGGGAAGCGGTGCACCCGGGCTGACGTAGACGGCCGTCTCCCCGCCGAGCGTCCCCCCGAGCTTCGCCAGCGCCGCGCCGAGCGGTGAAGCGGGCGCAGGCAGCGATCCCGTGTCCTGCCGCGCCTGGAAGTCGGCGACGAGCAGCGAGCCGCTCGGGATCTGGCGCACGAGCGAGGGGGCGTACGGCTGCGGCGTGGGCGCGTCGCTGCTGACGAACCCGTCCACCTTCAGACCGCCGCCCGATGCGACGACGTCGGCCGCCGCCCAGGCGAGGTGGCCGGTTCCGGCCGGACCGCCGACCGCGGCGACGAGCTGCCTCGCCTCGGCCCCGTTCGCATACGCCGTGACGAGTGCATCCGCCGCGAGCTTGCCGCTCGCCTCCTGGTAGAGACCGTCGGCGGCGAGGCTGGCCGGGGCCCCCGAGACCCCGTCGAGCGCAGACTGGCTGTCGGAGATCGCGGTCCAGGCGCCGACGGACTTCGAGACGGGCGCCGGGCCACCGCCGGACCCGAGCTTCTGCAACAGGGTGCCGAGCGCGGTCTGGCTGGCGGGCTGCGTCAGCAGGACGACCTGTGGCTTCCCGCCGGAGGTCGCCGGGAGCACGGCGACGTCGAGCTCCGGCCCGAGGGCGGGCCTGATGTCGGTCGACCAGTTGAGTCCCGTCTTCTGCTCGAGGCTCTGCTGCAACTTCGTGACGAGCGAGTCGGACTGGGGAAGCTTCGCGAGCAGGCCGTCGAGCGCCTGCCACTGCGCCGAGGCGAGGTCGGAGTCGATCGCGACGAACGCGACGGTGTCGGCCGGGGCCGCGACCGCCCCCGCGCCGAGCGCTACGCCGGAGCCCGCGTCGGCTCCGCCGCCGGCGGCGGTCGCGAAGACCACTGCCGCGATGATGCCTGCCGCCAGGATCGTGCGTACGTGCATCGCTACTCCTCTGTCGGCTCTCGCCCCATCAGCCTCGACACCAATTCGGTGAGGCTCTGCCCTGAGAGTACCGCGCAGACGCCCTCGGTGATCGGGAGCTCGACGCCGAGTCGGTGCGAGAGGTCGCGCAGGACCGGCGCCGTGGTCAGCCCCTCGACCGTCTGGCCGATCTCCGCCACCGCCTGCTCCGGCGTCAGGCCCTGGGCGATCAGCTCGCCGGCATGGCGGTTGCGCCCGTGTCGGCTCCAGCAGGTGACGACGAGGTCTCCCATTCCCGCGAGGCCCGCGAAGGTCTCCGGCCGGGCGCCTGCCGCCTCGCCGAGACGGGACATCTCGGCGAGCCCACGCGCGATCAGCGCGGCCTTCGCGTTGTCGCCGAGATCGACGCCGTCCACCGCGCCGGCCGCGAGCGCGATGACGTTCTTCGCGGCCGCGCAGAGCTCGACCCCGACGACGTCGGGATTGACGTAGGCGCGGAAGACGCTCGAGTTGACCGCATACTGAAGCTGGCCCGCGAGGTGGCCGTCATCGCTTGCGATCACCGCGGCCGTCGGCAGCCCCTGACCGATCTCCTCCGCCATGTTGGGGCCTGACAGGACGGCGACCGGGCGACCGCGGACGCGTGTCGAGAGACGCTCTCCCGTCTCCGGGTCGAGCCCCTTCGCGAGACTGAGGACCGGCGCGTCCCCGGGGAGCTGGGCCGCGACCGCCGCGAACGAGCGACTCGGCACCGCCACGACCGCGACGTCGACGTCGACGTCGACGTTCGCGTCCGCGAACGGAACGGCAGCGGCCCGCCGCAGGTCGACGTTCTGGAGATAGCGCGGATTCCAGCCGTTGCGGGCGATCGCCTCCGCCTGCTCCGCCGTGTGGCAGGCGAGCACCACCTCGTGCCCACGGTCGAGCAGCACGCGGGTGAACGCCGTGCCCCACGAGCCCGCCCCGACCACGAGGAACTTCACGAGCGGAGCCTAGTCGAGGCCCCGCCGCGGGCCTGCGCGCCCTCTCCATCCACCTCCGCCGACGCAGATGTACACCTACACACACCCCGGTTTCGGACGTGTCCGCGGACCGCCACCAGTCCGGCTCACGCCCGCCGCACGAAGTCGATCGAGACGGGAACCCCCTCCAGCCCGAACGTCCGGCGAAGCTCGTTCTCGACCCAGTAGCCGTAGTCGCGGGTGACGAGACCCGGGTCGTTGACGAACAGGCGGAAGCGCGGCGGCCGGACCCGGGTCTGCACGCCGTAGAGGAGGTTCAGCCGCTTGCCGCCGCGGGACGGCGGTTGGCGCGCGGCCCGCAGCTCCGCAAGCGCGCGATTCAGCTCGCCGGTCGGAATCCTGGAGATGTGGCGGTCGAACAGCTCCGCCACGGTGTCGAGCAGGCGCGCGAGTCCCCGACCCGTGTGTGCAGAGACGGCGATGAAGGGGGGCCGCTGCCGGAGGCGCCTGCGGAGCTCACCGCGGGCGTCTTCGATCGCCACCGCGCTCGCGTCCCATTTCGAGAGCACGACGAGCGTCGAGCAGTCGGCCTTGCGGGCGACGTCCGCGACCGCGATGTCCTGCTCGACGATTCCCTCGGACGTGTCGACCAGCACGAGCGCGACGTCGGCACGCTCGGCCGCCTCGATCGCCCGCAGCTCGGAGTAGTAGTCGATCCCCTGCCGGTGGCGCCGCTTGCGGCGCAGGCCCGCCGTGTCGACGAGGACGAACGTCCGGCCGCCGTGCTCGAGCACGCTGTCGATAGCGTCACGCGTCGTACCGGGGACGTCGCTGACGATCACCCGCTCGCGTCCGAGCAGCGCGTTGACCAGGCTCGACTTGCCGACGTTCGGCCGGCCGAGGATCGCCACCCGGATCGCCTCCGCAGGCAGGTCGGCCCGGCCGAGCGAGCCGAGCGCCTCGAGCTCGCCGACGACAGCGTCGAGCAGGTCGCCCGTTCCGTGGCCGTGCAGGCTCGAGACGGGGATCGGGTCGCCCAGGCCGAGCCGGTGGAGCTCGAGCGCGAGCCCCTCCTGCCGCGGATCGTCGATCTTGTTCGCGAGAACCAGCACCGGCTTGTGCGCCTCGCGCAGGATCTGGGCAACCTCCTCGTCGCCCGGAGTGACACCCGCGCGGGCGTCGACGACGAAGAGGACGAGATCGGCTTCGGCGACCGCCTCGCGCGCCTGCAGGCCGATCGACCGCGTGATCGGGGCCGGGTCTGCGACGTCGACGCCGCCCGTGTCGACGAGCACGAACCGCTTGCCCGCCCACTCGCAGACGAGTTCCTTCCGGTCGCGTGTCACACCCGGCGTCTCGTGCACGACGGCTGCCCTGGTCTCGGTCAGCCGGTTGACGAGGGTCGACTTGCCGACGTTGGGGAAGCCCACGATCGCCACCGTGCCGAGCAGCGGCGGCGGCGGAGGGGCCTCCTCGGTGTCGGTCGGCTCGATTTCCTCGCTCATCGCCGCCGAAGCGTAGGCGGAGCACGCCTCACCCCGGGGCCCCGGCACCCCGTTACGCGCCGGTCACGGAAGCGTGACGGGCGCCGTGTCCGCCCGGCGCGGAGGGACGGCGTGGCGCGGTCGGCCGGCTGCGTGCAGGTCACGCAGCCAGGCCCAGAGACGATGCAGCTCCCGCTCGATCTCCGCCGACGCCTCGCGGTACCCCTTGGCGCCCTTCGGCAGACCCTCGAAGCGCATCGGCTCGCCCCAGACGACGGAGACGGGCGCGAGGCTGCCGAGCCGCCACGTCTGGGAACCGTGAATCGCGGCGCAGACGACGGGCACGTCTTCCTGGAGGGCGACCATCGCCGCGCCCGGCTGCACCCGGCCGGGCACGCCGGACCGCTGGCGCGTGCCCTCCGCGAAGATGCCGAGCGCCTCCCCCGACCGTACGACCTCGCGCATCCGCCGCACGGCTTCGCGGTCGGACTCGCCGCGGCGCACCGAGAAGGAGCCGAAGAGGCGGATGTACGCGCCGAGGAGCGGCACCGCATGTGCCTCAGCCTTCGCCAGGAAGTAGAGCGTCCGCGGGGACGCCCACCCGAACGCCGGGATGTCGATCCAGTGGAAGTGGTTGAGCGCGACGACCACCCCTCCCGAGCGCGGCAGCCGCTCGCGGCCGAAGACACGCAGACGCGTCGCCAGCGCAGTCGGCCCGCCCATCGCCGGCCGCCCGATCGCCCACGCGAGGTCGATGCGATTCATGCCCTCTCCGCGTCGGCACCGGCGGAGCCGGCACCTGCGCTCCCGGGCGGCTCCGTCCAGCCTACGCCGCTCCCCGCTTCGGCACCGGCGGAGCCGGCACCTGCGCTCCCGGGCGGCTCCGTCCAGCCTACGCCGCTGCGGTCGCGCACGATCGCCTCGATCCGCTCGACGACGTCCTCGAAGCCAAGGTCGGTGGTGTCGATCTCGGTGGCGTCGGCCGCCGGCTGCATCCGCTCCGCGTCCTTCTCGTCGCGGACGCGCAGGTCGGTCGCGAGCGCATCCGCCCCGATGCCCGGGCGTTCGGCAACCCGCCGCCGTGCTCGCTCCTCGCGTGAGGCGACGAGGTAGACCTTGACCTCGGCGTCGGGAGCGACCACGGTTCCGATGTCCCGGCCCTCGATCACGACGTTCCCGTCGTGGCCGAGCTCGCGTTGCCGCTCGCGCATCACCTCCCGCACGGCCGGATGTCGCGCGACGACGGGCACCATCCGGTCGATCCGGGTCGCCCGGATCGACGACGTGACGTCGGTCTCCGCGATCGAGACCCGGTCGTCCTCGTCGAAGACGACCGGCTCGTCCCGCGCGAGCTCGGCGAGCGCCGGCTCGTCGCTGAGATCGAGGCCGCGCTGCATCGCGAGCCACGTGAGCGCGCGATACATCGCGCCGGTGTCGAGATAACGGAAGCCGAGACGCTCCGCGAGCGCACGCGCAACGGTGCTCTTGCCGGCCCCCGCAGGCCCGTCGATCGCCACGATCAAGCCCTGCCCCCTTCGGGCGCAGCGCTGAGAAATGTCGACGAATCATCCACGCGTCAGTCCGTTTGGTCGAACTCTCGGTCAGCCTCGCTGAGCGAGAGCTTCGACCAGATCGAAGAAACCGGGGAAGCTTATAGCGACCGTCTCGGCACCCTCGATCTCGACGCCCTCCCGCGAGGCGAGGCCGGCGACGGCGCCCAGCATCGCGATCCGGTGGTCGCCGCGGGCGTCGACCCGTCCGCCCCGCAGGCGCCTCGGGACGCCCGTGATCGTCCACCCGTCCTCACGGGAGTGGATGCGGGCGCCGGTGGCCTGCAGCCCGTCGGTCACGGCCTCGATCCGGTCCGTCTCCTTCACCCGCAGCTCCCGTGCGCCGGCGACGACCGTCTCGCCGCGCGCGTGCGACCCCAGCAGCGCCACGAGCGGCAGCTCGTCGACGAGCGCCGGCACCTCCGCCGCGCCGATCCGCGTCGCGACGAGCTCGCCCGGCTGCACCTGCACGCTCCCCACCGCCTCGCCGCCCGCACGGCGACGGTTGAAGACCGAGACACGGGCACCCATGCGCTCGAGCACGTCGAGGAGCGCCGCGCGCCGGGGGTTGATCCCGAGGTCGTGCACGGTGACGTCGCTGCCGGGAACGAGCGCAGCCGCGACGAGCAGCGGCGCCGCGGACGAGAAGTCGCCCGGCACGACCACCTCGCCGAGCCGCAGCGGCACGGCGGCGGGCGTGACCGTGACCGACGTCGGACGCCGCCGAACGCCGACACCTGCCGCCTCGAGCATCAACTCGGTGTGGTCGCGCGTCGGCGCCGGCTCGACGACGGTCGTCGGGCCGGACGCGTTCAGCCCGGCGAGCAGCACGGCCGACTTCACCTGGGCGCTCGCAACCGGCAGTCGATAGTCGATCCCCTGCAACGCATCCGAGCCGGTGATCCGAAGGGGCGCGTGGCCGTCCGTCGTCTCGACGGCCGCGCCCATCCGGCGCAACGGCTCCGCGATGCGCTCCATCGGCGCGCGCACCGAGCGACTCGTCGCCGACGAGGACGTACTCGCCGGACTCTCCCGCGAGGATCCCGGCGAGCAGGCGCATCAGCGTGCCGGCGTTGCCGCAGTCGACGGGATCCGCAGCAGGACGCAGACCTCGGACCCCGTTGCCGCAGACGACGAGCTCGTCGTCTGCGAGCTCCTCGACACTGATCCCGAGCGACCTGACGGCCGACACGGTCGCGAGCGTGTCGCCGGAAGGCCCGAAGCCGCGGATCCGGGTCTCCCCCTCTCCGAGCGCCCCGAGGAGCACGGCCCGGTGCGAGATCGACTTGTCCCCGGGCACGGCGACGTGCCCGACGAGCGCCGCCGCCGGCTCGACTCTCACGGCCCGGCCACTACCCGATCGTGCGCCCCATCAGGGACGCGAGCGCGCGGATCTCGTCCGCGAAATCGTGGAACTCGGACGTCGGAATCTGCTGGGCCGCGTCGCAGAGGGCCTCTTCCGGATGGGGATGCACCTCGACGATGATCCCGTCGGCCCCGGCGGCGACGGCGGCGCGGGCGAGCGGCAGCACGAGGTCGCGGCGCCCGGCCGGATGCGACGGATCGACGATCACGGGCAGGTGCGTCTCCTGCTTGAGCACCGGGATGGCGCCGATGTCGAGCGTGAAGCGGGTCGACGTCTCGAAGGTCTTGATCCCCCGCTCGCAGAGGATCACCTCGGAGTTGCCCTCCTTGACGATGTACTCGGCGGCCATCAGCAGATCCTCGACGGTGGAGGAGAGACCGCGCTTCAGCAGCACCGGCTTCGGAGCCCGGCCGACCTCGGAGAGGAGCGAGAAGTTCGACATGTTGCGGGCGCCGATCTGGATCACGTCCGCCGCGTCGACGACCGCCTCGACATGGCGGGGATCCATCAGCTCGGTCACGAGCGGCAGCCCGGTCTCCTCGCGGGCCTCCTTGAGGATCTCGAGCGCCTGCTCGCCGAGTCCCTGGAACGCGTACGGCGACGTTCGCGGCTTGAAGGCGCCTCCGCGCAGCATCGTGACTCCCTCGGCGGCAACGGCACGCGCCGTCTCGAGCGTCTGCTCGCGGGTCTCGACCGTGCACGGGCCGGCGATGAAGCCGAAGTAGCCGTCGCCGATGCGGCGGCCTCGCGCCTCGATCACGGTCGGGTCGGGCGAGAGCTCGCGCGAGACGAGCTTGTACGGCTTGAGGATCGGCAGCACCTGCTCGACCCCGGCGTAGCCCTCGAGCGGCAGGGTCGCGAGCAGCTCCCGCTCCCCGATCGCGCCGATCACGGTCGCCTCGCGGCCCGGTGTGACGAGCGCGGCGCAGCCCGCCTCCTCGAGGCGGGCGACGACCTCGTCGACCTGCTCGAGGGTCGCGTGCGCGCCCATCACGATCAAGAGCTCCGGTGCACCGGTCACGGCCATGGCGCCGGGAAGTGTAGACGGGTATCCTCGAACGGATGCTTCCGATCGCCCGCACGGGCCGGTGGTGGCGCCGCGAGCGGGGCGGGAGCGTGCGCGCCGGCTAGCGCGCCGCAGCCCGCCGCCGCTTCGCCGGGCCTCCGCGAGGAGGTCTTTTTCGTGGCCTGAGCGAACTGAAGGAGCACCATGACCGACAACCCACCCCGCGTCTTCTCCGGGATCCAGCCCACCGGGCGCAAGACGCTCGGCAACTACAGCGGCGGCCTCCGCCAGTACGTGCAGACGCAGGCGACCGGCGACGCGTTCTTCTGCATCGTCGACCTGCACTCGATCACGGTCGACTACGACCCCGCCGAGCTCCGCGAGTCGACGCTCGACCTGGCGGCGCTCCTCTTCGCCGCGGGCCTCGACGCGCAACGCTCGACCGTCTTCTGCCAGAGCCACGTGACCGCGCACGCGGAGGCGGCCTGGCTGCTGTCGGCGGTGACGAGCTACGGACAGCTCGGCCGGATGACCCAGTTCAAGGAGAAGGCGGAGGGCCGCGAGTTCGTCTCCGCCGGCCTCTTCACGTACCCGGTGCTGATGGCGGGCGACATCCTCCTCTACCAGACCGACCTCGTCCCGATCGGCGACGACCAGCGCCAGCATCTGGAGCTGGCCCGCGACGTCGCGGAGCGCTTCAACTACCGCTTCGGCGAGACGTTCCGCGTCCCGGGAGGCGTCTTCCCCGAGATCGGCGGCCGGATCATGGATCTGCAGGAGCCGACGAAGAAGATGTCGACGACGCTCTCGAGCGAGCAGGGCGCTGTGTACGTCACCGACCCGCCCGACGCGATCCGGAAGAAGTTCCGGTCCGCGGTCACCGACTCCGAGCGAGACGTCCGCTACGACCCGGACGCCAAGCCGGGCATCTCGAACCTCCTCGAGATCATGAGCGTTGCCACGGACACGCCGATCGCCGAGCTCGAGCAGCGCTTCGCCGACGCGGGCTACGGCACGTTCAAGGAGGCCGTCGGCGAGTCGGTGGTCGAGCTCTTGACGCCGGTGCGCGAGCAGTACGAGGCGCTGCGCGGCGACGAGCGGGAGCTGCAGCGCCTGCTCGGGGTCGGGGCCGAGAAGGCCCGCCGGGTGGCAGAGCCGACGCTCGAGGCGATGTACGACCGGATGGGCTTCGCCCGCGCCGAGGCGGGGCGCCTCTTCGGCGCTGCGCGGCCGCGCGGGCTCTAGCCGTTTCGGAGGAGCTCGAGCTCGGAGCGCTCGAGCGGGCGCCACCCGCCGAGCTCGAGCCCCTCGAGCGTCAGGCCGGCGTAGCCGCTGCGGTGCAGCCGCACGACCGGGTGGCCGACGGCGGCGAGCATCCGCTTCACCTGGTGCTTGCGGCCCTCGTGGAGGACGAGCTCGACGCGGCCGGGACCGAGACGGCGGGCGCGTGCGGGCGCGGTCGGACCGTCCTCCAGCTCGACGCCCTCGCGCAGACGGCGAAGCGCCTCCTCACCGGGATCGCCCTCGACCTGCGCCTCGTACGACCTTCTCGACGCCGTAGCGTGGATGCGCGAGCCGGTGCGCGAGCGGACCGTCGTTCGTCAGCAGCAGCGCGCCGGTCGTGTCCGCGTCGAGGCGGCCCACCGGAACCACACGCGGCTCGGCCGGGACGAGCTCCACGACGGTCGGCCTCCCTTGCGGGTCGCGTGCCGTCGTGACGACGCCGGAAGGCTTGTGCAGGAGCAGGTATGCGAGCGGCTGCGGAGAGACGACGCGACCGTCCACCTCCACCCGGTCGCCCGCGGAGACGACCGTGTCGAGCCGGCCGGGCTCACCGTCCACGTGGACGCGGCCCGCCTTGATCAGCTCGTCCGCGCGGCGACGAGATGCGACTCCGGCTCTGGCGAGGTAGGCGTTGAGTCGCATTCCTCGTCGGAGGCTACTTCTGCGCAGCGCTTGCAGAGAGAGCGGCGCGCCTTCTCACGGTGAGCGTCTGCGTCCGTCCGCTCGGGGAGGTTGTCGAGGTAGTCGACGATGCGGGCGGTCCCCACGACGACGGAGCCGTCCTCGAACATCAGCACCGGCACGCTGCGGACGCCGGTGTGGAACTCGAGCACATCCCGTTCCTCGGGATCCTCCGGCACCTGCCGCGCGACGAAGTCGAGCCCCAGTTCGGTCAGGCGCTGCCGGACGCGCTGCGACCCGCGGCACCACTCGGTCTGGAAGAGCTGCAGCATCCCGTCTCGATCGTCGCCGGAGCACGGTGACCGCGCATCGGGCGTCGCCCGGATCGCGGCTCCGCTGATTCCCGCAGCCGACCCGTCCGGCGTGGCAGGATTGCAACATGCCGCACTACATCTCGCTCATCACGTGGACGTCACAGGGGCGGATGGGCCTCCCCGCCTGGCGCGACCGGATCGAGGACGGCGAGCGGGAGATCACCGAGGCCGGCGGCCGGCTCGTCGGCGTCTGGGTGACGCTCGGACGCTACGACGTCGTCGAGGTGTTCGAGGCGCCCGACGACGAGACGGCGCTCGAGATCCTCACCCGCCTGCAGCGTCACGGCGCCGAGCAGACGGAGACGCTCCGCGCCTTCACGCGCGAGCAGGCCGAGACCATCATCCACCGGCTCTAGCGCTCGCTCCGACTCGCTTCGTGGAGGAACCCCTGGATCCCCCACGATGCAAGGAGCTCATGCCATGTCCACAAGTCGAGGTGCTCGGATCGGGCTGCCCCAGCTGTCGCCGGCTGACCGCTCTGACCGCCGTCGCAGCTCCCGGCGCGCAGGCACTCGCGCGTCGCCCGGTCTGCCGGGGTGAGCAGGAACGAGCGGGCGGGTGCCCAGTCGAAGAGCACGTACTTCATCGCGAGCCTCCGAGACGGCCCTGGTCGAGCTCGGCGACGAGCTCGTGGACGCGACGGGCGATGTCGTCGCGGATCTCGCGGACTCGCTCGACCGGCTCGTGCTTGGGGTCGGGGAGCCGCCAGGCGACGTAGCGCTTGCCGGGGACGACGGGACACGCGTCGTCGCAGGTGGCGACGACAACGTCGGCCCACCGGATCGCCTCGTCGTCGAGTCGCCGCGGCACGTGGTCCGAGGCGTCGATCCCGATCTCCCGCAGCGCCTCGAGCACCTGCGGGTGAGCCGCGACGCCGGGATTGCTGCCTGCGGAGCGCGCCGCGTGGCGGTCCGAGGCCTCGAGGCGGAGCAGCCGCTCGCCCATCACGCTCCTGCCGCCGTTCGCCGTGCAGACGAAGAGGACGTTCACGCGACCTCCTCCGCCGCCTCGGCGCCCGAACCTCCGGGGTGCTCGCCGCGGACGAACTGGTAGGCGAGGCCGCCCAGCGACGCGCCGACGACCGGGGCGAGCAGGTAGACCCACAGCGCGTGCAGGTCGCCGGAGACGAGCGCCGGCCCGAGCGAGCGCATCGGGTTCATCGAGGCGCCCGAGACGGGCCCCCCGAACATCGCGTCGAGACCGATCGTCCCGCCGATCGCGATCGCCGCCGCCTCCCCCACCGCCCGCGTGTCCGTCGCGACGGCGAGGATCACGAACATCAGGAAGGCGCTCATCACGAGCTCCCACACGAACGACTGGCCCTGCGAGCCGGCGGGGAGCGTCGCACCGACGTGCACGACGTTCCCGAGCGACGCGCGAAGGAGCGCCGCCGCCGCGAGCGCACCGGCGAGCTGGGCCGACCAGTAGCCGAGCGCTCTCGGCCACGGAAAGTGGCGGGTGAGCGCGAAGGCGAAGGTCACGGCGGCGTTGAAGTGCGCGCCGCTGATGTGGCCGACGGCGTAGATGCCGCACATGATCACCAGCCCGAACGTGATCGCGACGCCGACGTGGCCGAGCTGGTGCGTCTTCGCGTCCACCATCACCGCCCCGCAACCGGCGAAGACGAGAGCGAACGTTCCGATCGCCTCGGCCGTCAGCGCTCGGAGGAGCTCCCGGCTCACGCCGCGGCCTGCTCGCCCGGCACGGCGACGAGAGCCGCGATCTGGCTCAGCGCGCCGGCGACGAGGGCGTAGTAGGAATAGCGGCCGCGCCGTTCGCGCGAGATCACGCCGGCGTCGACGAGCTGCTTGAGGTGGTAGCTCGCATTCTGCTGCGACAGGTCGAGCTCGGCAGTGAACTCGCACACGCAGATGGGGGCGTTGGCGCGCACCAGCATGTTGAGGATCCGCAGCCGGTGCCGGTCCGCGATCGAGCTCAGGACCCGCTCCAGGTCGACCGCGCCCGCAGCGGAGAGCGAGGAGCCTGCGACAGGTGTCCGGCAGGCGAGCGGCAAGCGACGCACAAGTGGATCTTGGTGTATTGGGCCCCGGGACGCAAGCGCGCTCCTCGCCGCGCGCCTGCTCCGAGCGCGGCTACGCGCTGCGCTTCTCGGCGACCGTGTGCAGCCGCGCGCTGATCGCGGCCGCATCCGAGCCGAGGTCGTCGAGCCGCGGCAGCTGCGACAGGCTCTCGAGCCCGAAGACGCGCTCGAAGAGAGCCGTCGTGCGATAGCGGATCGCGCCGCCGGCTGCTTCCTCGCGACCGGCCTCGGCGATCAGCCCCCGCTCGACGAGGCTCGCCACCGCGGAGTCCGCCGACACGCCTCGGATCCGCGCGACGTCGGGCCGGGTGCACGGCCCGAGGTAGGCGACGATCGCGAGCGTCTCGAGCGCCGCCTGGGAGAGATGCCGTTGCGCCGGCCGCTCGAAGAGCCGGGCACATGCGTCTGCCGCCTCGCGCGCGGCCCGGAGCGCCCAGCCGCCCGCGACGCGCTCGAGCACGATGCCGCTCCGGCCTTCGCGATAGCGCTCCCCGAGCAGGCCGAGCGCCGCCTCGATCCGTTCGGCGTCGTCGTCGGCCGCGTCGGCGAGCTCCTCCACGGACAGCGGAGCCGAGGCGACGACGAGCAGCGCCTCGAGCGTTCGCGCGAGCTGGTCGAGCGGGTTGGCGGAGATCAGGCGGAGCGGGCGGTCCACGCAACGGTCCTTTCGTCTCGGTTCCGGTTCTCCTGCCCGGCACGCGCGACGCGGATCGGCGCGAACGGGAGGGCCTGGTCGATCGTCACCTCACCGGCACGGCGCATGTCGAGCAGAGCGAGGAAGGCGACCGCCTGCTCGATGCGCGTCAGCTCCCGCACCTCGGCGTCGAAGTCGAAGCGGGAGCGGCGCCGCAGCACGGCGCGGAAACGCTCGAGGAACTGCCCGACCGGCGGGAAGCGGAGCGCCATGTGTGCGAGGGAGACGGGAGGCGGCTCGATCGCGAGCGCCCGCAGGGCAGCTGCGAGCTGCTGCGGCTCCTGCGGCACGAGCCGCAACTCCGCTCTGGGTGCGAGCGGAGCAGGCCCGAGCCGGAAGAATCGCTCGCCTTCTGCCGCAAGCCGCTCGCGCAGCCACCCGGCTGCCTCCTTCATCCGGCGATACTCTGCGAGCCGCCTGGCCAGCTCCTCGGCGGCGGCCTCGGGCTCGAGCTCCGCGAGCTCTGCCGCCTCCTCGGGGAAGAGCCCGCGCGCCTTCAGCTCGAGCAGCGCCGAGACGAGCACGAGGAACTCGCCGCACGCCTCGAGGTCGAGCTCCGGTACCTCGCGCTCCTCAGAGTCGTCTGCCGACGACGAAGCCGAGCTTTGCTCGGCGGGAGCCGTCGGCGGCCAGGAGCGCGAGGCGCGCTCGGAGAGACGCTCGAGGAACGAGAGCACGATCCCGGCGATGTCCACGTCACGGAGATCGAGCTCCTCCTTCAGGACGAGCGTCAGCAGCAGGTCGAAAGGACCCTCGAACGCGTCGAGGTCGAGATCGAGCTCGCGGACGATCATCTGACGCGAGACGCTAGCGACGCTACCGGACGCGGCCCTTGGGCACGCTCATCCGCGGCCCGGTCGGCACCGGCAGCGGCTTCGCCTTCGGGTCACGGTGCGGCGACGACGTACGCAGGAACTGCCACCAGACGAAGAACGCGACCGAGCAGACCCACACCCCGAGCGAGACCCAGAAGTTGATCCGCATCCCGGCCAGGTGGTTGGAGGGGTCGATGCGCAGGGTCTCCTCGTACGTCCGGAAGGTCGTGTACCAGACGACGTAGAGAGCGAAGAGAGCGGGCCGGCGAAGCGTGAAGCGGCGGTCGATCCAGAGCAGCAAGCCGACCCCGAGTACGTTCCACACGAACTCGTAGAGGAACGTCGGCGTGTAGTAGCCGGCCGGGTTGCGCTGGTAGCGGGCGAGGATCCCGGACTGGTGCGCAGAGTCGATCTTCAGCGCCCACGGCAGCGAGGTCGGCTTGCCGTACAGCTCCTGATTCCAGTAGTTGCCCCAGCGGCCGATTCCCTGCGCGAGCAGGAGGCCCGGTGCGACGGCGTCCATCATCAGGCGGATCGCGTTGCCGGACCGGCGCACGACCCAGCCGCCGGCGGCCACCCCGAACGGGATAGCACCCCAGATTCCGAGCCCGCCCTGCCAGACCGCGAAGACGCCCCACCAGTGGTCGTGGATCGCCTGGTCCTGGTTCCAGCTCGAGATGTCGTGGTAGAGGCGGGCGCCGACGATGCCGAAGATGACCCCCCAGAGCGCCGTCCGGTAGACGAGATCCCAGTCGCCGCCCCAGCGCACCCAGCGCACGCCGGTCAGCCAGATGCAGGCCGCGATCCCGGCGAGCAGCATGACGCCGTACATGTGGAGCGTGAACGGGCCGGCGTGGAAGACGCCGGTGGACGGCGACGGGATCGAGGCGATGACCGCGGCCACGGCAGTCATTGTGCCCACTGCTCAGGCGCGGCGCGGGGGACCGTCCCTACCGTGGCGGCCTGATCGTCTGCCTTGTCGTCCGGCGAGCGCAGGTCGTTGTGACAGACATCCGCCGGACGAGACACCGACCTTCCGCGCGCGGAGGCGAGACCGCGCTCTCGCGGGAGCGCAAGAGCGATCCGCCACGCACAACGAAGAAGGAGGAGGTCCTTGGGGGAACCCCGGGTTCCCCCCGCGTTACACGAGGATGCGGATTGCCGTCTCGACCGGGCAGCCGCGCTCCAGGAGCCCGATCGCCTCGTGCAGGTCGACATCGGGCCGCGCCGCCAGCTCTACGGCGTCGTCGGGGCCGTAGCCGGCGCGCTCGAGCGCCTCGGCACGCCAACGCTCGACGCGCTCGACCTCCGTCTCGATCGTTTCGTGCACCACAGGCATCCGCGTGTCTCCGTTCTCGCCGCTCTATACCTTCGGGAAAACGCGCCCTCCACTCACCCCCTATCCGGGGTATCCCGTCGGGGGCGCGTCACCCCTTGCGGGTGAATCTCGGCCTTCGTCTCCCCCACCGTAGCGCTCGGACGAGCTCTTGCGCCGGCCGGAGGGTCAGGTCGGACCCCTCCGGGCGGAGAGTCGGGTCTTCGCCTGCCGGAGGAGCCCGGCCTCGCGCGATGCGGAGGCGCCTCCGGCTCGACGTCCACGCGGACGCCCGCTGCGGCGCGGAGGTACGCTCGCCTGGTGCGAGAGCTGCGACCGGGCCTCTGGACGTGGACGGCACGCCATCCGGAGTGGCTGACGCCGGAGGACGGCTGGGGCCCCGAGGTTCGCTCGTACGCCCTCGACGCGGCGGGTGTGCTCGTCCTGATCGACCCGCTCTCGCCTCCCAGCCTCGTCGAGGAGCTCGCCTCGGGCAAGCAGACCGCCGTCGTCCTCACCGTCCCCGCGCACGAGCGCAGTGCAGCCGAATGCATCGAGCGGCTCGGCGCGCGCGTCTACGCGCCGGCCGCGGGCCTCGTCGATCTCGCGACACCCGCGACCGGATACGCCGTCGGAGACGTGCTCGCCGGCGGCGTCGAGGCGTGCACCGGCTTCTGGCCGAGCGAGGCGACGCTCTGGCTCGCGGAACAGCGGGCGCTCGTGACCGGCGACGTGTTGCTCGGCGAGCACGGCCTCGGCATCCCACCGGACGACTGGCTCGAGGGCGAGGCGACGCCGGACGAGCTCCGGGAGGGGCTGCGGCCGCTCCTCGAGCTACCGGTCGAGCTCGTGCTCCCCACCCACGGCGACCCGGTGCTCGAGGACGCGCGTGCACAGCTGGCGGCGGTGCTGGCGAGCTAGTGATCGAGCAGGTGCCCGGGTAGCCCTCTACAGCACGGCCGCCTCGCCGAGCAGGTGCTTCACCTCGGCGAAGAAGTCCGGGTCGGGGCGCACGCGGTAGTCGGGGCCGAGCTCGAGGAGCTTCTGGCCGACGGAGGTGACGAGGTCGACGTAGACCGGCGAGTCGCCCGGGAAGTCTCGCACGAGCGTCGCCAGCTCGTGCACGACGCCGGCGGCGGCGACGCGCGCGTCGACCTTCAGCCGCACCTCGCGCCGCTCCGGGGTCGCCGCGAAGGCCGCGATCTCCATCGCGATCAGCTTCGTCTCGCCCTGCTGCTTGTGGTCGACGCGGCCCTTGACCACGAGCACCGCGTCGTCGACGAGCACGTCGCGCGCGGCCGCGTACGCCGAGTTGAAGGCGACCACCTCGACCGCGCCGGTCACGTCCTCGAGGCCGACGAACGCCATCAGATCGCCCTTCTTCGTCGTCATCTGCCGCAGCGAACCGACCATGCCGCCGACCGTGACGATCTCGCCGTCCCGGCGCTTCTCCAGCTCGGAGAGCGCGCAGTCGGTCTTCCGCCGCAGCTGATCGCGGATCGCCGAGAGCGGATGCTCGGAGACGTAGATGCCGAGGCTCTCCTTCTCCAGCCGCAGCAGCTCGGGCTTCTCGAACTCGCCCGGCGGGATCGGCGCGTGCTGGCGCGAGCCCGCACCCGCGTCGTCGTCCGCGTCGCCGAGGTCGAAGATCGACGCCTGTCCGAGCAGCCGGTCGGCCTGCTGCTTCTGCCCCCAGGACAGCGCCTGCTCGAGCACCCCGAGCATCCCGAGGCGCGGCGCGCCGGTCGAGTCGAGCGAGCCGCACTTGACGAGCGACTCGAGCGCGCGCTTGTTCGCAGCCGACGGGTCGACCCGTTCGGTGAAGTCCCAGATCGACGTGAACGCCCCGCCCTCGGCGCGCGCGGCGACGATCGCGCTCGCCGCGCCCTCGCCGACGTTCTTGACCGCGTTCAGGCCGAAGCGGATCTTGCCCTCGACGACGGCGAAGTCGACCTGCGACTCGTTCACGTCCGGCGGCAGCACCTCGATCCCGAGCTCGTCGCACGCCTGCACGTAGAACGGCACCTTGTCCTTCGTGTTCATGACCGAGCTGATGAGCGCGGCCATGTACTCGCGCGGGTGGTTCGCGCGCAGCCAGGCGGTGCGGTAGGAGATCAGCGCGTAGCAGGCGGCGTGCGACTTGTTGAACGAGTAGTCCTGCGCCTGCTCCATGTCGGCCCAGAGCTGGCTCGCAACACCGGCGGCGACCCCGTTCTGCGCGCACCCCTCGAGGAACTTCTCCTTGAGGGAGGCCATGAGCGAGTGGATCTTCTTGCCGATCGCCTTGCGGAGGTCGTCGGCTTCGGCCGGCGTGAAGCCGGCGAGGTGCTTGGCGATCTCCATGTACTGCTCCTGGTAGACGCAGATGCCGTACGTGGGGCTCGTGATCGGGCGCAAACGCTCGTCGGGGTACGTCACCGCCTCCTGGCCGTTCTTGCGCCGCGCGTAGACCGGGATGTACGCCATCGGGCCCGGCCGGTAGAGGGCGCCGAGCGCGATCAGGTCCTCGAACACGGTCGGCTTGATCTGGCGGAGCGCCTCGCGCATCCCCGACGCCTCGAACTGGAAGACGCCGATCGCCTCGCCGCGCGCGAGCATCTCGTACGTCTTGCGGTCGTCGAGCGGGATCTCGGCGATGTCCAGGCCGGGGATCAGATCGACCGCCTTGTCGATCACGTCGAGGTTGCGCAGGCCGAGGAAGTCCATCTTCAGGAGCCCGAGCGCCTCGATGACGGTGCCGGAGAACTGGGTGACGACCTCCTGGTCGGAGCCCTTCTGCTGGAGGGGGACGACGTTCGTCAGCGGCTCGGCGCCGATCACGACCGCGGCCGCGTGGATCCCGTCCTGACGGGTCAGGCCCTCGAGCGGCCGCGCCAGGTCGACGATCTCCTTCGCGATCGGGTCCGCGTCGACCGTCTGCCGCAGCTCGGCGCCCGGCTTCAGGCACTCCTCCAGCGTCTGCCCCGGCCCTTCCGGGATCGCCTTCGCGATCTTGTCGACGACGCCGTACGGCACCTCGAGCACCCGGCCGGCGTCGCGGACGGCGGCGCGGGCGGCCATCGTCCCGAAGGTGATGATCTGCGCCACCCGGTCGCGGCCGTACTTCTCGCGGACGTAGTTGATGACGCGTTCTCGGCCCTCCACGGCGAAGTCGATGTCCATGTCGGGCATCGACTTGCGACCCGGGTTGAGGAAGCGCTCGAAGAGCAGCTCGTAGCGGATCGGGTCGAGGTCGGTGATCTCGAGGCAGTAGGCGACGAGGCTGCCCGCCGCCGAGCCGCGACCCGGGCCGACGCTGACGCCGTTCCGCTTCGCGAAGGAGACGAAGTCGGCGACGATCAGGAAGTAGTCGGAGAAGCCCATCTCCTTGATCGTCTTCAGCTCGAACTGGAGGCGCTCGCGCAGCTCCGGCGTCACCGT
Organism: uncultured Thermoleophilia bacterium; assembly: GCA_963762675.1. Taxonomy (GTDB): domain Bacteria; phylum Actinomycetota; class Thermoleophilia; order Gaiellales; family Gaiellaceae; genus Palsa-739. Next base: position 476,877 of record CAVXLS010000003.1, on the reverse strand, counting down.
GCCGTAGCGGCGCTCGACGCCCTTGTCGCACAGCTCGACGAGGTACTCGAACGCGTCGCGGCCGTCCGGGGTCGGGAAGTGCGGGAGCAGGATCCGGTCGAGCTCGATCTCGACCTCGCAGCGCTCCGCCACGTCGAGCGTGCGCCGCAAGGCGTCCTCGCGACCGGGGAAGTCGAGCGCCATCTCCTCGGGCGTCTTGAAGTAGAAGTGGTCGGTTTCGAAGCGCCAGTGGTTCGGGTTCTTGAGCGAGTCGCCCGACTGGATGCAGAGCAGCGCCTCGTGAGCGCGCGCGTCGGAGTGGCGGAGATAGTGGACGTCGCCGGTCGCGACGAGCGGCAGGTTCCGCTTGGCGGCGAGCTCGACGAGAAGCGGGTTGATCCGCTGCTGGACGTCGAGGTGGGCGTTCTGCATCTCGACGTAGACGTCGTCGCGGCCGAAGATCTGCTCCAGCCGCTCCAGCTCGCCTTCGGCGTCGGCGACGCGGCTCTCCTCGAGCGCTTTCGAGACGCGGCCGGAGAGACAGCCGGAGAGCGCGATCAGGCCGGACCCGTGCCGCTCGAGCAGCTCCCAGTCGACGCGCGGCTTGTAGTAGTAGCCCTCGAGGTAGCCGAGCGAGGAGAGCTTGATCAGGTTCGCGTAGCCCTCGTTCGTCTCGGCGAGCAGGGTGAGGTGCGCGTAGCCCTTCTGCTGGGCATGGCGGTCGTCGGCGACGTACACCTCGCAGCCGATCACCGGCTTCACGCCTTCCGCACGGGCTGCCCGGTAGAGGTCGACCGCGCCCGCGAGCGACCCGTGGTCGGTGAGCGCGACCGCCGGCATCTCCAGCTCGGCCGCCCGCCGTGCCAGCTCCGGGATGCGGCACGCGCCGTCGAGGATCGAGTACTCGGAGTGGACGTGGAGGTGGACGAACGGTGCGTCGGGCACGGGAAACCGATCGTACTCGTGCACGAAGACGACATCCGAAAGCGGCATCCGGCACGTGACAGAGGCCGCTCGCGGGACGTAGACGAGAACGCGACCGGGGCCGAGCGGGTCTTCGACGAGGAGCTGCCGAGGGCGCTCGGCGAGGCCCTCGAGAGCCGGGAGGGACGTCGCGTGTCCGTCGACCGCGACGACGTGCTCGTCGACATGCGCGGCTAGGCGGGGGTCGCCACGACCTGCTGGATCATGCCTCCGTCGATCACGTAGCTCGAGCCGGTGACGTAGGCGGCCTCCTCCGAGCAGAGCCAGGCGACGAGCGCGGCGACCTCCTCCGGCTTGCCGGGCCGACCGAGCGGCACCTGGGGGTCGAGCTTCTCCGCGTCGGCTTCGTTGCGGGGCGTCGCGATCACTCCCGGAGCGACCGAGTTGACGCGGATGCCGTCCCGGGCGAGCTCGAGCGCGAGTCCACGGCTGAGCATCCCCAGCGCGGCCTTCGCTGCCGCGTAGACGGAGAAGTCGGGTCGCGGGATGTGCTCGTGGACCGAGGTGATGTTGACGATCGACCCTCCGCCACCGCGGTCGCGCATGTGACGTGCGGCGGCCTGCGCCGCGAGGAAGCTCCCGCGCACGTCGACCTCGAAGGTGACGTCGAAGTCGTCGACGGTGAGCTCGAGGAACGGCTTCGCGGTGGACAGACCGGCGTTGTTGACGAGCACGTCGAGCCGGCCGTGCGCCTCGACCGTCTCCTGCACGAGGCGCTGCGGGACGGACGGGTCGGAGAGATCGCCCCGGATCCAGTGGACGCCGTCGCCGTACCGACCCTGCAGCTCCTGGAACGGCCCCTCGTCCCGCTTCTGGTCGTCGGCGGTCGCGTAGCCGAGCGCGTAGCCGTCGACGAGCAGCCGCTCGGCGATCGCGAGCCCGATGCCCGTGTTCGCGCCGGTGACGAGTGCGACCCGGTCGGCCATGCGTCCGTTCTACCACGGCAGCTCCGGCGCGGGACGAACCGCGCGCGACCGACGGCACACCCTCGCTCCGCGCCCTGACGAACGTCGCGATCGATGCGCCGTGCGCCCGCTGCCTCGAGCGCGCGTGCGGTCCGGGCCTGCCGTAAGACTCCAGGCTCCCCGGAAAGGAGGCGTCGATGAAGGACCGGGTGCCGGTGGTCGTCTCGCTGCTCGCGCTCTGCGTCTCGCTGCTCGCGCTCACGCAGCGCGGGACGGCCGCCGAGGTTGCGCTGCCCCCGCACAGCGTCGGCACCGCGCAGCTCCGGAACGGCGCCGTCACGGCGGCGAAGGTCCGCGCGCACTCGCTCCTGAAGCGGAACTTCAAGCCCGGACAGCTGCCGACCGGCCGCCGCGGGCTGCCAGGACCGGCGGGGCCGCCGGGGCCGGTGGGGCCGAGCGACGGCTACTCGGCCTCGCTCGTCGGCCCGGCACCGGTCGCGGTGCAGGAGACACCCGCGAAGCTCGCCGAGCTCGCGATCCCGCAGGCCGGCAGCTACGTGATCAGCGCGAAGGCGTACTTCGAGTCGACGGGAAGCGGCATCGCGACGATCACGTGCACGCTCGACACGCTGGCAGGCGACCTCGACGCGGTACAGCTCCTCGCCGGGAGCCCCACACCGGCGGCACTCGACGTCGTGCACGTGTACCCGGGCCCGGGTGTCGTCGACCTGAGCTGCGCCGCCAGAGCGGCCGCCGAGGCGCACTACGTCCGGATCACCGCAATCCGGGTCGGCGCCCTGACCGACACGTCTCTCGAGCAGGCGCCGACGCCGTGAGCAAGGCGGCGACCGCCGGACCGGAGGGCGCTCCGCCTCGGCGCCTGCCCGGCTGGTGGCCCCGCGCCGGCGCGCGCCTCACGCCCGAGGAGCGCCGCACGATGCTGGACGAGCTCTTCTTCGAAGGGCCGGAGCTCGTCCCGTACCTCTACCGGCTGACCGTGCTGATGGGCCTCGCGTCGGTGATCGCCGCGCTCGGCCTGATCGCCGACTCCGCAGCCGTGGTGATCGGGGCGATGCTCGTCGCGCCGCTGATGACCCCGTGATGGCCTCGTCGGCGGCGCTGACCATGGGCTGGACCGGGCGGCAGCTGGAAGCGGGCCTGCTCGTCGTCCTCGTGTCCCTCGAGGCGATCGGGGTCGCCTGGGCGGTCTCGGCGGTCGTTCCCGCGTTCCGGCCGGTGTTCCTGTCGCACCAGCTGCTCTCACGGACGCAGCCCAGCCTGCTCGACCTCGCGATCGCGATCGCGGCCGGCGCGGCGGGCGCGTACGTGTCCGTCCGGCGCAAGGCGGCGGGGGCGCTTCCGGGCGTCGCCATCGCGGTCGCGCTCATGCCGCCGCTCGCCGCGGTTGGCGTCTTGCTCGAGCTCGGCAGGGGGCATCTCGCCACGGGCGCCCTGCTGCTCTATGCGACGAACCTGTTCGCGATCGTCCTCTCGGCGGCGATCGTCTTCCTGCTGACCGGGTTCGTCCCCATGGGACTCGCCCGCCGGCGGGGACGGCGGATCACGCTCGGCGTCCTCACGACCCTCGTCGCGGTGGGCGCGGTCGCCTACCCACTCCAGCGCGAGAGCCGAAAGGTCCTGAGCAAGGCGAGAGCCGAGCAGGCGGTCGGCGAGGCGGTGGCGGAATGGCTGGACGCGACGAGCCTCCAGGTGACGGGCGAGAGCGTGGACGCGAAGCAGGGCGGGCTCGTCGTGACCGTCGACGTCGTCGGGGCGAAGCCGCCGCCACCCGCCGCGGCGCTCGCCCGCCTCGTCACCGAGCGCGACCACCGGCACGTCGATCTCACCGTGCGCTGGACGGAGCAGCGCGAGGAGCAGGCCCAGACCGGAAGCTAGGTGAGCAGCAGATGCTCACACAGCTCATCGACGCACCGTGGGCGTCGGAGCAGGGCAAGCGCGTCGTCCAGGTCGCGCGAGGTGCGCGGAGCCTGCTCGAGCGGCAGGATCTGTGCAACGGGCTTCGCGACGCGGCGGGCGCGCTCGCGGTCCTGCGACCCGACCCCGGCTCGCGCGAACGAAACGAGGACGCCGAGGCACGTCGCGAGCGGGAGCGTCGAAGGGGCCAATCGTTGCGCTCCGAGGGCCTCGTCGATCGACCAGACGCTCTGCGGATGCAAGAGGATCGCGAGGACATCGAGCGGCCCCGGCGCGGCGTCCGCCGTCCCCTCGCGCATCTCCGCGAGCCATCGCTGGGGCGGCCGCGGGACACTTCCGTCTCGCTCGCCGAGCGACGCCGCCGCATCGGCGGCGACCGAGAGCGAGCTCGGGCGCAAGACGGGGTAGCCCTCGGCGAGGCCGAAGACGCGCCCGGCGGCGACGCAGGCCTCTCGGCGCTTCCACGCGCTCGCGGGCATGGGACGAGGCTAGAGCCGGGCCGACCACTTGCCTAGACGCTCCAAGGGCCATGTCCCGCGCGTCCTCGATAACGCTCCGGCCGGCAGCGCGACGAACCCCGCGGCGGCGAAGTCGCCGTCGAACCCGAGCGCTTCCCCGATCGCGAGTCGGCGCATGAGCGACGACAGACCGATGCTCGACCTGCTGAAGGCGTTCCACGGGCGGCCGATCGAGCTGCCCGCGCGCCGGTCGTGGCGACCGGACCGGCAGCGGCTCGCGGAGCGGTTCGAGCGCTTCCGCGCCGCCGGCTGACCGGCGCAGACACGGCCCGAACCGCGAGTTGACGATCGAGCGGTCTGGGAGACGGTGGATTCGGAGGGACGGCGCGTCGTGCTTCCGTTCGACCGGTGGCGGCACCGTGCTCGACGATCACCCCGAGCCGAGACGGTCACGGCACGACTCGAGCACCGTCCCCGAGAACGCCGCACGCAGCGCCTCGAGACGATCAGCGGCGATGCCTGCCAAGGTCGCCATGCTGTACCTCCCCTCTGAGTTCGCGCGAGTCTAGTATCGACCGCATGACCGTGCAATCACCGTTCTGGGCCGGATGAAACGAGACGAGCTGCGCGCGCTGCAGCGGCCGCTGAAGGAGCGCTACCGGGAGGATCCCGAGAGCGCCGTCGTCACGCTCCGGGCCGAGGGGTCGGTCGAGGGCGAGGGGATCACCTGCTCGGTCGATACCGGGCGCGCGCTCGTCGAGGCCGGCCTCCACCCCGCATCAGGGGGCCCGGGGACGCTCGCCTGCTCGGGCGACCTCCTGCTCCAGGCGCTCGTCGCCTGCGCCGGCGTCACGCTCCGGTCGGTCGCGACCTCGCTCGAGATCTCGGTCTCCGGCAGCGTCCGCGCCGAGGGCGACCTCGACTTCCGCGGCACGATGGCCGTCGACAGGGAGGCCCCCGTCGGCTTCCGTGCAGTCCGGCTCGCCTTCGACATCGAGCACGACGCGGACGAGGAGCGCCTCGCGACGCTGCTGCGCCTGACCGAGCGCTACTGCGTCGTCTACCAGACGCTGACGAACGGCGTGCCCGTGGAGATCGCATCACCGTAGACCGTCCCGCCCGGGTCAGACCCGGGTCAGACCCGTCAGACCCGCTACGCTCCGCGCAAGAGGCCGAGGCCACTCCAAGAGGGGTAGACCGTCGCCCGCCACAAGCCTCGAAAGCCGGAGGCCAACCAGATGCGTCAGCGACGTTGGCCGCAGGCGGATCCACGTCGGCGGGGACGCTGCAAGCGCCACCGCCGACGCAGCGCCCCGCTCAGCCCCGCGTCCTTCCGAGAACAGCCACACGGTCGCGCGCGCAGGGGAGACCGCGCTCTCCCCGAAGCGCTGAGTGCGAGTCTCCTCGCCACCAACGTGGAGGAGGGGGCGCACGGGGGAACCAGGGGTTCCCCCGTGCCTAAAGGCGGTAGGCCATCAGGATCGCGTCGACATCCTCGCCGGCACGGTGGTAGTGGCCCTTCCGGTAGCCCTCGCGCTCGAAGCCGAACTTCTCGTAGAGGGCGATCGCGGCCTCGTTCCACGGGAACACGTGCAGCTCGAGCTTGCGGACTCCGGCGCTCCGCGCCCAGTGCACCGCGGCGCCGAGCAGGGACCAGCCCACCCCCTGACGTCGCGCGCCCAGCGCCACCATCAGGCCGAGGTCGGCGACGTGCGTGCTGGCCGGGTGCGCGTCGCGGGCGACGGAGAGCCGCCCGACGAGGCTGCCGTCGTCCCGTTCCGCGACGAAGACGGCGGCGTGCGGGTAGCGCCGCAGCGCCTTGAGGTAGCGACGCTCGTCGCCGGGGCTGCGCCACTCGCCGCCCGTCGCGATCAGCCACCCGCCCGGCTCGGCGCTCACCGCCTCGGCGAGCCGCGTCAGCTGCTCCGCGTCCGCCGGGGAGGCGAGACGGACGACGAACGTCACGCGGCCACCACCACTCCGGCGCCGCCGCGGCGCGGGTCGCCCGCGGCTGCCAGCGTCCCGTCGGGGCGCACCTCGACGGCGCTCACGCCGCCGAAGTAGAGATTGCGCCGCCGGAAGCGGACGACCGGGTAGCCGGACCGCTCGAGCAGGTCGGCCACGGACGGATCCTCGCAGTGCGCGACCCCGTCCTCCACGTGCAGGCGAGGAGCATCGACCGCCTCCCGCACCGGCATCCCCCTGCCGACGACGTTCGCAGCGACCTGGAGGATCGCCCCACGCAGGCGGGCGCTGCCGGCGGAGCCGAGCACGAGCCGCGGGCGCCCGTCCCGGAGCACGACCGAGGGGGCCATCATCGAGGTCAGACGCTCGCCCGGGCGAGCGTGCTCGGTGAGGTCCGTCTCGCCGAGCATGTTGTTCAGGTGGATGCCCGTGCCGGGGACGACGACTCCGCTACCGGAGCCGAGCGACGCCGACAGGCTGGCCGCGTCGCCGAGCGCGTCCACCACGGAGATGTGCGTCGTCCCCGAGAGGAGCCTCTTCGCGGCTCCGCCGCGTTGGAGGGAGCGCACGAACGCCGGGCCACGCACCGACTCCTGGGCCTGCATCGCCGACGCGACCGCCTCGGGGCCCGGCTCCGTGTCGCCGAGCGCGCGCAACCCGAGTGCGACGAGCACCCCGCCGCTCGAGGGTGGCGGATTCGTCCGGAACTCGCAGCCGCGGTACCCCGCGGCGAGCGGCCGACGCTGCACGACGCGGTAGGCGGCGAGGTCGTCGAGCGAGAGCCCCCCGCCTCCCGCCCGGACGTGGGCGACCGTCCGCTCCGCCAGCTCGCCCCGGTAGAGACAGCCCGCCCCCTCGGCCGCCAGCCGCTCCAGCGTGTCCCCGAGTCCCGGCACCGCGAACCGCTCGCCCGCGGCGAAAGGGCGACCGGGGCCGTACATCGCGTCGCCCGCCGCCGAGTGGCGGAGCAGCCCGTCCAGGATCCGATGCAGGTAGCCCTGCGCGGGCGTGAGGACGACCCCGTCGCGCGCGAGCCTGGCTGCCGGGGCGACGAGCTCGGGCCACGGCACGGAGCCGAAGCGGCGGTGCGCCTCCTCGAGACCGAGCGCCGTCCCGGGGACGCCGACCGCCGCGGCGCCGGTCCGGAAGAGTTGCCGGGTGTCCCCGTCGAAGTCGACCTCGAGCTCCAGCAGTTCGGCCGCTCCCGCCGGCTCCCGCGGCACGGCGACGAAGAAGTCGTAGAGCCGGGTCCGGCCGTCTCTCGCGTCGTGCAGGAGCATGAACCCGCCGCCGCCGGGCCCCGTCAGCGGGCTCTCGCAGACCCACGAGACGAGCGCCGCCGCGACGCACGCGTCGACCGCGTTGCCGCCGGCGCGCAGAACGCGGGCTCCCGCCTCGGCGGTCAGAGGGTGTCCGGCCGCAATCGCGCCCCGCATGCCCGGGAGCGTACTCGGCCCCAGGCGGTCTCATCTCTCGCTCATTGCGGCCGAACACCCTTGGTGCACCGGAGTCGAAGAGGAGCGAAAGGCGAGATAGCCGGCGTCGTCGATCAGATCATGGGCCGCGTCCGCAGACGCAGCCTCGCCGCCGCGGGCGGCACGCTGCTCGTGCTCGGCGTCATGCTCGCGACACCGCAACTGCTCGGCACACGGCTCGAGAGCGCCCTCGACGCCGCCGGCTCCGCGAACCCGGGCTGGCTGTGGGCGGCAGGCGCCGGCTTCGTGCTCTCCGTCCTGTCGGCGGCAGGCGGCTGGCGCAGCGCGGTCGGGCTCTGCGACGGGCGACTGGGGCTCGCGGACGCCGCCGCGCGCTTCGGCGTCGGCTCGCTCGTGAACACGTTCGCACCGGCTCGCGCCGGCGACGCCGTCCGGATCGGGCTCTTCTCCCGTGCGCTCGACCGGGACGGACGGCTCTGGCGGACAGGCGGCGCGTTCGTCGCCGTCGAAGCTGCGCGCGCGATCGTCTTCGCCGGGCTCGCGCTTGCCGGAGTCGTCACGGGAGCCCTGCCCCTCTGGCCGGTCGCGGCTCTTCTGGGGGTGGCGGCGCTGGCGATCTCCGTCGCCCTCCGGACTCGACGTCGGGAGGCGAATGGACGCGTCGCCCACCTGTTCGACGCATTCCGGGCGCTCGGCCGCGAGCCGTCGCGGGGTGCTCGCCTCGTCGGCTGGGCCGCGCTGTCGACCGTCGGCCGGATCGCCGCTGCAGCAGCCATCGGTGCCTCGCTCGGAGTCGCCCGTCCGGTCACCGCCGCCCTCGTCATCGTGCCCGTGCTCGACGTGGCCAGCGTGTTTCCGCTCACGCCCGGCAACCTCGGGATAACGACGGGGGCGGTCGCGATGGCCTTCCAGGCACACGGGATCTCGTTCACGCACGGGCTTGCGGCAGGCATCGCGTTCCAGGCCGTCGAGACGGCGGTCGGGATCGCGATCGGACTCGGTAGCGTCATCTGGCTCGCGCCCTATCCGACCCCCGCCGTCCGCAGGATCGCACTGCTGGCGACCGGAGCGAGCGCATCGCTCGCCGTCGCCGGCGCGGTCAGCGCCACCGTCCTCGTGCCGCTCGTCTGATCCGGCGGCGACGGGTCGCCACAGGAGCTACGGCGAACCTCGCGCTCCGGCTTGGTCAGCGCCGGCCCAGCGATCGCCGCCACGACGGAGCTGGGGCTCTTCGTCGTCGCAGACGGACTGCTCGGCGCCCGCCTCCTCCGCCATCCGGCTGCGCTCGGCGGCGTCCTCGCCCTCGTCGTCGCGGCGCACGGCGCGGCGATGCTCGCGCATCCGGAGGCGCCGCCGCTCGCGCCCGCTGGCGCCGGGGACGCTCCGCCGAGAGCTCGTCCTGCCGTTCCCGCGACGGCTGCCGAGATCCGCTGCGACTACCGTCGGCGGCGCCCGGCCGCAGGAGTAGGCTCCTTCCGTGCACCGGCGTAGCCCGCTCGTGCGCGAGGCGCTGCTCGCCGCGTCGACGGCCGCGATCGTCGCAGCCGTTCTCGCGTGGCTCGGCCCACCGGGGAGCGACCTCGCCGCCCATGCGTACCAGCGGACGCTCTTCATCGAGCACGGCTTCGCGCTCTGGAACAACTTCTGGTACGCGGGCCGCTACAGCTTCGTCACCTACAGCCTGCTCTACTACCCGCTCGCCGCGCTGCTCGGGATCCGCCTGCTGGCGGTGGCGACGATCGCGCTGGCGGCGCTCGCCTTCGCGGTCGTGCTCGGACGCGAGTGGGGGCCGACGTCGCGCTGGTCGAGTCGGACGTTCGCCGTCGTCTGGGGCGGGATCGTCCTCTCGGCGGCGTTTCCGTTCGCGCTCGGCGTCGCGCTCGCGCTGCTCGCCATCTGGGCGCTACAGGCGAGGCACCGCTGGCACTTCGCCGCGCTGACGGCGCTGACGCTCGCGGCGAGCCCCGTCGCGTTCCTGCTGCTCGTCGTCGTGCTCGCCGCGATCGCGCTCGCCCGCCGCCCTTCGCTTCCCGCCATCGCCGTGCCCGTGGCGGCCGTCGGGGCGGCGGGGGCGACGGAGCTCGTGCTCTGGCGGCTCTTCCCCGGCGGCGGCGACTACCCGTTCTCGCTCGCAGAGGCGGCGGCGGCGGTCGTGTTCTGCGTGCTCGGCCTCGTGTTCACCTGGCGCGTGGAAGGAGCCCGCGTGCTCCAGTTCGTCTTCGGCGTCTACCTCGTGGCGGTCGTCGCGTCGTACCTCGTCCCGTCTGCGATCGGCGAGAACGTCGCCCGGCTCCGCTACGCGGCCATCCCCCTCGCCGTGCTCGTCTTCTCGCTCCGACGCTGGCGGCCGCTGCCGCTCGGGGTCGCGGTCCTGGGGATCGCGATCGCGTGGAACGTCACCCCGCTCGCCGCGAGCTACGTCCACGGCGAGTCCGACACGACCGTGAACCGCACCGCCTGGACCCGGCCGGTCGCATACCTGCACTCGCACCTGAAGCCGGGATATCGCGTCGAGGCGGTCGACACGGCCGGCCACTGGGCCGCCGTCTACCTCGCGGACGCGCACATCCCGCTCGCGCGCGGCTGGTTCCGGCAGGACGACTTCCCGGTGAACGCCGTCCTCTACAGCAAGCTCGGCCCGGGCGCGTACCTCAGGTGGCTGCGCTCGCTCGGCGTCGCGTACGTCGTGCTCGCCCACGTGCCCGCGGACTACAGCGCGCGTGCGGAGGCGAAGCTCGTCGAGAGTGGACGCGCCGGGCTGCGGCCGGTCTTCCGCACGCGCACGATGACCGTGTACGGCGTGCCGGCGCCGCAACCGATCGTCACCGGCCCCGGCTCGCCGCGGCTGCTCGCGCTGAGCGACGAGCAGCTCCGCCTGCGCGTGCCGCGCGGCGGGACGTACCGGATCGCCGTCCGCTGGTCGCCGTACTGGCGCGCGTCGGACGGCTGCCTCTCGAGCGGCAAGGACGGGATGTTGCGGCTCCGGACGCGGGCCGGACGCACGGTCGGCATCGTCTTCCGGGTCGACGCCGACCGCGCGTTCGAAGCGTTGACGGGCAGCCGACCCGAGTGCCGGCTGCCCGGCGAAGGTCCTACGCGGGGCGGATGAGCTCGTCCAGAGGACGGCGGTTCGCCCGGCCGGACCACTCCTCCGCGCTGCGTCGCGAGAGGTCGCGCGGGCGCGCCGGATAGCCGAGCGAGAGGACGGCCTTGACCTCGCCCCCGCAGACTTGCGGCCGCTGCCTCCGGGTCGCGGACGCCGTTCGGGCACGAGGCGACGCCCTCGTTCCAGGCGGCGAGCATCATGTTCTGGGCGCAGCGTCCGACGTCGAAGGGACGCGCCTCGCCCACGATCGCGACGACGAGAGCTGCGCTGCTGACGTTCTGCGGCGCGTAGACGGCGCCGGCGAGCCGCTGCCGGGCGTCACCTTCGACGAGCGACGAACTCCCAGCGCTGGGAGTTGCGCGAGCTGCCGGAGAGGCGCCCGGCGTCGAGGATCCGGTGGGTCACCTCGTCGGGCACGGGCCTGTCGGCGTAGGCCCGCTCGTCGCGCTTCGACGCGATCGCGAGGATAGGTGTCCACCCCTGTAGCGTAGACGCGTGGCGGCCCGGGTCCTGACGCGACGCGAGCTGAACCGCGCGACGCTCGAGCGCCAGCTCCTCCTCGAGCGACGGCGGCTCTCACCGAAGGCGGTGATCGAGCGGCTCGTCGGGCTGCAGGCGCAGTGGCCGCCGGCGCCGTACGTCGGCATCTGGAGCGCGAGTCACGAGCTTCCGGCGCGCCGCTGCTCGAGCGGGAGCTCGCGGCGGGCGCAGTCGTCAAGGCGACGGTGATGCGGCAGACGCTGCATCTCGTGACGCGCCGCGACTACGGGCTCATCCGGGCGGCGATGAGCGAGACGAACTTCCCGTGGGAGAGCCGGCTCGCAAAGCGGCTCGCGCCGCTCGGTGCGCGCGCTCGCCGCCGCGGGCCCCGTGACGACGGCCGACGCCGTCGCGCATCTCGCAGAGCACGACCTCGGCGGCCTCGGCGCCGGCCGCGCCTGGCGCTATGCCCGAGCGGCGGCGCACCTCGTGCACCACCACGAGACGGCGCTCTGGCACGCCCGCCCCGAGGGCCGATTCGTCGCGCTCGACGAGCCGGACGCACACGATCCGACCGAGGCGCGCGCCGAGATGCTCCGTCGCTACCTCTCCGCGTTCGGACCCGCGACGCACCGCGACCTCGTCCAGTGGAGCATGATGCACGTGCCCGAGATCGACCGGGCGCTCGAGCGGCTCGAGCTGCGCCGCTTCCGCGACGAGCAGGGCCGCGAGCTCCTCGACGTCCCCGACGGCCTGCTCCCGGACGCCGACGCACCCGCGCCGGTGCGCTTCCTGCCGAAGTGGGACAACGTGCTGCTCGCGTGGGCGGACCGGACGCGCGTGCTGCCGGAGCCGTACCGGAGGACGGTCATCGGCCAGAACGGGGACGTCGCACAAACATTCCTCGTCGACGGCTTCGTCGCCGGGACGTGGCGTGTCGAAGACGCGAGAGTCGCGCTCGAGCCGTTCACGAAACTGTCCCGCGAGGCGGCGGCCGAAGTCGCCGACGAGGCCGCGCGGCTCGAGGCCTTCCTCGCGGGCTGAGCGTGGTCGCCGAGCCGTCACAGCGGGAACTGCAAGCCGCGCACTGTTGGGAGTCGGACGACCGCGTCCCGGGAAGGCCGGCGATGACCGCCTTCCGACGACGGCTGCGCTATCGACAGGCGCGCTGGCGCGAGGCGAACGGGCACCCCGTCGGGACGCAGCCGATCGTGCCGAAGGCGGGGAAGCGCTCGCGCCCGGTCGGCAGCCGCCTCCCGCTCGCCTACGCACGGGAGACCGGCGCGAACTTCCTCACGGAGGCTGCCTGCGCCGCCCTGCGGGCGCGGGCGTCGGTCACGGAGCCGCACCAGAGCTTCGATCACCAGCGGCTGTGGGCCGACCTCCTCTGGTCGCCCACGCTCGCCTTCAACCTCTTCGGCGACCTGGCCGCGGACGCCGCGCTCGCCGACCGCGCCGTCCACGCCTGGTGGCCGGACGCGCCCGGTCGGGTCCGCGAGGCGCGCTTCGCCCACTCGCCCGGCCGGCTAGACCCCGAGTACCTGAACAGCCTCCGGGCCTTCGACGCGGTGTTCGTGCTCGACCTTGCCGACGGAAGCAAGGGACTCGTCGGCGTCGGCGTGAAGTACCACGAGCGGGCGAAGGCCGAGATCCCGAGGCCGGAGAACCTCAGGCGCTACCTCGAGGTGGCAGAGCGTTCGGGCGTCTTCCGGCCGGGTGCGACGGACGCCGTCCGGGGACGGTCGGAGCTCGCCGTCATGTGGCTCGAGCACCTCCTGCTGCTGTCGATGCTCCAGCACGCGAGCAGCACGTGGCGCTGGGGCCGGTACGCCGTCGTCCACCCGGCCGGCAACACCGACGTCGCCGACCTCTGCGCCCGCTATCGCGCGCTTCTCGCCGACACGGCGACGTTCGCCTCGGTCACGCTCGAGGAGCTCCTCGCCGCCGGCGCGCTTCCGCCCTCGACCGTCGCCGCGCTCCGCAGCCGCTACCTCGAGGACTGAGCTAGTCTCGGAGGAACGACGGCACGTCGAGGTCGTCGCCGCGCTCGGAGCGAGGCGTGCTCGGGCTTGCGCTCGGCGCCGAGCCGGGCCACGAGCGCGGAGCGGGGCGCCGGCTCCGCCCACCGATCCCCGTCGCGACGACCGTCACCCACACCTGCCCGGTCAACCGGTCGTCGACGGTGGCGCCGAAGATGATGTTCGTCTCGTCCGTGGCGGCGCCGCGGATCACCTCCGCCGCCTCGTTCACCTCGATCAGCGTCAGGTCGTCGCCGCCGGCGATCGAGAGGAGGATGCCGCTCGCGGCCGTGATCTCCTCGTCGATCAGCGGCGAGCGCAGGGCGCGCTCGGCGGCCTCCTTGGCGCGACTCTCGCCGCTGGAGGAGAAGCCGATCCCCATCAGCGCCGTGTCCGAGTTGGACATGATCGTGCGAACATCGGCGAAGTCGAGGTTGATCAGCCCGGGCATCGTGATCAGGTCGGTGATCCCCTGGACGCCCTGACGAAGCACGTCGTCGGCGACCTTGAACGCGTCGAGCATCGAGGTCGAGCGGTCGAGCACCTCGAGCAACCGGTCGTTCGGGATGACGATCGTGGTGTCGCAGGCGGCGCGCAGCTGGGCGACGCCCTGCTCGGCCTGCTGGCGCCGCTTCGTGCCCTCGAACTTGAAGGGGACGGTGACGATCCCGACGGTCAGGGCACCGAGCTCGCGGGCGATCTTCGCCACGATCGGGGCGGCGCCCGAGCCCGTGCCACCGCCTTCGCCGGCCGCGACGAAGACCATGTCGGAGCCGCGCAAGACGTGCTTGAGCTGGTCGTAGCCCTCCTCTGCCGCGAGGCGGCCGACATCGGGGTCGGCGCCGGAGCCGAGGCCCTGGGTCAGCTCGCGACCGATGTGGATCTTCGCCGGCGCGTCGCTCATGTGCAGCGCCTGGATGTCGGTGTTCACCGCGATGAACTCGACCTGGCTGATGCCGGCGTCGATCATCCGATTGACGGCGTTGATGCCGGCGCCACCGACGCCGACGACCTTGATCACGGCGAGATAGGCACCGCTGTCGGCTCGCGGGGCCCGGTGCAGGCGTGCCGGCTGCTCCGGCAGCGGCTCGACGTAGCGCGAGGCGGGCGGCGGCTCCGTCGGGCGCGCTCTGCGCTCCGGCCGCGCGGGCGGCGGCGGGGCGGCGCGCAGCTCGGGCGGAGGAGGCGGCTGGCTCGCGGCAGGAGGCGGCGCCGATGCGGGCGGCGCCGACGCCGCGCTCCGAGGCGCCGCCGCAGGCTCGGTCTCCCGGGGTGTCTCCGCAGCGATCTCGTCCTCCCAGCTCGGGACGTGCTCGACCGTCCGCTCCTCCGGCTCGGCCGGGGCGGGCGTCACGGCGCCCTCGCCGGTCGGACGGCCCTCCGCGCCCTCGTCGGCCGCGCGCTCCGCCTGCCGCTGCGCCGCCTCGGTCGCGCGGAAGAGCTCGGCGAGCGGACCCTCACGCATGCTGGCGCGCCGACGCGCCATCGAGCACCTCCTTGGCGAGGTCGCGGTACATGTCCGCCGCTTCACCGCTCGGGTCGTAGCGCAACGCGGACTGCCCCTTCACGGGGGCCTCCGCGTACCGGATCGTCTTGCGGATCCTCGTGTTGAGCACGAGCTCTCCGAAGTTCTCCTTGAGGATCTCGACCGCCTCCCGCGAGTGCAGGAGCCGCCGGTCGAACATCGTCGGCAGGATTCCCTGGATCCCCACGTGCGGGTTGAGGTTCTCGCGGATCATCGCGAGCGTGTTCTCCAGCTGGACGAGGCCGCGCAGCGAGAGGTACTCGCACTGCACGGGGACGATCACCCCGGTGGCGGCGACGAGCGCGTTGATCGTCAGCAGGCCGAGCGACGGCGGCGTGTCGATGAGGACGAAGTCGTACTCCTCGCGCACCGGCAGCAGCGCCTTCTCGAGTGCGCGCTCGCGGCCGATCATCGCCGAGAGCGCGAGCTCGGCCCCGGCCAGGTCGATCGAGGAGACCGCGACGTCGATCTCGTTGTGCCGGACGATCTCGGTGATCGGCAGCTTGTGAGCGAGCACGTCGAACATCGAGCGGTCGATCTCGTCCGGGTTCCAGCCCTGCGACATCGTCAGGTTGCCCTGCGGGTCGAGGTCGACCGCGAGCACGCGCAAACCCTTCTCCGCCAGCGCGACGCCGAGGTTCAGCGTCGTCGTCGTCTTGGCGACGCCGCCTTTCTGGTTCGCGAAGGCGATGACCCTGGCCACTGCGGGACCTCTATCCGTCCGCGCCCGCGTGTGCGGACGCGGTAGTAACCGCGTGAGCGCCATGGTCGCTCACCTTTCGCAGCAACCTAGCAGAGTCCTTCTCCATTACCGTTCTGCCTCGTGGAGCGGAAATGGCGTGCGCTGATCGTGGTCTGCGTCGCCATCTTCATGCTCCTACTCGACATCACGGTAGTCAACGTCGCTCTGCCGGACATCCAGAAGGAGCTGCACACCTCCTTCACGGATCTGCAGTGGATCGTCGACGCGTATGCATTGATGCTTGCGACGACGATGCTCAACGCGGGCACGCTCGGCGACCTGCTCGGGCGTAAACGGGTCTTCGCCGCCGGCGTCGCGCTCTTCACGCTCGCCTCTGCGCTGTGCGGAGCCGCGACGACGCCGCTCTTCCTGATCCTCGCGCGCGGCGGCCAGGGAATCGGCGGAGCGGTCATGTTCGCCGTCTCGCTCGCGATCCTCTCCCAGGAGTTCCACGGCCACGAGCGCGGCACCGCGTTCGGGATCTGGGGCGCGACGGTCGGCGCCGCTGTCGCGATCGGCCCGCTCGTCGGCGGTGCGCTGACGACGTGGGTCGGCTGGCGCTGGATCTTCTTCGTCAACCTGCCGATCGGCGTCGCCTGCGTGGCAGGCGCGCTCCGCGAGCTGCACGAGTCCCGCGACGAGGAGCACGGCGGCTTCGACCTGCCGGGCCTGGCCACGCTCACCGGCGGGTTGTTCGCGCTCGTGCTCGGCCTGCTGCGCGGCAACGACTGGGGATGGTCGAGCGGCCGCGTCGTCGGGCTGTTCGGCGCCGCTGCGGCTCTGCTCGTGCTCTTCGCCGCCGTCGAGACGCGTAGCGAGGCGCCGATGTTCGACTTCGCGCTTTTCCGTGTGCCGACCTTCACGGGCGCCCAGATCACCGCGTTCGCGATCTCGGCCGGCATGTTCTCGCAGTTCCTCTACCTCGCGCTCTACCTGCAGAACGTGCTCGGCTACTCGCCGATCGGTGCCGGCATCCGCTTCCTGCCCCTGTCGGTGCTCGCATTCTTCGCCGCGCCGCTCGCCGGACGGCTGTCGTCGCGGATGCCCGTGCGCGTGCTGCTCGGTGGCGGGCTCGCGCTCGTCGGCGTGTCGCTGCTGCTGATGCACGGGATCACGCCCAGCTCTCGCTGGACGACGCTGCTCGCCGGCTTTCTCGTCGGCGGCTTCGGGGTCGGGCTCGTGAACGCGCCGCTCGCCTCCACCGCCGTCAGCGTCGTCGAGCCAAGGCGGGCCGGAATGGCGTCCGGGATCAACAACACGTTCCGGCAGGTGGGGATCGCGACCGGAATCGCCGCGTTGGGGGCGATCTTCCAGAATCGGATCCACTCCGAGCTCGCAGGGAAGGTGCCGGGCGGCCACGTGACCGAGTTCGCCCGCGGGGTCGCCTCGGGCGCGACGGGAGCGGCGCTGCAGACGCTGCCGGCGCAGGCGCGCGAGCAGGCGGGCGCGCTCGCCCGCTCGGCGTTCATCAGCGGGCTGAACGAGATCCTCCTCGTGGCGGCGTTCGTCCTCTTCGCCGGGGCCATCTGCGCCTTCGCGCTCGTCCGGCGCCGGGACTTCGTCGCGAGCGGCGCAGCCGCCGCGGCGGCTCGCGGGGAGTGAGGGCGGCCTACGAGGGGGCCGCAGCGGCCCGCACGAACCGGGGGCGGCGCAGCCGCGATGCGACGTGCCAGGCGGCGATCAGGAGCACCACCGCGGCACCCGTGACGACGACGAGTGCCTGCGCCGCGACCGAGAAGGCGATCGCCTGGGTGGTGCCGACGCCGCTGAGCGCGAGGATCCCGGCGCCCGCGCCGGCCTGCGTCGCCGCGCCGGCGGGAGCGATCGGGAGCGCGGCGGATGCGGCGCACGCACACAGGAACGCGAGCGCCAGCGGGAACGACCCGCGCAGCGAGAGCGCGTTCAGCAGCAGGAAGACCGCGGTCCCGCGGAGCGCCCACGACACCGAGATCAGGAGCCAGGCCGCCCAGGCGCCCCTGGTGCAGTGTGTCTGCGTGGCGAGCCAGCGGCCGAACCGGAGGCGAGACAGGCCGCGCCAGCCGACGAGCCGCGGCAGCATCGCGACGACGACGGCGGCGGCGACGCCTGCGGCGGCGACGACGGCGAAGCCGGCTCGCACCGTCCACGACCTCGCGTCCGCGGCCGCGACCGATGCGAGCGGCGTCAGCGCGGCGTTGTCGAGCATTCCCAGCACGATCAGGCTGAGCCCGAGAGTGCCGAGCCCGGTGCGCGTCCCGGGGTAGCGCTTGACCACCGCGATCCGGACGGCGTCGTCGATCCGCCCCGGAAGCGCGATGCCGCCCACGCAGGCCGCGCCGCCTGCAAACGCCAGCGCGCCGGCGGTCGGGCGCTCGTGCTCGTCGAAGAGCCGCTGCCAGCCCCACGCCTTGAAGGCGTACGCGATCAGGAAGAGCAGGGCGGCACCGGCGACGAGCACCGGGTCGGCGTGATGCAGCGGCCAGCCGTTGCGCACGAAGTGTCGCGCGCTGACGGCGGCGACGACGAGCAGGACGACGCCGAGGCCCCCGTTGAGGAGGACCTGCGCCTTCCGATTCGCGAGAAGTCGCCGCACCGCAGTTACCGCTCTCGTTATGGGCTCCGAGAGCCGCGATGTCTGTCACCCGTCCGGGGGGCGCCGAGAAGATCTCAGCCGGGCTCGCCGTCCGAGTACTCGAGCGGCTCGAGACGCGCGATCAGCCCGATCCCGCGGAAGAAGACCTTGTTCGAGCGCGGGTAGTAGCAGATGTCGCTCGGCTCCCTCGTGCCGTAGGCGAGATACGTCAGCGTGCTCTCGCCGGCGCGTAGGCAGGCGGGCGCCCCTCCCGGCGGTCGGGACACCACGTGCCCGGCACGGAGGGCATGCGTCTCCTGCGGCTCGGTCTGGAACGGATCCCCGGGCCGGGGACGCCCCCAGAGCTCGAGCGTGCCCTCCCCGTCGAGGATGACGTACACCTCCTCCTCGGCGGTGTGGGAGTGCGGGGACGCGCCCTCCTCGTGCGGCGGCAGGTGCGCCCAGCTGAGCCCGGTGCGGGTCGCGCCCGCCTCGACGGCGACTCGCTTCCAGAGGCCGCCGTGCTGGCCCTCGACCTCGTCGACGTTGACGACGTTCGCCGGTCGCTCCGCCGGCTCGCCGTCCGGCAGCCCGTGCTCCGCCTCGAGCTCGAACGGGTCGCGCTCTTCGAGTCGGACGCCGCGTCGCGAGACCCAGGCGACTCCCGCGCGCGGCAGGAACGTCGCCTCCCCCGAGAGCCGGGGCCCGAACACGAGCACGTCGAGCCCGCCCTCTCCGCCGACGATCGCGTGCGAGGGCCCGCTGACCCGGAAGACGGCGACGTCGCCCGGGCGCAGCTCCGACGTCGTCCCGTCCTGCCAGAGGAGCCCGTTCCCGCCGAGCACGTAGACGATCTCCTCCTCGCGCCGGTGCACGTGCACCGGCGTCGACATCTTGCCCTCGGGGATCTCGACCCGGTTCAGGCCGACGCCGACCGAGCCGGCAGCGCTGCCGAGGGCACGCCAGCGGCCGGCGATCGGCCCGACGGCGCGCTCGTGCGCCCGCACCTCGTCCCAGTGAGACAGCATCAGGCGTGAACTATCGCATCCGTCACCCCCGCGAGCGCCTCGACGCAGGCGGCGGCCGCGGCGGCCGCCCGCGGGTCCTGCTCCGCACGGGCCCACACCGTCGCCTCCTCCGCCAGCGCCCGAAGCTCCGCCAGCAGCTGCCCGGGCGGAGCGCCGGCTCGCTCGAGCGTCTCGATCCGTTCCAGTCTCGCGAGCACGGCGCGCGCCTCGTCCATGTCCCGAGGATAGGAGCCGCCGGTTCACGTCTCTGTGCCGGATGCTCGGCGCCTAGCTCGCGCGCGCTCGTAGTTCCGCAACGCCGGCGGGCCGCTCCCGCAGGGCGAGCAGCGCCTCGTCGAGCTCGCGTACGAGCCGGCGACGCTCGCCGTGGAGCAGGACCTCGACGAGCAGCCGCCTGACGAGGTCCGGAGTCGGCTGACGCAGCTGGTCGACGAGCCGGGCGCGCTCGTCCGCGGTGCCGCCGAGGAGCGCGGCGCCGCGCATCGCCGCCGCCCACGCGCCGTCGCCCTCGCCGAGCGCGGCATCGAGCGCGCACCGCACCTGCTCGCCGCAGAACGGCTCGCTCTGGAAGAGCGACAGCTCCCAGCGGTCGAGCGCGTCCCCGAGCTTCGGATCCTCGTCGGCGATCCCGAGCCGCGGCCGGAGAGCGACAGCGACGGAGGCGCGAAACGGATCGAGACGGCCCGCCTCCCCGGGCGGTGGCGTCGCGGCGATCGGCAGTACGGGGCGGATCCCGTAGGGACGCCAGTCGAGCCGCTCGAAGAGCACCGGGCCGGCGGCGACAGGCGACGCGGTTGCGAGCCGGATGGCCGTCACGGCGTCCGCGAGCTCGGCAGGCGCATCCGGCACCTCGTCGGCGCCCTGCTCGACGCGACGCTCGAGCTCGAGCACGCAGAGCCGGTCCGGCTCGCGGCCGAAGGAGCGGGGCAGGAGGCCGTTCGCCTCGGGCCACATCGCCGCGAGCTCGCCCGCCGCGGCGGCGCGGACGCGAATTCCGTCCCCGAGGTCGATCGGCGTCCCGACGGAGAGTCCGATCAGCGGGGCGACGGCACCGTAGGCATGACCGTCCCCGAAGAGCGACTCCTCGAGCTCGGCGTAGGCCCGATCGAAGGCGGCATCGTCCCAGTCGAAGCCCCCGCAGCCCTCGGCCGTGCGAACGAGCAACGGCACGAGCACGCTGCGATGCAGCGCCCGTGCCTCGTTGGCGCCTGGTCCGGCATGTGCGTGCGCGTAGATCCTGGCGGCCGGCTCCTGCAGCAGGTCGTCCACGGCGTCCCGGACGTCGCGGCGCGCGAAGAGCCGGTCTGCCCGCGCCTCGACGAAGCCGCGTACGAGCGGGCGGTACTCGTACAGCGTCGGGCGTCCGTAGGTGCCGTGCTCCTCGAACGCGAAAGGCACGTCGGCACCCAGCTCGAGGTCCGCATGGAAGACGGCAAAGGCCCCGAGGCAGAAGCGGCGGAGCGTCTCGTAGAGGTACGGCGAACGCATCGCGGAGGACCTCCTACGACGGCGGAGCCGCTCCTCCTACCTCTCCGTGGGGGACCCATGGGTTCCCCCACGGGCCTCCTCCTTCTGCGCAGCGCGTGGCGGATCGCTCTCGCACTCCGGCGAGAGCGCGGTCTCGCCTCAGCGCGCGGGATGTCTTCGTCCACGCGAGGCAACGAAGGGTCGGCGAACGTGCCCGGCCTGCCTCTGGGGCGCGACGCAGACGCCGTGCCTACGATTCCTGCATGAGCCGACCGTTCATCGGTGTGCGCTGGTGGCTCGGGGCCGCGTTTGCCGTCGTCGCCGCCACCTCGACGGCGATCGTCGTCTCGCAGTTCTCGACACGCTCGGAGCAGGAGTTCCGCGGACGCGCCGAGCAGCTCGCGCAGAGCAACGCGCGTCTCGCCGCAGGTCAGGTCGCAAGCGCGGTCGAGCACGCAACGCTGGCGAGAAGCCTGCCGGACATCGCCCGGCGACAGAACCTCGACCTCTTCGTCTACCGGCGGGGAGGCGTGCTCCTCGCGAGCGCACCGGCCCGCGGCAAGCTCACGCAGCTCCCGGACGAGGCCGGCACGACGCTGCAGGCGGCGCTCGAGGGTCGAGCCGGCGTCACGAGCACGCCGGACGGGCGCGTCGTGGTCGTCGGCACGCCGCTCCGGACAGCGCAGTCGCGAGCGCTCATCGCTCTCAGCTCGCGCCCGGACGTCGCCGCCGCGATCAGCATCGTCAGCGACCAGGCACTGCGTGCCGGCGTGATCGCAGGGGTGATCGGCGTGCTCGTCGGGCTCCTGCTGGCACAGCTGATCGCGCTCCGCCTGCGCCGGCTCAGCGCGGCGGCGGAAGCGCTCGCGCTCGGCGACTTCGAGACCCCACTGCGCTACCGCTTCCGCGACGAGTTCGGCGCGCTCGCGCAGAGCTTCGACCGCATGCGCCGGCAGCTGCGACGCTCCTTCCGGCGCGTCGAGGTCGAGCGCGACCGCCTGCGTCTGCTGCTCGAGCGCCTGCACGAGGGCGTCGTGACGATCGACGAGGATCTCCTCGTCCACTTCGCGAACGCAGAGGCGCGCCGCCTGCTGGGCGGGCGGCTCGCCGAAGGCGACACACTGCCGGAGCCGTGGGCCGGCTTCTCCCTGCGCGAGTTCGTCGAGCGCCTCTTCGCAGAGCCGGCGCTCCCGATGCAGGTGCACGTCGCCCCCGACGAGGAGCATGCCTACGCCGTCGTCGGCATTCCGGCGCAGCCCGAGACCGACTGGGCGCTCGTCGTCATCGACGACCTGACCGAGCAGGAGCGGCGGGAGCTGGCCGAGAGGGAGTTCGTATCGAACGCCGCGCACGAGCTCCGTACGCCGCTGACGACGATCATCGGTGCCGTCGAGGTGCTCCAGGCGGGCGCGAAGGACGATCCGATCCAGCGCGACCGCTTCCTCGGGCACATCGAGCGCGAGGCAGGGCGGCTGGCCCGGCTGGCGCGCGCGATGCTGACGCTCGCCCGTGCGCACGCGGGAGAGGAGCAGCCGCGCGTCGAGCCCGTCCTGCTCGCCCCCCTGCTCCGCGACATCGCGGACGGGCTGCGCCCGCACGACGGTGTCGCGGTCGACGTCGAATGCCCGGAGGGGCTCGCCGCGCACGTCAACCGCGACCTGCTCGAGCAGGCACTGCGCAACCTCGGCGAGAACGCGGCGAAGCACACCGCCCGCGGACACGTCGCCCTCCGCGGGCACGCCGACGGCTCCACGGTCTCGCTCGAGGTAGAGGACACGGGTCCCGGCATCCCGTCGGAGACCCAGCGGCACGTGTTCGACCGCTTCTACCGCGGAGAGCGCGACGCGGAGGGCTTCGGGCTCGGTCTCGCCATCGTCCGGGAGTCCGTCCGGACGCTCGGCGGGCGGGTCGAGCTCGACTCCTCGCCCGGCCAGGGCACGTCGTTCCGGATCGTGCTGGAAGGCGCCCGGGTTCCCGAGGAGGTCCATGCATGAGCGTCCCCGCTGCGCGCCGCCGGATCCTCCTCGTCGACGACGACCCCGGGGTGCGCGACGTCGTCGCCTTCACGCTGCGCCGGGAGGGATTCGAGGTGGACGAGGAGCGCGACGGCCCCGCGGCTCTCGAGACGGGCCGGAGTCGGCGCTACGCGCTCGTGATCCTCGACGTGATGCTGCCGGGCCTCTCCGGCACGGAGATCTGCAGGGCGCTGCGAGCGGAGAGCGACGTGCCGATTCTGATGCTGACGGCCCGCGACGCCGAGCGCGACCGTGTGCTCGGCCTGGAGCTGGGCGCCGACGACTACGTGACGAAGCCGTTCTCGAGCGCCGAGCTGCTGAGCCGCGTCAGGGCGATCCTGCGCCGTCGAGAGCTCGACCGGGCGAACGGCGGAGCGACGGTGCGGCGCCTCGGCGGGCTCACCATCGACCTCGGACGGCACGAGGTGCTCGTGGACGGAGAGCGCGTCCACCTCACGCTCTCCGAGTTCAAGGTGCTCTCCCTGCTCGCCGAGCAGCCGGGCGACGCTGTCTCCAGACGGGAGCTGATGCAGCATCTGTGGGCGAGCGAGCACGTCGGCGACGAGCACGCCTGCGAGGTCCACATCTCGAACCTGCGCCGGAAGATCGAGCGCGACCCGTCGAGCCCGGAGCGCCTGATCACGGTGCGCGGGCTCGGCTACAAGCTCGTGCCGGCCTGAGCGACGGAGCGTCACGTCTGTGTCACGTGAGCCGGCGACGACGGCAGTCGTCGGACGTCTCGGGTTGGCGTGGCGTGGCGACGCCATCTGGCGTGGCGTGGCGACGCCACGACCGACGTCAACGGCCGGCGGTGTCCTGTTATGCGCGAAGCACTGCGCGGCGCGGTCCAGCGAGGAAGCCTGCTTCCACCAGCAACTGCATCGCCATGCTCTCTGCAACGGGCTCGCCGTCGAAGCGCTCCACCGCGAGACGCTTCGCGCCTCCCCGGCGGACGAACGCGACGAGTGCCTCGACCGCGGGCCTCAGCCACGCCGGATCCGGGTCGCGAAGCGGGACGAGCGACCGTCCGCCACGCTCCACGAAGAGCGCCGCCTCACCACCGAGGAGGACGACGTGCGCGCCCGCCACCCGTGCGGCGCGCGACCCCGCCCGCTTCGGCCACGGAAGCGCGGCGCCGTACGGCTGGGCCGGGTCGGCCGCTGCGAGCACGAGCGGCTCCGGCTCCTCCGCGTCACGGGGGCGAAGCTCGCGGAGTCGCTCGACCGCACCCCCGAGCGCGAACTGCGCACCGCCCAGACCCTCGACGAAGTAGCCCCGCCGACAGGTTCCGAGGGTCTCCAGCGCCCGGAGCTCACCGTAGACGGCACCGAAGCCGCCGGAGATCCCCTCCCCCCGGACCGAGTCTCGCGTGACGATCCCCTGCCGCTCGAGCAGGAGCTCCGCCAGCGCACGCCGGTCGGGCTCGCCGTCTGCGAAGAGCCCCGCCGCAAGCGACCAGCGGCCCTGCGTCGCCGTCGCCCGGGTCGCCCGTACGCGTGAGAAGCGCCGCATCCGGCGGTCGGCCGGCCGGCGTCCCCGACGGCTGCTCTCGTACCGGCGCTCCGCGCGCAGGGGCGCCCAGGCGTCGTTCGTCACCTCTCCGGCCCAGACGAGATTCCAGACGGCGGCGATCGCATCGCCGGCCTCGAGCTGAGCCTCCTCGAGCAGGTCGGCCCAGAAGAGGGCGCGACCGTCGAGCGCCCGGCGGATCGCGTCGTCCTTCTCCCCCTCGGGCAGGGGCGCAGCCGGTGGGCGTCCCAGCGCCGGCGCATCCTCCCTGAAGAAGAGCGCGACCCGATCGAGCCCGGCGCCGACCCACACGAGCTCGCCCGACGCGCAGAGCTGGTCGAGCTGCTCCGGCCGGTAGTCGGGCACGCGGCGCGGCAGCACCTCCGCCTCCCACAGCGCCACCGGCAGCGCCAGGCCCTGCAGGGGAATCAGCGCCTCGCGCAGAGACGCGCGCCGGTCGATCCCGTGCCAGCTCGGCAGGAAGCGGCCGAGCGACGCCTGCTCGACGGGCTCCACCTCGCGCCGGAGCGCGGCGAGGGAGGCTCTGCGCAGGCGTCGGAGCACCTCGGCGTCGCACCACTCCCGTTCGGTCCCGCCGGGGCGAAGCTCGCCGCGGACGAGCTTGTCGGCATGCTCGAGCTCCCGCAGCACCGACTCGACGTCCTGCCCGAACCACGCGGCCGACTCCGCGGTCGTGAATGGCCCGCGTCCCCTGGCCCAGCGTCCCACGAGGGACGCGAGCGAATCCGTCACCGGCTCGAGGAACACGTCCGGCAGGCCGGACGGCGGCATCACGCCGAGCGCGTCCCGGTAGCGCCCGGCGTCCTCGGCGGCCGCCAGCCGCTCCTCGCCGGCCACCCGGACGCGGATCGCGCGACGCTCCGCCTCGAGGATCGCAGCGTGGGCCTCGTCGAACTCGCCCGGGCGGAGGTCGCCGCGCAGGCGCAGCACGTCGTGGAGATGATCCGGGTCGCGCGGCACGGGTCGCAGCGACCTCTCCACCTCCTCGAGGGCCGCGCCGTCGAGGAGCGAGCGCAGCTCCTCCTGCCCGAGCAGCTCGCGCAGGAGGTCGCGGTCGAGGGAGAGCGCCTGCGCACGCCGCTCGGCCGGCGGCGTGTCGTCCTCGTACATGTACGTCGCGATGTAGTCGAAGAGCAGCGAGGAGGCGAAGGGCGAGGCAGAGGCGGTCTCCACGTCGACGAGGTCGACCTCGCGCGTGGCGATCCCGTGCAGCAGCTGCTTGAGCGCAGGCAGGTCGAAGACGTCCTGCAGGCACTCCCGGTAGGTCTCGAGCACGATCGGGAAGCTCGGGTAGCGGCGCGCGACCTGCAAGAGCCCCTGGGCCTTGAGCCGCTGCTGCCAGAGCGGAGTGCGCTCCCCGGGCCGCCTTCGCGGGATGAGGAGCGCCCGCGCAGCGTTCTCCCGGAAGCGGGCTCCGAACAGCGCCGTCTGCCCGAGCTCGCCGACGACGAGCTCCTCGAGGTCGTCCGGGCCGAGCACCAGCAGGTCGGTCGCCGGCGGCGCGTCCGCATCGGGCAGGTGGAACGCGATCCCGTCGTCCGACCAGATCGACTGCACCTCGACCCCGAGCGACTCTCGCAGCCTGGCGCCCACGGCCATCGCCCAGGGCGTGTGGACCCGGGCCCCGAACGGCGTGAGGATGCACACGCGCCAGTCGCCGATCTCGTCGCGAAAGCGCTCGACGACGACCGTCCGGTCGGACGGGACGGCTCCGGTGCTGCGCTCCTGCTCGCGCAGGAAGGCCAGCAGGTTCCTCGCGGCGCGCGGATCGAGATCTGCCGCCAGCCGATCGAGCGCACCGTCGTCGTCGAGGGAGACCAGCTCTCGCGAGAACCGCCCGATCGCCTCGCCGAGCTCGTAGGGACGACCGATGCCCTCCCCCTTCCAGAAGGGGACCGCGCCGGGAATGCCCGGCGCCGGCGAGACGAGCACGCGGTCGCGTGTGATCTCCTCGATCCGCCAGGACGAGGCGCCGAGCACGATCACCTGCCCGGCGCGCGCTTCGTAGACCATCTCCTCGTCGAGCTCGCCGACGCGACCGCCGCCATCCGCAACGAAGACGCCGAAGAGGCCGCGGTCGGGGATCGTGCCGGCGTTCGTGACGGCGAGCCGCCGGGCGCCCGGGCGGCCGCGGATGACGCCCGCCGTCCGGTCCCAGACGATCCGCGGCCGCAGCTCCGCGAACTCGTCGGAGGGATAGCGGCCCGCGAGCATGTCGAGGACGTTCTCGAGCTGAACGCGCGAGAGGTCGGCGAACGGGTACGCGCCCTGCACGAGCCGATGCAGCTCGGCGACCTCGATCTCCTCGTCGGCGCAGATGGCGACGATCTGCTGTGCGAGGACGTCGAGCGGGTTGCGCGGGATCTGGGTCTCCTCGATCGCGCCCTCCCGCATACGGTGCACGACGACGGCGGACTCGAGCAGGTCGGCGCGGAACTTCGGGAAGATCCGGCCGCGCGACACCTCGCCGAGCGAGTGGCCGGCCCGGCCGACCCGCTGCAGGCCGCGCGCGACCGATTTCGGCGACTCGACCTGGATCACGAGGTCGACCGCGCCCATGTCGATGCCGAGCTCGGCGACGACGTCGCGACAGGCACGAAATCCGCCCCGCCTTCAGGTCCTCCTCCACCTGCGTCCGCTGCTCCCGGGCGAGGGAGCCGTGATGGGGCGCGCGACCTCCGCCTCCGCGAGCTCGTTCAGCCCCGCGCGAGGCGCTCGGCCAGCCGCCGGTTGTTGACGAAGACGATGGTCGAGCGGTGCGCGCGGACGAGCTCGAGCAGCGCCGGGTAGATCGACGGCCAGATCGACTGCGAGGCCCGTTCGGTGCCGACGTCCATCTCCTGCCCGTCGGCAGGCGCCGGATGCGGGAGCGCACCGGTCGAAGGGAGCTCGCGCATGTCCTCGAGCGGCACGACGACCTCGAGGTCGAGCTCCTTGCGGACCCCGGCGTCGACGAGCTCGATCGGGCGCCCGCCCGCGACGAAGCGACCGATCTCCTCGAGCGGCCGCTGCGTGGCCGACAGGCCGATGCGTTGCATGGGTCGGCCGAGGAGGTGATCGAGCCGCTCGACGGACAGGGCCAGATGCGAGCCGCGCTTCGTGCCTGCAATGGCATGCACCTCGTCGAGGATCAGCGTGTCCACGGTGGCGAGCAGCCTGCGCGCCTGCGAGGTGAGCAGCAGGAAGAGCGACTCGGGCGTCGTGATCAGGATGTCCGACGGGTTGCGCAGCATCGCCGCCCGCTCCGCTTGCGGGGTGTCGCCGGTGCGCACGGCAACCCGCAGCCCCGAGCGAGCCCGGCGAGCGGCCCGCGCAGGTTGCGCTCGACGTCGTAGTTGAGCGCCTTGAGCGGAGAGACGTACAGCACCCGCAACCCTTCGCCCCGGCTCTTTCGGCCGCGGTCAGACGGTCCACCGCGTAGAGGAACGCAGCCAGCGTCTTCCCCGAGCCGGTCGGCGCCTGGATCAGCGTGTGTCCGCCGCGGGCGATCACCGGCCAGCCCAGCGCCTGCGCGGGCGTCGGCGCGTCGAAGACCCGCTCGAACCAGGCTCGCGTCTCCGGGCGGAACACCGAGAGCGAATCCACGGAGTGAGCGTAGCTCCGAACGTGTGTCCGGCGCCAACGGCGCCGGCGACACTCGGGGCATGGCCACCGGAGCTCGGGCACACGGCCGCCGAGGACACGTCCGGTGTCTGACACCGGCCGTGTCCGGAACGACCCGTCTCTGGGTAGGATCGCGGCATGTCGGATCGGCTCCTCTTCACCGAGGACGACGCCGCGAACCGGCTGCTCGCGGACGACCCGTTCACCCTGCTCGTCGGCTTCGCGCTCGACCAGCAGGTGACCGTCCAGACCGCCTTCGCCGGCCCGCTGAAGCTGCGCGAGCGGCTCGGCACCCTCGACCCGCCGCGATCGCCGCCACTGACCCGGCACGGGTCGAGGAGGCGTTCCGTCAGAAGCCGGCGATCCACCGCTTTCCCGGCGCGATGGCGGCCCGGGTGCAGGACCTCGCGGCGTCCGTCGCGGAGGACTACGGCGGGCAGGCAGAGCGGATCTGGACGGAGGCGGGCGACGCGTCGGAGCTGCGGCGCCGGATCGGCGCACTGCCGGGCTTCGGCGAGATGAAGGTGATGTCGCTCGGCTGCGTGCTCGCGAAACGCTTCGGCGTGCCGTCGGCCCAGGAGCTCGTACCCGGCCACCCCACGCTCGGCGACGTCGACTCGCAGCAGGCGCTCACCGACTACCAGGCCGCGAAGCGGGCGCACAAGGCCGCGCTCCGAGCAGCCGAGTAGCAGACTGGTACTTGGCGATCAAGTGCGGGCGCTGGTCGACGGCGTCAGCCGGCCGAGGACACCGCGCGGGCGCTCGCCGACTCCGTAGGCGCGACGCGCACCCTCGAGATCGCGATCTACGACCTGAACCTCCCGCCGACGCTGACGCGATCGTCGTCGGCGCGATCGAGGACGCCGAGGAGCGCGGCGTCCGATCAGGCTCGCGTACAACGCCGACCACGGGAAGAACGGGCCCCCGCCGCCGCAGCACGATGCCCGCGCCGTCGAGGCGCTTCCCTTCCCGACGGCCGCGATCCCCGGCATCCCGACCTGATGCACCACAAGTACGTCGTCCGGGACGGCGCCTCGTGTGGACGGGCTCGACGAACTGGACCGGCGACTCCTGGAGGCGAGGAGAACGTCATCCTCACCGTCGACTCCCCGAGCTCGCGGCCCGCTACCTGGAGGACTTCGAGCAGCTCTGGACACGCGTACGTCTGGCACAGCGGCAAGGTCGACACGGCGCCGCTCCGATCGGCGAGACACGGGCTGCGGGCCTGGTTCTGCCCGGGTCGCGGCGACAAGCTCGCGCACCGGATCGCGAAGGCGATCGGCACCGCCAGCGCCGTGTCCGGATCGCGTCACCTGTCGTCTGCTCGGGCCCGTCCTCGGCACGCTCGCGCAGGTCGTCTCCGACGGAAAAGTCGACCTCGCCGGCGTCGTCGACCCGACACAGGTGCTGGAGGTACTGCAGCAATGGGACGAGAGCGGCAACGCGTAGTGGAAGGAGCCGCTCCTCCGGACGTCGCTCACGCGGGCGCCCTTCTCCGGCAAGCGCTCGACCCGTACGCGCCCGGCACCGGTCCACGACTACATGCACGCGAAGGTGACGGTCGCCGACGACGTCGTGTTCGTCGGGAGCTTCAACCTGTGGCACTCGGGCGAGCTCAACGCCGAGAACGTCCTCGAGCTCGCCGACGCGGGCCTTGCCGAACGGGTCGCCGGCTTCATCGACGGAGTCCGCGGCCGCTACCCGCCCGTGGCCGTGTAGGCATCCCCTTTTCGCGCGGTGCGCCCGGCCGGACGGCGGTGCACGATGTTTCGATGCGGGTCGCCGCAGTCAGCCTCGCCGTGCTCGCGCTCGGCGGCTGGTCCGCGCAGGCCTCGCGGCTTCCCGCGGCGCCGCACTGCCCGATCTTCCCCGCGACCAGCGCGTGGAACCAGCGCGTCGACCCGCTCCCCGTCGCGCCGGACTCCGCACGGCTGGTCGCCTCGATCGGGCTCGACGCCGGGCTGCACGCCGACTTCGGCTCCGGGCTCTGGGACGGCGGCCCGATCGGCATCCCCTTCGACGTCGTCACGCGCACGACGCCCGCGCTCGCCGTCTCGTTCCAGTACGCGGACGAGTCGACATCGCGTCCGCTATCCGATCCCGCGCAACGTCCACGTCGAGGGCGGGCGCGGCTCCACGGGCGACCGGCACGCGCTGCTGCTCGACCAGCGACACATGCAGGTGTACGAGCTCTACGCCCTCTACCCGAGAGTCGGGCGGCGGCTGGCGCGCCGGCTCGGGGGCGGTCTGGAACCTGCGCTCGAACGCGCTTGCGGCCTGCGGGCTGGACGTCGGCGGACGCCGCCGGGCTGCCGATCTTCCCCGGCCTCGCCCGCTACGACGAGGTGCGCGCCGGCGTGATCGACCACGCGCTCCGCTTCACCGCGCCTCGCACGCGGCGGGCCTACGTCTACCCGGCCCGCCACGACGCGTCCGACTCCACCGACCCGTCGTTGCCGCCGATGGGCCTGCGCGTTCGGCTGAAGGCCGAGCTTCGACATCTCCGGCTTCCCGCCGCAGGCGCGGATCGTGCTCGAGGCGCTGAAGCGCTACGGGATGATCCTGGCCGACAACGGCTCCCCCTGGTACGTGTCGGGAGCGCCCGACCGGCGTTGGAGCAACGACGCAGCTGCATACGCTCGGCCGCGTCACCGGCGCCGACTTCGAGGTCGTCGACACCTCGTCGCTGCCGCACCCCGGCGCCTGAGAGCTACGGGCCGTCGGTCGCGGCGGCGAGCGAGCTCGCGCAGCTCCGGCAGCAGATCGGGCTCGACCCAGTGCCCGATCGGCGACTCCCGGTAGACGACGTCGGCGCCTGCTTCCTCGAGGAGCGTCCGCGCCCGGCGCCCGAAGTCGACCGCGATCACCGGATCGTCCGTCCCGTGCGCGATCGCGATCGGCGGGAACGGCGGTGCGAGGTCCGGCTCCCACCCCTCGACGACGGGGACGAAGCCGCTCAGCGCGACGAGCGCCGCCGGGCGCGGACGTCCGCGCCGAGCCCGAGCGCGTAGCTCATGACCGCGCCTTGCGAGAAGCCTCCGAGCACGACCCGGTCTGCAGGGAACGGCAGGGCGTCGAACCATTCCGCGAGGCGCCGAGGCTCGTCCCGAAGGTGGCCGGATCCGGAAAGCCCACGCGGGGGACGACGTACCAGTGCGCACCGCCGGGCGGCAGCGAGAGCGGCGCACGAGGCGTATAGCCGTGCAGGCGACGCTGCGGATCGAGCCCGTCGAGCAGGGGGAAGAGATCGTGCTCGTCGGCGCCGCGGCCGTGCAGCAGGACGAGCGCGCCCGCCGGCTCTGCCGCGGCCGGGCGCTCGAGCGCACGCAGCGTCAGCGCAGGCTCCAGTCCCGCGGGTTGGGCAGCGGAGTGAGCAGCGGCTCGACCTGCTCCCGCAGGTGCTCGAAGTCGGGCGGCAGGATCAGCTTCTCGCCGAGGTGCGCGGGGTCCTCGTCGGTGGCGAAGCCGGGCCCGAGCGTCGCGATCTCGAAGAGGACGCCGCTCGGCTCGCGGAAGTAGATCGACCGGAACCAGAAGCGATCGATGACCGGGGTCGGGCGGCCGCCCGCGTCGACGACCCGCCGCCGCCATGCCTCGTGCTCGTCCATCGTCGAGGCCCAGGCGACGTGATGGACGGTTCCGGCGCCCGGAATACCGGGCTCGCCGGGCGCCGCCTCGTACGCGATCCAGCCGCCACGCCCCCCGTCCCGCGTCTCCCAGACGTGCGGCGAGACCTCGTCGAAGCCGAGCGCCTCGACGAACGGCTTCGTGCGCAGGTCGGGATCGTGCGCATACGCGCGCACCCCGTCGAACCCCTGGAGGGCGACCTCGTGCGGGATCTCCGGGTGGTCGGCGACGAGCGGCTCGTCCGTTACGTGCGCGACGACGAGCTCGTGCCGGAGCCCCTCGGGGTCGCGAAACGGAGCGACTCGCCGTCGCGGACGACCTCGTGGCCGCCGGCGACCAGCGCGCGGCCCAGAAGTCGAGCGCGTCGCCCGAGGCGACCCGCCACACGACGCTGTGCACCATCCCGGCGCCTGCGCGTCCGGGGCCGGCGCCCGGGTACTCGAAGAAGGTGATGTCCGAGCCCGCGCCGCCCTGCTCGTCCGCGTAGAAGAGGTGGTAGACGGTCGGGTCGTCCTGGTTGACCGACTTCTTGACGAGCCGGAGCCCGAGCACGCGCGTGTAGAAGTCGACGTTCTGCGGCGCGTCACCGGTGATGCAGGTGACGTGGTGGATGCCTTCGAGCCTCATCTCATCTCCTCGATACTTGCGTGCTCAAATAGTACCAGGCGGGTCTCCCACCGCCATGTGTAGGTCGTGTCCGGAAAGAGGGCGGCCGATCGTCGAGCAGCCGAGCGGTGCTTCCACGACCCAAGTGTCGCAGGGACCTGTTACTCGAGCGGACGGCCGGCTGCGGCAAGCACCCGCAGGGCGTTGAGCGTGACCAGCTCGTTCGGGCCGCGGTTTCCCCAGTCGACGGCGTCGACGTGCGTCTTGGCCCTCGATGCTCTCTACCAGCGGCCGTCGGCGACCCAGCGACCGTTGGCAGCGGCGACGACGCTCCCGCGCGGGCGAGGAACGCGACGCTGGGGTCAGACGACCCGAGCACCCAGGCGAGCGCGCTCGCCGCGGTCGCGGAAGCCCGTGCGGTGGTCATCGCGGACAAGTCTGGCAAGCCCCGGGGGCGTCTCGCCGAGCCATGACCCGGTCTCTGACACCAATCGGGGGAGCACCGGCCCGACGCGATCGAGAGATCGCCCGTCCGGCGCGGGATCCGAGAGTCGAGGAAAAGCAACACTGGCCGCTCGAGACATGGCCCGGTCTCTGACACCGGTTACGCCGTCGTCACGGAAGCGCAACGCGTCCGGACGGCCAGCTCAGCCGACGCCGGCGAGGAGGAAGGCGCGGCTCTCCTTGAGCATCTCGCGGGCGATCACGAGCCGCTGGATCTCCTGGGTGCCCTCGTAGATCTGGGTGATCTTCGCGTCGCGCATGAAGCGCTCGACCGGGTACTCCTTGATGTAGCCGTAGCCGCCGAGGATCTGCACCGCCTCGGTCGTCACCGCCATCGCCACGTCGCCGCACTTCAGCTTCGCCATCGCCGAGGCCTTCGTCAGCTCCGGCCCGTCCACCCCGGCGTCGACCATCTGCCCGAAGCGGTAGAGCAGGCCGCGCGCCGCCTCGCACTCGGTCTCCATGTCCGCCAGCTTCGCCTGGATCAGCTGGTGCTCGGCGATCGGGCGGCCCATCGTCTCCCGCGTCTTCGCGTAGGAGAGCGCGTAGTCGGTCGCCCCCTGCGCGATCCCCAGCGCCTGCGCCGCCACCCCCGGGCGCGAGCGGTCGAGGATCCGCATCGCGATCCGGAACCCCTCCCCCTCCGAGCCCAGCAGGTTCGCCGCCGGAACCTCGCAGCGGTCGAAGACGAGCTCACCGGTCGTCGAGCCGGCGATCCCCAGCTTCGGCTCCAGCCGGGCGACCGCGAACCCCGGCGTCGCCGCCTCGACCAGGAACGCCGAGATCCCCGTATGCCCCGCCGACGGATCCGTCTTCGCGAACACCGTGTACAGGTCCGCGACACCCGCGTTGGTGATGAACCGCTTCGAGCCGTCGAGCACGTACGAGTCGCCCTCGCGACGCGCGGTCGACCGCATCGCCGCCGAATCCGACCCCGACCCCGACTCCGTCAGCGCATACGCCGCCAGCACCTCCCCCGAGGCCAGCCTCGGCAGCCAGCGCTCCCGCTGCTCGTCCGAGCCTGCCAGCTTCACCCCCAGCGAGCCCAGCTCCTGCACCGCCAGAATCAGCGCGCTCGTGGCGCAGACCTTCGCGACCTCCTCGATCGCCACCAGCGACAGCAGCGTGCCGGTTCCCAGGCCGCCGAACTCCTCGTCGTGGAAGAGCGCGAACATGTCGTTCTCCCGATACAGCTCCACGACGTCCCAGGGGAACTCGTGCGACGCGTCGATCTCCGCCGCCCGCGGCCCGATCCGCTCGCGCGCCAGCGTCCGCACCAACTCCCGCAGCTCCCGCTGCTCGTCGCTCAGCACCTCCCAGGGCACGTCGCGATTCTACGCCGCGTGCCTGCCCGCCACGCTACGGGGCGTGGTGGCAGACTGCCTCGACGTTGTTGCCGTCCGGATCGAGGACGAAGGCTCCGTAGTACGTCGGGTGGTAGTGCTCGCGGACGCCGGGAGGGCCGTTGTCGGCGCCGCCCGCTGCGAGCGCGGCCGCGTGGAACGCATCCACGGTCGCCCGGTCGTCGCACCGGAACGCCACGTGTGCCCCGGCCCCGTACGGCTCGCGCTGGGAGATCCAGAACTCGGGCGCCTCCGCCGTCCCGAAGCCAACGGCCTTCCAGTCCTCGAAGGCCATGACGACGCCGTAGCCGAGCGGCGCCAGCGCCTCCTCGTAGAACGCGCGACTCGCCGCATAGTCCCTCACGTTCAACCCGACATGATCGAACATCGCTCGCTCCTCCCGATTCGAAGTCGACCGGATCGTCGCTCGCGGAGGCGCGGCCGGGCATCGGGGAAAACACGGCGGCGATGCCGTGCTCGACTGTCTAGGCGGTGACGGTGATGTACCCCTTCATGAACCCGAGGTGCTTCATCGCCCAAGGGTCGCACTTCGGATCGCAGTGCCAGAGGTACTTGCCGGGCTTCTTCGGCGCGACGAACGTGAACGTCGTCGTCTTGCCCTTGTCGGTTCCGGGCATGACGATCTGGTTCAGGCGCAGCTTCGGCGAGGTCATGCTGTGCGCCATGTCGTCGTAGTTCCGGACGCTGACGACGACCTTCGCGCCGGCCTTGACCTTGAAGCTCGCCGGCAGGAACGCGTCGTGCCACTTGCCGTCCGACCCCTTCTTGGCGTGCTGATCGTCGGACTTCACGACGAGCCTGATGTGCTGTCCGAGTTGACTGCGGCTCGCTCTGAGCGAGCCGCAGTCGACGGACATCGGCGCTCGTCCACACGGATCGTGGCGGAGAAGTACGGATTCCGATGCGGCAGACCCACAATCGGCTCGCGTAGATTGAGCCACCGATGATCCTCCGGAACGGGGTCGTCCGCACGCTCGATCCGTCGCTCCCGACCGCGGGCGCGCTCGCGATCGCCGGCGACCGCGTCGCCGGCGGCGTCGGCGTGCACGAGACGGCGCTCGCGAGCCCGGAAACCATCGACCTCGGCGGCCGCTGCGTCCTCCCCGGCTTCACCGACTCGCACGTCCACTTCCCGACGTGGGCACTCGCGCAGCGGGAGGTGAAGCTCGACGGTGCGGGCTCGCTCGCCGACGCGCTCGCACGCGTGCGCGCCGGGCTGGACGGCCTGCCGGACGACCGCTGGCTGCGCGGGTACGGTTGGCGGAGCGGCGACTGGGCCGACGGGCGCGACCCGACGAAGGACGACCTCGACGCTCTTACGGGCGGGCGGCCGGCCGCGCTCGTCGCGAAGGACTACCACTCGCTCTGGCTCAACTCCGCGGCGCTCGCGCTCGCAGGCGGCGACCTCGAGGTCGAGGGAGGCGTCGTCGAGCGCGACGAGCACGGCGAGCCGACCGGGATCCTGCGCGAGGAGAGCGCCTGGCGCTTCCAGCAGCGCCACATCGAGGTTCCCGGAGACGAGTACGTCGAGGCGATCCGGGCAGGCGTCCGGCTCGCGAACGAGCGCGGCGTCACGTGCATCCACGACAAGGACGGCCGGCTCGGCGCCCTCGGCCTCTGGCAGCGCCTCGAGGAGCAGGGCGCACTCAGCCTGCGCGTCTGGCAGTCGGTCCCGCACGTCCTGCTCCCACAGCTCCACGACCTCTCGTGGCGGAGCGGCCTCGGCTCGCCCCTGCTCCGGCTCGGCTACCTCAAGGTCTTCATGGACGGGACGCTCGGCTCCCGGACCGCGTGGATGCTCGACGGGAGCGGCGTCCGGATCACGAGCGGCGAGCAGCTCGAGGCGATCGTCCTGGATGCCGCCGAGGCAGGCTGGCCGGTGGCCGTCCACGCGATCGGCGACGCGGCGAACCGGGCGGCGCTCGACGCCTTCGAGCGCACCCGCGACGTCTGGCAGCCACGCGGCCTCCGCCAGCGGGTCGAGCACGCGCAGTGCCTGGCCCCGGAGGACGTCGCTCGTTTCGGCGAGCTCGGAGTCGCCGCGTCGGTCCAGTTCACGCACGCGCCCTCGGACGAGCAGCTCGCGAGGCGGTTCTGGCCCGATCTCGTCGAGAGCGCGTACTCGTTCGGATCGATTGCGGCGGCAGGCGGGCTCCTCGCCAACGGCTCCGATGCCCCGATCGAGGAGCTCGACCCCTGGGCCGGCGTCGTCGCGGCCGTCCTCGACCACTGGCGCGCCGACCAGGCGCTGACCGTCGAGCAGGCGGTGCATGCGACCTGCGTCGCGCCGGCATGGCTCTCGCACGACGAGCGCGTCCGCGGCGCGCTCCTACCGGGACGCCTCGCCGATCTCGTCGTCCTCGACCGCGATCCGTTCACCTGCGAGCGCGAGGAACTGCGCGACGTCGCGGTCGTGGCAACGATGCTCGGCGGGCGCTGGGTCCACAACCCGCCGCCCTGGGACTGACCTGTGAACTAGCGGACGTGCGGATGGTGCTTGGCGTGTCGCCACGGCACGACGACGGGGGCGATCAGGAACGCCCACGCTGCAGCCCCGAGAACGGCGACGACGACGACGATCGCGAGCACGGTAAGAGCGGTGTTGGTGCCCATCGGGCCTCCTTGTGACGGACGTAACGTTCCCGCTTCCGGCGTTCCGGCGCATCGGTGTGCCCGCGGATCCGATCTGCGGTGTTTTTGCGCGGTCGCCCGTCGCCCCGCGAAGAGCCGGCCCCGGGGGACCTGTCGGCGCCGGACGGGGGTACACTCAGAGGGCGATGACCCGGACGATGAACCCGGTTCACGAAGCGACGACGTGCGCAGTCGCCGCGTGCGCCGACATCATCGGTGCGAAGTGGACGGCACTGCTCGTCCACGACCTGTCAGAAGGCCCTCGCCGCTTCTCCGAGCTCGAGCGCTCCTGCCACGGGATCAGCCCGCGCACGCTCGCCGAGCGCCTGCGCGCGCTCGAGACAGAGGGCATTCTCGTGCGGCACAGCTATGCGGAGTCCCCGCCCCGCGTCGAGTACGAGCTCACCGACAAGGGCGAGTCACTGCTGCCGATCATCGACGCGATGCGCGAGTTCGGCCATGCCTGGCTGAACTGCGACCACGCGGCGCACACCGCCGACTGACCGGTCAGAGCCGCCCGAGCGCGCTGTAGAGCTCGGCCGCGGTGGCGATCCCCTGCTCGAAGTAGCGCACGAGGAAACGCTCGTTCGGGGAGTGGACGTTCGACTCGGGCAGACCGAAGCCGGTGAGGATCGTCGGGATCCCCTTGTCGGCGAGCGCGGGCATGATCGGCAGCGTGCCGCCGGCGCGGACGAGCAGCGGCCGCACGCCGAGCGCCTTCTCGAACGCGTCGAGGCCGAGCTGGATGGCCGGGGTGTCCGGATGGACGAGCCCCGGACGGGCGCCCGCCCATCGGACGTCCACTTCCGCGCCGGGTGGCGCCGCGTCGCGCACGAGCCGCTCGGCGGCGGCGCCGATCGTCTCGACGTCCTGTCCGGGAGCCAGCCGGATGCTGAACTCGCCGGAGGCCCCGACGGAGAGCGTCGTGTTCCGCAGCCCGGGCTTGCCGCCGACGATGCCGTTCACGTCCGCCGACGGCTCCGCCCAGGTGCGGACGTAGAACTCCTCCTCGGCCCGCTCGTCGAGCGGCCGCGCACCCTGGTTGCGCATCTCCTCGGCGCCCGGCGGCAGCGATGCCCACCCCGCGAGCTCCTCGGCCGGAGGCGGCACGATGCCCTGGCGCAACGGCTCCGGCAGGCGTCCGTCCGGACCGGCGAGCACCGCCGAGAGGCACCGCATCAACACGTGGACGGCGTTCAGCGCTGCGCCGCCGTACATCCCGGAGTGGAGGTCGCGCTCGCCGCTGCTGACGCTGACGTCGAAGGAGATCAGGCCGCGGGTCGCGAGGCAGAAGACGGGGATGTCGCGCCGCAGCATGCCGCCGTCGAAGATGACGGCCGCGTCGGCGCCGCGGTCGTCCTGCGCCAGATAGTCGACGATCGTGTGGCCGCCGATCTCCTCCTCGCCGTCGCAGGCAAAGCGGAGGTTGACCGGCAGCGCGCCGGCCTCGGCGAGTTGCTGCGCGGCACGGAGGAGGATCCAGACCTGGCCCTTGTCGTCGGTGACTCCGCGCGCGTAGGCCCACTCGTCGCGGATCTCGAGCTCGAACGGGTCGCTCTCCCAGAGATCGAGCGGTGCCGGCGGCTGCACGTCGAAGTGCCCGTAGCAGAGAACGGTCGGCGCATTCGCCGGATCGGTCGAGGCGCGGATCTCGCCCAGGGCGAGCTCCTTCTCGCCGAACGGCGTCAGCTCCGCGGTGCCGCCACCGCGCCGGATCGCCTCGCACACCCACTCACCGGCCCGCTTCACGTCCTCGCGGTGCGCGGGATCCGCGCTGACGCTCGGGATCGCGATCAGCTCGGCCAGCTCTGCGCGCCACGCCTCGTCCACGAGCAGAGACTCTACGTGGCCGCCGCCGAGCGGGCGTCACCCACACCGTTCGGCCGCGATCCCTCGCCTCTTCGGCCGCGCCGCGCAGGTAGTGCGCGCCGCCGCCGCGTCGAGCCGCCTCGTCGCCGGAGTTGAGCAGCGAGCACGTCCTGAGCGAGAGGCAGCCGCAGCCGATGCACGTGGTCAGCCGGTCGCGAACGGCCTCGAGCGTCGCGATCCGCTCGTCGATCTCCCGGCGCCAGCGGCGCGAGAGGCGCTCCCAGTCGCGCTTGCCCGGCGTCTTCGTCGCCGGGAGCCCGTCGAGGGCCGCCCGGACCCGCTCGAGCGGGATGCCGGCCGCCCTGCCGGCCTGGACGAGCGCGACCCGCCGCAGCATCGCAGCCTGGAACCGGCGCTGGTTGCCCCGGTCCGACGCGAGGAGATCAGTCCCTGCCGCTCGTAGAAGCGGAGCGCGGACTGGGAGACGCCGCTCCGGGCCGAGAGCTCCCCGATCGTCAGCTCGTGTGCCATCGACTTGACTTGAACATTAGTTCAAGTTCTAGCCTGTCTGCATGACCACGACGACGACCGCTCCCGGCTACGACGGCCTGCCCGCGCTGCTGACCCGGCTCACGGGCGACGAGAAGCACGGCCCGAGCTCCTTCTCGACCCTGGACGTGCTCTGGGTCCTGTACGACCGTGTCCTCGGCGAGGGCGACCGCTTCCTCCTCTCGAAGGGTCATGGCCCGGCGGCCTACTACGCGGTGCTCGCAGCGAAGGGTCTGCTCCCCACGGAGGCCCTCGACGACTTCGGCAAGTTCGACTCGCCGCTCGGCTACCACCCTGACCGGATGCTCGTCCCGGGCGTCGAGATCTCGAGCGGCTCGCTCGGCCACGGACTGGCGATCGCAGTCGGGGTGGCGCTCGGGGCCGGAAACGCCGGCGGCCAAGCCGGCGCCCGGCCGGAACCTCCCCCGCCTACGGCGGCCGGCGGACGACGGGTGTACTGCCTCGTCGGCGACGCGGAGCTCGAAGAGGGCTCGAACTGGGAGGCCGTGCAGTACGCAGGCCGCGTCGAGCTGGCGGCCCTGACGACGATCGTGGTCGACAATCGATCGTCCACGCACGGTTGGCCGGGCGGAATCGAGCGGCGCTTCGCCGCCGAAGGCTGGTCGACCGTCCGCGTCGACGGCCGCGACCACGACGCGATCGAGGCGGTGTTGCGCCCCGATCCTCGCTCGACCAGGCCCCGCTGCATCGTGGCCGAGGTGACGCGATGACGATGCGCGAGCGCTTCTACGAGGTCGTGCGCGAGGAGCTCGACGCCGATCGGCGCCTCGCCGTCGTGACCGCGGAGATCGGGTCGTCGCACATCGGGCCGCATCCGCGCCACTTCAACGTCGGCATCCGCGAGCAGCTGATGATCGGCGTCGCCGCCGGGCTCGCGCTCGAGGGGTACCGGACGGTCGCGCACTCGTACGCGCCCTTCCTCGTCGAGCGGCCGTACGAGCAGGTCAAGCTCGACCTCTCGCACCAGGACCTCGGCGCGGTTCTCGTCAGCACGGGCGCGTCCTACGACGCCGCCTCCGAGGGGCGCACCCACCAGGCGCCGGAGGACGTCGCGGCGCTCGCCGCGCTTCCGGGGTGGACGATCCACGTCCCGGGGCACCCCGACGAGCTGGAACGCCTGTTCCGCGCCGCGCTGCGCAACGACGACCGCGTCTACGTCCGGCTCTCCGAGGAGGAGAACCATGCGCGGGTGGACGGGGACGGGCGCCTCGTCGTGCTCCGCCGGGGCACGGCGCCTGCGCCGCTCGTCCTCGCCGTCGGGCCGTCGCTCGCACCCGCGCTCGAGGCTGCGGCCGACCTCGACGTGACCGTCGCATATCTCGCGACGGTGCGGCCGTTCGACCGCGAGGGCCTGCGCTATGCGCTCGCGGGCGGCACCGACGTCGTCCTCGTCGAGCCGTACCTGGCAGGAACGTCCGCAGGGGAGATCTCCGCCGCCCTGACCGACCGCCCGCACCGGCTGCTCGCGCTCGGCGTCCCGAACGAGGAGCTCCGCCGCTATGGCACGGGAGCCGACCACCGGGCGGCGCACGGCCTCGACGCAAAGGGCATCCGCACCTCCGTCGAGGCGTTCTTGCGTTAGCGGAACGCCGTGCGTTCCGCTTAGGCGACGTCTTTGAGCGAGTGCGAGTCGGCCATCGCCCGCAGCTTCTTCAGGCTCTGGTTCTCGATCTGGCGGATCCGCTCGCGAGTGACGTTGAACGTGCGCCCGACCTCGTCGAGCGTGCGCGGGTGCTGGCCGTCGAGCCCGTAGCGGAGCTCGAGCACGCGTCGCTCCCGATGCGACAGGGTGTCGAGGATCTTGCGCAGCGTCTCCGTGCGCATCAGCGTGTCGGCCGCCTCGTCGGGGAGCGGCGCGTTGTCGTCGGTGAGGAAGTGCCCGAACTCGGATTCCTCCTCGTCGCCGACCGGCTTCTCGAGCGACACGGGCGCCTGCGCGCTACGCAGGATCTGCTCGACCTCGTCGAGGGGCAGATCGAGGTCGGTCGCGACCTCCTGCGGCGTCGGCTCGCGGCAGAGCTCGGCACGCAGCTTCCGCTCGGAGCGCACGATCTTGTTCAGCTTCTCGACCACGTGCACGGGCATGCGGATCGTCCGCGCCTTGTCGGCGAGCGCCCGCGCGACCGCCTGGCGGATCCACCAGGTCGCGTACGTGGAGAACTTGAAGCCCTTCCGGTAGTCGAACTTCTCGGCTGCGCGCACGAGACCGATCGTCCCCTCCTGGATCAGGTCGAGGAACGGCAACCCCTGGTTCCGGTAGCGCTTCGCGATCGAGACGACGAGCCGGAGGTTCGCCTCCACCATCTCCTGCTTGGCGCGATGGTCGCCGCGCTCGATCCGCTTCGCGAGCTCGACCTCCTGCGCCGCCGTGAGCAGCTCGACCTTGCCGATGTCCTTCAGGAAGAGCTGAAGCGAGTCGGTCGAGACCTCTCGCAGCTCGACGTCCGACGGTCGCGTCTCCTTCTCGTCGCGAGTGCCGAGGTCGACGCCGACCACCTCCACCTGCAGCTCCTCGAGCGCCCGGTAGACGTCGTCGATCTGCCCGGCGTCCAGCTCCAGCTCGTCGAGGGCGAGCGCGATGTCGTCCGCGCTCACGGAGCCGGCCGCCTGTGCCGTCTCGATGAGCGCCCGCGCCTCGTCGATCTCGAGAACGTCCGCCGCCACGCGGGCGACGTCCTGCTCAACGCCTGTCGTCACGCCCTCGCCTCCCCCTGCCGACCCTCGTCACTGCTCGTCGCACGCCTCACGCCGTCGAAGATGCCGCACTGTGCCATGCGCGCCGGACAGGGCGCCATAGGCCATTCGGCTCATATTCGCCTCACTTGGTCCCATTCTTGTCCAGGCTCGCGAGCAGCGCCCTCGCCTCTTTCGCGTAAACCGTCTGCGGGCCGTCCGCAACCGCGAGGCGGAGCTGGGCCTCGGCCTTCTTCCGCTCACCCGTCCAGAGAAGGAGCAGGCCGAGATGGAAACGGACGACGGCCGAGTGCGGGAAGACGCCGGTGAGCGGGCCGAGCTTCCCGAACGCACGCACGGGCTGCGCCTTCGAGAACGCCCCGACGGCGGCGGCCGTCCGGACGACCGGGTCGTCGGGCGCGAGCAGCGCCGCGGCGGAGAACTGACGCTCGGCCGAGACCGGCCGCCTCAGGTTCCAGAGCGCGACCCCGTACAGGAGCTTCGCCCGCGCGTCCGGGCCGGCCGCCGCGTGCCGGAGCAACCGGAGCTGGCGGGCCGCCGGAAGCCCCGACTGCGACTTCGGCGGCGAGAGACCGGTCACGATCGGGGGCAAGCCCGGGATCATCGAGGGGTGAAGCGCGTCCTCGGCGTCCACCGCATACGGAGAGTCGGGAGCGAGCTTCGCCGTCCGCTGCCACGCTGCCACCGCGTCGGCGTTCCTCCCCGCCCAGTAGTACGCGAGACCGAGGTGGAGCTCGGCGAGCGGGCTCGTCGGGTGGGAGGCGACCAGCCGCTTGAGCGCGTCCAGCCCGCCGCCCTGCTTCCACGCCGCGAAGGCGGAGGCGATCTGCGCCTGCAGCGAGCGGTAGCGGGCGAAGACCGGGGCGGCCGAGGCCACCTTGCCCTGGTTGTACAGCGTCTGCGCCCGGGAGAGCGCGCGGGCCTCCGCGTCCGCGCGGACGCCGAAGTCGAGCTCGAGCAGCGGATAGCCGGCACGCGGCTTCGTCACGGCGCCGGCCGGCACGGTGGACTCGCCGCGCGTCTGGAGCAGCGTCACCCCGACGACGGCGGCGACCACGGCGGCGGCCACGACTGCGACGCTCGCGACGACCCGGGTGCGCGCGGTCATCGGGCGTCGACTCCCCGGCGGCCGTGTGGTGCAACGGTCATGCGGCGACGAGCGTAGCGAGCCGGCGCGGCGGCACAGACTCTCGAGCCGTCGCTATATTCTGGAAAGTCATGCCGAGTTATCGTGAATTGCTCCAGCAGGTCAAGTCGGAGATCGAGGAGGTTGACGCCGCCGGCGCGCGCGAGCGTCTCGCCCTGCCCGACGCACCGCTCCTCGTCGACGTCCGTGAGCGCGACGAGTGGAGCGAGGGACACATCCCGGGCGCCGTGCACGTTCCACGGGGCCACCTCGAGTCGCGCATCGAACAGGTCGTGCCCGACCGGTCGCGGCCGCTCGTCCTCTACTGCGCCGGCGGCGCCCGCTCGGCGTTCGCCGCGAAGACCCTCGAGGAACTCGGCTACGAGAACGTCGCCTCGCTCGCGGGCGGGATCACCGACTGGAAGCGCAACGGCTTCCCCGTGCAGCTGCCGCAGTCGCTCGACGCGGCGAAGCGGCTGCGGTACAGCCGGCACCTGTTGATCCCCGAGGTCGGCGAGGAAGGCCAGCTGAAGCTGCTCGACTCACGCGTCCTGCTGATCGGTGCCGGCGGCCTCGGCTCGCCTGCCGCCCTCTACCTGGCAGCGGCGGGCATCGGCCGGATCGGGATCGTCGACGACGACCGCGTCGACGAGACGAACCTCCAGCGCCAGATCGCGCACTCGACGCAGACGCTCGGCGAGTGGAAGGCGGAGTCGGCGAAGCGGACGATCGAGGCGCTGAACCCGGACGTCGAGGTGATCCCGTATCTCGAGCGGCTCACCTCGGAGAACGTCGACCGGATCCTCGACGACGGCTGGGACGTGATCGTCGACGGGGCCGACAACTTCCCCACCCGCTACCTCGTGAACGACGCTGCGGTCTGGCACGACATCCCGCTCGTGCACGGCTCGATCTACCGCTTCGAGGGCCAGGTCACCGTCTTCAAGCCCCACGAGGGTCCGTGCTACCGCTGCCTCTTCCCGCAGCCGCCGCCGCCGGAGCTCGCGCCCAGCTGCGCGGAGGGCGGCGTGCTCGGCGTGCTGCCGGGCATCGTCGGCTCGCTGCAGGCGAGCGAGGCGCTCAAGCTGTGCCTCGGCATCGGCGACTCCCTGTCCGGGCGGCTGCTGCTCTTCGACGCGCTCACCACCGAGTTCAGCGAGGTCACGCTGCGCCGCGATCCCGCCTGCCCCGTCTGCGGGGAGAGCCCGACGATCACGGAGTACGTCGACTACGTCGAGTTCTGCACCGGCAGGACGGCCCACGCATGACGACGATCCGCATTCCACCGACGCTGCGGGCCGAGGTCGGCGGCGAGCGCCAGGTGACCGCCGCGGGCGACACGGTGCGCGAGCTGCTCGACGACCTCGTCGAGCGCTTCCCGGGCCTGCGCTCGCAGCTCGTCGAGAACGGCGACATCGCCCCGTTCGTCAACGTCTACGTCGAGGGGGAGGACGTGCGGACGCTGGACGGCCTGGACACCGCGGTGGCG
Source organism: uncultured Thermoleophilia bacterium (assembly GCA_963762675.1). Classification (GTDB taxonomy): domain Bacteria; phylum Actinomycetota; class Thermoleophilia; order Gaiellales; family Gaiellaceae; genus Palsa-739. Next base: position 432,730 of record CAVXLS010000003.1, on the reverse strand, counting down.
GCAGGATCGACCGTGATCCTCCTTCCCGCGATGGCCGGAGGCGCCCCGGATCCGCTTGCCGTCGACGGCAGCGACCCGGCGGTGTCGCGAATGTCCGTCACCTCGTCGCTGCTCGACCTCGTCGGCTCGACGCCGCTCGTCGAGCTGCCGCGACTCTCGCCGAAGCCCTCCGTCCGGCTCTACGCGAAGCTCGAGGGCCAGAATCCGACGGGCTCGATCAAGGATCGCGTCGCGAAGGCGATGATCGAGACGGCCGAGGCGTCGGGCGAGCTGGAGCCGGGACGCGAGTTGCTCGAGCCCACGAGCGGCAACACCGGGATCTCGCTCGCCCTCATCGCGAAGCTCAAGGGCTACCCGCTCACGTGCGTGATGCCGGCGAACGCGACGAAGGAGCGGAGGCGCCTGCTGCGCCTCTACGGGGCGACGATCGTCGAATCGCCCGCCGACCAGGGCTCGAACGGCGCCGTGCGCCTCGCGCTCGAGCTGGCGGAGCGAGAGCCGAAGTACTTCATGCCGTTCCAGTACGCGAACGCCGCGAACCCGCGCGCCCACTACGAGGGCACCGGCGCCGAGATCGCCGAGGCGCTCGACCGCGTCGACGTGCTCGTAGCGGGCCTCGGCACGGGCGGGACGCTGATGGGCACCGGCGAGCGCCTGCGCGAGAGCTTCCCCGACGTCGTCGTCGCCGCCGCAGAGCCGCTGCCGGGCGATCCGGTGATGGGGCTGCGCTCGCTCGACGACGGCTACGTGCCGCCGATCCTCGACGTCACGAAGCTCGACCGCAAGGTGCTCGTCTCCAACGAGGAGTCGGTCGCGGCCGTGCGCGCGCTGCTCGACCGCGAAGGGATCTTCGCCGGCGTCTCGGCCGGGGCGGTCGTCCACGTCGCCGTGAAGCTCGCCGGGGAGCTCGACGAGGGCGTCGTCGTCTGCGTGCTCGCCGACGGCGGCTGGAAGTACCTCTCGGCCGACTTCTGGGGAGCCGCCGACGTCGGTTCCTCGATGGAGCGCACGCTCTGGTGGTAGTGCCCGACGCGACGCGCCGGGCACTGGTCGAGCATGCTCGCGAGGAGGCGCCGAACGAGGCGTGTGGGCTCCTCGTCCTCCGTGACGACATCGCCGAGCGCTACGAGCGGGGCCGCAACGCCGCGGCGTCTCCGTACCGCTTCGAGCTCGAGGTCGACCCGGAGCTGTGGTTCCTCGAAGACGAGGGGTACCAGCTCGCGGTCGTCCACTCGCACCTCTCCTCCCCGCCCCGGCCGTCGCGCACGGACGTCGAGAACGTCGGCCTGTGGCAGGGCAAGCCGTATCTCATCTACTGCGTCGCGAGCGACGAGCTGGCGGCCTGGACGATCGAGAGCGGCGCGATCACGCCGCTCGAGCTGCGAGCCGTCGCCGGCTGAGCCACCCGCGAGGCTTCAGTCCCGTCCGCGCCGGACGAGCCTGACGGAGACCGCGAGCGCGAGGGCGAGGAAGCCGAGGAGGCCGAGCTCGAGCAGGAGGTTCGTGAGCGGCCGGCCGCCCGTGGGGAGCCGCTCGAACTGCGCCGTCACGATCAGGATTCGTCGCACGACGGCGATGAGCCCGATGAAGAGGAACGGCTCGACCGCGATCTCATGCGTTCGCAGGACGAAGCGCAGCGTGTAGACGAGCTCGGCGATGATCAGCGTCAGCAGGATCCGGTCGAGTACCGTCACGCCGGTGTCGACGGCTCCCTTGCTCGTCGAGATCGCGTGCGCGAGCTCGTGCACCGTTCCGACGAGGACGAGCACCGCGGCCGCGGCGAGCAGCAGGGCGACCGCCCCGTAGAGCACCGCCTCGAACCCGACGAGCCCGCCGAGCACGCCGCGGTCGAGCGCCGAACGATCGGGTCGAGTCGGGGCGTCGCCCTCGGAGGCCATGAGCGAGAGTACCTCCGCGGAGGGGCCGGTGCCAGCCGTCTACTCGAGCTCGTCCTCGTCGCCGAACTCGCCGGCGGGCCGCGCCACGGGGCGCTCGACGAAGGTGACGCCGATCTTCTCGATGCGGTTGCCCTCGACCTCGAGCACGTCGAAGCGCATCCCGTCGTAGACGACGTCGTCCCCCGGCTCCGGCGCGCGGCCGAGCTGGCCGAAGACGAAGCCCGCGACGGTGTGGAAGTCCTCCTCGGGGATCTCGGTGCCGAAGCGCTCGTTGAACTCGTCGATCGGGAACATCCCGTCCACGCGGTAGGAGTCCTCGTCGACCTGCTCGATCTGCTGCTCCGGGACGTCGAACTCGTCCTCGATCTCGCCGACGATCTCCTCGAGCAGGTCCTCGAGCGTGACGACGCCGACCATCGCGCCGTACTCGTCCACGACGACCGAGAAGTGGTTGTTCGTGCGCCGGAACTCCTGCAGGAGGGATGCGAGATCCTTCGTCTCCGGGACGATGTACGCGGGTCTCAGCACGTGCTCGAGCTCCACGCCGGCGATCCCGCGCTCGTAGATGGCCGTGAAGAGGTCGCGCACGTGGAGGACGCCGACGATGTCGTCGAGCGACTCGCGGTAGACGGGATAGCGCGTATACGGCGAGTCGAGGACGGTGGCGAGCGCCTCCTCCGGAGGCATGTCGACCGAGACGGCGGCCACGTCGGGGCGCGCGACCATCACGTCGGCGGCGTCCTTGTCCCCGAAGAGGAAGACCTTGTCGATCATCTGCCGCTCCTCCTCCTCGATCTCGCCCTGCTGCGTCGAGCGCGAGACGAGCATCCGCAGCTCCGCCTCGGAGTGGACGAAGCGGTCGGCACCGGGCGGCTCGAGCCCGAGGGCGCGCAGGATCACGTCGGTGCTGACGCGGAGGAGCCAGATCACCGGCCGGAACACCGCGAAGAAGGCGCGGACGGGCGCCGACACCCAGAGCGCGGTGCCCTCCGAGTGGCCGAGCGCGGCGCCCTTCGGCACGAGCTCGCCGAGCACGACGTGGAAGAAGCTGAGGATCGCGTAGGCGATCAGGATCGCGAGCGCGGTCGCCACCCACCTGTCGAACTCCTGCGTCAGGACGTGCTCGCCGAGAGCGCCGATGCCCAGCGAGGTGAGCGTGACGCCGAGCTGCATCGCCGCGATGAAGCGCGGTGGGTCGCCCGTGATGCGGAGAACGTCGCGTGCGCGGCGGTTCCCCTCGCGGTGCAGCTCGAGGATGCGCGTCCGGCGCGCGGTGACGAGCCCGTACTCGGCCGCGACGAAGAAGGCGTTGAGCAGGATCAGGAGCCCGACGCCGAGCAGCTCGAGAAAGATTCTCATCCCCGCTGCGGCGCCGCCGAAGCCGCCGCCTCAGCTCCTTGCGAGCCTCCGTCGAGCCTACGGCTCCGCGCCCTCGTCTCGAGGGCGTTGGTACTGGGCGGGAGTTCGTCCACCAGCTAGCGCGCAGTATAGGAGAGGAGGCGGTCGTCCTCGTGCCGGACGGCACGACCGAGCAAGACGAGGCGCTCCAGATGCGAGAGGGTCTCCGCGACGGCGAAGCGGCGCTGGATCGGAGGCAGCTCCCGGCCGAACAGGACGTGCGAGAGCTCGAAGCCGCTCCGTGGAGCGCCGTCGAGAGCCGTGTGCGCCTCGTCGAGCCGCTGCTCGTGGTGCGCGACGATCTCGCGGGCCCGCCCCGCCGGATCCGCCACAAAGCGGCCGTGGCCGCCGTACGCGACCCTCGGTGCGAGCTCCTCGACGAGCCCCAGCGACTCGAGGTAGTCGCCGAGCGGGTCCGGCCGGCTCTCGGGGTAGAGGCCGATCGCCGGCGTGATCGGCGTCAGCACGTGGTCCCCCGCGATCAGGACGCCGTCGCGGAGCAGGCAGAGATGCCCGTCCGCGTGGCCCGGCGTCGCGAGCACCCGCCAGCCGCCGACCTCGTCGCCGGGCTCGACCAGCGTCGGGTTCCAGGCGAAACGGACGAAATCCGCGAAGACGTGTCCCGACTCGATCAGCTCCTCGGCGACCGCCGGCGGAACGCCGTTCAGGAGGAACCAGTCGGCGATGCGCCGCGGCCAGTCGCCGGAGCCCCAGACCTGCTCGCACTGGGCGTAGTCCAGCCGTCCCTGCAGGACCGGCGCGCCCGTCGCGGCCGCGGCCGCCTCGGCGCCGCCGACGTGGTCGGGATGCATGTGCGTGACGAAGATGCGGACGATCGGCGCGTCGAGACCGGCCGCGATCTCTGGCCATGGGTTTTCGGGGAGCCCGAGACCGGTGTCCACGAGCGTCCAGCCGTCCTCTCCGCGCAGGAGGTAGCAGTGGACATGGCGCGGACCACTCGGCAACGGCAGGGTGACCCGCAGGATTCCCGGCTCCAGCTCGACGGGCGTTGCGAACATATGTTCGGTAGTATCCGACACGGGGATGCGAGTCGAGTATCGCGAAGAGCCGTGCCGCTCCGCGCTCAACCGTGTGCGCGGGATGCCGTTCGAGTGGTCGCTGAACCCGTACATGGGCTGTGCGCACCGCTGCAGCTTCTGCTACGTCCGCGCCTTCGAGGCGCGTGCCGACCGGCCGTGGGACGACCGCTACGGCACGAGCATCCGCGTCAAGACGAACGTCGCCGGGGTGCTGCGACGCGAGCTCGCGCGGCCCGGCTGGGAGCGCGGACACGTCGCGATCGGAGCCGCGACCGACCCGTATCAGCCCGCCGAGGGCCGCTACCGGCTCACACGCGCCTGCGTCGAGGCGCTCGGCGAGGCGGAGAACCCCTTCTCGATCATCACGCGCGGGCCTCTCGTCGTCCGCGACGTCGACGTCCTCGCCGCGGCGGCCCGGCGCGCGAGCGTCTCCGTGACGTTCTCGGTGCCGACGCTCGACACCGACGTCTGGCGGCGCACCGAGCCGGGGACGCCGCCCCCGCACCAGCGCCTGCGGGCGCTGACGGCGCTCGTCGAGGCGGGAATCGACGCGAGCGTCGGCATGGCGCCCATCCTGCCCGGCCTCAGCGACCGCCCGGAGTTGCTCGCCGAGGTCGTCCGGGCGGCCCGAGCAGCCGGCGCGACCCGGATCTGGGCGAGCCTCCTCCACCTCGGGCCGGGAACGCGCGAGCACTTCCTCGCGGCGCTCGAGCGGGACTGGCCGGAGCTCGCTCCCGACTACGAGCGCCTCTACGCGCGCGGCGCCCACCTGCCCGCGGCGGAGACACGCCCCGTGCGCGAGCAGGTGGCCGCGCTCGCCCGCGCCCACGGCATCCGCGACCGCCGCCGCGTGCGCCTCGAGCCGCCGCCCGAGCCGCGCCAGCTCGAGCTCGCGGTCTAGGAGCTCGTGACCTCCGGGCCCGCGGCTTATGATCTTGCAGCCGGGTGGCCACCTCTGAGATCACATGCCTGATCGTCGACGACCACGAGGTCGTCCGCGAAGGCCTGCGCCTGTCCCTGGGGCGCGCGCCGCACGTTCGCGTGATCGGTGAGGCCGCGGACGGCGAGGCGGCCGTGGCGCTCGCAGAGCGCCGCCGTCCGGACGTCGTGATCATGGACGTCCGCATGCCCGGGATGGACGGCCTCGAGGCGACGAAGCAGCTGCTGGCGAAGGTCCCGGACGCCGCGGTGCTGATCTTCACGGCCTACAGCGAGCGGAGCCTGCTCAGCCGCGGCCTCGAGTCCGGCGCGAAGGGCTACGTGCTGAAGGAGGCGCCGCACGAGACCCTGCTGCGCGCGATCGAGAAGGTCGCCGCCGGCGAGGGGTACGTCGACCCCGCGCTCATGCCCGCCTTCCTGACCGGCCGCGACCGCGACGACATGCTGACGACGCGCGAACGGGAGATCCTCCAGCTGCTCGCCGACGGGATGTCGAACAACGACGTGGCGGCGAAGCTCTTCATCAGCCAGGAGACGGTGAAGAGCCACGTCCGCCACATCCTCGCGAAGCTCGAGGCGGATACGCGGACGCACGCCGTGGCGATCGCCCTGCGCGAGTCGATCATCGATTGAGCGGAGACGGTTCGTCCCACCAGCGCGAGCTGACCGAGCAGGTTCTCGCAGCAGAGCAGGACGAGCGCCGCCGGATCGCCCTCTTCCTCCACGACGGCCCGGTGCAGTCGCTCTCCGGCGTCGCCCTGATGCTCGACGCCGCGCTCGACTCCATCGAGCGAGGGCTGCCCGAGCAGGCGCGCGAGGTGCTCGAGCGAGGGCTCGCCCGGACACGGGCGACGATCGGCGAGCTGCGCGACCTCTCCTTCAACCTGGAGCCCGTCGTGCTCCGCGACCACGGCTTCGCGACCGCGGTGCAGGCGCTCACCGAGTCGCGCGGCCTCGAGCACGGCGTGCAGATGGAGATCGACGTCTCCTCCGCCGACACGCTCGGCGAGCGGACACAGGCCGCCCTCTACCAGATCGTCCGCGAGGCGCTCGAGGGCGCGATCCGGCGCGGCCCTCCGACGACCTTCCGGGTGCGGGTGACGAGCCCGGCGCGAGACCGCCTGGAGGTCGTGATCCACGACGACGCTCCGGGGGAGCGGCGGCGGCGGTCGATCGAGGTGCTCGAGGAGCGCGCCCGCACGCTCGGCGGGTCGCTCGCAGTCGCCCACGACGAGGCGGGGACGACGATGACGCTCGACCTCCCCGGCTACGCGACGAGCGAGTGACACGTGGGGGAACCCGTGGTTCCCCCACCCCCTCCTAACTGGACGAGTGACCGATGTGTCGGTCGATCGTCTAGCATCGACACGCGATGACCGAGGAGCACCTTCTTTTCGTTTGGAAGACGTCCGGATACGAGCTCGTCGAGCAGCCTGGCGGTCCGCCGCCGGTCGGCAGCGAGGTCGAACGGGACGGCGAGACGCTCGCGGTGACGAAGGTGGCGCCGTCGCCGCTCCCCGGCGACAGGCGCCTCTGCGCGTATCTCGCGCAATAGCGGCTCGGAACCGGGCCAGCCGCGGCTACGACGCTCCGGCGATCGACTCCGCCGCCTGGAGACCGAGGACGAGCGCCTGCCCGAGGCCGCTCGCGTAGCCTCCGGTCGCGATCCCGCCCACGTCCACTCCGGCGGCCCACAACCCGTCGAGCGGTCGATCGTCGCCGGCGAGCACGCGCGCCTGCGCGTCGACCCGGAGTCCGCCGATCGTGTGCGTCACCGCGGCGGAAACGTGCACGGCGAGCCGGCCGTCGTCGCGTTCGACCACGGTGGCGCCGGCGGCGCGGGCGGCCTCGATCCGCTCGTTCGTCCGCTCGACGACGTACCACGCGCTCGGCCCGATCAGCTGGGCGAGGTCGTTCTCGTGCCAGGAGACGGACACCGGGGTGAGATCGACGCCGTCGTCGCTCAGGACGCGTGCCTCGCGACCGTAGAGCTGCGCCAGCGGGACGAAGTCCTCTTCGCGAATGCGCGCGGGCGGCGCGGGCATCACGCGTCCGTAGAACTCGTTCATCCCTGAGCTCGCGGCGGCACCGCGGACACGCGCGAAGTCGAGACCGGCGCCGTCGCTCCAGGGGTTCGCACGGAGGAGCAGGCCGCGTTGCGCTGCGAGTCGAGCCGGGAAGCCACCGGTGGCCAGGACGAGCGGCGGCTCCACGTCCTCCGACAGGGGCGTGGCGAGCTCGACGTCGCGGGCGAGGAGCGCAGTCAACGCGCGCGGCTCGTAGCGCCTCCCCGTCGTCAGCGGGTTCTCGGTGTCCTGCCAGACCGGCTCGGCGCCGCGCGCCTCGAGCCATGCAAGCGCCTCGTCCAGCCGCTCCCACACGAGACGCTGCAGGGACTCCTCGCCGTTCGGGCACTCCGCCCGGAAGTCGTCCCAGTCGCGGTGGCGCCAGACGACGCAGCTCGAGAGGAGCATCGAGCCGCCCGGCCGCGTCCCCTTCTCGAGCACACGAACGCGCGTGCCCCAGCTCCCGCAGCCGTGCAGCCGCCACGAGTCCGGCCATCCCGGCGCCTGCAACCGTCACCTGCATCGGCCCTGACGGGACAGGCCTCGCGGAGCCACGTCCGGTGCCAGGCACCGGGACCTGCTTCGAGCCGACACGTCCGGCCCGCACCGCGGGCCTCCGCACCGACTCCAGGATCGATGCCGTCCTTTCTGGACGTGCCCCCGTGCCTGGCACCCGACGTGTCCCGAGCGGCGATGCGCGGCGGCCTCCGGCACGCTGCCCGCGACGGCCATGGGGCGCCCGACTACCTGAGCGAGAACGTCGGCTTGTGCTCGACGTACTCGATCCGGACGTGCTCGGGGCCGCGCAGGAAGACCGCGAGCGTGTTCGGGGCGTCCACGACGTCATCGATCTCGATGCCGAGGTCGCGCGCGGCGGCGATGTGGTCGTCCGCGGAGTCGACGAGGACGGCGACGTGGTTGAGGAGCGGCCGCTCGGGCACGCCCGGCTCGCCCGGGTGGAACTCGATCCACGCGCCTCCGACCTCGACGCGCTGGCAGCCCGACGGCCCGCGCGGCGCAGCGGCGAAGCCGAGCGACGCATACTCCGAGGCGGTCGCCTCGGGGTCGGCCGAGCGCAACGCCACGTGGTCGAGGTCGTACTCGACGTCGGTCGGCGCCTCGACGAGCCCGAGCCGGACTCCCTCGGGGAGGTCGAGGTAGGCCTCTCCGTCGCGCGGCCGCTCCACGTCGAGGCCGGCGGGGAGCGCGGCGAGGGCTGCATCCAGGTCGCCGACGCGCAGGGCGACGTGCTCGAGCGCCCCGCGCTCGCGCGGCCCGGACGCCGCGAACAGGGTCAGCTTCCCGCGCCGTGCGTCGGCGCCGACGAGGGTGAACCTCTCCGTCCGCTCGATCACGTGCATTCCGAGGTGAGCCGTTGCGACGTCTGCGAGCGTGTCCCGGTCGGCGAGCCAGTAGGCGACGTGGTCGAGCGTCCTCGGTCTCACGGAGCCAGCGTACCCGGGCGTCGAGCAGCTACGCGCCCTCTGCGGACGCCCGGGGGTGAAACCGTTCTCGGTTGTCGGCCGGCCGCCGAGGAGCGGAGCCCGCGGACGGGGCCGCTACTCGATCGGCTCGTTCTGGACGTTGTGCTCGGTGGCGTAGGTGTCCGTGAGCCGGTCGACGACGTCCATGCCCTTCTCGAACGCGTAGTTGATCTCGACGAACGCGTTCCACTTGTCGGGAAGCGCGTCCTCCGGGAAGATCGCCTCGACCGGGCACTCGGGCTCGCAGGCGCCACAGTCGATGCACTCCTCCGGGTCGATGACGAGGATCCGCTGCGCCTCGTGGATGCAGTCCACGGGACACACGTCCACGCAGGAGCGGTCTTTGATGTCGATGCAGGGTTCGGCGATGATGTAGGTCACGGCGCCTACTCTAGCGACGGCGTCAGCTCCTGCACGAGGGCACCGACGCGCTCCACGAGAGCGGATTTCGCCACCACCTGGTCGAACCCGGCGGCGTGAGCGGCACGCAGGCCGGCGGTGTCCGTGTGGTTCGTGTACCCGAGGATCGGGACGTCGAGATACGTGTCCGCCACGTCCTCCGGATCGACGCGCGAGACGTCCGCGATCACGAGGTCGGGGTCCTCCGTGTGGTCGACCGTGATCAGCCGGTGCTCGGGCAGGAGCGCCTCGAGCTTGCCCCGGAAGAAGAGGTCGACCCCACAGAGCAGGATCGTCGCCACGGTGGGAAGGTTAGAACGACGTGGCGCATTCGTACAAGCTCGGCCTCGACCACATTCGCAGCGGACGGTTCTTCGAGGCGCACGAGGAGCTCGAGCTCGCCTGGCGCGCGGCTCCGCCGCAGGAGCGCGACTTCTACCAGGGTCTCGTGCACGTCGCGGTCGCCTGGTACCAGGCCGGTCGCGGCCGGCCGGTAGCGACCGCGCGGCAGCTCGAGAAGGCGGCGCGTCGCCTCGGCCCCTACGCGCCCTCGTACCGGGGCGTGGACGTCGCAGACCTGCTCGCCCAGCTCGACCGCGCCCGGAACCGGGTCGCGGCCGGCAGCCTCGAGCTCGAGCCGCCGCGCCTCCCGGCCACGTAACACAGTGTTACCTGGCGTTCGGGTCAGGGAGAGGCGAGGCCGACGTACTCGAGCGCCCGGTTGAGGGCGACGTGCAGCCACCAGTCTCGGTGGAAGAAGAGGAGCAGACCGAGCGCGACCAGCGTCAGGCCGCTCGCGGCCTGGATCACCGTGTACCGGTCGCGCAGCCAGCGGAACGTGCGCATCGCGCGGGCGAAGGCGACGCCGGCGAGCAGGAAAGCGACGCCGAGCCCGAGCGCGTACGCGGCCAGGAGCAGGGCGCCCTTCAGCACGGTTCCCGTGTCGCTCGCGAGCACGAGGACGGCGGCGAGCACGGTTCCGATGCAGGGAGCCGCGCAGACGGCGAACGCGCCCCCGAGCAGCGCGCCCGAGCCGCGTTGCCGTGCTCCGACGAGCAGACCCGGTGCGAGCACGCGCTCCGGGACCGGCAGGAGCCCCACGAACGCCAGCCCGAGGACGACGAGCACGAACCCCGCGACGTCCGTCTGCGCGCTGGCCGAGAGCACGCCGCCGATCGCCGCGGCGCCCGCTCCGAGCACGACGAAGACCACGGTGAAGCCGAGAATGAAGGGGACGCTCCCGACGACGACCCGGCGCATCGTCCCGCGCTCCCCGAGCCGGCCCGCCTCGACGCTCGAGATCGCCGAGAGGTAGCCGGGAACGAGCGGGAGCACGCACGGCGTGATCACCGAGGCGAACCCCGCGGCGAACGAGACGGCGAGGCGGACGCCCATCAGTCGAGGCGGGCGAGCAGCTCGTCGAGGCGTCGCTCCGTCTCCTCGTCGAGCCCCTCCGGCTCCGGAGGCGCTCCGGGATCCTCGTCACGTCCCCGGCTCCAGCGCCACACACCGAGAGCGAGGAGCCCCGCGCCGCCGAGCACCCCGGCGATCGGCAGCCACCAGGCGAGCAGGTCGAAGCCCTTGTGCGGCGGCGCCGCGAGGATTCCGGCGCCGTAGTTCGCCACGAGCTCGGACTCGATCTGGCCCGCCGTCGCGCACTGGTCGATCCGCTTCTGGACGTACGCCTCGATCTGCCGCGCGGCCGCGGAGTCGGACTGGTCGAGCGTCGTGTGGCACGTCGGGCACATCACCTGCCCCTCGAGGTACGACAGCGACGTCCGCGGGTGCGCACACGCCGCCGCCGGACCGGCCAGGGCGAGGGCGAGCGCCGCGACTGCGAGCAGCCGGACGATCACGACCGGAGCGCCTCCGCGAGCCCGCGCCGGAACTCTCCGGCGAAGCCCGAGCTCGTGATCGGGCCGGCGATGTGCGCGACGATGCGGCCCGACCGATCGACGATGTACGTCTCCGGCACCTGCGTGATCCCGTAGCGTCCGGTCACGTCGCCCGAGCCGTCCCGCAGCATCGGGAAGCTGAGCGCATGGGCGGAGACGAACCGCCGTGCGTCCGGGGCGAGGTCGTGGAAGTCGACGCCGAGGAAGACGACGCCGCGACCGTGGTACTGCGTCCACGCCTGCTCGAGTGCCTTCGCCTCGGTCTTGCACGGCACGCACCAGGAGGCCCAGAAGTTCAGCACGACCGGCTGGCCCCGCAGCGAGGAGAGCGACACCGTCCCCGTCCCGCCGAGGCGCCGGAGCGTGAAGCCGGGCGCAGCCGATCCGACGGGCGGTACGTGCTGCTGGTGCGTCAGCCGCCAGACGAGCAGGGCGAGCAACCCCGCGACACACGCGAGCGCGGCAAGCTGCCCGGTCAGCTTCAGGCGTCGCGTCACGGGTGGCCTCGAGGGGCGGTCACGAGCCGAGCGCCGCCTCGAGCTCGCGGTGGAACGCGGCCGCGAACTGTCCGTCGCTGATCGGCCCGAGCACCCGGTCCCCGACCACGCGGCCCGAACGGTCGATCACGTAGGTGACGGGCAGGTCGGCGACGTCGTAGCGGTTGGCGGCGACGAGCGCGGTCGGATCGCTGACGACCGGGTACGTGATGCGGTGCGCGCTCACGAACCGGCGCGCGTCGCTCTTCGAGTCGTTCGAGTCCACACCGAGCACGACCACCCCCTTGCCACGGTACTGCTGCCAGAGCTGCTCGAGCGTCGGCGCCTCCCGCTTGCACGGATCGCACCAGGAGGCCCAGAAGTTGAGGACGACCGTCTTCCCGCGGAGCGACCGGAGCGACACGCTCCCCGTCCCGTCGAGGCGGCTGAGCGAGAAGTTCGGAGCCGGCGCGCCGATCTTCGGTGGGGGCGTCTGGTGGGTGAGCCTCCAGACGAGCAACGAGGCGAGCGCGGCCACCGTGGCCACCGCGACCGCCTGCGCGAGGAGCTTCAGCCGCGCAGCCATCGACTAGACAGGCCCGTCGCCGCCGCCGAGGGCGCAGACGAGCGTCAGACAGAGGATGAATCCGGTGCGTCTCACGGTCGCAACGTCCGGGGCAGCAGCCGCGGATCGTCGCCGATGATACCGTCGACACCCGCCTCGACCAGGTTCTGGACGAGGCCCGCGTCGTTCACCGTCCAGACGTAGACCGAGACGTCGAGCGTGTGGCAGACGTCGATCGCCGACGGGCTGACGACCCTCCAGTTGAGCGTGGCGGCCGCCGCGCCCACGCTCCGCAGCCGCCCGGGCAGCCGCCCGGGGAGCGTCGCCCGCATCAGCGTCAGCCCCGCGCGGACCGCCGGTCGCAGGAGGTTGACATCCGAGAGGCCGTGGCGGTCGTCCGGGTAGGTGTAGGAGCGCGGCAGCGCGGGGTCGACGCGCGCGAACGCCGCGAGCGCCTCCAGCGAGACGGAGCTGACGAAGCTCCGCCCGGCGAGTCCGTGCCGGTGGAGGGCGGCGACGACGCCCTGCTCGACGCCGCCGACCTTGACGTCCACCTGGACGCCGAGCGCGAGCCGGGCGGCGAGGGCGAGCCCGTCGTCGAGAAGCGGCGCGTCCCGCGCCTGCGGCGAGTCGTGGGCGAGCACGAGTGCCCCGTCGGGCCGCCGGAGCACGTCCAGCTCCACCGCGTCCAGACCGTGCGCGGCCGCAGCCTCGATCGCGGCGAGGCTGTTCTCGGGCGCGAGGGCCGCGGCCCCCCGATGCCCGATCCGCACGACGGAGCGCTCTCCTCTCGTCGGCAGCTCGATCACGGTGCCGTCGGGAGCGGCTGCTCGTTCCCGTGTCGAGAGCGCAGATGGATCAACGAACCCTTCGGATCACGACGACCGCGAGGTCGTCGGCCAGCTCGCCGCCTGCGTATGCGCGCGCGTCCTCCGCCACGGCCTGCGCGAGCGCCGGAGCCGGCAGGTCGCGCCGCGCCGCGAGCAACGCGTCGAGGCGCTCGACTCCGTACTGCTCGCCGTTCCGTCGGGCCTCGACGACGCCGTCCGTGTAGAGGACGAGCGCCGCGCCGGGCGGCAAGAGCAGGTGCGTCTCCTCGTAGGCCTGGTCCGCGTCGATTCCGAGCGCGAGGCCGGAGGTCCCGAGGCCGCTCGTCTGCCCGTTCGGCAGGAGCAACCGCGGCGCCGGGTGGCCGGCGCTTGCGCACGCGACCTCGCCCCCGGCGCCGTCCGCGACGAGGTAGGTCATCGTGATGAACTTGCCCGGAGCGATCTCGCCGAGCACCACGTCGTTCGCCGCACGCAGCAGCTCGCCGGGCTCCGGATGCTCACGCGCGAGCGTGCGGACGACGAACTTCGCCATCGCCATGTCCGCGGTTGCGTCGATTCCGTGGCCCGTCACGTCCCCCAGCACCGCGGCCAGCCGGCCGTCGGGGAGAACGAGAAAGTCGTAGAGGTCGCCGCCGACGTCCACTCGCGCCGACGACTCGACCACCTCGCCGGTCTGGAGACCCGGCACGCTCGGGCGCGCCCGCGGCAGCAGCGAGCGCTGCATCGTGTCGGCGAACCGCTTCTGCTGCTGATACAGGCGTGCGTTGTCGATCGCGAGAGCCGCGCGCTCCGCGATCGCCTCCGCCGCCTCGATCGTCTCGTCGGAGATCGGGCTTCCCGGCCGGCAGGAGACGATCGCGAGCGACGCGACCACTTCTCCCGGCGTCGCAACGGGCACGAGGGCCGCCGTCCATCCCTTCTCGAGGAAAGGCGCGAGTGCCTGCGCAACGGTTCCAGGCTGCGCCGCGGGCGACGGTGGGAGGCGCACCGGACGCCTGTCGCGGAACACCCGCTCCTCCTGCTTCGCGTCGAAGGGCGTCGACCGGCCGAGCAGCGCCCGCACCGGCTCCGCGAGCTGTGGGTCGCGAACCTCGACGGCGCGCGAGACGAGCAGCTCCCGACGCTCGTCCGGCATCCGGATCGCGGCAGCGTCCAGGTCGAGGACGTCGACGACCGTGCGCGCGAGGGCCTGCAGCGTCTCGTCGAGCGACAGGCTCTGGGCGAACGAGCGCGAAACCTCGTACAGGGCGCGCAGGCGTCGCGCCGAGGCCCGCTCCGAGCGCAGCGCCGCCTTCCGCTCGGCGCCGAGCCGCGTCGCCTGCTCGTGGAGCTGGGCGTTCTGCACGGCGACCGCGAGCCGCCCGGCGAGCGCGGCGAGGAGCGCGCCGTCCTTCTCGTCCCCGCGGAGCGTGTGCGAGTAGACGGCGAGCAGTCCGATCGGCTCGCCGCGGACGAGCAGAGGCACGGCGCGAACCGCCCGCAGCCCCGCCTGTCGCCCTGCCCCAGCTGCCTCGCGGAGCCTCGGGTCGCTCGACACGTCGTCGACCTCGAGCGCCCGGCCACCTGCCGGGACGAGCGCGAGCTCGAGCAGCCGGTCGGCGAGCTCTGCGTGTCCGCCGACACCGCGGGACGCTGCGAGCTCGAGTGCATCCTCCTCCGGCGAGCGGAGGTAGACGGCGACGCAGTCGACGGCGAAGAGCTCGGCGATCCGCTCGACCGCGGTCTCGAGCGTGTGGGTGACCGACAGCTCGGCGGTCGCCTCCTCGAGGACGGCGTGCAGCGCCTGCGTCCGCTCGAGCTCGAGCTCGAGCGCACGTGCGTGCATGCTCGCACGCAGGGCACCGGCGGCCCGCACCGCGAACGTCGCCAGCCACTCGAGCTGCTCGGAGTCCTGCGTCGAGGGGTGCAGGAGCTGGAGGACGCCGACCGGCGGACGGCCGACCGGGACGGCCGTCGAGGCGGCGCAGCCGCCCGGTAGCCGCTCGGCGGAGAGCGTGCGAGGCGCCCCTGGAACTGCAAGGGCCCGCTCGGCGAGCGTCCGCGCGGGCTCGAGATCGCCGGTTGCTCCGACACCGTGCACGCCGCCGGCCGCAAGCGTCCCGTCGTCCGCCTGCAACCAGAGGATCGCAACCCGCGCGCCGGTCAGCCCGGCCGCGAGGCGGGCGATCACACCCGCTGCCTGCGCCTCGTCGAGCGCCGCCGCCAGAGCCTCGCCCACCAGCTCGAACGCGGGCGCCGCAGTCCGTGACCCCTCGCCCCCGTCGTCCGGGGGAGCCGTACGCCGCAGGAGCCCGATCGCTCCGCCGACGAGCTCGGCGGCGATCTCGCTCCTCGGGCGAGAAGCGCGGGCCGCCGCGGAAGAGCTCGAGCGTCCCCCCGCCCTCGATCGGGACAGGCAGGAGCAGGAGGGAGTCCGCCGCCGCGCGCCGGGCCACGCGGCGAACCGCCTCGGGCGCGGCGGAAAGCGCGTCGAGCGGCTCCTGCGGCAGCTCGTCGGCCGGGAACCGTCCGCCCTCGAGCTCAGCCGCGAGCGGCACCGGTGCCGCGACGGCGATCGCCTCCATGCTCGCGCCGGAGCGATCCGGCGCGCGGACGAGCACGACGTCCGCGCCCGCGGCGTCCCGGGCCGCTTCCGCGAGATCCCGCAGCGCGTCCGCCGGGTCGGCCCGCCCCACCGCGCGGCCGACCGCACGTGCGAGCAGGGCCAGCGTTGCCGCCGGAAGCTCCCGCCGCGGCGTGCCGTGTTCGAGATCGGCGTCCACGACCATCGCCAGGGCCCCTCAGTATCGCGGGTCAGCGCCCGCGCCGTCCCGGGTGCCCCGAGACGGGGCTCTCACCGCGGCGGCTCGAGAGGGAGGCTGCGACTCAACGGGCTCCAGGACGACCGCACCCAGCTCGTCCCGCCGCACATCGGGCAGGGCGGCAGCTCCCCGTGCACGATCGCTCCGTACCCGCACGCGGCACACCGGTACTCGCCCACGACCGCCGAGCCCGTTGCCGTCAGCTCCGCGCGGTCGGCGCCCTCGAGCGCCTCGACCGCCCTCGTCCCGGCATCCTCGATCTCCATCGATCCAGCCTCTACGTCCTCACGCTCGAACTGGATTTTCCCCATACTGCCACTGTGCAAACGCCAGAGCCAGTGTCGCGCTTTCGCTCCTCCCCGCCGGCGCGCACCCATAGGCCGCCGCCGCGCCCCGCCGCGGGCGACTGGGGCGAGCGCATCGCCTGGGTCGCCGGCCTCGTGCTCGCGATCTCCGCGTTCACCGACTGGTACGCGGGACGCCAGGCGGACGGGCTGACGCTGTCCGTCAGCGGCTGGCACACCGGGCCGCTCGGAAAGCTCATCTTCTTCATCGGGCTGGCGACGCTGATCCTGGAAGCCCTGCGCGAGGCGGGAATCGCGCTTCCGGCGACGGTGCCGGAGAGCCTCGTGCTGCTCGGACTCGGCTCGCTCGCGACGATCTTCGTCCTCATCCGGCTGCTGTCCGTCCCGGACACCTACTTCGCGGTGACGAACCGCGGCATCGGCCTCTGGATCAGCCTGCTCGCAGCGATCGCGCTGATCAGCGCCGGCCTGCTCCGCACGACCGACGATCTCTAGCGCGCCCTAGCCCTTCGCGGTGATCCGCCTCGCCTGCTCGACGAGCCGGCCCAGGTCGAACGGCTTGCCGACGAAGCCACGGGCTCCTCGCGAGGCGGCCTCGCCCTCGACGTCCTCGCCGGCCTTGCCGCTGAACATGACGACGGGGATCGCGCCGATGCCGTACCGATCCTGGATCCGTCGCAGCATCTCCCAGCCGTCGACGTGCGGCATCAGCACGTCGAGGAGGATCAGGTCGGGCTCTTGCTCCCCGACCGCACGCATCCCCTCGTCCGCGCTTCCGGCCTCGCGAACCGAGTAGCCCTCGAGCTCGAGCGCCACGCGGACGAGCTTCCGTACTCCGGCGTCGTCGTCCACCACCAGCACGAGCGGGCCCGAGCCGCTCCGGCCAGGCCCGGAGCGCTCGACGAAGGACTCGAGGTCGCTACGCCGGTACCGGCGATGCCCGCCCGGGGTGTAGAACGCCGGGACGCGTCCCTGATCCGACCACTTGCGGATCGTGCTCTGAGCGACGCCGAGGAAGCGCGCCGCCTGCCCCAGCGTGAGCCACTCGGGGTCGTCGCGAGAGGCCATTGGGGGAAATCTGGCCAAAGTTGACGCTTTTTACACCACGGACCGTGGAGAAGGGTCGTCGCACCGCCGCCCGGACGCGCCTGCGGAGCCGGCAGGTCAGGCCAGGTAGTCGGCCGCCCCGCGCTGATAGGCGTGGAACGCGGCAGCGAGGACGAGAGAGATGTCGCGCGGCCAGCCGGGCGAAGGGGCGCGCTCTTCGACGAGCTCGCGCGCCCAGCGATCCGCATCCGCGTAGGCGGCGGAGAGCTCCGCGAGGGTGTAGGTCTGGCCGATGCGCTTGCGGAGCTCGTCGCCGACGAGGTCCAACTGCGTCAGCAGCTGCCGATAGCGCCGGGGATCGTCGCGCAGGGATTCGAGGCGCCGGTGCCCGTCCCCCCACTCCTGGCGTGCGAGCTGGATCGACTCCGTCACGACGCCAGCGTAGAGGCGTCCGGCGGCAGGCTGCAGCATCGGTCCGGCCACAGCGGGTCGAGCTCCGCGAGGATCCGCTCGCCGAGCTCGTAGCCGGGGCGGGCGAGCGCGAAGGCGGCGTGCGCGTGAAGGCATTTGAGGCTCCCCCCGCGCGCTGCCCCGCCGACGCCGAGGTCGAGCGAGGCGCCCCGGTCGCGTCCAACGAGGTCGGCGGCGAGCCCGCGACGGAGCCGCCGCTGCTCGTCGTCGGCACGCGCGACGCTCGCCGCGAGCGACGGATCTGCCGCGGCGGCGGAGGTCCACCGCTCGACCCCACCGGCCGCCTCGATGCGCGAGACGGCCCCGACGAGGTGCCTGCAGGTCAGCCAGTACGTGGTCGGGAACGGCTCGCCGCCCGGGTCGTACGGGCTCTGCTCGGTCACGGCCGGTGCGCCGAAGGGACACCGCACGACGACGCGCCGGAACGCCCGCGGCGTCCTGCCGAGCTGGCGGGCGACGATCGCGAGATCCCTGGCGTGGTCAGCGGGCACTGCGGGGAGCATTACCCGCGCGGTGCCGCTGCCGCCACTGCTGGATCCCCTGGACGATCAGCAGGTGCTCGCCCTTGCGCACGTAGCCGAGCGACCGCGCTTCGCGTGCCAGCACCTGCAGGGACGACGACGCCTGGAGTCGCCGCTCGAGCGCCGCCTGCTCGTTCTGCAGCCGCTTGACCGCGGCATTCCGCCCGTCGAGCTGTCCACGGGCGTCGAGGTACGCCTGGAGCGGCCGGTAGTAGAGGAGCGCCACGAGCACCAGGGCGCCGACGGCCAGCCAGCGCCGGACGAGGACCGGACGCAAGCCGCGGCGACCCTTCTTGCGAGGCACGGGCTCCGATTTCGCGCCGCGCCGGGCAGGTCCTCCCTGGCGCGGGACCGGCCCGCGCTACGCGATGTCGACCTTGATCACGTTCGTCGACCCGGGGATGTTGACCGCCGTGCCCGCCGTGATCACCACGCGGTCTCCGGAGTCGACCAGACGGGCGTCGCGAGCGGCGTCCAGTGCTGCGCTCCACAGGGTCTCGACGTCGCTCATCTCCGGGATCGACAGCGGCGTCACGCCCCACTCGAGCGCTAGCTGGCGGAGCGCCCAGTCCACGTGGGTGAGCGCGACGATCGGGCGCCGCGGGCGCAGTCGCGCGACCGCGCTGGCGGTGCGCCCCGTGAACGTCGGCACGAGGATCGCCCGCGCCTGCAACGCCTCCGCGAGATCGCAGGCCGCGTTGGACATCGCCTGTCCGATCGTCGGGTTCTCGGCAGCCTCCGGGAGCTCGTGCCGGTAGCCCATGCTCGGCTCGACGGCGCGCGCGATCCGGTCCATGTACGCCACCGCCTCGACCGGATACTCGCCCACGGCCGTCTCGCCGGAGAGCATCACCGCAGAGGTGCCGTCGAGAACCGCGTTCGCGACGTCGCTCGCCTCGGCCCGGGTCGGCTCGGCGGAGTGCACCATCGACTCGAGCATCTGCGTGGCCGTGATCACCGGCTTCCCGCGCTCGAGCGCCTTCTGGATGATGCGCTTCTGCAGGAGCGGAACGAGCGCCGGCCCGATCTCGACGCCGAGGTCGCCTCGCGCCACCATCACCGCATCGGCCTCGGAGAGAACGTCGTCGAGGAGGTCCACCGCCTCGGACTTCTCGATCTTCGCGATCACGTGAGCGTGCGAGTCGGCCTGCTCGATCAGAGAACGCAGCTCGCGAACGTCGGTGGAGGAGCGGACGAACGAGAGCGCGACGAAGTCGACTCCGGTGGCGAGCGCCCAGTCGAGGTCGACGGTGTCCTTCGCGGTCAACGACGGGATGGGCAGCGGGACGCCGGGGAGGTTGACTCCCTTGTGGGAGCTGACGCGTCCGCCGACGAGGACGGCGCAACGGGCACGACCGCTGTCGACCTCCTCGACGCGCAAGCGGACGAGGCCGTCGTCGATCAGGACGTGGTGTCCCGGCTCGAGGACCTCGCCGATGACCGAGGGCGCGACCGGCAGCTCGCCGTCTCTGGCCGCCTCCTCCGCGCAGAGCGTCACCTCGCCGCCGGTCGCGAGCACGACCGGCTCCGGCAGATCGCCGATGCGAAGCTTCGGGCCCTGGAGGTCGGCGATCAACGCGACCGGCCGGCCCAGGTCGGCTGCGATCTCGCGCACGAGCCAGGCGCGCTCCGCGTGCTCTGCGTGCGTGCCGTGGGAGAGGTTCAGCCGGACGGCGTCGACCCCTGCGCAGATGAGCTCGCGCAGGCGATCCGGCGTATCCGAGGCCGGACCGAGAGTGGCGACGATCTTCGTCCGGCGATCCGCGACCACGCCCGCAGCGTAGCTTCGCGTGGGGAAACCACGGTTCCCCCACGGACCCTCTTCTTCACCGCCCACCGCCAGGAGGATCTTCAGTCTGCTGTGCGCTGCGGGGAGAGCGCGGTCTCCCCTCCGCTAGCACGGGGAAACCCATGGTTCCCCCGTGGACCCCTCCTTCTCCGCCCGCCGAGGAGCCGCAGTGAGCGCTGCGGGGAGAGCGCGGTCTCCCCTCCGCGCGGCGGAAGGCTGCGGATACCGAGAGGGGTAGACCGCCGCCCGCCACCAGCCTGGAAAGCCGGAGGCCAACCAGATGCGTCAGCGACGTTGGCCGCAGGCGGATCCACGTCGGCGGGGACGCGTTAGCGCCACCGGCGACGCAGCGCCTTCATTCGCCCCGCGTCCTCCTGGGAGACGCTCACGGTCGCGCGCGCAGGGGAGACCGCGCTCTCCCCGGAGCGCCGAGCGCGAATCTCCTCGCCCCAGACGCGGAGGAGGGGAGTCCGTGGGGGAACCCGGGGTTCCCCTACGCGAAGACCGCGGGAAGGCGGTCCAGCCGGGATAGACCGCCCGGCCGCCGAGCTCCTCCTCGATCCGCAGGAGCTGGTTGTACTTCGCGACGCGCTCGCTACGGGCCGGGGCGCCCGTCTTGATCTGCCCCGTCCCGAGGGCGACGGCGAGATCGGCGATCGTCGCGTCCTCCGTCTCGCCGGAGCGGTGCGAGATGACCGTGGTGTAGCCGTGCGCCTGGGCGAGCCGAACCGCCTCGATCGTCTCGGTGAGGGTCCCGATCTGGTTCACCTTGACGAGAATCGAGTTGGCCACGCCGCGCGCGATCCCCTCCCGGAGTCGCTCCGGGTTCGTGACGAAGATGTCGTCGCCGACGAGCTGGATCCGGTCGCCGAGGAGCTCGGTGACCGCCCGCCAGCCGTCCCAGTCGTCCTCGGCGTTGCCGTCCTCGATCGAGACGATCGGGAAACGGTCGACGAGACCCGCGTAGAAGCCGGGCATCTCGTCGGGCCGCGCGCTCCGGCCCTCGAACCGGTAGACGCCGTCGGCGAAGAACTCGCTCGACGCGGGGTCGAGCGCGATCGCCACGCGCTCGCGATGGCCGGCGCGCTCGGCCGCCTCGACGATCGCCTCGATCGCGTCCTCGCTCGAAGGGAGGTCCGGGGCGAAGCCGCCCTCGTCGCCGACGGCCGTCGCCAGCCCGCGCTCCGACAGCACCTGCTCGAGCGTGTGATAGGTCTCCGCGCCGATCCTGAGCGCCTCCGCGAACGAGTCCGCCCCGACCGGGACGAGCATGAACTCCTGCAGGTCGATCGAGTTCGCCGCGTGCACGCCTCCGTTGATGACGTTCATCATCGGCACCGGCAGCGTCGCCGCCTCCTCCCCGCCGAGGTAGCGGAAGAGCGGCTGCCCGGCCTCGGCCGCGGCCGCCTTCGCGGCAGCGAGCGACACGCCGAGGATCGCGTTCGCTCCGAGCCGACCCTTGTTCGGCGTCCCGTCGAGCTCGATCAGCCGCCGGTCGAGCGCCTCCTGCCCTCCTGCCTCCATGCCGATGACCGCCTCGGCGATCTCGCCGCCGACGTTCGCGACGGCCCGTGTCACCGCCTTGCCCCCGTACGCCTCGCCGCCGTCGCGCAGCTCGACCGCCTCGTGGATGCCCGTCGACGCGCCCGAGGGAACCGCCGCACGGCCGGTGGCCCCGGATTCGAGACGCACGTCGACCTCGATGGTCGGGTTGCCGCGGGAGTCGAGGATCTGGCGGGCACGGACGTCGGCGATGCTGCTCATCTGGAGATCTCCTTGGCGCGGTCGAAATAGGCGTCCTGCCGCTCGAGCGGCAGCTCGGCCCAATTCTCGCCTTCCCGACCGGCGATCGCCTCCGCAGCTTCCACGCGTTCGCGAAAGCGGCGTGCGGCGCGTCGCAGCTCGAGCTCGGGGTCGGCGTTCACCTGCCGCGCGACGTTGACGACGGCGAAGAGCAGGTCGCCGAGCTCCTCCGCCTGGCGACGGTCGGGATCGCTCTCCCCGCCCGACGTGCCCCGCTCGAGCTCCGTCTTCAGCTCGAGGAGCTCGTCCTCGAGGTCGGCGACCGCTCCGTGCGCGTCCGGATAGTCGAAGTTCACGGCCGCCGCCCGCCGCTGCACCTTGCGGGCGTAGAGCAGAGCGGGCAGCGCTTCGGGGACGTCGTGGAAGACGCCCTCCCGCCCCTCCTGCTCGCGCTTGATGCGCTCCCAGCGCGCACGCTGTGCGTCCGCGCTGGAAGGATCTTCGGCTTCGCCGAAGATGTGGGGGTGGCGTCGGATCAGCTTGGCGGTGACACCGCGGATCACGCCCTCCAGATCCCCCTTGTCCTTCTCCTGGAGTGTCAGCGCCAGGAAAAGGACCTGGTAGAGCAGGTCGCCGAGCTCGTCGAGCAGCTTCGCGTCGTCGCCGGCGAGCGCGGCGTCCGCGACCTCGTACGCCTCCTCGACCGTGTGGGGGACGATCGTCCGCGCCGTCTGCTCGCGGTCCCAGGGGCAGTCGCGGCGGAGCTGCTCGGTCAGGCGCTGCAGCTCGAGCAGGGCCTGCTCCAGGGCCATCGGGGCGTTACCCGGTCGTGCTCGTCGTGGCGGTCGTCGAGGTGGTCGCCGTCGCCGCCGGCGTGTAGCCGGTCTGATACACGACCTTCGAGGCGTAGTCCTTCTTCAGCTGGTCGACCCACGTCTGCATCACGTTCGTCTTCTTGGTCGACAGCAGGTTCGACCGGATCTG
The DNA here is from genome assembly GCA_963762675.1 of uncultured Thermoleophilia bacterium. GTDB lineage: Bacteria > Actinomycetota > Thermoleophilia > Gaiellales > Gaiellaceae > Palsa-739. The sequence continues at coordinate 410,079 of CAVXLS010000003.1, read as the reverse complement.
GGTGCTGACGCTCTTGAGCGGTGTGACCTTCGCGGGCTTGACCGGCCCGGTCGCCTGGATGATGTGCCAGCCGTAGGTCGAGTGGACCGGCGCGGAGATCGCGTTCGTCTTGAGCGAGAACGCGACCTTGTCGAAGCTGGCGACGGTCTGGCCCTTGCTGATCGTCCCGAGGCTGCCGCCCTGCTTCGCCGACGTCTTGTCTGTCGAGTACTTCTTCGCGAGCGTCGCGAAGTCGGCACCGTTCTTGAGCTGCGCCTCCAGGTCGTCCGCCTTCTTCTTGCTCGAGACGAGGATATGGCGGACCGCGCGGCTCTCCTGGGTCGTGTACTGGGACTTGTTCTGCTGGTAGTAGGTCTTCACCGCAGCGTCGGTCACCTTCACGTCGGCCGTCACCTTGTCGTAGAGCTTCTGCGCGAGGATCTGCGCATACAGGTCCTGCTTGAGCTGCGCCTCGGTCAGTCCCTGCGCCTGGAGCTGGGCCTTGTACTTCTTGTCGCTCCCGCCGAAGTACTGCGTCTTGATCTGCGCGATCTGGGCGTTCACGTCCTTCGTGGTGACCTTGACCCCGAGCTCCGTCGCCTTCTGCCCGAGTTCGGACTCCTGCACGAGGTAGGTGACCGCGGAGTCGGAGAGCGACTTGTAGGCTGCCGTGCCGACCTTCGGGAAGGCCTTCTTCTGCGCCTTGTACTGGCTGCGGGCGGCAGCCAGGAGATCGTTGTACTGCTTCTTCGTGACCGTGTCGGGACCGACGAGCGCGACCGCGCTCTGCGGGACGCTCTTGGACCCGCCGCCGCCGCAGCCCGCGACGGCGAGGGCGACGACGAGGAGGAGGGCCAGCGGCAGGAAGCGGAGCGTCTTCATATCCATCCAGTGAGTCGGGTGTGTCGCGTCGATGCCGGTGGGCGGGGAGAACATGGGCCTCACGCCGCCTGGCGGGCTTCCAAGATAGCATCGACCAGGCCGACCGCCTGCGCGAATCCGTCTCCGGTGCGGAGACTGACCTCCTGGCCGGCAACCGTGTAGACGGCGGTCTTGACCCGGTCGCGCAGCTCTCGCAGCTCGCCGGAGCCGAGCACGATCCTGCCGACCGTCGCCTTGCCGCCTCGGAAGACGAGATAGTCGGCCCCGAGCCGGGCGACCTTGATCTTCGCCTCCTGGATCGCGAACAGGTGCTCGACCGGCTCGGGGAGCGGCCCGTAGCGGTCCTCGAGCGCCACCTGCAGCTCCCGCAGCTCGTCCTCGCTCTCCGCCAGCGCGAGCCGCCGATGGACGTCGATGCGGAGCGCCTCGGAGTCGACGAAGGCGGCCGGAACGTAGGCGTCGATCCGCGCGTCGACCCGTACCGGCCGCGCGGCGACCCGGCGCTGCCCCTGCAGCTCCGCGACCGCCTCGTTCAGCAGCTCGACGTAGAGCTCGAAGCCGACGGCGGCGACGTGCCCGGACTGCTCGGCGCCGAGCAGCTCGCCCGCGCCGCGGATCTCGAGGTCGCGCATCGCGATCGCGAAGCCCGCGCCCAGCTCGGTGTGGTCGGCGAGCGTCGCGAGCCGGGCGCGCGCCTCGCCGGTGAGCTCGCGCGCGTCCGGATAGAAGAGGTACGCGTGCGCGGTCTCGTCGGAGCGGCCGACCCGACCACGGATCTGGTAGAGCTGGGCGAGCCCGAGCATGTCCGCCCGCTCGACGACGAGCGTGTTCGCCTGCGGGATGTCGATCCCCGACTCGATGATCGTCGTCGAGACGAGCACGTCCGCGTCACCGCGGAGGAAGGCGTGCATCCTGTCCTCGAGCTCCTTCTCGCGCATCTGGCCGTGCGCGACGAGGAAGCGCAGCCCCGGGCAGAGCTGGCGAAGCTGCTCGGCGCGCTCCTCGATCGTCTCCACCCTGTTGTGCAGGAAGAACGCCTGCCCCTCGCGCTCCCGCTCCCGCTCGAGCGCCAGCTTGACGAGCTCCTCGTCGTACTCGCCGACCGTCGTGCGAATCGGCCGCCGCCCCTCGGGAGGAGTCTCGATGATCGAGATGTCGCGCATCCCCGCGAGCGAGAGGTGCAGCGTGCGAGGAATCGGCGTCGCCGAGAGGGTGAGCACGTCCACCTCGAGGCGAAGCGACTTCAGGAGCTCCTTCTGCGCGACGCCGAACCGTTGCTCCTCGTCGAGGACGACGAGTCCGAGATCCTTGGGGATCACGTCGCGAGACAGGATCCGGTGGGTGCCGACGAGCACGTCGACCTTTCCTTCGGAAAAGTCTCGGAGAATACGCTTGACGTCTTTCGGCGCCACGAAGCGCGACACCATCTCGACCCGTACCGGGAAATCGCGAAAGCGGTTTCTCAGAGTGTTGAAGTGCTGCTCGGCGAGGATCGTCGTCGGGGCGAGCATCAGCACCTGCTTCCCGTTCACGGCCGCGGCGAAGGCGGCGCGCACGGCGACCTCGGTCTTGCCGAAGCCGACGTCGCCGCACACGAGGCGGTCCATCGGCCGCGGCGCCTCCAGATCCTCCTTCACGGCCTCGATCGCCTGCTCCTGGTCGGGCGTCTCGCGGTACGGGAACGACGCCTCGAGCCGCGGGAGCCACTCGTGCGAGAGGTCGTACGCGATCCCCTCCCGCGTCTGGCGCTGCGCGTACAGCTGGATCAGCTCGGTCGCGAGCTCCTGCACCGACTCGCGTGCACGAGAGCGGAGCAGCTGCCAGGCCTTGCCGCCCAGCTTGGAGAGCGCGGGTGCGCCCGCGTCGGCGCCGATGTACCGGGAGATCTTCCCGAGCTGCTCGTGCGGCACGTAGAGGCGGTCCTCGCCGCGAAAGGCGACGAGAAGGTAGTCCCGCGTGACCCCGGCGACCGTCTTCGTCTCGAAGCCGAGCAGCTTCCCGATGCCGTGATCCTCGTGGACGACGTAGTCGCCGGTGCGCAGGTCGGCGAAGGACTGGAGCGCCCGCCCTCCGAGCCGCCGCTCGCGCGGGACACGGCGCCGGAAGACCTGGTGGTCGGGGAGGAGGGCGAGCCCGAGCTCTCGCCAGACGAAGCCTCGCCGAGCGGGCGAGACGGCGAACAGGAGCTCCGGCTCGGCGGGCAGCGCCTCGCCGGGCTCGAGCAGCCGCGCCGAGACCTTGCGCAGGAGGTTCTGCGTCCGCATGGCCTCGCCGCGGTGTGGGAACGCCACGACGACCCTCTGCCCGGAGCGGACGAGCGCGGACAGCTCGTTCTCCGCCTCGGCCAGCCCGCGCGCCGCGATCGCCGGCCGCTGCGCCTCGAACGCGAGCGGCTGCCCCTGCGGAAACGGATCGAGCTCGACCGCGCCGGCGAGCGACGGCGGATCGGCGACGCCGTCGTCGGCCCAGACGCGGCGCACATCGTCGGGCCGGAAGACCAGGCCGGGGACCCGGTCGAGCGGCGGGACGAGGTCGTCCGGAACGGGGCGTCGCTCGCCTTCCTCCCCATGCCACTCCTCGACGAGGTCGAGCCGGCGCTCGGTGGCCGGGTACAGCGTCGCCTCGACGACCGGGTGGAGCGCGCGCTGCGTGAAGGGCGAGAAGGCGCGCACGGACTCGACCTCGTCGCCGAAGAACTCGAACCGCAGCGGCTCGCGGCCGGTGGACGGGAAGACGTCGATCAGGCCGCCGCGGACGGCGAACTGGCCGCGGTCGTCGACGCGCTCGACGCGCTCGTAGCCCGCAAGGGCAAGGGCCCCGGCGAGGCCTTCGACGCCCGGCGCCGCGCCGGAGCGCACCTCGATCGGCTCGGGGCGCGCCCCGGCCGGCGGCATCCACTCCGCGAGCGCGCGGGCCGACACGCAGACGAGCCCGCCGCGGGCGAGCACGTGCAGCGCGCGGGCACGCTCGCCGACGAGATGCGGCGGCGGCTCGAGCCCGGACTCCCAGCTGACGCCGCGGCTCGGCAGGAACCCGACCGGCTCGTCGCCGAGGAACCAGGCGGCCGCCTCTGCCGCGTCGCGGGCGTCCGCGTCCTCGGCGAGCAGGCAGACGAGCGGCTGCTCGAGCCGCGTGTGCAGCGAGGCGAGCAGGACCGGCAGCGCCGGCTCGGAGACACGGACGCGGGCCGGCGGCGCGTCCGCGAGCTCGCCGATGCGCTCGTACTCGACGAGCTCGGAGACGAAGGCGTGGAGGACGGGACGGTCCATGACGAGCGACGGAACCTCCCGGTCCCGTCGCTCGTCATGCTAGCCGCGGACTGGGCTCAGCCGAACGTGCCGGTGACGGTCGCGAAGTACGTGACGCACCGACCGAAGAGCATCGTCTGGTAGTGCGTCAACACGACGACGAACGACGCGTCGCCCCGGTTGGTCGAAACCGCCCCGGACACGTCGTACTTCTCGTTCTGGCAGCCGCTGATGTCCTGCTCGGGCGTGATCGACCCACCGGTGAAGGAGCCGGTGATCTTCCCGAAGAGGCTCGAGAGCGTGAACGAGCCACCCGTTATCCCGCAGGAGTCGCCTGTCGTCGTGCAGCCCGAGAGATCGGTGTGCACGACGCTCGCGCTCCAGACCGCGGCGCCGGTGCGCAGGCTGAAGGCGGTGCCGGCGAACGGACTCGTCTCGTTCTGCGGCACACCCGTCTCGATACCCGAGACGGTGAAGTGCGGGACGCTCGACGCGTGGGCAGATGCCGGGGTCGCGACAACGGCGACGGCGGCTGCTGCGGTGGCGACGAGCGCGAGGATCCTGTTCATTCCCTCTCCTTGATTGGACGTCCCTCGTTGGGCGCGAAGATCGTTAGCGCGTTCTTCCCCGGCAGTCAACGCCCGGGTTCGGGGATCAGCGGCGGTTGACCTGAGCCTGCGCGCGCTCGACGCCTTCCGCGTCGAGCGCCTCGACCGCGTCGGCCCCGCGCGCGACGAGGCCTTCCGCGTCGTCGTGCGGCTCGAAGTCTGCGAGCACCCAGTCGGCGAGCGGCCGTGGGTCGCCGCGCTCGGGCCGGCCGACGCCGACGCGCAGGCGCAGGAAGTCCCGCGTCTTCAGGTGCTGGGCGATCGAGCGAAGCCCGTTGTGGCCCGCAAGCCCGCCGCCGAGGCGAAGCTGGAGGCGGCCGAGCTCGAGATCGCTGTCGTCGTGGACGACGAGCACCGACTCGGGGGCGACCTTGAAGAACGCCACTGCGGCCCCGACGGACCGGCCCGACTCGTTCATGTACGTCTCCGGCTTGACGAGCGCGAGCTTGTGGCCGTCGATGCGGATCTCGGCCAGCTTCCCCGAGAACTTGCCCCTCCAGGAGGCCGCATGCCTGCGCGCGAGCTCGTCCACCACCATCGCGCCGGCGTTGTGGCGATTCCGGGCGTACTCGCGGCCCGGGTTGCCGAGCCCCACGACGAGCAGGTCGAGCGACGAGCCCTGCCGGCGCGGCCAGAGGCGCACGCGAGTGACCTAGCTCTCTGCGGTGCCCTGGTCGCCGGCGGCCTCGGCCCCCGGCTCGGACGCCTCGCCCGCTTCCGACGCGGCCTCGCCCTCCTCGCCCTCGGCGGCCTCCTCGCCCTCCTCGAGCTCCACCTCGGGCTCGACGACGCGGGTGGGGGCGGTGACGGTCGCAAGGACGGTCTCGACGTCGTCGAGCAACGTCACACCGTCGGGCACGGCAATGTCACCGACTCGCAGCGTTCCGCCGATCTCCATCGCGGAGACGTCGAGCTCGATGCGCTCGGGCACCTCGAGCGGGAGCGCCTCGACGCTCAGCTCGCGCAGCGGCTGCGACAGGACGCCGCCCTCGCGCACGCCCGGCGCGTCCTCGCCGCCCACCAGCTGGACGGTGACGGAGGCGTGGATCGTACGGTCGAGGCGGACCTCCTGCAGGTCGACGTGCGTGACCCCGCCGCGGACGGGATCGATCTGGTACTCCTTGAGGATCGACGCGTGGCTCTTCGCAGCGCCCTCGATCTCGACGTCGAGGATCGAGTGCAGGCCGCCTTCGCCGGTGAGAGCGCGCCGGAGCTCTCGCTCCGCGATCGCGATCGCGATCGGCTCGCCGGAGCCGTAGAGCACCCCGGGGACGACTCCCTGGCGCCGGAGACGCCGCGACTCGCGCGAGCCCAAACGCTCACGCACGGCGACGGTCAGTTTCGTCCGCTCTCCGGCCATTCCGGCGGCCGAGTGTAGCGGAACGCGGCCGGACACCAGCATACTCGGGAGGTGTTCGAGGACCTGTTGCGCGCGTGGGACGGCGAGCACGCGGTCATCCGCCACGACGCGGCGAGCGGTGCATGGATGTTCGTCTGTCTCCACTCGACCGCGCTCGGCCCGGCGGGCGGCGGGACGCGAATGCGCGTCTACGACAGGCCGGCGGACGGGCTCGCGGACGCGATGCGGCTCTCGGAGGCGATGACCCGCAAGATGGCTGCCGCCGGCGTCGGCCGTGGCGGCGGCAAGGCCGTGCTGGCGGTGCCCGAGCTGCCGCAGGGCGAGTCGAGGCGTCGCCTTCTGCTCCGCTACGGGGAGCTCGTTGCCTCGCTCGGCGGCAGCTTCCGCACGGGGGGCGACATGAACGTCGCGCCGGCCGACCTCGACGTCGTCGCCGAGCGCTGCCCGTGGGTCCACGGCACCACCGGCCGGGGCGGCGACAGCGGCCGCGGCACCGCGGTCGGCGTCCTGCACGGGATCCGCGCGAGCCTGGAGCACGCGCTCGGCTCGCCGGGCCTCGGTGGGCGCACGGTGCTCGTCCAGGGCTGCGGCGCCGTCGGCTCGAAGCTCGCGCAGCTGCTCGCCGCGGACGGCGCGAAGGTGCTCGTCGCCGACGCTGACGAGTCGCGCGCGGCGGCCACGGGATGCCAGACCGTTCCCGCGGCCGACGCGATCCGAACCGAGTGCGACGTCTACGCGCCGTGCGCGACCGGCGGGACGTTGAGCGCGCGCTCGATCCCGGAGCTCCGCTGCCGCGTCGTCGCGGGCTCGGCCAACAACCAGCTCGCCGAGCCCGGGGACGCCGAACTCCTGCACGCCCGGGGCATCCTCTACGCACCCGACTTCGTGATCAACGCGGGCGGCGTGATCCAGCTGATCGGCCTCGAGGACGAGGGCTGGGACGAGGAGCAGCTCGGGCAGCGGGCTCGCCCGGATCGGCGACACGCTGCGCGAGCTGTACGCGAAGGCGGCTCGTGAGAACGCCACCCCGAGCGCCGCCGCCGAGCGTCTGGTGGCCGAGCGGCTCGCCCGCGCCCACGCCGCATAGCTCCTTGTGACCTCGTCGGGTTCACCGCACGCGCCGAAGCGCTCGAGCGGTCGGTGCTTCCGGCCGAGATCCAGCAGGCGCTGCTCGAGCGCTCGGAGGGCAACCCGCTCTGTGCCGAGCAGTTCGTCCAGCTCACCTCGAGCGTGGCTCGACGGACGATCTGCCCCTGCCGGAGTCACTCCAGGGGATCGTCGCCGCGCGCCTGGACGGCCTCTCGCGAAGGCGCTCACCTTCTACCGGACGGTCGAGGCGACCTACTTCATCCGTCGCGCCGAGGTGCTGCTGGAGCCACGAGCCGGGAGCGGCTCGGCCTAGACGGATTCCCGGCGAGCGCCCCGCGGGACGCGATCTGCGTCAGCTCGTGCTCAGAGCACCCGAGACCGCCTCGAGAAGCCGTCCCTCGGTCACCGGAACCTCGACGACGGTCGCGTCGCCGAGCTCGTGGTCGCCGCGGGCGAGCACGGACTTCGAGGACTCGACGACGAGCCCACGCTTTCGGCTGCCGCTCAGCGCCGCGAGGATCCCCCGGCTCTGAGGGAGGTCGGTGGTCGAGACGACGACGTCGGCTCCGTCGACGAGCGAGCATCTCCCCTGCTCGAGGAGCGGACACAGAGTCGGCCGCTCGTGGTCCGACCGGGGCTCGTCGTCTGCGAACGTCCGGAGGCGAATGCCGAACGTCCGCCGCCGCTCGAACCGCTCGGTCGGGCCGGTGCACACCGCGACGTCGTATCCGGCCTCCCGCATGATGTCGGCCTCCGCCCACAAGGCGGCGCCGTCGGGATGCTCGATCAGGACTCGCGGACGGTCCGTCCGGTCCGGCCATTCCCCCGGCTCGATGCAGCGGGCCTTCGCCCGACCCCACGGAGATAGCGAGCGTCTGTCACGCAAGCGGTTCATACCGGCCCTCCTTGTCACGCAGCCACCAATCAGCGAATCGTGACAAACCGGCCGGCAGACCCATCGGCGCGATCCACGGTTCGTCCTGCGGCTTTCTACCGAACCAGCCACGGCCGGAACCCGATCGGACCGACACGACGGCGCGCCGCGGGAAGGGCCCCTGCTGCTCGCGCGCTGCGGCGCTGCTAGAAGAGCTGGTTCTCGCCCGCGAAGATCGCCGACACCGAGTCGTCGGCGAAGACGTTCTGGATCGTCTCGGCGAGGATCCCGGAGATCGAGAGGACCTCGACCTTGTCGGGCTTCGAGAGCGGGTCGACCGGGACGGTGTCGGTGACGATCACGTGGTCGAGCACGCTGTTCTCGATCCGCTCGAGCGCGGGGCCGTTGAAGAGCGCGTGCGTGCCGCACGCGATCACGCGGCTCGCGCCGGCCTCTTTCAGCGCGTCGGCGCCGGCGCAGAGCGTGCCGCCGGTGTCGATGATGTCGTCCGTCATCACGGCGACCTTTCCCTCGACGTCGCCGATGACGGCCGTGACGCGGGCCTCGTTGTGACCGGGCCGCTCCTTGTTCAGGACGACGAGGTCGCCCCCGATCATCTCCGCGAACTTGCCGGCGAGCTTGGCGCGCCCGGTGTCCGGGGCGACGGCGACGCGCTCCACGTCCGACCCGAGCAGGTCACGCACGTGATGCGCGAACATCGGCACGGAGGTCATGTGGTCGACCGGGATGTTGAAGAAGCCCTGCACCTGCCCTGCGTGCAGGTCCATCGTCAGCACCCTGTCGACACCCGCGGTCTGGAGCATGTCGGCGACGAGCTTCGCGGTGATCGGCTCTCGCGGCCGGGACTTCTTGTCCTGGCGCGAATAGAAGAACCACGGGACCACCGCCGTGATCCGCTTCGCGGACGCGAGCTTCGCCGCGTTCGCCATGATCAGCAGCTCGACGAGATTCTGGTCGACCGGCTTCGACGCCGTCTGGACGATGAACATGTCGGCGCCGCGCACCGACTCGGCGAAGCGGACGTAGGTCTCGCCGTCGGCGAAGGTGTCGAGCTCGCGCTGTCCGAGCTCGCAGCCGAGCTTGCCCGCGATCTTCTCGGCGAGATCGGGGTGGGAACGGCCCGACACGACCATCAGCCGCTGCTGCGGGGCGCGCTCGATCCAGTGTGCCCGGGACGGTTCGGTCACGATCCCCCTCTCCAGGCCGGGCAGCGCCAGCTCAGTCGCCGTCAGGCTTTCCATGCTTCTCGTAGACCCACCCTTCCTTCGTGACCTGCCGAGGCGCGAACCCGGCGAGCGACCCGGGAGGAACATCATCCGTGATGACAGCACCCGGTGCAATCCATGCGTCGTCTCCGATCTCCACAGGGGCAAGGAACACATTGTCGACCCCCGTCCTGACGTTGCTGCCGATCGTCGTCTTCGCCTTGGGAAGCCCCGGCTCGTGCTTGAAGTTGGCCGTGATGTTGCCGGCGGCGACGTTCGTGCCCTCTCCGATCTCGGCGTCGCCGATGTAGGAGAGGTGCGGCACCTTCGTGCGCGCGCCGATCGTCGACGCCTTCATCTCCACGAAGGTGCCGATCTTCGCGCGCTCGCCGACGACGGTGCCCGGCCGGAGGTAGGCGAAGGGCCCGATCTCGGCGCCGGCGGCGATCCGCACCGCGCCCCGGATCACGGTGAACGGATGGATCGTCGTGTCCGGCTCGATCTCGACCTCGGCGTCGATCCACGTCGACGCGGGGTCGACGATCGTCACGCCGGCGAGCATGTGGCCCTCGTTGATGCGGTCGCGAAGCGCGGCGGCTGCCGCGGCCAGCTCCGCGCGGGTGTTGATCCCCTCCACCTCGAACGGGTCGGGCGCGACGTGGACGGCACACGCTCGGCCGGCGGCGACGAGCAACCCGACCGTGTCGGTGACGTAGAGCTCGCCCTGCGCGTTGTGGGGCTCGAGCCGCTCGAGGGCGGGCCAGAGCTCGTCGCCCCGGAAGGCGTAGATGCCGGAGTTCACCTCGCCGAGCGCGAGCTCCCCGGGCGTCGCGTCCCCCGCCTCGACGATGCGGGCGAGGCGGCCGTCGCCGTCCCGGACGATCCGTCCGTAGGAACGCGCCGCCGCCGGCTCGAACGAGAGGACCGTGGCGGCGGCGGCCGCGGAGCGATGGGTCTCGACGAGGGCCCGCAACGTCTCCGGCGTGAGCGCCGGCACGTCGCCGTTGAGGACGAGCACGTCACCGGCGGCGTCCGCGAGCGCTGTGCGCGCGACGCGTACGGCGTCGCCGGTCCCGAGCGGCCGCTCCTGCACCGCCACCTCGACGCCGTCGAACAGGTCACGCGTCCCCGGCGAGGCGACGACGACGACCCGTCCGACCCCGGCGTCGCGGGCTGCGCCGATCACCCAGTCCACCATCCGCCGCCCGAGCAGCGTGTGGAGGTGCTTCGGCGTCGCGCTGCGCATGCGCGTGCCGAGGCCGCCGGCCATCACGACTGCTGCGAGCTCGTCCGCCATGTCAATGGGAAGATGGCTGGGGCGCCAGGATTCGAACCTGGGATCACGGGACCAAAACCCGTTGCCTTACCACTTGGCCACGCCCCAGGGCGAACGCGATTCTAGCGGTGCTCGAGCACGAGCACGGCAATTGCCGCAAGGGCGAACGCAACGAGCAGGATGATCAGCAGCCCGAACAGCAGGTAACCGCCCAGCACAAGGACGTCGGCGCCGAGCTGCGAGGCCGCCAGCAGCCACATGACCTCGTGCACGAGCGGCGATCTCGTCCGTTCCCGCGCCCACCGGTAGACGGCGAGGCTCACTGCCGCGATCACGGTCAGCACGACGATCGTCGTGATGTGCAACCCGTGCGTGGCCCAGGCCACAAGACCCTCGGCCACCGCCACCCAGAGAACGATCCGGAACCGGTGTTGACGAAGCCATGCGGTCGGCCCCGTCGGTTCGTGCTCGATGGCGCCCGAGCTGTCGCTCAGCACCGGTCAACCGTACCACGCAGGTACGGTCAGCAAGGTGCGCCCGAGCCGTCGCAGGGCCTTCTTCGCGGCCCGTGCCGCGGTGCGGTCGTGGAAGAGTCCGTAGAGCACCGGGCCCGCCCCTGTCACGTCGGCCCGGAAGGCACCTGCGGCCAGCAGATCCCCGGCCAGCGGCGAGGTTGCGAGGTCGTTCGGCGGCAGCGCGGCGAGGTCGCGGGGCCGGCGCACCCGCGAGAGGCTCTCGAGCAGCGTCTGCCGTCTCGCCTCCCAGCCCTCGGCCCCTCCGCACCGGTCGAAGGCCGCGTAGACGGAGGCGGTGGACGGTTTCACCGCGCCGTGCGGCAGGAGGAGCAGGACCCAGAAGTCCTGCGGCAGGTCGAGCGACTCGAGCTCGCTGCCGTCGCCGGAGCCCAGCTGCGGGCCGTCGACCAGGAAGAACGGCACGTCTGCGCCGAGACCGGCTGCGATCTCGCGCAGCTGCTCGCCGGGCAGCGGCGTCTCGAGCAGGTCGTTCGCCAGCCTCAGCGCCGTCGCGGCATCGGAGCTGCCCCCGCCGAGGCCGGCCGCGACCGGGATCTCCTTCTCGATCCGCACCCGCCAGCGCGGCGCGACACCGGCGCGCTGCGCGAGCGCCTCGAGCGCCGCGCGAACGAGCGTGTCGAGGGCGAAGCCCTCGACACTGAGGTGCGGCGCGGGTTCCAGCTCGATGCGGTCGACGAGCCCGAGCCGCTGATAGACCGTGAGCACCTCGTGCTTGCCGTCGGCGCGCACCGGCCCCACGACGAGTGCGAGATTGATCTTCGCCGCAGCCGGAGCTCTCACTCGAGCGTCTCCGCCAGGGCGACGAACTCCAGAGGGGCGAGCGCCTCGGCACGCGCGTCGGCGGGCCTGCCGAGCGCGGCCAGAGCCTCGGCGCCGAGCTCACGGGAGGCGAGGCCGGCGAGCGCGAGCGAGTTCGGCAGCGTCTTGCGCCTGTGGGCGAACGCGGCCGTCACGACCTCCTTCACGCGCGCGTAGCCGGGCGGAAGACCGGTCCGGCGGAAGGCGACGAGCGCCGAGTCGACGTTCGGGCGGGGCCGGAAGACCGTCCGCGAGACCGGGTGGAAGCCGGTGCGCTCCGCGCAGAGCTGGACGAGGACGGACACGGCGCCGTACGACTTCGTCCCCGGCACGGCGAACAACCGGTCGGCAACCTCTCGCTGCACCATCACGCACCAGAGCTCGATGCTCGGGAGGCCGTCGAGGCTCTCGACGACGAGCGGGGTCGCGACGTTGTAGGGCAGGTTCGCGACGAGCTTCGTCGCGTTCGGAGCGAGCGCCGCCAGGTCGAGCCGGAGGGCGTCGCCGAGATGGAGCTCGACGTTCTCGCCCGCCTCCTCCAGGTGCGGTGCGAGGGAGGTGTCGAGCTCGACGGCGTGGACGCGGGCGACGCGGGCGGCGAGGTAGCGCGTCAACACACCGAGCCCGGGTCCGATCTCGAGCACGACGTCGTCCGGCCCGAGCTGGGCGAGGCGGCCGATCACGCCGAGGATGTTCTCGTCGACGAGGAAGTGCTGACCGAGCTCCTTCTTCGGGCGGACGCTCACGGGAGGCCGAAGCACTCGGTCGCGTTGCGCTCGATCCGCGCCTCGAGCTCGGCCGTCTCCTCTCCGCGCACCGTCGCGAGAGCGGCGAGCGTGTGCATCACGTTGGCGGGCTCGTTGGCGCGACCGCGCACCGGCTGGGGAGCGAGGTAGGGAGAGTCCGTCTCCGCCAGGATCCGGTCGAGCCGGCACCTGGGTCGCGGCGAGCCGGAGGTCGGTCGCCTTCGGATAGGTCGCGTTGCCGGCAAACGAGACGTACCACCCGCGCTCGAGCGCCGCCGGCAGGAGATGCGGTGACGAGAAGCAGTGGAGGACGACCGTGCCGGGGAAGGAGGCGAGCGCGGCGCGAGTGTCTTCGTCGGCGGCGCGGGTGTGAATCACGACCGGCTTTCCGATGTCCGCAGCCATCGCCAGCTGCGCGTCGAAGAGGCGGCGTTGGGCGTCGCGTGGCGCGTAGTCGCGGTAGTAGTCGAGACCGATCTCGCCGACCGCGACCGCCTTCGGGTGACTCTGGAGACGGCACACCTCCTGCCACCGCCCAGTCCCGCCGCGGCCGCCTCGTGTGGGTGGATGCCGAGAATCGCGAACACGCCGTCATGAGCTCTCGCTGAGCTCGAGGGCTCGCCTGCAACCCGCGAGGTCGGTGCCGACGGTGAGGATGCGCGTGACGCCGACCGCGCGCGCCCGCGCGACGGCGGCGTCGCTGTCGTCGAGCGCGTCGAGGTGCGCGTGTGTGTCGATCACAGCCCGAGGCGCGCCAGTTCTTCGGCCGCCGTTTCGGGCGCAAGCTTGCGGAAGAGCGGCCGGGGCTCCGGAAGAGCCTGACCGACAAGCGGCTCGCTCGGCGCCCAGCTGCCGACGCCGAGCTCGTGGTCTCCGGTCAGCACCTCGTGCGACGAGCCGTCGTCCTCGGTTGCCGTCTCGAAGCGAAGCGGCCCGGCGAGCTGTCCCTCGTAGCCGAGCAACTCGTGGACGATCTGCGAGCTGAAGGGGAGAAACGGCGCGAGCACCGTCTTGAGCGAGTCGACGCAGGCGATCGCGACGTTGAGCACGGTGGCGGCGCGGTCGCGGTCTGTCTTGACGAGTGACCACGGCGCCTCGTCGGCGAGGTACTGGTTGACGACACCGCTCCACTTCATCGCCGCCTGCACGGCGGCGCGGAAGCGGGCCTGCTCGATCAGCGTCCCGACCTCGTCGAACGCGCTCGCGATGCCGTCCAGCACCGAGCGGTCGCGGTCGCTGAGCTCGCCGCGCGGCGGCACCGCACCGAAGGTCCGATGGGTGTTCACGAGCGTCCGGTTGACGAGATTGCCCCAGTTCGCGAGGAGTTCGTCGTTGTTGCGTCGCACGAACTCCTCCCACGTGAAGTCGGTGTCCTGCGTCTCCGGCCCGCCTGCGGTGAGGTAGTAGCGCAACGGATCGGGGTCGTAGCGGCCGAGAAAGTCGGAGACCCAGATCGCGACGTTGCGGCTCGTCGACGCCTTCTTGCCCTCCATCGTCAGGTACTCGCTCGCGACGACGTTCGACGGCAGGTGGAGATCGCCCCGGCCGGCCCCCAGCTCGCCCCCGGCGCCGTAGCCGAGAAGCATCGCCGGCCAGATCACGGAGTGGAAGACGATGTTGTCCTTGCCCATGAAGTAGAAGTGGCCGGCGTCCGGGTTCTGCCACCAGTCTCGCCAGGCGTCCGGCGTACCCCGGTTCCGGGCCCACTCGACGCTCGCGGACAGGTAGCCGATCACCGCGTCGAACCACACGTAGATTCGCTTGGACTCCTCCGGGTATCCGTCGACCGGCACCGGAACGCCCCAGTCGATGTCGCGGGTCATCGCACGGGGCTTCAGCTCACGGACGAGGCCCAGCGAGAAGTTCTTGACGTTCGGACGCCAGCCGTGCTGCTCTGTGAGCCACCGCTCGAGCTGCTCGGCGAAGGCCGGCAGGTCGAGGAAGAGGTGCGTCGTCTCGCGGAACTCCGGTGTCGAGCCGTCGATGATCGAACGCGGCTCGATCAGGTCGGCCGGATCGAGCTGGTTCCCGCAGTTGTCGCACTGGTCGCCGCGGGCTTCCGGATACCCACAGATCGGGCACGTGCCCTCGATGTAGCGGTCGGGGAGGGTCCGACCCGTCGAGGCGGAGAACGCGCCGAGAGTGGTGTGCTCGACGAGATATCCCTTCTCGTAGAGCGTGCGGAAGACGTCCCGGGTAACGCGATGATGGTTGGACGTGCTCGTGCGCGTGAACAAGTCGTACGAGATCCCGAGGTTGCGCAGGTCCTCCCGGATGAGCTCGTTGTTGCGATCGGCGAGCTCACGCGGCGAGACGCCGCTCCTGTCGGCGGACACCATCACGGGGGTTCCGTGCTCGTCCGTTCCGCTCACCATCAGCACATGGTTCCCCTGCAAGCGGTGGTAGCGGGCGAACACGTCCGCCGGTACCGCGAAGCCCGCCACATGGCCGATGTGACGCGGGCCGCTCGCATACGGCCAGGCGGGGGCGACGAGTATCTGTCGTGGACTCTGCGGCACCGAAGCGGCTTCCCTCAGCGGTCGGAGACGGGCTAGAGATCATACGAACGACGCGGATGCCGATCGCAACTGCGACCGCGACCGCCACCGCGATGACGATCAGGAGCAGTGGCGGATGCGGATGCCTGGACGGCCCCGCGACCGGCGGAACCGCCGTGACCGCCGTGACCGCCGTGACCGCCGACGGTGCGCTCGGAGCTGACCACGTCGGCTCAGAGCGGTGCCGCCGCACGCCTCCGAGTGCCCGGGGGGCAGCGGGACCGGGAGGGGACGCGGTGCTCGTCCCCGGCGGGCTGTCCGTCGTGCGCGGTCGAGCCGCACGTACGGTTCGGTCGGCGCCGGCCGCCGGTCGACTGACGCCCGTCGCGGCCGGGCGCTTGGAGGCCGGACGGACGGCGGGATGCTGCAGCGACGATGTCGCGCGAACGCGCTCGCCGACGACTTCGACGGGTGCCGGTGACGAGAACGCGGGCGTCGCGGCTCTCCGCTGCGAGTCGGGTCTGGTCGGCGATCCGACGGATTCCGCGATCGGCGTGAGCACGCGACCGGCGTCGACCGACGACCGGATCACCGTCGGCGATTGCCCCGCAACAGGCTGAGCCCCTCCGGGAGCCGCCGGTTCGGTCGCCGCGGCCGGCACCGTCGCCACAGACGCGGGCTCGGACGACGGCGCCTGCGCCATGACAGGGGTGGCAGGCTTCGGGTCCGAGGCGGCGACCGGCGACGCCGTGTTGCCGGACGCCGGAGCGGCCGCCGAGGGTGCGCCGGCCGGAGCCGCCGCCTCGGTTGGAGCAGGACTGGTCGATGTCGAGGCGCCGTCCGCCCCCGGAGTCGAGTCGCCGGCACCCTGTGCCGGAGGTGAGGGCGCGGTGGTCGCGGGTTCCTGTGCCGGCTCGGATGCAGGCCCCGCCGCCGGCGGAGCGGGTGGCGCGGCGGCCGCCGGCTCCTGCGCCGGTTCCGACGGAGCGGCCGCAGGCGGCAGCAGCGAGAGCGGGTCGAGGTACCCGTCGGGGTCGGCGGCGACGCGGATCCCGAGGTGGACGTACGGCCCCTGGACCTCCGCCGTGCCGGTAGGCCCGACCGTGCCGATCGCGTCGCCCTCGGCGACCTGTGTGCCCGCGCGCGACCGCCAGCGAGCCGAGGTGCGTCAACGTCACCGCCAGGCCGTCGTCTGTCTCGATCGTGACGGTCAGCCCGTTCGTCGGCACCGAGCCTGCGAACGTCACGGTTCCGGCCGCCGGAGCCACAACCGGCCCGCCCGCGGCCGCTCCGATGTCGACGCCTCGGTGCTGGCCTCCCGCGTACGGATGTGCGGAGTCGAACGAGAACCCTTGCTCGATCGCTCCGTCGACCGGCCACGTCCAGGCGTTGGCAGCCGGGATCCAGGCAGCGAAGAGCAGGACGAACAGGACGAGCGGGAGGAGTCGGCGCACAAGATCACCACCTTGTTGTCAGTTTCAGAAAACCACCAACACGAAGGTAGCGGCCGTTCCGGTCGTTGTCAAATCTGCTTACAGCGAGCCGCGGTAGAGCCTGTTCCGAGACACCCCGGTGAGACGGGAGACGAGCTCTGCCGCCTGACGTCGCGGAACGCCGGCTTCCACGAGCTCGCCGACCGCGGCGACCGCGTCACCTTCTCCCCCGCCGCCGTCGTCGCCCGCTCCGGGACCGAGCACGAGCGTGATCTCTCCCTTCGGCGGCTCCGGAAACCGCTGGGCCACCTCGGACGCCGTTCCGCGGACGACCTCCTCGAAGCGCTTCGTCAGCTCCCGGCAGACGGCGACCGCCCGATCCGGCTGGGCCGATGCGAGCGAGCGCAGCGTGGCGGGCAGCCGACGCGCCGACTCGAAGGCGACAGCCGGCCAGGGCCAGGCCCGCAGCTCCTCCCAGAGTGCCGCGAGCGCCCGCTCGCCCCTCGGGAGAAACCCGAGGAAGCGGTACTGGGCGGCCACGAGCCCCGAAGCGACGAGCGCCGTCTCCACTGCCGAAGGCCCCGGCAGCACGGTCACGGGAAGTCCCGCGTCGAGCGCTGCCCGCACGAGCCGTGCGCCCGGATCGGACACCCCGGGAAGGCCGGCGTCCGAGACCAGCGCCACCCGCTCCCCGGCCGCGAGCCGCGGCAGCATCTCCGCCGTCCTCTGCGCCTCGTTGTGCTCGTGGTACGAGAGGAGCCGCGCCTCGACCCCGTGCCGTTGGAGCAGCCCGCGAGTGTGTCGCGTGTCCTCGCACAGGACGACGTCCGCCGCGGCCAGCTCGGCGAGCACGCGCAGGGTCACGTCCTCGAGGTTCCCGATCGGCGTGGCGCAGACCGCGAGGGGCATCGGGACCCCGCTCTACGCCGTGTCGAGGGCCTCGAAGGCGACGAATGCCGCTCCGATCAGCCCCGCCGCCGTGCCGAGCTCCGCGCGGACGACGCGCACGACGTCGCGCATCGGCGGCAGCGCCTCCCGGCGCATCACCTCGAGCGCCGTCGGCAGCAAGTAGTCCCACGCAGCGACGCCGAAGCCGCCGCCGATCACGATCAGCTCCGGCCCGAAGGCATTCGCGAACGAACCCATGCCCGAGCCGAGATAGCGGCCGATCTCCGCGAGGATCCCTTGCGCCGTCGCATCGCCTTCGTTCGCCAGGCGCACGAGCCTGTGGGCGTCGGCAGACGGGCCGAACGCCTCGCGCGCGGCGATCCCGGCAGCGATACCCGTCACGTACGGCTCGAGATGGCCGCGGCCGGTACAGCTCCCCTGGCAGGGACGGCCGTCGTGGACGATCACGACGTGGCCGAGCTCGACGCCTGCGCCGTTGGCGCCGCGGAACGGCCTGCCACCGGAGATGACGCCGCCGCCGAGCCCGGTGCCGAGCGTGAGCATGACGAGGTCGTCCACCCCGCGTCCCGCACCCGCGCGCCACTCGCCGATCGCCGCGGCATTCGCGTCGTTGTCGAGGCCGACCGGCAGCCCGAAGCGCCCGTGCATGTGGTCGCGGAGCGGCGCGTCGACGAGCGGGACGTTGACGCACTGGACGACGACGCCACGTCGCTGGTCGATCGGCGACGGAGCGCCGAAGCCGATCGCCGCGATCGAGTCGTCGAGCAGCTCCACGACCGCCGCTTCGAGCTCCGCGAGGACGTGTTCCTGCGAGTCCTGCGGCGTCGGTCGCTCGTGTCGTCGGATCACCGTGCCGTCACGTGCGACGATGCCCGCGAGGATCTTCGTCCCGCCGAGATCGACCCCGATGGCGCACGTGCCGTCCATGTCCAACGGGTACCGTAAACCCCTGGATGGCCGCCGCCGGGGAGAAGCCGTATCGCGTCTACCGGGGAGGCCGCTCGAAGGGCAAGGTGCCGCTGGGACGGCGCGAGCGCGACGCGCGCCGCTCGGCCCGCAGCGACGGCGGCGGCCCCGGGAAGATCGTCGAGCGGAGGAAGCGGCGCCGCTGGTCGTGGCGACGCTGGGTGCCGGTCACGCTCGGCGCGCTCGTGCTCCTGCTCCTGATCTGGGGCGGAGCCGGCTACCTCTCCGTCCGGAAGGGCGTGGTCGCCGCGAACGAGAGGCTGCCGACGGGGACGGCGTCGGTGCTGCAGCCGGACGGCGGCCTGCTGATCTCGTCTCCCACGAACATCCTCCTGCTCGGCACCGACCATTCCGCGAACGGGCAGGCGGGTCGCAGCTCCGACGAGCACTCCGACTCGATGATGCTGTTGCGCACCGATCCCGGCCGCCACCGGCTGATCTACCTGTCGATCCCGCGGGACCTGCGGGCGAGCATCCCTGGCTACGGCGAACAGAAGATCAACGCCGCCATGCAGATCGGCGGCCCGAAGCTCGCAGTCGAGACCGTGGACGCGCTCTTCGGCACGGCGCTGCGGATCAACCACGTCGTCGTCGTCGACTTCGGCTCGTTCGAGAAGCTGATCGACGCCGTCGGCGGCATCGACGTCAACGTGCCCGAGAAGATCCTCTCCGACAAGTTCGACTGTCCCTACACGGCGGCGAAGTGCCAGTCGTGGTCGGGCTGGCGCTTCGACAAGGGCGTGCAGCACATGGACGGACGCCGTGCGCTGATCTACTCCCGGATCCGCGTCAACCAGCTCGACAGGTCGTATTCGGACGTCACGCGAGCCCAGCACCAGCAGGACGTGATGCAGGCGACGCTCAGGAAGCTCGCCAGCCCCTCGACGTTCTTCCGGCTGCCCTTCGACGGCAGCTCGCTGCTGGCGCCGATCGCCACCGACCTCTCGACATGGGACTTCGTGCAGCTCGGCTGGGTCAAGTTCCGCGCGTCCGGTTCGGCGACGTTGCGCTGTCATCTGGGCGGTAGCGCAACGGACATCGGCGGCGGCTCCTACATCGTCGGCACGCAGGAGAACTTCCAGGTGATCCAGACGGTGCTCGGCCACTCCGCACCGCAACCACCCACGCCCGGAAACCTGTACGCCCCCGGCTGCACCGTCGGCAGCCAGAGCTCGACCCACTAGCTCGGGTCAGTCGCCGCCGGCGGCGGCTTTCTTCCCACTCGAGCCGCCGTCCGAGCTCGCCGTCGAGCTCTCGCTCTTGGACGGCGTCGAATCGCCGCCGCCGCCGCCGTCCTTCTTCGCCGGCTTTCCCTTCCCGTAGTCGGTCGTGTAGAAGCCCGAGCCCTTGTAGTGGATCGCGACCGGGTAGAGGACGAGCTGTAACGGCGCGGCGCCGCAGACGTCGCACGTCTCGGGGGCGGGTGCCGTCATCGACTGAAAGCGCTCGAAGACGTGACCCTCGGGGCAGCGGTACTCGTAGATCGGCACGACGGCTAGAGACGGTACCAGCGACGCGGAGACCCGCCGCCTACGCAGGCCCGGCCTCCCGCTCCGTGCGCGGTGCGTGCCGCTCGACCTCGACGTGGTCGGTTGGGCATCCCGTCGACTCCGAGGCGCCCGGCGACGGTCCCGCGCCGACGGGCGCACGCCCCGGCCGTAGTCAACCGCAACCGGATCAGCGCGCGCTCTGATGCTCCCGGGCCTCGCCTGCGCCAGATCTTCGGACGATGGCGAAGCCCAACCTCGCGGCACGCTCCGGGGCCTGGAGCGCACGGAACTGGAAGCGGGCGCTCTTCGGCTGGCTCCTCTTCGCGATCGTCGCGATGGCCGCAGGCACCGTCGCCGGTCACGTCGAGATGAAGCAGTCCCAGTACGCCTCCGGGGAGACGGCGACGGCGCTGCAGATGCTCGAGCAGGCGGGCATGACCCAGCCGGCCTCGGAGAGCGTGCTCGTCCAGAGCCGGACCTGGACGGCCGACGAGTCGCCGATGATCGCCGCGGTGGGGAACGTCATCCTGTCGCTCAGCGGGCAGCGGGACGTCACGAACGTCCAGAACCCGCTCGAGGGAGCGGGCGCCGGTGGACAGATCTCGCCCGACAAGCACTCCGTGCTCGTCCAGTTCGACATCAAGGGCGACCCCGACACGGCACAGGACAGGATCGAGCCGATCATCGCCGCCATTGCCGGCGCCCAGTCGGCCAACCCGGACGTGTCGATCCGGGAGGTCGGCACGGCGAGCGCGAACTACGAGATCGGCAAGACGTTCAACAAGGACTTCGCGAACGCCGAGCGACTGACGATCCCGCTGACGTTGATCATCCTGCTCGGCGCCTTCGGAGCGCTCGTCGCCGCCGGGCTCCCGGTGCTGCTCGCGTTCTCCGCCGTGCTCGCGTCGCTCGGCCTGTTCGGGCTCGTCACGCACGTGTACTCGGCGGACTGGCAGTCGACCTCCGCGGTGATCCTCCTGATCGGGATGGCCGTGGGCATCGACTACTCGCTCTTCTATCTCCGCCGTGAGCGCGAGGAGCGCGCCCAGGGAACCGAGGCCCGGCCGGCACTCCTGCGCGCCGCGGCGACGTCGGGCCAGGCGGTGCTGATCTCCGGCGTCACGGTGCTGATCGCGATGGCGGGCATGTTCATCGCCGGCAACAAGATCTTCACCGGGATGGCGATCGGGACGATGATCGTCGTCCTCTGTGCGATGGTCGGCTCGCTCACGGTGCTGCCGGCGGCGATGGCGAAGCTCGGCGACCGGATCGACCGCGGCCGCGTCCCGCTCCTCGGACGCCGGAAGCACGCCGCCGGCGAGTCGCGCTTCTGGGGCTTCGTGCTCGACCACGTGTTGCGCAGACCCGTCGTGGCGCTCGTGCTCGCCGGGGGCCTGCTGCTCGCAGCCGCCTCGCCGCTGCTGAGCATGCACACCAAGCTGCCGAGCTTCACCGACATGCCACGCGAGCTGCCGATCGTGCAGACCTACCACGCCGTGATCGCCGCCTTCCCCGGTGCGCCGACCCCCGCCGACCTCGTCGTCCGCGCGCCGGACGTTCGCGCGCCCACGGTGGCCGGGGCGATCCAGCGGACCGAGGCAGCGGCGGTCGCGAGCGGGCGGATGTTCCGGCCGATGATCGTCGTAACGAGCGCCGACCACACGGTCGCCGACATCCGCATCCCGATCGCCGGCAACGGGGACGACGCGGCGTCGCTCGCCGCACTTGCGACGCTTCGGAACGACGTCCTCCCGCGCACGCTGGGTACGGTCGACGGTGTCCAGTACGCCGTCGCCGGCGAGACGGCGGGCACGTACGACTTCAACGAACAGATGAAGTCGCGGATGCCGTGGGTGATCGCGTTCGTGCTCGCGCTCGCGTTCCTCCTGCTGCTGATGACCTTCCGCTCGATCGTGATCCCGTTGACGGCCATCGCGCTCAACCTCCTGTCGGTCGGCGCCGCCTACGGTCTGCTCGTCCTGATCTTCCAGCACTCGTGGGCGGAGGGTGTCCTCGGCTTCACCTCCAACGACTCGATCACCTCCTGGCTCCCGATGTTCCTCTTCGTCGTCCTGTTCGGCCTCTCGATGGACTACCACGTGTTCATCCTCAGCCGGATCAAGGAGCTCCGCGACGGAGGAGTCTCGACCGAGGAGGCCGTCTCGCGCGGCATCAGGCGCACGGCGGGGACGGTCACGAGCGCCGCGATCATCATGGTCGCCGTCTTCGCGATCTTCGGGACCCTGCGGATGATCATGATGAAGCAGCTCGGCGTCGGGCTCGGACTCGCCGTGCTCATCGACGCGACCGTCATCCGCGGCGTCCTCCTCCCCGCCGCGATGAAGCTTCTCGGCGAGTGGAACTGGTACATGCCCCGCTGGCTCGAGAGACTGCCCGCGCTGACGCCCGAGCCGCGAGAGCGCGGTCCGAAGGGTCTCGCTCCCGGGCACTGACGGATACTGCCGGGCGATGAGCCCGCAGAGGATGCACGAGAACGAGCTGGAGGTCGACGCGGATCTCGTCCACCGTCTGCTGGCGACGCAGTTCCCGCAGTGGGCGGGCCTTCCGCTCGAGCGCGCCGAGTCGTTCGGGACGGACCACGCGATCTATCGGCTCGGCCGGGAGCTCGCGGGGCGGCTGCCCCTCGCCGTTCCCGTGCCCCTCGCGCCGGGGGCCCCGGCGAGGGATTCCCCTTGCACTGGTCGATCGTTCCGTGGCTCCCGGGGGGCGACCTGACGGTCGAGCGCCCCGGGGGCGAGCTACCGTCACCCGATCGTCACGCCGCGGACACCAGACTGCGAACCCGGGCCGGCGCGAACGGCGGTGGCGTCGGCCACGACCCTCCTGCAGGTCACGAGCCGAGGGCGCTCCGCCTGCCGAGCGGGGGGCCCTCCGTCGAGGTGAGCGTGGAGGCTCTCCTGCTCGACTTCAACGGGACGCTCTCGGACGACGAGCCCCTTCTCGCGAGGATCTACGCCGAGATGCTCGCCTCCCGCGGACGGACGCTGACGCCCGAGCGGTACGTGCAGGAGCTCGCCGGCCTCACCGACGAGGAGATCTTCCGCGGCGAGCTGGGGCCCTCGGCGGACGTGGCCGCCCTCACCGAGGAACGGGTCGAGCGCTATCGCGCCGCCAGCGCGGACGGCGCGACGATCGCATCCGAGGCGCGGCGCGCGGTGGCGCTCGCGGCGGCCCGTGTCCCGGTCGTCGTCGTCACGAGCGCGCTCCGGAGCGAGGTCGAGCCGGCGCTCGCGGGCAGCGGCATCGCGCCGCTGATCACTGCGATCGTGACGGTGGAGGACGTCGAGCACCCGAAGCCGCACCGGAGCCGTACCTCACCGCCTGCGCGCTCGCGGGCGTCGAGCCTCCCCGCGCCGTCGCGGTCGAGGACACCGCCGCCGGGGTGGCCGCCGCGAAGGCGGCCGGCATCTTCTGCGTCGCTCTCGCAGGAACGATGCCGGCGTCACGTCTCGCCGAGGCGGACCTCCTGCTCCCCGCGCTCACGTCCGAGGCCGTCGCGTCGCTCCTCGACGGCGAGCGCGAGGACGCGAACCCCCGCGGGCGTTAGGCGCGCTCGTCGGCCTGGTCGACGAGCTCCCGGAAGCACGGGGCGCTCTCGAACGCCGCGAGCCCGGCCGGAGCCTCGAGCCGCTCGGCCCGGCGGCTGGTCACGTCGCGACGCCGGCGAGCGGTGGCAACCGCGGCGGACGCGCCGAGCACCCCGCCGAGCAAGAACGAGCGGGCACGCCCACGCCGGTCGTCGCCGTCCATGGCACGATTACGTACCGCTTCCAAGCTCGGTTGCCTGTCTTGACTCTTCCGGCACGAACAGGATAGGTTCCGGCCCTCGACGGATCGAGTCTCGAATCGCCTCGGCGTGGCGGGGCGGGGATCCGCGAGACCGAAGGGAAGGCTCATGTCTCGCAGACTGGCTGTGTTCGGACTCGTAATGGGCGCGCTGGTGTGTGCTGCAGGGACGGCCGGCTCGGCGTCGGCCGCCACAAGCTCGAAGTTCACGGGCAAGGTCTGTCCGCTGCTCACGGCCAACGTGGTGGCCTCGGTTCACGTGCCGGCGAACTGCAAGCAGCAGAAGACCGTCAAGAGTGCTCTCGGCACGGTGGCGACTGCCGTCTGGGGCAAGAACTCGGTCGGCGGCCCGCGCCTGAGCGTCGGTATCGACAAGGCGAGCGCCGCGTTCCTCAAGGCCGCGGTGTCGAGCAAGCCTCCAGGGAAGTCCGTCGGCATCGGGAAATGGTCCGGGGAGACCGGTCTCGCCAACGGAAGGACTGCGGACGGGATCGTCTTCGTCGTCGACGGCTATTACGTGACCATCACACTGAACACCCCGCCGAACAAACCCCTGAAGTCGTCGGCGCCCTTCATCAAGCTCGCGAAGATCGTCGCGAAGCAGTTGTAACGCGGAACCGGGCTGCCGGTCCGCACGGCTCGAGCCTCCACGGAGATACCGTGTCGAGCTTCGTCACGACGCTGTGCCTCCTAGATGGGACGATTGTGCAGTGACCTCCCTTCGACTCGCGACCCTCGGCGACGTGATGCTCGACGTGATCGTGCGGCTCGAGGAGCCCCTCGCCAAGGGCGCGGACGTGCGCGCCGCCACACGCGCGGGCACGGGCGGGCAGGCGGCGAACGTCGCGGCGTGGGCGGCGTCGCTCGGTGCGGTCGCGCGCTGTATCGCGAAGCGCGGCGACGACGCGGCGGGCGAGCTCGTCGCACGCGAGCTGGCGGCGCGCGGTGTCGAGCTCGTCGGGCCGGCGGAGCCGGGCGCGACGGGGATCGTCGTGTCGCTGGTCGAGAACGGCGAGCGCTCGCTGGCCTCCGACCGCGGGGTGGCGCCGGGTCTCCGGCCGGACGAGCTCGACGCTGCCTGGCTCGACTGCGACGTCCTCCACCTGTCCGGCTACGCGCTGCTCCGCGAGCCGATCGACGCAGCCGCGCTGCTCGCGGCCCGGCTGGCGCGAGAGGCCGGCGCGCGCGTCTCGGTCGATCTCGCCGCGTGGACGGAGATCCGACGCTACGGGCCGGTCCGCTTCCGCAGCCTGCTCGACGAGCTGGCACCCGACATCCTGTTCGCCACGGAAGCCGAATGGGAGCTGCTGGGCGGGGCGTATCTCGCGGCGCCGGTCGGGGTGGTCAAGCGCGGCCCGCGAGGTTGCACCGTGACGACCGCCGACGCTCGACTCGACCTGGCCGCAGATCGAGGGCGAGGTCGTCGACACCACCGGGGCCGGCGATGCCCTCGCCGCCGGCTTCCTGCTCGGCGGCTCGCTCGAGGAGGCTGCCCGGCGGGGCCTGGAGGCAGCCGCGCGTTGCGTGGCCAGAGTAGGGTCGCTTCCGTGATCCGGGTCACCGACGAGATCCGCGAGTCGCTTGCCGCTGGCAGCCCGGTCGTCGCGCTCGAGACGACGCTCGTCGCGCACGGCTTCCCACCCGGCGAGGGCCTCGAGGTCGGCCTCGAGTCGGAGCGCCGGGTACGTGCCACCGGCGCGGTGCCCGCCACGATCGGCGTGCTCGGCGGCGAGCTCGTCGTCGGGCTCTCCGAGGAGGAGCTCGCGCGCTTCACCGCGGACGCCCGAAAGACCGGCCCGCGCGACCTCGCGGCGGCAACCGTGCAGGGCGCAGTGGGCGCGACGACCGTCGGCGGCACGCTCGCCGCGGCACGCGCCGTCGGCATCCGCTTCCTGGCGACCGGCGGGCTCGGCGGCGT
Organism: uncultured Thermoleophilia bacterium; assembly: GCA_963762675.1. GTDB lineage: Bacteria > Actinomycetota > Thermoleophilia > Gaiellales > Gaiellaceae > Palsa-739. The sequence continues at coordinate 384,436 of CAVXLS010000003.1, read as the reverse complement.
CCATCGCGGCTTCCGGGAGCGGCCCGACGTCTCCGCCGACCTCGCGCAGCTCGCCCGCACGCCGGCGCTCGTGGTGTCCGCGGGCGTCAAGTCTCTGCTCGACGTGCCGGCGACCGCGGAGCTGCTCGAGTCGCTCGGCGTGCCGGTGCTCGGCTACCGCGTGGACACGCTGCCGCTCTTCTACGCGGCCGAGGGAGGACCGCCCGTCTCGGCACGGGTCGAGTCCGCGGAGGAGGCGGCGCGCGTCGCCGAGGAGCACTGGCGGCTGGGCGGCGGCGGGCTGCTGCTCGGCCGGGCACCGGACGAGCCGCTAGACGACGTCGAGCCGCTGATCGACGAGGCATTGCGGGCGGCGCACGCGGACGGGATCTCGGGCCCGGCGGTCACGCCGTACGTCCTCGCGCACCTCCACCGGGAGAGCGCCGGCCGCACGCAGCACGCGAACCGGGCGCTCGTCGCCGAGAATGCCCTTCTGGGGGGCGAGATCGCCGTCGCAGCCGCAGCCGGGAGCTAGCTCTCCTCGGCCATCGCGAGCATGTCCTCGCGGGAGAGCTTCCCGGCGAGCTCGGGATGATGGCGGTCGACGTGCTCCCCGACGAGCCGCACGAGCTCGTCGTCGCTCTCCGCCCGGATGATCTCGCCGCACTCGCAGTTGACCAGCTTCGCCATGTCTTCGCTCCCTTCAAGAGGATCTTCGCCATGCGCGGCATTGTCGAGTGCCAGCCTTGCGTCTACCTTGGCCGTACCTTGGCAACGCGGATCCAGATCTGCGGGCGAGTGGTCGCGACCGTCGACGACCGCCGCATCGAGGGCGACCTACCGGGCCGGCAGGGCCGGCTCCTCTTCGTCTACCTCGTGTGCAACCGGCTCCGGGAGACGAGCCGACACGAGCTGATGGAGTCACTCTGGTCGGAGCCTCCGCGCGCTGTCGACTCGGCGCTGTCGGCGCTCGTCTCGAAGCTGCGCCGCCTCATCCGGATCGACGGGAGATCCGAGCTCCGGCTCGTTCTTCCGGGCGACGCGTTCGTCGACCTCGAGGCGGCGGAGGAGGCGATCCACCGCGCCGAGTCCGCAGTCCGCCGGTGTGCGTGGCACGAGGCGTGGGCTCCGGCGCGGATCGCGCTGCACACGGCGTCGCGCGGCTTTCTCGCCGGGGACGATCTGCCGTGGATCGAGGAGCGGCGTCGCCACCTGGACGAGCTCCGGCTGCGCGCGCACGAGTGTGTTGCCGCGGCCGCCATCGGAATCGGGGGCGCGGAGGCCGATGCCGCGCTCCGCTCGGGCCGCGCGCTCGTGGAGCTCGCCCCGCTGCGCGAGAGCGGCTACCGCCTCCTGATGCAGGCGCTCGCAGCCGAGGGCAACGCCGCGGAGGCCCTCGCCGTCTACGACGCGCTGCGCGTCCGCCTGCGAGACGAGCTGGGCACGGCGCCGGCACCGGCGACGCAGGAGCTGTACCGGGCCCTGCTCGGCTAGAGGTCCCGACGGGAGAACAGGAGCAGCGCGAGGGCGAGCGCCGCGGCCAGGTAGCCGACGGCCCAGACGCGGATGCCCCAGCCGTGCACGTACGCGCCCCCGAAGGGGCCCAACTGGAGCAGGAAGCCGGCGATCCCGTTCTCGTTCGCGGCGATCAGGCGCAGCCCGTCCTGGTAGAGCGCCTCGAAGGGGAGCGCCCACGCTGCGATCGTCGACGCGTGCTGCACGGCATGCGAGTTGAGTGCGTGCCCGATCGTGCCGAGGAGGCCCGCGACGAGCCCCGCGCCGAAGAGCATGAACACCGCGATCCCGTTCGCGGTGGACGAGAGCACGACCGACCCGAGCAGCGAGAGGGCGACGACGATGATCACGCCGCCGGCTAGCTCGAGCCCCGGGACGACCTTCGCGGCGGGCCACCAGCGACCGGTCTCGCCGGTGATCGCCATCGCGATCCAGTAGACGGCGAGCACGTACCCGGTCGTGACGCCGGCCGCGCCGAGGAAGCGCGAGAGCAGCAACGTCCCACGTCCGACCGGTCGCACCACGAGCGGCTGGAGCAGCCCCCGCTCGGCGTCGCCCGAGACCACGCCCAGGGTCAGGAACACGGCGAGCACGACGCCGAGGAAGAGCGTCGCGAACATCGCGAGCCCGAAGAGGAAGGCGCCGGCGAACGTCCGCGTGTCCACGTGGACGTCCCGCGGCGGCGAGATCTGCGACAGCTCGCGGAACACGTAGTGATTCGCGAGCCAGAAGAGCACGAGGAAGATCGCGGTCAGGAGCACGACGACCGCGAACACCTTCCGTCGCACCGCCTCCCGGAAGCCGTAGCCGACGATGGTGGCGACCGACGTCAACTCGTCTCCCCGCCGACGGCCTCGAGATAGACCTCCTCGAGCGTCGAGGTGAGAACCCGGACTCCGTAGACGCGCCGCCCCGACTCGACTGCCTCCGCCACGAGCCGGGGGACGTCCTCGCGCGCGACGCCCGTGATCGTGCGCAGGCCCTCGTCCGTCTCGAGCTCGACGCCGCGCGGCTGCGACAGCTCCGCGGGCGAGCCGGCCGCCACGACCTCTCCACCGAGCAGGATCGCCACCCGATCGCACACCAGCTCGATCTCGGAGAGGAGATGCGAGTTGAGGAGCACCGAGACGCCTCGGCGGCGGAGATCCTCGAGCAGGAGGCGGACCGTGCGGCGGCCGACCGGGTCGAGCGCCGACGTCGGCTCGTCGAGGAGCAGGACTCGCGGCTCGCCGACGAGAGCCTGCGCCACGCCGAGGCGCTGCTGCATCCCCTTCGACATGCCGTCGACGCGCCGCCCCGCCGCGTCGGAGAGCGCCACGAGCTCGAGCAACCGGCGACGCTCTCCCTCCCCGCCGCGGGAGCCGGAGAGCCGCTGATGCAGCTCGAGCACCTCGTCGGCGGTGTACCAGCCCGGAAAGCGGAACAGCTCGGCGAGGTAGCCGAGCCGGGCACGCGCGGTGCGGGAGCCGGCACGCGCACCTGCGACCTCGGCGCTGCCGGCGCCGGCCCGGACGAGACCGACCGCGATCTTCACGAGGGTGGACTTCCCCGCGCCGTTCGGGCCGAGGAGGCCGACGAGCTCGCCCTCCCCCACCTCGAGGTCGACGCCCTTCAGCGCCTGGACGGAGCCGTAACGCTTCGAGAGGCCGCGGACGGCGAGCGCGGGAGGCACCCGAGGAGGGTACCGGGAGTACTCTCTGGGCATGCCCCGCGGTTACATGGAAGGACCCGCGTCCGAGGAGGCCGAGCGCGTCGCCGAGGCGGCCGCCCGCGGCGGGAGCGAAGGGCCTGCGCCGGAGCTCTATCCCGCCGTGTACGGATGCACCGACGACGATCCCGAGCCGCACTTTCTCGGCTGGCTCGCGGACGTCGACCCCGACGAGCTGTTCGCGTCGGGCGAGGCCTGGGGCGTCACGGTCCGCCGTGTGGTGGCGGTCCGCGACGCGAGCCCGGAAGCCGAGTAACACCGTGTGACAGGGCGGCTCAGAGGCAGCGAGCCGCGGTTAGCTCTATCGAACTCCCTTCAGAATGGGCCTCTGGATTCGCCCGCATGAGCGGGCCTCCTCCGAGCTCGGTCTGCGCGACGAGTGCTGCCGACTCTACGGACGACGCAACCACGCGCCCACTCCGCGCACCGACCTCAACCCGCGCCGCACCACTCTTCGCTCTGCCGAGACACGTACCTAGCCCAGGCTCTTGACGAACTCGTCGATCGTCAGCGCCGGGAGCGTCTCGATTCGCGTCGAGCCGCGGGCGCCGAGCGCGACGGAGACGCGCGCGATCGTCGCCGTGTCCGGCGCCTCGACGACGTTGACGAAGTCGAACTCGCCGAGGGTCGCCCACTGGTGCAGCACCGTCGCGCCGAGCTCCTCCACGTCGCGGTTCACCTCGCGGAGCCGCTCCGGGTTGCTCTGCAGCGTCTGCACGCCCTGCTGGGAGAGCCGCGAGAGCAGGATGTAGATCGGCATCGCTCCTCCTCAGGGTCGGTGCAGAGATGGACGCCCGGACGATCAGACATCTCTGCACGGGCCTTTAGTCGTTGGAGTCGACCTTAACGCCCGCGGCGTCCCGCGCGACCTGGTCTGCGTAGAGCACCGTCGCGCCGAGGAAGAAGAGCGGCGTCACGACCAGAAGCGCGAGCACGGCGGCGACCCGGATCCCCTGGTCGCCGAAGCCGCGCAGGAGAAAGGTGAGGACGAGCGCGGTGAGCGCGATCGTGATCGTGAGGGTCGCCAGCGCGCCGAGCGCGTGCACTGCGTCCGCGCGCGCCAGCCTCGCCGACCGCGACAGCGCTGCACGCGGCGACGCGCCCTCGACGAGCACCGCGGGCACCGCGAAGATCGTCGCCGCGAGCCAGGCGAGGGCGACCAGGTAGATGCCCGGGAAGACGACGAGCCGGGCCAGCAGCGCCGGCAGGAAGGCGACGACGCCGACGGCGAACGCGGAGCCGAGCGCGACCGCGTCGGCATCCGGATAGGCGATCCTGACCGCCCGGACGAGCGCCCACGCAGAGAGACCCGGGCCGGCGACGAGGATCGCTGCGACCTGGGCGGGGCCCGTCGTCCAGGCGGCGAGCGCGACGATCGCCGCAGCGGGGGTTCCGAGCACGAGCGAAGGGAAGAAGTTCCGGCCGTAGAGCCGGATCGCCTCCGCCACGACCTGTCCCACCGTGCGCTCCGCAGGCGGCAGGGCCTCCGGCCGCGGTCCGGCCGAGCGCGGATACGACAGCCTCGCCACGGTCGCGCAGGGTATCGTCGCACCGTGCCCTTCGACGCCGCCCACAGCGCCGACCTCGAGTGGGTCGAGCGCGAGTCGCAGCACGGACAGGCGCCGCGCGGCCAGGCTTCCGTCACCGAGCCCGCCGCGTTGACCCGGTCGCGGGCGCGGATGTGGCGCTACCCGGCACGCACCCGCGGCAGCCGACACCTCGACCCGGACCAGGAGGAGGTCTTCGTCCCGCTGCGCGGCACGCTCACGATGCTGCTCGAGGATCCACCGCAGCGGGTCGACGTCGCTCCGGGCGAGGTGCTAGCCGTCCATCCCGGCACGCCGATGCAGGCACGGAACGAGACGGACGACGAGATCCTCTTCTTCGCCTACGGCGCACCGCCCGTCAGCGGCAACGCCGTCTTCCTGGACGACGTCGTCGACGCTCCGCCGCTCGCGTAGCCGCCCCTACGGCGCGAGCGCGGCGAGCAGCCGCGGCACCGCTTCCTCCAGCGCGGCCAGCGCGTCCGCGACGAGCCAGCGACCCCGGTCGGCCTCGTCGGGCGCGTTGGAGACCGCGCGCAGCTCGACCGCGGGGACTCCCGCCAGCCGAGCCGCCCGCAGGACGCCGAAGCCCTCCATCGCCTCGACGTCGAAGCCGCTGCCGCCCCCGCCGCCGACGCGCGCGCACGTCGCGATCGGCATCACGAGCGCCTGCGGGAGCGCCGCAGCCGCAGCAGCCAGCAGGCCCGCGTCGGGCTCGACCCGCTCGATGCGCCGCGTCAGGTTCGAGGCGTCGATCAGGTCGACGTAGACGGCCTCGGAACCGAGGACGAGCGCAGGCGGCTCGACGGTGCGAGCGCCCGCGATGCCGACGTGGACGAGAGCCGCAGGGCGTCGCTCGGCGAGAGCGCGCGCGGTTCGCAAGGCCGCCTCCACGGGGCCCAGCCCGCAACAGAGCGTCTCCGCCCCGCGGGCGCACTCGAGCTCCCGTTCGGTGGCGGCGACGACGAGCAGCACGGCGAGGACGCTACCCGGTCTCGGCAACCTAGGCTTCCGGCGATGACCCGCTTCCAGCGTCGCCGCGCCCCCGGCGAGGAGCAGCGCACGACCGCGCTCGAGCTCTTCTACGACCTCGTGTTCGTGTTCGCGGTGACGCAGGTCTCGCACCTCCTGCTCGACGACCTCTCGTGGCGCGGCGCAGGCCGCGCGGCGGTCGCGCTCCTCGTCGTCTGGTGGGCCTGGAACTACACGACGTGGGTCACGAACGAGCTCGACCCCGACTCGATCGTCGTCCGGATCGTCCTGATCGGCCTGATGCTCGGGAGCCTGCTGCTGGCGATCGCGATTCCAGACGCGTTCGGAGGCCGCGCCCTCCTCTTCGCCGGGTCGTACGTCGCGATCCAGGTCGGCCGCCACGTGTTCCTGACGTTCGGCTCCGCGGAAGCCGGCACGATCGAGCGCCGGCGGGCGGGCCGGATCCTGACGTGGTTCGTCGCGGCCGGCACCCTCTGGATCGCAGGCGGAGCGGTCGAGGGCGCCCGGACGTGGCTCTGGCTCGCAGCGCTCGCTCTCGACTACCTCGCGCCCCTCGTCACCTACCGCGTTCCGGGCCTGCCGCGGGTGGACTCCTCCGCCTGGCAGGTGGAGACCTCGCACTTCGCGGAGCGGTTCCAGCTGTTCCTGATCATCGCGCTCGGCGAGTCGATCGTGGTCACCGGGGCGACGACGGCGCAGCTCGAGCTCGGCGCGACCCGAGCGGTCGCGTTCGCGACTGCCTTCCTCACGACGGCTGCGCTCTGGTGGCTGTACTTCAACTACGTCGCCCGGATCGCGGAGCGGCGGCTGGAGCTCGCGGAGCGACGCACCGACATGGCCCGTGACGCGTACACGTACCTCCACGTGGTCATGGTGGCCGGGGTGATCGTCTCCGCCGTCGGCGACGAGCTCACGATCGCGCGGCCGACCGGGGTGCTGCCCGCCGCCGAGATCGCGACGGTGGCAGCCGGCCCGGCGATCTACCTGCTCGGGCTCGCCCTCTTCCGCCTCCGCGTCGCCGGCTCGATCGCTCCGACGCGGCTCGCCGGCGCCGCGGGCTGCGTCGCCGCAGGCATGCTCGGGCTCGTCCTCCCCGCGCTCGGGCTCGCCGCCCTGCTCCTCGGCGTGGTCGTCGCGGTGATCGGGAGCGAGCACTACGGCGCCGCGCGCCGGGCGGCACGCGGCGAGCCGTCGCCGCTCGAGCGGCTCGAGGCGTCTGCCTAGGCTGCCGCCGGAGCCTCGGCGGCTCCGGCCCGCTCGAACACGACCTCGCGGTCGGCGGCGTCCACACGGATCGCGTCCCCGTCCGCGAAGCCGCCCTCGAGCAGGCGCAGCGCCAGCGGGTTCTCGACGAGCCGCTGGATGGCGCGCTTCAGCGGCCGGGCGCCGTAGGCGGGATCCCAGCCCGCGTCCACGAGCGCCTCCTTCGCCGAGTCGGTCAGCTCGAGCGAGATCCGGCGCTCGGCCAGCCGCTCGCGCAGCCGCTCGAGCTGCAACTCGACGATCTCGGCGATCTGCTCGCGCGAGAGCGGCTTGAAGACCACGACCTCGTCGATGCGGTTCAGGAACTCGGGCCGGAAGACCTCGCGCATCGCGTCGGCGCTGCGCAGGTTCGAGGTCATGATCAGCACGGTGTTCCGGAAGTCGACCGTGCGACCCTGCCCGTCCGTCAGGCGGCCGTCGTCGAGCACCTGCAGGAGCACGTCGAAGACCTCGGGGTGCGCCTTCTCGATCTCGTCCAGCAGGATCACCGAGTACGGCCGCCGGCGAACCGCCTCGGTGAGCTGGCCGCCCTCGTCGTACCCGATGTACCCGGGCGGCGCACCGATCAGTCGTGCGACCGTGTGGCGCTCCTGGTACTCGGACATGTCGAGGCGCACCATCGCCCGCTCGTCGTCGAACATGAACTCGGCGAGCGCCCGCGCGAGCTCCGTCTTGCCGACGCCGGTCGGGCCGAGGAAGACGAAGCTGCCGATCGGCCGGTTCGGGTCCTGCAGGCCGGTGCGAGCGCGGCGGAGCGCGTTCGCGACCGCCTCGACCGCCTCGTCCTGTCCGACCACGCGCCCGTGGAGTCGCTCCTCCATGTGGATCAGCTTCTCCGTCTCGCCCTCGAGCAGCCGCTCGACCGGGACTCCGGTCCAGCGCGCGACGACCTCGGCGACGTCGTCCTCGTCGACCTCCTCCTTGACCAGCAGATCGGCCTGCGGCCGATCCGCCAAGGACCTCTCGAGCGCGGGCAGCTCGCCATAGCGGATCTCGGCCACACGCTGGAGATTTCCGGCGCGCTCCTCGCGCTCCGCCTCGACCCGGAGCTCGTCGATCTTGCGCGTCGCGTCCTTGACGCGCTCGAGGCTCTCCTTCTCCTTCGCCCAGCGAGCGGCGAGTCCGTCACGCAGCTCCCTGGCCTCGGCCAACTCCTTCTCCAGCGGAACGCGCGTAGCAGGTTCCGCTGCGAGCGAAGCGAGCTCGATCTCGAGCTGCCGCACGCGCCGCTCGGCCTCGTCGAGCTCGATCGGCGAGGAGTCGATCTCCATCCGCAGCCGGGACGCCGCCTCGTCGACCAGGTCGATCGCCTTGTCCGGCAGGAAGCGGTCGGCGATGTAGCGGTGCGAGAGGACGGCGGCGGCGACGAGGGCGGCGTCGCGGATCCGGACGCCGTGGTGCGCCTCGTAGCGCTCCTTCAGGCCGCGCAGGATCGCGATCGTGTCCGCGACGGACGGCTCTCCGACGTACACCGGCTGGAAGCGGCGCTCGAGCGCCGCGTCGCGCTCGATGTGCTTGCGGTACTCGTCGAGGGTCGTCGCGCCGACGCAGCGCAGCTCACCGCGCGCGAGCATCGGCTTGAGCATGTTCGCCGCGTCCAGCGAGCCCTCGGCCGCGCCGGCGCCGACGATCGTGTGCAGCTCGTCGATGAAGAGGATCAGCTCGCCTTCGGCGTTCCGGATCTCCTCGAGCACGGCCTTCAGCCGCTCCTCGAACTCGCCGCGGTACTTCGAGCCTGCGAGCAGCGCGCCGATGTCGAGCGCCCACACCCGCTTGCCCTTCAGCCCCTCGGGCACGTCGCCGGCGACGATCCGCTGCGCGAGCCCTTCGACGATCGCGGTCTTGCCGGTGCCCGGCTCGCCGATCAGCACGGGGTTGTTCTTCGTCCGCCGCGAGAGCACCTGGATCACGCGACGGATCTCCTCGTCGCGCCCGATCACCGGGTCGAGCTTGCCGCTCTCCGCCGCCTCGGTCAGGTCGCGACCGAACTTCGCGAGCGCCTGGTAGGTGCCCTCCGGATCCTGCGAGGTGACGCGCCTGCCGCCGCGGACGGCAGCGATCGCCTCTTCGAGCCGATCGCGAGGAAGAGCATCGAGGGCGAGCAGCAGGTGCTCGGTGGAGACGTAGTCGTCACCCATCCGCCGCGCCGCGTCGGACGCCCCGTCGAGTGCGCGCGAGAACGCAGTCGAGACCTGCGGTTGCTGCGCGGCACCCTGGATCTTCGGCCTCTGCGCCAGTCGCGCTTCCGCCTCGGAGCGCAGCGACGAGGCGGATTCCCCCGCGCGCTCGCAGAGCGCGCGAGGGAGCTCCTGGTCGAGGAGCGCCAGCAGCAGGTGCTCCGGGTACAGCTCCGGGTTGCCGTTCCGGCGCGCGAGCTCCTGTGCCGCCGCGACGGCCTCCTGCGACTTGGTCGTCAGCTTGCCGAAATCCATCGTCCCCCCTATCCCCGCCGCGTCCGCCTCGGCTCCGGAAGCCGCTCCTCGCCGTAGAGGACGAGGTCGCGGCGGTACTGCTTGTGCACGTCCTGCACCTCCTGCTTCAGCTGCGCCTGGAGCCGTTCGATCTGCAGGTGAGCGCGGCGCAGCTCGTCCTCCAGCCGCAGCACGAGCTCGACGCCCGCCAGGTTGAGGCCGAGCTCGCCGGTCAGCCGCTGGATGATGCGCAGGCGCTCGACGTCGGCCTCCGAGTAGAGGCGTGTGCCGCCCGGCGTGCGCTGCGGCCGTACGAGACCCTTCGTCTCGTACATGCGCAGCGTCTGCGGGTGCATGCCGACGAGCTCGGCCGCGATGCTGATCATGTAGATCGGCCGCTCGTTCACTACGCCGCCCTCCTCGCGCGCAGGACGAAGTACCCGGCGACGGCGGCGACCACGACGGCGAGCGCGACCCAGCCCCCGATGCGCCACGCGTCGACCGCTCCGTTCCACGCGAACCACCAGAGGAAGAACTTGCCGAGCACGCCGGCCTTCGCGAGCCCGATCCCGCCCGCGGCGACGCCGCCGCCCGCCGTCTTCAGGCCGAGCTTCTTGCTCCGCTCCTCGGCCGTCTCCGGCTCCGGCGCCTCGCGCGGGCCCTGCTTCAGCAGATCGTCGTTCATCAGCCACCCACCTTCCGCAGCTCCTCGAGCAGCTCCCGCTCGCGCTTCGAGACGCGCTTCGGAACCTGAACCCGCACGCGGGCCAGCACGTCGCCCTTGCCGGAGCCGTTCAGCTTCGGCGCGCCGCGGCCCTTGATCCGCAGCAGCTTCCCGTCCTCCGAGCCGGCCGGGATCTTCAGCGACACCGTGCCGCCCGGCGTCTGCACCTCGACCGAGCCCCCGAGCGCAGCGGTCGAGAACGAGACCGGAACTCCGACGACGAGGTCGTCCCCGCGCCGCTCGTAGACGGCCGAGGCCTCCACGCGCGTGACGACGACGAGGTCACCCGCCGGCCCGCCGTTCGAGCCGGGCTCCCCCTTCCCCTTGAGCCGGATCTTCGTTCCGTCCTTGACGCCGGGCTTGATCTTCACCGTGTAGGTGCGGATGCGGCGCTCGCGTCCGGAGCCCTTGCACTTCGAGCACGGCTTCTCGATCACCGTGCCGTTGCCTCGACAGCGCGGGCACGGCTGCGAGAGCGCGAACAGGCCCTGGCTCTCGGCCTTGACACCGCGGCCGTTGCACTCGGGACAGATGACCGGACTCGTGCCCGGCTGCGCGCCCGTGCCTCCGCACTCGGAGCAGGCAACCGTCAGCTCGACGGGGACCTTCGCCTCGGCGCCGCGCAGCGAGTCCTCGAACGAGAGGTGCACCTCCGCCTCGACGTCCGCGCCGCGTACGGGCTGACGGCGTGCGCCGCGACCGCCGCGGCTGCCGCCGAACAGGCCGCCGAAGATGTCGCCGAGGTCGCCGAGGTCGAACTCGAAGTCACCCCCATTCGGGGAGCCCGGCCCGAAGGGGCGGGGTCCCCTGTCGTACGCCTTGCGCTTCTCCGGGTCGGAGAGCACGTCGTAGGCGTGCTGGACCGCCTTGAAGCGCTCCTCGGCCGCCGGGTCGCCGGCGTTCGCGTCGGGATGATGCTTGCGCGCGAGCTTCCGGTATGCCTTCTTGATCTCGTCCGCCGAGGCGCTCTTCGAGACGCCCAGGGTGTCGTAGAACGTCTCAGGCATCGGTCTCCTGCACCTCGGGCTCGGTACCTCGGGCGCCGCCGCGACGACGACCCGTGCAGGCCGGACGACACGGTCGCCGAGCCGGTACCCCTTCTGGATCACGTCGAGCACCGAGCCCTCCTCGGCCTCGGACGGCTGGGAGAGCAGCGCCTCGTGCACGTGCGGGTCGAACCGCCCGTCGGTCTCGATCGGCCGGACGCCCTGACGCTCGAGCAGGCCGGCGAGCGAGCGGTGCACGAGCCGGACGCCCTCCTCGAGCTGTGCCTCTTCGTGCTTCGCGGCCGCGTCGAGCGCCCGCTCGAGATCGTCGAGGATCGGCAGCAACTCCGCGAGCAGCCGCTCGTTCGCGAACGCGACGGTCTCCTCCCGCTCGCGCACGGTGCGCTTGCGGAAGTTGTCGAAGTCCGCGGCCGTCCGCTTCCAGCGGTCGATCGCCTCGTCACGCTCGGCGGTGAGGGCGGCGACGGGATCGCCGTCGCCGCCGCTCTCGTCGAGCTGTTGCTGCTGCTGCTCGTCGTGCTCGCGCTGCTCGACGGACTCGTCGGTCACGAGCTCTTCGCCTCCTCGTCGACGACCTCGTACTCGCCCTCCTCGACGACCTCGTCGTCGGAGGGGGAGCCGTCGCCGCCGGCAGAGGCCTGCGCCTGCGCGGCCGCCTGGGCGTAGATCGCCTCGGCCAGCGAGTGCGAGGCCTCCTGCAGCGCGTCCGTCTTCGCGCGGATCTCGCCGAGGTCGTCGCCCTCGAGCGTCTGGCGGAGCTCCATGATCCGCCCCTCGATCGTGGACGCCTCGGACTCCTCGAGCTTGTCGCGGTGCTCCTTGAGCGAGCGCTCGCTCTGGTAGGCGAGCGTCTCCGCCTGGTTCTTGGCGTCCGCGAGCTCGCGGAGCCGGTGCGCCTCGCCGGCGTGCTCCTCGGCCTCGTGGATCATCTTCTGCACGTCGTCCTCGGAGAGGCCCGAACCGCCCTCGATCCGGATCTGCTGCTGGTTCCCCGTGCCCATGTCCTTCGCGGTCACGTGGATGATCCCGTTCGCGTCGATGTCGAACGCGACCTCGACCTGCGGCATGCCCCGGGGCGCCGGCGGGATGCCGACGAGCTGGAACTTGCCGAGGGTCTTGTTGTAGGCGGCCATCTCCGACTCGCCCTGGAGGACGTGCACCTCGACCGAGGGCTGGTTGTCCTCGGCGGTCGTGAACACCTCCGACTTCTTCGTCGGGATGGTCGTGTTCCGCTCGATCAGCCTCGTGAACACGCCGCCCTTGGTCTCGATGCCGAGCGACAACGGCGTCACGTCCAGCAGCAGGATGTCCTTGACTTCGCCCTTCAGGACGCCGGCCTGGATGGCCGCGCCGACGGCGACGACCTCGTCCGGGTTGACGCCCTTGTGGGGCTCCTTGCCGATCAGCTCCTTGACCTTCGCCTGCACGGCCGGCATGCGGGTCATGCCGCCGACGAGCACGACGTGGTCGATCTTCGCGGGGTCGAGGCCGGCATCCGAGAGCGACTGCTTCGTGGGGCCGACGGTCCGCTCGAGCAGATCGGCCGTGATCTCCTCGAGCTTCGCCCGCGTGAGCTGCAGGTCGAGGTGCTTCGGGCCTTCCTGCGTCGCGGTGACGAACGGCAGGTTGATCTGCGTCGTCATCGTCGAGGAGAGCTCGATCTTCGCCTTCTCGGCCGCCTCGTAGAGGCGCTGCAGCGCCATCCGGTCCTGCGAGAGGTCGATGCCCTGGTCGCGCTTGAACTCCGCGACCATCCAGTCGACGACGGCCTTGTCGAAGTTGTCACCGCCCAGGTGGTTGTCGCCCGCGGTCGACTTGACCTCGAACACGCCCTCGCCGAGCTCGAGCACCGACACGTCGAAGGTGCCGCCGCCGAGGTCGAAGACGAGGATCGTCTGGTCGGACTGCTTGTCGAGCCCGTACGCGAGCGAGGCCGCGGTCGGCTCGTTGATGATGCGCAGAACGTTGAGGCCTGCGATCTTGCCCGCGTCCTTCGTCGCCTCGCGCTGGGCGTTGTTGAAGTAGGCGGGCACGGTGATCACCGCCTCGGTGACCGGCTCGCCGAGATACGCCTCCGCGTCCGAGCGCAGCTTCTGCAGGATCATCGCGCTGATCTCCGGCGGGGCGTACTCCTTGCCCTCCGCCTTCACGCGCACGTCGCCGCCGGGGCCCTGGATCACCTCGTACGGGACGATGGTCATCTCCTCGTCCACCTCGGAGTACTTGCGTCCCATGAAGCGCTTGATCGAGAAGACGGTGTTCATGGGGTTCGTCACCTGCTGGCGCCGTGCGGGGGCGCCGACGAGCCGCTGACCGTCCTTCGTGAACGCGACGACGGACGGCGTCGTGCGCCCGCCCTCGGCGTTCGGGATGACGGTGGGCTCGCCGCCCTCGAGCACGGCCATGCACGAGTTCGTCGTGCCCAGGTCGATGCCAATCGTCTTTGCCATGAGCTGTTCTTGCCTCCTGTTTGAGAAAATCTAAGTCTGTTTATAGCAGATATCTTGGCCACCTGCGAGGTCCGCTCGGCAGATGGCGAAGCACCTCGAGCGGGCCGACGTCGAGTCGGCGCTGGAGGCCGCCGCGAGCTCGGCGTCGCAGACGCGCTCCGGCATTGACAGCCAGCGATACTCTGCTACTATTCAACTGTAAAGTTGATTAGTGGTAGATGACCGTGACGCTCCCCCACCCCATTCCCGCGGATCTCGTCGAGCTCGTCGCCCGGCGCTTCCGTGCGATCGGGGAGCCGATGAGGATCCGCCTGCTCGACGAGCTCCGTGGCGGCGAGGCGACCGTGAACGACCTCGCCGATGCCGTCGGCGCCTCGCAGCAGAACGTCTCCAAGCACCTCGCGGTGCTTGCGGACGCCGGTGTCCTCGGCCGGCGCAAGGACGGAACGCACGTCTACTACGGGATCGCCGACGAGGGCGTGCTCGACCTCTGCGAGGAGGTCTGCGGCTCGGTACAGCAGCAGCTGCAGAGCCTGGCCGTGCTCGTCGGAGGAGGAGAGACCAGATGACGAACGCAACCACCGAGACCTTCGAGACCGACGTGATCGAGCGCTCGCACGACGTGCCCGTCGTGGTGGACTTCTGGGCTGCCTGGTGCGGCCCGTGCCGGGCGCTCGGACCCGCGATCGAGAGCGAGGTCGGCAAGCGCGAGGGGAAGATCGAGCTCGTGAAGATCGACGTCGACGCCGAGAACGCGCTCGCGGCGCGCTACGGCGTCCAGAGCATCCCGACCGTCGCCGTCTTCCGCCGCGGCGAGCCGGTCACCGGCTTCGTCGGCGCCTACCCGGCGCCCGCGATCGCCCGTTTCTTCGACGAGCTGCTCGAGAAGGAGAGCACCGTCGCCGAGGCGTCATGAGCGTAGGCTCGACGGAGCTCGACAGGAAGCGGAGGCGTCGGCTTTGCCGGTGCCGGGAGCGGACATGAGCCTCTCGGCCTCCGCACGCTCGGTACCGGGGACGCTCCGCACGGACGTGCTCGTCGACGGCCGCTTCCACCTCGTCACCGACGAGCCGGCGGTGGTCGGCGGCGACGGCTCCGCGCCGGCACCGCACGAGCTCTTTCCCGCCGCGCTCGCCTCGTGCGTCGCGACGACGCTCGTCATGTACGCACGGACGAAGGCTGGGACCTCGGCGAGGTCGAGGTCGACGTCGACTACGACCACCGCTCGACTCCGCGTCGCTTCGAGATCGAGATCCGGCTCGGCGGCGACCTCTCCGAGGAGCAGCTACGCCGGCTGGAGAAGGTGGCCGCTGCGTGTCCCCTCCGGAGAGGCGGTGGAGACCGGCATCGTCTTCGAGGAGCGGATCCTGGCGACCGTGGCCGTATAGCCGTCAGCGAAAGACGCCGATCATGGCGCCGCCTGCGACGACGAGCAGCGCGCCGAGCACGAGTCGCCGGCCTACGACCTCGGTGTGCCGGAGGAGGAGCAACGACAGCACCACGCCCCACAGCGACTCCGTGGCGACGAGGGGCGAGACGACCGTGACCCGTCCACGGTAATAGGCCTCGAAGAGCGCGACGTACGAGAGGCCGAACAGCACGCCGACGCCGAGGAACGGCGCGGCGTCCCACAGGCGCGGACGGCTCTCGAGCCGCGGCGCGACCGCGGCCACGAGCACGAGCGCGCCCCCGAGCAGCGCGGCCGCCGCAGCGACCGCGGGCGGCGTGGACGTCCCCTCCGAGAGCCAGCGCAGCAGGTTGTCGCGTGCGGAGAAGAGGACGGTGACGAGGAAGGCGTAGACGAGCCCGATCGGGCGGACGTGCCGAGGGCGATCGCGCTCACGCGCGAGCTCGACGCCGCCCGCCACGATCAGCACCGCACCCACGAGCAGCGGCGCACGGGCGGGCTCGCCGAGGAGGACGAGCGCGATCGTCACCGAGACCAGCGGGGCGGCGCCGAACACGACCGACGACCGCGAGGCGCCCGCCTCGCGGATCGCGAGCGTGACGAGAAGCTGCCCCACTCCCGGCTGGAGCAACCCGGCGAGCGCGAACGGCCACGCGCCCGTCACGTGGACTCCCCGCGCGGGGGCCTCTGCCGCGGCGGCGACGACCGCCACCACGAAGGCGCCGCCCACGGTCGCGAGCGTCGCGAGCGCCGCGTCCGGTCGCTGGGCCAGCCCCAGCTTCAGGCCGACGCTCATCCCGCCGAAGAGCGCTGCCGAGAGAAGGGCGAGACCGACCGCGCTCAACGAGGTTCGTGCCGCTCCCGCACGCCCCGGTGCGGCAGCAGGTCGTCGAGACCGGCCACGGCGACCTAGTAGTCGACGCTCGTCGCGGGCTCGGCCTCTCGCAACGCCGCCGGGGCGGGCCGATCGCGCGAGAGGAGCGGGATGAACACGTGTGCCAGCGGACCGATCGACACCGCGTAGAGGAGCGTGCCCACGCCGACCGTGCCGCCGAGCAGCCACCCCGTGACGAGGACGGTCAGCTCGATCGCGGTACGGACGACGCGGATCGAGTGACCCCGAGCGACGAGGCCCGTCATCAGACCGTCCCGCGGCCCCGGGCCGAGCCCGGCCCCGATGTACGCGCCGGTCGCGACGCCGTTCAGCCCGACGCCGGCGAGGAGGCAGACCACGCGCCAGCCGAGCGCGTGCGGCGACGGGGCGACGGCGAGCACGGCGTCCATGACCGCCCCGACGACCACGACGTTGCTCAGAGTCCCGAACCCCGGCCGCTGGCGCAGCGGGATCCAGAGCAGCAGGACGAATGCACCGACGACGATCGCCCACGTCCCGATCGCGAGCGACGAGTGGCGGGCGAGCCCCTGGTGGAAGACGTCCCACGGGTCGAGACCGAGCCCGGCGAGCACGAGCAGCGAGGAGCTGGCCCCGTAGAGGACGAGACCGACGTAGAGCTGCACGAGGCGCCGCGGCAGATGCACGCGGCAAGCCTGCCAGAGCCGTACCCTCACCGTCTGGCCCGTACGCGGACATAGACTCGGCGCATGTCAGCCTCCCCCTCCTCGACCTTCGCCGCCGAGCTCGCAGCGGACGCGGCCGAGCGCTTCCTCCGCTACGTCCGCATCGACACGCAGTCCGACGAGGACTCCACGACGTACCCGAGCACCGAGAAGCAGCTCGACCTGCTCCGCCTGCTTCGCGATGAGCTGCAGCAGCTCGGGCTCGAGGACGCGGCGATCGACCGGCACGGATACGTGACGGCGACGATCCCGGCGACGGTGGAGCGCGAGGTGCCGACGATCGCGTTCTTCGCCCATGTCGACACGGCACGCGAGGTGACCGGAGCCGGGAGTCGAGCCGCGGCGGTTCCGCTACGGCGGGGGAGCGATCGAGCTCGGCGACTCGGGCCAGACGATCCGCCCGGAGGAGTCGGCCGAGCTCGGGAACCACGTCGGCCACGAGCTGATCACGACCGACGGCACGACCCTCCTCGGCGCCGACGACAAGGCGGGCGTGGCGGAGATCATGGCCGCCGCCGCGTATCTCGTCGCACATCCCGAGGTTCCCCACGGAGCGCTGAAGATCGCCTTCAATCCCGACGAGGAGGTCGGTCGCGGCGTCCTCCACTTCCCGGTCGCCGACCTCGGCGCGGCCGCCGCGTACACGCTCGACGGCTCGACCGCCGGCGAGCTCCAGTCGGAGACGTTCTCGGCCGCCCAGGTACGGATGCGGATCCGCGGTCGCTCCATCCACCCCGGCTGGGCGAAGGGCGAGCTCGTGAACGCGATCAAGCTCGCCGCCGAGATCGTCGCCCGCCTGCCCGAGGACTCCCTTTCGCCCGAGACCACCGACGAGCGCGAGGGCTACGTCCATCCGGTACTCCTCGCGGGCGACGCGGCGGAGGTCGAGCTGCGCTTCATCGTCCGCGACTTCGAGAACGACCTCCTCGACCGGCACGTCGAGCTCCTGCGACGGATCGCGACCGAGGTGGCGGCGGGCGAGCCGCGCTGCTCGATCGACGTCGACTCGCAGATCCAGTACCGGAACATGCGAGACGCGCTGCTCGCGTATCCGGAGATCGTCGCCAACCTCGAGCAGGCGATCAGGCAGGTGGGCCTCGAGCCGAAGCGAACGGCGATCCGCGGGGGCACCGACGGCTCCCTGCTGACAGAGCTCGGGCTCCCCACGCCGAACGTCTTCACGGGCGGCCACGACGCCCACAGCGAGCGCGAGTGGATCTGCGTCGAGGACATGGGTCTCGCCGCAGCGACCGTCGTCGAGCTCGCCAAGGTCTGGGCAAGCGCATCGCGAGCCGGCTGAGCCGGCTCGCGTGCTCCACGGGGGAACCAGGGTTCCCCCGAGTGCCCCCTTCTTCTCCGCTCGCCGAGACCAGCCGCGATGAGCGCTCCGGAGAGAGCGCCGTCTCGCCTCCGCGCGCGAAGCGCTCTCCACGCGGAGGCCTTGTAACAGTCTGTTACTTGTGCGACTGCTGTGTCGGGCGATAGGTCGCGGGTACGCTGCTCTAGTGGAGGCGCTCCGGGACACGCTCGGCCGGCCGCTCGAGACGCTGCGGGTCTCGATCACCGACCGCTGCAACTTCCGCTGCGTCTACTGCATGCCGAAGGACGTTTTCGGCCGCGACTACGCCTTTCTCGAGCGCAAGGAGCTGCTGAGCTTCGAGGAGATCGCCCGCGTCGCCCGCGTGTTCGCGCGTCTCGGCCTGCGCACGGTCCGGATCACCGGCGGCGAGCCGCTCGTCCGCCGCAACGTCGAGGGGCTCGTCGAGCTGCTCGCGGCGATCCCGGGACTCGAGCTCGCGCTCACGACGAACGGCTCGCTGCTGCCGCAGAAGGCGGAGGCGCTCGCCCGCGCCGGACTCGACCGCGTCACCGTCAGCCTCGACTCCCTCGACGACGCCACCTTCAGGGCATTGAACGACGCCGACTTCCCGGTCGGACGCGTGCTCGAGGGGATCGACGCCGCGGCCGCGGCAGGTCTGCCGGTGAAGGTGAACGCGGTCGTCAAGCGCGGCGCGAACGAGGACGCGATCGTCCCCCTCGCCGGGCACTTCCGCCACTCGGGCCACACCCTGCGCTTCATCGAGTACATGGACGTCGGCTCTACGAACGGGTGGCGGCTCGACGACGTCGTC
Source organism: uncultured Thermoleophilia bacterium (assembly GCA_963762675.1). Lineage (GTDB taxonomy): Bacteria > Actinomycetota > Thermoleophilia > Gaiellales > Gaiellaceae > Palsa-739. The sequence goes on along the minus strand of CAVXLS010000003.1, from coordinate 365,724 downwards.
GCCGCCGACGAGATCGTGCGGCGCATCGACGACGTCTGGCCTCTCGAGCCGGTGAGCTCCGCCCGCGCCGACGAGACAGCCCGCCGCTGGCGCTACCGGGACGGCGCCGGCGAGATCGGCGTGATCGCATCGGTGACCCAACCGTTCTGCGGCGGCTGCTCCCGGGCCCGACTGTCGGCCGAGGGCCGCCTCCACACGTGCCTCTTCGCCACCGGCGGCCACGACCTGCGCGCCCCGCTCCGCCACGGCGCGACCGACGACGAGCTGGAGGACGAGATCCGCGGCATCTGGCGCGCCCGCACCGACCGCTACTCGGAGCTCCGCACGGCCGAGACGGCGTCCGTGCCGAAGGTCGAGATGTCCTACATCGGCGGTTGACGCCGCGTCGCCGGCGGAAGGCCGCTCTCCGTCGACGAGCCGGTCGCTCCGGAGACCGGCCGGGGTCGTGCGCGGGTCGCGAGAGCGCCGCCCGCCGCGGTAGAATTCAGATGTGAGCGCCGTTGTCGCAGCCGGCCGCCGTGTGCTGCCTCGCGGTTGGAGGGACTTCTGGTTCCAGGTCGCGATCTGGTTCGGCTTCTACTTCACGTACCTCGGCGTCCGGAGCCTCGCGGACCGCAACCCGGCCACCGCGTTCTTCAACGGACTGCGCGTGATCGACTTCGAGCAACGCGTAACGCATCACCTGTTCGAGCAGACGGCGCAGCAAGTCGCCGACTCGTCGCACATCCTGCTCACCGCCGCCGCGTGGACGTACTGGAACTCGGAGTTCACCGCGATCGGGCTGACGCTGCTCTGGGTCTACCTGCGCCGGCACGAGCACTTCACGCGCTTCCGGAACACGATCCTGCTCGCGAACGTGATCGGGCTCGTCGGCTACGTCGTCATGCCGACCGCCCCACCGTGGATGTTTCCGCGTGAGGGCTTCGTCGCGGGAGTCAACCACTCGTCCGGCCTCCTGGCCTCGCTCGCGAACCCGTACGCGGCGATGCCGAGCCTGCACGCCGCGGACGCCCTGATCGTCGGCGTGTTCCTCGCCGTCACCTGCCGCCGCCTCTGGCTGAAGCTCCTCTGGGCGCTCTGGCCCGCATGGGTGTGGTTCTGCGTCATGGCGACGGCGAACCACTTCCTGGTCGACGTGATCGCCGGCATCGGCGTCGCGCTGCTCTCGCTGGCACTCGTCTCGTGGGTTCCGCGCGTGCTCGGTCGCTCGCGGGACGAGGTCGAGGCCATCGCAGACATGCTATAGTCGCGCCATAGCAAGTTTGCGATTGGACCCGAGCCCGAGACGGCCTCGATGAACGCGATGAGAGAGACTCCGAGCCTGCGCCGGGTCAAGCAGAGCTACACGACAGGCGCACGTTCGCTCGCGACCCGCTCGGTCACCGGGCTCGCCCGCACGCGGGTGACGCCGAACGCTCTCACGACCGCGGGCGTGTCGCTCTGCCTCTCGGCGGCCGTGCTCGTCCCGTTCGAGCGCCGCAACGAGATCCTCGTCTACTGGCTCGCAGCCCTGCTCTTCGTGGTCGGCTCGGTCCTCGACATCCTCGACGGCGCCCTCGCCCGCGCCGGCGGCAAGTCGACCCCCTTCGGCGCGTTCCTCGACTCGACGACCGACCGCGTCGGCGAAGGCGCGATGCTCGCGGCGATCGCGCTCGTCTTCTCGCGCGCGGGCAACGACGTCGCCGTCGTGATCGACGGTGGGCGCCGTCGCAGGCTCCTTCCTCGTCCCGTACGCCCGCGCCCGCGCCGAGGCGCTGGGGCTCCGCGGCGACGTCGGCCTCGGCTCACGGGCCGAGCGCGTCGTCGTGATCACCGCGGGCCTCGTCCTCGCGCCCTGGGGCGTGCTCCAGTGGGCGATCGTGCTCCTCGCCGCAGCCGCCTGGCTGACCGTCGTCCAGCGCATCCTGCACGTCCGCAAGCAACTGATTCACGGAGGAATCGATGTCGACCAACGGTAACTCGAACACGCGCCCCCGCCTCGACGACGGCAAGGTGCGCGTCGCGATCATCGGGGTGGGGAACTGCGCCAACTCGCTCCTGCAGGGGGTCGAGTACTACAAGGACGCCCCCGACGACCAGTTCGTCCCGGGACTCATGCACGTCAACCTCGGCGGCTACCACGTCCGCGACGTCCAGTTCACGGCGGCCTTCGACGTCGTCAAGGGGAAGGTCGGCGAGGATCTCTCCGACGCGATGTGGGCGCACCCGAACGACACGATCCGCTTCGCCGACGTGCCGAAGACGGGCGTGAAGGTGTCGCGCGGCATGACGCACGACGGCCTCGGCAAGTACCTGTCCCAGGTCGTCGAGAAGGCCCGCGGCAAGACGGACGACATCGTCGGGATCCTCAGGGAGACCCAGACCGACGTCGTCGTCAACTACCTGCCGGTCGGCTCGGAGATGGCGACGAAGTGGTACGCCGAGCAGATCCTCGAGGCGGGATGCGCGATGGTGAACTGCATGCCCGTCTTCATCGCTCGCGAGGGCTACTGGCAGAAGCGGTTCGAGCATGCCGGCGTGCCGATCATCGGCGACGACATCAAGTCGCAGGTCGGCGCCACCATCACGCACCGCGTACTCACCTCGCTCTTCCGCGAGCGCGGCATCCATCTCGACAAGACGATGCAGCTCAACGTCGGCGGCAACTCCGACTTCCTCAACATGCTCGAGCGGGAGCGGCTCGAGTCGAAGAAGATCTCGAAGACGAACGCCGTCACGTCGATGCTCGACTACGACCTCGGCCCCGGCAACGTGCACGTCGGCCCGTCCGACTACGTGCCGTGGCTGACCGATCGGAAGTGGGCGTACATCCGCATGGAGGGTTCCGCCTTCGGCGACGTGCCGCTCAATCTCGAGCTCAAGCTCGAGGTCTGGGACTCGCCGAACTCGGCCGGCATCGTGATCGACGCGGTGCGGCTCTCCAAGCTCGCGCTGAACAACGGCATCGCCGGCTCGCTCGTCGGCCCGAGCTCGTACCTGATGAAGTCGCCGCCGCAGCAGATCGTCGACGACGAGGCCTACGAGCTGACCGAGGAGTTCATCGAGCAGAACAAGCGGGGCGCCCCCGCCCCCCCGGCCGCGCCCGGTGGAGGGGTCCGCGAAGACCGACTAGCTAGCACCTCTCCGTTCCAGGGCACCGGGGGCCGGCGCGATGCCGGCCTCCGCCGTTTCCCAGGGCGGCAAGCGGCGCAAGCCCTCGAACCGCTTCTCTGTTCCGTGTCAGCTCTGAGCTTCACCGGGCACCCGCACAAACTCGGCGTGCACGCCCTGCAGGAACCGCCGGCGGCGGAAGACGCCGCCGCCGCTGGACTGCGCACCAGTCGGATCGTTCTGCGCAGACGTATTGCCCTCGATCGTCTGGATGTATCCGGCGAACGTCCCGTTCGACCAGCGGAGCGCGAGAACTCGCTCGACGAAGCCGATGTGGTCGCCGAACGGTCCGTACCTCTCTCCCTCCTCGAAGTCGAAGCAGGCGAGATCGCCCCGGTATGGGCGCTGGACGATCCAACCCTTCTGGTGAGCCGCTTGCCTGACTCCCTGCACCGAAGCGCCACCAGGTAGTTCGAGTCCCGCGTGCTTGAACATCGCGTGGACGAACGAGCAGCACCAATACGAGCCCACGGGCACTTCCGCCTCGACGTTCCACTCGTCGATGATCACTCCCCGGTTCGATCCGGGAGGATGCTCGACGACACCCAGCTTCTCCACCGCTCTACCGAGAGCGACGAGGCGGATCTCCATCGTGCTATCCGTTCGGACGATCGGCACGCGGCCCTCGATCCTGTATTACGTCACTGGTGTCTACGAGCCAGACCATTCGCGTGCAGCCGGTGCTCTTCTGCGCCGCTGTCTTCTGGACGCCCGACTTCTGGTCCAAGTCGACGCACGCGTGGGATTGGGTGCAGGCCGAGACACCGCTCGACGAGAAGCCGTGGGCCGAGCTTGAGATATCCATCGACGTGACGCTCGGCGAAGTCCTCGAGGCGGCGTGCGACGCCTGGGGCATCGAGGCGGGGCCCGATCTCCTCAAACACGGTGGGACCGCGCGAGCCAGTTCGTCCGCATCGGATTTGTCCGCCCGGATCGAGACGCTGATGGAGTGGACGCCCAGGAGGCCTATCGATGGCCGTCCGTTCAACCGCTCGCCAGAGCCGATGGGGCCGTGGAACCTGCCCCAGCCCTGGACTTGCCGTACCGAGACCTGCTGGCATCGTCGCGGCTCAATCTGATCGACGGCGACGTGACGAGACCGTACGTCCATCCCGTCACCCCTCAAGGTGATGCGGGCACAGTCATCGAGATCGCGAAGCTCACCGCGGAGGCCGTTCGCGCGGCGTACGGCGCGGTCGATACCTCGGTCGGCTACGCGGAACACACAATCCGACTCATTCGCAGCTCGATTCCAGGGGTGCATCGGACCGCGGATGCGATCGTCGATGAGGGAATACGCGTCGGTTTCATCTTCACGCTCGCCCGCTGGCTCCGTGGGAAGCTGCGCCGCCGACCCTGACGCGAGATCGTCGCGCGCGAGCAGCCCCTGCAGGGCGGCGACGTCCGGCCCGGCCATGAAGGGAACGGACAACCGCAGCGTGCGCCCCGGGCGGAGCGTCGCCGACTCCGACATCCCACTCCCTTCGCCTGCCGCAGGTCCTTCCGCAGGCCAGCGTGACCGTACTGCGCCGGGCGGCAGCGGTGCAAGGGCGGCACTACACTCGGAGCCGGGATGGCACTGCGCATCGCCCTCGTCACCCCGTTCGCCTGGTCGCAGCCCCACGAGGTCAACGACCACGTGGACGGTCTCGCCTGCGAGCTCCGCCGACGCGGGCATGCGGTCACCGTCCTCGCTCCCTCGTCGAGGCCGCGCGACCTCGCCGCCGGCCGGCACGCGCTGCTGGCGGGCGAGGAGCGCGAGCTCGTGGCGCTCGGGCCGGCCGTCCCGATCTCGCGCCGGAGCCGGATGGGGGTGCCCGTCGGCGTCCGTGCGAACCTCGCGATGGCGCTCGCGATCGGTCGCTTCGACGTCGTGCACGGCTTCGAGCCGGGCCTCCCGAGCCTCTCGTACCTCGCGCTGCGCGACTCGAGCGCCCTGACCGCCGCGACGTTCTTCTCGCCCGAGCGTCTCTCGTACCCGCCGGGCCGGGCGCAGCGGGCACGGCTGCTCTCCCGGATCGACGCGCTCCTCGCCGCCTCCGAGGACGTGGCGGAGGCGGCCGCCGCGCGCTTCCCCGGCACCTACGAGCTCGTCCCCGCAGGCATCGACCTCGAGCTCTTCGCCCCCCGCGAGAAGAAGCGCCTCGTCGTCCTGGAGTGGCGGCAGGCCGAGCGGGCGCTTCTGCGCTCGCTCGTCCGGGAGCTCGCAGCGCGGCCCGACTGGGAGCTGACGCTCCTGAGGACGCGGCCGCTCGGCGGGCGGCCGCCGCGCTCCCGCCTGCTGCGCGGCCGCATCCACGTCCGCACGGCCCCCGACCCGGCCTCGCGGGCAGAGCTCCTCCGCGAGGCTGCGATCCTCGTCCCCGCGGTCGACGGCCTGACGCGCCTCGTCGCGGAAGCGTGGGCGGCCGGCGCAGCGGTGGCTGCGCCGAGAGGGCGCCTCCTGCAGCCCGAGCTCGCGGCCGCCGAGGCCGCGAGGCTCGTCGAGGACGACGACTTCCGCGCCCGCCGGGCGGAAGAGGGACTGACGAAGGCGGCCGGCGAGAGCACGGCCGCGCTCGCAGACCGGGTGGAGAGCGTGTACGACTCGATCCGGCGCCGCCGCCGCGGCAGCGGCTCTCGCCAGGTGCCGCTCGAGGAGCGCGACTGGATCGTCGCCGACCTCCACATGCACACGAGCTGGTCGCACGACTGCTCGACGCCGGTCGCCGACCTGCTCGACCACGCCGAGGCGCAGGGGCTCGGCGCGATCGCCGTCACCGACCACAACGCGCTCGGCGGCGCGCTCGAGGCCGTCGAACGCGCGCGTGACCGGCGGCTGATCGTCATTCCCGGCGAGGAGGTGAAGACGGACGGCCAGGGAGAGGTGATCGGTCTCTTCCTCCGGGAGGAGATCCCGCGCGGGATGTCCTTCGCCGACACCGTCGCGGCGATCCGCGCGCAGGGCGGGCTCGTCTACGTCCCGCACCCGTTCGACCGCATGCACGCGATCCCGGACGCGGCGACGCTCCATCGCCACCTCGCCGAGATCGACGTGTTCGAGGTCTACAACGCCCGGCTCCTCTTCGAGGGCTACAACGACGAGGCCGTCCGCTTCGCCCGGAAGTACAACCTCACGGCGGGCGCCGGCTCGGACGCGCACGTCCTGCCGGGCGTCGGCACCGGCGCCGTCCGCATGCGCCGCTTCAGCGGCCCCGAGGAGTTCCTGATCGCCCTCCGCGGGGGCGAGGTGCTGCGGCGGCCCAAGTCGCTCGTCTACCTCCAGGGCCTCAAGTGGGTGGCCCAGGCTAGAGGAAACCTGGCGCTTTCCTCTAAGAAGGCCGACGCATGATGCCTTTCCACTCGTGTGCCGACCAGTGCTCGAGGCATGGCCGAGGCCTCCCTTAGGGAATCGATCCCGAAGGGTCGATTCCCCATGGCGACCGACGAGATCTACGAGCGCTACCTGCAAAAGGCGATCACCGAGATCAACACTCTCGGCGACGAGATCGCGCAGGCCGGAGGCGCTGGGCGAATCCCGGTTGTCGGCTCCGGTCATCCCCTGGCCGACGTCTTTCTCCTCAAGTACGCACCGAAGCCGGCGGAGTTGCAGGAGGGCGTCGCGTTCTACGGCCGGGCCGGCAATGCCTTGCTGAAGTCGCTGCAACGGCTGCACGTCGACCCCATGGCGGTCTACGGGACGAACTGCCTGAAGTTCGCCGACGGCGCCGAAGAGGAGTCCCGACCGTTCCTCGTTCGCGAGTTCCACATCGTGCAGCCGAAGCTGGTCGTCGTGATGGGCGGCGAAGCCCTCGCGTTCCTCAACGAGACCCGCTTCCCGCTCGCGCGCGGGCTGACGGCGATCGAGGGCGAGTTGCAGGCGTTCACGCCCACGATCCAGTCGCTCGTCACGCCCGACATCGACGAGTCGCTCGACGAGCAGCCTGCGAAGACGCGCTTCTGGAACGCCTTCAAGTTGCTCGGCACCTGGTGGAGCTCGCACCCGCCGTACTAGTAGGCGTGGGGGAACCCATGGTTCCCCCACGGGCCCCCTCCTTCGCCGCACTCGCCGGAGGATGTTCGTGTGCGCTCCGGGGAGAGCGCAGTCTCCCCTCCGCGCGGCACGGCGCTCGACCCCCAGAGCGCCGAAGGCAAAGAGTCCTGTGCTAATCGCGCCCCGAGTCTCGGGGCGGGTTCTCGCCTTCGTGCTGCTCGCCGGTCTCGTGGTCGGGTGGTTCGTTCTCGCTCCCCACCTGCCTCACGTCGGGCTCTGGAGGGCGATCGCGATCGTCTCCGCCGCCGTCATGCCCGGCACGTTCCTGCTCGTGCTCGTCGCGCTGCCGCTCTGGGAGCGGCCCTGGCTCCTCCCGGGGGCGGCGGTGCTCGCACTCGCCGCCTTCGGCTTCACCGTCGCCGGCTGGGGTCTCCCCGCGAACTTCGCGAAGCTGTGGGCCGCGGTCTTCGCCGGCTGGTGGTTCCTCCGCCTCTTCGAGGAGCTGTCGTGGGTCGTGATCGTCGCGACGTTGATCCCGTTCGCCGACGCGCTCTCCGTCTGGCGCGGGCCGACGCACGAGATCACCTCGCACCACTTCGAGGTCTACACGTCGGTCGCGATCGCCTTCCTCGTGCCGGGCGGTGGCGCAGCCTACCTCGGACCGCCCGACATCCTCTTCTACGCGCTCTTCCTCGCGGCGGCGGCGCGCTGGCAGCTGAGGGTCGTCCCGACGTGGCTCGGAGTGACGGGGATGTACTCGCTGACGGTGATCGTCGCGAACGCGGTCGGCGCCGCCGGCCTGCCTGCGCTGCCGTTCCTCTCGGCAGGCTTCCTCGGGGCGAACGCCGACCTCCTATGGCGCCGCCTTCGGCCGCGCCCGACATGACGACCGGCGGCGGTGTCAGGCACGCTCGAGCAACGCGACGCATTCGACGTGCGGCGTGTGCGGGAACATGTCGACCGGCGTCGCCCGCAGCAGCTCGTAGCCGTGCTCGGAGCGCAGCGCCTTCAGGTCGCCGGCGAGCGTCGTCGGGTTGCAGGACACGTACACGAGTCGCGGCGCGCCGATGCGCCCGAGCCGGCGCAACGCCTTGCCGGCGAGACCGGCACGCGGCGGGTCGACGACGACCACGTCCGGCGAGCCCGACCGCGCGAGCAGCTCGTCGACGACCTGGCCGACGTTCCCGGCGAAGAAGGCGGCGTTCGCGACCCCGTTGATCTCGGCGTTCTCGAGCGCGCACGCGACCGACTCCTCCGAGACCTCGATCCCCCAGACCGTCAGCGCGTCGCGGGCGAGCGTGAGGCCGATCGTGCCGATCCCGCAGTAGAGATCCCACACCGTCTCGCCGCCGGTCAGTCCCGCGGCGTCGCGGGCCAGCCCGTAGAGGCGCTCCGCCATCGCCGTGTTCGTCTGCAGGAAGGCGTTCGGGCGCACGCGGAAGCGCAGACCGCAGAGCTCCTCCTCGATCCACTCCTCTCCCCAGAGCAGCCGCGTCGGCAGGTTCGTCACCTCGGCCGGCGAGTCGTTGACCGCCCAGTGGATCGACCGCACCTGCGGCAGACGGCGCAGGACCTCGACGAGGTATCCGGGCTCGAAACGCTCTCCGGGGGCGGTAACGAGCTGGACGAGCGCCTGGCCCGTGTTGCGACCCTCCCGGACGACGAGGTGGCGGAGGTAGCCGCTCTGATCGGCCTGGGAGTAGGCCTCGAGCCCCTCCTCCCGCGCCCAGTCGCGCACGACGTCCCGGATGTCGTTGCCGAGGTCGTCGGCGAGCCAGCAGCGCTCGAGCTCGAGCACCTCGTCCCAGCGGCCGGCCCGGTGGAAGCCGAGCCCGGGCCCGGCCGGCGTGCTCGTGAACGAGTACTCGAGCTTGTTCCGGTAGTGGAAGATCTCCGGCTCGCACGGGACGATGCGCTCGAGCGGCGGCTCCGCGATCCCGGCGAGCCGCTGGAGCGCATCGCGTACCTGGGTCTGCTTCTGCTCGAGCTGGGCCTCGTACGCGAGATCCTGGAAGCGGCACCCGCCGCAGGAGGGGAAGTGGTCGCACGGCGCCTCGACCCGCTGCGGGCCGGGCCGGACGATCTCGGTCGCCAGGGCCTCCGCGTGACTGCGCTTCACCTTCGTGACGCGAGCACGAACGCGGTCGCCGGGGAGGCCGCGACGGACGAAGACGACGAAGCCGTCGAGCCGGGCGACGCCGTTACCGCCGAAGGCAAGCGTCTCGACCTCGAGCTCGAGCTCCTCCCCCTTCGTCACCGGCGCCGCCATGCCCGGAGGGTAGCCGCCGCTGCTCTGCCCGCAGTCGCGGGCGACCGGCTCACGCCTTGCCGGCGTGCGGGCGCTTCGAGTAGCGCAGCCACCCGTCGTAGCTCTTGGACCGCGGCGGGTGGAGCGGCAGGTAGAGGGGCGGCCGCGGCTTCTGCGAGAAGTCGAAGTCCGCGACGAGGTTGCCGAGGATCTTCGCGTTCTCGCGCACGTCCGGCCGCGAGTCGGGGCGGCCGTCCGTCTTCGGGTTGATCCGCTGGCCGTGCAGGAAGTCGTCCTCGATGAACTTCAGGTAGGCGTCGAAGCTGAGCGTCTGGTGATCGACGAAGCCCTTCCTCGCATACGGGCTGATCACGAGCGCCGGCACGCGCAGCCCGTAGCCCTGCGCGTCGACCGTCGGCGGCTTGACGTGGTCGTAGAAGCCGCCCCAGTCGTCCCAGGCGAGGAAGATCGCGGTCGACGGCCAGTCCTTGCTGCGCATGATCGTGTTGATGAGCGCGGTGACGTAGGCCTGGCCCCGCTCGATGTTCGCGGGCGGGTGGTCGCTCACGGCCTGCGCCGGCGTGATCCAGGAGACGGCCGGGAGGTTGCCGCTCTCCGCGGCCCTGTAGAAGCTCCGGAGCGGGGCGACGTCGCCGAGCTGGTGGTCCTGCCGCACCGTCTCGAACCACGGCAGCGGGTTCCAGATCCCCGGGGTCTTCGAGCTCTGGGGAACGGGCGCGCAGAACATGCCGTTGTCGGCGCAGTCGGGCTGGTCTCCCTTCGTCACGTAGTAGCGCCAGCTCACGTGATCGCGATGCAGGAGGTAGGTCAGGTCGGTCCACGCGTAGTCGGGGATCGCGCCGGTCGTGTTCTGCGGCTCTCCGGGCGGCGAGCCGGGAGACTGCACCTTGTTGGTGCAGCTCATCGGGTCGCCCCGCTTCGCGCAGATGGCCGACCAGCCCGAGACGAGGTAGAGGTGCGCCGGGAGGCTCCACGACGTGTCCGACTGGAACATGTGGTCCTGGAGCACGAAGTGCTTGGCGTACGTCCAGTAGTTCGGGATCTCGTGCCAGTCGTGGTAGCCCATCACGTCGGGCGACTTCGGGTCGAACGAGCAGCCCGGCGCGTCGACGCCGGCGCTGCACGCGAGATAGCGCGCGTTGCGGGCCTGCGCGACGAAGCCGTTCATCTTGCCGCCGCCGATGTCCTTGACGGCGTTGCTGTGGTCGTGCGGGCCGCCTGCGTTGCGGACGGCGGGGTCGTGGTAGGGCTTCACGCAGTCGTGCAGCTTGGGATCCGGGCTGCAGACGCTCGGCACCCCGTTTCGCATCGGTATCCCGTCCGCACCCGGGTACGTCCCGAAGTAGGAGTCGAAGGAGCGGTTCTCCTGCATGATGATCACGACGTGCCGGATCTTGTGGATGCCGAGCTCCGTCACCACCCGGGGCGGTAGCTTCGCCGCCTGCGCCGAGCGGGCACGATCCGGCCGGGCGACCGCGACGGCCGCGACCAGCGCGCACGCTCCCGCCAGCCCGATCAGCACCACCCGCTTCACGAGGCGAAACTACGCGGCGACTGTTCAGGCGGTGTTCAGGAGCGATTAGGCTCTCGTGGAATCGCTCCGACAGGCGGTCGAGCGCACGGGAAGCCTGCTTGCACGCTGCTACAGTGCCGCCCCCCGGAGACATGCGCAATCCAACGCATTCCTGGGCAGGCAGCGGCGGCGAAGGGGTCACGCGCGCGCGGTTTCTCCGCTGGCTCGCCGCGGGAGCGGGCGCCGTCGCCGGGCTCGGCTCCGGAGCTCTCGACGCCGCGGACGCGTTCGCCCGCCCGGCGGCGCCGGCGGCCGCGGACGGCAGGGTGCAGCGCTTCGTCTCGCGGCCCGACCTGGAGCCGCCGGTGGTCACGGTCCTGCACAGGGCCGAGGACACCGCCCCCGGGTACGTGTTCATCGCGCCGTCGTCGGGCGCCGGGCAGCGCGGGACGCTGATCCTCGACAACGAGGGTCAGGTGGTCTGGTTCAGGCCGACGACGCCGAACACGGCCATGAACTTCCGGCCCGCGACCTACCGCGGCGCCCCGGTGCTCGCGTGGTGGGAGGGGAAGACCGAGCACGGCCTCGGACGCGGCGAGCATGTCATCGTCGATGCCTCGTACCGCGAGATCGCGCGGTTCTCGGCCGGCCACCACCTCGAGTCCGACCTGCACGAGCTCCTGCTCACGCCGCACGGGACGGCGTACGTGACGAGCTACGAGATGGTGCCGATGAACCTCTCGAGCGTCGGCGGCCCGGCGCACGGCCACGTCGTCGACGGCATCGTCCAGGAGATCGAGATCCCGAGCGCCCGTGTCCTCTGGGAGTGGCGGAGCCTCGACCACGTGTCGATCGAGGAGTCGTACATGAAGAAGCCCGGCGACCCGTTCGACTACTTCCACACGAACTCGATCGACGTCGCCTCCGACGGCAACCTCGTCGTCTCCGCCCGCAACACCTGGGCCGTCTACAAGATCAGCCGGCGGACCGGCAAGGTGCTCTGGCGCCTGGGCGGGAAGAAGAGCGACTTCAGGATGGGGCCGGGGACGGTGTTCGCCTGGCAGCACGACGCCCGCGTCCACGGCGCCGAGCTCGTCAGCGTCTTCGACGACGGCTCGGCTCCCCTGGTGCAGCCGCAGTCGAAGGCGCTGCTGCTCCGGCTCGACCTGGCGCGCAAGCGAGCCGTCCTCGTCCACAAGTACGTCCATCATCCGAACGCGCTCGTGGCGCGGTTCATGGGCAACGCCCAGCTCCTCGAGAACGGCGACATGTTCGTCGGCTGGGGCGGCGAGCCCTATTTCACCGAGTTCGACGCGAACGGCGGGATGCGCTTCGACGCGCGGCTGCCGAACGGCGGCGAGAACTACCGCGCCTTTCGCTTCCCCTGGACGGGGAAGCCGGCCGACCCGCCCACGCTCGTCCGTTCCTCCGGCCTGCTCTACGCGAGCTGGAACGGGGCCACGGACGTCGCGGCCTGGCAGCTCCGGACCGGCCGGGCGGCGGCCTCGCTCCAGGTGGCCCAGACGGTCGCGAGACGGGGCTTCGAGACGCGGATCGCCGCTCCCACGACCGACGCCTACGCCGCGGTCACGGCGCTCGACGCGAGCGGCGCCCCGCTCGGGACGTCGACCACCCTCTCCGTCTGATCGTCAGCTCAGCGTCGCGACGTAGATCTTGCGATCGCGCGGGCCGTCGAACTCGCAGAAGAAGATCCCCTGGTAGGTGCCGAGCCCGAGCTCGCCGTCGCGGAGCGGGATCAGCACCTGCGGGCTGGACGCGAGCGAGGCTCGCGCGTGCGAGGGTGCGTTCGGCCCGTCGGCGTCGTCGTGGCGCCACTCCCAGTCGTCGCCGACGACCAGCTGGAAGGCGTTCTCGAGGTCGGTGACGAGCTCCGGGTCGATCCGCTCGTTGATCGCGACACCCGCCGTCGTGTGCGGGACGTAGACGAGTGCGGCGGTGGCGCCGTTCGCGTCGCCGAGCGCCTCCCGCACGCGGTCGGTGATCTCGATCAGCTGCGTCCGACGGTCCGTCCGGAGGGCGATCTCGTGCACGCGACTATCCTAGTGCCCGGTGGCGGACGAGCTCAGCACCAGCGAGGTCGACGCGCTCAGCGCAGAGGCCGACCGCTTCCTCGCCGAGCTCGGCGAGGAGGCGTACCTCCACTTCGCCGGGTTGAAGCAGACGTTCGAGCTCGTCCCGATCTACGAGCGCCACGCGCGGCTGACCACGCTCGACACCGCGCTCGGCCTGCGCGCCTCGGCGAACGGAGGCCGTCGGACCCGCGAGCTCTGGCGGTTCGCGGCCGAGCAGTATCTCGGGAACTTCGTCCGCGAGGAGGCGGAGCGCGTGGCCGAGCTCGAGGCGACGCTGCACGCAGTCGTCGGGGAGGAGGAGATCCCGTTCCGGATGCTCCGGCCGCGGATCATGAACGAGGACGACCGCGCCACGCGGGAGCGGCTCGAGCAGGCGCGAAACGACCTCACCGAGGAGCATCTGAACCCCCTGTACCTCCATGCGACGGAGGTCGTCCATCGCGAGACGGAGCGCCTCGGCGCGCCGAGCTACACCGAGCTCTACCGCGGCTTCGGCTTCCAGCTCGACGACCTCGCGGACCAGTGCCGGCGCTTTCTCGACTCGACCGAGCGGCTCTGGCAGGAGACCGGCGACAGGCTCTTCCGCGCGCGCGTCGGTCTCGGTCTGCACGAGGCCGAGCGGTGGGACGCCGCCCGGGTCTGGCGCGCCCTGCCGTGGGATCACGCGTTTCCGAGGGATCGGATGCTTCCCGCGCTCGAGGGGACGCTCGCCGACCTCGGGATCGACCTGCGCAGCCAGGAGAACGTCGAGCTCGACCTCGAGGAGCGTCCCGGCAAGGATCCGCGCGCGTTCTGCGCGCCGGTCGAGATCCCGGAGCGGGTCATCCTCGTCATCAAGCCGCAGGGCGGCCAGGACGACTGGCGCGCCCTCTTCCACGAGGCCGGCCACACCGAGCACTTCGCGCACACCTCCGCGGCGCTCGCGGTGGAGGAGAAGCGCCTGGGCGACAACGCAGTCACGGAGGGCTGGGCGATGCTGCTCGAGCACCTCACGTTCGACCCTGTCTGGCTCGAGCGCCGGCTCGACTTCCCCCGTCCGTACGAGTTCGCGGCCGAGGGCGCCGCCCAGCTGCTCTGGCTCCTGCGCCGCTACAGCGCGAAGCTCCTCTACGAGCTCGAGCTCCACGCCGCACCCGACGTTACGCGGGTGCGCGAGCGCTACACCGAGCTGCTCGGCGACGCGCTCGGGGTCGCGCCGAGCGACACCGACTACCTCGCCGACGTCGACGACGGCTTCTACGCCTCCGAGTACCTGCGCGCCTGGGCGTTCGAGGCGCAGCTGCGCTCGTACCTGCGGGAGAGGTTCGGCAACGTCTGGTTCGCGCGCCGTGACGCCGGGTCGTTGCTGCGCGAGCTCTGGGGCGAGGGCCAGAAGCACACTGCCGACGAGCTGCTCCGCGAGGTGACGGGCGAGGCGCTGGAGCTGGAGTCGGTCGCGGACAGGATCCGGGAGGCGCTGGCCGCCGTCTAGCGCAACGGGGGCGGATGCCCCCGTTGCGCTAAGGGACGCGAAGCGTCCCGTTACTTCTTGGTGGCCTTGCCCTCGATCGTCTTCGGGCCGGCCTCGACGCCGATCTCGATCTTGCGCGGCTTCGGCTGCTCCGGCTTGCCGACGTGCACCTGGAGCACACCGTGCTCGTAGCGCGCCGTCACGTCGTTGTCGGTCACGCCCTGAGGCAGTCCGATCGTGCGAGAGAAGGTGCCGAAGCGGCGCTCGAAGCGGTAGTAGCGGCCCTCCTCGACCTTCTCCTCGCGCTCGCGCTTCGCGCTGATCGTCAGCGCGCCGTCGTCGAGCTCGACCGAGATCTTGTCCTCGGGAATTCCGGGAAGATCGAACGCGTACACGACCTCGTTCTCGGTCTCCCAGACGTCGGCGGTCGGGATCCAGCTCTGGTCGGTGCGGCCGTTGCCCTCGAGCAGGCCGTTCATGAAGCGGCTCATCTCGTTCTGGAGCGCGGCCACCTCGCGGAACGGCTCCCAGCGAACAAGTGTTGCCATGGCGATGTCCTCCTTTGAAATGTTGCTACCTGTTGCGATCAAAAGAATAAAACCTTAGTGTCTATATGTCAAGTAATACGCGGCGTACACTCCCCGGGCGATGCTGCCGCTGCGGGACACCGTCCCGACCCGCACCACGTCGGTCGACACGGCCGGCCTGGTCGCGGCGAAGGCGCTTCGCCTTCGGCGTGGCGACGGTGCCCGTGGTCGCCCGGCGCCGGCCGCGCGCTCCCGTCTCCCGCGACCCGACCTGGTGAG
This sequence comes from uncultured Thermoleophilia bacterium, assembly GCA_963762675.1. Classification (GTDB taxonomy): domain Bacteria; phylum Actinomycetota; class Thermoleophilia; order Gaiellales; family Gaiellaceae; genus Palsa-739. The sequence goes on along the minus strand of CAVXLS010000003.1, from coordinate 350,470 downwards.
CGCATGAGGTTCGAGGACCGGGTCGAGCGGGCGATCGCGTCGCTGCCGGCGGAGCTGAAGGACGCCGTCCGGAACGTCGAGGTCACGGTCGAGGACGAGCACCCGGACGACCCCGACCTCTTCGGGCTCTACGAGGGGGTGCCGCTGCCGGAGCGCGGCGACTGGGCGGGCTCGCTGCCCGACCGGATCCGCATCTTCCGGTTGCCGCTCGTGGAGTCGTTCCCGGATCCGGACGCGCTCGAGCGGGAGATCCGGATCACCGTCCTGCACGAGCTCGCCCACTACTTCGGGCTCGACGAGGATCGTCTCGAAGACCTCGGGTATTCCTGAGGATTCGCGCGGAATGCAGCGGGCATCTGATCCGTTGAGGACGGGCATGAGGACGTTGCAGGAGATCCACGAGGAGATCGAGCGCCTGAGCGAGGAGCGCACGGAGCTCTGGCACAGGCTTTCCGAGCAGTACGACCCCGAGGTCCGGAGCGAGATCCGCGCGCTCGACACGGAGCTCGACCGGCTCTGGGACGAGCATCGCTCCGTCCGGGCACGCCTGCGTTTCGGCGATCGAGACTCGATCGTCGCGCGGGCCCGGGTCGAAGAGCGGCTCGAGCGGGCGGCCTGAGCACACGGTCAGACACTGAGCGGACACCACTCGTAGCGGCCGCTCGCCCGTTAACCCTCATGCGAGGGATCGACAGGCGCCCCTCCGGTGGCGATGCTGTTGCGGCAGGTCTGCGGCGCACGTAAATCGACCAAGGAGCGCCGCCGTGGCCGGATATCCGTCAACCGTCTACCGTCTCGACGACACCGGGGAAGTGCACGAGGTCGTGGTCGAGGATGGGGACACCGAAGAGACACTGGACGTCGACAGCGGTCCGGTCGCAGCGATGTGGCCGGTGGTGGAACAGCGCCGGCGGGGCGACGCCTGGGACGAGATCGCCTGGTGGGCCAGACAGCTCGGGCGCCGGATCACCGCGGACTGATCCGTCCGACGCACCGGAGAACTCCGCCGCACGCCGCGTCGGCTCTAGACTGACGCCTACGGGGCGTTAGCTCAGCTGGGAGAGCGCCGGCTTTGCAAGCCGGAGGTCACCGGTTCGATCCCGGTACGCTCCATCCGATAACCCGCTGGAAACAGCCGGTTTGGCCGGGGGGACCGAGCTTGGGGGTACTCCAGAACGCTTGCACGGACGACCTTGGCCGCGTGCTCGCTCGGGGTGAGACCCGCTCCTTGGAAGAGGATCTCCGGAGAGGCGAAGCACAACGGCGGCTTCGCCTCTCCGGTTTCGTCGTTCACACGATCCGCTCGAGACGCAGCGAGGCGTAAGGCTCCTCGCTCGACATGTCGACGATCTCGTAGCCGGTGTCGGTTCCGAGGGCAGGGCCGATCACGATCTGCACCACGGAGGGCTCGTCCCCGACGGTGATCGAGGCGTGGACAACGCCGGCCTCGATGAAGACGGAGTCTCCGGGGCCCAGGGTCTCGGACTCCTGCTCCAGGTACTGCTTGAGCCTGCCGGAGCGCACGATGATCATCTCGTCCTGCTCGGGATGCTTGTGGAAGTCGTGCCGCTGTCCGGGCCAGATCGACACGTCCATGACGACAAAGTTCTTCGCACCGGTGTTGCCGGGACCGCACCGCCAGCCGATCACGCCCCAGTCGAACGTGTCCTCGCGAACGTCGGCGGCCTTCACGAACAGGCTCACGGCCGTACCTCCTCCCGCTCACGCGGAGCGATCGCCTTGAAGCGACGCATGTTCTCGGTCATCGCGATCTCGGTCGGAAGCCGCTCCATCGACGAGGCGCCGAAGAACCCGACGACCCCATCCGTCCGCGCGAGCACGTACTCGGCGTCGTCAGGCTCTGCGATGGGCCCGCCGTGGCAGAGGCAGAGCACATCCGGGTTCGCGTCGACAGCCGCATCGTGCATCGCCTGGACGAGCTCGACCGCCTCGTCGAGCGTCTTGGCGGTCTCGGCGCCGATCGCTCCGCCGGTCGTGAGACCCATGTGGGGGACGATCACGTCTGCGCCCGCCTCGGCCATCGCGCGCGCCTGCGTGGGATCGAACACGTACGGACAGGTGAGAAGGTCGAGCTCGCGCGCCTGCCGGATCATCTCGACCTCGAGGTCGATACCCCATTCCGGTCTCCTCCAGGTTCTGACGGAATGTGCCGTCGATCAGGCCGACGGTCGGGAAGTTCTGCACGTCCGGAGAAGCCCAGCGCCTTCAGCTGCTCGCAGGAATACCGGCATCAGCCGGAACGGGTCGGTGCCGCACACGCCGGCGAGCACCGGCGTCTCGCGGACGATCGGGAGCACCTCGGCAGCCATCTCGACGACGATCGCGTTCGCGTCTCCGTACGGGAGCAGCCCGGCGAGCGAGCCGCGGCCGGCCATCCGGTAGCGGCCGGAGTTGTAGATGATGATCAGGTCGCAACCACCGGCCTGGGCGCACTTCGCCGACAGTCCCGTGCCGGCGCCGGCGCCGATGATCGGCGACCCGGCGGCGACCTCTGCGCGGAGCCGTTCGAGCGCCTGTTCGCGGGTCATGTCCTCTCCTTCCCTTCGCCCGGCCCCTGCACGAGCTCGTGCAGGCGGTCGGCCATCGCCTCCGCGAAGGCCGGATCGTTGATGTCGAGATCGAGCTCGTGCACTTCGACGGCATCCGACAGGGTCTCGTGGAGTCCCTCGCGCAGCGCCTCGTCCGCGGCGGGATCGTGGAACGGGCCGCCCTCGACCGCGATCATCGAGACCCCGCGCAGCGGGACGAACAGCGCTGTCGGGCCGCGCGCGGCAGAGAGCTTGCGCCCGATCGTCCGTCCCAGCTCGCGACACTCGCCCGGCGTCGTGCGCATCAGCGTCACCGTCGGGTTGTGCTCGTAGAGATTCCGGCCGCGGAACCGATCCGGCACCGTGTCCCTGGGGCCGAAGTTCACCATGTCGAGAGCGCCCAGCGAGACCACCTGCGGCAGCTCGAGCTCGCCGGCAGCGTCGAGCCGCTCCGGACCCGCCGAGAGCACACCCCCGACGAGCTCGTCGGCGAGCTCGGTCGTCGTGACGTCGAGCACGCCGGCCAGGAATCCATCACGGACGAGCGCCTCCATCGACTGCCCGCCCGTGCCGGTCGCGTGGAAGACGAGCACCTCGTAGCCGAGCTCCTCGAGGCGCTCGCGCGCCCGGGTCACGCACGGGGTCGTAACGCCGAACATCGTGGCCCCGATCAGCGGCCGGGCGTCGAGACGCTCAGGCACCTCGACCTGCGCCATCGCCGCGATCGCGGCGGCGGCGTTGGCGAGGATCCGCTCCGAGATAGCGTTGATGCCCGAGATGTCCACGACCGAATAGGTCATCGTGACGTCGGTTGCGCCGACGTAGGGGCGGGTGTCGCCTGACGCCATCGTCGAGACGATCAGCTTCGGGACGCCGACGGGGAGCGCACGCATGGCGCGTGCGGCTATCGAGGTGCCGCCCGAGCCGCCGAGCGCAACGATCGCCTGCAGCCGTCCCTCCGCGCGGAGGCGCCGGACGACGGCCTCCGCGCCGCGCGCCATCGTCTCGACGGCCTCGCCGCGGTCCGTGAGGTCGGCGAGCTCCGCTCCGGCGGCGCGGGCTACCTCTGAAGCAGGGATGTCGGGCGAGACGAGCGGCGCGACCGCCGCTGCCGGCGTCGACGAGCAGCGTCTCCACGCCCCGCTCCTGCAACCGCGCACGAACGAATGCGTACTCCTCGCCTTTCGTGTCGAGGGTTCCGAGCAGGACGACGGTCGCCATCGCTTCCTCCTTCAGATCCTGTATACCCGCCGGGCGGTGTCGGTAAAGACGTCGCGCCGCTCCGCCTCGGAGCGCGAGGCGAGCGCAGCCTGCCACGCTCCGAGCAGGGTCGAGTAGTCGCTCCAGAGCTTCTCGATCGGGAAGTTGCTGCCGAACATGCACCGCTCGGCGCCGAACCGCTCGAGCGATGCGTCCGCGACGAGCCCGATCAGCTCCTCGTCGACGCGATGGACGAACGTCCCCTGAGCACTGAGCTTCACGACGAGATTCGGCTGCGCGGCGAGCAGGTCGAGCCCCGCGAGCCACGGGCGCACGTGGTCGTCTGCGGCGCTCTCGAGCATGCCGGCGTGCAGGAGGACGAATGTCACGTCGGGCAGCGCAGCGACGAGGTCGGCGGCGTCGGCCATCTGGCCGGAGAAGACCTGGAGCTCGAAGACCCAGCCGAGGTCGGCGAGCCGCGCGACGTTGCGGCGCAGCACCGGGTCGCGCATCCGGTCGGGCGCGGACGCGAACCGGTAGAGCTCGTTCTCGTGCCAGTGCAGCTGGAGCCGGATCCCGCGCACGAGCGGCGAGGCCGCCTGCTGGGCCGCGAACACCGCCGGCGCCCCGGCGTCGAACAGGTCGGCGGAACCGACGATCGCACTCGGCCAGCCCGTCTGCTCGTGCACTTCGTGCACCCAGCGCACCTCGTCGAGCGAGCGCTCCAGCGGCCAGTTCGCCTGCACGTAGACAGACGCCGACACGCCGGTACCGGCCGTGTCGACGAGGTACTCCTCCATCGCGTAGTCGCGCCGGATCGGCTCGTAGGGACCGAAGATGCGCGGCACCATCGGTCCGTTGAGCCAGGGCAGGTCGGCGCGTCGCCAGACGTGGTGGTGCGCGTCGACGACTCCGCCGACCGCGGCCACGTCAGAGCTGCCGGTGCTCGGTGGTGACGAGGTGGACGCGCTCGGAGGCGTGTGCGGCCGCGTCGGCCGCGACAGCCTTGCCGTGCTCCGACCCGAACGCGGCCGCCCGCGCTTCCTCGTCGTCGAAGGTCATCTCGTTGACGCAGTCGTAGGGGCCGTCGTCGCTCTCGACGACGCTGACCGTGTACGAGCGCAGGCCGGGCAACTCGCGTGCGATCGTCGAGTGCTCGTCGAGCACCCACGTGCGGAACTCCTCCTTCGACATCCCCTCGGCGCGTCGCAGCAGGGAGATCAACTTCAGCATGGACGTCTCCTTTCGAGAGCCGTCACGCCACGGCGCCCGCGTGCAGGGCGTCGAGCCCACGCAGCACGCGCTCCGGCGTGAACGGCATCGTGTCGAGCCGGACGCCGCACGCGTCGAAGATCGCGTTGCCGATTGCGGCGATCGGCGAGTTGGCCGTCATCTCCCCGATCCCCTTCGCGCCGTACGGGCCGCTGGCGGACGGGCGCTCGATGACGACGCTCTCCATCTCGGCGATGTCACCCGGGCCCGGCAGGGGTACTCGCCGAAGTGGGCGGGCAGGTGGTCGCGAGACGGATAGTAGGGCTCGGCGGTCTCGTAGAGCGCGTGCGACATGCCCATCCAGGCGCCGCCCTCGATCTGCTGCCGCACGAGCGCGGGGTTGATCGCGCGTCCGAGCTCGTAGACGTTGAAGAGCTTGAGCACGCGCACGATCCCGGTCTCGTCGTCGACCTCGACGTCCGCGATCGTGCACGCGTGCGCCTGGCACGAGTCGGGGTCCATCTCCCCAGTCTCCGGCACGGGATCGTTCTTCTGCTTCAGGAACATGCCACGGCCGGAGAGCGTGCGGCCGTGCTTGAAGTGGGCGGCGAGCGCGAGGTCGACGATGAAGATCTTCCGCTCCGGGGCGCCGCGGACGGAGACGAAGCCGCTGCCGTCCGTCTCGAGGTCGTGCGGGTCGACCTCGAGCTCCAGGCCGGCGACCTCGAGCATCACCTCGCGGGCCTCGTTCGCGGCCATCATCGACCGCGTTGCCCACGCGGTGGGTGGCGCGGCTCGCGAACGTGCCCATGTCGTGCGGCCCGGTGTCGGTGTCGGCCGTGTCGACGAGCACGTACTCGAGCGGCAGGCCGAGCGTCTCCGCGGCGATCTGCGCGATCACCGTCTTCAGCCCCTCGCCGAGATCGGCCGACGCGAGGGAGATCACGAACGTCCCGGTCGTCGTCGCGTGGATGAGCGCCTGCGACGGATCGCCGCCGAGGTTCATGCCGGTCGGGTAGTTCACCGCGGCGTAGCCGCGCCCGCGCAACCTGGCCATCAGGCGGTCCCCCCTTCGTGGGTCAGCGAGGACATCTTGTGGTAGCGCTCCCCGAGTTCGTGACCGGAGAGGTCGGCTGCCCGCTGGATCACCTCGACGAGAGCCGCGCCCTCCGTGAGCTTGCGGTGGGCCTTCAGGTCGCCGTCCCGATAGGCGTTCTTGAGCCGCAGCTCGAGCGGATCCATGTGCAGCTCGCGCGCGATCCGGTCCATCTGGGTCTCGAGCGCGAAGTCCGCGATCGTGACGCCGAAGCCGCGCATCGGCCCGGTCGGCGTCCGGTTCGTGTACACGCAGTGGGCGTCCACCCAGACGTTCGGGATCGCGTACGGGCCGGGCATGTGCGCGGCGCACTTCGTCGTGCCGTAGGGGCTGTGCCCGGAGTACGCGCCCGCCTCCATGTAGGAGGTCACCTTGCGCGCGACGATGCGACCGTCGTCCATGACGCCGTCGCGGATCACGAAGCGTTCCGCCGCACGCGTCGAGGAGACCTGCATCTCCTCGAGCCGGCTGTAGACGTACTTGACGGGGCGGTTCGTCGCGAGCGCGGCGACGCACGCGATCGGCTCGACGATCACGTCCACCTTGCCGCCGAAGCCTCCGCCGACGGTGCCGCCGACGAGCTGGAGCTTGTTGAACGGGGTCTCGAGGATCAGGGCCGTGTTGTCGAGCGTGAAGAAGCAGGCCTGCGTGTTGCTGTGGATCCGGAGCCGCCCGCTCGGCTGCGGCACGACGATGCACCCTGTCGTCTCGACAGTCGCGTGCTCGATCGGCGATGACCGGTACATCCACTCGAAGACGTGGTCGGCCTCGGCGAAGCCGCGTTCGACGTCGCCGAAGCGGATGCGCCGGCAGTGGTGGCCCTCGTAGACGAAGTAGTTCGCGCCGTGGGGCTTGAACGGCGTCGTGGCCTCGGCGAGCGCCTCCTCCATGTCGAGAACGGGAGGCAGATCCTCGTAGGTGACGCGCACGCGCGCCGCGCCCTCGACGGCTGCCGCCTCGGTCTCGGCCAGGACGGCGACGATCGGCTCGCCGCGCCAGAGGACGCGATCCTCGGGAAGCACCGGCTGATCGTTCGGCTCGACACCGATCAGGCGCAGGACCGTGTACCAGTTCGCGGGCACGTCCTCGTGCGTGAGCACGCGCACGACGCCCGGCACCTCGAGGGCGCCGGAGACGTCGACGTGCTTCAGCCGAGCGTGGTGGCGCTCGGAGCGATGCATCTTCAGGTGGAGCAGATCGGGAACCCGGAGGTCCTCGAAGAACTGCGTCTTGCCGGTGACGTGCCCGCGCGCGTCCGACCGGGGCACCGAGGTGCCGACGACGTCGAGGCTCGCCGCGCGCTCGTCCGCGAAGTACGTGGTGTCGATCAGATCAGCCGTCATCTGCCCTCCCTCCGCTCAGCCCGCCTCGACCGGCGTGACGCTCGCGGCGCGGCGCCGGGCGGCCGCGTCGAGCACCGCGTCGATGATCGACGCGTAGCCCGTGCAGCGGCACACGTTGCCTGAGATCGCGCGCACGACGTCGTCGCGCGTCGGGTCGGGGTTCTCCGCGAGCAGCGCCTCGGCGGCCATGATCATCCCCGGCGTGCAGAAGCCGCACTGGGTCGCGAACCCGTCAACGAAGGCGGCCTGGAGCTCGCTGAGCGAGCCGTCCCCGGGAGTCGTCCCCTCGAGCGTGCGGACGGCCGAGCCCTCGACGGTCTCCACCGGCACGAGGCACGAGAGGACGGGCTTTCCGTCGAGGAGCACGGTGCAGGCGCCGCAGCTGCCGACGGCGCAGCCGCGCTTCGCGGCCGTCAGACCCAGGACATCACGGACGGCGGCCAGGAGCGACGTGCCCGGCCTGACGAGGAGCTCCCGCTGCCTGCCGTTGACGACCAGCTCGACGACGCGTGACTTCATCTCAGCTCTCTCCCGAGGAACGCACGACGGAAGTGGACGGGAAGGACGCGGCTGCGGTACCACGCGCTCGCGACCGCGTCGTCGAACGGCGAGGCGTCGCGGGCCGCGGCCGCGGCAGCCGCGTCGACGGCCTCGGCGTCGAGCGCGCGCCCGACGAGGGCCTCCTCTGCGGCGATCGCACGGACGGGCCGCTCGCCCGCGCCGCCCAGCGCGATCCGCGCCGAGCGCACGACGCCGTCCGCGACCGCGACGACCGCCGCGATCGAGACGATCGCGGGAGCGCTGCGCGCCCGCCGCATCGCCTTCGCGTAGAACCACGTGCCGGCCGCCGGGATCGGGACGCGCACCGCGGTGACGAGCTCGCCCGCGCGCACGCCCTCGTCGAGTACCTCGGACACGTCGGCCTCGCGCTTCCCGCCCGGCCCGGCGATCTCGACCGCGGCGCCGAGCGCGAGCAGGCAGACCGCGAGATCGCCCCCGGGCTGCGGCACGAAGAGGTTTCCACCGACGGTGGCGAGGTTCCGGAGCGCAGGCGAGGCGAAGGCCTCGACCACGGGGCGCAGGAACGCGAGGTGCTCGTCGGCTCCGAGCTCGGCCACGGTGGTCGTCGCGCCGACGAGTGCCGTGCCGTCTGCGACGCGGATCCCGGAGAGACCGGCACGGCGCAGGCTCACGAGCTCCTCGAAGTCGAGCGGCAGCGTGTTCACGATCGGCATCACGGTCGTGCCGCCGCCGACCAGGCGCGCTCCGCGGTCGAGAGCGGCGAGCGCGTCGTCGATCGTCGTCGGCACGTGAACTGTCTCGAGCACCTCGAGGATTCCTCTCACACGGGCCTCTCCGGCACGACGGTGCTTTCTCCGGAGCACCGCTCCGCGGATTCGCGTATTCCGCCCGGCCCGCGGCCCGGAGGGACGGCGGCTAGCCGGGCGTGATCGTCAGCAGCCAGTTGCCGAAGGCGATCACCGACACCTTCCTGTAGGTGCCGGGCTGCAGGCGCAGCGTGCCGGCGTGCTCCTGCGTCCGGACGCGGATCCGCTGCCCGGCGTCCCAGAGCTGGAAGATCGGGCCGTCGCTCGCCCACGTCAGCACCGAGCTCTTGTGCACGACGATGGTGCCGATCGTCTTCGAGTTCCGTCCCTGGAAGTGCGTCCCGGGCGGCCGAACGTACTTCGGTGCGGCCGGGCTCGTGTAGACGCGCGGTTGCGAGCTCGCGCTCCCGCAGCGCGGCGAGCGCCGTCGCTGCGAGGAGGGCGGCCGGGGCGGCGATCGCGACGCGTCTCATGAGGCCAGGATGCGGGGGGCGTCGCGCGCCCCCATCGTCAGCCCCCCTGATCGGACGTTCGGCGTTCTACGGATCCGCCGAACGGCCGCAGCGCCGGGTACAGCTGCCCGAAGCGCCGGTAGCCTCCCGGTAGGGCTCGCCCCGGCGCGGCTCGGGCTCGAACCGTTCCGCGCACGTGGACACAGGCGGCGACGGCCTAATGGACGTCGGCGAAGATGCGGGCGGCGACGCCGCCGAGCAGCGACGCGCCAAAGGCGGCCCCCTCCTCCACGGCCGTGCGCTCGACGAACGCTCGAAGCCCATCCGCTCCTCGACCTCGACGCACCGTGCGCCGGTGCGCCGGTCGTTCCAGAGGATCCTCGGCCGCAGACGCGCTGCTGCGCGTCGAGGCACACGAGCCCGTGCATCTGCCCCGAGAGGCCGATGCCGGCGGGCTCCACGCCGAGCCGGGCGAGCGCGGACTCCGCCGCACGGCCGCAGTCGTCGGGACTCCGCTCGGCCCAGCCGGGCCTCGGAGTCGAGAGCGGATGCAGCTCCTCGGCGCGGGCGAGCACCTCGCCGGTCGTCGAGACGGCCAGGGTCTTGACCCCGGTCGTCCCGACGTCGATCCCGGCGAAGACGGTCACGCCGTGGCGACGGGCGCCTGCGCCGGATGCGCGTCCGGTGCGCCGAGCGCCTCGAAGACGAGCTCGTGCGCGCGGACGGCGTCCTTCGCTGCCTGCGCCATGCGCAGCTCGTCGCCGTCGAGGCGCAGGGCGACGTCCTCGATGAAGCGCCACGCGAGCACCGAGCGCCGGACGGCCGCCACCGCGTCCTCGGTGTACGGATAGAGGTCGAAGCCGAGCCGCTCCCCGTTCTCCCCGTAGCCGGCGCGGTGCAGCTCCACGGCCAGCTCGAGCGTCTCCATGAACGCGGTCGCGCCCACCATGTTGTCGTCGTCGAAGGTGCCCCAGCCCGAGTTGCCGTGCTGGTGCCCGAGCAGCCCCTCGGCCGCCAGCAGCGCCGCGTACTCGGCCAGGTTCTCGCCGTTCATGATCAGGTGCTGCCAGTCCATGTTCACCTGAACGTTGTCGATGCCCTGCGCCCGGAGCTTGTGGATCACGTGCAACGTCATCCCGATGTTGCGCATGAAGATCTTCATGGCCGGCTCGGAGTTCTTGTGCTCCAGGAAGAGCTTCAAACCGTGCTCGGCGCAGCGCTGCGCAGCCTGCCCGACGCCGTCCACGAACCGCGCCCAGCTCTCGGCGTACGCGGTCTGAAACGGATAGTTGTAGCCCTCGATCCCAGGCCAGATGATGAAGTTCGCGCCGACCTCGGCCGCGAAGTCGATCGCCTCCAACGTCCGCCGAAGCGCCTCCGTGCGCACCGCGTCGTCGGGTGCCGAGAGGCCGCCGCGGCCGAAGACCGGGTCGAGATGGAGGCCGGTCGCCATGCAGTAGATGCCGTGGCCATCGAGCGCCGCACGCACCTCCTCCAGATTGTCCGCCGACAGCTCCTGCGGGTAGTGGAACTCGTAATCGTCGATCAGGTCGCCGAGCCCCTCCACCGCGCGGCGCACCTTCTCCACCGTGGGCTCGGCGGCGTGCTGCGGCTGATAGCCGCCGGGCACGAACCGCGTGATCATCGGGCCCATCGCCCAGATGCCGAGACTCGTCTTCATGTCGCCACCTTCCTCTCAGGGTTTGCGATTGTCCCGTCGTCGCCCGACGCCGGCTCCGCGAGCGCGAGCGTCGCCGCGAGATCCCCCACTCCCTCGAACGCGCCGACCGCCGTCGTCGCAAGCGCGCCCGCGGCACAGCCGAGGCGCGCGGACCGTTCGGTGTCCCAGCCCGCGAGGAGGCCCCGGATCATGCCGGCGGCGAACGCGTCGCCGGCTCCCGTGCCGTCGAAGGCACGCACTTCCGGGGCGGCGACCGCGCCCTCGAAGCCGTCCGCTGCGACGTGGCAGCCGAGCGGGCCTTCCTTCAGCGCGACGATCCCGACACCCTGCTCGCGGAACCACGCGGCCACCCGCGCCGGCTCCGTCTCGCCCGAGATCGCCCGCGCCTCCTCGAGGCTGGGCACGGCGAGGTCGACGTGCGGAAGGGCCGGGACGACACGCTCCCAGCGGCCGCTCGCGTCGAAGACCGTGTCGAGGCTCGTGCGGAGCCCCCGTTCGTGCGCCTCGGCGAGGAGCGCAGCGATCGGCTCGCCGTCGAGCGCCTCGAGGACGAGGGCGCCCGCGACGTGGAGCCAGCGGCCCCGGTAGAGCACCTCCGGGTCGAGCTCCTCGAGCGTCAGCGTCCCGTTCGCCCCGGGCAGGTGCAGGAACGTCCGCTCCCCGTCGGCGGAGACGAGCCCAACGGTCGCGGAGGTCGGGGCCGCGGCGTCGCGGACGACACCGCTCCGGTCGACTCCGCGCTCGTCGAGGAGCCGCAGGAGAAAGTCGCCGAACGGGTCCGAGCCGACCTTGCCGACCGCCGCGGCCCTTACGCCGAGCCGGACGAGCGCGCTCGACGTGTTGAGCGCGCAGCCGCCGCCCCGGAGCGCGATCTCCTCGACGAGGGCGAGCGAGCCCCAGGGCGGCACGGCGTCGACCGGCCGGGCGAGGACGTCCGCCACGAGGATCCCGAGGCAGACGACCTCGATCGGCGCGGTCCCGGCGGTCACGACACCGTGAACGCCGGCAGCCGCACGATCTTCCCGCCGGCGAGCGCGGAGTCGTGCGCGCAGAGGCCGACGCACGTCCAGTTTGCCGAGCGCCGTGCGTCCGGGAACGGGGGCCTGTCCTCGAGCAGGGCGGAGACGAACTCGTGCACGAGGTGCGGATGCGACCCGCCGTGGCCGGCGCCCTGCGTGAAGCTCAGATGCGTGTGCTTCGCGAGGTCGTACACACCCTTCGTCGTGAAGCGGCGGATCGGGGCGGGCAGCCGAGAGGCGAAGTCGGGCGCCCTGACACGCGTCGGGATCTCCGCCTCCGGCAGCTTCGCCGTGTGCAGGACGTGCCGCTCGCCCTCGACGAGCGTCCACTCGAACGAGCGCTTCGAGCCGTAGACGTCGATGCGACTCGCGGTACTGGCGCGCCGTGTCGAACAGGGAGCGGTAGATCCGCACAGCGAGGTCGGAGTCCTGGAGCTTGACGTGAGCGCTCTCGACGGCGAACGGCGACCCGTACTCGGAGACCAGCTTCTTCCGGATCGTCCCGGAGCCGAAGCACGAGACGTACTCCGCCGTGGCGTCGGTGAGCGCGAGCATCGGTCCCACGCAGTGGGTCGCATACCACATCGGCGGCAGGCCGGGCCAGTAGTCGGGCCAGCCGTCCATGTCCTGCTGGTGGCTCGCCTGCAGGAACTGGAGCTTGCCCAGTTCGCCGTCCTCGTACAGCTGCTTGAGCCAGAGGAACTCGCGGCTGTAGACGACCGTCTCCATCATCATGTAGCGGAGCCCGGTTCGCTTCGTGAGCTCGACGATCCGCCTCGCGTCGGCGATCGTCGTCGCCATCGGCACCGTGCAGGCGACGTGCTTTCCCGCCTTCAGCGCCTTGCATCGTCATCCACGCGTGGTCGGGGATCGGCGAGTTGATGTGGACGGCGTCGACGTCCGGGTCGGCGAGCAGCCGCTCGTAGTCGGTGTAGCGGCGCTCGACGCCGAAGGCGTCACCCACGGCGTCGAGGCCCTTGCGGTTGCGGCGGCAGATCGCGACGAGCTTCGCGCCAGGATGCCGCTGGTAGATCGGAATGAACTCGGCGCCGAAACCGAGCCCGACGATCGCGACGTTGACACTCCGGCCGGCCATCTCAGACACCGGCCTTCGTGGACGCCCGGTACGAGACGATCTCCCGCTCGCCGGACTTCGTGGAGCGGAGGATCGCGTCGCACACCTCGGCGGCGCGGTAGCCGTCCTCGAAGGTCGCACCGTACGGGGCGATCTCGCCGTCGCCGGCGATCGCCGCCAGGAGGTGGTGGATCTCGTGGACGAAGGTGTGCTCCCAGCCGATCATGTGACCCGGCGGCCACCACCACGACCAGAACGGCATGTCCGGGTCTGAGACCTTCACCGTCGTGAAGCCGCGGTCGGCGCCGGCACGGTAGATCTCGAGCTCGTTCAGTCGCTCGAGGTCGAAGCGGAGCGACGCCTTGCTGCCGTTGATCTCCCATGCGAGCCCGTTGCGGTGGCCGAGCGCGAGCCTGGTGGCCTCGATCGTGCCGACGGCGCCGCCGGCGAACTCGGTCGCGACCTCGACCGCGTCGTCCACCTGCCGCCCCGGAACGAACGTCTGGGCGACCGCCGACACGGAGGCGACCTCGCCGACGAGGAAGCGGGCGAGGTCGATCACGTGCGCGGCGAGGTCGCCGAGCGCGCCCGACCCTGCCTCGTCGGAGTGGAAGCGCCAGGTGTCGAGGGTCGGGTCGTCGCCCCAGTCCTGCAGGTAGCGGCCGCGGAAGTGCCGGATCTCTCCCAGCTCGCCCGCGTCGATCATCTGGCGGGCCATCCGCACCGCCGGCACGAAGCGGTAGTTGAAGGCGCACATGTGCTTCACGCCGGTCGCGGCGACCTGCTGCCAGATCTCGAAGCTCTCGTCCGCGGTGCGGCCGAGCGGCTTCTCGCAGAGCACGTGCTTGCCCGCCCTGGCGGCCGCGATCGTCGGCTCCGCGTGCAGGCTGTTCGGGCCGCCGTTGTCGAAGCAGCCCGACCCGCGGGTCGGCGACGAGCTCGCGCCAGTCGGTCGTGAAGCCCTCGTAGCCGTAGCGATGTGCTGCAGCCTCGACCGCCTCCGCGTTCCGGCCCGCGATCGAGACGAGCCGCGGTCGATCAGCGGCGGCGGCCACGTCATGTACGCGAGCGTCCTGTAGGCGTTCGTGTGGGCCTTGCCCATGAACGCGTAGCCGAGCATGCCGACGCCGATCTCGGGGATCTCGACGGCGGCGAGGTCTCTGGTTGTCGCGCCGATTCCCATCGTCAGCCCCTTTGCATCGCCTTGTCGAACACGACCGCGGAGGGGGCGAAATCGGTGCGGCGCACGAAGGCGATCGCATCCTGGGCGCCCCACTCGCGGTCCATGCCGGAGTCCTCCCATTCGATCGAGAGCGGCCCCGCGTAGCCGATCGCGTTCAGCGCCCGGAAGAACGCCTCGAAGTCGACGTCGCCGTGGCCCGGCGAGACGAAGTCCCAGCCGCGGTCGCGCTGCCCGAAGTTCAGGTGGCCGCCGAGGATGCTCTTGCGGCCGTCGAGCGTGCGCTTCGAGTCCTTCACGTGCACGTGGTAGATCCGGTCGGCGAACTCGATCGCGAACTCGGCCGGGTCGAGGAACTGGTGCGCGAAGTGGCTCGGGTCGAGGTTGATCCCGAACGACTCGCGCCGGTCGAGCGCCGTCGAGCAGCTTGCGCGTCGTGACGAAGTCGTAGGCGATCTCCGTCGGGTGCACCTCGAGCCCGAAGCGCACGCCCTCCCGCTCGAACACGTCGAGGATCGGGGCGAAGCGCTCCGCGACCTCCTCGAACCCGTGCTCGATCTCGTCGAAGTCGTTCGGCGGAAACGAGTAGAGGAGGTGCCAGACGGGCGAGCCGGTGAAGCCGGTCACCTGCGTGACGCCGAACGCGGCGGCCGCGCGCGCCGTGTCGGCGAGCCGCTCCGCGGCGCGCCGGCGGACGCCCTCCGGGTCGCCGTCGCCCCACACCTCCGGCGGCAGCGTCCCACGGTGCCTCGTGTCGATCCGGTCGCACACCGCCTGGCCCACCAGGTGGGCCCCCAGCGCCCAGCACTGCAGGCCGTGCCGCTCCAAGAGCGAGCGCTTCTCCGCCACGTACGAGGGCTCCGCCAGCGCCCGGTCGACCTCGAAGTGATCGCCCCAGCAGGCAAGCTCGAGCCCGTCGAAGCCCCACTCCGGCGGTCTTCGCCGCGAGCTCCTCCAAGGGCAGATCCGCCCACTGGCCGGTGAACAGCGTTACAGGACGTGCCATCTTTCGCTCCTTTCGATCACGAGACGGGTGCGGGGGCAGCCGCGAGCAGGCCGGCACGCAGGAAGGCAAGACCCTGCCGCGCCATGTCGTCGCCGGTCGCGTCGAGCGGTCGCCACATCGAGACCGCCTTCGCGATCTCCTGCACCGCGGGCGTGAACGACTCGATCACGAGCTGTCCGTCGTACCCGATCTCGTGCAGCGCACGGAAGACGTCGGGCCACGCCACGTGGCCGGTGCCGGGCGTGCCGCGGTCGTTCTCGCAGGCGTGCACGTGGAAGAGCCGGTCTCCGGCGAGCCGGATCGCGTCCGGAACCGACTTCTCCTCGATGTTCATGTGGAAGGTGTCGAGCAGAACGCCGACGTTGTCGCGACCGATCCGGTCGCAGAGCTCGAGCGCCTGCTCGGCCGTGTTCACGAGATCGGTCTCGAAGCGGTTGAGGGGCTCGACGGCGAGCCGGACGCCCCTGGCGCCCGCGTAGTCCGCGGCCTCCCGCAGACTCTCCACGGCCCAGCCGCGCTGCTGCTCGCGCTCGTCGCCGCTGAGCATCCGGGCCTTGCCGACGGCCGAGTACATCGGGCCGACGACGGTCGGCGCGCCGACCGCCGCCGCGAGGTCCACGAGGAACTCGAGGTAGTCGAGACCGAGGCGCCGGTAGCGCGGATCCTCGTGCGAGAGGTCGCGGTCGGGGCCGAAGGCGCCGCAGACCGAGAAGGCGATCCCGGTTCCCTCCGCCGTCGCCAGCATCGCCTCCGCGCTCAGCTTGCTCGTGTCCTCGACGGCGAGCTCGAGCACGTCGGCGCCGAGCTCCCTCACGTGTCCGACGAGGGAGGCGTCCCCGTCGGTGAGCGGCGACGCCCAGATCCAGGTGGACACGCCGATCGGGTTCATGACAGCTCCTTTCTGCGCCGCGGTCTACGCCGGCGATTCCTGCGGCGGCTCCCCTCCCGGCCGCCGCCCCTGCCGAACCGCGCGGACGGCGGCGGCCCGGACCCAGTCCCAGATTCCCAGCAGTCCGTTGGGCGACAGCAGCACGATCGCGAGGAAGACGAGGCCGATCAGCGTCTCGAAGCGATCCTGTGTCAACCCGATTCCCCGCAGGAAGCCGATGCTCTGCGCGTAGTCGCTCACGAGCACGAACACGAGGGCGCCGATCCAGGCGCCCTCGAGGCGGCTCAGGCCCCCGATCACGGCGATCACGAGCAGGTTGAGCGCGGCCGTGATGTCGATCGAGCCGGGCGAGATCTGGTTGTTCCACCAGACGAAGATCACGCCGGCGAACGAGGCGACGAACCCGGAGACGCCGAAGGCGAGCATGCGGTGGAGCGGGACGTTGTAGCCGAGCGAGGTCATCCGAACCGGGTCGTCGCGGATCCCCTGGAGCACGAGGCCGAACGGCGTGCGCAGGAGGTAGCGCAGCAGCGAATAGCCCACCACGGCGACGATCAGCGCCGCGTAGTAGAGCCGGTTCGGGTGCAGGTCGGGCCGGCCGAGCAGGCGCGGCAGGTGGTTCGAGACGTTGCCCACCCCGCCGAAGCCGGAGACGACGGTGACCTGGCCGAAGAAGTAGTTGACCATCACGGCGAAGCTCAGCGTCAGCATCAGGAAGTAGATGCCGGTCGAGCGGCTCGCGACCGCGCCGAGGACGAAGGCGACGGCGGTCGCGACCGCGACCGCCAGCACGACGCCGACCCAGGGGTCGAGGCCGAGGTTGAGCCCCTTCGTCTCGCCGGTGGTGACGCAGTTGCCGAGCACGAACCCCGCGATGCCGTAGATGGAGACCTGGGCGAGCGAGGTCATGCCGCCGTAGGCGCTGAGGAAGATGAGCGTCGCCGCCGCGATCGCGTACCAGAAGACCTGCGTGAGGATGAAGCTGACCCAGAACGTGTCGAAGATCAGCGGCCCGAGCGCGACGCACGACGAGCGCCGTCGCGCCGATCGAGCGCTCCAGCGAGACCGCGCCGCGCGCGCGGCTCATGCCGGCCTGCCGAACAGCCCGTACGGGCGGATCGCGAGCACGATCGTGAGCAGTGCGAAGGTGAGGATGATCGAGTACTCGGTGCAGCAGTTCGCACTCGTCGTGGGCAGGTAGACGGCGGCGAAGTTGCTGAGCGCGCCGTAGGCGAGCGCACCCACGGCGGCGCCGCCGAGCGAGCCCATGCCGCCGATGATCACGACGACGAGCGAGTTGAGCAGCCACTGCCCGTCGATGCCCGGGGCGACGGAGGAGAAGGAGGCGCCGATCACGCCTCCGAAGGCGGCGAGCGCCGTGCCGACGAGGAAGGCGATCGCGAAGACGACCTCGATCCGTATCCCGAGCGCGCGCACCATGTGGCGGTCGTCGACCCCGGCCCGGATCACCATGCCGGTGCGCGTCTCGTGCAGCCACAGGTAGAGGCCGAGCCCGATCCCGATGGCGAGCAGCAGCATGAAGACGCGGCTCCACGGGTACGCGATCGAGCCGAGGTGGATCTGCTTGTCGGGGCCGAGCTGGTTCGGCCACGTCATGCCCTCCGCGCCGCCGCGCACGAGGTGCGCGAGGATCTGGTCGCCCGCGATCAGCGACAGCGCGATCGTGATCAGCGCCTGCCGCAGCTCCTGGCCCTGGTTCCAGCGCAGGAAGAGCTGCTGCGTGATCAGACCGATGCCCGCGACGACGGCCGTCGCGATCACGAGCGGCAGGAGCCAGTCCTTCATGAAGCTCACCTGCGAGCTCGACAGGCCGAACACGCCGACATGCGTGTACTCCTTCTGGAGCCGCACGGCGATGTAGCCGGCGAGCAGGAAGAACGACCCGTGCGCCATGTTGACGACGCGCATCAGGCCGAAGATCAGCGTGAAACCGCTCGCGACGACGAAGAGCAGGCCGGCGTACGTCAGCGAGTCGAGCAGCGTCCTGACGAAGCTCGTCGGGTCGTGGACGGCCGAGCCGAACGTCGTCGTGCGCCACGTGCTGACGCCGGTGGTCGAGGGACCCTGCGCGAGGAACAGGATCCACGCGAGAGCGAACGCGAGCGCCGCGAGGAGGGCGAGCCGGCCGACTGCAGCCCGCTTCGAGCCCGCTCCGAGGAGGAGCGCGCGAATCCGCCGGCCAATCCCTGTCGCAGGGGCATGCTTCGGCATCGGAGGGGCGACCGCCACAACTCCGAACGATTCGACCGCAGCGACGCCCGATCATCGGCGGAAGCGCTGATGCTCGTGCGGGAAAAGTACAGAGCGCAGTCCGATCCGTACTTTGCCGCGCGGCGACTCCGGCGACCCGCTGATGAACGCCCGCGACCGCAAGCGGATTCTCTCAACCATGGCTCGATCGTCCGGGCTCCGTCTGGACTTACGGTTCCGTGCCCGGCGGAGTGCGGTCACGGACGGTCGGCTACCTGACAATCGCTCTGTGGTCGGAGGGTCGGTCCAGAGCAGGACCTTGAGGAACGGGAGGAGCACTATGCGCCGCTTCATGAAAAGGCGCCTCCTTGCAGCGGTCGGGCTAGCCGCCCTCGTCGCAGCCGCGGCGGTGTCCGCGGCGTTCGGTGCGACGACGAAGAGCGCGGCCAGGACGCCGATCAAGATCGGCATCGTCTCCGACTGCCAGGGCGCGTTCGGGTCGTTCTACAACCAGGACATCGCAGGGGCGATCGCAGCGTTCTCGGAGTTCACCGGCGCGAAGCCGAAGAACCCCAACAACCCCTCTGCCGGAATGGTCGGCGGCTCGATCGCGGGCCATCCGATCCAGATCGTCGGCTTCGGGTGCGGCAACGACCGGGCGGACGTGATCATCACCCAGACCCGGCGGCTGATGGAGCAGAAGGGCGCGCAGATCCTGATCGGACCGCTCTCCGGTGACGAGTCGATCGCGATCGCGCAGTACGCGAAGGCGCACCAGCAGTGGACGTTCGTGGACGGCGCCGCAGGCGCGCAGGACACGACGCTCAAGGTGCAGGCGCCGAACTTCTTCCGCTTCAACGGTGACGGAGCGATGTGGAACGCCGGTCTCGGCGACTTCGCCGTCCGCAAGCTGGGATGGAAGAACGCAGCGACGATCGCCGACGACTACAGCTTCGCCTGGACGTCGACGGCCGGCTTCATCGTCGACTTCTGCGCGGCCGGCGGCAACATCACCACCCGGGTGTTCCCGCCGCTGAACACGACCGACTACTCGTCGTACGTCCAGCAGCTGCCGACGCCCGGCTCGGGCGCGACCCAGACGAACGGCATCTTCTGGGGGGTCGGCGGCTCCGGCCTCATCTCGGCGCTGAAGGCGTACGAGTCGGCCAAGGGCCCGATCGACTCGAAGCGGACCGTCGGCAACCTCTTCTGGGGGACGCCGGGCGAGTTCGAGGCGCTGTCGAACGACGTGGCCGGCACGTACGTCGGCGTGGGCGAGGAAGCGGCAGACCTCCGCACGCCCGCGGCGCTGAAGTACAACAAGATCATCCAGAAGTGGTTCAAGACGATCCCGCCCTTCGGCTCGAGCAAGGGCCAGCAGGCGAGCATCTTCGTCTACGACTACTTCGTCAACACGTGGGGCCTGATCAAGGGCCTCCAGGCCGTCGGAGGCGACCTCTCGAAAAACCAGACAGCGCTGAAGAAGGCGCTGGCGAAGGTGAAGCTCACGACCGGGTACAGCAGGATGCACCTGGACTCGAACCGCAACGCGGTCGAGGACACGTACATCGGCCAGCTGTACAAGAACAGCAAGGGCCAGCTCGCGCTGAAGACGGTGGCGATGGTGCCGCAGGTGAACCAGACCTTCGGCGGCTTCTTCAGCCACAAGACCCCCGCGCCGGGCCGGTCCTTCCCGAACTGCGTGCACAAGAAGCTGCCCTGGACCGGGAAGGAGATCCCCATCGTCAACGGCCTCCCCAAGAGGTAGCCAACTGATGACGGCAGCCGCCACCGAGACCGTGTCGCCTGCCGCGAACGTCGCGCCGGCCCTCCGCTTGCGGGGGGTCGGCCGGCGTTTCGGGGGCCTCGAGGCCGTGCAGGACGTCGACCTCGAGGTGCTCCCCGGCGAGCGGCGCGCGATCCTCGGCCCGAACGGAGCCGGGAAGACGACGCTGTTCAACGTGATCGCCGGCGACCTGCCGGCGACCTCGGGCCGGGTGGAGCTGTTCGGCCAGGACATCACCTACCTCCCGGCCCGCCGCCGGCCGGGGCTCGGGCTCGCCCGCACCTACCAGCAGTCGAGGCTGTTCCGCGGCCTGACGGTCGAGGACAACATCTACCTCGCGATCCTCGGCGTCGAAGGCGGCCACCACCGACCGGTGCTCTTGCCTCGCCGGGACGGGGCGCTCCGCGCGCGGGCGCGCGAGGCGGCCCGGCAGGTGGCGCTCGAGAGCAAGCTCTCCGAGCTCGTCTCGTCCCTCTCGCACGGCGAGCACCGCCAGGTGGCGCTCGCGATGGCCCTCGCCGTCACCCCGAAGGTCCTGATGCTCGACGAGCCCGCGTCGGGTCTCTCGCGCGGCGAGCGGCAGCTCCTCTCCGAGCTGCTGCTGGCGCTCGACAGGTCGATCACGCTGCTGGTGATCGAGCACGACATGGACGTCGCGCTCCGCGTCGCGGAGCGTGTGACCGTGCTCCACCACGGCCACACGGTGGTCGAGGGGACGACGGACGAGATCCGCAGGAACGAGCTCGTCCGCCAGGTCTATCTCGGAGCCCACACGGAGGAGGGCGCGTCGTGAGCGAGCCGGTGCTGGCCGTCGAGGGCCTCGACGCCTTCTACGAGTCCGCGCACATCCTCCAGGGCGTCGGGTTCGAGATGGGCGCCGAGCCGATCGCCGTCGTCGGGCGCAACGGCATGGGCAAGTCGACGCTCTGCACGTCGATCGTCGGCCTGATGCCGAGCCTCCGCGGGACGGCGCGAGGGTCGATCCGCTTCGTCGGCCGCGAGCTCGTGGGCAAGTCGCCGGAGTCGATCGCACGGCTCGGCATCGGCTACGTGCCGCAGGGACGGCGGCTGTTCCCGTCGCTCTCCGTCGACGAGCACCTGCACATGGTCAACGGCCGGCACAGCGCCGAGTGGACGAAGGACCGGATCTACGAGCTGTTCCCGCAACTGGCGGAGCGGCGCCGCAACAGCGGCGCGCAGCTCTCGGGCGGCGAGCAGCAGATGCTCGCGATCGGGCGGGCGCTGATGACGAACCCGAAGCTCCTGATCATGGACGAGCCCTCCGAGGGACTCGCCCCGACGATCGTCGACCAGCTCGTCGACGTCTTCCGGCAGCTCTCCGAGCACGGCCTGCACATCCTCCTCGTCGAGCAGAAGCTCAACGTCGCCACCTCGCTCGCGCAGCGCCAGCTGTCATGGTCGGCGGCCAGATCGTGCTCGAGACGACCGCCGCCGAGCTCGAGAGCGACCGCGAGCTGCAGCGCCGCTACCTCGGCATCGAGACCCTGGCGGAGGACCATGCGCCGTAGGCTCGCCGTGCTCGTCGTGACCGTCTGCGCGCTTGCGTTCGGAGCGGCCGGTACACACGCCGCGGCAGGGTCGAAGCCCGTCGGGGGAGCCGAGGTCGCCGCGCTGCTCCGGGGCATCCCCCAGCACGGCGTCGCGCTCGGCTCGCCGAAGGCGCCCGTGACGCTCGTCGAGTTCGCCGACCTCCAGTGTCCGTACTGCGCCGAGTGGGAGCGCAACACGCTGCCGGCGATCATCAAGCACTACGTCCGCCCCGGCAAGGTCCGTATCGTCTTCACGGGCATGACGTTCGTCGGGCCCGACTCGACACGCCTGTTCCGTGCCGCGCTCTCGGCGGGCCTCCAGAACCGGCTCTGGAACGTCGTCGAGCTTCTCTACCTCAACCAGGGCCCCGAGAACACCGGCTGGGCGACCGACGCCTTCCTCCGCTCGGTCGGCAAGAGCGTCAAGGGCCTGAACGTCGCCAAGATGCTCGCGAAGCGAAGCTCCGCGGCCGTCAGGTCGAAGGCGGCGGCAGCGGCGGCCTTCACCTCGTCCGCCCATGTCCAGGGCACGCCCTCCTTCGCCGTCGGTCGCACCAACAGCTCGCTCCAGCTGATCCAGATCACGTCGCTCGACGCGTCCGGGATCGAGCCGACGCTCGACGCGGTGCTCCGCGGCTGACGGTCGGGGTGCCGTGACCCGGTCTCTCCTCGTCGACCCGGGACAGATCCGCGAGCGGGGGCGGCTCCGGCTCGACCCGATCGCCGTGAACAGCTACGACACGGCACTCGGGGACGAGCGTGTCCGCTACGGGGACGACCGGCTCGTCGCGGTGCTGCGGAACATGCTCGTCATTCGCGAGCTCGAGACGATGCTCGACTCGATCAAGCGCGGCACGGACTACCACGGCCTCTCCTACGACTACCGCGGCCCCGCCCATCTCTCGATCGGGCAGGAGGCAGCGGCCACCGGGCAGGCGCTCGCGCTCACGCTCGACGACCACACGTTCGGCAGCCACCGCAGCCACGGCGAGATCGTCGCGCGCGGCATGGAGGCGGTCGACGCCCTCCCCGAGGACGAGGTCGAGGAGCTGGCGGCCGCGTCGCTGCCCGGCTCTGAGGTCAAGGCGCTCCTCGACCGCCTCGATGTCCCGGATGCTCGTGACCGCGCCCGAGCCGTGTTCCTCTACCGGCTGGTCGCCGAGATCTTCGGCCGCGCGAACGGCTTCAACCGCGGCGTCGGCGGCAGCATGCACGCGTTCTTCCCGTCCTTCGGCATCTACCCGAACAACGCGATCGTCGGCGGGGCCGCGACGATCGCAGCGGGTGCGGCGCTCTTCAAGCGCGTGCAGGGCGCCCCCGGGATCGCGGTCGCGAATCTCGGCGACGGCTCGAGCGCCTGCGGCACGGTGTGGGAGGCGATGAACTTCGCCTCCATGGCCCAGTTCCGGACGCTGTTCGACGAGCGCCACCGGGGCGGCCTGCCCGTCGTCTTCTTCTTCGTCGACAACTTCTACGCCATGGGCGGCCAGCCGATCGGCGAGACGATGGGCTACGAGCGGCTCGCCCGCATCGGAGCGGGCGTGAATCCCGCCAACATGCACGCCGAGACGGTCGACGGGACGAGCCCGCTCGCCGTCGCCGACGCAGTCGCCCGCGCGAAGGACATCGATCGCGCGCGGCGCGGGGCCCGTTCTCCTCGACTGCGAGTGCTACCGCTACAGCGGCCACTCGCCCAGCGACGCGTCCTCCTACCGCACGCGCGAGGAGATCGCGCTCTGGCGGCGGTCGACCCCGTACCCCGCGGTTCCGCGACGAGCTCGTCGCCGCCGGCGTGCTCGCGGCGAGCGAAGCGCGCGCGATGGAGCCACGGCTGCCTCCGAGCTCGTGCTCCGGCCGCCGCCCGGCTGGCCGTCGACGACGACGTCTCGCCGCGGCTGCCGGTCTCCGAGATCGAGGAGCTCACCTTCAGCGGCCGCGCCGAGGACGCGTCGCTCCGCCCCGCCGGGCGAGACGCTCGTGCCGCTCGAGGAGACGGAGCCGCCTCGCGCCAGCTGAGCGCCCGGCCGCGCGACGCGATCCAGCTCCGTGAGGCGCTCTACGAGGCAATCGCCGAGCGCGCCGTGCTCGACGACCGGCTCGTGATCTACGGCGAGGAGAACCGCGACTGGGGCGGTGCCTTCGGCGTCTACCGGGGCCTCACCGAGCTCCTCCCGTACCGCCGGCTGTTCAACACCGCGATCTCGGAGGCCGCGATCGTCGGCACCGCCGTCGGCTACGCGATGGAAGGCGGCCGCGCGCTCGTCGAGCTGATGTACGCCGACTTCATGGGTCGCGCCGGAGACGAGCTCTTCAACCAGCTGGCGAAGTGGACGGCCATGTCGGGCGGCCTGCTGCGCCTGCCGGTGGTGGTGCGCGTCTCCGTCGGGAGCGCCTACGGGGCGCAGCACTCCCAGGACTGGACCTCGCTCGTCGCCCATATCCCCGGGCTCAAGGTCGTCTACCCGGTCACGCCATACGACGCGAAGGGCCTGATGACGGCCGCGCTCGCGGAGGACGATCCCGTCCTCGTCTTCGAGAGCCAGCGCCTCTACTCGGCGACGGAGACGCTGCACGCGGGAGGCGTGCCCGAGGGCCACCTCGTCGTCCCGATCGGCGAGCCGCGGATCGCGCGTGCCGGAGACGACGTCACACTCCTCACGATCGGGCCGACCCTCTACAGGGCCCTCGACGCCGCGACGGAGCTGTCGGCCCGCCACGGGGTCGAGGCGGAGGTGATCGACGCGCGCACCCTCGTGCCGCTCGACCTCGAGCCGGTGCTCGCATCCGTCCGCAAGACCAACCGCCTGCTCGTCGCCTCCGACGCGACCCGCCGCGGCAGCTACGCAAACACGATCGCGGTCGAGGTGCAGCGCGCGGCGTTCGACGACCTCGACGGCCCGGTGGCGGTCATCGGCAGCCCCGACTGCATCACGCCCGCCGCCGAGCTGGAGGACGAGTACTTCCCGAGCGCGCGAGCGATCATCGACGAGCTGAACCGCTCGGTCCTGCGGCTGCCTGGCTACGCGGACCACTCCACGGCGCCCGACTGAGATGCGCGACGACATCCCCACGGAGATGCGCGCCCTCGTCCTCGACGGCGTCGGCTGGGAGCATCTGCGGGTCGTGCGCGTGCCGACGCCGAGGCCGGGTTCGCGCCAGCTGCTCGCCCGCGTCGATTGCGCGGGCATCTGCACCTCGCTGGTGAAGCTCGTCGAGCAGGGGGCCGCCCACGACCTCCTCCACGGCTGGGATCCGGCGCGCTGGCCGCTGATTCTCGGCGACGAGGGCTCGCTGACCGTCGTCGAGGTCGGAGCAGATTTGCGTGGCACGTACCGGTCCGGGGAGCGGTACGTCGTCCAGCCGGCGGTCGACCATACGCCTGTCGGGCATCGCGAGCGGTACCGCGACGGCGGCCGTGATGTCCGGAAGGTCGCGGTCGGCTACACGCTCGCCGGCCAGCTCGCGGAGTACGTCCTCATGACGGAGGAGGTGCTGGAGGCGGGCTGCCTGCTGCCCGTGCTCGACCCCGCCCTCCCCTACGCGCACGCGGCGACCGCCGAGCCGATCTCCTGCGTGATCTCGGCCCAGGAGCACCACGTCCACCTCCTCCAGGAGAGCCCGTCGTCTTCCCGGACGGCGCGCACCGGCATCCTGCCCGGCGGCGTGACGGTGGTCGTCGGCGCCGGCGTGATGGGCAGGATCCATGTCGACCTGGCGCTCGCATCCCGGCCGTGCGCGATCGTCGTGACCGATCTGCTCGAGGAGCGGCTCGAGCGAGTGAGGACGCTGTTCGGAGCGCGTGCGAAGCGCCTCGGGGTCCGGCTGGAGGCGGTCGACGGCCGCTCGGACGTCGGCACGCTCGTGAGGCGGCTGAGCGGCGGCCGCGGGGCAGACGACGTGATCGTCGCGGTCGGCTCACCCGCCGCCGTTGCGGCAGCCCAGGCGCTCGCGGGCCGCGGCGGGGTCGTCAACCTGTTCGGCGGCCTGAAGAAGGCGGAGGCCGAGCTCCCGTTCGACACGAGCGCGATCCACTATCGCGAGCTCGTCGTCACCGGGTCGAGCGGCGGCTCGCCGTGGGACGTCGCCCGCGCGCTCGAGCTGACGGCCGCGGGCGACATCGATCCCGGGCTGCACGTCACGCGCGTCGGCGACCTCGAGCACGCCCCCGCGCTGCTTCGACTCGTGCGCGAGCAGCAGCTCGACGGCAAGGCGGTCGTCTACCCGCACCGGAGAACCGACACCGTACTCGTGGCCGCCTCGTGGACGGCACAGGACGAGCGCGACTACCTCGGGGCGGCGACGGCGGGCTAGCCGTGGCGCTCACCGGCTCGCGAACATACGTCGGCTTCGGCTTCGGCCCCATCCAGGCCGGCCTCTTCCTGCATGAGGCCCAGCGCTCGGGCGCGTTCGGCCGGCTCGTCGTGGCGGAGGTCGTCCCCGACGTCGTCGCGGCCGTGCGGGCTGCCGGCGGCGGCTGCTCGGTCAACGTCGCCCACCGCGACCGGATCGAACAGGTCGCCCTCGGGCCGGTCGAGATCGTCGACCCGACGTCCCCCGGCGCACAGCGGGTGCTCGTCGAGGCGGTAGCGGCCGCGGAGGAGCTTGCGACCGCGGTGCCCAGTGTCGACCACTATCTCACCGGAGACGCGACGAGCATCCGGCAGCTACTCGCGGCGGGACTGCGGGCGAAAGCCGCCGGAGGCGGGCCGCGGGCCGTCGTGTACGCCGCCGAGAACCACAACCACGCGGCGGAGATCCTCGAGCGCGCGGTGCTGGACGAGGTTCCCGCATGCGAGCGCGCCGCCGTCTCGGCATCCGTCCGGTTCCTGAACACGGTGATCGGCAAGATGAGCCGGGTCGTCGCGGGCGTGGACGAGCTCGGTGAGCACGACCTGGATCCGATCGCGCCCGGCCTGGAGCGGGCGTTCCTCGTCGAGGCCTTCAACCGGATCCTCGTCTCGAGAGTCCGGTTCCCCGACGCGTTCGCCCGCGGCATCTCCGCGTTCGAGGAGAAAGACGACCTGCTCCCCTTCGAGGAGGCGAAGCTCTACGGCCACAACGCGACGCACGCGCTGGGCGGATACCTGGCCGCGGTCGCCGGCGTGCGCCTCGTGGCCGACCTCGGCACCGTGCCCGGGCTCCTCCCGTTCCTGCGCGACGCGTTCCTCGAGGAGTCGGGCGGGACGCTGCTCCGCCGTCACGACGGCGTCGACCCTCTCTTCACGCCGGCCGGCTACCGCGCCTTCGCCGACGACCTGCTCGAGCGCATGACGAACCCGCTGCTCCTCGACACCGTCGAGCGGGTCACGCGCGACCCCGCCCGCAAGCTCGGCTGGGCCGATCGGCTGGTCGGGACCATCCGGATCGCGCGCGAGGCCGGGATCGACGCGCGCCGCTATGCGTTCGGTGCGGCCGCGGCCGCCGTGTCGCTCGACCCCGGCCTGCTCGAGCCCGGCGCGCCGAGCCGCCCCGCGCTCGAGCCGCTGTGGGCGGCCGATGCGGCAGACGATGCGGAGCGCAGGGCGGTGCTCGCGGCGGTGGACGCCTCGCTCGTCCGTCTGCGCTCCTGGCGCGAGTCGGGCTTCGGCGACGTCCGGGCCGCGTTCGGAGACCGGGCAACGTCGGCCGCTTCGGAAAGGCCGCACGCGGATCGGGGATCACGCCGATGAGCGGCAGCCGACGTGATCGGAGGATTGATTCCAGTCGAACGCGATGGCAGCTCCGAGGGGCGCCCGCGTGTGCGCTGTCGCCGCACGGGCCACTCGGGACGCCGAGCCCGAAGGAGGATTGATGCACCTGTCAATGCACAACTGGATGAGGCAGGAGCCGATCGAGGTGACCCTCGAACGGCTCGCGAGCTGCGGCTATCAGAGCATCGAGATCAGCGGCGAGCCCACCCGTTTCGACACCGGCGAGGTCAAGGCGCATCTCGACCGTCTCGGGCTCCGCTGCTGGGGATCGGTGACGCTGATGACGGTGGGGCGTGACCTCGTCCACGAAGACCCCTACGTCCGCTACGGGTCGGTGCAGTACCTGAAGGACTGCTCGACGATGATCCACGAGCTCGGCGGCGAGATCTTCTGCGTCGTCCCGTCGACCGTCGGCAAGGTCGCCCCGCTCGCGTCCCCAGAGGAGGAGTGGCAGTGGGCCGTGGACGGGCTGAAGGAGGTCGTCGCCTTCGCCGAGCCGCTCGGCGTGCGGATCGGCATCGAGCCCCTCAACCGCTTCGAGACGTACTTCGTCAACCGCCACGACCAGGCGCTCCGGCTGGCCCACGACGTCGGCGGCAACTGCGGGATCGTCCTCGATGCGTTCCACATCAACATCGAGGAGGCCGACCCCCTGGCAGCGATCCGCACCGCGGGCAAGGACCTCGTCGACTTCCATGTCGCCGACAACAACCGCTATCCGCCCGGACAGGGCAACTGGGACTGGCCGGCCCTCATCGGCACGCTGAAGGAGATCGGCTACGACGGCGCGCTCACGGCCGAGTTCGTGATGCCGATCGACCGCTCGCCGGTCGCGGCCGCACGCGACGTCGAGGAGGAGGGCGCCGAGATGACGGTCGGGATGGACAAGTTCATCCGCGACCACGGCAGTGGGGCGCTCTCCGACGACTACTACACGCGGATGGTGCGCGAGACCGCCGAGTTCCTCAACCCGCTGATCGCCGCCGCTCCCGTCGGTGCGACGTCGTGACAGCGGTCGCCGAGCGCGAGCGCCAACTCGACGAGCTGCAGGCGAGGCTCGGCGGGCTCGCGCTCGAGCGGGATCCGGAGCTCGTCGCGGCGCTCTCGCTCGACCGCTACTGGAAGGCGCACCTCCTCCATGCGGTCGGCCGCCCGATCCTCGCCGACGCCGTCGTGCGGCCACGCACGGCCGCGGAGGTGGCGCGCGTCCTCGGCGCCGCGTCCGAGGTCGGCGTCCCGGTCGTGCCGCGGGGCGGGGGCTCCGGGAGCCAGGGGGGCGCCGTCCCCGACCGCGGCGGCGTGATCGTCGACCTCATGCGGCTCGACGAGATCGTCGGGCTCGACAAGCGCTCCGGGCTCGTGACCGCGCAGGCAGGCGTGCTCGGCATTGACCTCGAGCAGTGGTTGAACGACCGCGGCTTCATGTTCCCCCACTACGCGGCAAGCGTCCATCTCGCGTCCGTCGGCGGCTACCTCGCGGCCAAGGGCTCCGGCGTGATGTCGACGAAGTACGGGAAGATCGAGGATCTCACCGCGTCGGTCGAGGTCGCGCTGCCGACCGGCGAGCTCGTCCGCACGGTCGGGATCCCGCGACACGCCGTCGGACCCGACCTCGTCGGCCTCTTCATCGGCAGCGAGGGCACGCTCGGGATCGTCACCGAGGCGACGCTCCACGTCCGGCCGCTGCCGGAGGCCCGCCTCTTCCGGACGGTCTCGTTCCCGGACGTGGCCACCGGCGTCGAGGCGATGCGGCGGGTGATGGTCGCCGGCTGGCGGCCCGCGGTGGCGCGCCTGAACGACGCCGAGGCGACCCGTCGCAACCTCGTCGAGGTCTTCGACGTCGACCTGTCCGGCGTCGTGCTCCTCCTCGTCTTCGACGGCCCCGCGGCGCTCGCGGACGTCGAGGCACGGGAGGCGGTCGGGCTGCTCGTCGCCAGCGGCGGCACCGAGGTCGGCGGCGAGGTCACCGAGGCGTGGTGGAACGACCGCTACAAGATCTACGACCTGCCCTCGTACCCGTCCTCGTACGACGCGGGCGTGCCCCGGATCTGGGGAACGTCCGACATCGTCGCCGACTACGCCCACATCCTCCCCGCCTACGACGCAATGCGGACGCTCCTGTGCGACGACTACGCGCAGTACGACCTCCGCTTCAGCGGCCACTTCTCGCACTGGTACCCGTGGGGCGCGATGGTCTACGGACGCTTCACGATCGAGCGCCCGCCGCCTGCCGTCGACGACGCGATCGCGCTCTTCGACGAGGTCTGGCGGCGCACATCCGAGGCCGTCATGGCCCAGGGAGCGCTGATCAACGACCACCACGGCATCGGCCTCAAGCTCGGCCCCGACGTCGCGCGCCAGTGGGGAAGCTCCTGGCCGGTGCTGGAGGCGATCAAGAAGACGCTCGACCCGGCCGGGATCGCCAACCCCGGGAAGCTCGGCCTCTGAGGAACGACTCGAAGGAGCGACTCACCATGGACCTGCCCTCGTACAACATCGCCGACCTCGCACCGCCGGACATCCGCGCGTACCTCGAGGAGAAGCAGACGGTGATGATCCCGATCGCGGCCGTCGAACAGCACGGGCCGCACCTGCCGCTCGTCACGGACACACTCCAGGCCGAGGAGGTCACCCGGCGCGCCGCCGAGATCGCGCACGTGCTCTACACACCGTGTGTCTGGATGGGCTATTCGCCTCAGCACATGTACGGCGTCGGCGAAGGAACGGGCACCGTCACGATCCGCTCGCAGATCCTGCTCGAGCTGTACCACGACATCGCCCGCTCGCTCATCTACCACGGCTTCGACAAGATCGTGTTCGTCAACAACCAGGGCTCGACGATCAAGATCATCGACCCGCTGCTGCGGCGGCTCCGCTACGAGACCGGCGCCTTCGTCGTCATGTCGAAGCTGTACGGCGAGCGCTATGTCGGCCTGCTCGAGGGGATCATGGAGAACCCGCCCGAGGAGACGCCCGGGTGGCACTCCAGCGAGCTCGAGACCTCGCAGGTGCTCGCCCACGACCCGGCGCTCGTACGCATGGACCGTGCCGTCGACCAGCGCGCGCACAAGCCGGACTGGTTCCCCGAGGGGTTCGTCAAGCTCGACGGCGCCCCCGACGTCGAGTTCCGCGGCTACCAGTACTTCCTGTTCGCGACCGACCACGAGGACTTCACGCCGAGCGGCGTGATCGGAAACCCGTTCCGGGCGACCGCGGAGAAGGGCGAGCAGACCTATACCCGCTTCGCCGAGCATCTCGCGGCGGCACTCGACGAGTTCGAGAAGGTGGAGGTGCACGTCCACACCCGCGACTGGGCCGACCGCGCCTGAGTGCCCGTCGTGCCAGCGCCACGCATCGTCCTCGTCGGCACCCTCGACACCAAGGGCCGCGAGATCGAGTACACGAGACGGGCGCTTGCGCGCCTCGGCGCCCTCCCGATCGTCGTCGACTCCGGGATCCTCGGCGAGGCCGACGGCTGCGTTCCGGACGTCACCCGGGCCGAGGTCGCGGCAGCGGCCGGCCACGACATCGACGAGCTGCGGAACGCCGGCTCGCGCGGCGCGGCGGTGGAGCGGATGCTCGAGGGCGTCCGGGCGCTCTGCCTGCGCCTGTTCGTCGAGGGGCGGCTCGACGGCGTGCTCTGCCTCGGAGGCGCGGAGGGCGCGATCCTCGGTGCGGCCGCGATGCGCGCCCTGCCGGTGGGTGTGCCGAAGGTGCTCGTCTCGCCGAGCGCGTCCGGACGGCGCCCGTTCTCCGACTTCATCGGTCTGAACGACGTCGTCGTCATGCACTCGGTCGTGGACATCCTCGGTCTGAACCCGATCGCGCGATCCGTGTTCGGCAACGCCGCGGCCGCCGTCGTCGGCATGGCCCGGGACGGCGGCGGACCCCTCGGCGAGCTCGGGTCGGCGACCGTCGGGCTAACGATGCTCGGACACACGACCCCGGCGGTGATGCGGATCCGCACGCGGCTCGAGGAGGCGGGGTACGAGCCGGTCGTCTTCCACGCGAACGGCGTCGGCGGCCCGGCCATGGAGAGCCTCGCGCAGGCGGGCTCGATCGCCGCGGTCGTCGACTACACGCTCTCGGAGCTCGCCAACACGGTCATGGACGGCATCCACGCGACCGGCCCGGAGCGCCTGACCGTGGCGGGCGCGCTCGGGTTGCCGCAGGTCGTCGTGCCCGGCTGCGCCGACTTCTTCAACCAGGGTGCGCCCGCGACGTTGCCGGAGCGCTATCGCGGCCGGAAGTGCTACTACCACAACCCGCTGGCGACGCTCGTGCGCCTCGCGCCGGACGAGATGGTCGAGCTCGCCACGATGATCGCCGGGCGACTGAACCCGGCGGTGGGGCCGGTCGCGGTCGTCGTCCCGACGCAAGGCTTCTCCCTCGCGGACGTGCCGGGCGGTGACCTGTGGGATCCCGAGGCGGACGCGGCGCTCGTCGAGACGCTCGCCGCCGAGCTCCGGCCCGACATCCCGCTCGAGCGCGTCGAGACGCACGTGAACGACCCGGGGCTCGCCGACCTCGTCGCCGAGCGCTTCCTCGCGCTCGCACCGGTCCCGGCGGGGGCCTGAGCGCGGATGCCGCCGGTCCAGCTCTTCGCGACTTGCCTCGGCGACCTCGTCTATCCCGACGCGATCGCCGACGCCGAGTCGCTGCTCCGCCACGCGGGCTTCGACGTCGTGTTCCCGCGGGGACAGGTCTGCTGCGGCCAGCCCGCGTTCAACTCCGGCCACCGTGCCGCCGCCCGGCGGGTCGCGAGGACGTTCGTTCGCTCCTTCTCGCACGACGTGCCGGTCGTCACGCCGTCGGGCTCGTGCGCGGCGATGCTCACGCTGCACCTGCCCGAGCTGACGGGCTGCGACCCGTTCGAGGTGTGGGAGCTGTCGGCGTTCCTCGACGCCCATGACGCGGAGCCGCCGGCCCGCAACGACGGCGTCCGGGTCGCCTACCACGACTCGTGTCACATGCTTCGCGAGCTCGGCATCGCCGAGGCGCCGCGGCGGCTGCTCGAACGCTCCGGCGCCGAGCTCGTCCCTCTCCCCCGGCCCGACCTCTGTTGCGGCTTCGGCGGCACGTTCTGCGTGCGCCAGCCCGAGGTTTCGCTCGCGATGGCGGACGACAAGCTCGCAGGCGCCGCCGGAGTGGATGCCCTCGTCGCGTCGGATCCGGGCTGCCTCCTGAACCTGCGCGGCCGCGCGGAGCGGGCACGAGCTCCGCTTCGCGTCGTCCACCTCGCAACCGCGCTCGCAAGAGGAGTCGGGTGAGCGCGCTCGACACGGGACCGGCCCGATTCCGCGAGGTCACGCGCGCGAAGCTCGCCGACCCGCACGTCCAGACGGCGCTCGAGCAGGCGACGACCCGGCTGCGCGACGGCCGGCTCGCGGCGTGGCAGGGGCTCGAGGACGTCGAGGAGCTACGGAACCGCGCCCGCGAGGCCCGGATGCGCGTCGCGAACGACCTCGACGCGCACGTCGCGCGCTTCCGGGCGGCGGCGGAGGCCCAGGGCGCGCAAACGTTCCTGGCGCGGACGGCCGACGACGCGAACGCGTACGTCCTCGAACTCTGCCGGCGTCGCGGCGCGACGCTCGTCGCGAAGTCGAAGTCGATGGTGACCGAGGAGATCGGCCTGAACGGCGTCCTCGAGTCGGCCGGCGTCCGCGTCGTCGAGACCGACCTCGGCGAGTACATCGTCCAGCTCGCCGGGGAGCATCCGGTGCACATCATCGTCCCCGCGATCGAGAAGACGGCCGCCGACGCCGCGGAGCTGCTCGGCCGCGCCGGAGGCGCGCCTCTCGCGCCCGACCTCGAGACGCTGACCGCCGCGGCACGCTCGCAACTCCGCGAGACGTTCCTGCACGCCGACGTCGGCGTCACCGGCGCGAACTTCGGGGTCGCCGAGACGGGATCGGTCTGCCTCGTCACCAACGAGGGCAACGGACGGCTCGTCAGCTCCCTGCCGCCGGTCCACGTCGTGGTGATGGGGATGGAGCGCCTCGTCGCCGACCTGTCCGACCTCTCGATCCTCCTGCGGCTCCTCGCGCGCAGCGCCACCGGGCAGAAGCTCTCCACGTACACGACGCTGATCACCGGGCCGCGGCGACCGGGCGAGAGCGACGGACCGGAGGAGCTCCACGTCGTGATCGTCGACAACGGCCGCTCGAGCGTCGCCGACGGGCGCTACCGCGAGATGCTCTCCTGCATCCGCTGCGGCGCCTGCCTGAACGTCTGTCCCGTCTACCGGAAGACCGGCGGCCTCGCATACTCGGACGTCTACAGCGGCCCGATGGGCGCCGTTCTCGTGCCTCTGCTGGCGGGACTCGACCGGGCGGTCTGCCTGCCGCACGCCTCCTCGCTCTGCGGAGCCTGCGCCGATGCCTGTCCGGTGCGGATCCCGCTCCCGGAGCTGCTGCTCGAGCTGCGCCGCGACCTCGTCGAGCGACGGATTGCCCCCTGGTGGGAGCGCGCCGCGTTCACGCTCTGGTCCTACGCCTGGTCGTCGGCGCCCGGATACCGCCTCTCCGCCGTGCTCGCGCGCCTCGGCCTCCCGCTCGCCTCGCGGCTCGGGCTGGCGCGGATCTGGACCGCCGGACGCACGCTCCCGCGACTCGGCCGCCGCTACCGGGACGGACGATGATCGAGGAGTTCGTCCGCAACGCCGAGGCGGCAGGGTTCCGCGTCCATCGCGGCGAGGCGCCGCAGATCGAGGGTGCCGGCGTCTCGAGGGCGTTGTACGGGCTGGCGGACACGGGCAGCGTCGTCCTGGCCGCCTCCGCCGACGAGCCGCGGACGCGCTCGCTGCTGCCGCCGGCGCACGTCTCGCTCCTCGAGGAGGACAGGATCCTGCCGGGCCTCTCGGCGCTGTTCGAGGCGGTCGGCGCCGACCTGCCGAGCGCGCTCGCGATCGTGACCGGCCCCAGCCGGAGCGCCGACATCGAGCAGCGGCTCGCGGTGGGTGTGCACGGCCCCGGCGAGGTGCACGTCGTGCTCCTGCCGCCCGCCGAGCACGCGCTGATGCGCCGGGCGCTCCCGGCCCCCTTCGCGCTGGCGCTCGTCGCGGGCTGGCTCGTCAGCAACGTCGGAGCCGTCGCATCGCCGTTCGCGGACGCGTACGGCGTCTCGCTCGCCGTCGTCGGGGCACTCGCCGCGGCGGCGGTCGCCACGCATGCGCTCATGCAGATCCCCGCGGGAAGGCTCGTCGACCGCTACGGCGCCCGCGCCGCGGCGCTCGCGGGCCTCTCGATCCTCGTCGCGGCGGACGGGATCGGAGCGCTCGCGCCCGACCTGGTCCTCGCGGTGGCCGCGCGCCTCGTGATCGGCGTCGGGACGGCACTCTCCTTCGTCGCGGGCAGCGACCTCCTTCGCACGAGCCGGGCGCCCGTGCTCGGGCAGGGGCTCTACGGCGGCACGGCGATGTCCGGCGCAGGGCTCGCGCTCGCGGTGCTGCCGCAGGTGGGGCGGGGCGACGCCTGGCGGGTCAGCTGGCTGAGCGCCGCTGGACTCGCAGCCTTCGGGCTCGTCACAGTCGCGCTCTCGACGACCGCCGGAGCCGTCCGACCGGAGCGCCGGAGCTCGCGTGAGCACGTGTCGGTGATCCGCGACCGACGTCTCTACCGCCTGGCCGTTCTCTATACCGCGTCCTACGGCTCCAGCGTGCTCGTCGGCAACTGGGTGGTGACCTTCCTCGAGCGGGCGGCGCGTTACCCGTCGTCGGAATCGGGCCTCGCAGGAGCGCTGACGCTCTTCGCGGGGATCCTCTCCCGCCCGCTCGGCGGCTGGCTCGCGGAGCGCCGACCGGCGCTCGTGAAGCGGGTCGTCGCCGCCGGCCTGGTCGCCGGCTCCTCGGGAACGGCCGTGCTCGCGCTCGCTCCGCCGCTCGCGGTGGGCGTCGTCGCGTCCGCGGCGGTCGGAATCGGCGCAGGCATCCCGTTCGGCCCGGTCTTCAGCGGGGCGCAACGCCTCCGACCCGATCGTCCCGCGGTCGCGGTCGGCCTCGTCAACTTCTGCGCCAACGCCGCGATCGTGGCCGGGGTGCCCCTCGTGGGCCTCACCTTCTCCCTCCCCGGCGACGGCCGAGTGGGCCTCGTCGCGGTCGCCTGCCTCTGGGCGGCAGCGTTGGCTGTGCTGCCGCCTGCCGGAGTGCTGACGCCAGGCGTCCGGAGAGCCGGGCTCGAGTCCGACGGCGCGCAAGCAGCGCTCAGAGAGGACGGGAGCTCGTCGTCGACCTGACACCGGCGTCACGCGGCCGGCGTCCGTCGAACGTCACGGCTCGTCCCGGTAGGACACCTCCCGCCGGCTCCGCCGTCCACGAGCCCGCAGGCGGCGGACGGCAGCGTCGTCCACCTCGATCCCCAGCCCCGGTGCGGTCGGGAGGTCGAGGTATCCGCCGACAGGCTCGAGCGGCGCCTCGACGAGCTCACGCGAGCGCTCCGCGAGGTTCACGAAGTACTCGGCGATCAGGAAGTTCGGCATCGCGGCGGCGGCCTGAAGTGTCGCGGCGAGCCCGATAGCCGTGCTGTTGTAGTTGTGCGGCGCGACGGCGACGAGATGCGCATCGGCCAGCGCGGCGATCTGCGTAAGCGCGAGGATTCCGCCGCAGCTGGCGACGTCGGGGTTCACGATCGCGACCGCGCGCCGTTCGAGGAGGGGAAGGACCTCCGCGAGCGAGTAGAGCGCCTCTCCGGCGACGATGGGGATCGTCGTGCGTGCGGCCACGTCGCGCAGCGCTTCGACGTTCCTGCACTCCACCGGCTCTTCGAGCCAGAACGGATGGAGCGGCTCGAGCTCGCGTGCGAGCCACTGGGCCGCCGGAGGCGCCAGGCGCCGGTGCGCCTCGACGAGGATGTCGACGGCGTCCCCGACCGCCTCACGGACGGCCGCAACGCGGTCGACGGCGGCACGCAGCTCGGCACGGGTGGCGTGAGCCCGCCAGGGCCCGCCGAACGGGTCGAACTTGAGGGCGTCCCAGCCCGAGGCGACGAGCTCTCGTGCGCGCGCGACCGCAGCCGCCGTGTCCTCCGTGTCGCCCGAGGCGCCGTATGACCAGCCGTTCGCGTACACCCGGAAACGCTGGCGGCACGGGCCGCCGAGCAGCACGTACACGGGGACGCCGAGCGTCCGCCCGAGCACGTCCCACATCGCCTGCTCGAGCCCGGATACCGCGCACGAGACCTCCAGCGAGCCCCGCTTCGTCGCGAAGTCGCGGTATGCAACGGACGTGAAGTGGCGGATCGCGCCGACCTCCCGGCCCGCGAGGCTCCGGCCGAGCTCGTCCGCGACCGCGCGGATCGCGCGCTCGCGCCCCGGCGCGGTGTAGCACTCCCCCCAACCCACGACGCCCTCGGACGACCGGAGCCGCACCCACACCCAGCTCTTCGCGGCGCCACCGTCGACGAGGAAGGTCTCGACCGCGCGGACGCGGCCGGCCGGAGCCTCGCCGACGGTGGCGAGGGCCGGACTCACTCTCCCGGCTCCCCGTACACGGTCTTGAGCCAGGTGAAGAAGTCCCGCGCGGTCTGACCCTGCTCGGGGGGCGAGTTCGCCGACCCCGAGGAGCGGCGACCCGCGAACGGCACGTGCGGCTCGCTCCCCGTCGTCTGGTTGTTCACGTGGAGAACGCCGACGTCGACCTCCGCGACGCAACGGCGGATCCGGCGCTCGCTCGTCGTGAAGATCGACGTCGAGAGGCCGAAGCGTGTTCCGTTCGCCACGGCGATTGCCTCGTCGTCGTCGTCCACCGGGATGAGGGACGTGACGGGACCGAACACCTCCTCCTGCGCGATCCGCATCGCCGTACCGACGCCGGTCAGGACGGTCGGACGCAGGAAGAACCCTTCACTGCCCGCCGAGCCGACGAGCGTCCCGCCGGCCACCGAGCTCGCTCCCTCCCGCTCCGCCTGCTCGACCTCCGCCGCAACCTCGTCGCGGACCTCCGCCGAGACGAGTGGCCCGACGTTCACGCCGTCCTCGAACCCGTCCCCGACCCGCAGGCGGTCGACCTCCTCGAACACGAGCGGCAGGAGCGCCTCATAGACCTCGCGATGCACGATCACGCGCCGCGTCGACGTGCACTTCTGCCCCGCGCCGAGCATCGCGCCGGAGACGACCTCCCGAGCCGCGCGGCGCAGGTTCGCGTCCGGGAAGACGATCGCGGCGTTGTGTCCGCCGAGCTCGAGCTGCGACCGCACGCCGCGGCCGGTCGTCTCGGCCGCGATCGCGCGGCCGACTGCGACCGAGCCGGTGAAGGTCACGGCGTCGAGCCGCTCGTGGGCAACGAGCACCGTTCCCACCTCGCCTCCGGCGCCGAGCACGAGATTCAGCACCCCCGGCGGCGTGCCCGCCTCCTCGAAGATTCGCGCGAGCTCGACGCCGACCGCCGGATCGACGTTCGCCGGCTTCCACACGACAGTGTTGCCGTGGACGAGTGCGGGGGCGATCTTCCACGACGAGATCAGGAGCGGGAAGTTGAACGGGGTGATCACGCCGACGACTCCGATCGGCCGCCGCACCGTCCTGATCTCCTCGTCCGACCTGCTCGAGTGGTAGAGCTCGCCCGCGTTCGCCCAGCCCTGCCCGGCGTGGAAGTAGAGCGTCTCGATCGTCCGCCCGAGCTCGCCCTGCGCCTCCGGGTAGGTCTTTCCCTGGTCGCGCGTGATCAGCCGGGCCAGCTCGTCGCGCCGCTCCTCGACGATCGAGGCGACCCGCCGGACGAGCTGTGCGCGGACCGGTGCGGGCGTCGCACTCCACGCGGGAAGCGCCTCGTCCGCCGCGGTGAATGCGTCGTCGACGTCGCTCGCGGAGGCGCACGCGAAGTGGAGCACCTCCTCGTCCGGGTGTGCCGGGTTAACGCTGACGGCATCGGGCGGCGCATCTGTCCAGTGGCCGGCGATGAAACTGCTGGCGGTATGTGTGAGTGTGGTCATGGCTAGACGAGAGGGCGCCTCCTGGCCGCCTGGTTCGCGTACTCGGAGCGAGCCGCTGCGAGCGCGCCGTCCGCACTCACCTCGGCCGGCGGGATGTCCCACCAGACCTCGCCGCGAGAGAGATAGCGGTGAGGGTCGTTCTCGGCGACGATCACGCACGGGCCGGGCTCTTCCCGGCTCGCCAGCAGCGCCGTACGCAGCTCGTCGGGCGTCGTCGCGGTCCAGGCCTTCGCACCGAGACCCTCGGCGACCTTCGCGAGATCGAGGCCGATCGGCTCGGCCGCCAGCTCCCGCGTCACGCGGTCGCGCTTGCGGAAGACGTTGGCAAACGGAGCCTTCGACACGGCGTTCTCGATGCGGCAGATCGACTCCATCGTGCCGTTCGCCGACACCACGACCGTGATCTTGATTTCGTTCTGGACGGCGGTGACGAGCTCGCCCGGGTTGAGCAGGAACGTCCCGTCGCCGACGAACGCATATGCCTCTGCGTCCGGCCGCGCGAGACGGACGCCGATCGCCGCCGGGATCTCGTAGCTCATGCACGAGAAACCGAACTCGAGATGGCAGCGCTTGCCGCCGCCGCAGTCCCAGAACTTGAGGATCTCCATGATCCCCGTGCCGGCGGCCGCGGTGATCGTCGCCTCGGGCCGGACCTCCTCGTTCACGACCGCGATCACGTCGGCCTGGCTCATCTTCCTCTGGCCGTCCCAGGTGACGAACTCGCGGGCCGACCGGCGCCACTCGTCGACGAGCTCCTCGACCTCCGCGCGGTACGCGGGGGCCGTCGCGTACGAGCCGACGGCCTCGCGCAGAGCGCGCAGCGCGACCTTCGCGTCGCCGACGACGGCGGCCGCGTGCTCCTTGTACGCGTCGAGCCGGGTCACGTTGACCCCGACGAACCGTGCATCCGGACGGAAGAGCGTACGCGAGCCGGTCATGAAGTCTTGCAGGCGCGTCCCGACCGCGATCACGACGTCGGCCGAGCCCGCCACCGTGTTCGCGGCGGTGGTGCCCTCGACGCCGAGGCCGCCGAGCTCGAGCCACGAACCCTCGGCGAGGGCACCTTTGCCGGCACAGGTCTCGCAGACGGGGATCCCGAGCGCGTTCGCGAACGCTCGCAACTCCTCGTCGGCGTCGGAGTAGAGGACTCCGCCGCCGGCGATGATCACGGGCCGCTCCGAGTGCCGGACGACGTCGGCCGCCTGCGCGACGCGAACGGGATCGGGGACAGGCCGGTCGATCAGCCAGTCGCGCTCGTCGAAGAACGCCTCGGGGAAGTCGTACGCCTCGGCCTGCGTGTCCTGGGGCAGTGCGATCACGGCCGGGCCCGCCTCGTCGGGGCTCGTGAGCACGCGCATCGCGGCGGGCAGGGCTGTCAGCAGCTGCTCGGGGCGTGTGATCCTGTCGAAGAATCGGCTGACCGGCCGGTAGCAGTCGTTGACGCTGACGTCGGTGCCGAGCGGGTACTCGAGCCCCTGCAGGATCGGCCCCTGCTGGCGGGAGGCGAACGTGTCGGCGGGCAGGAGCAGGACAGGAAGCCTGTTGAGGTGCGCACCCGCCGCGCCGACGAGCATGTTGAGCGCACCGGGGCCGATCGAGGAGGTGCAGGCGAGGGTCGCGGTCCGCCGCGACGCCTTCGCGAACGCCGCCGCCGCGTGCACCATCGACTGCTCGTGCCTGCCTTCGAGGAAGAACAGCTCCCCCGGCGGCAGGGCGCCCAGCGCCTGCCCGATCCCGCCGCTGTTGCCGTGTCCGAAGATGCCGTAGAGACCGGGGATGAGCCGGCGGCGCTCGCCGTCGCGAACACTGTGCTGCGCGGTGAGGTAGCGGAGCAGCGCCTGGCTCGTCGTGAGCCGCACGGTGCCGCCGGCCCGAGTGCGCCGTTTCTCCGCCGTCACGTCGATGACGGCCATGGTGATGTACCTCCTGGTCGGTGTGGTTCGAGGGCATGGGCCACGATCTCCGCGGTGTGCAGGCACCTCCTTCCCGTCGTCTGCTCGACCTGCTCGCGGCAGCTGAATCCGTCCACGACGACGAGCGTCCCGGCGGGCGCGTCGCGCACGGCCGGGAGGAGCACGCGCTCGCCGCAGGCGATCGAGACGTCGAGGTGTTCGCGCTGGAGGCCGAAGACCCCGGCCATCCCACAGCAGCCCGAGTCGAGCAGCTCGACGTCGAGGCCGAGCCCGGTGAGCAGCTCGAGGTCGGCGTCCATGCCCCAGAGCGCCTTCTGGTGGCAGTGGCCGTGTGCGATCGCGTGCCCCTCGATCCGCGGCGGCCGCCAGCCGCGAGCGACGAGCAGTTCGGCGAGCGTGAGCGTCTGGTCCGAGAGCCGCCGCGCGTCCTCGTCGTCGGGGAGGAACGCCGGCAGTTCGTCGCGGAAGACCGCGGTGCAGCTCGGCTCGAGCCCGACGACGACGGTCCCGGCGCGGATGTCGTCCTGCAACTCCGAGAGCACGCGCCGGAGCAGACGTCGCGCCGTCGCCAGCATCCCGACGCCGTAGAGCGGGCGGCCGCAGCAGAGGACGCGACGGGGGATCTCGACACGCAGACCGGCCGCCTCGAGCGCCTCCACGGCAGCCCGTCCGCGGTTGGGCGCGAAGTAGTTCGTGAACGTGTCCGGCCAGAGCAGGACCCGCTCGCCGCCGGCGCCGGACGGCCGCGTCCTCCGCGCGAACCAGGCGCGAAACGTCTCCGGTGCGAGTTCCGGCAACCGACGCTCCGGCGAGACGCCGAGGGCGGGCTTCGCCACGCGGGCGAGGCCGTTCGCCAGCCGCGGCGAAGCCGAGCCCGCGCGCGCCCACCGATGGGCGAGCCCCTCGGCGAGCATCCGCGGCGGACGCGGCCGCCACGCGTAGTAGTGGGAGAGGAACTCGGCCCGGTAGGCGGCCATGTCCACGCCGGACGGGCATTCGCTCTTGCAGCCCTTGCAGGCGAGGCAGAGGTCGAGCGCCTCCCGCACGTTGCGGTCGCGCCAGCCGCCGCGCAGCTCGCCGCCCTGCAGCAGCTCGAAGAGGAGCCGGGCGCGCCCACGCGTCGAGTACAGCTCGTCGCGAGTCGCCATGTAGCTCGGACACATCGTCCCGCCCTCCGTCTTGCGGCAACTTCCTGCGCCGACGCAGCGGAGCACGGCACGCCCGAAGCTCCCGCCGTCCTCGGCGAAGGGGAGGCGCGTGCGGGGGCGGGCAGTCGCGAAGCGGGCGCCCAGACGCAGGTGCTCGTCGAGGGGGAGGGGGTCGACGAGCTTGCCCGGGTTCAGCTTCCCGTCCGGGTCCCAGCTCGCCTTGAACTCGCGAAAGGCCGCCACGAGCTCCTCGCCGAACATCCGCGGCAACAGCTCGGCGCGCGCCTGTCCGTCGCCGTGCTCCCCGGAGAGCGAGCCGCCGTAGGAGACGACCAGGTCGGCGCCCTCCTCGACGAAGCGCCGGTAGGCGGCGATCCCCTCCGCGCTCGCGAGGTCGAAATCGATGCGCGTGTGGACACACCCGTCGCCGAAGTGGCCGTACAACACCGCGGTGTAGGCGAAGCGCCCGAGCAGCGCCCGGAAGTCCCGCAGGTACGCCCCGAGCTGCTCGGGTGGGACGGCGGCGTCCTCCCAGCCGCCGAAGCGGTCAGTCCCGTCCTCCGTCCGCGCGCTGAGGCCGACTGCCAGCTCGCGCACCGCCCAGACTTGCCGCTGCTCGGCGGCGTCCTCGACGAGACGCGCGGAGGATGGATCCGCATGCTTTCGGAGTCCTGCGACGAGGGCCTGCGCGCGCTCCGACGCCTCCTCGTCGGTGTCGCCGCCGAACTCGACGAGCAGCCAGGCGCGGCCGTCGGGCAACGTCGGTACTGCGGCGGTGCGACCCCGTCGCCGCA
Organism: uncultured Thermoleophilia bacterium; assembly: GCA_963762675.1. Classification (GTDB taxonomy): domain Bacteria; phylum Actinomycetota; class Thermoleophilia; order Gaiellales; family Gaiellaceae; genus Palsa-739. The sequence continues at coordinate 308,423 of CAVXLS010000003.1, read as the reverse complement.
TTCCCTCGACGATCGCGCCGTCGAGCCCCTCCAGCCCGATCGGTCCGTGCTCCAGGACGCGCGGCGCCGCGTCCGCCGCCTCGCAGATTCCGGGGTAGCCGGCGACCACGAGGGCGCGCGATCGGGGGAACGGCTCGAGTCGAACGCGCGCCCCGAGCACGACCGCGCAGGTCCCCTCGCTGCCGACGAGCGCGCGAGCGACGTGGAAACCGCGTTCGGGAAGGAGCTCGTCGAGGCTGTAGCCGGAGACGCGCCGGGGGATGCGCGGGTAGCGGGCGCGGACGAGGTCGGTGACGTCGTCACGGAGTTCGAGCAGGCGGTCGCGCAGTTCCGGCGACAGCCCGGCTCCGCCGGCGCCGACGCGGAGGCGTTCCCCCCGGTACGTGAGGACCTCGAGCTCCTCGACGCTCCGCGACGTGCGGCCGGTGACGAGCGAGTGCACGCCGCAGGCGTCGTTGCCGATCATCCCTCCGACGGTGCAGAACGCGTGCGTCGCGGGGTCGGGCCCGAACGCGAGCCCGTACGGCCTGGCGGCGTCCTGCAAGCGGTCGAGCACCACCCCCGGCTGGACGAACGCCACGCGCCGCTCCGGGTCGAGCGAGACGATGCGGTTCACGTACTTCGAGAAGTCGAGGACGACCGCTGCGTTGCAGCACTGGCCTGCGAGACTCGTGCCGGCGCCTCGCGGAAGAACTGCAGCCTCGTGCTCGCGACAGACCCGAAGCGCTTCAGTGACGTCGTCGGCGTCCTGCGGCCACACGACGCCGATCGGCACTTGCCGGTAGTTGGAGCTGTCGAACGAGTACGCGGACCGGGCGCCCGCATCAAAGCGCACCTCACCCCGAACCGCGGCCCGAAGCGCGCCGACGAGATCGCGCCGGTCGGGCCCCTGTCGGGCCCGGGAGCTCATCTTCCGCATCGAGTGTCGTCCGCGAGATGCTCCCGGCCGGCAATCGTGTCGCCGGTACGACGCTGATCCGTGAGCAACTCGATTCCCTTCTCGTTGAGGGTGCCGAGCGAGGCGAAGACTGGCATCATGGCCCTCGGGTCGAGGCGTTGAGGAGCAGTACCCCGACGACACTCAGCCCAGCCCGGGGGGCCGACATCGGCGGCACTACCGAGCATCGCTGCCAGGAACTACCGATAGGGTGCTGTCAGGATCGGGCACGGCCACCTCGAACATGCAACCGCAGGGCTCTCTCGCGCGGAGGGCGTGGCCGGAGGGGGACGTCAGCTCCCAGGCGTCGCGCGCCCGGCATCCCTGATCACAGCCGCAACCTGAACAGACAGTCGGTGGAGCGGCACCTCCGACGGCCTCGCTCTCATCGACATCCCTCCCGAGCTGGACGACGGACTTCTCTACAGCCGATCGGGTCCCTTCATCGAGTCAGAGGTTCTTGCTGCCGCTGCGAGCCGCGCCCGCACAAGTCGGGCACGGCGGCGGAAGAGCCGCCTGCGGCTCGATGCGGCTCGGGCAGACGGGGGATGCGCCGCGGCAGGTGGCTGTCGATGAGATCAGGTGATGGCTGTCACCTCTCCCCTCGGTGGCCGAGCTCGAACACGCGACCGCGCCCGCCTCAGGCTCAGGTCGCTGCTGGGCCGCAGGAAGACGCTGTGGCTCTTCGTCGCGATCTGGCTGCTCGGGCTGACGGCGCTCGCGGTCGTCATCAGATTCCAGAGCAACGTCGACACGAACCGTCAGGCCCAGCGCGCGACCGACACGCTCCAGCGCCAGGTCGGCGACCTGCTCTCCGTGGCGTTCAGTCCGGCCCTGTACCCCACGGGCACCGGCCCAACCGCGGCCGAGACCAGACTCCGTCTGACGACCGACAAGAGTGCGATTCGCGCATCGCTCGCGACGCTGAGCGGCCTCGGGGAGAAGGGTGAGGCAGCGCAGCATCGGAACGCTCGCCCGGCAGTACTACCCGGTCGTCGACCGGGTGGCTGCGCTCGTCGCCAGTGGAGAGAGCCTCAAGGCTGCTGCGGTGTACGGGAGCGATCAACTCCCGGCCGGGCACAACGGGCAGCTTCTCTCGGAATTGAAACGTGCGAGCGCCTCCTACGGTGCAGATGCCACGAGGTCGCGCCGGATCGGCGAATTCGGAACGGCAGCTGCGATCCTGTCGATGCTGCTCGCCTTCTCGTTCACGCTGCACCGGGCGATCCGGCTGGCGCGCGAACGGCACCAGCTACTCGAGCAGAGCCGCGTCGAAGCCCTCAGCGACGCCCTGACAGGCCTCCCGAACCGGCGCAAGCTGTTCAGCGACATGAACGAGCTGCTCGACGATCCGCCTGCGGGCGGGCTGACGCTCGGCATGTTCGACCTGAACGGCTTCAAGATGTACAACGACACGTTCGGGCATCCGGCGGGCGACTCGCTCCTCGCGAGCTGCGGGCTGAAGCTCGCACGGGCGGTCGACGGTCGTGGCTCCGCCTACCGCATGGGCGGCGACGAGTTCTGCGTCATCGTTCGCGACGCGGACGCCGAGGATGTGCTCGCAGACGCCGAAGCCGCCTTGAGCGCGCACGGCGAGCATTTCGACGTCACGTGCGCGCGCGGCAGCGTCGTCGTCTCACCCGACGAGATGACCCTCGAGGATGCCCTCCAGCAGGCGGATCAACGCCTCTACAGCAACAAGCGCGCATCCCAGACCCCGGGGGATGGGGAGGGACACGACGTTCTCCTGCGTGTCCTCGCCGAGAACAGCCTCGAGCTCGCTCAGCACCTCAGCACGGTGGGCAAGCTTGCAGAAGCCGTCGCCCGCAAGCTCGGCCTCCCCGAGGAGCAGATCACCCTCACGAGGCTGACCGCCGAGCTGCACGACGTCGGCAAGACGGCGATCCCCGACAGCATCCTCGACAAGCCCGGCCCGCTCGACGACGAGGAGTGGGCGTTCATGCGGCGCCACACGATCATCGGACAGCGGATCCTCGCCGCTGCGCCCGCACTCACCCAGATCGCACTGCTCGTTCGCTCGACACACGAGAGGGCCGACGGCAAGGGGTATCCCGACGGGCTGCGTCTGGACGAGATCCCGCTCAATTCCCGCATCGTCGCCGTCGTCGACGCCTACGACGCGATGACGACCGACCGGCCCTACGCCTCGCCGCTGACGCCGGAGGAGGCGATGGCGGAGATCGGGCGCTGCGCGGGAACCCAGTTCGACCCGGTAATCGTGAAGGCGTTCGACGCCGTCTGGCACGAGCGCGGCATGGGAAGCGGAGAGCGCACGCCACGCGACCCGGTCGGGATCGCCGCGTAGCGCTCCGACCGGATCGCTGACGCCGCCGAGGAGTTCCCTGATGGAGGGACTTGTGTGGGCTCGTACAATCCTCGCAATGAGTGAGCCGAAGCATCGCCCGCGGGTCGTCGTTCGCGGCGTCGGCGTCGTCTGGGGATTCGTGCTCGCGTTGCCCCTTGCAGCCGCGCTGATCGTCTTCGTCGCGCAGAACACCAACGACGTGGTCGTGCACTGGACGGTCTGGAAGGTCCGCTCGCCGCTCGCTGCCGTCGTGCTCGTGACGATCTTCGCCGCCGTCGTGCTGGCCGAGATCGTCGGTGTGGTTTGGCGCCACCGGCGTCGCAGGACCCTTGCGCGAGCGGAACCGACGCTCACCGAGCTCGTCCATCCTGCCGCGGCAACGGAACCGCCGGTCGCACCGGGCGAAGAACCGCCGCTTGCAACGCCTCACACGCTCGACGGCGAGGACGAGCCGGCGCCGCCCGGCTGAGCGCCCTCCCCCACCGAACTTCTGCTTGCCGGAGCTCCTCGTCGTCTCATGCGCCCGGGGGCGCACTCGACGGGAGTTACGGCACGCTACGCCTCGTGGTCACGGCCGTCGCCTGCTTCTTCCTGGTCGCGCTCGATCCGCTCCGCGTCCTTCGCCAGGGTCTCCTGCCGCAACTCTTCGGCATCGGCCGTTTCCGCCGTGGTCAAGGGGCCCGTCGGCGGTCGGCGCCCACCGGACAAGCGCTCGAGGAAGGTGCGCAAGCGTGTCATGGGGAAAGCCTACCTCCGTTGCGCCGCCATTGGACCAGGGCGCACGCCTCAGATGCGCACTGCCGAGGGCGTCGAGAGTGTCGTCAGACGGCCGCGGCGCGCCCTGGAGCTGCAGCGTCGCCGAGGGCGGCGGCGAGGCGGACGGCTTCGATGCGGGTGATCTGGTTGTCGGCTGTCAGTGAGCGCCAGGTGCGGAAGTCGACGGTGTGGCGGAGGGCGGCGGTGAGGAGGTGACGCTTGCGGCCGCGGGCCGGCCGGCCGGCGGCGAGGATCTCGACGGCCCGGGCGAGGTACTGCTGGAGGGGGACGAGCGTCGCCGGCAGGGCGTCGACGAGGTCGAGGTCGCGGAAGACGTTGCTGAACATCGCCTCGTTGGCCTCGTAGTAGGCGTAGAGCTCGTCGAGGGCGCGGGCGAGGCGCTTCCGGGGGTCGTCGATCGCGCGCCAGCGCTCGGGATCGGGTAGGGGGTTGGCGGCGAAGTAGTGAGCCGAGCAGGCGCCGTAGAGATCGGCGTCGCTGCGGAAGTGGCGGTAGACCGTGTGGCGTTGCACGCCCGCCTGCTCGGCGATCGCGCTGATCGTGGTGCGGGCCGGGCCGACGGTTCCGTGCAGGTGCACCGCCGCCTCCGTGATCCGCTGCCGCGTCCGCGCCATCTCGTCGGCGCGCTGCTTCAGCTCGTACTTCCGCCTTGTCTGTTTTTCATCGCTCATACATGTGCACCCAATCTTGACAAATCGTAGCGGAGGCGCCTATAGTCGACTTTCCATCAACCAGTGCTGTTCTATGAAAGGAGACGCTGCTTGTCGACGACCGAGCTGGTCACATCCGGGATCACGGGACGCGACCGAGCGAGCTCAGGACGCGATCAACGTGCGCCTCTACACGATCCCCGGCTCCCACCCCGGCGTGGCGGTGCAGCGGATGCTCGCCCACAAGGGCATCCCCTACCGGCGCACCGACCTGCTGCCGGTGGTCTCCTGGGGCGTGCTCAGGGCGCTGCGCTTCCCGCGCGTCACCGTACCGGCGATGACGATCGACGGGCGCAAGATCCAGGGCTCGCGTGAGATCACCCGCGAGCTCGAGCGCATCCGGCCCGAGCCGCCGCTCTACCCCGCCGACCCCGAACGCAGAGCGCGCGATCGAGGAGATCGAGCGCTTCGGCGACGAAGACCTCCAGCATCGGATCCGCCAGATCTTCCTCTGGGCGATGAGAAGACAGACGGCATCGCTCCGCAGCTTCCTGGAAGGGGCGAAGATCGGCCTCCCGCACGGCCTCGCGGTGAAGACCGCCGGCCCGTTCATCGCCCTGGACGGCCGCTCCCACTCCGCCGACGACGCCAACACGCGCCACGCCCTCTCGCTCCTCCCCGGAATGCTCCAGCGAATCGACGACTGGATCGCCCAGGGAATCCTCGACGGGGAGCACCTGAACGCCGCCGACTTCCAGCTCGCCCCCAGCCTACGTCTGGCGATGAGCTTCGACGACCTCCGCCCCGCGATCGAGAACCGCCCCGCAGGCCGACTCGCCCTCCGCGTCGTGCCCCACTACCCCGGCCGAATCCCGCCGACACTCCCCACCACCTGGCTCCAACCACTCCACCCCCACACGTCCGCCCACCGCGACACCCCTCCCCGATCGAACTGCCCAGCTGGAAGTAGACGCGCCGACCCTGATGCGCCGAACGACGCCGGCGTGCCGCACGGCAGAGCTCGAGGCGAAACCTGCCGGCGCCGGCGAGCCGTCGCTGCAGCCGTTTGACCGCCCCGGGCGCCGCGCCGGGCCGATCCCGGGACGCTCGCTCACACCGAGCGGAGGGTCGACACCGAGGGTTAACCGGCGGCTGTGACGACGACGTCTGCTGCCCGTTCGGGCGTCAAAACATCGGTGTTGACGACGAGATCGTAGTGGCTGGGAAGCTCGCGGTCGACTCCGTAGAAGCGCTTCAGGTAATCGGCGCGAGCAGCATCGTCGTCTCTGATGAGGCGTGTCGCCTCACGTTCGTCGACACCTCTCGCGATCGCCATGCGCTCTATTCGGGTCTGCGTCGAGGCGGTCGCCAGCACGCGCAAGACGTTTCGTCCGGCAAGCGCAAACGACGCCGCATGCGCCACGATCACAACCGACCCTTGATCCGCGAACGACTCGAGGACGCTGCCGATCAGCCGCCGCAGGTCGGCGTCTGTCGGCAGGCTTCGCGCCGGCTCGCCGGTCGGGAGACGCGGCGCGAGTCTCCCCGAAGATCGGGCCCAACATGCGCGCCAGGAGCGGCTTGCGGCGCTCCACGTCGGCCACGAACTCGGGAGAAAGCTCGGCCCACTCGGCGGCCTGCTCGATCACCTCGTTGTCGACGTAGCGGAAGCCGAGGCGGTGCGCGACCGCTCGTCCGACCGCCTCACCCTCGGCGCCCGTCGAGCGCGAAAAGCAGACCATCGCAGTAGTCAAGGCGATTCGACGTCTCGAACGAGAAACACGGCGTGCCGGACGACCCGCGCGAAGCTCACGACGCCATCCTCGACCGGACGGCACCGACCAGTCAAGACCTCACGAGCCCGGCTATACGGTGGATCGTCCCTGGCAGAACCGCGTCAGCGGTGGCGGCCACCGTCGCGGGTGACACTTCGAGCCCGAGCCGCCGCCTATGATCTCGGCGTCAACCGAGGCAAAGGAGCAGGCATGTACGCACGCGTGGCGACATTCGAGGCGGATCCCGCCAGCATCGACGAGTCCATCAGTCGGATTCGCAGCGACGTCGAGTCCGGCACCCCTCCTGGACTCGAAGGCGCGAAGATGATGATGCTCATCAACCGAGAGCTCGGGACGGGGCTCGGCATCACGCTCTTCGAGAGCGAAGAAGCCATGCGCCGCGGAGACGAGGCGCTCAACGCGATGAGCCCCGGAGGCGGCGCACAGCGCTCGTCGGTCACCTTCTACGAGGTGCCGGTGCAGACGGTGAGCTGATCGGTTACGCCTACCGCTTCGCCGCGTGACTACCGCCGGCGACGAGCATCAGGAAGGCGATGACGATCACGGCCCACCAGGCGACGCTCAACGTGCCGTTGTGCCAGGTCAGGACGTCCCACATGGACGGGAGCGTATCCACGGCCTCATCCTCCGAGCGACCGTGGATGGCCTGCTCTCGCATGCGGGGATCCGCTGACGTCACCGCATGGACGATCGCCCTCGTCGGCTCGTCATCGAGGATCGCCGGAGCACGAGACAGACACGTCGACCGACCCTAGAGACGGCGCTCGTGGGCATTCCAGCTCTGCTCGAGGTTGCGCACGAGCGCCGGGCTGAAGTGGCAGTACGCCTGCTCGCGGCAGAACGTCGCCATGTACTGCCGGAAGAGATCGAGCGGCTCCGTCCCGACCCGCAGCGCGCGCCGGTTGCCCGCCGCGTTCACGAGTCCCGAGCTCGTCAGGGCCTCGACCCGCCGCACGATCGCCTCGTCCATCTCCTCGGTCGAGTCGACCACCTCGTCGCAGAGCAGGTCGCCCCGGGGCGTCCCGGCCTCGAACTCGAGCCCGGAGAGGATGGCCTGCCGCGCCAGCCGGTCTCCCACCGAACGCGGCAACCGCAGGTTGGACGCGCCCGGAAGGATCCCCTCCTTGCGCGCAGGCAGGTACAGCCGGGTGCCGCGTGTCGCGATCACATGGTCGACCGTGTGCAGGATCTGGCACGCGCCGCCGATCGCGAAGGTCTCCACGGCCGCGATCCAGAGCTTCTCGGTCGTCTCCTCGGGCTCGTCCGGCCGGTGCTCGTCGGCGCTCAGCCCCCGGAAGAGCTTGTTGACGTAGCCGAGGTCGCGCGTCACGAAGAAGAGGAAGTCGAGGCGGCCGTGGTAGAGGTGGGTGAGGTTGAGCCCCGCACCGAAGACACGCTTGCCCGCGTAGCGCGGATGGCTGACCACGGCGCCGCGGAACACGCCCACCTCCACCTCGGGGTCGAGCAGCGCGAGATCGACCGCGACCTCGGTCGTCGGCAACGTGTCGCAGTCCTCGGCGTTGAGGTGGCGCTCGTTCCGGATCTCGACGTAGGCGGCGTTTCCGCGGCGCTCGAGATAGGTGCGGCCGAGGTCGGCGACGCCGGACGAGCGGAAGTCGGCGAGCCGCTCGAGCGCCTCCTCCGTCGGGCGCAGCATCGACCAGACGAGATGCGCGCCACAGCGCGGGTCGGCGAGCACGAACGAGAGGAAGAGCCCCTGCGCGACCTCGATTCCCTCCTTGTCGGGAAGCGCCAGCTCGCGCTCGCGCGCCACGTCCTCGCGCGAGGGAACGAGCCCCGGGAAGCGCTCGGCCGCCGCGTAGACGAGCTCCTCGTCGCGGACCGCCCTGCGCACATCGTCGGTCAGCGCCGCGTAGACGGCGGCGGTGTGCGCGCGCAGGAAGCGGGCGCGCTCGGCGTCGAGCGCGCCCGCGATGTGGTCGGCGGCCTCCGCCTCGACCTCGCTCCGGTCGCGGCGGGCGGGCAGTCGGCGGAGCAGCCCCTCGCCGCGCGTCAGGAACTCGGACGACGCGCGCGCCGTCGCCGGAAACGCGGCGCCTTCCGGTGGAGCGCTCTCCTGCCAGGCTGCGACCTCGCTCGGCGAGAGACCCGCGCTCTCGAGCATCGCCTACGACTCTCCCGGTGGTGAGGCCGCCAGGCACCCGCCCCGACGAGCCGGGCCGCGCACCCGCAGACCGCGACCGACCGGAACCGTCGAGCTGGCACGGAGAACAGGCATCTGCTCGGGTGCAGACTACGGAGCGGGCAAGAAGCGCGCCACCGTGCGGTCGCCGGCGACGGGTCGGCCGGGGACCTCTGCGAGCCGATCTCCGGCGGCTGACACGGGCGCGGGTCGACCCGAAGCCCGCTGCAGCCCGCTGCCGCGAAACGAGCCGGCGGACGCGCCCTTGACCCGTGACGCGCCCGGCTCGTAGTGTCGCTCTCAGATGTCGCGCTCGGTGGTCTGTATCTCCCGTGCCTGGGGCGCGGACGGCGAGGAGGTCGGACGCCTCGTCGCGGAGCGTCTCGGCCTTCTCTTCGTCGACGAGGAGATCATCACGCTCGCGGCCGCCCGCGGCGGCATCGACCCGGAGAGGGTGGTCGACCAGGAGCGTCGCAAGTCGCTGGTCACGCGGTGGCTCGAATACCTGGGGGAGGCGGGCGCGCCGCTCGACGGCATGCCCGTTCGCCCCGACTGGAACGAGCCTCCGAGCGAGGCGGTGCGGGAGTTCATCCGCGAGGCGATCCACGAGGTTGCCGAGCGGGGCGACGTCGTCATCGTCGCGCACGCGGCCGCACACACGGTCGGCGCGGGCACGGACGTGCTCCGCGTCTGGATCACCGCTTCGCCCGAGACGCGCTCGCAACGGCTCGCCGCGGCCGACGGGCTGAGCGCCGAAGAGGCCGCGAAGACGATCAAGAGCTCCGATGCCGCACGCGCCGACTACCTCAAGCGCTTCCACGGCGTCGCGCAGGAGCTCCCGACCCAGTACGACCTCGTGATCAACACGGACGCGCTGTCGACGGATCGGGCCGCCGCGCTGATCGTCCAGGCGGCCACCGATCAGCGGGCCGGACACGGGGAGTAGCGGCTGCGACGCGCAACCGCTCTCCGGCGTGGCGAAGGGCGGTTACCGCTCGCCTGCACCGGCCAGGGCGAGAAGGACGACACGACTCACGATCCGGGGCGTGGCCCCGCAACGGGCGGCGTCGGCATTGGCGCGACCGCCGAGCCGCCGACGCTGCGCGAGCGACCGTGCCGGGGTGAGGTGAGGCGTCAGCCGGCCTGCGCCTTCGGCTTGCGCCCTCTCCGCGCCTGCTTCGTCCCCTTCGCGGCGAGGTCGTCGACCTCGTTCGCGTTCACGTCGAGCACGACCTGGCCGCGCCGAGCATCGGCGTAGCGGATCGTGACCGTCGCAGCGTTCTTCTCGTCGATCTCCTTGCCGCTGAGATCACTGACGACGATCGTCTTCCGCGCCATGGAATGCCTCCCCAGTTCGTTCGTAGAAACGCGGGAGTCTAGCGCCCCGCGGCAAACCGCTCTCGCCCGACCGGCGTCATCGTGAGCCGAGCTCGCTCCGGACGCGCTCGAGCACGCTCTCCGGCGGCGCCGCGAGCGTGAAGTCGGGCCGATCGCCGTCCTTGCGGGTCGCGTCGATCCCGAGCTTCGGAATCGTCCCGTCCCGCTCCAGGGGCTCCGCCCGGTCGGCCCGTCCGCCGGGAACGACGACGAGGTCCCGGTCGGCGCGCATCCGCGTGGCGAGCGCCCACTCGACGTGTCGAGCGTCTCGGGGATCGACGTCGGAGTCGACGACGACCACCGACTTCACGAGGTTCACCGCGGCCCACACGGCGAACATCGCCTTTCGCGCATCGCCGGGCCGGTGCTCGCCGAGGGAGACGACGGCGTGAAGTCGCCCGCACCCTCCCTCGGTGACGACGACGCTCTCCACTGCGGGCACGGAGACGCGGATGTCGCGCGTCAGCGTCGCGCCGATCGCCACCGCTCCGAGCAGGGCGTGCTCGGGCGCGTAGCCGGGCTGGATCGCCTGGTAGACGGCGTCCCGTCGTCGGGTCAGACCGATGGACCGTGACGACCGGGCCCCGCCCGTAGTCCTCGTACATGCCGTGGAACTCGGAGACCGGCCCCTCGTCGACGAGCGAGTCCGGGTCGAGCGTCGCCTCGAGCACGACCTCCGAGTACGCCGGCACCTCCAGCCCGATCGCCCCGCACTGCACGAGCTCGACCGGCTCCCCGAGCAGGGCGCCCGCGATCTCGAGCTCGTCCTCGCCGAGGCGCCGGTAGAGGCACGCAGCAACGAGCAGCGCCGGGTGGTTCCCGATCGCGACCGCGATCTCGAGCTTCTCGCCACGGGCGCGGGCGGCGCGCGCGAGCACGGCGAGATGATGGTTCGGGGCGACCCCGACGAAGGCGGTGTTGCCCCCGAGCGGCCTGAGCCGGGCGATCGACCAGTTCCGCCGTCCCGTCGCCGCGTCGCGCGCGAGGATCGCACCCGCCGTGACGTAGGGCCCGCACTCGCCCTCGAAGAACGTCGGGATCGGGATGGCGCCGAGATCGGGATCGTCCACGACGACCTCCTGGCAGGGGCCGGCATGGACCGTCCTCGGCGAGACAGGGTGCTCGAGCGCTCGGCCGAGGACGTCGTCGAGCAGTTCGACGCTCGTGTCGAGTCCGGCCGCGATCCGCTCGACGCTGTTCAGGACGTTTCCCACGACCGGCATGTCGTGGCCCTTCACCGTCGGGAAGAACACCGCCCGGCCGCGCCCCGCCTCCACGAGGTACGCCGAGATCTCGTAGACCGGGTCGACCTCTCGCGGGACGACGAGCAGTTCACCGCCCTCGTCGAGTCGGCGGAGAAACGACCGCAGCGATTGCCGTTCAGCGGCACCCGACCATGGCCGCTGTCGGTTCGGCATGCGCAGACACTAACGCCGCACCGCGCACCGGGTCACGGCGGTTCCGCGAACCGGCCGTATCCGTTCTACCCCTCGGGCCGGGGAGCCGGCGGCAGCCACACGGGACGACGCAGGACGCCGACCGAGCTGACGGCGGCAGCGGCGAACAGGACGGCCGCGATGACGAACAGGGGGGCCGGCGTGCCGAACGCCCCGAAGAGCCAGCCCGAGGCGAGGGTCGCCGCGGCGATCACGCTGTACTCGCGCACGTTCCAGAGCACCGTCAGGCCGCGCCGACGGTCGGGCTCCACGCGCGCCTGCGCCGAGTCGACGACCAGCGGCCACGCTCCCGTCGCCGCGAGCGCGGTGGCGAGCAACGCGGCGACGAACACCGAGACGGTCAGCGCGACGCAGAGGGTCAGGCAGAAGCTCGCGCCGCTCGCGAGCAGGAGCACGATCGCGCGCGCCTGACCGCTCAGGTGGCTGATCGCCTGCGCCGCGAACGTCCCCGCGATCTTGGACAGCGCGACCGCGCCCATCACGAGCCCGACGCCGAGCGGGTCGAGATGGAAGCCCGCGCGCGAGCACCACAGGGGCCAGCGGCAGCAGCAGCGCGAGCGCACCGACGAGCAGCAGATCGGGCAGCTGGACGACCAGATACCGCAGGACGGGCACGCGGAGCCGGGGTCGCTCCGTGCCGGCGCTCTCGTCGGACTGCCGGACGGCATGCGATCGCCACAACGCCGCGCCGGTGACCGTCGCCACCACTCCGAGGAGGGAGCTGAGCCGGATGCCGTCGACGATCCCGAGCCCTGCATGGGCGGCGACCCTCGCGAACACACCGGTCAGGCTCGAGCCGGCGACCGTCCCGAGCGTGTAGGCGGCGTAATGGTGGAGGAAGCCCCGTTCGCTTCCATCCGTGCCCGACCGTCGGCCGAGCACGAGCTGACTCGACACCCAGAAGAGGCCGACCCCGGCACCGACGAGCGCCGCCGCTCCCGCCAGGCCGACGATCGACCTCGTCGCCACGAGCGAGACGCTCCCGAGCGCCGCCAGGACGAGCGACACGCCGAGCAGGCGGTTTCCGCCCCCGAGCCTGGACGCCAACGTGCCCGAGGCGAGAGCGCCGAGCGCGATCGAGACGGTTCCGGTCGCGAGCAGGCCGCCTGCCACCGCCGATCCGGCGCCCAGCGCGATCGCCTGCAGCGGGATCGCGACCGCCATGTTCGCGAAGGACACGCCCACCGCGATCGCGACGAGATAGAAGCGGTTCGGAGGTCCGGGCTCGACGGTCAAGCGGCCCTGTACCCGAGCGCTTCGGAGACGCGCGCCGCCGCCCGGAGGACGGCGGGCAGAAGCGTCGACTCCAGCTCGTCCTCCACGCGATGAGGCGGTCCGGCAACGGTCACCGCCGCCACGACGTTGCCGCGGTGATCGCGAACGGCGGCCGCGACTGCGATGTCCCCGTCGGGTCCGCCGCGAGACCGGATGAGGTACCCCTTGCGACGGATCGAGGCGAGCTCCAGCTCGCTCGGAGCGAGCGGCCCGGACATCTCCGGCCTGACGCCGACGAGCTCGTCGATCACCTCGGGCGGTTGGAACGCGAGGAGGAGGAACCCGGTCGCGCCGGACGTCAGCGGCTGACGGGCTCCGACCCAGTCGACGTTCACCGCGACGTAGGGGCTCGACGCCTGGTCGATGTAGACGACTTCGCGATCGTCGAGAAGCCCGAGGTAGGCGGTCTCCCCGGTCTCGTCCCGCAGCTCCGCCAGCACGCCGCGGGCGAGCGCCCGCACCGGGTAGCGATTGAGCACGAGGCCTGCGAGCGAGACGAGCCGGAGTCCGAGCCGGTAGCTGCCGGTTGCCGGGTCGACCTCGACGAGTCCGGAGCGCTCGAGCGCCGCGAGGAGCCGCGACGCGGTGCTGCGATGCACGCCGAGGCGGCCGGCGACGTCGGCGACCGTCAGCTCGGGAGTCCGCTCGTCGAACCACATGAGGATCGAGAGCGCGCGGTCGACGGCCTGTGTTCCGCTGATATTGTGAGGCATATCGCTCACATAGTAGCGCAAGATGCGCATATTGTGCACGCCTATTCCACGTGTATGCTCGGACTCGCGATGGGCGCCATCGATACGAGCAGCGAGCGAGGGGCTCGGGCGGACGAGCGCCTGCGGAGCGAGCGGACGATCTGGCTCGCGACCGTCGATCCCGACGGTGCACCGGCCGTGCGGCCGGTCTGGTTCGTCTGGGACGGCGACGGCCTTCGTCGTCTTCAGTCGGCCGACGGCGGCGAAAGTCGCTCACATCGCCGCCAACCCGAAGGTCTGCCTCCACCTCGATCCCGACGAATGGGGCGAGAACGTCGTGATCGTGTCCGGGGAGGCCCGGATCGCGCCCGAGCACCCGCCCGTCGACCAGACGCCCGCCTACGTCGAGAAGTACGGCTGGGGCTTCGAGCGACTCGGCGTGACCGCGGCCGACTACGCGCGCGACTACTCCGTCCCGATCGTGATCGACTTCTCGAGCCTGCGCGCGTACTACTAGCTCCCGGAAGCGGCGACGCCCGACCGTAGGATGCCTGTCCGGTGCCGCCGCGTCTCCCAGCCCTGATCGCCGATCCGCCGCCCGGCGAGGAGCCGCTGTGGATCACCGGCGTCAGGCTCTTCGACTCGACGGGCGGGCCTCTCCGGGAGCATGCCGCCGTCCTCGTCGAGCACGGGCGGATAGCGCGCGTCGGCGACGCCGCCCATGCGGCACCGGAGGGGGCGCTCGTGCTCGACGCGGAGGGCAGGACGCTCCTGCCCGGACTGATCGACGCCCATGCCCATGTCGGCGGCGGTTTCCCCCATCCGACGCCGCTCAAGGGCGCCGAGCCGCTTCTCCCCGGTACGCACGGACACCTGCTCGCGGCCGAGCTCCGCGAGACCCTCCGCATGGGGATCACCACGATTCGCGACGTGGGGTCCGTCGGCGACGTCGTCGTCGAGGCGCGGCAGGCGATGCGGTACCGCGCCTTCCGCGGGCCGCGCCTGCTGACATGCGGCCGGATCGTCTCTCCGACCGCGCCTGGCGGCCGGTTCTTCCCCGGCATGTACCGCGAGGCGGACGGCGTCGACGACGTGCGGCGCGCGGTTCGCGAGCAGCTTCGGTACGGGGCCGACTTCGTCAAGGTGATGACGACGGGAGCCCGGTCGGTCGAGCTCGAGGACCCCGACCCGGCGCAGCTGACCGCGGAGGAGCTCGCGGCGCTCGTCGACGAGACGCACCGGATGGGCTACCGGGTCTGCGCCCATTGCGAGGGTCTCGCGGGCACCGAGCTCGCGGTCGAGGCGGGGATCGACACGATCGAGCACGGCATGTACCTGAGCCGCCGTCCCGACCTGCTCGCGCGAATGGCCGAGAGCGGGCAGGTGCTCGTCCCGACGCTCTCCTTCCTGTACTTCGTGGCCGGAACGGACCCGCGCACGACCGACGCAGACGGGACGTTCGCTCCCTCGCCCTGGACGCCGAGCCTCGTGGAGCTGGGGCGGCACAACGTCGAGGAGGCCGCCCGCACGCTGGTCGCGGCCCGCGACGCCGGCGTCCCGCTCGCCATGGGCTACGACTCCGCACCGCTCCGAACCGCCGCGCAGGAGCTGCTGCGCATGGTCGAGCTGGGGCTCGGCACGTCGGAGGCGCTCGTCGCCGCCACCGCCGGCGGAGCGCAGGCGCTCGGCCTCGACGACAGGATCGGGACGATCGAGCCCGGGAAGCTCGCCGACGTGGTCGTCGTCGACGGCGACCCGCTCGCGGAGCCGGACCTGCTCTGCCGGCGCGACCGCATCTGGCTCGTCCTCCAGCTCGGCGCACCGGTTGCCGGCGAGCTGCTCGACCGAGGCGGGCTCGGAGGAGCCCGACCCTGAGGCCCGCGGCCGGCTCGAGCTCGAGCCGGCGAGGCGGTCAGCCCCAGGAGACGGGGAGCGAGGGGGGCTTGCGGAAGACGAGACCGCGCGGCGCCGCGTCCCCAGGCGGCGGCGTCGAGGCGAAGGCCCGGCAGGCGCTCGAACACCCGCCCGACCGCGGTGTGCGCCTCGAGGCGGGCGAGGTGCATGCCGATGCAAACATGCGGCCCGCGCGCGAACGCGGCGTGCTGGCGCGCGTTCCCCCGGCGGATGTCGAAGCGATCCGGGTACGGGAAGGTGGCGGGGTCGCGGTTCGCGGCCGCGATCGAGATCGTGACCGGGTCGCCGCGGCGGATCTCGGCGCCCCCGATCTCGACGTCCCGACTCGCGTAGCGGTCGACCATCGCCGCCGCCGGCTCGAGTCGGAGCGACTCCTCGACCGCGGCGGAAAACAGGCCCGGATCGGACGAGACGAGTGCGGCCTGATCCGGGTGCTGGAGCAGATGGAGGATCGCGTTGGCGATCATCCCGTCGGTCGTCTCGATTCCGCCGAACATGATCACCGCGGCATTCGAGATCGCCTCGTCCTCGCCGAGGGCGTCTGCCCCGCCGACGGCGGCGGCGACGAGCGACGATCCGGCCCGGCGGCCGATCGTCTCCCCCACCTCCGAGCTCAGCGCGGCGAAGGCGGCGCGCGCCGCCGGCGTGACAGCCCCACCGGCCGTGACCTGCGAGACGGCGTCGACGATCGACTCGTACCACGAGAGCACGTCCTCCGCGCTCGCCTCGAGGCCGAGAGCGCGGGTGACGACCGTCGCCGCCAGCGGGCCGGAGAGGAACCGCCGCAGGTCGGCGCGCCCGGCGGGCAGGATCGCGTCGATCAGCCGATCCGTCTCCGCCGAGACGAGCCCGGAGAAGTGGAGTCGCACCGGGGCGGCCCGAAACGGGGGCGCGAACGGTCGCCGGTGGCGGTCGTGCTCGGCCCCGTCGGTGTCGAGCATGCTGCGCCCCACGACCTGGGCCGTCGAGAAGCGCTCGTCGTCGACCGTGAAGCTGCCCGCGTCGCTCATCGCCCGCAGGGCGAGATCGCGCCGCGTGACGAGCCAGGCCTCGAGCACCGGCACCCAGGAGACGGGCTCGTGTTCCCGCAGGCGGGCCAGATGGGGATGGGGGTCGCCTGCGAGCTCCGCGACCGTCAGCGCCGCGCCGAGCGGGTACCGCGCCTCGCGACTCCGCCCGGGGCCGTTCCGGCTACCTGCTCGCGTCCCCATCGGCTCGGGACGGTGTGGCGCTCAGTGGGACACGGCGGCCGCGGCCAGCTCGGAGACGAGGGTGTCGGTGTGGAAGCGCTCGAGCGCGAAGGGTGCGATCAGCTCGGGCGTGCGCCCGGTCGCGACCAGCTCGGCGAGCGTGATGCCGACGATCGGAGCGGCCTTGAAGCCGTAGGTGCCCCAGCCGGCCGACACGTGGAAGTCCTCGACCTCGGTCTTGCCGAGGATCGGGCTGTAGTCCGGGCTGAGGTCGCAGAGCCCCGTCCAGGAGCGGAGGACCTTGACCCGCTCGAGCTGGGGGAAGAGCTCGAGCACGTGGCGGGCCGAGTACTCGAGGAACGGGAACGTGCCGATGGACTTGTACGTCGTGTACGGCTCGATCTCGGCGCCGATCAGGAACTCGCCGCGATCGGTCTGCGAGACGTAGACGTGCATCTGGGCCGACACGATGATCACGTCCAGGAACGGCTTCATCGGCTCGGTGACGAACGCCTGCAGGATGTGCGTCGTGATCGGGAGCCGGACGCCGGCGAGCCCGGCGACGAGGGTCGACCAGCCGGCCGTGGCGCTCACCACGGCCCCGCACGAGATGTCGCCGCGGTTCGTGCGGACGCCGACCGCCCTGCCGTTCGAGCGCTCGATCCCCGTGACCTCCGTGTAGGGATGGATCTCGACCCCGCCGCGATCCGCGCCCCGCGCGAAGCCCCAGACGACGGCGTCGTGCCTGATGATCCCGCCCGGCGGGTGGTAGAGGGCGCCCATGATCGGCCACGTCGGGTGATCGGAGAGGTCGAGCTCGGGGCAGAGCGCCGCGATCTCGCCCGGGCCGATCACGCGGCTGTCGATGCCGAGGAGCTGGTTCACCTCCGCGCGCTCGTTCATCACCGAGATCGCCCGCTCGGAGTGCGCGAGCGTCAGGTGGCCCTGCTGCGAGAAGAGGAGGTTGAAGTCGAGATCGGCGCCGAGCGTCTCGTAGGTCTCGAGGCTGCGGCGGTAGAAGGCGGCACCCTCGGGCGTGCGGTAGTTGGCGCGGATGATCGTCGTGTTGCGCCCGGCCGCGCCGGAGCCGATGTAGCTCTTCTCGAGCACGGCGACGCTGCGGATGCCGTGGTTGCGCACGAGGTAGTACGCGGTCGCGAGCCCGTGCGAGCCGCCGCCGACGATCACGACGTCGTAGTGCCGCTTGAGCTCGCCGCGCGGGCGCCACATGCGACGGACGCGGAAGAGGTCCTTCATCGGCCGAGCCCCCGCGCCATGTCGACGACGACCTCCGCGACGAAGTGGCCGAGCTCCTGCGGCACGTAGAGCCGGTAGCGCTCGCCGCCGACGTTCTCGATCAGCGCCCGCACGCCGCGCGCCGCCGCGGCGACGGTCGGCAGCGAGTCCGGATCGGCGTCGGTGAGCCGGGCGAGCAGGTCGCGCCCCTCGAGCTCGAGCACGGCGAGACCCGCCGTGCGGTCGTACACGCGGCGGCCGGGACCTCGAGACGCTCGCGCGCGGCGGCCGGCGAGCCCTCCACGACGACGAGCACGCGTCCAGGCCCGAGCGGGAGCACGTGCCCGCCCTCTCCCGGCTCCAGGGTGGCGACGTCGCCCCGGACCTCGAGCGTGCCGAGCCCGGAGAGGTCGGTCGCCGCGCCTCCGAGGTCGACGTGTCGCAGCGGCGAGACGAGCTCGACCTCGGGGGCGCAGCGATCGGGCGAGAGGAAGTCGAGTCTGCTCACGAGCGCAGCAGCTCTCCCTTCGGGTCGTAGAAGGGAGCGAGCGTGACCGTGGCGTCGTGGAGCGCGCCGCCGATCCGGATCGCGATCGTCGTACCCTCCTCGGCGCAGTCCGGCTGGACCCACGCCAGGCCGACCACCCGGCCGAGACGCTCGCTGGCGCGCACGCTCGTGACCCGTCCGGCGCTGCGCCCACCGCGAACGATCTGGGCGCCTTCGAGGGGAAGGACGCCGGACGGCATCGTGAAGCCGACGAGGCGCTCGCGCACGCCCTGCTCCTGCACGTGCTCGACCGCCCACTTGCCGACGAAGTCGTCCTTGTCGAGCTTGACGATCCACGGCATCCCGGCCGACAGCAGGTTCGACTCGGAATCGGTGTCCTGACCGACGATGACGTGCCCCTTCTCGAGCCGGAGCACCCGCTGCGGCTCGAGGCCGAAGGGAGCCGCGCCGGCCTCGACGAGGGCATCCCAGAGGTGCTCGCCGGCGCTCGCCGGGCAATGGAGCTCGTAGCCGAGCTCGCCGACGAAGCCGATCCGCAGCGCGAGGCAGGGAACGCCGGCGACCTGGACCTGGTGGGCGTCCAGATAGCGGAACGCCTCGTTCGTCAGGTCCGCGTCGGTGAGCCGCGCGAGCGCCTCCCGCGTGCCCGGGCCGGCGACGTTGACGGCCGCGAGGGCACCGGTGACGTTGACGATCTCGACGTCGAGGCCCCAGACCGCGTTCCACCACTCGAACCACTCGCAGACGCCGTCGGAGCCGGTCGAGGTCGTCGTGACGTAGAAGAGGTCGTCGCCGAGCCGCGCGACGGTGCCGTCGTCCATGATCCGTCCACCGTCGGTCGTCAGGACTCCGTAGCGGACGCGTCCGACCGCGAGGTCGGCGAACCGGTTCGGGTAGAGGCGCTCGAGCAGCGTCGCCGCGTCGGGCCCCTCGATCACGATCTTGCCGAGCGTCGAGACGTCGATCACGCCCACCGAGGTATGGACGGCACGCACCTCGGCGTCCGGATCGCCGTACGAGAACGGCCGCCGCCATTGCCCCGTCCACATCATCTCGCCGCCCGCCTGCTCGTGGCGGAAGTGGAGCGGGGTTCGCTTCATCGGCTCGTGGTCGCGGCCGGCGAGGACGCCGAGCTCGACCGGAGCCCAGGGCGGCCGCGCCGTCGTCCGGCCGATCGCGCTCTCGTCCACCTGCTGCTCGCGCGCGACGAGACGGACCGAGGCGAGATGGCAGAGACGTCCCTGGCAGGGGCCCATCGTCACGGTCGTGTAGCGCTTGAGAAGCTCGAGCGAGTCGAAGCCCTCGGCGAGGGCGCGCTTGACGTCCTTCGTCGAGACGTCCTCGCAGGTGCAGACGAAGCACGGCTCGCCCCCGGCCCTCTCGTAGCCGGCCCGGGGGACCGCGACCGGACCCGTCTCGCCGGTGACCGCGACCGACCGCCTCGACGCCGTCGGGCAGGTCCGACGGCACGAAGACGCCGCGGGATGCGTCGTAGGCGATCGTCGCACCCGCCTGGGCGAGCAGCGAATACGCGGGCTGCGGAGCGCCCGATGCGACGAGCAGGTCACAGTCGATCGCTTCGCGATCGACGAGAACCGCCTGGAGTCGCCCGCCCTTCCCGCGCGCCTCGATCGCCTGGACAGCCCGCTCGCGCAGGTCGAAGGTCGCAGCGACCTCGACTCCCGCCTGCGCGAGATCGTCCACGGCCCGCAGGGCTCGATCGTCCGCGGCGATCACTACTGCGCGCTCCCCGGGCTTGACGCTCCAGTCCCTGACGAGACGCCGAACGGCGCCCGGCAGCATGACCCCCACGAGGTCGTTGCCCGGGAAGACGAGCGGCTGCTCGACGGTGCCCGTCGCGACGACGATCCGCCCTGCGCGGAAGCGCACGAGGATGCGGCCGGCGTCGACCGGCACGAGCCCGCCCTCGTAGATGCCGATCGCCCGGGCGGGCGCGATGGTCTCGACACCGTCCACCGACGGCGCGGACGCTCCCTCGTCGACGAGCGCGACGGTCTCTCCCCGCGCTGCCGCCGCGCGCGCCGCCTCGACGCCCGAGCGGCCGCCGCCGATCACGAGCACGTCGACGCGGCGGTGCTCGACGTCGTGGCGCCCCGTTCGCCGGCCGTGCTTGTCGACCCGACCGAGCCCGGCCACGCTGCGGAGGAACTTCTCGTAGTACGGCCAGAGACGACGGGGTCGGATCATCGTCCGGTAGTAGAAGCCGACGGGCGTGAAGGGCCGCCCGACCCGGTCGACGACCGAGAGCAGGTCGCGGTCGAGCGAGCCGACGACGTTCTGCGGCACGACGACGGCGCCGTCGCGTGCCGGCTCGACGCAGACGCGGACGTTCGGCGTGCCGTCGACGGTCATCATGCAGTTCGCGCAGCCGCCCGAGCCGCAGAGAAGTCCCCTGGGCCGGTGGTACTTGAAGCTCCGCGAGAAGACCCGGCGGCCTGCTGCATAGAGCGCCGAGCCGATCGTATCGCCCTCGAATCCGCCGACCTGTCGACCGGCGAAGGTGAACGCGATCGGCCGCTCGCGGTCGATTCGCTCCGAGGGCTGGGCGGGCAGTCGCATCAGTCGGTGGGCGGCTCGGGCTCGCCCGCCGCCGCCGGACCAGGGGCCGCGGACGGGATCTCGGTGCGGAGCACGGCGTTCGTGCGCGTGTCCCGCTCGGCGACGAACCACGCCTGACAGCCGAGGCGGTGATACCACCACTCCCGCTGGACGCCCGCGACGTTGTCGCGGAAGTACACGTAGTCGGTGAGTTCCCTGAGGGTCGGCCCGGGGCCGGGACGGCGGGTCACCTCGCCCTGGAAGCGGAACTCGTTGACGTCGCGCGGCCCGCAGTGCGGGCACTCGAGCAGGAACGACATTATTGCGTAGTCCGCAATACCATTCTTGATCGTGCAATACTACCAACGGTGGCGAGAACAGGTCAACCGTCACGCGAGCGGATCGCCTCCACCCAGCGCTCGTTCGAGATCCTCGACGTGCTCGCCGAGTCCGGGCCGCTGGGGACGAACGAGATCGCGCGCAGGACGGAGACGACCGCCAGCACGATCTCGCGCCAGCTCGGGACGCTCGTCGCCGCACGGCTCGTCGAGCGCGTCCCGGAGTCCGGGCAGTATCGGCTCGGGATCCGGCTCGTCGAGCTCGCGAGCGCCGTACTGCTCAGGCTCGACGTCCGCGCGATCGCGCGACCGCACCTCGAGGCGCTCGTCGCCGACGTCGGCGAGACGGCCACCCTGTCGGTGCCCGGCGAGCCGGACGCGATCACGGTCGACTTCGTGCGGACGCATCACTACGTCCAGGGCGCCACGCTGCTCGGCCGTCCCTCGATCGCGCACGCGACCGCCGCCGGCAAGGTGATGCTCGCCTTCGCCGGCCGGGTTCCGACGCCGCCGCTCGAGCCCTACACCGCCTTCACGACCACGAGCCCGGACGCGCTGGCGCGGGAGCTCGAGCTGGTGCGGGAGCGCGGCTGGGCGGACGCCTACGAGGAACGCGAGATCGGGCTGCACGCGATCGCGGCACCGGTGTTCGCGAGCGACTCCACGCTCGCCGCGATCCTCGCGCTCCAGGGGCCGGTGCCGCGGTTCGGACGCGCCCAGGCGCGCAAGGCGCTGCCGCTCCTGCTCGGCCACGCCGGGGAGATCTCGGGCGAGCTCGGCCACGCCGAGGGCGTTCCGGCGCGCAACTGAGCAGGCGGGCGCGCGGTCTTCCGAGCCTCGCCGACGCCGCACGCCCACGGCGCGTCTGTCTGTTTGTGCAACACCGTTGCCCTTCAGGCGATAATGTCGCGACAGCTCCCACTGAGAGTCACGTGCCGAAAAAGGAGTCTCGTATGGCAGTTGCCGAGCCGGGCTCGAGCCGTGTCCAGCACGTTCTCGCGAAGGGGCCGGTCGCCGATCCGCTCCCCTCGCTGGACGCCGCCCGGACCGATCCCGATCGGCTCGAGAAGATCCGGGCCATCCGCAAGCTGATCGACGAGCGCGGAATCAAGTACATCTTCTTCCAGCAGGTCTCCGTCTCGGGCCACGTCAACGGCAAGGGGGTGGTCGCGACCCAGTGGGAGAACGTCGCCCAGGAGGGATACCAGCTGGTCTACGGGGCGACAGCGGACCTGTTCGTCGACCGCGAGGGCCGCTACATCGGCTTCGGGCCCGAGGAGTCCGAGCTCGCGGCGATCGCCGACCTCGACACCTTCGCGCAGCTGCCCTGGGATCCGCGCGTCGCGCGCGTGTTCTGCGACTGCTACGACACCGAGACCGGCGCGCTGCTCGAGTCCGACCCCCGCCAGAACCTCAAGCGGATCATGAACGAGGTCGAGCAGGAGCTCGGCTACACGTTCCTCTGCGGCATCGAGCCCGAGATGATGTGGATGCGCAAGACGGACGACCCGAACGAGGCAGAGGGTCTGACGAAGCCGTGGTGCTACCACATCAACCAGTTCGAGGAGCTCCGCGAGATCATCCTCGACGTCGTCGAGTACGGCGAGGCGCTCGGGCTCACCCCCACCTACGGCGACCACGAGGACTCGCCCGGCCAGCTCGAGCTCAACTTCCTCTTCGACCGGGCGATCCGCACGGCGGACAACCTCTCGACGTATCGTCAGATCTGCGCCGCCGTCGCTCGCAAGCACGGCGTGATCGCAAGCTTCATGCCCAAGCCGTTCACCGGCGTCTCCGCCAACGGCGCGCACCACCACTTCACGCTGGTGGACGAGGCGGGGACGAACGTCTTCTACGACCCGGACGGGCCCGCGAAGCTGTCCGAGATCGGCCTCCAGTTCATGGGCGGGATCCTCGACCACTATCGCGGCCTCTGCGGAATCACCGCCCCCACCGTCAACTCGTACAAGCGCTTCTGGGACTTCGGCTTCTGGGCTCCGATCTACAAGGACTACGGCTGGCAGAACCGCACGACCCTCGTGCGCGTCGCGAGCGGCGGACGCTTCGAGTTCCGCGCGGTCGACTCCGCCTGCAATCCGTACCTCACCCAGGCGGCGCTGCTCAAGGCCGGCCTCGACGGCGTCAAGCGGAAGCTCGACCCCGGGCCTCCGCAGCAGCGGAACGTCTACGACGTGCTCGCCGAGGGAGTCGAGATCCCGCGCGTGCCCGGCCACCTCGGCGAGGCGCTCCAGGCGCTGGCCGAGGACGACGTCGTCCGCAGCGCGCTGCCCGGCCGCCTGTACGACGTCTACATGCACTACAAGCGCGACGAGTGGGAGTCGTTCCTCGCGGCGGTCACCGACTGGGAGCGCGAGCGCTACCTGGACGTGCTCCCTGAACCTCCGGGGAGGCCCTGATGTGCGGCATCGCCGGGATCATCCACCGCGGCAACGGCACGCCGCACGACATCGGGCTCGACATGACGCGGATGCTGCAGGCGATGAAGCACCGCGGCCCCGACTCGACCGGATACGCGCTCTACGGCGAGAAGAGCGACCTCCTCGTCATGCGGTACACGCTCGCGGACGCGAACACGCCCCGCGACTTCGAGTTCCACGACACGCTGCGACGCCACCGCTCGGCGGTGGAGTCCCGGCTCGAGCGTGTAGGCGCGCGCATCCACGAGATCGAGGAGGAGACCGAGTACGCCTTCCGCATAACGTTCGCCTACACCGGCGATCTGAAGCGGCTCGCCGACATCGTCGAGGACGTCCCCGACGCGGAGGTGCTCTCGCTCGGGCACTCGCTCGAGATCGTCAAGGATCTCGGCGACGCCGAGCAGGTCGCGACCCAGTACCACCTCGACCGGATCCGGGGCACCCACGCGATCGGACACGTGCGCATGGCCACCGAGTCGGACGTCGACATCTCGGGAGCACATCCGTACTGGGCGTACCCGTTCGCCGACATGGCCGTCGTCCACAACGGGCAGCTGACGAACTACTTCCAGTGGAAGCGCCGGCTCGAGCGCGCCGGCCACCGTTTCAACTCCGAGTGCGACTCGGAGGTGATCGCCGTCTACCTCGCCGAGAAGATGGCGCACGGCGCGATCTCTCGAGGACGCGATGCGCGAGAGCCTCGACGAGCTCGACGGCGTCTTCACCTACATCTGCGTCACGGAGGACGCGCTCGGCGTCGCGAAGGACGAGATGGCCGCCAAGCCGCTCGTCCTCTACGAATCGGACGAGCTGGTGGCGATCGCATCCGAGGAGATCGCGATCCGGGCGCTGATCGACCACGAGATCGAGACCTATGACCCCTACGAGCGCGAGGTGCTGGTATGGAAGCGCTAGCCGGCGAGCGCCGGATCACCTACGACGCGCGCGGGCTCGCCGAGCCGATCGCGGAGGCGCCGAGGATCGCCGAGATCGACGGCGATACGGCGCGCTTCGATGCGCACGACCTGACGACACGGCAGATCAACCTGGAGCTGCGCCGCCTCCTCTACGAGGAGGGGATCGGGGACGTCACCGTGGTCAACCCCGGTGCGAAGCACTCGCTCGGGGTGGCCATCCTCAAGCGCTGCCGGATCACGTTCGAGGGCTCGCTCGGCTACTTCGGGTGCGGCCTGATCGACGGTCCGGAGATCCACGTCAAGGGTCGCGTCGGCTGGTCGGCGTGCGAGAACATGATGTCCGGCGTCGTCGTCATCGACTCGAACGCCGGCTCCCTCACCGCGGCGGCGATTCGCGGCGGCGACGTCGTCGTCAAGGGCCGCGTCGGCGCGCGGACGGGGATCGACCAGAAGGGCGGCACCGTGATCGTGCTCGGCGACGCCGGCTCGATGACCGGCTTCATGATGCAGCGCGGACGGCAGATCTTCTGCGGGAACGTCGGACCCGGCCTCGGCGACTCGATGTACGACGGGACGATCTACGTCGCCGGCAAGGTCGCCTCGCTCGGCATCGACTGCATCCCCGGCGAGTGGACCGACGCGGACACGGAGCTGATCGAGCGGAAGTTCCGCATCTACGGGCTCGGCTCCCCGCCCGAGTTCCAGAAGTTCGTCTGCGGGAAGATGCTCTACAACTACGACAACCTCGAGCCGTCCGAACGGAAGCTGGTGCTGTAGGTGTCACCGGGAGCCCCGGCAACATCCACTGGAGGACCACTGATGGCCGACGAGACCGCACCGTCGCAGCGCACGATCCTCGGGCATTCGAGGATCTTCACGCCCGGCGTCATCAACGACATCCACATGAAGGCCGAGCTCGGCCGCTACCGGATGCGGGGCTTCTCGCTCTTCAAGCCCATGCCGCACTGGGACGAGCTCATGTTCCTGCCGGGGACGCTCACGCGCTTCGTGATCGAGGGCTACCGCGAGAAGTGCGTCACGAAGACCGTCCTCGGTGCCCGCTTCGCGAAGAATCCGATCGAGCTGGACATTCCCGATCTACATCACCGGCATGAGCTTCGGCGCGCTCTCGCTCGAGGCGAAGATGGCTCTCGCCCGCGGTGCGTCGATGGCCGGGACGGCGACGTGCTCGGGCGAGGGCGGGATGATCCCGCCCGAGCGCGACCTCTCGACGAAGTGGTACTACCAGCTGATCCAGAGCCGGTACGGGTTCAACCCGCACCACCTGATGCTGGCCGACGCGTGCGAGTTCTTCATCGGCCAGGGATGCAAGGTCGGCCTCGGCGGCCACCTGATGGGGCAGAAGGTGACCGAGCAGGTGGCGGAGATGCGCTCCCTGCCGGCCGGGATCGACCAGCGCTCGCCCGCGCGCCATCCCGACTGGCTCGGCCCGGACGACCTCTCGCTGAAGGTGCAGGAGATCCGGGAGGCGACCGACTACCGGATCCCGATCCAGCTCAAGCTCGGCGCCGCGCGCGTGTACGACGACGTGCGCATGGCGGCGAAGTGCGGGCCCGACATCATCTACCTCGACGGCGCCGAAGGCGGGACGGGCGCCGGACCGCACATCGCCACCGAGGAGACCGGAATCCCGCTGATGGCGGCGATTCCGGAGGCTCGCCGAGCGCTCGAGGACGTCGGCCTGGCGGACGAGATCGACCTCGTCGTCGCGGGCGGCATCCGCAACGGCGGCGACGTCGCGAAGTGCATCGCGCTGGGCGCGAAGGCGGTGGCGATCGGCCACTCGGCGCTGATGGCGCTCAACTGCAACAAGGAGATCCCCGGCGTCACCGACTACGAGGGCACGATCGGCGTGCCCGCCGGCAGCTGCTACCACTGCCACACCGGCCGGTGCCCGGTCGGGATCACGACGCAGGATCCCGAGCTGCGCAAGCGCCTCGTCGTCGACGAGGCGGCCGAGCGGGTCTACAACTTCCTGCACACGCTGACGCTCGAGGTGCAGATGCTCGCGCGCGCCTGCGGCAAGACGAACGTGCACTCGCTCGAGCCCGAGGACCTCTGCGCCCTGACGGTCGAGGCGGCGGCGATGGCGAAGGTGCCGCTCGCCGGCACCGACTACATCCCCGGCGTCAGCGAGGAGCGCACCCTGCAGGAGATCAAGCGCCTCGTGGAGCGACACCTCGCCTTCCCGGTCGACTACCTGCCCGAGCAGCCGGAGGTGATGGCGGAGTGAGCGTCCACGAGCCTGAGAAGAAGATCGCGATCGACGCGGAGTACCTCTCCGGGCATCGCTTCCCCTACCAGGAGGACATCGCGCTCGTGGAGGGCGTCGACCTGCTGGCCGCCACGCCGGGCGAGGACGTCAACTGGCTCGAGGACGTCGAGCTCCTGGAGGAGGACGGCGTCCCGGCCGTCTTCGACCGCTACTCGAACTCCTTCCTGAAGATCTACTTCCCGATTCCGGAAGGACGGGAGAACGAGCTCGCCCGCAAGGTGCTGATCACGCATCTCGCGTCGGGCAACTCCTACGGGATCCTGCTGAAGGAGAAGCACACGAAGTTCCCACAGCCCGACCTCGGCCCCTGGGTGGCGGAGCCGAAGACGGTCGGCACGGACTGGAAGCCGTCGGCGCTCGAGGGGTGGGAACCGCCCAGTCATTGAGCGCGACGCCGGGCGATCCCGGCGCAGCGCGGCACGAGATCGCGACGAAAACGCCGCGCCCCCCTTTCCTGTCGCCGGACGCAGGCATACTATGTCCATACTGGCGATAGCATTGCCTCGGAGGCGATAATCATGACGATCCCGCAACGCGCCCGGTACCTCGTCGTCGGAGCCGGCATCCACGGTCTCTCGACCGCCTACCATCTCGCCCGGGAGCTGCGCACGCGCAACCTGGGATCCGGCGCCGACGTGCTCGTGCTCGACAAGCGCTCCCCGGGCTCGGGCGCGTCGGGCATCGCCTGCGGCGTCGTCCGGAACAACTACTTCCAGCCCGCGATGAGCGAGCTGATGCAGGCCTGCGTCGAGGTGTGGGAGTCGGATCCCACCGCCTATCACTACAACCCGGTCGGCTACGTGGCGCTCGGCGCGGCCGTCCAGGAGTCCGATCTCGTCGCCACCTACGAGCGGCAGGAGCGGATCGGCTACCGCTCCGAGCTCATCGTCGGAGCGGCGGCGGTCGACCGGCACATGAAGGCGCTCTTTCCGGACTGGCGCGCCGGGGGCGTCACGGTCTGCCTGCACGAGCGGCAGGGAGGCTTCGCCTTCAACATGGCCTCCGTCATCGGACTGGTCGAGAAGTGCGAGTCGGAAGGCGTGACCATCCTCTCCGAGGTCGAGGTGGAGGAGCTCGAGACCGGCGCCGACGACGTCGTGACCGCGGTCGTCACGAGCAAGGGGCGGATCGAGGTCGGCGAGCAGCTGGTGATCGCGCCCGGCCCGTGGGCCAAGCGGTTCTGGGCGATGCTCGGGCTGCCGCCCACGATCGACATCCGCACCCCGACGGGCGAGATCGTCCACGACCGCCCCATGTGGACCTACTGGAACCTGCAGGAGGGCGAGATCACGGTCGATCCGTCGAGCTTCGCGACCGCCGACGGCGGGCCTCCGCCCGTGATCCACCTCGATACGGACGTGCCGCTGTACACCGACGACGGCGACCTCGTGACGGACGAGCTCTGGGGCGTCTACTTCAAGCGCGACCGCGACGGCGTGCAGGGCGGAGGCTCGCCGCTCGTCGTCGGCTCGGACGTCGAGCTCGACCCGTACCCGCAGACGACGAACGTCGACCCGGGCTTCCCCGACATGTGGTGCGCCGCGCTCTCGCACGCGATGAGTCGCTTCGAGGGATGCAGGGCGCAGTACCGGAACGCCCGCTCGGGAGGGGTCGGAGCGTTCACCGCCGACAATTTCCCCGTCTTCGACTACCTGAAGCCGAACGTCTACGCGATCCTCGACTCGAATCACGGCTACAAGATGATCGGAGTCGGCCGCGAGGTGGCCCGGGTGCTGATCGGAGAGCACTCCTCGCTTCTCTACCCGTTCAGGTTCGAGCGGTTCCGGTCGGGCGACCTCCACCCCGTCTCCAACTCCCCGTACCCCTGGTCCTAGGCACGGGGGAAACCATGTTTCCCCCGTGGACCCGCTTCTTCTTGCCTCGCCGAGGAGGGCGTCTGTGAGCGCTGCGGGGAGAGCGCGGTCTCCCCTCCGCGCGGCGTCGTCGTTGCGGCTCCTGGACGGACGATCCGTCGTGCGGTTCCGTACCCATTCCATCGCGGAGTCTGACCCGGGTCGGACCCTCGCGTCTCGCCGGCCGTGACGACGGACGCGTTCGCCAGGCTCGACCCGGACGTCGTCGTCGAGGGTCGCCCGTTCACCGATCCGGAGCGAGCCCGAGAGGACGTCGCCGTCCTGCGCGAGATGCTCGGCCGCATGCGCACGGCCGCCAGGGGCTGGCTCTCCTCGCCTCCGGCAGGCCCCGACGCTCTCGTTCGCGAGTCCGACGCCACAGGCCTGCGCACGTGGATCCGCGTCCCCGACCTGGCCGCGCTCCTCGCAGCGCGGAAGCTGACGACCGTCGCGTTCTTCGGCCGGGCGCGCGCAGACGTCGACCACGCGCCGATCAACCTGCTCGAAGAGTCGGTCGTCGCCACCCTCGAGCACGTACCCGGAATCCTCAGCTACTTCGACCTCGAGCTCTCGCCCGGTCGCTACGGCAACCTCATCCTCTGCGAGGCGCCCGACGTGCCCGTGCGCTGGCGCGAGCACAGGGCCCATCGCCGCGCGGTCGAGCTCTCGCCGGGCTACTACCACTCGGTGCGACTCCACAGCGGGATCGTGCGCTCGTCGCTGCTCGGCGACGGCGAGCTCGTCCTGCTGCGGACCCGCTACTTCGACTTCGACGTCGAGCCGACGTGGCTCGCGGAGCGCACCTACTAGACGGAAGCACCTCAGCTCTGCTTCGCGCGGCGCCGCTCCTTGTCGTAGACCGGGTGCCGGGCGACCTCGCCGGCCACCTCCGCCCCGCCGACGCTCGCCGAGACGCGCGTACCCGGCGACAGAGCGAGCTCCTTCGGCAGCTTCGCGAGCCCGAGCGTCTTGCCGTCGAGGAAGGGCGACACGACGGCCTGCGTGACGAGGCCGACCAAGGCACCGTCGACGGAGAGCGGCGCGCCGCTCGCGTCGTCGCCGCCGGACTCCAGGACGACGCTCGTCAGCCGGAGCGTCGTGCCGGCACGGTCGCGCTCGAGCCCCGACCGGCCGCGGAGCGGCTCCTTGTCGAACGAGACGGCCCACCCGAGGCCGCACTCGAACGGCGAGACGGAGGGGTCGTACTCGACGCCGCCGATGATGAAGCCGCCCTCGATCCGGAACAGGTCGAGCGCGGTCATGCCGATCACCCTCATGCCCTGCGGCGTGCAGGCCTCGATGAGCGCGTCCCAGAGCTCGAGCGCCCGGTCGCGGTCGACCCAGAGCTCGTAGCCGAGCTCCGCCGTGTACCCGAGCCGCGTCATGAAGATCGGGATGCCGGCGATCTCGACGTCCTCGCGGAACGTGTAGTACGGGAACGCCGCGTTCGACAGATCCCGGTCCGCGAGCGGCTGGAGCATCTCCCGGCTGAGCGGGCCCTGCAGGCACAGATGCGGTGTCGCGTCGGTGAACTCGCGCACCTCGACCCCGGTCCCGTCGGCCTCGGCGCGGAAGATCTCGAAGTCCCGGTCCGACGCGCCGCAGAAGCGGACGCCGCCGGAGGCGCGCGGCATCACGGTGCAGTCGTCGACCATCTTGCCGTCCTCGTCGACGAGCGGGCCGTACGCGATGTGACCGGGTTGGAGCTTCGACACGTCGCGCGCGACGACGCGGTTCACGAGCTCGAGCGCGCCGGGCCCGTCGAGGTCGACCTTCCGCAGCATCGTGAAGTCCATCAGCCCGGCCGTCTCGCGGACGGCGCGGTACTCCTCGAGGGTATCGGTCACGACCGAGGGCGCCCAGTAGCCGAACAGATCCATCCACTGGTCGGTGAGGTCCTTCAGGCGCGGGTGGAATGCCGTCTCCTTCGTCAACGCTGCTCCTTCCGGTAGGCTCCCTGCTGGTGGCTGTGGGTGCGGCTGACGGGTTGCTCGGCCGTCTCGGCCGGCCCCGCGAGGAGGCGGTCGTCGGGCCGGGCGACGCGCGCGCCTACGAGATCGTCGCGGGCGAATGGGTGCAGATCGTCGACGTCCGCGGCTGCCAGGTGTCCGACTTCCTCGCGTTCAGGCACGATCGTCGCGAGCTCGGCATCTCGAACGCGGTGACCCGGGCGCTCGTGGACGGGCTCTTCCCCCTGCCCGGGCAGCTGTTCTACGACGCGGACGGCGAGCCCCTGCTCGAGCTCGTCGAGGACACGGTCGGGCGCCACGACACGTTCGGGCTCGCCTGCAACCGCGAGTACTACGAGGCGCTCGGCTTCGCCGACCACCGCAACTGCACGGACAACTTCAACCGCGAGCTCGCCGCCTTCGGCTTCGAGCCGAGGCGGTTCTGGGAGCCCGTCAACTTCTTCTTCAACACGCGGATCGCCGCCGACGGTCGAACCGTCGAGGTCGAGCCGGCGCTGTCGAAGCCGGGCGACTACGTGCTGTTGCGGGCCGTTGCCGATCTGGTCGTCGCCTCCTCCGCCTGTCCGGACGACGTGCTCGCCACGAACGGTTTCAACCCGACAGAGATCATGGTGCGGGTGTTTCCTCCGTCGCCTCCGTGAGCGACTCGTCGACCGGCAGGTCGAGCGCCTCGAGGACGAGCTCCGAGAGCTCTCGGAGCCGGACATCGTCCTGGTGGCCGCTCGTCTTGATGGCGTCCTCGTACATGGTCACGTCCTTCGGGCAGCAGACGACGAAGTAGTCGAGAGTGCCGAGTGAGACCGCCTCGTCGATACGCTGCTCGCTCGGGCGCTTGAAGCCCTCGCGTCTCGTCTCCTTCATCCAGATGCGGCCTCCGCCGGCGCCGCAACAGAACGAGTTGTCGCGGTTCCGCGGCATCTCGACGAGCTCGCAGCCGATCGCCTCGAGCACCCGACGCGGCGCGTCGTAGACGCCGTTGTAGCGGCCGAGCGTGCAGGGATCGTGGTAGGTGACGCGGTAGCCGAGCCGCCGTGTCGGCGTCAGCGCGCCCCGCTCGAGCAGCTCGAGCAGGAGCTGCGAGTGGTGGAGGACGGGCCACTCGCCGCCGTGCTGCGGGTACTCGTTCCGCAGCGTGTGGAAGGTGTGCGGATCGGACGAGAAGATCCGCTCGAACTCGCAGCCCGAGATCGTCCGCACGTTCTCCTCGGCGAGCGCCGCCCAGAGCCCCTCCTCGCCCGCCCGGCGCACGTCGCAGCCGGCGGTCTTCTCCGCGTCGAAGAGAATCCCGAAGTCCGCGCCGGCGGCGTGCAGGATCCGCGCGAGCGCCTGCGTCGCGCGCTGGTTGCGCGCGTCGAAGGAGGCGTAGTCGCCGACGAACCAGAGCAGCTCCGCCGGCTCGCGCCGGGCGTCCTTTACCTCGAAGCCGAGCTCGCGCGTCCACCGCGGCCGCTTCCGCTTCGCCTCGCCGAACGAGTTGCCGGTCTCGTAGATCGCCTCGAGGGTGGACTGCAGCATCGACTCGATCTCCCCCTGGTCGACGAGACGGCGGCGCAGCTGGTTGATGATCGGCACATGCTCGATCCCGACCGGACAGATCTCGACGCAGGCCATGCACTGGGTGCACGACCAGACCGTCTCTGGCCGGATCCGCCCGTCGACGAGGGCCGTGTCGGGCGCGAAGAGCGGCTCGACGTGGAGGCCCGCACGGATGCCGAGCGACCCCTCGGCGAGCTCGCGCAGGTCGAGGACGAGGTCGCGCGGCGAGAGCGGAAAGCCGGACGCGGTCGCCGGGCAGGCGGCATGGCACTTGCCGCACTTCGTGCAGGCGTCGAGCGAGACGAGGTGCTCCCAGGAGAGGTCGGTGATGAGCCCGTAGCCGACCTGCTCGGGAGTCGCGTTCTCGGGCAGCGGCTGCAGCCGCTTGCCTGCGAGCCCGTCGCGGAGCGCCACGTTGGTCGGGGCCGCGAGCAGGTGGACGGCCTTCGTGAACGGGATCGAGGAGACGAACGCCAGCGCGACGACGCCGTGCGTCCACCAGAGCGTGAAATGCGCCGTCGACGCCGAACCGCCCTTCAGGCCGAGCCCGTGGAGCGCGCGCCCGGCCACCCAGCCGACCGGCGACCACGTCTCGAACGAGGGATCGGTCCAGGCGATCCTGAACGCCTCGAGCAGGAAGCCGGTGCAGGCGAGGAAGAAGAGCGAGCCGAGGAATACCCAGTCGCCGACGACGTAGCGGCGCCGGTCCTCCTCGCGGTCGGGCCGCCGGTAGTCGAGGCGCGGCGGCCGGCGCAGGCGCTTGACGCCCATGATCACCAGACCCACGGTGAGCCCCGCGCCGAAGACGTCCAGCACGAGCGAGTAGCCGAGGTAGAACGAGCCCCGCCAGAAGTCGAAGCCGAAGAGGGGCTTCGCGACATCGTCCTGGAAGGCGAGGATCGCCGTCCCGGCGAACAGCACCAGGAAGCCGTAGAAGATCAGCAGGTGCCCGAGCCCGGCGGCGGAGTCGCGACGCCGGATCCACCGGTGCGAGAACACGACTCCGGCCGCAGCCCACACCCGCCGCCCGAGCCCGGTGAGCCCCTCCGTCGGACGGCCGCGCCGGTACTTGGCCACGAGCAGGCCAACCCCCGCGAAGAAGACCGCCGTCGAGACCGCGATCAACCCGTACCAGAACACGATCTCCCAGTGCGGGAGACCGGCGAACGTCTGCCGCGTCTCGGTCACACCAGCTCGGCGAGCGCCTCGGCGACCTCGAAGAGATCGGCCACCGCCCCGTAGTGGGCGACCGAGAAGATCGCCGCCTCCGGATCGGTGTTGACGGCGATGATCGTGCCGCTCGCCTTCATCCCGGCGAGGTGCTGCACCGCGCCCGAGATGCCGAAGGCCAGGTAGACCTTCGGCTTGACCGTCTTGCCCGACTGGCCGACCTGGCGCGAGCTCGGCATCCAGCCTGCATCCACCAACGGCCGCGAGACCGACAGCGTGGCGCCGAGCTTGCGGGCCAGCTCCTCGAAGTCGGCGATCGCCTCCTGCTCCCCGACGCCGCGGCCGATCGAGAGCAGGAACTCGGCCGTCGTGATGTCGACGTCGCCCTTCGCCACCTCCTGGAAGCCGACGTGCCGGGCCCGCGAGGTGACCGCGCCGAGCTCCAGCTCGCTCACCGCGGGCGAGCCGCCCGGCTCCGCCGCGGCCCAGACCGTGGGCCGGAGGAGCAGCAGCACCGGCTTGCCGGCCGCGAACTCGATCTCCGCGTGCACCTTCGAGCCGTAGAAGGCCCGGGTGGCGACGATCGCGTCGTTCTCGCGCGAGACCGCGAACACGTCGCTGGCGAAGCCGACACCGAGCCTGGCCGCCACGGCCGGGACGAAACCCATGCTGTTGACGGTGAAACCGGCCAGCACCGCCTCGGGCGAGCGCTCGGCGATCAGCGCCTCGAGCGCCTGCTGGTAGACGTCCGACTCGAACTCCTCCTGGGCCACCCTGACGTGCACCACCTCGTCGACCCCCTCCCTGGCGAGGTCGAACGCGGCCGGGTCGGCGGCTATCACGGCAACGGTCACCGGCCCGCCGAGCAGTCCGCGCCGCCGACACCAGCTCGTAGGTGACGTCCCGCAGAGCGCCCTCGACATGCTCGGCGACCACCAGCACGCTCATTGCCGCTCCAGCGCCGGCAAAGCCGGAGCCTCCGCTCTCTGGTCGCCTCCGTCGAGCCGCCGGCTCATGCGAGCCGCTCCCGCACGATCTCCAGGATCCGTTGCGCCACGACGCCCGGGCTACCGTCCAGCAGCTCGGCGCCCTCGCCCCGAGGCGGCGCGAACATTCGCCGCACCCGATAGGCCGGCTCGCCCAGATCGCCGGCCGCCACGACCGGGATCTCGTGCTGCTCGGCCTGCTTGATCGCCCGCAGGTTCGCGTACCGCGGCTCGTTGATGCCCGTCTGGATCGTCAGCACCGCCGGCATGTCCACCTCGACCAGATCGATCAGCCCACCCTCCAGCTCGCGGTGGACGCGCGCCGGGCCGGCCCCTCCCCACTCGAGCTTCGTCACGACCGCGACCCGTGGCAGGCCCAGCATCTCCGCCAGCGCGACCCCGGTCGAGCCCTGCACCGAATCCGCCGACTGGACCCCGCAGAGAACGAGATCCGGGGCCTCGCCGCGAGCCACCCCGGCCAGCGCCCTCGCCGTCGAGACCGGATCGAACGGCTCCGCCTCGACCCGGACCGCGCGATCCGCACCCATCGCGAGAGCACGCCGCAACGCCGACTCGGCCTCCGCGTCGCCGACCGTCACCACGACGATCTCTCCCTCGCCCAGCTGCTCGCGCAGCCGCAACGCCTCCTCGACCGCGCACGCATCCCACTCGTTCAGAGCGCGATCGAGGAAGTCCGGATCGACGTCGCGACCGTCGGCGGTGAGCTCCAGCTCGTCGCCGAGGACCTTCACCTGCTTGACCGCGACGACGATCCTCACGCCACTGGCCCCAGAGACGTGAGGAACGTCACGCCCCTCGCCGCCTCTTCGTTTCCGCGCCGCGGCGATCTCAGGCCGGCACCACCTCTCGCGCCCGGCGCTCGCGCAGCTCGCGCAGATCGTTCTCCAGGGCCTCCTGGTCGGGCACGCGCCGTTCGCGCTTGAACGGCAGCGCCACCTCCGGGTTCGGGGAGTCGATCTCGCGGGCGAGGCGATGGCCCGAGAAGATCGCGTCCGCGGTCAGCCGCGGCGCCTCGCAGTCGCCGATCCGGTAGAGCGCCTTGACGCCTTCCGCCGCGAGCGCCTCGCGGCCGACGACGTCCTTGAGCTCGCGGAAGAGCGCCTCGTTCGACCGCCGCTGCGAGACGAGGACGACTGCGTCGGCGTCGAAGCTCTTCTCGTGGCCCTCGGTGTCGTAGACGTGGCTGGCCGTGACGACGCCCGCCTCGATCCTGGTCGGCATGTGGTAGGCCACGACCTCGACGCCGGCCTTGTGCAGCTTGCGGTGCATGTTCGGAGCCTCGAGCGTGAAGTGCATGTACGGCGCGATGTGGCCCATGGGGGTCATGATCGTGACCTCCTTGCCCTCGAGCGCGAGCTTCTCCGCCAGCGAGACGCCCATGAAGTAGCCGTCGTTGTCGAAGACGATCACCCGCTTGCCGGGGACCTCCTTGCCCTCGACCATGATCTGCTCGGGCGTGAGCACGTGGGCGAGGCTCGCGTCGGCACCCGGGATCGTGTCGTGGGTCGCGCCGTTGAGGCCGTCCGTCGCCCAGTAGCTGCCGGTCGCGACGATCACGATCTCGGCGCCGTACTCCTTCACGCCCTGCGCGTCGAGCGTCGTGTTCGGGATGAACTCGACGTTGCGGAGCTTGTCGATCTGGATCTTGCGGTAGTTGACGACGCGAGCCCACTCGCCGAGCCCCGGCAGCTCCGGGATCCAGCGCATGATCCCGCCCATGTCGTCCTGGGCCTCGACGAGGTGCACGCGGCGCATCCCGCGCTTGCCGAGGATCATCGCGCACTCCATGCCGGCAGGCCCGGCGCCCACGACGAGCACGTCGTTGTCGGCGTTCGCGGCGGGCTCGAAGCGCTCCGGATGCCAGCCGCGCCGGTACTCCTCGCCGGCGGTCGCGTTCTGCGTGCAGATGAGCGGCGGGCCGCCGATCTCCCAGCGCGAGATGCAGATGTTGCAGCCGATGCACTCGCGGATGTCGTCGAGCCGTCCCTCGTCGATCTTCTGGGGCAGGAACGGATCCGAGATCGACGGGCGGCAGGTGGCGATGATGTCGAGCTTGCCGGAGTTGATCGCGTCGGCCATCGCGTCGGGGTTCGTCCAGCGGCCGACGCCGAGCACCGGCTTGGAGGAGACGGACTTCACCGCGGCTTGCCACGGCAGCTGCCGGCCCTGCGCGTAGAAGCGGGACGGCGTGGCGTCCTCGCCCCACTCGGAGATGCCGGAGACGTTGACGTCCCAGACGTCGACGAGGTGGTCGACGAGCTCGACGAACGGGAGCGCGTCCCGCTCGAGCTGCGTGCCCGGCTCGCCCAGGAACATGTCGGTCGAGATGCGAACGGCGATCGCGCAGTCGTCGCCGACCGCGGCCTTGACCTGCTCGATCGTCTCGCGCCAGAAGCGGGCCCGGTTCTCCAAGGAGCCGCCGTACTCGTCGGTGCGATGGTTGTAGTACGGCGTGAGG
This sequence comes from uncultured Thermoleophilia bacterium, assembly GCA_963762675.1. Lineage (GTDB taxonomy): Bacteria > Actinomycetota > Thermoleophilia > Gaiellales > Gaiellaceae > Palsa-739. Next base: position 271,603 of record CAVXLS010000003.1, on the reverse strand, counting down.
AACTGCTGCGGCAGGTAGGAGTGGGAGCCGTAGACGTAGACGATGTCGAAGCCGGCGGTTCTCGCGCGCTTCGCCGCGTCGACGTACATCTGCTGCACGTCGCGGATGTCGTCTCGGTCCATCTCCTTCGAGTACGTCAGGTACTCGAAGTCGCTGGGGATCTGCGACGGCCCGCGCGGGACGCAGCGCGACTCCATGCACGGCGCGTGCGGCCCGCCGTACCAGAGCTCGCACGCGGCCAGCGCGTCGTGCTCGTGGAGCATGTCGCACATGATCGAGAGGTTGCGGATGTCTCCGTCGTCCCAGATCCGCGCCGAGACCCGGTGGGTGTCGTCGGACTCCGGCGAGATCGAGCAGTACTCGGTGCAGCAGGCGGCGTACCCGCCCTCGGCCTTCATCGCCCGGAAGTACGCCTGGCTCAACGGCCGCTCGGAGCCGAACCCGTTGCAGTGGGGGATCTGGTAGAAGCGATTCTTCATCGTCTTCGGTCCGATCTGGATCGGCTCGAAGAGAACGTCGTGCTTTGGGTTACGCGCCATGGTGCGCTGGCCTCCTTACGGGCGGTGTCACAACCTCACGAGTTCACGGGAAGCAGAGCTCAGGTCGCCGGAACGCCGGGCGGCGCCGACGCTTCGGTCGGCGTCTTGGGCGTCTCCTCGCGGAAGGCGAGCGGCTTCTTGTCCTGGACGACCCTCCGATAGACGAAGAGGACGATCGAGAAGGCCAGCACGCCGACGCCGATCCACGTCTCCTTCGCGCCGCCGTATCCGGTGAGGCTGGAGCTCGACGCGCCGATGATGATGAAGACGAGGTTCGCCGTGGCGACCAGAGCGGCGATCGGCACCCAGATCGAGGGCAGCTTGATCGGTCGCGGCCAGTTCGGCCGATCCTTGCGCAGCAGGAGGAATCCGGTCAGGGCGAAGAAGTGCGCCGTCATGTAGCCGAGGTTCCCTGCCACGAGGATCGAGAGCGTGTTGCCGACGAGCAGCACGAGCAGGATGTTCATCAGCATGTCGAGCGTCATCGCCCGCGCGGGAACGTGGAACCTGCTCAGGTGGAAGAGCTGCTTGACCGTCATGTCGTCGCGCGCGATCCCGTACAGCGCCCGCGAGCCGTCGGCGGTCGCCGTGTTCATCGAGAGCAGGAGGCTCGCGATCAGCATCACGACCATCACCCCCGACGCCCAGCCGCCGACGATCTTCTGGAACGCGGGGACGTAGAAGGAGACCGGGTCGTTCACGGCCGCCTTCTCGCCGATCGCGCCCGTGATCCCGAGCGGCAGCAGGACGTAGACCGCGAGCGAGAAGAGAGCCGCGCTCCGCAGCGCGAGCGTCGTGTCCCTCACCGTGTCCTTGTACTCGGGCGCGAACGTCGCGCACGTCTCCACGCCGTAGGACGACCAGCCCATGATGTACAGGTAGACGATCGCCAGCTTCCAGCCGCCCCACGGCCCGCTGAACGTCCAGTGCAGGTTGGAGCTGTGCCAGTCGCCGGTGAAGTAGGGGACGATGATGAAGACGGCGAGCGGGATCATCAGCATCGCGCCGGTGATGTAGCCGACCCAGACCGCCGGCTTGATCCCGAAGACGTTGAAGAGCCAGACCGCCATGATCGCCGCGATCGCGATCACGTGAGGCAGGCCGATGTGCGGGGCGGTCGAGAACGGCTGCCAGCTCCACGTCTGTCCGGGGGCCCAGCGCGTCTGGACCAGCGAGCCGATCACGATGCCGAAGATCGAGAGCACGGTCGACCACGCGAACCAGTAGCCGAACGTCGCGACGGGGCCGACCAGCGTGAAGTAGCGCCGCCAGCCCTCGTGGGCGTAGAGGGCGATGCCGCCGGGCTTGTCCGGGAACATCGCGGCCGTCTCCGAGTAGATCCAGTTCGAGAACGTCCCGATCAGCATCGAGATCGCCCACAGCGTCATCGCGCCCCAGCCGCCGAGCGCGCCGATGGAGTAGCCGAGCGAGCCGATGAGGAACCCCGGATTCGCGAGTGCGACGACGAATCCGTCGTACCAGCGAAGCGCCTTCAGGAGCTGCCGTTCTTCAACAACCGCTACAGCCACCGCAAGACCTCCTCGAGAGAGCCTCCATACAGAGGGCGCGCCTGTGCGGGACGTGCCCGGTGCGGTTGACCGTAACACCTCGAAGGTGACGATTTCAATTGCCGAATCGGGTCCGTCTTGTTTCATTTGGGCAATTCCACCGGTCGGGACCGCGCCGACCGTAGAATCGTCCCGATGCGCGGTCCTCCGATCACGATCGCGTGCGAGTGCGGGACGCTCAAGCACGTCCCCTACGGGGAAACGTGGACGTGCGAGGACTGCGGCCGGCGCTGGGACACGGGACAGATTCCTCCCGAGGAGTACTACGGGCTCCTGCGCGAGATGCGCATGCTGCGGCTCTTTCCGATCGCGATCGCCCTCGGCTTCCTCGCGTTCTTCGGCGCGCTCGCGGTCTTCGTCTCCGAGAGCCTGTTCCTCCTGCTTCCGATCGTTCTCGCGTTCTGGTTCATCCTCTACATGCCCTGGTGGCGCCGGAGGGTCCGCCGCCGCGCGAGGGCCGGTCCGCGATGGGAGCTGCGCTCCGAGTAGGCGCCTCGGCGCCCCAGGCGAAGGAGACAGGGCGCCGCCCGGTGCTCCTCGCCACCGTCGGCGTCCCCTTCGAGCCCGCCGCGTGCGTCTTCGCCGTCGACGCGGCCGTCGAGTCGGGCCAGCCGTTGATCCTGGTGAACGTCGTCGAGCTGCCGCCCCTCGCGATGTCCGTCCAGATGGGGTACGACCAGCTCGACGACACGGAGGAGCTCGCCGAGTCCCTGGCCGCCCCCGCGAGGCTCGCCGCCTCCCTCGGCGTGGCCGTCGAGCGACTTCGGGTGCGGAGCCCTCGCCCCACCAAGGCCCTGCTCATGCTCGTGGCGGAGCGCGAGCCCGCCGTGCTCGTCTTCGGCCCCGACCGCTCGCGGGTCTCTCGGCGCCGCTACCGCAAAGCCGTCAGCGTGCTTCGAGAGCGGGCGCCGTGCCTCGTCTGGATTTCGGAGTAGTGCGCTTGTCCGCCGTGCGGAGAAGGAGCAAGATGGCAGTCACCGAACCGAGGAGGGATCCGTGAACACGATTGTCGTCGGGTACGACGAGACCGAGGCGGCCAACCGCGCGCTCGACCGCGCCGCCGATCTCGCCGAGGCGTTCGGCGCAAAGCTCGTGGTGACGAGTGTCACGCCGGTCATGCTCGCGAGCGGCAGGACAGGGCCGATCGATCCGACCGATCCACCGGCGAGACACGCCGAGGAGCTGCAGACGGCGCAGAAGCGCCTGGCCGAGAGAAAGGTCGACGCCGAGTTCCAGCCCGCCGTGGGCGAGCCCGCCGAAACGATCGTGATGCTCGCCGACGAGCGCTCCGCCGACATGATCGTCGTCGGCACCCGCGAGCCGAACGTGCTCGAGCGACTCCTCGGACAGAGCGTCAGCCAGTCGGTCTCACGCCGAGCCCACTGCGACGTACTGATCGTGCACTAGCCCCGCGGCCGGCGCTTGTCGGTGTCGTAGATCGGGAGCGGCTCGACGTGCGCGGAGGTCGTCCCGCCGCCGAGTACGACCTCGACAGTCTCGCCGAGCAGCGCGACGCTCGTGTCGAGCACGGCGAGCCCGATCACGCGCCCGAGCGTCGGGCTCTCGCACGGGCTCGTGAGCGTTCCCACCGGCTCGCCCTCCTTCGTCACGGCTGCCCCGTACTCGGGCACGTCCGCACCGTCGACTCCGAGGGTGACCATGCGCAGCGGCGGTCCGGCCGCCGTCTCCGCGAGCGCCTGCTTGCCGCTGAAGTCCCCACCGTCGAGGCGGACGACCTTGTCGAGCGAGACGTCGAACGGATCGGTCTCGTGCTGGAAGTAGTCGTACCCGATGAAGATCAAACCCGACTCGATGCGGAGCGTCTCGACGGCTGCAAGACCGTAGGGCACCGCACCCGCGCCCGTGAGCGCGTCCCAGAGCTGCGGCGCATCCGACGGCGCGCAGAAGATCTCGAAGCCGAGCTCGCCCGAGTACCCGGTGCGCGAGACCCAGGCGGGAACACCCCCGACGCGTACCTGTTCGGGGAGGAAGCGGAAGTAGCCGAGTCCACGAACGTCCGCGTCGCAGAGGCCGGCGAGCAGCTCGCGCGAGCCGGGCCCCTGGAGCTGCACGTGCGGTCGCGCCGCGGTGACCGGCTCGATCTCGACGTCGAGACCTGTGGTCACGGCCAGGAAGTGATCGAGATCGGAGTCGAGGGCGGTCACGACCCAGGCATGGCTCTCGTCGAGCTTGAAGACGGTGCCGTCGCCGACCATCTTCCCGCGCTCGTCGCAGAAGGGCGCGTAGCGCACCTGGCCGACGCGCATGCCGAGGACGTCGTTGGCGAAGATCCGGTCGGCCGCCCGGAGCGCATCCGGTCCGCGGAAGTCCCACTTCCGCAGCGGCGACGCGTCCCAGACGCCGACGCCGCCGCGCACGGCGCGGTGCTCGGCGACCGGATCGCCGAAGTGGTTCGGCCAGAGCCAGCCCTCCCACTCCATGAACTCGCAGCCGAGAGCGCGCTGCGGCCCGTCGAATGCCGTGCGAATGCCGTCTGTGCTCACGTTCCCTGAACCTCCTTGACGAGACCGTTCCAGCCGAGCTGCCCGGAGACCCGTGCGGTCTGTTCGAGCAACGGCTCGACGGCCGCCTGCATTGCCGCGCCGTCGAACCGCGACGCCGGCCCCTGGACGCCGATGATCGCGGCGAGCTCGCCGCGGTTTCCCCACACGGGCGCAGCGATCGCCTGGAGGTCGTCCTCGCGCTCGCCGAAGTTCGTCGCGTACCCGCGCTCCCGGATGCCCTCGACCTCCGCGGTCAGCGCGGCGCGATTCGTGATCGTCTTGGCCGTGTACGTCTTGAGCGTGCCGGGCGGCAGGGGGCGCCCGCCGAAGGCGAGCAGCACCTTCCCGGTCGCGGTCGCATGGGCGATCGACGGGCGGCCGAGCCTCGCGACGCCCTGAACGGAGGACGGGCTCTGCACGAAGTCGACGGTGATCGCGTCCCGCTCGCCCGGTGCGGAGAGCGTGGCCGTCTCCCCGGACGTCTCGACGAGCGCCTGCAGATGCGGTCTGGCGATCTGTCGCAGGTCGAGACGGGCGAGCACGATGTTGCCGAGCTCGAGCAGGCGCAGCCCGAGGCGATAGCGGCCCGACGGCGTCACGTGCTCGACGAGACCGCTCCCCACGAGCGTGGCGAGCAGGCGCGAGACCGTGCTCGGGTTGATGTGCGTCCGCCGCGCGATCTCGTTCGTCCCGAGCTCCGTGTCCGTCTCGGCCAGGACGTCGAGAACCGCGAGGGCCCGCTTGACCCCTCCGACGAGCCTGATCGCTGGTTGCCCGGTCCGCGGCATTCAGCTCCCTTCGGTGACGCGCTTGCCCCTGTGGCAATTCGCAACGATACGGGATCGCGCAAGCGAGCCGGGCCGTACGACGAGGGCCCCGGCTGCGACCGCGACCGCGGCGAACCCGGTCACCGCGACGCCCGTCCACGCGAAGCGCTCCCATGCGAGTCCCGGCACGTAGCCGCCCACGGCTCCGGCGAGGTAGTAGAGGGAGAAGTAGACCGCCGTCGCTGCCCCTCGCTCCCGGTCGGCTGCAGCCGCCACTCCGAGCTGCGCGGCGGTGACGCCCCCGAAGTTCGCGAGCGTGATCAGGGCGAGTCCGACGACGAGCGTCGGCAGCCGGCCCGGCAACGAGAGCGCGAGCCCTGCGGCCGAGAGGCAGAGAGCCGCCAGGGCGAGTCTCCGCCAGCCGACCCTGTCCGAGAGACGTCCGATCGTGGGCGCGAACGCACCCATGACCCACAGCAGGAAGACGAGGCTCCCCGCCGCCGTGCCGAGCCCGAAAGGCGGCTTCTGGAGCCGGTAGACGACGTACGAGAACGTGCCGACGAAGACGAAGAAGAACGCGCCGCCAACGATCGTCGCGCGCATGAGCTGCGGATTCCTCAGCTGCCTCCCGAGTCCGCGGAGGGTGCCCGCGGGAGGCGCAGTGCGGGGCAAGTCGATCAGCGAGCGCTGCATGAGAGCCGCTGCGGCAAGAGGCAGACAGGCGAGGAGCCCGATCGCAGGACGCCAACCGACCGCCGACGCCAGCAATGCGACACCCACCCGCCCGACGAGTCCCCCCGCCACGAGAGCGGTCACGTAGTAGCCCATCGCCCTGCCGCCGATCCGTGGTGCGAACGCCTCCGTGACGTACGGGATCCCGGCGGTGAGCAGGCCGGGCATGCAGAGGCCCTGCAGGACCCGGAACGCCAGAAGCACGGCGAAGCTCGGCGCGACGGCCGTGCCGACGGTCGGCGCCACGAGCAGCAGGCTCGCGGTCACGATCCCCCGCTTGCGGCCGTACCGGTCGGAGAACGGACCCCAGAGCGGCGCGCCGACGGCCAGGCCGAGCACGACGAGCGACACGGTGAGACCGGCGTGCGCCGGGCTGACACCGTACGTGCGACCGATCTCCGGCAGGATCGCCTGCGTCGAGTAGGTGACCGCGAACATCCCGGCGGCTCCCAGCATGAAGCCGGCCATCGCCCTCGCGCCGCCGGAATCGGCGCTGGACCGCATCACCTACGTCATACGCCGCGCGGAGCGGTGTCGGCGAGCGCGACGCGCATCAGATCGCGAATCGAGACGATGCCGACGACGTCGTCGCCCACGACCACGGGGAGATGACGAAAGCCGCCGTGGATCATGAGACTGGCGGCGTGGTCGGTGGTGTCGTCGGGATGCGCGACGTCCGGATGCCGGGTCATCCAGTCCTCGACCCGACTCTCGCCTGCGCGACCCGACGCCACGGCTCTCATGATGTCGCGCTCGGTCAGGATGCCGGCGAGCCGGCCCCCCTCGAAGATGACCGCCGCGCCGACGGTTCGCTCCACCATCTGGGCGGCAGCCTGCGTGAGCGACGCGTCGCGCTCGACCGCGAAGACAGCCGTCGTCATGACGTCCGCGAGCGGCAGCATCACACGGAGATCGTACTCCGGTCGCCGCAACTTCCACAACGAGCATCGCAGGTGCCGAGCCGGGGCTCAGGCGCGGATCAACAGACCGCCGTGCGTCGAGGCCTGCTCGAGAAAGGCGAGCCAGTCTCGCCAGAGCGCGGCGTCGGCCAGCAGCGTCGGCTCGGCGGACGCCGCGGCGAGGATCGCCTCGACATCGTCGGCGCGGATGAGAGCCGAAGGCTCGCCCGGAGCGGGCAGCCGCTCCGCCGGCCAGGCCAGCCCCTGGACGACCATCTCGTCGACGAGCGCACGGAGATCGTTCTCGCTCAGCCAGACGTGGCCGCCGATGCCGTCGTTCTCCGCCCAGTAGAGCGACCAGCTCACGGTGCGAACGCTATGTGAAGCGCCCTGCGTGCGGAGTAGGCTCGGGCGGCGTGCCGAGCTGCGACTTCCATCAGCACCTCTGGCCGAGGCAGCTCGTCGAGGCCCTCTCGGCCCGGCACGCTCCGCCGCTGCTGCGGGAGGGGCAGCTCGTGCTCGATCCCGAGGGGGCCTTCGACGTCGACCCCGACGAGTTCGGGCTCGAGGCCTGCCTCGCCCGCCTCGACCGCGCGGGCATCGACCTCGCCGTCGTCTCCTGCCAGCCGACGCTCGGGATCGAGCGTCTGCCGGACGACGAGGCGGAGCCGCTCCGGCAGGCCTATCACGAAGGGATCGCCGAGGTCGTCCACGAGTCGAGGGGCCGCGTGCGCGCACTGGCGATGGGCCGGGCGCTCGACGGCTTCGCGGGCGCCTGCGTCGCCGCCGCGGAGCTCGGCGAGCTCGAGCGCATCGGCCCCGTGCTCACGGAGCTCGAGCGGCTGGGGCAGGTCCTCTTCGTCCACCCCGGGCCGCCGCAGCTGCCTGCAGACGCGCCGCCCTGGTGGGCGGCGGGCGTCGAGTACACGGCGCAGATGCAGGCGGGCTACGCCGCCTGGCTCGCCGCCGGGGCCGAACCGCTGGCCGGCGCTGCGCGTCGTCTTCTCGATCCTCGCCGGCGGCGCGCCGTTCCAGCTCGAACGCCTCGAGGCGAGGGGTGCCGACGTCGAGCCGGCCGCCCGGTCGACGATCTTTCTCGAGACCGCGTCGTACGGGAGGCGGGCGCTCGATCTCTGCCTCGCCGCGCTCGGGACGCACCAGCTCGCGTTCGGGAGCGACGCGCCCGTGATGGAGGTCGCGCCGGGCCTTGCCGCCGTCCGCAGCCTCGGACCGGCCGCGAGCCAGGCGATCTGCGTGACGAACCCGACCGCGCTCCTCGGCGGGTGAGCGAGGTCCCGACGGAGGATCCGCACGTAGTGTTCCCGGCATGAGAGCGATCGTGTTCACCGGCGCCGGCGGCCGAGAGGTGATGCGGCTCGAGGAGCGTCCCGACCCCGAGCCCGGGAGCGACGAGGTCGTGGTGGCCGCGTCCTATGCCGCACTCAACCCGGCCGATCTCGCGCAGCGGGCCGGACGCTATCCCGCTCCGGCCGGCTCGCCACAGGACATTCCCGGCCTCGAGGTGGCGGGGCGTGTCGTCGCCTGCGGTGAGGCCGTGCACGAATGGAGCGTCGGAGACCGCGTCTTCGGGCTCGTCGGCGGCGGCGGTCTCGCCGACCGCGTGCGCGTGCACGCCCGCCACGTCGCGGAGGTGCCCGAGAACCTGACCGATCAGGACGCCGCCGCGGTGCCCGAGGCCTTCCTGACGGCGCACGACGCGATCGTCACGCAGTGCGGGCTCGGGCTCGGAGACGTCCTCCTCGTCAACGGCGCCAGCGGCGGCGTCGGAACCGCCGCGGTCCAGATCGGCCTGCTCGCCGGGGCGCGGGTGCTCGCCGGCGCGCGGTCGGAAGAGGCGCGGGCGAAGCTCGAGGAGCTCGGCGCCGAGGCTCCGCCGCCGGACGAGATCGGCGAGCGACTCGCCTCGTACGGCGGCGCCGACGTCGTGATCGAGCTCGTCGGTGCGCCGAACATCCCGGACGACCTCGCGCGACTCGCACCGAAGGGTCGCATCGTCGTCGTCGGGACAGGCGCGGGGGACGAGACGCTGCTGCCGCTGCGGATGCTGATGGGTCGGCGGGCGCGGATCCTCGGCACCGTCCTGCGGGCGCGGCCGCTCGAGGAGAAGGCCGCCGCGGTGCAGGCGTTCCGCCACGAGGTGGTGCCCCAGCTCGCGGCCGGGCGGGCCCGGGCCTTCGTCGACCGGGTCTTTCCGGCGGCCGAAGCCGCCGAGGCGTTCGACCATCTCGAGCAGCCCGGGAAGTTCGGGAAGGTGCTGCTGGCGTTCTAGGCCGGCGGTCGCCGCCGACGAGGCGCGTGCGGTCCGGCCGCCGCCTCGCGAAAAGGCACGGCGGCGAGCCCTGTGGCGCGGCCGGGGACGGCTCCTCGAGCGGGGCGCACCGGCCCGTGTGACTTGACATCGGCCCGGGTCGATGCGAGCGTGGAGCCTCATCTCCACCGTGCCAATGCCATTTCGCCCAAGTCAACAGCGTCCAGCCCGGGGTACGGGCAGCGTAGGAGTCGTCGGGTAGAGCACGGTCTTTCGTCGAGGGGTGACGGGGAGGGACCGGCTGGCCCAGGCAAGTGAGACCGAGGAGGTCGCGCAATGGATCGGGAGACACGTCGCAGTCTCGAGGAATTTCGGCGGAACGAGGCCGGGCCCATCGAGAACGCACTGATCGACGAGCTCGTCGAGCGGCGAGCTCGACCGCCGCGAGTTCATCAGGAAGGCCACCGTCTTCGGGCTGTCCGCGTCGGTCGTGGGAACCGTCCTCGGCGCTCTCGGCGAGGCGCCGCTCGCCTTTGCGGCGCCCGGGGCCGCGCGCGCCGGCGGGCGAGCCCGGGTCGGACTCATCCCCGGGCCGACGAAGGACCTCGAGCCGCACACGCTGGCCGATCTCGGCGGCTTCGAGGCCGCCGGAATCGCGGGCGAGTTCCTGACCCGCACGAACACGACCCTCCAGCTCACGCCCGAGCTGGCCACGACCTGGAAGGCGAACGCGACCGCGACCGTCTGGACGTTCACGCTCCGCCAGGGCGTCAAGTTCCAGAGCGGACAGTCGTTCGGCGCCGACGACGTCGTCGCGACGTACAAGCGGCTCACCGACTCGAAGAGCGGCTCGCAGGCGCTCTCGGCATTCGGCGGCGTTCTCACGCCTGCGGGCGTGCAGAAGGTGGACGACCACACGGTCGCGTTCCACCTGGAGGCGCCGAACGCGAACTTCCCCTACCTGACCTGCGAGACGACGTATCAGGCGATCATCCTGCCGGCCGACTACAAGGTCGGCACCTACACGACGCTGGCGCAGACGACCGGCGCGTTCAAGCTGATGTCCTACACGCCGGGGGTCGGCGCGAAGTACGACCGCTTCGACGGCTGGTGGGGCGGCATGGCACCGCTCGACGGCGTGGACGCGACCTTCTACAACGAGGACGCAGCGGTCGTGTCCGCCCTGCTCGGGAACCAGCTCGACCTCGTCGGGCAGATCAACGTCACGAGCGGCCGTGCGATCCTCAACAACCCGAACGCGGTGGTCATCCCGGCGCACGGCGCCAGCCACCGGCAGGTGCCGATGCGGGTCGACCTCAACAACCCGTTCAAGGACTGGCGTGTCCGGCAGGCGCTCGCGCTCACGCTCGACCGGCCGGCGATCATCAAGACGCTGTTCTCGGGCTTCGCGCAGCCCGGAAACGACTCGCCGTTCGCACCGATCTACCCGTCCACGAACAAGAGCGTCGGGCAACGGCACAAGAACATCGCCAAGGCGAAGAAGCTCATGGCCGCAGCCGGGTATCCGAACGGCTTCTCGATCACGCTCACGACCGAGCAGGTCGGCGAGATCCCGCAGCTCGCTCAGATCATCCAGCGCTCGGCCACGCAGATCGGGATCAAGATCAAGCTCAACGTCATGACGAGCGCCAAGTACTTCTCCGGCACGGGGAGCGGTCCCCCGTCGGGCTGGGGGAACACCCCGTGGCTGAACGCGCCGATCAACATCACCGACTGGGGACACCGGCCGGTGCCGAACGTCTATCTGACCTCGGCTCTGATCAGCAAAGGCCAGTGGAACGCGGCGCACTACTCGAACAAGAAGTTCGACTCCTACGCGAAGTCGTACATCGGGGCCGTCGCGCTCAAGGATCAGCGGCGCTACTCGAAGCTGATGGAGCAGACGCTGCTCCACGACACGCCGGTGATCTTCCCCTACTTCTACTACTACCTGCAGGCCGCCTCGAAGCGCCTCCAGGGCTACAAGGGCAACGCGATCGGACAGACCTACCTGAGCAAGAGCTCGCTCGCCTGACGATCGTGATCGAGCACCTCACCCAGCCGCCGCGCCGACGCGTGGCGGCTGGGTGTCGGGGACGAAGAGGAGCCTCGTGACCCGCTTCCTGCTGAAGCGCTTCGCGCTTGCCGTCGTCACCCTCTGGGTGCTGAGCATGATCGTGTTCGCCGCCGCCCAACTGCTCCCCGGCGACATCGGACGCCAGGTGCTCGGCCCGTTCGCCGACCAGCAGTCGGTGAACGCGCTCAACCACCAGCTCGGGGTCGACCGGCCCATCTACACACAGTACGGCGACTGGATCGGCCACCTCGTGCGCGGCGACCTCGGCAGCTCGCTCGAGTACAAGGTGCCAGTCTGGTCGCTGCTCGGCCCGTCCCTCGTCAACTCCCTGAAGCTGGCGGCGGTGGCGGTCGTCCTCGTCGTGCCGCTCAGCCTCCTGGGCGGCGTGGTGGCGGCCCTGCGGCAAGGACGTCTCACCGACCGCGTGATCACGCTCACCGGGCTCTCGCTCACCGCGGTGCCCGAGTTCGTGTCCGCGATCGTGCTCATCCTGATCCTCGGTCTCTGGCTCAAGCTGCTCCCCGTCAACGCCACGGCGCCGCCGGGAGCGGGATTCCTCACACAGGTGAAGTACCTCCTGCTGCCGAGCTTCGCGCTCGTGATGGTGCTGTTCGGGTACATCGCGCGGATGGCGCGTGCCGGGACGATCGAGGCCCTCGGATCGGACTACACGCGCACGGCCTACCTGAAGGGGCTGAGCACGAGGACGGTCATCTGGCGGCACGTGCTGCGGAACTCGCTCCTGCCGACGATCGCGGTCATCGCGACGCAGATGGGCTACCTCATCGGCGGGCTCGTCGTGATCGAGAAGCTCTTCAACTACAACGGCATCGGGCAGCGGATCTACACGGCCGCCCAGAACAAGGACTTCACGATGCTCCAGAGCGGCGTGCTGATGGTCGGGCTCGTCTACCTGATCGCGACGCTCGTCGCCGACATCCTCTACTCGGTGCTGAACCCGCGCATCCGGCACGCAGGTGTCGAATGACCGCCGCCGCCGCTGCAGCTCAGCCGTCGCAGCGGCGCGTCGCCCGGCGCGAGACGCTCCGCCAGCTGGCCCGCTCGAAGACGTTCCTCGTCGGCGCGCTGATCCTGCTCTTCTGGATCGCGTGCGCGATCCTGAACACCGCGATCACGCCGCACGACCCGCTCGCGCAAGGCGACCTGCAGCTCGCCGGGCCGGGCTCCGGGCACCTCCTCGGCACCGACCAGCTCGGTCGTGACGTGCTCTCGCGGGTGCTCGCAGGCGCCCGCGACATCATGATCGTCGCCCCGGCGGCGACCCTGCTGGGAGTCGCGGGCGGCACGGTCGTCGGGCTCGTCAGCGGCTACTTCCGCGGACTGGTCGACGACGCCGTGAGTCGCATCGTCGACGCGATCCTCGCGCTGCCGCTGATCGTGATCGCGGTGACGGTGCTCGTGGCCCTCGGCCCCTCGCGGGGAACGCTGATCATCGTGATCGGGATCGTCTTCACGCCGATCGTCTCCCGGACCGTCCGTGCAGCGGTGCTCGCCGAGCGGCAACTCGACTACGTGCAGGCAGCATGGCTGCGCGGGGAGCGACCTCTGTACGTGATGTTCGTCGAGATCCTGCCGAACGTCATGGGCCCGATCATCGTCGAGGCGACCGTCCGGCTCGGGTACGCGATCTTCACCGTCGCCGGGCTGACCTTCCTCGGTTTCGGGGTGCAGCCGCCCTCGCCCGACTGGTCGCTCCAGATCGCCGATAACTACACGCTCCTGAGCGCGGGCACGTACTGGTGGACGGTGCTCTTCCCCGCGATCGCGATCGCCTCGCTCGTGATCGCGGTGAACATGGTCGCCGACGGCATCTCGAGGGTGCTCGAGCGTTGAGCGCCGTCAAGCATACGGCGCCCGCGCTCGAGGTGCGCGACCTCGACGTCGTCTACCGGGTGCGTGGCCGCGACCGCGAGGTGTTGAACGGCGTCTCGCTCACGATCGGCCGCGGTGAGGCGTACGGGCTCGTCGGCGAGTCCGGCTGCGGAAAGTCGACCGCCGCGCTCGCGATCGTGCACTACCTCCCGTCGAACGGGCGAGTCGTCTCCGGCTCGATCCACGTCGACGGCGAGGACATGCTCGGACTCTCGCGCAGCGATCTCCGCCGGCTGCGGGCGGAGAAGGTCTCGATGGTCTACCAGAATCCCGCGCAGGCGCTGAACCCCTCGATCCGGATCCACCGGCAGGTCGGGGAGGTCTTCCGGATCCGGGGCGAGCCGCGCGACGAGATCCGAGCGCGTGTCGAGCAAGTGCTGCACCACGTCCAGATCGCCGACCCGGCATCGGTGATGGAGCGCTATCCCCACCAGCTCTCGGGCGGCATGCAGCAACGCGTGGTGATCGCGATGGCGCTCGCGAAGGATCCCGCGCTGCTGATCCTCGACGAGCCGACCACCGGGCTCGACGCGACGGTCGAGGCGGAGGTGCTCGACCTCATCCAGAAGCTACGCGAGGAGTTCGGGACGACAGTGCTCTTCATCAGCCACAACCTCGGCGTGATCGGAAAGATGTGCGACCGGGTGGGCGTGCTCTATGCGGGCCGACTGGTGGAGGAGGGCTCGGTCGAGAACGTGCTCCGCGACCCGCGGCATCCGTACACGGTCGGCTTGCTCCGTTGCATCCCGCGCAGCGGTGTCCGCAAGGACCACGGCCGCCTCGACACGATCCCCGGCTTCCTGCCCGGGATCGGCGAGCGGCCTGCCGGCTGTGTCTTCGCCGAGCGCTGCGGGCTCGCGGAGCCGGTCTGCAGCACCGACGAGCCGCCGCTCGTCGCCGTCGGGGCCGGACACTCCAGTCGTTGCCACTTCCACGAGCGTGCACAGCAGCTTCCGCGCGTCCTCGCCCCCGACCTCGAGCGCACGCTCAGCGTCGACCGCTCTGCAACGCCGCTCCTGAAGGTGGACGAGCTGGAGAAGGTCTTCCGCCAGCACGGTCACGAGATCCACGCGCTCGGCGGCGTCTCGACGTCGATCTGGCCGGGCGAGACGCTCGGGCTCGTCGGCGAGTCGGGCAGCGGGAAGACGACGTTCGCGCGCACGTTGCTCGGGCTCATGGCGCCGAGCAGCGGGAGCATCGAGCTGGCGGGGAGCCCCGTGGCGCCGCACGTCGCGCGACGCAGCCAGGACGAGGTGCGCTCACTCCAGATCGTGTTCCAGAACCCGGACTCGGCGCTCAACCGGCGCCATACCGTCCAGCGGATTCTCCGCCGCTCGCTCCGGAAGCTCGCCGGGATCTCCGGTGCCGGCGCTACCGCGCGGCTCGAGGCGCTCGCCGCATCGGTCCGACTCGGAGAGCGGCATCTGGCGGTCCGTCCCAGCCAGCTCTCGGGCGGCCTCAAGCAGCGAGTGGCGATCGCCCGCGCGTTCGCGGGCGAGCCTCGGCTCGTCGTCTGCGACGAGCCGACCTCGGCGCTCGACGTCTCGGTGCAGGCCGCGATCCTCAACCTCCTCGTCGAGCTGCAGGCCGAGCAGCAGGTCTCCTACCTCTTCATCTCCCACGACCTCGGCGTCGTGCGGTACATCTCCGACCGGATCGCAGTGCTCTACCTCGGCCGCCTGATGGAGCTCGGTCCTGCCGAGGTGGTCTTCGAAGGGCCGCACCATCCCTACACCGAGGCCCTGCTCTCGGCCGTCCCCACGGTCGACGGCGGCGGTCGCGACCGCATCAAGCTCGCGGGCGAGATCCCGAGCGCCGCCGAGCCGCCCTCCGGCTGCGTGTTCCACACACGCTGCCACCGCAAGCTCGGAGCCGTGTGCGAGACGGAGGAGCCGCCGCTGCTCGAGGCGGAGGACGGCCACCTGCTGCGCTGCCACATCCCGCTCGACGAGCTTCGACGGCTGCAGACGTCGGCGCCGGCCGCGGAGGCTGCTGCGCCGTGAAGATCCGGGCCGCGGTGCTCGAGGCGACCGGTGGCCCGATGACGGTGTCGGTGCTCGACCTCGCCGAGCCCGGTCCCGCCGAGGTGCTCGTACGGCTGCACGCGAGCGGGGTGTGCCACTCGGATCAGAACGCCGTGGACGGCACGGCGGCGACGCGCTGCCCGGCGGTCCTCGGCCACGAGGGCGCCGGCGTCGTCGAGACGGTCGGAGCCGCGGTAACGCGGGTCGCCCCCGGCGACCACGTCGCCCTCTCGTGGGCGCCGTCCTGCGGGGCGTGCGCCGAGTGCCTGCGCGGACTGCCCCAGCTCTGCTCGACCGCCTGGCCGGCGATGGGCGAAGGCGGCCTGATGGACGGCACGACGCGTCTCTCGCGCGGCGGCGAGACCGTCTACCACTACTCGTTCATCTCCTCCTTCGCAGAGGCGTGCGTCGTCCCCGAGCGCTCCTGCGTGCCGATCCCGCGCGACGTCCCGTTCGACGTCGCCGGGCTCGTCGGCTGCGCGGTGACGACGGGCACCGGCGCGGTCTGGCGTACCGCCGGGGTGCGTCCCGGCGACCGGGTCGCGGTGATCGGGTGCGGCGGCGTCGGCCTGTCCGCCGTCCTCGGCGCGGTCGCAGCGGGAGCAGGTGTCATCGTCGCCGTCGACGTCGGCGCCGCCAAGCTCGCCGACGCCGAGCGCTTCGGCGCGACGCACGGCGTGCTGTGGGCCGGAACGCCGGAGGAGACCGCGGCAGCGATCGCAGACGCCTCGGGCGGCGGCGTGGACTACGCGATCGAGGCGACCGGGCGCACCGAGGCGATGCGCGCCGCCTTCCTCGCCACCCGCGCACGCGGAGCCGCCGTCCTCATCGGCATCCCGCGAGAGGACGCCGTGCTCGAGCTCCCGGCGCTTACGATTCCGCGGATGGAACGCCGCGTCCTCGGCTCGATCTACGGCTCGTCGTGGCCCGAGCGCGACTTCGCGCTGACGCTCGATCTCTACCGGCGCGGACGCCTGCCGCTCGACCTGCTCATCTCGCACCGGCTTCCGCTCGACGAGATCGGCCACGCGTTCGAGCTGATGCGATCGGGCGAGGCGCTGCGCGTCGTGCTCGACCTCAAGCCGTCCACCGCCCGGGCCGCCGCATGAGACGTGCCGTGTCAACCACGAGAGCCCCGCGCGTTCCTCGGGCGCCGCTGGCGGTGGGGGGCCGGAGGGGACAGTATGGGTAATACGGACCCGGAGAGCACCGTGCCGCCGGCGGTGTCAGGCATGGGCGGAGCCGGGCTCCGCCCGGCGGGTGCCGGCGCCGGCGAGGGGCGCGCCGAGCTCGACGGCCGGATCGGCGAGGGCTGGGCCGGCGTGAAGCCGAACGGCAGCCACGTCAACGTCGTGCTCGCCAGCCGGGGCGGCGCGACGGCGGCGGCCGCGCTGAGCATGTTCGCCAACCCCTCGCCGGGGCACACGCCCGTGCTCGTGTGCGTCGGGCCGGAGGAGGCCCGGTACGAGCCCGTCTGGCCGCCGACCCTGATGATGAACAAGGCGACCGCCCTCGACGACCGCCACCAGACGCTCACGTGGGGAGCCGCGCAGCTCGGCATCGGTCAGGGAGTGCTCGACGCCGTCGCGGACGGGCTGCTCGAGCCCACCGGCGAGCTGCTCGTGCTCGTCGCCGTCTGGGTCGACCCCAACGCGACCGACGAGACCGCGGTCCGGCTCGCGAACCGCTCGGCGGTGCGCAAGGCGCTCGGCACGTGCGTCGGGGGCCGCGATCCCGAGGCCGCCGCGCGCCTCGTCACCGAGCGAGACACCCTGCAGAACCCCTTCTACGGCGGCGACTGACGCGGCCCGACGCACCGGGCATCGCACGACGACCGTGGAGATCGGGGACTTCTCGCTGGACTACTTCTCCCTCCGGAACAAGAACGCCCTCGTTACCGGCGGAAACACCGGTCTCGGCCGCGCCTTCGCGCTGGCGCTCGCGAAGGCGGGCGCCGGGGTCTTCGCGCCCAGCATCGCCGACGACGACGGCGCCACCAGGGAGCTCGTCGAGGCCGAGGGCGTCCGCTACGAGTCGGCAGGAATCGACATCACCGCCGCCGGCGCGCCCAGGCTCGCGGTCGACACCTGCGTCGAGCGGCTCGGCTCGGTCGACATCCTCGTCAACAGCGCCGGCGTCTGCCCGACTGCGCCGGTGCTCGAGTTCGGACGGGCCGAGTGGGACGCGACGGTCGCCGTCAACCTCACGGCCGCCTTCGAGATGAGCTTCGAGGCCGCGCAACGGATGGTGCCGCAGCGGAGCGGGAAGATCATCAACATCTGCTCGCTCTTCTCGTTTCTCGGCGGAGAGCGGTCACCGGCGTACGCGGCCACCAAGCACGGCCTGGCGGGTCTCACGAAGGCCTACTCGGACGAGCTCGCCCGGTACGGCATCCAGGTCAACGGCATCGCGCCCGGCTACTACGCGACCGCGATGACCGAGGCGACGCGACGCGACCCGGAGACGAACAGGCGCGTGCTCGACCACATCCCGGCAGGCCGCTGGGGCGAGCCGCTCGACCTGATGGGCGCCGTCGTCTTCCTGGCCGGCCGGGCCTCGGACTACGTCAACGGGCAGATCCTGGCCGTCGACGGCGGCTACCTCGTCCGTTAGTTAGCGTGGGGGAACCCATGGTTCCCCCACGAGCCCCCTCCTTCTGCGCGGCGCGTGGCGGATCGCTCTTGCACTCCGGCGAGAGCGCGGTCTCGCCTCCGCGCGCGGAAGGTCGGTGTCTCGGCCGACCGAGACCGTCACGGTGCCACGGATGGGCGAGTAGAGCGGACTTGCGCAGACGCCCGCGATGAAAGGTCCATATCTGATCGGCGTGGACGGCGGGACACAGAGCTCCAAGGTCGTCGTCTACGACGCGGCCGGGAGCATCGTCTCGCAGGGCCGGCAGCCGCTGCGGCCGATGATCCGCCCCCGCAACGGCGTCGCCGTCCATCCGGACGACGACCTCTGGGAGTCGATCGCCGCCGCGAGCCGGCAGGCGCTGGACGGGTTCGGCGGCGACCCGCGCGAGATCGCCGGCGTCGGCCTCTGCACGATCCGGTGCTGCAAGGCCTTCCTCAGGAGCGACGGGACGCTCGCGGAGCCCGTGATCAGCTGGATGGACGACCGTGCCTACCAGCCCTACCTGCCCGACGACCCGACGGTCGCCTACGCGACCACCTCGTCGGGCTACCTCACCCACCGGCTCACCGGCGAGCTCCGCGACAGCGCCGCCAACAACATCCGGCTGCAGTGGCCGATCGACACCGACACCTGGCACTGGAGCGCCGACCCGGCGCCCTACGAGGAGCTCGGCGTGAGCAGGGAGATGCTCGTCGAGCTGCAGCTGCCGGGGGAGGTGAGCGGCCACGTCACGGCGCGGGCCGCCGAGGCCACAGGCATCCCTGCCGGCATCCCCGTGGTCGCGACCGCGAACGACAAGGCAGTCGAGGCGATCGGCGCCGGAGCCCTCGGCGAGCGGACGGCGCTCGTCTCCCTCGGCACCTACATCGCCGCGATGGTGCAGGGACACGAGAACCGCGCGACGCCCACCCACTTCTGGACGAACTTCGCCTGCATCCCGCACGAGTACCTGTACGAGAGCGACGGTGTGCGCCGCGGGATGTGGACGCTCACCTGGTTCCTCGACCTCCTCGGCGAGGAAACCGCGGAACGGGCCCGCTCGCTCGGGCTCTCGCGCGAGCGCTACCTCGAGCGTGAGGCGGAGGCGGTGCCCGCCGGCAGCGACGGCCTGATGACGGTGCTGGACTGGCTGGCGCCCACCGAGGCGCCCTTCCGCAAGGGGACGATGCTCGGGTTCGACGCACGCCACACGCGGGCTCACGTCTACCGGTCGATACTCGAGGCCGTCGCGCTGACCATGAAGCACAACGTCGACGCGATGTGCGAGGAGCTCGGCGGCCCGCTGGACGGGATCGTCGTCTCGGGGGGAGGCGCCGCGAGCCCGCTGCTGATGCGAATCTTCGCCGACGTCTTCGGCATCCCCGCGTCGCGGAGCGTGCGCGGCGGCGGCGCGAGCCTCGGCTCGGCCGTCTGCGCGGCCGTCGGGACAGGTATCCACCCCGACTTCGCGACCGCGATCGAGAAGATGACGGCGGACCGCGAGTCGTTCGCTCCGGACGAGGCCAATACCGACGTCTATCGACGGATGAACGAGACTGTCTACCAGACCATCCGGGGCGCCACGGACGAGATCCTCCGGCGCTCCGACCCGATCTTCCGCTAGCGCCGACCCACGACATCACGGAGAGGAGCGCCGTCACGTCCCTGAGCAGAGAAGCGATCGTCGGAGGTCTGCGGCAGATCGTCGGCGTCGAGAACGTCGTCACCGACGAACAGGCTCTCCGGCGGAGCAGCGTCGACAACTTCCGCAAGCTCGAGAACATCTTCGGCGTCTACACGAGGCCCGAGCCGGCCGCGATCGTGATGGTGAGGAGCACCCGCGACGTGGCCGAGGTGCTCGCCTTCGCAGACGTCCACGGCATCAACGTCGTTCCGCGCACGGGCGGCACGGCGACGGAGGGAGGCCTCGAGACCGCCGTCCCCGACTCGATCGTCCTCGACGGCTCGGCGATGAACCGCATCCTCGACGTCGACGCCTACGACATGCAGGCCACCTGCCAGTGCGGTGTCCCGCTCCAGGTGCTCGAGGACCGCGTGCGAGAGCAGGGGCTCACGACCGGCCACTCGCCGCAGTCCAAGCCGGTGGCGCACATGGGCGGTCTCGTCGCCACCCGCAGCATCGGCCAGTTCTCGACGTTGTACGGCGGCATCGAGGACATGGTCGTGGGCCTCGAGGCCGTCTTCCCGGGCGGCAGGGTGGCGCGAATCAAGAACGTCCCCCGCCGGGCGGCAGGTCCCGACATCCGCCACGTCGCGATCGGCAGCGAGGGCGCGCTCTGCTTCATCACCGAGGTGACGGTGAAGCTCTTCCCCTACCTGCCCGAGAACAACGTCTTCCTGGGCTGGACGACGAAGAGCATGAAGACCGGCTTCGAGATCCTGCGCGAGGTGATGGTGAGCGGCTTCCGTCCGTCGGTGGCGCGCCTCTACGACCCCGGCGACGCCGGCCTGCACTTCGCCGACTTCGCCGAGGCCGACGACTGCGTGCTGCTCTTCATGGCCGAGGGCGCAGCCGGCATCGCCAGGGCGACGGCCGAGGGCATCGACGCGATCGTCGCGGGCCACGCGGAGTGCCGCAAGGTCGAGGGCGACCGGATCGCCGCGTGGTTCGCCGACCTGGTCTGGGGCCCGGACAAGATCGCCCGGGAGGACGAGCGGATCCGGCGGACGCGCAACGTCAACCGCACCACCGAGATCTCCGCCGGCTGGAGCTCGATCAACGAGATCTACGAGGCCGCCCTGCAGCGCATCCTGCGCGAGATCCCCGACATCACGATGGCCGGAGGGCACTCCTCGCACAGCTACGTCAACGGCACGAACATGTACTTCAACTACTTCTACGACCTCGTCGACTGCGAGCCGGAGGAGGAGGTCGCGAAGTACTACCTGCCGGTCATCGCGATCATCTGCGAGGAGACGCTCCGCCGGGGAGGCTCGATCGTGCACCACCACGGGATCGGGAAGGCGCGGGCGCCGTGGGCCCCGGAGGAGCACGGATCCTCGTACGTCGTGCTCGAGACCCTGAAGCGGGCGCTCGACCCGAACGGGATCATGAACCGGGGGACGATCATCCCCGACTAGTCGTGGGGGAGCCCATGGTTCCCCGACGGATCCCCTCCTTCGAGGACTGAGCCTCAGCGACTAGGCGACCGGTGCCGGCGGCGACGGCGGGAGCTCCGACGCGAGGTCTCCCGAGGCGACGAGCTCGCGCAGCGGCTCGAGGTCGGGCGGGGGGGCATCGTCCCGGCCGGTCGCGGACACGAGCTCGCGCGCGCGCCGGTACGCGACGCCCGTGCCAGCACCGAGCCGCGGACGGCCGCGCAGGTCGATCGCCTGGGCCCCGACGAGGAGCTCGATCGCCGCGACCCGCTCCCCCAGTCCCACCATCTCCGCCAGGCGGCGCGCCGCCAGGGGCGCCAGCGTGATCCGGTCCTCGATCGCCTCGTGGTGGCTCGTGCTGGCGGTCTCGACCGAGACCGGCTGCGCGAGGAGGCGTGCCTCCGCGGCCAGCGCCTGCACGGAGACGCCGAACTCGGACAGGCTGAACGCCGCGAGGCCCGGTTCGGCCGCGAGACCTTCGGGCAGACCGGTCAACGGCGACTGGAGGAGCTTGACCGCCCGCTCTGCCGCGCCCATGAGGACGGGCGAGAGCGCGATGCGGACGAAGTCGAGCGCCGCCGCGAGCGGGAGCACGTCGAAGTTGCCCACCGAGACGATCCGGTCCTCGTCGACGACGACGAGCGGGTTCTCCTGCGAGGCGTTGAGCTCGATCCCGAGCTGCCGCCCCGCGAAGTCGAGCGCGTCGCGGGCCGCTCCGTGGACGTGCGGGACGGTCCGGAACGTCAACGGATCCTGCAGGCTGCGGGCCGCCCCCTCCTGCCAGAGGTAGCTGCCCTCGAGGAGCGAGCGCAGCCGTTCGATCGTGTCCCGCAGACCGGGGAACGGGCGGTGGCGCGCGATCGCGGGATGCAGGAGGCTCACGTTCGCCCCGAGCGCCTCGAGATCGAGCGCAGCGAGGACGTCGACCGTCTGCAGGAGCTTCCTCGCGTCCGCGAGCGCGAGGGCGGCCAGGGCCGTCGAGTAGGCGTTGTGATTGAGGAGGGCGAGCCCCTCCTTCGCCTCGAGCGCGAACCCGTCCACGAGGCCGCGGGCGAGGTCGGCGTTGGCGGGCAGGTCGGCCTGCCCGAGCGAGCCGAGGGTGCGCACGGGCGGCAGCCGGTCGTCGTTCAGGGCCTCGACGATCCGGGCGACGAGCTCGAGCCGCACGCCCGCGGTGCCGCGCGCGAGGCCGTTGGCGAGCAGCGTCGCCTGCGCCCGAACGACCGGTTCCGGAGCGGGCGGGCCCTGGGCGACCAGATGGTCGAGGATCAGCCGGCGGTTGAACTCGCCGAGCGCCGCGGGGTCGACCCGCGTGCGCTTGCGCACGCCGACGCCCGTCGTCAGCCCGTAGACGGCGTCGTTCCGGTCGAGCGCCCGACGCACGACCTCGTGTCCCGCCTGTACGCGGGCGGGAACGTCGTCACCGAGCCGGACCGGCTCGCGGAGCCGGGCGACGCGCAGGAGCTCTTCCAGCGTCAGCGAGTCGCCGGCGATCGTCACCGTCACGACAGGATCCTTTCCGTCGTGCGCAGCGCTGGGAGAGAGGCGTCCACGCCGGGATCGTAGGCGCGCGCGAGGAGGCCGGGAGGCGACGTCAGTCGCCGAGCTCCGCGGTCCGTCGCTTGACGAACGCCGACAGCTCGGCGAGCACGCTCTCGTCCATCGGCGGCCGCTCGTACCGCTCGAGCAGCTCGGGCCACAACTTCCCGGCGCGGTGCGCCTGGTCGAGCTGCCCGTTCCTCGTCCAGCGCTCGTAGTTCTCGGTGGAGGCGATCATCGGCCGGTAGAAGCACTCGCGGAAGCGCTCGAGCGTGTGGGCGGCGCCGAGGAAGTGGCCGCCCGGCCCGACCTCCTCGTGGGCGCCGAACGCCAGCGTGTCCTCGTCGATCACGGGCGGCGTGAACTGGACGCGCAGGAGCTTCAGCATCTCCACGTCGACGACGAACTTCTCGATGCAGTTGACGAGACCGCCCTCGAGCCAGCCCGCCGCCTGCCAGACGACGTTCGCGCCGGCGAGGAACGCCGAGATGAGCGTGTTGAAGGCCTCCGAGGCGGCCTGCGCGTCGACCATCTGGCTCGTAGTGAGGGTGCCGCCGCCGGCGCGCCACGGCAGCCCGTACCGACGCGCGATCTGGCCGGACGCGTAGAGGCCGAGCGCCGATTCCGGACCGCCGAACCCGGGCGAGCCGGACTGCATGTCGGTCGTCGAGAGGAAGCTGCCCATGATGCACGGCGCACCGGGACGCACGAGCTGGAGGAGCGCGATGCCCGTGAGGACCTCGGCCGTCTGCTGCGCGAGCGCCGCGGCGATGGTCACCGGCGCCATCGAGCCCATGAGCAGGAACGGCGTCACGAGCACCGCCTGGTTCGCCGCCGAGTACTCGAGCATCGACTCGAGCATCCGCACGTCGTAGCGAAGCGGCGAGTTGACGTTCGCGTTCGCGAACATCACGGGCCGCTCCTCGATCTGCTCCCGGCCGCCGAACACGATCTCCGCCATCGCGAGCGAGTCCCGCGCCGAGGTCGTAGAGAACGGGTCCCCCTCGAAGCACTTGTCGGAGAGCGTCATCAGGGCGAGGTTCTGGTGGAGGTGCCGCGAGTCGAGCGGCAGGTCGTTCGGCTCGCAGATGTTGCCGCCCGGCGTGTCGAGCTCGTCGAAGAGCTGCGTCAGCATGATCAGGCGCTCGAGGTCGGCGAGCGTGCCGTCGCGCCGCTCGTCGCCGATCCGGACGAACGGCGGCCCCTGCGAGGGCGCGAAGATCATGTGGTCGCCGCCGATGTGGAGATCGTGCTCCGGATTCCGGGCCTGCATCTCGAACTCGGAGGGCGCCCCGGCGGTCTGCTCGAGCACCCAGTCCGGGTCGAAGCGGACGCGGTCGCCCTCGACCGTCTGGCCGGCGGCCTCGAAGAGCTCGCAGGCGCGCGGATGGTCGAACTGGACCCCGATCTCCGAGACGAGGCGCCGCCAGCCCCGCTCGATCGCGTCGAGCGCCTCGGGAGAGAGCACCTCGTAGCGGGGCATCCGGTTGACGAACATCGCCGCTATCCCCCGACCGACGACGTCGGCGCGGCACGGGCGGCGTCGGCTCTGTCCCCGGTCCACCCCAGCAGCGCCGACAGCTCGCCCGCCGCGGCGGCGACGGTGCGTCCGGCGCCGTCGAGGCGCGACCCGAGCCTGAACTTGGGGCCTGACACGTTGAGCGCCGCCACGATCGCGCCGCGGAAGTCGCGGACCGGCGCAGCCGCGGCGACGAGACCGACCTCGAACTCCTCGTCGGTCAACGCATACCCGCGCGCACGCGCCTGCTCGATCCGCCCGAACAGCTCGTCGACCGTGTGTGGAGCGTTCGGACCGGCCCGCCCGAGCTGGACGCCGGCAAGGAGGGTGCCGAGCCGCTCCGGCGTGTGGTCGGCGAGAAGCGCCTGTCCGGCGGACGAGCAGTGGGCGGGGACCGTCCGCCCGACCCAGCCGGTCGCCTGGATGGCATGCGGCGGGGACTCGGACAGCACCGTCAGCACCTCGGCGCCCTGGAGCACCGTCAGGTGCGCCCGCTCGCCGACGGCGCGGACGAGCTCCTGCACGTGGAGCGCACCGGCAGACAGCAACCGGCCGTCGCCGGCGCGGGCCGCGAGCGCGTACAGCCCCCAGCCGAGGCGGTACGCGAGCGTGTCCGGATCGCGGTCGACCAGACCGGCCTCCGCGAGCGACTTGAGCGTTCGCGAGATCTGGCTCTTGTCTTGTCCCGTCTCTTCGGCGATCCTGAGCACGCCGAGGCCTCCGGCGGCGACCGCCGCCTCGGAGTGCAAGGTCTGGAGTACGAGGATGCCCCGCCGGAGGCTTGTTGCTATATCCGCAACCATAGTTGTAGATATGACTACTTATCAGACGCAGGGACGTGACTGCAACTCCTGCGCCGCGATCCGGGGCGCGATCGGCGGCTGATGCGCCTCGCCCTGGCCCAGCTCGACTCGACGCTCGGCGACCTCGACGGAAACCGCGAGCGCGCGCGTCGCGCGCTGCTCGAGGCGAGGGACGCCGAAGCCGACCTCGTCGTCTTCCCGGAGCTCCAGTTGAGCGGGTACGCGGTCCGGCGGGCCGGCGGTCCGACCGCCTGCTCGCCCGACGCGCTGGCGCCGCTCGCCATGGAGGGCGGCGCCCCGTCGATCCTGTTCGGCCTGCACGAGCAGAACGGGGCGCACACCCACAACAGCGCCGCCTACTTCGAGAACGGCTCGCTCCTGCACGTGCAACGGAAGGTGTATCTCCCCCAGTACCTGGCATTCGAGGAGGCGACTGCCTTCACTCCCGGAGAGACCGCGCGCGCCTTCGACACCGCGCTCGGCAGGACGGCCGTCCTGATCTGCAACGACGCGTGGCAGCTCGTGCTCCCGTTCCTCGCCGTGCACGACGGCGCATGCCTGCTGCTCTTCCCGGCAGCCAGCGCGACGCTCGTGCCCGAGGCGGAGACCTACTGGCGCGAGATCACCCGCTTCTACGCGCGGCTGCTCGAGTGCTTCGTCGTGTTCGTGAACCGGGTCGGAACGGAGCTGGGCCTCACCTTCTGGGGCGGCTCCCACGTCGTCGATCCGCTCGGCGACGTCGTCGCCGAGGCGCCACGGATGGAGGA
This sequence comes from uncultured Thermoleophilia bacterium, assembly GCA_963762675.1. Lineage (GTDB taxonomy): Bacteria > Actinomycetota > Thermoleophilia > Gaiellales > Gaiellaceae > Palsa-739. The sequence continues at coordinate 245,970 of CAVXLS010000003.1, read as the reverse complement.
AGCGCTCGTGTTTGCAGACATCGACCTGAGACGGGTCGAGGAGCGCCGGCAGGAGCTGCCGCTCGTGCGCGAGCCGCGCTTCGACGTCCTGCGCGCGGAGCTCGAGCGGCTCGCGTCGCAGACGCCTGCGGTGGGCGCTCTCGGATCACAGGTCTAGCGAGGACGGCGGACGCCGTTGAGCCGACCCGCTCACCGGCCGACCGCGGGGACGACGGCCCCGAGAGTCCGCGTCGCCTCGACCACCGCGCGCGCGAGCTCGGGCTCGGCGGCGCGGATGCGCTCGGTGGGCCCGGCCACCGTCAGGCCGGCGAGCAGCCGGCGCGATGCGTCGAGGACCGGTGCGGCGACGCCGCTCGCACCGGGGTCGAGCTCGCCCGTGGAGACCGCGTAGCCTCGCGCGCGGACGTCGGCGAGCTCCTCGCGCAGGGCGCCGACGTCGACCTCCGGCCCCGCCGCCGCGAGCACGCTCTCGATCCGTTCGTCGTCGAGATGCGCGAGCAGGACCTTGCCCGATGCGCCTCGGGTCAGCGGAGCGAGCCGCCACCGTGCATAGGTGAGGCGGATCGCCTGAGGGCTGTCGACGGAGGCGAGACCGATCGAGCTCGTTCCCACGGGCGCCGTGAGCAGCACCGTCTCTCGGTGCTCGCGCGCGAGCTGCTCCATCAGCGGGCGGGCGGGCTCCAGCAGGGCCGGCTGGAGCCGATCCTCGACGTGCCGCGCGAGCTCGAGGACTCGCAGCCCGAGCGCGATCGTCCCGCGCGGCCGGCGCTCGACGAAGCCGTGCCGTTCGAGCGACTGCACGAGACGGTACGTCGAGCTGAGCGGGAAACCCGCCCGCCGGGAGAGCTCGGCGGCGGTCAGCGGGCCGCCCGCGTCGACAAGCGCCGCGAGAACGTCGACGAACCGGTCCAGCGCTTGCGCCGGACGCGGTGCACGCCGCGAGGTCGCCGCGGCGCGCGTCATCCGACGACGTCGTCGCTCACACCCTGGTCGAGCTCCTGCAGCTCGCTCTCCGACAGCAGGCCCGGCCCCTCGTGCTCGGAGAGCTCCTGGCGCTCGCCGACCGCCGACGCGACGCGTTCGAGGAGCTCGCCGCAGGCCACGACGTCCACGAGCCCGTCGAGGTCGGCGTCCCACTCGGTCTCGTCCGCCAGCATCGGCACGTGCCGGCGCACGGCCTCGTAGGCGATCCGGGTGCCGCGGCCGAGCGGTGTCCGCCCCCGCATGTCGCATGCCTGCGCCGAGATGATCAGCTCGTGGGCGACGACGCGGTGGGCGACCGAGACGAGCTCGTGAGTCCGGCGCACCCCGAGCGGAGCCATGCTCGCGTAATCCTCCACGCCCTCCGCGACCTGCCCGGCGTAGTCGACCGACACGGGATTGGCCAGAGACCGTGCTTCGGCGGCCAGCGCGGCGCACCAGCGGCCCATCGGCTTCAGCCCGTTGGTGGGGCCCTCCTCCATCGCCAGCGCGCTCGGCAGATCGCTGAAGTGACGCCAGAGGAGCTTCTGCACGCGCTCGTTCGCCACCCTCAGCGCATTCACGATCGCCAGACGGACGAGATCCAACGCCATCGCCACGGCGGCCATGTCGAAGTTGCCCACCGAAACGATCGTGTCCTCCAGGATCAGGACGAGCGGGTTGTCGTTGGCGGCGTTGAGCTCGGACTCGAGGGTGGAGCGGGCGTAGGCCAGCACGTCGTAGAGCGCGCCGTGCGTGCGCGGGATGCAGCGGAAGGAGAGTGGGTCCTGGAGGTTGCGCGCGGCGCCCGGCTGCCAGAGGAAGGAGCCCTCGAGCAGCTCCCGGAGTCGAACGGCAGCACTGTTGAGCCCGATCTGGGGCTGCAGCCGCACCATGCCGGGGTGGATGATCGACAGGTTTCCGGCGAAGCCCTCGAGCGAGAGCGCCGCGGCCATCTGGAGCGAGTCGACGAGATCGGCGACGTCGTTCAGCACGAGCGCGCCGCGGCCGAGCGTGACGCCGTTGGCGCTGATCAGCGCGAGCGCCTCCTTGGGTGCCAGCTCGATCGGCTCCAGCCCGACGGCCTCGAGGGCCTCGCGACCGGAGAGCACCGCCCCCCCGACCTCGGCCCGCCCCATGCCGATCAGGACCTTGCCGATGTCCGCCATCTCCGAGAGGTCGCCCTGGCCGACCGAGCCCACCTCGCGGACGATCGGATGGACGCCTCTGTTGAGCGCCTCCACGAGCAGGAGAATCAGCTCTCGCCGCACCCCGACACCGGCCTTCGCCATGCTGTTGGCGCGGGTCAGCATCATCGCCCGCACGACGTCGGTCGGGAGCGGGCGGCCGTACGACGAGGTCTGGTCGGCGACGGTGGCGAAGGAGAAGCGGCCGAGCTGCTCCGGCGGGATCCGGTAGCGGTAGAACGAGCCGAGGCCGGTGTTGAGCCCGTAGACGGACTCGCCGCTCGCCAGGAGGCGGTCGACGACCTCGCGCGCCTGCCCCACTCGCCGGAGGGCGCCGTCGGACACGCGCACCTCTGCCTGCCCACGTGCCGTCGCCACGACGTCGTCCACGGTCAGATCGTCGCCCGACAGCTCGACGATCTTCCCACGTCGCGGGAATTCAGAGGCGGAATCCGGCATCGTGATGCTTGATAGTATCGCTCACTGGGACGATGGCAGACGGCCACGGCGACATCGAGCTCCTGGTTCGCGGCAGGCTCGCCGTGCCGGGCCGCGAGCCGGCCCCTGGGGCAGTGGCGATCGCCGGCGGACGCATCGCGGCCGTCGCCCTCGCAGACGCGCCGCTCGAGGCCGAGATCGAGCTCGACTGCGGCGACGCGCTCCTGCTGCCGGGCGTCGTCGACGTCCACGTCCACACGCGGAGCGCAGCCACCGAGGGCATCGAGGCTGCGACCACGGCCGCCGCCGCAGGCGGCGTGACGACGATCGTCGACATGCCCTACGACGCGTCCGGCCAGGTGGTCGATCCCGACTCCTTCGCCGCGAAGGTGGCAGACGTGGAGCGTGAGGCGCTCGTCGACGTCGGCCTGTGGGCGACCGTGCCGCCCCACGGCCCGCTCGAGCACGTCGGGGAGCTCGTGCGGGCGGGCGCCTGCGCCTTCAAGCTGTCGACCTTCGAGACCGATCCGGTGCGTTTCCCGCGCATCCCGGACGACCAGCTTCTCGCGGCCTTCGCGGCGATCGCCGCCGCGGGCGGCCTCGCCGGCGTGCACAGCGAGAACGACGAGATCGTGCGGGCTCTGATCGACGCGGAGCGACAGGCCGGATCGGTCGAGCCGCTCGCCCACGCGCGCTCCCGCCCCCCGGTGGCCGAGACCGAGGCGATCGGGCGCTCTCTCGAGCTGGCGCGGGCGACGGGTGTTCGCCTCCACCTCTGTCACGTGACGGTCGGCCGCGGGATCGAGCTCGCGCGCCGCGCACGTGCCGACGGCGTCGACGTCAGCGCCGAGACCTGTCCCCACTACCTCGTGCTCGACGAGCGGGATCTCGCGCGTCGCGGCGGCGAGGCGAAGATCAACCCTCCCCTTCGCCCCGTCGAGGACGTGCAGGCGCTGTGGCAGGCGATCGTCGGCGGCGACCTCGAGATCGTCTCCTCGGATCACGTCGGCTGGCCGGCCGAGCGCAAGCGCGGCGACGACATCTTCGCGCTCGCGTCGGGCGCGCCGGGCCTCGAGCTGATCCTGCCGCTCCTGCACGACGCCCTGCGCGAGCGCTCGCTGCCGCTCGCCCTGCTGCCACGGATCCTCGCCGAAGGCCCGGCGCGCCGCTTCGGGCTGTGGCCCGCGAAGGGTGCCCTTCTGCCCGGTTTCGACGCCGACCTCGTCGTCCTCGATCCGGACGAGACATGGGTGGTCGACCCGGCGCAGCTGAGGACGGCGGCGGGCTGGAGCCCGTATGCGGGACGCACCGTGCGCGGCCGGGTCATCCACGTCTTCGCGCGCGGAGAGCACGTCCTGGACGAAGGCGAGGTCGTGGCACGACCCGGACGGGGCGCCTTCGTGCCCGCGGCGACGGCGCGGGCGAGGGTCGGCTCGCGTGGCTGAGACCGCCGCGAGGGTGCGCGCGGCGCGGGGCCCGCAGCTGCGCTGCCGCGGCGGCTGGCGACAGGAGGCGATCCTGCGCCTCCTCGAGAACGTGCTCGAGCTGGCCGAGCGCCAGGAGGACCTCGTCGTCTACGCCGGGCACGCCAAGGCGGCGCGCGACTGGGAGAGCTACGAGCGCATCGTCGCCACGCTACGGTCGCTGCGGGACGGGCAGACGCTCGTCGTGCAGTCGGGGAAGCCGATCGCCGTCTTCCCGACGCACCCGCTCGCGCCGGTCGTCGTGATGGCGAACGGCGTGCTCGCGGGACGCTGGTCGACGCCCGAGCATTTCTACGAGCTCGAGGACAGGGGTCTGACGATCTGGGGCGGCCTGACCGCCGCCGACTGGCAGTACATCGGCGCCCAGGGAGTGATCCAGGGCACCTACGAGACGTTCGCGGCCGTGGCCCGCGAGCACTTCGGGGGCTCGCTGTCGGGTCGCCTCGTGGTCTCCGCGGGACTCGGCGGCATGGGCTCCGCGCAGCCGCTCGCGGTCACGATCCTGGGCGGCACGCTCCTCTGCGCGGAGGTGGACGCCGACAAGCTCGAGCGTCGCCGACGCGACGGCTTCGTCGAGCGGACGACCGACGACGTCGACGAGGCGCTCGCCTGGGCTCGGCAGGCGGCGGCGGAGCACACCCCGGTCTCGGTCGGGATTCCGATCAACGCGGTCGAGCTGCTCGAAGGGCTCCTCGAGCGGTCAGCCGTCCCCGACGTCGTCACCGACCTCACCGCCGCCCACGACCTCCGCTACGGGTACGTGCCGGTCGGCGTCTCGTCCGCCGAGGCGGCGGAGCTGCGCCGCGGAGACCCCGACACGCTCGTCGCACGCGGCCGGGAGGCGATCGTCCGACACATGCGCGCGCTCCTCGAGCTGCGCCGGCGCGGAGCCGTCGTCTTCGACTACGGCAACAACATCCGCCCGCAGGCGGCCGAGAACGGCCTGCCGGAGGCGCTCGAGGTCGACGTCTTCACGCACCGCTACCTGCGTCCCCTCTTCTGCCGGGGAATCGGGCCGTTTCGCTGGGTCTGCGTGTCGGGGGCGGTCGAGGACCGCGACGCGATCGACGACCTCTGTCTCGAGCTCTTCGCCTCCGAGCCGCGGATCACGACGTGGATCGAGCTCGCTCGGCGCCACGTCCCGCTGCAGGGCCTCCCGGCGCGGATCGGCTGGCTCGGGCACGGCGAGCGCTCACGGCTGGCGGTCGCCGTCAACGATGCCGTGGCGCAGGGGCGCCTCGCCGGGCCGGTCGCGTTCACGCGGGACCACATGGACGCCGGCGCGATGACGCACCCGTACATCATCACGGAGCGGATGCGCGACGGGTCCGACGCGATCGCCGACTGGCCGGTGCTCGACGCGCTGCTGCTGACGGCGTCGATGGCCGACCTCGTGGCCGTCCACGCGGGCGGCGGCGGCTACGCAGGCTACTCCCTGAGCGCCGGCGTGACCGTCGTCGCCGACGGGTCTCGCGCCGCCGCGCTTCGCCTCCGGCGGGCGCTCGACGCCGACACGGGCCTCGGCGTGCTGCGGTACGCGGACGCGGGCTACGAGGCGGCGCTGGACGCGGCCGAGGCCGCCGGGCTCGGACTCGACCGCGACGACGTGGGCGAGTATCTCGACGAGGGAGAGGAATGAGAGAGCTCGACTGGCACGCGGTTCAGGAGGCTGTGGCGGGCGGCTCGGTGCTCGCCTGCGGAGGCGGGGGCTGGGTCGACCACGGCTACCTCGTGGGGCGCACCGCCGTCTCGTACGGCGTGCCGCTGCTCGCCGGCCTCGACGAGGTCGATCCCGACGCGTTGGTGGTGATGGTGACGGCGATCGGGGCTCCAGGGGCAGCGGCGTGGGAGATGCGGCCGCGGGACTACGTCCGCGCACTCGAGCTCGTGATGGAGGAGCTGGACGAGCCGGTCGCCGGGACGATCACCGCCCAGAACGGGTCGAGCACGACCTGCAACGGCTGGGTCCAGGCCGCGGTCCTGGGCACCCTCGTGCTCGACGCGGCGGGCGACGGAAGGGCGCATCCCACCGGGAAGATGGGGTCGATCGGCCTCACCGCCGAGCCCGGCTACACCGCCGTCCAGGCCGTGGCCGGCGGCAACCGCGCCGAGGGCCGCTACCTGGAGGCGGTCGTGCGGGGACCCGTGGCACAGTGCGCGAACGTGCTCCGGACGGTGTCCGACGAGTCGGGCGGCTTCATCGCCTCGGCCCGCAACCCGGTGCGCGCGAGCTACGTGCGCGAGCACGCCGCGGTCGGAGCGATCTCCTTCGCGCTCGGGCTGGGCGAGGCGATGCTGGCCGCCGAGGAGCGCGGCGCCGAGGCCGTGCTCGAGGCGATCTGCGAGCGGCTCGGGGGGCGCATCCTCGCCCGCGGGCGCGTGGAGGCCAAGGAGCAGCGCTACGAGCACGCGTTCGACATCGGCTCGCTGCGCGTCGGCGAGGTCGAGCTCGGCTTCGTGAACGAGTACCTGACGGCCGATGCGGGCGGCGAGCGTCTCGGCACCTTCCCGGACGTCCTCACCACGCTCTCCCTCGGCGACGGTCGACCGGTCGCGATCGCCGACCTCGCCGACGGGGACGAGGTCGCGGTGCTGCACGCCCCCAAGTCGCAGATCCCGCTCGGCGACGGCGTGCGCGACCCGTCCGTCTACCCGGAGGTGGAGGCGATGCTGGGGAAGCCGTTCGCCGAGCAGGCGCTTGCCTGACCGCGATCGCGTCGCGGCCCGTCTGGAGGCGCTGTGGGAGATCGCCCGCGGGCCGGGCGGAGGAGCGGACCGTCCCGCGTACTCGCCCGCGGAGGCGCAGGCGTTCCGGGCCGTCGCGTCGTGGGCGCGCGAGGCCGGCCTCGAACCCGCGCTCGACCCCCACGGCAACCTGTGGGCGCCTCCCGCCGCGGCGACCGGCCGGCTCGCGTCGTGCGGCTCTCACCTCGACACGGTCCCCGACGGAGGACGCTACGACGGCGCGCTCGGCACCGTGCTCGCACTCGAGGCGGCGGACGCGCTGCCCGGGCAGGTCGCCCTGCTCGTGTGCGCGGCCGAGGAGGCTCCCCGCTTCGGCGCCGGCACGATCGGCTCGCGGCTGGCCACCGGAGCCCTGCGCGAGGATGTGCTGGCGACGCTGCTGGACGCCGACGGCGTGAGCGCCCTCGAAGCCCGGGAGCGGTTCCTGGCCGATCTCGCCGATCTGCCGCGGGTCGAGCGGCTCCCGCTCGAGACGCTCGCCGCGCACGTCGAGGTGCACGTGGAGCAACGTGGCGAGCTGCTCGATCTCGGCGCGCGCCTCGGTGTCGTCGAACGGGTCGCCGTGCCCCACCGCCACGAGGTGGTCGTCCACGGCCGCGCGGGACACGCCGGAGAGGTGCAGATGGAGCGGCGCGCGGACGCGCTCGCGGCGGCGGCAGAGATCGTCCTCGCGCTCGAAGCGGCCGCACGCGCCGAGCCGGACGCGTCGACGGTGGCCACGGTCGGCTCGCTCCGCGTCGAGCCCGGCGCAGTGAGCGTGATTCCGGGCCTCGCGGTGCTCGGAGTCGAGATCCGCTCGACCGACGCCGCGGCGCTCCGCTCGGTCACCGATGCGTTCGCGGCCGCCTGCGAGCGGATCGCGGAGCGCAGAGGCGTCCGCGTCGAGCGCAGGCTCGTCCGCGGCGGCGAGCCCGCCACGCTCGACCCGGCCCTGGTCGAGGACGGCGCTCGCGGCCGCCGGCCGGCACGGCGCTCTCGCCGTGCGGACGTACTCGGGCGCCGGCCATGACGCCCAGCACGTCGCCGCCCGCGTGCCGACCGCGCTCCTGTTCGTCCCCCTCGCCGGAGGCGCGAGCCATACACCGGAGGAAGGAGCCCGCGACGACGACGTGATGCTCGCAGCCGACGTCGCGATCGACGTGCTGGCAGCTGCCGTCTCCTAGTGTGCGCACTGCATGGTTGTTTGCGGACCGGAGAGTGCTGCGTGGATCCAGAGCTCGGCTCCTTCGAGGCTGATCTCGAGCACGCTCAGGGTGCGGCGAAGCAGCGCGACGGCAGCCGGGTTGTCGCTCGACACGAGGGCGGTGATCTCGGTGATCCCGGCCGCGCGGGCGTCCGCGACCAGCTCGGCGGTGAGGGCCGATCCGATCCCCTGCTGCTGGTAGCTGTCGGCGACCGCGAAGGCGATCTCGGCGCTGCGGCCGTCACGGACGAGACGGGCGATCGCTACCGGCTGCGGATCGTCCCCGACGTATGCGACGAGTGCATGGTGGGTGGAGTCGACCGCGGCCAGCTGCCGCAGCTCTGCCGCGGCGAGGCGCGGCTTTGGCCCGTTGAAGCGAGCGCGACGCGACTGCTCGCCCAGGCGTGCGAAGACGGCGCTGACCGTGTCGATGTCCCCTCTGCGCAGGGGCCTGACGAGAAGCGTCCGGCCGTGCTTCGACTCGAGAACCCGGGTGTGCACTACGCCGCCCTTGGCGTCTCGTCGTCGCCGTCGGTGGCGTCGTCCTCGCCCGGATCGAGCCACGCCACGATCTCTGGCTCGCTCAACAGCAGCTCGACCGCGGTCTTCTCTTCTTCTGCCATGCCAGCCTCCAACGTCGTCGACACGAAAACAATCCCGTTCCCGAGAGCCGCCAGCGCGGGCCGTTCGTGATCCCCACGTAGGGTTTGCGGCCGGATGACCGCGGCCGGCAGGCGCTCAGCCGGGCAACGCTTCCTCGGCAGAAGCTTCCGAGACGGGACTCGCTGCCTCCAGATCTCTCCGGCGGCGGCGAGCGTGAGCTGAAGGCGAGTTGACGTGCGTCCTCGGCGGTGTCGATTGCGCCCTCGTCTTGGGCGTCGCGGACGGCGGTGTCGAGATGGCGCAGCCACTCTTCGCTGAGCTGGACGGCGCGGTCGCGTACTGGGCCCGGGTGGGTGTCCATCTCTGCTGCGACCGAGACGAGGAAGCAGCCGCGGGGAAGACTCGACCCCTCGACGTGGGTCAGGAATCTCTCTGCGAGAGCCTTCAACCGCTCCAGCCCGGTGCGGCGGGCTAGCGTGGGGTTGATCACCTCGTCGCCGCAGATGCGCTCGCCGTCTCGATCGTGGCCAGCTGCAGATCCTGTTTGGAGCCGAAGTGGGCGATGAGGCCGCTCTTGCTCATGCCCACGGCCCGGGCGAGTCGACTGATCGAGAGGCCGGCGATTCCCTCGACGGTCGCGAGTTGCGCAGCTTCATTTTGCGTACGTGGTCATCGCTTGACAAGATAGCACGATCGTTCGTACTATCTTCAATTAGACCGATCGACCGTACTAACTACCGGACGAGGAGAGCACCGCCATGAACCTGATCAGCCGTGAGGAACTCCGCCGGAAACTGGAACGGGGTGACGAGCTCAAACTCGTCATGACCCTGTCCCGGTTCGCCTACCGCAGCAAGCACATCCCCGGGTCGCTCCACTTCCAGACCGTCGAGGATGCGGTCGCCGCGCTCGATCGAGACGACGAGATCGTCGTCTACTGCGCCGACCCCTACTGCGTTGCCAGCATCTACGCCTACGGACTCCTCCGGCGAGAAGGCTTCCGACGCGTGCGGCGCTACGCCGGTGGTGTAGCCGACTGGGAGGAGGCGGGCTACCCGCTCGAGAGCGACACGCGCGACCGCCCACAACCGCACGTTCGGACAACACGAACCCGGGCGAGGCTGAACCGCCCCTGGCACGTCTGCGCATGATTGGACGGCTTCATCGCCGGGCCCGATGGCGACTAGTCGATCCCGACGGCCACGTGCTTCACCTCGAGATACTCGTCGATTCCCTCCCGGCCGCCCTCGCGCCCGATGCCGGAGTGCTTGACTCCGCCGAACGGCGCCGCCGGGTTCGAGACGATGCCGCGGTTCAGCCCGACCATGCCGGTGTCGAGCGCCTCGACGACGCGAAGCGCCTTCGTCAGGTCGCGGGTGTAGACGTAGGCGACGAGCCCGAACTCCGTGTCGTTGGCCGCGGCGATCGCCTCGTCCTCGTCGGCGAACGTCGAGATCGGGCGCCACGGGCCCGAAGATCTCCTCGCGCAGCAGGCGGGCATCGCCCGGGACGTCCGTGAGGACGGCCGGCCGGTAGAAGTGCCCGGGGCCGTCGAGCACGCCGCCCTCGAGCGCGTAGGCCGCACCCTTGCCGACCGCGTCGGAGACGAGCTCGGCCACCTTCGCCTGCTGCTCGGAGTTGACGAGCGGCCCGACGTCCACCTCCTGGTCGGTTCCGCGCCCCACCGTGAGCCGGCCCATCCGCTCGGCGAGCCGCTGCGCGAAGTCCGCCGCGACCGGCTCGGCCACGTAGAAGCGGTTCGCCGCGACGCACGACTCGCCGAGATTGCGCATCTTCGCGACGAGCGCGCCCTCCACGGCGGCGTCGAGGTCGGCGTCCTCGAACACGAGGAACGGGGCGTTGCCGCCGAGCTCCATCGAGCAGCGGAGGAGGTTCTTCGAGGCCAGCCCCACCAGGACGCGCCCGACCTCGGTCGAGCCCGTGAAGGAGATCTTGCGCAGCCGGCGGTCGGCGAAGAGTGGAGCGGTCGTCGCGCCCGCCGACGAGGTCGGGACGACGTTGACGACGCCCGGAGGCACGCCCACCTCCTCGAGCAGCCCCGCGAGGGCGAGCATCGAGAGCGGCGTCTCGTGCGCCGGCTTGATCACGGTCGTGCAGCCCGCGGCGATCGCCGGGCCGATCTTGCGCGTCCCCATCGCGAGCGGGAAGTTCCAGGGCGTGATCAGGAGGGCCGGGCCGACCGGCTGCCGCAGGACGAGCGTGCGCGAGCGTCCGTCGGCGGCCATGCCGTAGCGGCCGTCGATCCGCACTGCCTCCTCCGAGAACCAGCGGAAGAACTCCGCGGCATACGCGACCTCCGCCATCGCCTCCCGCAGCGGCTTGCCCATCTCGAGCGTCATCAGCAGCGCGAGGTCGTCGGCGCGCCGCAGCATCTCCTCGAACGCGCGACGGAGGATCTCGCCACGCTCCCGCGGCGGATGCGCGGCCCACGCCGCCTGCGCGTTCGCGGCCGCCTCGAGCGCGGCGACGGCGTCCTCCGGGCGGCCGTCCGCCACCTCCGCGAGCGCCTCGCCCGTCGACGGATCCTCGACCGTGAAGCGACCGCCGGCGGCCGCGTCACGCCATTCACCGCCCACCAGCAGTTGCGTCGGCGCCTGATCGACGACACGACGCTCGTCGGCTGCGGTCACTCGCTCCATGATCGTTTCCTCCCAGCTCCGCGGTTCTCTACCGGAGGACATGATCGCACCGGCTGTGCGACGATCACGCCGATGGCGCACCGGCGCGAAGAGCGAGGGAGGCTTCGTGCATGACGTGATCGTCGTGGGTGGCGGGTTCGCGGGGGTCACGGCGGCGCGCGAGGCGGCGCTGCGCGGGCGATCGGTGCTCGTGCTGGAGGCACGCGAGCGGCTCGGAGGGCGGACGTGGAGCGCCGACTGGGACGGGCTGCCGATCGAGTACGGGGGCGCGTGGGTGCACTGGCACCAGCCGCACACGTGGTCGGAGATCACGCGTGCCGGGCTCCGAGTCGAGCTGAGCGAGGATGCGGAGCGCGCAGCGTGGTTCGTCGGCGCCGAGCGCCGGGAGGGCACGATCGCCGAGCGGGACGCGATCGCAGAGCGCGGCTGGAACCGCTTCGTCGAGGGAGTACGGGAGGCGCTGCCGAACCCGCACGATCCCCTGCTCGCGCTCGACGAGCTCGCACGCTTCGATCGGCTCACGATCGCCGAGCGTCTGGCCGAGCTCGAGCTCGACGCGGAGGAGCACGACGTCCTGGCCGCGGAGCTCGAGTCGCTCGCGCACGCGCCGCTCGACGACGCCGGCGCGGTGTCCGTCCTCCGCTGGCACGGCCTCTCCGGATACAGCCTCGCCCTGACGCAGTACACCGGGGGACGGGTGACGCTCGCCGACGGGACGGCTGCGCTCGTTCAGGCGATCGCCTCCGGAGCCGACTTCGAGGTGCGTCTCGCGACTCCCGTTGCCGCCGTCCGCGCGGGGCGGGATCGGGTCGAGGTCGAGACGCGCGAGGGCGCCGTGCTGGCGGCGTCCGCGGCGGTCGTCGCCGTCCCTCTGAACGTGCTCGGCGCGATCGCGTTCGAGCCGCAGCTCTCCGAGGGAAAACGGGAGGGCATCGCGCTCGGGCAGGCGTCGCGCGGAGTGAAGATCTTCATCCGCGCCCGCGGCGAGAACGTGCTCCAGAACGCGATCCAGCCCGGACATCCCTTCGGCTACCTCGACACCGAGGTGCTGCTCGGGGACGGCACGCAGCTGCAGATCGGCTTCGGCATCGACGCGCAGCGCTGCGAAGCCTCCGACCTCCCCGGCGTGCAACGTGCGCTGGACGGGATCCTGCCCGGGTACGAGGTCGTCGGCGCGGCGGCGCACGACTGGCTCGCCGACGAGTTCGCGCGAGGCACGTGGGCGATCCACCGCCCGGGTTGGTACACGTCCCACCACGCGGAGATGCGGCGTCCCGAGGGGCGGCTCGTGCTCGCCGGCTCCGACCTCGCGAACGGCTGGGCCGGCTTCATCGACGGGGCCATCGAGTCCGGCATCCGGGCCGGCGCACTCGCCTCGACACTCGCCTGATGGCTCGCGATCGGGTGCTCGTCGACGTTCCTCCGTTCCCGCTCGAGGTCGTGCGCGAGCTCCTGGCGGGCACGGGAGTCTCAGTCGAGGCGCCGCCGGGCCCGTGGAGCGGCGAGGACGTGGTCGGGGCCCTCGTCTGGGGGACGCAGATCGGAGCGGAGGACCTCGCGCGCCTCCCCCGTCTCGAGGTCGTCTCGACGTGCAGCGTCGGCTACGACCACATCGACGTGGCCGCCGCTGCCAGCCGTGGCGTCGTCGTCTGCAACGTGCCCGACTACTGCGTCGAGGAGATGGCCGACAGCACGCTGGCGCTGCTGCTCGCGCTCCTGCGCGGCGTGGTCGTGCTCGACCGGAGCGTGCGCGCCGGGCAGTGGGACGACCGCGCGGCCGGGCCGCTCCGGCGGCTCTCGGGAACGAGGCTCGGCATCGTCGGCTTCGGCAGGATCGGCCGTGCGCTCGCGGCGCGCGCACTGGCGCTCGGCCTCGAGGTGTGGGCGACCGATCCGTACGCGAGCGACGACGATCTCGCGGCTGCGGGCGTGCGGCCGGCGTCGCTCGACGAGCTGCTGGGGGCGTGTCGCGCCGTCACGCTGCACCTCCCGCTGACGGCGGAGACGGAGGGGCTGATCGGCGAGCGCGAGCTGGCGCTGATGCCTCGCGGCTCGTTCCTCGTCGACACGGCGCGGGCCGACCTCCTCGACTGGGACGCGTTCCTGCGCGCGCTCGAGAGCGGACACCTCGCCGCCGCCGCGGTCGACACGCTCCCCGTCGAGCCGCCCACGCACGAGTCGCCCGCACCCGAGCTTCCGACCCTGCTCGTCACGCCGCACGCGGCCTGGTACAGCCCCGAGGCGGAGACGGAGGTCTACCGGCGCGCGACCCTGGCCGTGCGGACCGTGCTCGAGGGGCGGCGACCCGAGACCGGCGTCGTCGCGCCGTAGCGCGCAGCCCGAAGTCAGCCCTGCGGGGACGCCGACACGCACTGCCGGCCGCCGGCCCGGGCCTGCAGGCGGGCGCCCGTCGTAGGCGGCGTACTTGTAGGCGTCGCCCGGGTCGGGAAGTTGAACGTGGTGTCGATGAACTCGTCGATCGTGCCGGAGGGATCGGCGCTCGACCACCGCCCCGCGCTGCCCGAACTAGGCGGCCTGGTTCGCCCCCTTCTCCCCGGCGAGGCCGGACCCGACCACCACGAGGTCGAAGCTGTCCACCCCCGAGACGTCCCTGCTCACCGTGGGCCGGACGCTACCACCGGCCCCCGAAGAGGGAGCTGGGCGATCGCACCCAGCAGGTAGGTTGCGCGCGGGAATGGCGGTGGACGACCTGCAGGCGCGCTGGCACGACCTGGCCGATCGCCTCGGCCTCGACGGGGAGCGCAGCGTCTACGAGACCCTCGCCGCCTGCCACAGCGAACCGCAGCGCCACTACCACACGCTCGCGCACGTCGCCGAGTGCCTCCGCCTGCTCGACGAGCTACAGGACCTCGCCCGCGACCGGGACGCGCTCGAGCTCGCGCTTTGGTTCCACGACGCCGTCTGCGACACGCGCGCGCACGACAACGAGAAGCGCAGTGCGAAGCTCGCGCTCGAGACGTTGCGCGCGGCGGGAGCGGAGCGGGAGGTCGCCGAGAGGGTCGCCGCACTGGTCCGAGCGACGGACCACAACCTCGGCCCGGGCAGCTCGGACGATGCGGCGCTGATCTGCGACCTCGACCTCGCTTCGCTCGCCGCGGAGCAGCCGACCTTCGAGCAGAACACCGGGCTGATCCGCCGCGAGTACGACTGGGTCGACGACGCCGAGTTCCGCCTCCGCTGCATCGCGTTCTTCCAGGATCTGCTCGCGCGCGACCAGATCTACCGGACGCCGGCGATGAGAGCGCGCTTCGAGGCGCGCGCGCGGGCCAACCTCGCCGGCGGCCTCAGCTCGCTCGGCGCCCGAACTCCCGGCTGAGCTCGCGCTCCACCGCGTCGAGCGTCTCCTCGACGCCGCCCTCCCGCTCGGCCGGCTCGTCCCACGCCCACTCGTTCAGGTAGGCGTCGCTGCCGACGAGCCCTTGCGCCATCGCACGCCGGTCGATCTCCTGCTGGAACCACGAGTCGAGCTGGCGCGACACGCTTCCGCCGTCGTCGTCGAACGCCTTCACGACCGACGGGACCTCCTGCCAGCGCAGAACCTGGTACCGGGCCACTAGCGCTGGACGAACTCGAAGCCGAAGCGGCCCTTGACGCAGAGGTTGCCGCGCGTGACGTCGTGGTCGTCCGGAGAGGTGACCTTGACGATCTCGCCGTCCTGGACGTGCAGCTCGAGGTTGCAGCCGACGCCGCAGTACGGGCAGACCGTGCGCACCTCGGTCTGGCCCGCCTCGTCCCACTCGCCCGCCTGGCGCAGGTCGTACTCGCTCTTCGCCATCAGCGCGCCGGTCGGGCAGACCGCGATGCAGTTGCCGCAGTACACGCACGCCGACTCGGGGAGCGGCACGTCGAGCTCCGTGGAGATGTGCGCGCCGAAGCCACGTCCGGCGACGTGAATCGCGAACGTGTTCTGGTGGTCGGCCCCGCATGCCTCGACACAGCGGTAGCAGAGAATGCACTTCGAGTAGTCGCGGACGTAGAGGTCGTTGTCGACCTTCACCTCCTGGGCGACGGTCGCCGCGTCGGGGCCGAACCGCTCCGGCCGAGCGCCGTAGTCGGACATGTAGCGCCGCGCGTCGTCTGCGAGCGAGAGGTCGACCGAGGAGGCGAGCAGCTCCATGACGAGCCTCCGGGACGTCCGCACCCGCTCCGAGTCGGTGTGGACGACCATCCCCTCCTCCACCTTCCGCGAGCAGGAGGGTACGAGCGTGCGCGAGCCCTCGAGCTCGACGACGCAGACCCGGCAGACGTTCACGGGGGTCAGCGTCTCCGCGTAGCAGAGCGTCGGCGTCTCGATCCCCGCGCGCGTGCACGCGTCGAGGATCGTCGAGCCCTCGGTGACGCGGACGGACTTGCCGTCGACCGTCAGCTCGACGACCTTGCGCGGGGCCGCGACGAAGGCTGCGCTCATGACGGCGCCAGGACGTCGAGGTTGGCCATCGCGGATTGCACGGCGTTCGCCGCAGTCTGCCCGAGACCGCAGATCGACGCGTCACGCATCACCTGCGCGAGGTCGGCCAGCGTCTCGAGCTCGTCACCGAGCGTCTTCCCGGACGCGAGACGGTGCAGCGCCTCCTCCTGGCGAACGGTGCCGACCCGACACGGGACGCACTGCCCGCACGACTCGTCGCGGAAGAACTCGGCGATCCGCAGCACGGCGGCCACGAGGTCGGCCGACTCGTCGTAGACGATGACGACGC
Source organism: uncultured Thermoleophilia bacterium (assembly GCA_963762675.1). Lineage (GTDB taxonomy): Bacteria > Actinomycetota > Thermoleophilia > Gaiellales > Gaiellaceae > Palsa-739. The sequence continues at coordinate 229,992 of CAVXLS010000003.1, read as the reverse complement.
CGGAGCCGAGCGTCGCGCCTGCCTCGCGCGCACCCTCGAAGGTCAGCGGCAGCTCGAGCTGGTCCGGCCGCAGGAACGAGCCGGCCGCGCCGCCGAGCAGCACTGCCTTGGGCGGCCGTGCGCCGGCGCGGTCGAGCAGCTCACGCAGCGTCGCCCCGAAGGGGAGCTCGTACAGGCCGGGCCGCTCGACGTGGCCCGAGACGCAGAAGAGCCGCGTGCCGGTCGACGCCTCGGTGCCCGTCTTCGCGTACTCCGCGCCTCCCTCTCGCACGACCTGGAGCACGTTGAAGAGCGTCTCCACGTTGTTCACGACCGTCGGCTTCCCGAAGAGCCCCACCTCGACCGGGAAGGGCGGCTTGTTGCGGGGCTCGCCGCGGTAGCCCTCGATCGACTGGAAGAGCGCGGTCTCCTCGCCGCAGACGTACGCACCCGCCCCGATCCGCAGCTCGACGTCGAACGCGAAGCCTGCGCCCAGCACGTCCCCGCCCAGCAGGCCGGCGTCCCGCGCCTGTCCGATCGCGCCTTCGAGGCGCTCGTGCGCGAGCGGGTACTCGGCACGGACGTAGACGAACCCCCGCTCGCAGCCGGTGGCGAAGGCGGCGATCGTCATCGCCTCGACGAGCGCGAAGGGGTCTTGCTCCATCAGCACGCGATCCTTGAACGTGCCCGGCTCGGACTCGTCGGCGTTGCAGACGAGGAAGTGCGGCGTCGCCGGCTGCCGCGCGACGGCGTTCCACTTCGCGGCGGTGGGGAACGCCGCGCCGCCACGGCCGAGCAGCTTCGAGGCCTCGACCTCGTGCCGCACGCCCTCGGGCCCGAGCTCGAGCGCCCGCTCGAGCGACGCATAGCCGCCGTGCGCCCGGTAGTCGTCGAGCGAGGTCGGATCGAGCCCGGCGCCGATGCGGCGCAACAGCCGCAGCCCGTCCTCGCCGGCCTGCGGCAGCGGCGGACCCGTCTCGGGCAGCTGGATCTCGCGCGGCGCCTCCCCGGCGACGGTGCGCAGCGAGGCCGGCGCCCGCTCGCAGAGGCCGAGGCACGGCGAGGCGTGTGCGCCCTTCGGGACCGCCGCGCCTGCGAGCACGCAGGAGAGATCGGTGCAGACGTGCAGCACCTCCGGCGGCCGCTCCTCGAGGGCGAGCAGGGCGTAGAAGCTCGCGACGCCGTACGCGTCGGCGGGCGGCACGTCCAGCCGCCGCGACGCATAGCCGAGCGCACCCTCGCTCACCCAGCCGACGCGGCGCTGGGCCGCACGCAGTGCGGGCAGGAGCAGATGGCGACGGTGCCGGTCGATGCGCACGACTCGTCCGTCGCCGTTCTCGGACGCCCCGACGACGGCGTCGATGGCGACACGCTCGGCATCCGTCGGCTCGGCGAGCGGCAGGCGCAGGTCCATCAGGTCGACTCCACTAGAGCGCCTCGACGCGGATCGCCGTCGCCTTGAACTCCGCGGTGCCGGACTTCGGGTCGACCGCGTCGATCGTGAGCACGTTCGTCGCCACCTCGTCGGGGAAGTGGAGGTTCATGAAGGCGAGCCCCGGCCGCAGCGTCGTGTCGTAGACGACCGACGCCTCGACGAGACCCCGGCGCGAGACGATCCGCGCCCTGCCGCCGTCGGCGATGCCGTAGCGCGCTCCGTCCTCGGGCGCGAGTCGCAGCGCCGAGCCGTTGCGGTGCAGGGGCGAGGAGAAGTTGCCCGACTGGACGCCGGTGTTGAACGACTCGAGTCGCCGGCCGGTGGTGAGCCTGACCGGAAACTCATCGTCGAGCAGGTCGACGGGCGGGTCGTCCTCGACCGGCGTGAACGGCGCGCGCTGCTCGACCACGGGCTCCCACAGCCGCGCGTGCAGGAACTGCTCGCCCGGGTGGGACTCGTCGAAGCACGGCCACTGGATGCCGCCGAGCTCCTCGAGTCGCGCATAGCTCATCCCGGCGTGCAGCGGCGAGAGGGAGCGCAGCTCGTTCCAGACGTCCTCGGCCCGCGAGCTTCCGAGATCGTGGCCCATGCGCCGTCCGAGCTCGTAGACGATCTCGAGGTCGTCGCGCGCCTCGCCCGGGGGGTCGAGCGCCTTGCGCACCCGCTGCACCCGGCGCTCGCTCGAGGTGACGGTGCCCTCCGCCTCGCACCACGTCGCCGAGGCGGGCAGCACGACGTCCGCGAGCTCGGCCGTCGCCGTCAGGAAGATGTCCTGGACGACGAGGTGGTCGAGCCCGCCGAGGAGCCGAGCGGTGCGCTGCCCGTCGGCCTCGGACTGGGCGGGGTTCTCGCCGATCACGTAGAGGGCCCGGAGGTCGCCGTGCTCCATCGCCTCGAACATCCCGGAGAGATGCAGACCGGGCGTCGGCGGGATCTCGACCCCCCACACCCGCTCGAAGCGACCGCGGGCCTCGTCGTCGGCGACGTCGCCGAAGCCCGGGAGCTTGTTCGGCAGCGCGCCCATGTCGCCGCCGCCCTGGACGTTGTTCTGTCCGCGCAACGGCTGCAGCCCCGATCCGTACCGGCCGACGTGCCCAGTCAGCAGAGAGAGGTTGATCAGCGAGAACACGTTGTCGGCGCCGTTGTGGTGCTCGGTGATGCCGAGCGTCCAGCACAGCTGCGCGCTCTCGGCCGTCGCGTACGCGTGGGCCAGTTCGCGGATTGCGTCGGCCGGCACGCCGGTCACCCGCTCGGCCTCCTCGAGCGTCCACGGCTCGACCGAGGCCCGGTACTCCTCGAAGCCGCTCGTCGCGCGCCCCACGAACTCCTCGTTCACGAGGCCGGCGTGGATGATCTCGCGGCCGACCGCGTTCGCGAGCGCGATGTCCGTGCCGACGTCGATCCCGAGCCAGAGGTCCGCCCACTGCGCCGACGCCGTCCGGCGCGGGTCGACGACGATCAGCCTGGCGCCGCGGTGCACCGCCTTCAGCAGGTGGTGGAACCAGATCGGGTGCGCCTCGCGGGCATTCGAGCCCCAGAGCACGATCAGGTCCGCGGCTTCGCGCACCTCCTGGTAGGAGCTGGTGCCGCCTCCTGCACCGAACACCGTCGCCAGACCGACGACGCTAGGAGCGTGTCAGGTTCGGTTGCAGCTGTCGATGTTGTTGCTGGCGAACGCGACCCTCGAGAGCTTCTGCGCGGCGTAGTTCAGCTCGTTCGTGGCCTTCGAGCAGCTGAAGAGGCCGACCTTCGCCCCCTCGCCGATCGTCTGGCGGAAACCGGACGCGGCGCGATCGAGCGCCTCGTCCCAGTCCGCCGGCCGTAGCTCGCCGCCGTCACGTACGAGGGGACGGGTCAACCTCGTGTACCGGGTGGCCATCCCTCGGAGTCTAGACACGCGGTCGATCGGAAGGCGAAGGGGCCCGGTGGGGCCCCTTCGCGTCGCTGCTCGGATCCCCGGAGGGCTCCTACTTGCCGAGCCACTTGTTGACGACCTTCATGTGCGACTTCACGTACTTCTCGGCCGCCTTCGCCGGGTCCATGTGCTGGCCGGCGATCCAGCTGGAGACCATGTTCTGGTCGGCGTTCGACGGCCACGCCCACCGCTTGAGCACGGCGACGGCCGGCGAGCCGCTCTTCAGGAACTTGGTGCTGAGCACCTTCTCGAGCGGGTACGACGCGTACGCGCACTTGTAGTCCTTCAGCGGAGCGTTGGTGCTCCCGTCGTCCTGGCACGCCTTGAAGCGCTTCGGCAGCTTCACCTCGACGAGATCGAGGCTGGAGTTCCGGTACTCCGGCGTCCACCAGTAGAAGATGACCGGCTTCTTCTGGGCGATCAGCTGGCTGAACCGCGCGACCTCGGCCGTCTCGGCTCCGACCGTCACGTGCTTCAGGTTCAGCCCGAGCGCCTGGATCAGCTGGGTGTCCTTCTGCTCGTAGGATGGGTCGCCGCCCAGGAACATCCCCTGCGGCGCCTCGGGCGAGGCGAACACCTTCTCGTGGCCCTTCAGGCCCTTCCAGGTCTTGAACTCGGGGTACTGCTTGAGCAGGTACCGCGGGATGAACCAGCCGATGTGGCCGGTGAGGCCGTTCGAGCCGATCACCTTGACGGTCTTCTGCTTCTGGCCGTATTGCTTGTACTGGGCGACGTGCTGCCAGTCCTCGAGCACCGCGTCGACCTTGCCCTGTGCCATCGCCTGGTAGACGGGGATCTCGGCGATGTCGGTGACGTTCACCTTGCAGCCGAGGAAGTGCTCGAGCACGTACTTCGCGACGTAGGTGTTCGCGGTCGAGCCGGTCCACGCCTGCTCGTTCAGCGTGACGGTGCCGCAACTCGCAGACGTCTTCGCCGTCGCGGTCGTGGTGACCGCGAGCACGGCGACGCCCGCGAGCAGGACCGAGAGTGCGATCAGGCGGACCCGACGGACCCGGAAGCGCTTCGACATTCCTTCCTCCTCTTCGACTTCGACGGAATTGCCCTTCACGATCAATGCTGTCCTCCCTTGCCTGCATTGCGGTTGCCCCTCGTGACCCGGTCGAGGGCGATGCCCATGGCGAGGATCGCGAGCGACGCGACCACGCCGATGCCGAACTGGCCGCGCTGGAGGCCCTGCGCGACCGCATAGCCGAGCCCGCCCGAGCCGACGAGCCCGGCGATCACGACGACGGCCAGAACCATGATCAGCCCCTGGTTGACGCCGAGCATGATCGCGTCGCGCGCGAGCGGGATCTTGACCTTGAGCAGGATCTGCAGCCGCGTGGCGCCGAACGAGCCTGCCGCCTCGACCGCAGACGGCCGCACGTCGCGGACGCCGCGCTCGACGAGCCGGACGACCACCGGGAAGGCGTACAGCACCGACGCGATCAGGCCCGGGACGTACGAGATCGGGAAGACGTAGACGAAGGGGATCACGTAGACGAGCTGCGGCAGCGTCTGCAGCACGTCGTTGATCGGCCTCGTCACGCGGCTGACCCAGTCGCTCTCCGCCGCGAGCACGCCGAGCACGATCCCGAACGCGACCGCGATCGCGGTGGCGACGAGCACCTGCGAGAAGGTGTCCATCGCGTCCTGCCACTCGCCGATCACGCCGACAAGGGCGAACATCGCCGCGGTCGTGACCGCCGGCCGCAGCCCGCTGAGCACGAACGCGATCACGGTCAAGCCGATCAGCATGACGAACCACGGCGTCTCGACGAGGAACGTGTCGAGCGGCTGCAGCATGTGCGCGACCAGGAAGTTCCCCAGCGGGTTCGTGATGTCGCGGAAGAGGAACGTCGTCGGCTTCTGCACGTAGTCGAGGACGCTCTGGACTCGTGCCAGCAGCCAGTCCTGCGCCGTCCAGCGTGTGAAGGCGTGCCCGGCCGAGAAGAGGTAGCCGAGGCCGGTCGCGACGCCGACGGCGGCGGCGACCCCGGCGGTCAGCAGCCGCGCGCGCCGACGCGCGACCGCGCCGAGGTGGCTCTTCGCCGGGTCGGTGCGCTCGGCGATCGCCTCGGTGACCCGGTCGAGCGCGATCGCCATGACGACGATCGCCGCTCCGGCGAGGATCGCGAGGGCAGGGTTGGAGTTGAGCCCGTTCGTGACCGGCGCGCCGAGCCCGCCGCTCGTGTCGATCAGCCCGGCGATCACGACCATCGACAGCGCGAACAAGATGGTCTGGTTCACCGACAGGAGCAGCAGCCGCCGAGCGAGCGGGAGCTGGACCTTCCAGAGCACCTGCCGCCCGGTCGAGCCGAGCGCGGTCGCCGCCTCGACCGTGTTCGCGGGGACGCCGCGGATGCCGAGAGACGCGATCCGGACGGCCGGCGGAACCGCGTAGATCATCGTCGTGACCACCGCGGCGCCCGGGCCGACCGAGAAGAGGATGACGACCGGCATCAGGTACGCGAAGGCCGGGATGATCTGCATCGCGTCGAGCACCGGCGTGATCAGCGTCTCGAAGCGGTCGGAGCGTCCGGCGACGACGCCGAGCGGGATGCCGACGGCGAGCGAGAGCGCGACCGCGACGAGCATCAGCGCGAGGGTGTGCATGCTCTCGTCCCAGAGGCCGAGCGCGGCGAACGCGGCGAGCGTCGCGAGCATGATCGCGGCGGAGCGGCGGCCGCCGAAGCGGAGCGCCAGGAGCGTGCCCAGCGTGGTCGTCCCCGCCCAGGTCAGCTTCGTCAGGCCCTCGTACAGCCAGCGCACTGCTGTGTCGAGGCCGGAGCTGATCCCGTTCAGGATCCGGTAGAGGATGTTCGGGTGTGTCTTGTCTCCCTGGGTGGAGAGCCAGTTCTGGACGTTGTCGAGGTAGTGGGTCAGCGAAGTTCCACTCGAGCGACCCCGGCCAGGTGAGCGTGCGGCTCGCCGTCACGTGGATGATCACGGCCGCGGCGACGATCAAGGCGACGAGCGTGGGGCGCCTCCGCCACCACGGGCGGTGCCCGAGGGCTGCGGCCGGGACGTTCGCGTATCCGCTCGCGACCGCCATCTGCCGCTAGTCGCCCTCGCCGGCGATCGTGCGTAGTACCGCCACGCGATCGACGACCCCGACGACCCGTTCCCCGTCGACCACGCAGCACGGGTGCTCGCTCGCCGCGAGCGCCCCCACCGCGTCGCGGACGACCGTCCCCGCGGGGAGACGCGGCCCGTCGAGAACCTCTCCCGGCCCGGCGGGACGCATGATCGAGCGCAGCGTCAGCACGTGACTGCGCGGGATGTCGCGCGTGAAGTTGGCGACGTAGTCGTCCGCAGGCGAGCCGATCAGCTCCTCGGGCGTGCCGAGCTGGACGATCGCCCCGTCGCGCATGATCGCGATCCGGTCGCCGAGCCGCAGCGCCTCCGGCAGGTCGTGCGTGATGAAGACCATCGTCTTCCCCGTCTCCTGCTGGAGTCGGATCACCTCGTCCTGCATGTCGCGCCGGATCAGCGGATCGAGCGCGCTGAACGGCTCGTCGTAGAGCATCACCTTCGGGTCGACGGCGAAGGCGCGGGCGACACCCACCCGCTGCTGCATCCCGCCGGAGAGCTGGTCCGGGAACTGGTTCGCGCTGTCCTCGAGCCCGACGAGGCGGAGCACCGCCTGCGCGCGGGCATGCCTCTCCGCCTTCGGGACGCCCTGGATCTCGAGCCCGAACGCGACGTTGTCGATCACGCGCCGGTGCGCCAGCAAGCCGAAGTGCTGGAACACCATCGCCGAGATGTGCCGCCGCATCTCGCGCAGCTCGGCCGCACTCGCGGCGCGGACGTCGCGGCCGTCGATCTCGATCTCGCCCGAGGTGGGCTCGATCAGGCGGATCAGCGTCCGCACGAGCGTCGACTTGCCGGAGCCCGAGAGGCCCATGACGACGAACACCTCGCCCGGCCAGACCTCGAAGGAGACGTCCCGAACGGCGGCGACGCAGTTGTGCTTGGCACGCAGCTCCGCGCGGGGCAGGTCTGCGTCCGGCGTCCCGATCACGCGGTCGGCATGGCGCCCGAAGATCTTCCAGACGCCCCGTGCCCGGATCAGCGGCGAGCCGGTGCGGTCGACCCCGTTCGCCGCCGCCGTGCTGTCCGTCACCACCACCGCTGTACCGTACTCCGATCTCTAGCGTGGGGGAACCCGTGGTTCCCCCGTCGACTAGAAGAGTCCAATCGTCCTTCCCTGCTCGTCGATGTCGACGTTGTGGGCGGCCGGGTGCTTGCCGAGGCCGGGCATGGTCTGCATGTCGCCGCAGAGGGCGACGAGCCAGCCGGCGCCGGTGTAGGGGCGCAGGTCGCGGATCGGGATCGTGAAGCCGCTGGGGGCGTTTCCCAGACTGGGGTCTGCCGAGAGCGAGAGATGCGTCTTGGCCATGCAGATCGGCACCCCGCCGAGGCCGGCCTGCTCGAACTGGGCGACCTTGGCCCTCGCGGCAGGCAGAAGCTCGATCCCGTCGGCGCCGTAGACGCGCTTGGCGATCGTCTCGATCTTGTCGACGATCGGCGCCTCCAACGGATAGAGGGGCGCGAACCGGTTCTCCTGCTCGGTCGCCGCCACCACCGCCTCGGCCAACCCGGCCGCACCCTCGCCGCCCTTGACGACCGCCTCGTTGGTCTCGGCGGCGAACGCCCCATGCGCGAGCGCCAGCTCGCGGACGAGCTCGATCTCCTCGTCGCCGTCGTCGGGGAACCGGTTGACCGCCACCACCGCCTGCAGCCCGAACTCACGGATGATCCCCAGATGACGGTAGAGGTTCTCCGCACCGAGCTCGATCGCCTCCCGGCCGCCCTCCGGATCGCCCGCGTGATGCTTCAACGCCTTCACCGTCGCGACCAGCACCACCGCTGACGGACGCAGGCCACCGACCCGGCACACGATGTTCAGGAACTTCTCCATCCCCATGTCCGAGCCGAACCCCGACTCGGTGACCACCACGTCGCCCAGCTTCAACGCCACCCGGTCGGCAACCAGCGAGTTGTTGCCGTGCGCGATGTTCGCGAACGGGCCACAGTGGACGAACGCCGGCTGCCCCTCCAACGTCTGCACGAGATTCGGCTTGATCGTCTCCTTCAACAACACCGTCATCGCGCCGGCGGCCCTGAGCTGCTCGGCCGTGACCGGCTCCCCCTCGAACGTCGTGCCGACCGCGATCCGACCGAGACGCTCCCGCAGGTCGTGCAGGTCGCGCGCGACGGCGACGATCGCCATCACCTCCGAGGCGGCCGTGATGTCGAAGCCGGTCTGCCGGGCATAGCCGTTCGCGCGACCGCCGAGCCCGACCGCGACGTCACGCAGAGCGCGGTCGTTCATGTCCAGACACCGCCGCCACGTCACCGACAACGGGTCGATACCGAGCTCGTTGCCGTGCAGCAGGTGCGCCTCCAGCATCGCGGCGAGCAGATTGTTCGCCGCCCCGATGGCGTGGATGTCTCCCGTGAAGTGCAGGTTCATGTCCTCCATCGGCACCACCTGCGCGAACCCTGCGCCCGCAGCCCCGCCCTTGATGCCGAACACCGGCCCCAGCGACGCCTCCCGCAGGCACAGCACCGGCCTGCGCCCGACAAACCCCAACCCCTGCGTCAGCGACACCGACGTCGTCGTCTTCCCCTCCCCCGCCTTCGTCGGCGTGATCGCCGTCACGCACACGAGCGGCGCATCGGCACGATCCGCCAGGCGGTCGAGCACGGACAGGTCCACCTTCGCCTTGAACCGCCCGTACAGATCGACCTCACCCGACTCGAGCCCCGCCTCCGCAGCAACCTCTCCAATCGGCCGCAGCACCGCCGACTGCGCAATCTCCAACGACGAGGGAATGGATGAAGCCAAGGGATGTCCTTTCGTCAGCTGATCGGCACCGAGAATATGAGTAATGTATCTGGGTGTCCAGCGCAGAGCCTCTCCTGGCAGAGCCGGTGTCGCTCGCCGAGAAGGCCTACCGCTCGATCCGGGAGATGATCGTCTCGCTGCAGCTCCGGCCCGGCGCCGTGATCAACGAGCGGGCGCTGATCGAGAGCCTGGGAATCGGGCGGACGCCTGTGCGGGAGGCGCTCCGCCGGCTCGCCCAGGAGCAGCTCGTCGAGGTCTTCCCGCGCCGGGGGATGTTCGTGACGACCGTCGAGATCCGCGACCTCGCGAGCCTCTACGAGGTGCGGAGCGTGCTCGAGAGCTACGGCGCCCGCCTCGCCGCCGAGCGGGCGACCGACGCCGAGCGGGCGGAGCTCGCGGGTCTCGTCGACGACCTCGACCGCCACGAGCAGCTCGACCGGCAGGCGCTGATGGCCCTCGACGAGCGGATCCACCGCACGATCTACCGCTGCACGCACAACCCGTTCCTCGCACAGACGCTCGAGGAGTACTACGTGCTGGCGCTGCGGATCTGGCACCTCGCCCTCGACCGCGCCTCGAGCCTCGAGGCGGCGGTCCAGGAGCACGGGCCGCTGCTCGAGGCGATTCGCGGCGGCCAGGGCGCCGACGCGGCCGAGATCATGCGCCGGCACGTCGACGACTTCGAGCAGGCCATGCGTCGCGTCCTGCTCGGCGCGTGACCGTCGTGTGCATCGCCGCGACGATTAGATATATTACTGATATCTGAACCCTCGACATCCGCGATTTCCCACCCCACGGAGGCCCCGATCGTGTCCGAGCCTGAATCCCGCAAGCTCCCCTCCTCCGCGCGCGCGGTCGTGATCGGCGGCGGCATCGTCGGGTCGAGCCTCGCAGGCTGGCTCGCCGAGCTCGGCTGGCGGGACGTCGTCCTCCTCGACAAGGGCCCCTTCCCGAACCCCGGCGGCTCGACCGGGCATGCGTCGAACTTCATCTATCCCGTCGACCACTCGAAGGAGATGACGCAGCTCACGCTCGAGTCGATGCGCCAGTACCGGGAGACCGGCACCCTGATCGAGTGCGGCGGGATCGAGGTCGCCCGAACCGAGGAGCGCCTGGAGGAGCTGCGGCGGCGCATGGCGTCGGCCGTCTCCTGGGGTGTCGAGGGATGCCGGCTCGTGACGCCCGCCGAGATCTCCGAGCTCGTCCCCTACGTGGACGAGTCGATCCTGCTCGGCGGCTTCTACTCGCCGTCGGTGGCGGTCGTCGACTCGCTCCGCTTCGGCACGATCATGCGCGAGCGGGGGCAGGCCTCCGGTGCGTTGCAGGTCTTCGCGAACGCGGAGGTGCTCGGGCTCGACGTCGAGGACGGCCGGATCCGGCGGGTGCGGACGAGCCGCGGCGACGTCGAGACCGGGACGGTCGTGGTCGCATGCGGCATCTGGAGCCCGCGGATCGCACGTATGGCCGGGGCCTCGATCCCGCTCACGCCGGCGGTGCACCAGATGATCGACGTCGGTCCCGTGCCGCGCTTCCTCTCCTCGACGAGCGCGATCGAGTTCCCGATCGTCCGCGACATGGACACGAACATGTACGAGCGCCAGGACGGCCAGGGGCTCGAGGTCGGCTCGTACGCCCACCGGCCGATCCTGCACGACCCCGACGAGATCCCGTCGATCGAGGAGGCGGCGCTCTCGCCCACCGAGCTGCCGTTCACGCAGGAGGACTTCGAGCAGCAGCTCTCCGACGCGCTCGAGCTCGTGCCCGAGATCCTCGGCGACGAGTCCGTCGGCATCAAGTACGCGATCAACGGGCTCCTGTCGCTGACGCCGGACGGGCTGCCGATCCTCGGCGAGACTCCGGAGGTGAAGGGCCTCTGGTCGGCGGCGGCCGTGTGGGTGAAGGAAGGACCGGGCGTCGGGAAGTCGGTCGCCGAGTGGATCGTGCACGGAGAGCCGGAGATCGACCTCCAGGCGTCGGACATCGCGCGCTTCTATCCGGAGCAGCGCACGCCCGAGCACGTGCAGGGGCGGGCGGCCGAGGGGTTCAACAAGACGTACGGGATCGTGCACCCGAGCGAGCAGTGGGAGTCGAACCGCGGCGTCCGCACGGCGCCCTTCTACGATCGCGAGCGCGAGCTCGGCGCGGTCTTCTACGAGGCGGCAGCGTGGGAGCGCCCGCAGTGGTACGAGTCGAACGCCCCGCTCGTCGAGCGCTACGGCGTGCAGCCGCGCGAGCACGAGTGGGATGCGCGCTGGTGGTCGCCGATCGTCAACGCGGAGCACCTCGCGATGCGCGAGAACGCGGGGCTGTTCGACCTCACCGCCTTCTGCATCTTCGACGTCGTCGGGCCGGGAGCGCTGGAGTGCGTGCAGGCGGTCGCCATGCGCCAGATGGACGTGAAGGTCGGCCGCAACGTCTACACGCCGCTCCTCTCGCAGAAGGGGGGCTTCAAGAGCGACCTCACGATCATGCGCATGGGTGACGACCGCTTCCGGGTCGTCACCGGCGGCGCCCACGGGATGGCCGACAAGAAGTGGTTCGCAGACCATCTGCCGGCCGACGGCGCGACGCGGATCGAGGACCTGACGTCGACGTGGTGCACGGTCGGCCTCTGGGGCCCGAGGGCCCGCGACATCCTCTCCTCCGTCACCTCCGACGACGTCTCGAACGAGGGCTTCCCGTTCGGCACCTTCACGACCGTCTCGGTGGACGGGATCGACGTGCTCGCCTCACGCATCTCGTACGTCGGCGACCTCGGCTGGGAGCTCTACGTGCCGATGGCCGACGGAGCGAAGCTGTGGGACACGGTCTGGGAGGCGGGCCGTCCGCACGGGGTCGTGCCTGCCGGGATCGGCGTCTACGGTACGACCGGCCGGATCGAGAAGTGCTACCGGGCCTTCGGCTTCGAGCTCGACGACGACTACACGGTCGTCGAGGCGGACATGGCGTGGGGCAAGGTCAAGGAGCAGGACTTCGTCGGCAAGGAGGCGTACGCCGCCCACCGCGAGTCCGAGCCGGTCGCCCTCCTCTGCACGCTCACCGTCGAGGACCACACCTCGCGCAGCGGCGTCAAGCGCACCATGCTCGGCCGCGAGCCGATCCTGACCCGCGACGGCAAGCCGATCACCGATGCGAAGGGACGCCGCTCGTACGTCACGACGGCCGGCGCGGCGCCCTCGGTCGGGAAGCACGTCCTCATGGCGTACCTGCCGCTCGAGCACGCGGTCGAGGGGAACGAGCTGCTCGTCGAGTACATGGGCGAGCACTACCCGGTCGCCGTCCGCGTCGCCGGCTCGACGCCGATCTTCGACCCCGAGAACGCGCGGATCCGCTCGTGAGTCGTGCCTCCTTCGAACAGGTCCGGTGTCTGACACCGGACGGTGGCTCCGGTGGCCGTGGCCGTACCGCTCGTTCAGCTTGGACAAGCAGGGCACCCGTCCACTCCGGCCGCGTCCGGTGCCTGACACCGGACGCGGCCCGAACCGTCTCCCCGGGCGGGAGCGAAAGGCCAGGGACGTGAGGATCCTCGTCTGCGTCAAGCGGGTGCCGATCACTGGCGGGAGGATCGTGCTGACCGAGGACGCCCGCGCGATCCAGACGCGCCACCTCGGCTTCACGATCAGCCCGCACGAGGAGTGCGCGGTCGAGGAGGCGGTGCGGCTGGTCGAGGCCCACGGCGGGGAAAGCGTCGTGCTGACCCTCGGTCCGCCGGAGGCGGAGGAGCAGCTGCGCGACTGCATGGCGACCGGCGCCGACCGGGCGATCCTGCTGCAGACGGACGAGGCCGAGTGGGACGCGCAGTCGACCGCGGCCGCGATCGTCGACGCCGTGCGCGGCGAGGAGCCGTTCGACCTGCTCCTGTTCGGCAACGAGTCGGCCGACGCCGGCGGCTACCAGGTGGGGATCCGCGTGGCGTACGCGCTCGGGCTCCCGGTCGTCACGGGGCTGAAGAAGGTCGAGCCGTCGGACGGACGCGTGCGCGTCGAGCGCGACGTCGGCGGCGCCCGCGACGTCTACGACGTGCCCACGCCAGCGGTGCTGACGGTGCTCGAGGGTCTGAACCTGCCGCGCTATCCCTCCGTCCCGGGACGTCTGCGGGCGAAGTCGAAGCCGCTCGCCGTGCTCGAGCCCGAGCGGCCGGCCCAGCAGCTCGAGCTGCTGCGGCTCGTACTCCCGCCCGGTCAGGGCAAGCAGGCGGAGGTCCTCGGCGAGGGCCCGGCGGCCGCGCCGCGCGTGGTCGAGGTCATGCAGTCGCTGGGAGTCGCATGAGCGTGCTCGTCTTCGTCGAGCCCGACGACGAGCTTTCGCTCCAGGCGCTGACGCTGGCGCGGACGCTCGGCGGTCCGGTGCACGCAGTCTCTGTCGGCCCGGCCGACGTCGCGGTCGATCTGCTGCACCAGGCGGGCGTCGACGGCTCGTTCGCGCCAGCCGCATGGGCGCAGGCGGTGCTCGAGGCGGAGTCGGGCGTCGAGGCGATCGTCGGCCCCGGCTCCGACCGCGGCAACGAGGTGCTCGCGCACATCTGCGGCACGCCTCGACCTGCCGTTCGCGGCGAACGTCGTCTCGATCGCGGGTGACATCGTCACCCGCGTCCGCTGGGGCGGCAGCCTTCTCGAGGAGGCGCAACTGCACGGCTCGCCGAAGCTCCTGACCGCCGCACCGCACGCGCTCGCCGCCGAGGCCCCGGGCCCACCGGCGTCGGTGCGGACGTTCGTGCCGCTGATCGACCCGTCCGTCCGGGTCGTCGACCGGGTGGAGGAGTCCGGTGGCGGCGTGTCGCTCCGCGACGCCAAGGTCGTCGTCAGCGGCGGCCGCGGCGTCGGCTCGGCGGAGGGCTTCGCGATCATCGAGGAGCTGGCCGGCCTGCTCGGCGGCGCCGTCGGCTGCTCGCGCGTCGTCACGAGCGCGGGCTGGCGCCCGCACGCCGACCAGGTGGGCCAGACCGGAACGAAGATCAGCGCCGACCTCTACGTCGCCTGTGGCATCAGCGGCGCGACGCAGCACATCGCGGGCTGCAAGGGCGCGAAGAAGATCCTCGCGATCAACGACGACCCCGAGGCGCCGATCCTCGCCCATGCCGACTACGCGGTGATCGGCGACCTGCACGAGATCGTCCCCGCCATCTCGGCCGAGCTGAGGAAGGCCAGGGGCTAACGCCCATCGGCGCCGTCGCCCTCGCGCTGCTGATCGCGGTCTCCGGCGCGAGCGCCTGGCAGCGCACGAGGTTCCTCGCCGGGCTCGTCCGGCGGGCGAAGCCGAACGACCGGCCGCTCGACCCGGCCCGGCAGGTGCGGAACGAGGTCGAGATCGTGCTCGGCCAGCGGAAGCTCCTGACGCGATTCGTTCCGGGCCTGATGCACGCCTTCGTCTTCTGGGGCTTCCTCGTGCTGCTGCCGACGATCCTGATGGCGATGATCGCGGCGGTCGACCGGCGGTCCGAGCTGCCGTGGCTCTCGCGCCAGACATGGTTCGGCTGGATGTCCGACGTCTTCGTCGTGCTCGTCTTCGTCGGCGTCGTCGCGGCCGTCGTCAACCGGAAGGTGCTGCGCCCCGAGCGCTTCCGCGGCTCGCACCTCGGGGAGGCGGACTTCATCCTCGTCATGATCTTCGGCGTCGTCGGGACGCTCCTCTGCTGGCACGCGGCGGCGCACGCGCAGGGACTGAACGAGCATGCGGGGCCGATCTCGAACGCGTTCGCGTCGCTCTTCCCGTCGAGCGGCGCCACCGAGCGCGTGTTCGTGTGGGCGCATCTCGTCCTCGTCTTCGCCTTCCTGCGCTACGTCCCCCACTCCAAGCACCTGCACATCGCGACCGCCGCGCTCAACGTCTGGCTGGCCCGAACGGGCGCCCGCGGGCGGCTCGAGCCGCTCCGGTTCGACGTGCCCGAGGAGGAGATGCGGTTCGGCGTGGCGACGATCGCCGACCTGACCCGCAAGCAGGTGATGGACGCCTACACCTGCACCGAGTGCGGGCGCTGCCAGGACGTATGCCCCGCCTACGCGACCGGGAAGATCCTCTCGCCGAAGCTCCTGATCATGGGCGTGCGCGACCAGCTCTTCGCGCAGGATCCGGCGCCGATCGTCGGGACGGGAGTGCCGGAGGAGATGATCTGGGACTGCGTGACGTGCGGCGCCTGCGTCGAGGCGTGTCCCGTCTCGATCGAGCACGTCGACCACATCGTCGACCTGCGGCGGAGCCGCGTGATGGTGGACGCGCAGTTCCCGTCGGAGGCGGAAGCGATGCTCCGCGACGTCGAGCGCTCGGCGAACCCGTGGGGCAAGCCGCAGACAGAGCGCGCCGCCTGGGCGGAGGAGCTCGGGGTGCGCGTGCTCGAGCCCGGCGATCCGGCGCCCGAGTACCTCTACTGGGTGGGCTGCGCGGCGTCCTTCGACGAGCGCGCCCGGGCGTCGGCGACCTCGACGGCGAAGCTCCTGCAGCGGGCGGGCGTCGACTTCGCGATCCTCGGGCCGAGGGAGGCCTGCACGGGCGACCCGGCACGCCGCATGGGCAACGAGTACGTCTTCCAGGGCTACGCGGAGCAGAACGTCGCGACCCTGAACGAGCAGCGGGTGCGGAAGATCGTCGCCAGCTGCCCGCACTGCTTCAACACCCTCGCGAACGAGTACGGCGACTTCGGCGGCGACTACGAGGTCGTCCATCACTCCGAGCTGCTGGCGCAGCTGGTGGAGGAGGGGCGCCTGCAGCCCAGCACGGACGCCGGAACGATCACCTACCACGACAGCTGCTACCTCGCCCGCCACAACGACGTGCGCGTGCAGCCGCGCAAGCTCCTGAACGTGATCGGACAGCCGGTCGAGATGGCGCGCAGCGGGCGGAACACGTTCTGCTGCGGGGCCGGCGGCGCGCACATGTGGATGGAGGAGCGCGGCGACCGGCAGATCAACGTCGAGCGAGCGCAGGAGGCGGTCGCGACGGGCGCGAAGACCCTCGCCGTCGCGTGCCCGTTCTGCACGGTGATGCTCGACGACGGCGTGCGCGAGACGGGCGCGCAGATGCGGGTCGCGGACGTGGCGACGCTGCTCGCCGAGTCCCTCGAGCCCCGTCCGGGCGCGTGAACGTCGACTGGCACGCCGATCGCGCCGACCTGCCCGAGCTGCGGCTGCTCGACCAGGTGGCGTCCGACGAGTCGATCGACCTCGTGGCGGTGCGGGCCTACCGCCTCGCGCGCGTCCGGGAGCAGATGGCGGCACACGAGGTCGACGCCTGCGTGCTGCTCGATCCCGTGAACATCCGCTACGCCACCGGGGCGCGGAACATGCAGGTGTTCCACTCGCGCAACCCGGCCCGCTACCTCTTCCTGCCCCAGGACGGGCCTGTCGTCCTGTTCGAGTTCCCGGGCTGCGCGCACCTCGCCGAGGGCCTGGAGACGATCGACGACGTGCGTCCGGCGATCACGGCGAGCTACGTCGCCGCCGGTCCCGCCGTCGCGGGCGCCGAAGCAGCCTGGGCCCACCAGGTCGCCGCTCTCGTCCACGAGCACTGCGGCCGGTCGGCTGCCGTCGGCGTCGAGCGTGTGAACGCGGGGGCGGCGCTCGCCCTCCGCGAGCAGGGTCTTCGCCTCTCCGACGCGCAGGCGCCCGTCGAGCGCGCCCGGGCCGTCAAGTCGCCAGAGGAGCTCGCGTGCATCCGCGCGTCGATCAGGGCGACCGAGGCCGGCGTACACCGCCTGCGCTCGGCGATCGGACCCGGCCTGACCGAGAACGAGCTCTGGTCGATCCTGCACCAGAGCGTGATCGCGCTGGGCGGGGACTACGTCGAGACCCGCCTGCTCTCGTCCGGGCCACGCACGAATCCGTGGTTTCAGGAGGCGGGAGAGCGCACGCTCGAGGCAGACGAGCTCGTGGCGCTCGACACCGACGTCGTCGGCTGCCACGGCTACTACTGCGACTTCTCCCGCACGTTCCACACGGGACCCGGCAGGCCGACCGCGCACCAGCGGGAGCTGTACCGCTTCGCGTTCGAGCAGGTGCAGCACAACATCGACGTCCTCCACCCCGGCCTGTCGTTCCGGGACTACTCGTTCCGGGCGTGGGAGATCCCCGACCGCTTCCGCGCGAACCGGTACTACGTGTCCGCGCACGGGTGCGGCATGACCGGCGAGTACCCGTACCTCTACCACCGCGACGACTTCGAGGCCTCCGGCTACGACGGCGTCCTCGAGCCGGGCATGACCGTCTGCGTCGAGAGCTACATCGGCGAGGAAGGCGGCGCCGAGGGCGTCAAGCTCGAGCAGCAGCTGCTGATCACCGAGCGCGGGACCGAGCTCCTGTCCTCGTTCCCCTTCGAGGAGGATCTGCTGGGGGAGGGCTAGGCTCCCGGAGGGGAGGATCGTCGACCTGTCGGCGCCAGTCGCGCCGAGCCCCGAGGGCGCGCCGCCGCTCCTCGCGGCCGGAGTCGAGTACGTCTCGCATGCCGGCGCACCGGCGCGACCTGCCGCAGCGACGACGCAACCTGGAGTTGACGGATGGGGCTCGACCGGCCACAATCGGTCGTGGAACGCATGTTCCACCATGTGAGATGAGACAGGAGGCGAGCGGCACCCAGTCGATCGAGCGCGCGGCGCAGCTGCTCGTGCGCGTCGTGGAGGCTCCCCGGGCACCCTCGATCGGAGAGCTCGCCGCCCATGCCGGCCTCCCGAAGAGCACGACCTCTCGCCTCGTCTCGGCGCTCGAGCGGCAGGGCCTCGTCCAGCGGCTCGGCGACCGCGGGCGCATCCGCCCCGGGCCCGTGCTCCTGCGCTTCGCGAGCCGCGACGGCGCCGCGACCCTGATCGAGCTCGCGCAGCCGTCACTGCTGAGGCTCGCGCAGGCATCGGGGGAGACGATCAACCTCGCCGTTCCCGCTCCGCGCGGCGTCGAGCATCTGGCGCAGGAGGACACGACGCATCTCGTCGGCGTCACCGACTGGGTCGGACGCCGGGTCCCCTTCGAGCAGGCCGCCAACGGCAAGTGCTTCCTCGCCTTCGGGCTCGCCGACGCGCAGACGCCCGAGCTCGAGCGGGTGCGGGCTCGCGGCTGGGCGACGTCCGTCGACGAGCTCGAGAACGGCCTGTCCGCCCTCGCCGCGCCCGTCTTCGGCGCGGAGGGAGACGCGATCGCCGCCCTCTCCATCTCCGGGCCTAGCGCCCGGCTGACCTCCGAGCGCATCGCGACGCTCGCTCCGCTTCTCGTGCAGGAGTGCGGCGAGCTCGCACGGCGGCTCGGCCACCGCGACCACTCCCGAGGTGCCGCATGACACACGAAGAGATCCTGCAGGGGCTCTACGACAACACGCTCGTCGGCAACGCGCCCGAGGTTCGAGACCTCGTCAACACCGGCCTGGACGAGAACCTCGCACCCGAGAAGATGCTCTACGACGCGCTCATCCCCTCGCTCGAGGAGGTCGGCGCCCGCTTCGAGCGCGGCGACTTCTTCGTCCCCGAGATGCTGATCGCGGCACGCGCGATGCAGGGCGCGCTCGACATCCTGCGTCCGCTGCTCGTGGAGACGGGCGTCGAGCAGGTCGGCACCTACGTCATGGGCACGGTGAAGGGCGACGTGCACGACATCGGCAAGAACCTCGTCAACATCATGCTCGAGGGTGCCGGGTTCACGGTCCACGACCTCGGCGTCAACGTGGCGCCGGAGGTGTTCGTCGAGGCGATTCAGGAGCACAAGCCGGAGATCGTCGGCTTCTCGGCGTTCCTGACGACGACGATGCCGATGTTCAAGGCGAACATCAACGCGCTCGAGAAGGCCGGGATCCGGGACGACGTGATCGTCATGGTCGGGGGAGCGCCCGTGACGCAGGCGTACGCCGACGCCGTCGGCGCCGACGGCTACGCGGCAGACGCCTCCACGGCGGTCCGGCTCGCCAAGGACCTGATCCAGCGCCGGCGCTCGGCGGTGAAGGTCTAGCCGTGGCCGGGCCGCGCGGTCCGCTAGCGGCACTCGAGTTCGCGGTCAAGAAGCCGATCTGGGGCTGCCAGATGTGCGGACAGTGCGTCCTGCACTCGACCGGGCTGACCTGCCCCATGAACTGCCCCAAGACGCTGCGCAACGGGCCGTGCGGCGGCGTCCGGCCCGACGGGCACTGCGAGGTCAAGCCGGAGATGCGCTGCGTCTGGGTGAAGGCCGTCGAGCGCGCGCCGCGGACGCCGTGGGCGCACGAGATCGACGACCTCCGCCCACCGGTGGACAACCGCCTCTGGGGCACCTCCTCATGGCGGAACCTGCTCTCCAAACGAGACCGGCAGACCCCGGAGGGGTGGCGTGTCGAGGCTTGAGGAGGCGCTGTCGGCCGGCCGCTTCGTCGTCACGGCAGAGCTGCTCAGCGTCGACACCGGGGGCCTGGACGCCGTGCGCAGCCGGTTCGCCCCCTACGAGGCGTACGTCGACGCCGTCAACGCGACCGACAACACCGCCGCGCACGCGCACGCTTCTCCCCTCGCGGTCGCGATCGCGCTCGCGCAGCTCGGCATGGAGCCGGTGATGCAGCTCGTCTGCCGGGACCGCAACCGGCTCGCGCTCGAAGCCGATCTCGCCGGCGCCGCGCTGCACGGGATCGAGAACGTCTGCTGCCTCACCGGCGACGACGTCACCGCCGGCGACGAGCCCGAGGCCCGGCGGGTCTTCGACCTCGACTCGACACAGCTCGTCGCCCTCGCCACCGCGCTGGCCGGCGGCACCTACCTGTCGGGCCGGAAGCTCGACCCGGCGCCGCGCCTCTTCGTCGGCGCGGTCGAGAACCCCGCTGCGCCCCCGTACGACTACCGCGTCGACCGCGCACTGAAGAAGGTGCGCGCGGGTGCCCGCTTCCTCCAGCTCCAGGTCTGCTTCGAGCGGGAGCGGCTCGAGGCGTTCATGGCCGAGGCCGTGGCAAAGGGGCTGCCGGGGCGCGCGGCGGTGCTCCCGTCGATCTGCCTCGTGCGCTCGCCCAGGGCGCTCCGGTTCATGAACGAGAACGTGCCCGGCATCTCCGTCCCCGACGACGTCGTCGAGCGCTGCGAGCGCGCCGCCGACCCGGAGGCGGAGTGCTTCGAGGTGGCGTGCGAGCTCGCCGACCATGCCCGCCGGCTTCCCGGCGTGGCCGGCCTGCACCTGATCAGCTTCCGCCGCGAGGCCGGCATCGCCCGGCTCTGCGAGCGGCTCGGCATACCCACACGCGAGCAAAGGGAGATGAGTGGACACCCTCGTCCAGTCGCCGTCTAGGACGGTCGCGATCGGGCCGGAGCGGCCCTTCTGCGTCATCGGCGAGCGGATCAACCCGACCAGCCGCAAGGCCTTCCAGGCGCAGCTGCAGACAGGCGACCTCTCGCAGCTCGAGACCGACGTGGCGCAGCAGGTGGCGGGCGGCG
This sequence comes from uncultured Thermoleophilia bacterium, assembly GCA_963762675.1. Classification (GTDB taxonomy): domain Bacteria; phylum Actinomycetota; class Thermoleophilia; order Gaiellales; family Gaiellaceae; genus Palsa-739. The sequence goes on along the minus strand of CAVXLS010000003.1, from coordinate 209,453 downwards.
CGGACATGCTCGACGTCAACGTCGGCGACCCGCTCGCTGACGAGGTCGGGTTGATGGCCCGAGCGGTGCCGCTGGTCCAGGGGCTCTGCGACCTGCCGCTCTGCATCGACTCGTCGGTGATCGAGGCGCTCGAGGCAGGTCTCGCCGCCTATGACGGCAAGGCGCTCGTCAACTCCGTGACCGGCGAGGACGAGCGGCTCGAGGCGATCCTCCCGATCGTGGCGCGTCACGGCGCCGCCGTGATCGGCCTCTGCAACGACGACGAGATCCCGATGGAGCCGCAGCGGCGCCTCGAGGTGGCCCGCAAGATCGTCTCGGCGGCCGGCGACCACGGCATCCCGCCGGAGGACGTGGTCATCGACCCGCTCGCGATGCCGGTCGGCGCGGAGCCGCGGGCAGTCACGCTCTTCCTCGAGACGCTCCGGCTCCTGCGCTCCGAGCTCGGCGTGAACACGACGTGCGGCGCCTCGAACACGTCGTTCGGGCTGCCGGGCCGGCACACGCTCGGCGCCGCGTTCCTCGCGGTCGCGCAGAGCCACGGGCTGACGAGCGCGATCATGGACGCGCGCCGCGACGAGACCGTCGAAGCGGTTCGCGCAACCGACTTCCTGCTCGGCCGCGACGAGTGGGGCGCGACCTGGATCGCCCGCTACCGCGCGAAGCAGGCGGCGGCGGCGACGTGAGCGCACTGGAGGACCTGCCGGAGACGCCGCACCCGGACCGGGTGCGCATGCGCTTCCTCCAGGTCGGCGAGGATCACGCCGTCAAGGAGGCGCGGGTGCTCGCGGGGACGACCGTGTTCGACGCCGCGAGCTGGAACGGCGTCGCGATCGACTCCACCTGCGGCGGCCACGGAACGTGCAAGAAGTGCCGCGTGCGGGTCGTCTCCGGGGAGCTGCCCGTCGACGCGGTCGACCCGCGCGCCTTCTCGATCGAGGAGCTGAAGGGCGGCTGGCGTCTCGCCTGCCGGGCGACCGCCTTCGAGGACGTCACCGTCGAGGTGCCGCCCCTGCAGACGCGGCCCAAGGCGGCCCTCGCGGGGGTCGGCCGCCACGTGATCCTGCGCCCGGCCGTCCAGAAGCGCTATCTGGAGCTGAGCGAGCCGACCCTCGAGGACCAGACCTCGGATCTCGAGCGGGTGCTCGCGGCGATGGACGACGTGGAGCCGCGCGTCCCGCTCTCGGTCGTCCGGGACCTCGGCACGACGCTTCGCGGGTCGGACTGGAAGGTGACGGCGGTGCTCGTCGACGACGTGCTCACGGCGGTCGAGCCGGGCGACACGTCGCGGCGGCTGTACGCGATCGCGTTCGACCTCGGGACGACCACCGTCGTCGCGACGCTGCTCGATCTCGTGACGGGCCAGCCGCGGGCGGTCCGCTCGATCCTGAACGCGCAGCAGCCGTTCGGCGCCGACGTCATCACGCGCATCTCCGCGACGATGCTCGACCCGGAGGCGCTCGGGCTCCTGGGGGCCCGCGCGCACGAGACGCTCCGCAGGCTGACGGACGAGGTCTGCCTGGAGGGCGGCGTCGCGCCGGAGGAGGTGTACGAGGTCGTCGTCGCCGGCAACGCGACCATGATCCAGCTCGCGCTCGGCATCGATCCGCAACCGCTCTCGATGGCCCCCTTCACGCTCGCCGCGCGCACGCTCCCCGGCGCGACCGCAGCGGACTTCGGCTTGCAGGTGCACGAGCGCGCACCGGCCGTTCTCTTCCCCGCGCTCGGCGCCTACGTCGGCCCCGACATCGTGGCGGGCATCCTCGCCACCGGGCTGACGCTCGACCGGCGCGTGCGTCTCTTCATCGACGTCGGCACGAACTCGGAGATCGTGCTCGGGTCGTCGGCGGGCGCGCTCGCGACGGCGGCACCCGCAGGGCCGGCGTTCGAGGCGGCCCAGATCCGCTGCGGAATGCGGGCGGCCGACGGCGCGATCGAGGGGGTGCGGATCCGCGACGGCGAGGTCGAGCTGACGGTGATCGGCGACGTCGAGCCGGCGGGGATCTGCGGCTCGGGTCTCGTGGACGCCGTCGCGGAGCTCGTCGGAGCAGGGATCCTCGACCACTCGGGCCGGTTCGTCCAGGGGTCGTCGCCCCGGCTCGGGAAGGTGGGCGAGGAGACGATCTTCGAGCTCGCCGACGGCATCTTCCTCTCGCAGCGCGACGTGCGCGAGCTCCAGTTCGCGAAGGCGTCGATCGCGACCGGCTGGAGTCTTCTCTGCCGGGACATGGGGATCGAGCCGGAGGAGATCGCGCAGGTGCTGCTCGGCGGGTCGTTCGGCTCCTACCTGACACCCGCCAGCGCCGTCCGGATCGGCCTCGTCCCGAAGCTCCCGCTCGCGCGGATCGTCGCCGCCGGCAACGTCGCCGGCGAGGGCGCCAAGATCGCCGCCCTCTCGATCAGCGAGCGCGCCGCCGCGCAGGCGGTGCTCGACGAGGTGCGCTACGTCGAGCTCTCCGGCCGCGCCGACTTCAACGACCTCTTCGTCGACCAGCTGGCCTTCCCCGCATGAGCACCCGTCCCGAACCGCCACGTCCGGTGTCAGACACCGGACGTGGCTCGAGGAGCCATGGCCAGAGGACGGTGGTCGTCGCGTGCGGGGCGCTCGCCCTCCACGTGAAGCGGATCGCGGCCCGCCGCGGCTGGGAGCTCGACGTCCGGCCGCTGCCGCCGGAGCTGCACAGCCGTCCCGAGCTGATCGCCCCTGCCGTCGCGGCCGCGGCGGACGGCGACGACGCGCTCGTCGCATACGCGGCCTGCGGCACGCGCGGGGCGCTCGACGGGACGCGACGCCTCGCAGGCGAGCACTGCTACGAGCTCTTCGCCGGCGGCCCTCTCGACGACGACGAGCCCGGCACCTTCTACCTGACCGACTTCCTCGTACGCGCCTTCGACCGGGTCGTCGTCGAGAGCCTCGGGCTCGACCGACACCCGGAGCTGCGCGAGGACTACTTTCGCCACTACACCCGCGTCGTCTGGCTCGCGCAGAGTCCGACGGCCGAGCTCCGCGCCGGAGCCGAGCGCGCCGCCACGACGCTAGGCCTGCCGCTCGAGGTGCGCGAGACCGGCGAGGGCGGGCTGGAGGCGGCCCTGGAGCAGCTCATCGAGTCCCCGCAACGTCCACTGGAGGAACGCACGTGCTGATCAACGAGATGCCGCGGTTCGAGATCCTCGACGACGCGGCGATGCAGGAGCTCGACCGTGGTTGGCGCCGGATCGTCTCGGAGCTCGGCATCGACTTCCTCCACGAGGAGGCGATCGAGGTCCTCCGCGGCGCCGGACAGGAGGTCGACGGCCAGCTCGTGCGCTTCGACCCGGACTGGATTCTCGAGCAGGTCGCCAAGGCGCCGTCGGAGTTCGACCTCCAGGCGCGCAACCCCGACCGGAGCGTCCACATCGGCGGCAGGCACATGGTCTTCTCCGCCGTGTACGGCTGCCCGTTCGTGCGCGAGGGTCTCGAGCGCCGCGACGCGACCTACGCCGACTTCGAGAACCTCGTCCGGCTCGCACAGTCGTTCCCCCAGCTCGACTCGCCGGGCGGGACGATCTGCGAGCCGAACGACAAGCCGCTCGACTCGCGTCACCTCGACATGGTCTACGCGCTCCTGACCCTCTCGGACAAGCCGTTCATGGGCTCCGTCACCTCCGGGCCGAACGCGCTGGACACGCTGGCGATGGCGGAGCTGGTCTTCGGTCGCGAGTCGCTCGAGCGGACGCCGGCGATCATCTCGCTGATCAACGTCAACTCGCCGCTCCGCTACGACGACCGGATGCTCGCCGCGCTGCTCGAGTACGCGAGGGCGGGACAGGCGACGGTGATCACGCCGTTCCTGCTGATGGGTGCGATGTCGCCGGTCTCGATCCCCGCCGCCCTCGCCCAGCAGATCGCGGAAGCCCTCGCGGGGATCGCGCTCGTGCAGGCGATCCGCCCCGGCTGCCCCGTCGTCTTCGGGTCGTTCCTCTCCAACACCGACATGCAGTCGGGCTCGCCGAGCTTCGGCACCCCCGAGTCGGCGGTCGGACTCTTCTGCACCGGGCAGATCGCCAGGCACTTCGGACTCCCGTTCCGCGGCGGCGGCGCCCTCACCTCCTCGCAGGTGGTGGACGCGCAGGCGGGCTACGAGTCCATGATGTCGCTGTGGCCGACCTTCCTCGCCGGGACGAACTTCGTCATGCACGCGGCGGGGTGGCTCGAGTCGGCGCTCGTCTCCTGCTACGAGAAGCTCGTCGTCGACGTCGAGCAGCTGCGGATGCTGCACGAGGTCTTCAAGCCGCTCCGGATCGACGAGGAGGCGCTCGCGTTCTCGGCGCACCAGGAGGTCGGGCAGGGCGGGCACTTCCTCGGCGCGGCCCACACGCTCGAGCGCTTCCGCGAGTGCTTCTACCGGCCGCTCGTGTCGTCGACGGAGAACTACGAGCGCTGGGCCCGGAACGGCGGCTCGGACACCGCGACCCGCGCATCCGAGATCTGGCGCAAGACCCTGGAGGAGTACGAGGAGCCGGCGATGGAGACCGATCTGAAAGCCGAGCTGAAGGCGTACGTCGACAGGCGAAGGGCGGAGCTCGGTGACTGACGCGGCGATGTTCGTCGACGGCGAGTGGACCGGCTCGCGCTCGGGCGAGACGTTCACGGTCGACTCCCCCGCAACCGGCGAGACGATCGCGCAGGTGCCGCAGGGCGACCGCGAGGACACCCGCCGCGCGATCGAGGTGGCGAACGGGGCAGCCGAGAGCTGCGGCACCGGCCCGATGGAGGCGTTCACCGAGCTCCAGACGGTCGTCCTCTCGTGACGTATGACTACGTCATCGTCGGCGGCGGCTCGGCGGGCTCCGCGCTCGCGGCGCGACTCAGCGAGGACCCCTCGACCCGCGTCCTCGTCCTCGAGGCCGGCCGCCCCGACAGCGCCTGGGACGTCTACGTCCATATGCCAGCCGCGCTCTCCTTCCCGATCGGAAACGCACGCTACGACTGGCGCTACGAGTCGGAGCCCGAACCCTTCATGAACGGCCGGCGCATCTACCACGCGCGCGGCAAGGTGCTCGGCGGCTCGAGCTCGATCAACGGGATGATCTTCCAGCGCGGCAACCCGCTCGACTACGAGCGCTGGGCCGGCGACCCGGGCATGTCCTCGTGGGGCTACGCGCACTGCCTGCCGTACTTCAAGCGGATGGAGACCTGCCTCGCCGGCGCCGACGAGTGGCGCGGTGGGGAAGGCCCGCTCGTGCTCGAGCGGGGACCGGCGGCCTCGCCGCTCTTCGACGCCTTCTTCGCCGCGGTGCAGGAGGCCGGCTACCCGCTCACCGACGACGTGAACGGCTACCGGCAGGAGGGGTTCGCGCGTTCGACCGGACGATCCACCGGGGACGCCGCCTGAGCGCGGCCCGCGCGTACCTCCACCCGGCGATGGGACGGCCCAACCTCGAGGTGCGCGTGCCGAGCCTTCGTCGAGCGCATCGTCTTCGAGGGGACGCGTGCGGTCGGCGTGCGGGTCGGAGGCGAGACGATCCGCGCCGGCGAGGTGATCCTCTGCGGCGGCGCGATCAACTCGCCGCAGCTGCTCCAGCTCTCGGGCGTCGGCAACGCCGCCGAGCTCGCAGAACTCGGCATCGAGGTCGTGAACGACCTGCCCGGTGTCGGGGAGAACCTCCAGGACCACCTCGAGGTCTACATCCAGTACGCGTGCACGCAGCCCGTCTCCGTGCAGCCGGCGCTGAAGAAGTGGAAGCGGCCGCTGATCGGAGCGCAGTGGCTGTTCCTGCGCAGCGGGCCCGGGGCGACGAACCACTTCGAGGCCGGCGGCTTCGTCCGCTCGAACGACGACGTCGCGTATCCCAACCTGATGTTCCACTTCCTGCCGCTCGCGATCCGCTACGACGGTACGGCGCCGAAGGGCGGGCACGGCTACCAGGTGCACGTCGGCCCGATGTACTCCGACGCGCGCGGCTCGGTCAAGATCACGAGCAGGGACCCTCGTGTCCACCCCGCGCTCCGCTTCAACTATCTCTCGACCGCGCAGGACCGGCGCGAGTGGACCGAGGCGGTCCGCGTCGCGCGCCGGATCCTCAACCAGCCGGCGTTCGACCCGTTCAGCGGCGGCGAGACCTCGCCCGGCTCGTCGGTCGAGACGGACGAGCAGATCCTCGACTGGGTCGCCCGCGACGGCGAGACTGCGCTGCACCCGTCCTGCACCTGCACGATGGGAGCGAACGGGCTGTCGGTGGTCGACCCGGAGACGATGCGGGTGCACGGCGTGGAGGGCGTGCGCGTCGTGGATGCATCGGTGTTCCCGTACGTGACCAACGGGAACATCTACGCGCCCGTGATGATGGTCGCCGAGAAGGCGGCCGACCTGATCCGCGGGCTGACGCCGCTGCCGCCGGCGGAGGCGGACTTCTACCGCCACCGCACGCCCTAGACGAGAGCGCGCTCGAACGCGGACCGCTCGGCGTCGCTGAGCGGCCGCGAGCGACCGGTCTCGTCGTCGCGGGCGACGAGCACCGCCTGGGCCTCGGCCGCCGTCTCGCCGGTCCGCTTCGAGATCCACTCGCGCGTGCGAACGCTCGAGGTGCCGATCCGCTCGAGACTGCAGTGCGCGACGATCGCGTCGTCGTCGAGGACGAGCTCGCGCCGATAGTCGATCTCGACGCGCGCGACGACGTAGCTCCAGATGGCGGCAGGGTCGCCCAGCGCCCGTCCGAGCCACTCGTCGCGGGCCTCCTCGAGGTAGGTGAGGAAGACCGCGTGGTTCACGTGCCCGTACACGTCGAGGTCGACCCAGCGGATCTCGATCTCCTTCGAGTGCTCCACGGGGCCCGCCCCCTCAGCGTCCGAAGTCGTGCGCGGCCTGGCGCGCCGCGTCGGTCTGCGAGAGCGCCGCATACGCGAGACGCTCGATGAGCAGCGCGGCGTCGCGCGGCGATTCTGCCACCGCGTCGATCGCCTGCTTCGTGACCGTGACCGCGTCACGCGGGAGAGCGGCGAGCTTGCCTGCGATCTCGAGCGCGCGGTCGAGCGCCCGGCCCTCGGGGACGACCTCGGTGACGATGCCGGCGGCGCGCGCCTCGGCGGCCCCGAAGCGCTCGCCGAGCAGCATCAGCTCCTTCGCGCGGGCGGGTCCGAGCAGACGGGTCGTCCGGTGGAGGCCACCCGAGCTGGCGAGGATCCCGAGCGCCACCTCGGGGAAACCGAAGACGGCGGACTCGTCGGCGATCCGGAAGTCGAGCGCGAGCGCGAGCTCGAGCGCGCCGCCGAGGCAGTAGCCGTGGATCGCGGCGATCGTCGGCTGCGGGAGCGTGGCGAGCTCCTCGTAGACGCCTCCGGTGTCCCGGTAGTAGCCGAGGACGTCCTCCGGCGAGCGGTCGTCGAACTCCGTGATGTCCGCTCCGGCCGAGAACGCTCGGCCCTCGCCGGCGACGACGACGCAGGCGCTCCCCTGCACCTCGTCGCCCGCGAGCGCCTGGTGGAGGGCGCGCTCGACGGCGGTCGAGATGGCGTTCAGCTTCTCGGGGCGGGACAGGCGCAGGATGCAGACGTCGCCGTCCCGCAGGATCTCGACGAGCGGGCCGCTCATCGGAGCAGGCCCTTGATCTCGCCCGCGGCCGCGAGCGCCTGCCGGCCGATCTCGGGCAGTCGCTCCGAGGGCAGGCGCAGGGACGTGCCCCAGACGCTGACGATCGCGACCGGTCGCCCCTGCTCGGAGAGCACGGGCGCCGACGCGCCGAAGAGCGACTCCTCCAGCTCTCCGACGCAGACCGCCCAGCCGTCGCGGCGCACGCGCGCGAGCTCCGCCTGGAGCACACCGGCGTCGGTGATGGTCGTGGGCGTGTACCGCTCGAGCCGGGCCGGGAGCGCGACCGTCTGCTCCTCGGGCGTGAGGAACGCGAGATAGGCCTTGCCCGTCGACGTCGCGTGCAGCGGCACCGGGCGCCCGAACCAGTTCGGCGTCATGATCTGGGGCGGGTCGACCTGGTCGACGTAGACGAGGTTGAAGCGCCGTGCGACGGCGAGGTTCGACGCCTCGCCGGTGGCGCGCGCGAGCTCCTCGAGCACCGGACGCGCACGCCGCACGAGCGGGTCGAGCTCGGCGCCGGCGGCGATGCGGAGAAACGCGTAGCCGAGGCTGTAGCGCTGGCTGACGGGGTCGCGCTCGATCAGGCCGTGCGCGTCGAGCGTCGCGAGCAGGCGCCATGCGGTGCTGCGGTTGAGCCCGCACTCGGCCGCGAGCTCGACGACGGTCGGAGGGCGGCGGCTGTCCGCGATCGCCTTCAGCAGGAGCGCGGCGCGGTCGACGGATTGGATCGTCCGCGATCGGGCCGCGGTCGGCGCGATCTGCGGGCTGGGCGAGTTCATGATCCGCATCATCGTTGCACAGTGCGAACAAGCGTGGGGGAACCTGCGCGTAGGGGAACCTGATCGTGGGGGAACCCCTGGTTCCCCCACGGACCCCCTTCTTCTTCGCCCGCCGAGCCTGAGCGCACTCGGCGCTCCGGGGAGAGCGCGGTCTCCCCTGCGCGCGCGACCGTCTGCGTCTCCCAGATCGACGCAGGGCGAAGCGGGGCGCTGCGTCGGCGGTGGCGCCTTGCGGGCGTCCCCGCCGACGTGGGTTCGCCTGCGGCCAACGTCGCTTGCGCATCTGGTTGGCCTCCGGCTTTGAGGACTGCGACGAGCAGCGGTTTACCCCCTCTTGGAAGCAGGACGCCCGCGCCGCGCGGAGGGGAGACCGCGCTCTCCCCGCAGCGCACACCAACAGTCTCCTCGGCGAGCCGCGAAGAAGGGGGCTCACGGGGGAAACATGGTTTCCCCCGTGCTCAAGAAGGGGGCCCGTGGGGGAAACATGGTTTCCCCACGCGAAGCCGCTCACTGCGCAGCCTGCGCGAGCCGTACCACTTCGCGCCGGAACGGGAGCCCGTCCCCGATCGGCTCGGCGTCGAGCTCCTCCGCGAAGCGACGTCCGTCCCACACCGCGCTCGCGATCGTGCCCGGCGCCCAGGCAGTCGCCGACCGCTCGGACGGACAGGATGCCGGCCCCGGCCCAGTCCCCCCGCCGGGAGAGCAGCTCCTCGGCGACCCCGTCCCGTGGCAGCCGCGCCGTGACGAGCACGACAGCGTCGCACGCGACCACCCGCTCGCGTTTGGTGTGAACGCATGCGAGGCGGGCCTCGGCTCCCTCGACCCCGAGGAGCGCATGCTCGGTCTCGAGCTCGACGCCGCATTCGACGAGGCGGCGGTGGATCCGCGGATGCTCCATCGTGTTCACGCTCCACTCCGAGACGCGCGGAGCCGGCGTGACGAGCCGCACCGCGTGGCCCTCCGTGGCGAGCAGCTCGGCGAGCGCGCCGCCGAGGTAGTAGTGGTCGTCGTCGAAGACGAGGATCCGCTCGCCCGCGGGCCGGGCGCCGCCGAGGAGGTCGTCGGGCGTGAGGATCTCGACCGCGTCGCCGAAGGCGAGCGGTCGCGTGTGCCAGCGGCCGACGCCGTCGGCCCGCCAGCGTGCGCCGGTCGCGACCGCGACGTGCTCGAAGCCGTAGCCGAGGATCTCCTCGGCCGTCACCTCGCTCTCGAGCGCCTGCTCGACGTTCGGGAGGCGCGCGAGCTGTCCGCGCCGGTAGTCGGCGACCCGGATCCAGGCGGCGAGCCCGGGCAGCCGTGCCTCCCGGAGGACGCGGCCGCCGAGCTCCCGCGTCGCCTCGGCCAGCACGACGTCGTACCCGCGCTTGCCGAGCCCCATCGCAGCCTCGAGTCCGGCGGGGCCGGCGCCGACGACGAGCACCCGCGCCTCGGACCCGCCCGGGCGGTAGCGCTCCGGATGCCACCCTCGGCGCCACTCCTCGCCCATGGAGGGGTTCTGCGTGCAGCGGATCGGCGTCGCGGTCCAGTCGCCGGTGACGCAGACGTTGCAGCCGATGCACTCGCGGATGTCCTCGAAGCGGCCCTCTTCGATCTTCCTCGGCAGGAAGGGATCCGCGATCGAGGGGCGCGCCGCGCCGATCAGGTCGAGCACGCCGTCGCGGACGAGCCGCACCATCGTGTCCGGCGACGTCAGCCAGCCGACGCCGACGACCGGCTTCGAGGTCAGCTGCTTGAGGCCGCGGAAGTGCTCCTCGGTCCACGCCTCGTGCCCGAAGCGCGACGGCAGCGAGTCGTCCTCCCAGAAGCCGACCATCAGGTCCCACAGGTCGGGCAGCTCGCCGACGAGACCGAAGAGCTCGTCGGTCGCCGCGCGCTCGATCCCGTCGGAGCCGAGCAGCTCGTCGACGACGAGGCGGCAGGCGACCGCAGCGCGGCCGTCACACTCGTCGAGCGTGTCCTCGAGCACCTCGCGGAGCAGTCGTGCCCGGTTCGCGAGGCCGCCGCCGTACTCGTCGTCGCGGAGGTTGGTGCGGGGCGAGAGGAAGTGCTGAAGCGTCGTCAGCCCATGGGCGGCGTAGACGTAGACGATGTCGTAGCCCGCGGAGAGCGACCGCGCGACGGCCTGCCGGTGACGCCGCCGCAGGCCGGCGATGTCCTCCCGCGTCATCCGCCGCGCCTGGATCGGCTCGTATCCCGCCACGGGGAGGTTCGACGGGCCCTGGGGCGGGATGCGCCCGTAGAGGTTGCCGGAGGCCATGCCCCCGTGGACGAGCTCGATCCCGGCCAGCGAGCCGTGGGCGTGCACCTGGTCGACGAGGAGGGCGTGCGCCGGGATGTCCTCGTCGTCCCAGATCCGTCCCTCGACGAAGCCGCCGATGTCCGAGCGCTGGTCGAACTCCACCTCCTCGGTGCAGACGACCGCCCAGCCGCCCTCGGCCTTCACCCCGCGCATCACGGCGTGCGCTGTCGGGTCGCGATAGCCCATCCCGTTGCAGTGCGGCACCTGGAAGAAGCGGTTCCGGGCCGTCACCGGGCCGATCCGCACCGGCTCGAACAGGACGTCGTAGCGCGGGTCGCGCACCGGAGCGGTCACTAGCGGAACAGGCTCCGCGCGATCAGGAGGCGCATGATGTCGCTCGTCCCGTCCCAGATCTCGTCGAGCTTGGCGTCCCGGTACCACTTCTGGGCCAGCGAGTCGCGGATGTAGCCGGCGCCGCCGAGCGTCATCACCGCCGCCGACGTGGCGAAGACCGACGCCTCGGAGGCTGCGAGCTTCGCCATCGCGGCCTCGGTCGAGAAGGGCTCACCTGCGTCGGCCAGCGCAGCGGCGTGGCGGGTCATCAGCCGGGACTGGTCGAGCTTGACCTTCGCGTCGGCAAGGCGGAAGGAGACGGCCTGGAACTCGTGGATCTTGCGCCCGAACGCCTCACGCTCCTTCGCGTACTCGACGGCGAGCTCCAGCGCGGCGCGACCGAGGCCGATGCTGCTGGCGGCGAGCTGCACGCGTGCGACGTCGAAGACCCACATCAGCCCGGCGAAGCCCTGTCCCTCCTCGCCGAGCCGGCGGTCGGCGGGGACGAAGCAGTCCTCGAAGGCGACCTCGGCCGCCGGGAAGCAGCGACTGCCCATCTTCGGCAGGCGCGGGCCGCGGACGAAGCCCGGATCGTCACGCTCGACGAGGAAGGCCGTGATCCCCTTCGAGCGGCTGCCGGGGTCGACGGTCGCGAAGACGATGCAGAGGTCTGCGATCGCGCCGTTGCCGATGAACGTCTTGCGGCCGTCGATCGCGTATCCGCCGTCGACGCGCCGGGCCACCGTCTCGATCGCAGCCGAGTCCGAGCCGTGCTCCGGCTCCGTGATCGCCACCGAGCACGCCGGCGGCTCGGGGCCGCAGAGCGGCGGCAGCCAGCGCTGCTTCTGCTCCTCCGAGCCGAGCGCGAGGATCGGGCCGGCGAAGAAGCCTCCCTGGCCGATCACCCAGGAGATCGGCGAGTCGCCCCACGAGAGCTCCTCGATGATCGCGCAGCGGTCGCGCAGGCTCTCGACGCCGCCGCCCCCGTAGGCTGCCGGCAGGTCGTAGCAGGTGAGGCCGAGCACCGCCGCGCGCCGCAGCTCGGCGAGCGGGTACTCCTCCGTCTCGTCGTAGGCGAGCGCGACCGGCCGCAGCTCGCGCTCGGCGAACTCGCGTGCCGTGGCGAGCAGCGCCTCGACCCGGTCCGGGGACCGAGCAGCCGCCGCGTTCATATTACGAACCTCCTGCGAACATGGCGCACCCTAGACCGAGCCGCGGGATCGGGTCAAGCGCACCTTGACGCGGCCTCGCCACGCCGCCTAAGCTCGACCCGTCGCGCAATGTGCATCGCGTGTTCGCATCTCGCACCAAAGGCCCACACAGGAATATCTGTTCCTGCACGAACCCCGGGGTTCGCATGAACTGGGAGGTCTTCGTCACGTGCGCCGTCACCGGTGCCGGCGACACCGTCGACAGGAGCGAGCTCGTTCCGGTCACGCCCGCCGACATCGCGGAGTCGGCGCTCGGCGCCGCGCGCGCCGGAGCCGCGGTCGTCCACATCCACGTGCGGGATCCGGAGACCGGCAAGGGGGCTCGCGACCCCGCCCTGTACCGCGAGGTCGTCGAGCGCGTGCGGGCCGCCGACGTCGACGTCGTGCTCAACCTCACGGCCGGGATGGGCGGCGACCTCGTGCTCGGAGGCGAGGAGTCGCCGCTTCCGCCCGACGCGGCGGGAACGGACATGGCGGGGGCGGCCGAGCGGCTCGCGCACGTCGTGGAGCTCCTGCCCGAGATCTGCACGCTCGACTGCGGGACGATGAACTTCGCGGCCGGCGGCGACTACGTCATGGTCAACACGCCCGGGATGCTGCGGGCGATGGCGGCGCGGGTGCGGGAGCTCGGCGTCCGGCCGGAGCTCGAGGTGTTCGACACCGGCCATCTCGTGTTCGTCGAGGAGCTGATCCGCGACGGGCTGATCGACGACCCGCCGCTGATCCAGCTCTGCACGGGCATCCCCTACGGTGCTCCGGACGATCCCGCGACCCTCCTCGCGATGGTGAACCGGCTCCCCGCCAACGCGATCTTCTCGACCTTCTCGATCGGCCGCATGCAGCTGCCGTTCGTCCCGCTCGCGCCGCTCGTCGGCGGCAACGTCCGCGTCGGCCTCGAGGACAACCTCTACCTCTCGCGCGGACGCCTCGCGACGAACGCGGAGCTCGTCGAGCGCGCCGTCTCGATCCTCGAGGCGATGAACGTGCGAGTGCTCGGACCGGACGAGGTGCGCGAGAAGCTCGCCCTGCGACCTCGTGGCTGAGCGGCCGCGCACCGTCGGCCTGCTCGGCGGCGGCGTGATCGGCGCGGGCTGGGCGGCGCGCTTCCTGCTCAACGGCGTCGACGTCCGGCTCTACGACCCGGCGCCGGACGCGGCGCAGACGGTGAGCCGGGTGCTCGACGACGCGCGCCGCGCGTACGAGCGGCTGACGCTCGCACCCCTGCCCGCCGAGGGGACCTCCTCGTCGTCGACTCCGTCGCCGAGGCGACCGTGGGCGCGGAGCTCGTGCAGGAGTCGGCGCCCGAGCGCCTCGAGCTGAAGCAGGAGCTGCTCGCGGCGGCCGACCGGGCTGCGGCGCGCCGACGCGATCATCTGCTCCTCGACGTCCGGCCTCCGCCCGACCGCCCTGCAGGCGCAGATGGAGCGGCCCGAGCGGCTTCGTCGTCGGTCACCCCTTCAACCCGGTGTACCTGCTGCCGCTCGCCGAGGTCTGCGGCGGCGCGCACACCGCGCCCGAGACCGTGCGCCGCGCGTGCGACGCGTATCGGTCGGTCGGCATGCACCCGCTCGTCGTCCGGACGCGAGATCGACGGCTTCCTCGCCGACCGGCTGCTCGAGGCGCTCTGGCGCGAGGCGCTGTGGCTCGTGCACGACGACGTCGCGACCGTGTCGGAGATCGACGACGCGATCCGCTACGGCGCCGGCCTGCGCTGGTCGTTCATGGGCACCTTCCTGACCTACCGGATCGCGGGCGGCGCAGCCGGGATGCGCCACTTCCTCAACCAGTTCGGCCCGGCGCTCGCGTGGCCGTGGACGAAGCTGACGGACGTGCCCGAGCTCACGGCCGAGCTCGTCGAGCAGGATCGCGGCGCAGTCCGACGAGCAGGCGGCCGGGCGATCCGTGCGGGAGCTCGAGCGCGCGCGTGACGACGTCCTCGTCGCCGTGCTCCAGGCACTGCGGGCTCACGAGACCGGAGCCGGCGCGACCCTCGCCGAATGGGAGCGCGGGCTCCTCGCTGCGCCTCGTGCGGCGAGCCCGGAGCTGGACGGCTCCGGCCTGCTCCGCCTCTACCGTACGCGGGTGCCCGCCGACTGGATCGACTACAACGGCCACGTCCACGAGAGCCGCTACCTGCAGCTGTTCGGCGACGCGAGCGACGCGCTGCTGGGGGCGATCGGCGTCGACGCCGAGTATCTCGCCACGGGCGGCAGCTACTTCACGGTCGAGACGCACCTCTCGCACCTGCGCCAGCTCGCCGCGGGCGACGCCGTCCACGTGACGACGCAGGTGCTCGGCTGCGACGAGAAGCGGCTGCACGTCTTCCACGTGCTCCTGCGCGACGGCGAGCCGGAGCCGGTCGCGACGGCCGAGATGATGCTCCTCCACGTCGACGCTTCCAGCGGCCGGGTGGCCGCGGCGCGAGACGGCGTCCTCAGCCGCGTCGAGCGGCTGCGCGACGCGCACGCCTCCCTGCCCCGCCCGGACCGCGCCGGGCGCGCCATCTGCCAGCTTGCCGGGGAAGTGCGCCGCGACCTCACCCCGCTCTTCGAGCCGCGCTCGGTCGCGATCGTCGGCGTCTCGGCGGACACGACGAAGTGGGGGTACTGGTTCGCGCGCGACGCGGCGAAGGCGCAGCACCGCCGGCGTGTCTTCCTCGTCGGGCGCAGCGGCGGCGAGCTCTTCGGGCTCCCCGTCCACCGCGACGATCGCCGATCTGCCCGAGGCGCCCGAGCTCGTCGTCCTCAGCGTGCCCGCGCACGGGCTCGAGGAGGCGGTGGACGCGTCGCTCGCGGCGGGCGCGAAGGCGCTCGTGGCGATCGCGGCGGGATTCGGCGAGCTCGGGCCGGAGGGGGCGGAGCGCGAGCGCGCCATCACCGCCCGCGTCCGCGCCGCCGGGGCGCTCCTCGTCGGGCCGAACTGCCTCGGCGTCTTCGACTCCAACGCCGAGCTCGACCTCGCATCGAACCCGTTGCCGGGCGGCCCGGTCGGCTTCGTCTCCCAGAGCGGCAACATCGCCCTCGAGACGGGCCTCCTGCTGGAGGACCTCGGCCTCGGCTATTCGCGTCTCGTCTCGATCGGCAACCAGGCGGACGTCGACGTGGCCGAGGTCGTCGCTTCGCTCGCAGAGCACGAGCCGACCCGCGTGATCGGCGTGTACTGCGAGGACTTCCGCGACGGGCGCGCATTCGTCGAGACCGCGCGGGCGGCCGGCAAGCCGGTCGTCCTGCTCACCGTCGGGCGCACCGCCGTCGGGAGCGCGCGCGGCTCGTTCGCACACGGGCGCGTTGACGAGCGACCTCGACGTCGTGGACGCCGCCTGCCGCAGCGCCGGGATCCACCGCGTCGAGACTCCGCGCGAGCTCGTCGACGTCGCCCAGGCCCTGCTCGCACGCCACCGTCCCCGCGGGCGACGGGTCGCGGTCGTCGGCGACGGCGGCGGCTACGGCGCGATCGCCGGCGACCTGCTGGGCGCGCACGGCCTCGAGCTGCCGCAGCTCGCGTCGGAGGCGCAGGAGACGCTCCGCGCGCTGCTGCCGCCGACCGCGACGACTGCGAACCCGGTCGACCTCGCCGGCGCCGGCGAGCAGGACACCTACAGCTTCGCCCGCGCCACGCGCGCCCTGCTCGAGGCCGAGGGCGTCGACACCGTTCTGTTCACCGCGTACTTCGGCGGCTACAGCGTGCTCTCCGACGAGCTCGAGCAGCGGGAGTTGGACGTCGCCCGGCAGCTGGCCGCCGCAGCGGACGAGACCGGGCGCCCTCTCGTCGTGCAGATGATGTACTGGGACACTCCGCCTGCACGGGCGCTCCGGGCGGCGGGCGTTCCCGTCTACCGCGCCGTCGAGTCCGCTGTTCGAGGCCTCGCAGCGCTCGTCGCCGATGCGGCGGCGGCACGCGACCCGCTGCCCACGCTCCCGCCCCCCGGGCCGCCGATCACCGAGACGGGCTACGCCGCCGCACGCGAGGCCCTCGCCGCAGCCGGCATCGCGTTCGGCGCGGCCCGGACGGTCCTCGACCGCGACGAGGCGCTGGCGGCGGCCGCCGAGATCGGCTACCCCGTCGTGCTGAAGGCGCTCGGCTCGCTGCACAAGTCCGACGCGGGCGCGGTCGTCGTTGGTGTCCCCGGCTCGCGACGCGCTCGCCGCCGCCTTCGACGGCCTCGCCGAGACGGCTCTCCGTGCCCGCCTACTCCGTCGAGGCGGCCGAGGACACCGCGTCCGGGTTCGAGCTGCTCGTCGGTGCCCGCCGCGATCCCGCCTTCGGGCCGGTCGTGGTCGTCGGCGCCGGCGGCGTCCACGCCGAGATCCTGCGCGACACCGCGGTCGCGGTGGCGCCCGTCGACGCCGCGACGGCGAAGGCGCTGCTGCGCTCGCTCGCCTGCGCGCCGTTGCTCGAGGGCGCCCGCGGCCGCCCGCCGCTCGACGTCGACGCCGCGGCCGACGCCGTCGCAGCACTCTCTCGGTTCGCCGCGGCCCACCCCGAGATCGCGGAGGTGGAGGTCAACCCGCTGCTCGTCCGCCGCGAGGGCGCGGTCGGCCTGGACGCGCGGATCGTGCTCGGGTCGGACTCCTCGGCCGATCCGAGCAGAGACCCTGACGCCGTCACCAAGCCGTAACGGTCCCGCGACCGAGGAGAAGCGCAGTGGGCGCGGGAGGCGCCCCCCAGCGGTCGATCGCTCCCACCACCATCCTCGTAGCCGGGGCGACCAGATGCGCAACGACGTTGCCGCGGCGGACGCCGCAGGCGCCACCGCCGACGCAGTGCCCCGCTCGGCCCCACGTCTCTCTGGGAGAAGCCCACGGCGCGCGCAGGTGAGACCGCGCTCTCCCCGGAGCGCCAAGCACGCTCCACCACCCACGTAGAGAAGGGGCCCACGGGGAAACAGTGGTTTCCCCCGTGCTAGTCGAGATATGGACGTCGATCCCGCGCTTGAGGAGACCGCGGGCGACGATCAGCCGCTGGATCTCGCTCGTCCCCTCCCAGATGCGGTCGACGCGCAGCTCGCGGAAGTGTCGCTCCACCGGGTTCTCGGTCATGTAGCCGCGCCCGCCGAAGATCTGCACCGCCCGGTCGGCGATCCGGTTCGCCGTCTCCGAGGCGATGAGCTTCGCGATCGCGACCTTCCCGTGCGCGACGCTCGGCGACGGGTTCGCGTCGAGCTCGTGGGCGGCGTGGTAGGTGAGCAGGCGCGCGGCGAGCAGCTCGGCCAACGAGTCGGCGAGCGGGAAGGAGACGCCCTGGTACTCGGCGATCGGCCTGCCGAACGCGACCCGCTCCGACGCCCACTCGGAGGCGAGCTCGAGGACGCGGGCGGCGGCGCCGCAACAGCGGGCCGCGATCATCAGCCGCTCGATCGTGATCCAGCGGCGGGCGCCGTCGTCGCCGCTCGGGAGCCGGTCGCGGTCGGGGACCCGGCAACCGGCGAGCCGGAGCTCGACGTGCGAGTCGACGTAGGGGTCGTGCATGAACCGGGGCGCGCGCACGATCTCGAGCCCGGGATGGTCCCGCGCGACGAGGAAGAGCTCCTGCGCGTCTCCGGCTCGGGCGAGGACGGCAAAGACGCCCGCCTTGTCGCCGCCGGTGACGAACCACTTCTCGCCGTTCAGCACCCAGTCGTCGCCGTCACGCTCGGCCGTCGTCGCGATCGCGCCGAGGTCGGAGCCCGCCCCCGGTTCGGTGAGCGCCCACGCCTCGACGGTCTCCCGGCGGAGCAACGGACCGGATCCAGCGCTCGAGCTGGTCCTGCGTCGCGAGCTCGACCAGCTCGCGGGGGCCGCGGTCGGCGACGACGAACCCGAGTCCGTTCGTGGCCCTTCCCGCCTGCTCCTCGATCGCCACCTGCGTCAGGAGCGGGAGATCCGCGCACCCGAGCTCGGCGGGCAGGTTGTAGTAGGCGAAGCCCGCCGCACGGGCCCGCGCCCGCAGCTCCTGCAGCTCGGCCGCGGTCGACCGCGCCGCGCTCGGCGACGCGCTTCTCGACGGGGTAGATCTCCTCCTCGACGAAGCGGCGCGCGCGCTCCTGCCACTCGCGGGCAGAGGCGTCGAGCTCGGGGACGACGGGCACCGTCAGCCCGCGCCGAGAGTGTCCACCGCCGCGTCCGGGGCGGGCGCGGTCGCCTGCGGCTCGGGCGTCCCGGTCGACGGTGCACGGGCCGGCAGTACCCGGAGCGCCTCGGCGGGAAGATGCACCTGCACGGGCGTGCCCTGCGCGTGATCCCGCGGCCTGCCGTCGTTGACGACGAGCGCCTGCACGACGTCGCCCGTCGCGAGACGCACCACGAGCTGCTCGGACGAGCCGAGGTAGACGACGCGCTCGATCATCCCGGGAATGCGGTTCTCGCCCGCCGCCTCGAACACCTCGACGCGAACGCGTTCGGGGCGGATCACGACCCGCGTCTCCCCACGCATCGCGACGTCTCCGTGCATCGCCCGCAGCGCGAAATCGCCGAGCCGGGCCCGACACGCGTCGCCGTCGAGCCCTTCGACCGTCACGCTCATCAGGTTCGAGACACCGAGGAAGTCGGCGACGAAGACGGTCTCCGGCTCCTCGTACATCCCGGCCGGCGTCGCGATCTGCTCGACGTGACCGTCGGACATGACGGCGATCCGGTCGGACATCGTCAGGGCTTCCTCCTGGTCGTGCGTCACGTAGACGAACGTGATCCCGAACTGCTCCTGGATCGACTTCAGCTCCAGCTGGAGCGCCTTGCGGAGCTTGGCGTCGAGCGCGCCGAGCGGCTCGTCGAGCAGGAGGACCGACGGGTTGAGGACGAGCGCGCGCGCGAGCGCGACACGCTGCTGCTGGCCGCCCGAGAGCTGCGTCGGCCGACGCGACCCGTACCCGTCCAGCCGCACCGCGTCGAGCACCGTCTCGACCCGCTCGCGGATCTCCGTCCGCTTCGCCCGCTGCCGGCGCAGGCCGAAGGCGACGTTGTCGAAGACGTCGAGGTGCGGGAAGAGCGCGTAGCTCTGGAAGACCGTGTTCACCCTGCGCCGGTGCGGCGGCGTGGCAGCCATGTCGACGCCGTCGAGCAGGATCCGCCCCTCGTCGGGCCGCTCGAATCCCGCGATCAGGCGCAGCGTCGTCGTCTTCCCGCACCCCGACGGCCCCAGGAGCGAGAAGAACTCACCGGCATGGATCCCCACGTCGATCCCGTCGACGGCGGTCACGTCGCCGAAGCGCTTGCGCAGGTCGACGAGCTCGATCGCGCCGTCTGTGGAGGTTCCGCTCACGGTCACATCTCCAGAGCCGCGATCTCGCGCAGCGCGGTGCCCTGCTCGGTGCGCTGGGCTGCGCCGAACCGGCGGTAGACGAGGAACGCGAGACCGACGGCGAGGAGCGTCGCGAGCACCATCACGGTCGCGAGCGCGTTCAGCGCCGGAGTGGTCGTCCCGCGCACACCGGAGTAGATCTTGATCGGCACCGTCTGGGTCGACTCGTTCGAGGAAAGGTAGTCGGTCACGACGAAGTCGTCGATCGACAGGGCGAAGACGACCATCAGGCTCGCGAAGATCGCCGGCGTCAGCATCGGCATGAGCACGAGCCGAAGCGCCCCGAGCGGCGAGGCCCCGAGGTCGCGGGCCGCCTCCTCGTACTCCTTGCCGATCGAGAGCAATCGGCTGCGGACGATGATCACGACGTAGGAGATGGAGAAGGTGACCTGGCCGAGCACCTGGGCGGTCGTGCCGAGCTGGATCTTGTAGAGGGTGACGAAGACGAGCAGCAACGAGACGGCCATCACGATCTCGGGCGTGACGAGCGGGAACAGCATCAGGAAGTTGACGGGCCGGGCGCCGTATCCCTGCCAGCGGGTCAGCCCGAGCGCGAGGCCGACACCGAGCGGCACCGCGATCACCATGTCGAGCGCCGCGAGCTTGAGGCTCTGCTCGAGCGCGCCCCGCATCGAGGGATCGTGCAGGACGGAGAAGCTCGGATCGCCCCAGTACCAGCGCGTCGAGAACCCCTGCCAGACGCTCCGCGAGCGGCCGTCGTTGAACGAGAACATGACCGCGATCAGCACCGGCACGATCGACCACGCCATGTACCCCCACGTGATGACCGAGAGCGCCCGCGGCTGCCCCCACGGGTTCGCGACCCAGTCGCGGACCCTCCTCACAGGTCCCGCTCCCGGCGCCGGCAGAGCCGGCGCCTTCGCTGCCCGGTGAGCTCCGTCGAGCCTACGCCCAACACCCGCTCCCGGCGCCGGCGGAGCCCGCCCTTCGCTGCCCGGTGAGCTCCGTCGAGCCTACGCTCACAGCAACTCCTCCGAGCGAGACGCGCGAACGGTCGTCCAGAGGTAGTAGGACATGAGCACGGCGAGCAGGACGGACAGGATGATCACGAGAGACGCCCCGACGGTGCGCTGGGGACCGCCCTGGAAGAACAGGTTGATCTGGTTCCCGATCATCGACGTCCTCGGCGAGCCGGATATGACGTCGTTCGTGTAGTAGTCGCCGAACATCGGCAGCGCGATGAGGACGCTCGCGGCCATGATCCCGTGCCGGCTGAGCGGCAGGGTGACGTGGAGGAAGGTCGAGATCGGGCTGGCGCCGAGATCGCGCCCGGCCTCGAGCACGTGAGGCTCGATCCGGTCGAGCGTCGCGTACAGCGGCAGGATCAGGTACGGCACGTAGCCGTAGACGAGCGCCAGGATCACCGACGACGCCTGTCCGTCGAGCCAGCCGTACGGCTGCGAGAGCATCGCCGAGGTCGAGCAGCGTCCTGTTGACCAGGCCGTCCGGGAGCAGCAGCCCGACCCACGCGAGCATCCGCATCAGGTAGCTGACCCAGAACGGGACGATCAGCAGGATCAGCAGGAGCGCCTTCGTCCGCCGCGCATGCCTCGCGAGGTAGTAGGCGACCGGGTAGCCGAGCACGAGGCAGCCGGCCAGCGAGATGCCGACGTAGACGAACGTCCTGACGTAGACGATCCAGAAGGTGTGGCCGGGACGGAGGTCGCCGAGGACCGACCGCATCGTCGACGTCTGCCAGTGCAGCGGGTTCCAGGCCGGCAGCGGGTTGTAGAAGATCGGGTCGACGCCCCCGAAGGCGACGGCGAGGACCGCGTAGGTCGGGACGAGGAAGAGCAGGACGAGCCACGCCGCGCCCGGGAAGGCGAAGCTCGGCCAGAACCAGCGGCGGACCAACCCTGCTCCTAGCCCTTCCCGGTCTCGCCGCCGCGGGATGTCGTGACAGGTCTCCGCCGGCCGAGACACAGACCTTCCGCGCGCGGAGGCGAGACCCCGCTCTCGCCGGAGCGTGAGAGCGGTCCGCCACGCGCCACGAAGAAGGAGGGGGCCCGTGGGGGAACCATCGGTTCCCCCACGTCGACTACCCGGCCTTGAACTTCGACCACGCGTCCTGCCAGAGCGACTGCCCCTGCGTGGTCAGCGGCAGCAGGCTCAGGCCGCGGTTGAAGTCGGACTCGCGCACGATCGTCGACGCGAGGTTCTTCGGGATGTATCCCTGCGAGACCAGCTTCGACGGGTTGATCACCTTGAGCGGCGGGATGTAGCCGTTCCAGGAGAAGTTCTCGACGCCCTTCTTGTTGTCGAGCAGGTAGTTGATGAACGTGTGCGCGAGCACGGGGTTCTTCGCACCGCGCATGACGGCGATCATGTCGCTGCCGATCACGGCGTTCTTCGACGGCCGCCAGTAGCCGAGCACCGTCGGCTTGACGCCCTTCGCCAGGTAGTACGGCGCACCGGCCATGTCGCCCGACCACGCCTGCGAGATCAGGTCTTCCCGGCCGGGATGTCCGTGTAGTCGGTGACGTTCGTCTTGACGTTCACGAGGCCGGTCAACTGCGCGAGGTCGCTCTCCGCCCTGTTGATCGAGCGTGGCGTTCTCGGTGTTCACGTCGTACTCGTGGCGGCGCAACATGGCCATGGCCAGGGCTTCCCGCTGGTCGTCGAGGATCGCGACCTTGCCGCTGTAGGCCTGCGAGCGCCAGAAGATGTCGTAGGGGTTCGCGAAGCTCGGTCGGCCCCTTCTTCACCTTGTCCGTCCGCCAGGCGATCCCGGTCGTGTAGATCGTGTAGGGCACCGTGTAGCGCGAATGCCGGTCGTAGAACGGGCTCTGCAGCGACGGCCAGACGTTCTTCAGGTTCGGCACGTACGAGTGGTTGAGCGGCTGGATCAGCTTTCCCGCGACCGCACGCGAGATGTAGTCGACCGTCGGGAACCAGACGTCGAAGTTCCCCTGACCCGACGTGAGCTTCGCGATGGCCTCCTCCTCGTTCTCGAACGTCGTGATCTTGACCTGGACGCCGAACTCCTTCTGGAACTGCTTTACCACCTGCGGGTTGATGTAGTCGGCCCAGTTGAAGACCTGGAGCGGGCCCTTCTCGATGTCCTTGCCGGAGTCGATCGGCTCGTTGTCCGAGTAGATCGGGAGCGTCACGGGATGCCCGCGGCGGGCGAGCGGGATCCCGCCCGGCCCGATCGGCACACCCGACGAGGGAACCGAACGCATCGGCGGCGCGGAGCAGCGCGTCCGCGCCGGAGAGTGCCGCGATCGTCCCTCCGGATGCGAAGAGGAATTGCCGCCTCGTGGTCTTCCGTTCGCGCGGGTGCATCCGATCCTCCTTCGCTGGGTTGCACAATGCAAACCGACGTAGCACGATGTGTCAAGCGCTTGTATGCTCCGCAACAGCATGAGCGCCGCTCGCGAGACGCTTCCCGGCAGCGACTACCACGCTCCAGAGGTCTTCGAGCTGGAGCGCGAGCGCATCTTCTTCCGCGAGTGGTTCTACGCCGGGCGCGCCGACGAGGCCCCGGAGCCCGGCGACTTCCTCACCGTCGACGTGGTCGGCGAGAGCGTCCTCGTCGTCCGCGGCAAAGACGGCGAGCTGCGCGGCTTCTACAACGTCTGCCGCCATCGCGGCTCCAGACTCTGCGACCCGGAGACGCACGGTCATGCGAAGGGCGCGATCAAGTGCCCCTACCACGCGTGGAGCTACGCCTACGACGGCCGCCTGATCGGGACGCCGATGGTGGGCCGCGACGAGGTCGACCGCGAGTCCCACGGCCTCTGGTCCATCGCGGTGGACGTCTGGCAGGGCTTCGTGTTCGTCCACCTCGGCGAGCCGACGGAGTCGGTACGGGAGTCCTTCGAGCGCCAGACCGACAAGCCGCTCCAGTACGAGCGCTGGCGGATGGACGAGCTGCGCACGGCGCACCGCACGGTGACCGAGGTCGCCGCGAACTGGAAGATCCTCATCGAGAACTACAACGAGTGCCTGCACTGCCCGACAGTGCACCCGGAGCTCGTCGCCGTCGCCCCGACCTTCGCCAGGGGCGAGGTGATCGAGGCGGGCCGTGACGACTGGGGCGTCTCGATCGTCGGCGGGGGCGTCGGCTACACGGCGACGGGCACGACGACGATTCCGGTGATGCCGGGGCTCGACGAGCACGCGGCGAGCTCGATGTACGGCGCGACCGTCTTCCCGAACATGTTCGTCGACCTGACGGGCACGGTCGTCATCGCGACGCGCCTGCAGCCGCGCGGCCCGGAGCACACGACGATGGTCACCGACTACCTCTTCCGTCCCGAGGCGATCGCCGACCCCGAGTTCGACCCGAGCGAGGTGGTCGAGTTCTCGGAGCTCGTCGCCCACCAGGACTACGTCGTCTGCGAGCGGGTCCAGGTCGGCGTCCGCTCCCGCGCCTTCGACCACGGCGTCTTCGCGGAGAAGGACGCGCTGACGTACAAGTTCAACCAGACGTATCTCGCGGCGCGCGAAACCCCGTAGCAGCGCAACGAGGTCGATGGGGCGAAGAGACAGCTGCGTCGTGGTCGGCGCCGGCTTCGCCGGACTCGCTGCGGCCGAGGTGCTCGCCTCGGCCGGCGTCGAGGTGACGGTGCTCGAGGCACGGTCGCGAGTCGGGGGTCGCGTCCATTCCCGTCACGCTCGAGGACGGGGCGGTCGTCGAGCTCGGCGCGGAGTTCGTTCTGCCCGGCTACGAGACGCTCGCGAAGACGGTGGCGCGGCTCGGGCTCTCGCTCTACGAGAAGGGGACGACGTACGGCGACCGCGAGCCACGAGGCGGCCCGCCCGTCACCCGTAGCGCCCTGCTCGAGGCGGTGGTCTCGCTGCAGTCGGCGACCACCGGGTCGGCCGGCGACGCGCTCGACCGGCACGTCTCCTCGCCCGGTGCGCGGGCTGCGATCGCAGCCCGGGTCGCCGTCTCGACCGCGTACGAGCTCGACGACCAACCGGCGTCCGTGCTCGCCGAGGGTGCGGCCGGATTCGGACGATTCCCGAGCCACGGGATCACCGGCGGCAACGACCTCCTCGCGAAGACGCTCGCCCGGGCCCTCGGCGAGCGCGTCCGCCTGGAAACGCCCGCGGAGCGGATCGCGTGGAGCGAGGACGGCGTCGTCGTCCACGCCGGCGGCGACACCGTCGATGCGAGCGCCTGTGTGCTCGCAACCCCCGCGCCGCACGCTCTCGAGATCGCGTTCGAGCCTCCGCTGCCAGGCTGGAAGCGCGACGCGCTGGCGGCCGTCCCCTACGGACAGGCCGCGAAGCTCTTCCTGCCCCTGGCCGACCCCTCGGAGCCGAGCGCGACACTCTCCGTCCCCGACCGCTTCTGGACCTGGACGCAGCGTTCGCCGGACGGTGGCCTGCTGCCTGTCGCCTGCTCGTTCGCGGGAACCGCGGCAGCGCTCGAACGGCTCGCGATCGGCCGGGGGCCCGAGCTCTGGGCGGCCGCCGTGCGACGACTCCGGCCCGACCTCGTGCCGGCGCCGGTGGAGCCGCTCCTGGCGACCTGGCACGACGACCCGTGGGCGCGCGGCGCCTACTCGGCGCGCTCGCTCTCGTCGCCGCTCGACGACGAGGCGCTCGCGCGACGCGTCGGTGCACTCGCGTTCGCGGGGGAGCATACGGCGGGCGAATGGCACGGACTGATGGAGGGAGCGCTCCGCAGCGGCGTCCGGGCGGCGAACGAGATCCTCTCGCTGCCGGGAGCGCCCGAGGGGCGATGACCCGCCACGACGTCGTCGTCGTGGGCGCCGGGCTGGCCGGGCTCGCCTGCGCGTACGACCTCGCCCGGGCGGGAACGGACGTGCTCGTCGTCGAGGCGCGCGACCGCGTGGGCGGACGGGTCGAGCAGCAGCGACTCCCGGACGGACGCGTCGTCGAGCTCGGCGGCGAGCTGGCAGGCGAGCTGCACCGCCACTACCTCGGCCTGGCGGCCGAGCTCGACCTCGAGCTCGTGCCGAGCTACGTCGACGAGCCCGGCGAGGCGGCCTACGACCTCGTCGACGGCGTCGTGCTCGGCGAGACCTGGCTGGACGAGCACGACCGGGAGAGCGCGCGGCGCGTCGCGGCGGAGCTCGACCGCCTCGCCGCAGAGATCGACCCGGCGGACCCCTGGGCGCATCCGGACGCAGAGCGGCTCGACAGGCTCTCGCTGGGCGACCTCCTGCGGAGCTGCGACGCGTCCGGCGGCGCATATCGGCTGGCCCAGCTCCACTCCCTCGCGACCGCCGCCGGGACGATCGAGCGGCTCTCGGTGCTGGCAGAGCTGCGGGCGGCAGCGGCCGTGGGGCGTCCGATGAGCGACTACCGGGCCTGGGAGGGTCTCCGGCTCGCGGACGGCAGCGGCAGCCTCGCGACGGCGCTCGCCGACCGGCTCGCCGGCCGCGTGCGCTGCGGGGCGCCCGTTCGCCGCATCGACGTCGGCTCGACCTGCACGGTCGAGCTCGCCGACGGCGAGGAGCTCGCCGTGGCGGCGGTCGTCTGCGCCGTCCCCGTGGGACCGCTGCGGCGGATCGAGCATTCGCGGCGTCTCGGAGCCGCGGCTTCGCTCGCTGCACCGCCAGCGGCAGCTCCTCGCGAGCAAGGCCGTGATCGCGCTCGACGGACCTGTCTGGCGCTCGATCGGCTGGAGCGGCCTGGCGATGTCCGAGCGCGACCTCGGCGGGTTCTGGCCGCAGGACGGCTGGACGCTGAGCTCGCTCTTCGGCCCCGAGCAGGTCGCATACCTCGACGCGCTCCCCGACGAGCGCCGGACCGAGCTCGTCACCGAGGCGCTCGAGCGCATCCTCGGCCCGGTGGAGCCGACGGCCGTCGTCTGGCGAGACTGGGGTCGCGAGCCGTACACGCTCGGCTACGTCTCGCACTGGGCTCCCGGCGACCTGACCGCCGTCGGCCCGCTGCACGGCACCCACGAGCCGCCCTTCTACGTCGCGGGCTCCGACCACTGGGCCGCCGGGTACATGGAGGGCGCGGTGGCCACCGGCCGCGCTGCCGCTCGCGCTCTCCTCGGCGAGGACGCCGGTGTCTACCGCTGACCGGATGCGCGACCGGTGAGCCCGAGACCCGTCGTCGTGGTCGTCGGCGCCGGCTTCGCCGGGCTCGCGGCGGCCGACTCGCTCCTCGACGCGGGCGTCGAGGTCGTGGCGCTCGAGGCGCTCGACCGCGTCGGCGGGCGGGTCTGGAGCGACCGTCTGGCGAACGGCGGAGTCGTCGAACGGGGCGCCGAGTTCGTCACGCGAGGCTACGAGACGATGGAGCGGTACGCCGTCCGCCTCGGCCTCGAGCTGCAGGGCATGGGCATCCACTATCCAGAGCAGGCGGATCGTTCCCGACCCGGGGATCGAGCACGCGCGGGTCGTCGCTGCGGCCAGAGCCGCGGAGCGGGCCGCGCGAAAGGCGCCGACCCGGTCCGCGGCCGCCGTGCTTGCCGAGGCGGTTACCGACGCCGACGTCCGCGAGCTCCTCGTCGCGCGGCTCCAGAGCTCGCACGCCTATCCGGCGGCCGAGCTCGAGGCCGCCTTCCTCGTCGACCTCGAGGCCCTCGTCGACGGACTCGAGACGCGACGTATCGCGGGCGGCAACCAGTTGCTCGCGACCCGCCTGGCCGAGCGCCTCGGGGCCGGGCTCCATCTCGGCAGCCGGGTGCGCCGGATCGCCGAGGCCGGAGGCGCGGTCGTCGTCTCCACCGATACCGGCGAGATCGCAGCCGACGCGTGCATCGTCGCGGTGCCCGCGCCGGCGGTGCGACGCCTCGAGCTCTCCCCTCCGCTGCCGAGGGCCAGCGGCAGAGGCCTACGAGCGACTGAGGATGTCCACTGCGGCGAAGCTCGCCGCGCCGCTCGCGGCTCCCGCCGCCCCGGACGCGGTCATGTCGGCGGCCGAGCGCTGGTGGGCGTACACGACGACGAGCGACCAGGTCGGCGGCCGCACGGTCGGCGCGTGGGCCGGCGCGGCGCCGGTCGTCGAGCTCGTGGGAGCGCGGGACGGTGCGGAGCGGTGGCTCGACCGGATCGAGACGCTGCGGCCGGAGCTCCTGATCGAGCGGGAGGCGGCGCTCGTCACGGTCTGGGACGAGCGCAGCTGGGTCGAAGGCGCGTATTCGGTGCAGCCGCACGCATGGGACGGCCTCCCCGGCCCGCTGGAGGGGCCGGTCGGCCGTGTCGTCTTCGCGGGCGAGCACACGGCGCGCGACTGGGTCGCCACGATGGAGGGGGCACTCCGGTCCGGCGAGCGGGCGGCCCGCGACGCGCTCGCGCTCGTCGGCGTTAGCGTTCAAGGTCCCGCCAACTCGTGAAGTCGTGACAGCTTTTCGCCCGCCGGGACGCAGACCTTCCGCGCGCGGAGGCGAGACCGCGCTCTCGCCGGAGCGCACGAGCGCTTCGCCACCCCGCGCGACGAAGGAGGGAGCCCGTGGGGGAACCATGGGTTCCCCCACGTTGGTCATCGCGCACCGCGGCGCCTCGTTCGATCGACCCGAGAACACGCCGGCGGCGTTCGAGCGCGCGATCGAGCTCGGCGCGAACGCCGTCGAGCTCGACGTCCACGTCGATCCCGAGGGCAGGCTCGTCGTGACGCACGACCCGCCGCGGCCGGGTTGCTCCTACCCGACGCTCGAGGAGGCGCTCGACCTGATGCGGGGCCGGATCGAGGTGATGGTCGAGCTGAAGCGGCCGTCCCGCTACCGACGGCACGACGTCGTCGCACGCACCGTACGGCTGCTCGGCCCGGACGACGCCGTCATCTGCTTCCAGCGGGCGCCGCTCGACGAGGTGCGCGCGCTCCGGCCGGGTCTGCGCACCGTCCAGCACGTCGGCTACGGCGTGACCATCCGGGGCGCCCGGGGAGCCTGGGCGGCCGGCTTTGCGGACGCGCGCGTGTCGCGGCGGGGCCTCGACGCGGCGTCTGCGCTCGGCCTGCGCAGGCTCGTCTACACGGTGAACGACCCCGGCAGGATGCGCGCGCTCGCAGACGCCGGCGTCGACGGCGTCTTCACCGACAGGCCCGACGTCGCGCTCGAGGTCCTGAGACCTCCGCTCAGCCGACCTCGCTGATCCGGCGCTCTGCCCGCTCCAGCCAGTCCGGGCGGATGTCGACACCCCAGCCGGGGCCGGCGGGAATCTCGAGCGCGCCGTCTCGCACGACGAGCTCCGGATCGAAGAGCCCGCGCTGCCAGGGGTAGTACTCGTCCGGCTCGATCGAGAGCTCGACGTACGGGCCGGCGTTCTCGATCGCGCCCATGAGGTGGAGGGCGAACACGGTGACCAGCGTGAGGTTCGCCGAGTGGGGAACGACCGGCAGCCCCGCCGCCCGGGCCAGCTCGGCCACCCGCAGCGCCCTCGTCATGCCCCCGACGTAGCAGACGTCCGGCTGGACGACGTCCACGGCACGGCAGATCGATCATCCGCCGCCAGGTCGGCAGCAGGCAGTCCTGCTCGCCGCCGGCGACGTCGAGGTCGAGCTCGGCCGCGACCTCGGCCGTCCACTCGAGCTCCCAGTACGGGCACGGCTCCTCGAAGTGCGCGACGCCGTTGCGCCTCGAGCATCCGTCCCACCTCGACGGCGCGGGGCGGCGTGTAGCAGCTGTTCGCGTCGACGAGGATCGCCGCGTCGTCGCCGAGCGCCTTGCGGACCGCCGGCACGAGCTCCTCGGTGCGCCCGGGCCACTCGTCGCGGTCGTGGCCGCACTCGCTCCCGATCCGCACCTTGAACGCGCGGTAGCCGTGCTCGTCCCGCAGGCGGACGAGCCGCTCCGCCTCGTCGGCCAGGCTCGATGTCCCGCCGCATGCTCGAGGCGTACACGGGGAACGGGCGCGGAGTCCCGCCGAGGAGCTCGCAGACGCTCGCACCCGCCCGACGGCCGCGCAGGTCCCAGAGAGCGGTGTCGAGGCCGCCGAGCGCCCGGCACAGATACGACCCGGGGAACTTGTGCTCGCCCTCGAGCACCGCCGTCTCGAGCGCACGCAGGTCGCCGGCATCGCGACCGAGCGCGTGCGGAGCGACCTGGCGGTGCAACACCTGTGCGGTGAGATCCGCGTTGTAGGGCGCGACCTGCCCCCAGCCCTCGCCGCCGCCGTCGGTTCGGACACGGACGAGCGCGACGTCCCGGGTCGCGAACGTCTCGATGGTCGAGATCCTCTCCTCAGAGGACAACGACCGACCTCAACGCCTCGCCGCGGTGAGCCGCCGCCAGCGCCTCGTTGATCTCGTCGAGCGGGAACCGGCCCGAGACGAGCTCGTCGAGCTTCAACCGGCCGGCGCGGTAGAGCGCGACGAGCGCAGGGATGTCGAGCTGCGGCCGCGTCGAGCCGACCTTGCTGCCGACGATCCGCAGGCCTCGGTGGGCGATCGCCTCCGGGTCGACGGTCGCGGTCGCTCCCCCCGGCATACCGACCAGGACGGCCGCGCCGCCGTCGGCGAGGAGGCCCAGGCCCTGCTCGACCGCGGCGGCGGAGCCGGCAGTCACGAAGACGTAGTCGAGGCCGCGTCCGCCCGTCAGGTCCGAGACGGCGCTGTCCATCCCCTCGGGATCGGTGGTGTGCGTCGCGCCGAACGCACGCGCGACGTCGAGCTTCGCCGGAACGAGGTCGACGGCGACGACGAGCGCCGCGCCCGCGAGCGCCGCGCCCTGGACCGAGTTGAGGCCGACTCCGCCGGTCCCGATCACCGCGACCGTGCTGCCCACCTCGACCCGCGCGGTGTTCAGCACGGCGCCGACCCCAGTCACGACGCCGCAACCGAGCAGCGCAGCGGCCTCGAACGAGACGTCGCCCGGTATCGCCACCACCTGCGAATGGTGGACGACGACGTGCTCGGCGAACGCGCCCGTCCGGACGCCCTGCACGAGCGGCTCCCCGTCGGCCGTGCGGAGCGGCGAGGTGCGCGAGAGCGGCAGGTCCGACTTCCGCTCGCAGAGCGCCGGCAGGCCGCGCAGGCAGAGCGCACACCGTCCGCAGGACCGCACGAGCGTGACGACGACGCGATCGTCGGGCTCGATGCCGACGATTCCCGCGCCGACCTCCTCCACGACCCCCGAGGCCTCGTGCCCGTACACCGCCGGGAGCTCCCCGCCCCAGACGCCCTCGATATAGGCGAGATCGGTGTGACAGACGGCGCAGGCCGCGATCCGCACCCGCACCTCGCCCGCACCGGGATCCCGCAGATCGACCGTCTCGACGCAGAGCGGCTCCGCGAAGGACCGGCACACCGCCGCCCGGGTCGCTGTCATCGACCGCGACGATAGAGCATCGGGTAGCGTCGTCGAGTCGTGACGGGCACGCGCCCCAACATCCTTTTCGTGATGGCCGACCAGCTCACGGCCGGGGTGTTGCCCTTCTACGGCGGGCCTGTCGTCGCGCCCCACCTGGAGCGGCTGGCCGGCGAGGGCGTCGTCTTCGACCGCGCGTACTGCACGACACCGCTCTGCGCGCCGTCCCGGGCGTCGCTGCTCGCCGGCGCCCTCCCCTCCGCCCTCGGCACCTACGACAACGGCGCGGAGTATCCGGCGTCGGTTCCGACGGTCGCCCACTACCTCCGCGACCGCGGGTACGAGACGTGCCTCGCCGGCAAGATGCACTTCATCGGCCCCGACCAGCTGCACGGCTTCGAGGAGCGGCTGACCACCGACGTCTACACGGCGGGGCTCGACTGGATCCCGGACTGGTCGCTGCCGGCGGGCGAGCGGCTCCCCTGGTACCACGACATGCGCAGCGTGCTCGAGGCCGGCCCGAGCGAGGCCACGCTGCAACTCGACTACGACGAGGAGGTCGCCTTCCGGGCGGTCCGGAAGATCTACGACCTCGGACGCGCTCGCGAGCGGCCCTTCTTCCTGCTGGTCTCGTTCACGCACCCGCACGATCCCTACGAGATCCCGCGCCGCTACTGGGATCGCTACGACGATCGCGCGCTGCCGTCGCCGGCCGTGCCGGCGTTGCCGCTCGAGCAGCAGGATCCGCACAGCCGGCGCGTGCTCGAGATGTGCGAGACGGACGTGACCGAGGTCGGCCCCGAGCTCGTCGAGCGTGCACGCCGTGCGTACTACGGGGCGGTCAGCTACGTGGACGACCAGGTCGGCGAGTTGCTCGCCGCCCTCGAGGCGACCGGCCTCGGCGACGACACGATCGTCGTCGTCGCCTCCGACCACGGCGACATGCTCGGCGAGCGGGGCCTCTGGTACAAGATGACCTTCTTCGAGGACTCCGCCCGCGTGCCGCTCGTCGTGCACGCGCCGCGTCGGTTCCAGGCCGGGCGGGTCGAGGCGAACGTGTCGCTGCTCGACCTCCTGCCGACGCTCGTCGAGCTCGCCGGCGGCGAGGGCACGTTCGAGCCCGTCGAGTCGCTCGGCGGCTCCAGCCTGTTGCCGCTGCTGCACGGCCGCAGCGAGGAGCGACCGACCGTGGTCGCCGAGTACCTCGCCGAGGGAACGCGGGCACCGTGCGTGATGCTCCGCGAGGGGCCGCTCAAGTACGTCCGCTGTCCGACCGACCCGGACGTGCTCTTCGACCTCGACGAGGACCCACTCGAGCTCGAGAACGTCGCCGCGACGCCCGAGCGCGCGGCCGATGTTCGGCGCCTTCGTGCGCGGGTCGACGAGCGGTGGGACCTCGAGCAGCTCGCGCGCGAGGTCGTCGCGAGCCAGCGGCGCAGGCTCTTCGTCTCGCGCGCCCTCGGGCGTGGAGCGCAGTCGCCGTGGGACTACCGGCCGCCGGAGGACCCGTCCTCGCGCTTCGTGCGGGGCCGCGACTTCTGGGAGCCGTTCGGCCGCGCCAGGCTGCGCCCCGACCCGTAGCGTGGATGAACCCCTGGTTCCCCACGGGGCCCTCTCCTTCTGCGGGTCGCGTGGCGAAGCGCACCTTGTGCTGCGACGAGAGCGCGGTCTCGCCACTCCGAGACACGTCCGGTGTCAGTTACCGGACGTGTCCAGAAGCGCCACTCCTAAGCTTGCGGATCGCAGCCGGCCGGACTCAGCCGAGGGCGGCCGCGAGCGCAGCGAGCACGCTCGGGCCCCGCTCGTCGTCGCTCTCGCTGCGCAGCTCGCTCATCAGGTAGGAGAAGCCGACGCGGCGCGACGGCCAGGCGCCGTGGGTCGACCCGCCGGAGCCCGTGTGCCCGAAGGCGTCGGGAACGGGCCCGAGGCGGCCGAGCTCCGTCTGCAGCTCGAAGCCCGTGCTGTAGGCGTACGGTCGACGGGTGATCGCGCAAAGGTCGCGCGAGAGCTCCCGGCGTGCGAGCTCCACCGTCGACGGGGCGAGCAGCCGCACGCCGCCGAGCTCTCCGCCGCGCGCGAGACAGCCGTACAGCCGAGCGACCGAGCGTGCGTCGCCGATCCCGTTCGCCGCCGGGATCTCGACACGGTGCAGGCGGGGCTCGTTCCAGTGGAAGTCGGCGTGCAGGTCGCCGTACACGGCCTCCAGGAGCGGCTCGGGCTCCTCGCCGAGATAGGTGATCCCGAAGCCGGGCGCACGCACGAGCGTCGCAACCCGGAACTCGAGCTCCGCAGGCAGGCCGATCCAGAGCTCGACACCGAGTGGCCCGGCGATCTCCTCGGCGAAGAAGCGTCCGCTGCTCCGACCGTCGACGCGGCGGATCAGCTCCGAGCAGAGGCAGCCGAACGTCAGCGCGTGGTACGCGAGACGGGTCCCGGGCGGCCAGAAGGGCGTCTCGGCCGCCACCCGTTCGGCCATGCGCTGTTCGTCGAGGACCTCGTCGAGCGTGAACGGAGGTCGCATCCCCGGCAGGCCGGCCGTGTGCGCGAGCACGTGACGGACGAGCACGCCGTCCTTGCCGGCCGCGGCGAACTCCGGCCAGTAGCGCGCGACGGGGGCGTCGAGATCGACGAGTCCCCGCTCGACGAGCAGGAGCATGCAGGTCGCGAGGAGCCCTTTCGTCCCCGAGAAGAGGAGCGCGGTCGTCCGCTCGCTCCAGGGCTCGCCCGTCTCGTCGTCTGCCATGCCGCCCCACAGGTCGACGACGAGCTCGCCCTCCCGCACGGCGGCGAACGCGGCGCCCCCGCGCGACCCATCGAGCGTCTGCGCGAACGCGTCGGCGACCCCTTCGAAGCCGGGCTCGACCCGCCCGCCGAGCTCGAGCCCGCTCACTCGGCCGCGGCCAGCGCGAGCTCCATGCTCGGCGTATCGGCGAGGAGCGCCTTCGTGTAGTCGTCCTGCGGCGAGCCGAGCACGGCCTCCACCTTGCCGGCCTCGACGATCCGGCCGGCGTTCATCACCGCGACCTCCTCGGCGATCGTGCGGATCAGCGCGAGGTTGTGCGTGACGAACAACAGGCCGAGCTGCATCTCGCGCTGGAGCTCTGCGATGAGGTCGACGATCGCCGCCTGCACCGAGACGTCCAGCGCCGAGGTGATCTCGTCGCAGACGAGGAGCGTCGGCTCCGCCGCGAGCGCGCGGGCGATCGCCACGCGCTGACGCTCGCCGCCACTCAGCTCGTGCGGGTAGCGCGTCATCGTCGACGGGCTGAGGCGGACGCGCTCGAGCGTCGCCACCACCCGCTCGTGGGTCTCCCGGTGGTCGAGGTCG
This sequence comes from uncultured Thermoleophilia bacterium, assembly GCA_963762675.1. Classification (GTDB taxonomy): domain Bacteria; phylum Actinomycetota; class Thermoleophilia; order Gaiellales; family Gaiellaceae; genus Palsa-739. Next base: position 175,520 of record CAVXLS010000003.1, on the reverse strand, counting down.
AAGAAGAGCCCGAGCGGCTGGGAGACGATCTGGGCGATGGTCTTACGCGGGTTGAGCGAGCTGTACGGGCTCTGGAAGATGTACTGAAGCTCACGACGATCGTTCCGGCCGCGTGCGCGGGCGCCTGGCGCGAGCGGCTTCCCGTGCAGCGCAAGCTCGCCCCTGAAGTTGCGGTGCAGTCCGGCGATGCAGCGGGCGAGAGTCGTCTTTCCCGAGCCGGACTCGCCTACGAGCGCGACGCACTGGCGAGGCTGCACGGTCAGGTCGATCCCGAACAGGAATTGCCGGTCGCCGTGCCACGCGTCGAGGCCCCGCACGGAAACGAGCGACGAGTCCATCTCGGGTACCGGCAGGGCGGTCGCCGGACGCCGCTCGCGGACGCCCGCCGCGAGCACGTCCGCGTGGCGGATGCAGCGGACGAAGTGCCCCTCGGAGGGCTGCTCGAGCGGAGGCAACGCGTCGCTGCACGCGGCGGCGGCGTACGAGCAGCGCGGAGCGAAGAAGCAGCCGTCGGGGCGGCTGCCCGGCCTCGGCGCCGTGCCCGGAATGCCCTCGAGCGCGTGTCGTCCGGATATCTCGGGGATCGCCTCGATCAGCCGTCGTGTGTACGGGTGCGCGGCGCCGCGGAAGAGCACACGCTCGGGTCCGTTCTCGACGATCCGGCCCGCGTACATGACGGCAACGCGGTCCGCCAGCAGCGCGACGACGGCGAGATCGTGGCTGACGTAGAGGGCGGCGACGCCGTGCGCCGTGCAGAGGTCACGGACGGTGGCGAGCACGTGCGCCTGCGTCGTCACGTCGAGCCCGGTCGTCGGCTCGTCGAGAACGATCACGCTCGGCCGGCAGGCGAAGGCCATCGCGAGCCCGACGCGCTGCTGCTGGCCGCCCGAGAGCTGGTGCGGGTAGCGCCGGAGGAACGCGTCGTCCGACGGGAGCAGCACCTCCGCGAGCATCTCGTGCAGGCGGGACGTCCGCTCGGCGCCGGAGTTGCCGAAGTCGTGCGTCTCGAGCACCTCCTCGAGCTGGCGCCGGATCCGCAGCGCAGGGTTCAGCGCAGACGCCGGGTCCTGCGGGACGTACGAGACGGTCCGCCCTCGCAGCGCCCGGAGCTCCGAGTCCGACGCGACGAGGAGGTCGCGTCCCTCGACCCGGACGGCGCCCCGGACGATCCGAGCGCCGCGCCTCGTGTGGCCGAGCAGCGCGAGCCCGACCGTCGACTTTCCCGATCCCGACTCGCCCACGAGCCCGAGCACCTCGCCGGCGCCGATCGTGAAGGAGATGTCGTCGACGATGTCCTCACCCCGGCCCTCCACCTCGACGCGCAGGCCCTCGACCTCGAGCAGTTGCCCGGTCACTCCCCACCCCCTCGGTCGATGCCGGCCGACGCGCGCGCCAGGCCGTCGCCGACCAGGCTCGTCCCGATCGTCAGCAGCGCGATCGCGATCACCGGCATCACGACGCCCCACGGCTGGACGGTCAGCCCCTGCCGGTTCTCGTTGATCATCAGGCCCCAGTCGGCGGCCGGCGGCTGCTCGCCGAAGCCGAGGAAGCTGAGTCCCGCGATCAGCCCGATCGCATAGGTGAGACGCAGGCTCGCCTCGACCATCAGCGGGCTCGTGATGTTCGGGAGGATCTCACCGAGCAGGAGCTTCGGGCGGGACACGCCGAGCGCCTCCGCCGCCTGGACGAAGTCCCGCTCGACGATCTCGGCCGACGCGCCGCGAGTTATGCGCGCCACGCGCGGCATGGTTGTCAGCCCGACGACGAGCACGAGCAGCCACAGCTTGGGCCCAACGGTCGCGACCGCGACGAGTGCGAGCACGATCGAGGGGAAGGCGAGGATGACGTCCATGAGGCGCATCAGGACGTCGTCCAGGATCGAGCGAGAGTAGGCGGCGACAAGGCCGATCGGCACGCCGAGCACGAGCCCGATCAGCGTCGCCGCGGCCGAGAGGCCGAGGATCGAGCGGCCGCCCCAGAGGAAGCGACTGAGCACGTCACGGCCGAGGTTGTCCGTGCCGAGGAGCGTCGAGCCGCTTGGATGAGCGTACGGGGCGCCCGCGAACGCCGCGGGATCGTGCGACGCAAAGAAAGGCCCGACCAGCGCCGAGCCGACGAGCAGGAGCACGAGCGCGGCGCCGACCTTCGTCCGTGGCAGCCGCCACGCACGCCGCAGGAGGACCGTGATCGGCCGCTGCCGCTTCGGCGCGACGGCCGCGGGGACGGCGGCTGCGGCGGCTCCGCTCACTTCAGCGACGTCCGCAGTCGCGGGCTGACCAGGATCGTCGCGACATCCGCGAGGACGTTCAGGACAACGTACGCCGCGGCGATCAGGATTCCGAGCGCTTGGACGGTCGGCAGATCGCGGTTGGAGACTGCCTCGACGAACGCGCTGCCGATGCCGGGATACGCGAAGACGAACTCGACGACGACGATGCCGCCCGCGAGATACGCGAGGTTGAGAGCGATCACCTGGATCGCGGGCGCGATGCCGTTGGGCAGGGCATGGCGCCACAACACGGTCTGCTCGGGCAGGCCCTTGAGACGGGCCATCTCGACGTAGTCGCTCTCGAGCACCTCCACCATGGAGGCACGCATGATCCGGGCGATGTACGGGCTGACCGCCAGGACGAGCGCGGTCGTCGGCAGGACGAGCTCCTTCAGGTGATGCCAGGGCGCCGAGTCGGGCGGGATGAGCGAGACGGGCGGCAGGAAGTGGAACACGGACGTCCCGAAGAAGACGACGAGGACGATGGCGGTCACGAACTCGGGCAACGCCGCGAGGGCGAGCAACACGATGGACGTGGCGTGGTCGAAGACGCGGTCTCGCCGCCGTGCGGCGACGGATCCGAGGGCAATCGAGAGCGGGACGCTGATGACGCCGGCGAGCAGCATCAGGAACGCCGAGTTCTTGATGCGCGGGCCGATCAGTGACGCGACGGACTGCTGGCTGCCGGTGAGCGACCGGCCGAGGTCACCGGTCAGGAATCCGCGGAGCCAGTGGAAGTACTGGGTCAGAACCGGCTCGTCGAGGTGGAGCTGCTTGCGTAGCGTCGCGAGCGACTCGGGCGTCGCGTTGCGGCCGAGGAACGCGCGGGCCGCGTCCCCGGGCAGCGCCTGCGTCGCCGCGAAGACGACGATCGAGACGAGGAAGAGCGTCAGCAGGCCGAGCAGGATCCGGCGGAGCACGAAGCCCGCGACCCCCCGAGGCCGGGGCACGGCTCCGGCGGCCCGGCCAAGCCCGGCGGCGAGCGCACTCATCCGCGTGCGCCCGTCCTCGTCGCGGAGGCGGAGGCGACGCGCGGAGCGCGCCGCCTCCCCACCGCTCCGCTACGCGAACCAGAGCGTTCGGAAGCCAAACCCGAACCCGTTGAGCGGGATCACACCCTTGTCGCCCTGGATGAGGCCCTTGACCTTCGTGCTGTAGCCGTCGAGGAAGTTGCTGAAGCCCCAGATGACGTAGCCGCCGTTGTCGTACTCGAGCTTCATCATCTCGTGCTCGATCGCAGCCCGCTTCTTGTCGTCCACCGTCCGGAGCGCCTGCTTGTAGAGCGCCTTGAACTTCGCGTCCGCCGCGTCCGGCCAGTGCGTCTCGTTGTACGGCGACGTGGGCAGGCTGCCGGCCGCGACCTGCTGCAGGTAGTTGCGAGTGCCCCAGAAGTCGGTCGAGAAGGTCCACTTCAGGTACTGCGAGCCGTAGAACGCGCCGCTGTCGAGCACCTTGACGTTCACGGTCACGCCCGCGGCCTTCGCCTGCTGGGCGAACACCTGGGCGCCCTCGTTCATGCCGAGCGCCCCGTTCGTCGACTGCAGGTCGATCGTCAGGCTCTCCTGGCCCGCGGCCTTGAGCAGGGACTTCGCCTGGGCGATGTCCTGCACCCGCTGTGGGAGCGCCTTGTCGTAGACCTCGTCGAACGGGGCGTACATGTCGTTGCCGACGTGGCCGTGCCCGGCAAGCGCCTGCGCCACCATCTGTGGGCGATCGGCGATCAGACGCATGGCCTGCCGGACGCGGACGTCGTTGAACGGCGCCGTGTCCACCCGCATGCAAAGCGGCGTCCACTGCGCCGTCGGCGACTCGAGCACCTTCGTCCCCGAGTGGCCGGTCACGACCGCGACCTGCGCCGGCGGGATCTGCGTGATGGCGTCGACCTGGCCGCCCAGCAGCGCGTTCACGCGAGCCGTGTCGTCGGGGAAGTCGAGCACGACGACCTGGTCGAAGTACGGCTGGCCCGTGCGCCAGTAGTTGGGGTTGCGCACGTGGACGCTCTGCTGGCCCGGAGTAAAGCTCTTGAGCATGTACGGCCCGGTACCGATCTGGCCCTTGAGCGGCGCCTTCCCGATCGCCTTCGGGCTGTATCCGACGGGGACGATGCCGGCGACGTACTGGCCGAGCGAGTCGCGGATCGTGACGTCCTTGCTCTTGAGGAAGAGCCTGACCGTGTACTTGTCGAGCTTCTTCATGCGCTTCGGGTCGAGCGAGGAGAGCGCAGCTCCTCCGAAGAGCTTCAGCTTCGGGTTGACGAGCCGGCGGAGCGAGTAGATGACGTCGTCCGCGGTGAGCGTCTTGCCGTTGTGGAACTCGATCCCCTGCCGCACGCGGACGTTCCAGATCGCGGCGTTGCCCTTCTGAGCGCTCAGCTCCTCCGCGAGCCCATCGTTGGTGAGCTTGAAGTTCTTGTCGTAGGTGACGAGCGTCTCCCAGCCGGCCAGAAGCCGCGCCTGGTCGGGGTTCGTGACGATGTCCTGACCGTCGATGATGTCGCTCGACGAGCCGCCCGCCGCGCCGACGCGGAATGTGCCGCCCCGCTTCGGCTTCGCCGCGACGGCGGTGCCGGCGGCGCGTGCCACGCCCGCGAGCCCACCCGACCCGGCTATGGCGAGTCCGGCGACGGCAGCCCGCTTGAGCAACTCCTCGCGGGAGATGCCGCGCGCCCGCGCCTCCTCGTCGATCCTGACCAACTCGTCTTCGCGCATTCTCCTCGTCCTCCCGGTCTCGAAGTCGACGACGGGCCCTCGTCCCGCCGCGTCATGCGTCGTCGCGGTCGCCGATCACCCCCCAGCCGGTGCCGTTCGTCGAGCCTGCGAGCTGCGAGCCGATCTGTTCGGCCGAGTCGACGCACGCACGCGCAATCAGGGCGAACCTGTCCTTCGTCATGCGGTAGGCGGGGCCGGAGACGCTGAGCGCCGCCTGGCAGCGGCCCGTGGAGTCGAGAACCGGAGCGGCGATGCCGTGCAAGCCGTCCTCCAGTTCCCCGAGCGCCTGCGCCCACCCTTGCTCGCGGATCTGAGCCAGCTCGGCTTCGAGCTGCGCGCGGTCGGTGTGCGTCCGCGACGTCAGCTCGACGAGCCGCCCTCTCGGCAGCGGCGCCGGGCCGAAGGCGAGGAAGACCTTGCCGTCCGAGGTCGCGTGCAGCGGGGTGCCGCGACCGATCCATGTGCGCGTGCCGACGACGTGCGGCGTGTCGATTTGCGCGATCGTCGTCGCCGAGCCGCCGTCGAGGATCGACAGCGTTACGGTCTCGGTGGTTCTCTCGGCGAGCGTCTCCATCGGTCTACGCGCGACGTCGAGCAGTCCGCGGCGGGCGAGTGCGAGCAGGCCGAGCCGCGCGAGCTCGGGCCCGAGACGGAAGCGGCCGCTGTCGGGCGCACGCTCGAGGAGGTCGTGCCTCTCCAGACTCGCGGTGAGCCGCGACGCGGTGCTCTTGTGGACTCCCAGAAACGAGGCGATCTCGGCAACCGAGACCTCCTGATCCTCGGCGTCGAAGGAGAGCAGAATCCGAAGTGCCCGGTCGACGCTCTGCGGTGTGTTGCTCATGATGCAACCCAGCGACGATAATGCATCGCCACGGCCGATTTCAACGGGCGGAAGAGCCCGGAGCTGTGAGCCGCCGAGCTCGCAGATGCGACGGATCGCGGCTTCCTCCGACACCCTCGTCTCTCACGGCGACGGCCGGCTGACGTGATGACCGATCCCGTGCACGACGAGGCGCGCGCCACGGGAGCGGCGAAGCGTTCGAGCGCGCTCGAGTGTCTCGCCTCGCGTCGCTTCGACGTTCTCGTGGTCGGCGGCGGCGTCGTGGGAGCGGGCATCGCCGAGGCGGCGAGCGCGCACGGCCTCGAGGTGGCGCTCGTCGACAAGGGCGACTTCGGCGGAGCGACCTCCGGCGCGTCGACGAAGCTCGTGCACGGGGGCCTTCGCTACCTCCGCCTCGGAGACGTCGGCCTCGTTCGCGAGGCGCACCGCGAGCGCCGCCTCCTGATGCAGATCGTCGCGCCTCACCTCGTCCGCCGGCTCCCGTTCCTGATGCCGCTCTACGAGGACGGGCCCTACCGGCCCTGGCTCGTGCAGGGCGGGATCCTCCTCTACTCGGCGTTGGCGCGCGCCCGCCTGAACGGGCTCGTGTCGGTCGACCGCGCCCGACGGATCGTCCCGGAGCTCCGCGACGAGCGACTGCGGTCGTGCGCGCTCTACGCCGACGCATGGACGAACGACGCCCGGCTCACGCTCGCGAACGTGCGCGCCGCCGCAGATCGGGGAGCGACGGTCGTCAACTACGCGGAGGTGACGGCGATCCGAGGCGGCGAGGGAGCGGACGTCGTCGCCGACGGTCGCGAGATCGCCGTGCAGGCACGCGGGATCGTGAACGCGACCGGACCCTGGGTGGACCGGATCCGGCAGCTCGAGGACGAGCAGGCGAAGCCGTCGGTCCGGCTCAGCAAGGGCGTCCACGCGCTCGTCGACGGGCGCGGCTGGAGTGCGGCGCTGACCATCCCGCACGACAGGGTGCGGGTCAGCTTCGTCGTGCCGTGGGAGGGGATGCTGTTGCTCGGGACGACGGACACGCCGTACGAGGGCGAGCCGGAGGCGGTAGCCGTCGCCGAGACCGACGTCGCACAGGTGCTGCGCGAGGCGGCGGTCGCGGTCGAGGGCCTCGGCCCTGTCCGTGCGACGTTCTGCGGCCTGCGCGTGCTTCCCACGGGGGACAGCGGCACCGCGACGGCGCGCCGGGAGACGGTGTTCTCGACGGGGCCGAGCGGCATGGTGAGCGTGGCGGGCGGCAAGCTCACCACCTACCGGCGGATCGCACTCGACGCGCTGCAGCACCTCGGCGTCCGCGGGTTGTCCCCGCGGCCGCGGCCGCTGCCCGGCGCGGTCGGCCTCGACCGGATCGCGTGGCCCGTCGAGCTCGACACCGCGACCCGCGCGCAGCTCCTGCACCTGTACGGCTCCCTGGCGACCGAGGTGCTCGAACCGGCAGTCGCCCGTCCTTCGCTCCTGGCGCCGCTCGTCGAAGGGGGCCCGGATCTGCGCGCGCAGGCCGTCTATGCGCGCACCCGCGAGTGGGCCGTCACCGACGAGGACGTGCTCCGGCGGCGGACGAACGGATGGCTCACGGAGGCGAGCTCGGAGCCCGGGACAGCCCTCGAGCGCTGAGAGCCCGCGGGTCAGGAACCCGTGGGCGCTACTTCCAGGGCACCGGCAGGGGGCTCACGTCGGCCGCAGCGCCGAGGTAGCCGGAAAGGCCGAAGCCGTCCTGAAGCGTGCGGAGGACGCTGTACGCGTAGGTCTCGTCGGGATAGCTGCCGGGAGTCACGAGCGGACTGATCACGGCGCAGATGTGTGTCCGCCCTGACCCGAAGCCGTTCTTGCTCGCGAGGCCGCCCATCCGCTCGTCCTCGTCGTAGAGGACGATGATCACGCCGTCGCGCCCGAACGCGCGGGACTTCTCGATCAGCGGGACCTCTCGCGCCAGGAAGTCGTCGAACTGCGTGTACCGGTTGTTGACGGGCTTGCAGTTCGCCTCGCCGTCGTCGCAGCCGTTGGGGATCACCGTGTTGAAGTCGGCGACGTGGCCGCTCTGAAGAGCAGCGTTGAAGGTCGACATCCCGTCGGCCGGCGTCCCGGCCGGCACGTCGTTCGCGAGGCACTCCTGGGAGGGGTCGGTCGCCGACCAGACGCCACCCGGACCCTCGATGTCGTCGAAGAGGATCGGCGGGTTGCCGGTCGTGTAGAAGCCGGTGAGCGGGCACGCCGTGTTGCTGGAGCACGAGCCTCCGGATCCGGTGTCGCACTTCGCGGTGCCGGCCTCGAGCCACACCTTCCACGTCTGGCGGCTCAGGTCGAGCCGGTGGTAGAGGTTGTCGACGTCCTGGTGGCAGGCGGCGCCTCCGTCCTGCTGCTCGCAGCGGGTGAACTGCCCCGTCATGAGCGCCACGTAGTTCGCCTGCGACCAGTGCGTCGCCGCGTAGTAGCTCTCAAGCCAGGCGGACTGCGGACGCAGCGTCGACATGAGGTACGGCGCGTTCGTCGTCGTGACGTGGGAGTAGTCGGTGTTCTCGCCGATGATCAGGAACACGTTCCCGAACCGCGGGACGCCCTCGGCGCCGCCGCCGCCGGCGGCCGACGATCCCGAGAGCAGCGCAGCCGAGACGGCCGCAGCGAGAGCGGTGAGCAACGCAGCCCTGCGCACTCGAGAGCCGAAGCTCACCACGAACAGTTCCACGTCATCCACCCGCCCTTCGCGTCGAGAGCCGACCCGGCGAGAGCCAATCTCTCGTACCAGGGAGTCGGGAGTCAAGCCGGCCGGCGACCCGCTTGCCGGCTCTTCCAGGGGGTCGAGAGGGCGTTCTTCGGCGGGTCGGCCTCGCACCGATCCTCCTCGCGGCCCGGGGACTGCACCGGCGAGCTGCCCGGGACTGCGCTCGTTGCTGTTGCCTCCGGAGGCTCCGCAGGCGACACTGTGTCGGATGGAGACCTGGGACGAGGCCGAGCAGGGCGGCCGGACGTCGGGCCGCCGCGGGCGGCGAGGCCGGCAGGAGCAGGCGCCGACCGGCATCGAGGAGCTGAAGCGAGCCCTCCGGGAGCGGGCGGAGATCGTCGCCGAGCGAGAGCGTGAGCTCGTGCAACTGCGCGCGCAGCTCACCCGCCGGCTCGAGGAAACGGATCGGCGTAAGCGGGACAAGCGCGGCACGGAGTTCGCAGAGCGCGAGCGCCGGCTCGCTGAGCGCGAGCAGGAGCTCGAGAAGGCGATCGCGGCGGCCGCGCAGCGCGAGCGCGAGGCGGACGCCGAGCTCGCGCTCGCGCAGGCCGAGCGGGACCGGCTCGAAGAGCGAGAGCGGGCGGTGCACGAGGTCGAGCGAGAGCTCGCCGGGTTGCGCGTCCGGCTGGAGCAGGAGCGCTCCGCGCTCGGCGTGTCCGCGCCCGAGCCGGAGAATCCGTCGCAGCCCATGCCGGCGCCGGAGCCCGAGGAGCTTCCTCCGCCGACGCCTCTGCCGCCGCCACCCGACGAGCCCGAGCTCGACCCGGCTGCGTCGGAGCCGGCGAATCCACAGGCACACACGCGCCGGCGCTGAGCCCGGGGCACCGCACCCACCAGCTTCGCCACCAGGCGCTCCACGAGCCGCCGGCCGGCTTGCGGAACCGCGCTCTCGCCTTCCGGCCGGGCTCGGCGCCGAGAGCTGCCCGGCCCGCGGCACGCGACCTGTAGACGCTCGAATCCGTCGCCGGAGCGCTGCTATCGTCGGCGGTTGCCCGCTGACGCGCGGAGAGGCGCCTGCAGCGGCGGGCGTTTCCGCATGCCTGGATACGCGAATCCCGTCGACCCACCCGATCTCGGCCTCCTGCCGACCTTCCGCAGGCTGCTCCGGCTCTGGCGTGTCGAGTGGAGGCTCGCCGTCTGGGGGCTCTCGTGCTCCTTCGGCTACACGCTCATCTCGACCGCGATCCCCCTCCTCCTCCAGCGCGCGATCGACCGCGCGGTCGTCGCGCACAGCCAGTCGTTGTGGCCGTATCTCGCGGCGATCACCGGACTGGCCGCGCTCCGCTTCGGGATCAACTTCAGCCGCCGCTACGCGACGGCCCGGATCGGCATCCGGATCGAGGCACGCATGCGCGAGCTCCTCTACCAGGCCTATCTCCGCTACCCGCGGGCGTTCTACGACCGGCACGCGACCGGCCAGGTGCTTTCCCGGGCGACGAACGACCTCTACCCCATCCGCTACTTCATCGGCTGGGGGCTCGTGCAGGGGATGCAGAGCCTGATGATGATCGTCGCCGCGGGCGTCGTCCTCGTCCTCGTCGACGCGCGCCTCGCCCTCTACACCGCCGTCGCGATGCCCCCGATCACGGTGCTCGCGTTGCGCTTCGCGCGCCGGGTGTCGCCCCTCTCACGACAGGTGCAGGAGCGGAAGGGCGACGTCACGGAGGCTGCCGACGAGGCGGTCGTCGGCATCGAGATGGTGCAGGCCTTCGGGCGCGAGGACGACGTGCGAAACCGCTTCGGAGGGAAGGCGGAGGCCGTGCGGGACACGGTCCTGCGCCAGGCCGGCGTCGAGGCGCGCCACCTGCCCGGGCTCTACTACCTGCCGTCCCTCTCGATTGCCGCCGTCGTCTTCTTCGGCGGGCGCCAGGTGATCGGCGGTCAGCTCTCGATCGGCCAGTTCGTCCTCTTCGAGACCCTGCTGCTGCAGCTCGTCTGGCCGCTCGAGGCGCTCGGCTGGATCACGAACCTCGCCCAGCGCGCGCTCGCGTCGGCGGGCCGTAGCTTCGCGTGGCTGGAGGGGATCGAGCCTCTGCCGGAGCCGGCCTCGCCGCGCAGCCTGCCGGCGGGTCCGCTCGAGGTGCGCTTCGACGTCGTGCGCTTCGCCTACGGCGGCGAGACCGAGGTGCTGAGCGGGCTCGACCTCGTCGTCGAGCCCGGCGCGATCGTCGCGGTCTGCGGGTCGACCGGGGCGGGCAAGACGTCGCTGCTCAACCTGCTGCCGCGCTTCTACGACCCGACGGGCGGACGTGTCCTCGTCGGCGGCGTCGACACGCGCGACGTGCCGATCGCCGAGCTGCGCGCCTCGGTCGCGCTCGTCACCCAGCGGCCGGTCCTCTTCTCGGTGCCGCTGCGCGAGAACCTCGTCGCCGGTCGCGAGGACGCCGACTGGGAGGAGGTGCTCGCCGCCTGCGTCGCGGCCGGCGTCGACTCCTTCGCACCCGAGCTCCCCGACGGCTACGACACGCTGATCGGCGAGCGCGGCGTGAACCTGTCCGGCGGCCAGCGCCAGCGGGTCGCGCTCGCACGCGCCCTCGTCACGGGCGCCCGCGTGATCGTGCTCGACGACCCCCTGTCGGCGGTGGACACGCTTACCGAGCGACGGCTCGTCTCCCGTCTGCGGCCGGCGCTCTCCGGTCGCACGGTGCTCGTCGCCACCCAGCGTCTCTCCACGGTCGAGCTCGCAGACCGCGCCGTCGTGCTGCTCGACGGTCGGATCGCCGAGTCCGGGACACCGCGGGAGCTGCTCGGCGCGGGCGGTCCCTTCGCGACGCTCTTCGGGGACGAGGTGGCGGCGTGAGACGTCTCCTGCGCTATCTCGAGGGCCGGAAGCTCCGCGCGGCGCTCATGGTGCTCGTCGCCACCGGCAACGCCGCCGCGCAGACCGGCGGCTGGCTGCTCGTCAGGGATGCGATCGACAACGGCATCTCCGCCGGGAACAAGCACCACCTGACGGTCGTCGTCGCGATCTACCTCGTCGTCGCCGCCGCCGGCTGGATCCTGCAGGCGGCGCTGATCCGCGGCCTGGCCGGCATCGGCCAGCGGATGGTGCTCGGCCTGCGGCGCGACCTCTTCGACCACCTGACCGGGCTCTCGCTCCGCTACTTCTCGCAGCAGAAGGCAGGCTGGATCATCGCCCGACTGACGAGCGACGTCGACGCGGTCTCCGACGTGCTCTCGCAGGGGATGCCGACGCTCGTCGCCAACGTGGTTCTCCTGCCCGCCGCGATCGCGGCGCTGCTGATCGCCGACTGGCGTCTCGGCCTCGTCGTCTTCGCCATCGTCCCGCCGGCGCTCGTGCTCACGCGCTGGTTCCAGCGTGTGTCACACGTCGCGCTCGTCGAGACACGGAACCGCATCGCGGCGGTGACCGCGCAGATCGCCGAGTCGGTCGCGGGAATGGCGGTCGTGCAGGCGTACAACCGCGAGCGGCGCTTCCAGGCGCAGTTCGACGAGCTGAACCAGGCGAACCTGCGCCAGAACGCGTACACGCAGAAGATCTTCTCGGTCTTCTTCCCCGCGATCGAGCTGCTCGGCGTCGTCGCCACGGTGTCGGTGCTGTACGCGGGGGAGCGGCTGCTCGCGCACCACGCGCTCACGATCGGGACGCTGATCACCGCGCTCTACCTGCTCCAGCTCGTCTTCCAGCCGTTGCAGGAGCTGTCGGACGTGTACGGGCAGCTCCAGTCGGGTGCCGCGGCGATGGTGAAGATCGCGACCATCCTGGACGAGGAGCCGGAGGTGCGCGACCGGGAAGCCGCGCAGCCGCTCGCCCGCATCGCGGGCGACCTCGAGCTCGACCGCGTCGTCTTCGCCTACGGCGCCGAGCCGGTGCTGCACGGACTCTCGCTCTCGATTCCCGCGGGCGGCTGCCTCGCGCTCGTCGGGGAGTCGGGCGGCGGCAAGTCGACGCTCGCGCGACTCGTCGGCCGCTTCTACGATCCCGACGAGGGCACGGTTCGCGTCGACGGCCGCGACCTGCGGGACGTGCGGCTCCGGTCCTACCGCCGCCAGCTCGGCGTCGTCCTGCAGGATCCCTTCCTGTTCAGCGGCACGATCGCCTCGAACATCCGCTTCGCGAAGCCGGACGCGACCGACGCCGAGGTCGCGGCGGCCGCCGCCGCGGTGGGGGTCGACCGCGTCGCGGCACGGCTTTCGGGCGGCCTCGACCACGAGGTGCGCGAGGGCGGCGCCGGACTCTCCGCCGGCGAGCGACAGCTGATCTCGATCGCGCGCGCCCTGCTCGCCGACCCGCGCATCCTCGTCCTGGACGAGGCGACCTCGAACATCGACCGGCCCACCGAGGTGCTGATCGAGCACGCACTCGACCGGCTCCTGCGCGGCCGCACGTCGATCATCATCGCCCACCGCCTCTCCACCGTGCGACGGGCCGACGAGATCCTCGTCGTCGAGCACGGCCGGATCGTCCAGCAGGGAAGCGAGCGGGAGCTCCTGGCCCAGGACGGTCCCTTCCGCCGCCTCGCCCACACGCTCGAAGGCGGCGACGAGGACCTGGCAGCCTCGGGCTAGCGGCTTCTAGCCGAGCACGCGCGAGCGCGACCTCGACGACCCGCGGGTCGAACTGGCTGCCCGCCCCCTCGGCCAGCCGGCGCACGGCCTCGCGGTGCGAGAGGTGCCTCCGGTACGGCCGGTCGGTCGTCATGGCGTGATACGCGTCGCAGACGAAGATGATCCGCGACTCGAGCGGTATCTCCTCCCGGGCGAGCCCGTCGGGATAGCCGCGCCCGTCCCACCGTTCGTGGCAGTGCCGGACGATGGGGCGCACGTCCTGCAGCCGGTCGATCGGCGCGATGATCCGCTCGCCGAGCTCCGGGTGCTTCTGGATCACCGCACGCTCCTTCGCGGTCAGCCGTCCGGACTTCGCGAGGATCGCACCGGGAATCCCGATCTTGCCGATGTCGTGCAAGAGCGCGCCCAGCTCGAGCCGCCAGAGCGCGTGCTCGTCGAGGCCCAGGTCGGCTCCCAGCCGGAGCGCCAGGTCGGTGATCCGGCGAGCGTGCTTGGACGTGTGCTCGTCGTTCGCCTCGAGCGCGTTCGCGAGCGCCTCCACCGTCGAGACGAACGTCCGCTCGAGCCCCTCGTAGCCCGCCGCGTTCGCGATCGCCAGCGAGGCCTCGTGCGCGAGCCCGCCGAGGAGCCGCAACTCCCGCTCCCCGAAGTCGCCGCCGTCGACGAGAGCGGCGATGAAGCCCGCGCGTCCGTCCACCGCGAGGGGGGCGACGACGTACGTCTCGCCGAGACGGAGCGAGTCACCCTCGATCGCCGCGTACTCGCGTGCCGTGGCGACCCGCGGGTCGCGGCCGAGGGAGAGGGTCCTCGCGGGGAGGCGCCGCGCTGCGAGCATCCCGACCTGCTCGGCGGTGTGGCCGTGCTCCGCGCGCATCGCGAGCGCTCCGTCCGTCTCCAGCCAGATGGACGCGTGGGAGGAGCCGAGGATGGACGCCGTCAGCCCGACGGCCCGCTCCAGCACCTCGTCGAGCCGCTCTCGCGTCGCCAGCTCGCGCCCGAACTCGAGCAGCGCGGTCGCGCTCTCCGCCTCCCGGCGCGCCGTCTCGTAGAGGCGGGCGTTCTCCACCGCAACGGCTGCGTGGCCGGCGAGCACCTCGAGCAGGCGGACGTCGTCCTCGTCGAACTGGTCGAGCCCGAGCTTCGAGACCACGATCACGCCGACGGTGCGGGAGCCGTAGCGAAGCGGGATGGCCAGCAGCGACTCCTCGATCGCGGCGGTGCCGGGAATCCGGTGGCCGAACTCGCAGTTGGCTGCGTCGCCGATCCGGAGCGACTCGCCGATCTCCGCGCAGTGGCCCGTGATGCCCTCGCCGATCCGGATCCGCAGCACGTCGAGAGGCTGTGCCGCCGTGCCGGAGGTGAGCTCGCCGAGGAACGCGATCGGCACGAGCTCGTCGCCGTCGACGACGAACACGCGGCAGTTGTGGTAGTCGATCAGAGAGCGCAGCTCGGCGGCGATCGCATCCGCGATCTTGCGCACGTCGTTGAGGCGGTTGAGCTTGCCCGTCAGGCTCTGGAGCATCTTCATGTGCGCGATCGAGCGCACGTCCCGGGCATCGGCCGGAGCGTCGGGCCGGAGCGTCTTCTCCTCCGCGTAGCCGACGATCCGGTTCTTGCCCTGCGCCTTCGCCGTCATCATCGCCGCCTCCGCGCACGCGGCCAGCTCGCGGGGGTTCATCGCATCCTCCGGGCCGAGCGCGATCCCGGTCGAGACGGTGATCCTGCCGACCGCCTGGAAGTCGACGTCGGCGAGCCGGCGCCGGATCCGCTCGGCGGCGCTGTGGGCGTCCACCCCGTCGCAACCCGCCATGATCACCGCGAACTCCTCGCCGCCGAGCCGGCAGATGACGTCCTCGGGGCGGACGCTCGCACGCAGGACGTCCGCGAGCCCCCGCAGGAGCTCGTCGCCGACGCCGTGGCCGTGGACGTCGTTGACCCGCTTGAAGTCGTCGATGTCGAGCATGAGCACGGCGACGGGCGTGTGCGCGTGGCTAGCCTCCTGGAGGGCCTGGAGCAGACGCTCGTAGAAGACGCTGTGGTTGAGCAGCCCGGTCAGCGAGTCCGTGCGCGCCTGGTGCTCGAGGCGGGCGCGGATCTCGGCGTTGTCGAGCGCGAGCGCGGCGGCGTCTCCGAACCGCTTCGCGAGCTCGAACTCGGCCTCGCCGAAGGCCCCGTCCTCGCCGACGCGGTAGATGTTGAGCACGCCCTTGATCGCAGCGCGGGCGACGAGCGGGATCGAGATCAGCGACTCCGGGTCGGTCGGCGTGCCGGGCACGAACCTGACGCGAGGGTCCAGGTGCGCCTGGTTGACGAGCGCCGCTTCGCGGTTGCGCGCCGCCCAGCCGGTGATGCCCTCGTCGAAGCTGATCGTCGTCCGCAGGATCTCGTCTTCGTACTCGTCGCGGGCCAGCACCGGAACGAGTAGATACTGGCCCTCCTCGGCCTCGTAGATGGTGAGGGTGTCGTGCGGGACGAGCTCGGCCAGGGTGTCGGCGATCAGCACCAGCAGCGCGTCGAGGCTCTGCTCGGCGAGGATCTCGTGGAACACGTCCGCGAGACGCCGATACGACTCGACGAGCGCTCCGTCGCGACTCGCATCGGGAGTCTCCGGCAGGAGCCGCAAGTGCGCTTCGGACCGGGCTACCACGAGGGCCCCGGTCGAGCTGATTGGTCGAGCCGCAGTGGTTTCTCCCTTGCAGGTGAGCGGACCGTCGAACCATCGTCCCGCCCCCGGCGCGACGAACCCCCCGGACGGGGGATACGCGGTGCGGGCCGGACTCTCTCAGTCCGGCCCGGCGAAAGGTCGAACTCGGCTCGACGGCGCGACCGGCGCGCAGTCGCGTCGAATCGCAGCCCGGACCGGGGCTAGTCGCCCCAGTCGAACTCGCGTGCGCCGCCGGCGGTCCAGAAGCCGGACTCCTCGGCGACGGGCGCGACGGTCTCGACCGTGTGCTGCTCTTCCTCGACAGGCCATGCGAGAACGTTCTCGAGGCTCGCGTCGCTGAAGTCGGGCTCGACGCCGTCCATCGTCTCCTCGATTCGGGCCTGTTCCTCGGTCTTGAAGAGCGGATGATTCTCGAAGGGGTCGCCGCCGGCCTTGTAGCGGTCGATCGGCATCGCGCCGTCGAGCTGGGAGTTGCGCTCCTTCAGCTCCAGATGCTCTTTGATCACCTGCGCAAACAACGACGGGGTGTCCACCGGCATTCGTTCCTCCCGATTCGTACCTGCCCCTCCGGCGGGATAATAGCCTCTCGGCGGCCGCGATCACCCGGGAAGCGCGACGTGCTCTCTCTTACACGCGCCCGGCGGCCGACGCCGACTCGACCCGGTTCTTGCCCTCGTCGTTTGGCCCGATAGAGCGCGCCGTCGGCGGCGGAGAGAAGCGCCTCGGCGTCCGCGCCGGGATCGAGCTGCGCGACCCCGAAGCTGCACGTGACGCCCACCGCCTCGCCGCCGAGGCCGGAGACCGTCCGCCCGGCGAGCGCGACGCGGATGCGGTCGGCCAGCTGGACGGCGCCGCCCGCGTCTGTCCCGGGAAGAAGCAGGACGAACTCCTCGCCACCCCAACGACCGGCGACATCCGCGACCCGGATCGTCCCGCGCAGCACCGCGGCGAATGCTCGCAGCAGCTCGTCCCCGGCGGCGTGGCCGTGCAGGTCGTTCACCGCCTTGAAGTCGTCGAGGTCTGCGAGGACGAGGGAGAGCGGCGTGCCCAGCCGGTCGGCGCGCGCGATCTCGGCGCGCAGCGTCTGCTCGCACGCCCGGCGGTTCGCCACGCCGGTGAGCGCGTCGACGAGCGCTTCACGCTCGACGAGCCGGTGCAGTCGGGCGTTCTCGAGCGCGATCGCCGCGGGCGCCACGAGCGACGCGGCGCTCATCCTCTGCTCCTCGTCGAATCCGTCCCCGACGAGCACGAGCCGGCCGAGAGTCTCACCGCCCGCCGCGAGCGCCAGCTCGAGCCGCTCGGCGCCTCCGCCGAGGTCGCCGGTCTCGACGACGGCGCCGCTCGACGCGGCGAGCCGCGCTCCACGGGCGCCCGCCGCCTCCGCCGCGCCCTCGGCGATCACGCGCAGCAGCTGGTCGACGTCGTGAGTGGCGGCCAGGGTCTCGCCGAACCGGGCGGTGGCCTCGCGCAGCCGTGCGCGCTCCGCCTCGAGCTCGCGGTGTCGCTCCTCCAGCTGGAGCGCCATCTCGTTGAAGGCGCGCCCGAGCTGGGCGAACTCGTCCCGTCCGCGCACGGGCACCCGCTCGCCGAGCCGTCCGCGGGCGATCGCGTGCGCGGCCTCGGCAAGCGTCCGCAGCGTCCCCACGATCGAGCGTCCCTCCACGAGAGCGACGACCGAGACGAGCGCGAGGCAGACGAGCAGCCCGAGCAGGATCCGGTTGCGGGAGGACGCGGCGGCGGCGTCGATCAACGACTGGCGGGCGAGCACGCCGAGGCGCGCGCCGGCGGCGCCGGAGAGTGCCGGAGCGACGAGCACGCGATAGCGGACGCCGCCGACGGACTGCGTCGCCGTCCCTCCCGGCGGGAGACCGACGCGGCCTTGCACCGAGGGGCTCGATGCCACGATCCGGCCGTGCTCGAGAAGGACGAGGGCGTCGGTCGCCGCCAGGCCGGCGACGCGTCGCAGCGAGGCCAGCATCGCCGAGTCGAGCGGCACGAAGCCGACGACGCTCCCCACCCGTCTGCTCTGCGTGATCACCTCGACCCGGCGTCGCTCGGCGACACCAGGTCGCGGACCGGCGTGGAGGCCGGCAGGCGCGGTGAAGTAGATGCCGGGCGTCCCGCTCGCGAGGCGTGCGAGCCCGACGCGGTCCCGGCGGTCGAGAGAGACCTGCACACCTCGCGTCCGCGCCATCCGCTCTGCGACCGCCTGCGCCCCGTCGACGCGCTGCTGGAGCGACGCGAGCGCCTCGCGCAGATCATCCTCCAGCCGCACGTCGACCCTGATGCGTCTCGTTCTGGCCCGTCACGGTGGCGAATCCCCAGAAGGCGGCCGCCGCCGGCAGGAGCGAGAGCAGCACGAAGTACGCGACGAGCTTGAGCTTGAAGCTACGCACGATGCGGTGGATCTGACCCCATACCGCATGATCAGGGTTCCGGCGTCGCCTGCCGATGCCCCGTTCAAGGGATTGTTCTCTCCCTGGCGAGCAGCGAGCATGGATCATCGGGCGCACGCTGGTAGGGGTCGTTCTCGCCGGCGCGATCGCGGGGGTCGCGCTGATCCCGCGTCTGCTCTCGGAGCCGGACGCCGGAGGACGGGTCGTGCTCGTCCCCCGGGCGGCCGCTCGCCGCTGCTCGTGCAGGCCGCGCCGGCGCCGGCACGACACCACCGGACGTCCCCGACGCCCCGGATCGTGCTCGGGCCGCCGCTCGCGCTGCCCTCGGTCCCCGCCTCCACGCCGGCGCCCGGCCCTCAGCAGCACGCGGCCACGCGCGCCGGGCAGCACCCCCGTCCCCGGGGGCAACCGGCCCGGCACCCCGTCGCGCCGCCGACTGCGCAACCCTCCTCCCCCTCCAGCCGCACCCCCTCCGGCCGCACCGCCGCCGTCGCCGCCGCCTCCCGCATACCCCACCCGCGGCCCCGACGGCAGCCGGCGCGCCGCCCGTCGCGACCGAGCCTCCGCCGGCTCCGGAGATCCTCGGCGCGATCGAGGCCGAGCCGTCGCCGGCCACGGCGCCGAACCCTGTCCGACCGCGGAAGCGACGTGGCCCTCCACGCGGCCGCCCGCCCGAGAACCCCGGTCACGGGCACGGTCGCGGACACGTCCGCGGGCACGGGCCACCGGCTCCCCCGCCCCTCGAGCAGCCGGGGTCGCAGCCGGCGTCCGTCTGCTCCGGCTCCGGACGGGACGGAGCAGCCACCGTCCGCGGCGGCGGCGCAACCACCGGTCGCAGCTCCGACTGTCGCCCGAGCCGACCGCGACGACCCGGACGGACGACGCGCCGACGCCGGCGCCCGGCCGGCCGCCGCTCCCCGCTCCCGCCGCGCGTGCGCCGGTCGAGCATCACGACGGCCACGCGCAGCGCGGCGGCGAACACGGGCACCACGGACGCTCGGACGGAGCCGATCTGCGAGGATGACGGCATGGCCCGCTTGCGAAAGCTCCGCCCCGGCCCGGTCGGGCTCGCGATCACGGCGTTCGACGTGTGGCGCCGGCTGTCGCCGAAACAGCGCAAACAGCTGCTGAACCTCGCACGAGAGCACGGCCCGAAGGTCGCCTCCCGCGTCGCCAGGGCGCGCCGCTCCCGCTGAGCGCGCTCAGCGTGTGAGGGCGGCCCGGACGATCCTGTCCTGCTCGCGCAGGTGGGCGGTCGGATAGCCCTCGCTCGGGCTTGCGCGCCACGGACGGCCGACGTAGAGGAGCGGGACGTGCTCCGGCTTCGCCTCCTCGAGGCGGTGCCGGATCGCACGCCAGGCGCCCATGTTCTGCGGCTCCTCCTGCACCCACACGAGCTCGTGCAGGTTCGGATAGCCGGCAAGGAGCGCTCTCGCCTGGTCGACGGGGAACGGATAGAGCTGTTCGAGACGGGCCACGGCGACGCCCTGGGCACGCGCGTGCTCTTCGTGTCCGACGATGTCGTAGTAGACCTTCCCCTGGCAGAGAACGAGCCGCTCGACGGAGGCGCGGTCCGCCTCGGCGTCGTCCAGCAGCGGGCGGAACCCCCCGGCGGCGAGGTCGGCGAGGGACGACGCCGCCTGCTTCAGCCGCAGCAGGCCCTTCGGCGTCATGACGACCAGCGGGCGCGCCGTCGCGTCGAGCGCCTGGCGGCGAAGCAGATGGAAGTACTGCGCGGCGGTCGTGCAGTTCGCGATCCGGATGTTCTCCTGAGCAGCGAGCTGGAGGAACCGCTCGAGGCGGGCGCTCGAATGCTCGGGGCCGTTGCCCTCGTACCCGTGCGGCAGGAGAAGCGTCAGCCTCGACGTCTCGCGCCATTTTGCAAGGCCGGCCGAGATGAACTGGTCGATCACGATCTGCGCGCCGTTGACGAAGTCGCCGAACTGGGCCTCCCAGAGCACGAGCGCGTCGGGGGCGGAGGTCGAGTACCCGTACTCGAAGCCGAGGCAGGCGTACTCCGACAGCGGCGAGTTGTAGATCTCGAAGGACGCCGAGGCATCGTCCAGGTGCTGCATCGGCGTGTACGCCGCCCCCGTGTTCACGTCGTGGAGGACGGCGTGCCGGTGCGAGAAGGTGCCACGTTCGGTGTCCTGTCCCGTGACGCGGATCGGGATGCCGTCCACGAGCAGCGTCGCGAAGGCAAGCGCTTCCGCCTGACCCCAGTCGATCCCACCCTCGTCGAGCGCCTCACGGCGGCGCTCGAGCTGCTTGACGAGCTTCGGGTGCGGTGCGAAGCCGTCCGGGACGCTGAGGAGCTGCTCGTTGAGCGACCGCAGCCGCTCCGCGCCGACAGCCGTCTGGACCGTGGCTCCGATCCCGGCGGGCAGCTGACCCTCGCCCGGCGGCGTCGACGCCGAGCCGAACGACTCCTTCAGCACCTCGTGGGCGCGCTTCAGCTGCGCCAGCACCTCGGCCGCCAGCTCGTCGGCCTGCTCCTGCGTGAGTACGCCGTCGGCCACGAGGCGCGCGGCGAACTGCTCGCGCACGGTCGGGTGCTCGGCGATCGCAGCCGCGAGCAGCGGTTGGGTGTACGCAGCTTCGTCCTGCTCGTTGTGGCCGTGCCTGCGGTAGCCGACGAGGTCGACGACCACGTCGTGGCCGAACTTGCGCCGGTAGGCGAGCGCGAGCCGGATCGCGGTCAGCGCGGCTTCGGGGTCGTCGCCGTTCACGTGGACGATCGGGACGTCGAATCCCTTGGCCAGGTCGCTCGAGTATCGGGTCGACCGTCCGCTCTCGGGATCCGTCGTGAAGCCCACCTGGTTGTTGGCGATGAGATGCAGCGTGCCGCCGGTCGAGTAGCCGGCGAGCGCCTGCAGGTTGAAGGTCTCGGCGACGACGCCCTGGCCGGCGAAGGAGGCGTCGCCGTGGATGAGGACGGGCAGGGCGACGCTCGGGTCGCTGTAGCCCTCGCGCGTCGAGCGATCCGTCTGCTCGGCACGCGCCCGGCCCTCGACGACAGGGTCGGCCGCCTCCAGATGGCTCGGATTCGAGACGAGCGTCACCGTGACGTCGCCGGCGAGCGTCGACCGCGTTCCCTGCGCTCCGAGGTGGTACTTGACGTCGCCCGTCCCACCCTCGTCGGTCGTGACGACGGCCTCGATCGTGCGCTCGCCCTCGAACTCGCGCAGGATCGTCTCGTACGGCCTCCCGACGACGTGCGCGAGCACGTTCAGACGGCCGCGATGCGCCATTCCGATCACGACATCGTGCGCGCCGGCGCCCGCGGCGAGGTCGATCGCCTCGTCGAGCATCGGGATCATGACGTCGAGCCCTTCGACCGAGAACTGCTTCTGGCCGAGGAAGGCACGCCGCAGGTAGTGCTCCATCCCCTCGACCTCGCTCAGCCGCGCGAGCAAGCGGACCTTCTCGTCGGCCGGGAGGGGACGCCGGTAGCGGCCGGACTCGATCGCCTGGCGCAGCCACACGCGCTCCTCGTGGTCGGAGATGTGCTCGATCTCGTAGGCGATCGTCCCGGTGTAGGTCTCACGGAGCCGCGGGAGCGCCTCGGCGAGGGTCGCACCCTCGACGTAGAGGCGGAGCAGCGAGGCGGGGATCCGGCCCTGGAGCTCGGGCGTCAGCTTCGGAACGAGCCGCTCCGGCTCGAGTGCGGGGTCGCCGTGCGGCTCCGACCCGAGCGGGTCGAGATGCGCAGCGAGATGCCCGTGCATGCGGAAGGCCTTGACGAGCGCCATCGCCGCCGCGATCCCGCCGAGCAGCTCCGGGTCCGGCAGGGCCGCGGAAGGCGCCGGCGGCGCTGGCGGCGCCGCGGCCGAGTCGGCGGCTTCCCTGTCCACGAGCCGCTCCGCCGGAGCATCGATGGTCGCGTGACCGTTGGCGCCGTCTTCTGCGGCGTGCTCGAGCAGGCGTGCGAGTCCGGGCTGGGTCGCGAGGAGCTGCCCGGGGCCGGACTCGAACAGGACGCGCCACTCGGACGGCACGGCGGTCGGGTTCTCGAGGTACTGCTCGAAGAGCAGCGCGGCGTAGCCCGTGTTCAGTCCGTCGACGTCCGGCCGGCTCATCCCTCCACCCTTTGTAGCAGCGGGAGGACCACCGGCAGCACCGAGCACCCGGCTCGTCGAGGTCGCTGCCGTTCGCCCGCGGAGACGCGAACCGTCCGCGCGCGGAGGCGAGACCGCGCTCTCGCCGGAGCGCAAGAGCGCTCCGCCACGCGCGACGATCAAGGAGGGGGCCCGTGGGGGAACCATGGGTTCCCCCACGCGATTACCAGAGGGGACGCTCGGTGACGACCGCGATCGTCAACCCGAGGAAGAAGCATGTCGCCGCGATGATCACCGCGGCGAACACGAGCCTGCGGTCGCGTCCCGCCATGCCCGACGCCACGAGCGCCATGAGCATTGCGAGCGGGCTCAGTCGCAAGGGGTGCCAGGCGAGCGCGATCACGCTCGTGAAGATCGCGAGGGACGCGAGATAGCCGGCGACGATCTCGGCGGGCCGGGAGCGTCCCGGCTCGCGGACGGCGGACGGCTCGACGCTCATCGCCGGTCAGCCCTCGCCCGGGCGAACGCGGTGCGCGGCGTGCGCGGGTAGGCACGCGAGGGGCCACCGTGCGGCCTGCGTGGCGGCAGGCGGCGCGGACGCCGCCTGGGGCCCCAGCCGGGACCCGGCTCGTCCGGCTCCGTCCTGACGGCGGCACGCGTGCCACGACCTCCCCGCGGCTCGGCCCTGACCGCGTACCAGACGACCACGCACAGATAGACGATGGGGATCTTGAGGATCACCATCAGGAAGACGATCTCCCAGATCGAGTCCGGCGCCACCGCCAGGGAGTCTACCCGCCGACCGCCGTCGCGTCCGCACGCCGACGGCACAGGGGACCGTCGCCGCTCCGCGGCATCCTCGATCGCTCACGCGTGGGAGGCCCAGGCGTGCATCGCCTCGACCAGCGCCCCCAGGCGGCGGCCTGCGGCGGTGAGGCGGTACTCCACCCGCGGCGGACGCGTGGCGAGGACGCGCCGCTCCAGGATGCCCGCCTCCTCGAGCTCCAGCAGACGTGCCGCGAGCGTCCGCGGGGGTATCCCCTGGAGCGTCTGCTTGAACTCGTTGAAGCGAACCGCCCCGGCTTCGGCTGCAGCCCAGAGGATCGCCAGCACCCAGCGCCGGCCGAGGAGGTCGGCCGCGCGCGCGACCTCCTCCGGCAGCGGCTGACACCGTCGACAGCGCATCGCCGATCGACCTAGACCGCGTGCAGCGACGGCTTCGGCTTCGGCTCGAGCGCCAGGTCGAGCACCTCGCCGAGCGTCATCACGGGATGGAAGCGCATCGCCTCGCGCACCTCCGAGGGGACGTCCTCGAGGTCGCCCCGGTTCCGCTCCGGGATGATCACGTCGGTCAGTCCGGCAGCGTGCGCGGCGAGCACCTTCTGCTTGAGCCCGCCGATCGGCAGGACGCGTCCCTGCAACGTCACCTCGCCGGTCATCCCGACCGTGTGCTTCACGGGCCGGCCGGAGAGCAGCGAGGCGAGCGCCGTCGCCATCGTGATCCCGGCGCTCGGGCCGTCCTTCGGGATCGCGCCGGCGGGGACGTGCACGTGGAAGGAGCGATCGTCGAAGGCCTTCGGGTCGACGTCGAGCTCTTCCGCGTGGGAGCGCACGTAGGAGAGCGCGATTCGCGCCGACTCCTTCATCACGTCGCCGAGCTGCCCGGTGAGCAGGAGGTCGGACCCGCCGTCCATCGCCGCCGCCTCGACGAAGAGCACGTCTCCCCCCGTTCCGGTGACGGCCAGTCCGGTCGCGACTCCGGGAACCGCCGTCCGTTCCGCGGCCTCCTGGAAGAAGCGCTGGCGGCCGAGAGCGTCCCGGACGACGTCCGCGTCGACTGCGACCGGCACGTCGACGGTCTCGGAGGCGACCCGCGTCGCCGTCTTGCGCAGGATCGTCCCCAGCTCGCGTTCGAGCTGCCGGACGCCGGCCTCACGCGTGTATTCGGAGATCACGAGCTGGAGCACGTCGTCCGAGATCGACACCTCGTCGTCGCGGAGCCCGTTCCGCTCACGCTGCCGCGGCCACAGGTAGCCGCGGGCGATCGCCGTCTTCTCGTCGGCGGTGTAGCCGTCGAAGCGGATGACCTCCATCCGGTCGAGCAGCGGCCCCGGGATCGTGTCGGCGACGTTCCCCGTCGCGATGAAGAAGACCTCGGACAGGTCGAGCTCGACGTCGAGGTAGTGGTCGCGGAACGAGTGGTTCTGTGCCGGATCGAGCACCTCGAGCAACGCGGCGGAGGGGTCGCCGCGCCAGTCCGCGCCGACCTTGTCGACCTCGTCGAGGAGGATCACGGGGTTCATCGTCCCGGCGTCGCGGAGGGCGCGGACGAGCCTGCCGGGCAGCGCGCCGATGTACGTGCGCCTGTGGCCACGGATCTCGGCCTCGTCGCGGACGCCGCCGAGCGACATGCGGACGAACTCCCGGTTGAGGGCGCGCGCGACGGACTCGCCGATCGACGTCTTCCCGGTGCCGGGCGGCCCGATCAGGGTGAGGATCGCGCCCGAGCGCTTGTCGTTCGGGATCCCGCGGTCCTGGCGCAGCTTGCGCACGGCCAGGTATTCGACGATCCGGTCCTTCACGTCCTCGAGGCCCGCGTGATCGGTGTCCAGCACCGTCCGCGCCCCCGTGGGGTCGAGCGTCTCCTCGGAGCGCTTCGACCACGGCACGGCGGTGAGCCAGTCGAGGTACGTGCGGATCATCGAGGCCTCCGGAGAGGCGTCGCCCATCGTCTCCAGGCGGCGCAGCTCGTGCTCGGCCTGTGCGCGGACGTCGTCCGGCATCCCGGCCTCCTCGATCTTGCGCGCGTACTCCTCGGCGAGCGAGCCCTCGTCCTCGCCGAGCTCCTTGCGGATCGAGTTGAGCTGCTGCCGGAGGAACCACTCTCGCTGCTGGCGCTGGGCACCCGACTCGACGTCCTCGCGAATGCGGCGGCGCACCTGCAGCTCTGCGAGCCGCTCCCGCTGGAGCGAGAGGGCGAGCTCGAGCCGCTCGACGACGTCGACCTTCTCGAGCAGCTCGACGCGGTGCGCGAAGGTGATATCGGGCGCGTAGGCGGACGTGTCGGCGAGGGCGCCCGCCTCGGTGATCGCGCGGAGGAACTCACGGACGCGTTCGTCCGCGTCGCGGAGCTCGAGGATCTCCTCCACGACGGCGCGGTACTCGCGCTCGAGCTCGCGCGTCTGGACGGGCGGCGGGTTCTCGTCGGGGCGCTCCTCGACGGCCGCGCGAAGCCGCCCGAGCGCGTCGGTGTGCGCGGCGCCGATGACCGCGCGATGGAGGCCGGCGAGCGTGACCGCGCGCGCGCCGCCCGGCAGGCGAACGCGGTCGGTCACCTCGGCCACGGTGCCGACCTGCGCGTACTCGCTCTCGTGGCGTGGCACGAGCAGCACGCGCTCCTCGTCGTCGACGTCGACGGCGAGCGTGACCGTCATGCCCGGGAAGACGACGGTGTCCTCGAGCGGGACGAGCAAGAGATCTGTCACTGCGTTATCACTCTCCATTGAGATACCAGATATCGAAATTGTACTTACTGTGGAACGGCCTCGGCGGTCGGTGCATTCCCGTGCGGGCGGAGCCGGGTCAGGCGACGGTGGCGGCGAGAACGACGCGCGCAGCTCGCTCGATCGTCTCGAGCGGCATGCTCGGGGAGGGTCGATCCAGCGCCTGTTCCGGCAGGAGCGGCACGTGGACGAATCCTCCGCGCGCGGCCGGGCGCTCCGCCTCCAGGAGGCGCATCAGCATGTAGAAGACCCGGTTGCAGAGGTATCCGCCCGCGTCGCGCGAGCTCGCGGCCGGGATCCCCTCGGCGCGCAGCGCCGCGACGATGTCGTCCACCGGCAGCGTCGAGCGATACCCGACCGGACCCGCCGGGTCGATCTCGCTGCGCGAGACGACGCCCTCGTTGTCCGGACGCTCGGTGTCGTCGAGGTTGAGGGCGACCCGCTCGACGGAGATGCCGCTGCGACCGTCGGCCTGACCGAAGCAGACGACGAGCTCCGGCTCGGCGGAGCGGACGGCGCTCTCCAGGAGGCTGCCGGCTCGCCCGTACGACACGGGGAGCACTGCGGTGACAAGCTCGATCCCGGCAGGCGGAGCCGCTGCGAGCGCCTGCACGAGCAGCTCCGACGGGTTGACGTCGGCGCCGCCGAACGGCTCGAAACCCGTGACGAGCACCCGCCTCATACAGCCTCGTCCTCCAGCCCGACCGATTCGAGGGCGGCGGCGAGATGCGGGTGCTCCTCGACCCGGACGACGCGCCCCTCCCGCGTGCGGACGACCGCTGCATAGCGGCCGACGAGGTAGTAGCGGCGGCTCTGCAGCGGGCGCTCGTCGGCCGGATCGGCCTCCACGCGCGAGAAGCGCATGCTGACGACGACGCAGTCGGCGAGTCCGATCGCCCGATCGACGGTGACGTGGTACCGCTCGTCGACCCGCTCGGCGAGGACCGAAAGAACCTCCTCGCGGCTGACGAGTGTCGCCTCCTCGCCCACGCCGACCCACTCGACGTCGGGATCGAGCATCCCGGCGATGGCCTCGAGGTCGCCGTCGACGAAGGCGTGGTAGCCGCGCAGGAGGAGATCCACGCTCGCCTGACTCATACCCACGGAGTGTAGGGAGCGGCAAGGTGCGTGCTCCGCCGAGCCGGAGCTCGCCGGCCCGCCCTACCGGCCACCTCCGAGCGCGACCTCGGCCGAGGCGCGGGCCGTCAGGACCGGATCGTGCGTCGCGCAGACGACCGCTGCTCCGGTCTCCTCGGCGAGCGTCGCGAAGAGAGCGCCGATCGCGCGTGCGTTCGCCTCGTCGAGGCGGGCGGTGGGCTCGTCGGCGAGCAGGAGCCTCGGCTGCGCTGCGAGCGCCCGGGCGATCGCCACCCTCTGGCGCTCTCCCATCGAGAGGCGTCCGACGCGTTGCGCCATCAGCTCGGCGAGCCCCACCGACTCGAGCGCCGCCTCGGCCCCGCGCCGGGCCGCGAGACGGGCGGAGCCCCGGCGAACGAGCGCGAGCTCGACCGTCTCCCGGGCGTCGAGGAACGGCACGAGGTCGGTCCCCTGCTGCACGATGGCGACGCGCGACCGGCGCAGCCCGGCCCGCGCCGACGCGTCGAGCCCGGAGAGCGGCGTGCCGAGCACGACGACCTCGCCTCCAGTCGGAACGTCGAGGCCGGCGAGCAGGTGGAGCAGCGTCGACTTCCCGGACCCGGAGGGCCCGGTGACCGCCGTCAGGCGGCCGGCGGCAAAGGCGGCGGAGAGACCGGAGAGGACTGGACCGGTCGCCGAACGTCCGCGAGAGTCCGATCGTCTCGGCGACGATCTCGCCGGCCGTCGGTGGTGGCACGACCGGCGTGGGCTCAGGGGGTCGCGTTGGATGCTCGCCCGAGACGAGGAGCCCGCGCTCGTCCACCTCGATGCGCGCGCGGCGCTCGAGGCCCGCCCGCCGCAGGAGCTCCTCGGGCACGCGAATCCAGCCGCCGCGGTTCACGATCGCGCGCGACTCGCCGGCATGCGACTCGTCGCTGACGCGGCCGTCGCGGATCTGGACGACGCGGTCGGCGACGGCAGCCGACTCCGGATCGTGGCTGACCAGGATCGTCGTCGCACCGGCCGCACGCGCGAGCTCCCGCACGACCGCGTAGACCTGTGCCGCGCTCTCGCGGTCGAGCTCGCCGGTCGGCTCGTCGGCAACGACCAGCCGCGGGCCGTGCGCGAGCGCGGCGCAGAGCGCGACTCGCTGCTGCTGGCCGCCCGACAGCTCGGAAGGTCGCGCCTGCGCGCGGTCGGCGAGGTCGACCCGCTCGAGCAGCGCGGCCGCCGCCCGGGCACGCTCGTGTCGTGGCACGCCGAGCAGCCCGAGCCGCAGCTCGACCTGCTCCTGCGCGCCGAGCTCGGGCAGCAGGGCGCGGGTGTAGTGCTGGTCGGCGTAGCCGAGGGTGCGCGTCCGGTATTCGCGGAGCGCGCGACCGCGGAGCGTGCGCAGGTCCCGTCCGAAGACGCGGACGGTGCCCGCCGAGGGCCGATCGAGCCCGGCGAGGATCCGCAGGAGCGTGCTCTTGCCGGAGCCGCTCGGGCCGAGGACGACGAGCAGCTCGCCCGGTTCGACGGCAAGCGTGAGCCCCTGGAGCGCCACCGCGCTCCCGTCCTCGGTCGGATAGAGGCGGAAGAGCCCGTCCGCTTCGACCGCTGTGACGGTCACAGCCCCTCCGAGAAGCGACGCCGGCCGACCGCGTCGAATGCGCCTCGCGTCGCCGCGAGCGCGCCGAGGCCGGCTGCGACTGCGAGGGCGGCGAGAGCGAGCAGCACCACGGGCCAGTCCGCGACCCGCTCGAGGGGCGGCAGCGGCGCCTCGGCGCCCGCGGTCACCGTCACGACCGCGACGACGAGGGCGCCGACGGCAAAGCCCGCGACGAGCCCGCCCACCGCGCCCGCGCCGAACACCGTCGAGGCGCGCAGGAGCAGATGGCGGCGCACGTCCGCCGGCGAGGCGCCCTGCGCCTCGAGGTCGTGGAGCTCGCCGCTCTCGTCCCGAAGGTCGCCGACGACGGACAACAGGACGCCGACGGCCGCGAGCACGAGCCCCAGGGCGGCGCTCACGAACAGCACGTCGAGCGTCCCGCGCGCGAGTGGATCGGTGCGAAGCTGCCGGTACGTCGCCGAGCGGGAGGTGACCGAGAGGGACGAGAACGGAGGTCGCGCGAGGAGGCGAGACGCCCCTGTACGTGTCGGGTCGAGCCACCACTCGGTCGGCGCCCCGCTCCCGGGCCAGGCCGCGTTTGCGGCATCGAGCCACCACGAGGAGTCCGCGACCACCGCGTCGCCGTTCACCGAGGGCACGTATCGCGTGACCCCGACGACGCGCGCCAGGATGGTGCTCGCCTCGACGTGCAACGGCAGCAGGCCGTCCGCGCCGGCAGCGGCGGCGAGCGCGGGCGTGACGACGACCGGCACCGGCTCGCCCTCGAACGGCTGACGGGGGCGGAAGAGACTGTCGGCGGCGCGGTTGACGACGTAGTGCAGCGTCGCGACGTCGGCGTCCGGACGCCGCAGGCCGTTGACCCCGATCCAGCCCGGCCACGCAGCCAGCACGCGTCCACCCGCGTGGAGCCGGCCGAGCGTCAGGCTGCCGTGCGACGCGTCGGAGACCGAAAGCGCCGTCCCGCTCTCCTTGTGGCCTGCGACGAACGCCGAGATCACCGGCAGCGTGACCCTGACTGCGATCACGCGGCCCCCGCGCGCCGCGACGGGGATCCGCGCCCGCAGGACGTGGCGACCGCGGTCGTGCTCTCCGAGCAGGATCGTGGAGAAGTCGCCCCTCGGATCGAGCACCGTCAGGGAGATGCCGACGCGGTCGCCCTGCACCGTCACCGGCAGCTCGAAGAAGCGGGCGCGCTCGGGCAGGTCGAGCCCGCGCAGCGCAGTCGGGCCGGGCGGGCGGATCAGGCGGGCGAGCGTCGCCCTGCTCTCTCCCGAGAAGTCGCCCCGCCAGCCGCCGATCCCGGCGAACGCGGTGGACGGGAGCGCCAGCAACGTGAAGTCGACCCCGCCGCCCGCGTCGACGAACCCCGCGTCCCGCACGACCGGCGTCGCACCGCCCAGACGCTCGACGCGTGCCGGCGGAGCCGCCTGCTGCAACGACACGAGCTTCGTCAGATCCTCCGTCAGCACGTACCTCGCGGGTACCGCGTATGCGGCTTCCACCCGCTCGCCGGTCTGGAGGGTCGCGCGGTACGAGACGGCGAACACGGCGAC
Source organism: uncultured Thermoleophilia bacterium (assembly GCA_963762675.1). Taxonomy (GTDB): domain Bacteria; phylum Actinomycetota; class Thermoleophilia; order Gaiellales; family Gaiellaceae; genus Palsa-739. Next base: position 145,583 of record CAVXLS010000003.1, on the reverse strand, counting down.
GCTGACGGCGACGACGAAGAAGACGACGGAGAGGGTCGCCTGCCCCGGCGCGCGGGCGAGCGACAGGAGCGCCACGCGGGCGGCGACGGGACCGCGGCGCGCGGCCCGTTCGAGGAGTCGCAGCGCCGGCGTGAGCAGGCGCGCCGCGACGACCGCGAGCACGACGATCGCCAGCGCCGGCAGCAGGAGCAGCACGACCCCGGTGCCACCGCCCGCCGCCAGGGATGTCGTGTCCGCCTTGCCGCGCGCGAGTGCGAGCAGGATCGCGCCGAGAGCGCCCGCGGCGGCGACATCGGCAGCGGTCACCCGCGCACCTCCGACGGCGAACCCTGGGGCGCGCAGGGAGACGAACAGCACGGAGGCGGTGAGCGCGGCGAGACCACAGGCAACCGCGATCCCGCCGCCGGTGACCGCGGAGTGGTCGACCGCCGCGCCCGCCGGCGCTCCGAGCCGGACCGCGAGCAGCGCTCCGGCCCCCGAGCCGGCCGCCCAGCCTGCGGAGACGCCGGTGACGGCGAGCGCCAGTACTTCCGCCGCGGTCACGAGACCGCTCTGCCCGGCCCGCGCGCCGAGCCTGCGCAGACGGCGGTGCAGGGCGTCGTGATCGCGGCGGAGCCTCGTGGACGCGAGCACGGCGAAGCCGAGCAGGAGCAGAGCGGCGTCGCCCCCGACGACGAGGAGGCGCCTCGCGGCGACGCGACTCGTCTGCGTCACGGCTGCGAGCGCGTCGGACGGAGCGGCGAGCATGAAGAGATCCGTCGCTTTCTCGAGCCGCGTCTCCGCGAGATCGAGCCGCCGCTGGAACCCACCGAGATCCCAGGGGTGCACCGAGCCCGGCGGCAGCGCGACGATCCAGCCGTAGCTGCGGGCGACGAACGCGGCATCGGGAAGCCGCAACTGCACGAAGCCGGCGACGCCGTCGGCGAGCAGGACCGGTGGCCGCCGAGGCCCGGCGGCGCCGAAGTAGTCGCGAAGCGGGGCGCCGGGCCGCAGCACGGCGCGGCCGACGACGTGGAGGAACGGGAGCTTCGGATTGACCGGAGCGCCGCCGATCTGGAGGAGCTCGCAGCGCTCGGGCGTGCACGGCCGCGGAAGGCGCCCGGAGCGGAGCGCGACCCGCTGCGCCAGCCCGTCGACCGCGCCGAGGCTCACGTATGCCCCGCCCCAGTTCGCCTGCCGGTAGACGGCGACGCGGAACGCCGGCCGCGCGACCGCCACGCGAAGCGCCTTCCGGGCAGCCCGGTCGAGCTGCGCGAGCGAGAGCTTCGACTGCGCCGGGACGCCGCTCCAGGTCACCTGAAGCGCCCGGTCGGACGGGGCGAGCTCGGCGAGCGAGCGCTGGACCGCACGATCCTGCACGGCGACGGAGGCGACCGTCGTCATGGCCAGGACGGCGGCTGCGACCGCGATCCCGAGCACCGCGAGAAGGCTGCGAGCCCAGTGCGCGCGCAGCCGGACGAGCGCCAGCCGAAGCGGGACGAGGAGGCGCGCCACCCCTGCAGCTTCGCTGGCAGCGGGGAGCGGGCGCAACCCGCACGACTCGCCGGCGGCAACCCGCCCCATGCGCGCGGCCCGCACCCATGCCTGCACGGCTCTGTCGCCCGCTTTACGCTCTGCCGGTGCCCGTCTGTCGCGTCTGCGGCCAGGAGAACCCCGATGTCGCGCGCTTCTGCCTCGCGTGCGGCTCGCCCCTGGCCGAGGAGACGCTTGCGGGCGACGAGCGCCGGATCGTCACGGTCATCTTCGTCGACCTCGTCGGGTTCACGGCGAGAGCCGAACGGCTCGACCCGGAGGACGTGCGCGCCGTGCTCGCGCCCTACCACGAGCGCGTCCGCCGCGAGATCGAGTCGTTCGGCGGCGTCGTCGAGAAGTTCATCGGCGACGCCGTGATGGGGCTTTTCGGCGCGCCGATCGCCCACGGCGACGACGCAGAGCGCGCGGTCCGCGCGGCGCTCGTCGTCCGCGAAGGCGTCGGGGACATCGCCGGGGGCGACCTCGCGATCCGGATCGCCGTCAACACGGGTGAGGCCGTCGTGTCGCTCGGAGCTCGTCCGGAGCTCGGCGAGTCGCTCGTCGCGGGCGACGTGGTGAACACTGCGTCGCGCCTCCAGTCGGCGGCACCGGTGAACGGCATCGTGGTCGGCGAGGAGACCTACCGCCAGACGAAAGACGCCATCGAGTACGCGGCGAGCGAGCCCGTGGTCGCGAAGGGCAAGGAGCATCCGCTCCAGGCGTGGGTGGCGGTGCGTCCCCTGACCGCGGCCGGCGAGCGTCCGATCGCCAGCTCGTCGATCGTGGGCCGCACGAGCGAGATCGCGATCCTGCTCGCGCTCTGGGAACGCGCCTCCGGCGAGCGGCTGCCCCACCTCGTGTCGATCTTCGGCCCGACCGGCGTCGGAAAGTCCACGCTCGCCGCCGAGTTCGGCCGCGTCGTCGCGACCGGAGGCGCCCGCGTCGTGCACGGACGCTCCCTGCCGTACCGCGAGAGCGGGGCCTACGGTGCGCTCGCGACGCAGGTCATGAAGCTGTGCGGAGGCTTCGAGAGCGACGCTGCCCCGGTGATCGCCGAGAAGCTCCGGGCGAGCACGGCGACGCTGCTCGCGAACGCCGACGCCGATCCGGAGGTCGTCGCCGGGCACCTCGGGGCGATCGTGGGCGTCGACGCCGGAGGCGAGGCGTCCGATCGCGCCGCGCTGTTCCAGTCGGCACGCGAGTTCCTGGAGGCCGCGGCGCGCGAGCAACCGACGGTGCTCGTCTTCGAGGACATCCACTGGGCGGACGCCAACATGCTCGACTTCGTCGACACGTTCGCGATGCACGCGCGGGACCTCCCCGTGCTGCTGGTCACGCTCGCCCGCCCGGAGCTCCTCGACACGCGCGAGGGCTGGGGCGCCGGACTCTCCGGCTACACCGCGTTGACGCTCGGGCCACTCAACGAGCAGCAGGCGCGCGAGCTCGCAATCAAGCGGCTGGCCGACCGGCTCCGGGCGGACGAGGTGATCCGGATGGCGGAGGGCAATCCCCTCTTCATCGAGCAGATCGCGGCGAGCATCGCCGAGACGGGGCCCGGCACGCTTCCCACGAGCGTCCGCGGGATCGTCGAGGCCCGTCTCGACGCGCTTCCGCGGCAGGAGCGAGCGCTGCTCCTCGACGCCGCGGTCATCGGCAAGGTGTTCTGGCTCGCCGCCCTGCGGACCCTCGATCCCGAGAACCGCGATCTCGAGCACCTGTTGGGCGAGCTCGAGCGCCGCGACCTCGTTCGCCGCGAGACCGCCTCGATCATCGAGGGGCAGCAGCAATTCGCGTTCACGCACGTCCTGATCCGCGACGTCGCCTACGACCTCCTGCCACGCGCGGACCGCGCCCGCCGGCACGCGCTCGCAGCCGAGTTCTTCGAGACGTCGACCGGGGTGTCAGTGGAGGCCGTCGGCGCGCTCGCCCATCACTGGCGCGACGCCGGCGACCACGAGCGCGCCGTGCAGCAGCTCGTGCGCTCGGCGGAGCAGGCGGAGCGCGGCTGGGCGAAAGATCACGCCGCGCTGCTCTACCGCGAAGCGCTCGAGCTCGTCCCTTCGGACGACGCCGAGCGGCGGAGCATGCTCCGTCGCCGCCTGGCGCTCGCCAGCACGGCGTCCTTCCACCTGCCGGACGTCAGACGGGGGGAAAGTCCGCCGGCGTGACGTCGCCGACGATCTCGTCGATCGAGTCGATCCGGTGCTGACCGAGTCGGGACGAATGCTCCCTCACGATGTCCTCGCTGGGCGCCGAGTAGATGCAGAACGTCCGCACCTTCCCGGTCGCGTCGTCGACGACGACGTGGCTGTGCTCCCAGGTGATCTCGGGGAGCTCGTCCTCGACGATCGCCCTCGACCGCCGTCCGACCGCGGGCATCTCCGGCTCTCCGACGTCGAAGCTGCGAACGATGATGTAGCGCGGCACGATGCGATCCTAGCCAACCGGGCCGCGACTCACAACGGCTCGAGCCGCCGGGCGACCGCTCCTCACGCGGGCAGGAGCTCGCCGGCGGCGACGACGCGCGCGTAGCTGTCGTCGAGAGCGGCCAGGAAGGCCACATGCACGTCCGCGGCCGGGACGACACGCCCGCCGAATTCGAGATCGCAGGTCGCGCATGCGTCGTGGGCGACGGCGACCTCGAAGCCGAGGTCGGCTGCTGCGCGGACGGACGCGTCCACACACATGCTCGTCATCATCCCGCAGACGACCACGCTGTCGATGCCGGCCTCGCGCAACGTCCGCTCGAGCGCGGTGTCACGGAATGCGTTCGGGTGCTGCTTGCGGATCACCGGCTCGCCGGGCAGCGGCGCCACCGCCTCGTTGATCTCGATCCCCGGAGTGCCCGGCCGCATGAACGGCGCATCCGGCGCGTCCCAGACATGCTGGACGTGGACGACCGGCTCGCCGGCGGCGCGAAACCCCTGGAGCAGGAGCCGCGCCCGCTCGGCCGCCGCGTCCGGCCCGAAGAGCGGATACGCCCCACCGGGGAAGTAGTCGTCCTGGATGTCGACGATGACGAGCGCCCGCGCCACGGGGGAATCCTATGTATCCGATCCGAGCTCACCGGCTGACCGGCTCGCGCGTCGCGCGCGAGAGAGCTCCGCGCGCCGAATTGTCTTCAGCAGCCGGTGCGTGGAGGCAGGTCGCCGGGTACGTCGGCGAGGTCGACGAACTCGGCGGCGAACGCCGCGAAGCGCTCGATGTCGGCGGAGTTCGAGGCGATGCCGAGAGAGGCGCGGATGGCGCCGCCGGAGGGAAGGCCGATCTCGGCCACGTAGTCGTCAAGGGTCATACCCTCGCCGAACTCGCCACCGACGAGCGTCTCCCGCGAGATCGTGAAGGCGACCTCGCCGGCGCCGGGATTGCAGAAGCAGCCGGTGCGGAGCGAGATCGAGTGTCGCTGTGCGACGCGGTCGACGTAGCGCTCGTCCACGATCCGGCCGTCGGGGTGGAGGAAGTTGAACGCGATCGTGCCGCCGCGGAGGTCGAGATCGGGCGGCCCGTAGACGGTCGCAGCCGGCTCGCCGCGTGGATGACGCAGCGACGCGAGGACGTCGAGCAGCCTGCCGGCGAGCATCTCGACCCGCGCGTGCACGGCCTCGATGCCGATCCGTTCCAGGAACCGGACCCCGATCTCGACCGCGGGCAGGTTCAGGAAGTTGACGGTCCCGTCCTCGAAGTGGGCCGCGCCGGGTGCCGACTGGTACCAGTCGCGCTGCACGAACGCGGCGACGATCGTGCCGCCGGAGAACCAGGGCCGCTCGAGCGTCGCGAGCGCCTCGCGGCGGGCGATCAGCGCACCGACACCGGACGGCCAGCCGAACATCTTGTAGAAGGACAGGCAGACGAAGTCGGGATGCCAACGGGACAGGTCGAGCCGGTTCGTGGGCACGAACGCTGCGGCATCGAGGATCACGTCCCAGCCTTGCCGCTGCGCCTGCTCGATCCACTCGAGCGGATGCTGGACGCCGGAGAAGTTCGACTGCGCCGGATAGGCGAAGAGGTTGTGGTGCTCGCCGGCGACCTCGGTCAGGTAGCGCCGCAGCAGCTCCTCGTCGACGCGCAGGTCGGGCGCTTCGCTCGGCACGTAGGTCGTCTCGGCACCGCGGGCGCGCGCGAACTCGCGGATCCCGTTGACGGAGTTGTGGTTGTCGAAGGTGAGCAGGAAGCGGTCGCCCCGCCGGAACGGGTAGGCCTCGCCGACCAGCCGCAGCGCCCCGGTCGCATTCGGCGTGAAGACCGCGACGTACTCGTCGGGGTCGGCGCCGAAGAACGCGAGTACCGCCTCGCGCGCCCGCTCGACCAGGGCGGTCATCGCCGCAGACGCCGGGCTGACCGAATGCGGGTTGCCGAAGACGTTTGCGCGCAGCAGCTCGAGATGGTCGGCGAGCTGCGACTCGGCGTAGAGGCCGGCGCCCGTGTAGTCGAGGTAGACGTGCCCGCCGGCGTCGAGCCGCGCGTACTCGCTGCGTCGGAGCTCGTCCAGGGCTGACTCTGCGGCACCTGTCCCCGCGACACGGCTCACCGCCGCCACCGTCCCACGCCCATCGTCCCGTGATAGCAGCAGCCGCGGGGCGCGGCAACCGGGGCGCCCCGTACGTCTCGTCCGCTTGCGTCGAAGGACGACTATCTGTGCCCAGGAACCCCGACTACGGAGCTCGCGGGTTCCAGGCCTGACCCTCTGGTTGTTCAGGTCTTCCCTGCAAATCGCGGGAATGGAGCCAGCCGGGCTCGAACCGGCGACCTTCGCGCTGCCAGCGCGACGCTCTCCCAACTGAGCTATGGCCCCGCGAACCGAAGTGTAGCCACCCCGTGCGTGCTCGTCCCCTCGCCCGTTCTGTCCGTGTCCTTCGCTCTGCGGCCGGTGGCGGATCGGCGCGGGTCCAGCAACAATCGACTCGATGTTCGAGATCGGTGCCAGCCTCCGCGAGGCTCGCACGAGGCGGGGTCTCAGTGCGGAGGACGTGCAGAAGGCGATCCGGATCCGTGATCGCTATCTGACCGCGCTCGAGCAGGAGGATTGGGCGCTCCTGCCGGGCGACGCGTACACGAAGGGGTTCCTGCGGGCGTACGCGGAGTTCCTCGGCCTCGACGGGAGCCTCTACGTCGACGAGTTCAACAGCCGCTTCGCGCGCCGCTACGAGCAGCCGTTCATGCCGGAGCCGCTCTCGCCGATCGGCCGCAGATCCGTGGGCCTGCTGCGCCCGCTGCTGGCGATCGGCGTGATCGTCGCCGTCGTCGCGGGCGTCGCCGCGTGGCAGCTGAGCCGCGGGTCGGGAACGGCCGGGCCTTCGACCGCCACGGACGTCGGGGGTACGACGTCGACGGGGACCGCGAAGTCGAAGCCCCCCGCCACGCCGACGACGAGCCGCCCGAAGCGGCGCGCCGCCCGTCCCGCTGCGACGTCGAGGCGTGCTGTCCTCACCGCGGCCAGGGGCCGCGTCTGGCTCCTCGTCCGCTCCGGCGGACCCGACGGGCAAGGTTCTCTACGAAGGCGTCCTCGAGCAGGGAAAGACGCTACCGCTCTCCCTGTCGTCGCGGATCTGGCTGCGCGTCGGCGCACCGTCGGCGCTCGACGTCCGCGTGGGCGGCCGGCTCGTCGAGGGGCTCCCGGCACACGTCGGGAACGTCTACCTGAGCGCCGCCGGGCTCTCACCGGCCGGCTGAGCGCTAGCCCGCGGCCGCTGCAGCGTCGAGCGCGACCTCGGGCACGTCCCCCCACAACTCCTCGAGGCGGTAGAAGCCGCGGGCCTCGGGCGTGAAGACGTGGAGAACGACGTCGAGGTAGTCGGCGAGGATCCAGGCTCCCTCTCGCGCGCCGTCCGCGCTGCGGGGGATCAGACGCTGCTCCTGCTTGAGCTTGCCGTGGACTTCCGCCCAGATCGCCGCAGTCTGGCGCGGGTTGCGCCCGGTCGCGATCACGAAGTAGTCGGTGAAGGTGCACACCGGCCGCATGTCGAGGATGACGACGTCCTCCGCCAGCTTCTCCTGCGCGAGAGCGGCGATGCGGCGAGCTTGTTCGAGTGGGGTCAGGGCTGGATCGATGTCCTCGGACGGTTTGGAGCCAGTGTACCCGCGCGTGACGGACATCACGCACGGCCGTACAGATCGCGTTCGAGGATGAGCGCCGCGACGGCCGCCGGCACGAGTCCGGTGAGCGGCTCGCCCGCCGCCGCGCGTGCCCGGACGTCGCGGGACGCGCTCGAGTTCGGCTCGATCTCGAAGAAGAGCACACGCTCCGGGTGTGCGAGACAGGCGAGCACGTCGTCGAGCCGCTCCCTGGGAAAGCCGGGTCGAGTGGCAACCGCGAGGCGCGCACGTGCAAGCACCTCCGCGGGTTCCTTCCACGCGAGGAAGTCGCCGAACTGGTCGGCGCCGACGACGAAGATCGGCTCGTCGAAGGGCTCTGCGCGCAAAAGATCGACGGTACGCGGATAGGGATCGAGACGGACGTCGTCGAGTGGGAACGCGGCGCGGGCGAGCTCGAGCCGGCTCTGCGCCGGCGCGTGGACGTCACGGTGCCCGGGGTTCGCGGCGACCAGCACGACGAGGCCGGCGACGCCGAAGAGCTCCCGGGCGGCGTCGGCGACCGCGACGTGCCCGAGATGCGGCGGGTCGAACGCGCCCCCGTAGAGGACGTCGCTCACCGGGCTCCCGCTGCCGGCGTGGAGGCGACGCTCACTCCCACTCCAGCACGTCTCCGCCGACCTCCACCTCGTCGCCTTCGCGAGCCCCGGCGGCACGGAGGAGCGCCTCCAGCTCCTCGGTCGCCGGCGGCTCGCCCGTGACCCGGAAACCGCGCTCGGTGCGGAAGAGACGGTACGGCCGGCGCGCCGGGCGCGGCCGGTAGACGAGGTAGTCGACGAGTCCGGTCTCGTCCACCACAGCCGCGTCCTCGGGTACGAGCTCGAAGAGCCTGCGCCGAAGCTCCTCCATTCCGGCGCCGGTGGCGGCGGAGACACGGAACACGCGCACGATCCGCTCGTCGTCGACGCCGAACGGCGGCGGCTCCGGACGAAGGTCGGTCTTGTTCAGGACGACGACCTGCGGCCGCTCGTCGAGCCCGGCCCCGTAGGCCGAGAGCTCGGCGTCGATCGTGCGCCAGCGCTCGTCGGCGTCGCCTTCGGCCGAGTCGATCACGTGCAGCAGGAGCCGCGCCCGCTCGAGATGCGCGAGGAACTCGTGGCCGAGGCCGACGCCCTCGCTCGCGCCCTCGATCAGACCGGGCACGTCGGCGACGACGAGCTGCCGGCCGTCCGACGCCTCGACGGTGCCGAGCACCGGCGCAAGCGTCGTGAACGGATAGTCGGCGACCTTGGGGCGCGCGTTCGAGATCCGGGACAGCAACGACGACTTGCCCGCGTTCGGGAGGCCGACGAGCGCCGCGTCGGCGAGCAGCTTCAGTCGGAGCTCGACCTCCTTCTCTTCGCCGGGAAGCCCGACCTCGGCGAAACGGGGAGTCTGACGCGTCGCGGTCGCGAACCGCTTGTTGCCGCGCCCTCCGGAGCCGCCCTTGGCGACGACGACGCGGGCTGCCCGGATGGGCGAGGTCGGCGACGAGACGCTCGCGCCCGTCGAGCACCTGCGTCCCGACCGGCAGCTGCAGAACCGCGTCCTCGCCGCGTGCGCCGTGCGAGAGCTGCCCGCCGCCGGAGCCGCCACGACCGGCGCGAAGCTTCTGGTTCGGCCGGAACCCCGAGAGGTCGCGCCGCCGCGGATCGGCGACGAACACGACGTCTCCCCCGTCGCCACCGTCTCCCCCGTCCGGGCCGCCCTTGGGGACGAACTTCTCCCGCCGCAGGTGGATCGCCCCGTCACCACCCCGCCCGGCGACCACCGTCAGTCGCGCTCTGTCGTGGAACATGGGGAAACGGTACTCGGAGCAACCGCAACCAAGTAACACTCTGTTACTTGTTGCACTCGGTGAGCCGCCGTGCCCCGACCGCGCTCGGGGCACGGTCAGCCACGCCCGCCGGCAGGAGGGCGCGAGCCGGCCAAGCCGGCTTCGCTGCCGAGCGAGCGGAAAGCACAGCGCAGAGCACCGCGCGCGAAGCGCGCGCTGCACAAGCGGAGCGGGCGAAGCGGGCTAGACGACGCTGACGAAGCGGCGCTCGCCGCTCGTCCGGAAGTGCACCTTCCCCGTCGCGGATCGCGAAGATCGTGTCGTCCTTGCCGATGCCGGCGCCCGGGCCCGGCCGGAAGCGTGTGCCGCGCTGGCGCACGAGGATCATCCCTGCGCTCACGTCCTGGCCCGCGAACAGCTTCACGCCGAGCATCTTCGGATTCGAGTCGCGCCCGTTCCGCGACGAGCCCAGCCCTTTCTTGTGCGCCATCAGTGCTCCTTCTGGTGGTGTTGCCGAATCTCTCGGCCGCGAGCACCAAGCGATGCAAGGACGCAGGGAGCGTCCGTGGCGGACCCTATGGACGCGACTGAGGACGCCGCAGCGCGCCGCGTGATCGCGGGCGAAAGGCCGGAGGCCACCGCCTGAAGGAGCACTACTCCTTCTCCTTTGCCGCGAGCGCACGCTCGAGCGCAGCGATCGCGCCCTTGCGGTTCGCATGCTCGTGCTCGTACGCGAGTGCGGCCTCGAGATCCGGCTTTGCGCCAGCCTGATGCCGCCTCGGATATCTGCGCGACCGTCAGGTCCTCGTAGCCCTTCGGCGGATGCGCCGTTCCCGTCGCGGCACGCGACGCGGCCGGCGCTGCCTCGGTCACCGGCGCTTCCGCCTCCGGCTCGACGCGTGGTGCCGGCGCCTCCTTCTCCACGGGCTCGGCCTTGGCCGACGCCTTGCGACCGGTCTTGCCGATCGACTCGATCTCGATCTGCGTCAGTCGGCTGCGGTAGCCGGTGTGGCGGCGATAGCCGGTGCGCTTCCGGTACTTGCCGATCCGGATCTTCTCCCCGAGCACGTGCCCGACGACGCGTGCCGTCACGGTCGCGGACGGCGTCAGGTCTGTCGCACCATTCCCGCCGACGAGCAGCACGCGCGGCTCGAAGGTCGCCCCTTCGTCCGACGGGAGGCGGTCCACGAGCAGCCGTTCGCCCTCCTGGACACGGTACTGCTTGCCGCCGACGGTGATGATCGCGTAGCTCATGCGTGGAAACGCGGGCCGGAGGCCCGCGAACGCGCGCAGTGTAGCGAAATCAGGGCCGCGACCGGCACGTGCGTCACGGCGGCTAGCGGCCCGGCTCGATCTCGTCGAGCCATTCCGACATCGGGACGTATTCCCAGTCGCCGGGCTCACCGTTGCGCGAGGCGGGCTCGTCGTCGACGGGCGCTTCGGCGCTCTCGGGTTCGGGCTCCGACTCGGGCAGCTCCGCGTCGGCGGCCTCCGCGCCGTTGCTCGACGCTGCAGCAGGCTTCCGGCGCTTGCGACCGCCCCTGGAGCCGCGACGGGTCTTGGGCTTCGGCTTCGGGATCTGCTCCGCATCGGCGTCCGCCGCCTGCTCGGTTGTCTCGTCGGATTGCTCCGTCGACTGCGAGACGCGCGGCTCCGTCGAGTCGAGGCGACCCTCGCGACCGAGATCGTCGGCCGGCACGTGGATCCGCACGCCCGACGACTCCTCGGCCGTTGCTACCGGGGTCTCCACCGACTCTTCTGCGGCCTCGGCCTCGACCGCCGGCGCCGCAGGAGTCTCCCCGGCATCGCCCGCAGGCTTCTTGTGCCGCTTGCGGCCCCCGCGCGAGCCGCGACGCGTCTTGCGCTTCGGCGCAGGCGCCGCCGCGCCCGCCTCCGTCTCGGTTCCAGGCTCCGCCTCGGGCTCTGCCTCGGACTCTGTCTCGAGGCTCCTCGCCCGCCGCGACCTCGAGCTCGAGCGACTCGGTCTTCTCTGCCTCCTCCGCAGCTGCCGGCTCCCCGGCCGCCTCCGACTCGTCGGCAGGCGCCGCCGCCTTCCGGGCAGGCGGCTTGCGCGTCGGCTTCTCCGCCTCGGCCTCGGCAGTGAGCGGCTCCGGGGCGTCCTTGGTCTTGCGCGTCAGGATCGCGTACGCGGTGCCGTCGAGCACCCGCTCGACCCGCACCTTCTGCCGCTTGCCCACGAGTGTCGCCGCGTCGGCGACGACGACGGCCAGCCCGTCGAGCTTGCCGACCGCCGCTGCGCCGTCGTGGCGGTCGACCTCGACGAGTTGCAGCATGAGCTCTGCGCCCTCCTCGACCGGCGCAGCCGGCGCGAGGTCGGCGAGCTTGCCCTCCGAGAGCACGACGAAGTGGTCGAGGTGCAGGCCCGGCTTCCCCTCCAGGAAGAAGCGCTTCTTCGTCAGCGCCTCGAGCTCGACGAGCCGCCTCGCTCCCGGGCCGACGAGCACGCTCGCGATCGACTCGGCCAGCTCGACCCGGAACGCCTGGCTGCGCGAGCCGGCCGCCAGCGTTCGCAGGCGTCGCTCCACGTCGATCGCGGCCGACGCCTCGGAGTAGACGATCCCGTCGCCGCCGCACGTCGGACACTTCCGGGTCATCACCTCGCGCGGCCCCTCGGTGACGTTCTGCCGGGTCATCTCGACGAGCCCGAGCGGCGAGATCTCGACGACGTACGTCTTCGTCCGGTCGCGCTCGAGTTCGCTGCGCAGGGCCTCCTCGACCGTGGCGCGGTTCTTCGGATTCGCCATGTCGATGAAGTCGATGACGATGATGCCGCCGATGTCCCGCAGCCGAAGCTGGCGGACGACCTCCTTGACGGCCTCCAAGTTGTTCTTCGTGATCGTGTCCTCGAGCCTGGCGCCGGAGCTCTTGCTCCGCGAGCCGACGAAGCGGCCGGTGTTGACGTCGACGACGGTGAACGCCTCCGCGTAGTCGAAGACGAGGTAGCCGCCGGACGGGAGATCGACCCGCCGACTGAGCGTCGACTTGATCTCCTGCTCGACGCCGAAGGACTCCATCAGCGGCTGGGATTCCCTGTAGCGGACGACCCGCTCGACCATGTGCGGGGACGTCTTCTTCAGATACCCGACGATCCGCCTGTACGCGCGCTCGTTGTCGACGTAGGCCTTCTCGAAGTCGCCGGTGAAGAGGTCGCGGACGACGCGCAGGGGCAGCTCCGCCTCCTGGTAGACGAGCTCCGGGGCGGTCGCCGTCTTCGCCCGCGCCTGGATCGACCTCCAGAGCCGCTGGAGGAAGACGAGATCGCGTTCGACGTCCTCCTCGGATGCGCCCTCGGCGGCGGTGCGGACGATCACGCCGCCCTCCTTCACGTCGAGTCGCTTGAGGATGTCCTTGAGGCGAGTGCGCTCGTCGTCGTCGAGCCGGCGGGAGACGCCGAGCCCTTCGCCCTGCGGCACGAAGACGACGAAGCGGCCGGGAAGCGAGATCTGCGTCGTGAGACGCGCGCCCTTCGTCTTCATGGGATCCTTGACCGCCTGGACGAGGACCTTCTGGCCGCGCGAGATCAACTCCTGGATCTTGCGGCCGTGGCCGCGCTCCAGCTCCGGGCCGACGATCTCGTCCACGTAGAGGAACCCGTTCTTCTCGAGGCCGATCTCGACGAATGCGGCCTCCATTCCGGGCAGGACGTTGTCGACGACGCCGAGGTAGATGTTCCCGGCGATCGAGCGGCGCTCCGGCCGCTCGAGGTAGACCTCGGCGACCGTGTCGTCCTCGAGCACGGCGACGCGCTGCTCGCCGACGTCGACGGAGACCAGGAGCTCCCGCTTCGCCGCGGGAAGAGGGGCGCGACGCGGCGGCTGGCGGCGTCGGCCCTGTTCGCGGCGGCGCTCCTGGCGCTGGGAGAGCTGCTTGCGCTCGGGCTTGCGCGCCTCCGGCTTGGCGGACTTCGGCTTCTCGGCCCGCGCCTGAGCCGGCGCCGGTTCGGCGGTGGCCGCCGGGCCGCTCTTCTTTCGCCCGCGCCCGCCACGGCTACCGCGGCGACGCTTGGGCTTGGTGGGATCGGTCGGGGCTGCCGGGGTCTCGGCAGACTCGGTTACGGGAGGCGCGGGACGGTCCGGGGCGTCGGATCGGTCCCCGCCGGTAGATGCGGCCGCGTCGGCGGCCGTGTTGTCGTTCGTCTTGCGGAAGCGAAACCAGGGCAAGCGAAAGCTCCTTCGGAGGTGCGGCGCGCGACGGCGGCGCCCGGGCCCGCGTAGACGGGAACCCTCGGGCGGCGCGCGCGCTGCTGGTTTACAGAGGAAAGCGTGGGCATCTGCCTTCCGTCGCAGGGTAGCAGTGACCTGGGCCCTCGAAGGCGGCCGGTCTTCCCACTGGGCGCCGGCGGTTCGGGCGCAGGGGCTTGCGTCGTCCGATACCGGTCCTACGATCCGCCGCATCGACCACCCGGGAGGTGCAGCCGTGACGCGAAGCCGAGAGGCCGAAGAGCTCCTGTTGATCGAGGAGGCCGACGCCTGGTTCGAGTATCTCGAGGCGACACGCAGCGAGTCGCAGGCTCGCTATCGCGACGTGGAGCCCTGGGCGTGGGCCCGGCTCTCCCAGCGCCTGCACGCGATCCGAACGCGCCGGGCGAAGCTCAGGCCTGCGGCGGCCTAACAGCCCGGGCAGGACCGTCAGCGCCGGCGCGACGAGACGCGCGACGTCCGCGACGCGCGCCCGCGGGCATGGATCGCGAGCAGAACACCCATCGCAGCGAGGTTCGCGATCATCGACGAGCCGCCGACGCTGACGAACGGGAGCGGGATGCCGGTGATCGGCGCGATGCCCATCGTCATGCCGACGTTCACGAAGATCTGGAAGAGCAACGCGACGACGATCCCGCCCGCCACGACCGCCGAGTAGAGATCGCGCGCGACCGCGACCACGCGCAGGCCTCGCCAGAGGACGAGCAGGTACAGCGCGAGCAGGAACGACGCGCCGACGAAGCCCCGCTGCTCGCTGAAGGACGCGAAGACGAAGTCGGTGTGATGCTCGGGGAGGAAGTCGAGCCGTGTCTGGGTCGAGCCGTTCGGGCCGCGGCCCCTCACCTGCCCCGAGCCGACCGCCGCGATCGACTGCTCGACGTTGTAGCGGGCGTCGGCCGCGCAGGTTGACGGGTGCGTGAAGCAGATCAGGCGCTCCTTCTGGTAGCTCTTGAGGAAGTCGACGCCGACGGCCGGACCTGCCCAGAGCACGACCACGACGACCGCCGCCGCTGCGCTCCCGAGCACCGTCAGGTGCCGCCACGGCGATCCCGCGACGAACAGCATCGCGGCGAGCGCCGCGAGGTAGACGAGCGCCGTGCCGAGATCCGGCTGCGCGAAGACGAGCACGACCGGAACGAGGCCGAGCCCGAGCACGCGTAGCGTCGTTCCCGCCGCCCCGATCGCCCTCTGCCGATCGGCGACGAGCCCTGCGAGGGCGAGCACGACCAGCAGCTTCCCGAACTCGGAGGGCTGGAAGGTGAAGAAGCCGACGCTGATCCAGCGCGTCGAGCCGCGCGCCGCGCGTCCCACGAGGAGGACGACGGCGATCAGCCCGACCGTGCCGCCGAACACGATCCGCCAGTAGCGGCGGTACAGATCGGGGTCGACGAGCGTCGCGACGAGCAGCGCACCGCCGCCCACCGCCGCGTAGAGGATCTGCTTGTCGAGGTAGTAGCGTGGCTCGCCGGGAACGTCGAACTTCGTCACGCCCGCGATTCCCCACAGCCCAACCGCCACGAGCCCGGCGACGCCGGCGAGCAGGACCCAGTCGAGCGAGCGCACGACTCCGAGCAGCGCGATGCCCTCGCCCCTGTCGGCGCGAAGGCCTCGTCGCTGGGATCCTGCGTACTCGAGCATCAGTCGGAGTGGATGGCGCCTGGTTGCTTGGCCTTGACGTGGAAGAAGTGGGCGAAGACGCGCTCGGCCGCCGGGGCGGCCGCGTTGCCGCCGTGGCCGCCGTTCTCGATCACGACGCAGACGACGAGCTTCGGCGTCGGCGCGGTCGGACCGTAGCCGCACCACCACGACTGGTCCTGCTTTCCCTGGTAGCCGGGAAGCGTGACGACCTTCTCCGCGGTCCCGGTCTTGCCTGCGATCGACACGGGGAAGCTCCCGAAGACGCCGTACGACGTGCCGAATGACGCATGCGCGCCCTCGTCGAGGCCCTGCTGGACGATCCTGAGCGCCGCCGGGTCGAGCCCCTGAATCGGTTGCGGCGGCGGAACCGCGGACGTCGGGAGCACGGTCTTGTTCGGGTTCTCGACGTCCATCAGCACATGCGGGGTCACGAGCTTGCCGCCGTTCGCGATCGCGGCGTAGAAACGCGCCATCTGCATCGGGGTGACGAGCAGGTCACCCTGGCCGATCGCGAGCTGAATCGAGTCGCCCGGCTTCCAGAGCGAGTCGACCTGCCAGCAGCACTTGTCCTTGGCGGGCGTGTACGTCCGCCGCTTCCACCCGATGGTCGGCACGAGGCCCGTCGACTCCGGGCCGGCGTCCGACGCGGTTACCGAGCCGAACCCGAATGCCCGTGCCCACTTCTGCAGCGGCTGCCCGCGGTCGGCCGGCAGGAGATAGAAGGCGTTGCCGAGCGCGTAGAAGTACGTGTCGCACGAGTAGGCGAGCGCCGTCGGCATGTCCATCGGCTGGTCGACGTTCGGATCCCAGTTGTGGAACGCCTGGTGCGACTTGTCCTCGGGAGCGTAGTAGACGCCCTTGCACGGCTCGTACGCATACGGGGCGATCAGGTGCTCCTGCATCGCCGCGATCGCCGTCAGCGGCTTGAAGGTCGAGCCCGGCGGATACGTCCCCATCAGGGCCCGGTCGAGCGACGGGTAGTTGCTCGCGAGCGCGGTCTTCGAGGTCAACCCCTGCGCGTCGAGCTGCTTCTCGGTGACCCGGCCCGCGAAGACCGCAGGGTCGTAGCTCGGCGCCGAGGCGAGGGCGAGGATCGAGCCGTCCTGCGGGTTCAGCGCCACGATTGCGCCGCCGCGCGCCGCCCACTGGCCCTGTGACTGGGCGAGCCGGATCCCGTACTGGAGCGCGCTGTCCGCCGCCTTCTGAAGCCCCAGGTCGAGCGTGAGCCGGAGGGCGTGACCGGGCTGCTGCGGGTGTGACGAGCTCACGCTGGCTGCGCGGGCGGCCGAGCGAGTCGACGCGAACGCGGGCCGCGCCGGCGACACCGCGGAGGTAGCTGTCGTACGAGGACTCGACACCGGCCTGGCCGATCTCGTCCCCCGCCCGGTACCCGTTCCGCGCGAGCGTCCGCAGCTGCTTCTGCGAGATCTCGCCGACGTAGCCGAGCACCTGCGCCGCAAGCGAGCCGTACGGGTAGTGACGGACGTAGGTGCGTTCCATCACGACGCCCGGGAATTGCGAGGCGCGCTCGAACAGATACGTCACCATCGCCTTCGGCGCGTCGTCGCGGACGACGATCGGCGTGAGCAGGTCGCCCACCGTCCGACGTGCCTTGATCTTCGCCGCGATCTCGTAGAGGGGCACGCCCGTCACGCGCGAGAGCTCGTGCAGCTCGTCGTAGCGGTCCCGGTAGATCTTCGGCAGGTCGTCCAGCCAGAGCTCGACCGCGGTGGCGGCGGCGTTCGTGACGAGCACTTTCCCGTTCCTGTCGAGAATCGGCCCGCGCGGAGCCTGGACGCGCACGATCCTGAACTGATTTGCCTGTGCCTGCGCGACATACCTCGTTCCGGAGAGGACCTGGAGCGCCCAGAGCCGGAGCAGCAGCGCCGCGAAGACGACGAAGACGATGCCGCCGAGCAGCGCGACCCGCCGCGCGAGCTTGGGCGTGAAGCGATAGGGCTCGACCCCCTGCTCGCGCTCACCCCGGGCTGGGCGCGGACGACGCGGCGCAGGCGCGGTCGGAATGCCCGTCCCGCTAACCAAGCAACTGCACCTCTGTCGCCAGCTCGCCCCGAGATCGGGCGGTCGCAGCAGCCAGCGAACGGGCGGGTAGACGAACGCCGCGAGGACGAGGTTCATCACGATCGCCGGAACGAGACCGCGGAGGACGGCGCCGGCCGGCGCGGCGTCTCCGAGCACGAAGTGGACGACGACGAGCCCGAACGCGTAGAGGACGGTGACGACCGCGACCGACAGGATCGGGGCGTGCGCCCGGTCGCGTCCCGTCGTCTCCCCGTACCGGCCGATCCAGTAGCCGGCGATCGTGAGCACGAGTGACGTCAGCCCGAGCTCGCCGAGGGAGGCGCTGTCGACGAGCAGACCGGCGTAGAAGCCGCCGACCGCACCGGCCACGGAGCCGCGCAGCAACGCGACCGCGACGAGCATGACGAGCAGCAGGTCGGGGACGCCGCCCAGCACGTGGGCCTGCGCGAAGACCGAGACCTGTCCGATGGCCGCAACGAAGAGCAGCACGGCGATCTTGACGGCGTCGAGCGCCTTCACTTGCGCTTCGTCGCCACGAGCGCGGCGACGGAGTCGAGCGAGCCGAGGCTCGCGTACGGTTGCACCTGTACCTGGAGGAACGACGCGGTGTCCATGATCCCTACCGACGCGACCGTCCCGATCGGGATCCCGTAGGGGTAGAGGTCGGGGTAATGCGGATCGCGGGTCCCGTCCGTGACGAGCTCGTCGCCTTTCTGGACGCTCGCCTGCTTCGACACGTAGTCGAGGATGAGCGCGCCGCCCTGCCCCCGGTGGACGATGCCCCTGACCCCGGTCTTGAGGTCGCGGGCCGAGACGTAGCTCTGCGAGTCGGTGAGCAGGGTGACGACTGCGCTCCGCGAGAAGACGTTCGTCACGCGCCCGACGAGCCCGTCGCCCGTCACGACGGGCGTGTTGATGCGAATCCCCGAGCTCGAGCCGGCGGCGATCACGACCTGCTGGCTGAACGACCCGCCGGGGAAGGAGATCACGTCCGCGTTCACGGCGCGGTAGCCCTGCGGGTAGGTCTTGCCCTGCTCGTAGCGCAGGAGGCCTTCGAGATCGGCGGCCTTCGCGGCGAGCGCCTGGTTCGCGAGCGCCTGCGCCTGCGCCTGCCGCAGCTCTTGTCGCAGCTTCGCGTTCTCCGACTTCGCGGCGGCGAGCCCGTCGAAGTAGTTGTAGACGTCGCGGAACGGACGGGCCACCCGCCCGGCGCCGATCTGGAACGGCCGGAGCGCCGACGAGGCGAGCCCCTGCGCGTCGTGCAGCGCACCGGAGGTCGGGGAGCGGAACGAGATCGTCAGCAGGGCCAGCGCGGCGAGCACGAGCACCGCGAACACGACCCGGCGGATCAGAGCGCTTCGGGCCTTCGACGGGTACGGATCCGACTGGGAGCGTTGCACCGACGAGGCCAGCACCGCCGCCCGCACACTGCGGTTGGGTGGAGCCACCGCCCTAGGGTACCGCGTGTCGCGCGGGGGAACCAGGGGTTCCCCCCACGAGCGCCCCTCCCTCGGCGCCGGCCGAGGAGGCTGTCGGTGAGCGCTGCGGCGAGAGCGCGGTCTCCCCTCCGCGCGGTGAAAGGCTTCGGATACCAAGAGGGGTAGACCGTCGCCCGCCACCAGCCTGGAAAGCCTGAGGCCAACCAGATGCGTCAGCGACGTTGGCCGCAGGCAGACCCACGTCGGCGGGGACGCCGCAAGGCGCCACCGCCGGCGCAGCACCTCCGTTCAGCCCTGCGTCTTTCTGGGCGCAACCCACGGTCGCGCGCGCAGGGGAGACCGCGCTCTCCCCGGAGCGCCCACCGCGCTCAGCCTCGTCCCACACGCGGAGGAGGGGGCCCGTGGGGGAACCAGGGGTTCCCCCACGGGATTAGCGGCGCCCGTTGCGGGAGCGGGAACGGGCGCGGGCTCTGTTCGAGCGGTGGATCGCCTCGAACTCCTCGAGGCTGCGCCCGGAACCGACCGCGACGCACGTGAGCGGACTCTCCGCGAGGTGCACCGGCATCTGCGTCTCGTGGCGCAGCCGCTCGTCGAGACCCGTGAGCAGCGAGCCGCCCCCGGCGAGCACGATGCCGCGGTCCATGATGTCGGCGGCCAGCTCGGGCGGCGTCTTGTCGAGCGTCGACTTGATCGCGTCGATGATCTGCGTGACGGGCTCGTCGAGCGCACGGCGGATCTCCTCGGAGGTGAGGATCACCGTCTTGGGCAGCCCGGTCAGCATGTCGCGACCCCTCACCTCGGCCTGCAGCTCCTCCTTCAGGTCCCAGGCGGAGCCGATCTCGAGCTTGATCTCCTCGGCCGTCTGCTGCCCGATCAGGAGCTTGTAGTCGCGCTTGATGTGGTTGACGACCGCCTCGTCCATCTCGTCACCGCCGACGCGGAGCGACTGCGAGACGACGATCCCGCCGAGCGAGATCACCGCCACCTCGGTGGTACCGCCCCCGATGTCGACGATCATGTTCCCGGTCGGCTCGGCGACGGGCAGCCCCGCGCCGATCGCGGCCGCCATCGGCTCCTCGATCAGGTACGCCTGCCGCGCGCCGGCCGACAGGGTCGCCTCCTCCACCGCCCGCTTCTCGACGCCGGTGACGCCGGAGGGGACGCAGACGACGACGCGGGGATGCGCGAAGCGGTGCTGGTGCACCTTCTGGATGAAGTGACGCAGCATCTGCTCGGTGACGTCGAAGTCCGCGATCACCCCATCCTTGAGCGGCCGGATCGCCTGGATCGTCCCGGGCGTCCGTCCGAGCATCCGCTTCGCCTCCACGCCGACCGCGTGCACTTCGCCCGAGCGCTGGTCGATCGCGACGACCGACGGCTCGGAGAGCACGATTCCGCGGCCCCGGACATAGACGAGCGTGTTGGCCGTGCCGAGGTCCACGGCCATGTCCCGTCCGCCGAAACCGGTCAACCCGGAGAAGAGGCCCATCGCCCGCGGGAGTGTAGCTGCCTGGCCTCGCGACTCGTGACGAAGCCCCGACACCCTCGTGACGGTTGTCCGGCTAGCGTCGAGACAGCGACGACGGAGGCACGGGATGAACGTGGTGACGCTGATCGGCAACCTCGCCACCGAGGTCGAGCTGCGCGACGTGGCGGATGGGAAGAAGGTGGCGAGCTTCCTGCTCGCGGTCGACCGTTCCGCACGCGACGGCGCCGACTTCGTGCGGGTCTCCGCATGGGAGCGCCAGGCGGAGCTCTGCGCCGAATACCTCGGCAAGGGCCGCCGAGTCGCCGTGAACGGGCGTCTGCGGTCGCGCTCGTGGGAGGAGGAGGGCAGGCGCCGCTCCGCCGTGGAGGTGGTCGCGCACCAGGTCGAGTTCCTCGACGGACCGCGTCGCGACGACGGCGCCGAGGTGATCCCGTTCGAGACGGCAGCCGCCGGCTAGCGCTGGGCGGTGGCGATCGCGCCCAGGAACTCCTCGATCGCGGCGAGGCACGCGTCGGGTCGCTCGCCGATCAGGAGGTGCCCGCACCCGGCGATCGTCCGGAGCGGCGCCCGCAGGCGACGGGCGTACTCCATGCCGTCCACGAGCGGCACCCAGTTGTCGTTCGTGCCCCAGAGGCAGAGGCAGGGACAGCCCACGTGATCGAGCTCGGTGCGTGGATCGGTGGCGTGGAGCGCGCGACCGGCCGAGGCGGTGTCGCTGTGCTCCGCCGGCCCCGCGAGGAACGCCTCCGCCATCGCGGGATCGAGACCGACCGGGTCGGTTGCGCCCCACCAGCCGAACGCGAGCCGCCGGCCCAGACGGGAACGCGCCCACGACCGGCGGAAGGGGGCTATCCGCCGTCCCGGCTGGAGGACTGACATCGACCGCAGCGTCGCCCGGGCCTTCCAGGACACCGATGAGATCCCGGCCGCGGCCGCGAGCACGATCCCGAGAACCGCCTCCGGCCTGCGGACTGCGGCGCGAAGCGCGACCAGCCCGCCGAGCGAGTGTCCGACCCAGGGCGCCGGCCGGGCGTTCTCCGCCTCGACGACGGCGAGCACGGCATCGGCGAGCGCGTCGACGTGTGGCACGGCCGGCAGCGGCGCAGAGCCTCCGTGACCGGGCAGCTCGGGCACGACGACGCGGCGACTCGCAGCGAGCTCCGGCGCGAGCAGCCGCCAGTTGGCGGCAGCCCCGCCGAGTCCGTGCACGAGCACGAGAGGCGGCCCCGAGCCGCCGACCGCGTAGCGGAGCGGTGTCGTGCGCCACACGATCTCTCGCAGATCGAATCCGGGAATCCCCGGGTTGCCGTCCGTCCTCACTCGGGCATATTCTTCGTGTAATGGATGCTTCCGTGGGGCGGGCCGGATGAAGCCCGTCGAAACGACAAGCGAAGGTTCGGGCTAGCCCGTCCGCGCGTCTGACGCCGGCGGGCTTTTTCGTACGCGGGGAAGGAGCAAGAAGGCATGGCGAATCACCTCACTCCCGAGGAACTCTCGAAGGAGCTCGGAATCGACCGTCAGGAGGTGATCCGAGTCTGCATGGAGGAGGGCGTCCCCATCTATCAGGGGAAGATCGACAAGTACCTCTTCCAGGTGCAGCTCGAGGCGCTCGGCGCCGCCCCGCATTCGCATTAGGAGAGCAGGCCTCGTCAGGCGCTCTTGCGCGCAGGCGAGCGCTTCGAGCGAGAGCCGCTCTTCGAGGCGGTCTTCTCTGCCCGGAAGCGCCGCGCGCACCCCGACGCTCCTGGACGTCCGCAACGCTCCGCCGCAACGCCTCCATCAGATCGACGACCGGCGTCTCGACGACGGGCTCCGGCCTCGCGATCTCCTCGCCGGCGAGCTTCGTGTCCAGCATCGCCTTCAGCTCGCGCCGGTACTCGTTTGCGAAGTCGCTCGGGTCCCAGTCGCCCGCGAGGCTGCCGATCACCTGGCCCGCCAGCTCGAGCTCGGGGGCTTTCACCTCCGTGCTGCCCACGGCCGCCTCGATCTCGGCCTTCGAGCGCACGTCTTCGGCGTAGAAGAGCGTCTCGAGCGCGAGGGCGTCGCCCTGCGCGCGGATGAGGCAGAGATTCTCCTTGCCCCAGAGCACGAACTTGCCGACGGCGGCCGTTCCCGACTCCTGCATCGCCCGCAGCAGCAGCACGTACGGGCGCCGTTGCGCCTCGGCGTCGGCCGGCGCGAGGTAGTACGTGCGGTCGAAGTAGACCGGGTCGACGTCCTCGAGCGAGACGAAGCGAAGGATCTCGATCGCCTGGGAGCGCTGCAGCGACACCGCCTCCAGATCGGACTCCTCGACGAGCACGAACTGGCCCTTCGCGAACTCCCAGCCCTTGACGAGCTCGTCCGCCTCGACCTCACGCTCGTGTACCGGACACCAGCGCTTCTGCTTGATCGGCGTGCCGCACTCGCGATGCAGGGTGCGGAAGGCGACGTCGTTCCGCTGGGTCGCGAGGGCGAGCCCGACGGGGATGTTGACGAGACCGAAGCTGATGGAGCCGTTCCAGATCGTGCGCATCCGTCACAAAGTCTAGTCGGGACCGGCCGATTTCTCCCTGGGCGGCCGTATCCCTGCCTGCGTACGATTGGAGACACGTGAGCGTCACCTTCCCCGCTCCGGCGACCGAGGCATTCACCGGCAAGCGAACCGCCCCCGGGCTGTGGCGCTACGCGGTGGGCCGCGGATTGCAGACACCCGCGTACCTCGAGGAGACCGCCGAAGGGTGGCGGCCGGTCTCGTGGCCGGACGCCGCCGCCCGTGTCGAGGCGCTCGCGCACGGCCTGCTCGCACGCGGCGTCGAGCGCGGCGACGCGGTCGCGGTCCTGTCGCGCACGCGACTCGAGTGGATCCTCCTCGACTGGGCGGTCATGTCGGTCGGCGCGGTGGTCGTCGGTCTCTACCCGACGAACTCGGCCAAGGAGTGCGCGTACATCCTCGGTCACTCCGGAGCGGTGATCGCCTTCGCGGAGGACGACGAGCAGGAGGCGAAGCTGGCGTCCGTCCACCTGGAGCTGCCGTCGCTGCGCGAGATCGTCCGCTTCGACGCTCTGGAGGCGTTGGAGGAGGACGGAAGGGCCCACCGCGCGGATCGTCCGAGCGCGCTCGACACAGCTGCCGAGCGGAATCGGCGAGGACGATCTCGCAACGCTGATCTACACGTCCGGGACGACCGGGCCGCCGAAGGGCTGCATGCTCACGCACCGCAACCTCGTCACCGCAGCGATTCGCGTGCGGAACCACCTGCGGGAGCCCGACGACGTCGTGCTCCTCTTCCTCCCGATCGCGCACAGCTTCGGCCGGATCGCCCATCACGGAACGACCTTCCACGGGACGACCGTGGCCTTCGTCGCCGACGTGGCGCGCGTGCCGGAGGCCCTCACGACCGTGCGACCGACCATGCTGCCCGCCGTGCCGCGCGTCTACGAGAAGATCCACGCGAATGCTCTCGGCGAGATCGAGCGCTCGGGCGCCGCGAAGCGTGCGGTCGGTCGCTGGGCGCTCGAGGTGGGCGCACGCGCAAGCCGGCTGCGGCGCGCCGGACGGCCGGTGCCCGTGGGACTCGCGCTGCGGGAGCGCGTCGCGGACAGGCTCGTCTTCGCGAAGGTGCGCGCGCGCCTCGGGGGCCGACTCCGGCTCGGCATCTCCGGCGCCGCGCCGCTCGGCCAGGACGTGCTGGAGTTCTTCCACTCGCTCGGCATGCTCGTCGTCGAGGGCTACGGGCTGACCGAGACGTCGAGCTCGACGACCGTCAACGACCCGGACGACTTCCGCTTCGGCACGGTCGGCCGGGCAGTCGACGGCTGCGAGATCCGCCTGGGCGACGACGGCGAGATCCTCGTGCGCAGCGACACCGTCTTCGTCGGCTACTACAAGGATCCGGAGGCGACCACGGCCGCGTTCGCCGGCGACGGCTGGTTCCGCACCGGCGACGTCGGCGAGATCGACGAGGACGGCTTCGTGAGGATCACCGATCGCAAGAAGGACATCATCATCACCGCCGGCGGAAAGAACGTCGCGCCGCAGAACCTCGAGAACGCCCTCAAGGCGTCCCGGTTCGTCTCGCAGGCGATCGTCGTCGGCGACCGTCGGCCATATGTGACCGCGCTGATCACGCTCGACGCGGCCGAGGTCGCCGCGAGCGGGCGAGACGCGACGGAGCTCGCGCAGGAGCTCGTCGAGGAGGTGAACCGCGACCGCGTGCGCGTCGAGCAGATCAAGCGGTTCGCCGTCCTCTCGCGCGACTTCACGCAGGAGGCGGGCGAGGTGACACCGACGCTGAAGCTGCGCCGCAAGGTGATCCACGACCACTTCGCCGACGAGATCGAGCGCCTCTACAAATCCGAGGGGAACCAGGGCTCCCCTCCTTCTTCGCTCGCCGAGGCCGATCGCAGCTAGCGCGAAAGCCTCGCCCCCAACGTGGAGGAGGGGCACATGGGGGGAACCACGGGTTACCCCGTGATTCTGCGGGCGCCGTCGTACGTGGCGGCGTAGAAGCCGTCGTCGAGGCTCGAGATCTTCACGACGTCGCCCGTCTGCGGCGCGTGGATGAACTGACCGCCGCCGATGTAGATGCCGACGTGCCCCAGCCCGTCGAAGAAGACGAGGTCGCCGGGCTGCAGGTCGCTCCTCGAGACCGGCACGCCGTCGCTCCACTGGGCGCCCGTGTAGTGCGGCAACGAGACGCCGACCTGCGCGTAGACGTACATCACGAAGCCGGAGCAGTCGAAGCCGCTCGGGCTGGAGCCGCCCCACACGTACGGCACGCCGAGGTACTGCATCGCGATCCCGACGACGCTCCCGTACTGGGAGGGGGGCGCTACCGTGGCGTCTCCGACCGACGCCGAGACGCCGAAGCCCGTCTGCTGTGTGTCCGCCGCGGCGGCGGCCCGCGACGCGGCGACCCGGGCCGCAGCCAGCTGTCGCGCCCGCTCCTGGGCGACGAGATGGTCGATCTCCGTCTTCACCGAGCTGTACAGGCGCTGCTCGCGCGTGACCTTCGCCTGCACGCGTTGCTTCGAGGCCGCCCGCTGCCGCACGAGGCGGGTCTGAACGACGTGGGCGTGCCGTAGGAATGCACGCCGCTGCACGATCTGCCGGTGGAAGGCGACCACCTGGTGGATCACCGCGACGTCCTGACGGGAGACGGAGTTGACGGTCTCGATCCGGTTGACCAGGTCGTCGAGGCT
Source organism: uncultured Thermoleophilia bacterium (assembly GCA_963762675.1). Classification (GTDB taxonomy): domain Bacteria; phylum Actinomycetota; class Thermoleophilia; order Gaiellales; family Gaiellaceae; genus Palsa-739. The sequence goes on along the minus strand of CAVXLS010000003.1, from coordinate 120,212 downwards.
GTGCGCTCCGAGAAGGACGGCGAGCGTCGACTGCTCGTCGCCCGACATGTAGATCGCAACGAGCCTTCGTGCGAGCGTCACCTGCGACTGCTTCAGGTTCGCCTGCGCGACGCCGAGCGCCTTCCGGTTGATACGGAGGCTACGGTCGAGCGCCTGCAGGCGCACCGACGCCGACTGGTACGCGTTGTTCGCGCGCTGGGCGCTCGCGTCGAGCTGCTGGAGCTCTGCGAGCACCTGCCGCGCTTCCGCCTGCTTCGACGCGATGGGGTCGCCGCTGGCGGTCGACGCGGCAGCGCACGCTGCGACGAGCGCAAGGACAAGGGCCGGCGCCTGCCGCTTCAGAACCCGGATGACGATTCCCCGATCACGGTCACAACAGGCACACCGGAGTACCTCCGGTACGTCACAAGCTAGTGAGGCTAACAGCCTTCTCGGATACTGGCAACCGGAGAATCGCACGAAAATTGCCCCAATTTGGGGTCGTCTCCTGGCAGAAACCGCACGAATCGGGTCGCACAAAGTCGGTGGCGAGAGCGACCGCTGTGGTACGGTCCGGCGACCGTGAGCGTCCGGACGACACGCTCCGGAGCGCGGCTCGCAGGCATCGCCACAGCGCTCGCCCTCGCCGCGGGCTCGACCGCCGCCGCAGCCGGGCCCGGAGCCGGATACCGCACGAAGGCGACCCGTCTCCGCGTTCAGGCGCAGCTCCTCGACACGCGCACCCACAAGGCCCTGCTCGACCTGTACGCGCTCGACTCCCGCCTCGGGACAGCGCGGCGGCTGTTCGCCACCCTCGAGTCGCGCTCCACGAGGCTGAGCATCCGCCAGGCCGTGCTCGCCCGGGACCTCGCCGCCACACGCCTGACGCTCGCGATCGCTCGGCAGCAGCTCGGCGACCGCCTGCGCGGCCTCTACGAACAGGGCACGATCGACCCGCTTGCGGTCGTGCTCGGCGCGACGTCACTCGAGGACGCCCTCACCAAGCTCAACGATCTCTCCGAGATAGCGGACCAGAGCCGGCGAATCGTCGATGTCACGAGCGCGGCAGGGACGCGGCTCGCGCGGATCGCCGCCACGCTCGCGACGGAGCGGCGCGCGCTCGAAGCATCGCTCGCGGCGGCGCGACGCACCGAGCTCCAGCTTGCGTCGGCGCGCGCCGACAAGGCCGGGTTCGTCGACGGACTCCGGACACAGCAGCGCCTGAAAGAGGTACAGATCAGCCGTCTGCTGACGACCGCGCGCGCGGTGGAGGCGAAGTCGCAGCAGATCCAGGCGCAGGCAGCCGCAGCCGCCGCCGAGACGCCGCTCCCGTCCGACCCCGTGACCACGCCAACCGCGACGACGGCCGCCCCCGTCGTAGCCGCGACTCCTCCCGTCGGAAGCACGCTCACGGTCTCCTCCACCGGCTACTCCCTGCCGGGCCACACGGCGACCGGGCTGCCCGTCGGCTGGGGCGTCGTCGCGGTCGACCCCTCGGTCATCCCACTCGGCACGAAGCTCACGATTCCCGGCTACGGCGAGGCCGTCGCGGCCGACGTCGGCAGCGGTGTCCACGGCGCCATGATCGACCTGTGGTTTCCCACGCTCGCCCAGGCGCGCGACTGGGGCCGCAGGACGGTGACGATCACGCTTCACTCCTGACCGCGTAGAATCGCGCGGTGGGGGGTGTGTGAGCGTACGGCTCGAGACGACGGGGCGGCGACAGACCGAGTCGCTGCGTGTGCTGATCGTCGACGACCACGATCTCTTCCGGACGGGCCTCCGCAACCTGCTCGAGGAGCAGGGCGTCGCCGTCGTCGGCGAGGCCGGGACGGGCGGAGAGGCGCTGCAGATCGTGGGAGAGCTGGCTCCGGACGTCGTCGTGATGGACCTGAACATGCCGGGAATGGGAGGCGTCGAGGCCACCCGGCACATCACCGCGACGGCCCCGCTCACGCGTGTCCTCATGCTGACCATCTCCGACCAGGACGGCGACGTCATGGACGCGATCCTCGCCGGCGCGTGCGGCTACCTGCTGAAGGACGCCTCCATCCAGGATCTCGTCGCGGGCATCAACGCGGCCGCCCGTGGCGAGTCCCTCATCTCGCCGTACATCGCGGCGAAGGTCTTGCAGCGCGTGCGCGCGACGAGCGCACAGCCGGAGATCGCGGAGATCATCCGCGGCGAGCTCTCCGCGCGCGAGATCGAGGTGCTGAAGCTGATCGCCAACGGCAAGGACAACGCGCTCATCGCCGCCGAGCTGCACATCAGCCCGAAGACGGTCAAGAACCACATCTCGAACATCCTGATGAAGCTGCAGATCGACAATCGCATCCAGGCAGCGGTGTACGCCGTCCGCTCGGGCATCGTCTGAGGCGTGGGGGAACCCCTGGTTCCCCCACGAGCCCTGCGTGTGGGGCGAGGAGACTCGCACTCAGCGCTCCGGGGGGAGCGCGGTCTCCCCTGCGCGCGCGACCGTCTGGTTGCTCCCAGAACGACGCGGGGCGGAGGAAGGCGCTGCGTCGGCGGCGGCGCTTGCAGCGTCCCCACCGACGTGGATCCGCCTGCGGCCAACGCCGCTGACGCATCTGGTCGGCCTCCGGCTTTCCAGGCTGGTGGCAGGCGACGGTCTACCCCTCTCGGTATCCGCAGCCTTCCGTCGCACGGAGGGGAGACCCTGTGGCGCGGGGAGACCGCGCTCTCCCCGCAGCGCTACCTACGGCTCTTCTCGGCGAGCGCGGAAGGAGGGGAACCCTGGGTTCCCCTCAGCTGCCGGGCGCGATCGTGGAGGGTGGCCAGCAGGGCGCGGAGGCGGGCCAGCTCGCCGTTTGCGCTCGTGAGGCGCTGCGACAGAGCGGCGATCCTGTTCGCGACCTCCGAGGCGTCGCCGTTCTGTGCCTCACGCGCCACGTCTCCGAGCGTGCGCTCGAGCCGCAGGCGCTCCGCCTCGAGCGCGAGCGCCTGCGCGTAGCCCTCGGTCAGAGTGTCCTCGACCCGGTCGAGCGCCGGCGCACCCGCACCCGTTTGCGGGAGATCGAGCAGCTCGACGATCTGTTCGTGCAGCACGGGCATCGGCGGACATCCATCGTGTTCAGACGCTGTCAGCTCCGGATTATCGACCCACCCCCCGGCCGCGACCATGGGTCGGGCGGCCTATCTTCGCGACTCGGTCGACCCATTCGACTTGACGACACGGACACCGGTTCGAACAATGAAAGAGACCGTGCCCGCCCGCGCCGTCGCTGCGGTGGTCGTTGCCGCCCTCGCCGTTACCGCCGTCGCACAAGCCGCCCCACGCGCTTCTCTGCAACGGCGGCTCGCACGCGCCCTGCAGGTGGGCCATGTCAGTCCGGCCGCATCCGGCGCGGTCGTCGTCGACCTCGCAACCGGCCGGACGGTGTTCGCCCACAACGCGACACTGCCTCTGCTTCCTGCGTCGAACGAGAAGCTCGCAGTCACCTACGCAGCGCTCACGGCGCTGGGGCCGGCATTCCGCATCGAGACGGACGTGCTCGGCAGGGGCGAGCAGGACGGCCGGGTCTGGCGCGGCGACCTCGTGCTGAAGGGATACGGCGACCCGGCCCTCTCCCGCGCCGACCTCCTGTCCCTCGCCCGCCAGATCGCCGCAGACGGGATCACGCGGGTGACGGGCCACGTGCTCGGAGACGAGAGCTGGTTCGACGAGCGACGCACCGCCGTCGGCTGGAAGCCGTCCTTCTACATCACGGAGTCGCCGCCGCTCTCGGCGCTGATCGTCGACCGCGGCTGGAACGGGCGTCGAACGGAGAGGCAGCCTGCACTCGCGGCCGCGCAGCTCTTCCGGCAGGCGCTCGTCCGCGTCGGCGTGCGCGTCGCCCGCAGCGCAGCCGTCGGCGTCGCGCCGGACGGCACGGAATCCCTTGCGGACGTCGAGTCGCCCACCGTCGCGGCGCTCGTCCGCTTCATGGATCGGTACAGCGACAACTTCACCGCGGAGATGCTGACCAAGGAGGTCGGGGCCGTGCAGGGGCTCCGCGGCACGACGGCGGCAGGCGTCGGGGTCACGACCGGACTCCTCGTCGCGGCGGGAGTGCCGATGACCGGCGTGCGACTCGTCGACGGCTCCGGACTCTCGCTGCTGGACCGCTGGACTCCGGCGGCGCTGGTCGCCCTCCTGCGCGCGATGTGGGAGGACCCCGGCGTCCGACCCGAGCTCCTCCACTCGCTTCCCGTGGCCGGCAGGGACGGAACGCTCGTCCACCGGATGCGCACCGGTCCCGCGCGCGGCCTCGTCCGCGCGAAGACCGGCACGACCGACAACGCATCCGCGCTCTCGGGCTTCGTCGGCGGGCGCTACGCCTTCTCGGTGCTCGAGAACGGGTGGCCGGTCTGGACGGCGAACGCGGAGACCTCGCAGGACCGCTTCGCGGCCGTCCTCGCCGACTCCGCCCGACTCACCCGCTGAGCAACCGGAGCAGGTCGGTCTCGGTGAGGACCGGGACGCCGGCCCTCCGGGCCTTGCTCAGCTTCGACGCGCCCGGCTCCTCCCCGACGATCAGGCCCGTCGTCTTCGAGGAGACCGAGTCCGTGACCTTGGCTCCGCGCCCCTCCAGCTCGGCCTTCGCCTCCTCGCGCGTGAATCGCTCGAGCGTGCCCGTGATCACGTAGGCACGTCCGGTCAGCGGCCCTTCCCGTGGCCGCTCCTCCTCGCCGATCTCGAAGCGGAGGCCGAGCTCGCGCAACTCGGCCACGAGTCGCCGGTTGTCCTCGTCCCGGAACCATTCCGCAAGCGCCTCGGCGCGTTCGGGGCCGATGCCGTCGACTCCCTGCAGCTCCTCCTGGGATGCATCCATCAGCCGTTGCACGTCACCGAAGCGGCGGGCGAGCGTCTGTGCGGTCACCCAGCCCACGTCGGGGATGTTGAGGCCGTAGAGGACGCGGGAGAAGGTCACCGTCCGTGTGGAGTCGTCGATCGCGGCGATCACGTTCGCCGCCGACAGCTCGCCGAAGCCGTCGAGCTCGAGCAGCTGCTCGCGGGTGAGCCTGTAGAGCTCCGGGATCGAGCGGACGAGACCGAGATCCCAGAGGCGCCGGACGGTTTGCTCCCCGACTCCCTCGATGTCGGCGGCGGCCTGCACCCAGTTGATCAGCGACTCGAGGCCCCTGGAAGGGCAGGCGCGGTTCGGGCAGCGGTGCGTCGCCTCGCCCGGCGGCTTCACGACCTCCGTCCCGCAGAGCGGGCAGTGCGTCGGCATCCGGAAAGGCTTCGTCCCCCTGCGGTGCGGTCCGGCGGGGCCGACGATCTGCGGGATCACGTCGCCTGCGCGCTGCACGATCACGTCGTCGCCCTCGCGGATCTCCTTGCGGTTGATGTCCTCCTCGTTGTGGAGGGTCGCGCGCGAGATCGTGACGCCGCCGACCTCCACGGGCTCCAGGAGCGCCCACGGATTGAGCGCGCCGGTCCGACCGACACGGATCAGGATCCGGTTCAGCCGCGTGACGGCGGTCATCGGCGCCCACTTGAAGGCGCGTGCCCAGCGCGGCCGCCCGTGCAGAGCGCCTAGCCTGGCCTGCTGGTCGAGCGAGTCGACCTTGATCACGATCCCGTCGATCTCGTAGTCGAGCTCTGCACGCCGGGTCTCCCAGGCGCGGGCGCGCTCGGCGACCTCGGCGACCGACTCGATGCGCTCGGCAAACGGGTTCGTCGCGAAGCCGCGCTCGCGCAGCCAGACGAGCGTCTCCCAGTGCGTCCCTGGCCGATCGAGCCCTTCGCGGACTCCGGTGCCATAGACCCAGATCGAGAGCGGGCGCTGAGCGGTGACCGACGAGTCCTTCTGCCGCAGCGAGCCGGCCGCCGCGTTCCGCGGGTTCGGAGCGGCCGCCTTCTCCTCGGCGGCGAGCCGCTCGTTGAACGCGCGGAAGCCGGAGAGCGGCATGTACACCTCACCGCGCACCTCGAGTACCGGCGGCGACGTCTCGCCCGCGGGAAGCCGCATGCGCAGAGGGATCGCACCGATCGTGCGGAGGTTCGGGGTCACGTCCTCGCCCTCGAGGCCGTCCCCCCGGGTCTCGCCACGGACGAAGACGCCGTCCTCGTAGACGAGGTTGATCGCGGAGCCGTCGATCTTGGGCTCGAGCACGAACGCGACCGGCTCCTCGCTCGAGAGACGCTTCTGCACGTCGTCCGCCCACTTGAAGATCGCCTCGTCGGTCGTCACCTTGTCGAGCGACCCCATCGGCGAGAGGTGAGGGGTCTTGCGGAACCTCTCCGAAGGCGGCGCTCCGACCCGCCGCGTCGGCGAGTCCGGCGTGACGAGCTCCGGATGGCGGGCCTCGATCGCGACGATCTCGTCGTAGAGCGCGTCGTAGGTCGCGTCGTCCATGACCGGCGCGTCGTCGACGTAGTAGGCGATCTGCGCGCGCAGGAGCAGCTCGCGGAGCTCGGCCGCGCGCGCCGCCGGATCAGAGTCGGCCAAGGAGGTCCCCCGCAACGTCGACGACGGCGGCGGGCCTCTCCGCCTCGAGCAGCTCGCGGTCGTGGATCCTGCCCCAGGTGACCGCGACAGCGTGCATGCCGGCCGCCTTCGCGGCACGAACGTCGAACGGCGAGTCGCCGACGTACGCGCACTCCCGCGGCAGGACGCGAAGGCGCTCCGCCGCGACGAGTAGCGGCTCCGGGTGGGGCTTGTGGTGCTCGGTCTCGTCACCGCCCACGACGGTCTCGAAGAGGTGTCCGAGCGGGACCTGCCGGAACGCGAGCTCGACCGTGGCCCGCCCCTTCGCCGTGACGAGGCCGAGACGGCGCCCCTCCTCCTTCAGGCGCACGAGCACGTCCTCGATGCCCGGACACGCCTCCAGCTCGTCGTGGAGGGGCTCGTTGTGGGCACGGTAGACGCGGACCAGCTCGTCGACGCGCTCGGGCGCCAACGCGGCCATCTGGGACTCGAGCCCCGGGCCGCCGACGGCCTGGAGGAGCTCCGCGTCGGCGTATTCGCGGCCGAGCACCTCGCGCGTCGCGTGTCGCATCGACGCGAGGATGATCGCGCCGGAGTCGACGACGGTGCCGTCGAGATCGAAGAGGACGACGGGGAAGCGCACGTTCCGATCGTATCGCCGGGGGATTACGCTCCAGGAGTGCCGACCGTCGGCGACTTCCGCTATCTCGTCGTCCCCCACACGCACTGGGACCGGGAGTGGTACTTGCCGTTCGAGCAGTTCCGTCTGTTGCTCGGCGAGAGGGTCGACGGGGTGCTCGGCGCGCTCGAGCGCGATCCCGCGTTCCGCTCGTTCACGCTCGACGGCCAGGCGATCGTGCTCGAGGACTACGTGGACGCGCGCCCCGACGAGGAGCCGCGCCTGCGCAAGCTGCTCGCGGCCGGACGCCTCGAGGCAGGCCCCTGGTACGTCCTGCCCGACGAGATCCTGGTCGGCGGGGAGTCGCTCGTGCGCAACCTGCTCCTCGGCAGGCGCGTGTGTCGCCGCTTCGGCGTCGAGCCGAGCACGGCCGGATACGAGCCGGACAGCTTCGGCCACCCCGCGCAGCTCCCACAGATCCTCGCCGGCTTCGGCCTGCGCACGTTCCTCTTCTCGCGCGGGCTCGGGGACGAGCTCGACGACGTCGGCGCCAGCTTCCTCTGGCGCTCCGGCGGAGCCGAAGTGGTCGCCTGCCAGATGCTCCCCCACTACGACAACTTCGCACGCCTGACCTGGTACGACGACGCCGCGGAGCGTGTCGAGGCGATCGTCTCTGCGTTCGGCGAGCTCGTCCAGCAGGCGGGCCAGGACACGATCCTCCTCGCCAACGGATCGGACCATCTCCCGATCGAGCCGGAGCTGCCGGAGATCTGCGCAGGACTCGCGGAGCGTTTCGGAACCGAGTTCCGCATCGGGCGCTACTCCGACTTCGAGCCGGCGGCCGACCGGCTCGCCGCGCACGAAGGCGAGCTGATGGGCAGTCGCCTGCAGAACGTCCTGCGCGGCGTCAACTCGGCCCGTGTCTATCTCAAGCAGACGAACGAGCAGGCGGAGCGGCGCCTGCTCTCCGTCGAGACGGTCGCCGCCCTGCGCACCCTCCGGGAAGGAGCGGCGTTCCCGGCGGCCGACCTGCGGCTGGCCTGGCGCGACCTGCTCCGCAACCACCCCCACGACTCGATCTGCGGCTGCTCCTGCGACGAGGTGCACCGCGACATGCTCGTCCGCTACGAGCAGCTCGACCGGACGCTCGACCTCGTCGAGCGCACCGCCGCAGGCGTCGGCGGCGCGCACGTCAACCCGCTCCCCTATCGCAGGGCTCGATTCGTCGACGACGTGCTCGTCGACCTCGGAGGTTTCGCGGGCGCACGTCCCGAGCCGTCGTCGCCACAGGCCGAGACGCTCCGGGTCGAGGTCGCTTCCGACGGCACGCTCACCGTCACGGACCTCCGCAGCGGACGATCCCTCGACGGCCTCCTCGCGCTCGAGGACGAGCCCGACGCCGGAGACCTCTACACCTTCTGCCCCGGCGGCCCGGCCCGGCGTGCCTCGTTCGCGGGAACGCGGGTGCTCCGGGACGACGGCGTCGTTCGAGAGGTCATGGTCGAGCACGAGCTCCCCGGGGTGCGGATCGAGACTGTTGCCCGCGTCGTCCACGGCATCGATCGCGTCGAGCTGCGAACGACCGTCGCGAACCAGGCGGCGGACCATCGCCTCCGCGTGCTCTTCCCGGTGCCTGCCGACCACGAGGAGGACGTGCGCGCCGAGAGTCAGTTCGCGGTCGTCAGGCGCCCGCTCGTCCCGGCCGAGCCCCGTGCCGAGTGGGCGGAGCCCCCTGCACCGACCGCACACACGCTCTGCGCCGTGGCGCTCGGCCCGCTCGCACTTCTCACGAAGGGCTTGCCCGAATACGAGGCGAGTCACGACGGACTGCGACTGACACTGCTGCGCTGCGTGGGGACCATCTCTCGCCCGCCGGGCCTCGCGACGAGACCGATCGCGGCCGGTCCCGAGATAGCCACCCCGGAGGGTCAGTGCCTCGGAACCCATGTGTTCGAGTACGCGCTCCGGCTGGACGCCGCCTCCCTCTCCGAAGCCGCGCTCGTGCGAGCTGGGCAGGACTATCGCACCGACTTCCTGACCGGCGACCCGTTCGAGCCACCCTTCAGGCTCGACGGAGACGTCGTCTTCAGCTGCCTCAAGGGCGCCGAGAACGACGACGGAGTGGTGCTGCGCGTCTTCAACCCGAACGCGACACGAGAACGGCTCGAGCTCACCGGTACCCGTCCGGCACGGATCCGGCTCGACGAGGAGGCGGTCTCGACGCCCAGCGGACTCGAGCTTGCGCCCCGGCGAGATCGCCACCTTCCGGCTCCGCCTCTCGTAACAGACTGTCACGAACCGAGGAACGGGCGGCCGTGACAGACCCGTCACCTCCCCGTCAGCCGTGAGGGCCGAAGATGAGCCCGTGCTCGTCTTCGCTCCACGCATCGCGCCTCGGCTCCTCGACGAGATCGAGAGCCTGTCGCGTCGGCGGGAGCCGATAGCCGAGATCAACCGCCTGGTGGGCGAAGCGGCGAGGCGGCTGCGCCTCTACAGACCGAGTTACGAGCAGGTGCGCGTGCTCGTGCATGCGGCACGAAAGCTCCGGTGCGCGGCGCCCATCTCGCTCTCTCTCACCTTTCAGATCCGATTGGCGATCGCCGCCCGCGGCGGGCTCCTCGAGCGCCTCGTCGGAGGGCGGCGGCCACGACTACGAGACCGGGCCCCGCCCGACGCGAGACGTCAGTAGGCGACAGAGACGAGATAGAGCCCCCACGGTGGCGCGGTGGCACCCGCCTCCGCGCGGGGCCGGCCGGCGAGGAGCGGTGCGATCTGCTCTGGCCGGAGCTCGAGCATCGTTCCGACGAGGCTCCGCACCATATGGCGGAGATAGCTGTCCGCGGTGATCTCGAAGTCGAGATGGTTGCCGCGGCGGATCCACTCGGCACGCTCGACGACCCGGACGAAGACGTCGTGCTGGGTCTGGGTCGGCGTGAAGGCGCGGAAGTCGTGCTGTCCGGGCAGCATGGCGGCCGCTTCCCGCAGAGACTCTTCGTCGAGCGCCCGCGCGATCCACCAGCTGCGGCGACGCTCGAACGGCGACGGAACCAGCCTGTCGAAGAGGCGATAGCGGTAGCTGCGCGAGCGTGCGGAGAAGCGGGCGTGGAAGCTCCGGGGCACCTCTGACGCCTCGACGACGGAGACCTCGTCCGGCAATCGCGTGTTCAGCGCCTGCGCCGCACGCTCCGCAGGCGGACCGCCGTCGACGTCCACCGACGCGACGTTGGCGAGCGCGTGCACGCCGGTGTCGGTCCGGCCGGCGACCGCGAGACCGCCGTACGAGGCGAACGTCTGCCCGAGCGCCTCTCGCAGCACACCCTCGACCGTGGTCAGAGCCGGCTGGATCGCCCACCCGTGGAACGGCGAGCCGTCGTACTCCAGCGTCAGCCTCAGACGCATGTCAGGCACTCCTGACGGAACTTGTAAAGTTTGCCTTATACTCTATGCGCTTGCATAACTTTTGATATACTCTAGTAGCGTGACGCACGAGCACACGTTCCTCCTCCAGCGCGTCCAGCCGGCCATGGTCGGTCTGATCGACGGGTCGCTCTCGACGCTCGCGCCGATCTTCGCAGTCGCGCTCGCCTCGCACGACACCCGCTACGCGTTCATCGCCGGCCTGGCGACCTCGCTGGGCGCAGCGATCAGCATGGGCTTCTCGGAAGCACTGTCGGACACCGGGGAGCTGACCGGGCGGGGCAGTCCGATCACCCGTGGCGCGATCACAGGAGGCGGCACGTTCCTCGGCGGGATCCTGCACACGCTGCCGTTCTTGATCCCTCGCTATCACGTCGCGCTCTTCTTCGCGGTCGCAGTCGTGGGTTTCGAGCTGCTCACGCTCGCCTACTTTCGCTGGCGGTTCTTCGCGGACACGTTCGTGCGCGCGCTCGGGATCGTCACGTTCGCAGGCATCGCGATCGCCGGCATCAGCGCCGGGCTCGGGAGCGTGCTCGGCACACCCGGCGGTTAGCGGGCACCGAGAGCGGTGGGTGACGTCCCGGGGCGCCTTGAACGGCCTCACGCCCGTCCGCATCACCGGCTTCGCTCGACAACGAGGGTCAGGCCGCACACGGCGAGCACCCGGACCGATTCGCCTGCGCCCGCCCCAGACGCGCAGCGTGCGCGCCAGAGCTCGCCCCGCACCCTGACCCACCCGTCAGGATGGCAGTCCTCCGTCGCGACGGCGATCGTGCCGACGAGAGCAGCCGGACCGACGACGTCCACGCGGCTGCGACTCCAGCGCCACCCGAACCACAGGGTCCCCACCTCGTAGAGAGCCGCCGCCGCGGCGACGACCCAACCCCACGGCCGCGGGACGACGAAGAGCGCGAGCAGGATTGCGACGACGAGCGCCACAACTAGCGCATCGGTCGCCTCGAGGCGACCGATGCGCTACGGCTCGTAATCGACGAGCTCGAGATAGACGAGCTCGGCGGCATCGCCGGGTCGGTGGCCGAGCTTGACGATCCTCGAGTAGCCACCGGGCCGGTCGGCCATCCGCGGGCCGACGTCCGCGAACAGCTTGTGGACGATCTCCTGCGAGCGGAGCTGCGCGAGCGCCTGGCGGCGGGCGTGCAGGTCGCCGCGCCGGCCGAGCGTGATCATCTGCTCTGCGAACGGCTTGACGGCCTTCGCCTTCGCCTCGGTCGTCTTGATCCGCTCGTGCTCGATGAGCGAGCACGCGAGGTTCGCGTACAGCGCCTTGCGGTGCGCGGAGTCCCGTCCGAGCTTCTTGCCTGTCCGCGCGTGCCGCATGGCCCTCCTAGAGCTCCTCGGAGAGGCTGCCGTTGTCACCTCGGAGGTTGAGACCGTGCTGCCCGAGCGTCTCCTTGACCTCCTCGATCGACTTCTTGCCGAAGTTCGGGATCGCGGCCAGCTCCTGCTCGGTCTTCATCACGAGGTCGCCGATCGTCTCGATCCCGACCCGCTTCAGGCAGTTGTAGGAGCGGACGCCGAGCTCGAGCTCCTCGATCGGGAAGTTCTCCATCCCGTGCGCGAGTGCCGCTTCGGGGCCTGCGCCCGCACCTTCGACCGCGGCCGCCTCTCCGAAGCCCTCGATCTTCTCGAGGTCGGTGAAGATCGCGAGCTGGCGGATCAGGATCTCCGCCGCTTCCGCGAGAGCGTCCTTCGGGTCGACCGAACCGTCGGTCGTGATGTCGAGCGTGAGCTTGTCGTAGTCGGTGCGCTGCCCGACGCGGGCCGCCTCGACCGCGTACGCGACACGACGCACCGGCGAGAAGATCGAGTCCATCGGGATCACCCCGATGGTGTGCTGCAGCCCGCGGTTGAGCTCTGCCGGCGAGTAGCCGCGGCCGCGGCCGATCGTCAGCGTCAGCTCGAGCCGTCCCCGGTCGGACAGGCTCGCGATCTCGAGCTCGGGATTGAGGATCTCGAGCTCGGCGGGAGCCTCGATGTCGGCTGCGGCGACGGCGCCCGGCCCCTTGCGCGCGATGTGCACCTCGACCTCGGGCGACTCGCCGTGCAGGCGACAGATGAGGTTCTTGAGGTTGAGGATGATGTCGGTGACGTCCTCGCGGACGCCGGGCAGCGTCGTGAACTCGTGCGCCGTGCCCTCGATCTTGACCGAGGTGACCGCGGCGCCCTCGAGCGAGGAGAGCAGCACGCGACGCAGCGAGTTGCCGAAGGTATGACCAAAGCCGCGGTCGAGCGGCTCGATGACGAAGACCCCGCGGTGCTCGCCCACTTCCTCGTGGACGATCCTCGGGATCTGAAACGTGATTTCGCGTGTCGCCAAAGGATTTCCCTCTTTCCGTTACTTCGAGTAGAGCTCGACGATCAACTGCTCTTCGACAGGCGTGTCGATCTCGGCGCGCTCCGGCTGCTTCAGCACCTTGCCGGTCAGGCCGTCGTGGTCGGCCTGGAGCCAGGGAGCCACGGTCGAGACGAGATCGGTCGCGTCGCGGATCAGCTGCTGTGCCGAGGAGTTCGCTGCGACCGTGACGATGTCGTCCGGACGCACCTGGTAGCTCGGGATGTTCACCCGGCGGCCGTTCACCTGGAAGTGACCGTGCCGCACGAGCTGGCGGGCCTGGGCGCGCGAGACCGCGAAGCCGAGACGGTAGACGACGTTGTCGAGCCGCGTCTCGAGCATCCGCAGCAACTCCTCGCCGGTGACGCCGGAGCGCTTCGCCGCCTTCTCGTAATACGTGCGGAACTGCTTCTCGAGCAGGCCGTAGTACCGCCGCGCCTTCTGCTTCTCGCGCAACTGCATGAGGTACTCGCTCTGCTTGATGCGCCCGCGGCCGTGCTCCCCAGGCGGGTAGGAGCGGCGCTCGATCGCGCACTTCTCCGTCAGACAACGCTCGCCCTTCAGGAACAGCTTCATGCCCTCACGGCGGCAGACGCGGCACTTGGGACCGAGATCGCGAGCCACTAGACACGCCTCCGCTTGCGCGGACGGACGCCGTTGTGGGCCTGCGGCGTCACGTCCTTGACGGACAGGATCTCGAGACCGGCGGCCTGGAGCGAGCGGATCGCCGTCTCACGGCCGGAGCCCGGCCCCTTGACGAAGACCTCGACCTTCTGGAGGCCGTGCTCCATGCCCTTGCGGGCCGCCGCGTCGGCGGTCACCTGAGCGGCGAACGGCGTCGACTTGCGGGAGCCCTTGAAACCGGCCGAGCCCGCCGACTCCCACGCGATGACGTTGCCCTCCTTGTCGGTGAGGGCGACGATCGTGTTGTTGAAGCTCGTCTTGATGTGGGCCTGGCCGACCGCGATGTTCTTGCGGACGCGACGGCGTGCGCGACCTCTGGTCGCCTGACGACGGGGAGGCGACACCTACTTCGCCTTCTTCCCGCGCCCGACGGTCTTCTTCGGGCCCTTGCGCGTGCGGGCGTTCGTCTTCGTCCGCTGCCCGTTGACCGGCAGGCCGCGCCGGTGGCGGACGCCCCGGTAGGCGCCGATCTCGGAGAGTCGTTTGATCGCCTGCTGGCGGTCGCGCCGCAGGTCGCCCTCGACCTCGAGGTTCGTGTCGATGTACGCCCGGAGCTTCGACACCTCCTCGTCGGTGAGGTCGCGCACCTTCGTGTCCGGGCTCAGCCCGAGCTCGACCGCCACCTTGCGCGCGGTCGGCGCTCCGATGCCGTAGATGTAGGTCAGCCCGATCTCGAGCCGCTTCTGGTTCGGGAGGTTGACTCCTGCGATTCTCGCCACGCTTCCTCCGGGTCCTAGCCCTGCCGCTGCTTGTGCCGCGGGTTCGAGCAGATGACCATGGTCGTTCCGTGCCGCTTGATCACGCGGCAGCGCTCGCACATGGGCTTGACTGACGGGCGTACTTTCATGGTGGTTACCTGTGCCTGTAGGTGATTCGGCCGCGACTGAGGTCGTAGGGACTGAGCTCCACCTTGACCTTGTCGCCGGGAAGAATGCGGATGTAGTGCTTGCGCATCTTCCCCGAGATGGTCGCGAGGACGGAGTGGCCGCCGTCGAGCTGCACCCTGAACATCGTGCTCGGGAGCGCCTCCACGACCTCGCCTTCGACCTCGATCTTCTCTTCCTTGGCGGACACTGCCTTTGGCTAGTAGGGACGTTCCTTCAGACAGACGCGCGCGCGGCTAGGCGACCGCGCGCAGCAGGCGCTCATCGTAGCAAAGCGGCTCCTGCGGTCGTGAGGACGCGCGGGCCCTCGAGCGTGACCGCGACCGTGTGCTCGAAGTGGGCGGCGAGCGACCCGTCGACGGACGAGATCGACCATTCGTCGTCGTGCACGTACACCTCTGGAGCGCCGGCCGTGATCATCGGCTCGATCGCCAGCGTCATCCCTTCCTGCAGCTGGGGGCCGCGTCCCGGCGGGCCGTAGTTCGGGATCTGGGGATCCTCGTGATACGACCGGCCGACGCCGTGGCCGACGAGGCTCCGGATGACGGAGAAGCCGGCGTCCTCGACCATCGTCTGGACTGCGTGCGAGACGTCGGTGAGGCGATTGCCGACGCGTGCCTGGTCGATCCCCGCGTACAACGCCTCCTGGCAGACGTCCAGCAGCCGCTGGGCCTCCGGCGCGATCTCGCCGACACCGTAGGTGACCGCACTGTCGGCGACGAGCCCGTCCAGGGTGATGCCGAGGTCGACCGAGATCAGGTCGCCCTCCTGCGCCCGGTAGGAGGTGGGGATGCCGTGCACGACCATCGCGTTCGGCGACAGGCAGAGCGCGGCCGGAAAGCCCTTGTAGCCCTTGGAGGTCGGGAAGCCGCCGTTCGCGAGAATGTGCTCCTCGGCGATCCGGTCGAGCTCGAGCATCGAGATGCCGGGCTCGAGCTGCTCGCCGACGAGTGCGAGCGTCTCGGCGACGAGGGCGCCCGCGCGGGCCATGCCCTCGATCTCGGCCCGCGACTTGCGGATGATCACGCCTTCCCTCCGCCTTCGCGCCGGCGTTGCACGTGGTCGAGCGTCTGCTCGATCTCACGGAAGACCTCGTCGATGCCGCGGTCGGCATGGATGCCGCAGACGTTGCCGTGCGCCGACCGGTAGTACTCGACGAGCGGGGCGGTCTCGCGGTCGTATAGCGCGAGCCGGCGCTCGATCGCCTCCGGAGTGTCGTCGGAACGCCCCTCCTCCTGGGCGCGCTTGAGCATCCGCTCGAGCAACTGCTGCCGATCGGGGATCTGAAATTCCAGGACGACGTCGAGGCTACGGCTGACGTTGCCCAGCACCTCGTCGAGCGCCGCCGCCTGCGGCATCGTACGCGGGAAGCCGTCCAGGACGAACCCCGGCAGCGTGTCGCCGCGACCGAGACGGTCGCGAATCAGCCGGATCATGAGCTCGTCGGAGACGAGGTCACCGCGGTCGTAGACCACCTTCAACTCCCGGCCCAGGTCGGTTTCGAGCTCCTTCATCTCCCGGATCATGTCCCCGGTCGCGATGTGCGGGATCCCGTACGTCGAGGCGATCCGCTTCGCCTGTGTGCCCTTCCCGGAGCCCTGCGGGCCGAGCAAGAGGACGTTCAGGGATGCCACGGCGCGCCCCTGTCGATCCCGCGAGCTCCCGAGGTCGTGGGGGTGTCCGCCGAGAGAGACACCGACCTCGGCGCGCGGAGGGGAGACCGCGCTCTCCCCGGAGCACAAGCGCGATCGGCCACGGACGCCGAAGGAGGGACGACGCGGCGGAACCACAGGTTCCCCGGCGCCTCAACCCTTGGTTCTCCGACGCTCACCGCAGGAAGCCCTCGTAGTGCCGCATCATCATCTGCGACTCCATCTGCCGCATCGTGTCGAGCGCCACGCCGACGACGATCAGCACCGAGGTGCCTCCCAGGGCGCGCGACGTCGCCTGCGAGAAGCCGAAGTAGGCGATGAAGATGCTCGGCGCGACCGCCACGGTCGCGAGGAAGAGCGACCCGGGCAGCGTCAGGCGTTGCAGGACCCGGTCGAGGTAGGCGGCCGTCGGCGGACCGGGACGGATGCCCGGGATGTAGCCGTTGTACTTGCGCAGGTTGTCCGCCTGGTCGACCGGGTTGAACTGCACCGAGGTGTAGAAGTACGTGAAGACGATGATCAGCACTGCCTCGGTCAGGAGATACGGCCAGCTCGTGAACTGGAAGTTCCGCGTGATCCAGCCGTTCCACGCCGGGACGAAGCTGGCGACCGTCGACGGGAGCGCCAGGATCGCGGCGGCGAAGATGACCGGGATGACGCCGGCCATGTTCACCCGCAAGGGCATGTAGGTCGATCCGCCCGTCGTCTGCCGGTTGCCCAGCTGGCGCCGCGCGTACTGGACCGGGATCCGGCGCTGGCCCTCCTGGACGAACACGACGGAGACGACGACGCCGAGCGCCACGAGGGGGAAGAAGAGCCGCTCCGTCGTCGAGCCGTTGACCCATGCGCTGATCCCGGTCGGGGCGTACGCGAGGATCGACGCGAAGATGAGCAGCGAGATGCCGTTGCCGATACCGCGCTTCGTGATCAGCTCGCCCATCCACATCAGGACCGCCGTGCCGGCAGTGAGCGTGAGGATGATGATGATCATCTTCCCCGCGTTCACGTTCGGGAGCGCGCCCTGGCGCTTGAAGAGGAAGGCGTAGCCGAGCGACTGCGCGGCGGCGAGCGCGACCGTCAGGTACCGCGTGTACTGCGTGATCTTCGCGTAGCCGGCCTCGCCCTCCTTCTGCAGGCGCTCGAGCGTGGGGATCACGACCGTCAGAAGCTGCAGGATGATCGACGCGGTGACGTACGGCATGATCCCGAGCGCGAAGAGCGAGAAGCGCGACAGCGCCGAGCCGGAGAAGAGGTTGAGCAGGTTGAGCACGCCGCCGCCGCCTGCGCCGCTGAAGTAGTTCTGGATCGCCGCCTGGTCGATTCCCGGGGCGGGGATCCACGAGCCGAGGCGATAGACGGCGAGCACCACGCCGGTGAAGAGCACCCGCCGGCGCAGCTCCGGGACGCGCCACGCGTTGGAGAGCCAGGAGAACACTACGCCTCCGGTTCAGCGGTCGACTCGGGGACCGCAGGGGCCTCCTCGCCGTCGGTCTCCACCTCGTCGGCGGCGGCGGCCGTCTCGGGCCGCGCCTTGCGGTGGCGCTTGCGGTGCTCCTTCGGCTCTCGGAGCAGCTCGACCGTGCCACCGGCGGCCTCGACCTTCTCTCGCGCCGTCGCGGAGATCGCGTGCACTCGCACCGTGAGCTTCTTCGTGACCTCCCCGACGCCGAGCAGCTTCACGTCCGTCCGCGTGTTCTTCAACACACGCTTCTCCACGAGCGTCTCGGGAGTGACCTCGTCGCCGGCCTCGAAGCGGTCGAGGTCGCGGACGTTGACCGGCTGCGTCGACGTGCGGAAGGGCCCCACGGGCATCGCGTCCTTCGAGGTCGAGCCACGCTGCTTGCCGATGCGCATGTAGATCGGCATCTGCCCGCCCTCGAAACCGGCCCGCATCTTGTGTGACCCCGAGCGCGACTTCTGACCCTTGATGCCACGGCCCGAATAGCGTCCCTTGCCGGAACCCATTCCGCGGCCGACGCGCTTGCGGTCCTCGCGCGGCTGCGCCGGGGTCAGGTTGGACAGGCTCAGCTGGCGGTCTGCCATTACGCGTTCTCCACCTTCACGAGATGTGCGACCTTGCGGAGCATGCCGGCAAGCGTCGGCGAGGGCTCGTGCTCGGCGCTGCGCCCGATTCGGCCCAGCCCGAGCGCGCGCAGGGTGCCGCGGTGGCGCTCGCTCTGCCCGATCTGGCTCTTGATCTGGGTGACCCGCACTTTCGCCACTACGACCCCTCCGTCTTCTTGCGACGGACGCCGCGGCGCTTCTTCGGGGCGGCCTCCGCCTCGACGACCTCCGGCGCTGCAGCCTCCGGCGTTTCGGCTCCGGGCGCGTCCTCGTCGGCCGCCGCGTCTGCGGCAGGCTCGGCAGCGGCAGGCTCGAGGCCGACGGCCGTATCGTCGACGACCGCAGGCTCAGCCGAAACCGGTTCGGCCTCCACGGGCGCCTCGACCGCCGCAACGGGCTCGACCGCCGCGGCCGCGGGCTCCTCGGGGGGCTCCGGCTGGACGGTCTTGAGGGGCAGCACGTCCGCGATCCGCTTGCCGCGCATGCGCGCGACGTCCTCGGGGCGGCGCAGATCGTGCAGAGCCGCGACCGTCGCCTTGGCCATGTTGATCGGGTTGGTCGTGCCGAGGCTCTTCGCCAGCACGTTCCGAACGCCGCCGAGCTCGAGCACCGCACGGACGCCGCCGCCGGCGATGACGCCGGTTCCCTCGGAGGCGGGCCGCAACAGCACGCGGGCAGCGTCGAACCGTCCGAGCACCTCGTGCGTGATCGTCGAGCCGTGCTTCGGAACGGTGAAGAGGTTCTTCTTCGCGTCCTCGACGGCCTTCGTGATCGCGAGCGGCACCTCACGGGCCTTCCCGTAGCCGATGCCGACCCGGTCGACCTCGTCGCCGACGACGACGAGAGCGGTGAAGGAGAAGCGCCGACCGCCTTTGACGACCTTGGCGACGCGGTTGATCTCGACGACGCGCTCCTTCAACTCGCGCGTCTCGTTGTAATCGACAGCCATCAGAAGGTCAGTCCTCCCTCGCGGGCGCCGTCTGCGAGCGCCTTGACGCGTCCGTGGTAGAGGTAGCCGCCGCGGTCGAAGACGCACGCCTCGATCCCGGCCTTCTTCGCGTTCGCGGCGAGCAGCTTCCCGACCTCGGCGGCCTGCTCGCCCTTGTCGCCCTTGAACGACCGCAGCGCGAGCCACGAGGCGGAGGCAAGCGTGCGCCCGGCGACGTCGTCGACGAGCTGCGCCTCGATCCCGCGGTTGGAGCGGAAGACGACGAGGCGTGGACGCTCCGCCGTGCCGTTGATCTTGGCGCGGACACGCCTGTGACGGCGGACGCGGGCCTCTCTGGTGGTCATGGTCGCCATCAGACCTCCATCCTTCCAGCGCGCGGTGCACAGCAGCGGGCGCTAGGCACGCTTGCCGACCTTTCTGCGCACGTACTCGCCCTCGTAGCGGATGCCTTTGCCCTTGTACGGCTCGGGCGGCCTCACCTTGCGGATCTCGGCGGCCGTCTGGCCGACGTGCTGCTTGTCCGTACCCTTGACGACGACCTGGGTCGGCGCCGGCACCTCGAACGTGATGCCCTGGCGCGGCTTGATCGTGACCGCGTGCGAGTAGCCGACGCTGAGCTCGAGGTCGCTGCCCTTGAGGGTGGCCCGGTAGCCGACGCCCTGGATCTCGAGGCGCTTCTCGAAGCCCTTCGTGACGCCCTCGACCATGTTCGCCACGAGTGTCCGCGTCAGACCGTGCAGGGCACGGTCCTCGCCGCGGTCGGTCGGGCGCGTGACGACGATCCGGTCGTCCTGCTGCTCGATCGCGATCCGCACGGGAACCTGCTGGGAGAGCGTGCCGAGGGGTCCCGCCACGGCAACGCGGCTGGGCTCGATCGTCACGGTCACGCCCGCGGGGATCTCGATTGGTCTTCTACCGATTCGACTCATAGTCTTTCGCTGCGCGAAAGACCAATGGAGGTCTTCCGCACGGTATCTCCTCTTGAAAATCCCACGATTCTTTCTTCTAGGCTTATGCGAAGCAAAAGCCACTTACCAGACAAAGCACACGACCTCGCCGCCGACCCCTCGCTCCTGTGCCGTCCGGCTCGTGACGAGACCGGAGGACGTGGACAGGATCGCGACCCCCATCCCGCCGAGCACGCGTGGCAGGCGGTCCTTTCGCGCGTAGACCCGGCGGCCCGGCTTCGACACGCGCTTCAGGCCGGAGATCACCCGCTCGCGGTTTCTGCCGAACTTGAGGTCGACCACCAGGGTATCGAAGGACTCGCCCTTCTCGACGTGGTAGTCCCGGATGTAGCCCTCCTCCTTGAGGATGCGGGCGATCTCCGCCTTCACCCGCGAACTGGGCATCTCGACGCGCGCGTGCAGCGCCTTGTTGGCGTTGCGGATACGGGTGAGCATGTCTGCGATCGGATCGGTCAGCACTGCGTCTCTCCTACCAGCTGGACTTCGTCATGCCCGGGATCACGCCCTGGTGCGCGAGCTCGCGCAGGCAGATCCGGCAGAGGCCGAACTTCCGGAACACTGCACGGGGCCGGCCGCACCGATTGCAACGGGTGTAGTTCCGAACCTTGAACTTCTGCGGCCGCCGCTGCTTCACGACGAGCGAGGTCTTCGCCACTGGTTGTTACTCCCTCCTCAGGCCCTCGCCGCCGAACGGCAGGCCGAAGGCCTGAAGCAGCGCGCGCGCCTGGTCGTCGGTCTCGGCGCTGGTCGTGATGGTCACGTCGAGGCCGCGGATCTGCTGGATGTCGTCGTAGTTGATCTCGGGAAAGATGAGCTGCTCGCGAATGCCGAGCGAGTAGTTGCCGCGGCCGTCGAACGACCCCGGGTTGAGGCCGCGGAAGTCGCGGATGCGCGGCAACGCGATCGAGATCAGCCGGTCGAGGAACTCGTACATTCGCGCTCCCCGCAGGGTCACCTTCGCCCCGACCGCCATGCCCTCGCGCACCTTGAACTGCGCGATCGACTTGCGCGCGCGACGCACCTGCGCACGCTGTCCCGCGATCGTCGTCAGCTCCTCGATCGCGGCGTCGAGCGCCTTGGCCTCGGTCTTGGCCTCGCCGACGCCCATGTTCAGCGTGATCTTCTCGATCCGCGGCACCTGCATGATCGACTCGAGCCCGAGCTCGTCCTTGAGCGCCGGCCGGATCTCGCGTTCGTACAACTCCTTCAGGCGCGCGGTGTAGGTCTCGGTGGTCGCACTCATCGGTCGATCTCCTGGCCGCAGTCGGAGTGCTTGCACACGCGGACGCGGACGGTCTTGTCCTTGACGGTCTTCAGCACCGTGGAGACCCGGGTCGGCCGCTTGCAGGTCGGGCAGACGACCATGACGTTCGAGACCGGGAGCGGCGCGGCGCGCTCGACGATCCCGCCCGGGATCATCTGCGGGCCGCCCATCTGGCTCGAGTTCTGGATCGGCCGCGGACGCTGATGGCGCTTGATGACGTTGACGTTCTCGACGACGACTCGCTGCTCGTTGGGCAGTGCCTCGATGACGCGCCCCTCCTTGCCGCGGTCCTTGCCGCGCAGGACGTGCACGACGTCGCCTTTCTTGATCTTCATGGTCTGGGCCATCTAGAGCACCTCTGGGGCAAGGGAGACGATCTTCATGAAGTTCTTCTCGCGCAACTCGCGCGCGACGGGCCCGAAGATGCGGGTGCCGCGCGGGTTCCGTTGGTTGTCGATGATCACGGCTGCGTTCTCGTCGAACGCGATCGTCGTTCCGTCGTCACGGCCGAACGGCTTCTTCGTCCGCACGACGACGGCGCGCACGACCTCGCCCTTCTTCACGGCACCCTGCGGGGTGGCGGCCTTGACCGTGCCGACGATGATGTCGCCGACGCGCGCGTAGCGGCGGTGATGGCCGCCCACCACGCGAATGCAGAGCAACTCGCGGGCGCCGGTGTTGTCGGCCACCCTGAGGCGCGATTCCTGCTGGATCACTGATCGTCACCTCTCACTTCGCGGCCTCCAGCACCTCGGCGAGGCGCCAGTGCTTCGTGGCCGACAGCGGCCGCGTCTCGACGATGCGCACGACGTCTCCGACCTTCGCGGCGTTCTGCTCGTCGTGGGCGTGGAACTTCACCGAGCGCCGCACGACCTTCTTGTACCTCGGGTGCGACTTGATCAGCTCGACCTTCACGACGATCGTCTTGTCCATCGCGCTCGAGACGACGACGCCGCGCCGCTCCTGGCGACGACCGCGCTCGTGCTCGGGCTTCGGCTCGCGGACGACCGGTTTCCGCACGCCCGCGGCGGTGGTGCGGCGCGGACGGGTCTTCTGCGTGCGAAGCCGACGGGGGAGCCGCTGGCGCTTCGCCTTCGGCAAAGCGCCGGGAACCTCCGCGTCGGTCGATGCCGCATCGACGTTCGCGGCAGGCTCCGCCTCGACGGCGTCCGCTTCCGCGGACTCTTGGATCAGGTCCACCGCAGACTCGTCTTCGGTCTCTGTCGTGTCTGGCGATTCCGGCTCTGCCGGAATCGCCGGTGTCTTCTCGTCTTCAGCCATCTCGTTCCTAGCCCGCTTTCGCCTTCGTTGCTTCTCGCTCGTTCACGACCGTGAGGATCCGCGCGATCTCTCGCTTTGCCAGCCGCAGCCGCGCCGAGTTCTCGAGCGCGCCCGTCACCGACTGGAAACGCAGGTTGAACAGCTCCTGCCGACGCTCGCCCAGCCGGTGTTCGAGCTCCTCGTCCGACAGGTCACGCAACTCGCTTGCCCTGGTCAAAAGAGCTCGGCCTCCCTCTTCACGATCTTCGTCTTCACCGACAGCTTCTGTCCTGCGAGCCGGAGCGCCTCCTTCGCGAGCGGCTCGGGCACGCCCGCCAGCTCGAACATCACGCGCCCGGGCTTGATCACCGCGACCCAGCCTTCGGGAGAGCCCTTGCCGGAGCCCATGCGGGTCTCGGCCGGCTTCTTCGTGAAGCTCTTGTCGGGGAAGACGTTGATCCAGACCTTGCCGCCGCGCTTGATCTTCCGCGTCATCGCGATACGCGCCGCCTCGATCTGCCGGTTCGTGATCCAGCCGGCATCGAGCGCCTTCAGCCCGAAGTCGCCGAACTGCACCGCCGTCTGCCCCTTCGAGACGCCGCGACGCCGGCCACGGTGGACCTTGCGGAACTTCGTCTTCTTCGGCATCAGCACTACGAATCAGTCCCCTCGTCGCCACCTGGCTGCTCGGGCTGCGAAGCCTCCGTCTGCTGCTCCGCCGCCGCGACCGGTGTCTCGTCCACCGGCGTCGGGGTCGGCTCCGCCTGCACCTCGGTCACGGGCTGCTCGACGTTCTCCGCCGCGCTCGTCTGCTCGTCGGCGCGTGGCTGTTCGGCCGCCCCCTGTCCGCGGCTGCGGTCGCGCCCGCCGGACCGTGTCGAGCCCGGGCGTGCACCGCCGCCGGCGCCTGCCGGACGCGCCCCTGCCCCGGGCCCGCGCCCACGACCGCGGCCACCGCCAGTGCCGCCGCCGCCGCCGCCGGGTCCGCGACGGCGCTGGCGCACCGGCCCGAGACCCTCGCGGTCGGGGCCACGTCCGCGCCCACCCTCGCGGGAGGCGCCGAGGCCCTCCAGCGCGCCGCCGCGACGACGGCGAGCGTCCTGGTCGCCGAGCCGCGTGTCGCCGGCGCCCTCGAAGCCCTCGGGCATGATCTCGCCCTTGTTGATCCAGACCTTCACCCCGATCCGACCGGCGGACGTCCGGGCCTCGGTGAAGCCGTAGTCGATGTCGGCGCGAATCGTGTGCAGCGGCACCCGACCCTCGTTGTAGGTCTCGCGGCGGCTCATCTCGGCGCCTCCGAGGCGACCCGAGCACTGGATCTTCACACCGGCGGCGCCCGACCGGATCGCCGACGCGAGCGCGCGCTTCATCGCGCGCCGGAAGGCGACGCGATTCGAGAGCTGCTCGGCGATCGACTGGGCGACGAGCTTCGCGTCGAGCTCGGGGCGCTTGATCTCGTTGATGTTGATGTGGACGTTCTTCTGCGTCATCGCGTGCAGCTCCCGGCGAAGCGCGTCGACCTCGACGCCCGACTTGCCGATCACGATGCCCGGACGAGCCGTGTAGATGTCCACCGTGATCCGCTGCTTGTCCTTGCGGATGAGGATGTCCGACAGCCCGGCGTGCGCGAGCTTCCCGTAGATGTGCTCGCGAATGCGAACGTCCTCGAGGATGTAGCCCGCGAACTCCTTCTTGCCCGTGTACCAGTTGGACTTCCAGTCGTGGATGACGCCGACGCGCATCCCTCCGGGATGGATCTTCTGTCCCATTACTCCTCCGTCTCCTCGCGCGGCTCAGCCTGCGGCTGATCAGCGCTGGTGGCTTCGGCCGGCGCGGTGGCACGGCGGCGGCGCGGCGCTTCCTCTCTGGCTGCCGCTGCAGCGGCAGCGGCAGCGGGGGCCTGCACCAGCTCCACGGTGATGTGACAGGTGCGCTTGCGGATGCGGGCCGCCCGGCCACGTGCGCGGGCGCGCCAGCGCTTCAGCGTCGGCCCCTCGTCCACGTAGGCAGCGAAGACGACGAGGTCGTCGCCGTTCCAGAGCAGGTCGGGACGCGACTCGGCGTTCGCGACGGCGGAACGCAGCACCTTCTCCACGTCGCGCGCGGCCGCCCGCTGCGAGAACGCGAGGATCGTCCGTGCCTCGGGCACCGAGCGCCCACGGATGAGGTCGGTGACGAGCCGCGCCTTGCGCGCGCTCGTGTGCACCCACTTCGCCCGGGCGCGCACCGTCTGTCGCTCTGCTTCGACCGTCGCCATTCCTCGTTACCTCTTGACCTTCGCCGCCCGGTCGCCCGCGTGGCCGCGGAACGTCCGCGTGGGCGCGAACTCGCCGAGCTTGTGGCCGACCATCTGTTCCGAGATGAACACCGGGACGTGCTTGCGGCCGTCGTGGACGGCGATCGTGTGCCCGACCATCTCGGGGAAGATCGTGGAGGCCCGCGACCAGGTGCGGACCATCTGCTTGGAGCCTCCGTCGTTCATCGCCTGGATCCGGCCCATCAGCCGCTCCTCGACGAACGGCCCTTTCTTGCTCGATCTCGACATCTACCGACGTCCCTCCTTGCCGCGGCGGCGGCCGCGCACGATCAGCTTGTTCGACTCCTTGTGCTTGGAGCGCGTGCGCTTGCCGAGCGTCGGCACGCCCCACGGGGTGACCGGATGCCGGCCGCCCTTCGACTTGCCCTCGCCACCTCCGTGCGGATGGTCGACCGGGTTCATCGCCGAGCCGCGCACCGCCGGGCGCTTGCCGCGCCAGCGGCTCCGGCCGGCCTTGCCCCCGGTGATGTTCTGGTGGTCGACGTTGCCGACCTGGCCCACGGTGGCGCGACACGCGAGCGGGACGCGCCGCATCTCGCCCGAGGGAAGCCGCAGCACGGCAAAGCCGGAGTCCTTCGCGACGAGCTGGATCCCGGATCCGGCGGAGCGCGCCATCTTCGCTCCCTGGCCGGGCTTCAGCTCGACGTTGTGGACGAGCGTGCCCGTGGGGATGTTCTCGAGCGGCAGCGCGTTGCCGACGCGGATGTCGGCGTTCGGCCCCGACTCGACGCTCGCGCCGACACGAAGCTGGGCCGGGGCCAGGATGTAGCTCTTGGCGCCGTCCGCGTAGTGCAGGAGCGCGATCCGCGCGGAGCGGTTCGGGTCGTACTCGATCGCGGCGACCTTCGCCGGGATGCCGTCCTTGGTCCGCTTGAAGTCGATGATGCGGTAGCGACGCTTCGTGCCGCCGCCCTGGTGACGCGTCGTGATCCGGCCGTTGTTGTTCCGGCCGCCGGTCTTCGACAGGGGGGCGAGCAGGCTCTTCTCCGGCTCCGTCTTCGTGACCTCCTCGAAGGTGGAGACGGACATGAAGCGACGGCCCGGGGAGGTTGGCTTGTATCTGCGAATGGGCATGGCTAGAGCTGCGCTCCTTCGAAGATCTCGATCGAGTCGCCCGCCTTCAGCTGGACGACCGCCTTCTTCCAGCCGGAGCGCGTGCCCTTGATCAGCCCGCGCCGCTTCGGCTTCGGCTGCACCTTGACGACGTTGACGTTGACGACCTTGACGTCGAAGAGCTGCTCGACGGCCTGACGGATCTGCGTCTTGTGAGCGTCGGGGTGCACCTTGAACGTGTAGCGGTTCTGCGCGATCTGGCCGTAGCTCTTCTCCGAGACCACCGGCGCGATCAGGACCTCTCCCGGGTGGAGGCTCATGACGACGCCCTCCTCTGGACGGCGTCCAGAGACGCCTGGGAGATGAGCAGCGAGCGCGCCCACACGACCTGCGCCACCTCGAGCTCCGACGGCACGGTGACGAGCACGCGGTCGAGGTTGCGGAACGACTTGATCAACGCCTCCTCGTCCTCGTGGGCGACGACGAGCAGCGGCAGATCGCCGCCCCAGCTCGAGAGGATGGCCGCCGCGCTCTTCGTCGACGGATCGCCGAACGAACCGGCAGCGATCAGTCCGAGCGTCCCCGCCGCGGCGTGATCGCTTAGCGCGGCGCGGAGCGCCGCGCGAGCCGCCTTGCGGTTCACCTTCAGGTCGAAGCTGCGCGGCGAGGGCGGGAAGGCGACGCCGCCGCCCGCGAACTGCGGCGCGCGGATCGTACCCTGACGGGCACGGCCCGTTCCCTT
The DNA here is from genome assembly GCA_963762675.1 of uncultured Thermoleophilia bacterium. Lineage (GTDB taxonomy): Bacteria > Actinomycetota > Thermoleophilia > Gaiellales > Gaiellaceae > Palsa-739. The sequence continues at coordinate 93,573 of CAVXLS010000003.1, read as the reverse complement.
CTGGCGCCACGGCTTCGAGCGGCCGCCGGAGACGAGGCCACGGCTCTTCGCCGCCCGCGTCCCCTGGCGACGCGCGTTCAGCTCGGCGCGCACTGCCTCGTGCACGAGATACGGCTTCACCTCGGCGCCGAAGACGGTCTCGTCGAGCGAGACGTCGCCCTGTGCGCCTCCGACCATGGGTGCCTTGGGAGCTGCCATCAGCCGTGATCCTCCTGGTCACGGTTTCGCGCCAGAGGCGCTCCAACTGTCGCCGGGCGGGTCACGATGCGCCCTCCTCGCGGATCTCCAGCAGGCCGTTCTTCGCGCCCGGGACGGCGCCCTTCACGAGCAGGAGATTCCGCTCCGCGTCGACGGAGTGCACGGTCAACCCGACCTGCGTCGCGCGCTTGCCGCCCATCCGGCCGGCCATGCGCACGCCCTTGAAGACGCGCGACGGCGTCGCCGAGGCTCCGATCGACCCCGGCTTGCGGATGTTGTGCGAGCCGTGCGTGACGGGGCCGCGATGGAAGTTGTGTCGCTTGATGGTGCCCTGGAACCCCTTGCCGATCGAGATGCCGGAGACCTTCACCTTGTCGCCGGGCTGGAACACGGCCACGGTGACGCTCTCGCCCTGCACCGCGTCGGCGAAGTGGCCGCGAAACTCGACGAGATGACGGTAGGCGCCCTCGATCCCGTTCCGCGCCAGGTGGCCTCGCTCGGCCTTCGTGATCTTGCGGTCGGCAACCGGTCCGTACGCGAGCTGGACGGCCTCGTACCCGTCGGCGTCCGGAGTGCGGACGGCGACCACGGGGCACGGGCCCGCCTCGATCACGGTGACGGGCGTCACGGCGCCCGACTCCTCGTCGAACAGCTGCGTCATGCCCAGCTTCCTGCCGATGAGACCTCTCATGCACTTCCCTCTGGGAGTCGCAAAGCGATTCTCATAGTTTGATTTCGATGTCGACGCCGGCCGGAAGGTCGAGGCGCATCAGCGAGTCGACCGTCTTCGGGGTGGGCGAATGGATGTCGATCAGCCGCTTGTGCGTGCGCACCTCGAAGTGCTCCCGCGAGTCCTTGTCCTTGAACGGCGAGCGGATCACGCAGTAGACGTTCTTCTCGGTCGGCAGTGGCACGGGACCGGTGATGGTGGCGCCGGTGCGCTGGGCCGTGTCCACGATGTCGCGCGCGGACTTGTCCACCTGCTGGTGGTCGTAGCCCTTCAGCCTGATTCGGATCTTCTGCTGTGCCACCGGCGCCCTCCTCTCACTCGTCTCGTAGGCGACTGCCTACTTGATGACCTCGGTCACGACGCCCGCACCGACCGTGCGCCCGCCTTCGCGGATCGCGAAGCGGAGGCCCTGGTCCATGGCGATCGGCTGGATCAGCTCGATCTCCATGTTCGTGTTGTCGCCGGGCATGACCATCTCCTGCCCCTCGGGCAGCTTGATCGAGCCGGTGACGTCCGTCGTGCGGAAGTAGAACTGCGGCCGGTAGCCGTTGAAGAACGGCGTGTGGCGACCGCCCTCGTCCTTCGAGAGGACGTAGACCTCGGCCTTGAAGTGCGTGTGGGGCGTGATCGAGCCCGGCTTCGCGAGCACCTGGCCCCGCTCGACCTCCTCGCGCTTGACGCCGCGGAGGAGCGCGCCCGCGTTGTCGCCGGCCTGCGCGTAGTCGAGCGTCTTCTGGAACATCTCGAGCCCGGTGACGACCGTCTTCGCCGTCTGCGGGTGGATGCCGACGATCTCGATCTCGTCGCCGACCTTGCACTGACCCTGCTCGATGCGGCCGGTCACGACGGTGCCGCGGCCGGTGATGGTGAACACGTCCTCGATCGGCATCAGGAACGGCCGGTCGACGTCGCGCACGGGCTCCGGGATGTAGGAGTCCACGGCCTCCATCAGCTCGAGGATCTTCGGCGTCCACTCCGCGTCGCCCTCGAGCGCCTTCAGCGCCGAGACCTGGACGATCGGGATGTCGTCGCCCGGGAACTCGTAGCGGGACAGCAGCTCGCGGACTTCCATCTCGACGAGCTCGATCAACTCGGGGTCGTCGACCATGTCCGCCTTGTTCAGCGCGACGACGATCGCCGGCACCTCGACCTGCCGGGCGAGCAGGATGTGCTCGCGCGTCTGCGGCATCGGGCCGTCGGCAGCGGAGACCACGAGGATGGCACCGTCCATCTGCGCGGCGCCCGTGATCATGTTCTTGATGTAGTCGGCGTGCCCCGGGCAGTCGACGTGCGCATAGTGACGGTTCGCCGTCTCGTACTCGACGTGCGCGGTGTTGATCGTGATGCCGCGCTGGCGCTCCTCCGGAGCCTTGTCGATGTCGTCGAAGCTCGTGACGGCAGTTCCCGTCCCCTGCTCCGACAGGACCTTCGTGATCGCGGCCGTCAGCGTCGTCTTGCCGTGGTCGATGTGACCGATCGTGCCGACGTTGACATGCGGCTTCGTGCGCTCGAACTTCTGCTTGGCCATACTCTTTTACCTCCGGTAAAAGACTAGATAATTCCTAGCTCTGATTAGCGACAATTGCTTCAGCAATTGTGCTAGGGACTTCTTCGTAACGATCGAACTCCATGTGGAACTGGGCCCGGCCCTGCGACATCGAGCGCAAGTCGGTCGCGTACCCGAACATCTCGGAGAGCGGAACGCTCACCTTGATCACCTGGGCGTTGCCGATCGGGTTCATCGCCTCGATGCGACCACGGCGGCTGTTGAGGTTGCCGATCACGTCGCCGAGGTAGTCCTCCGGCGTCGTCACCTCGACCGCCATCATGGGCTCGAGCAGCTTCGGCTTCGCACGCTTCATCGCCTCCTTGAAGGCCAGGGAGCCGGCGATCTTGAAGGCGCGCTCGCTCGAGTCGACGTCGTGGTACGAGCCGTCCACGAGCTCGACCTTCACGTCGACGACCGGATAACCGGCCAGGATGCCGGAGCCCATCGCCTCCCGGATGCCCGCGTCGACCGCGGGGATGTACTCCTTGGGGATGACGCCGCCGGTGATCTTGTCGACGAACTCGTAGCCCGCACCCGGCTCCTGCGGGTGGAGGTTGATGACGGCGTCGCCGTACTGGCCCGAGCCGCCGGTCTGGCGGACGAACCTTCCCTGGATCTTGTCGACCGGCTTCGAGATGGTCTCTCGGTACGCGACCTGCGGCCGGCCGACGTTCGCGTCGACGTTGAACTCCCGCTTGAGGCGGTCGACGATGATCTCGAGGTGCAGCTCGCCCATCCCGCCGATGAGCGTCTGCCCCGTCTCCTCGTCCGAGGTGACGCGGAAGGTCGGATCCTCCTCGGCGAGGCGGGCGAGGCCGGACGACAGCTTGTCCTGGTCGGCCTTCGACCTCGGCTCGACGGCGACGAAGATCACCGGCTCGGGGAAGGTCATCGACTCGAGCACGATCGGGGCGTTGTCAGCTGCGAGCGTGTCGCCGGTCGTCGTCGTCTTGAGGCCGACGCCCGCCGCGATCTCGCCGGCCATGATCTCCTCGCGCTCCTCGCGGTGGTTGGCATGCATCTGGAGGATGCGACCCACCCGCTCGGTCCGGCCGGTCGTCGTGTTGAGAACCCGGTCGCCGGCCTTCAGACGGCCCGAGTAGACGCGGAAGTACGTCAGCTTGCCGACGTACGGGTCGGACATCACCTTGAACGCGAGGGCGGAGAACGGCTCGTCGGGAGACGCCTTTCCGCTCGGCGTCCTGCTCCGTCTTCGGGTCGATTCCGACCACCGGCGGCACGTCGAGCGGGCTCGGCAGGTAGTCGACGACCGCGTCGAGCAGCGGCTGCACGCCCTTGTTCTTGAAGGCGGAGCCGAGCAGGACCGGCGTGATCTCGTCCGCGAGGGTGGCGGCGCGCACGGCCCGCTTGACCATCTCCGGCGTCACGCTCGACTCGTCCTCGACGTATGCCTCGAGCACCTCGTCGTCGAAGTGCGAGATCGCGTCGATCAGCTGACGGTGGTACTCCTGGGCCTGTTCGACGAGCTCGTCGGGGATCCCGACGACGTCGAACTGCTGCCCGAGGTCGTCCTTGTAGACGATCGCCTGCATCTCGACGAGATCGACGACGCCGCGGAAGTTGTCCTCGCTCCCGATCGGGATCTGCACCGGCACCGGATTCGCGGCCAGCCGGTCGCGCATCGACTGCACCGAGGCGAAGAAGTTCGCGCCCGTCCGGTCCATCTTGTTGATGAAGGCGATGCGCGGCACCTTGTACTTGTCGGCCTGGCGCCAGACGGTCTCCGACTGCGGCTGGACGCCGGCGACGGCGTCGAAGACGGCGACGGCGCCGTCGAGAACGCGAAGGCTGCGCTCCACTTCCACCGTGAAGTCCACGTGGCCGGGCGTATCGATGATGTTGACCCGAAAGCCCCGCCAGAACGCCGTCGTCGCGGCGGACGTGATCGTGATGCCCCGCTCCTGTTCCTGGGCCATCCAGTCCATCGTCGCGGCGCCCTCGTGCACCTCGCCCATCTTGTGGGTGCGGCCGGTGTAGTAGAGGATCCGCTCCGTCGTCGTCGTCTTGCCCGCGTCGATGTGGGCCATGATCCCGATGTTGCGGACGCGGTCGAGGCCGACGGCCGTCTCCTGAGTCTTCGTGCTCAAATCTCCCTCTCTCGCGTCTACCAGCGGTAGTGCGCGAAGGCCTTGTTGGCCTGCGCCATACGGTAGACGTCGTCCTTGCGCTTGAACGCCCCGCCCTGCTGGTTCAAGGCATCCAGAATCTCGTTGGCCAGCTTGTCCGCCATGCCCTTCTCGCGCCGCTCGCGTGCGTACTGGACGAGCCAGCGGACGGCGAGCGTGCGGGCCCGGCGCTGCGGGACCTCGACCGGCACCTGGTAGTTCGCGCCGCCGACGCGGCGGCCGCGGACCTCGAGCACGGGCGTGATCGTCTTCACGGCCTGCTCGAGCACCTCGACCGGCGGCTTGCCGGACTTCGTCCCCACGGTCTCGAGCGCCGAGTAGACGATCTGCTCGGCGATCGACTTCTTGCCGTCGAGCATGACCTTGTTGATCACCTGCATGACGAGCGGCGACCCGTACACCGAGTCCGGATCGACCGGACGTACCTGGATCTCTGCGCGGCGGGGCACTACGAGCCTCGCTTCGCGCCGTACTTCGAGCGCGCCTGCTTGCGATCCGCGACGCCGCCGGTATCGAGCGCCGCGCGGATGATCTTGTAGCGGAAGCCCGGCAGATCCTTGACGCGACCGCCGCGCACGAGCACCACCGAGTGCTCCTGCAGGTTGTGGCCCTCACCCGGGATGTACGCGCCGATCTCCATGCCATTCGTGAGCCGCACGCGAGCGACCTTCCGCAGTGCCGAGTTCGGCTTCTTCGGCGTGGTCGTGTAGACGCGCGTGCAGACGCCGCGCTTCTGCGGCGATCCGGCGAGCGCGGGCGTCTTGGTCTTCGCCTTCGGGGCCGTGCGACCCTTCCGGACGAGCTGATTTACGGTTGGCATGCGTCTTGATATTCCTGTTTCGAGCCTCTCACAAAGATACGGCCGGCCGGGGTGGTACCCCTACCAACCGCCCGCGGCATGGTAGCGGAGGCGCAGAGCCAGCGTCAAACAACTGCACGCATCGCCGTACGACGCGAAAATACGTCTCTCGAAGCATACCCACGGCCTGTCTACCGCACTATTGTGCGATTGCGGCCCTCCACCTCTCGTGGCGTGAATCACCTGCTCATTGCGATTTCTACGGCTCTCGGGGCCTGCGTCCTCATCCTCTTGGCGCTGCTCGGACTCCTCTCGCGCCGCTCCGGACACCGCGCAGATGCTCGCGTCGACGACGTCGTCCGCACGCTCGAGGGACGGATGGAGGAGCTCGCGCGGGAACTCGAGCGGGCGGTCGAGCGCGCCGAGTCCGAGAGCCGGCGGAATCGGTTCCTCGGCGACATCGCCGGCTCCATCGACCTCGACGAGGTGCTCGAGCGGACGCTCGAGGCCGCCAACACCCTGCCGGGAACGGACGCGGCGCTGCTCAGGCTCGACTCCCAGCAGGGGAAGCCCGTCGTCGCGACGCTCGGCCTCTCCATGGAAGAGGCAGAGCGACAGGCGATCGCCGGCCCTCCCGACCGGCACGAGGCACGCGCCATCGAGCTCGGCTACCGGTACCCGACGACCGTCGAGGGCCAGGACCTCGTGCACGGCGGCCTGGCCGTACCTCTCATCGCGGAGAGCAGCCGTATCGGCTACCTGACCGTGTTCACGCGCTCGACGGGCCGGCGCTTCGAGGACGACGACGTCCGCCGCCTGGAAGAGCTCGCCGAGCGTGCCGCTCCCGCGATCGAGAACGCACGCCGCTTCCGGGAGGTCCGCGATCTCGCCGACCTCGACGCGCTGACCGGCCTGCACAACCGACGCTACTTCCACGAGATGCTCGCCCGCGAGATCGCGCGCGCGCAACGCTACGGACGAAGCCTCTCCCTCATCGTGCTCGACCTCGACGACTTCAAGGAGGTCAACGACCGCATCGGTCACCTCGGAGGGGATGCCGTTCTCGCGGAAGCCGCCGAGCGGGTGCGCGAGGTCGTCCGCTCGGCGGACATCGCATGCCGGGTCGGCGGCGACGAGTTCGCGGTGATCGTCCCCGAGGCCGGGCTCGAACACGCGCGCGAGCTCGTCGCACGCATACGGCGGGCCATCTCCTACCGGCCGCTCGGGAGCGCCGGGCCCGTGGGGATCTCGGCCGGAATCGCGGATCTCAGGGCCGAGGACAACGCGGTGAGCCTCTTCGAGCGGGCGGACGAACGGCTCTATGTCGCGAAAGGGGCCGGCAAGGGAGGCCCTGGGCCGAACGAGGCGGGGCTATGAGACCCGGACGTCCTCCCGCCTGAACTCCCGCACCACCTGCGCCGGCACGCCCACGACCATGGTGTAGGCCGGCACGTCGGAGGTGACGAGGCTGCCGGCGCCCACGATCGCGTACTCGCCCACGGTGACGCCGGCGAGAACCGTGCTGCGTAGGCCGAGATAGGCGCCGCGACGGATCACCGTGCGCAAGCCCTCTCGCTCGGTCTCGTCGCCGAGCAGCCCGTGGAAGTGCGCAGGGTAATAGGTGTGCCCGAGGATCGTCGACTGGGCGATCACCGTCACGTCGTCCTCGATCGTCACCGACGACGGGACCGCGTCGTCGATGAAGACCTCCGTGCCGATGAAGACGCGGCGGCCGATGGCGACGCCGCGCAGCCGGTGCAGGGAGGCCCGCCAGGCGGGGGCGAGCGGCAGGTAGCGGGCGGCGACGTGGAGCCAGCGCTTGCCGAACGCGCCGAACACCCGCGAGCCCCTGGTCTCGGGACTCACCGGGACGTTCCCCCAGAGTCGCTCCAACATCTACCGCGAAAGGCTACGCCTTCCGCCGCGCTCCGCGGTCATCCGGAGACGCGCAGGAACGGCAGGTACTCGACGAGGTCGAGGGCGCCGGGTTGCGGGAGCTGGTCGCGGAGGCACGTCGTCTTGCCGAGTGCCGCATGCTGCCGTGCGATCGTCCACTGCTCGAAGGCCTGCCCGCGGGCGAAGCCGCGCAACGCGGCCGTGATCGCCGTGCGGGCGCGACTGAGCGACACGGCGCCGAGCGGCAAGGCCTCGTCCAGGGCCGTCACCGTGAAGGATCCCTCGAGCGTGCTGACGACCGTCTTCTGGCCCACCGGAAGCGTGAAGAGCCGGCTCGGCGCGACCTCGGAGATCGCGAGCCCTCGCGCCTTGCCGCCGAGCCACGACGGGGCGGGCGACGCCTGCACCAGCCGTACGAGCAGGTGCGGATAGGACGCGTAGAAGGTCTCGACGTCGGTGGCCGTGGGCGCTCGCGCGGGCAATCCCTTCTCGAGCGCGGCGCGCCTCAGCTCTTCGGCGATGATCGCTTCCGCGATTCCGACGCCGGCATGCGCCTGCCGCAGGGCCGCGAGATACGCCGGGCGGCTGTCCTGGAACGACGCGTCGATCACCGCGCGCTCCGCCGCGAGCACGGCCGGCCTGCTCACCTGCGCATACCGCGCTCTCGACGACGCGCTCGAAGAGCGCGCTCATCGCAGCGTCCCGGTCGCCGGTGAGGACCTGCAGCGAGCGCAGCTGGGACACGGTGATCGAGCCGGAGCCGGCGACGGCGCAGAGCGTGCCCGGGTCGAGCGCGATCTGACCCTCGGTCAGCGAGCTGTCGAAGGACGGGCCGATCGTCGCCGGCGCGTCGCAGAGGCCGGGCGACCGCGCCCACAGCCAGGCGCACGCGGCGTTCGCCTTGTCGGGATCCTGCTCGGTCGCGTTCCACATCGCCCAGCCCCACGACCAGATCGACCCGACGCCTGTGTCCGCCGCGACGGTCTTCGCCGCGAGCGCCTGCCACTTGGCGACCTGGAACCATGCCGTGGCCGGCTCCAGGCCGTTACGGCCTCCGGCCCCCTTCGCCGCCGCGAAGCTGACCATCAGCCCGAGCCGGTTCGGCGCGATCCCGATCGAGGTGAAGTCCTCGACCCCACGTCGGTAGCGCAGACGCAGCATGCGATTGCCGAGCACGGGCCCCGCTTTCCACACCTGCGTCGCGGGAACGTACGCCTCGCGCACGATGTCCGCCACCTTCGAGACGTCGAGCCACCAGGCGAGCGCGTCTCCGCCGGTGAACGGCTTGCTGTTCACGAGCAGGATCGGGTGCGCACCGAGCCACGAGAGGTGCTGCAGCAACGAGAGGACGTTCGACCGGTACTGCGCGTTCGAGCTCGTCCAGGGCGTCGCGGTGCTCGCACCGTACAGCTCGTTCTCGACGATCACCGGTGTCTTGCATTCCGTCTGGCGGACCGCGAAGTCGTACTCCTTCTGTGCCTTCGCGACGATCGTGGCGGAATCGGCCGGTGCGGTGGGAGTGCCGATCCGGTTGTTCATGTGCAGGTCGAAGTAGACCGTCGCCGCCCCGGCGGCGTGCGCCTGCTGTGGATAGACGGTTCCCGTCGTCACGGCCAGCACGGCGCCGGGACGGCCGAAGGTCTGCAGCAACGACGGCCAGCCGTAGTCACCCCATACCGGCGCCGTCGTCGGGATGCCGCAGTCCCCCGCCCAGACCGGCGGAGCAACGGCCGCCCGGCTCGACGGTGGGACGGCAAAGAACGCCGCAACGGCAAGGAGGACGACAACCAGAGGCGGCGGAGGCTTCAAGACCCGCCCTCTGGTGTACCAGAGGTTGCGGCCGATGGCCGTTCTCACCTCCCCGGGAACCGGCCATCGGCCGCGCGAAGGGGAGACCGCGCTCTCCCCGCAGCGCTCGGCGCGAGTCGCCTCGGCAAGCGATCAGGAAGGGGCGCACGGGGGAAACCCGTTTCCCCCGTGCTCAAGGAGGGGACCGTGGGGGAACCCTGGGTTCCCCCACGAAGCGAGCGAAGCGGCGCGCTATTCGTCGAGCGGCGACTCGACCTCGGGCACCTCTTCGGCCTCGAGGTCCGAGCGCGGCTCCCCGTTCGTCTCCGTCGCGCCGAAGTCGAGACCGAGGCCGGCGAGCCCGTCCGGACCGTCGGAGCCGATCTCCTCGAGCGCGGCGAGCAGCTGCTCCTCGGTCTGCGGCCGGGCCAGCGCGCTCGCCGGCACCGAGTCGGATGGGCCGATCTCGATCGTCCGGTACCGCTTCAGGCCGGTCGCGGCCGGAATCAGCTTGCCGATGATGACGTTCTCCTTCAGCCCGAGCAGCCGATCGACCTTGCCCTCGATCGCGGCGTCGGTCAGCACCTTCGTCGTCTCCTGGAAGGACGCGGCCGAGAGGAAGGACTCCGTCGCCAGCGACGCCTTCGTGATGCCGAGGATCAGCGGCTCCACGGTCGCCTGCTCCTTCTTCTCCTTCTTGACGCGGGCGTTCTCCCGCTCGAGCACGACCTTGTCGACGAGCTGGCCGGGGAGCAGATCGGTGTCGCCCGCGTTGTCGACGCGGATCTTCTTCAGCATCTGGCGGACGATCAGCTCGATGTGCTTGTCGTGGATCTCCACGCCCTGCGACTTGTAGACCTTCTGCACCTCGCCGACGAGATACAGCTCGGTCGCGGTGTAGCCCTTGAGCCGCAGCAGGTCGGCCGGGTTGAGGGACCCCTCCTGCAGCGGATCGCCCGGCTCCACGCGCTGGCCGTGCGAGACGAGCAGTCGAGTGCGCCGCGGCACCGTGACCGAGACCTCCTCGTCCTCGTTGCCGCTGTCCGGGACGATGGTCAGCTTGAGCTGCCGCTCGGTCTCCTCGATCGCGACGGTACCGCCGATCTCCGCGAGCTCCGCGGCGCCCTTCGGGTTCCTCGCCTCGAAGATCTCGACGACGCGCGGGAGGCCGTGCGTGATGTCCGCGCCGGCGATGCCGCCGGTGTGGAACGTCCGCATCGTCAGCTGCGTCCCCGGCTCGCCGATCGACTGCGCGGCGATGATGCCCACCGCGTCGCCGATCTCGGAGAGCTCGCCGGTGGCGAGGAACGTGCCGTAGCAGGCACGGCACACGCCCGCCTCCGCCTTGCACTTGAGGACCGAGCGGACCGGGATCGAAAAGCCCTCGGCCGTCTCGCCGAGCTCCGCCACGATCTCGCGCAGGCGCGGCGTCGTGATCTCCTCGCCCTTGGCGGCGACGACGGTCTTTCCCGGCTTGCCGCTCGCGAGCGGCTTGTGCACCTCTTCCGCGACGATCCGTCCGGCGACGCTCTTGTTCAGGCCCTCCGGCAGGAAGAGCGGCATGTCGACGCCCTCGTTCGTACCGCAGTCCTCCTCGCGGATGATCACGTCCTGCGAGACGTCGACGAGTCGCCTGGTCAGGTAGCCCGAGTCGGCCGTGCGCAGCGCGGTGTCGGCGAGACCCTTGCGGGCGCCGTGCGTCGAGATGAAGTACTCGAGCACCGACAGGCCCTCCATGAAGTTGGCCTTGATCGGACGCTCGATGATCTCGCCCTTCGGATTCGCCATCAGGCCGCGCATGCCGGCGAGCTGGCGCAGCTGGGTGAACGAGCCACGCGCCCCGGAGTTGGCCATCATGTAGATCGGGTTCAGCTCGTTGAGGTTCGCGATCATCGCGTCGGCGACGGTGTCCGTTGCCTCCGTCCAGATGTTCACGATCGACTCGTGCCGCTCGGACTCCGTGATGAGCCCGTGCTCGTACGCCTGCTCGACCTTGGCAACCCGCTCCTCGTAGCCGGCGAGGATCTTCTCCTTCTCGGGCGGGATGACGATGTCGTTCTTCGAGATCGTGACGCCGGCCCGCGTTCCGTACTGGAAGCCGAGCGTCTTGATCATGTCGAGCACCGACGCGACCGCGTGGGCCCCGTACTCGTCGACGAGCGTCGAGATGAAGTCCCCGACCTCCTTCTTCGAGAGGGTGCGGTTGATGAACGAGTGGTAGACGAACCGCTCGCCGTCGCGCCCGCCGACCGCCTCCTGCAGGGCGCGGTCGACCTCCGCGTTGAAGATCACGCGTCCCGGCGTCGTGACGACGAGCTCGTCGTTCCACAGGTACTCGATCGGCTCCTGCAGCCCCACCTGCTTCGCGTCGAGCGCGAACTCGACCTCCTCCTCGGTCCTGAAGCGGCTCGGCCGCGGCTTCATGTCCGCCGCGACGAACCGGTCGAGGTCGTGCTCCGAGTAGGTCAGGTAGTACGACCCGAGCACCATGTCCTGTGTCGGCGTGGCGAGAGCGCGGCCGGACGCCGGGGACAGGATGTTGTTCGCCGAGAGCATCAGGATCCGGGCCTCGGCCTGCGCCTCCGCCGACAGCGGCACGTGCACGGCCATCTGGTCGCCGTCGAAGTCTGCGTTGAACGCGTGACAGACGAGCGGATGCACCTGGATCGCCTTGCCCTCGACGAGCGTGGGCTCGAAGGCCTGGATGCCGAGGCGGTGCAGGGTCGGCGCGCGGTTGAGCAGCACCGGATGCTCCTGGATGACCTCCTCGAGGATGTCCCAGACCTCGCTGTGCATCTGGTCGACGTGCCGCTTCGCGGCCTTGATGTTCTGGACGATCTTCCGCTCGACGAGCCGGCTCATGATGAACGGCTTGAAGAGCTCGAGCGCCATCAGCTTCGGCAAACCGCACTGGTACAGCTTGAGGTGCGGGCCGCTGACGATCACCGAGCGGCCGGAGTAGTCGACGCGCTTGCCGAGCAGGTTCTGGCGGAACCGTCCCTGCTTGCCCTTGAGCATGTCGCTGAGCGACTTCAGCGGCCGGTTGCCCGGGCCCGTCACCGCCCTGCCGCGGCGGCCGTTGTCGAACAGCGCGTCCACGGCCTCCTGCAGCATCCGCTTCTCGTTGTTGACGATGATCTCCGGCGCGCCGAGGTCGAGGAGCCGCTTGAGGCGGTTGTTCCGGTTGATCACCCGGCGGTAGAGGTCGTTCAGGTCGGAGGTCGCGAAGCGGCCGCCGTCGAGCTGGACCATCGGGCGCAGCTCCGGCGGGATCACCGGAATCGCCTCGAGGACCATCCACTCGGGCCGGTTCTCGCTCGTGATGAAGGCGTTGACGACCTTCAGCCGCTTGATCGCGCGCTGCTGCTTCTGGCCCTTCGAGGTCCGGATCGTCTCGCGCAGGCTCGCAGCCTCCGCGTTCAGGTCGAGATCCTTGAGCAGCTCCCGGATCGACTCGGCTCCCATGCCGCCCCGGAAGTAGACGCCGAACCCGTACGGAGAGCCGAACCGGTCCTTGAGCTCGCGGAAGATCTGCTCGTCGTTGACGATCAGCTTCGGCTCCAGCTCACGGAAGAGCAGCCACGTCTGCTCGAGCCGGCGCACCGCGTCGATCGCGGCCTCGCGGGCGTCCTCGCGGCGGGACTCGATGTCGAGATACATCTCGCGGACCTTGAGCGCCCACTGGATGATCGCGTCGAGATCCTCCTTCTGGATGCGGCCGTCCGTCCGCAGGCAGAGGTCGTTCGCGAGCTCGCGCAGGTCCGCCCCCGGCTCCGCCCCCTCGAGCGTCTCGCGCAGCAGCCCGTTCCCGAGCTGGCGTGAGCGCTCGAGGTTCTTGCGGTCGACGCCCTCGACGAGCGCCTCGTCCTCCTCGTTCAGCTCACCGCCGGAGAGCAGCGCGTCCACGATCCGGTTGAGGTGCTTGGTGATCGCGCCCTTCTTCGATCCGGAAGCCTTCTCGAGCTCCTTCTCGAGCGGGACGAGCGCCGCCTTGATCTGCTCGGCCGCAGCCGCGACCTGGTCGAGCTCGCGCGGCGTGAGACGGCGATCGTCGCGGATCGCTGCGTTGCGGACGAGCTCGCGGATCTTCTTCGAGTCCTCGGTGGTGATCTTCGGGACGAGCTCGAGGAAGAGCCCGCCGACGAGTCCGCGAGCGTCCTCGAGCGCAGGCAGCACCTGCTCCTCGGCCCAGTTCGAGAGGCCGCGCGCCCAGAAGTCGTCGTCCTCGTCGAAGTTCCGCTCCCGGCCCTTCGCGAAGTACTCGCGCCTGCGGGCGAGGCGATCCTCGAGCGCGGCGAGCGCCTCGTCCCGGTCGACGTCGATCCGCTCGCCCTCGGCCTTGACCTGGTCCTCGAGCGCGTTGAGGTCGGAAGCCCGCTTCTCGACGTCGACGGCGGTCACGATCGACGCGGCGAAGTAGAGGACCTTCTCGAGCTCGCGCGGGGCGATGTCGAGGAGGTAGCCGATCCGGCTCGGAACGCCCTTGAAGAACCAGATGTGGGAGACCGGCGCGGCCAGGTCGATGTGCCCCATCCGCTCGCGCCGCACCTTCTGCCGCGTCACCTCGACGCCGCAGCGCTCGCAGATGATCCCCTTGTACCGGACGCGCTTGTACTTGCCGCAGTAGCACTCCCAGTCGCGCGTCGGACCGAAGATGCGCTCGCAGAACAGGCCGTCCCGCTCCGGCTTCAGCGTGCGGTAGTTGATCGTCTCCGGCTTCGTGACCTCGCCCGAAGACCAGTCGCGGATCTGCTTGCTCGAGGCGAGCCCGATCCGGATCGCGTCGAAGTCGTTGATGTCGATCACTGCGCATTCACCTCCGGCGAATGCGCTAGAACTTCAGTTCTGTAGCGCGGCAATTCGCTCCTCATTTCTTGACGTTCATCCTTAGCCATTTGCGGAAGCAAATGGCTAGTCCTCGAGCTCGAGATCCACTAGGTCTGCGCCCAGCGGGCCGGCGTCGGCGTCCGCGTCGTCGTCGGACTCCTCCTCGTCCGAGACCTCCACGTTGTCGAGGTCGCCGAGCGACTCGTCGGCGGGCACGGTCAGCTCTCCGTCGGCGTCGATGCGCTCCTGCCCTTCCTCCGCCTCCTCGGCAGTCGGCTCGCGGCCGACGGCGCGGAGCGAGCCGGGAGAGAGGTCGATGCCGAGCTCCTCGGCGGCGCGCAGCAGCTCGTCCTCCTCCTCGCGCACCTCGACCTCGCGTCCCTCGTCCGAGAGGACGTGGACGTCGAGCGCGAGCGACTGCATCTCCTTCAGGAGCACCTTGAAGGACTCGGGGATCGATGGCTCGGCGATGTTCTCGCCCTTGACGATCGCCTCGTACGCCTTCACGCGGCCGACGGTGTCGTCGGACTTGATCGTGAGCATCTCCTGCAGCGTGTACGCGGCGCCGTAGGCCTCGAGCGCCCACACCTCCATCTCGCCGAAGCGCTGCCCGCCGAACTGCGCCTTGCCGCCCAGCGGCTGCTGCGTGACGAGCGAGTACGGGCCGGTGCTGCGCGCGTGGATCTTGTCGTCCACCAGGTGCAGCAGCTTCAGGATGTACATGTAGCCGACGGTGACCTTCTGCTCGAACGGCTGGCCGGTGCGTCCGTTGTAGAGCTGCACCTTGCCCGAGCACCGCCGTCCCTCCGGCCGCTTGCGATCGACCACGAACTGGATCGGCGACTCCGGGTTCTGCTCCGTCCACGCGATCAGCGCCTCGTCGACGTCCGCCGGGGTGGCGCCGTCGAAGACGGGCGTCGCGACCGCCGTCGGCCGCCCGCCGTTCAGCACCTGCCGTCGATGCTTCCAGTCGACGTCGCCGTTGCGCTCCCCGTTCTCTGCGAAGACGCCGTGCGCCGCCGCCCAGCCGAGATGGGTCTCGAGCACCTGCCCGATGTTCATCCGGCTCGGGACGCCGAGCGGGTTCAGGACGACGTCGACCGGGCGCCCGTCCGGCAGGAACGGCATGTCCTCCTCCGGCACGATCCGCGCGATCACGCCCTTGTTCCCGTGGCGGCCCGCGAGCTTGTCGCCCTCGGCGATCTTGCGCTTGGTCGCGACGTAGACGCGCACGAGTTCGTTCACGCCGGGCGACAGGTCGTCGCCCGCGTCGCGCGAGAAGGTCTTGACGTCGATGACGACGCCGCCCTCGCCGTGCGGCACCTTGAGCGAGGTGTCGCGGACCTCGCGCGCCTTCTCCTTGAAGATGGCGCGGATCAGCTTCTCCTCGGCGGTCAGCTCGGTCTCGCCCTTCGGCGTCACCTTGCCGACGAGCAGATCGCCGGCGCCGACCTCGGCTCCGATGCGAACGACGCCGCGCTCGTCGAGCTGAGCGAGCGACTCCTCGGAACGGTTCGGGATGTCGCGCGTGATCTCCTCGTCGCCGAGCTTCGTGGAGCGTGCGTCGATCTCGTATTCGTGGATGTGGATCGACGTGAGGATGTCGTCCTTGACGATCCGCTCCGAGATCACGATCGCGTCCTCGAAGTTGAAGCCCTCGAATGGCATGAACGCCACGAGGAGGTTCGCGCCGAGCGCGAGCTCGCCCGCGTCGGTCGAGCTGCCGTCGGCCAGCACGTCGCCCGCGCGCACGCGATCGCCCAGGCGGACGATCGGCTTGTGGTGGATGAGCGTGCCCTGGTTCGAGCGCATGAACTTCGTCATCGAGTACTCGTCGCGGCCGTCCTTGGTCTCGACCACGACCCGCTCGGCGTCGACGTCGACGACGGTGCCGGGCTGCGACACGACGACGACGTCGCCCGAGTCGACCGCGGCGCGGTACTCGAGGCCGGTGCCGACGAGCGGCGCCTGGCGCACGAGCAGCGGCACGGCCTGGCGCTGCATGTTGGCTCCCATCAGCGCACGGTTCGCGTCGTTGTGCTCGAGGAACGGGATCAGCGCCGTCGAGACCGACACGATCTGCGCCGGCGAGACGTCCATCAGGTCGACGTCCTTGGGCGACGCCGTCACGGCCTCCCCCTCCGCCGAGCGGCAGAGCACGGTGTCGGCGACGAGCTTCCCGTTGCGGTCGAGCTGCGCACTCGCCTGGGCGATCGTGTAGCGCGACTCCTCGACTGCGTCGAGGTAGACGATCTCGTCGGTCACCTTGCCGCCCGTGACGCGGCGATACGGCGTCTGGACGAACCCGAACTCGGAGACCGTCGCGTAGGAGGCGAGGTAGCCGATCAGGCCGATGTTCGGACCCTCCGGCGTCTCGATCGGACACATGCGGCCGTAATGCGTCGGGTGAACGTCGCGCACCTCGATCGGCGCGCGCTCGCGCGTGAGGCCGCCCGCGCCGAGGGCGCTGAGGCGGCGCCGGTGGGTGAGCCCCGCGAGCGAGTTCGTCTGGTCCATGAACTGCGACAGCTGCGAGGAGCCGAAGAACTCCTTCAGCGCGGCGACGACCGGGCGGATGTTGATGATCGTCTGCGGCGTGATCGTGTCGACGTCCTCCGTGGTCATCCGCTCGCGCACGACGCGCTCCATGCGGTAGAGACCGACCCGGAACGCCTCCTGGATCAGCTCGCCGACCGTGCGCAGCCGCCGGTTGCCGAAGTGCTCGTACTCGTCGAGCTCGTTCGCGATCGGCGCGCGCGGCAGCGTCATCGCCTCGGCTGCGAAGTCCTTCGAGTCCTCCGGAACGCCGAGCTTCACCGGCAGTGCGATCAGTCGGCGGACGAGGGCGACGATGTCCTCGGTCGTGAGCACGCGCACGTCCTCCGGCACGCCGACGCCGAGCCGCTGGTTCAGCTTGTAGCGGCCGACCTTCGTCAGGTCGTAGCGCTTCGGGTCGAAGAACAGGGCACGCAGGAGGTTCCGCGCGTTGTCGAGCGTCGGCGGCTCCCCGGGGCGCTGCTTCTTGAAGACCTCGATCAGCGCCTCCTCCTCCCGCGTGGAGGGGTCCTTCTCGAGCGTGGAGACGATGTACGAGGAGTTGTCGAAGAGGGAGAGGATGGCCTCGTTGGTGGACGTGTCGAGGGCGAAGCCGGTCGACGGGTCCTCCGCGGGGAGGGCGCGCAGGAGCGTCGTGATCGGCAGCTTGCGCTTCCGGTCGATGCGGGCGTAGACGATGCCCTTCTTGTCGATCTCGAGCTCGAGCCAGGAGCCCCGGCTCGGCATCAGGTTGGCCGTGAAGACCTGCTTCGTGGCGTCCTTCGGCTCCATCAGATAGGCGCCGGGGGAGCGCACGAGCTGCGTGACGATCACGCGCTCGGTGCCGTTGATGATGAACGTCCCGTGCTCGGTCATCATCGGGAAGTCGCCCATGAAGACGGTCTGCTCGCGGATCTCGCCCGTGTCCTTGTTGACGAAACGCACGGTCATCGAGAGCGGCGCCTGGTAGGTCAGGTCCTTCTCGCGGCACTCCTTGATCGAGAACTGCGGCTCGCCGAAGCGGTAGTCGCCGAACTCGACGGCGAGCGAGCCCGTGTAGTCCTCGATCGGCGAGATGTCGTCGATGGTCTCCCGCAGCCCCCCGTCGAGGAACCACTGGAAGGACGCCTTCTGGATGTCGATCAGGTTGGGGAGGTCGAGCACGTGCTCGATCCGGGAAAACGACTTACGCGGGCGGGGCGAAGCGACCTTGGTGGTCAAAGAGAACAGCCTCCCTTGAGACGTGCGAGATCAGGCGGAATCAGGAGAAATCAAGCGTGAGGGACTGCGAACGAGCGGAACGTCGGCGCAACCCGCCAGGGTACCGGAAGTGCCCCTCTTACCGCAAGCCGAAGCCGCGGCGGTTGCCGGTATGCCGACCCAGGGTACCACGCGAGACGCCGCGCCTCTCCTGGGGCGAACGGCACCGCGCTCGCCGGAGACACGGCCCCGGCGAGCGCAGCACGGTTGTCGGGCCCGGAGAGCGCCGCTCTCTCGGCTTACTGGAGCTCGACGCTGGCGCCGGCTTCCTCGAGCTGCGCCTTGACCGAGTCGGCCTCTTCCTGGCCCACGCCCTCTTTGACCGGCTTGGGCGCCGAGTCGACGAGGTCCTTCGCCTCCTTGAGGCCGAGGCCCGTGAGGGCACGGACGACCTTGATCACCTGGATCTTCTGCCCGCCGGCGGCCGTCAGCACGACGTCGAACGACGTCTTCTCCTCGACTGCCGCGCCGTCGCCGGCAGGGGCCGCGCCCGCCGCCGCGACGGCGACCGGAGCGGCGGCCGTGATGCCCCACTCCTCCTCGATCTTGTTCTTGAGCTCGACCAGCTCGAGGACGGTCATGCTCCCGAGCGACTCGAAGATGGTGTCGACCGACGATGCCATTCGTTACTCCTCCTCGCCCGCAGCCTCCGGCTGCGGACTGATCGCGGTTGCTTGTTGATCCGGTTCTGGCTTCGCGGACTCGGCGCCGGCCGAATCTCCCAGCTGCTCGATGCGCGCGTCGAGCAGGCCGTAGAGGTTCTGGAGCGGAGCGTTGACCAGCGCGGCGATCGCGGTGATCGGGGCGACGATGGCGCCGATCACCTGGGCCCGCAGCACGTCGAGCGGCGGCAGGGTCGCGAGGCGCTCCACCTCTTCGGCGCTCACCACGCGTCCCTGGGCCACGCCGCCGCGGATCTCGACCACGCGCGTCTCGCGTGCGGCGTCGGCGAGGGCCTTGGCCGCCGCGACCATGTCCCCGTCGGCGTCGAGGAACGCGATCGCGCTCGGCCCCTCGAGGAGCGGCAGCAGCGCCTCGGCGCCCGCCGCCTCTGCCGCGCGACGCGTGAGCGTGTTCTTGACGACGGTGAAGCGCGCACCGCTGGCGCGCAGCCGCCCGCGCAGCTCGTCGATCTGCGGCATCGTCAGCCCGCGGTAGTCGGCGACGAGGAGCGTGTCCGTCGAGCGCAAGCGCTCGGTCAGCTCCGCGACGACCTCCTCTTTCTGATCTCTCCGCATGTCATTTCCTCCGGAAATGACTAGGCCCGCCAGAAGGCGGGCAACGAGCAGAGAGTCGGGTGCTCTCTGCGATGACGCCCACCTGCGCCGGTCTTCTGCCCTTGCTCAGGGCTGCCAGCGGTCTTCGGCGGATCTAGTCGATTCTGTCAGCGCGTAACTGTAGCCGCCTCCTTGGCAGAATCGGCGTGAGCCGATTCCTCCAGCTCCTCGACGATCCCGCGCGTCCGCGCCGGGTCGACGTGGATGCCCGGGCCCATCGAGCTGGCCAACGTGATCTGCCGGATGTAGCGGCCCTTTGCGGCGGACGGCTTGGCGCGGGCGATCTCGTCCACGACGGCGGCGTAGTTCTCCACGAGGGCGCGCTCCTCGAAGCTTTTCTTGCCGATTGCCACGTGGACGTTCGCGCCGCGGTCGGTGCGGTACTCGAGCTTGCCCGCCTTCGCGTCGGAGACGGCCTTGCCGACGTCGAAGGTGACGGTACCCGTCTTCGGGTTCGGCATCAGCCCGCGCGGGCCGAGGATGCGACCGAGACGGCCGACGTTGCCCATCTGGTCCGGCGTCGCGATCGCGACGTCGAAGTCGGTGAAGCCCTCCTCGATCTGCTTCGCGAGATCGGCGGAGCCGACGACGTCCGCGCCGGCCTCTTCGGCCTCGCGCGCCTTGTCGCCCTCGGCGAAGACCGCGACGCGCACCTCCTTGCCGGTGCCGTGCGGGAGCATCAGCGTGCCGCGAAGCTGCTCGTCGGCATGGCGCACGTTGAGGCCGAGGCGGAAGTGCACCTCGACGGTCTCGTCGAAGCGGGCGCCGTCCATCGACTTGAGCAACCGCACCGCCTCGAGCGGCGAGTAGACGCGCTCGCGGTCGAAGAGCGAGCGGTCGGAGCGATATCGCTTGCCGTGTCTCACAGGTCCACCTCGACTCCCATCGAACGCGCCGTGCCGGCGATGATCAGCGCCGCGTGGTCGACGTCGCGCGCGTTGAGATCCTGCAGCTTCGTCTCCGCGATCTGGCGCACCTGGTCGCGCGTCAGTCGGCCGACCTTGAGGCGGTTCGGCTCCGCGGAGCCCTTCTCGATCCGCAGCGCCTCCTTGATCAGGACCGCCGCGGGCGGCGTCTTCGTGATGAACGTGAACGACCGGTCCTCGAACACGGTGATCTCGACCGGCGTGATGCGGCCGTTCTGGTCGGTGGTCTGCGCGTTGAACGCCTTGCAGAACTCCATGATGTTGACGCCGTGCTGACCGAGCGCCGGGCCGACCGGCGGGGCGGGGTTGGCCTGCCCGCCGGGGATCTGGAGCTTGATGATCGTGAGCACTTTCTTCGCCATTGACTGCCTCTTCTCAGCGGAACGCTCTTCCTAGCGGAACGCCGCAGGCGTTCTGCTAGTCGAGCTTCTTCACGTTGTCGAACCCGACCTCGACCGGCACTTGCCGCTCGAAGATGTTCACCATCACTTGCAGCTTCTGCTGGTCGGCGTTCACGTCGGTGATCTCGCCGTCGAAGTCCGCGAGCGGCCCCGACGTGATCTTCACCGACTCGCCGAGCTGGAACTCCACCTGCGCGCGCGCAGGCGCGGCGGTCCCGGCCCCGGTGTGCAGGATCCGGTCGACCTCGGGCTGCGAGAGCGGCACCGGCTTCGAGCCGGCGCCGACGAAGCCGGTGACGCCGGGCGTGTTCTTCACGACCGTCCACGCGTCGTCGTCGAGATCCATGTTGACGAGCACGTACCCCGGAAGGACGCGCTTCTCGGCCTGCACCTTCTGACCGTCCTTCGTCTCGATCACCTGCTCGGTGGGGACGACGACGCGGCGGAAGCGCGCACGCTGATTCATCGATTCGATCCGGTGCTCGAGGTTGGCCTTCACCTTGTTCTCGTGCCCGGAATAGGTGTTGATCACGTACCAGCGGAACATGTCGTGGTTGTCCTCGTCTTCCCTATCGCAGCAGCACGTGCTTGACGACGTACTGCCAGACCTGATCGTTCGCCCAGAGATACGCACCGACGATGACGCACGCGACGAGCACCACCGCGGTGCCGCTGACGACGGCCTTCTGGTCCGGCCACTCGACCTTCTTCAGCTCCGCGACCGCCTCCTGGGCGAAGCGCACCAACCCCGCGCCGGGCACGTACCGCCCGGTGCGGCGCTCGGGACGCCGGGGCTCGGGGCGCGGCTCCTCGTCCCGGACGGTCCGAACCGGCGGACGCGGCGGCGCGCCCCCGCGCTCCGGGTGCTGCTGCGCACGTCGCTGGCGGCGCTGCTGTCGCGTCTGCCTCGCCATCGCCTGCTAGCGGGTCTCCCGATGGATCGTGTGCTGGCCGCACCAGCGGCAGTACTTGCGAAACTCGACGCGGTCGGGCGAATTCCGCTTCGACTTCTGCGTCTGGTAGTTGCGCCGCTTGCACTCCGTGCACGCGAGCGTGATTGCGACTCTGACTCCGGTTGCCATTCCTGTTCTCTCGCCTCGAGGTGGACGCGTGAGTAGCGCCGGGTGGGCTCGAACCACCGACCTCTGCATTATGAGTGCAGCGCTCTAACCAGCTGAGCTACGGCGCCTCGCGCCGGGGCAGTGTAGCGGAACGGAGGCACGCCCTCGGGGGCCCGCAGCACACCGTGCGGGACTCCCGGAGGGGAGCAGCACGCGCTGCGCGCCTGGGCTTGTGCCCGTCTCCTCGCCGTGACAGACTCGCGAGCCGTGGAGAGCGCCGTCGCCCAACCGATCCCGCAGGTCGGCGCCGGGCGGCTGATCTCGAGCCGCCTGCTCGCGGTCCCCGCGACCGCGGTCGTCCTGCTGCTCGCGGCCATCTTCTCGAATCGGCTCTGGCCGCTCGACTTCCTCCACGTCGCCTCCGGAGGCCTCTGGACCGGCATCGACCTCTTCATGGGCTTCGTCGTCGGCCCGGTGCTGCGCAGGCTCGACCCTCCGGTCCGCGGGGCGGTCATGCGCAGGCTGATGCCGAAGATGATGGTCGTGATGCCGACGCTCGCGCTCACGACGATGACCGCCGGCTGGCAGCTCGCGCGGAAGCTCGGCGTCCTCGAGACCCCGTATCCGCGCCACTGGTGGCTCGTCGTCTCGTTCGTCATCGTCGCCATCCTCGCCCTGACGGCCTTCGCCGTACTGCTGCCCGCGAACATCGGCGTCCTGCTCGAGCTGCGCAAGCCACAGCCGGACGGTCAGGCGATCGCGCGCCTGATGAGCCGCTACACGGCGTGCACGGCGGTGCAGGGCTGCATGCAGGTCGCGACACTTGTCGTGATGACGCGGATCGCGACGTGGTGAGCTTCGTCCGGAGCGCGCCCGGCGTCGCCCTCTGCTCGCTCGCGTTCGCGGCGTGCAGCGTGATCGTCGTCGCCTCCTACGTGCCGCGGCGGGCGCCGCTCGCCGCGCCGACGGCGCTCGCGGCCGCCTCCGGGCTCCTCTGCGCGGTTGCGCTCCTGCGCTCCGCACGCACGGGTGTCGCGCGCAACATCGCGGCTCCGACGCTCGCGGCGGCGGGAATCGCCGTCGCGTTCCTCGAGCTCGTGTTCGTCTACGACGGGACGCGAGGTGGGCCGCTCGCGCTGCTGACGGTCGCGCTGGTCCTCGTCGCGCTCGACCTGCCGCTGCTGCTCGGCTCCTCGGTCGCGAGCTACACGACCGGACGCGACGGCGCGTAGCGCTCGACGAACGCGAGCACGCGGCCCCACGCGTCCTCCGACGCGTCGGCGAACTGTTCGTGCTTCCGGTCGAAGAAGCTGTGCGGTGCGCCCGGATAGGTCGTCACCTCGTGCTCCACGCCGGCTGCGGCGAGCGCCTCGTCGAAGGCCTCGTTCATCTCCGCGGTGATGTGCTGGTCGTCGCCCGCCTGCAGCGCGAGGATCGGACACTCCATCCGGCCGGCGAGCTCGATCGGCCCGGGACCGGCACCCCTGCTTCCCGGCATGCCGTAGAAGCCGATGGCGCCCGAGAGACCGTGCCGCGCGGCGGCAGCGAGCCAGGAGTGGTGTCCTCCGAAGCAGAAGCCGACGCTGAACACCGCACGGACGCCGCGGCGGCGCAGCTCCGCGACGCACGTAGCGACGTCCTGCTGGACGCCCTCCTCCGTCGTCTCCCGCACGTGGGTCATGTAGTCCCAGTCGTCCGGCCGCTTGTCGACGCCGGCCGTGCGCCCGAAGTAGTCGAAGGCGATCGCCAGGTGCCCCCGCTCGGCAAGACGAAGAGCGAGCTCCTCGTAGAACCGGTAGAGCCCCCGCACGTCAGGGAGGATCACGATCCCGGTCTCCGCAGGCTCGTCGGGCGCCGCGAGGAACGCGGCGAAGCGGGTCCCGTCCGCCGAGACGAGAACGAGGTCGTCGTGGGAGACCGCCGCACCCGCGATGCGCGGGACGGGAGGCTCGGAGTCGAGCTCGAAGCACATGCGTTCCCCGGACGTTAGTGGAGGAACGGCGGCTCGCGCGTCGTATCCGAGCGCTCGATGCACGAGCAGTCACATCTCGAGGAGATGAACGCTGCGATTCGGGGACACCGCGAGCGCCGCATGGCGCCGCGGTTCATGGTGACGGCAGAGGAGGAGCAGGCACCCGCGCACGCGCCTGCTCCTCCTCCACCACTGCGGGCAGCGCATCGGCGCGGCCTTCTCGCCCGCCTGCGTGGGCGCCGCTAGAAGGTCTCCGCCTCCGTCGCCGCCTCCTTCTCCTGCGGCCTCGACGCGAGGCACGTCGCACGCTGCTCGATCCCGACGAGCGTCTTCCGCTCCATGACGAGCGAGGCCGGGATCATGAGCTCGAGCGCGAAACGCGCGCCGATCGAGCCGCGAGCTGCGATCCGGTTGCGGCTGAGCAGACGCGTCCAACCTCCCTCCTCGACGAGGACGAAGGTCCAGACCCAGCGTCCGTCGGCCGAGCGGAACGCGAGCACACGCTCCGGCTCGACGCGCTCGAAGCGCATCCAGGGCCTCCCGTGCCGGTCGGGGACGACGTCGCCGACCTCGACGTGCTGGAACTGCGGCAGGATCGTGTCCGCGCTGTGCATGTCGAGGCGGAGCAGGTTCTCGATCCAGTCGTAGGTGTACGCGCCGCCCCGCTCGCCGGGCCCCATCTGGACGAGCCACGGCCAGACCGCCGACGGCGGCGCCGCGATCGTGATCGCGCGCGTCGAGACGACGTCCGCGTCCGCCAGGAGCTCGTCGCCGGGGAGGTGCCCGGCCGCCTCGTCCAGGCTGGCGCCCCAGTCGAGGAGGCGGCGCCGGAGCACCCGCCGATATCCCTCGCCGGCAGCGGCAAGACCGGCGAGCGCGCACAACGTCCTTCTCGTGTTCATGGCGTCAGCGTCGCGCGCACGAACGCCCGCGGCATCGGGTATCTCGCGGATCAGCCGGAGCCGATCCCTTAGCTCCTTCCGCGCTGATCAGCGTGCGCTCGTCCGGGAGGCCTCGCAGGACGGTCTCGACGTAGTCGGCGACGGCGGCCATGAGGGGCACCTCGTGTCCGGCCCGCTCCGAGAGGTACCAGCGGTGCTCGAGCAGCTCGTGGTAGAGCTGCGCGGCGTCCCGCTTGGCGCGAAGCTCGGGCGGGACGGCCGCGAGAGCGGGCTCGAAGACGTCGGCGAGCCAGCGTCCGACGGCCGCCGTCTCGGAGGCGGGCGGCGTCGGGCCGGCTTCGAGAGCGCGCCGGTACGCGTCGATGTCCGCGAGGAGCCGGCGCGCCTGGTTCTCCTGCGCGTCCAGACCGGTCAAGCGGAGAAGACGCCGCCGGTGGTGACCGGGCTCCATCACCTTCGGCTCGAGCCGGAGGCGAAAGCCGGTCGGCGTCTCCACGAGCTCGACCTCGCCCGCGTCGAATCCGAGCTCGTTCAGCCGGCGAAGCCGTGCCTCGAGACGGCCCGTGTCGCCGGGCTGGAGCTCCTCTTCCGCCGTGAGCTCCGCCCAGAGCCGCTCGTAGCGCGCGGGGATCTCGGACGCGAGCGTCGCGGCGGCGTCGGGATCCTCCTCGCCGCCCTGCTGCGCCTGAACGTCGAGCAGCTCTCCGAAGACGTTCTCCTCGGCGATCTCCAGGTCGTAGACGCGCTGTCCGTCCGAGAGCTTCGGGTGCAGCTCACCCGTCTCGGCGTCCACGAGGTAGGCGGCGAGCTCGCCGGCGTCGCGGCGGAAAAGCGCGTTCGAGAGCGAGCAGTCGCCCCAGAAGAAGCCGGAGAGGTGCAGCCTGACGAGCAGCTGCGCGAATGCGTCGAGCAGTCGCTCGAGCTGGTCGGGAAGCGGCCTCCGCGCGAGCGCGAGCCGGTAGGGAAGCGAGAAGTCCAGATAGCGCGTGATCAACACGCCGGGGAGCGGCTCCTCCCCCTCCCGGGCACGCTCGCCGACGACACCGACCGGGTCGACGGCCGCGATTCCACGCAGGGCGAGCTCACGCAGAAGGCGATACTCGCGCTGCGCGATCTCCGGCGGCAGCTCCTTCAGGGCGAAGAATGCGCCGGCGTAGTCGACGAAGCGCACGACGTGGCGGCCGATCCCGCGCGGCACCTCGACGAGGCGAGTCGACCGCCACTCCTCGAGGGGCTCGTGCCACGGAAGGTCGAGGAAGTCGGCCTGGGCCGCCCGCGGAACGAACTGGATGCGCATTCTCCTCCTCTCGACCGCGTCGAACGGCACGACCGCAGCTTGGCGTCCCGTGACAGTAGCTCCGTGCCCGGCGGCAGCCCTTACACGGTGCTTGCAGAGGCCTTAGCCGGGCCTCATGGACGTCTGCTCTCATTCGCGTGATGGACCGTCTTCCTGCCATTCGGCGCCGAGCGCCGTCCCTCTCCGCGGTATTCCTCCTCGCCGGACTGCTCCTGCTCCTTCCCGGTACCCCACCGGCGGCGGCCGGCACAGGCAGCGAGAAGCGGCAAGACCACCACGGGCATCGTCAACATCTTCACGAAGCTCGGCTACCAGAGCGCCTCGGCCGCCGGCACCGGGATCATCGTCAGCCCCTCGGGCGAGGTTCTGACGAACAACCACGTGATTCGTGGCGCCACGACGATTCGCGTCGTCGACGTCGCGACCAAGCACAGCTACTCGGCAACGGTGGTCGGCTACTCGGTCCAGGCGGATCTCGCCGTGCTCCAGCTTGCGCGCGCGTCGGGCCTGAAGACGATCCCGCTCGGGAACTCGGCGAAGCTCAAGGTCGGCCAGCCGGTCACGGCGCTCGGCAACGCGGGCGGCACAGGCGTCACGAGCGTCTCGACGGGGAGGATCACCGGGCTGCACCGGTCGATCGTGGCGCAGGACGAGCAGAACGGCGCGGAGCGGCTCACGAACCTGATCGAGACGAACGCGGGCGTCCAGCCGGGCGACTCCGGCGGCCCGCTCGTCAACGCCGCCGGACGCGTGATCGGGATCGTCACCGCGGGCTCGGTCGGCTTCCGGTTCCAGGCGAGCGCCGGGCTCGGCTACGCGATTCCGATCAACCGCGCCCGCGCCGTCGCCGGACAGATCGTGGTCGGCAAAGCGTCCGCGACGATCCACGTCGGCCCCACGGCGTTCCTCGGCGTGAGCATCAGGGACGCCCCCGCCGGCGGAGCGCAGGTGGTTCAGGTCGTCCCGGGCTCGGCCGCGTCAGCGGCCGGCCTCGCCCCCGACGACGTCGTCACGTCGCTGAACGGCATCTCGGTCGGCTCGGGCGCCGACCTCCAGAAGGCCGTCCTCTCGCTCACCCCGGGTACGACGGTCGAGATCGACTGGACCGATCCGCTGGGAACGGCCCAGACCGCGCAGATCACGCCGACGAGCGGCCCGCCGCAGTAGCGGCGGTCAGTCGACGGCCAGCAGGTCGACGACGAAGACGAGCGGCTCGTGCGGCTCGATCACGCCGCCGGCGCCGCGGGCTCCGTACGCCATGGCCGACGGGATCGTCAGCCTGCGGCGGCCGCCGACCCGCATGCCCTGCACGCCGACGTCCCAGCCGGGGATGACCTGCCCCTTGCCGAGCTTGAAGGCGAACGGCTCGCCGCGATTCCACGACGCGTCGAACTCCTCGCCCGACCTGAAGGCGACCCCCACGTAATGGACGCTGACCCTCGTGCCGTTCGTCGCCTCGTCGCCGTCGCCGAGAACGACGTCGTCGATGCCGAGCTCGAAGGGGATGTCGCCCTCCGGCCTGTCGATGTGGGGTCGCTCGAGCGCCATCCTGCCGAGTCGAGACTAGCGTGTCGTCGTGCCGCCGGATGGGAGCGCCTGGGACCCGACCCTCTATCGGGGGAGCGCGCCGTTCTACCGGCGCGGGCGCTTTCCCTACCCGCCGGAGCTCGTGGAGGCGCTCCGCGACGAGCTCGGGCTCGACGGCACCGGTCGGCTCCTCGACGTCGGCTGCGGGCCGGGGTCGATCACGCTTCCTCTGGCGCCCCTCTTCGACGAGGTGGTCGGAGTCGATCCCGAACCCGGGCATGCTCGTCGAGGCCGAGCGAGAAGCCGCACGGCGGGGAGTCGTGAACGCGCGCTGGGTTCGGATCCCGGCGGAAGCGCTCCCGGGCGGCCTCGGCACGTTCCGCGTCGCGACGTTCGCCCAGTCGTTCCACTGGCTCGACCGCGAAGCGGTCGCGGCGACCGTTCGCGAGATGCTCGAGCCCGGCGGGGCCTGGGTCCACGTCTCCGCGACCACGCACCAGGGGGTCGGCGGCGTCGGCGAGCTCGAGGCGCCGGCACCGCCGCGCGAGGAGATCGCCGGACTGATCGGCGAGTACCTGGGACCGGTCCGGCGGGCGGGTACCCGTACGCTCCCCGGCGGAACGCCGTCCGGCGAGGAGGCAGTGATGCTCGCTGCCGGCTTCTCCGGCCCGCGTCGTGTCACCGTTCCGGGGCGCGTCCACGCGCGGTCGGAGGACGAGGTCGTCGCGTCCGTCTTCTCGCTCTCATGGGCGGCACCCCATCTCTTCGGCGACAGGTTTGCGGCGTTCGAGCACGACCTCCGCCGCCTGCTCCGCACCGTCTCGCCCGGCGGGCGGTTCGGGGAACGCGCGCGGGAGATCGAGCTCGTGATCTGGAGCCCGTAAGACGGCGTCTCAGGCGGGCTCGAGCTCTGCGGCGGAAGAGCGGCCCACCAGACCGCGGCCCCGCGCCGCGCGAACACCTTCGGGTCAGCCCTCGACGACGAGCTCCAGCGAGAACCGGCCGCCCGACCCCGCCGCGGCGCCCAGGCGAACCGCAGCCAACGACGGCGCGAGGTAGTCCGCGCCGGAGAGCTCGGCGGCGCCGAACGTCGTCCCGGTCGCGAGCACGACTGCGCCTGTGGCCTTCCCGGCCGCGATCCCGGCCGGAGCGTCCTCGATGACGAGGCACCGTCCCGGCTCGACGCCGAGCCGGCACGCCGCCGCACGATACGGCTGCGGGTCCGGCTTTCCGCGCTCGACGTCCTCCGCCGTCACGAGCACGCCCGGCAGCGGCAGACCGCCGTGGGCGAGACGAGTCGTCGCGAGCCTCCGCGTGCCCGAGGTGGCGACGGCCCAGCTCCCGGCCGGAAGCGACTCGAGCAGCGAGACGGCACCGGGAAGCGGGACGACGCCGTCCGTGTCCGCACTCTCGGCTTCCTCGAGGGCGTGCGTCTCGGCCTCGACGTCGAGCCACGGCGCGACGGCGCGGATCGTGTCGCTCGTGCGCCGCCCGTGCGCCTCGGCGAGCACGACGGCGAGGTCGAGCCCGTGCTGCGCCGCCCACCGCTCCCAGGCTCGCTCGACCGCCGCGCCCGAGTCGACGAGGACGCCGTCGAGGTCGAACAGGATCGCGTCGCAGCGGATCGTCTCCTCGCGGGGCATCGGCCCCATTCTCGCCCGATGCCCCGCGGAAGGAGACGGGATCGCAGCGTCCCTCGTCGTCAGGCGGCTCTCCGCGATACGGCGGCGTAGATCGCAGTGCCTCCGAGCAGCAGAAGGAGCGCGCCCCCGCCGAGCAGCCCGACTCCGATCCAGAGCAGGTGCGGCAGGCGGGCGCCGACGGAGAGATCGGCGCGCACCTCGGGTGAGCCGTCGGCGTTCATGAGCACGATCCGCCAGTCGCCGTTCTGCGGCGTCCACGTCAGCACCCGCGTCCCTGAGCCGCTCACGGTCGCCGCCCAGAACGACTCCGTCGCGGGTGGTGCGGCAGGCGCACCGCCGCTGTGCAGGCGGAAGTCCGAGCGACGCGCGTCGAAGCGCGTCGCGACCTCGTGGCGGACGTTCGCGAGGTAGGCGTCGACGGCCGCCGCCGGCCCGACTCCGACGAACACGGGAGTTGCGCTCTGACTGCGGATGCGGACGCTGCCGAGCATGTCGCGGGCGACGAGCCGGTCGCCGGCCGTGCCTGCCCGGTAGCTGTCGGAGACGAGCGCGTACGTGTCCGTGGCGTACGCCTTGGAGCCGGTCATCAGGTAGCCGGCCGCGTCGCGTTGCGTCTGGTCGAGAACGACCGCCGCCCCGCCTGCGGCGAGCGCCGCCAGGGCGGCGAGCGCCGCGAGACTGCCGACGACGACCGCGGTGATCCGGCCGGCGCCCCAGCGCTCGGCTCGCGCTGCGACCGGGTGGCCGGCGGCGGGTGCCGGTGCACCGAGCGTGATCCCGCCGGGCTCGCTCTCGCCGACGTCGAGCCGGAAGGGCGGATACTCGGGTGTCATGAGCGCCGCGTAGGCGCCGACGCGCACGACCCAGCGGTTCAGGCCGAGCACGAGGTCGAAGATCGACCGCGGATAAGTGCCGCGGAAGAGCAGCACGACCACGGCGACGCACACGAGCAGGCCGATCAGACCGCCCCCCGGCGCCGACAGCGACCAGTGTCGGCTCGCGCTCCAGCCCGCGGCGCTGCCGCCGCCCGCGAAGATCCCGGCGATCAGGTACTGAGGGATCCCCGCCAGCCACCAGCCGATCAGTGGCAGCCCACGACGCTGGCGTTCGGGGTAGACGACCTCGAGCCGCGCCGGATAGTCGGGCACGTCGGCGAGCGAGAACGGTGGATAGCGGTCGGTGCCGTTGGCGGCGAAGGCGTAGAAGGAGACCCGCCACGTCCAGCGCAGCACACCGAGGTTGAAGTCGAAGATCCCCCGCGGGTAGCGGCCGCTGAAGAGGATCGCGACGAACGCGACGAGCGAGAGAAGAACGAACGCCGTCCAGAGAAGGGCGAGCACGATGTAGTGCGGAACGGCCAGCAGCCACTTCACGAGCCACAGCCAGCGCGAAGGCTGTTCCAGATGTCCCTCGAGCCGCGCGGGATACGGCGTGACTGCGGAAGGAAACGTCGCCTGCATCAGACCTCACCTCGTTTTTCAGGGGCCGGCGGAAGAGCCGGCGCGTGGGTCGCTTCGAGAGGAGGAT
Source organism: uncultured Thermoleophilia bacterium (assembly GCA_963762675.1). Taxonomy (GTDB): domain Bacteria; phylum Actinomycetota; class Thermoleophilia; order Gaiellales; family Gaiellaceae; genus Palsa-739. Next base: position 63,311 of record CAVXLS010000003.1, on the reverse strand, counting down.
GTCCGCAGACGGACGCACCCCAAATCGGAGGCTTTCCGAAGCTCGGCTACGGGGAGCTACGCATCCAGCCCGGGCGTTCGGGCGGGCGATCGTCGCGACGGCCCCTTCAGGCAATACAGGTACGCTCTGCCTGCGAAGCATGGTCGGCGAGCGTGCGAGTGGCTCCGGCGGAGCTCGTCCACGTGACTCTCCATGCTCACGGCTCAGGGCTCCGAGCCGGAAGGCTCGAGCAGCGTGCCGTGCACCGCCGTCGAGTCAAGCTCCAGGCGCACCTCGTCGTCGGGCACCCGAACCCGGCGATGCCCGATCGACCATCACTCACGCATCGCGCACACACAGGTCTCACCGTGCGCGGGATCGGCCGCTGTCTCCTCGGCTTCAGGAGACTCCAGCCGTCACTGTGATTCGAGTTGTCGCGTGCGGCATCCGCCACGGAACACCGCACAGTGTCGAGGCCGTTCGTGGGCGGCCCGCAACGGGCCCTGTCGATGCTGCGACGTTCGGGGACGTCGTCGCCTCAGAGGACGATGGCCCGGACCCGGCCGGCCCTCTCAGCAGCCGGTCGGCCGAGTCTTCTTCTTCGTCCCCGTCGTCTGCTCGCCCTCTGGGCCTCGTAACCAAAACGTCGTGCCGCTCTCAGAGGCGTAATGGAGGCAGAAGTAGGCCTGCGTCTTCTTGCCGAGCTTCACACCGCCCGGGATGGTCGCGTCATACGCCTTGCGCAACTTGGCGAGCGTCAAACCTGTGTAACCGCTGTTGTCCACGCCGTAGAGGTCCGCTGCGACCAACGTCTGGTGCAACGCGCTCGTCGCGACGCTGTCCTGCGCACGGCCGCGAAACGACGCGTAGACCGGCAGCGCGACAGTGGCCAGCACGCCGATCACGACGAGCACGATGAGTAGCTCGACCAGCGTAAAGCCGTTCTGGCGTTCCGCCATCATGCCTAGGTACTCGCATTTCATCGGATACCGCTCGACACCCAAACGGGGGATCCGGCCATCCCGCAAGTGCGTGGTTTCGGATCGGTCCGAGAAGATCGAGACGGCAGCCGCGGCATAGTCTTCTACTGGCTGCTCGAACTCGCCCTCGCCCACCAGCCCGTGCGCTACCGCGACCTCATCGCCCAGCCACGACCGAGCACCGTGCCCCGCCAGCCACCGGCCAGCCGCGGCCGCCCGCCAGGCATCGAGCGACCACCCGCCAGACGCACCTGGAGGCCCGGTTAATGGATACCCCCAGAGCCAGGAAACCTCGGACAGCGACGGCCGGCCAGGACGATCGCCGTTGACGCACCAACGCTTCAACTCGGCGCAGGTCTCGTCCACACGACACCTGTTGCCATCGCCGCTGCTGCCACTCGGCGGCTACTGCTCCCTGCTGCTGCTCAGGGTGAGTAAGTCGTCGGCGGCGGCGGCGTCGTCTCTAGGGTCTCGACGAAGGTGTCGCGGGACTCGGCCACAGGCGGCATGAACTAGCCGCTCGTCTCGCTCTCTGCACCAGATCGTCTCGGATCAGCCGGCACTTCCCTCAAGGCGCGCCGAGACGAGGGACTCGACGCAGCGCTCCCCCAGGCCGAGCGTCCTCTGAACTGGCCGCGACTGTTCACGCAGCGGACGTGCGGTCAAGGGACAATCGCGAACTCGGCAGGCAAGTGTGGGGCTACTGCGACTACGCGCTCAACGTCTGCATTCGTGTCCCGTGCTTGTGTTCAGATCTTGACGACGCGGTACAGGGCCGGATGCGACGGGAAGCGTTCGAGCTGGCGGGCTCCTACCTCAGATCTCGCCGTTGAGCGTGTCGGCCAGGTAGGCGTCGAAGTCGAGAGTTTCCGGTGCGAGGACGTGGCGGATCCACACTTGGCGCTCGTGGGCGATCACGCGCAAGTCCCAGACGCAGGCGATCGGGTCGTCTGAGGTGGCGGGGCGCAGCTCTTTCGGTCGGTCGCCGGGCGAGAAGAACACGTGGTGGTGGAGCTCGTTCTCGTGCTCCCACCAGTCGAGGAAGACGAAGTTGCCCGTCTCGTCCGTCATGGACGCCGAGGAAGCCGACGCCGTATCGAACGGCCGTCGTTGCCGGAGTCGTCAGCCGGGCGGTCGCGATCTCTGTCGCCGTGTCGACGAGCTCCCGTCGCGAGCGCGGGCGGCCGTGGGCGATCGAGTAACGCTTGATACTCCATCCCGCCGACGACCAGGTGCCCAGCGCGACGATCGGCCGTGGCCGGTATCGCTCGGTGACGACGCTCGCCTGCCGACTCATCGCGTCGCGTCGGGCACGGCGGACGGGGCAAGCTCATCGGCCTGCCCCTTCGGCTTCAGCAGTCTCGCGCCGGCTGCGTAGACGAGCGCGTGGTAGACGAGCGAGAGCACGCCGAGGGCGACACCCAGGGCGTGGTAGCCGGCGACATACCAGGCAACCGCGGCCAGACCCGAGATGACGAGCTCCTGGGCGAGCCGGAGCGGCTCCGCGAGACGGCCCGCCCGGTGGAAGTCGACCGCTCCCCAGAAGCCGAAGCCGACGATCGGCGCCCCGATCAGGAGCCCGATCCTCGCTGTGGTGCTGTCGCCGGTGTGGTAGCCCCAGAAGCCCAGCGCGACGACGATGCCGGTCTCCATCGTCACGCGCAGGACGAGATTGATCCGTTCGCTCTTGGTCATGAGGTCGCGACGTGTGAGGGGTCGACGCTCGCGGTCCTTGCGAGCTCCCAGCCGAGCCACGCGCAGCCGGCCAGCATCAGCAGGCCGTGCGCGACTCGCACCGACTGCGGTCCAGTGAACTGCGGGATGTAGAGCACCAGCCCGGCCGCGAGCGGGACGCCGCTCCAGCGGTTGAAGCGATCCGAGCGCCAGACCGCACGCGCGATGAGGATCGCCCCGACTGCCAGCAGGAGCAGGCCGACGATGATGAAGTAGATCCCGGCCTCCCAGCGGATGTCGTGCGTCAACGGCTTCAGCATCGCCGGCTCGTTCCGGCTGATCGCGCGCTGGCCGACGGCATGCAGCCCGAAGACCTCGGCGCCGTAGTAGGGGATCGTCAGCCCGACACCGAGCCACACCAGCGCGAGCGCCGCGACCATGCTCCCCGCGACCACAGAGTCGCTCAGACGTAGGTAGAGGCCCAGCGCGCCCAGGCCGAACAGGACGAAGCCGAGGATCCCGAGCGAGTGCGCGACGATCCAGCGCGACGAGGCAAACGCCTGCGCACCGTCGAGGCCGACCTCGCTCGAGAACGGACGGATCGCCGGATACAGAACGAAGAACAACCCCGAGAGGGCGAAGCAGGCAACGAAAGAGCCTGCGCGTGTGGTCGTTGCAGCCCGCGGCTCGGCGTGAGCCGCGATCGTTCCTCCACTTCCGATCATCTGGACTCCCCTCGTCTCGGCGGCGAACGCTCTGACAGGGAGCCAGTTGCAGGACGCCGCGGCTTACGATCTCGGTGGCGGCTCGTCCACCGCCCTCGCTCCCACCCGGCAGCTCAGCCGCTGATCCGGAACGCCGTAGTGCAGCGATCTGTTCGCGGCGCCCGCCACATAACGATCGTAACACGATCCTCTCCGCCTTGCAGCAAACGGTGCATACAGAGATCGATCGTGATACGAATAAAGGGCATGCGCGTCCGCAGCGGCAGACACGGACGCCTCGTCGGAGCAACCGTCGGCGGCATCTTCGGAGCGATCTGGCTCGTCGCCGGCGCCGACACGCCACTCGGAACCGCCGCCGCCGTCGCCTTCCGCATCGTCGGGATCACCGGCATCGTGGTCCTCCTCACCGCACAGCGGCGCGCCCGCCAACATGCCGTTGCAGCGCCCGCGCGACAGGACACGCAGGTCAACCTCTTCGGCCGCGCCTACTGGCAGATCGTCGCCGGCGAGATCGCCGCGCTTGCGATCGGCTTCGCCGTCTTCGCCGCCGCCGGCGCCCCCACGGAGATCTACCGGCCCTGGACGGCAATCATCGTCGCCGTCCACTTCGTCGCCTTCCACCGCGCCGGCGTCTGGCAAGGAAACCCGGTCTGGCCCGTCGTCCCCCTGCTCGTCGTCGGCATCGCCGGCCTCGCGCTCGCCTACACCTCCGCCGCCGACTGGGTCTCCCTGGTCACCGGCATCGGCGCAGGGCTCATCCTCCTCGGAGGCTCCCTCCGAGTCCTCGCGCGCGAGCTCATCCCGACCCGGGCACCCGCAGCCGAGGCACGACACGAGCCCTCCGATTGACCCATCCAGCCCCGCTCGACCAGTCCGACCTCCCGGCCGCCCCCGTTTCTCAGCACCCACGAAGACCCGGAACTTCTCGCGTCACCGGGGCCGGATTCGACCTGCGACCGGCCTTCACGACCGGCCGCCTGCAGCTGAAGCCAAGACGGTGGCAGGTGGGGGTTAGTGGACGAGCTGGAGCATCTTGAACATCGGCAAGTACATCGAGATCACGATGAGGCCGACCATTGCTCCCACCCCGATCATCATGATCGGCTCGATGATCGAGGTGAGCGCGGAGATCGCCGTGTCGACCTCGTCCTCGTAGAAGTCTGCGATCTTGCCGAGCATCTTCTCGAGCTCGCCGGTCTCCTCGCCGATCCGCACCATCTGGCTCACCATCGGCGGGAAAACGGGGTTCTCGAGCAGCGGCTGCGCGATTGGAACGCCCTCGTGCACCCGGACGCGCACCTTTGCGAGAGCGTCCTCGACGACCCAGTTTCCGGCCGTGGCGCCGGTGATCTCGAGCGACGTGACGATGTCCACTCCAGCGCCGACGAGCGTCGCGAGAGTGCGCGAGAAGCGCGCCAGCGTCACCTTGAGCACCACGTCCCCAATCTTCATCGGAACACGCAGGCGGAACCGATCCCACACCTGGCGCCCGCGCTCGGTCCGCTTCCAGCGGAAGAACCCCCAGACAGCGAGGCCGATGAGCGGGAAGATGATGAACCAGTAGCCGCGCAGGAGATTCGATGCATGCAGGACGAGCTGTGTCAGGGTGGGCAGCTGGCCATTCAGCTGAGCGAAGATCTTCACGAACACCGGCACGATGAAGAGCAGCAGCCCGGTGAGCACGAGGGTCGCGAAGCACAGCACGACGATCGGGTAGACCATCGCCCCCTTTACCCGACGCTTGATCTGCGCCTCCTTCTCGATCTGGGTGGCCACCCGGTCGAGCACGCGATCGAGGGTTCCCGACGCCTCGCCTACCTCGACCATCGACACGTACAGGCGGCTGAACACCCTGGGATGACGGGCGAGCGCCTTCGACAGGATCACTCCGGACTCGACGTCGTTGCGCACCTCCTGGATCACCGCCGCGAGTCGCTTGTCGTTCGTCTGCTCCTCGAGCACGACAAGCGCGCTGACGACGCTGACACCCGCCTCGATCAGCGTGGCGAGCTGACGGGTGAAGACCTGCAACGCCTTCACCGGCACCTTCTGGAACGCGCCTCCGACGTTGGCTGCCTGGGTCTTCCCCTCGCTCAGCGACCTCGGAAGCAGCCCGCGCGCGCGCAGCTGCTCCTTCGCTGCCTCGAGGTCGGCCGCGTGCAGCTCGCCACTGAGCTCGAGCCCCTGAGCGTTGATCGCGGAATACGTGTAGGCAGCCATTGAGTCCCCTTATCGGACGCCGACGTCGATTGCTTTAGGACAAACGCACGAGTGCCGGGCCGCCCGGTCGCGCCCGAAGCGGTCGACACCCGAACCATCGTCGACGACCACCTCCCCCTATCCCCCCCGTTAGGGGGAATCCCTCTTCGAGGGGATTGCCGATGCAAGGAGCGACCCCATGCTGTCAGGAGCGCTGCGGGCACGAATCCTCAGAACGAATCCTCAGATCGGGGCAGAGCCTGAGATGAGCTTGAGAGACAACTCCGTGACGAAGGTGGAGTCGCCCGCGCATCCGCGCCCGCGGCAACGCCTTCACTCGGTCGATCCCGCAGCGGGTCGTGTTCGTCGCTGCGCCGCAGCGCACGCCGGCTTCGCGCTCGTCGAGGCGGTCATCGCGCTACTCATCTTCGCGATCGTCTCCACGGCGATCGTCGGACTGCTCGTCTCGAGCACCTCGATCACCACGCTCGCGAAGGAGCGGACCGTTGCCGAGGAGGGGGTCACCAGGCAGATCGAGCAAATCCGATCGATGGACTACAAGCTCGTCGGAACCACGAGCGGCAACCCAGCGGGCCGCATTCCCGCATCCGTCTCCTTCACCGGCTTGAACGGCGAGCCCCTCGGGGTATCGGCGACGATGACGACGGCGATCAACAACGTCGGCGCCGAGGTTCCAGGCGCAGCCCAGACGGGGGCCGACTTCAAGAAGGTCACCGTGACGATCACACGCAACCAGGACTCGAAGGTCCTCGCGCGTGCGGTGACCTATCTCGCTCCGAAGACGCAGGCGTCGCAGACGACGGGAACCATCCAGGCGACGGTCGTCGACATCGGCAACAACACCAGCTCAAGCGGAACCGCCCTCCAGAACGTCCGCGTGACGTTGACACCGCCTTCCGGCCTCAACCCGCCGATCCCGTCCGGACCCGAGAGCGACACGACCGACCCCGCCGGCACCGTCACGTTCGCTGGCCTCACTCCCACGAGCGGCTCGCAGGTGTTCAACCTCGGGATCGCGTCGGCTGACCTGCCATACCTCTACACGCAGCTGCCCGTGACCGCGTTCGGGCTCGCGCCGACGCAGTTCTACACGCCGACGATCCAGATCTACCAGCCAGTGACGCTCTACGTCGCCCTGTACAAGCAGGACGGCACTCCGTGGGTCGGAAGCGCCAACATCACGGTCACGCAAGGGTCGGGCGGCACCTCCCACACCTACAGCGGCATCTCCTTCACGTCGGCAGGCACGTCGTACGCCATCACGACGCTCTCGCCGCCCAGCGGCCAGCCGCTGTTGCCGGACTACGACTACTTCGTCAGCATCTCTGCGAGCGGGTTCGAGCCCGTGTCGGACAACGTAGCCGTGCCCCTCGCGGGGACGTATCCGGCGACGTCCGCCTCCGCTCTCGCGTACACGTTCTCCGAGACGATGCTCCCGGCCCCGCCGGCCGGCGAGCTCGACGTGACCGTCCAGATGACGAAGTCGAGCGGCGGAACGCTCACGTGCAAGAAGTCGAGCGTCGTCGTCGCCGGCGGACCCCAGGGCTCGCAGTACTCGAACTACACGGCCTCGACGTCGTCCAGCGGCGGGGCAGCCAAGTTCGCGAATCCGCCCGACACGAACATCGTGGCCAACATCGCCCCGTACGACCCGACGCCCTACTCCGTGTCGGTGACGACCACGGGCGGCGCTCACGGCTCCAACAACAACGTCAGCGTCAACTCCAGCGGGCCGACCTCGCTGACCGTCAACGCCGGTACAACCTCGTCCTCGTCATGCTGAGACGGTCGCTCGTTGCCGCACAGGACGGTCAACTCCTGATCGAGGCGCTCATCGCGATGGCGCTCATCGCGATGGCTGTCACCCTCTTCTCGTCGCTCCTGTCCACGCTCACGACTCGAAGCTCGACCCTGATGAGCCAGGCTGTCCTGTCGAGCGAGGCGCGACCGACACTCGACACGATAGCGAACGAGCTCCAGTCGGCGATCTGCAACGGGACGACCCAGCCGGTCACCTCCGCCAGCGGAACGCAGATCACCTTCACGACCCCGGATCGCCTCCAGCCCTACCACCTGAGGCAGATCTCGTACACGCTCTCGAACGGGGTCCTCAGCCGGCGGCTGGCGACCAGCACGAACACAGGCGGACCCCCGTGGACGATGGGCACCCCGCTCCCGACGACCGATGCGGTCGACTCGGTGACGAACGCGACCGTGTTCCAGTACTACGACTCGTCTGGCAACAGCCTCTCACCCAGCGGGACGGCGCTCAGCGCCGCTCAGCTTCCGACAATCGCGAAGGTCGTCATGACTCTCACCGTTCAGCCCGGAGCCTCCCGGGGAACGGGCGCCCTGACCACCCAGTCGAACGCGACCCTGAGGACTCCTGAATGCAACTCCTAGCCGACCGTCTCCGCCTGTACCAGCGCGCCTGCCGCCAGGACGGGCAGGCGCTCGTCCTCGTCGTCTTCCTCATCGCGGCCCTGACGCTCTTCTTGCCCATCCTCATGGACGCGGTCTCGAGCAGCGCCACGCGGAGCAACGAGGCGCTCATCCAGTCGCATGCGCACGCCGCCGCAGAAGCCGGAATCAACGACTACATCGCCAAACTCCTCGACGACAACCAGTACTACCTCCAGTACATGGCACCCGGAGAGGCGACGCGAAAATCGACCACGACGCCGTACCAGACGATTTCGTCGGTGCCCGCCCCTTCGTCGCCGACCTCGGTACCCGGAGGCTTCGGAACCGGCTGGACATTCCCGAACGGCAAGGACGCCTGGGTCGACCTCGGCAACGGCTACTCCTACGATCTGGAGATAACCTCGCCCCAGACCCAGGGCAACAACACGAACTATCTCCAGATCGTCTCGACCGGCAAGGCCCACACAGGCGGGACGAGCGCCGACCGGCAGGTGATTCAGGTGCTGATCCGGCCGGCCTCGGTGGCCGACTTCCAGATGCTCTCGGCGGTCACCGTCTGCTACGGAACGGACGCGACGACGAACGGCTACGTCTACTCGTTGCAGGACGTCGACTTCGGCGGCACCGCGAATGCCAACGTCTACGCGGAGGGACGGGTGAACCTCTCGAGCAGCTGCGGCTCGGGAAGAATCAACAGCCCGGCCCAGAAGTACGACACAACGACCAACCCGGGCATCCGCTCGGTGATCAAGCAGCCGGTTCAGTTCGGCGACTTCCAAGTCTCGCTCGTCGATATCAAGCGCGCGTCCGAGCTTCCCGGTTCGATCTACCTGTCGAACAGCTCCGCATACGCGTGGCAACTCACGTTCAACTCGAACGGAACGGTGACGTACGCGTCCTGCAAGAATCCGGGCGGGCGGAATCCGCAACCGATCCAGAACACGCGGCCGACCTGCGACGGCTCGATCGCCAACCTGAACACGTCGCTGAACGGCGGCGCGGGCTCGGGCACCATATCCGTCCCGACGAACGGCGCGATCTACGCCGACCAGAGCGTCATCATCGGTCCCGGGAGCTCGACGTGCCGGTCGGCGCTGAACGTCACGCTGACGAACGCCGACTGCGTCATGGGTCGAGTCTCGGTCGCGTCGGGCGCCGACATCGTGGTCGGCGACGACATCGGGTACGTGACGCCGGGAACGGACGTGCTCGGCCTGATGGCCCAGAACAACGTCTGGGTGGCGGACTGGACAGGCAACAGCCTCAACTGGAGCGCCGCGACGCTCGCCGAGAACGGCTACTGGTCGGAGCCGCGGAGCGGCGTCTCGAATAACTCGCACAGCGGGACGATGACGTTCAGCGGCTCGACCGCGACGGCGCTCGGCGGCGCGATGAGCATGTTCGCCAACCGCTCCTACAACTACGATCCGCACCTGACCTTCCTCCAGCCGCCCTGGTTCCCGACGCTCCAGTCGGCCTACACGATCCTCGTCTATCGCGACCTACCGAACTCCAGCTGACCGACCCGGCCGGCCCCCGGCCGGCGGCTTCATTCAGTCAGCCAGGAGGCGGCGCCGTTCGAGTCGTCAGGGCTCCATCTCGTGCCGACGCGAACCGCCGTGTGCGTGCACCGGAGGCTCGTGGTCCGCCCGCGAATGCTCTGCACGGACGAGGTCGCCGACGAGCCCGGTGACATCAGTCGTGCCGAGCCCGATCGCGATGTCGTCCACGATGTCTGCGGCGGGCGCAATCGCATGGGCGTATTCGACGTCCAGCGATGTCTCGATCCCCCAGCCCTGCACGTTCGGGTCGCTCTGATCACCCGAGCCGTTGGGGCGGGTCTGTCTACCAGACTGGCAACGGCGCGGTGCCGTTGTGGCGCGCGTAAGCGTCGGGACTCTTGAAGCGCTTCGATGCCTGCCGTCTCGCCGATGATCTTGGCGGCTCGTAAGCGTCTCCGCAGCCACAGATCGCGAGCAGCGATGGAGCGAGCACTTCGGACGAGCGCCGTGATCTCCTGCTCGAGCCTGTTGATCTCTTCGGTGAGGGTGCGGCAGCGCTCGACGAGCTCGCGTGCGATCCGGGCGACGGTCCCCTCAAGTTCGGCGAGGCGCTCGGCGAGCCGATCGAGGTTGCGCAGGTGGTTGAGCGTCCGTGCCGCCGGTTCGTTGCCCGGGTCGAGCTCGTGGAGATGCCAGCGGAGCCGACTGATCATGCGGGTCAGCTCGCCCACCAGGTCTTCGCGGTGGTCGACGAGCAGCCGCACCTCACGTTCGAGCCCGTCGAGCTTGGCGACCGGCAGATCGCGCTCGCGGAGAGCGGCGCGGGCGACGGCGAGCGCGTCGATCGAGTCCTGGGAAGAACGGTGTGACTACTTCGGGCATGGTTAGTTGTTGTCGAGGTTGAGCCGTCCCTCGAAGGTGACGGCGAAGGCGTTGAGGGCTGGCGTGTTAGTACTTGGCCGCCCCCGCGACTGACCCGACTGCGCCGTGAGCGCGAATCCGTTCTTGTCGCTTCCGCCCGGCCGATTCGTCGACCCAACCGAGCAGAGAGGAGAGCCAGGTGAGGTCGATCGGGATGGACGTACATCGCTCGTTCGCGCAGATCGCGATCGTCGAGGACGGGATCTGTCGTGACGAGGGCCGCATCGGCGTGCGGCCGGAGGAGCTTCGCGCCTGGGCGGCCGCGCTTCGCCGCGACGACGAGGTCGCGCTCGAGGCGACCACGAACTCGGATGCGATCGCGACGCTGCTGCGGCCGCTGGTGCGCCGGGTCGTCGTCTCCAACCCGCGCAAGACGAGGGCGATCGCCGAGGCGAAGGTGAAGACCGACAAGGTCGACGCCAGGATCCTCGCCCAGCTGCTCGCCGCGGACTTCCTGCCGGGGACGTGGGTCGCCGACGACCGCACCCGGATGCTACGGCGGCTGGTGCTGCGGCGCACCCATCTCGTCAAGCAGCGCACCCGGGTGAAGAACCAGGTACACGCGATCCTGGCGCGCAACCTCGTCCCCACCTGTCCGCACGCCGACCTCTTCTCCGGCGTCGGCCGGGCTCTGGCTGGCCAGGCAGGACCTTCCCGCCGACGAGTGGCGCAGCGTCGAGGCGCTCCTGCGGCAGCTCGACTTCCACGGCGAAGAGCTCATCCAGGTCGACCGCGACACCGCGCTCGAGGCGATCGACGACCCGATCGTCGCCCGACTGATGACCGTGCCCGACATCGACGTCACCGTCGCGATCTCGATCCTCGCCGCCGTCGGCGACTTCGCACGATTCGACACTCCCGACCGGCTCGTCTCCTACCTCGGCCTCAACCCGCGCGTCCGCCAATCCGGCAACGGCCCCGCCAGCCACGGACGGATCACCAAGGCCGGACCCGCCCAGGCGCGCGGCATGCTCGTCGAAGCCGCCTCCACGGTCTCGCGCGCCCCAGGGCCGCTGCACGCGTTCTACCGCCGCGTCAAAGACCGCCGCGGCTTCCAGATCGCCACCGTCGCGACCGCCCGCAAGATGACCGTACACTGCTGGCACCTGATCAACCGCGGCGAGGACTACGCCTTCGCCCGCCCCAGCCTCAACGCCCACAAACGCCGCAAGCTCGAGCTCGCCGCCGGCGCCGATCCAGAGCCCGAGCACGTCTCGGGTGCCAGCAGCGGTGACGCCGACGACGGTGTAGACGGGCCGGTTGGCGACCCGGCCGTCGCGGATCTTGACCACGATCGCGTCGATGAACACCACCGAGTAGACGCTGTCCAGCGGCCGGCTCTGCCTGGCCGCCATCTCCTCCAGCACCCGATCGGTGATCCGCGAGACCGTGTCCCTGGAGACCTCGGCGCCGTACACGTCGGCGAAAATGGGCCGCGGTCTCGCCCGTCGTCAGCCCCTTGGCCGCGAGCGAGATCACCAACTCGTCGACGCCCGACAGACGGCGCTGCCGCTGGCGGACGATCTGCGGCTCGAACGACCCGTCCCGGTCGCGCGGCACCGCGATCTCGACCTCGCCGACCTCGGTCAGCACGGTCTTCGCCCGCGACCCGTTGCGCGAGTTGCTGGTGTTGCACCCTCCGGCGCATGCTTCGGGTAGCCGAGGTGATCCTCCATCTCGACCTCGAGTGCCGTCTCCAACACCTTCTTCGTCAGGTCGGCCAGCAACCCGCCCGGCCCGACCAGCTGCGCGCCCTCGCGGCGGGCACGCTCCACCAGCTCCCTGGCGAGCTGCTCGTCCGCCGAGGGCTCCACGATCGGCGTCATCTCCTCAGACACTACGAGCTCCCTTCCGCCAGCCACCCGGCCGGCAAGACATGCACTAGAAGAACGCGAGGGTCGCTGCGGCTGTCGACGAACTGACCGGATTCCCCGCGACGTCGGTGAGCCCGGAGTAGGGGCCGACGGTGACGCTGACCGAGCCGCCTGCCCGGGAGCCTCCGCAGTTCGAGCCACAGGATGCGAGCGTGACCCGGACTTGACTGCTCGTCGGCTGCGAGACCACCGAACCGGCGAACGTCGCGGTGGCACCGTTCTTCGGCAGGTACCCGCTGTTCCCGGACGTGCCGATCTGGAAGGCGGTGACGACGTTCGGGATCGCGAGTGTGACCGGCTTGTTGTTCCCGCTGGATGTCGAGAGGGTCACATCCACGCTCGCGGGCACCGACGTGGCGAGGATCGGCTCGCTGAAGGTCAGCGTGACGGTGTCACCCGCGTCGGCCTTGTGCACCGTTCCCGCACCGTTCGCCGAGGCGATGCCGGTGAGCGTCGGCGAGACCGTGTCTTTCGTGGCGGGCGGGCCGGAGGTCACCGCCGACGTACCGCCGACGTTCTGCACGTACGCCGAGAAGGTCAACGTGCCCTGCGAGAGCGAGCTCGCATCGACGCTCGAGAAGTCCACGGTGCCCCCGCCGCCCGTGCCCACCGTCGACTGGTAGGTGACGGCGTGGGGGGTCGGGCTGGCGCTGTCGCTCACCTTCAGGAAGACGAGGTCACCGCTCTGGGAGCTGTTCGGAAGCGCGACGTCGACGCTCAGCGAGCTGACGTTTGACTGATTCACGTAGGCGCTGCCCTGGCCGCCGCCGTTCATGAGGCTCACCGACTGCGGCGCGCCCGGAGCCGACGGGGCCGTGGTCGTCGAGCCCGTTGTGGTCGAGCCGGTCGTCGTGGTCGAGCCCGTCGTCGTGGTCGAGCCGGTCGCGGCCGAGCCTGCGCCGACAGCAGAGACATACGAGGTCTCCCGTGCGAGCGTTTCGCCCGTCGTGGCGGCCTTCACGACGACCGCCACCTCCGTCTGCGAGGAGTTCGGCGACCCGAGCGTCGTCAGCACCGTGTAGCTCTGGTGGTCCGGCGACACGGAGGCTGGGACCGACTGATTTGCGACGTAGGGGTTCGGGAAGCCGGAGAACGACGGGCACCCACCGTTCGGCGGGTTGCCGGTCAGCGACCCCGGCGGTAGGCACTCGGACGAAAGCGATCGGTACGCCTCGAGCTGACGGTCGGCCAGCGCGATCGCCGTGCCCTCGCGGCCCGAGTGCAGGAGCGACGCCAGCGACCTCACGTAGGCATCCGTGAGAGCGGCGATCGCGACGCCGAGCACCGTCATCGCCACGAGGACCTCGAGCACGCCGAAGCCGCGCGCGGACCGCAACCCCCTGAGCAGCCGGCGCACGATCACGAGCACCCGACCGAGGAGGGGCAGAGCCGCCAGCTGCCCGGCTTCACGACCCAGGTCGTGGTCGAGGTCGGCGTGCCGGCGCCGGGGGCTCCCGGGGGCGGGGTACTGATGTCGTGGAACTTCGTGTCGCCCGAGAGCTGACCGCTGTCGGCGATCACGGGCCCTCCGATCCACGCGCTGTTGCCCGAGACGAAGCTACCGTTCGTGTACGCGATGCCCTCGAACTGCGCGTCGCCGGCCATGCTCCAACCCGGCGTGACGTTCTGGTGGTTGATCGCCACGATCTCGAGATCGTTCTGCGTCGGGTCCCAGCTGCCGCTGCACTGGCCGCTCACGAGCGACGAGCCGCAGAGCCGCGCCCCGTTCGAGAGGCTCACGGTTCCGTCGACGTAGATCGTGCCGGTGCCGTGGTAGACGGCCTGATCGTTGCCGCTGAAGCTCAGATTGCCGTCGATGAAGACCGTGCCGTTGATCGTCAGCGACCCCGGCGTCCCGTAGACGTACGTCAGCTGGCCAATCAGGTTGCCGTGTGAGTCGTACGTTCGGCAGTCGTAGTTGTTCCCGGTCGTTCCCCCGGAGATCTTGAGCAGGTCGACGGTGCCGACGGTCGTATCGCGCGCTGAGTTGGTGTCGAACTTCAGGTAGGAGCCCGGGGTGGATCCCGAGCCGCAGGGGTTCTTCGGCCCCGGCGACGCGGTCTGGTACAGCGTGTCCGCATCCGAGGAGCTCACGGTGGGCTTCGTCAGCGCCATCGGCGTCGAGCTGTAGCTCGAGGCCCAGACACCGGAGCCGGCGCCGTTCGTCGGGTCACCCTGCTGGTCGCACGGGACGGTCTTCCAGCCGTGGAAGGAGATCTGGCAGCCGCCGACGATGGTCGCCGAGGAGAGCAGGCTCGACGAGGTGCCGATGGGCGAGCTGTTGCCCTGTGTCTGAAACTTGCCTCCGATGTATACGCTGATCGGAGACCCGCCCGTCGGGTTCGCGACGAGAGGCCCGCCGCCTCCCGAGATGCAGAGCGAGCTGGCGATGAACACCGGCTCGGTCACGAGCGAGGAGTTCCCGATCGTGTCGCCCGCCCCGGTCGTGCAGTCGGCGTTCGGATCGGCCATGAAGAAGCCGTAGCCGTAGACCGCCGAGGGCGTGCCGGCAGTCGTTCCCGTCTGCGGCTCGAGCTGCTCCTGCAGGGTGCGTACGACCTTGCCGTCCGGCGAGGTCGCCGTGGCGTTCACCGTCCAGCTCGAGCCATCGGAGGCCTTGGCCGCCGTCCAGCTCACGGTGCTGCCATCGATGGTCTGAGCGCCCGGGAGCGTCGTGCCGTTCGGCTGGGTGCCTCCTGCCTCGGCCGCGACCACCTGGTTGACGCCAGCGTCGAGACCCGCCTCGGCGGCGCTGAACGCCTGTGCCGACTGCCGGTCGCGCGTGCTCGTCGCCTGCGTCGACGTCACGAGCTCGAGCGTCGCGGTAACGGAGATCGTAAGGACGGCGACGATCAGGATCGCAAGGACGAGCGCGATCCCTCCCTCATCGCGACAGGCAGCTCTCAGCCGCCGTAGTGCGTCTTCGCTCGTCATCTCGTCCTCGCCTCCTGCCGCTGCCACACGGCTGCTCGTCCAGGAAGACAATCGACGGCGGCGCTCGTCTTCCTCTCCCCCTTTCAGGGGACGCGACGGTCGATGAGCTCTGCCCTGCAAGGTGCCGCTGTCGAACGTCTTCCGCGCAGACCGTGCTGCCTCGCCATCACCCGACCGGGCAGCGTCGAGCCGCACGAGTTAGAGCTTCTTTCACAATGAGTTCTGAGTCGGCGGAAGCAGACGAGGCAGCAGCCGAGTGCGAGGAAGGCTTCGTGGATCTCGTGGCGGCGGTCGTAGCGGACGAGCAGCCGCTTGAACTGGTGCAGCCAGGCGAAGGTGCGCTCGACGACCCAGCGGTAGCGGCCGAGTCCGGAGCCGTGCTCGGTCTTGCGGCGCGCGATCTCCGGTCGTGATGCCGCGCCGGCGCAGCTCGCGGCGGTGACTTGTCGTGGTCGTAGCCGCGGTCGGCGGTGACCCGATCGGGCCGTCGGCGCGGCCGGCCGACCTTGCCGCGCACCGGCGGGACGCGGTCGACGAGCGGGATCAGCTGGGTGACGTCGTTGCGGTTGCCGCCCGTGACCGTCCAGGCGAGCGGGATCCCGGTCGCGTCGACGAGGAGGTGATGCTTGGAGCCCGATCTGGCTCTATCAACCGGGCTCGGGCCCGTCTCGGAGCCCCCTTTTTCGCCTGCACATGGCTTGCGTCGGCGACCGCGCGCGACCACTCGATCTCACCCGCCGCGCGCAAGCTCGGCAAGCAGCAGCGCGTGCAGCCGCTCCCACACCCCGGCCCGCTGCCACTCGTCCATCCGCCGCCAACAGGTCGAGCCGGAGCCGAAGCCGAGCTCGAGCGGCAGATGCCGCCACGCGATCCCCGTGTGCAGCACGAACAAGATCCCCTGCAGCGCCTGCCGATCCGGCAGCCGCTTGCGGCCCGGATAGCGAAAGCGCCGCTCCATCCTCGGCAACAACGGCTCGATCAGCTCCCACAACTCGTCCGACACGATCCACGGCGCAACGGCCATCGGCACCCCTCCCAGCTTGACGACGGATGCCGACGGCGTTCGTCGTCAGAGAGACGGGTCCCTTCATTATGAAAGGAGCTCTTAGCAGCGCAGCGAGTTTCGGAGTGCGATCTGGTCGTCGAGCTCGTACGGGGCGGTCGCAGCGTTGACGCCGTCGGGCTTGACGGCCAGCTGGACGGCCACGGTGGGAAGGAAGCCGCCTCCGGTGGCGCACGCGCGGGACGTCGGCCAGATGTTGCCGTCCCAGGTCGTCGCGCTCGTCGACGAGTTGGTGGGCCACCCCGACGACGGCGCAGTGATATAGCGCGCCACCATCGTCCCGCTCGTCCCGTCGCACGTCGCGTTGTTCCGCCACAGCTCGAACGTGCCCGGATGAGCCGGGTCGGGGATCGTGCACCACTCGAGCGCGACGGTGGAGCCCGAGCCTTCCGTCGAACTGTCAACGGTCGCGCAGACGTTGTACGTCTCCGTCAGCACCATGGTGAAGCCCCCCGAGGGGTTGCTCGAGACCGAGACCAGGTTGTTGGCGCAGTGGATGTCCTCCTGCATGCGGTCCAGCGCGAGTCGCGCCTGCTGCTGCGCCTCCTGGCGCTTCGCGATCCCGATCTCGGAGTGCGTCGCGGAGACGAGCGATCCGGTGAGCGCCGTGAAGACGATGAGCAGCATCGTCATCGCGATGACCAGTTCGACAATGGTGAATCCCGACTCGCCCTGCGTGTGCTGAAGGGGTCGGAGCGGCTGCCGCGGGCGCTCCATTGGAACCTACAAGTGGGTGAGATGGCGGGTGTACGCGCTCGCGTAGCCCAGTGAGCGAATGTGCTGAAGCGCCTTCAGTGCCTTGCCGCGTGATCCATACGTCCCCGAGTACACGGCGTAGAACCCCGAACCGGACTTCGAATGAGCCAGCGAGAGAGCAACGTGGACGTTCGGCACGCCCTTCGTCCGCGCCTGGGACGCAGCCTTATTCGCAGCCGCGAGCCCTTGTGCCACCGGAATGGACGCGACGATCACGATGGTCCCGCTACCGACTTCCGCGAGCGGTTTGACTCCCTTCCCGGGGACGGTCGGTTTCGTGCTCGGCTGCGACTTGACAACCTTCGGTGGAACGGACGGGGTGAGGGCCGGGGCGGATGAGGCGGTACTGACCCCCAGCTGCTGCCTGAACGGGTCCTTCGAAGCGAAATGCGAGGTCGCGCACATGTGGCGGAGTCGCCGCCGTCGGGACCGCACTTGGGCTTCCGCCGCCCTCAAGTTGCGGAACGAACGGATCCTTCGCCGCGAACCTCGAAAGAGCCTTCAGGCTGACAGTCGTGTCGGCGCCGTTGCAGTCTGGCTCGACGCCGGCGCATTAGCCGCGGGGGCCAGCGCGGACGGAGAGCCCGCCCCTAGCAGACCCTTCAGCGTCTTCGGCCCTTCGAACGCGAGCAGGCGACCAGGAGCAGGATCCCGGCTCCGAGCGCGAGCTTCTCTCGCCGCGCCCGCGCCGCCTGGCTTTCGGCAGCCGGCCTCTGTCCGTCGCCTCACTGCGTCGGCTGCCATCAGGGACGTGCTCGTCGTGTCGGTCGTGGTCGTCGACCGGCGCCGGCACGGTTGCCGCCGCCGCGAAGTAATACGCCGTCATCTGGAGAGTCCCGGTCACCGTCGGCGGTGTCTCGCTCAGCTGCACGCTCGAGACGTCGAACAGGCGCCCGGACGCGTAGAGCTGGGAGTCCTTCACCGTGACCCGGTTCCGCACCAGCTGGAGGAACGTCTTCACTTCGAAGTAACGACCTTCAACGGTGACGGTGAGCGGGACCTCGTAGTAGCCGGTGCCTACAACGGCTGCGGACGGCGTGACGCTGTCGAGCGTGACTTCCGCCCGGTTGGCCATCGCGTTCAGCTGATCCAGGATCTGCGGCATCTGGAGCTCGCTGGGCAGGGCGGCCTGGAGCACCGGGCGCTCGGCCGACTTCGCCTTGGCCACCGCAAGTCGAGCGGCTGAGAGCTGCTGCTGCGCGGCCTGGATCTGGGTTTCGAGGTTCGCCGCCTTGTGGTGCTTCGGGGCGATCGCGACGAACCAGCCTGCGCCCGCCACCACGACCGCCGTCGCGAGCAGTGCAGCGGCGAAGGCACGCGCCGACATGTCGAGCTTGAGGGCAGCACTCACGATCCGACCTCCGGGAGCGGGATGACGTTGGCGCCGAGCGTGAACTGGTAGATGCGATGGTTTGCCAGCACCGTCTTCGCGCTCGTCGTCAGGCTCACGTCCGAGAGCCACGGAACCAGCCTGAGCCGACGCATGAGACGTGCCACGGACGGCTGCGAGTACGTGTATCCGGTCACCGAGAATCCGCTCGGCGACGCCGCCGGCACGGGAGTGGGCGTGGTCGTCGAGGTCGTTGCGCTCGCCGACAGGGTGGTGAGCCACACGTCCTCGGGAATGACGCGAGAGAGCGCCGACAGGAATCCGTCCCAGCTCGTACGCTGGGGCGCAACGGCGCTCACGACGCTCAGCCGGCTCGTCACTCCGGGGCGTGGCACGTTCGGCTTCGGCACCTTGGCGATCTGTGCTTGAACGTCGCCCAGGGTCTGCTGCCGCGCCGAGACGGTCGAGTTCGCGGAGCGCGTTTCCACGACGACGCCGGCGACGACCGCGATCATGACGACGACTGCGAGCAGCAGAAGGGGGTTCAGGCTGAAGGAGGGGAGCGACGCCGTGCGCTTGCGGCTCCGATCAGCCGGGATCAGGTTGACAGCTCTCATTGGTTAGTCCTCGACTCCGAGTCCGACAGCGATTGCAAGGGCACCGGGTTGCGACGGACGCTGAACGCCCTTCCCGAACTGGACGCGCGTGAACGGATCCGCGAGCCGCACGGGGATGCCGAGCTCGCGTCCGAGGTCCTCCGCCAACCCGGGGATCATCGACGTTCCTCCGGCGAGCAGGATCTCGCCGACGGCCAGCGAGCCGGGCTGCGACTGGTAGTAACGGAGCGACGACAGCAGCTCGCGGACGAGGTTCTGTATCTCGTATCGAACGGCCGACACGACCTCCATGGACGGTGCGGCCTCCAGCCCCACGACCGTCGCGTTTCCGGACACGAGCGAGAGGCCGTGCTTGAGATCCTCGCCCTCGGACGGGCCGAGCTTCAGGGCCCGCCCGATCGCCGAGCCGATGTTCGCTCCACCCCATTCGAGGACACGGGCGAACTGGCAGACTTCGCCGTCCGAGATCGCGAGCGTCGTACGCTCGTGCCCGACGCTCACCGCGATGAGCGCCGCGGCGGACGTCTCGCCCGAATCCGTCTCGACGCGCTCGGGCGGCTTCGGTGCCGCCACCGCCCGGAGGAGCGCGAAGGCCTCGAGGTCGATCCCTGCGAGGGTCAGCTTCGCGGCTTCCGTCGCGGCAAGATAGCGCTCGACCGACTCGCGATACGCGACCACGACGAGGACCTTGCGGGTGATCGTCCCACTCTCGTCTGCATCGCTCGAGAGGACGCGGTAGTCGATGACCGCTTCTTCGACCGGAACCGAGAGCATCTCGTGAGCGCGGAAGCCGATGGCGTTCTCGAGCTGCCTGTCGTCTTCGATCCCGGAGACGTCGATCATGCGAACACCGATGCGGGTGTTCGCCAGACCGAGCCTCACGCTCTTGCGGGGGAGGTCGTTGTTCGCGAAGAAGCTCAAAAGCGCCGCGCCGAGCGCACTCGGGTCGCGCACCTCGCCGCCGTCCACTACCCCGGACGGCAGCGGCATGTGGGCGACGCGCAACAGCTTCTTGTCGCCGTTGTTGGCGACCAGCGCGGCCCTGATACCGGTGGCGCCGATCTTGAGACCGACGATCTCCGCCGGCGCATGCCCGCGCCTCTTCCGAGACCGAGCAGGGCTCGCCTTCTCCGCCTTCGGGCCGCCATGCTTCGGAACGAGATCCGAGAGCTTGATCTCCTGCTTCCAGTTCATTGCCTAGGCCTCCGCGAGTCGAAGTCCGGTGTTGGTGCCGCCGCGCCCGGCCGACAGGGTGACGCCGCGCTCGAGCAGCCCCTCGAGCTGGTCGACCTTGCTCGAGCGACTGAACGCGACCTCGCGCGTGATCACGTTGCGGAGAACGAGGTCGGCGAGCGCCTGCTCCATCGTCTGCAGCCCGCGGGCGGTACCGGTCTGCATGACCGAGTAGATCTGCTCGATCTTCCCCTGACGGATCAGGTTTCGGACAGCATCGTCGGGAACGAGGATCTCGAGTGCGGCGATCCGCCCGCGACCGTCCGCGGTCGGGACGAGGTTCTGCGTGACGATCCCCTGAAGCGTGCTCGCGAGCTGAATCCGCACCTGGTGCTGTTGCTCGGCGGGAAACACGTCGATGATCCGGTCGATCGTCTGCGGCGCGCTCTGCGTGTGCAGCGTGGCGAACACGAGGTGACCGGTCTCGGCCGCGGTCAACGCGGTCGCGATCGTCTCGAGATCGCGCATCTCGCCGACGAGCACGACGTCCGGATCCTGACGCAGCGCCGCGCGCAGACCGTCCGCGAAGCTCGTCGCGTCCGTGCCGATCTCCCGCTGATTCACGATGCAGTTGCGGTGCCAGTGCAGGAACTCGATCGGATCCTCGATGGTGAGGATGTGCTCGCGTCGGACGCGGTTGATCATGTCGATGAGGGTTGCGAGCGTCGTCGACTTTCCGGAGCCGGTCGGTCCGGTGACGAGGACGAGCCCGCGCGGGATATCGGCCAGCGCTCCGACGTACTCGGGCAGCCCGAGCTCTTCGAGCGTCTTGATCTCGGCCGGAATCGTGCGGAGCGCCGCGGAGATAGAGCCGCGCTGGAAGAAGACGTTGACGCGGAAACGAGCGACGCCCGGCAGTGAATAGGCGAGATCGACCGAGCGCCTCGTCTCGAGAATCTTCTGCTGCTCGGTCGAGAGGATCCGGTAGAGGAGGTCACGAACCGTCTCGGGGGTCAGCTTCTCGTAGGTGTCGAGTCGCTCGAGCTGGCCACGCACGCGCACGACCGGCTCCGAGCCGGGTGTGAGATGGAGATCCGAAGCATCCACGTCCCTGGCGCGCCGGAGAAGCTCGTCGACTGTGGAGGGGGTCATCATGTCCGGTCAGCTATCGGCAGGTATCGGCCAGGGCTTTAGCCCCGGGAGATCCACACGTGGTCCGCCATCGAGACGCCACGCTCCTCGGCTCTGTCGCGCGGCCGATCGCTCCGCTGGGGCCAGGTCGACCCGATGACGTGTGCCGCACCAAGAAGAGCGATGGTCTGCAGGCCCAGCAGATACCAGGCTCCACGGCCCGGATCCAGCCCGACTTTCACCGCGAGAATCGCCATGGCCGCAAGCAAGCACGCCGATCGGTGGCGGCGAAACAGCAGCGAAACGGCAGCGCCGGCGAATCCAGCTAGCCCAGCCTGCATCGCCCGGAGCGGCCACCCGAAGGTCGGCCCGAACCCCAGAGCCGCCGGAAGCGAACCGGATGAAACGGTCCAGTGGTAGTCGAACATCGCGAACGAGCCAAAGAGAGCGAATGGCCCGTATGTGGCTGCAACGACCACAAGGGCCGCAACGACACCGCTGCGGACTCCCCCTCTTCTCCGATCGAGCAGGAGAACAGCCAACCCGAGGACTCCCCACGTCTCGAATCCCGCCGACGTACCGACCAGGACACCGGCCGCCCAGGGCCGTCCCGCCCTCGCGGCCAGCGCCGCGAGCACCCAGAGCACAGGGTTCACGACCTCGGCCGGGTGCCCGTAGAAGTACGCTGACCAGATGGTTCCAGTCGCGAGCGCGACAAGGCCAGCAACCGCCACTGCCGACCGCCGCCGGTTATCTGCCACGACCGCTGCTCCGATCATCACGAGCGCGGTGAGGACCACGCTCTGCAGGATGCAAACTCCGCGCAAGGCGGAGAGGCCGACCGCCTCACCCAACCTCCCCGCTGCACCGATGGCGGCTACCTGAAGCGGGCCTGCCTGCAGACCGGGGTCAGCGAACGTGTCGAGCCAACGACCCGAGAGGAGAGTCTGCGACGCGTGCAGGAAGTAAGGAGTGTCGATTGTCGCGCCGACGTCTTCGGTTGCAGCTGCCACTCCAGCGACGGCGAGGACGCCGATCCAGAGTAGGACGTCGAGGCGCCATCCCGAGACACCTGCGGAACGGGCGTGATCAGCCTGATTCTGAACATGGGGCCCGGTCATGCGGTCGGCCTCTGCCCCCGACCGCTGCCCGTCGTCGGATAGCCCGCGGCGAGCTCGACCCGAGCCTGCACGGTCTCGGCGTAGCCGTCGTGCCATCGAAGCCGCCCGCTGACCATTGCGAACCGGCAGGAGGCCACCCCTCGACCAACGAGGGGCAGACCGATCCGGCGGGGGCGCGAGCCGACCGACACCGTTCGCACCAAGCCGTTCGAGCACTCGAAGCGCAGACGGGTGATCTCGCTGTCCGGACTCCGCAGCCACAAACGCACAGTGAGTCGAACCGTCGCGTGCGATCCGGCAGCGGCAGCTGCAATCTGCCCGTTCGGCGCAAAGGTCCCGGTCGCTCTGGACCAGCCGATCACCATCTCGCTGACCCGGGCGCGGGACGCATTGCTGATGAGCCCCCACGGACCGCGCTCGGTGATCGAGGCGTCACGGGTCCGGATGCTCTCAACGCGCCTCTGAAAGACTACGGTGCCCTCGATTGGGCGACCGTCCGATCTGATCAGCCGACCGCCGGGGCCGAGCCGTACGGGTACGGAGGCGAATCCGTCCACCGTCTTCCCGTCGACCACGAGAACACGCCCGATGTTCGGGTTCCAGAAGAGCGCGGTGGTCAAGGCGTAGGGCACGGTGTTCTCATGGAACGCGAGCAACGACGCGTGCGACGAACCCACTCCGGCGTCCCACTCCGCCCGAGCCTGACCCTCCGACCTCGGGACGAGCACGAGCGAATACCCGACACCGATCGCGACGACGAGGGCGGCGGCGAGGACGATGACCGGGCGCCCCGAGCTGCGGCGCCCGAGCTCGAGCACGCCGAGGGCAAGTACGAGGAGCAGAACACCGGCGAGCAGCGGCGCTCGCCACTGTGCGTGCCGCTGGATGACTCCGAATGCGGTCATCACGGGTGACTGACCTCGAATTCCGGTGAAGAGCGGCTCGTCGAGCGGAAGCAGGAAGGCGATGACCGATAGCCCGCACGCGAGAACGGCATGGACGCGCCGGCGAAGCATGCCCCGCTCGAACGCAAGCAGCCATGCGATCACGAGCAGAGGCGCAGCGTAGAACGTGTAGCGCTCCTCCAGCTGCCCGAGCGTCGCACCGAAGAGACCTGCCTCGCCGACGAGGCCCGCCGCAACGAGAATCGTCATCGTTGCGAACGCCCGAGCGGCGGGCTCGCGTGAGCGAAGCTGGTTCGCGAGCCCGAGGATCGCTCCCGGGGCCGTAACCCAGCCGGCGGCGAGGAGGAGCAGCACGAGGTTGGACGCGGCCCAGTGGGCAACAGCGGTCGGCTGCCGGCCGAAGGTCGCAAGCCCCCCGTAGTGCCCCGCAACCGGCCGCGTCCCGACGATTGCGACGACGCCGAGAGCGAGGATCGATGCAGTCACCACCAGCCAGTGCACACGAAGGACGCGTGAAACACGCAAGGGCCGGATGACACTGGTAGCCGCAGCGAGGTAGACGAGCGGCACGAAGCAGAACTGCAGGCGCGTAAGGCAGAGCGCCCCGGCTGCGAACAAGAAGAGCAACTGACGGCGGGCACTCGGAGCCCGAAGCGACTCGAGCGCGAGCAGCACTGTCAGCAGGAAGAGCGGGTACGCGAACGGCTCGCTCAGGAGCAGGCCACCGAACGCGACGTCCGGCACCAGCGTCGCGAAGACCGCGGCGGTTGCGGCCGCAGTCCCGCTCAGCCCAAGTCGACGTGACAGCCGGAACGCGGGCCAGGCTGCCAGCGCCATCGCGATGACGCCTTCGCTCTGTGCTACCCGGTACGCGATTCCAACGTTGTGAATCAGCCAGGCGGGGGAAACGGCGACTGATGCGAGCACCGGGATGAAATCGAGTCGACCACCGCGCACGGTCGGTGGGCCGCCCTGAGCAATCGACCGAGCGATCGCCGTGTAGAGGTACTCGTCCGGCATGAGCACCGGTCCGTGCAACAGGAGAGCCGCAGCGAGACGTCCAGCCGCGACCGCGGCGACCAAGATTGTCGCGATGGCGGCCGGCGGCCGGCGCCGGCCACGGAACGAGTGACCCGCGGGCGTTACCGATTCTTCTCGCGCGTGCATCGTCCCGAGGGCTATCGGCACCGTCGCGCGCGCACCTGAGTGCCGTCCCAACCCTTCTCGCTCGGCGACCGGACACCCAAAACCTCGCCTCGTGCGCAAGGGTGGATCCCTCCCGCCAGAAAGACGCGGAGGGCGCGGCTCGGCCGCGCCCTCCGATCGTTCCGATCTGAACCCGCGATTACGTGCAGACGGTCGTTCCGACCGTGCCACCGGGGCCGGCGAAGTAGAACGTCGCACCGCTTGCGGACGCGTCCGAGAGGCAGTACGAGTCCGCGCCTGCGCTGACGACGCTCACGTCAGGGCTGAGGCCCGAGTCGATCGCCTGCATGCCGCTCCAGTCCAGGCTGGCGTACGTGCCGTTGTCCGAGAAGTAGGCCTCCGCGGACGGAACGGCCTCACGAAGGTTCGACTTGGCCGCGGCGTCCTGCGCACGCGAACGGAAGCCGAGGTAGGAGGGAACCGCGATCGCCAGCAGGATGCCGATGATCACGATGACGATGAGCAGCTCGATGAGGGTGAAGCCTTCCTCACGAGCCAGGCGCTGCCGCAAACGATGCATACCGTGGACTCCTTCGACGTTGACGGGGGTCGGTTGCCGTCTGACCATCGGCAGACCATCAGAGGCGAGATACCCCAAAATGGGTGATTCTTCGCCCGCGTTCGTCACTCGAACGGGGTGAAACGCCTAACGACCCGGATCCTGCGGTAAGTGGTTGAGGCGGCCGAGCGGAGGCGGTTTTCGATCGGATCTCGGTGATCTCGGGGACTGTGGCTGGGTTGTGACGGGTACGGCGGCGCGGTCGACGTCTCGGTGGTTGTTCGGTGCGATGGCTGCGCGGGCGAGCGGGTGGTCGTCTCGATTGGGGGGTCGAGCGGAGGGATCAGGCGGGTGCGCGTGCGAGGCCGCGGATGCGTTGCAGCGTTTCGACGAAGTCGGCGAGGAGCGCGTAGCCGGCCGAGAGGCGTAAGACGAGGCGGCGACCGGAGCGGCCAACCGTGCCGGCGACGGCGATGAAGCGGAAGCGGAGACGTTTCGCGTAGCTGCTGCGTTCGCGTTCGGGGAGGGCGAGCAGCTTCAGCCAGGCGAGCAGGTTGAAGGCGAGCAGCGTGCAGAGCAGATAGGCCCAGTTGGCGTGGAAGCTTTTGCAGGGCAGGTTGTCGAGTCCGAGCCCGAGCTTTGCTTCCTTGATCTGGTTTTCGAGGTTCGCCTTTGCGCGGTGCCAGCACTCGAGCTCGTCGGCGCTGCGTTCGCTGTCGTTGCTGACGATCGCCCAGTAGTGCCACTCGCGGCCTTCGAGGGTGAGCTGCTCGCCCCTCTCGACGGGATCGCGGCGGATGACGAAGCGCCGCTCCTGCTTCCAGCTGGTCGGCCGCCACCGGAAGCTCGCGACCTCGCTGCCTTCGCGGTAGCAGGCGGGCCGCCATTCTCTTTCGGCGATCTCGCTGATCCGGTTGCGTACCGAGGCGATCAGCGGTGCGCCGACGGCGTAGGTGATCTGCTTGCGCTCCAGCTCGGCGAAGAAGTCCTGGCCCCAGAAGCCCTCGTCGGCACGCAGGAAGATCCGGACACCGACCGGCAGGCGGCGCAGGCACTCATCGAGGAAACGGGTCGCGCCGGTCGAGGCGCCCGCGTGGCCGTTGCGGAGCTTCGCGTGCAGCCACTCGCCGGTCTCGCCGACAAAGCAGAGCAACGGGTGCCAGCAGACCTTGCCCTCGTAGGTGCCGCGCGTCCCCTGGCGCGAGCCGACCGAACCGTGATGCTCGATATAGCTCGCGTCCAGGTCGAGCGTCACCGTCACCCGGTCGAGCAGCGGGTGCACACGCGCGAACAGCTCGTCGAGTGCCCGGTTGAGCTGGCCGAGGTGCCCGAGTGTGAAGCGGCGCAGAAACCGGCCGAGCGTCGTCGGCTCCGGCAGACCGTGACCGCGCAGAAGCTCCTGCGCCGAATCGCCGCGCAGCAGCGCCACGTCGTCCAGGCACTCGCCGCCAGCGATCAGCGTCTCGCACAAGCCAAGGATCGCCAGCGCCGGCGAGTAGCCGCGGCTGCGCTTCTTCACCGTCACCCGGTCGACTAGCTCGCCAACCCCGAGCCGGCCGGCCAGCTCGCGCACAAGCACGAGCCCTGCATGAGACGTCAGCTGCTGCGTCGAGGCAGCGATCTGGACCAGCGCCGACCGCTCTGTTACCTTCACCCTCAAGAGTCCCTCCCTGTCGCCCGGCTGGATGTCTCGCAACACCCATGCTGAGCGGCAGGGAGGACGTTCCTGCGCGACCTCCTACGACGCTACCGCAGGATCCGGGTAGCTAGACGACGACGCGGGCGAGCTCTTCAAAGGTGGTGATCCCGGCCGCGACCTTGTCGAGGCCGTCGTCCCAGAGCGAGCGCATACCGGACTCTGCCGCGACGGCTGCGATCTCGTCGTGCGCCGCGCCGCGCGCAGCGAGGCGGGCAACGGTCTCGCTCATCGGCAGGAGCTGGTAGACACCGGTCCGGCCCTTGAAGCCCGTGTCGTTGCAATGGGCGCAGCCGTGCTTC
Organism: uncultured Thermoleophilia bacterium; assembly: GCA_963762675.1. Classification (GTDB taxonomy): domain Bacteria; phylum Actinomycetota; class Thermoleophilia; order Gaiellales; family Gaiellaceae; genus Palsa-739. The sequence goes on along the minus strand of CAVXLS010000003.1, from coordinate 36,279 downwards.
TTCCTCACCGAGCCTCCCAGGAAGCGCTCGAAGTCCTCCGGGCGGACGTGCGCCGCTTCGAGCTCCTCCTCGCTCGGCGTATAAGGCTCCGCACAGTGCGCGCACAGCCGGCGCGCCAGCCGCTGCGCCACCACAGCGGAGACCGCGGAAGACGTCAGGAACGGCTCGACGCCCATCTCGTTCAGCCGCGTCAGCGCACCCGGCGCATCGTTGGTGTGCAGGGACGAGAGCACGAAGTGTCCCGTCAGCGCCGCCTCGATCGACATCTTCGCGGTCTCGACGTCGCGGATCTCGCCGACCATGACGACATCCGGGTCGGAGCGGAGGATCGACCGGAGAACGGTCGCGAACGTCAGCCCGGCCCGGACGTGGATCTGCACCTGACTGATCCCGGTGAGCCGATACTCGACCGGGTCCTCGACCGTGATGATGTTGATCTCGGGTCGGTTGATCTCAGCCAGTGCTGCATACAGCGTGGTCGACTTCCCCGACCCGGTCGGGCCGGTCACGAGCAGCGCGCCGGTCGGGCGAGCGACGATCTCCTCGAACTGCGCGCGCATCTCGTCGGAGAAGCCAAGCTCGGACAGCGTCGGGGCGCGGCGCGACTTGTCGAGGAGGCGCATCACGACCGACTCGCCCTCCACCGTCGGCAGCGTCGCCACGCGGATGTCGAGCGTCCGTCCGGCCGCTGCGGCGTTGAGCGTGATGCGACCGTCCTGTGGTCGCCTTCGCTCTGCGATGTCGAGCTTCGACAGCACTTTGACTCGGGTCGTCGCTCCGGACGCGAACTGCTTCGGGATCCGTTGCGCCACGCTCAACACGCCGTCGATTCGGAAGCGCACCACGAGTGCGTCCTCCTGTGGCTCGAAGTGCACGTCGCTCGCGCCGTCCTCCGCCGCCTGGTAGATGATCGAGTTGACGAGCCGAACCACCGGTCCGTCGGAGACGCCGTCGTCCGCCTCGAGATCGAGCTCTTCCTCGACAGCCTCGAGCGCGTGCTCGTCGAGCATCGCCCCGAGCGCCTCGTTCGCGCGACCGAGTCGACGGATCTCGAGCATGACATCCTCGCGCGGGGTGACCGCAAACTCCACCGGACGCCCGGCGGCCAGGCGGAGCTCGTCGATCCCGTGGACGTTCTCGGGATCGCTGAGCGCGACGCGCAACGCGGCGTCGTCGACCGCATAGGGAATCGCGACGACCCGCTCGAGCACGCGCAGCGGCACGAGCTTCGTCGCATCCGGCGAGACGCCGGTTACCGCAAGATCGACGAGCGGGAGACGGTGCGCCTCGGCGAGCTGCCGAGCGCGCTCGAAATCGTCGAGGCCGGCGTAGTCGTGCGGTTGCGTGCCGACGGCGAGCAGCCGAGGCCGAGTGCCCGTCGGCTCCTCGGCCTGACCGTCACCCTGCAGGATGGGCTCGACGTCGATCGACATCAGTTGCTGTATCGGACGGAGCGCACGTGAACGTGAGAGGCAATTCTCAGCCCAGGTGGAGATACGCCTGCAGGATGGAATGACCGGCGAACAAGGCCACGACCCCGCCGAGAGCGAGGAAGGGGCCGAACGGAACGGCCATCTTCCGGGCGGCGGTGCCGTGTCGCGCGAGGAGCACGACTGCCGGGACGAGCGCAGCGACGAAGCCGATCATCAGCCCCACGGCGACCGTGCGCCCGAGTGCCGCTCCCAGGAGCAGCGCAAGCTTCACGTCGCCCATCCCCATCCCTCCGGGGTAGGCAAGCGCCGCCACCAGAAGAAAGAGCGCCGCCCCGAAGCCCGCAATCGCCCACTCGGGACTTCGATGGGCCGCGGTCTGCACCACCAGAACGACAACCACCGCCGGCAGCACGATCCGGTTCGGGATCACGCGTCGCTCGAGGTCGGTGATGGTCACCGCCACGAGAACGCTGCAGAGCAGCACCGCCACCAGAGCGTTCGTGGTGAGCCCGAAGCGGACGAGCGAGGCCGAGACGAGGATGGCGGTGCCCGCCTCCACGGCGGGGTACTTCCAGGGAATCGCGCAGCCGCAGGTACGACAGCGGCCCCGAAGCATCGCGTAGGAGAGGATCGGCACGTTGTCGTACCATGCGATCGGAGTCGAGCACTGCGGACACGACGATCCGGGTGCGCTGATCGAAAGGTGCCGCGGCACACGCGCTGCGACGACGTTGAGAAAGCTCCCAATCGCGAGGCCGGGCGCGAGCGCGGCGAGCGCGAGCGCCACGTCCATCAGTTGTCCATCGCCGACAGCCGCAGCAGGCGCAGCGTCTGCGGCTCGGTGGCACTCTCGGAAGCGTCCGCGTCTTGTCGCTCACCCGAACTGCTGAGCGGCGGCGTCTGGGCTGAGGCCGCACGCGTCTTCTCGGCGTGCTCGAGAGCGATCATGAAGTCGTGGCGATTCGGTGCCGCGTTCGTCGCCACGTCGCGATCGACGAGGTCTTCCAGGACGAGGCCGATCAGGGCCTGCGTCAAGGTCTGCATGTCGTAGTAGGAGCCCTCCGCAATCGCATCCGGGATCTCCTCCGCTTTGTTCTCGCGAATCAATTCGGCAATGCGATCGTTGTTGACCATCACCTCGACCGCGGCGATCCTGCCGCCGCCGAGCCGGGGGAGAAGCCGCTGGCTGACGATGCCCTTGAGCGTGCCGGCCAGGATCGATCGCACCAGCTCCTGCTTCGTCGGCGGGAAGAACTCGACCAGACGCCCGATCGTCTCGGCGGCATCGACGGTGTGCAGCGTCGAGAGCACAAGGTGGCCGGATTCAGCGGCCTGCATCGCTGTCTGCGCGGTCTCGGAGTCACGCAGCTCGCCCAGCAGGATCACGTCGGGATCCTGCCGGAGCACGCGGCGCAGCGCCTGCTGGAACGACTCCGTGTCGATCCCGACTTCGCGCTGATTGACGATGCTCTTGTGGTCGGCGTGCAACATCTCGATCGGGTCCTCGATCGTGACGATATGTTGCTGGCGCGTGCGATTTATGTGGTCGACCACCGCAGCTAGGGTCGTCGACTTTCCGGAGCCGGTCGCCCCGGTAACGAGCACGAGTCCGAAGTACTCCTCGGCGAGCCGCTCGATCCCCTTCGGGAGGTGGAGATCGGAAAAGGAGGGGATGATGTTGGGGATGATCCGGAACGCGACAGAGATCGCTCCACGCTGACGAAACATGTTGACACGAAAGCGCGGCAGCGGCTCCGGCTGGTAGCTGAGGTCGAGTTCCCCCGTCCGCTCGAAGCTCGAGCGACGCTCGGGAACGCTCGCGGTGACCACCGCGACCGCTTGCTCGAGGTCCAACGCATCGAGCGGTGGGGCACCCGGGAGACGCTCGATCCTCCCGTCGATCCGAAGCATCGGCGGCTGCCCGATCTTGAGATGGACGTCGCTGGCACCGACGTCGCATGCACGTCCCAGCACCTCGTTGAGATCCATGCGGCCGCTATCGGCGCACTGGGGCTGAACCTTTAGCGTTACGCGTCAGACGTGATCGCGCTAAAGCTCGTGGCACGCACTGACGATAGTCCCAGCGCATGGTCAGCCTTAGCAGAAGCGCAAAGAGGACAGCGTCGTCCGCGCCGTCGAGGCCCGAGCCGCCGCCCGGCGACGGCATGATCGCGATCGAAGTGGCGGGCGCCGAGACCGTGCTGGCACTCGCACGCGCGCTCGAGCTGCACGACTACGGGCGAGGACACTTCGCCGAGACGGATGCACACAGCATCCGCGTCACGAGACTCGCGTTGCAGCTGGCAGAACGCGTCGCGCCCGAGCTCGCCGCCAACCCACGAGTCGAGTGGGGGTTCCGCCTGCACGACATCGGCATGCTGGGCGTCTCGAACGCGATCCTCCGCAAGCGCGGCCGGCTCACCGTCGACGAGCTCGCACAGGTGCGTGAGCACCCGTTGCTCGGCGAGCGGATCGTCGCGCAGGTCAGCTACCTCAGCGGGGTGGCCAGACAGGTGATCGGCGCACACCACGAGCGGTGGGATGGCTCCGGTTACCCGCGCCGGCTCGAGGCCGATCGGATCCCGCTTGCGGCACGCATCTTCACGCTCGCCGACGTCTACGACGCGATGACGAGCGACCAGCCCTACCGGGACGCCCTACCGCTCGACGTCGTGCTCGAACACATCGAGGGCGGCTCCGGGACGCAGTTCGATCCGGCGCTCGTCGATCCGTTCCTCTCGCTCGTCGAAGAGCTGACGGCGGTTTCCGCGGGCTAGCAGACCGCTCGCATTGAGATAGCTCGCGCGAGGGATCGCTCGACGCTTCCGGTCGGCCGATGCCGTGTCAAGCCTGCTGCGGCAGGGGACACGAGTTGACGAGGGAGAGCTGATGTCGGCCGCAGCGGAAGAGATCGCAGTGGGAGACGTCGCACGGGACGACCAGTCGGGCCAGGCGCTTGCGGAGACCTGGAGTCTCGAGTATCTGAAGGCGTCGTCGGTCTCCGTCGATCCTCGAGCGCTCTCCCTGCTGGAGCGCGCCGACTGCAAGCGGCTCGGAGCGATCCCTCTCGCGGTCGGCTCTGGCGGGGCGCTGGTAGCCGTCTGTGCGCCGAGCGAGGAGCGCTTCGAGGCGATTCGAGAGCTGACGGGCGATCAGACGCGCTTCACCCTCATCAGCGCCGGGACACTCGATGCGCTACTCAGCAGCCGGATGTTCGCGGAGCCGCATTCGAGATCCCCCGAGTCCCCGGCACGGGACGAAGCCGCGGCATCGGAGGAAGGGACCGCGGAACAGGAAGAGGTCGGTCTCGGGGGTCCGGCCGCGGCTGCGGCGCGGCGCAAACGGCGAGAGCGAGACGAGATCGACCAGCCGCCTCCGTCCGGAGAACCGGCGGCATCCATGAACGCACCGGACCCACTGGAGGACGCCCCTGCACCCGTTGACGAGTCTCCTGAACCGGTCGACGAACCCCCGTCCCCGGCACCGGTCGACGCCCCGGCTCCGGCTCCGGCTCCGGTGGCCGACGCCTCAGTCGAGAGCATCGTCGGGGCGGTTCTCAACGCCTTGAAGCACCGTGTGGGATCCTCCTCCGATCTCCCGACCGTGGAGCCTTCGAGCGAACCTGCTCATGCCCAGGTGCCGGACTCCACCGCGGAGCTGCTCGCCCACCTCGATACGACAGTCGAGACCTGGTCGGCGCTACGCGGGGCTCTCGCCGGCGTCCACGCCGAGTTCGAGGAGACCAAGCGGGTGCTGCGGGAGGTCAAGGAGCAGCTGTCGGTGGCCCATGCCGACAACGACCAGTACCGGAAACGGGCCCGGACACTCGAGGGCGAGCTCGCCGAAAGCCGTGAGGTCGTCTCGCAGGCACGGGCACGCCTCCAGGAGGCAGCCGACCTGCTCGAAGCCGACCCGACACAGGTCGCGGAGTCAGCCGACCTCCTCTGACCGAGCCGGGCTGCCGAGCGATCGCATCCGATACCCACCCGTTCAGGGGATTGCCGGAGGTCCTCGGCTCGACGACGGTGCGGCTCGAGTTGGGTGGAAATCGGAAATCTGCGACCAGCCGAAGCTTTGCGCGCTCGGGGTTGCTCCTGGTCGTGCTCTCAGCGTGCACGATCGGCGTCGCCCTCGCAGGGACGGCAAGCATCGTTCAGGGCTGGCGAAGCTCGGCGCGCGACACGCGCGTCCGGCAGATCTTCGCGAGCCTGCGCGTGACGGCCACCCGCGAGGAGGCGCTCCTCCGCACCGCCTCCACTGCTCGGAGCTCGGGGGCCGCTCGCGCGCGGTTCTTCTCGGCGGCGAGGCACGCCGCCACGCTCCTCGCCCGACTTCCTTCCGACGCGACGACAGCGGATCTCGGTCGGGTGCAGCTGATCGAGGCGCGGCACGACGCGGCGCTCGTCACCGCCGCGCAGGCACTCGGCCCTCGGGCCGACTCCGCGGAGCTCCAGCATGCACTCGCCCTGCTCGAGGACGTCAGCGCGCAGAGCGCGAGCGGCCAGATGCAGGCCGGATCCACACCGGGGCGGTCGTGGCCGGTGACCACCGCTCAGCGCGCCGAGACGGCAGATGTCGCGCTTGTGCTTCTCGTCGGGCTCGTCACGCTGCTCCGAACGCTCCGTCGGGCGGCCGGACTGGGGCAGTCCGATGCGCGCACGCGATCCGAGATCGAGACCCTCACGCGGGCCGCGCGATCGGACAGCCTCACCGGACTGGCAAACCGGCGCGCCTTCGAGGACGATCTCGCGAAACTGATCCAGGAGCGCAATGCAGACGGCGCGCTGTTCTCGCTGCTCGCGATCGACCTCGACGGGCTCAAGCGGGTGAACGACGTTCACGGCCATCAGGCCGGCGACACCCACATCCGGGCGATCGCGGAGTGCCTGACGCAAGAGGTCGGGGCGCGCGGGGTGGTGTACAGAACGGGCGGCGACGAGTTCCTGGCCCTCCTGCCGGGTTCGCGGGGCTGGCACGCGCTGACGCTCGCGCACAGCGTGCAGCGACGCGCGCGCAAGCTCACCGGCAGGCGGGCGCTCAGCATCGGCATCACCGAGTCGACGACGACGGAGAGCCGGCGCACTCTCCTGCATCAGGCCGACCTGGCTCTCTACGAGGCGAAGCGGGCGAAGCTGCTCGCCGTGAGCTACCACCCGGGACTGGAGCCGCGCCCGGCAGCCAGGGGCACCAGCGCCCCGAGCGAGCAGGAGAAGGCGCTCGCCGCGGCACTCGCACGGGCCGTCGACGCGAAGGACGCCGGCACACGCCACCACAGCGAGACCGTCGCCGAGCTCTGCGTCGCCATCGCCTCGCGGCTCGAGATCACGGGTGACCGACTGGAACGCGTGCGCCTCGCAGGGCTTCTCCACGACGTCGGCAAGATCGGCGTCGCCGACACCATCCTCAGGAAGCTCACCCCGCTCACTCGCGGCGAGCGCTCCGAGCTCGAACTCCATGCGACGGTCGGCCATTCGATCCTCACGTCGGCCGAGCTCCACGAGGAGGCCTTCTGGGTGCTGCACCACCACGAGCGCTTCGACGGGACCGGCTACCCGACCGGGTTGAGGGGCACGGCGATCCCGCAGGAGTCGCGGATCGTCGCCGTCGCCGATGCATTCGAGGCGATGACGGGATCACGCCCCTACCGCGAGACGATGACGCCCGACGAGGCCCTCGCCGAGCTCGCCCGCTGGAGCGGCACACAGTTCGACCCCGACTGCGTCCGGGTCCTGGACGAGGTGTTCGGCGGGCCGGGAACGACTCGCTCCTCCCCCGCGGCGGCGGATCCGCCTCCGGTCGTCGCCCTCGCGGCGGTCGCGCGAGCGGCGTCCTAACGCGGAGCTGCCGGAAGCTTCGATCCTACGACTCGGGCTTGGCGCGGCCGAGTACGGCACGCGCGAGCACGCCTGCGATTGGCAGCCAGATCCGCGGGGCTCGCGCGAGGCTACGCGCGAGCGCGGGCGTGAAGTCGGATTGGAGAAGCAGCGGCACGGCCACGGCCGGCACGTCGCGGAGCCGACGCACGTGCCGGTCCCACTGCGCATCGTCGAGACCGGCGAGCCTGCGGTTGACGGCATGGCCGACTCGCAGGCGCCGCCCGAACTCCGACCGGAAGCCGCGCTCGTACGGGAGGAGCCCGGTCGCGCTCGCGTCCCCCGCCGCGACCGCCTGCGCGGCCACGCGTCCCGCGAGGTCACCGGCGGCGAGGCTGACCCGGATCCCCTCGCCCGCGAGGAGCGTGGCCTGGCAGGCCGCGTCCCCGACGGCGAGCACGCCGTCGCCGACGAGACGCACCGGCACGCGTTCCGCGGGCAGGAGGCCCTCGTGGTGCTCGACGATCTCGGCCCCGCTCAGGTCGACGCCGAGGTCGGACGCGTTGCCGAACAGGGCGTCGAGGTGCTCCTTCGGGTCGGCGCGCGTGTCGACGTGGTGCAGCCCGACCCCGAGCCGCACGCGGTCTCCTCCCCAAGGGAAGACCCAGCCGTACCCTGTCGGGGCGTAGCGCTCGCCGACGACGATCACGATCTCGTCTTGCCGGCACGCGGGCGCGTGCAGCTCGTACTCGTAGCCGACGCCGAACCGCGAGAACCCGGGGTGCAGACCGGCCTGCTTCGAGACGGCGGCTCGGTAGCCCGTCGCGTCGACCACGACTCGGGCGCGGACGGAGTCGCGACCGTCGGGCCTCGCGAGCTCGGCCCCGCGAACCGCTCCGTCCTCCAGCAGGGGCGTGGCGACCCTGACGCCGGTCTCGATCCGCGCCCCTCGTTCGACGGCGCGGTCGGCAAGCCAGCGATACGTCCCGCGGACGTCGATCACGCACAGCGGTGGCGTGTCGAACTCGAAGACGGCCTCCTCGCCGCCCGACACGAACCGTGCCCGCGACACCGGATGCCACAGGTCGCGCGGAACGTCCCAGCGGAGGACGGTCTCGAGCGCCGTGGCACCGCTCGTGTGGACGGGTTCGCCGATCTCCGGCCGGCGCTCGGCGAGGAGCACCTCGGCTCCCTCGGCCGCCGCGGCGGCAGCCGCCGCCAGCCCTGCCGGCCCGCCGCCTGCGACGAGGACGTCGACCGACTCAGGCGCCATGTCCCTCCGCACGGGCGGCGGCGCCCAGGCGCGCCAGCCCGGCGATCCCGCGCACGACGGCCCGCTCCGCGCCTCGCGTCTCACCCGGGTGCGCGAGCCGGCCGGCGATCACCTTCTCGAGGACGCGCCAGGTCAGCGGGAGCCGCGAGAGGGCGAACGTCGTACGCGGGAAGTGGTCGAACGCGGACTTCGCCCCCCAGCCGGCGACGGCGAGCGGCGAGAGCCGCCGGCGGAGAGCGGCCTCGTAGGGCTCCAGACCTGCGGCGCGGCCGGCCAGCAGGTCGAGCGCAGCATCGGCGGCGAGCGTCGCCGACAGGACGGCCTCGTAGATCCCGTCGCCCGTGAAGGGGTCGACGAGCGCGGCCGCGTCTCCGACGAGGGCGGCGCTCCCGCGAGCCAGTGAGGACGCTCCCCGCGACATGGGTAAGCGGTAGCCACGGAGCTCCTCGACCGCGTCCGCGGCGATGCCGTGCTCGCGACAGAGGCGGGCCAGGTGCTCTCGCAGCCGCGGGCCCTCGCTCAGCCAGCCGTAGACGCCGACGTTGACATGGTCGCCCTTGGCGAAGATCCAGCCGTAGCCGCCCGGCACCGTCGCGAGCTCGAACACCAGTCGTCCTCGATAGCGTCCCGGCGAGACGGCCGCGAGCGGGACGTTTCCCTCGAGCGCGACGCAGTGGACGACTCCTCCGCCGAGCCCGAGCATGCGGGCGGAAGAGCCGTTGCAGCCGTCGGCGCCGATCACGACGCGGGCCTGGACTTCCTGCCCGTCGACCGTGAGACCGTCCGGACGGACGTCGCGAACCGAGACGCCGTCGCGGACGTCCGCGCCTGCCTCCGCCGCCTTCTCGAGCAGGAAGCGGTCGAGCACCCGGCGCTGCGTCATGAGCGCGATCGGTTCCGCCGCTCGACGGACGAAGCGGGACCGGTAGCCCAGCCGCAGGTCGAGCGCGTACGCACGGTCCTCGACCACCGGGTCGAGCGAGAACGGCAGCAGCCGCGCAGCACGGGCGGTGACCCCGCCGCCGCACGGCTTGTCGCGCGGGAAGACCGCCTTGTCGACGAGCAGGACGCTCGCCCCCGCCCGCGCCAGCCGGTAGGCGACGGTGGAGCCCGCCGGCCCTGCGCCGACAACCGAGACGTCGAAGCTGCTCACATGGTCAAAGCTACAATGGCGCTCCCCACAGGGGGTGTGCCCGAGCGGCCAAAGGGAACGGGCTGTAAACCCGTCGGCTCAGCCTACGGAGGTTCGAATCCTCCCGCCCCCATTCCGAGGAAACCTAAGGTGGCAGGTACGAACCCCCTCGGTCGAGGCCGACGATCTCTTCGATTGCTGGGCCTACGGGTGGAGGAGCACACTCTCCTCCACCCGCGTTTCCGGCAATCGAGCTACAAGCTCGCCCCGCCTGTGGTCAGCTTGAAGCGCGCGCTTGAGCGGCCATGACCTCGCCGATGATCGCCAGCGCGGCGCCGGGCTTGACCACCGGCCTGATCTCGACCTCCGAGAAAGGCGTGAACCGATTCTCGGCCGCAATCCGCTGCAGCTTGGCCGAATCGTCGACGTCGATCACGCCGAAACCGCCGCCACCGACAAAGAACTCCAGCATCGAGAAGCGCTCACCGTACTTCTTGACCCACTCAACTCACCCATCCCGGCAAACAGCATCGGCACCACCTCCGGCGGCGCCACGTTCCTCGGCCGATAGATCCCTGCGACTCGCACCTGGTTCCCAGATACTTTCGCTGGGCCACTTCGGGGAACGTGTCAGGCGAGATCAGACATGCGCCTGCCCGAGCGACTCGACGTGCGTGCGAGCGCGCCTCGCATATGGCAGGCAACGCTTGCGTTCCCAGACCGTCAGTGCACGCTTCAGGGCTTCGCGCGCCTCGTCCATACGCCCTGCGCGCTCGAGCACCAAGGCGAGGTCCTCGTTGCACCAGCCCTGGAGCCAGACGTTGTCCGTTTCCGTCTCCGCAGTGGCTACGGCGGCACGTGCCCGCTTCGCGGCCTGATCGTGGTCGCCGGCCCTGCTGAGGAGGAGTGCCTCCACCGCTGGGACGAGCGTTCGCTGCACGGGGTGCCAACCTGACGTTCGAGCCGCGTCCAGTAGAGGCTCTACCTCGTCGATCCGACCCAAGTAGTAGAGGTTGCGCGCAAGCATCGACTTCCACGAGCCGATGACGCCGTCGCTGCCCGGGGGTGCCTCGTCGATGTACTCGGCGGTGTGTCGGCATGCGCGCCCGCGGTCGCCTTCCATCATCGCGATGAGGCCGAGATATTCGGCGCCGGGGGAGGAGTCGCCACTCACTTCGCGCAGGTGCTCAGACCGTGCCTCGGCGATTGGCCATGCTTCGGTGATGCGGCCGAGCATCGCGAGTAGCGTCGCGCGTCCGAAGTCGAACGCGCCCGGGGGGGTAGCCCTCGCTTACCTCTTCGAGTGCGCGTAGTGCCTCGTCGGCTGGGCGCGGGCCGAGAATGAGCGCCATGTCGAGCCCTGTCGTATCCGAAGGGGACTGACCCGCGAGCCGGGCGTAGTGGAGCTCCTGCTCGGTGGCTTCGGCGTCCTCGTCGTTCTGCATTCGGAAGTTCGCGCAGTAGGAGAGCAGGCGCCAAAGCAGCCTGACCCGCCGAGGATCGCCATGCTCCTCCTCCAGTGGTAGTGCCGCGCGGCAGAGCTCCTCGGGCTCCGCGATGCTGACCGCACCGTCGCCGCCGTAGACGCGCATGAAGAGCGCTGTGGCGCGAGCGAGCATGGCACCCGAGCGATCGCCCACAGTCTCTGCGCGCCCGGCAATCGCAGCCGCTGCCTCGGCGGCCGCCCCTCCATCAACTCCCAGCAGGTACCACGCCGCCTCGAGCTCGAGCGCAAGGTCGAGCCGGAGTGGGCGCAGGAGTTCGACCGCACGCGATAGCAGCGCAAGGGCAGCCCGGGAGTCAAAGCGGTCACCTGCACGTCTGCCGGCAGCCGCGAGTCGCAGCGCAGCGCGGTCCGCAATGTCCGCATTCGGTTGCCCGAGCTCGCCCATGTAGCGGGCGGCCTGCTCGAGGTGATAGCCGACGAGTTCGTCACGCTCGACGAGTGAGCGCCCGCGCTCGTTGAGCCACTCGGCGAAACGGACATGGAAATCTGCCCGCACAGCCTTGGGGAGAGCGTCGTAGGCGGCGTCCCGGATTGGCAGGTGACGGAAGCGGTAGCCGTCGTCTCCCGGGATCTGGGAACGGTCGGGGCGCACCAGTCGGCGGCGGACGAGCGCTGCGAGCCGGGTCGTCACCTCGGTCTCGTCCGGGGGCGAGCGCCTGCACGCCTCCACGGTGGAAGATCTCGCCTTCCACGGAGCCGCGCTCGAGCACGCGGCGCTCGGCCACGTCAAGTTGGTCGAGGCGTGCCGCCAACAGTGCCTTCAGAGTGGGCGGCACGTCGACACGCGCGTCCTCTGCCGCCATCGCGAGCATCTCCGAGATGAAGTGCGGATTCCCGCCAGCGGCGCGGGCGATCCGCTCGCGGAGCTCGTCGGGCACGGCGGCGCCGATCAGCGCGTCGGCCTGCTCCGCGGCGAGTGGTTCGAGTTGCAGCATCCCGGGCCAGCCCGGGCGCCGTTCTGCGAGCTCCGTCCGGGCCATGCACACGAGCAGTAGCGCCGCGCCACCCGAGAGCAGCGCCGTGGACTCGACGAGGTCGAGGAAGGTCTCTTGTCCCTACTGGATGTCGTCGAAGCAGACGACGAGCGGCGCCTGCTCCTCGAGCAGCTTCCGGAACGCCCACGCGATCTCGTCAGTGCTTGAAAGCGCTTCGCCCTCCCCGAGCAGCGAGCGGATCGCGTCCGCCGCCGCCTCGTCGGTCGGCAGCGCATCGACCTGCTTCACCACCTCGACAACGGGCCAGTAGGTGATGCCCTCGCCATAGGAGAGGCAGCGGCCGCGCACCACGTCTGCGTCGACCTGCGCGAGCGCCTCCGCCACGAGCCGCGACTTGCCGACGCCGGGATCGCCGACCACGGTGATCATCTCGCAGCGGGAGCCCACCAGCGCGCGATCCCAGGCGTCCACGAGCTGCTGCAGCTCATGTTCGCGCCCGACGAAGCGAGAGCCGTGTGAGCGCTCCGCGACCTCGCTTCGCCAGGCTCGGCCGCCTGCTCCAGCCGAGCCGCCACATTCACCGCATCGCCGGTCGCAAGCCGCTCCTCGGTCCCGCTGAGTACCTCGCCCGTGTTGACGCCGATCCGCCCCTCGACATGGAGCTGCGCATCGCATCGCGCATCTCGACCGCCGCGCGACAAGCGCGCAGCGCGGTCGATCCGACGATGTCGCAGAACAGCGCCGTCACAACCTTCCGATGCGCGCCGATCGTCACCAACCGACCGAGGCTAGAACATCGGAGCAGGCGCGCCTAACGACTCCGGCCGTAAGCAGAAGCCCGGCTGCGCCAGTGTGCGGGCAGTCCCTCGGCGGTAACGCGGCGACACGCGCTGTAGGCCCTTGAGGTTTGCCTAGCGGAACGCTGCCGGTGAGGGGCCGTGGCGCATCATGCTGAGCTCGCGCTCGACGTCAGTCATCTTGTCAGCCGTGATACGGGGTCCTTCGACTGGCGCCGGCAGCCATGGCCACTGTGCCTCCTCGGCGAAGGCGTCGCGGTACTCCTCGATGCCGGCTGGCGTCGACAGGAACAGGAGCCGCGCCGTGTCGGACTCGACGAAGAAGCTGTGTGGCATCCCACCGGGTGCGCTGGCCACATCGCCGGCGCCAAGCCGAACGGCGTGCGCCTCGAGCCAGCGAGGCGCCTGGCCCGGCTCAGGCTCGTCGATCTCCGACTCCGGCACGATGTAGATCGTCACCTCGCCCTCGATCACGTAGAAGGTCTCGTCTTGGGGGTGCGAGTGCAACGGCGGCGCCGCCCGCCGTGGCATCGTGCCCTCCCAAAGGGCAAAGCGGCCGTCACTGTCGGAGCCGTCGATCATCGGCCGAGCGAACGTGCCGAGGAACCAGAGCGGCCCGCGGTCGCCGCGACGAACGATCGTGCCTGCGCTCATGCGCCCGCTCCGGTCGGCGCGCCGGTGCCGATCCAGGTCAAGCCCTCGCCGGCGGCCCTTCGCTGCCGATGGGACTCAGGGCTTACGAAGGCCCACTGACCGGCGGTGACCGGAACGTCCTCACCATCGATGACGAGGGTGCCGGACCCCAGCGTGAAGACGTAGACCTCCTCGTGGCCGTCGCTGTTGTGGTCATGCGCGCGTCCCTCCGCGTTGGGACGGATGCTGATCTGGTTGACGGCAAAGGCCGTGACCCCGAGTGGCTCCGAGAGTCGGCGGAAAACGCCGTGGTGAGCCTCGTCGTCTTCAGGGTTCACGATCGTGTAGCTCATCATGCTCCTGTCGTCGTGCGCCGCCTATCGTAATTCTCGTGCATGCACTTCTCGATCTGGTGGCACGTGACGCTCCGATGCGCCAGCGTTCCGCAATGGCCCCTGAGCTTCGGCTACTGAGACTCTAGGAAGTCGAATCGTGTTCGGTAGTCGACTTCGCTCTTCCAATCCTCGCGGATGATCGAGTAGAGGTGGAGGTCCACGTACTCGCCGCGGAGAAACGTGATCCGCCTAAGAACGCCTTCGTGCCGCATGCCGATCCGTTCAAGCACCCGGCCAGAGCCATCGTTGCCATCGATGACTGTTGCCTGAATGCGCTGGTGCGGTTGCGCGCTGAAGAGATGATCGACGAGGATCGCCGCCGCCTGGGTCGCCACGCCGCGACCACGCTCTGTCGGGTGAACCTGGTACCAGATTTCGACGCTACGGAAGAGTGAAGGCAGACTTGAGGGTGTGAAGTACCCGATCGTGCCAAGCGGGCGGTCGTCATCTCGCGCCTTGATCACAAACGACGTCTGCGTTTCGTCGCCGCTCTTCGCCAGCCTCTCCTCCCACTGCGGCTGCGTGCTCGTCCAGACGTTGTAGAACGGCCCCCAGTACTCGGGGTCGTTCATCCACTCGGTGATAAAGGGCGCGAACGCAGGCTCGTACTCCGCCAAGCGGACATGCTTGCCGATCAGCATCCGGTGATGCTCCCAGACCTCTGAACCCAACGCAATGCGCCTGCGCGAGAGTTCCGCAATGCACCCTGACCACGGTGCACGAACGGCGGTTCGATTCCGGCTGCGTCGCCGTGCCTCCGCGCGCCACGCTCCCGCAGGACGAGAGCTAGCCCTGGCCGTCGCGGAGCGCGTCGAGGAGCGGGCCTACCTCTAGGTCGGCGAAGAGCGGATGGCGAAGTCGGGCGCGCGGGTTGACCTGGTAGCGGTTGCGGCGGCCTTCTTTTGTCCGGACGACGTAGCCGTCGGCCACGAGGTCGGCGACGATCTTCTGGGCTGCGCGTTCGCCGATGCCGACGTTGTCAGCGATCTCGCTGATCCGGATCCGTGGGTCGCGCGAAATGCAGAGCAGCACGTTGCCATGGTTGCTCAGGAACACCCATCTGCTGCGGCCGTCAGGCTCTGCCATCGCCCAGATCCACGTCGTCAGAGACGCGTCTCTTGAAACCTGTCTCACAAGCCGTCATTATCGGCAATTGTACCGGTCAGCACATGGCTGCGGGAATCGGCCCGGAGCCGTCGCCGGAGAAAGGGGTCAAGGATGACTCTTGATCAGAAGCGGGCGCGCTGGTTCGGCGTTCTCTACCTCATCACCTTCGCCACGTCGATCCCGGCGGCGTTGCTCTACCGGCCGGTGCTCGATGATCCGGTCGGCTACATCGCCGGTGGCGGGCACGACAAGCGCGTCCTCTTCGGTGCCTTCCTGGAGCTGCTGCTGATCATCGCGAACATCGGCACGGCGGTCGTGATCGTCCCGATCATCTGGCGGCGCTATCGCGAGTTGGCGATCGGCTACGTGACGGCGCGCTTGTTCGAATGCACCTTTATCCTCGTCGGCGTCGTCTCGGTGCTCGGGATCATCACGCTGCGCAACCAGGCGGCGGGCGGCTCGGAGGGGACTGTCGCCTACACGCTCGCGGCACTCAAGGACTGGACGTTCCTGCTCGGCCCGGGCTGGGTGGTCGGCTGGGGGAACGGGCTGATCCTCGGCTACTTGATGTACCGCACTGGCCTCGTGCCGCGGCGGGCGTGCTGGCTCGGCCTGATCGGCGGGCCGCTGATCATCCTCTCGGGAACGATCATCATGCTCGGCGGCAACCAGCCGAGCAGCGGCCTCCACTCGCTGCAGGCCGTCGCGACCGCTCCCGAGTTTCTCTGGGAGCTGTTCCTCGGCGTCTACTGCACGGTCTGGGGCTTCCGGAAGGAGGCGGCAATCCTCTCGGAGGACGACGAGCCGCAGGCCCACGCGACGGCCGCAGTCCTGAGTCCCGCATGACGACGCAAACGGTGGCGAGTTCGCACGTCCCGGCGGATGCGGCCAGCGGCGCACGGTGGGAGCGTCTTCTCGCGCTTTCAGGGATCGTGTTCGCGCCGCTCTTCGTCGTCGGCTGGCTGGCGAGTTCTGTCGCCAACGCGCCTAACTACACCGCAGCAGATCAGAAGTGGATCAAGTGGGCGCATGACGATCACATCAAAGGGCGGGTCAGCTCGTTCGCGCTGGTGCTTGCGGCGTTCGTCTTCATTTACTTCCTGGGAGCCCTCCGCAGCGTGCTCGAGGAGGCGGAGTCGTCAGTTCGAGGCTCGAAGGAGCTTGCCCGGGTCGCGTTTGCCGGTACTCTGACCGGCATCGTCGGCATGACGATGGCGTTCGTCACGATCGCGAATGCCAGCGCTCCCGGTGCTAACGCGGAGCCCGTGGTGAGCAAGGCGGTCACGACGAGCGCAGGCGGGCCATTTTTGGTGGGCGCCGCAGGCTTCTCCGCGTTCCTGCTGGCCACCGGAGTCTTGACGCTACGGACTGGCGTGCTTTCACGCTGGACGGGGTTCGTCGCGTTGCTCGGAGCGGGCTGCTTCGCGATCACGCTCCTGACGATCCTCAACAACTCGGGGAATGGAAGCGCGTTCGGTTACGCCTTCTTCCCGGCCATGCTGTCGTTCGTCGTGTGGACGGTCGCAGTCAGCCTGGCTAGATACCGCGCCCTCGCGGGTTAGGCCCTCCTTCGAGTGGGGGGCGGCGCAAGTTGCCTCCCACTCGAAGCGTCGTTGGTGGTTGCCCACCTCTCCTTTGCCTGCCGTTGAAGGCGGGCCGGGAATCGAGATTCTCGGCTGCGCCAGCGTCCTCTCGCCTGAACCGGCGGGCGGTCTCCCAAATGCCGAAGCCCGCGAACCGCTTGCGCAGTCCCCGGGCTTCGACTCGGCCACCCTCTCACGCCCGGGCTCCAGCGTCAAGGGGACGGGGTCGCGGGCCCGCATCCAAATCGTGAGTGGACACGTACGTGCCATAGTGGACCCGACGAAACCGAGCGTCAGCTCCGCTCACGTGCGTCGACAGGGCCTCGTTGACCGACGAGAACGGCACCCGCTCGCCGCACAGCTTCTCAACCGCCGCATGCACCTCTCGCACGCGCAACGGTCCGCCAGCGAGCTCCAGCACGGCGGTGACCGCCTCCAAAAGCAGCCCCTGACGCCGCCTCAAACCGGCTCCAGCCGGGCCACCGTCCGGCTCTCGAGCCAGCAGAAGCTCCTGCAGCACCCTCAGCCTAGCCAGCCGTCCGCGGAGGCCGGGGTTCAAACTTGCTCCGTTTAGTTCCATTTCGAGAGAACAAGAACGTCGACGTCTGAACCCCTTCCCGGCAAGCGCTCGCCGGCGCATCGGGCGACGACATCGCGTCGCTTCGCAGGGCAGCCGCGCGGGCGAGGGCCGCGACGCGCTGGCTAGCGGCCCTCGACCTCGCTGGCGTCACGGGGTTGCAATGACTGGCCGGAACGGAAGGTCAAGCTTGCGCCTCGGCCCGTAGCCGAGCACGCGTCCGAGGGGCGCACCGACTGCGAGCGCGGCACGTTGCAGGAGCACCGGCGGGAGGGGCAGGCGAACGGTGTCGAAGTGCGCCTGGGCGATCACCGCCAGCCGAAACGGGTTCGGCATCCCCCTGGCGTTGGTCAGGCCGTCGACCGCGAGCGAGAACATCGTCTCGATCAACGACTCGAACTGCAGCGCGGGCCGGATCTCGCAGCGGAAGACGAGCTCCTCGCTTCCCGCATTCCACCACTTGTGGGCCTGTCCGGCCTCGACCACCAGCCTCGCGCCGGCGCCCGCCTCGATCCGCTCGCCCGCCACCCTCGCACCGAGCGTCCCGGACACGACCTCGAAGATCTCGGTCTGCGTTGGATGCACGTGCGCCGCCGCGACGAACGCGTCGGGCTCGGCACGTAGCTCGATCAGCACGTATTCACCGCCGGTCTCGGCGGACGTCCTGATGAACGTCATCCGCTCGCCCGTGACCGGATTGACGAGTGTCTGCCCCGAGTTGATCATGGTCTGGCCTCCTCTGGCTCGCTGGTTGGAGCGCCGCCACCGACGGTGTCCGGCGCCGGCCATCGTCTGCGCTCGGCGCGGTCGGTCGCGTCGTGGACAACCCCAGACACCGCCCCAGAGTTGGCGGGCGCACGCCCCCTATTAGCCCGGGGGCGGCTAGCGGATTGCCGAGGCGTCCGAGGGCTCTTCGAGCGCCGAGGCGAGCTGTCGTCGCGAGTTGATCTCGAGCTTGCGGTACACGCTCGAGAGGTGCACCTCGACGGTCTTGACGGTGACGAAGAGCGACTGGGCGATGTCCTTGTTGGTCATGTCCTGGGCGGCGAGTTGGGCAACTCTGCGCTCGCTGGCCGTGAGCGTCTCGATCCCCGTCTGGAGCACCTTGCGAGGTCGCGCCCCGGTCGCTGCAAGCTCCTCGTTCGCCTGCTCGACGAGCGCGAGGGCGCCGATTCTGTGCGCGATCTCGACGCCTTCGTGGAGCCGTTCGCGCGCATCCGTGCGCCGGTTGGCTCGGCGGAGTGCCGCGCCGAGCTCGACGAGTGCACGGGCGTGCTCGAGCCGTGCAGGCGTCGACTCGAGCAGGTCGACCGCCTCTTCGAGGTTGGCGAGGCCGCCTGCGCCGCCCTTGACCATGCCGAGCGTGCGCAGCGAGACGGCGATCCCGGCGGGTGCGCCCCACGCGCGGGAATACTCGAGCTCCTGCTCGACGGCGGCGAGCGCTTCGGCGTCGCGTCCCAGCTGGTGGAGGCAGAGCGCGGCGAGCGATCTTGCGGGGAGCCAGGTCGGGGTTGTGGCGCCCCCGGCCAGGGCGACGTCGATGATCGTCTGGAAGTCGGCAAGCGCCAGTTCGGGCTGGTGATCCAGGAGGCGCAGCCTTCCGCGAGCGTCGCGCACGAAGAAGAGCTCCATGTTGTCCACGGGCTCGTCGTCGAGGTGGACGGCTTCGACGAGGGCGCGCGCCTCATCGGCCTGCCCCCGTTCGATCAGGAGCTGTGCGAGCGTGCCGGTGTGCCAGTGGAGCACGGTCGACACCGCCGGCTCGGCGTTGATCAGCTCGAGTCCCTCGCGAAGATCCATCTCCGCATCGAGAAGCCGCCCTTGTCGCAGGCGAATGTAGGCGAGGAAGCCGAGCAGGTTCGAGAGCCGAAAGGGATCGCCGCGACGCCGGGCCCGCTGTACGGCCGCTTCGTAGGCAGAACAGGCTTCGTCTGTCTCGCCGGCCATGAACAGGGCGTTGACCGCGTGCGGGAAGCCGATCGCTTCTTCGTCCTCGAGGACGCCCATGGCGAGTGCGCGCCGTGCGCGCCGTATCGTTCGCTCGCGGGAGCCGCAGCGGGCGGCCTCGTCGACGGCGAGCATCGCCAGGAGATTGGCGCTGCCGCCGCCGCCGTGGAGCTTCGTCTCGTCGATTGCGGCGAGTCGTTCGGCCGCAAGCGGGTAGTAGCTCGAGAGCCAGCGCGCAACTCCGACGAGCTCGGCCTCGAAGCGCTCGCGGAGATCGGGATCGTCGCCGCCGAGCAGGTCGCCAGCCTCGGCGAGGACGGCGATCGCGTCCGCATGTCGGTTCGAGAAGAAGAGCGTTCGGCCGTATTCGAGCCCGGCCCGGGCCCGTCGAGCCGAGTCGACATCGGTGTTGAACGCCTCCTCGAGCCGGCCGACCGCGTCGGGGAGTCCGGCGCGCCGCTCCGCGAGACCGAGCTCGAACAGAACGTCGAATCGTTCCTCGGGAACCGGTGGCTCCGCGAGCGCCCGGGCCAGGTAGTCGACGGCCAAGGTGTGGGCGCCGCTCGCCAGCGCCCGATCGGCCGCCACTCTTAGAGCGCGCACGACGCCGGCGTCCCCTGCCGGTGCGACCTGGAGCAGGTGGCCGGCCGCCTGCTCGGGCGGGACCCCGGCCGCCGCGAGGATCTCCGCCGCGCGGCGATGCAGCGAGCCCCGAGCGCCTGCGTCGATCGTGTCGTAGACGGCTGCACGAACGACGGGGTGGAAGAACTCGACCGGGTCGGCCTCGCGCAGGAGGTCGACCCGGACGAGCCTGCTCGCCGCACGTCCGGCCCCGACGGGATCGAGCTCGGCGAGCGCGGCAGCATGGCGAAGCTCGCTTCCGTCGCCGAGGATCGCGCCCGCCTCCGCGATCGCGATCGCGTCGGCCGGCAGACGTGCCAGGCGGAGAGAGACCGCGCGCGACACCGCCCGCGGCCCGAGCTCGAGCACGTGCTTCGCCTGCTCGGCGCTCGGCTCGAGCCGCTCGCGCACAACGGTGTCGAGCAGCGCGGCGACGTAGAGCGGGTTGCCGCCGGTGGCCACCGCCACCGCGGCGCAGAAGGCCTCCGCCGGCTCGGTTCCGAGCCGCTCCCGGGCGAGCTCGGTGATGGAGGCGAGCGCGAGCGGAGCCGGGTGGACGAGCGCAGCGGCGGGGTCGGCGAGCAACTCGTCGAGAAGCGTCGGGTCGTGCCCCTGCTCGGGAGGGCGCGTCGCCCCGACCACGGTGAGGGGGAGTCCGTCGAGCCGGCGAGCGAGATAGCCGAGCCAGTGCAGCGACGGTGCATCGGCCCATTGCAGGTCGTCGACGACGAGGCAGGTCGGATTGGCGTAGGCGAGGTTGGCGGCGAGCCAGTACAGGCCATGCTGGATCGCGAACGGCGAGTCCTCCTGAGCTGCCGACTCCGGGGACTGCGCGACCGAGAAGAGCGGCTCGACGAGAGCCGCCGCGCCGGCGAGCAGCTCGGCGCGTTGCTCGGGGGACGCGGTCACGAGCGGCGGCTCGAACAGCTGCCTGACGACGCCGAATGCGAACTCGCTCTCGTGCTCGCCTGCGCGGGAGCTCAACACCTGGATCCCCTCCGCGCTCGCGAGTGTCCGAGCCTCTGAGAGCAGGCGCGACTTGCCGATCCCGGCGCTCCCTTCGATCAGCACCAGCCGCCCCTCGCCCGCCCGCGCCGCGGCGAGGGCCTCACGGAGCGCCGACAGCTCCGTCTCGCGCTCGAGCAGTGCCGGTGCCGCTCGCCCGGCGTCCGTCGGCCGCTTGATCGCACCAGCCACAACACTCATCGTAGAGCGCCGCAGCAGAAGGTTTAGGGGCGGGTTTGGGGTCGCCTCCGAGGCGAATCGGCAGGGTCGAGCGGCACTGTCGGCGTCGTGACGAACCGACTCGAAGGAGGACTCATGCGATTCCAGCGTTTCAGCAGCCACGGCACGCTCGCCATCGTCTGCCTCGCGACCGCGATGTTGATGCTCGACATCGCGGTGGTCAACACCGCCCTGCCGAAGGTCGCGTCGGATCTGCACTCCGGCCTGACCGGCATCCAGTGGATCGTCGACGCCTACACGCTCGCGCTCGCGACGGTCGTGCTGACGGCCGGCTCGATCGCCGACCGGATCGGGCGCCGGCAGGTCTTCGCGGCCGGGATGGGACTCTTCACCGCAACCTCGCTCGCCTGCGCGCTCGCATCGAATATCGCCGTACTCGACGCCGCGAGAGCCGTGCAGGGGATCGGGGCCGCGATGATGTTCGCCGGCTCGCTCGCGATCCTCACCGACGCCTTTCCCACCGCCGCCGGCCGCGTGAAGGCGTTCGCCGTCTACGGCGCGACGATGGGCGCCGCGTTCGCCGTCGGCCCGCTCGGCGGAGGCGCGCTCACGAGCGGAATCAGCTGGCGAGCCGTCTTCTACGTCAACGTGCCGCTCGGCCTCGCCGCTCTCGCCGGGACCTACGTCTGGCTGCGCGAGTCACGAGACCCCTCCCCCCGGGCGATCGACCGGATCGGCCAGGTGACCCTCACGGGCGGCCTCTTCTTGCTGGTGCTGGCGCTGCTCCGTGGCAACCAGGAGGGCTGGGGAAGCACACGGATCGCCGCCGAGCTCGTCGGCGCCGCCGCCTGCCTCGCACTGTTCGTGGTCACCGAGAGCCGGGTCGAGCAGCCGATGCTGCCGCTCGGTCTCTTCCGGCGCCCCGACTTCAGCGCAGCCCAGATCGCCGCCTTCGCGATCTCGGCCTCGTTCTTCGCGCTCTTCCTCTACACGACGCTCTACCTGCAGGAGGTGCTGCACCTCTCCCCGATCGAGGCGGGCCTCGTCTACCTGCCGGGCACGCTCCTCATGTTCGCCGTCTCCGGCGCGACCGCGCAGCTGCCGGCCCACATCCGGCCCGGCCTCCTGGTCGTCGGTGGACTCGGACTGGTCGCCGTCGGGCTCGCCCTGATGCTGCTCGCCGGCGCCCATTCCTCCTGGACGGCGATCCTGCCCGGCGAGCTCGTCGTCTGCTTCGGCACCGGGCTCTTCAACCCCGCGCTCGCGGCTGTGGCGATGGGCTCCGTCTCCGAGCGGCAGAGCGGGCTCGCAGCCGGCGTCAACGACGCCTTCCGCCAGGGAGGAATCGCGGTTGGGGTCGCTGCTTTCGGCGCCCTCGTCCCTGCCGCGGCCGCGCTCGGCCACGGATCGCCGGAGGCCTACGTCACCGGCCTGCATCACGCCCTGCTTGTCGGCGCGGCGCTCGCCGCGGTCGGGACGATCGCCTCCGCCCCGCTGCTCGCCGGCAGGCGCCGGGAGGCTCCGTCCGCTGAGCTCGTTCCAGACCCCGCCTGACCGTCGACACGAAGAACAGGAGATCGAGATGACCACCATCGCATCACCCACCGGCCGGTTCGATCGCGCCGTCGCGGCGCTCGGCGGCAAGATCGTCCTCCCCGAGCACGCGGGGTGGGACGAGGCACGGCTCGCCTGGAACCTCGCGGTCGACCAGCAGCCGGCGGCCGTCGTCTTCCCCGAGTCCACCGAGGACGTCGTCGCCGCCGTCGAGCTCGCCCGGGCCTTCGGCCTCCGCGTCGCCGCCCAGGGAACAGGCCACAACGCCGGCCCGCTCGGGCAGCTCGACGACACCATCCTCATCAAGACCGAGCGCCTGCGCGGGATCGAGATCGACCCCGACACGCAGATCGCGAGGGTGGACGCGGGCGTCCGCTCGCTCGAGCTCGTCGAGGCGGCTGCACGTCATGGCCTCTCGCCGCTGCCGGGCTCCTCGCCCGACGTCGGCGTCGTCGGCTACACGCTCGGCGGCGGGCTCAGCTGGTTCAGCCGCAAGTACGGGCTCGCCGCCAACAGCGTCCACGCGATCGAGCTCGTCACTGCCGACGGCCGCTTCGTCCGCGCCGACCGCGACCACGAGCCCGACCTCTTCTGGGCGCTGCGCGGCGGCGGCGGAAATTTCGGCGTCGTCACCGCGCTCGAGCTGCGGCTCGTCCCCGTGAGCGGGGTCTACGCGGGCATCCTCTGGTGGCCGATCGAACGAGACCACGAGGTGCTCCACGCCTGGGCCGAGCTCACCCGCAACGAGCTGCCGGACGAGCTGACGACGGTCGGCCGCTACCTCCGGCTCCCGCCCCTGCCGGACATCCCCGAGCCGATGCGTGGCAAGTCGTTCGTCGTCGTCGAGGCCATCCACCTCGGCGAGCCCGAGCAGGCCGACGAGCTGCTCGCCCCGCTCCGCGCCCTCGGCCCGGTCATCGACACGGTCGGGCCCATCTCGACACCGGCGCTCAGCCACATGCACATGGACCCCGAGCACCCCGTGCCCGGTAGGGGCGACGGGATGCTCCTCCAGGCGCTACCGGCGGAGGCGATCGACGAGCTCGTCCGGACCGCCGGCGCCGCCTCCTCCTCGCCCCTCGTCTCGCTGGAGGTGCGACAGCTCGGAGGCGAGCTCGGGCGGGCGCGCCCGGAGAACGGGGCCTTCGCCGCCGTCGACGCTGGCTACGCCCTCTACGCCGTCGGCATCGCCCCCACTCCGGCGGCAGCCGCAGCGGTCGCGGCCCACGTCAAGGACGTGACCGACGCGATGAGCCCCTGGGCGGCGGAGCGGATGTACCTCAACTTCTCCGAGACCCGCCGGGACCCAGGACGCTCTGGGCGGACGAGGCCCACGACCGGCTGCGCCGCATCAAGGACGCTGTCGACCCGACCGACCTGTTCGCTCCAACCACCCACTCACCTAGAACTCCGGCCGCCCGCCCCGAGAGCCTGCATCGGGGCGGGCGGCGAAATCGCGCCTTCCCACTGCGAACAACACGTGACATCAGCGTTCGAGCTACGTACAACGCTCGTATGCGCCGTAGCACAGGCGGTGGAACCGTGCACGACCTCCGGTCGCGTGCGTCGACAACGCCTCGCTCACCGACGAAAACGGCACCTGCTCCCCGAACAACCTCCTCGACAGCGGCGTGCACCTCACGCACGCGCAACGGCCTGCCAGCGAGTTCGAGCACGCCGGCGACCACGTCCAGCAGCAGCCCTTGGCGCCGCCGCAGACCGCCCCGAGCAGGCCGGCAGCTCGGCTCCCGAGGCAACAGAAGCTCGCGAAGCACCCCCAACCTGGCCGGCTGCTCCCGGAGGACGGGGTTCAAACTTGCTCCGTTTAGTTCCATTCATGCATTCGGAGAGAACTGAAGTCGTACGTCCGAACCCTCGCCCACAACTCGACGGTTTTGCAACCTGCCTTTTCCGCCGAGGCGGGCGGTCGGAGCGTCTCCCCTATTGCATGCGTCTGGGCCGTCTGCCAGTGTGTGCTCGGATTCCGTGCGGGCGGACAGGCGAAAGGAGCATTCCTAGATGGAGTTGCTGAAGAAGTTGCCACGTGAGGTGCAGGTGCTGCTCGGCAGCGGCGTGCTCTACCTCATCTTCTCGTTCTTCGACTGGCAGCAGGTGTCGTTCGGCCCTCTCACCGCCGGCGTGACCGAGTGGCACGGCGTCGGCGTTGTGGCTGGTCTGCTGGTCATCGCGCTCCTCCTCTGGGAGGTGGCGAGGCTGTTCCAGATCAAGATTCAGCTCGGCTCGGTCACGCCGGGACTCGTCTCGGTGGGCCTCGCGTTGCTACTGCTCCTCTTCACCGTGATCACCTTCCTGACGCACAACGAGGCGCGGCACTGGCCGTCGTGGCTGGGCCTCTTGCTCTCGATCGTGATCGCCGTCGCTGCACTTGCGCGCGCGAGGATGGAGGGCGTCCAGATGCCCGACCTGAGCGCGATGGCGAGCAGGGCCGACGGGGGTCAGGGCTCCGGCGGCAGCTCGCCAACGCCACCGGCTGCGCCCGACGCAGAAGCGTCGGCCCAGCCGTCGAGCGAGCCTCCGCCCTCGGGGCCGGGTGCGACTCCAGGTTCGGGCGCGTAGACGCTTCGAGCGTCCGCGGATCATCGGCGCAGGCGGAGCATCACGCCCAGTAGCGACTGCTGCTAGACGCGTGCCGGAGGTCACGGCTGGTGAGATCCTGACGATGGGCCATCGAGCAGGTCTTTAGGGGTTCGGAAGGTAGTGGGTCAGTTTTCAAAGTGACCCACTACCGTTCGGAAGGGTCTGGGTCAGCTGGCGTCGCGTGGGAAGCCGCCGCGATGCGACAGATCGGGGTGATCGCGTGACGGGCTCTCTGCTCGCTGTTGGTGCGCTCTCTGATCCGAGGGACGCGTTGTCGTTCTCCTTCGGAATGTGTGGGAGATCCTGTGGGCGTTGATCCTCCGGTTCGCGCTGTCGGGGGCGGTGCAGGCGGTTGCTGCGAAGCGGGAGATGCGGCGGCTGCCTCCTGCCGGACGACTCGCCGCGCTCGCTCGCGCGCAGGCCGCTGATGATCGTGCTGCTCGCACTCGCCCTCCGCCTCTTCCTGAGTCGCCGCCTGGTCGAGGAGGCGCGCGGCGGCGGCCTGCCGATGCTGAAGCTGATGAACGAGCCTGCCGAAGACCAGGCGCACGGGCATGCCGGCTGACCGGCAGGCTCGTATGCTGTGAGGCCGGGATGATCGAGACCGGCAAGAGAGGAGGCGCAGCCTGACCGCCGGCCTGATCGTGCTCGTCGTGGTCGTCGTGCTGGTCGTGATGGTGCCGGCGTCGATCAAGATCGCGCGCGAGTACGAGCGCGGCGTGATGTTCCGGCTCGGCCGGCTGATGCCCGAGCCGAAAGGGCCGGGCCTGTTCCTGATGATCCCGATCGTCGACAAGATGGTGCGAGTCGACCTGCGCACGATCACGCTCGACGTGCCGCCGCAGGAAGTGATCACCAAGGACAACGTCCCGGTACGCGTGAACGCGGTCGCCTACTTCCGGATCGTCGACCCGAACGCGGCGATCGTGCAGATCGAGAACTTCATGGTCGCCACCTCGCAGATAGCCCAGACGACGCTGCGCGCCGTTCTCGGCCAGCACCAGCTCGACGAGCTGCTCTCCGAGCGGGTGAAGATCAACGCGATCCTGCAGGAGATCATCGACCAGCAGACCGACCCCTGGGGGATCAAGGTCTCGATCGTCGAGGTCAAGGACGTCGAGATCCCAGAAGGGATGCAGCGCGCGATGGCCCGCCAGGCCGAGGCCGAGCGCGAGCGACGCGCGAAGATCATCAACGCCGAGGGCGAGTTCCAGGCTGCCGAGCGCCTGAAGGACGCGGCAGTCGTGATCGAGGAGCACCCGATCGCTCTGCAGCTCCGCTACCTGCAAACCCTGCTCGAGATCGGCGCCGGCAACAGCTCGACGATCATCTTCCCGGCGCCGATCGACCTGATCAGACCGTTCCTCGAACGCGCACGGCCTGCCGGCCGCGGCGAAGACGGCGGCCAGCCACCTCTGCCACCGCCCACCACTCCAACCTAGCGAGTCGAAGGTAAACCTCGGACGCGACACCTTGGCCGCCTTCCGGACCTTGTTGACGACCTGAACCCTCGAGGCCCGCGTTCGTCGCGAGCTGGCGGGGGCGGCTCGAGCGATCGACGCGGTGCTTCTTCTCCTTCATCTCGATCTCGGTCGAGGCGCCGCCCTTGACACCCAACGTCCGTCCGGTTTGCTCTGGCGTGTTGCTCCTGGGGCAGCTCTCGGTCGAAGCCGGATGCGTGTTCTCGCTCTCCGACTTCGCTGCTCGATTCGGCCCTTGATCGCGTCGGTGTCGCCGGCCCCGTCGATGATCCTCTCGTGTCCTTGTCGTCGACGACACGGCGGGCGTGGCCGAGCTACGACACCTTGTGCGCGTCGCGTACCCCTGTCGTCGTCGCCTCTATCGGCAACGATCGGGCGGGTTCGCCGGCACGCGTGGGCTTCATCGCGATACGGCGCGGTCTGCGCCTCGGCTAGCCGACCGAGCCCTCCATCTGGATCTGGATCAGCCGGTTCATCTCGACCGCGTACTCGAGCGGCAGCTCCTTGACGATCGGCTCGACGAAGCCGGAGACGATCATCGCCGAGGCTTCGGCTTCCGACAGCCCGCGGCTCATCAGGTAGAAGAGCTGCTCCTCGCCGATCTTGGAGACGGTCGCCTCGTGGCCGATGTCGACCTCGTCCTCCTCGATCTCGATGTACGGGTAGGTGTCGGAGCGTGATTCCTCGTCGAGGATCAGCGCGTCGCAGACCACCTTCGACTTGGCCTCGGTGGCGCCCTTGGCTACCTCGAGCAGCCCGCGGTAGCCGGCGCGGCCGCCGTCCTTGGAGATCGACTTCGACGTAATGAGCGAGCTCGTGTTCGGCGCAACGTGGACAACCTTGCCGCCCGCGTCCTGGTGTTGGCCCTTGCCGGCGAACGCGATCGACAGCACCTCGCCGTGGGCACGCTCGCCCATCAGCCAGATCGCCGGATACTTCATCGTCAGCTTCGAGCCGAGGTTCCCGTCCACCCACTCCATCGTCGCGTCCTCGTAGGCGACGGCCCGCTTGGTGACGAGGTTGTAGACGTTGTTCGACCAGTTCTGGATCGTCGTGTAGCGGCAGCGGCCACGGCTCTTGACGACGATCTCGACGACCGCCGAATGGAGTGAGTCGCTCGAGTAGACCGGCGCCGTGCAGCCCTCGACGTAGTGCACGTACGCATCCTCGTCGACGATGATCAACGTCCGCTCGAACTGGCCCATGTTCTCCGCGTTGATCCGGAAGTAGGCCTGCAGCGGCAGCTCGATCGTGACGCCCGGCGGCACGTAGATGAACGACCCCCCCGACCAGACAGCGGTGTTCAGCGCCGCGAACTTGTTGTCATTCGAGGGAATGATCGTCCCGAAGTACTGCTTGACGATCTCCTCGTGCTCACGCAGGCCCGAGTCCATATCGAGGAAGAGAACACCCTGCGCAGTCAGCTTTTCCTGCAGATGGTGGTAGACGACCTCCGACTCGTACTGGGCGCCGACGCCGGCGAGGTACTTCTTCTCCGCCTCCGGGATGCCGAGCTTGTCCCAGGTGTCCTTGATGTCGGCCGGCAGATCCTCCCACGAGTTGGCCTGCTTCTCGGTCGGCTTGATGTAGTAGAAGATGTTCTCGAAGTCGATGCCGGAAAGATCTCCTCCCCAGGTAGGCATCGGCCGCGCGAAGAAGTAGTCGAGCGCCCGATGGCGCACCTTCCGCATCCAGGCCGGCTCGTTCTTGTGCTCCGCGATCGCCTCGACGACCTCGTGCGAGATCCCCCGGCCCGACTTGAAGAAGTAGTCGCCGGCCTCATCCGGGTTCGAGAACCCGTACTTGACCGCGTAGTCGGAGCCGATCCCCTCGACGATCTCAGTCTCTGACTGTGCCACCACAACCACCACTTCCCTTCGACGCCGGACTCGATCCGACCCACGCAACGAGCTATTTCGAACAGTGGAACCACGATCGTTCCCTCACGAAAAGATAGAGCCCTGCGAGTCGAACTCTGTTTGCCTCAGTCCCTCATCTCGCGCGCGTTAAATGGCGCGTCGATGTCGTT
This sequence comes from uncultured Thermoleophilia bacterium, assembly GCA_963762675.1. Taxonomy (GTDB): domain Bacteria; phylum Actinomycetota; class Thermoleophilia; order Gaiellales; family Gaiellaceae; genus Palsa-739. The sequence continues at coordinate 7,679 of CAVXLS010000003.1, read as the reverse complement.
GGGCCTCGGCCGGCGTCCTGGCACGCAGGGCCAGTTCACCCATTGTACTCGCTTCGAGACGATCGTGCGATCCGCAGGCATCTAGCCGTCGAGATGCTGAGCAGGGTGTGCCGGTTGCGAGGGCGAGGATTCGCGGTCCGCAGACCGGAGGCGGCCGCCGACTCGTGCGGCGACGACGCGGCCCACCGGCGCAGGGCGGAGAAAACGCACGAGGTCGCTCTTCGACGCCGATTCAGCAGCCTGGTGGCAGCGCCGCATGGTGGCATGCTGCACGAATCCCTCGAAGGAAGCGTATGCGGCAGCCCCGACGCTCCTGCCGTCGGATGTCCAGCTCGAGCGGGATCCGTTGGCCACGCTCGCCGTCTCGGCTGCACCGCTCGTGCTCGAGGGCCGCTATCGGCTGCTGCTGCGGGCGCTCTGGCAGCTTCGGCATTCGCGGAGGACGCGCTGGGGGGTCGCCGTGGTGTCGATTGCCGTCATGGTCGTTCTTGCCTTGCTGGCCATCCGTCACTTTGCGACCACCTCGTGGCCGCTCTCGCACGGCCGGCCTGGCTTGCTGGTAACCGCCGGCCTGCTGCTTCTCGTCGCCCAGGCGCTGAAGGCAGTGGGGTGGGGACAGCTGTTTACGAGCCGCGAGCGGCCCTCTCCGCTCGCGCTGCTTGGCCGGCAACGGCGGCGCGGCGCTGATCGGCGTCGTCTTGCCCGGCCGCTTCGACGATGCGATGCGGATCGCGGTCGTGCGCCGCTACCCGGGTTGTCCTGCCGGCTTGCGGGCGATCGGCCTTTCGCTTGTCATGCTCGGTCTGGTCGACAGCGCTGCGCTGGCGCCGCTCGCCGCCGTGGCCGTCGCCTTCCCGGTGAGCCGGGATCGCTGCGCGTGCCGCGCTCGCGATCGTTGCCGCCGCCGGGGTCGCGGCCGCGGCCGTGATCGTGGCCCTGCCACATCTCGCCGCAAGCAAACGCTCGCTGCGTTTTCGGCTCGGCCGCTGGTTGAGCCCGCGCACGACGTCGTTGCGACGCACAGCACGGGCGTGGGCGTTGGTCTTCGGCTGCTGGCTCGTCCGCGGAGCCGCCTTCTTCATCCTGCTCGGCACGCTCGGACTGGGTTACTCGTTCCCGCTGGCGCTGCTGTTTCTCTGTGCCGGTGCCGCCGCTGCGGCGCTCCCGATCGGCCCGGCAGGCGCAGCCACCCAGGCGGGCGCGGGAACAGCCGCCCTCATCGCGACGGGTGTCGGAGGATCGCAAGCGCTCGCTGCCGCCGTCTCGGTCGGCGCCCTCGGCGTCTTCTCGGGGGCAGCCGTCCTGCTCTTCGCCATCGCCTGGAGCACCGGACAGAGGCTGCTGCCCGCACGAAGCACGACCTCATAGAGCGGATCGCGGGCGGTTTGCTCGCTCTCTGTCCCGGGGAAGACCGCAGCGAGACCTGCGAAGCCGGCAGGCGGCCTGCCTAGGCCGCCTTCCGGCTGTGCTTGGAGCCGCGGTGCGGGTTATGCTTTTGTTGCCTTGCCCTCGATCGCGGCCTTGCCGTTGCCGATCTGGATCTGGCGCGGCTTTTCGACCTCGGCCTTTTTTGCGTGGATTTCGAGCACGCCGTTGTCGTAGCGAGCCGAGATCTGATCCTCGGAGACGCCCTGCGGCAGCCCGATCGTCCGCGAGAAACTGCCATACCTGCGCTCGTACCGGTACAGCCGGTCGGTCGAGACGTCCTTCGAGCGCTCACGCTCGGCGCTGACCGTCAGCACGCCGTTCTCGAACTCGATCGAGACGGATTCCTTCGGGATGCCGGGCAGATCGAACGCGTAGACGACCTCGTCGTCGGTCTCCCAGACGTCCATCGCCGGAGCCCAGACGGCCGGTGTCGTGCTGCCGACTCCACCACCGAACAGGCTCAAGAAACGGCCCATCTCGCCTTGGAGCGCCGTCGCCTCACGGTAGGGATCAAAGCGAACCAGAGTTGTCATTTCAGTACTCCTTTGAGAACTAGCATCACCCTGGAGGCGATTGCCTCCAACGGCCGGCCCAGCCACTGGCTGAGACGCGATTCAACGAGGAAGAAGAAGCTGGCGCCTCGACGGCCGAAATCTGGGCTGTCAGCGCGACTGGCTCGGTGTTTCTAAATGTGAAGTTTAGCACAAAACCCATGTGGGGTCGTCGAAACGGCGGCGCGCTTTTCAGCGCACGATCTCGAGCTCGAATCCCAACGGAAGCACCGACGCCACGCGGACGAGTGGATTGGCATCGTCGTTCGAGAGGCTAGGCGGCAGGCGCCGAGCGGCTTGACGGCGTCTGCGGGGTCGGCGGGAGGAGCAGGAGGTGGCTCTCGACGACGGCGGCAGCGACGTCGCTGAGCTTGCGCCCGTTGTGCTGGGAGTGGTCACGCAACATCTCGAACGCCCGGTCGGCGTCGATCGAGTGGCGCGCCATCAAAATCCCCTTCGCCTGCTCGATCAACGCACGACGCCCGAACGCCCCCTGCAGACTCTGATACTCGCTGAACCGCTGCAACGTGATGTCGATCGCGCTCTGCAACTCCTCCGGGCTACCGTCGATGATGTAGGCGAACACGCCCCGCTTCGCCGCCTCGTGAACATAGGCCGGATCATCCGCATGCAGAATCGCGATCACCGGACAGGACGCCTCACGGACGATCTCCGAGATCAACTCCAACGCATGCACCGAACTCTCCCCCAACCCGACCAGAGCCACGTCCGGATGCTCCCTCGCCGTGACCGCCCCGACCTCTCTCACATAGATCTCCCGAGCAATCACATCATGACCCAACCCAACCACCACCCGCGCAAGCAACTCCAACCGATCACGCCTCTCATTCGCGATCAGAACACGCAGATGTGGTAGCTCGGTCTCGGGCATCGGTCTCGCAGCCCTATTTGATTCTACTTCCGTTCGGCTCTCGAAGCCAGGGGGCAGGGCGCGCGCAAGCGTGCTCGCCCGGCGGCTGCATTGATCCAGTCCCTCCGGGAGCTACTCCGAGGGCGGAGAGGTGGTATCGTCCGAGCGGCAGTGCCGTAATCGTCGGTGCTGCGGAACGCTCGCCGGGCCTCAAGACGTGTGGCCCGGCGGATGTCCTCCCACAAGCGATGCGGGTCGGCGCGAGTCGCGGCTGGCCCGACGCGCAGTGGTCGGCGGCCAAGACCTCGACCACGGGAGTTGGACATGATCGACGTACACGCACTACCGCTTGTCGGGCGCGCGCTGAGGCGTCGACCTGCTGCTCGGCGCCCTCCGAACCCGCGCACCGCCTGGACCTCCGAGGGCCTCCACCGAATCGAGGTCGTCGCACCAGACTCGGCGTGCGCCGCCCTCCTGCTGGAGTACGCCACCCCTTTGTTTCCGACCGAGGTCGTTTCCGGCTCCGAGACTGGTCGTCCGCTTGCAGCCGCCGGCCGGACCCGGATGGGTGATCGAGCTCCTCTCGCTCGTCGATCGCTGGCTCGAGTCGACCCGGCATCCGAGCGCCACGGTGCTCTACGGCGGCCGCAGTTACCTGATCCGCGCCCCACTCGACCTCGCGCAGCTCGACCGGCCGGAGACGGCCGTCGCGGCCGCACCGTAGGAGGAACTCCTCATGGTCTCCAACCAACCGCCGGCACCGGCACAGGACTCGAGCCGAGACGAGACTCCGGCGGCGCCGTCCGAGTCGCGGACGGAACGCTTCGTCCGCCACGGACGCCGGGCGCGCCTCTACACCGGAGCGGTCGTGTTCGTCGCGCTGCTCGCCGTCCTGATCGTCCTCAGCTCGAAGAACACGCGCGCCGTGAAGCTGGACTGGGCGGTCGGCTCGACCCACGCGTCGCTCGTCTGGATCATCCTGGCGGCCGCCGTAATCGGCTGGCTGCTCGGAATCACGACCGCAGTCGTGTTCCGCCATCGAACGCGGAGACCGTGATGGCGCAGCGAATTGCGCCGCGCCGGGCGACACGGTCATCGCAGCCGCCGACCGGTTCTTCGTCGTCGAACCGTCACGACCGCCGAGCCCGTTGCTGGAACCGACGGCACCGACAACGGCGTCGCGTCTCGCGACGATCGAGCGACCGGCCCCCGTGAGGTCTGAGGTGACCGACGAGCGGGAAGGAGCCTCGCCTCGGCAGCCGGCCGTCGAGCGCGCAGCGGGGCGGGCCGAGGCGGCACGGCACATCCGGGAGCACTCGCTCGGCGAGGCGGCACGGATCGGGAGGCTCTCCCGCATCCGCGAGTTCGTGCTCGGCGCACAGGACGGCCTGCTCGTGCCGCTCGGGGTCGTCACCGGTATGGCGGCCGCGCATCCCGCCCGCTCGCTGATCATCGTCGCGGGCCTCGCCGAAGCGGTCGCCGGGGCGATCTCGATGGGCGGCGGCTCCTACCTCGCAAGCCAGGCCGAAGAGCAGCTGTACGCCTCCGAGATTGCTGCGGAAGGCCGCGAGATCGACGAGTTCCCCCAACGGGAGACCGACGAGCTCGCCCTCGTCCTCGAGCGGGAAGGCCTTGCCCGCGAGCAAGCCGAACGGGTTGCGCAGGGGCTCGCGTCGAACCCGAACGTCTTCCTCCGCACCAAGGTCGAGAAGGAGCTCGGGCTGTCGCCCGACACCGGCGGAGCCGCACTCGGCGACGCCGTCGTCGTCGGCGCCACCTACCTCGGCGCCGCGATCGTGCCGCTCTGGCCCTACTTCCTCTTCTCCCTCGGCGTCGCACTCGCGACCAGCCTCGCCTGCACGCTGCTCGCCCTCTTCTCCGTGGGCGTCGCCAAGGGTCGGATAACCCGCCTCTCCCTGCTGCGCTCGGGTCTCCAGGTGATGATCGTCGGCTCGGTCAGCGCCGGCGTCGGCTTCGCAATCGGACACCTCGTCACGGCACTCTCCGGCTAATCGTCCCTCGGGCCCCTTCTCGGACGACTGACGGTCAGGCTTCTCGGACGGCGGCGCGCAGTGCCTGTTGAAGTTCGGTGGCAGCCAGATCCAGCGCAACTTTCGACCGACGCGACGAGCAGCGAATGCGCGCCTGGCCCGCTGAGTGTGAGTGTTACGCTTGTGGGGCGGCGTCGAAGCGTGCGGCGCGGCAGATTCGCCCGCGAGATCGCAACGCCCTGATCTCGCAGACACGTCCTCCCTCAGTACCGTGGGTTGGAGTCCCGCCGGCCGCAGCTCCCGGCCGGCGACACACCCTCGGTTCGGCTTGGAGGCACATGATGGACACGCGTCTGGCGGATTCGAACCGGCTCGACTCTCCACACCGGCGGCGCGACACGGAGACCTCGGCCACGGCAGCACGACCTCTTTCCCCGGACCTGCTCCGGAAGATGGATGCCTACTGGCGGGCAGCCAACTATGTGTCGGTCGGTCAGCTCTACCTCTACGACAATCCGTTGCTACGCCGGCCGCTCGAGTTGTCGGACGTGAAGCCGCTGGTCGTCGGGCATTGGGGCACGACGCCGGGCCAGAACTTCATCTATGTGCACTTGAACCGGGTGATCAAGAAGTACGACCTGGACATGTTCTACGTCGCCGGTCCCGGTCACGGCGGGCCGGCCCTGGTCGGCAACACCTACCTCGAGGGCAGCTACAGCGAGATCTATCCGGACGTCAGCCAGGACGAGGCCGGCCTCAAGAGACTGTTCACGCAGTTCTCGTTTCCGGGCGGGATCTCCAGCCACGTCGCGCCGACGACCCCCGGGTCGATTCACGAAGGCGGCGAGCTCGGCTACTCGCTGAGCCATGCCTTCGGGGCCGCTTTCGACAATCCCGATCTGATCGTCGCCTGTGTGATCGGTGACGGCGAAGCGGAGACGGGGCCGCTGGCGACCGCCTGGCAGTCGACCAAGTTCCTCGACCCGGTGAGCGACGGCGCGGTGCTGCCGATCCTGCACCTGAACGGCTACAAGATCAGCAACCCGACCGTGCTCGCCCGGATCGAGCCTGACGAGCTCGAGCAGTTCCTGCGCGGCTGCGGCTGGGACCCCCTCTTCGTCGAAGGAGACGAACCGGAGGAGATGCACCAGCTGATGGCCGACACGTTGGACGAGGCGATCGAGGGAATCCGCCGGATCCAGCGCGGCGCGCGCACGACGGCGACGCCGCCCGGCCGCGGTGGCCGATGATCGTGCTGCGCTCGCCGAAGGGCTGGACGGGGCCGAAGGTCGTCGACGGTCTGCAGGTGGAGGGCACGTTCCGGTCGCATCAGGTGCCGCTGCTGGTGGATGCCGACCATCCCGACCACCTGAGCCAGCTCGAGGGCTGGATGCGCAGCTACAAGCCGGACGACCTCTTCGACGAGACCGGCCGGCTCGTGCCGGAACTGGCCGAGCTGGCACCCGAGGGCGGCCGGCGGATGGGAGCCAATCCGCACACCAACGGCGGCCTCCTGCTGCGTGACCTGCGCATGCCCGACTTCCGTGCCCACGCCGTCGATGTGCCGTCGCCCGGCGCCGTGGAGGCCCAGGACACGCTCGTGCTGGGGAAGTTCCTACGGGATGTCGTGGCGGCGAACGAGGAGCAGCGGAACTTCCGGATCTTCGGTCCCGACGAGACGCTCTCGAATCTCCTGGGCGCGGTGTTCGAAGAGACCAACCGCCAGTGGGACGCGCGAACGCTGGAAGGCGACGAGTTCCTCGCGCCGGCCGGGCGCGTGCTCGACTCGATGCTCAGCGAGCACCAGTGCCAGGGCTGGCTGGAGGGCTACCTGCTCACCGGGCGGCACGGCCTGTTCAACTGCTACGAGGCGTTCATCCACATCGTCGACTCGATGTTCAACCAGCATGCCAAGTGGCTGAAGGTCACCTCGCAGCTGCCCTGGCGGCGGAAGATCGCTTCCTTGAACTACCTGCTCGCCTCCCACGTCTGGCAGCAGGATCACAACGGCTTTACCCACCAGGACCCCGGCTTTCTCGACCACGTCGTCAACAAGAAGGCCGACATCGTGCGCGTCTACCTCCCGCCCGACGCCAACTGCCTGCTCTCGGTCTTCGATCACTGCCTACGCAGCCGGCACTACGTCAACGTCGTCGTCGCAGGAAAACACCCGCTGCCCCAGTGGCTGAGCATGGACGAGGCGGTCGTGCATTGCACCGAGGGGATCGGGATCTGGGACTGGGCCAGCAACGACCAGGGCGCCGAGCCCGACGTCGTGATGGCCTGTTGCGGGGACACGCCCACGCTCGAGGTCCTGGCCGCCGTCTCGATCCTGCGCACGCATCTGCCCGATCTGAAGATCCGGGTGATCAACGTCGTCGACCTGATGAAGCTGCAACCCAGCACCGAGCATCCGCACGGGCTCAGCGACGTCGACTACGACTCGCTCTTCACCAGGGACAAGCACATCGTCTTCGGCTTCCACGGATACCCGTGGCTCGTTCACCGGCTGACCTACCGGCGCACCAACCGGAACCTGCATGTCCGGGGCTACAACGAAGAGGGCACGATCACGACCGCCTTCGACATGAGAGTGCAGAACCGCCTCGACCGGTTCCACCTCGTCCAGGACGTGGTCGACCGGCTACCGCATCTCGGCGCCGAAGGCAGCTACCTGAAGCAGATGGTCCAGGACAAGCTCGTCGAGCACACCCAGTACATCGACAAGCACGGCCAGGACATGCCGGAGATCCGGGACTGGCAATGGGACGCCTCCACATGATCACGAAGGAGCGGAAGCCTCCCGATCGAAGCCAGGCTCGAAGCCCGACGCGAAGG
>CAVXLS010000002.1:0-50158 GCA_963762675.1 uncultured Thermoleophilia bacterium | reverse complement strand
CGCCGGCGCCGACTTCGAGACGGTGCTGCTCGGGACGGCGATGACCCCGAACCCGCTCACGATCTCCGCCGAGGACGGGATCCTCGAGGCCGCCCAGCTGATGGGCGAGCGCAAGCTCCGGCATCTTCCGGTCGTACAGGACGGCAACCTCGCGGGCATGGTCTCGATGCGCGACGTGTTCGGCTTCCTCGCCGACCGCCTGCACGCCGAGCGCGACGAGGCGGCCGCCGAGACGGCGCGGGCCTTGCAGGGCCGCTAATCCCGTGGGGGAAACCATGTTTCCCCCACGGGCCCCTTCTTCACCGCCCGCCGAGGAGTTCTGTGTGCGCTGCGGGGAGAGCGCGGTCTCCCCTCCGCGCGGCGGAAGGCTTCGGATATCGAGGGGGGTAAACCTTCTCTGCCACCATCCTGAAAGCCGGAGGCCGCCAGATGCGTCGCGACGTTGGCCGCAGGCGCCACCGCCGTCGCAGCGCCCCGCAGCGCCCTGCGTCCATCTGGGAGAAGCCCACGGCGCGCGCGCAGGGGAGACCGCGCTCTCCCCGGAGCGCACACCAACGATCAGCCTCGTCGCCGACGTGGAGGAGGGGTCCGTGGGGAACCAGGGGTTCCCCCACGTGCTCGAGGCCGGGCGGCGTGGCGTCGGGGGCGTGGATGCCCTCGAGTGCCGTCGCCACCGGGCGGGGCGCGAGGTGAGCGCGGCGCGCCCGAGGAACCCCATGACGGCGGCGGACGCGAGCGCGACGCCGATCGTCCAGTGCTCGAGGCTGAGCGCCGTCTGGCGCGCCTGCGCCTCCCATTCGCCGGCGTTTAATTGTTCGAGATCAGCTCGTCGGCCCGGATCCAGGCTCATGCCGCTCGGGAAGCGCAGCGGTGTGGTGCGCCTCCCACGTCTTCGTCTCGTGCATCACGGCCATCGTGCTCGACGACGGCACGCGGCACGACACGTGACGTAGAAGCCAGGAGGCCCCCGCTCGCCACGGACTTACGGCGAGCAGCAGCCCGCGGCGGGAGCAGCGCCCACAACCAGATGCGGAGCTCGTTTCCCGCCGCTGGATCGTGGTAGCTCGCGTGCAGCTCGTCGCGCCGTCGCGCCACTGGATGACGCGGGGCTTCTCGATCGCGAGCGACGACGACATGACCGACGAGAAGAAGAGCGGGATGCCGATGAACGCCGCGATGCCGAGGGGAGCCTTTTCTCGCTGTGGGGTCACCGACCTCCTCACGCGAGCTTCTCCGCCTCGAGCACGCGTGAGAGGAACTCACGCGTCCGCGACTCGCGCGGCTCGGTGAAGATCTGGGCCGGCGGCCCCTCCTCGAGGATCTGGCCCGCGTCGAGGAAGCACACCTTGTCGGCGACCTCGCGCGCGAAGCCCATCTCGTGCGTCGCAACGACCATCGTCATGCCGCTCTCCGCGAGCTCGCGCACGAGCCCGAGCACCTCCGAGACGAGCTGCGGGTCGAGCGCGCTCGTGATCTCGTCGAGGAGCAGCACCTTCGGGCCCATCGCGAGTGCGCGCACGATGGCGACGCGCTGCTGCTGCCCGCCGCTGAGGCGGTCGGGATACTCGTCCGCCTTCGCCTCGAGCCCGATGCGGCGGAGGAGCGCTCGCGCATGCAGCTCGGCCCGCCGTTGCCGCGAGAAGCCCCCGGCCTTCCGTGGGGCGAGCGTCACGTTCTGGAGCACGGTCATGTGCGGGAAGAGGTTGTACGCCTGGAAGACGATCCCGACCTTCTTGCGCAGCGCGTTGACGTCGACCTTCGCGTCCGTGACGCGCTCGCCGTCGACCGCGATCTCGCCCTCCTCGACGTGCTCGAGCCGGTTGAGGCAGCGCAGCAGAGTCGACTTGCCCGAGCCCGAGGCGCCGATCAGGCAGACCACGTGGTGCTCGGGGACGGAGAGGTCGACCCGGTTGAGGACCTGCAGGTCGCCGAACCACTTCGAGACGCCGCGGACGTCCACGAAGGCGCCGTTGGCCGCTGTGCTCAAAACGCCTGCGCGCGCTCGCGGCGCTCGCGGATCGCGACGAGATAGTCGGTGAAGCGGGCGAGCGGGATCGTGATCAGGATGAAGAAGACCGCTGCGACGAGGTACGAGGGGAAGTCGCCGTTGTTGGTCGAGAACTGCTGCGCCAGCGAGGCCGCCTCGGTGACGCCGATCACGTAGACGATCGACGTGTCCTTCTGCAGGCCCACGAAGTCGTTGAGGAGAGGCGGGATCACGCGGCGCACGGCCTGGGGGATGATCACGTAGCGCATCGCCTGCGCGTACGTGAGGCCGAGCGAGCGAGCGGCCGCACGCTGGCTCGCGTGCACCGACTCGATCCCGGCTCGGTAGACCTCGGTCACGTACGCCGTGTAGACGAGCGTGAGCGTGATGATCCCGTACGTCGTGAAAGAGAGGTTCGAGATGAACCCGAGCTGCAGCCCCGGCAGACCGAAACCGATGAAGAACGCCACGATGATGATCGGCGTGCCGCGGAAGAAGTCGGTGTAGGCGATCGCCAGGGCCCGCAGCGGCTTCGCCGCAGGCCCTGGCAGACCGCGAACGACGGCGATCGCGAGTGCGAGCACCAGGACGAAGGCCTCCGCGATCACCATCATCTTCAGGTTGACCTGGAAGCCCGCCCACACGTCCGGCAGCGCGAGCGTGAAGCTGTGCAGGTTGAAGAACGCGTGGAGGACCTGGTGCAGCGCGTGCATACGGTGAAACCCTCTACTTCAGGACGTGGATCTTCGCGAAGTTGAGGTTGAACCACTTCTTCTGGAGCTTGCCGACCGTGCCGTTCTTGATCAGCTTCTGCATCACGGCGTCGACCTGCATGGTCAGCTTCGAGTTCTTCTGCAGGACGGCGCCGTACTGCTCGTGCGTGACGATCTGGCCGGCCACGGGGCCGAAGCTCGACGGCTTCTGCTTCTTCTCGAGGCTGACGAGCGGGACGTCGAGGACGAACGCCTGGCAGCGACCGATCTGCACCGCCTGGTAGGCAGCCGTCGTCGTCGGGAACGTGAGCGGCTTCTTCGCCGGCTTGAGCTGGTCGATGACGTACTGGAGGCCGGTCGTGTTCGTCTGCGCGCAGATCTGGAGCTTCTTCAGATCGGCGAGGCTGTGCGGCACCGGCGCCGTCTTGGAGAGCAGAACGCCCTGGTTCGCGTTCAGGTACGAGATTGTGAAGTCGACCGTCTTCTTCCGCTGGGCGGTGATCGTCGCCTCCTGGAAGGAGATGTCGAACTTCTTGGCGCCGGGCGCGAACAGGCTGTTCCAGGGCGAGTAGATCCAGACCGGCTTCAAGTGGAGCTGCGCGGCGATCGCCTTGGCGAGGTCGACCTCGTAGCCGCGCGGCTTGGTGACGGTGTTGCCTCGGACGGTGCCCGAGGCGAAGCCCGGCGCGGGATCGCCGAACGCGACGACGAGCTGGCCGGCGTGCATGGTCGGCGGCGCCTGACGACCGGCCGACGCGGCGGGCACCGCCACGAGCGCCACGAGCGCGAGCAGCGGGAGAAGACGCTTCACGAATCACCCTCCTCTGGGCTGGAAATGGGAACGCAGACTGTACCGCGCTCCGTTGTTTCCTTCTACTCCGCGAGGGCGGAGGCGGTGAGCGCCTGGAAGTGGCCGATCAGCTGCTCGCTGTGGCCCATCAGCACTCCGCGCTCGAGGGCCCCCGAGCCGACGCCGCGCTGGACGCTCTCCACGAGCGCCCGATCCTCGACGCCGACCTGGTCGTCGAACGCCCGGAGGTCGTCGATCCACTGCTGGTCGACCCCGGTGCCGAAGAAGTAGTCGAGGAAGCGATACGTGCGACCGGGGGTGCGCGGGACGACGGGCCCGATCGAGACGTTCGGGCGGCCGGGGAAGATGTTCACGGTCAGGTTCGGCCAGAGGAAGTGGAACTGGCTCCGCGGCAGCTCCCCCGCCACGTCCATCGTGCCGCGGCCCGCCTCGCGGACGGGGCCGTACTGGCTCGAGAGCCGACCGTCAGCGTCCAGGGCGTAGGCCTCCGTCGAGACGTCGATCACCTCGGAGAAGCTCGGGTGAGCGACCTGGCAGTGGTAGCACTCGAGGAAGTTCTCGCAGACGAGCTTCCAGTTCGCCTCGAGCTCGGTCTCCCATCGGGTGTGGTGGACGAGGCCGTCGACGTCGAGCCCGAGCTCGGCCACCTGTGCCGGCATCGAGCCGAGCGCGTCGGCGAGCGGTTCCGGGTCCGGGCCGGTGTTGACGAAGACGAACGGTCCCCAGGTTCCGACCGCCGCCGGGGCGAGGCCGAGCTCGTCCTGCGGGAAGTCCGGCTCTTCCTCCGAGCGCGGCGCGGCGCGGAGCCGGCCGTCGAGTCCGTACGTCCACGCGTGGTACGGGCACTGGAGCGTCTCCCGGCAGCCCTGGCCCTGGGCGACCGGGAAGCCGCGGTGGCGGCAGACGTTGACGAAGGCCCGCAGCTCGCCGTCGCGGGCGAGCGTGACGACGACCGGCGTCCGGCCGCAGGCGGCGGTGAAGAAGGTGCCGGGCTGCGGTAACTGCCCCATGTGGCCGGCGTACTGCCAGGCCGACCGGAAGATCCGCTCCTGCTCGCGCCGGAGGATCTCGGGATCCGAATACCAGACGTACGGGAGCGTCGTCTCCATCGCGAGCGAGCGTACACGTCCCCCGTGGACACGTCTGGTGCCTGGCACCGGACGTGTCCGGAAGGGGCACCGGCGTGCGACGATGCGGGTGTGCGCGCGATGGTGCTGCACGCTCCCCGCGAGAGGCTGAGGCTCGAGGAGCTGCCCGTGCCGGAACCCGCCCCCGGGCAGGTGCTGCTGCGCGTCGCCGCGTGCGGCGTCTGCCGCACGGACCTGCACGTCGTCGACGGCGAGCTGGCTCGCCCGAAGCTGCCGCTCGTCCCCGGCCACCAGATCGTGGGGGTCGCTGAGGACGGGCGCCGCCTCGGCGTGCCCTGGCTCGGCTGGACCTGCGGGCGCTGCCGTTACTGCACCTCGGGTCGCGAGAACCTCTGCCTCGAGGCCCGCTTCACCGGCTACGACCTCGACGGCGGCTATGCGGAGCACGCCGTCGCCGACGAGCGCTTCTGCTTCCCGATTCCGGACGGCTACCCGGACCTGCAGGCGGCGCCGCTCCTCTGCGCGGGGCTGATCGGCTACCGCTCGCTCCGGATGGCCGGCGACGCCGAGCGGCTCGGCCTGTACGGCTTCGGAGCGTCGGCGCACATCGTCGCACAGGTCGCCCGGTACGAGGGCCGGCGACTCTTCGGCTTCGTGCGTCCCGGCGACGAGCCGGCGCGCGAGTTCGCTCTCGAGCTCGGCTGCGAGTGGGCAGGCCCGTCGGACGGCCCCGCTCCGGAAGAGCTGGACGCGGCCATCGTGTTCGCGCCGGTCGGCGCCCTCGTGCCGGCCGCCCTCCGCGCGCTCGCGAGAGGCGGCGTCGTCGTCTGTGCGGGCATCCACATGAGCGACATCCCGTCCTTTCCCTACGAGCTGCTCTGGCAGGAGCGCGTCGTGCGCTCGGTCGCGAACCTCACCCGCCGCGACGGGGAGGAGTTCCTCGCGCTCGCGCCGCTCGTGCCGGTGCGCACCGAGGTCGAGGAGTTCTCGCTCGACCACGCGAACGAGGCGCTCGACCGGCTCCGTCGCGGCGAGGTTCGCGGCGCCGCCGTGCTGCAGTTGTAGGCTGCGCGCGTGACCGACCGGCCCCCGTTCGAGCAGTTCTTCGCCTTCCGCCGGTTCTACCCCGTGGCGGAGTTCACGCCGGACGGGAGGGGGCTGCTCTTCGTCTCCAACCTCTCCGGCCAGTTCAACCTCTGGGCCGCCGACCTCGAGGGCGGCTGGCCTCAGCAGCTGACGACGTTCACCGACAACGCCGTGCGCGGTGTGGCCGTCGCCGATGACGGCGCGATCCTGCTGATCGCCGACCGCGACGGGGACGAGTTCCACCAGCTCTACCGCATCCCCGCCGGCGGCGGGTGGCCCGAGCAGCTCACCGAGCGCGAGCAGGTGCAGCACCAGATCCTCCCCGTCGCCTGGGCGCCCGGCGGCGGCAGCTTCGCGTTCGCCGCGAATTCGCGCCGGCCGCAGGACACGGAGGTCTTCGTCTGGGACGGGAGCGGCGAGCCGCGCTATCTCTTCGGCGAGGGCAGGTACGCGTTCGCCGGCCCGTTCTCGCCGGACGGCTCCACGCTCGTCGGAATCGACTTCCGCGGCAACTCGGACATCTCCCTCTACGCGATCGACGTCGAGTCCAGCGAGGCGACGGAGCTGACCCCGCACGAGGAGGATACGAAGTTCCTCCCGGGACCTTGGGCGCGCGACGGCTCCGGCTTCTACGTCCTCACCGACGAGGGGCGGGAGTTCCAGGGGCTCGCATTCCAGCACCTCGAGTCGGGCCGCCGAGACTGGGTCGAGACGCCCGAGCGGGACGTGGAAGAGGTGGCCGGCTCCGCGGACGGCCGTGTCCTCGCATGGCTCGAGAACGACGAGGGCTGGTCGCGGCTACGCCTCCGTGACCTCGAGAGCGGCGCCGACCTCCCCGAGCCGCAGCTGCCGGAAGGCACGATCTCCCCCCTGGGCTCCGGGCTCTCGCTCTCGCGCGACGGTGCCCGCGCCGCCCTCGTCTGGGAGCAGCCGACGCGGTCGCCGGAGGTCTGGGTCGTCGAGACGGCGACCGGGGAGGCTCGCCCGGTGACCGAGAGCCGCGCCGCCGGGCTCGCGTCGCTCCCGCTGCGCGACCCCGAGCTGATCCGCTACCCGAGCTTCGACGGGCGCGAGATCCCGGCCTGGCTCTATCGGGCCGAGAGCCAGGGGCCGACACCGTTCGCACTGCTGATCCACGGCGGGCCGGAGGCGCAGGAACGGCCGGTGTTCCGCCCGTACATCCAGTATCTGCTCAGCCGCGGAATCGGTGTGCTCGCGACGAACATCCGCGGCTCGACAGGCTACGGCAGGACGTACCAGACGCTGATCCATCACGACTGGGGCGGCGGCGACCTCGAGGACTGGCGGCAGGCGGCCGAGTGGCTGCGCTCGCAGCCGTTCGTCGACGGCGACCGGCTCGGCGTCTTCGGCGGCTCCTACGGCGGTTTCGCGACGCTGACGTGCGTGGCGCGGCTGCCGGAGTACTGGCGTGCGGCGGTGGACATCGTCGGACCGTCGAACCTCGTCACGTTCGCGCGCGCGGTCCCGCCCGGCTGGCGGCGCTTCATGGCCAAGTGGGTCGGCGACCCGGACATCGAGGAGGAGTTCCTGCTCGAGCGGTCGCCGATCACGTACGTCGACCAGGTGCGGGCGCCGCTGCTCGTGATCCAGGGCGCGAAGGACCCGCGGGTCGTGAAGCCGGAGTCCGATCAGATGGTCGAGCGGTTGCGCGAGCTGGGCCGCGAGGTCGAGTACGTCGTCTTCGAGGACGAGGGGCACGGCTTCACGCGCTACGCGAACGAGGTGCGCGGCTACCGGCTCACCTGCGAGTGGCTCGAGCGTCACCTCCTCGCCTGAGCGCTGACTTGACCGGTCGGGCCGGCGGAGGCGACGATGGCGGCGTGGGCAGGCTCGGCTCCATCCGCCGTTTTGCGGCCCGGCACGCGCGGCTGCTCACCGTGCTCCAGCTCGTCGTCCTCGCAGGCTTCCTCGCCGCCGTGGGCTGGGCGATCCGTGGCTCGTTCCGCGCCGCGGCCGACGACCTGCGGAATGCGAATCCGTTCCTGTTCGTGCTCGCCTGCGTCGCGCTCGGCGCGTACTACCTCGTCTTCGTGCTCGGCTGGATGCGGATCCTCTCGGACTGGGAGATCCGGATCTCGTACCCGGCGGCGCTGCGGGCGGAGATGGTCTCGATGCTCGCGAAGTACATCCCCGGCGGTGTCTGGACGCCGGCGGCGCGCGTCGTCGCGGCGCGGCGAGCAGGCGTGACGGACGCCGCGCTCGTCACCTCGTCGATGCTGCTCGAGGCCGGCATCTCGGCCGTCGCCGGCGTGATCGTGTTCGTCGCCAGTCTCGCCTGGGTGGACGGCGTCGACGCGCCGCTCGCGCCGCTCGTCGCCTTCGCGGTGGTGGTCGCCTTGCTCGTCCACCCGCGCGTCTTCCGCCCCCTGTCGGCCCGTATCCTCCGCCGCCTCGGCTACGGCCGGGAGCTGCCGCCGCTGCGCGGCGCGACCCTCGGCATCCTGCTCGTCTTCTACTCCGGGACGTGGGTGCTCGGCGGGGTCGCGCTATGGCTCCTGCTCCGGTCCGTGGGCGCCCACACCGACCCGGAGACGATCGTGTTCCTCGGAGGGACCGCAGCCGTCGGGGCGATCGTCGCCGTGCTCTTCGTCTTCGCACCCTCCGGGCTCGGGCCCCGCGAGGCTTCGATGTACGGCCTGATGCTCGCGGTCGCGCCGGAAGGGCAGGCGCTCGGCGCCACGGCGCTCAACCGTGTGGCGATCACGCTCGTCGAGGTGCTGCTACTGCTGGTCGGCGGTCTGCTCCTGCGCGGGCGCGGCGGAGGCGCCGAGAGCGACCTCCAGCTCGCCGATCCGGAGGGCCAGCCCTCGTAAGACGAGAGCGGGGTCTCGCCTCCGCGCGCGGTAGGTCGGTGTCCTGGCCGGCGCACGTCCGGAGACGTCACGGCTTCGCAGGACAGAGGTCTCAGAGCAGCGTTCGGGCGACGGCGTCGCGCCAGCCCGCGACCAGCTCGTCCACCTCGGCCTCGGCACGCTGCGGCTCGCGGCGATCGGCGGTGCGGCGCCGGCCGCCGAGCTCCGCCTCGCTCCAGCGTCCCGTGGCCACGCCGGCGAGGGCAGCGGCACCGAGTGCGGTCGTCTCCCGCTCGGCTGCCACCTCGACGGGGATCCGCAGCACGTCGGCGAGGAACTGCACGAGGAACCCGTTCGCGGATACGCCGCCGTCGATCCGGAGCGAGCTCGGAGGGGTGGGCATCGCGTCGATCACGTCGCGGGTCTGGAAGGCGATCGACTCGAGCGCCGCGCGTACGAGGTGCTCGCGCCGCGTGCCCCGCGTCAGGCCGCAGACGAGTCCGCGGGCGTCAGGTGACCAGTGAGGCGAGCCGAGCCCCGCGAGCGCGGGGACGAAGTAGACGCCGCCTGTCGACGGGACGGACGTGGCGAGCGACTCGCTGTCTCCCGCGTCGGAGAGCACGCCGAGACCATGGCGCAACCAGTCCACCGCGGCACCCGCTGCGAAGATCGATCCCTCGAGCGCGTAGCGCGGCTCCACGCCCGCCGGGATCGCCGCGGCCGTGCGGACGAGGCCGTCCGGCGGCGACGAGCAGTCGCTGCCCGACGCCGACAGCACGAAGGCGCCGGTCCCGAACGTCGCCTTGGTCTCGCCCGCGCTGAAGCAGCCGTGGCCGTAGAGGGAGGCCTGCTGGTCTCCCGCGACCGCCGCGACCGGCGCCCGTATCTGTCCGAGAGCCCCCTCCCCGAGGATCTCGGCCGACCGTCGAATGTCCGGCAGCAGCTCACGCTCGATGCCGAAGAGCGCGAGGAGCTCGTCGCTCCAGTCGAGCGTCGCCAGGTCGAGCAGCATCGTGCGCGACGCGTTGGAGACGTCGGTCGCGTGCACGGAGCCTCCCGTGAGCCGCCAGAGGAGCCAGGTGTCGACCGTCCCGAACGCGAGCCCGCTCCTGTCGTCCGTCTCGCGGAGCATCCACTCGAGCTTCGTCGCAGAGAAGTACGGGTCGGGGGTGAGGCCCGTCCGGGATCGGATCGCCGCGCTCGGGAGCTCGCGGCACCGGGCAGCCGTGCGCCGGTCCTGCCAGACGATCGCGGGGCCCAGGGGTTTCCCCGAGTCGCGTCGCCAGACGAGCGTGGTCTCGCGCTGGTTCGCGATCCCGATCGCCTCGATCTCCCGCGCGGGGACGGCCGCGTCGGCGAGCGCTGCCGCAGCGGCTTCCTCGACGCTCTGCCAGAGCGCCTCCGGGCTCTGTTCGACCCAGCCCGGCCGGGGGGTCTCCACGGGAACGGGCACCGTTCGTGCTCCGAGCACCTCGAGCGATTCGCCCACGACGAGGCAGGTGGTGCCCGTTGTGCCCTGGTCGACGGCGAGGATCATGCGTGGATCTTCGCGCGTCGGGTCCGGCCGCGCCGAGTGTCGCGAAAGCGTGCCAACTCCCTGACGGCCACTGTTGCGGCGCGAGCAGCGGTGCTATCCCCCACGAGTTTCCAACTCGAGGGAGGAGTTCATGTCAAAGCTGAGCAGGACGCTGATCCGCGTTCTCGCGCCTGCCGTCGTCGTTGCCGCCGTGGTGGTCGCGGTGGCGAGCGCAGACGGGAGCAGGAGGGACGCGGGCGTGATCCATGCGTGCCGCAACCTCATGAGCGGGCGTCTGCGGGTGGTGAGCGCAAACGCCGTCTGCCGCGTGCGGGAGGCACCGATCGCGTGGAACATGGCCGGGCCGCAGGGTCCCCCCGGGCCGGAAGGGCCTGCTGGGCCTTCGGGCCCGGAAGGGCCGCAAGGGCCGCAAGGGCCGCAAGGGCCGGCGGGAGCGGCCGGGCCCGCAGGGCCGCAGGGTCCCCAGGGTTCGGCCGGGCCTGACGGCCCGGAAGGGCCAGCCGGGCCGCAGGGGCCGGCCGGACCCGGCCTCGCGTCGCTCGACGACCTTGGCGGCCTCCCGTGCAACGGCGGCGCCGGCACGGTCGCCATCTCGTACGACGCAGCCGGTAACGCGCAGATCGCCTGCGCCCCGGGCGACTCCGGAGGTGGAACGGCCGGAGGTGGACGGCGGAGGAGGAGCAGAGCCGGCGCTCGTCGTGAACGAGGTGTCGACGGGGACGACGTCCTCGGCCGGCGACGAGTTCGTCGAGTTGCTCAACGCCGGCTCGGACCCTGTGGATCTGAGCGGCTACAAGCTCGTCTATCGCTCGGCTGCAGGCTCGAGCGACGTCACGCTCGCGACGGTTCCGGACGGCGTGACCCTCGCAGCGGGCGGGTACTACCTGTTCGGTGGGAGCGCGTACGCCGGCGCGGGTACGCCGGATCAGAGCTTCTCGTCCGGCCTTGCCGGCACCGGCGGGGGCGTCGGTCTCCGCGACGCCGGCGGGACGCTCGTCGACTCGGTCGGCTGGGGGACGGCGACGAACGCCTTCGTCGAGGGCACGCCGGTGGCTGCGCCACCCGCGACCGACCCGCCGGGAACGAGCGTGGCGCGAAGCGCGGACGGCGGAGACTCCGACGACAACGCGAGCGACTTCGTGCTCGTGGCGGCGACGCCGGGAGCTGCCAACGACGGAAGCTGAGGCGCACGAGCGGGCGTGGGTGGGCGACTGTCCCCACCCACGCCCGCGCTCGATCAGGCTGCGAGACCCGTCTGCGCCTCGTGGGCGCCGGCGAGCATCACGTCGGTCACGACCAGGAACGCGCCGCTCCACGCCTCCTCGAAGCGGAGCTCCCGTCGATGCTCTACGGCGTCGTGAAGTAGTAGCTCCGGCAGTCGCTGTGATACCGATGCCCGTACCAGTGGCGACCCGGGTAGCGGGTACAGCCGGGGCCGTCGGTCGGCGCCGGTGAGGGCCCTGTCGTGGTCGGCGCCGACACGGTCGGCAGGGGCACGGTCGTGACCGGCGTCGTGTCGGGAGGCTCGGGAGTCGTGGACGAAACGGTCGTCGGTGTCGTGGGCGGCGGCGAGGGAACGCCGCACCCGGACTGGAAGGCGAGCACCGGGTGCAGCTCGATCCCGTTCGGCGCCACGCCGCGCTGCCCGTGGATGCGGTCGAAGAACGCGACGCCGGTCAGGGTCACGCACGGCGCGGGGTCCAGCTCCGTGTAGCGCGAGCCCGTCGGCGGGTCGCCGAGCGCGGCGATCAGGTCGGCGCGCGCAGCCTCGAGCTGCGGCGCCGCGGTGGACCGGGCGAGGCAGGAGGCTGCGGGGAGCTCGGCGATCATCGTCGCCTGGGGGTCGGCGGGATCGGCGATCGCGAGGTGGACGTCCGAGTCGGCCTCGATCTTGTATGCCACGGCGACGGCCGCGATCCGGTAGAGGACCATCTCCGCCGGCGTCCGGCCCGCGTCGGCGTGCGCCGGCACCGGGAGCGCGCGCAGCGCGGCGACGGACGAGTCCCGGGGCGCTGCGGGCACGAAGCCGTCGAGCAGGTCCTTGACGTCGTGGCGCTCGACTCCGCAGTAGCCCGTGAAGCCGTAGTCGGCGCCGTTGCCGCCCACCGCTGCGGCCTGCAGATGCGCGGCTGCGCTCGTCTTTCTCGGTGCGGAGACGGAGTCGCTGATGCCCTTGGCGGAGTAGAAGCCGACCGCGCCGGTTGCGCCCAGGGCGGCCAGCACCCCGCCGATCGTGCGCGTATACCGGCCCGCCTGCCGGCTCACCGGCGCGGCGGGGAGGGCGGCGCAGGAAGGACGAGCGGAGGCGGCGCCTGGTTGGCGGCGAGAGACTGCTGCACGACGTCGGCGTGCCTGTCCGCGACGTGACGGACGGCGGCGAGGTGCTGGTCGGCGAGATGGCGCACGGCCTCGGCCTGAGCGCGGCGCGTGCGCAGGTGCGCGTCCGCGGCGAAGAGGATTCCGGCGAGCACGGCGACGAGGACGAGCACCGCCTCCTGCTGCTGCTTCGAGATGTCGACGCCGAAGCTGACGGCGACCGAGATCACTGCACCCGCCACGCCGACGAGCTGCGCAGGAGTGATGTCCGGCATCCGGCCGGTCAGGATCCGCGAGAGGGGTTGCGGATCGATCGCGGAGCTCTGCGGCACGCCTTCCGTCATGTGCTCTCTCCCCTGGCACCGACCTCGCCGCAGCAGTCTCTCCATCGTGGTCGATTCGGCGCGCCTCTCGCGTCCCTCGCACGAGTGAACCGCCGCGCCGGGCTCGATCGGTCGCTCTACGCGCGAAGCGGAGGTCGGCGGGCGGTTTCCGGCCGGCGCTCGCCGCGGAGTGGCGCGTCCTCATCCGCGACGAGATGGGCATCTCGTATTGTCTGATCGGCCACGACGTCGCCGTCGTCCGACGGCAGACGGAGGAGACGATCGTGATGCAGGACGGCCGCGAGGCCCGGCCGGAAGCCGGTCCGGCGCTCGAGATCCACGACGAAAGGGGCGGCAACGTGACGCAGGTCGAGCTCGCGCTCGTGGGGGCGCGGATCCGGACGCTCGATCCCGGGCGTCCCTGGGCGACGGCGCTCGCCGTCGCGGACGGGGAGATCGCGGCCGTCGGCGACGACGGCGAGATCCGGGGCCTGGTCGGAGGCGCGACCGAGACCATCGACCTCCGCGGGGCCGCGGTCGTGCCGGGCCTCGTCGACAGTCACCTGCATCCGTTCCACGGCGCGGAGGCGGCTCGCGGCGCCGACCTGAGCGAGCTTCGCACGCTTGCGGACGTTCGCGACGCGCTCGCGGCCGAGCGAGCCAGGTGCGCTCCCGACGACTGGGTGACGGGCTTCGGGCTCGACTACGACGTCTTCCGCAAGACCGGCATCCACGGCTCGCTCGTCGAGGACGCCGTGCAGGGCTCGCCGACCTACGTGATGTTCGTGGACCTGCACACGGCCCTGGCGACGCCCCGTGCGCTGGCCCTGGCAGGCGTCGACGGGCCGAGGACGTTCGAGGAGAACGCCGAGATCGTGTGCGTCGGCGGAGCCCCGACCGGCGAGCTGCGCGAGCCGGCGGCGACGGCGCTCGTGCACGATGCGATGCCCCCGCTGACGCAGGAGAAGCGTTACCGCCTCTACGTCGACGCGCTGCGGCAGTTCGCAGCCGTCGGGATCACCGGCGCGCATGCGATGGACGGCGACCTCTCCACGCTCGACCTCCTGCGCGAGCTGGAGGCGAACGGCGACCTCGTCACTCGGCTCGTCGCCCCGTTCTGGATCCGTCCCGGGTCGGGGAGCGACGACTGGGACGCGCTGCTCCCGCACCGCGACGTCCGGGGCCGGCGCTTCCGCGGCGGCGTGGCGAAGTTCTTCATCGACGGCGTGATCGACGCAGGCACGGGCTGGCTCTACGAGCCTGACACCGAGGGCGAGGGCACGTTGCCGTTCTGGCCCGACCCGGCGCACTACCGCGCTGCCGTCGACCGTTTCGCACGGGCGGGCTTCCAGTGCGCGACCCACGCGACCGGCGACCGCGGGGTTCGCGAGGCGCTCGACGCCTACCGGGCGGCAGGCGCCGCCCCCGGGGTGCGCCACCGGATCGAGCACATCGAGACGCTGCAGGCCGCCGATCTCCCCCGCTTCGCGGCCGAGGGCGTCGTCGCGTCGATGCAGGCGCAGCACATGATGTGGTTCGATCCGGATCGCGGCGACAACTGGTCGAGGCGCCTCGGCGCGGAGCGGTGCGACCGCGCCTTCCCGATCCGGTCGCTGCGGGAGTCGGGGGCCGTCGTGGCGCTCGGCTCCGACTGGCCGGTCGCGCACTACGACCCGCGGATCGGGCTCGCGGCCGCCCGGCTTCGCCGCCCGCCCGGCGAGCGGGAGCGGCGACCCTACGACGACCAGGCGCTCGACGGGCTCGCCGCTCTCGAGGGGTACACGAGCGGTGCCGCGACGACCGTCGGCGACGAAGGACGGCTCGGCCGGATCGCGCCCGGCTTTGCGGCCGACCTGACGGTCTTCGCCGCGGACCCCGTGCTCTGCGACGCCGACGACCTGCCGGCCCTGCCGGTGCTGCTCACCGTCGTCGACGGCGAGATCGTCCACCGTGCAGAGCTCTGACGCGGCTCTCGCGGACGCGGCGCCCGCCGTCTTCTGGCTCGACCGGGACGATGCTCCCGTGCCCGCCGCGCCACTCGAAGGGTCGGACGAGGCAGATCTCGCGATCGTCGGCGGCGGCTTCACGGGCCTGTGGGCCGCGATCCAGGCGAAGGAGGACGACCCGGCGCGCGACGTTGCGCTCGTCGAAGCCGAGACGGCGGCCTTCGGAGCGTCGGGTCGCAACGGTGGGTTCGTCGACGCGTCCCTGACGCACGGGCTCCCCAACGGCATCGACCGCTTCCCGAACGAGATCGCGCGCCTGCTCGAGCTCGGGCGGGAGAACTTCGCAGGGATCGAGCGGAGCCTCGAGCGGTACGAGATCGACGCCGGCTGGGAGACGACGGGCGCCCTCGGCGTCGCCACGGAGCCGCACCAGGTCGCCTGGTTGCGCGAGGGGACGGAGCTGCTGCGGCGGCACGGCGAGACCGCGGTGTTCCTCGACCGCGAGGCGGTGCGCTCGCAGGTCGACTCGCCCACCTACCTGGCGGGCTCGTGGCAGCGCTCGAACCAGGCGCTCGTCGATCCGGCCCGCCTCGCCTGGGGGCTGCGTCGCGCGGCGCTCGGGCTCGGCGTCCGCGTCTACGAGCAGACGCCGGTATCGAGGGTCGTTCCCGACGGCGGGCGCGTGGCCCTCATCTGCCCCCGAGGGAAGCTGCGCGCTCGTCGCGCGCTCCTCGCCACCGGTGCGTACCCGCCGCTCGAGCGCGCCGTCCGTCGTTACGTCGCGCCGGTCTACGACTACGTCCTCGTTACCGAGCCGCTCGGTGCCGACCGGCTCGGCCGGATCGGCTGGACGCAGCGCCAGGGCCTCTCCGACAGCGGCAACCGCTTCCACTACTACCGGCTGACGGACGACGACCGGATCCTCTGGGGCGGCTACGACGCGGTCTACCGGTTCGGCGGCCCGGTCGCGCCGCGCCACGACCAGGACCAGCCCACGTTCCGCATACTCGCCGCGAACTTCTTCGCGACGTTCCCGCAGCTCGAAGGAGTCCGCTTCACCCACAGCTACGGCGGGCCGATCGCGACTTCGAGCCGCTTTTGCGCCTTCTTCGGAACCGCGCTCGACGGCCGGGTCTCCTACGCGGCCGGCTACACCGGTCTCGGCGTCGCCGCCTCACGGTTCGGCGCGCGCGCTGCGCTCGAGCTCGTGGACGGGGTCGACGGTGAGCTGACCCGGCTCGACCTCGTTCGCTCGAAGCCGGTGCCCTACCCGCCCGAGCCGCTCCGCTGGCCGGCGATCGAGCTGACCCGGCGCGCGCTCGCTCGCGCCGACGAGCGCGGCGGGAGGCGCGGGCCCTGGCTGCGCCTGCTCGACCGGATCGGCGTCGGCTTCGATAGCTGATCCCCGATCGCTTGCATCATTCGGCACGTCGGCGTAGGTTCGGCAGCGGCGTCAGCAACGAGAGGGAGGTGAGCATGAAGTTCTTGATCACGATGCGCCGCAGGAACGGCGTCATGCTTCCACCGGAGGTCGTCGCCGGCATGCTGCTCGCGCAGCGCGACTGGCTCCAGGAGCGGTTGGACGACGGCACGTTCGACAGCGCGTATACGTACGCGCAGGGCGGCGGCGGGTGCGGGATCGTGAACGCCGGGTCAGGCGAGGAGCTCGCGCAGATCGCGGCGAGCTCGCCGCTCTTCGGGATCTCGGACGTGGAGGTTCTGCCGCTCGCCGACATCTCCACGATCGAGACCTCCGCGGCGGCACTGCGCAGGGCGGTCGGCGCC
This sequence comes from uncultured Thermoleophilia bacterium, assembly GCA_963762675.1. Taxonomy (GTDB): domain Bacteria; phylum Actinomycetota; class Thermoleophilia; order Gaiellales; family Gaiellaceae; genus Palsa-739. The sequence continues at coordinate 33,753 of CAVXLS010000002.1, read as the reverse complement.
CCCGCCTAGAGATCGGATGCTGTTACGGAGGCGCCTCGGGCTCACGGGCGCCTCCGTAGCCGGACGACCCGGGGGCCTTGGCGACCGGCCTCGAGCGCGCGATAGTTGGCGCCATGGCGACTCAGCCGACGGGGACGGTGACGCTCCTGTTCACCGACATCGAGGGCTCGACACGGTTGCTCCAGCGACTCGGGCGCGAGCGCTATGCGAAAGCCCTGGAGCGGCACCGACAGTTGCTGCGGGAGGCGTTCGAGCGCCACGGTGGCTACGAGGTCGACTGTGAAGGCGACAGCTTCTTCATGGCCTTCGCGCGTGCGGCGGCTGCCGTCGAAGCGGCAGCGGACGCACAGGAGAGGCTGACGGATGCCGAGTGGTCCGACGGCGTGGAGGTCCGGGTGCGGATGGGAGTCCACACCGGAGAGCCGTTGGTGGAACCCCCGAAGTACGTCGGGGCGGAGGTACACAAGGCCGCGCGGATCATGGCCGCCGCTCACGGGGGCCAGGTGCTCGTCTCGGAGTCGACGCGACAGCTTCTGGGGGACCACGACGAGTCGCTCGGCGACCGCGGCTTGTCGCAGCTGGGTGTCTACAGGCTGAAGGACTTCGACGGGCCCGTGCGGCTGTACCAGCTGCACGGGCCCGGCCTCACCGAGCGCTTCCCACGGCTTCGAGCGGAGCGTGCCACCGGTTCGGGGCGTCGGAAGCTCGGGGCGGGGATCGTCGTCGTCGCTGCAGCCGTCGCTTCGATCATCGCGTTCGTCCTGACCCGCGGCGGCTCCGCGACCGTCGCCGTCCCGCCGAACTCGGTCGCTGCGATCGATCCGATGAGCGGCAGGGTCGTGGCGGCGGTGCTCCTCGGAACACATCCGACCGCAATCGCGGCCGGCGGCGGCTCGGTCTGGGTCGTAAGCGCAGCAGACGGGACGCTTGCGCGCATCGACGAGGCAAGCGGCGCGCTCGTGCAGACGCTCTCGCCTCAGGATCCACCCGCGCAGGTCGCCATCGGCGCGGGTTCGGTCTGGGTCCAGAGCGGCACGAGTCTAGGCCACAGCGTGTCACGACTCCAGCTGGCCGACAGCGCCGTCTCGACCACCATCGTCATCCCGTCGTGCGGTCTGCACGTGCCGACGAACACCAGAAGCTGTCGCAGCTTGAACCACGACAGAGTGGCAGCCGGTGTCACCGCGCAGAGCGACGCGATCTGGGCCGTCGGAGACTCCGGGCAGAACTCCAATTACGAGACCGGTCTCGCCGAGCTCGCGCGGATCGACCCTGCCGACAGCCGAATCGTCTCGCTCACCTACCTCGTCGCCAACCAGCCGACAGGCGTGGCGGCAGGTGGCGGACTCATCTGGGTGCCGGGGGCCCGCGACGACGCGGTCTGGTACGTGAGTCCACTCACGGGCTCGGCCGACAAGGTGAGCGTCGGCGGGCATCCGAGCGGGGTCGCCTACGGGGACGGAAGCGTCTGGGTCACATCCCTCGACGACGACGCCGTCTGGCGGATCGATGCGCCGAACGCCACGGCGGTGAAGCTCCGTGGATCGATCCCGGTCGGTCGCGCTCCGGTGGCCGTCGCCTACGGCGACGGAGCCGTCTGGGTCGCCAACCGTGACGACGGCACCGTCTCCCGCGTCGACCCGCAGCGGGGAGAGGTCACTGCGACGATCCGGATCGGCCAGGAGCCGGTCGCCATCGCCGCCGGAGCAGACCGCATCTGGGTGGCCGTGCAAAGCGCACCCAGCGGCGGCTGAAGCACGGTCGTAAGAGAGGCGTAAGGAAGAGTTCCCGGAAGCGTAAGTGCGCCGGGGGCGCGCCCGGGATAGCGTCGTCGACGTCCAGAGCGAACCTCGCCGGACCAACGCCGGCCGCGCTCATGGTCGTCGACGCAGGTCGCGACGGCCGCGGCCTCATCCCCTGGAGGACCGATGAAGACACCTCTTCTCCTTGCCCTGCCCGTGCTCGCCGCGGCGGCGCTCGCCCTCGCGCCGGTCGCCGGCGCTCGTACCGACGAGAACGGCGGCGGTGCGACCCGCGCCGTCTTCGTCCAGACGAACGATCCCGGCGGCAACACGATCCTCGCCTACACGCGGGCCGACGACGGGATTCTCGCCTCCGCCGGAAGCTACGCGACCGGCGGCGACGGAGCCGTCCAGGACGGAGCCGTCGCCGACACGCTCGCATCGCAGGGCTCCCTCGCCTATGACCCGGGCCATCGGCTGCTGTTCGCCGTCAACGCGGGGAGCGACTCGCTGTCGGTGTTCGGCGTCGACGGCACGACGCTGTCCCTGCTGCAGGTCGTGCCCTCGGGCGGCGCGTTCCCGAGCAGTGTCGCGGTGCACGGGAACCTCGTCTACGTCCTGAACGCCGGCGGCGCCGGCTCGGTGCAGGGGTTCCGGATCACCGGCAACCACCTGACGCCGCTCCACGACGGGTCGCGCTCGCTCGGCCTGTCCAACGCCGAGACGCCCAACTTCGTCATGTCTCCCGGCCAGGTCGGCTTCTCGCCCGACGGGAGCCGGCTGATCGTGACCACGAAGATGAGCGGCAGCACGATCGACGTGTTCCAGGTCGAGCCGAACGGGCGCCTGAGCAACACCCCCGTCGCGAACGGGTCGGCCAATCCGGTTCCGTTCGCCTTCACGTTCGATCCGGCCGGACGGCTGGTCGTCGCGGAAGTGGGCGGCAGCAACGTGACCACCTACGCGCTCGGGACGGACGGGACGCTGAGCAACCCGCAGTCCGCAGACGGACAGCGAGTCGGCGCTCTGCTGGATCGCCGCCGCCGGCGGCTTCTTCTATGCGTCGAACACCGGCAGCGACAGCGTCAGTGGCTACACGATCGACGGCAACGGCCAGTCCGTCGCTGCTCGGCGTCGTCGCGACGACGGCAGCGGGCCCGATCGACGCCGCCGCTTCGAGTGACGGGCAATTCCTCTACGTCCAGACCGGTGTCGGCGGCACGATCGAGGAGTACCGCGTCGAGGGCAACGGCTCCCTGACCGGCCTCGACGCGGTGAGCGGCCTTCCCGCAGGAATCGAAGGGATCGCGGCCACCTAGCGCGAAGAGGACGACGCGGCGCGGGAGTGTCGCTCTCGGCGCTCCCGCGCCCGCCTCGCCCCAGGACGGCTGCGTGCTCGACGCGCGCACGTCCATCCCGGATCCGTCGAGCGCGAGATGATGCACGAGCTGCGTTCGGGCTCGCTCGATTGGGGGTGACGCACGATGAGGTTCGTGGTTGGCAGCGACGACGAGGATCCGCTCGTCGAGCACGTCGGACGGGAGCTGGAGCGACGCGGGCACGAGGTCGACCTGGTGCCGGCGTCGACCTGGCCCTCGGTCGCCAGGCGCGTCGGCGAGGCGGTGGCCGGCGGCGAGGCGGATCAGGGCGTCCTCTTCTGCTGGACCGGCACGGGCACCTCGATCGCCGCGAACAAGGTCGAGGCGTGAGGGCGGCGCTCGTGTGGGATCCGTGGATCGCGGAAGGAGCACGCCGCTGGAACGATGCAAACGTGCTCGTGCTCAGCCTGAAACGGACGACGCCCGAGCTGGCGGACCGGATCCTGGACGCGTGGCTCTCCGTCGCCGCCCCGGACGACGACGAGCTCGAGAACATCCGCGCCGTCGAGAGCCGGCTCGTAGAGAGCGCTCGACCGGGCGTCAGGCGTCGTGTCGCCGTGTGCACCGTCCCGGTCGGTGTGGCGTTCGTGGCCGGTACGCGCCGGCGTCCGAAGCCTCGCGCGTCGTCCGTCGGGCGCGCCGCGGCGGTCGGCCGTCGACAACGGTGGCATGATGCACGGGCGGGCGCGAGGGCCCGCTCGACGGTGCAGACACAGACTGCAACGACGCCCGAGCGTGGCAGCGAGCTGCTCGAGCGCTCCCGTGAGCTCTCGGCGCTTGTCGAATCGCTTGCCGCCGTCGTCGCCGGCGACGGCGGACGGCTCGCGCTGGTCCTCGGAGAGGCCGGCGTCGGGAAGACAGCGCTCGTGCGCCGGTTCTGCGTCGACCAGAGCTCGGCGCGCGTCCTCTGGGGGGCGTGCGACGCCCTGTTCAGCCCTCGCCCGCTCGGGCCCTTCCTCGACGTCGCGGCGACCGTCGGCGGAGAGCTTCAGCGCGTCGCCGAGAGTGACGCGAAGCCGTTCGAGCTCGCGGGCGCGCTTGATGCACGAGCTCGAGGGGCGCGGCCTGCACGATCGTCGTCGTCGACGATGCGCACTGGGCGGACGAGGCGACGCTCGACGTCCTGCGCATCGTCGCGCGCCGCATCGAGATGCTGCCGGCGTTCGTCGTCGTCACCTACCGCGACGACGAGCTCGATCGTCGTCACCCGCTCCGCAGCCTGCTCGGCGAGCTCGCGCTCGGCGAGCGGGCACGGCGGATCCGGGTCGAGGCGCTGTCGCCGGCGGCCGTCGCGACCCTCGCCGCCCCGCATCACGTGGACGTCGACGACCTCTACCGGAAGACGAACGGGAACCCGTTCTTCGTTACCGAGGCGCTCGCCTCCGCCGGCGCCGAGATCCCGGACACCGTACGGGACGCCGTCCTTGCGCGGGCGGCGCGCCTGAGCGACGGAGCGCGAGAGCTGCTCGAAGCCGTGGCGGTCGTCCCTCCGCACGCAGAGCTGTGGCTGCTCGAGGCACTCGCGCCCGACTCGGTCGGGCGGCTGGAGGAGTGCCTCGTCTCCGGCATGCTGAGCTCGGAGGCGGGCCGTGTCCTCTTCCGTCACGAGCTCGCGCGCCTGGCCGTCGAGGACTCGCTGCCGCCCAACGACCGCATCGCGCTGCACCGGCGGGCGCTCGAGGCGCTCACCGAGCCGCCGGTCGGCACACCGGATCTGGCGCGGCTGGCCCATCACGCGGAAGGTGCGGGAGACGTCGAGGCGGTGCACCGGTTCGCGCCGGCGGCCGCGGCACGTGCCGCTTCGGTCGGAGCCCATCGTGAGGCCGCCGATCTCTACGACCGGGCTCTGCGCTTCGGCGGCCGGTTCGAGCCGGCCGAGCGGGCCGTTCTCCTCGAGCATCGGGCGACCGAGTGCTATGTGACCGACCAGAACCCCGAGGCGATCGAGTCGCTCCGGGACGCCCTGGAGTGCCATCGGGAGCTCGGCGACCCACGCCGCGAGGGAAACGCCCTGCGGAGGCTCTCGGAGTATCTGTGGTGTCCCGGCAGGGTCGCCGAGGCGGAGGAGGCGGGGCGCCGTGCGCTGCTGGTGCTCGAGAGCCTCGATCCTGGCCGGGAGCTCGGATGGGCCTACATGAACCTCGGGTTCCTCGCGAGAGCAGCTGCGCGCGGCGAGGAGGCAGCTGTCTGGGCCGCCCGGGCGCTCGAGTCGGCGGAGCGGCTGGACGACGTCGATCTCCGCATCGCCGCCCTGGGGGCCGTCGCGAGGTCGGAGGACAGTGCCGGACGGGCCGCGGAGTCCGACGCCACGTTCGCTCACGCGCTTGCGCTCGCAGAGCAGCAGGGCTCCGTGGGGGCGGTCGCCGACATCCTGTTCGGGCTCGCGCAGATGCATCTCGACCGTCGCTCGTATCCCGAAGCGAACCGGTGCCTGGCACGCGCGCTCGCCTACTGCAGCGAGCACGGCCTCGAGCTGTCGCGGCACTACATGCTCGCCTTCAGCGCCAGGTTGGCGCTCGAGCAGGGGCGCTGGGCGGACGCCGCCGACTTCGCCGAGTCGGTCCTGCGGGTACGCCGTGCATCCACGACGCCGACGATCGTCGCGCTCGTCGTGGTCGCCCTCCTGCGCGCCCGGCGCAGCGACCCGGACCCCTGGTCGCTGCTCGGCGAGGCGAGGGCGCTCGCCGACGCGAGCGGCGAGCTCCTGCGAATCGGTCCGGTCGCGGCGGCGCAGGCAGAGACGGCGTGGCTCGAGGGGCGGATCGACGACGTCGCACCGCTCACCGACGCGGCCTTCGCGCTCGGCCTGCAGCGGCAGGCGCCCTGGCTCCTCGGCGCGCTCGCGTCGTGGCGCCGGCGCGCCGGGCTCGAGGAGCAGATCCCGCGCGGGGTGCCCGAGCCGTACGCACGCGAGCTGGCGGGTGATCCGCTGCGCGCGGCGGAGAGCTGGAATGCGATCGGCTGTCCGTACGAGGCGGCGCTCGCGCTGGGGGACGCCGACGACGAGGACGCGTTGCGGCGCTCGCTGGAGCAGTTGCAGCAGCTCGGCGCGTCCGCAGCGGCGGCGGTCGTCGCCCGCCGTCTGCGCGAGCGCGGCGTGCGCGGGGTTCCGCGCGGCCCGCGGCCTGCCACGCGCCGCAACCCCGCGAACCTGACCCCGCGCGAGGCGGAGGTGCTCGAGCTCGTCGCCGCAGGCCTGCGAAACGCCGAGATCGCCGAGCGGCTCTTCCTCTCGGTCAAGACCGTCGACCACCACGTCGCGTCGATCCTGCGCAAGCTCGACGTTCGCAACCGCGGCGAGGCAGCAGCCGTCGCAGCGCGTCGGGGTCTCGCGCGGCAAGATCGGTAGCGTCGGCGCCCAAACTGGGTGGCGCTGCCGATGTCGTCCGGATCACGCCCTCGTACCGTCATGTCACGCGGCGCTACGAGGAAAGGAGTACCAGCGTGAGCATCTCGCGCAGGATCGGAAGACGGGGAATCGGTGCCGGAGCCGTCGTCGCGGTCGTGTCGATCTTTGCGGTTGCGACCGCCGCGGCGACGCCCGCGCGAACGGCGGCGGCCCGGTCGGCCGCCCGCCCGGCGGCACAGGCGACGCTCGTCAAGCAGCTCGCCCTCGCCCGTATGGCGACGGCGAAGTACGTGAGCGACCTGAAGCGGGCGAAGGCGGACGGCTACGTGATCATCACGAAGATGATCCCGAACATGGGCTACCACTACCTGAACCCGAAGGTGAAGGGGTTCAACGTCCGGAAGCCGGCGATCCTCGTCTACGAGCACCAGGGCACCAGGTGGCAGCTGGGTGCGTTGGAGTGGGTCTACACGTCCAAGCCTGCGAAGCCACCGCTGCCCGGCGCCAAGTACGGGACGTTCGGCGCCGGCTGTCACTACGTCGACGGCACGTACGTTCCCGCGGAATCGCAGGACGCGTGCCCGAAGACCAGCCCTCAGACGGGGGCGGCGTTCAACTTCTGGCATCCGCTGCTCTTCACGATGCACGTCTGGCTGTGGTACCCGAACCCGTCCGGACTGTTCGCCAGCACGAACCCGCTTGTCGCGGCCTTCAACAAGGGCTGAGACCAGGGACCCTCCCCCGGGATCTGCCCGACGAGAAGGGGAGAGGGCGCCGCGGTCGACCGCGGCGCCCTCGGCCCTCACGCCCCTAGGAAGGAGGAAGCGATGCCCCGGTATGTCGTTGAGCGCACCTTCCCGGACGGCCTGGGCATCCCTGCGACCCGGAAGGGGGCGGAGGCGTGCCGGGCCGTCGTCGAGCGCAACCTGGACGCCGCGGTCACGTGGCTTCACTCCTACGTGAGCGTGGACGGCCGGATGACGTTCTGCGTCTACGAGGCTCCGAGCCCGGAGGCGATCAGGAAGGCGGCCGCCAGGAACAGCCTCCCGGTCGACCGGATCACGCAGGTGCGCGTTCTCGACCCCTACTTCGACGGCTGAGCGAACCGGCCGCGCCCGAGCAGGCACCCGACGCGATCGTCGAGTTCCTTCGGCGGGCCGGTCAGTCGACCTTGTCCTCGCTGCGGTACATGACGCGGTGTCGCGTCGTCGAGATCCACTCCTCGATCTCCCCGTCGCTCATCAGGTTCGCCCGGTCGAAGCGGTTCCAGCTCGTGATCTCCGCGAGCTGCCTCTTCCACCGCTTGTAGACCGGCTTCGCGGGCGGGCCGAAGCACATGACGTCGAGGATCGAGAGCTCCTCGGGGACGTCGAGCAGCGGCTTGATCTCCTGCTGGGCGTCCTCCTGCCCGATCGCCGTCACCCACCAGACGTTGTAGCCGAGCGCGGCCGCCGCGAGATGCGCCGACATCGTCGCCGCAGCGACGCTCTGGAGCAGGATCCGCTCGGCGTTCTCGTAGTAGGGGCGGTTGACCTCGGAGTCGGGGTCCTCCTGTCGCAGGACGGGGAAGGCGCGGATGAAGCGGAAGTCGGCGGCGACGACGACGAAGCCGGGCGCCGTCGCCATGCCGCGATAGTCGGGGGTCGGGAACTTCATTCCGAGCCGGGCGCGTCGGTGCTGCTCCTCGACGAAGTAGTCCGAGATGTGCCGCTTCGTCTCGGCATCCTCGACGACGATGAAGTGCCAGGGCTGCGCGTTGGCGCCTGAAGGGGCGTGCCGCGCGGCGTCGACGATCAGCTCGAAGTGCTCGCGCGGGACGGCGTAGTCGGGTCTGAACGCCCGCGTCGTGATCCGGTCGCGGACGACGCCCATGAGCGCGTCGTAGCGCTCCAGATCGGCGACAAAGGGCGCGCCCGCGGTCTCACCCGTCGTATCGCTCATCGCTCCACCTCCGCACGTCTGCGTGACGTCTCGACGATATCGCCGTCGACTCGGCGGAGCCGCCTCTCCCTACGCGGAGCTCGCGAGGAGCGCCTCGCCCTCACGGAGGTAGCGTCGCGCGCCGACCGAGCGCCAGAACTCGAGCGACCGGGCGAGCTCGCCCGCTGCCTCGGCCCGCCGCCCGGCGGCAGTGTGCGCCTCGGCCGCGTGGAGCGCCGCCAGCGCGGCGAACGGGCGCGCGCCGATCCTCTCGTAGGCGTGGGCCGCCTCGCTCCAGCGACCCTCGACGACCGCGGCGGCCGCCTCTTCCCAGCGGCTGGCCTCGACGAAGGAGCCGGCGGCCTTGCTCCACAGCTCGTCCTCGAGTCCGAGCCTCGCCGCCGCGAAGAACGCCCCGGGGGTCGGCCCGAGGTCTGGTCCGGGCTCGAGCTCGCGCAGGAGCGCGGTCGCGTGGGCGGCCTCGCCGAGCTCCGCGTGAAGGAAGGCACAGCGTGCAACCGTGGGGACGACCACCTGCGGGTCGCCCACCTTGCGGGCGGCTTCGAGCGCCAGCCTCCCGTTCGCCCGCGCGGCGTCGGGCCGGTCGCGCGCGAGCTCGATGAGGGCGAGCGCGATGAGCGCGCTGGTGTCCTGATAGTGCGGCTCCCGCTTCGACGCCTCGAGGAAATCGCGCGCCCGCCGCTCCGCCTCTTCCCAGTTGCCGCACTCCAGGTCGAGATCGATCATGTTCCCCGCTGCGAATCGCATTCCCGGAACGTGACCCCGGCGTCGCGCCAGGTCTTGGTTCTCCCGCATCGCCGAGCGGGCTCCGGCGAGATCGCCGAGCGCGCCGAGGAGCGAGCCGAGGTTGTTGTAGGAGCGCGTGAGCTGCGAGAGATCGCCGCAGCCCGCGGCGATCTCTCCTCCGGCACGGATCTCGGCGAGCGCGGCTTCGGAGTCGAAGCCGGGAAGGTGGAAGTGGATCGAGCCCAGGGTGACGAGGTTCTTCGAGCGCAGGTCGTCCCGCCCCAGCTCCTCGGCGAGGCGCATGCTTTCGTCGGCGGCAGCGATCGCGGCCTCCTTCTCTCCGAAGAGAAAGCGGAAGCGGGCGATCTGGCTGAGGACGGAGGCTCGCGCAGCCCGCGTTCCGGTCTCTCGGACGGCGTCGGCTGCGCGCTCGAGCGAGGCTGCGCAGCGCTCGCTCTCTCCTGCCCACGACCAGAGCTCGGCCAGGGCGAGGTCCGCTTCCGCGGCGCCGTCCACGTCGCCGACGGCGATCAGTGCGCCGCGTGCCTCCTCGAGCCGCTCGGCGCGGTCTGGATCGCCGAGTGCGTGCAGTGCGAGCGCGTGCTGGAGCAGCGCACGCGGCCGGTCGGGATCCGGGTCGCCGCGAAGGCCTGCTGCGGCCTCGAACCAGCGCGCGGCTGCCGCGTACGCCTGGAGGGCGAGCGCCCGCGCTCCGGCGGCGCGGAGAGCCGCGCGCGCCCGAGGGGCGAGGTCGTCCGTCTCGCCGCCGGTTGCCTGGACGAGCTCCAGCGCGCTGAGGTAGTGGTGCGCGAGCAGCTCGGCCTGGTCCTCGGCGCGTCCGAGCGACTCGATCCAGTCGGCCGCACGCCGGTGCCGGTCGGCGCGCTGGGTGCGAGGGATCTGCGCGTAGGCGACGTCGCGGACGAGCACGTGGTTGAACGCGTGCTCGGCTTGGCCGTCGACCGAGCTGCGCCGCTCGCGACGGACGAACTCCTTGCGCCCTAGCGACCGCAGCCGCTGCTCGACGTCCGCGGGCTCGGATCCGCTCATGGCGGCGAGCGACCCGGTCCAGAAGACCTTGCCGACGACGGCCGCGTCCTGGAGGAGGCGCTTCTCGTCGTCCGCGAGCAGGTCGATGCGCGCCGCGATGATCCCCTGCACGGTCGCCGGGAGCTCGTCGCCCACGTCGCCTCGCTCCGAGAGCATTCGCGCGAACTGCTCCGCGTAGAGCGGGTTGCCACCGGAACGGGCGAGCAGCTCGGACTGCGTCTCCGCCGGCAGCACCGAGCGCTCGAGCAGCGCCCCGATGAGCTGTGCCGTCTCGGTGGCGTCGAGCGGTCCGAGCGAGATCGTCGTCGCGTTGCGCTTGCCGCCTCCCCACCCGGGGCGTCGGTCGAGGAGCTCCGGCCGTGTCGTGCAGAGCACGAGCAGCGGGACGTCCTCGACCCAGTCCGGCAGCTCGTCGACGAAGTCGAGGAGCTCGTCGCCGGCCCAGTGCAGGTCCTCGAAGACGAGGACGAGCGGCGAGTGCTCGGCGAGCGTCTCGAAGAACCGGCGCCAGGCCGAGAACGCCTCGGCGCGCTCGCCGAGCTCTCCGGCGCCGGCAAGGCCGACGAGGGGGCGGAGCTTGGTCTCGACCCAGCGCCGTTCGGATTCCGGCACCGTCCGCTCCACGGCCTCCCGGAGCTTCCGCTCGACCTCGGCTGCGGGATCGCTCTCGAGGATCCCCGCCTGCGCCTTCACCATCTCGGCGAGCGCCCAGAACGTGACGCCCTCGCCGTAGGGGAGCGAGCGGCCGTGCCGCCAGTAGCATGGCTCGGGGATCGCCTCGACGTGCGAGAGAAGCTCGGCGACGAGACGGCTCTTGCCGATCCCGGGGACCCCGACGAGCGTCACGAGTAGCGTTGCAGGCTCCTGGCGTGCGCGCTCGAACGCGTCGACGAGCTGGTCGACCTCCCGTCTGCGGCCGACGAGCTGCGTCCGCGTCGAGACCGCCTCGGTGCCGACGCGCGCCCGCGGCTCCAACGCCTCCCAGGCAGGCACGGGCTCGACCTTTCCCTTCGCCTCGATCGGCCCGGCCTCGCGGTAGTCGACGACGTCGGCGGTTGCCCGGTACGTCGCCTCGCCGACGAGGACGCCGTTGACCGCCGCCGCCGATTGGAGTCGCGCCGCGGTGTTCACGACGTCGCCCGCGGCCATCCCCTCGCCCGCTGCGGCGCTCGCGCCGAGATCGATCAGGGCCTCACCGGTGTTGGCCCCGATCCGCACCTGGATGTCGCCCTCGTTGCGAGCCCAGTCGCGGATCGCGAGCGCCGCCCGTACCGCGCGCTCCGGGTCGTCCTCGTGGGCGGTCGGTGCGCCGAAGAGCGCCATCACCGCGTCGCCGATGAACTTCTCGACCGTTCCGCCGAACCGCTCGAGCTCCGTGCGGAGTCGCGCGTGATACGGCGCGAGCACCGAGCGGACGTCCTCCGGGTCGAGCTGCTCGGCCCGTGCGGTGAAGCCGACGAGGTCGGCGAAGAGCACCGTCACGACTTTCCGCTCGGCGCGCGAGGGCGGCGCCGGCGCGAGGCGCGTCCCGCACTCCGGGCAGAAGTTCGTTTCCGGAGGGTTCTCGTGGCCGCACGCGGGACAGGGGGCCATCAGCGAAGCCTAAGCGTGCTGCTCTCGGTTTGCCGCGACCGGCGCGGCACGCTCAGCGCGCGTTGCGCATCGCCTCCGGCCAGATCCCCTGCTTGCCGGGCGAGAGGATCCCATTCGGGTCGACAGCGTCCTTGATCGTCTGCACGAAGCGGCGGTACGCGTGGTCGCCGAAGCTGTACTGCTCGGTGGCCAGGTCCATGAAGTCGAGGTGGGCGCGATACTCGCCGTACCCGAGCTTGCCGGCGTCGCTCACGAGCAGCTTCGCCGTGTCGTACGCGCGTCGGCACTGCGCTTCGTCCTTCGTGTCGAAGATGACGAGCGTGACGTGGACGAAGCTGCGCGCGTTCGTCGGGATGAGCACGGCCGCGTAGTCGAGCCGCGCCTTCTGCTCGACCAGGCCGCGGATCAGGTCGCGGACCGCCACCGCGTCCTTGCCGGTCAGCCGGGCGACGGGCGAGAAGCCGATGTGGCCGCCCTCCTCGCCGCCGTACCACCCGGTCATCTGGTTGATGTCGAGGTTCGGGACGCCGGCCTGGACGCGGTCGAACGGGTGCTGGAGGTCGTGCATCTCCTCGGGCGTGTGCTTCTCGCCCCAGACCTCGACGCCTGGGATCCGCTCGAACGCCTCCTTCACCTTGCGGAAGCGGAGATCGACGACGTCCTCGTCGCCGTAGAGCGCGAAGCGCATGTACCAGCGGCCGATCTCGAGCTCGCGGGCCATCGTGTCGATCACGTCGTCCGGGATCGGGTCCTCGCCCTGGTACCACGGGGCGCGTGTCGAGATCACGGAGGCGTGCGAGATGGTGTTCCAGATCTGCGGCACGTTCTCGATCGTCCGGTCGAGCATCAGCGTCCGCAGCGTGTCGACGATCGGGCCGAGGTCGTCCTCGCGCCACGCCCTGAGCCGGAGCGGCATGTAGCACTCCGGCTGCGGCATCAGCCAGATGCCCATCTTCGTCACGATCCCGAAGTTCGACTGCGTGAAGAGCTGGTCGATGCTCGGGCCGAGGCTGCGCTTGTAGACGTGCCAGGAGCGGTTGCCCGGCATCGCGCCCATCCCGGTCCGCAGCACCTCGCCGTTCGCGAGCACGACCTCCATCCCGCAGGCCGCCCCCATGTCCTGCGCGACGGGGAGGTACGTGACGCCGTTGTCGAGCGAGTTGCCGATGACGCTGCCCCAGCCGAGGTCGGTGACCGAGACCATCAGCTTGTGGCCTCCCGCCCGGATCGCGTCGTAGAGGTCGAACCACTGCACGCCCGGCTCGACGACGGCGTACGCGCAGTCCGGGTCGATCTCGAGGACGCGGTTCATGTTCCTGAGGCTGACGATCACCGAGCCCTTGACCCGCGGCGCCGGCCCGCCGTAGCCGTTGTTGCGTCCCGGCGCCGTGCGTCCAGAGCGGCACGCCGAAGCGGCTCGCGATCCGCACGACCTCCTGCACCTCCTCGACCGTCGTCGGCATCACGACCGCCGACGCGGTGTAGTCGTCCCACGTCTCGAAGGCGAACGGGTCGCGGAACTCGAGCAATGCGTCCGCGGAGGTGAGCACCCTGTCGGCAGCCGAGAGCGTCGGCGAACGCGTCGAGACGCGCGGTCGAGCTGGTCGTCCGAGACCCCGGGCGGCAGCGGTCGCTGCACCGGATGCTGCACGTCGGTCATGACTCTCCTCCGTGGGCGGCGTGGCGAGGAGGGGTCATCTGACCATCCTCGCGGAGGCCGCGTCAAGCGACCCGCTGCCCCGTCGTCTCAGCCGAGCGCGCTCCTGCGGGCCTTGTAGTCCTCGAGCATCGTCGCGGTCGCGGTCGCGCCGACCCGCGTGACGCCGAGCGACAGGACGTCGAGCAGCGCGTCGAGGGTGCGGACGCCGCCGGCCGCCTTGATCTGGACGTGCGGCGAGACCGTGGCCCGCATCAACGCGAGATCCTCGAGCGTCGCACCGCTCGGCGCGTAGCCGGTCGAGGTCTTGACGAACTGTGCCCCCGCCTGCTCGGCCAGCCGGCACCCGAGCACCTTCTGCTCGTCGGTCAGGTAGGCGTTCTCGAGGATCACCTTGACGATCGCGCCGCGACCGGTCGCCAGCTCGACGATCGTGCGGATCTCGTCGCGCACCTCGTCGTCCTGTCCGGAGCGCAGGCGGCCGATGTTCAGGACCATGTCGAGCTCGTGCGCGCCGTCGTCGAGCGCCCGGGCGGCCTCGAAGGCCTTCGTCGCGGTCGTCGAGCTGCCGTGCGGGAAGCCGACGACCGTGCTGACGAGTACGCTGCTGCCCGCGACGAGTCCGGCTGCGAGACCCACGTCCGCGGGCCGGACCGTCGCCGACGCGACGTCGTACCGGATCGCGAGCCGGACGCCGTCGGCCACCGTGTCCAGATCGAGCTCGGGCCGGAGCAGCGAGTGGTCGATCGACTTCGCGACCTCCGCGTAGGTGAGGTCCGCGACGGTGAGGCGCTTCGACTCGAGCCCTTCGACGGCCACGATCCGAGGATACTCGTGCAGCGCAGCGGCGTGAGAGTGGCCGGATCCGGCTGGTTGTAGTAGACATCCGAGGTTCTGCTGTAGTCCGAGGAGGTGGGCGTGTCAGCCGGCAGCGTGGAGCAACTGCGAGACCGGGTCCGGGGAGAGGTCGTGACCCCGGGCGATCCCGATTACGACGAGGCCCGCCGGGTCTACAACGCGATGATCGATCGCCGCCCGCACGTGGTCGTCCGGTGCGCGGGCAGGGACGATGTGGTCGCCGCGGTCGACTTCGGCCGCGTGAGCGGGCTCGCCGTCGCCGTACGCGGCGGAGGTCACAGCGTGCCCGGCTTCGGCACCGCCGACGACGCCGTCGTCGTCGACCTGTCGCGCATGCAGCAGGTGGTCGTCGATCCGGAAGGCCGGACGGCTCGGGCGCAGGGAGGCTGCACGTGGGGCGCCTTCAACGAGGCGACCCATGCCCACGGTCTCGCGACCACGGGAGGGATCATCTCCACGACGGGCGTGGGCGGGCTGACGCTCGGCGGCGGCATCGGCCACCTGGCACGCGGCGCGGGCCTCTCCTGCGACAACCTCGTCTCGGCCGAGGTCGTGACCGCAGACGGCCGCACCCTGCGCGCGAGCGAGAGGGAGAACGGCGATCTCTTCTGGGCGATCCGGGGCGGCGGCGGCAACTTCGGCGTCGTCACCGAGTTCGAGTTCCGCCTCCAGCCGGTCTCCGAGGTCTACGGCGGCCCCATGTTCTACGAGCTGGAGGACGCGGGCACCGTGCTGCGGTTCTACCGCGACTTCATCAAGGACGCTCCGGAGACGTTCGGCGGCTTCCCCGCCTGGCAGATCGCGCCGCCGTTGCCGTTCATCCCGGAGAACCGTCACGGCGAGCCGTTCCTGGCCTTCGTCACCTGCTGGGCGGGGCCGGTCGAGGAAGGCGAGAAGGCGCTCGAGCCGTTCCACGAGATCGCGCCGGTGGTCGCCGAGCACGTCGGACCGATGCCCTACCCGGCGTTGAACAGCGCGTTCGACGCGCTCGTTCCTGCGGGTCTCCAGCACTACTGGAAGGCGAACTTCGTCAGCGAGCTCACGGACGAGGCGATCGAGGCCCATCTCCAGTACGGCCCGAAGGTCCCCGTCGTCAACTCGACGGTGCACATCTACCCGATCAACGGCGCCTGTCATCGGGTGGCGGCCGACGAGACGGCGTTCGCCTTCCGCGACGCGACCTTCGCCACCGTGATCGCCGGCATGTGGCCCGATCCGGCCGACAACGAGGCGAACACGCGCTGGGTCCGCGACTACTACGACGCGACGGCGCCGCTCTCGGAGGCAGGCGGCTACGTCAACTTCATGGCCGCCGACGACCAGAGCAGGATCAGGGACAACTACAAGGGCAACTACGACCGGCTCGTCGAGATCAAGCGCAGCTATGACCCGGACAACCTCTTCCGTGTGAACCAGAACATCGAGCCCTAGCAGGCACGAACACGAAGCTATGCCGACGGCTGGACGACGATCAGCGAGTTGCCGTCCGGGTCCCGCAGCCAGAACATCGGCGACACCGGCCCGCCGAAGCGGGTGACCTCGTCGTCGAGCAGGAAGCACGCCCGCGTGGTCACCGAGAAGAAAGCTCGATCGGCGGCGCTGATTCAGGAGGGCGCGACCCGCTTGTGCCTCGTATCTCGCGTGGCGTAGGCTTGCGGGCCGACATCGAGGCACGGGAGGTGCGTCGTGGTTTGGGTGCAGATACAGAAGGCGGCGGAAACGAACTGGGCCGACTACGAACGAGTGTCCGCGGCGGTTCTGGGAGACGTGCCCGAGGGGCTGATCTGCCACGCCGCCGGGGAGCAGGAAAACGGCAACTGGCAGTCCGTGAGCGTCTGGGAGTCCGAGGAGCACTTCAACAGGTTCCGCGACGAGCGCCTCCTCGCCGCGGTCGCGGGGGCGATCGGGGAAACCGCCTCGACGACTCCACCGCCGAGCGAGTCGTTCGAGGCAAAGCACGTCCTGCCGTAGGGCCCGCGTGAGGGCCGAGCGGGGTGGCGGGAGATGGCCTCTCGAGCCATCTCCCGCCTGGGAGGGAGACTTCCCGGGTGGTACAGGACGAGCGGACGGCCGCTAGTAGCTGCTGCCGCCGTAGCCGGAGCCCGTGGTCGTCGTGCTGGAGCCGTTGTCGTCGCCTGGTTCGGTCTTCGCGCCGGCGGCGGAGACGACATACCAGACGCCCTGCACGTCCTCGCCGTTCGTGTCGCCCGCCTTGGTGTCCTTCGCGAAGAAGTAGAGCGGGTGTCCGGCGTAGGTGACCTGGAGCGTCCCGTCCGTGCGCTTGGTCGTTCCGAGCTTCGAGGCGTCGATGCCGGTGCCGGCGACGAGACTCCCCTTGGCGAGGAGCGGCGGCCAGAAGGAGGCGCACTGGCCGTAGCACGTGCTCTTGGTGCTCGCGTCGGGCGTGTAGAGGTAGAGGGTGAGACCGTGCCGGTCGACGAGCACGTTGCCGAGGCTCGTCGAGCGGAGCTGGATCATCGTCCCGCTCGTCCGCCGAACGGCCTTCTTCGTCACCTTCTTGCCGGCGGCGGAGACGACCCACCAGACGCCCTGCACTCCCTGGCCGTTCGTCTGTCCGGCCCTGGCGTCGCTCGCGAAGAAGTACAGGGGATGGCCGGCGTAGGTGACCTGATGCGTGCCGTCCTTCCGCATCGTCACGCCGAGCAGCTTCGCCCTGGTGCCTGCCCCCGCGTGCGGCGCGCCGGTCGTGAGCAACGGAGGCCAGTAGGAGGCGCACTGCCCGTAGCAGACGCTCGTCTTCCCCTTGTCGGGCGTGTAGAGGTAGAGCGTCCGGCCGCTCGCGTCGACGAGCACCTTGCCGAACGGGGTCGAGCGGAGCCCGACGACGGCATGCTTGGCGAGCGTCGCCTGTGCGGCCCTGACACCGGACGACTGCGCGCTGGCATATGAGCTGCCGCACGCGGCGGCGACGGCCGCCACCGCCACCGTGGCGAGGACGGGGATGGTGCGAGAACGGGCGAGGTGCATGAGCTGGTGCCTCCTTTGAGGTCGTTGGTGACCTCCGCCTGTACGGCGCCGGCCCTCGATCGGTTTTCCCTCGGAACGCCGGTCCTGGCCGCCGAGAGGGCGAGCGCGGCCCGGAACGGCGGAGCCAGTCGGTCAGCGGGTGGCGTATGGCACCGATACCGGCCCGCTCGTTGCCGTGCCTTCGACCCAAGCTCCAGCCCGAAACCTGCTTCCGGTCGCGCGCCCGTGCGCCGTCCGTCCGTCTGGCTTCCGCCTGTCCAACCAGCCGAAGCGCGCGTCCCCGGTGTCCGGCTCCTCTGCGACGGCGGCGCCAGCTCGCCAGCGGTCACACGCTGGACGAGAAGCTCTGCGTAGAAGCGGCTCACGGTGACGTTGAGCGCGCCAGTTCGTCGGCGATCTCCGCGAACCGGCACAGAGCATTCGCGAGCTTCAGGTGCTCGACCGTGTCGGAGTCGACCTGGAGCAGCCGCGGCGAGCAGGCGACGGACTAAGCCGGCGCGCCTTCAGGCGGCCTGAGCTGACTTGACATAATCACGCCGTCTCGTACGTCGCTGTGCGCCAGCGGTGAACCCGCTCTCGGGGAGGAGCCCATACCAGTCTCGATAGTGGATGCCGACGCCGTTGCAGGGCGGGCGCTGTGAGGGTGCGGGCTGCGGTGTTGGAGGAGTTCGGCTCGCCGCTCGTCGTAGGCGAGGTCGAGCTCGCCGAGCCGCGGGCGGGCGAGGTGCTCGTACGACTTGTCGCGTGTGGCGTCTGTCACACCGACCTCTACAGTGCCTCGGGCGCGGATCCGTCGGGCTATGTCCCGACCGTGCTGGGGCACGAGGGCGCCGGGGTGGTCGAGCGGGTCGGCGAGGGCGTCTCGTCGGTTCGGCCGGGCGATCACGTCCTCACCCTGTTTTCGCCGCAATGCAGGCAGTGCGCCCACTGCCGCGACCCGCGCACGAACCTCTGCCTGGCGATCCGGGAGCAGCAGAACAATGGTTACTTGCCCGACGGCACCACGCGGCTCTCCCGGGACGGAGAGTCGATCCGCCACTTCATGGGCACCTCGACCTTCGCCGAATACACGGTGATGCCGGAGATCGCGCTGGCGAGGATCGACCGGGCTGCGCCGCTGGACGAGGCGTGCGTTTTCGCCTGCGGCTTCTCGACCGGAATCGGCGCCGCCCTCAGCACCGCACACGTCCAACCCGGCTCGACCTGCGTCGTCTTCGGCGCCGGCCTCGTCGGTCTCGGCGCCGTCGCGGGCTGCCGGCTCCAGGGAGCAGAACGGATCGTCGCGGTCGACCTCTCGCCGTCCCGGCTCGACCTCGCCCGCGGCCAGGGTGCCACCGACACCCTCTCCGCCGACCAGGAGACGGTGCAGCGAGTCCTCGATCTGACCGGCGGCCTCGGAGCCGACTACACCTTCGAGGCAACCGGCAGGGTCGACGTGATGCGCCAGGCCGTCGAGACCGCCCGGATGGGCTGGGGCCTCGCCACCATCTGCGGAGTCGCGGGCAAGGGCGAGACGCTCGACATCGTGCCGCGCCTGCTCATCACGGGCCGACGCATCGCCGGCTCCTCCTTCGGGGGCCTCAAGGGTCGAGATCAGGTCCCCACCCTCGTCGACCGCTGGCTCGCCGGCGAGCTCACCGTCGAACCGCTCATCTCCCACCGGCTCCCGCTCGACGACGTCAACCGGGCATTCCGGCTGATGGAAGCCCAGGAAGGCATCCGCAGCGTCATCCGCTTCGAGTAAGAGCCTCGGCACCGGACCGGCCATGTCGGTCCGGCCCGCGCACGAGGCGTCTCTCGTGACGCGCGACGGTTCTCCGGGTCGCTCCAGGAGCTTCGCGCGACACTGCGAACTGCTCCTTCCTGTCGTCTTTCCCGACCTGCAGCCCGCCCGGCTGCCCGTACGCTGCGAGTCCGGGCGGGCCGAAGGCAAGTCGGGCTGCGGCGGCTGTTCCTACTTCTTGCCGACGACGAAGGTGAGTCCCGTGTCGGCGGAGGCGTCGTACTTCGCGTCGGCGGGGAAGACCGCGTTCGGCGTGCACGACCCGGGCTTGAGCACGAGCTTGAGCTTCGCCGAGGCGTTGCCGCTTCCGTCCGTCGTCCCGACGGCGCTCTGGCTCCCGAGCTGGAACGTCACCTTCTTGCCGGCGATCGGCTGGCCGTACTCGTCGACGAGGTTGGCGGTCAGCATCACCGTCTTCGACGGAGCCGACTGCAGCAGGCCCGTGTACCTGAGCGTCGTCTCGCGCGTGGTCACGTGGACGAGCCGCACGTCGCTGTCGCACGCGCCGTCCTTGTCGCAGACCTCGAGCGTCGCGGCGTAGTCGCCCGGGGTCGCGTAGGCGTGCACGGCGTCCGGGCCGCCGGTGGCCCTGGGCGAGCCGTCGCCGAACGTCCAGGTGTAGTGGAGCGTCGCCTGGTCGTTCGACCCGGGGTCGGTCAGGATCTCGAGGTAGTTGACGTCGCCGGACGTTCGGTGCGTTGAGCGTCGCGGCCGTCGTTCCAGATCTCGCCCACGGCGCTCGGCAACGCGAGCACGAAGCCGGCCTTCTCGGCGAGCGCGCCAAAGCCGGTCAGCCTCGAAGCGCAACGGGTTCACGGGGCGACCGTGAAGCTCGACGAGCAACGGCGAAGGCTCCGCCGCGCCTGCGGCCACGTGAACGTGCTATGGCCGATCGCGACCGTCATGGCGAAGCGGAATCAGTTCCGTCGCGCAACAGTTCTCGATCGAGCTCAGCGTGACCTGCGCTGGTCGGCGAGGTGTCGGTGGTCAGGCGCCTTCCGCGTGCGCGGGGCGTTGGCCGGTGATCAGGCGTTCGCGGTCGAAGAGCCGTGAGACGATCCGCCAGGCGACGGCGTCGGCGGTGAGGAGTGCGAGGGCGAGTCCGATCGCGAGCGGGACGGATGGTGTGATCAGCTGGAAGGAGATGAGCGAGGTGAAGCCGAGCAGCGGCAGGCCGGCGAGGGTGGCGAGCTGCTGGGCGACGCGGACGTCGCTGGCGCGGGTGGAGATGCCGATGCCGACCCAGATCGACCAGAGTGCGAGGAGTGGCGTGAACAGGATCTGCGCGAGCATCTGGGGCGCGTGCCAGACGACCGCGCTCACCACGTGGGCGGCGCCGAAGCGGACGCTGATCGCTGCGATGAAGTAGATGGTGTAGGCGATTCCGACCGACGGCACGAATGCGGCCACGGCCTTCCCGAGGAGCAGCTCGGAGGCGCGGACGGGCGCCGTCAGCACGGGCTCGAGGGTTCCCTGGTCCCGCTCGCCGACGACCGAGTAGGCGGCAATCACCGGCGGGATCACGATCGGCACGATCAGCATCAAGAGCGACATCACGCCGACGGCAGCCCGGACTTGTGGGCCCGAGGCCGAGCCGGGGATCCTGAACAGGGTGATCATCGGCGTGATCAGGAAGATGAACGGCATCACGGCCATCGTTCCGATCACGAAGCGGTTGCGCCGGAACTCGCGCACCTCCTTGCGCACAACCGCGCGGACCCGCTGCATGCTCACCGATGTGCCTCGACGTCGTCGGCGACGAGCTCGAGGTAGACGTCCTCGAGCGAGTGCCGCTCCTCGGCGAGCGAGAGCACGTCGGCGCCCGCGGCGACGAGCGCACGCGTCACCTCCGGCGCCGCCGTGCGCGGGTCGCCGACCGTCAGCACGTAGCCCGCCGTCTCGTCGTGGCGCCAGCTCTCGACGCCGGCGACGGCGAACACACGCTCGGGATCCTGCACCGGCGCCGCCGTCCGGATCACGAGCGACTTCTCGAACAAACGCTCGCGCAGCTCGTCCGGGCGGCCGATCGTGCGCAGGGTCGTGTTCAGGATCGCGACCCGGTCGCAGAGCCGTTCGGCCTCCTCGAGCCGATGCGTGGTCAGGAAGACGGTGACGCCGCGGTCGCGTAGGCCGTCGATGAGCTCGTGCACCTCGCGGCTCGCGACCGGATCGAGCCCGGAGGTGGGCTCGTCGAGGAAGACGATCGCGGGATCGCTGAGGAGGGTGCGCGCGAGTGCGACTCGCTGCCGCAAACCCTTCGAGAGGCTGCCGCAGGGATCGTGCGCGCGGCCGCTCAGGTTGACCTTCTCCAGCGCTTGCCGGATCCGCTCGCCTGCGTCGAGCGCGTTGTAGAGGCCGGCGAAGAACTCGAGGTTCTCGGCCACGGTCAGGCGCAGGTACAGGCCGGGGCTCTCGGGCATGACCGCGATCCGCTGCCGGATCTCGACGCCGTTTCTCGGTTCAAGCGGCAGCCCGGCGACGCGCGCCGTTCCCGCTGTCGGCGTGATCAGGGTCGCGAGCATGCGCACGGTCGTCGTCTTGCCGGCGCCGTTGGGGCCGAGGAACCCGAACACCTCACCGGCTGCCACGCTGAACGACACGTCCTCGACCGCCGCCCGGTCGCCGAAGCGTTTGCTCAGGCCCTCGACGACGAGCACCGGCACGCCCGAGGGGACCGGACGTTCGCGCCGCCTCGCAACCGCGGGCAGCGGCGCGATGTGCTCGCCCGCGCCGTGCGTTGCCGGGCCGTTCAGCGTCTGCGTCGTCGTGTCGGGGTCGCTGTCCGACGGCGGAGCTTCGTTCGGCTGTGCGCCTCCGGTGCGAAGTGCAACCACGGCGTACGCGGCGACGATCAGGATGACGACGGGAACGCGCGCGGACGACCCGCGCATCAGCACGAGCACGCCGATCGCGCCACCGACGGCGACGAGGGTCGCGCACCAGCCCTGCCACCTCGCCGGCCGCCATCCGAAACCGCTGTTGCGCCGCCGGAACCACGGCGTGTCCTTCAAGCGCTGCGTCTCATTCCACGACCCCCGCTCGGTAACGACCTGCCCAAGATATGTGCGCACGCGTCCAGGCGCAGCATGCGGCTCCAGCGGCTGCCGGCGCGGCGCTGGCCGTGCGTCGTATCAGCGTGGTCGTCCGATCTTGAGGTAGGCGATGCCGCCGAACGGGGTGAAGAAGATGATGAGGTAGTACCAGACGTGCGGCGGGAAGTAGAAGGTCGCGTCGGCGCGGCTGAGGTCCTCGAGGCAGTAGAGGTCGAACCTGATCGCGAGGGCGACGAGCATGAGGCCGGAGATGAGCGCGATCGCGGGCGTGCTCACGGGGCGTGGCGCTTCAGGGGAGGCGGACGTCGCGGTGCTCGTGGGCGAGCGTTCGTTCCGCTTCGGTGAGATCGCTTTCCCGGACGGGGGTGACGAGGCTCCAGTGGTTGCCGACGGGGCAGCGTTGCAGCCGGGCGATGCCGAGGTCGATTGCCTTGAGCTTGACGCCGGGGATCCAGATGGTGGTGAAGAGGTGGCCCTGGCGGCAGCGGACGATGGTGTTGGGGCCGAGCTTGTAGCCGAGCCGGCGGGCGGCCAGGGTGAATGCGGTCAGGGCTGCGAGGACGCCGGCAACGGCGCGCGCTCGGTGTCTCGGTCTGTGGTCGTGGGCTGCTCTCATCGCCGCGCGCTCATCGGTGAAACCAACGTTCTCATCTATAGGAACGTTAGCAGTTTTGTGAGCGCAGGTCTAGACTGGCCTGGTGGCTACTGCAGACCTACTGCTGCACCCGGTGCGGCTCCGCATCGTTCAAGTGTTCCTCGGCGACCGGGCGCTGACCACGACGCAACTTCGGGGCGAGCTTCCCGACGTGCCGGCCGGCAGTCTGTATCGGCACGTCGCAAGGCTCGTCGCCGGCGGGGTCCTTGCCGTGGTCGGTGAGCGCCGGGTGCGGGGCGCGGTCGAGCGCACGTACGTGCTTCGGACGTCTGCGGCCCACCTCGGCGTGGACGAAGTCGCCGCGATGAGCCGGGAGGAGCATCGGCAGGCGTTCCTTGCCTTCGTTGCCGGCCTGATCGGCGACTTCGACCGATACCTGGCTCGAGAGACCATCGATCCCCTGCGCGACGGAGCGAGCTACAACCTCGCCGCCATGTGGCTCGACGATGCCGAGCTCGCCGAGCTCGCGCGAGAGCTCTACATCGTCCTGCAGCCCCGGATCGCCAACCAGCCCAGGGGAGGTCGGAAGCGACGGACCCTCGCAACCGTCCTGCTCCCCGGAGGAGACCCCAGACCCGGCCGACATATAGCCGGTAGCGCGTCGTGATCCCGGCGAAGGAGCGTTCGAGCTCGCGTCTGGAGCAATCAGAACAGTCGTCGACTCCCGTCAGTTCACAAGTCGAACAGCCGGTGGGACTGATCCGAAGTATGTACGCACGCCTGGCCGTGCGGCTTGCGCAGCGTGCGGCGAGAGGTGTCTTGGGTGGCTTCGCCGCGAGCTCGCTCGGGGCGAATGTCGAGGGCCCGGCGTGGCGCGCTCGGCGGCTTCGGCTACTTGCTCAGAGACCGCGTGCTCCAGGTCGGTGAGTTCCTCTCGGCTGCCGAACGTCACGACGACGATCGACTCGGCGACTTGACCGAGCGCGAGCACGAGGTGCTCGAGCTGATGGCATCGCCAAGCGCCTCCACGTCAGCGAATGCACTGTCGAAGCCCACGTACGTCACGTGCTCATGAAGCTCAACATCCCGGAGGGAGAGGCGCCCACCGGCGCGTCCTGGCCGTACTCGCCCGTCTCAGCGCGACCCAACTGCGATGACCCCGTCGATCGGTTAGCTCGCTGAGGACGCGCACAACCGAAGCCGGACTTTCCTCGACTGCTGCTCATCCGGCCGCGTACGACGTCTCACATAACGGCAACGCGGGATGTGATGCGGGATCTCACCAGCGCGGTCGCCGCCGAGGAGCGATCTGGCCGGCTTGGTACGGCGCTTTCGTGCGGTTCGCGTCTGAACCTGCCGCCGCGAGGTCGGCAGCTGCCGGCCGCCCTGAATGAGTCGATCGAGCGGGAGCTCGCGGTTCTGAGGCAACTCGCTCGCGGGCTCTCGGACGTTGAGATCGCCGCTGGGCTGTTTCTCGGCGGCGGGCTCGTCCGCGTGATGCTGGCCGGGCCTGCTCTGGTAGGCGCTGAGGGGCGGAAGCGGTCGCCGCTCGTGGTCAGAGGGCGCCGCCGGCGGCGGGTGGCGCCGGCGCGGAGGGCTGGGCCGCAGTGGGGGTGCCGCGAGCGAGGTAGTCCTCGACGAGTAGGAGGTTGTCGGTGCCGGCGCGGTCGATCACGGTCAGCAGGTTGGCCATGCTCGCGACCTCTTCGCGTTGCTCGGCGAGGAACCAGCCGAGGAACTGCTCGCCCACGTAGTCCTGCTCGTCGCGGGCGGTCTGGACGAGGCTGGCGATCTGCTCGGTCACCGTCTTCTCCTGCTCGAGCGCGAGCTGCACCGGCGCCCGCTCGTCGTCGAAGCTCGTCTCAGGCGCGGCGACCGCGGGAATCGTCACGGGCGCGTCGGCGTCGAGGAGGTACTGGACGACCATCATCGCGTGGTTTCGCTCCTCGACCGCCTGACGGTAGAAGTGCGCCGCCAGCTGCGGCAGCGTCTGCGCGTCGTAGGTGACGGCGATCGCGACGTATTGCTGCGAGGCTGCGAACTCGCTTGCGATCTGGTCGTTCAACGCCTCGGTGAAGCGGCTCATCGAATCTTCCTCCTCGGTCAGCGGTCGGGTCTCGCGCGGCGGCGGCCCGCCCTCAATATCTTGCCCGCCGCTCGCCCTGTCTGCGCCGGGCGCGGATGGCCGAGGCGGCCGGGCGGGGGAGTTGGGGGTCCCCGGCGCGAGTGGTCCCATCCGGATCTTGAACCTGCCGCCGAGCTCGTCGCAGGCGCGGCCGATCGTCTTCCAAGGCGCCGATCGACCTCCGGGTTCCGTTCCTCGACCGGAAGCGCTGAGTCCCGGGCTACCGCTTTGAGCGGAACGGAGTTCCGCCGGTTCCGGCAGCATGAAGGCCCCTGTTACGAGGGGCCTTCGTTGCGCGGGAAACCCGCCGTGTCTGCGGCTCTGGGTTAGGCCAGGGCCTTCACGAAGACGTCGACCTTCTCGGCCGGGAACGTCTCGGTCTTCACGACCTCGAGCGTCGCGATCTTCGCGAGGACGCGGAACGCGGTCTCGTTGTCGGGGTACTTCGCGATCGAGAGGAAGTCCCAGGGGCCCATGATCGCGTAGACGTCATCAAGCTGGCCGCCCTCTGCCTCGATGATGTGGCGGATCTTGTCAAGGTACTCGGGGGTCTTCTTGAGGTTCTCGCGACCCTCGGTCGTGAGCTCGATCAGTCCGACGTAAGTGAACAGCATCTCTCTCGCCTCTTCTCTTCTCTTCTTTTGTTATTAATATGATAGTAGCAGTTCCCATAGCGAATTGCATGCTATTGGCACACCTTACACGTGGAGCTCGTCGACATGAGAGGAGGGCGTCATGACGGATGACGCGGAGGTGGCTGCACGGGCGCTCGCCCGCTGGCTCGCGCCGTATCTGGCAGAGGAGCTCGGCCTCCTGGGGTCGCCGTCGAGGGCGTCCCGATCCGAGAGCTACGACGACGCGACCTGCGCCGTGTACGTCGCGTCCCTTGGCGATGTGGTGCTCGACAACGCGGAGGTCTTCTTCACGCGGCTCGGCCAGGAGGGAGAGATCGGCTCACTCGCGCTCGCGGATGCGATCGGCGTCGCCAGCCCCCGCAACATCGCGGCCGTGCTCACGACGCCACTGAAGAAGCGGGCGAAGGCGCTCTCGCTGCCGCTGCCATGGGCGGAGGACGCTCACGGCCAGCGAACAGTCTGGCTCGACCGAGACAACATCGCCGAGCGAATGCTTCGCGCCGTCCGCGTCGAAAGGGCGCGACGGGCGCGGAGGCGAGCAGCCTGACCGAGCGTCACGGCTCTGTGCGCACGCTGCTCGCTATGAGCGGACGGCGGCGCCGTCAAGGCGTCTCAGCGCCGACGCCGCGAGCGGAAAGCCCGGCCCGCCATCGCTCTCAAGCCCCTGCCGCGGTCACGCTCGAGTTCGCCCTCAATCGACACGATCTCGCGGCGAAGGTCGGTTATCTCCGCATCGTCTCCCGTCTCGTCGCGGGCCAACCGCCCCATCTCGTCCGCGCCGAGATGTGTGACGCCGGCCTTCTGTCGTGCCTTGGCGAAGCTGAACACGCCAGAGGCCCGCTCCCGCCGCTCGAGTAGCACACCCAATCTGCTCCGCAAACCCACAAGGCGCTGCCGCAGCTCAGACGCAACGCTCATACAAGAAATGGTACCGCCGCGGCGAAGCGCACTTGGGGGCGCGGCCCCGCGATCCAGACCGAGCTCTACGCGCGGGGCGGCTCCGAGTGTGATCTTCAAGTGGCCGAGCTGGTGCTCAGGGCCGGCGCGCCAGCTCCAGTGGTTCTGGGTCGCGATCTCGATCGCCCCTCCATGGGGCCGCTGGCCCCCCTGGGAGTGGGCCTCTCGCGCTTCTGAACCTGCCGGCGGGCGGTCGGCAGCTCGCAGAGCGAGAACCGACCCGCGGCGACCCCTCGGAGCCGTCCCGGACACGCCGAGCAGCTTTCGCGCGCTGCGGCCCCGGCGGCGGATCGTTCACCTGCGCGAGTTCACGGACGCCTGACTTACTAACGTCGCCCGGCGCGCCGCAGATGGTCGCGAGCAGAGTCGCGCGGTGGACACCCGCTTTCTCTAGGAGCCGGCCTTGTCCATCAGCCGGCCCTCGGCGATCGTGCGGGCCATCTCGCTCGACTCCTCGCGATACGAGGTGCCGTTGTCGAACTGGATGGCCGGGTATAGGCGCTGGCCGGTGCCCGCGACGATGACGTCGCGCTTGCTTCTGCGAACCGGGCCCGGTACGCGCTCATACTCGATCCCGGCGTCGATGAGCGCCTTCTCGACCACCCAGCAGGGGTGACGTCGGTGTTTCGACCACTGCACGCTGCAGCGGTAGAGCTTGATCGCGATCTCGTCCTCCCTGGGTGAGGTCCGAGCATACGGGAGTGCGTGCCGACGGGAAGACATTGCCCGGCGACGGTCGCCTGCGCAGTGTTCAGGAGACGCCTGAAGCCTCTGAGGCTGCAGACGCGGGCCAGTATGCAGGAGGCATGCCCCTAAAGCGTGTGGAGCGGCACCTCGTAGAACTCGACTGAGGTCCGGCTGCCGGCGTTTCCGGGACCCGCGTCCATCGCTTTGTCGGCCTTGCGCATAGCCTCCTCGCTGTCGAAAAGTGCCACCCCGAGCATTCCGCCCGACGTCCGATCGACGAGCATCAGGAACTTGGCCTCCCTGAGCTCCGATGCGAACGTACCGGCGTCGAGGCCAGCGCGAAGTCTCTCGACCCTCGCATCGATATCTGCCGGATCCCCCTCGAACCTCGCCACACGTGCCCACATTTTGTGCTTCCTTCCGCTTAGGACGTCTTGAGCGACCAGCCTATAACGACGTCGTCCCAGCGAGATGGCGCTGCCCTGAGCCAACGTGCTCTCATCGAGCGGGCTCGCTGCTACCGGAACTGCGAGCGCGTCTTCGGAGTCTGCGGGGAAGCGTGCAAGGCGCGACCTCGCCACCCTCGTCATCGCGATCGAACGCGACCACGACCGCCGCCGTCACTTGTCGATGCCACTCGCACCCCCAACCAAGGAGGCCGCTATCGTCGCAGCGATGTAACCGATCACACCGGGGCCGCCGTCACGGAATTCCACGGCGACCGGGACATCCTCCCCCGTCCGGCTTTGAGGACCACGAGCGCTTCGCCCACCGCCTCGGATGCCGCGACCTGAAACCCAACAGCCTCTGCTAGGCGGCTTGGTATCCGCTGGGGAGGATGTCAGTGCCGTGTGGGTCGCGGACGTAGTGCCCACCATGCGTGCCGCGCTTGAACGTCCAGCCCGTGACGCGTTGACCTCCAACCAGGCGCGGGCCGAACCGGTGGTCGAGGTAGTCGCGCACCTCCTCGGGCGTAGCATCAAGTAGCTGCGCGAGCTTCTTGTCGATCTGCTCGGCTCTCTCCCGGCTCAACACGCCGACATTCAACCCTCCGAGTCGGACATGACCCAGACCCCTGCGAAGGGTGCTGAACGGGGTTCAGCTCGCTCGGCTTCGACGCGTCGCGCCGGTCGCGTACCTGTCAGACTGCTGTCGGTACCCACCACAGAGGAGAGCAGTCATGGCGGTTCTGATCCGGCACCGTGTCGCGGGAATGACACCAGCGCAGTACGACCAGTCGGCGCCTGCGTTGATCGAGAAGTTGAAGACGCAGCCGGGGTTCCTGTACCACGTCGCCTTCGTGGACGAGGGCGGCCGTTTCACCGTCTCCGAGATCTGGGAGAGCCAAGAGCAGCACGACCGCTGGTTCAAAGAGAACGTCGAGGGAGTTATTCCCGGCGTCGAGCAGGAGGCCGTCGAGGTTCACGCCGTCCACACGCCCTGAGGCTGGCTAGGGCTGCGAGCGTCGGGGCCGGTGGTTCTGCGCGGCACCAGTGACCTGCTCGGCGGCGGCGTCTCTCTTGCCGATCTGCCCGCGTCGGAGGAGGACTGGTACGGGAACCTGCTCTGGCTTGATTCGACCCGGATAGCGTTCGGCTCGCACCGACGGTGAGCCGCAGCACCCTCGGCTTCCTGAACGAGATGGCCTTCCAGATTCGCTACCAGGTCGAGCGCAACGGCGGACTCGACCGCACCGAGACCGCCGCCATCAACCGGCAACTACGCCGCACCCTGTACAACAAAGGCGACTTCGTCTATCTGCTCGACTTCGTCGCCCAACGGCTCGCCGTCCGCGACTGACCGAACCGGCTGGGCCGCCGGTGCTCCATTCTTGTACCGGTTCTTGTACCGGTCTCCCGTGATCTCACCGCACCTGAGATCCACCGTAAGGTCGCCACCATCCCGGATCGACCCTGCCTGACCTCGCTCGTCAGACCTTCAAACCGGCTAGGTCCTTGAGCCCGCCGCTGGGGACGTTCGACTCCTGTGCCGTCTCTCGCCAAGCCACGGGCTAGGACCTAGTTCGGGACACGCGGTCGCACTGGCGCAAGGAGTGGCGCACGAGGACTGAAACTGGCTCCGTTGACCGGAATGGTCGTCGTTTCCTCAAGCGCGTGCGCTGGTGGTCTCGTCCTAGCGTTTCGGTGTCATCGAAGGGAGGCGAAGCGTCGCGTCTTCTTGGTAGTGGGACTAACCGCGACGAGCTGCAGAGAGCCGGCCCGATAGGAAAGGCCCTGTTTCCAGGGCCTCCTTCAGCGGGAGCGACGGGACTCGAACCCGCGACCTCCGGCGTGACAGGTACTTTGCGCGTTCCTGCGCTCGAAGCCTCCACGCTGTTCCACGGCGTTTTCGGAGGGTCCCGCCCATCCGCGCCCCATGGGTGCGTCGTCCCAGTGTGGAGGCCCCCCGCTTTCGTGGACACGTCGCACTACCCCCGGTTCGGTGGAGCCGCGTTTCTGGACTCAGGCGGCCGCTGGTGTGGTTTGGTTGTTGATCAATTCATATTCAATCGGTGTCCGCATCCCGAGCGCCGAGTGGCGCCGGCGCCGGTTGTGGAAGATCTCGATGTACTCGAAGATCGCGTTCGCGAGCTCGACGCGTGTCTTCCAGCGGCGCGTGTCGAGCAGCTCGACCTGCATCCGCGACCAGAACGCTTCGATCATCGCGTTGTCGTAGCAGTCACCGACTGAGCCCATCGAGGGCACGAGCCCGGAGCGGCGGGCGCGGTCGGTGAACGCCCAGGCGGTGAACGGCGTCCCGTGATCGCTATGGATGACCGTCTTGCCGTGCGCGGCGTCGCGCTGCTCGATCGCCATTCCGAGCGCGTTGGTCGTCAGCGCCGCGGTCGGGCTGTGGCTGATCGACCAGCCGACCACACGGCGGCTGAACGCGTCGAGCACGACCGCGCAGTACACCTTGCCCTTGCGGGTCGGGTGCTCGGTCACGTCGGTCAGCCAGAGCTGATTCGGTGCGTTGCGGTGGAAGACGCGGTCGACGAGATCCTCCGCGGTCGCAATGCCGGGCATCCCTCGGCGCTTCGGGGAGCCAGTGCGGCCCCTGATCCCTGCACGCTGCATCAGCATCGCGACCGAGCAGTGGCCCACCCGGATCCCGCGACTGAGGACAAGCTCGGCATGCACCCGGTTTGCCCCGTAGGCGCCGTAGGAGGCCGCGTGGATCTCCCGGATCAGGTCGGTCAGCCACGCGTGCCGGACCGCTCTGGCAGACGGCGGCCGGAACCGCCAGGCATAGAAGCCCGCGCAGGAGACGCCCAGCACCCGACAGGCGACCTCGACCGGCAACCCCTCACCGGCCATCACCGAGATCGCCTCGAAGCGCCTTTTGGGCGCACCGACTCCTTCAACAACTCCGCCGCCCGCCGGTGCACCTCCAGCTCCGTCTCCAGCTCCCGGATCCGCCGGCGAGCCTCGCGCAGCTCCTCCCGCTCCGCCGAGGTCAGCCCCGGCAGCTCGCCCTGATCGATCAGCTGCTGCCGCCGCCAGCTGTAGATCGACTGGTCGCTCACCTCGAGCAGCCGCGCGACCTCCCGCACCGGCTTGCCCGCCGCCACCAGATCCAGCGCCCGCCGACGGAACTCCGCCGGATAACCCCTCCGTCCCATGCGACCTCCTCTCCAGGCCGCCCGAGTCTAGAAACCGGACCCTACGGAACCGGGGCTACACCAGGACAACGAGGGGGTGATGCGGTCTCCGTTGCCTCGTAAGCTCTTAGTCGCTATCACTCGCCAGCTTCGGCGGGCAGGCCGTCGGCTTCTGCCATCGCCGCGGCGACGGCAGCCTGAAGTCGGTCGCCGTCAAGATGAGCGCTGAGCAGCTGGATTCCACGACCTAGGGCGCCAACCGGCTCGCTCGCCACTCGTCGCCGCTCAAGGCCGGGACGGGCTCAGCCGCAGCTGCCCTTGCTGACCGTGGTCGACAGGACGTGCGTGGTGGGGTTGACGAAGACGCGGACGCTGAAGCCACGGTCCTGGACGTGGAAGCAGATGAGCGAGTCGCCGGGCTTGTCCGGCGCGTGCACCAGAGTGCGAATCGGCAGGCCTGCGCCCTGGTAGAGGGAGACCTGATCGCCGGTGTAGGTGATGATCGGGTGCGTCGAGGCCTCGAGCAGCGTCTTCTCCTCGCCGCGGCAGTAGTACTGGTGGGCCTTGATCCGTGGGTCGAGGCTGAAGAGGACGATGCCCTCGCGCTTTGCGGTCACCTTGTCCCCGGCCCAGGAGTTGGCCTGGCGGGCGGCGAGCATGCCCCAGCAGTCGGGCTCGCCGACGACCTTGTTGTTCTGGACCGACGGCCGGTGCGGCCAGTAGCGGATCTTCAGGCTGCCGGTGAACGTCTCCTGGGCCGGCAGGCTGCCGGCGGCGTTGCCGCTGAAGGAGAGCTTGATCGGGCCGCCGGAGGCGTCCCAGCCGGTGCCGTGGTAGGTCAGATCGATGTAGCTGTCGGTGAACGTCTCCCTGGTGAACTTGACGTCGGCAGGAGTGATCGTCTTGAGCGTCACCGAGAAGGCGCCGCTGTTGTCGCCGTAGGCGCCCTTGGCGTCGTTGACGATCAGGAAGACCTTGCCGGGGCCCTTGACGACCTTGTACTTGCCGACGACGAACGGGCGCCGCTGCCGAGGCGCCCGACGATGCCGCCACAGGCGCCGGGGAACTGGCAGATGGCCTCAGCCTTGCAGCCGGAGGGCGAGATCGGCCCGCCGCAGTTGGAGTTCCAGCTGCCATAGGAGATCGAGCCCGCGGCGGTGATCTTCACCGCCTGGCCGGCACGCAGGTCGAGGCCGGTGTAGGTCCAGACCGTCGTCGCCGCCGCCAGCGAGATCGTCTTCGTCGGCTTCGCCGGTTTCGGGCTGGCCCCAGCGGCAGCCGAGACGCCGACCACCAGCAGCAGGGCGGCGCAGGCGGCTAGCAGGTACGCGTGCCTATGACGTGCGGTCAACTCAGCCTCCTGTCTCGCGGCCCGGCCGACGGCTCGGTCGCGGCCTGCGTATCGGAGGTGATAATAGGGAAGGCCGCGGCGGTCGCGATCGTCTCGCCGACTCGGTCGAGTCGGAGTGGTGCAAGCGCGAGGTCTCGCTCGCGGCGACGGAGGGGATCAACGAGCGTCGGGTCAAGGTGCTGCCGGTGAGGTTCCGCTCCGCTGCGATGCCGATGATGCTTCAGGACACGTGGGGTGCAAGTACTCGATCGTCGCGTTCGAGGGCACGATTTGCAGGAGGATCGTATTTCTGCACCCCACGCGATGTTGACCGTCCGCCAGGTCGCCGAGCTGCTCGGGGTGCACGAGGACTGGGTCTACGACCAGGCCGCGTCCGGCGAGCTTCCGAGCTACAAGCTCGGCGGCGCCCGCCGCTTCGACCCCGACGAGGTCCGCGGCTGGATCGCCGAGCACCGCACGACCGAGCGCGAGCAGCCCCCGAAGCGGAAGCAGAAGCCGAGGCCGCGCCGCGCGCCGGCGACGAAGCCGAAGGAGGGCCGGCAGCCTACGCTGTTCGAGTAGCGATGGCGCACGTGGAGTCGTACCGGCTGCAGGACGGGAGTAAGCGCTACCGCGTGCGCTGGACGCCCGTCGGCGGCAGCTCGCGCTCGCGCACCTTCGTGCTGAAGAAGGACGCCGACCGCTTCGCGCTCGAGCAGCAGCGCCGCGCGTCGCTCGGCGCGCTGTACCAGGCGCCGCCGGAGACGCTCGGCGAGTTCCTCGTCGGCTGGCTCGACCGCTACGCGCTCCGCGTCCGCCCCTCCACGCATGATCGCACGCGTGACCTGACCCAGCACCTCGACGCCTTCCGCCGCGTCCCGCTCGACGAGATCCGCCCGGCCGCCGTCGAGGATCACATCGCCGCGCTCGCCAAGCGCGCGCCGCGCCAGGCCGAGCTCACCCTCCGCCTGCTCAAGCAGGTGCTCGCGAACGCGAAGGAGCGTGGCCACCTCGTCGACGAGGCCGTCTTCCGCGTCCGGGCGCCGCGACGCGAGCCGAGGGAGATGCGCTTCATCGGCTGGGAGGAGGTCGAGGAGCTCGCCGCGAACACCGACCGCGCCCTACGGGAACATGGTCATGCTCGCCGCGCTCACGGGCCTGCGCCAGGGCGAGCTGTTCGCGCTCCGCGACCGCAACCTCGACCTCGAGGCGAAGACCGCCACCGTCGAGAACGGCACCTACAAGGGCGAGCTCGTGCCGGTGAAGACGCGCGCCTCACGCCGGCGCGTCGACCTCTCGACGACGGCGCTCCGCGTCCTCCGCCGTCAGCTGCTCGCGCGCGAGCCGAACGAGCTCGGCCTCGTCTTCCCCTCGCCCGAGGGCCGCGATCCTGAACGACGACAACTTCCGCCACCGCGTCTTCGCGCCGGCCGTCCGGCGGACGAAGCTGACCGGCTTCCGCTTCCACGATCTGCGCCACACCTACGCGGCGCTCATGGTCGCCGCCGGCGCCCACCCGAAGTACCTCCAGGCGCAGATGGGCCACTCCTCGATCCGCGTCACGCTCGACCTCTACGGGCACCTCTTCCCGGACGCGAATCGGGGCGTCCTGGACGCGCTCGACAAGCTCGTCGCCCCATCCACGCCCCATGGAAAATCGCGACATCGCCGGAGGAGCAAACAAAAAGCCCCCGCAAGCGGGGA
>CAVXLS010000001.1:0-177401 GCA_963762675.1 uncultured Thermoleophilia bacterium | reverse complement strand
ATCGTGTCGAGGTAGTGGGACTCGAACTTGTGGGTCTCCCGTGCGAAGGCCTCGACATCGGCGACCCCGAAGAGACTGACGCCGGCGGCGAACGCCGGCGGGTCGAAGACGAGCGAACAGAGGACGACGTACCCGCCGGCGCTCCCGCCCTCCACCCACGTGCGGTCGGGATCGGCCTCGCCTTCCGCGGCGAGAAAGCGCGCCGCCGAGACGCAGTCCCGCCAGTCGAAGTCGCCCCAGCGGCCCTCGAGGAGACGGCGGTACGCGCGTCCGTAGCCGGAGCTGCCGCGGTAGTTGACGTCGACCACGCCGATCCCGCGTTGTGTGAAGAACTGCACCTTCGGAGCCAGGTGCGGCGTCGTGTGCCCGGTGGGGCCGCCGTGGCAGACGACCCGCAGCGGCGGACGCTCCTCGGCAGGCCCCTCGTACTCGCCGCTCGTCGGCGGGTAGAAGAACGCGTATGCGACGCCGCCGTCGCCGGTCGGGAACTCGATCGCACGCGGCACCGAGATGTCCGCCGGGTCGAGCTCGACGTCCAGCGAGCGGCGCAGCTGTTCCTCGCGCCCCGTCGCCGGGTCCCACGCGACGACGGTCTCCGGCTCGGTCGGCGAGGCCGCCCCGAACACGAGATTCCCGTCCCCTGCGGAGAGCGCCACCGGGTCGTAGGCAGTCCAGCGAAGGCCGGCGGGCTCGAGACGGCCCGTGCGCGGGTCGAGCAACTCGAGGGAGTCGACCGCGGCGCGCGTGACGACGCAGGCGATCCGACCGTCCTCGAGGAACGTGTAGCGACGCATGGCGAAGACCCACGACGGGTACCCGAGCTCGCCGTCCTCGAGCGTCGTCAGCGGCGTTTGCGCCCCGTCCGGTTCGGCGCGATACAGGTTCCACCAGCCGCTCCTGTCACTGCAGAAGTGGAGAACCCCGTCAGGCGACCACTGCAGGTCGATCACCGACTCCTCCGGACCTCCGGCGACCAGGCGTCGGCCTGAGAGCGAGCCACCGGCGCCGATGTCGGCGAGCCAGAGCTCCGTGCCGTCCCAGGGCATGCGCGGGTGGTCCCACGTCGAGCCAGGCGAGCTGTCGCCCCGACGGGTCGGTGCGTGGCGCGGCGACGAAGTCATGGCCGGCGGCGACGATCGCCGGCTCTTCGGAGCCATCGCGTCGGGAACGCGACCAGCTCGTTGTGCACCGCCCCGCGCTCGTGGCGCTCGCGAACGCACACGATCGTCCGCTCCGTCCGGCGTCACCGAGCCGTCGGCGTAGCGCAGCGCATTCGCGGCGGGCGGCTCCGGCGTGATCGCGACCGGATCAGCGCTGCTCCCGTCCTGGCGGTGCAGCGCGTCCGGTCGAGTAGTCGGAGAAGAAGACGGAGTCGCCCTGGTACCAGACGGCGCCACCCCCGTACTCGTGGACCCGCGTGCGAGCGTTGAATCCGGCCGGGGTGACGTCGGCGACCTGGCCGTTCGCCTGCTCCACGACCACCACCCGCCCTCCTTCGGCCGGGCGGGACTCCGCCCAGCGCACGCGCCCGCTCCGAACGTCGACGGCGCTGAACCCCGACGCCGGAACGCGGGAGAGCGTGTCCGATCCGACCTCCGCGGGCCAGGTTCCGTAGGGACGGACGGTCACGCTCGTCTCTCTCTCCGACGGGGATGCGAACGGGCGGCTCAGGAACGGCGAGCCGGCCAGGCCGTAGCGCCAGGGACGCGTCGCCGCCCGCGTGAGCCCGATTCTCGGGCCGGTTGCGATCTCGGGCGCCGCTCGACGCTCGTGGAGCTCGAACGGCGGCTCGTCGAGCGGGAGGCCATCGTGGCGCCTGGTCACCCCGAGACTCTGGCACAGCTTGCCCGGTCCGGAGCAGAGCGCCCGCACGTCCTCCAGCGCTCGCCGCTTCCGCATCGCCTCGAGTCCGTCGCAAGGGCTCGAGAGCGCGGAGCGAGGACGGCCTCCGCCCTTCCAGCGGGCGCGCAGACGAGGTTCAGGCACCAGTGGATCCCGTACGAGCGGTAGACGTACGCGTACCCGGGCGGCCCGAACATCGCCGCGTTGCGCGGCGTGGGCCCGCGGTAGCCGTGGCTCGCGGGATCGTCGGCGTCGTAGGCCTCCACCTCGACGATCGTCCCGCCGACGCCGTCCACGAGAAGCCTCGCGCCGATCAGCTCGGGCGCGACCTCGTGCACCGGGCGGGCGAAGAACTCACGCGAGAGCAGGCTCATGCACTCGTCCGTCGTCGCAGGGCGGAAGCGGCCCGGACGGTTCCCTCAAAACAGCTGTTCTGCCTCGGGCGGCCGAGCCGTCTTCTCGAGCACCCGCCGTGCGCGGCGGCCGAGGTCGCCGAGGTCGACGCGTCCCTGCTCCACTGCGGCGGCGAGCCGCTCCGCGAGGTCGAGTGCCTCGTCGAGGACCGGGCTCGCAGCGGACGCGTCCTGGCCCATGTCGTGGAGGATCGTCCGCTCCGTCCGGGAGGCGACCACCGGCTCTTCGATCCCCTCGACCCACACGCGCGTCCGGCTGCCGCCTCCCCGATCGTCGCCCACGATCGGCTCGAGCGCGTAGATCCGATCCGAGCGGGCCCACTTGCCGAAGCCGAGAAAGACCATCCGGGGGGATCGATCCGCCATGCGCGGATCATCGCAGGACCGTCCCCGCTTCGCGCTCCGCTCGCTCCGAAGCGAGCCGGCTCCGCCGGCTCGCGCTCAGAGCCGTGACAGCGCGAGCCGCGCCCGCGCATGTCGGTCGCGGCGCCGAGTACCGACGGCTCGGGTCGGACGGTCAGACCCGGGTGACGCCTACTCGAAGAAGGTGTCGTCGTGGGAGTACGGCGGCACGCAGCAGCAGAGGATCAACAGCTCGCTCGTGCCGTCGTTCTCGAGCGTGTGCCAGGCGCCGGGCGGGATCAAGATCGCGTCGCCGCGCCGTACCCGGCGCGTCTCCCCGTCGACCTCGAGCGAGCCCGAGCCCTTGGTCACGAGATAGATCTCCTCGCTGGCGCGATGGTAGTGGCGCTCGGTCGCCTGCCCGGGCTCGAGCGTCGCCTCGGCGAGGCTCTGCGCCTGCGTGTGATGAAGCTCGCGGATCGTCGAGCCGTCCTTCGTGACGAAGGCCTCGACGCGCCCGGGCGAGGTGATCTTCACAGCGCGCCGGCGAGCACTTCGGCGACGCGCTCCTGCGCGCCTGCCTCGAGCCCCGTGTGGAACGGTACCGCCAGCGTCCGCGCGCTTGCATCCTCGGACACCGGGCACAGGCCCTCGCGGAAGCCGTAACGCTCGCGCATGTACGGCTGGAGGTGGATCGACGGCAGGTAGCGGTTGTAGCCGATCCCCTCCCGCTCGAACGCGCCGATCGCGCGCTCGCGCGTCGCGTTGTCCGGCAACGTGACGACGTAGACGAACCACGAGCGCCGGTGCTCGTCGTCGTCGGCGCAGGGAAGCTCCACGCCGTCGATTCCGCGCAGCAGATCGTCGTAGCGGTTCGCGACCTGCTCGCGAAGCGCCAGTATCTCGTCCAGCCGCTCCAGCTGGCCGATGCCGATCGCGGCGCGGATGTCGTCGATGCGGTAGTTGAACCCGAGCCGCACGTGCTCGAGCCACCCTCCCGCGTCGCCGCGTCCCTGATTGCGCAGCGAGCGCAGGAGCCGCCACTCCTCCTCGGAGTGGGTCGTCACCATGCCGCCTTCGCCGGTCGTGATCTGCTTGTTCGGATAGAAGGCGAAGACGCACGACGGGCCGTGCGCGCCGAGCGGGGCACCACGGTACTCCGCACCGAGTGCCTCACACGAGTCCTGGATCAGGGCGAGACCGTGGCGCGCCGCGATCTGCTGCAGCGCGTCGAGCTCGCACGGGTAGCCGTAGATGTCGACGGCGACGATCGCCTTCGTGCGCGGCGTCACCGCCGCCTCGACGGCGGCCGGGTCGATGTTGAGCGTCCGCGGGTCGACGTCCGCGAACACGGGCACGCCGCCCTCGTAGACGAAGCAGTTCGCGGTCGCCGCGAACGAGTAGGGCGTCGTGATCACCTCGTCGCCGGGCCCGATCCCCGCCGTGACGCACAGCAAGTGGAGACCCGCGGTGCCGGACGAGACGGCCGCCGCGAACGGGGCGCCGACCCGGTCGGCAAGGAGCTCCTCGAAGCGGTCGATCGTCGGCCCGAGCGACAGGCGCCCGGATCGCATGACGGCGAGCACGAGCTCCTCCTCGCGCTCGCCGAGGTACGGCCCCGAGAGCGGGACCTGCCGCACGTCCGGCCTCACGCCTGCTTCCGTCACCTAGGGCTGCTTCGCGGCGGTCGGCGCGTACTCCGGCCAGTGCCCCCAGCGCTCGCTGCGGCCGTGCACCGTGTCGAGGTAGGCGGCCTGGATCTCGAGCGTGACCGGGCCGGGACGACCGATCACGTGGTCGTCGATCTCGCGCAACGGAGTCACCTCGGCAGCGGTGCCGCACATGAACACCTCGTCGGCCAGGTACAGGTCCGTGCGGATCAACTCCTTCTCGACGACCCGGTGCCCGAGGTCCTGCGCAATCTGGATGATCGTGTCCCGGGTGATTCCGGGCAGGATCGACGTGGCGAGGTCCGGCGTGTACAGGACACCGTCGCGCACGACGAAGATGTTCTCTCCCGGCCCGTCGGCGACGTACCCCTCCGCCGTCAGGAGGATCGCCTCGTCGTACCCGCCGCGCCGCACCTCCATCGTGGCGAGCATCGAGTTGAGGTAGATGCCGGTCGCCTTCGAGGCGTGCGGGATCACGTTCGGTCCCACCCGCTGCCAGGTCGAGATCTTCGCGGTGATGCCGTTCGCGAGCGCCTCCTCGCCGAGATAGGCGCCCCACGGCCAGCTGAGGATCGCGACGTCGACGGGGTTTCCGGCCGCCGACACGCCGAGCTCGCCGTAGCCGTAGTACGCGATCGGACGCACGTAGCACGAGGGGAGCTGGTTCGCCCCGATCAGATCCCAGCAGGCCGCGCGCAGCTCCCCGACCGAATAGGGAAGCTCCATCGAGAGGATGCTCGCCGAGCGGACGAGCCGCTGGAGATGCTCTTCGAGACGGAAGATCGCGGTCCCCTGCTCGGTCTCGTACGCGCGAATGCCCTCGAACACGCCCGAGCCGTAATGGAGGCCGTGCGCGCCGACGTGCACGGTCGCGTCGGCCCAGTCGACGAGCTCGCCGTTCATCCAGATCTTCTTCGTCTCGCGCATGGTGCGGTTTCCTCTCGGTCGGTCGGCAGGCGAAATCGTACCGGCCGGGCCGTGCGCGCCCTACTCGCAGAGGTCGGCCTCGCGCGCACGGGTAAGTCGCACGAGGTCCAGCGGCGCGAGGCCCGCCATGTGACGCGTCGAGCCTGCTCCCACCCAGACGATGTCTTGCGGGAGCAGCTCCTGGGCGAGCAGGACCTGCGAGATCTGCGGGGCCGGAAACGGCGCCACGGCGCCCGGCTCGAAGCCCGTCGCGGCGAACACCTCGTCCCGCCTCCCCACACGCACCTTGCGCGCGCCCGCAGCCTCCGCGACCTTCGCGAGGTCTGCACGCCTGTCGCCCGGAACGAGCACGAGCACCGGCCGTCCGTCGCAGACGAAGACGAGCGACTTCACGATCTGGGCCGGCGAGCACCCCGCAGCCTCGGCGGCCGCGGCCGCGGTGGGAGTCCCCTGCGGAAACTCCTCCACACGCGCCTCGACGCACGCCTGCCGCAGGACGGCGGCCACCCGCTCGACGGGTTGCGGCCAGCGCTCCACCGCGGAGAGCTTAGATCAGGCTTCGGCGACGGAGCCGAGCTCGAGCACGCGAACGTCGTCGAAGCCCTCGGCCCGGATCCGCTCGACGAGCTCCGGTGGAGGCGGAGAGTCGACTGTGAGCGCCATGAGCGCCTTGCCGCCGCGGCGCGTGCGCGAGACGGTCATGTTCGCGATGTTCACGCCCGCCTCGCCGAAGAGCGTCCCGACACGGCCGATCACGCCCGGGACGTCGTCGTAGAGACAGAGGACGCAGAGCGGCGCCAGCTCGAGCTCGAGGTCGAAGCCGAGCACGTGCACGAGCCACTGCCGGTGTTCCCGGCCGATCGTCGTTCCGGCGACCCTGACGCGGTCTTCGCCGTGGCGGACCTCGACTCGCACGAGGTTCGTGTAGTCGCGGGCGGCGCTCGAGCGCTCCTCCCGCACGTCGATACCCCGCTCGGCGGCGATCAGGGGAGCGTTCACGTAGTTGACCGGGCGGTCGGCACGACCGTCGAACGCCCCGTGGAGGGCCGCGACCGTCAGCAGCCGGGGGTCGAACTCGGCAAGGCCTCCGTAGACCGTGAGGACGATCTCGTCGGCGCGGCCGTCGACGAGCTCCATCGCGATCCGCCCGAGCTTCGCCGCCAGCGGCACGTACGGGCCGAGCACCTCGAGGTCCTCGGCGCCGATCGCCGGGATGTTCACCGCGTTGGTGACGAGGCCGCCTTCGAGCGCCGCTGCGACCTGCTCCGCGACGATCAGGCCGGCGCGGTCCTGCGCCTCGCCGGTCGAAGCCGCGAGGTGCGGGGTGACGACGACGGTGTCCAGCTCGAGCAGCGGTCCCGAGTACGGCTCCGCCGAGAAGACGTCGAGCGCGGCACCGGCGACCTTGCCCGACCGGAGGGCGTCCAGGAGCGCCTCCTCGTCGACGAGCGCGCCGCGGGCGGCGTTGACCAGGCGCACGCCGTCCCGCATGGAGGCGAACGCGGACGCGTCGAGCGAGCGGCGCGTCTCCGGCGTGAGCGGCAGGTGCAGCGTCAGGAAGTCGGCCACGGCGTAGACGTCGGCCGGCGCCTCGAGCTGTTCGGCGCCCAGCTCCGGGAAGCGCTCCGACGCGACGTACGGGTCGTAGGCGACGACGCGCATCCCGAGCCCGAGGGCGCGCCGTGCGACCTGCTGGCCGATGCGCCCGAAGCCGAGCACGCCGAGCGTCTTCCCGGCGAGCTCGACGCCTCCGTACGACGTACGCTCCCACCGTCCCTGCTTGAGCGCAGCGTGCGCCTGCGGGATGTTGCGGGCGAGCGCGACGAGCAGCCCGATCGTGTGCTCGGCAGCCGAGACGACGGTCGACTCGGGGGCGTTCGCCACGATGATCCCGCGCCGCGTCGCAGCCTCGACGTCCACGTTGTCGACGCCCACGCCGGCTCTCCCGATCACCTTCAGGCGGGCGGCCCGCTCGATCAGCTCGGCGGTCAGCCTGGTCGCCGACCGGACGACGATCGCGTCGTAGCGGTCGATGATCTCCGCGAGCTCGCTCTCGGAGTCGACGTCGACGTCGAACCGCGAACGGAGGAGGTCGACGCCCGCGTCGGCGATCGATTCGCGGACGAGGACCCTCGCGCTCACCCGACGGGTGACGCCTCGAAGGCCTCGAGAGCCGCGGTCACCGCGACGCCGCGTGCCACGTCCGCTTCGAGGTCGACGAGCGCGAGCTCGACCGCCGCGAGTGCGCTCACGATGTCGAGCACGTCGAACCAGCCGATGTGACCGATCCGGAAGATCCGGCCCTTGAGGTCGCCCTGGCCGTTGGCGATCGTGACGCCGAAGCGGTCGCGGACAGCTCTGACGACGTCGCCGGAGTCGATTCCGTCCGGCGTGCGGACGGCGGTGACGACGGCGCTCCGGTCCTCGTCCGGCGAGAAGAGCTCGAGCCCCAGCGCCTTGACGCCGGCGCGGCAGGCGCGTCCCAGCTGCACGTGACGGTCGAACACCGCGTCCAGCCCTTCGTCGAGCAGCATGCCGAGGGCGACGTCGAGCCCGGCCACGAGCGACACGGGCGGTGTGAACGGAGCGTCGAGCTTGCGCTGCGCGGTTCGCGTGCGTTCCCAGTCGAAGTAGAAGCGCGGCGACGAGCCCTGGGCCGCGAGCGCGTCCTCGGAGACGGCTGCGAGCCCCAGTCCCGGCGGGGTCATCAGCGCCTTCTGGGAGCCGGAGACGACCACGTCGAGCCCCCACGCATCGGTCTCGCACCGGACGGCGCCGAGACTCGAGACCGCGTCGACGACGACGAGCGCCCCCGCCTCGCGCGCTGCCGCGGCCAGCGAGCGGACGTCCGCGACGACGCCGGTCGAGGTCTCGGACTGGACGAGCCAGACCGCCTTCGCCGGACGTTCGGCGAGCCGGGAGCGCACATCCGCCGGCTCGGGTGTCTCGCCCCAGTCGTAGCGAAGGTGGTCGACCTCGGCGCCGTACGCACCGGTCATCGCCGCCCAGCGCTCACCGAAGCTCCCGGCCGACACGACGAGATGGCGCTCTCCGGGGAGACCAGGTTCGCGACCGCAGACTCGAACGCGCCGGTGCCGGACGAGGCGAAGAGCAGGACGTCGCTCTCCGTGCGGCACACCTCGCGCAGACGAGACAGGACACGCTCGTAGACCGGCTGGAAGTCGGGGCTGCGGTGGTGGACGACCGGCTCCCCGAGCGCGGCGAGCACCTGCGGCGGCACCGGCGTCGGCCCCGGCGTGAACAGGTATCGCTTCTGGGGCATCGATGGCCAGGGTAGTTGCTGCTCCGGTCCGCGCCACGGGTCGTCGGCCGGTTTTCGGTCCGGGAGACCGGGTTCCCCTACGATCACCGCGTGGATGCCCTTGTCGCCTTCGGCGCCGCACTCGGTGGCACTGCGGCTCACGGGTGCCCTCGCCGCCCGCTGGCGGGCAACGCGGAGGCCGGAGCTCGCGGCGTGGGCCTGGTCGCTCGCCGCGTACGCGGTCGCGGCCGCCGCGATCGCCTGGGGAGAGGCGGCCGGCTGGGACGCGCGCGCGTTCCGCGTCTACTACGCGGCCGGGGCGCTCCTGACCGCCCCGCTGCTCGGCGTCGGGTCGCTCCTCCTCGCAGGGCGGCGACGTGCGGCTCCGCTCGCCCTCGCATACGCCGGTCTCGCGGTGGGCATCGTGCTCGCGATGCCGGTGCACGGGTCGTTCGCCGCTCACGGGATCCCGCCGGCGCAGGACCACCTCGCGTTCCTCCCGGCCCGCCTGCTGGCGATCGTCGCCAACGTGCTCGGGACGCTCGTCGTCGTCGGATTCGCGCTCGCCTCGCTCCGGCGGCGTCCGCTCGGAAACGCCCTGATCGTGCTCGGCGTCGCTGCCGCCGCGACCGGAAGCGGGCTCGCAGGGCTCGGAGCCGCAGGCAGCGCGATCGGCATCGCGGCCGGCGTCGTCCTCCTCTACGCGGGCTTCGTGGCGCCGCCGCGACCCGGCCGACGCAGGGGAAACGCGACCGTTGTCTCGACGGAGACGTAGCGGTTTGCCCTACCCTGCCGCCAACGCATAGCCGCGCCGAGC
This sequence comes from uncultured Thermoleophilia bacterium, assembly GCA_963762675.1. Lineage (GTDB taxonomy): Bacteria > Actinomycetota > Thermoleophilia > Gaiellales > Gaiellaceae > Palsa-739. The sequence continues at coordinate 168,128 of CAVXLS010000001.1, read as the reverse complement.
GGTGCGCGCCCGATTCGACTGCCCGCTCGGCCTCCGACTAGCAAGCAAGCACTTGGGGGTGCTGTGTTTCTGCGGCGATCGACAACTGCCTGTGGGCTGCTGCTCGCGATCGGCCTCGTTTCGGCCACCGCGGCGGTCGGCGCGCCACGCGCGGCCAGGCAGCAAGGCAAGGCGACCACCTGGCACGTGACGGCGACGCTCTACGCCCGCGAGATCGAGAAGCTCCGCAGCGAGACCTGGTACTGGCAGCGGGTGATGGGCGTGCGAACGAGCCCTGTGCGCGTGCGGATGCTCGCAGCCTCCTCGGTCGCGCGCATGCGGCGGCTCGACGAGCTCTGGCGGAAGCGCGAGCGCAACGCGTCCCGGGCCGCCCACAATCCACCCCAGCTCCGCGCCTGGCTCTGCATCCACCGCTACGAGGGCAGCTGGCACGATCCGGGCGCCCCGTACTACGGCGGCCTGCAGATGGACTACGCGTTCCAGCAGACGTACGGACGCTGGCTGCTCGCAGCAGAAGGGGACGGCCGACCACTGGTCGCCGCTGGAGCAGATCTGGACGGCGGTGCGCGCCCACCGCGCCCGCGGCTTCACGCCGTGGCCGAACACGGCGCGCGCCTGCGGCCTCGCCTGAATTTCCCGCTTCGCCCGCTTCGCGCTGGCAAGCGCGCTGCGCACGCGTGCCCGGCGCTTCGCTTTCCGCTCGCTCCGCACGGCCCCGCTGAGCCGGGCCCGCGCGTGTTGGACCGCAGCGTCGGTGAGCCGCGCCCGCACATGTCGCGAGCAACTTCCCGCTTCGCCCGCTTCGCGCTGGACAGGCGTCCTACCCCACGACGCCGCAGGCAGGTCGATGTCGTTCTGCTGCCGCAATGACTTGACAATGACATCATAGTGATGTCATACTGCCGCCATGCAGATCGAAGGGTACGTCCAGGCGCTCCGCGAGGACCTCGCCCGGGTCGCGGCCGTCGGCGACGAGTCGACGGCCCGCGCCGCGGACCTCCTCGCGGTCGCGCTCGAGTCGTCGCTCGGAAGGCGCCTCCAGGAGGCGCTCGCCGAGGCGGCGCTCGAGCTCACCGCTCAGCTCGAGAGCGGACGGGTCGAGGTTCGCGTCGCCGGCGGCGACCCGGAGCTGGTGCTCGTCCGTGAGGAGGAGGCTGTCCCCGAGACCGCCGACGAGGCATACGCGGCCCGGATCACGCTGCGGCTGCCCGAGAGCCTCAAGGTGCGTATCGAGGCGGCCGCCTCGCGTGAGGGCACGTCCGTGAACACCTGGCTCGTGCAGGCGCTCCAGCGCAGTGCCGAGCCGCGTCGTCACTCCAGCAGGAGCCGGAACCGTCTGTCCGGCTACGGCCGGAGCTGAAAGGAGTCGAGATGAACGACCTGCTGATCCACGAGCTCGGCGCGCGCCGCATCCACTGGCGCTACGACGACCCGAGCGGCGTCTCGGAGGCACCTGCTCGCCTTCGGGGACGCCGCGCCGGCGAGGTCCGCGTCCGCTCGCGCCGACGCCTGACCGGGAAGGCCGCCTGAGATGACCGAGCAGCGCTTCCACACTCCGCTTCCGCTCGATCTCGAGGTCGCGATCCCGTCCGGCGACGTGAAGGTCGAGACCGTCGACGGCGAGGAGTCGGTCGTCACGATCGACGGCGACGAGCGCCTCGTCGGGCAGACCGAGGTGTCGCTCGACGGCGACCGGCTCGTCGTCTCCTTTCGCGGCAAGAAGCCGTTCGGGATCACGATCGCGATCGGCGAGTTCTCCTTCGGCAGCCGCGGGCTGCGCGTCCGCGCGACCGTCCCCCACGGAGCGGGTGCCCGGATCATGACGACGTCCGCCGACGCGACCCTCGAGGGCCGCTACCGCGACCTCGAGCTGAAGACGACCTCCGGCGACCTCCGCCTGCGCGGCGAAGTGGAGGGCGACGCGACGCTCAAGTCGGTCAGCGGCGACGCTCGCATCGACCGCGTCGGCGGCGACCTCCGGATGCAGACGGTCTCCGGCGACGTCACCGTCGGCTCGATCGAAGGGTCGGTCGAGACGAAGTCGATCTCGGGCGACGTCCACATCGACTCGGTCAGCCGCGGCGACACGACCTTCACGAGCGTGTCCGGCGACGTCGCGATCGGGATCGCGCCGGGCTCGTTCCTCGACGTCGACGCCGGCTCGGTCTCGGGCGACCTCAGCTCCGAGGTTCCGCTCGGCAGCGACGCGGGCGACGGCCCCGGTGACGGGCCGACGATCGTCCTCCGCGGCAAGACCGTGAGCGGTGACGTGAAGGTGTTCAGGGCGTCCTAGGGCGGTGAAACAGCTGCTCTCGCAGCGGGACGCCCGGCTCCTCCTCACCGGGCAGACGCTCTCCGCGTTCGGCGACTGGGCGATGCTGATCGTGCTCGCCGTCTGGGTGAAGACCCTGACCGGTTCGAGCGCTGCGGCCGGCATGACCTTCTTCGTCTTCGGCGCGGGCGCGCTCGCCTCCCCGCTCGGCGGCCTGCTCGCCGACCGTGTCCGGCGGCGGCCACTGATGATCGCCGCCGACGCGCTGCTCGGCAGCTTCGTGCTCGTGCTCCTGCTCGTGCACTCCCGCGGCGACGTCTGGCTGATCTACCTCGTTGCGCTCGCCTACGGGCTCGCCGGCACCGTCTTCTATCCCGCGCGCGCGGCCCTGCTGCGGCTGATGCTGCCCGAGGAGCTCCTCGCGGACGCCAACGGAGCGCTCCAGTCGACGACGCAGGGGCTGCGGATCGTCGCGCCGCTCGCAGGCGCCGCGCTCTACGCGGCGTTCGGCGGCGGCACGGTGGCGGTGCTCGACTCCGCGACATTCGCCGCGTCGGTGCTGTTCCTCTCGCTGATGCGCGTGCCCGAGGAGAAACCCGCGCCGCCGGAGCACCACTTCCTCGTCGAGGTCTCGGCCGGCGTGCGCCATCTCTGGCGCACCCTGCCGCTGCGCCAGATCGTGACCGGCGTCGCCCTCGCGCTGCTCGTCGTCGGCTTCGCCGAGACGCTGATCTTCTCCGTAATCGCGGCGCTCGGTCACACGCCGGCGTTCTTCGGCGTGCTCAGCACGCTGCAGGGTGTCGGCACGATCGCCGGCGGCCTGTCCGCTGCACCCGTGCTGCGGCGGATCGGCGACATCCGCACGGTCGGCGTCGGCATGGCCGTCTTCGCCGGCTGCGCCCTCCTGCTCACGTCCGCCTCGGAAGCGCTCGTCCTCTTCGGTTTCGCGGCCGCAGGCGTCGCGGTCGCGTGGCTCGTCGTCGGCTTCGGCACGGCGCTGCAGCTGCGCACGCCCCTCGCGATCCAGGGCCGCGTCTCGGCAGCCGCCGACCTTGCCCTCTCCACCGCGCAGACCGCGTCGATCGCGGCGGGCGCGCTCCTCTCGACCCTCGTCGACTACCGGATCCTGCTCGTCGTGATGGCCGTGGTGACGCTGGCCAGCTCGACGTACCTGCTCACGCGGCGGCACGAGCCCGTCCCCTCCGCCGAGCGCGCCGCCGCGTGAAGCGCTCGCCGGCGGCTCGCCCCCGCGGGGGAACCCTGGGTCCCCCGCGGGTCCCTCCTTTTCGCTGCGAGTGGCGAAGCATGGGGTGCGCGGCGTCCGCGACTCCACGAGCGGAGGACGCCGGCCCCTGTCACCGGACGAACAGTCCCGGGAGCGTCGAACAGGCTCGTCGGCGTGAGCTCCGTCCCGCTGCGCCGCAACCGCGACTTCGTCCTGCTCTGGAGCGGGCAGGTCGTCTCGACGGTCGGGTCCGAGGCGAGCGGCGTCGCGTTCCCGCTGCTCGTGCTCTTCCTCACCGGCTCGCCGGCGAAGGTCGGGATCGTCGCCTTCGCGCGCACGCTCCCCTACCTCTTCCTCTACCTGCCTGCGGGCGCACTCGTCGACCGCTGGAACCGCAAGCTCGTGATGCTCGCGGCGGACGCGGGACGCGCAGCGGCGCTCGGGAGCGTCGCCGTGTGGCTCGCGCTCGGACGGCCGCCGCTCGCCTGGCTCGCCGTCGCCTCGTTCGTCGAGGGCTGCCTGTTCGTGTTCTTCCAGCTCTCGGAGTCCTCGGCGTTGCCGCAGATCGTGCCGGCGGAGCAGCTGCCCACGGCGATCGCGCAGAACCAGGCGCGGACGCAGGGAGCGATGCTCGTCGGCGGTCCCGTCGGCGGCGTCCTCTACGGGTTCGCGCGGCTGCTGCCGTTCGCCGCCGACGCCGTCTCGTACGCCGTCTCGTTCGTCTCGCTGCTCTTCGTCCGGCCGGCCTTCCAGGAGAGGCGCGACGTGGCGGAGCGGCATCTGCGCCGCGAGATCGCGGAGGGCGTGCGCTGGCTCTGGGGGCAGCCGTTCCTGCGGACGACGATCGCGCTCGTCGCCGGCTCGAACTTCGTCCACCAGGCGCTCGTGCTCGCGCTGATCGTGCGGCTGCGCGAGCTCGGCGCCTCGGCAGGCGTCGTCGGCGCGCTCTTCGGGGTGGTCGGGGGCGCGGCGATCCTCGGCTCGCTCGCGGCGCCGCGCGTCCAGCGCCGTCTGCCGCCCGCGCTCGTCGTGCTCGGCTCGTTCTGGATCTGGGTCGTCCAGACAGCGGCGCTCTTCTTCATCCACCGGCCGCTCATGCTGATCGCGGTCACGGCGGCGGGCTTCTGGACCGGCCCGATCTTCAACGTCGTGGTCGGCAGCTACCGCTACGCGCTCGTCCCCGACCGGCTGCTCGGCCGCGTCCAGAGCGCAGGCCTGATGTTCGCCTGGGGCGCGATCCCGCTCGGGTCGCTCTCGGGCGGGTACCTGATCGCGGGGATCGGCGCGCGCGAGACGATGCTCGCGCTCGCGGCCGTGCTGCTTGCGCTCGCGATCCTCGGGACGGCCTCGCAGAGCGTGCGAAGAGCCCGGCGCCCCGAGGAGCTCGCGGCTGCGACGATGGAGGCGTGACCGAGCACACGCCGCTGCGGCACAACCGGGACTTCGTGCTGTTCCAGGTCGGGGGGCTGCTCTCGACCTTCGGCTCGGCGATGTCGATGATCGCGTACCCGCTGCTGACGCTCGCGCTCACCGGCTCGGCGGCGAAGACGGGGTACGTCGGCGCGATCACGTTCGCGCCGATCCTGCTGCTCAGCGCCGCCGCCGGCGTCGCGGCCGACCGCTTCGACCGGCGCAAGCTGATGATCGCCTCGGACGCCGCCGGCGCGACGGCGCTCGGCACGCTGGCCGCGGCCGTGCTCACGCACCACGTGAGCCTCTGGCTGATCCTCGTCGTCGCCTTCGTGGACACGAGCGCGGCGGTCGTCTTCCGGGCGGGATCGAGCGGCGCGTTCAAGGCGATCGTCCCGCAGGCGCAGCTCGCGGACGCGTCGAGCGTGACGATGGGACGGATGTCGAGCGTGCGGCTCGCGGGGCCGCCCGCCGGGGGTGCGCTCTTCAGCCTCGCACGCGGTCTGCCGTTCCTCGCCGACGCGATCTCCTACGCCTTCTCGACCGCGTCGCTGCTGCTGATGCGCACGCCGTTCCAGGAGGAGCGCACACCCGGCGCCCGGCCGCGTTTCCGCGAGGGCGTCGTCTACTTCTGGCGGATCCCGTTCCTGCGCACGACGATCGGGATGATCGCCGCGAGCAACCTCGCCGCCTCGGGCGTCCCGGTCGCCGTGATCATCCTCGCGCACCGGCACGGGCTGTCCGGTGCCGCGATCGGCGGATTCGTCGCGCTCCAGGGCGGGACGCTGCTGCTCGGCTCGGTTGCCTCGCCGTTCCTGCGCCGGATCTTCCCGATGCGGGCGATCCTGCTCTCGGAGTTCTGGATGGCGCTCGTCTACGCCGCCTTCCTCGCGTTCCCGAACGTGTACGTGCTGGCCGCCGCGGTGGCGCTGCACGCGTTCTGGTTTCCGAACACCGACTCGGCGATGAGCGCCTACTCGCTCGTGCTGATCCCCGACCACCTGCTCGGGCGGACGATGGCGGCCTCGAACATGCTCCGCGCCTCGACGGCGCCGCTCGGGCCGCTCCTGGCCGGGCTCCTGCTCGCCCACACGACGCCGCGACTGATGATGATCGTGCTCGCCGCGCCGGTATTGGTCGCCGCGATCCTCGGGACGGCGAGCGCGGCGGTGCGCGACCTGCCTAGCCTCGAAGCTTCTCCCGCAGCAGCCGGTTGACGACCTTCGGGTCGGCCTTGCCCTGAGTCTCGCGCATCACCGCGCCGACGAAGAAGCCGAGCACGCCCTCCTTGCCGCCGCGGTAGGTCTCGACCTGCTCCGGGTTCGCGGCGAGCACCGCGTCGATCACGGGCTCGAGCGCGGACTCGTCGGAGACCGCGGCCCGGGCGAGGTACGTCTCGGCGTCGATCCGCTCCGTCGCAGCGGCCGCGAACGCCTCGTCCAGCGCCTCGCGGGTGACGTTCGCCTGCACGACCTTCGCGAGCGCGGGCGCGTTCTCGGGCAGGAAGTCGCCGCGGTTCATCGCGAGCGCGGCTGCGGCCTTCCACTCGACGCCTGCGCCGGCGAGCGCCTCGGCCTTCCACTCGTTGCCGGTCGTGACGAGCTCCGCCGCCGACTCGAAGCCGAGCTCGACGCCGAGCCGCCGGATCCGGTCTGCCGGGCGCTCGCCGAGCTCGCCGCGCAGCCGCTCGACGAGCTCCGCCGGCGGCTCGACCGGGACGAGATCCGGCTCGGGGAAGTAGCGGTAGTCGTCGGCCTCCTCCTTCGAGCGGTGCACGGTCAGCCGGTCGGTGTCCGCGTCGTAGTCGTACGTGGATTGCTCGACCGTCTCGCCGGCCTCGTGCGCGGCCACCTGCTGCCGGATCGCGGCCTCGATCGCGCGACCGACGAAGGTGAACGAGTTCATGTTCTTGATCTCCCAGCGCGGCCGGTAGCCCTCCTCGCCACGCTCCCGGACCGACACGTTGACGTCGGCCCGGAGCGTGCCCTTCTCCATCTCGGCGTCGGAGATCCCCAGCTCGACGATCGTCTGCCGGAGCAGCCGGAGGAACCGCATCGCCTCTTCCGCCGAGCGCAGGTCGGGCTCCGTGACGATCTCGAGCAGGGGCGTGCCGCCGCGGTTGAAGTCGACCAGGGAGTAGTCGGCGCCGACCGAGCGACCGGTTGCACCGCCGGCGTGCACGGTCTTCGCGGCGTCCTCCTCGAGGTGGGCGCGGACGATGCCGATCGCGCGGTCGCCGCCTGCCTCCGGAAGCGAGAAGCTGCCGCGGCCACACAGCGGCGCCTCGTACTGGCTGATCTGGTAGCCCTTCGGCAGGTCGGGATAGAAGTAGTTCTTGCGCGCGAAGACCGCGCGCTGGGCGATCTCGCAATCGAGCGCGAGGCCGAGCAGGATCGTCTGCTCGATCGCGCTTCCCGTTCGGGACCGGCAGCGCTCCCGGGTGCGCAAGGCAGACGGGGCACGTGTGAGTGTTCTCGTCGGCGCCGTAGGCGAGCTCGCAGCGGCAGAACATCTTCGTCCGCGTCTTCAGGTGCGCGTGCACCTCCAGGCCGACGACCGGCTCCCAGTCAGACATCGACGCAGAGCCTCGACTTCGCCTCGCGCAACGCCGCCTCGATGTCGTCCCGTACCTCGACCATCGCCAGCCGCTGCTCGAGCACGCCGTGGCGCTCGATCAGCCACAGCTCGCGCTCGCCCGCCTCGAGCTGCAGCTTGACCTCGCCGAGGAGGACCGCCCGCGAGCCGTCCAGCACGCGCGGCCGCTCGCCGAAGACCCGCTCCACGGCCGGCACGAACTCCGCCGCGGGATCCTCGAACCGCATCGTCACGCCCGGAGCCTCGGTGGAACGGGTCGAAGCCGAGCGCCTGCTCCAGCGCGTGACCGATCCGGAAGAGCACGTTCTCGCCGAACTGCGGGCCGATCAGCTGCAGGCCCACGGGCAGCCCTTCGGAGAGCCCGCAGGGGAGGTTGAGGCCCGGCAGGCCGGCGAGGCAGGAGGGGATCGTGAGCAGGTCGCTGAGGTACATGGCGAGTGGGTTCTGGGTGCGCGCTCCGAGCGGGAACGCGACCGTCGGCGAGGTCGGCGAGACGAGCGCGTCGAAGCGCTCGAAGGCCGCGTCGTGCTCGCGCTTGATCACGGTGCGCACCTTCTGCGCCTGCCCGTAGAACGCGTCGTAATACCCCGCCGAGAGCGCGTACGTGCCGACGAGGATCCGCCGCTTCGGCTCGTCCCCGAAGCCCTCGTCGCGCGTCCGCTTGTACATGTCGAGCCTGTCCGCAGGATCGGCGGCGCGGTAGCCGTAGCGGACGCCGTCGTAGCGGGCGAGGTTCGACGAGGCCTCCGCCGGGGCGATCAGGTAGTAGCAGGCCATCCCGTACTCGACCGAGAGCGGCAGCTCGCACTCCCCCACCTCCGCGCCGAGCTCCCGGCAGAGCTCGACGGCGCGGGCCACGGCTGCCGCGACGCCGGGCTCGATCCCCGCCGCGTCGTTCAGCTCGCGAGGGACACCGATCCGGAGCCCCTGGAGCCGCTCGCCCTCCGGCAGCGCGACCGGCTGCGGCAGGTCGACGGTCGTCGAGTCGCGGGGATCGCGACCCGCGATCATCGAGTAGAGGTAGGCGCAGTCGCGGACGGTGCGCGCGACGGGGCCGACCTGGTCGAGGCTCGACGCGAAGGCGACGACGCCGTAGCGCGAGACCGTCCCGTAGGTCGGACGTAGCCCGACGTTGCCGCAGAGCGAGGACGGCTGCTTGATCGAGCCTCCGGTGTCGGAGCCGAGCGCCCACGGTGCGAGCCCCGCGGTGACCGCCGCAGCGGAGCCGCCCCCGGAGCCGCCCGGCACGCGCGAGGGATCCCAGGGGTTCCGCGTGGGGCCGTAGGCGGAGTTCTCGGTCGAGGAGCCCATCGCGAACTCGTCGGTGTTGGTCTTGCCGAGGATGCGCAGCCCGTGCGCCTTGAGACGCGCGACGACGGTCGCGTCGTAGACGGGGACGTACCCCTGGAGGATCCGCGAGCCGGCGGTCGTGGGGATGCCGCGCGTGCCGATCACGTCCTTCACGGCGATCGGGATCCCCTCGCCGCCCGGGTCGTCGCAGAGATGGAGGTAGCAGTGCAGCTCTCCGTCGCGGAGGCCGATCGCCTCGAGGTACGCGGCGAAGAGCTCCGCGCCGGAGAGCTCCCTCTCGCGCAGGAGGCGTACCGCTTCCTCGGCGGTGAGTGTCAGCGTGTCGATCACGAGCCTGCGGGCGGAACGCGGAACGACGGAGCCCTCCCGCTCCGGCGCGTTCGCAAGCGCGTCCTCGAGCGACAGCGACTCCTGCGGCTCGTCGGCGGCCCACACGTTCGCGACGTCGAGCGGATGCGAGGTCGGCGGGACGTCCGACAGGTCGAGCTCGGACACCTTCGACACCGCGGCGAGGATGTCGTTCAGCTGAACGCCGAGCCGCTCGACCTCGTCCTCGCGGAGCTCGAGGCGCGCCAGGTGCGCGACGTGGAGAAGCTGTTCCCTGTCGATTGCCATCCGTCCCTCGATCCTCGCAGAACCGTCGGGGTTCGCGCTGGCGCGGGTGTGCGGTGTCGCCGCCGCGACCGACTGCGCGGGCGCGCTCGAGCCGCGCGAGCCGGCAAAGCCGGCTCGCATGCCGAGCGAACGGAAAGCGAAGCGGGCGAAGCGGGAATCGTCCCCGCCGCCGCGACCGACATGCGCGGGCGCGGCCCACCACGGCCCGCCGACAGCACGGGCGCGAGCCGGCTCCGCCGGCTCGCCTGCCGAGCGAGCGGAAAGCGAAGCGGGCGAAGCGGGAAACGGAGAGGGCCCCTTTCGGGGCCCTCTCACACCTTAGGTCCGACAGGTTCTCTAGGCCGCCTGGACGTTCGCCGCCTGCGCGCCCTTCGGGCCCTGCACGACCTCGAACGACACGCGCTGGCCCTCGGTCAGCGACTTGTAGCCGTCCATCGTGATCGCCGAGAAGTGGACGAAGACGTCGTCGCCGCCCTCCCGCTCGATGAAGCCGTAGCCCTTCTCGTTCGAGAACCACTTTACGGTGCCCTCAGCCAACCGTTCCTCCTTGCACAAACAACGACGGCCCGGGCACCGAGCCGCCGACCGATGATGAAGCAGGCGGAGTGTAACTCAGTTCACGCCGCGCGCAAGACCCGTTTCGCGCCGCGCGCGTGCCGCAGTAAGCGTGTTCTGAAGCACCATCGCGATGGTCATCGGGCCGACGCCGCCCGGAACCGGAGTCATGAACGCCGCCCGCTCGGCCGCCCTCGGATCGACGTCGCCGAAGAGTCCGTCGTCGGTCCGGTTCATGCCGACGTCGACGACGGTCCCGCCTTCCTTCACCATCTCCGCACCGATCAGGTGGAGGCTGCCGACCGCCGCTACGAGGACGTCGGCGTCGAGCGTGTGTCGCGGAAGGTCGCGCGTGCGCGAGTGACACATCGTCACCGTCGCGTGTCGTGCGAGCAGGAGCTGCGCGATCGGCTTCCCGACGATCGCCGACCGGCCGACGACGACGGCATGTGCCCCCTGGAGCGGGATCTCGTACTCGTCGAGCATCCGCATGATTCCGAGCGGAGTGCCGGGGACGAGCCGCGGGCGGCCGAGATAGAGGCTGCCGGCGTTGAGCGGATGGATCCCGTCGATGTCCTTCCCGGGGGCGATCGCCTCGATCACCCGCGTCTCGTCGATGTGCCCCGGCAGGGGCAGCTGGACGAGCAGCCCGTCGACGCCGTCGTCGCCGTTGAGCTCGGCGACGGTGGCAAGCAGCTCCTCCTCGCTCGTCGCGGCGGGAAGCTTCAGGTCACGGGCGTCGATTCCCGCGGCCTGTGCCGCCTTCTGCTTGAGATTGATGTAGACGTGCGAGGCCGGGTCGTCGCCGACGAGCACGGTGGCCAGGCCGACGTGGTCGAGCTGGGCCACCCCGGCGGCGACCTCCGCGCGTACCTTCGCGGCGAGCGCCTTGCCGTCGATGGTCGTCGCGGTCACGCACGAGAGCGTACTCAGCGAGAATGACTCCGTGCCGAAGCTTCCGCGCAAGAACGATCCCGCCTCCGTCCGCGCGCGCCGTGAGGCGCTGGGACTGGACGGCGTCGTGACAGGGGTCGACGTCGCCCCGTTCGCCCACGCGGCCGAGTCGGTCACCGGCGTGGTCGCGATTCCCGTGTCGGTCGCCGAGTTGCGGATCTCGCTCGGCGAGTACGAGCTCTCCGACGACGGCGACGTCGTCGAGACGGGGCGCGCGGTCGAAGACGTCGTGGTGCCGCTCGCCCACACCGAGGGTGGCCTGACGGCCTCGGTGCAGCGCGGCGCGAAGGCCGTCGCAGAGTCGGGCGGCTTTCGCACGCACGTGATCGCGGACAGAATCACCCGTGCGTCGTGCTTCGTCTGCGGCAGCGCCGGCGACGCGCTCGCCCTGGCGCGGTGGATCGAGTCGCAGGTGCCGTCGATGCGCGAGTTCCTCGCCGCCGCCGACCGGCCGGAGCTCTCCCGCCACGCCGTGCTGCGCGAGGCGAAGACGCACGTCGTCGGCCCCATGTGCCACGTCCTCTGGCGCTTCACGACCGGCGACGCGGTCGGCGCGAACATGATGACCCGCAACGCCTACGCGCTGAACATGGCGTACGTTCTGCCGCAGGCGCCCGTCGCCGTCGAGCGCGCGATCCTCGAGGCGAACATGGGCGGCGACAAGAAGCCGTCGTCCGAGTACTTCCAGCAGGGCCACGGGAAGACCGTGATCGCCGAGACGGCGCTGACGGACGAGGCGATCCGGCGCGTCCTCCGCACCACGCGGGGCGACCTCGAGGAGCTCGCCTGGGCCGGGACGCACGGCGCGGTCGCGTCGGGCATGCAGTCGGTGGCGTTCACGCCGGCCTCCGCCGTCGCCGCGGTGTTCGCGGCGACCGGCCAGGATCTCGGGATGGTCGGGACGAGCTCGATGGCGCACGGCGTCGAGCATCCCGTCGAGGGCGGCCTGCACGCCTCGATCCGCTTCCCGGGGCTCGAGGTCGGCACCGTCGGCGGCGGCACGACGCTGCCCTACGCCCGCGAGTGGCTCGAGCTGATGGGCTGCGCCGGCCCCGGCAAGGTCTACCGTCTCGCGCAGATCGTCGCCGCGACGGCGCTCGCGCTCGAGATCAGCGCCTCGGCGGCGATGGCCACCGCCGGCAGCGAGAACTTCTTCCGCGCCCACTTCGAGCGCGGCGGGCTTCGATAGCGGGGAACCCCGGAGAGACGCGGGGCGAAGCCGGGCGCTGCGCCGGCGGTGACAGACGGTTCACCCTCTGAACGTCAGTCAGGCCCTGCCGCGCGGAGGGCAGACCTTCACCACGCTCACGAGGGCAACCGGACTTCCGTGACGTCCAGGCCCAGGCTGTTCGCGAGGCGGACGCCGTGCTGGAGGTCGGCGCGCAGGCGCTCCCGGTCGCGGGCCTCCATCAGGTGGCCGATCATCTCGCGGGCCTTCGGCCGCCAGAGCGCGTGCTGCGCGAACGTCGGCAGCATCCGGTTCGCCGCATCGACGAGCTGTTGGCGCACCTTCTTCCCCGCGCTCACGAGCAGGACGCGCTCGTACGCCATGCCGGCGCCGTGGTGGATGCCGTCGTCGATCGCGAGCCGGTTGCAGAGGTCCTCGAGCACGGTTCCCCGAGACGAGCGGGCGATCAGCCGGAAGCGCGGGATGATCAGCCGCTCGAAGAAGACCTGCATCAGGAACACCTTCTCCTCCAGCAGGTCGGCCTCGAGGAACATGTGCGCGAGCTGGTCGAGGTAGGGATCCCGCTCGCCCTCGCCGCCGACCTCCTGGATCAGCTTCAACCACGCTTCCGTGTGGCGCGACTCGTCCTGCACCATCGTCGAGTAGTAGAGCCGCGCCTCGGGGTCGGGAGCGGCGTTCAGGAGCTGCGACGCCATCTCGCACGCGAACATGTCCGCCTGGAGCTGCTGCATGACGACCGAGCGCCAGATGTCGCGGCGGCGGGAGCGCCGCTCGGGCGTCCCCTTCCCGTCCGGCACGAACGGGAGCTCCCCCCAAGGCATGTCCCGCACGGCCCACTCCTGATGCTTCGCGAGGTGGTAGAAGCGCAGCACGCCGTCGTAGGCGCTGCGATCCTCCTCGCCCGACTCGACCAGCGGCTCGGCGCTCACGCGGGGACCTTAGCGTGGCGGGGTGGCAGAATCGGACAGTGATCGCGCTGGTCTTCAGCTACGAGGTCCGGGACACGGCCGAGTTCGAGCGCGTCTACGGCCCCGGAGGCGAGTGGGCCGAGTTCTTCCGCAGCGGCGACGGCTACGTCGGCACGGAGCTGCTGCGCGACCTCGAGGCGCCCGGGCGCTATCTCGTCGTCGACCGCTGGGCCTCGACGGACGCATACAACGCGTTCGTCTCGGAAAACCGCGACGAGTACATGCGGCCGCGTCGACGACACTCGCTACCACTACGACAGCGAGCTGCGCTTCGGAACCTTCGAGAGCGTCTGGGGGGACGAGAGCTAGAGCGCGAGGACGAGCTCGAGCTCGCCGCCGTCCCAGCGGCTCGCACCGACTCCGATCAGGTTCCGCGCGCGCCGAAGAAGGAGGGGGCTCGTGGGGGAGCCGAGGGTCCCCCCACGCTTACTCAGCAGATCCGCGGCAGCGGGTCGCCCACGAGCATGTCGACGATCCGCGTCCCGAACGGCGTCTGCGCGACGACGAGTGCCTCGCCGTCCTCGCGCAACTCGCCGACGATCGCCGCGCGCGAGCCGAGGGGGTGCGAACGCAGCAGCGCGAGGGCCTCGTCGGCCGCCTCGGGAGCGACCACGGCGACGAGCTTCCCCTCGTTCGCGACGTAGAGAGGGTCGATCCCGAGCAGCTCGCACGCGGCGCGGACTCCCTCGTGCACCGGCACGGCCTGCTCGTCGAGCAGGACGCCGAGTCCGGCCCCGGCCGCGAGCTCGTTGAGCGTGCGTCGCGAGGCCGCCGCGCGTCGGGTCGCGCATCCAGCGCAGCTCGTCGCCGAGGGAGCACAGCGAGCCGGTCAGCCCATGGAGCGGCGCGGTGTCGCTCTCCGCGTCGAGCTCGAGCGCGAGATCGCCGCGGGCCAGCATGACCGCCATCCCGTGCTCGGCGATGCCACCGGAGACGAGCACACGGTCGCCCGGCCGCACGCGGTCGAGGCCGAGCACCGCGCGCAGGTCGAGCAATCCGATTCCCGCCGTCGTCACGTAGAGACCGTCTGCGGCGCCGCGCTCGACGACCTTCGTGTCTCCGGCCGCCACGGCGACACCCGCGTCGAGCGCTGCGCCCCCCATCGACGCGACGAGCTCGCGCAGCTCGGCGAGCGGGAACCCCTCCTCGATGACGAAGCCGGCGGTGAGTGCGAGCGGCACCGCCCCTGAGACCGCGAGGTCGTTGACGGTGCCGTTGACCGCGAGCGCGCCGATGTCGCCGCCCGGAAAGCGAAGCGGGCGCACGACGTACGAGTCGGTCGTCACGGCGAACCGCGTGCCGTTGAAGCCGACGATTGCCGCGTCGCCGAGCGGCTCGAGCAGCGGATTTCGCAGCTCCTCGAGGAACAGCCCTTCGATCAGCCGGCGTGACGCCTTGCCTCCTGCGCCGTCGGCGAGCGTGATGACGTCGCCGGTCACGCGAGAACCTCGTCGCGCCGCCGGTGGCGACCGTAGGCGTAGTAGGCGGCGCACGCGCCCTCGCTCGAGACCATGCACGTGCCGAGCGGTCGCTCCGGCGTGCAGGCGGTGCCGAACACGCTGCATTCGTACGGCTTGGCTAGCCCGCGCAGGACGTCGCCGCAGCGGCACGCCTTCGGATCCTCGATCCGCGCGCCGGGAACCTCGTACCGCCGTTCCGCGTCCCACGCGGCGAACCCGTCGGCGATCCGCAGGCCGCTGCTCGGGATCGGGCCGAGCCCGCGCCACTCGAAGTCCTCCCGCACCTCGAAGACCTGCTCCATCGCCGCCAGCGCCCCGGGGTTGCCGTCGACGCGGACGACGCGGCCGTACTCGTTCTCGACCTCGGCGCGCCCCTCGCGCAGCTGGCGGAGGAGCATGGCGATCGCCTGCAGGATGTCGTTCGGCTCGAACCCCGCGACGACCACCGGACGCCCGTACTCGCGGCAGACGAAGTCGTAGGGACGCGTGCCGATCACCGTCGAGACGTGACCGGGGCCGACGAACCCGTCGATCTCGGTGTCCGGCGAGTCGAGCAGCGCGCGCAGCGCCGGCCCGATCAGGACGTGGTTGGAGAAGACGTGGAAGTTCTCGACGCCGAGCGCTCGGGCGCGCAGCAGCGTCAGCGCGGTGGCGGGCGCGGTCGTCTCGAAGCCGACGCCGAAGAACACGACGTCACGCTCGGGCTCCCGCTGCGCGATCGCGAGCGCGTCGAGCGGCGAATAGACCGTGCGGACGTCGGCGCCACGCGCCTTCGCCTCGAGCAGCGACCGCCGGCGCCCAGCCCCAGCGCCGCCAGCGGCGGCGCGGTCTTCCGGCCGGGCGGCGGCGGCTCGGCCGCCGTCGCTTCCAGCCCCAGCGCCGCCAGCGGCGGCGCGGTCTTCCGGCCGGGCGGCGGCGGCTCGGCCGCCGGCGCTTCCAGCCCCCGGCACACGGAGCATGTCCCCGAAGCTCGCAAAGATCACCCCGGGCGCTCCGCCAGCGAGATCGCGTCGTCCACCCGGCCCATGGGGATCACGCAGACCGGGCACCCTGGCCCGTGCACGAGCTCGACCTCGTCCGGCAGGAGCGCCTCGAGGCCGTGCCGGTAGATCGCGTGCGTGTGACCTCCGCAGACCTCCATCAGCTTCACCCGCCGCCCTGGCTCGACGAGTCCGCGCAGCTCCGCCGCGAGCGCCTGCGCCGCCCTACCGTCGCGGAACTCGTCGACGTACCTCACCGCGGAACAGCTCTCGAGCCTTGTAACAGACTGTCACTTGGCTGCACCGGTTCGAGCTCCGCCGCGATCGCCTCCGCAAGCAGGTCGAGCGTCGCCCGAGCCTCGTCCTCGTCGATCCGCGCAAGGGCGAAGCCGACGTGGACGAGCACCCAGTCGCCGGGCTCCACCTCGGGCGTGAAGGCGACGCTGACGTCACGCCGGACGCCGGACACGTCGATGCGGGCGAGCCCGTCGTCGAGCCTCGCCACCACCTGGCCTGGAATCGCAGAGGCACATGTGCCGATCGTCACCGGCGACGATGCGCACCGCATCGGCAGAACAGCACCGTCCCGCGCGGGAAACCCGCATTGCGATCGGGCGGCGTACCGATGCCTTGCCCGGAGCATGAACGCACGCTGGAGGCATGGCGGAGACGCTCGCCGCGAGGCACCTCGATGCGCTGTTCGCTGCGCTCCGACAGCGCGGCTACCGCATCGTGGGGCCGGCCGTCCGCGACGGCGTGATCGCGTACGCAGAGCTGGGCGGCGCGGCCGACCTGCCGTCCGGCTGGACGGCCGAGCAGGAGCCCGGCTCGTACCGTCTCGTGCGACGGGACGACGACGCGCTCTTCGGCTACGCCGTCGGCCCGCACTCGTGGAAGCAGGAGCTCCTGCCGCCCCGCGTGCGCCTCTGGCACGCACGGCGCGAGAACGGAGAGATGGCGGTCGAAGAGGCGGTGCCCGAGGCCGAGCCCACGGCGTTCGTCGGCGTCCGCCCGTGCGAGCTCGCGGCGATCGAGATCCAGGACCGGGTCTTCCTCGGCGGCTCGTTCCGCGACGGCGACTACGCGGCGCGGCGAGCCGACGTCTTCCTCGTCGCGGTCGAGTGCGGAGCACCGTCCAGCCTCTGCTTCTGCAGTGCGCTCGGCACCGGCCCGGGCGCGAACGACGGCTTCGACCTCGCGCTGACAGAGGTGCTCGAGGACGAGCACCGCTTCCTCGTCCGCGCGGGCTCGAGCGCCGGCGAGGCCGTGCTCGCCGAGCTGCCGACGACGCCCGCGACGACCGAGGACGTCGACGCCGCAGGCCTCGTCGTTGCCGCTGCGGCACGCGAGACGGCCGGACGCTTCGAGGCGAACGGCCTCCACGACCTCCTGCTCGGCAACCTCGAGAGCCCCGTCTGGGACGACGTCGCCGCGCGCTGCCTCACCTGCGGCAACTGCACGCTCGTCTGCCCGACCTGCTTCTGCACGCACGTCGAGGACACGAGCTCGCTGGACGGCACGAGTGCCGCGCGCGACCGCGTCTGGGACACGTGCTTCTCCGTCCGCTACGCCGAGATGCACGGCGGGAACACGCGTCCCTCCCCGCGTGCTCGTTACCGGCAGTGGCTCACGCACAAGCTCGCGACGTGGGAGGACCAGTTCGGCACGCTCGGCTGCGTCGGCTGCGGCCGTTGCATCGCCTGGTGCCCGGTCGGGATCGACATCCGCGCGGAGGTGGCCGCCCTGCGCGACGAGGAGGAACAGCATGCGCACGCTTGACGCACTCATCACCGACAGCCCGGTCTTCGCCGGTCTCGACCCCGACGAGCTGGAGCTGATCGCCGGCTGCGCCTCGAACGTCGTCTTCGCCGAAGGCGAGAGGCTCTTCCGCGAGGGCGACCCCGCCGACGTCTTCTTCCTCGTCCGGCACGGGCTTGTCGCGCTCGACGCCTATGTCCCGAACCGCGGCTCGCTGACGGTCGAGACCGTCGGCTCCGGTGAGATCGTCGGCTGGTCGTGGCTCGTGCCGCCTCACCGCTGGCACTTCACCGGTCGCGCGGTCGAGCCCATCCGCGCCGTGCAGTTCGACGGCGCGTGCCTCCGCGGGAAATGCGACGCGGACGCCGAGCTCTGCCGCGACCTGCTGACCCGCTTCTCGCAGGTGCTCGTCAACCGCCTCCAGGCGACGCGCCTGCAGCTGATGGACGTCTATGGCGACGGCGAGCATTGAGCCTGCCGCGCTCGCGCGCGGCTCCATGACGCCCCTCCCCTACCGCGTCGTCCGCAGGCGGCGGGAGAACCACGACAACTGGACGCTCGAGCTCGAGCCCGTGGGCGACGCGATCGAGCCGATCGGCCCCGGGCAGTTCGACATGCTCTACGCGTTCGGCGTCGGCGAGGTCCCGATCTCGACGAGCGGAGATCCCGCGAACGGCGGCACGCTCGTGCACACGATCCGCGCGGTCGGCGCCGTCACGCAGGCGCTCTGTGCCGCCGCCCCCGGAGACGTGATCGGCGTGCGTGGCCCGTTCGGCAACCGCTGGCCGCTCGAGGAGGCTCGAGGGCACGATCTCGTGCTCGTCGGCGGCGGCGTTGGGTTGCCACCGCTCCGGCCCGCTCTCTACCACGTGCTCGCCCACCGCGGCGACGTCGGCGAGTTCGTCCTCCTCTACGGCGGGCGGACGCCCCGCGACCTCCTCTTCACGCGGGAGCTCGAGCGCTGGCGGGGCCGCCTCGACGTGAGCGTCGACGTGACCGTCGACTCCGCCTCGAGCGACTGGCGCGGACGCGTCGGCGTCGTCACGACGCTGATCCCGTCGGCTCGGATCGAGCCGGAGAACACCGTCGCGTTCGTCGTCGGGCCGGAGATCATGATGCGGTTCACCGCGCGAGCCCTCCTCGAGCGAGGCGTGTCGCCCGACCGCATCTGGATCTCGATGGAGCGGACGATGCGGTGCGGCGTCGGGCTGTGCGGTCACTGCCAGCTCGGCCCGACGCTCATCTGCCGCGACGGGCCCGTCTACCGCTGGGACGAGATCGCACGGCTACTGGAGGTGCAGGAGCTGTGAGCGCAGGCTCGAGGGAGCGGGGATGCCGGCTTTGCCGGCGCCGGGAGCGGCGATGAGGAAGCCACGCCTCGCCGTCTGGAAGTTCTCCTCCTGCGACGGCTGCCAGCTCTCGCTCCTCGACTGCGAGGACGAGTTGCTCGAGGTGGCCGGAGCGGTCGAGATCGCGTACTTCCTCGAGGCGTCGAGCGCGACGGCGAAGGGGCCGTACGACCTTTCGCTCGTCGAGGGCTCGATCACGACCGCTCACGACGCCGAGCGGATCCACGAGATCCGGCGCGTGTCGAAGCACCTCGTCACGATCGGCGCCTGTGCGACGAGCGGCGGGATCCAGGCCCTGCGAAACGTCGAATCGATCGGCGACCTCGTGTCCGCCGTCTACGCGAGCCCCGAGTACATCTCGACGCTCCGCACCTCGACCGCGATCGCCGATCACGTGCACGTCGACTTCGAGCTGCAGGGCTGCCCGATCTCGAAGGCGCAGCTGCTCGAGGTGGTCGGCGCCTTCCTCGCCGGCCGCCGCCCGAACGTCCCGGCCTACAGCGTCTGCGTCGAGTGCAAGCGGGCCGCGATCCCGTGCGTGATGGTGTCGCGCGGCGTGCCCTGCCTCGGGCCGGTCACCCAGGCCGGCTGCGGCGCTCTCTGCCCCCTCTACGCGCGGGGCTGCTTCGGATGCTTCGGCCCGAAGGAGCAGCCGAACACCGCGGCGCTCGCAGCTCAATGGAGCGCGCTCGGCGCGGGCGAGCCGCAGCTCCTGCGCGCGTTCCGCGGCATCACCGGCAACGCGCCGGCGTTCCGGCGGGAGGCGACGTTCCATGAGTAGGACGAAGACGATTCGCACCGACTACCTCGCCCGCGTCGAGGGCGAGGGCGGCATGCTCGTGCGGATGCGCGACGGCCTCGTCACCGAGGTCAAGCTCCGCATCTACGAGCCGCCGCGGTTCTTCGAGGGCCTCCTCCGCGGCCGTGACTTCCGCGAGGCGCCCGACATCACGGCGCGCATCTGCGGCATCTGTCCGGTCGCCTACCAGATGAGCTCCTGCCTCGCGATGGAGTCGCTCGCCGGCGTCGAGGTCGACGGCCAGCTACGGGCGCTCCGGCGCCTTCTCTACTGCGGTGAGTGGATCGAGTCGCACACGCTCCACGTCTTCATGCTCCACGCGCCCGACTTCCTCGGGGTCGCGAGCGCGGTCGAGCTGGCGAAGGTGAACCCGGGCCTCGTCGAGACGGCGCTGCGGCTGAAGAAGATCGGCAACGACGTGATGCGCGTCGTCGGCGGCCGTGAGGTGCACCCGATCAACGTGCGGGTGGGCGGCTGGTACAAGGCGCCGTCCCGGGCGCAACTGGACGCGCTCGTCCCCGACCTCGAGTGGGCGAAGCAGGCGGCGAGAGAGGCGGTGCGCGTCGTCGCGAGCCTCGACTTCCCCGCCCTCGAGCAGGACTACGAGTTCGTCGCGCTCGACGCGAACGGCGAGTACCCGATCGACCGCGGCGATCGGCTCGTGTCCTCGCGTGGCCTCGACATCCCGATCTCGGCGTTCTTCGAGCACGTGGTCGAGGAGCACGTCGCCCACTCGAACGCCCTGCACGCGCGACTCCTCGAGCGTGGCTCCTACCTCGTCGGCCCGCTCGCCCGCTACGCGCTCCACCGTCCGCTGCTCACGCCCGACGCGCTCGCGGCCGCCGAGGAGGTCGGGCTCGAGCACGTCGTCCGCAACCCCTTCCGCTCGATCGTCGTCCGCGCCGTCGAGATCGTCCACGCCTGCGACGAGGCGCTGCGGCTGATCGCGGCCTACGAGGAGCCGGCCGAGCCGGCGCTCGAGGTCGTCCCGGCCGCGGGTTGGGGGCACGGTGCAAGCGAGGCCCCGCGCGGCATCCTCTACCACCGCTACCGGCTGGACGAGGGCGGAGCGATCCTCGACGCGAAGATCGTCCCTCCCACCTCCCAGAACCAGCGTTCGATCGAGGAGGACCTGCACGCGTTCGTCTCCGCCCACACGACGCTCGGCGACGACGAGCTGCGGCTGCGCTGCGAGCAGACGATCCGCAACTACGACCCGTGCATCTCCTGTGCGACGCACTTCCTGCAGCTCGAGGTCGAGCGCTCGTGACCTCGCCCTCGTTCCCGGCCGGGGACGTGAACGTCTGCGTGGTATGCGTGGGAAACGAGCTCCGCGGCGACGACGCGGCCGGACTGGCGGTGCTCCGGCTGCTCGAGGGCGAGCTGCCGGACGGCGTCCGCGTGCTCGGTTGCGAGGGGGAGCCCGTGGCGCTCCTCTCCGCCTGGGAGGACTGCTCCACCGCGATCGTCGTCGACGCCACCCGCTCGGGCGCCGAGGTCGGCACCGTGAGGCGGATCCTCGCCCACGAGGCGCCGCTCCCCGACGACCTCGGTCGCGCCTCGACGCACGTGCTCGGCGTCGCGGAGGCGATCGAGCTGGCCAGGGCGCTCGGGAAGCTGCCCGCCCGGACGATCGTGTACGGCATCGAGGGCTCCCGCTTCGACACCGGCTCGCCGCTGTCGCCCGAGGTCGAGGCGGCGACGCAGGCCGTCGCCGCGGCGATCCGGCGCGAGCTGGACGGGGAGGCGCGCTGATGCACGAGCGCGCGCTCCTGGCCGATCTCGTTCGCGAACTCGAGGACGTAGCCTCTCGCGAGGGTGCCCAGAGCATCCGCTCGGTGCGCGTCCGGATCGGCCCGATGTCGCACATGACCCCGGCGCACTTCGTCGAGCACTTCGTCGACGCGACCCGGGGAACGGTCGCCGAGGGAGCACGCTGCGACGTGGAGGAGATCGACCCGCGCGACCCGCTCGCACAGTCGATCGTGCTGGAGAGCGTCGAGCTCGAGCTGCCCTGAGGAGACGCCGAGGATCCGCGAGACCGAGAGCGGCTCATACGCGCGACCGCTCGGTCAACCTCATAGGATCCCTCGGTCGGTTCCCAACGGGGGTGAGGAGGTTGCGCATGGATGACCAGGTGTCCTGGCTCCTGGAGCTTGCGGTCAAGGACGGCAAGCTGGACGAGTTCAGAGCCGTTGTGGACGAGATGGTCGAGTCGACGCGCACCGAGCCCGGCGCATTGGCTACGAGTGGTTCGTCAGCCGACGACGGGAGCGCCGTCCACCTCTACGAGCGCTACGCGGACTCGGCCGCGACCATGACGCACCTCGGGACGTTCGGGGAGACGTTCGCGGCGCGCTTCCTCGCGGCGGTCGACCCCACGCGGTTCACGGTCTTCGGCGAGCCGAGCGACGAGGCGCGCGCAGTGCTCGACGGGTTCGGCGCGACCTACATGGGCGACTTCGGCGGCTTCGTGCGGTAGGCGCACACCCAGCGAGTGCAGCCGCGTTCGCCGCGGCGCGCTTGCGCGCTCCCGTCGAAGCCACGCCCACTTGAAACCTGTCGGGTGCCAGGCACGCGGACGTGGCGCAAGTGGACGTGCCCCGCTCCGGAGCGAGCATGAGACACGAGGTCGGCGGCTGCGCTGGCGCGTTCGGACACGTCTCGGTGCCTGGCACCAGACGTGGCTCGACCGGACTGGTCGTCGCGCCGCGCAGATCTACTCCAAGACGCCCCGACCCATCATCGCTCGCTGCGCATTTCGACACTCACCCGCCGCGAGCGCCTCGCAATCCGCAGGCGGAGCCGTTTGAAAACCTGCATCGCGCAGGCGATAATCCGGCCGCCCATGTCCGTGGAGGAACGCGCCGCCGGGGAGCGGGTGCTCGAAGCGCGGGACCGCTACGTCTCGCGTGGCGTCTCGACGCCGGCGCTCGTCGTCGGCCGGGCCGAAGGCGCCCGCATCTGGGACGCCGACGGACGCGAGTACCTCGACTTCGGCGGCGGCATCGCCTGCCAGAACCTCGGGCATGGACCGGCGGGCGTCGTCCGAGCCGTCCACGAGCAGGCCGACCGCTATCTGCACCAGTGCTTCATGGTCGGCATGTACGAGCCCTACGTGGAGGTCTGCCGCCGCCTCTCCGAGCTGTGGCCGGGCGCGTGCGGAGACGAAGTCGCTGCTCGTCAACTCGGGCGCGGAGGCGGTCGAGAACGCCGTCAAGGTCGCGCGCGCGGCCACCGGGCGCAGCGCCGTCGTCGTCTTCGACCGCGCGTTCCACGGCCGCACGCTGCTGACGATGGCCATGACGTCGAAGCTCGTCTACAAGAAGGGCTTCGGCCCACTCGCACCCGAGGTCTACCGCGCGCCGGCGCCGTACCCGTACCGGGGGGTGTCGACCGAGGACGCCCTGCACGGCCTGGAGCTGCTCTTCAAGCAGGACGTCGATCCGTCCTCGGTCGCGTGCGTGGTGCTGGAGCCGGTCCAGGGCGAAGGCGGCTTCATCCCGATGCCACCCGGAGTTCGTCCAGGCGCTGCGCACGATCTGCGACGAGCACGGCATCCTCTACGTCGACGACGAGGTGCAGAGCGGCTGCGGCCGCACGGGGACGACGTGGGCAATCGAGCAGCTCGGGATCGAGCCGGACCTCCTCGTCTCGGGCAAGACGCTCGGCGGCGGGCTGCCGCTCGCGGCGGTCACCGGCCGCAGCGACCTGATGGATGCGGTCCACCCCGGCGGGCTCGGCGGCACCTTCGGCGGCAACCCGCTTTCCTGCGCAGCCGCCGTCGCCGTCCTCGACGAGCTGTCGTCCGCGGACTTTCGCGAGCGGGCACGGGCGGTCGGGACGCTGCTTCGCAGCCGGCTCGACGAGATCGCCGCCCGGCAGCCGCTCGTCGGCGAGGTGCGCGGCCTGGGCGGGATGCTGGCGCTCGAGCTCGTGGAGCAGACTCCCGACGCCGCGAAGGCCGTGACGGCCGCGGCGTTCGAGAAGGGGCTGATCCTTCTCGCGTGCGGACTCTACGGGAACGTCATCCGGCTCCTGCCGCCGCTCAGCGCGACCGACGAGGAGCTGGAGCACGGACTCGAGCTGCTGGAGCAGGCGCTTGGCGACGCAGGCGCCGGCTAGACCGTCCGCCGCCCCGGTCGCGGGCGCGCCGGCCGTCCGGTTGAGCGGCATCAGGCGGGCCTACGGCGAGGTGCTGGCGATCGCGGGCGTCGACCTCGACATCGGCGACGGCGAGTTCTTCACGCTGCTCGGGCCCTCCGGATCCGGGAAGACGACGACGCTGCGCGTGATCGCCGGCTTCGAGCGTCCCGACGCCGGTCGAGTCGAGCTCCGCGGCGTCGACGTCACGCGCACCGCCCCGTCCGAACGGGAGGTCAACACCGTCTTCCAGGACTACGCGCTCTTCCCGCACATGAGCGTGCTCGAGAACGTCGAGTACGGCCTGCGCGTGAAAGGCGTCCCGCGCCGCGAGCGCCGTGCCCGGGCCGAGGAGGTGCTCGAGCGGGTCCGCCTGCCCGGTCTCGGCTCCCGTAAGCCATCGCAGCTCTCGGGAGGCCAACGGCAGCGCGTCGCCCTGGCGCGCGCGATCGTCAACGGCCCGCCTCTGCTCCTACTCGACGAGCCGCTGGGCGCGCTCGACCTCAAGCTGCGCCAGGAGATGCAGGTCTTCCTCAAGGAGCTCCAGCGCGAGCTCGGCATCACCTTCGTCTACGTGACGCACGACCAGGAGGAGGCGCTCACGATGAGCGACCGGCTCGCCGTGTTCTCGAACGGTCGGATCGAGCAGGTCGGTGCGCCCGCCGACGTGTACGAGCATCCGCAGTCGGAGTTCGTCGCCGGCTTCGTCGGCGTCTCGAACGTGCTCGAGCGAGCCGGGCGGCGCTTCACGATCCGCCCGGAGAAGATCCACATGGTCGAGGAGAGCGAGAGCCTGCCCTCCGGCGACCAGATGGAGGCGGGCCGCGTCCGCGACGTCGTCTATGTCGGGATGGTGACCCGCTACGTCGTCGAGCTCGACTCGGGGGGCGAGCTTGCTGTCGTGCGCCAGAATCTCGAGACCTCCTCGCAGGAGGCGCTCGAGGCGCGCGGCAGACGGGTCCGGCTGGGTTGGCGGCCGGAGCACACGTTCGTCATCGAGGAGGGAAGCAAGCAGTGATTCGCATACGCAGGGCACATGTCCTTTTGGCCGCGGCGACCGCGGCTCTGTGCGTGCCGGCCGCCGGCGTGAGTGCCGGCAACGGGCTGCCGACGACGATCGGGAAGGGCGAGGGTCAGCTCAACCTGATCGCGTGGGAGGGGTACACGCAACCCCAGTGGGTCAATCCGTTCCAGAAGAAGACGGGTTGCAAGGTGAACGCGAAGTACGCGGGCTCGTCGGACGAGATGGTCACCCTGATGCGTCAGGGAGGCGGGACCCAATACGACATGGTCTCTGCCTCGGGCGACGCGAGTCTGCGGCTGATCTACGGGCACGACGTCCAGCCGGTCAATCCGAAGCTGATCCCGGACTTCAAGAACTTCATCCCGGCGCTCAAGTCGCCGCCCCACAACACCGTCAAGGGCGTCCATTACGGCATCTCGCTGCAGTGGGGGCCGAACACGCTCCTCTACAACACACAGCAGGTCAAGCCGAAGCCGACGAGCTGGTCCGTCCTCTACAGCCCGAAGTACAAGGGCGAGATCACCGTCCCCGACAACCCGATCCAGATCGCCGACGCCGCCCTCTACCTCTCCAGGGTGAAGCCGTCGCTCGGCATCAAGGATCCCTACGAGCTGAACCAGACGCAGTTCAACGCTGCGATCGCGCTCTTGAAGCAGCAGAAGCCGCTGGTCAAGAAGTACTGGGCGCTCGCCTCGGACGAGATCGACCTGTTCAAGAACGGCGACGCCGTCCTCGGCGCCTCCTGGCCGTACCAGACGAACACCTTGAAGGCGGACAAGGTGCCCGTGGCCGACCTGATCCCCAAGGAGGGCGCCACCGGCTGGGCCGACACGTGGATGCTCTCGGCGCACGCGAAGCATCCGAACTGCGCCTACCTGTGGATGCGGTGGGTGTCGACGCCGAAGGTGCAGGCGCAGCAGGCGATCTACTTCGGCGAGACGCCGGCCAACACGAAGGCGTGCGCGGTGATGAACAAGCTCTCGCCGGGCTCCGCTGCCCAGTACCACTGCGGCGCGTCGAAGAAGTACTTCGACTCGATCAAGTTCTGGAAGACGCCGGTCGCAGCGTGCGGCAACGGCCAGAACGACTGCATGGACTACACGGCGTGGCAGCAGGCGTGGACGCAGCTCAAGGGATAGACGATCGCTTCGCAATCGTCTAGATCGACGGAGGGGGCGGTGTCACACACCGCCCCCCGCTGGCTTCTCCTCGAAGAACGCCGGCGGTTGTCGGCGTTCTTCTGGCGGCACCGTTGGGCAAAGGCGCTGCTGCTGCTCGGCCCTCCCCTCCTCGCGTTCACCCTCGTCTATCTCGCCTCGCTCGCGGCGCTCTTCGTCTCGTCGTTCTGGACGGTCAACGCATTCACGACGGAGATCGAGCACCACTGGACGCTCGGGAACTTCCGCACGATCTTCGAGTCGAGTGCCTACCGGACGATCGCGCTGCGGACGATCGGAATCGCTGCGGCCGTCACGCTCACCGACGCCGTCCTCGCCTTCCCGCTCGGCTACTTCATGGCCCGCCTCGCACGACCCCGCACGCGTGCGCTGCTGTTCGTCGCCGTCCTGCTCCCGCTCTGGTCGAGCTACCTGATCCGCGTCTACATCTGGCGCCTGATCCTCGACTCGCACGGCGTTCTCAACTGGACGCTCGCCGAGCTCGGCCTGGGGCCGCTCCATCTCGCCTACTCGAACTGGGCCGTGTGGATCATCTTCTCCTACGTCTGGCTCCCGTTCATGATCCTGCCCGTGTACGGCGCGCTCGAGCGGATCCCCGAGTCGCTGCTCGAGGCGTCGCGAGACCTGGGCGCCCGCGGCTTTCAGACGTTCCGCCGCGTCGTGCTGCCGCTCGCGCTCCCGGGGGTCGTCGCCGGCTCGATCTTCACCTTCTCGCTGACGCTCGGCGACTACGTGACGCCGCTCCTCGCCGGCGGAGCGTCGTCGCAGTTCATCGGCAACGTCGTCTATTCCTCGGTCGGGATCTCGAACAACGTACCCTTTGCGGCCGCGTTCGCGACGGTTCCCCTCGTCGTGATGGCGGTGTACCTGCTGATCGCCCGCCGGCTGGGCGCGTTCGAGGCGATGTAGGTGTACATCACCATCGCCATCGGCGTACACCGGCGGAGCGAACGGGCTTCGTGATGGAGTCGCGGGGAACTCGTATCGCACTCGTGGCCTGGGCCGTGCTCGTGACGGCGTTCCTGTGGGTGCCGCTGCTCCTGATCCTCGTCTACGCGTTCAACAAGTCGAATATCCAGAGCTGGCCGGTCCCCGGGTTCACCACGAAGTGGTTCCGCGTCGCGTGGCACGCACAGGAGGTCAGGGACGCGCTCTGGCTCTCGGTGCGGGCCGGGCTGACCGCAACCGGCGCAGCGCTCGTCCTCGGCTCGGCCGCGGCGTTCGCGATCGCGCGCTTCCGCTTCTTCGGACGCGAGGCGGTCTCGTTCCTGCTCGTGCTCCCGATCGCGCTGCCCGGGATCATCACGGGCATGGCGCTCAACGCGTTCTTCGTCTTCAACCACATGAACCTGTCGCTGTGGACGATCGTGATCGGCCACGCCACCTTCTGCGTCGTGATCGTCTACAACAACGTGCTCGCGCGGTTGCGGCGCTCCTCGCCGTCGCTGCTCGAGGCGTCGGCCGACCTCGGCGCGGACGGCTGGCAGACGTTCCGCTTCGTCGTCTGGCCGGTTCTCTCGACGGCGCTCGTCGCAGGCGGTCTGCTCGCCTTCGCGCTCTCCTTCGACGAGGTGGTCGTCACGTACTTCACGGCGGGCGCGCAGAACACGCTTCCGCTGCTGATCTTCGGCTACATCCGCCTCGGCCAGCAACTGCCGGTCGTGAACGCGATCGCGTTCGCGATGATCGTCCTGACGTCGATCCCGGTCGCGCTCGCACAGCGGCTGATGCGCGACACCGGGATGCTGCGGCGCGGCGCCGCGAACGTGACCGAGGCGGTCGAGACAGCGCAGATCACGGCGGTCTAGTCTCCACGTACAGGACAAGGGAGGAATCACATGAGCACCACGACCACCACGTACCAGGCGTTCATCGGGGGCGAGTGGACCGACGCGGCCTCGGGCGAGACGATGGAGGTGATCGCGCCCGCGACCGGCGAGACGATCGCGGAGGTCCCTGCCTGCGGCGCCGAGGACGTCGACCGCGCCGTCGCGGCGGCCAAGAAGGCCCTGCCCGAGTGGCTGGAGCGCACGCCGAAGGAACGCTCGGAGCTGCTGCACTCACTCGCCGACGTGATCGACGCGAACGCGGAAGAGCTCGCGCAGCTCGAGTCGCTGAACGTCGGCAAGCCGCTGATGGCCTCACGCGACGAGATGCCGTTCTCGTCCGACAACCTTCGATTCTTCGCCGGCGCCGCGCGCAACCTCGAGGGCAAGTCCGCGGGCGAGTACATCGAGGGCTACACCTCGATGATCCGGCGCGAGCCGCTCGGCATCGTCGGCGGCATCTGCCCCTGGAACTACCCGCTGATGATGGCCGTCTGGAAGCTGGGTCCTGCGCTCGCGGCGGGCAACGTCCAGATCCTGAAGCCGTCCGAGCAGACGCCGCTCTCGCTCCTGCGGTTTGCGCAGCTCGCGCAGGAGGTGATCCCGGCCGGCGTGCTCCAGGTCGTCACCGGCGACGGCGTGCCCGCCGGCGAGCGGATCGTCGCGCACCCCGACGTCCGCCTCGTCTCCCTCACCGGCGACGTGGCGACCGGGAAGCTGATCGCCGGCAACGCCGCCGACACGCTCAAGCGCGTGCACCTCGAGCTCGGCGGCAAGGCGCCGATGGTCGTGTTCGACGATGCCGACCCCGCGGCCGTCGCGGCCGGCATCCGCCTCGCCGGGTACTGGAACTCCGGACAGGACTGCACTGCGGGCTCGCGCGTCATCGCCGGGCCCCGGGTCTTCGACAAGCTCCTCGAGGAGCTCGTGCCGCAGGTCGAGTCGCTGAAGGTCGGCGACCCCATGTCGAGCGACGAGATCGAGATGGGCTCGGTGATCTCGAAGGCGCAGCAGGACCGGGTCCTCGGCTTCCTGGAGCGCGCCAAGGGCGCGACCATCCTGACCGGCGGAGGCACGAACGGCGACCGGGGCTTCTTCGTCCAGCCCACGATCGTCACGGACGTGAAGCAGACCGACGAGATCGTCCAGAACGAGGTGTTCGGCCCGGTCGTCACCGTCCAGCGGTTCGCCGACGACGACGAGGCCATCCGCTGGGCGAACGACGTCCGGTACGGGCTGGCGGCATCCGTGTGGACACGTGACGTCGGCCGCGCGATGAACGCGGCGCGGAAGCTCCAGTACGGGACGGTCTGGGTCAACGACCACCTGCTCCCGATCGCCTCGGAGATGCCCCACGGGGGTTACAAGCAGTCGGGCTACGGCAAGGACATGTCCGCGTACTCGATGGAGGAGTACACGCAGATCAAGCACGTCGCCGTCAAGATCGACTGACACTCGCGCGACGCGCGTTCGAGCTACGGCCCGCGCTCCCCCGGCCCGGGCCGTAGCTTTCCACGGCGTCGTTCAGAACACGCCCGGATTCCGCCCGGGACCGCGCCGGGCACGCTGGGGCCATGGCCCAACCGGTGATCCGGGCCGACCGACTGACGAAGCGCTACGGGCAGACACCCGGCGTGCTCGACCTCACGTTCGAGGTGCACGCGGGAGAGGTGCTCGGCTTCCTCGGGCCGAACGGCGCCGGCAAGACGACGACGATCCGGCTCCTCCTCGACCTGATCCGGCCGACCGCCGGGCGAATCGAGGTGCTCGGTCTGGACCCGCGCCGCAACTCCCGCGAGATCCGCCGCAGGATCGGCTACCTGCCCGGGGATCTCCGCCTCTACGAGCGACTGACCGCGGGCGAGCACCTCCGGTACTTCTCCGGTCTACGCGGGTCGCCCGGCCTCGGCGACGGCGAGGCGATCGCCCGCCGGCTCGACCTCGAGCTCGACCGGCCGGTGCGCTCTCTCTCGAAGGGAAACCGCCAGAAGGTCGGCGTGCTGCTCGCGCTCTTCCACCGGCCGGAGCTGGTCGTCCTGGACGAGCCGACCTCCGGCCTCGACCCGTTCGTGCAGCAAGCGGTCTACGCCCTGCTGCGCGAGCGCGTCGCCGACGGCGGGACGGTCTTCTTCTCGTCCCACGTGCTCGCAGAGGTGCAGGAGGTCGCGGGCAGGGTGGCGGTCGTGCGTGGGGGCAGACTCGAGCTCCTGGACACGATCGAGTCGCTTCGCAGCCGTGCGTTCACCCGCGTCGAGGTCGCCTTTCACGTCCTTCCCGCCCCGCACGCCTTCGACGAGGTGCCCGGAGTGAGAGAGCTCGAGCGTCGTGGGGACACCGTCGTGCTCGCGCTCACCGGTCCCGCCGACCCGCTCGTCAAGACGCTCGCCCGCCACGAGGTGCTGACGCTCGACAGCCGCGAACCGGACCTCGAGGACGTCTTCCTCGGTCTCTTCCGGGAGGGCGGCCGTGCTGCGTAACGTCGCGCTCAAGACGGTGCGGGACCTGCGCGGCGGCTTTCTCTGGTGGAGCGTCGGCCTGGTGGGAATGGTCGCGCTGATGGTCTCCGTCTACCCGACGGTCCGCTCCAACCCGGCGCTGAACCGACTCGTGCAGCAGTACCCGGACGCCCTGAAGGCGTTCATCGGGTTCGGCGGCGAGGTCGACTACCTCTCGCCCGCCGGGTACCTCGGGAGCGAGCTCTTCTCGTTCATGGTGCCGCTGCTCCTGCTCGTCGCGGCGATCGGCGCCGGCGCACGCGCGGTCGCGGGCGAAGAGGAGGCGGGAACGCTCGAGCTCCTGCTCTCGTGTCCCGTCTCCCGCCGACGCGTCGTGCTGGAGAAGCTCGCGGCGCTCGCGATCGAGGTGGTCGGTCTCGGCGTGGTCCTCCTCGTCTCGCTGTGGGTGGGCGGTCGGGCCGTGTCGATGGACGTCTCGTTCGCGCACCTCGCGGCCGCCACGGCCGCCGCCGTCCTGCTCGCGCTCGCCTACGGCGCCCTCGCCGTGCTCGTCGGCGCAGCCACCGGCCGCCGCGCGCTCACCGCCGGCGTGGTCGCCGCGGCAGCGGTCGCCGCGTACCTCGTCGCGTCGCTCGCGTCGCTCGTCGACGTCCTCGAGCCGGCGAAGCTGGCCTCGCCCTTCTACCAGTACTCGGCCGGCGACCCGCTCCGGAACGGTCTCGCCGCCGGACACACGGTCCTGCTCGCGGCGATCGGCGTGTTCGCCGGAGCGCTTGCCCCGTTCGCGCTCGAGCGGCGTGACGTCGGCGTCGGCTGATCCGGCAACTCTGCGCCGACTCCGGCGTCTCAGTGAGGGAGCTCCACTTGCAGCTACCGTTCGCTCTCCTCTTCCCCTGGGAGGCACGCTTGGCGACCGACGACTCCGCCGCCGCGCACGAGATCGCGCAGCGCCTGCTCGACAACATCGAGACGGTCGTCCACGGGAAGCGCGACCAGATCACCCTGATCGTCGCCGCGCTCGTGTGCGGCGGCCACGCGCTCCTCGAGGACGTCCCCGGCACGGCGAAGACGGTGCTCGCCCGCGCGATCGCACAGTCGATCCGCGGCGCCGTCTCCTCTCGCATCCAGTGCACGCCGGACCTCCAGCCCACCGACGTGACCGGTCTGGCGATCTTCAACCAGCGTGAGCGCGACTTCGAGTTCCGGCCCGGGCCGGTCTTCGCGAACGTCGTGCTCGTCGACGAGATCAACCGGGCGATGCCGAAGACCCAGTCCGCGCTGCTCGAGGCGATGGCCGAGCAGCAGGTGACCGTCGACGGCGTCACACGCGGCCTGCCGGAGCCGTTCCTCGTGATGGCGACGCAGAACCCGATCGAGTACGAGGGGACGTTCCCGCTGCCGGAGGCACAGCTCGACCGCTTCTTCGTCCGAACGACGCTCGGCTATCCGGACGCCGACGACGAAGCGCGGATCGTCGACGAGCAGCTCGGCGGCCATCCGCTGACCCGGCTCGAGCCCTCGATCGACCTGGCCGAGGTCGCAACGCTCCGTCACGCGGTGCGTGACGTCTTCCTGCACGAGGCGGTCGCACGGTGGGGCATCGACCTCGTCCGAGCGACGCGCAGGCTCGAGATCGTCGCGATCGGCGCCTCGGTGCGCGGCACGCTCGCGCTCAACCGCGCAGCCCGCGCGTGGGCGGTTCTGCACGGGCGCCGCTACGTCACCCCGGAGGACGTCGAGCGGCTGTTCGTGCCCGTGCTCATGCATCGGCTGCTCTTCCGGCCGAGCTTCCTCGCCGAGATCCGCGACCGGGGCTGGGCGGCGGCTGCGGTCGAAGTGCAGCAGCGATGCCTGGAGCTGGCGCCGAAGCCCGGGTTCGACATCGATCTCGACGTCCCCGCGTCGGCGGCGCCGTGACTCCGGGCGGCCGGGGAGCGAAAGGACGGTAGTGGCCGCCGCGGGCGTGTTCCCGCTCGTCCCGCGCCGACGGGTGATCGGCCTCGCGTTCGGCGGCGTGCGCAGCGCCCGGCGCGGGACGGGCTCGGACGTCGCCGGATCGCGCCGGTACCGGCCGGGCGACGACGTCGCCTGGATCGACTGGCCCGCGTCGGCCCGCCTCTCGGCGGCGCGCGACGAGGACGAGTTCATCGTCCACGAGCTGTTCGCCGACGAGGCGCCACGCGTCGTCGTGCTCTCGGACCGTCGCCCCTCGATGGGTATCGGCGCCTCGACGCTCCGGCCGCTCGACAAGCCTCTCGCGCTGCTCGAGATCCTCGACCTCGTCGGGGACAGCGCGCGCGTTGCGCGAAGCCTGACCGGTTATCTCGACTACGCGCACGGAGAGCCGTACTGGCGGCCGCCGAGGACGGAGCGCCACGCCGAGCAGGGCACGTTCGAGCGGCCGTTCCACGCCCCGGCTGACACGGTCTCGCAGGGGCTCGAGTACCTCGGAAGGCACCGCCGCGACCTGCCCACCCAGGCGTTCGTGTTCGTCGTCTCCGACTTCCTCGTCCCGCCCGACGAGGGGGTGTGGTTGCGCGCCCTCGAGCACCGGTGGGAGCTCGTGCCGGTCGTCGTCCAGGATCCGCTCTGGGAGCGCTCCTTCCCCGACGTCGGCGGAGTCACCATCCCGTACGCGGACCCGGCCGGCGGCGCCGTCGTCCCGGTCCACCTGACCCGCGGCGAAGCCGATCGCCTGCGGGCCGAGCACGATGCGCGAAGCGCCGCCCTCACCCGCGTGTTCCGTCGGCTCGGCACCGAGCCGGTGACGATCTCCTCCCACGACGGAGGCGAGATCCTCGCCGCCTTCCTGCGCTGGGCGGACCTGAGGGTTCTCGCCCGCGGAGCAGTTGCATGAGACGCGCGCTCGTCGGCGCGGCGGTCGCCGTCGCTCTCGTGGCGGCGGCGCCCGCAGCCGCGTTCCTACCGCCTGTGCCGACCGGCTCGGCGGTCGGCGACGGGGTGCCGCTGAAGGCCTACGCGTCGATCACGCCGACCGTGCACCTCTTCGGCGACGCGATCACCGCGAAGGTGGCCGTCGTCGCGGACACGAAGTGGGTCGACCCTGCCCGGTTGCAGGTCAACGCGGACTTCCGGCCCTACAAGCCGGTGCGGGCGCCGACGGTGCTGCGCCTCGGCAGCGGGCGCTTCCTGCAGATCACGTGGACATGGACGCTCCGCTGCCTCACCGCGACCTGCGTCCCGACCGAGCCGCCGAGCGACAAGTACCACGTCTTCCACTTCTCCCCCGCCCACATCGACTATCTCACCGTCGGCGGGAAGCGACAGTACGGGATCACGGCGGCGTTCCCGGCCGTCGAGACGCTCTCACAGGTGAGCCCGGGCATCGTCGCCTACCTCTCGCGCCACAAGGCGCTCAACTGGCAGTTCCGGCTCGCGCCGGTCGCCTCGCCGACGTACCGCCTGTCGCCGGCCCTCGTCTTCTGGCTCGGACTCGGGCTCGCGGCCGTGTTCGCCGCAACCGGGCTTCTGCTCGCGGGACGCTGGGCCCTCGGGTTCAGGAAGCCCGCGGTCGCAGCCGCGCCCGCCGCCCCGGCCACGACCCTCGAGCGTGCGCTCGCAGTCTTCTTCTGGGCTCGCGAGCGAGGCGACGAGACGCTCCAGCGCAAGGCGCTCGAACGCGTCGCCGACGAGCTCCCACTCGAGGTGCGCGACCTCTCCGACACGGCGCGGGCGCTCGCCTGGTCGCCCGGGACACCGGAGGACGAGGACGTGCAGGCGATCTCCGAGCGTGCCCGCATGGGAGTGCCCCCGGCCGGCGGCGGCGCAGGCTCCGCCGACTCGCGCGACTCGGGAGCGGACGAGGCGCACACGTGAGAAACGCCACTCTCCACCGCCGGGAGGCGACGCCGCTGGGAGACCTGACACGGCTCGCCGCAGCCGCGAGTCGCACCACGCTCCTGCGCGTGGCGCTCGCCGTCGCACTCGCCGGCACGCTCGCGGCGGCGGTGCTCACCGCCCGCTCCGCGGGCAGCGGCAGAGCCGCAGTGCTGCCGCAGGGCGCGTCCACCGCGGTCGTCGCACTCGACATGTCGGCGAGCATCTCGGGCGCCACCTACGAGCGGGTGGCGACGACGCTGCAGGGGATCGTCGCCGCGAACCAGGCGATCGGGCTCGTCATGTTCTCGGACGTCGCCTACGAGCTCCTGCCGCCGAACTCGCCGCCCGGTGCGCTGCTGCAGTTCCTCCGCTTCTTCAAGCCTGTCCGGGTCGTGGGCGGCACGCCGGTCTTCGGGCAGAGCCCGTGGGATCAGTTCAGCGGCGGCACCCGCGTGTCGCGCGGGCTCGTCGCCGCGCAGGACGCGCTGCGACGGGCGCACGTGCAGCACGGCTCGATCCTGCTCGTGAGCGACCTCGACGACTCCTCCTCGGACGCCGAGCCCCTGGTCGCGG
The DNA here is from genome assembly GCA_963762675.1 of uncultured Thermoleophilia bacterium. GTDB lineage: Bacteria > Actinomycetota > Thermoleophilia > Gaiellales > Gaiellaceae > Palsa-739. The sequence continues at coordinate 133,648 of CAVXLS010000001.1, read as the reverse complement.
AGGCACTCGCGCTCCGGCACGCGCACATCCCGGTTCGGATCGTTCCGCTCTTCGCGGCTCCCGACAACGTGCGGACGTTCGCCGCGCTCTTCGGCGACAACGCGTTCGTCCAGCCGCAGGCGTTCACGCATCGGGCCGGACACCGGGCGCAGCCGATCGCCGCAGCCGCGCCATGGGGCCTGCTCGCGCTCGGGCTCGCGCTCGTGCTGCTGCTCGCCGGCAACGAGCGCCTGAACGCACGCCTGCGGATCGGGACGGCGACGTGACCGTGCTTCGGCGCTCCCGCCTCGTGCTCGCCGCACTGGCCTGTCTCGGTGTCGCGGTCGTCCTCGCGCTCGTTGCGGTCGACACGCACCGCTGGCAGCGCACGCTCACACGCGACGACCTTCGTTTCCGCGCCTTGCACTCGCACGTCGGGCTGTGGACCTCGCCGGCGGCGTTCCCCGGCGACCCGGCGCGCACGCTACTCGGCATCGGCGACGCACTCACCTACCGCCGCGCGCTCCAGCTCTTCTGGTTCAGCCGGATCGGCTCCAACCCCCAGAGCCGCCAGGACGTGCCCGCGACCCGGGTGGAGGCGCAGGACCAGCTCGAACGGCTCATGGGGACGGCCAGCACCGGAGAGGAGCGCTCGACGGCGGCGAACCTGCTCGGCGTGCTGACGGTGACGACGCCGGCGGCGGATGCGAGCGCGCTGACGCAAACCCTGCGGAGAGCGGCCGAGTACTTCCAGCGCGCGATCGGCGAGGACTCGGCGAACTACGCCGCCAAGCTCAACCTCGAGCTCGTCCTCCGCCTCCAGCGGCCCGGGAAGTCCCGCTTCGGGAAGGACGCCCGCGGTGGCTACGGCTTCGGTCGCGGACGTGGCGTCGGCGTGATCGGCTCCGGTTTCTGACGTGGGTGAGCCCATGGTTCCCCCACGGAGCCCCCCCTTCCGCGCGGCGCGTGGCAGCTGCTGCGCCCGTCCGAACCGCTCCATTCCCACCTCTCCGGAGGACGTAGCGTGGGCCTCTCGTTCCTGACGCCGTTCGGCGCGCTCTTCGCACTCGCGGCTGCCGTTCCGCTCGCGGCCCTGCTGCTGACGGAGCGTCGCGCGAGCCGTATCCGGCGCGCGCTCTCGCTCGTGACTCCGGGCCGCCGTGCGCTCGCCCCGGTCGTCCTCGCCCTCGTGCTCCTGCCCGCGCTCGTCGCCGTTGCCGCCGCCCAGCCCGTGATCGTGCGCCAACGACAGCTCACCCAGCGCGCCGACGCGCAGGCGTTCTTCGTCTTCGACACGTCGTTGTCGATGTCCGCACGCCCGACTCGCGGCGCACCCTCACGGCTGGCGCGCGCGAAGCGCGAGGCACTGCGTCTCCGCGCGACGCTCGGTGACATCCCGGTCGGCATCGCGTCGATGACCGACCGGACGCTGCCGAGCCTCCTCCCGACGACCGACGCGGCGCTCTTCGAGCGGACGCTCCGCCAGTCGGTCGGAATCGACCGTCCGCCGCCGAGCCAGAGATACCCGGACCGCGCGACCGCCCTCCAGGCTCTCTTCTCGGTCGCGAACGCGCATTTCTTCGCTCCGGGGGTGACGCACCGGCTCCTCGTCGTCTTCACCGACGGAGAGGCGAGCAAGTTGCCGGCGGACGCGCGCTTCTCCTTCCCGCAGGAGTCGCTCGTCCCTCCACTCCTCGTACACGTCTGGTCGGCCGACGAGCGCGTCTACGTCCACGGGAAGGTCGACCCTCGCTACCAGCCGGATCCGGAGAGCGGGCACGAGCTCCAGGCATTCGCGTCGCTCACCCGCGGACGGGTCTTCGGTGAGCACGACCTCGGCCGCGTCGCCTCCGTGATGCACGCCGAGGCCGGCAAGGCTGCCGCGCGGACGACGGTCGACGCCTATGCCCGGATCGCGCTGGCGCCGTGGTTCGTGCTCGGAGGGATCGTCCCGCTGGGCTTCCTCTTCTGGCGCCGGAACCTCTAGATGTCGGTCCCGGCAACGTTGTTCATCTCGGCGAGCCGGCTGAGGGGTGGTTTGCGGCCGAGTGAGCGGTGTGGTCTGAGTCGGTTGTACCAGTCGAGCCATCCGGCGAGGGCGACGGTGCGTTCGCTGCTGGTGCGGTAGACGGCGCCGTAGGCCCAGCCGTCGGTGAGGGTGCGGATGAATCGTTCGGCTTTCCCGTTTGTCCGCGGGCGGTAGGGACGCGTGCGGAGGTGTTTGATGCCGAGCCGGCGGCAGGAGAGCGCGTGCACGACCGCGCGGTAGCAGGAGCCGTTGTCGGTCAGCACGCGCTCGACCCCGGATCCCCCAGCGGCCAAAGAAGCGGACGGCGCGGCGGAGGAAGCCGGCGCGGTCGGCCCCTTCTCGTCGGCGAGCACCTCGACGTAGGCGAGCCGGGTCGCGTCGTCGACGGCGACGTGCACGTACTCCCAGCCGATCCCGCGGCTCCTGGTCGTGCGGTCGCCGTTGACGCGGTGGCCGGGACGGCCGATCCGGCCGAGCTTCTTCACATCGATGTGGACGAGCTCGCCCGGCCGCGGCCGCTCATAGCTGTTGGCCGGCTCGTCGGGCTGCATCCCGGGCAGCTTCCCGAGCCCGTTGCGGCCCAAGACCGCGCCAACCGTCGAGAGCGGCATCCCGAGCGTCTCCGCGATCTCCGGACTCGTGAAGCGCAACTCGCGCAGCAGCAGGATCAACTCCTCCCGCTCGGCCGGCGTCCGTGACGGCACCCGCTTCGGGGTGGATGGGCGATCCTCGAGGCCCGCCTCGCCCTCACGACGATAGCGGTCGACCCACTTCCAGGCCGCCCGCTCGCTGACGCCGGCGGCCTCGGCCGCCGCCGCCAGCTACCAGCCCTCAACCAGCACCCGATCCGCGAGCAAACGCCTCGACTGCGGGCACGTCCTGGCGTTGCGATGCAATATCACCGTCCGACCTCCTTGGAGTAGCTGGTGGCCTTCACAACCACCAGCCTCCAAGGCAGGTCGGACAAACAACGCTCCTGGGACTTACATCTAGACCTCGGTCTTGCCCATGTGCACGTAGCGCTTCCAGCGCTCGTCCACGTCGTGCTGCTCCTCAGCAGCCAGCTCGGCGGCCTCCTCGGGATGGGCGCGTGCCAGGCTCGCGAAGCGGTTCTCCTTCGCCGTGAGCTCGGCGACCGGGATCTTCGGCGATCGCGAGTCGAGTTGGAACGGATGGGCGAGCCGCGGGTCGTCGCGGTAGAGCGGCCAGTAGCCGGAGTCCGCCGCCTCCTTCTGGTGGGCCATCGCCGTCGACATCTCGATCCCGTGCGCGATGCAGTGGCTGTAGGCGATGATCAGCGACGGCCCGCGATAGGCTGTTCATCGTTCACAGCGTCCCGGACGGGGCGGGAAGCCGCATCGGGGGCGGAATCGCGCCGGGTTCCGTACTAGGCCGCAGCCTTACGCGGCTCGGGATCCGACTCCTGCCGCACGAGGCGCTCGCAGCGCCCGAGAGACCCATCTCGGATCCCGCGCCCGACCGGCTGCTATTCCTATCCCATGGTGTCGCCGACCCGCGCCGCGCCGTCGGAAGGATGGTCGTCCTGGCTCGCGATCGCCGGGATCGTCGTCGCGATCCTCGGGTTCGACGCCTGGCTGGTGTTCGGCGGCAAGTCGCCCGGCCCGGTCGCGGGCTCGCTCAGCGAGACCCCGATCCTGACCCTGCACGTCGGGCAGACGAGCACGTTCAAGCCCGGACGAATGGACGAGGGCTCCGTCATCGCCTGCGAGAACAACGGCCTCACCGTCGCAGGAGCCGTCCCGGCTCGCGGGCACGCCAGCTCGCAGTTCATCGCCCCCACAGTCTCGATCTCCGGCGTCACGATCAGGATCGTGCACCGGAGCGACGACTCGGTCACGGCCCGCTGCTCCCCCTGAGCGGTCGAGCGAGTGGGCGGCGAAGGCGCCTACCGGAGTCGAACCGGTGTACCAGGTTTTGCAGACCTGTGCCTAACCACTCGGCCAAGGCGCCGTGCGGCGCCCATGGTAGTGATGTGGTCGGCGAAGGTTGCCGGTTACATCACCAGCCGCGCCTACGGCATGACCTCGTCGAGGAAGGCGACTGCGCGCCCGAACACGTCCACGCGGTTCGCGAGCTTCTCGACGGTGTGCCCCTCGTCCTCGTAGACCACGAGCTCGCACCGGACGCCCCTCGCGGTCAGCAGCCGGTGGATGCGCTCCGACTCCCCGACCGGCACACGCGGGTCGTTGCGACCGTGCTCGATGAAGAGCGGCGCGCGGATCGCGTCCACGCGGTTCGCAGGCGACGCGCGCTCGAGGAACTCGCGATCGTGGGCGAGCGAGCCGTACTCGCGCTCGCGGGCGGCCCGCCGGTACTCGGACGTGTTCTCGAGGAAGGTGGCGAGGTTCGAGATGCCGACGAACTCGATCCCTGCCGCCCAGAGCTCGGGCTGGAAGGCGAGCGCGGCCAGCACCATGTACCCGCCGTACGAGCGCCCGTAGACGGCCGCCCGCGAGCCGTCGATCGCCGGCCGGGCCGCGAGCCAGCCGTGCAGCGACGCGAGGTCGCGCACGGAGTCCAGTCGCAGCTCGCACGTCGTCGAGGTGCTCGTAGCGCTTGCCGTAGCCCGCTCGAACCCCGCACGTTGGGCGCCGCGACCGCATACCCGCGCGCCAGGAGATGCTGCGTCAGCGCTCCGAATCCCTGCGAGAACCAGGGCCGCCACTGCGCCTCGGGACCGCCGTGGACGGTCACGACGACGGGGAACGGCCCCTCCCCCGGGGGCTCGAACAGGAACACCGGCACCTCGAGGCCGTCGAAGCTCGTGAAGCGGTGCAGCGACGGCTCCACCAGACCGGCGGAGTCGCCTCGGCGCGAGGTTCCCGTCACATGCGTCCGCTCGCGGGCACCGACGTCGTAGAGGTGGACGTCGAACGGTGCCGCCGGCGTCGAGAACGAGAAGGCGAGCAGCGAGCCGTCGGGGGAGAAGACGGGATGCTCGACGACTCCCCGGCCGGGGAGCGGCACCTCCTCGCGCAGCTCGAGGGTCTCGGGGTCGCGCACCTCGAGTCGCGAGTAGCCGTCCTCGTTCGCGATCACGAGGACGCTGCGTCCGGCGTCGTCCCCGGCGCAGTCGAGGTCCCAGGGAGCGTCGAGCACGGTATCCCAGCACCGTTTCGACAGGTCGTAGAGGCCGATGGCCAGCGTGTCCCGTCCTTCGCTCGTCGGGGCGAGGAACGCCGTCGAGTCGGGCCGCCACACCTGGGCTCCGTACTCCGCCCGGTCGGAGTGCGGCGTCGCATGCGCGACCTCGCCCGTGAGCGCATCGAGCAGGAAGAGGTCGGAGTCGCCGCTCTCCTCGCCCAGCCGTTCCGCCACGATCCAGCGGCCGTCGGGCGAGATCGAGACGACGCCGCACCAGCCGCCGAGCTCGAAGGTCCGCTCGTCGCCCTCGGGCAGGCGCCGAGCGACGACGTCGAAGTCGCGCCCGTTGCGCCGGTTCGTGGAGTAGGCGAGGAGCGCGCCGTCGCGGCTCACGTGCGGCGTCCCGTGTATGAAGCGCGGGTCGACCGCCACGGGCTCGGGTGTCGCGCCGAGCTCTGCGTCGACGAGGTAGAGCTGCGTCCGTTCGTTGCCGCCGGCGTCCATCGCCAGCAGGATGCGGCCGTCGGGGAGCAGCTGCCCGTCCACGGGCTCCGCGAACGACGTCACCTGCCGCAGTTCGCCGCCACGCGCCGGTACGAGGAAGAGCTGGCGCGTTCCGGGTACGTCGGACGCGACGAGCAGTGTCGAGCCGTCGGCCGAGAACGAGATCGGCCACGCCTCCCGAAGCTCGAGCAGCGCCCGGAGATCGGTCACGAGAACCGCTTACGCGGCCTTGCTCGAGAACTCGGGGATGATGCGGTCGCCGTACGCTTCCAACGTCTCCTCCTGGCCTTCGGTCATGAGGTAGATGTTGAACTGGTCGACTCCGATCGCCTCGAGCTCCTTCAGCTTGGCCGTCGCCTGCTCGGCGTTGCCGAGCACGCAGAAACGGTCGCAGATCTCGTCGGTGACGAACTCGCCGTGCGCCGCGCCGACCCGCGAATGCTCGTTGTAGTCGTAGAACTTCCGCGCCTGGACGTAGTCGGTCAGGGCGGTCGGCACGGCGCTCCCGTCGGCGCCGTAGCGCTCGATCAGGTCCAGCACGTGGTTCGAGACCATCGCAGGGAACCAGCGGACCTGGTCTCGTGCCGCCGCGAGGTCGTCGGAGACGTGGCTCGGCGCCCCGACGATGCACTTCAGCTCCGAGGGGTCGCGCCCCGCCTCTTCGGCGGCACGGCGTGCCGTGTCCATGATCCACCGGATGATCTCCGGGTCGGCGAGCTGGATGATCACGCCGTCGCCCACCCGTCCGGCGACAGCGAGGGCTCTCGGTCCGTAGCCGGCGACCCACATCGGGATCTGCGGCAGCTCGGGGCGCACCCACTTCAGCTGGAGCTGCTTGTCGTTCCACTCGACCTCGCGGCCGTTCATGAACTCGTGGATCATCGCGAGCGAGCGCTCGAACTCGGCCACCCTCATCGGCTGGCGGCCGATGTAGCGGACGGCGGAGTCGCCGCGGCCGACGCCCATCGCCATGCGGCCGCCGGAGAGGTCGTGCAACGTGGCGTATGCGCTCGCGAGCACGGTCGGGTCGCGGGTCGCAGGGTTGGTGACGAACTGCCCGAGCTTGATCGTCGAGGTCTGGGCCGCCGCGGTGGCGAGCAGAGGAATCGACTCCTGCCAGAGCACGTGCGAGTCGTACGTCCACGCGTACTCGAAGCCGTGCCCCTCGGCCAACCTGATCAGCTCGATGAAGCGCGAGTACGGTGGATCCGGAAGCACCGTGACGCCGAAGCCGAGCATCGGCTCGACTCTATCGCGCCGCAGCGCGCTCCGTCTTGCGCGGACTGGCAAGCGCCGCAAGTGCTGCGACGACCCCGAGCGCGACGAAGCCGATCCGCCCGTCGCCCGGCAGCGAGAAAGTGAGCCCGACGAGAGGCGTCCCTGCGACGATCGTCAGCGAGGCCCATCCGTTGACGAGACCGACGGCGGCGCCGGGCGCCTCCGGCCGCGCCTCCGCGGCTCCTGTGAACGCCGTCGCGAATGGCACGCCGGCCGCAAGCCCCAGGATCGCGGCGGCGGCGACCAGACCTGCGAGCGGCAACGGGAGCGCGAGCCCCACCGCGCCCGCACCGCCGAGAACGAGGCTCCCGGCCACCCAGCGCGGCGCGTCCTCCCGCCGCAGCAGCGCCCCGCCCGCCACCCGCGTGACGAACCCGAGCAGGAGCGTCAGCGAGCCCGCGGCCGCGGCCACACCCCGCGGCTGGCCGTGGTGCTGGAGCAGCGTCTCCACCCAGTTGCCGACGATCACGCTGAATCCGAACGACAGCGAGTGGATCGCCGCGAGCCGGTGAAGCCGTCGGTCGCGGAGGAAGGCGCGGTCGAGCCGCTCGCCGGCGTGGCGGACGGTGCGGGGCCCGTCCCGCGCCAGGGCGAGCGCCGTCAGGGCGACGGCCGCGACCGCGAGCGCGCTCAGGTACGGCGCCCGGAAGCCCGCCCAGTCGGCGAAGCCGGGCACGAGAGCGAGCGCGACTCCCGGCGCGAGCACGGAGCAACCGCCGTAGACGCCTTGCAGCAACGGCGTCCCGCCGACCGAGCGGATGTAGTCGCTGCCACCGACGAACGCGAACCCCGTCCCGAGCCCCACGATCGCCCTCCCGAGGAACCCCAGCGCGGGTGTTGCAGCCGGCAGCGACACGATGTTTCCGGCCGCGATGAGCGCGAGACCGACGGTCGCGCTGCGACGGGCGCCCCAGCGGTCGGCGGCACGCCCGCCGGGGATCTGCATGACCATGTGCACCACGAACTGCACCGTGATGAACAGCCCGACCGTGGCGAGCGCGACCCCGTAGGCGTGACTCAGCCTCGTCGCGATGGAGCCGAGCGCTGCGATGTTCCAGCCGACGGCGAGCGCCACGGCGAGCCCACCCGCGGCGGCACGCCTTCCGATCCCGCCGACGGGCGACATGCGGCGACCCTAAGCTATCGAGGTGCTGCGCCCGGAGAAGATCATCTGCGTCGGCCAGAACTACCGTGACCACACCGCGGAGATGGGCGGCGTCGTCGCAGCCGAGCCGCTCCTCTTCGGGAAGTTCCCCTCGACCCTCATCGCGGACGGCGACGCGATCGTCCTACCGCCCGAGTCGAGCCACGTCGACGCGGAAGCGGAGCTCGCCGTGGTGATCGGGCGCACCGTCCGGCGAATCGCCCGCGAGCGTGCGCTCGACGCGGTCGCCGGCTACATCTGCGCGAACGACGTCAGTGCGCGCGACCTCCAGTACGGCGACGGACAATGGACCCGCGGCAAGGGGTTCGACACGTTCTGCCCGGTCGGACCGACGATCGAGCCGGTGCCCGTCTCGGCGCTCGGCGACGGCTCGGGCCTCCGCGTCGTCCAACGCCTCAACGGCGAGCTCCTCCAGGACGGCAACACGGCCGATCTGATCTTCGACGTGCCGGCCCTGGTCGCGTTCGCGTCCACCATCTTCACGCTCGAGCCCGGCGACCTGATCCTGACCGGGACCCCGGCCGGCGTCGGCTGGGCGCGCGACCCGCGCGTCTCGTTGCAGGCGGGCGACGTCGTGGAGGTCGAGGTCGAGGGGATCGGCGTCCTCTCGAACCCCGTCGTCGCCGAACGGTGACCGGGTCTCTCTCGTCGTCCGTAGCGCGTGCCCGATCGAACACGCCCTGGCGTCCGACTCTCCGGACCGGTGGGGCTACTCGATCAGCGACTGCCGGAGTGCCTGAGCAACGGCATGCGTGCGTGTCTCGCTGTGAAGCTTCTCCATCGCATGCTTGACGTGGGTGTGGACCGTCAATGGCGAGATCGAGAGCTCGGACGCAACCTGCGCATCGGTCATCCCGTCGGCCAGCAGGAGTAGGATTTCACGCTCGCGTTTGGTGAGCGAGAACCCGTCGATTGCCTCCGCAGAGATGAGGAGACCTGCGACCGCGGCGTCCACGAAGGTCCCGCCTTCGGAGACGACCTTGATCGCGCGAACGAGGGAATCCAAGCTCGCCTCTTTCAGCACGAAGCCACGCGCTCCGGCGTCGAGCGCGTCCAGCACGCGGACGCGTGCCGCGTCGGCCGTGTAGAGAATCACGGCCGTCGCGGAACGTTCCGCCGTCAGTCGGCGGGCGATCTCGATCCCGTCCGGCTTCGGCATGTGCAGGGCGAGCAAGGCGACATCCGGCGCAAGTTCGGCGATCAAGCTCATCGCATGCGCGCCGTCCCGAGCAATGCCGATCACCTCGACCTCGTCGATCTCGCCGAGACAGCGGCAGATGCCCTCGAGCATCAGCGGGTGGTCGTCTGCCGCGACGCAACGGACCGGCACGACCGCCACCTTCAGGCCTCATCTCCGAGTTCGCCAGACTCCATCTCACGTCTCGAGCGGTACCTGCGAAGCATCGTCGTACTCACCGAGCGGTTGCACTTCGGAGCGTACACCCGACGGTGGTCTTTTTGGCAACGCGAGCGAGTCGAGTGATGAGGTAGCGGCGACGGACGAGCCCGTCGTACTGCTCGACGACGAGGCCGATCGCGAGCCGGATCAGCGCGGCGTCGTCGGTGACGGCCGCACCGCCGTAGGCGCGCGAGACCTCCGAGCGGGAGATCCGCGGCCCAGCGACTCGACCAGCTGGTCGACCTTCCGGGTCGAGACGCTGCACACGGATCCCTGCCGGATCACCGACAGCAGCGCCCGCTCCGACCAGCGCTGTTCACGTTCGGCGCGCAGGAAGGGTGACGACGCCGAACCAGAAGTCCTCGATCTTGCGCATCGCGTCGACGAGCTCGGCGAACCCGACCGGCTTGCGCACGTAGGCGTTGACGTAGTTCGAGTAGGCGTGGACGATGTCTTCTTCGGCGGCGGAATTGGTCAGCACGATCACGGGGATCCGGCGCAGGTCCGGGTCGGCTTTGATCTCGGCGAGCACCTTGCGGCCATCCTTCTTCGGCAGGTTCAGGTCGAGCAAGACGAGATCAGGGTGGTGGTCGCTGCCGCGCAAGAGAGCCATCGCCTCCTCGCCGTCTTCGACGTGCCTGACCTCGTTCGCGAACTTCGCTTCGCGCAGGACCTCCTGAGCGAGGAAGGCGTCGTCGGGGTTGTCCTCGACGAGCAGGATCTCGATCAGGCGATGTTCTTGCTTCATCTGTTGCATGTTTCCTCCGTTGCAGGAAGGGTGAAGGAGAAGACCGAGCCGCCTCCCGGTGCGGGTTCGTGTCTGATCGAGCCGCCGTGGCGGTCGACGATCCGCTTGCAGACCGTCAGGCCGATGCCGGAGCCCGGGAACTGCTCGCCGTTCGGACGATGGAACATCTTGAAGAGCTGCTCGACGTGCTCGGGTCCGATGCCGATCCCGTTGTCGGCGACTTCGAAGCGCCAGTAGCGACCCTCTCGGTTTGCGCCGATCCGAATCTGTGCGGGCTCGTCCGAGTGGAACTTGAGCGCGTTTCCGATCAGGTTCTGGAGCACCTGGGACAGCTGTGCGCGGTCGGCGCGCACGGTCGGCAGCTCGCCGATCTCGACCCGGGCGCCCTCTCCCTCGATCTGCCTGGCGAACATCTCCTGCAGGTCGCCGACTACCTCCCCTGTTTGAACCGCTTCAAGTAGGAGTTCGTGGTGGCTCGCGCGCGAGTAGATCAGCAGGTCGTCGGTCATCGTCTGCATGCGCACGCAGGCGAGCATCGCCCGCTCCATGAAGTGCGCGACCTCGGGGCCGGGCTGGTAGCGGCGGCCGATCAGATCGAGGTAGCCGGAGATCGCGCGCAGCGGCGCCGAGAGGTCGTGGGAGGCGACGTAGGCGAACTCCTCGAGCTCCTTGTTCGAGCGCTCCAACTCCTGGCCGCGCTCGGCCAGTTCGATCCGCTGCAGGCGTTCCTCGGTCACGTCTCGGCCGATCTTGACGTAGCCGAGATGCGCCCCCTCGTCGTCCAACATCGGAGTGATGATCAGGTGCACCCAGACTGTCGTGCCGTCCCTGCGCCGCTGAGGCACTTCCGCCTCGAAGCGGCCGGTGCGCAGTGCCTCCGCCAACTCCGTTGCCGGATCGTCACCAGCGCGGCGCATGAACGAGCCGTCCGTGTTGAGGATCTGGTCGACGGAGTAGCCATAGATCTTTTCGATCTCGCCGCTCAGTTCCCGATGTACGCCCTGCGCGTCCAGGTAGGCCAGCGAGTGGTCCGGGATAGTGTCGATGAAACGGCGGAAGAGCCGTTCGCTCTTGCGATGTGCCTGTTCGGCGACACGCGTGCGCACTTCCAGCTCCTCGACCACGTGGATCGCGGCAGCCACGCTCCCGACCAACAGCGCGGTCATAGCGAAGACGGAGACCCAGTCCGCGATTGGACGAGTGACGAGCCCGCCCTTGACGAGCCGGATCTCCAGGGCAAGCGTGAGCGGCGGCAAGATGACCGCGAACGGGAACGTCAACCGAGCGAAGGTGGCAGCGAGCGAGCCGCTGCCGCCGCTGAGCGCCCGCATCATCGCCTCGCGCGCCCGCAAGCCGAGAGCTGCGAGCGAGAGAAGGAGCAGCGCGAGCGTGCCCGGAAGCGAGAGCCTGGTGATGGTTCCGAACCCATACGGACCCTCGATACCCGTCAGGTAGCCGATGAGCCCCAGGTAGGAGACGACGAGCGCGCAGAGCGCGCAGAGTTGGCTGAGCAGGGCGTGACGGCTACCTGGCCGTCGGGCGGCGAGGAGAGCTGCCGCCAGGAAGAGGATTGCGACAGCGGCGTTGATGCTCTCACGTCCCGGAGGGATGCCCGAGACGATGTCGTGGTCAGTGAAGAGCAACTGATTGACGCCGAGGTCGACGTGTGCTGCGTACTCGATCAGGCCGACGAACGCGACTGTGACCGGCAGCACCAGAGCCGCGAGTAGCAAACGTCCCCGATGAAACGCAAGCGTTGCGAGCGAGAGGGCGATGATCGCGACCGCGGAATTCGCTTTCAGCGAGGGGTAGTCACTGCGAACACTGCGCAGCGTCCGCACATCGAATATCCAGCCTGCGAGGTCAAGCGCAGCGATCGCGATCGCGGCGAACACAAGCGATCGCGGCAACCGCTCCCAGACGCTCGTCAGCGGGCGCCGCCGCTCGGCGCGCCCGAGCAGTGGACGGGGCGGCCTCCGAGTGCCCTCGGAGGTCATGGTGGTCATGTGAATTCGCTCGCCCGCGGGGGTGTTGCAAACCGCAACGGCGTCTGCGCGATCTTGTCGGCTTCCGCGTCGAGCAGCGGCCCGAGAATGCGGAGCACCTCTGCACGCAACTTCTCGTTCGCGAATGACTTCTGCACATAGCTGACGGCACCGGCGGTTATCACTTCTTCGACGACCAACAGGGAGTGCTGGCGGCTGAACACGATGACCGGAATCAGACACGTCTCCGAGTTTTGCTTCAACCGTCTGAGAACGGTTACGCCGTCACCGCCGGGCAGCCGGTAGTCGAGGATGACCAGAGCAGGATGTTGCAGTCGTGCGACCTGGAGGGCGTGGATGCCGTCGATGGCGGCGAGAGTGTCAAAGCCGAGGTCTCGGAGATCCTCGCTGAGAAGGATGCGCGTGTCCTCGTCGTCATCCACGATCAAGACCTGCATGTGTCTTCACCGTCCGCAGTTCGCGATTGCCGTTCGCGCTATCCACACACGAATCGGACGCGGACTAACAGGGCGAGACGGCAGCTACTACCGATGGGGCAGATCGAAACGGGGCATCCAGCAGTACTCCGTTTGGAGGATGCGTCGCCGCCCCCTCGCCGTACCGACGGCCTGCGCTCTGGAGCAGGTGCGACGCTACCGGCCCCTGCGGTTGTCCCAGCCGAGCCGTCGTGGTGAGGAAGACGCCGCCGGGGTCTGCTACCTAGAGTCTTTCCAGCACCACGACCGGGATCTCGCGGGTCGTGCGCTCCTGGTAGGAGTCGTAGTAGCGCCAGATGCCGTTCATCGTCCGCCAGAGGCGCGCCCGTTCCTCTCCCTCGGCAGTCCGCGTCCGCGCGCGGAAGCGGTCTGCCTTCACCTGCACGCCCACCTCGGGGTTCGCGACGAGGTTCAGGTACCAGTCGGGATGCCCCGGGCTCCCGCCCTGCGAGGCGACGAGCACGAGGTGCTCGCCGTCGCGGCCGAAGATGAGCGGCGTCGTGTACTCGCGACCGCTCCTCCGCCCGCTGTGCGTGAGGAGGAGAATCGACGAGCCCTCCTTCCACACGTAGCCGACCTCGCCGTCCGTCTCGCGGTAGACACGGACGTGCTCGTCGCCGAAGGGGTACTCCGCCGAGCTCATTCCCGCTCCCGGCGCCGGCAACGCCGGCACCTCCGCTCCCTGTCGAGCTCCGTCGAGTCCAGGCTCACGAGAACGCCTCGAGCGTCTTCGACACGAGCCGGTCGAGTGCCTGCACGGAGAGCTCGAGATGCTTCTCCTTCGTGTCCTCGACCTTCGTGTGCGAGAGCCCACGCAGCGACTGGACGAACAGCATGACGGTGGGGATCCCGATCCGGGCCGGCTCGGCCGCGTCGTGGAGCGGCCCGCTCGGCAGGCGGTGCGACTGGCCGCACACCTCACGCACCGCCTCGTCGGCCAGCTCGATCAGCCTGTCGTCGAACAGGATCGGCCGGATCTGCCACAGCCGCTCCCAGGAGACCTCGACGTCCTCCTCGCGGGCGAAGCGCTCGCTCGCGTCCTTCGCGAGTTGGAGCATCCGCGCCAGTTTGTCCGCGTCGAGATGGCGCTGGTCGAGCAGCTGCTCGGCCGTCTCGACGACCGACGTCACGATGCCCGGCCTGCAGACGACCCCACCGCAGGTGCAGACCGCGCCGTCCCCGACCTCGGCGGCGATGCCGCGGATCTCGAGTGCGAGCTTCGCCGCTCCCGCCAGCGCGTCTCGGCGCTGGGCCATCGGCGTCGAGCCCGAGTGGGCAGCCTGTCCGCGCCAGGTGACGAGATGTCGTTCGACACCGAACGTCCCGAGGACGACGCCGAGCGGCAGGTCGAGCGACTCGAGCACCGGGCCTTGCTCGATGTGCAGCTCGAGGTAGGCGGCCGCGGTCTCGAGCTGCTTTCGCGCGTCGAGCGCACGGTCGAGGTCGACACCGTGCTCGGCGAGCGCGGCCACCCAGCGGATCCCGTTCGCGTCCGTTCGCTGCCGGATCTCCTCCTGGTCGTCCATCGACCCCGACGCCGCGGAGGAGCCGAAGAGCGAGCGGCCGAAGCGCGCCCCTTCCTCGTCGGCCCAGTTGACGAGGCGGACGGTCAGCGGAGGCGTCCCTTCCTCCGCGATCCGGCGCACCGCCTCGACGCCGGCCATCACGTTGAGAGAGCCGTCGAGCCAACCGCCGTTCGGCACCGAGTCCAGGTGGCCGCCGATCACGAGCGCACGGTCGGACCGGCCCTGCAACGTGAACCACTGGTTGCCGGCCTCGTCGATCTCCTCCACCGCGCCGGTTCCCGAGACCTTGTCCCGCAGCCACGCGCGCGCGCGCTCCCACGTCTCCGTCCAGGCGACGCGCTGGGCGCCGTCGTCGTCGCCCGTGAGCTCGCGCAGCTCCTTCAGCTCGGCGACGGTGCGAGACGGGTCGAGCGCCATGAGCTCGATCCTACAACGGACTCCGAGCGTGATAAGAACCACGAGTGTCGAACGCCGCGGTCGCATCCTCCCTCCCACGCCGGCACGGACACGCCGCAGCTGTCACGGGTGCGCTGCGCCGGGCGGCGCTCGTCGGCGCCGTGGTCGTCGCCCTCGTCGGGTTCTGGGAGCTCTACCGCTGGGTCTGGTCGAGCGCCGGCTGGACCTGGCCGTTCGCCGCCGACGACACCTCGATGCCGCACGTGTGGACGATCGCGAAGGCGTTCGGCCAGCCGGCGCAGGTCAACCAGCCGGCCCTGATCACGATCCTGCTGCACAAGATGCTCTTCACCGCGAAGGAGGCTGCGGCCGGCTTCGGTATCGGCGCGGTCGTGGGCTTCGTGCTCGGCGTCGTCCTCGTCCACTCCCGCCTGCTCCAGCGAGGGTTCCTGCCCTACATCGTCGGCAGCCAGACGATCCCGATCCTCGCGATCGCGCCGATGGTCGTCGTCTGGGTGAACCCGAAGCTGCCCGGCCCGCTCCAGGGCTGGGGCGCCGTCGCCGTGATCGCGGCCTACCTCACCTTCTTCCCGGTGACGATCAACACGCTGCGCGGGCTCGAGTCGGCCGACGCGCGCGCCCTCGACCTGATGCGCACCTACGCCGCGAGCCGCTGGACCGTGCTGTGGAAGCTGCGCGTTCCGTCCTCGCTGCCGTACGTCTTCTCCGCGCTTCGCCTCGCAGCCACCGCGAGCGTCGTCGGCGCGATCATCGGCGAGCTGCCTTCCGGACTGCAGGACGGACTCGGCGGGGCGATCATCAACTTCAACCAGTACTACTCGCTCGAGCCGCAGGAGCTCTGGGCGACGAACGTGATCGCGGCCGCGCTCGGGATCGCGTTCTTCCTGATCGTCGTGGCGGCGGAGAAGGCCGTCGTCCGCCGACCGCCGGAAACGACCACGTGAACGCAGGCTCCTCCGCGGTCGTCAGGATCGAGGGCCTGACGAAGACGTTCCCGCAGGGCAACGTGACCGCCCTCCAGGAGATCGACCTCGAGCTCGCGCCCGGCGAGTTCGTCTCCCTGATCGGCCCCTCCGGGTGCGGCAAGTCGACGCTGCTTCGCGTGATCGGCGACCTGATCGAGCCCACGGCCGGAGAGGTGACGGTCAACGGCAAGCCGGCTCGCGGCGCCAGGAAGGACGGCGACTACGGCATCGTCTTCCAGGATGCCGTCCTGTTCGACTGGCGCACCGTCGCGAGGAACATCGCGCTGCCGCTCGAGATGCTCGGCTGGGAGCGCGGCCGGCGCCGCCGGCGCGTCGAGGAGATGCTCGAGCTCGTCGAGCTGTCGGCCTTCGCCGACCACCATCCCTGGCAGCTCTCCGGCGGCATGCAGCAGCGCGTCTCGATCGCCCGTGCCCTCGCCTTCGAGCCGGCACTGCTTCTGATGGACGAGCCGTTCGGAGCGCTCGACGAGATGACGCGCGAACGCCTCAACCTCGAGCTGCTCTCGATCTGGGAGAAGCTCGGCTCCACGGTCGTCTTCGTCACGCACTCCATCTCGGAGGCCGTCTTCCTCTCCAGCCGCGTCGTCGTCATGAGCCCGCGCCCGGGCCGGATCGCAGGCACCGTGGAAATCGACCTCCCCTATCCGCGCACGGTCGAGACGCGCGAGGCGCCCCGCTACTTCGAGCTCGTGACGCGCGTCCGCGAGCTGCTGCGCAGCCGCGGCGAGCACCTCCTGCCCGAGGAGGAGTCGCTCCTGTGAGCGTAGGCTCGACGGAGCTCACCACCGGCGTAGGCTGACGGAGCCGGCCGGAGCGCAGGTACCGGCTTGGCCGGTACCGGAGCGGGAACGGAGCGGAGGTGCCGGCTCTGCCGGCGCCGGGAGCGGGAAACATGAGCGGCATCGTCGTCTCGGAGGCGGGACCGTCGGTCGGCGGACGGGCGGTTCGGCAGGCCGGAGAGTGGCTGCCGGCGCTCGTCGTCGCCGCGCTCGTGATCGGTGCCTGGGAGGGCGGAATCGCGCTCTTCCACGTCCAGCAGTTCCTGCTGCCGCGCCCGAGCGACATCGTCCGCTCGTTCTGGACCGAGCGACACACGCTCTGGCCCGCGGGCTGGTACACGTTCAAGGAGGCGCTCGGCGGCTTCGCGATCGGCTCGGGGCTCGGGGTCGCGGCGGCGACGCTCGTCGGCCGCTTCAAGGCCGTCGGCACGGCGCTGATGCCGATCTTCATCGCCGCCAACGCCGTCCCGATCGTCGCCTTCGCCCCGATCGCCAACGCCTGGTTCAACCCGATCTCGCCGCGCTCGAAGATGGCGGTCGCCGCGGTCCTCTGCTTCCTGCCGGTGATGGTGAACACGCTGCGCGGCCTGCAGAGCGCGAGCCCCCGGCAGATCGAGCTGATGCGCTCCTACGCGGCGAGCGAGCTCGACATCTGGCGGCGGGTCCGCATCCCGACCGCGCTGCCGTTTCTCTTCACCGCGCTCAAGGTCGCGAGCGTGCTGGCGATGATCGGCGCGATCGTCGGCGAGTACTTCGGCGGCGCGCTGAACGCGCTCGGTGTCCTCATCAACTCCGACGCGCAGGTCTTCCAGTTCGTCACCGCCTGGGCGGGGATCCTCGTCGCGTCGCTGCTCGGGATCGCGCTCTACACGGCGGTCGCCGTGGCCGAACGGTTGGTCGTGCGTTGGGCGCCGGAAGGAAGGGGCTCGTAATCGAGTGCCGGTCGCGCTAAGAATCGGCAACACAGGTCCATGACGGGCTCGTACGAAAGGGGTAGGGAATGAGGAAACGGGTGACGATGGCGTCGCTCCTCGTCGCGGCGGTCGTGGTCGCGGCCGCGGCCGGCTCCGCGTCGACTGCGTCGGCGTCGCAGAGCGCTCCGATGACGAAGGTCACGCTCCAGCTCAAGTGGGTGCCGCAGGCGCAGTTCGCGGGCTACTACGCGGCGCAGGATCTCGGCTACTACAAGGCGGCCGGTCTCGACGTGACGCTCAAGAACGGCGGTCCGAACATCATCCCCGAGCAGGTGGTCGCCTCCGGCCAGGCGCAGTTCGGAGTCGACTGGCTGCCGAGTCTGCTCGCGGCCCGTGACCAGGGCACGCCGCTCGTCAACATCGCCCAGGTCTTCGCGCGCTCCGGCATGACGCAGCTGACGTGGAAGAGCTCGGGGATCAACACGATCGCCAAGATGCGCGGCAAGAAGGTCGCGAACTGGCTCGGCGGCAACCAGTACGAGCTGTTCGCCGCCCTGACGAAGGCGGGGATGGATCCGGCGCACAACGGCGGCGTGACGATCGTCCAGCAGCCCTTCGACATGAACCTGTTCCTCAAGCACCAGGTCGACTCGGCGTCGGCGATGACGTACAACGAGCTCGCACAGGTGCTCGAGACCGGCGTCAAGCTCTCGCAGATCAACGTCATCAAGATGCAGAACGTCGGCACGGGCATGCTCGAGGACGGCATCTTCA
Source organism: uncultured Thermoleophilia bacterium (assembly GCA_963762675.1). Classification (GTDB taxonomy): domain Bacteria; phylum Actinomycetota; class Thermoleophilia; order Gaiellales; family Gaiellaceae; genus Palsa-739. Next base: position 115,563 of record CAVXLS010000001.1, on the reverse strand, counting down.
CGACCGCCTCCTACCTGAAGAGCGCGGCCAACCAGGCGACCGCGGCGAAGTTCATCGGCGCCTCGCTCGCCGGCTGGATCTACTGTCGTGACCACGTCGCGAAGTGCGTCCAGTTCACGCTGAAGGCGGGCCCGACGCTGCCGAAGGGCCATCAGACGTGGATGATGAACGAGATCAACAAACTGATCTGGCCCTCGAAGAGCGGGATCGGAATCATGAACGCCGCCGACTACAAGCGAACGGCGAGCATCTCGAAGCAGTTCGGCGTGATCAAGAAGACGCCGAAGGGCGCGTACGTCACCAACCTCGCGAAGCAGGCCGTCGCCGGCCTCAAGGCGCAGGGGATGGACGTCTACGGGAAGAAGTACAAGCCGCTGAAGGTGAAGGTCACCCCGGGCGGCAAGTAAGCGTCTCGCGTGCGCCGGCTCCCATCCGGGGGCCGGCGCACCGCCTCCTCGCGCACGCGCCGGTGACGGCCGACGACCCGGCTACCGTCGTCGTGTGCGCCGTCGTGGAGAGTTAACGCTCCCCAAACACGCCTGCGCTAGCCTCGCGGACGTCGTGGGCGTCTTGCTCGCAGGTTGTCGCGGCCGGATCGCGCTGCTCGCCCTCGTCGCCGCCGCCCTCGGCATGTTCGCCTTCCCCGCAGGCTCCGCCGCCGCGACCGAACAGGCGAAAGGGCTGGACGTCTCGCACTGGAACGGGGTCATCGACTGGATCCGTGTCGCAGGCGACGGCTACACCTTCATCTTCGGGAAGGCGACGGAAGGCTTCACGCTCACCGACCCGACCTATTCGATCAACCGGGCCGGCACCGAGGGCTTCGGGCTCCGCTTCGGCGCCTACCACTTCGCTCGGCCGAGCGGCACGACCGATGCCGCGGCGACCGCGAGCGCCATCCAGCAGGCGGACCACTTCGTCGACGTCGCCCAGCCGCAGGCGACCGAACTGCCGCCCGTGCTCGACCTCGAGACGACCGGCGGCCTCAAGTCGACCCGGCTCAAGCTCTGGACGCGCGCGTGGCTGGACGAGGTCTATGCGCGGATCGGCGTCCAGGGTCTCATCTACGCGTCGCCGAACTTCTGGAAGAGCGCGCTCGCCAACTCGGCCAACTTCGCGGCCGCCGGCAACCGTCTCTGGATCGCGCACTGGACGAAGAACGCGGCGCCCCTCGTCCCCGCGGGCAACTGGGGCGGCCAGGGTTGGACCTTCTGGCAGTGGACGGACTGCTCGACCGTGCCCGGCTTCGCGCACTGCTCGGACGGCGACCGGATGAACGGGCCCGACCCGTCCACCGTCGCGATCGGCCCCTATCCGGCCGGGATCCCGGCCGTCTCCACCGCACCGCAGGTCGTCGGAGGAGCCGTGGCAGGCAAGACGCTCGCCGCCGTCCCGGGTGTGTGGTCGGGCGGCAAGCCGGTGCGCTTCGCCTACCAGTGGCAGCAGTGTGACGCCGCCGGCGCGGGCTGCCAGCCCATCGCGGGCGCGATCGGCGAGAAGTACGTTCCCGGGACCGCCGACGTCGGCCATTCGCTCGTCGTCCTCGTGACGGCGACGAGCACGACCGGCGCCACCGTGGCAGCGTCGGCTCCGACCGCAGCAGTCGCCGCCGCCGGGACGACGCCGACCGCGAGGCCCACCGCGCTCACCCAGCCGCAGATCTCGGGGCTGGCGCAGGTCGGCCAGGCCCTCTCGACCGACGTCGGCGCCTGGAGCGGCTCGCCGAGCTCGTTCACCTACCAGTGGCAGCGCTGCGACTCGACCGGCGCCGGCTGCGTCGCGATCGCCTCCGCGACCGAACCCGGGTACACGCTCACTCCAGACGACGCCGGCGCCACCGTCTCGGTCGTCGTCACCGCGACCGGCGCCGGCGGAACCGCCTCGATCACGGCTCCCGCGACGGCTCAGGTCGCCGCAGCGCCGCTGCCGGACGCCGTGCAGGGGTCGTTGACGGCCCAGCCCGGGCAAGCCGGGAACGTGCAGACCGACGACGGCCGTGCAAGCGTCACCTGGCAACCAGGAGCCGTGCCGAACGGGCTGACGATGATCCTGGCCCCGTTCACGGGAACGCTCTCGATTCCGGGAACGGAGGTGGCGCTCGGGGTCGCCGGCCTCGGGCCCGGCGGGTTCTCCTGGCCCGTCGACATCGCGTACACGGCGCCACAGCCGGCACAGACCGTGCTCGGCTACTCGACCGACGCGACCATCTACGCACCGGTGCCGGCGTTACCCGGCGCGTCGCTGCCGGCCGGGAACTCGATCGGGTCGTACGTCGCGGACGGGATCCTGCACGTGCTCACCCGCATCCCCGCCAGGCTGGCGCTCTTCGCGCAGGGGAAGTGGGGCGATCCGAGCCGCTCCTCCGTGGAGGGGCCGGCGCTCACCCGGCTGACGCCCGTCCGCCTGCTGACGAAGAAGGACAAGTCCGTCATCGTGCTGACGCGGCTCTCGACGAAGTCGCAGGTCCTCCTGTTCGGAACCGTCTTCGGCCCCGGGCACGCGCGGCTCGCGATCCTCGGCAAGGGCAGTCGGCTCGGGCCGTGGCTACAGCCCGGCAAGGCGCCGAAGACGGCTCGCACCCAGATGCTGAAGGCGGGTGGGATCGCGGTGAGGCTACGCCTGAACAGCCGCTTCCTCCATCACGGCACGCATTACAGGCTGCGCATCGTCTCGCTCGACCCGTGGGGCCGCAGCTCGGCGATCGTGCTGCCGTTCCGCTACCCGTAGCTCAGTCCGTTGCGATCGGACGGCCGACGACGAGCGAGTCCCGCAGGGCGGGCTCCAGCTCCGCGTAGACGGCGTCGGGCTGCACACCCAGCGCGTCGAGCGTCTTCGAGAAGAAGCAGCGGGCCGCGGCCGCGAGGACTACGTCCACGATCTCCCCGTCGCCCAGGCCGAGCGCGCGCAGGCGTTCGAAGTCGGCGGCGGTCACCGACGTCGCGTCCGCCACGACCTTGTCGGCCAGCTCCATCACCGCCGTATCGGCCTCGTCGAGCCCGGCGGGCAGTCCCGGCACCGCTGCCGCGTCGAAGAACTGCTCCGCGAGCACCTTGCCGTGCGCGAGCGCGCAATAGCTCGAGCGCAACCGCCGGGCGGCCGCGAGCGTCGCGAGTTCGTACCGGCGCGCATCCCGTACCTTGATCGCGCCGTTCAGCTGCTGCCATGCGCGGTACACCTCGGGTCTCAGCGAGAACGCCCGGACGAAGTTCGCGAGATGGCCCATGCGCGCGCGCTCCTGCTCGTAGAGCGCGGCGACGTCGCCGGCCGCATCAGACTCCGAGATCGTCTCGACGTAGGTCATGCCTCGCTTCCTCCTCGGCGTACATCACGGGGTCAGACCCGGGTCAGACCCCGTTACGGGACCGTCACGAATATGTCGGGCTCCTACCGGGTCTGCGGAAAGCCGAGGTCGACCTTCGACGTGGCGGGGTCCGGCCAGCGGGAGGTGACGACCTTCCCGCGGGTGTAGAACTCGATCCCCTCCGGGCCGTAGACGTGACGGTCGCCGAACAGGGACGCCTTCCAGCCGCCGAACGAGTAGTAGGCGACGGGCACCGGGATCGGCACGTTGATCCCGACCATCCCCACCTGCACGTCGAACTGGAACTGCCGCGCGACGCCGCCGTCGCGTGTGAAGATCGCCGTCCCGTTCCCGTACGGGCTCTCGTTCACGAGCCGCACGGCCTCCTCGTACGTCGCGACGCGAGTGACCCCCAGCACCGGTCCGAAGATCTCGTCCGCGTACACCCGCATACCGGGCTTCACGTCGTCGAGGAGTGTCGGGTTCAGGAAGAAGCCCTGTTCCGGGGCACCTTTTCGCCCGTCGACGACCACGGTCGCACCCTCCGCCGGCGCGCCCTCGACGTACGAGGCCACCTTGTCCCGGTGCTCGCGCGTCACGAGCGGCCCCATCTCCGAGCCGGGATCCATCCCGTCGCCGACCTTCACCTTCGGGATGCGCTCCGTGATCGCCTCCAGCAGCGGCTCGGCCACGTCCCCGACCGCGACCACCATCGAGATCGCCATGCAGCGCTCGCCCGCCGAGCCGTAGCCGGCCGACACGGCGGCGTCGGCGGCCATCTCGACGTCGGCGTCGGGGAGGACGATCATGTGGTTCTTCGCCCCGCCCAGCGCCTGACAGCGCTTCCCGCGGGAGGTCGCGGTCTCGTAGACGTAGCGGGCGATCGGCGTCGAGCCGACGAAGGAGACCGCCGCGACGTCCGGATGCTCGAGCACCGCGTCGACCGCGACCTTGTCGCCCATCACCACGTTGAAGACGCCGTCGGGCAGACCCGCCTCCGCAAGCAGCTCCGCAGTCCACAGCGACGCGGACGGGTCCTTCTCCGACGGCTTGAGCACGAACGTGTTCCCGCAGGCGATCGCCGGCGCCCACATCCACATGGGAACCATCGCCGGGAAGTTGAACGGCGTGATCCCGGCGACCACGCCGAGCGGCTGCCGGATCGAGTAGACGTCGATTCCGGTCGACGCCTGCTCCGGTGTACTCGCTCTTCAGGAGCGTCGGGATGCCGCAGCAGTACTCGATCACCTCGAGCCCGCGCGTGACCTCGCCGACGGCGTCCGAGAGCACCTTGCCGTGCTCGGAGACGAGGATCCGCGCGACCTCTTCGCGACGCTCGTGGACGAGCTCGCGGATCCGGAAGAACAGCTCCGCCCGCTTCGCGAGCGAGGTCGCGCGCCAGGTCGGCAGCGCCGCCTTCGCCGCCTGCACCGCGGCGTCGACCTCCTCTCCGGAGGCGAAGTCGACCGCGCCGGTCAGGAGTCCGGTCGCGGGGTTGTAGACGGGGCCGCTGCGGCCGGACTCTCCGGCGACGGCGCGCCCGCCGATCCAGTGGCAGATCCGCTTCACGCCGGCGGACTCCGCAGCCGCGGGGGTGGCAAGCTCGGTCATCTCACGCTCCTTCTACGCTCGTGCCGCCCAGCCTAGCGTTGCGACTGCCTGCTCGCCGACCCGCGCTAGGATCGACGCAACGAGCGCGAAGGAGGATCAGTGGCGACGATCGAGACGAACCCGCAGCTGGGCGAGCAGGTCCGCGAGGAGGCGAAGCGCTACGTCCTGCACTCGTGGTCGGTGCAGGACGCGATCAACCCGATCCCGGTCGCGGGCGCCGAGGGCCGCCACTTCTGGGACTACGAGGGGAAGCGCTACCTCGACTTCGCGTCGCAGCTCGTCAACGTCTCGATCGGCCATCAGCACCCGAGGCTCGTCGCGGCCATCAAGGAGCAGGCGGACAAGCTCTGCACGATCGGGCCGCCGATGGCGACCGAGCCGCGTTCGACGCTGGCGCGCCTCATCGCCGAGGTGACGCCCGGCGACATCTCGATGACGTTCTTCACGAACGGCGGAGCGGAGGCGAACGAGAACGCGATCAAGCTCGCCCGCTGGTACACGGGCCGCCACAAGATCGTCGCCCGCTACCGCAGCTACCACGGCGCCACCGCCGGCGCGATCGCGCTCACGGGAGACCCGCGCCGCTGGCCCGCCGAGCCTGGAATCCCGGGCATCGTGCGGATGCTCGACCCGTACACCTACCGCTGCCCGGCCGGACACCCGGACCCGTGCCCGGTCTGCACGGGCGCGCCGCACCTCGAGGAGGTCCTGCAGTACGAAGGACCGCACACGGTCGCCGCCGTGATCCTCGAGACCGTCACCGGGACGAACGGCATCATCGTCCCGCCCGACGGCTACCTCCAGGCGATCCGCGAGGTCTGCGACCGGCACGGCATCCTGCTGATCGCCGACGAGGTGATGGCCGGCTTCGGCCGCACGGGAAGATGGTTCGCCGTCGACAACTGGGACGTCGTCCCGGACATCGTCACGATGGCGAAGGGGATCAACTCCGGCTACGTGCCCCTCGGCGCGATGGCGATCCGCGAGCCCATCGCGGCGTGGGCACGCGACAAGTTCTTCGCGGGCGGTCTCACCTACAGCGGTCATCCGCTTGCGTGCGCGGTCGGCGTCGCGTCGATCGAGGCGTTCCGCGAGGAGGGGATCGTCGAGCACGCCGCCGAGACGGGAGACGTCTTCCGCGAGCGGCTGGGTGCTCTCGCCGAGCGCCACCCGTCGATCGGCGACGTGCGCGGCCTCGGCTGCTTCTGGGGCCTCGAGCTCGTTCGCGACCGGGCGACGCGGGAGCCGCTCGTGCCGTTCAACGCGGGCGGCGAGGCGGCTGCACCGGTCGCGCGCCTCGCGAAGGCGGCGCTCGACCGGGGGCTGTACCTGATGACGCACTGGAACGTCGTCATGGTCTGCCCGCCGCTGACGATCACGCGCGAGGAGCTCGAGGAGGGACTCGCGGTCCTCGACGACGTGCTCGCGATCGCAGACGAGTACTGCACCGGCTGAGTTGCGAGCAGGGCGAGGACGTCCTCCCTCGCCCGTACGCTCCGCAGTGTGAGCGCGACGGCTCCCGAGCCACGCAACACTCTGTTACAAGGCGAGCGCGAGTCGTGCCTGCGCTGCGGCGGCCGCGATGGAGTGGCGGCACGGGACCTGGCAGTGTCCCCGCTGCAGGTTCAAGGTCGGCTGCTGCGAGGGCGAGACCGGCGACTGCCGCGACTGACGTGGAGGAATCCATGGTTCCCCCGCGCGTCCCCTCCTTCTTCGCGGCGCATGGGGACCGCTCGTCCGCTCCGGCGAGAGCGCGGTCTCGCCTCCGCGCGCGGACGGTCGGCGTCCCGGCCGACGAAACCTGTCGCAACGTCCCGAGTCGGCAGGCCCGAGAGTCCACTAGTGTCCCCCTGTGCGCGAGCGGCTCGAGCAGCTCGAAGCGTCGAGGCTCGACCCGCGGTCGAGCGAGCTGCTCGTCGTCCTGTGCTGGCTCGTGCGCGAGCACGTGGAGCGCTCCGAGCCGGAGCTGAACGCCGCCCGGCGCCGCGCGATGTTCGTGCTCGCCGCCGGCGGCGACCCGCACCGCGACCTCGCTCTCGACTCGATCGCCGCCGAGCGGCTCGCCGCCGAGCTCGCCACGCCGGAGCGCCGGGCACGGCTGGCGGACGCGCTCGCGCAGCTGGCCGCCTCCGCGGCCGGGCTCCCGGCGGTCCTCTCGGCGCTCGAGGCGCTGCGGGCCGAGCCGGAGCTCGCGTGGCGCAGCTTCGCGCTCGCGCTGCTCGCGGACGAAGTCGCGCCACGATGAAACCCCAGCGCGACCGTTCATACCGGCCCCGCGCTGCGTCTACCCTAGAGCGACGCCGGTCTCCACCCGCCACACGAGCCTTTGGCCATCTCCACGCCCGACCCGCGCCGCCGGGTAAAGCTGCCGCGGCGGCTGCCGCGCGGGAGACGCCTGCAGCCGTATTCGCGGGTCGACGCTCCGTATTTCCGCAGCCCCGGCTTCTTCGTCCGCATCGGCGGCCTCGCAGCGGTGGTGGGCGTCGCGATCTGCTTGCTCGCGCTGCGCGCGTGGTCGATCCAGGTGCTACATGGACCGCAGTACGCCTCGCAGGTGACCCAGCAGGCCGTCCGCACCGTCGACCTGCGTGCGCCGCGCGGCGCGATCGTCGACTCGAAGGGACACCTGCTCGCAGGCACGACGGGCCGGCTCGTCGTCGCGGCGGACGCCGGCGCACTCGGGACGACGGGCGCGCACGGTGTCTGGCGCCCGAGCACCGCGGGCATCGCCGAGCTGCACCGCTTCTCGAAGGTCGCAGGGACGCCGGTGGGCGCGCTCGTCGCGCGGATTCGCAGCGCCGTCCTCCGCGCACCGTTCGCACCGGCCGTCGTCCTCCCCCACCCCGCCCGCAGCCTCACCGTCTACCTCGAGGAGCGCACCGCCGAGTTCCCGACGTTCAAGGTGACCGCCGAGCCGGCCCGCAGCTACCCGCGCGGCACGCTCGGGAGCGAGTTCCTGGGGCTGCTCGGCGAGGTGAGCCAGAAGGAGCTGGGAACACCGCTCTACGCGCATGCGCAATCCGGCGAGATCGTCGGTCAGACGGGCGTCGAGAAGATGTACGACTCGATCCTCAACCAGGGCTTCAGACACGCGAAGCTGCCGGTCGACTCGCTCGGCCGCATCGCGGGCCCGCTCGAGGTGCCGCGCGGCAAGGAGCTGCCGACGCTGCAGCTGACGATCCACTCGGGGCTCCAGCGTGCGGCCGAGAAGGCGATCCGGGACGGGATGGCGCTGGCGGTGCAGAACGGCAAGTCCCCGACGGGCGGCTCGGCCGTGGCGATGAACCCCTACACGGGCGCGATCTACGCGCTCGCGAGCGTCCCCAGCTTCAACCAGGTGCGCGCCGCGAACGACCCGAAGTACCTCTCCTCGCTCTACAAGCCGACGAGCACCGCGACGCTCGACCGGGCGATCTCGGGCGTCTATCCGACGGGCTCGACGTTCAAGCCGATCATCGCCGAGGCCGCGCTGAGCGCCGGCATCATCACGCCGGACACGCCGCAGTTGTGCAGCGGCTCGTTCACGCTCGGCGGCACGGTCTTCCACAACGTCGAGGCCGGCGTGTACTCCGAGATGACCCTCGAGACGGCGCTCGCGCAATCCTGCGACACGTGGTTCTACCGGCTCGGCAACCTCGTCTGGCAGAGCGACCCCGCCCGTGAGGGGACGCTGATCCAGCAGTGGGCCCGCAAGCTCGGCCTCGGCCACCTGACGGGCGTCGACCTGAGCGGCGAGGCGGCAGGCAGCGTGCCGAGCCCGGCGTCGTTCCAGAAGCAGTTCGGTTACCCGTGGACGGAGGGCCAGACGATCAACCTGGCGATCGGCCAGGGGGCGCTCCAGGTCAGCCCGCTGCAGCTGGCGGTCGCCTACTCGACGCTCGTCAACGGAGGCACGGTCGTCCGCCCCCACGTCGCCGGCGCCGTGATCCGCGGCGGCTCGGCGAAGCCGCTCGTCTTCAAGCCGGTGCGCAGGGTGAAGCTCGTCGACGTCGACGCGATCGAGCAGGGCCTCTACCAGGCCGCTCACGACCCGTACGGGACGTCGTCCTCGGTGTTCGCGAACTTCCCGATCCCCGTCGCGGGCAAGACCGGTACGGCGGAGGCGCCTCCCGGCGACGACCACTCCTGGTACGCGTCCTGGGCGCCCTTCGACCATCCCAAGCTCGTGGTCGTCGTGATGATCGAGCACGGCGGCTTCGGCTCCCAGGCCGCGGCTCCCGCCGCGAAGGAGATCTACCAGGCGTTCTTCCACGTGCCGGACGCGACAACGGCTCCCACCTCGACGTCGACGACGACTACCACGACGACGACGACGACTACCACGACGAGCGGCTAGCCCGGATCGCGGCTGCAGCAGCGTGAATCCCCCGCCGTACTTTCCCCCAGGGGCGGGCGGGGACGGTGCGGATGCGGCGAAGGGCGCCCAGAGGCAAGCTCGGGGCATGAGCGTAGGCTCGACGGAGCTCGACGCAGGCAGCGGAGGTGCCGGCTTCGCCGGCGCCGGGAGCGGGCATGAGCGTAGGCTCGACGGAGCTCACCAGGCGGCGGAGGTGCCGGCTTCGCCGGCGCCGGGAGCGGGCATGAGCGTAGGCTCGACGGAGCTCATCAGGGAGCGGAGGTGCCGGCTTCGCCGGCGCCGGGAGCGGGCATGAGCGCGGGCACCCTTCCGAGGAAGCGGCACGGTCGGACACCGCGCGAGCCTCCGGCGATCCCTGCGGCACCGCCGCCGACCACCACGCCTCCGATCGACCTGAACGTCCTGCGCTCACGCTGGCGGTCGGCTCTCCGGGCCGCCGACAAGGCGCTGCAGGCGGCGGGCCACTATCTCAGCGGTCCCGAACTGATCGAGCACCGCGCCCACCTCACACAGGAGTACGAGCCGACCGTCCGCCTCCTGCGCTCGCTCGCGCACGACGAGGGGGCGTCCCTCCATTTCGCGCAGCCGTTCGTCACCCCGGGCGAGGCGCGACGCCTGCTCGGCCTGCCCCCGGGGGTGACCGCCTGCGTCTTCAACGTCGACGGCGTCCTCGTCGGAAGCGCGGACGTCCATGCCGCAGCCTGGACGAGGACGTTCGACGAGTTCCTCTCGGGGCGGCCGGAGCTCACGCAGGGCCAGCTCCCGCCCTTCGATCCGAGCACCGACTACGCGACCCACCTCCACGGTCGCCCGCGAATGGAGGGCGTCCGCACCTTCCTGGCCAGTCGCGGTATCCGGTTGCGGGAAGGCACGCCGGGCGACGCTCCCGGAGCCGAGACGGTGCAGGGGCTGGCGAACCGCAAGAGCGAGGTCTTCGCCCGTCTCCTCGAGGAGCGCGGCGTGGCCGCATACGAGGGCTCCCAGCGCTATCTCGAGCTGGCGCAGGACGCGGGGATCCGCTGTGCGACGATCTCGGCGAGCGCCCACGGCGAGACGATCCTGGCCCGCACGGGCCTCGACCGCCTCATCGACGCGCGAGTCGACGCGGACACGATCGTCGCGGAGCACCTGCGAGGCCGGCCGGCGCCGGACCGGCTGCTCGCAGCGTGCCGCAAGCTCGGCGTCGAGCCGTCGCACGCGGCGGTGTTCGAGCCGGCGACGGCGGGCATCGCCGCGGGCAAGGCGGCCGGCTTCCGCGTCACGATCGGCATCGACCGCTCCGACCACGCCTCCCACGCGAGCGCCCTGCGCGCCGAGGGCGCCGACCTCGTCGTCGGGGGGCTCGCAGACCTGATCGAGCGGTCGCCCAGGCTGGGACACGGGTGAGCGGGGCGCAGCTCGGTCTGCCGCCCGGCATCCGGGCGTGCCTCTTCGACCTGGACGGCGTCCTCACGCGCACCGCCGCCGTCCACGCAGCGGCGTGGAAGGAGATCTTCGACGCGTTCCTGCGCGACCGTTCCGAGCGCGCGGGCGGGCCGTTCGTCCCGTTCGACGTCGCCCTGGACTACCGGGCATACGTGGACGGCAAGCGGCGCCGCGACGGCGTCCGCTCCTTCCTCGCCGCCCGGGAGATCGAGCTGCCCGAGGAGGACGTCCGTGCGCTCGCAGAGGCGAAGGACGCGCTCGTGCTCGAGGCGATCCGGCGGGACGGGGTCGAGCGCTACGAGGAGTCGGTCGGCTACGTACGCGAGGCCGCCGCGGCGGGCATGCGGCGTGCGGTCGTGTCGGCGAGCAGGCACTGCGCCGACGTCCTGCGCGCGGCCGGGATCGAGGAGCTCTTCGAGGTGCGCGTGGACGGCGTCGTGGCCGACCGGGAGCACCTCGCCGGGAAGCCGGCGCCGGACACGTTTCTCGCAGCGGCACGCGACCTCGGCGTCGAGCCGGCCGAGTGCGCGGTGTTCGAAGACGCGCTGGTCGGCGTCGAGGCGGGCCGGGCAGGCGCTTTCGGCTACATCGTGGGCGTCGACCGGGTAGGCCACGCGGACGCGCTCCGCGAGCACGGCGCAGACATCGTGGTCGGCGACCTCTCGGAGCTGCTCGCTGCGACACGCCCGGTCTAGCCGACGAGCCACGGAGGCGACACCGGGACTCCCGGTGCAGCGGGCAACGCTCGACGGCACGAGCGACGCACGCGTGGGGCAGGCGAGCTGGACCATGAAGTCCTCGGTCGGCTCGGCGATGTAGGCGAAGCTCCCGAGGCCGTTCCCGTTGAGCATCACGGTGGCGAACGTGCCCTGAAGCACGACGTGGAGCACGTAGTCGACACCGGCCGTGAGGGAGGCGCCGACCGACGCCTGCAGGACCCAGCCGCGGTGCGGGCTACCTGCTGGAGAGACGGAGAAGAAGAAGCGGATGATGGGACTCGAACCCACGACCTTCTGCATGGCAAGCAGACGCTCTAGCCAACTGAGCTACATCCGCGTGGGCCGCTCAGTATAGCCGTCGATCAGCGCGGGCCCAGCCCGTCGAGGGCCTCGTTCACGAGGCTGTCCGCGAGCTCGTTGTGCTCGCGACGGACTGCGCGGTAGGTGACCTTCCCGAGCTGCCGGGCGAGTCGCGCGGCTTCGAGCGAGAGGCCGCGCAGCGCCTCGTTTCGGACGCGGTACTCGCCGGTCATCTGCTTGACCAGTAGCTCCGAGTCGGACACGACCTCAACCTCCGGCACCTGCAGCTCGAGCGCCTTCTCGAGGCCGGCGACCAGGCCCCGGTACTCGGCGACGTTGTTGGTTGCAACGCCGATCGCGTCGCCGCGCGCGGCGAGGACCGTCCCGTCGTCCGCCTCGAGCACGTACCCGTAGGCCGCGGGGCCGGGATTGCCGCGGGAGCCGCCGTCGGTGAACAGGCGCGCCTTCATCGCCGTCGGCGCGGCCGTGTCACTCGGTGTCGATCTGCGCGCGCTGCAGCCTGCCCGAGTAGTCCACGTAGATCGACTTCCACTCCGTGAACACGTCGAGCGCAGCCTGCCCCGCCTCGCGGTGTCCGTTACCCGTGTCCTTCGTGCCTCCGAACGGGAGGTGCACCTCGGCGCCGATCGTTCCCGCGTTGACGTAGGTGATCCCTGCCTCGAGGTCGCGCATCGCCCGGAACGCCGCGTTCACGTCGCGGGTGAAGATCGAGGACGAGAGCCCGTACTTGATCCCGTTCGAGACGCGGATCGCCTCGTCGAGGTCGCGGACGCGGATGAGCGCGGTCGTCGGGCCGAAGATCTCCTCCTGGGCGACGCGCATCTGCGGGTCGACGTCGCCGAAGATCGTCGGCCGGTAGTAGAAGCCGCGCGCGAGGTCGCCTTCCGTCGCGACCTCGCCGCCGGTGAGAAGCGTCGCGCCCTCGCCGCGCCCGATCTCGGTGTACGAGTGGATCTTCTCGAGCGCCGCGCGGTTGATCACCGGCCCGACGTCGGAGTCGTCCTCCCAGCCCGGGCCGAGGCGGAGCCGCTCCGCCGCCGCGACCAGCCGCGACTGCAGCGCGCCGTAGATCTTCTCGTGCGCGATCACCCGCGACGCGGCCGTGCAGCGCTGGCCGGAGGTGCCGAACGCCGACCAGAGGATCCCGTCGACGGCGAGGTCGAGATCTGCGTCGTCCATGACGATGATCGCGTTCTTCCCGCCGAGCTCGAGGTGGACGTGCTTGAGGGTCTCGGCGCCGCCCTCGAGCACGGCGACGCCCGTCTCGCGCGACCCCGTGAGCGTGATCACGCGCACGTCGGGATGGCGCACGAGGCGGTCGCCGACGGTGCCGCCGCCTCCGTGGACGACGTTCACCACGCCGGCCGGGATGCCGGCCTCGGCGAGCAGCTCGACGAAGCGCTCTCCGAGCGCGGGCGTGTCCGTCGCCGGCTTGAGCACGACCGTGTTGCCGGCGACGAGTGCCGGGATCAGCTTCCAGGACGGGATCGCGATCGGGAAGTTCCAGGGCGTGATGGCGCCGACGACGCCGATCGGCTGGCGTACGCTCATGTTCCACTTGTTCGGCAGCTCGGAGGGGGTTGTCTGGCCGAAGAGGCGGCGTCCCTCGCCGGCCATGTAGTAGGTGATGTCGATCGCCTCCTGGACGTCCCCGCCGGCCTCGGCCTTCACCTTCCCCATCTCGCGGGTCATCAGGTCGGTGAGCGCTGCCTTCTCGCGCTCGAGCACGTGCGCGAGCCGGAAGAGGATCTCGCCGCGCTTCGGCGCCGGAACGAGCCGCCACTCGGCGAACGCCTCCTTCGCTGCCGCCACCGCGCGGTCGACGTCCTCTGCTCCGGACCTGGGGAAGACGCCGATCGTCTCGCCGGTGGCCGGACTCGTGCTCTCGAAGGTCTCGCCGGAGGCGGCATCCACCCACTCGCCGCCGATGAGGTTCTGGAAGCTCCTGGTCTCTGTCGTCGCCATGCCGCGAGTGTAGTGCGCGGCGGGCGGCGGGCGGCGATCGCTACCCGTCGGGTGGAGGATCGGTGTCCGGGAAGGTGCCCGGGATGCGCCAGCGGCGCCGGTCGCGGAGCCGGCGACGCTCCTTCACCTCCAGCGGGGCCTCCTCGGCGTTGCGCCGATCGCCTCCCTCGCGCCGGTCGACGACGACGGTCACGTTCGGGTTGTCCCTGTAGTAGTCGACCATCTTGTCGTAGAGCTCGTCGGCGAGCTCGCGAGGGATGACGCAGTAGATCATCTCGCTCCGATTGTAGGGACGCTCCCGGCGAGCGCCAGATCACGTGGGGTTAAGGGACTTGCCCTACAGCGTTGCGATCTCGGGGACGAGCCTGCCGCCGTCCTCGACGTGTGCGTTCCACGCCGTGAACGCGGCTTCCAGCTCGTCGAGCTCGTGGCCGCGCCGCTCGAGGCGCACGGGCTGCGCGGAGTCGGGGCTGATGCGGTACTGGTACCAGGAGAGGTCCCACGCCACCGTCACTGCGAGCTCGCCCGCGGATCCAGAGAGCGGCACGATGCTCGCCTTCGCGTCGCCGAGACTCTTCGCTATCCCGCCGACGGTGCGCCGATAGGCGCTCGCGTTGAAGATGTCCGCCGCCTCGAGCAGCGACAGCTCGGTGTCGGAGAGGCGGCGAAGGATCGGCTCCTGCTGCGCGAGCGAGTCGGACCCCGGCGCCCGCGTGAGCCCGAGGAAGTCGGCCAGCCCTCGGCGCCGGCGCCGGCGTTCGCCGGCGACCGTCGGCGTCGTCGGCGTCCCCTCCTTGATCCACCCGTGCTCGAGGGCGACGTCCTGGCAGAGCGGACAGACGTCGACGAGCTCGGCGCCCTCGTCCGGGGCGAACCGGATGGCACGCTCGCCCATCAAGAGCGTGCGCTCGCAGATCGCGCATTGTGGAGCAGCCGAGACCTTGGTAACGCGCACGGCGCGAGTGTAGCGCGGGGTACGAGCCACGCTCGGCGCGGGGTCGACTATCTGAGCGTCTTCAGGTAGTCGGCGAGCGCCTTCAGCCGGCTGTCCGGGATGATCCCGCCCCAGTGCGGCATGCTGACGATCGGCGCCTTGCCGATCACGCTGCCGCTGCGGATCACGTCGATGATCTTGGCGTCCGTGTTGAACTCGTGGCGGAAGTCCTGGCCCGACAGCGGCGGGATCGTCTTGTCGGGAGACTGCGGGTTGGGGACTCCGCCGAGGCCGTTCGGGCCATGGCAGTTGATGCAGCCGTAGCGCACGTACAGCACGGAGCCCTCTACGGCGGCGCCCTGCCCCTGGGGGATCGCCGGCGGCTCGGCCGTCGCCACCTTCGGCAGACCGGCTCGGAGATAGGCGATCAGATCGGTCACCTGCGTCTGCGAGATCACCTCGCCCCACACGGGCATGTACGGCTTGGTCGGGTTCGCCGACTCGCCCAGGCCGTGGTCGATGATCGAGCGCAGCTCCACGGGCTTCAGCGCCTTCGCGACCTTCGTCAGGGCCGGCACGTCCGGCGAGACGCCGCCGCGTCCCTGCTCGCCGTGACACTGGGCGCACGCGAACTGGACGAAGATGTGCGCACCCGCGGCCACCTGCGGGCTCACGGCGGCCGACGAGGCGCTCGTGGTGGTCGCAGGCGCGGCGACCGTCACCGTCTTCGTCGAGCCGCCGGACGAGTCCCCGATCACCCAACCCGCCGCCCCGGCCGCGAATGCCAGAGCGAGCGCGACGAGAACGATCGCCGCCTCGGCGGCAGGTGCGGAGAGGGCTCGCTTGCGCACGATGGTAGATCTTCACCGGACTGGCGGACGAGGTCAACCGGTCGACTACGGAGCCGGCAATGCGTGGTTTCCCGCACGACGCCTGCGCAACGGCGCCGATGGGTGGCGGGCAGACGTCCGGCATCGTGCGTCCATGGTCGATGACGCCAGCACGTACCCGGTCCTCTGGGCGGAGCCCGACGAAGCACCCGTGACCGGCACGCTCACGCTGGGTCGCGACTCGGTGGAGCTCGACGGAGGCAGGCACGGACAGCTCGTCCAGCGGTCGATCGCGCATCGCGACCTCGCCGGCGTCCGCATCGGACGCGCGACCGGCGACCGCCTCGGCGGCCGGTCGGCGATCGTCGTCGAGAGGCACGACGCGCCGCCGGTCCTCGTCCGACCGCTCGGTCTCGGACTGCTGAACGAGCTCGCGGACCTCCTGACGCAACTCTGCGAGCAGCGCGTGCAGGTCGAGCAGATCGCCATCGTGCTCCCCCTCAGGCGGGACGCGATCGAGACCGCCGCCGCGCTCGTCGCCGACGGCCCGCCGTTCGAACTCGCGGACACGGACCTCGAGCGCCACGAGGTGTTCCTCACCGAGCACGAGGCCGTGTTCGTCTTCACGGGCACGAACGCATGCGCGAGTGTCCGTCGCTACGTGCAGGACACGGCGATCTGGCGAGCCGCGGAGCGCTGGGCGTCCTGCCTCGACGGCCCGCCCCGGCTCGCCGACGTCGCTTTCTCCTACACCGCGGAACCATGAGGCTCCCGACGGTCAGGCCACTGCTTCGCGTTCCTTTCTCGTCTGCTCGATGATCTTCTGGGCGACGTGGGCGGGCACTTCCTCGTAGCGGAGGAAGTGCATCGTGTAGTCGCCGCGTCCGCCGGTCATCGAGGTCAGCGCCTGCGAGTAGGTGAGGATCTCGGCCATCGGCACCTCTGCCTGGACGGTCGTCATCCCGCCGGCGGGCTCCATGCCCTGCAGGCGGCCACGACGGGAGTTGAGGTCGCCGTTGATCGCGCCGACCGAGTCGTCGGGCACCGTGACCTCGAGCTGCATGATCGGCTCGAGCAGCACCGGGTCGGCCTGCTGGTAGGCCTCCTTGAAGGCCATCGAGCCGGCGATCTTGAACGCCATCTCGGAGCTGTCGACTGAGTGTTCCATGCCGTCGACGAGACGGACGCGCACGCCCTGAACGGGTGCGCCGGCGAGCTCGCCGTGCTCCATCGCCTCACGCACTCCCTTGTCGACGGCGGGTCGGAAGCTGTGCGAGATCACCCCGCCGACGATCTGGTCGACGAACTCGTAGCCGAGCTCGCCGTCGGTCGGGGGCAGCGGCTCGATCACGATCGCGCAATCGCCGAACTGCCCGCGGCCGCCGGTCTGCTTCTTGTAGCGATGCCGGGCGCGTGCCTCCTGACGGATCGTCTCCTTGTACGGCACGCGCGGCGGATGCAGCTCGACCTCGACGTGGAAGCGGCTGCGGAGGCGATCGACCGCGACCTCGACCTGCATCTGCGAGAGCCCGGAGAGCAGCTGCTCGCCCGTTTGCGGGTCGCGTCGCAACACGAGGGTCGGGTCCTCCTCGCTGAGGCGGCGCAGACCCGTCGCCATCTTCTCCTCGTCGCCCTTCGCCTTCGGCGTGACGGCGAAGCTCATCACGGGCGCAGGGAAGTCGATGTGCGGCGGCTCGACGGGCACCTCGTGGTCGACGAGCACGTCGCCCGTGACGACGTCCTTCAGCTTCGCGACGGCGCCGAGATCTCCGACCCCCAGCGCCTCGGCGGCCTCGGTGTCCTTGCCCTGGACGACGAGCACCTGCCCGAGCCGCTCCTTCGCATGCGTGCGCGGGTCGACGAGCGTCGTGTCGCCGCTGACCGGGCCTGCGAGGACGCGGAAGCAGCTGATGCGACCGGTGAACGGGTCGGCGACCGTCTTGAAGACGAACACCGCCTGCTTCGCGTCGCCGAACTCGATCGTCGTGCCCTTGCGCGACGGCGAGGGGACGCCCTCGACGAGCAGGTCGAGGAGTGCCGTCGTGCCGAGGTTCTTCGTCGCGACGCCGCAGGCGACCGGGTAGAGCTCGTCGCGGGTGACCGCGTCCTTGAGTGCGGCCGCCACCGCGTCCGCCGAGAGCTCCTCGCCGTCGAGGTAGCGCGCCATCAGCTCCTCGTCGGTCTCGACGACCGCGTCGAGCAGCTTCTCGCGGTACTCGGCAACGACGTCGGTCAGCTCCTCCGGGATCGGCTGCGGCCCACCCTCCTTGCCGCCCGACGGGTCGAGGTACGCGCACATGTGCAGGAGATCGACGACTCCCGTCATCTCGTGCTCGGCGCCGATCGGAAGCTGGATCGCCACGCACCTGTCCGACAGCTGCTCCCGCGCCGCGGCGAGGGCGCGGAAGAAGTCGGCCCGCTCCCGGTCGAGCATGTTCACGAAGACGACCCGGGAGAGCCCGTACTCGTCGGCGCGGGCCCAGACCCGGCCGGTGTTCACCTCGACGCCCATCACGCCGCTGATCACGACGAGGGCCCCCTCGACGACGCGCAGCGCCGCGAGGGTGTCGGCCTGGAAGCCCGCGTCGCCGGGCGCGTCGACGAGGTTGATCTTGCGGTCCTGCCAGTCGAGGTGAAGGAGGGAACCCGAGAGCGACATCTGACGCCGCTGCTCGTCGTCGTCCCAGTCGGACACGGTCGTCCCCTGCTCGACGGAGCCCAGCCGCGTCGTCTTCCCCGCCTGGAAGAGCAGGGCCTCGACGAGCGAGGTCTTCCCCACTCCCCGGTGGCCGACGACGGCGATGTTTCGGATCTTGCCGGGCTCGGTGGCAGACATCAGGCGGGCGTCCTCCGTTGCGTGGTTTCCGGCAGGCATCGTAACCCCGCCGCCGCGCAGCCCGTCTCCGTGGATCGCTAGAGCGCGGCGCGCGCGCCGCCGCCGGCGAGCCGCGCCTTGAGGCGAAGGACTGCCTTGGTGTGGAGCTGCGAGACCCGAGACTCGGTGACGCCGAGCACCTCGCCGATCTCGCGCAGCGTCAGCTCCTCGTAGTAGTAGAGCGTGACGACGAGCTTCTCGCGCTCGGGGAGCCGGGCGATCGCGTCGGCGATCGCCTCTCGCATCTCCGTCTGAGAGAGCGTGAGCTGCGGATCGGGTGCGCTCTCGTCCTCGATCGTGTCGATCAGGGCGATCTGGTCGCCGCCCGATCCTGAGACCGTCCAGAGCTCGTCGAGTGCCGCGATCGAGGAGCGTCCGATGTCACCGAGGCTCTCCTCGAGCTCGTCCTCGCTGATGCCGAGCTTCTCGGCGATCTCCCGGTCGGCCGGCGCACGGCCGAGCTTGCTCTCGAGCTCCGACATCGCACGCCCGATCGCCCGTGCGCGCGAGCGGACCGAGCGCGGCACCCAGTCCATCGCGCGGAGCTCGTCGATGATCGCGCCCTTGATGCGCGCGATCGCATAGGTCTCGAATTTCACGTCGCGCTCGGGGTCGTAGCGCTCGATCGCGCCGATCAGGCCCAGGAGCCCGTACGACGCGAGGTCCGACTCGTCGACGTGCGCCGGAAGCCCGGAGCCGAGCCGGCCCGCGACGTACTTGACGAGCGGCGCATACGTGAGGATCAGGCGGTTGCGGATCGCCTGGTCGCCCGTGTCGCGGTAGCGAAGCCAGAGTGTCTGCGTCTCGTCGAGGTTGTTCACGACCCAAGAATACGAGGTCGACCGTCGCTTTCCTCAGGACAGGGCGCTCACCGGCGCCGGAGCGCACCCACCGCGAGGGACGCGAGCCAGGCCGCGATCGCGAGCGCCGCGACCCCGACGACCCACCGGGCCGCGCCGCCGCCGCCGACGAGCGCCGCCGCTCCGACCGCTGCCAGCACCGTCGCGAGGATGGCGAAGAGCAGGCCGAGCGCGCGCTGCTGCACCCGCTCAGCGTACTGCCCGCGCCTGCCGGGTCTCTCGGGTCGACTCGAGACCGCCGATAGAATCCACCGCGCAACGAGCCCAGGGGCGTAGCTCAACTGGCAGAGCACCGGTCTCCAAAACCGGGGGTTGCAGGTTCGAGTCCTGCCGCCCCTGCTGGGTCCACTCGCGCGATGCGACGGGTGGACGCCGACCCCGAACTGATCGTGGGTGCGATCCAGGACAATGGAGAGATGACGGCTTTCTCACTCGGACGAGGATGAGAGACCGATGTACCAGACAGTGAGCAGCGACGTCGGTGGTGTCCTCTGGTGGGGCGAGTGCTGCTGGACGGCTCGCGATCTCCTCGCCTCGGAAAAATCCACGCTGTCTGCGGCCGGCACCGCTCGGCTCGTGGCTGTGCCCGACCTCGCCGCCGACGCAGACGGCGGTGCCGAGCAACCGCCCAGGACGGAGAGCTCCCTCCCGATCTTTCGCTGGTTCGACGTGGCGCAGACCGGGTAGGCGATCCGGGCACGCCGGACGTCGTTCGGCTCGAAAGAGGTCGGATCGCACCCGGCCGACCGAAAGACCTCGCGCTAGGAGGCGCCGCAGGGCAAAGCCGAAAGCTCCCGGGCGGAGGGGACGAAAGCGCAACCGACTCGGCGAATTCCTCGTCCGAGACGCGTCACAGGGCGCCGAGCGCGAGCTGTCGGTAACCGGCGAGACCGGAGACACCCACGCCGACCAGCCGCAACGCGCCCGGGCGGTCGCGGAGGCCCCGGTCGAGGAGCCGGCAGGCGAGGGTGCCGATCTGCCCCTCGTCGTCGATCCCGACTGCGAGCGAGGTCGAGCGGCTGCGGATCGAGAAGTCGGCATAGCGGAGCTTCGCGGTCACCGTGCGCGCGGTCTGCCCCCGCTCCCTGAGCGAGCGGGCGACGTCCGCGGCCATCCCTCGCAGCTCCTCGTGGAGGCGCTCGCGGTCGGAGACGTCGCGGTCGAAAGTGTTCTCGACGCTGATCGAGATCCGCTCCGTGTCGAGCTCGAGCCCGCGCGAGTCGACACCCCGCGCACGGTCGCGCAGCATCGTGCCGACGCTTCCCGGCAACGCTCGCCGCAGCTCGGCGTCCGCCAGTTGGGCGAGCGCTCCGACGGTCGTGACGCCGACGGCGCGCAGCCGCTCCTCCGCCTTCGGCCCGACGCCCGGCAGCCGCCGTACGTGGAACGGCGCGAGAAACGACGCCGCCTGTCCCGGCAGGACGACGACGAGTCCGCCGGGCTTGCGCGCGTCGCTCGCCACCTTCGCCACGACCTTGCACGGCGCGACGCCGAGGGAGCAGGTGAGGTTCGTGGCCGCCCGCACAGCCGTCTGCACAGCCTCGGCGACGACCCGGGCCTGCAGGAAGTCGCGGGCGATCTCGCCGACGTCGAGGTAGCCCTCGTCGATGCCCGTCTGCTCGACCGTCGGCACGACGCCGCGCACGGTCTCCCAGACGTGACGCGAATACTCGCGGTAGAGCGCGTGGCGCGGCCGGACGAACACCGCCTGCGGACAGCGGCGAAGCGCCTCGGCCGCGCTCATCGCGGAGTGGATGCCCGACCGGCGCGCGACGTAGTTCGCGGTCGCGACGACGCCGCGCCCGTGCGGGTCGCCGCCGACGACGAGCGGCCGGGTTCGCAGCTCCGGATTCTCGAGCTCCTCGACGGCGGCGAAGAAGGCGTCGAGGTCGAGATGCGCGACGATGAACATACGTTCGATGCTAGAGGAGGAGCCGTACGGCAGGATCAACCCCGTGCCATACCTCAGCTCCGACCAGGCGCGCCGGGCCTACGACCGGATCGGCCGCCTTCAGGACACCCAGCGAATCTACGAGGGGCCGGCCGTGGCGGCACTCGTCGCGGCCGGGAGCTTCGCCGACGCGCACACGGTGATCGAGGTGGGGTGCGGCACCGGCGCTCTCGCCGCGAGGCTGCTCGGGCGCGTTCTCCCCGAGAACGCCCACTATCTCGGCGTCGAGCTCAGCCCACGCATGGCAGCGATCGCGCGTCGACGCGTCGCGCGCTTCGGCAACCGCGCCGAGATCCGGATCGGAGACGCCGCAGAGCGGCTCCCGGTCGAGGACGGGCGCGCCGACCGGGTCGTCGCGGCGTACGTCCTCGACCTTCTCCCGCCCGAGCGTGCGGAGGCCGTCGTCGCCGAGTCGGCACGCGCGCTCGCATCGGACGGGTTCCTCTGCCTCGCCTCACTGACCACAGGCCACCGCGGTGCCGCACAGCTCCTCACCACAGCCTGGGACCGGCTGTGGAGCCTTGCACCGCAGCTCGTGGGCGGGTGCCGCCCGTCGGATGTACTGGCTCTGCTCGCAGGGCCTGATTGGTGCGTCGAGTCGGCCGAGGTCGTCACGACGCTCGCGATTCCGACGCAGGTCGTGATCGCCCGCCGGGCGGGTTAGGCTCCGCTCAGTGGTCGTCCTCGCCTCGCAGATCGACCGCAGCTCCGACGAGTTCTCGCACCGCCGCGAGCGGATGGCGGCCCTCGTCGCCGAGTTGCGCGAGCGGACTGCGCAGGTCGCAGCCGGAGGCGGCGCGAAGGCTATGGAGCGGCACCGCTCCCGGGGCAAGCTGCCCGCGCGTGAGCGGATCGAGCGGCTCGTCGACCCGGACACCGCCTTCCTCGAGCTGAACGCGCTAGCCGCATGGGACGTCTACGACGGGCAGGCGCCGAGCGCAGGGATCGTGAGCGGGATCGGCGTCGTCGAGGGTCAGGAATGCGTGATCGTTGCGAACGACGCGACCGTCAAGGGCGGCTCCTACTTCCCGCTCACCGTCAAGAAGCACCTGCGCGCGCAGGAGGTCGCCGAGCAGAACCGGTTGCCGTGCATCTACCTCGTCGACTCGGGCGGCGCGTTCCTGCCGCTGCAGGCCGAGGTCTTCCCCGACCGCGACCACTTCGGCCGGATCTTCTTCAACCAGGCGCGCATGTCCGCCAAG
Source organism: uncultured Thermoleophilia bacterium (assembly GCA_963762675.1). Taxonomy (GTDB): domain Bacteria; phylum Actinomycetota; class Thermoleophilia; order Gaiellales; family Gaiellaceae; genus Palsa-739. The sequence goes on along the minus strand of CAVXLS010000001.1, from coordinate 93,212 downwards.
GGCATCCCGCAGATCGCGGTCGTGATGGGCTCGTGCACCGCCGGCGGCGCGTACGTGCCCGCGATGAGCGACGAGACGGTGATCGTCCGCGGCACCGGCACGATCTTCATCGGCGGTCCGCCGCTCGTGAAGGCCGCGACCGGGCAGGACGTCACAGCCGAGGAGCTCGGCGGCGCCGACGTCCACGCCCGCCGCTCCGGGGTCGCCGACCACTACGCCACCTCCGACGAGCATGCGCTCGCAATCGCGCGCAGCATCGTCCGCCACCTGCCCATGGGCGCACATGCACATGGGCATGGGCGCCCATGGGACGTCGCCGAGCCCGAGCCGCCCGCGCTCGACCCCGCCGACCTCTACGGGCTGATCCCGGAGGACTTCCGACACCAGGTCGACCCGCGCGAGCTGATCGGCCGCATCGTCGACGGGTCCCGCTTCCAGGAGTTCAAGCAGCTCTACGGCGAGACGCTCGTCACCGGGTTCGCCCACATCGAGGGCCACCATGTCGGGATCCTCGCCAACCACGGCGTGCTCTTCGCCGAGTCGGCTCAGAAGGGCGCGCACTTCGTCGAGCTCTGCTGCAAGCGGCGAATCCCGCTCGTCTTCCTCCAGAACATCACGGGCTTCATGGTCGGCACGGAGTACGAGGCGGGCGGGATCGCACGCGACGGCGCCAAGCTCGTGATGGCGGTCGCGAACGCCGAGGTGCCGAAGCTCACCGTCGTCACCGGCGGCTCCTTCGGCGCCGGCAACTACGCGATGTGCGGACGCGCCTACTCCCCGCGCCAGCTGTGGATGTGGCCGAACGCGCGTATCTCCGTGATGGGCGGCGAGCAGGCCGCGACCGTCCTCGCCATGGTCGGCGACGTCGACGAGGACGCGATCCGCGCCAAGTACGAGGCCGAGGGAAGCCCGTACTACTCGACCGCGCGCCTCTGGGACGACGGCATCGTCGACCCGCTCGACACCCGCCGAGTCCTCGCGCTCGGCCTCGCCGCCGCCCGAAACGCCCCCGTCCCCGACACCACCTTCGGTGTCTTCCGCATGTGAGAGGAGCGAGAACTCGATGAGCTACAGCGTCGTCAACGTGCACGAGATGGAGCCCGGCGGCCGCACGGGCCGGGTCAAGTTCGTCCGCCGCGAGCTCGGCCTCGAGGCCTTCGGGCTGAACTGGTTCGAGCTGCCGCCGGACACGGAGGGACACGAGCACGACGAGGTCGAGACTGGACAGGAGGAGGTCAACGTCGTCCTGGCAGGCGGCGGCATCTGGCGCGTCGACGGCGAGGAGGTACCCGTGCGCGAGGGCTCGATCCTCCGGTTCGACCCCGAGGCCGTGCGCTGCCCCGTGTCCGGGCCGGACGGGATGACGTTCCTCGCGATCGGCGCCCGGCGGGGCGCCTACGAGCCGCGGGGCTCGCTCTAGTGCCCCTTCATGTAACGCGGTCCAGGCGCGTGCAGCAGCTGCTCGCAAAGCCGCCCGAGGAGGCCGAGCCCCCGGCAGCGTGATCGCGCGGATCCTCATCTGGTCGCTCTACGACTCCAAGACCTCGCTCGACGAGCTGCGGGCGCACCTGCCGGAGCTGCCCGACGGCGACCGCTGGATCTCGAACGAGATCCAGGAGCGGCTCGGCCTCGTCACGTTCGGCGACGAGCTTCCGGACCTCGGCGAGGTGCCTCGGCTGATCGGCAAGGAGCCCGACGTGGCCGAGGAGTTCGACGTCGAGTGAGGAGAGAGCCGGCGCTCTGGCCGGCCGCCGTCGCCGCAGCGCTGCTGCTCGGCGTCTCCTTCTTCGTGCTCCAGCAGTGGCTCGAACGCGGGCTGCTCTCGGACACCGCGCGCTACGAGGGCTATGCACACCTGCTGCGGGCAGGACAGGTGCCCTACCGCGACTTCACCGTCGAGTACCCGCCCGCCGCCCTGCCCGCGTTCCTCGTGCCCGCCTACCTCCCGTGGAGCTACGCGACGTCGTTCGCGATCGTGATGGGGATCTGCGCGGCGGGCTGCGTCGTCGCGGTCGCGGCGGCACTCCGTGCAGTCGACGCGGAACCGGTGCGGGCAGCCGGAGCGTTGCTGCTCCTCGGAATCTCGCCGCTCGTCCTCGGCTCGCTCTTCGACACGCGCTTCGACCTCTGGCCGACGCTGCTCGCCGTCGCCGCGCTCGCTGCGGTTCTCCGCGGGCAACCGGTTGCCGCAGGCGCGTTCGGCGGCCTCGCATTCGCGGCGAAGCTCTGGCCGGTCGCGCTGGGGCCGGTCTGGCTCGCGTACCTCTGGCGCCGGCGAGGGCCGCGCGCAGCCGGAGTCGCAGCGGGCGCGTTCGCCGTCGTCGCCGCCGCCTGCTTCGTCCCGTTCGCGGCGATCGCGCCGGGCGGCGTGCGGCACAGCCTCACGGGTCAACTCGACCGCCCGCTGCAGGTGGAGAGCCTCGGCGCGGCCATCCTGATCGCCGTCCACCACGCCGGCAGCCTCTCCCTCACGACGGTGACGACGCACGGCTCGCAGAACCTCAGCGGGCGGCTTCCGGACGCGCTCGCCGCCCTTTCGGCGGGGCTCCAGGGCGCCGCGATCGTCGCGATCTGGCTCGCACTCGCACGCCGGCGCCGGCCGACCGGTGACGACGTACTCGTCTCCTCGGGCGCGGTCGTGGCCACGCTCGTCGCCTTCGGCAAGGTCTTGTCGCCGCAGTTCCTGATCTGGCTCGTTCCCTTCGTGCTTCTCGTGCGCGGGCGGCGCGGCGCAGGCGCCTCGCTTCTCCTCCTCGCCGCGCTCGGCTTGACGCAGACGTGGTTTCCCGGCCGCTACTGGACGCTGGCGCTCGACCACTCCTCGCCGTACTCGTGGCTCCTTCTCGCGCGCGATCTCGTGCTCGTCGCGATCGCCGTCCTCCTCATGTGGCCGCGCGGCGACGCGCACGCAGGGCTCGGGGAGCACCGCGCCCGCCTGCAAGCGCTCCGGACGATACGGACTCGGCCCGACTGACGGTCCGCGCCCGGTCGTGCCCGGATCGTCGGTGCCTCTACGAGCCGGGCCAGGAGGCCACGATGCGCTCGACCTCGGCCCGCTCCTCGTCGGTGAGACCGCGGAGCGGCGCCCGCACCTCGGGCCCGACCGGGACGCCGCGCAGGCCCAGGACGGTCTTCAGAGCTGCGTGGAGCGGAAGACGCTGGAGGTCGGCACGCAGCGCGCCCGTCCTCGTCCCGGCCTGGGCGGTCGGCTCGCGAACGAGCGGGACGACCGCATCCGGAAAGCCCGCCGCGAGCGCGGAAACGGCGCCCGCCGCGCCCGCGGCGAGCCCCTGGGCGATCAGTCCCTCGGCGCCGATGAAGACGTCGAGCCCGTCGAGGAGGTACGGCGCGACCCGCTCCCACGGCGTGTCGGAGACCTTGAGGCCGGCGAGGTTCGGCGCCTGTTCTCGCAGCCGCTCGAGCACGGGCGGCGGGATGGCGTAGCCGCTGCGGGCGGCGAACTCGTACGCGTAGAACGGCAGCGGCGCGCATGCCCGGGCGGCTGCGTCGAAGTGGGCGAGCAACTCCCTGTCGTCCAGCGCGAAGTACGGCGGCCCGATCACGGCCACCGCGTCGGCGCCCGCGCCGGCCGCGTGCTCGGCGAGCGCGACGGTGTCGGCGGTCGTCTGCGCGCCACAGTGGACGGCCACCTGCAGGCGGCCCCGCGCGGCACGCAGGAACGCCGTCGCCACCTCGCGCCGCTCGTCGGGGGAGAAGAGCACGCCCTCGCCGGTCGTCCCGAGCACGAGGATCCCGTCCAGCCCGTGCCCGGAGAGGAAGTCGACGTACGGACCGACCGCGTCCGCGTCGAACGCGCCGGCACGAAGCGGCGTCAGTGCGGCAGCGATCGCCCCGCGAAGCATGTACGGACTCTAGTGCTCCCGACCGCAAGCACTAAGCTCTCCGGTCGTGGCGAGTCTCCGGATCGAGCGCGACGGGCCGGTGCTGCGTATCACTCTCGCGCGACCGGAGCGGCGCAACGCCTTCGACGCGGCGCTGATATCGGAGCTCGCGGAGGCCTTCGTGGACACCGGCCGAGCACGCGCGGTCGTGCTTGCCGGCGAGGGGCCGAGCTTCTGCGCCGGCGCGGACGTCGACTGGATGCGCTCGTCCGCCGACCTCTCCTACGAGGAGAACGTCGCCGACGCGAACGCGCTGCGCGCGATGCTCGAGTCGATCGACGGCTGCCCGGCGCCGGTCGTCGCCCGGGTGCAGGGCCACGCGCTCGGCGGCGGTGCGGGGCTCGTCGCGGCCGCAGACGTCGCCGTCACGTCGCCCGACGCCCTCTTCGCGTTCTCCGAGGTGAGGCTCGGGATCATCCCCGCCGTGATCTCGCCCTTCGCGCTCGCGAAGATCGGCCCGGGCCAGGCGCGACGCTACTTCGTCACGGGCGAGCGCTTCGACGCTTCCGCGGCGCTGCGCATCGGGCTCGTGCACGAGGTGGCGGACGACCTCGACGCAGCGGTCGACCGCCTCGTCGCGGAGCTGCTCTCGGCGGGCCCGCTCGCCGCCCGCTGGGCGAAGCGTCTCGTTCGCGAGCGGCCGGACGGCCCCGAGACCGCGCGCTGGATCGCCGAGCGCCGCACGAGCGAGGAGGGGCAGGAGGGCCTGCGCGCCTTCCTCGAGAAGCGTGCGGCGGGCGAGCCCGACGACCCGTGGGGCGTCTTCGCGTCACGCCGCCGGTGACGGGGAAGCTGCGTCAACGTTCAACGTCCCCTTTCGACGATCAGGAGGCAGAGATGGCGCTCGACCGAGGACGTGTACGGGACTTCGCGCGCAGCTACACGGATGCGTGGTGCAGCCACGATCCCGCCAACGTCGCGACCCATTACGTACCCGGCGGCACCATCGCCATCAACGGCGGCGAGCCGACCGAGGTGACAGAGGTCGCGCGCTCGTTCATCTCCGCGTTTCCGGACATCGAGCTGTTCATGGACGACGTCGTCTTCAAGGACGAGACGGTCGAGTTCCACTGGACCTTCACCGGCACGAGCACGGGACCCGGCGGCACCGGGAAGCGAGTCCGGATCTCCGGCTTCGAGGAATGGACGTTCGGCGACGACGGCCTCGTCGTCCGGTCACTGGGCCACTACGACCAGGGCGAATACGATCGCCAGCTCGAGCACGGGGTATCGGACCTCTAGCCCTCTCAGGGCCTGGCGATGTAGACGAGGAAGCGGTGCTCCGGCGTCGGCGGCTCGTCGGTGTAGTCGCCGTGGACGTCGACCTCGCGGAACCCCGCCCGCTCGAGCATCAGCAGCAGCTCGTCGCGCAGATATCCGCGCATGGAGAGCACGTGTTCCTCGGTGGCCACGAGTTGGCCGTCACGCCGCTTCTCGGCGCGCAGCTCGAGAACGACCGTCTGGTCGAGTGGGTCGAGCGCGAGGGCTCGCGAGCGGAGCTCGTACTCGACCCCCTCGGCGGTCGTTCGCCGTTCACCCGCTTCCGGCCACGGCTCGGGAAATGTTCCCCGTTTCGCGCTCGGCCACTGCACCCAGCGCATGTGACCGCCGTACGGCACCTCGTTGTCCAGCAGAAGCGTCCCGTCCGGCTCCAGCGAGCGGTGGAGGCGGGAGAGCGCCTCCTGATCCTGCGCTCTCGTACTGCCGAGCCCGAGGACGCCGCAGGCGACGATCGTGCGGTAGCGGCGGGGCGGGTCGAGCTCGTGCAGCGGCTGGACGAGCAGCGTCGGCTCGAAGCCCTCGCGTCGCGCCTGCTCCCGGCAGAGCGCGACCATGTCTGCAGAGACGTCGCAGCCGTCGACGTCGAACCCGGCGCGGAGCCAGGGCAGGAGCAGCCTGCCGGTGCCGCAGCCGGCGTCGAGCGCCGGCTGTCCCCGCTCCACCCAGCGCCCGAAGTAGTCGATCTCCGGCCCGTCGATGTTGAACGCGGCCCACCATTCGGCTACGAGCCCGTGGTGCCATGTCTGTGGCGTGCTCACGACTCCGCTACCGACGGCAGCCCGGGCAGAGACCCGTGATCTCCACCCGGTGGTCGATCGGGACGAAGCCGTGGCGCCGCGCGACGTCCTCGACCCAGCCGTCCAGGTCGCAGTCACGCACCTCCACGACCCGGTGGCAGCTCGTACAGAGCAGGTGGTGGTGATGCGCGTCCGTGCAGAGCCGGTAGCACTGCTCCGTCCCGTGATGGGAGAGGACGTCGACGACGCCCTTCTCGCTCAGCAGGGCAAGCGTGCGGTACACGGTCGCGAGCCCGGCGCCGGAGTCGTGCTCGCGCAGGCGCGCCCAGAGCTCCTGGGCCGTCACGTCGTCCCGCTCGCGGGCGAGCTCGCCGAGCACCTCGAGCCGCCTCGGCGTCGCGCGGACGCCTTTGCGCTCGAGGAGGTCACCGAGCTCTTGCGGTGTCGTCGACACGCCAGTATTCTAGCCGATATGCAAATGAGAACCATTATCGTTCTCACTCTCTCGGCGCTCACGCTCACGGCGTGCGGCAGTTCCGGGAAGGCTTCCGGCGCGCTCGACGTGGTGGCCGCCGAGAACGTGTACGGCGACATGGTCACCCAGATCGGAGGCTCCCACGTCTCCGTCACCTCGATCCTCTCGGACCCGAACGCCGACCCGCACCTCTTCGAGCCGGGGACGAGCAACGGCCTCGCAGTCGCGAGGGCCAGCCTCGCCGTCCAGAACGGCGTCGGCTACGACGACTTCATGTCGAAGCTCGAGTCGGCCGCGCCCAGCTCGACCCGCATCGTCGTCACGATCGCCGACGTGCTCGGCGTCCACGGCAGGGACGCGAACCCCCACCTCTGGTACGACGTCCCCGCACTGGGCCGGATCGCAGATGCGATCGCCGGAGGGCTCGAGCGCGCCGATCCCGCGCATGCCGGCGCCTACCGCGCGGGCCTCGCCCGCTTCCGCGCCTCGCTTGCGCCTCTCCGCAGCGAGGTGGCGCGGATCCGCTCGCGCTTCGCGGGCGCGCTCGTCGCCTACACGGAGCCCGTACCCGGCTATCTGCTGGCCGCCGCGGGCCTCCGCAACCTCGCGCCGGAGTCGTTCACGCGCGCGATCGAGAACGGCACCGAACCGACGCCCCAGGCGGTCCACGCGATGAACGCGCTCATCGCCGCACACACGATCAGGGTTCTGCTCTACAACGACCAGGCGGTCTCCCCCATCACCGCCCGCCTGCGCGACGCCGCCCGGCAGGCCGGAATCGGCGTCGTCGCCGTCTCCGAGACCCTGCCGGCGAACCAGACCTTCCAGCACTGGCAGCTCGCACAGGCGCGTGCACTCTACGGAGCCCTCTCGAAGTGACCACTCCCGTCGTGACGGTGGAGTCGCTGGGACTCCGTTTCGGTCCGCGTGTGCTCTGGGAGGACCTGAGCTTCGAGCTCGCGCCCGGCGAGATGCTCGCCGTGCTCGGCCCGAACGGGACCGGCAAGACGTCGCTCGTCCGCATCCTGCTCGGGTTGCTCGAGCCGACCGCCGGCCGCGTGACGATCGAGGGGTGCCCGCCGCGCGAGAAGTGCGCGAGCGTCGGCTACGTGCCACAACAGCGCGTCTTCGACCGTGACCTGGCCCTGCGCGGCCGCGACCTCGTCCGGCTGGGGCTCGACGGTCACCGCTGGGGAATCGGCCGCATCTCGCACGAGGAGCGCGAGCGGATCGACCGGGCGCTCGCCGAGGTCGGCGCGACGGGCTATGCGGATGCGCCCATCGGTCGCCTGTCCGGCGGCGAGCAGCAGCGGCTCCGCGTCGCCCAGGCGCTCGTCTCCGATCCCGTCCTCCTGCTCGCCGACGAGCCGCTGCTCTCGCTCGACCTCGCCCACCAGCGGGCGGTCGTCGAGCTCCTCGACGCCCATCGCCGGTCTGCGGCGACCCCCGTCGTCTTCGTCACGCACGACGTCAACCCGGTGCTGCGCACGGTCGACCGCGTCCTCTACCTCGCACCCGGTCACTGGGCGATCGGGGGGCCGGACGAGGTGCTGACCTCCGAAACGCTCTCGCGGCTGTACGGGACGGACGTCGACGTGCTGCGCGTGCGCGATCGCGTCGTCGTCGTCGGGACCCCCGACGACCAGCACGTCCACCACGTCTAGCCGAGGACACCGTGTTCACCGACCTCCTCGCGCAACACTTCGTCCACACCGCCCTGCTCGCCGGCGCGGTCGTCGCCGTCGTGTCCGGCTCCATCGGCGTCTTCGTCGTCACACGCGGCGCGAGCTTCGCCGTGCACGCCATCTCCGAGCTCGGCTTCACCGGGGCCGCCGGAGCGCTCGTCGTGGGGATCGACCCGGTGCTCGGGATGATCGGCGGCTCGCTCCTCGTCGGGCTCGTGCTCGGCGTGCTCTCGCTGCGCGGACGCGAGCGCGACAGCGCGATCGGCGCCGTGCTCGCCTTCGGGCTCGGCGTCGGCGTGCTCTTCCTCTCGCTCTACCAGGGCTACGCGACCGAGGCGACGAACCTGCTGTTCGGGAGCATCGTGGGCGTGAGCGACGGACAACTGCGCGACCTCGCGATCGTCGCCGCGGTCGTCCTCGCCGGCATCGCCGTCGTCTACAGGCCGCTGCTCTTCTCGAGCGTCGATCCCGAGATCGCGGCCGCACGCGGCGTGCCGCTGCGCACGCTCTCGATCGCCATGTTCCTCCTGCTCGCGCTGACGACCGCCGAGGCGATCCAGGTCGTCGGCGTCCTGCTGGTGCTCACCCTCGTGATCACGCCCGCGGCCGCCGCGCAGCGGCTGACGGTGCGGCCGGTCGCCGCCCTCCTGCTCAGCGTCGGGATCGCGCTCGCCGCGACCGAGGGCGGCATCCTCCTCTCGCTCGCCCAGCCGTGGCCCACGAGCTTCTTCATCAGTGCCGTCTCGTTCTCGGCCTACCTCGCCGCGCGTGTCGTCGACGCGCGGCGGCGTTCGTAGCCCGCCCCGTCAGGCGACCGTGAGCATGTTCTCCTCGAGGTGCTCCACCTTCGAGGTTCCCGGGATCGGCAGGATCACGGGCGAGCGATCGAGCAGCCAGCGCAGCTCGTCGACCGGCCTGCCGAGCGACTCGCCCAGCGGCTCCCACGGGAAGAACGCGATCCCGTCGGCCTCGCAGGTCTCGAGGACGTCCTCCGACGTCAACAGCCCGCGGTTGTACTGGTTCTGCACCGAGACGATCCGCGCCGCCGACTGCGCCCGCCGCAGCTGCCCGACCGAGACGTTGGAGAGCCCGATCAGGCGGATCTTCCCCTCCTGCCGCAGCTGCTCGAGCGCGCCCACCGACTCCTCGATCGGCACCTCCGGATCGTGCCGGTGCAGCTGGTAGAGGTCGAGTCGCTCGAGTCGGAGCCGGCGCAGGCTCTCCTCGCACGCCTGCCGCAGTCGCTCCGGTCGCGCGTCGCGGATCCGCTCCTGGAAGCCGTAGCCGAGACCGCCCTTCGTCGCGATCACGAGCCCCTCCGGGTAGGGGTGAAGCGCCTCCGCGATCAGCTCCTCGCTCCGGCCCGCGCCGTAGACGTCGGCCGTGTCGACGAGATTGACGCCGAGCTCGAGCGCCCGCCGCAGCACGCGCTTCCCTTCTTCTGGGTCGGCGACGACGCGCATCGCGCCGAAGCCGAGCCGGCGCACCTCCAGCTCGCCGCCGAGCAGGAACGTCGGGTTCACCCCGCCGACTCTAGCCGGTGCGCCGGCATGCGCTGGCGGTGACGCCGCCCGGCTGGTTGACTGTCCGTTGCGCGGGCATCGAGGTGAAGGGAGGCTTCAGCGCATGAAGCTCGTACGCCGCACGCTGAGCGCGGTCGTCGTCCTGGTCGTGCTAGTGGCGACCGGCGCCGCGGCCGCGCAGACCACGACCGCGCACGCGAAGAAGTCCCGCGTCGTCCGCGTCTCGACGAGGAACGTGCAAGGGCTCGGGCAGGTGCTCGTCGACGCACGCGGCCGCACCCTCTACATGTTCGTTCCGGACAAGCGCCGCAAGGTGACGTGCACCGGCGCCTGCGCCGTGTCGTGGCCGCCGCTGAAGCTGCCGAAGGGCGCGAAGCTCGCCGCGAGCGGGAAGGCGAAGCGGAAGCTCCTCGGCAGTGACCGCGATCCGGCCGGCGGCCGCGTCGTCACCTACGCGGGCTGGCCGCTCTACACGTACGTCGCGGACACCAAGGCCGGCGCGACCTTCGGCCAGGCGACCAACCTCAACGGTGGCCTCTGGTACGTCCTCTCCCCCGCGGGGAAGGTTATCCGCAAGAAGCCGTAGACGGAGCGACTCGTGGAGCCGAACGACAGCGGCCGACACTAGAGTCTCGCGCGATGCGGCGTCTGCTCGTCGCCAACCGGGGGGAGATCGCGTTGCGTATCTTCCGCGCGTGCCGCGAGGCGGGAATCGAGGCCGTGGCGGTCGTCGCGCCCGACGATCGCGGCTCCCTGCATGCGCGCTCTGCCGACGAGGCGGTCGAGATCTCCTCGTACCTCGATCCGGGCGAGCACGTGCGGGCCGCGCGGGCGTCGGGTGCGGACGCCGTTCACCCCGGCTACGGGTTCCTGGCCGAGAGCGCAGAGCTCGCCGAGGCGGTGCTCGCCGCCGACCTGACGTGGGTCGGCCCGCCGCCCGTGGCGCTCCGCGCGGGCGGCGACAAGCTCGCCGCCAAGGAGACCGCGCGGGCGGCCGGCGTCCCGGTGCTGCCGAGCGGTGCTCCCGAGGAGATCGGCTTCCCCCTGCTCGTGAAGTCGGCGGCGGGGGGCGGCGGCCGCGGCATGCGCGTCGTGCGCCACGAGGACGAGCTCGACGACGCGCTCGCCGCGGCGCGACGCGAGGCCGCGGCCGCGTTCGGCGACGACACGGTCTTCTGCGAGCGCTACCTCGAGCGACCCCGGCACGTCGAGATCCAGCTCCTCGCCGACCGCCACGGCGCGGTCGCCTCGCTGGGCGAGCGAGACTGCTCGATCCAGCGGCGCCACCAGAAGGTGCTGGAGGAAGCTCCTTCGCCTGCTCTCGACGCGGACCTGCGAAGGGCGATGAGCGACGCTGCGACCGCGTTCGCGCGCGCGATCGGCTACGAGAGCGCCGGCACGGCGGAGTTCGTATTGGCGGGGCGCGAGTTCTTCTTCCTCGAGCTGAACGCGCGCATCCAGGTCGAGCATCCGGTCACCGAGCTCGTGACCGGCGTCGACGTCGTCCGCGAGCAGTTGCGGATCGCCGCCGGGGCGCCCCTTTCCGGCGGGATCATGGATTGCCACGCGGCCGGGCACGCGATCGAGGTGCGCCTCTATGCGGAGGACCCGCGCTCGTTCCTGCCACAGGCCGGACGGATCGAGCGACTGCGGCTGCCCGACGGGATCCGCGTCGACGCCGGCGTGGCCGAGGGCGACGAGATCGGCACCTCGTACGACCCGTTGATCGCGAAGCTCGTCGCGCACGGCGAGACGCGCCGGGAAGCGCTCGACCGCCTCGCCCGGGCCCTGCGCGAGACCGAGGTCGCAGGCATGACGACGAACCTCCCCTTCCTCCGCTGGCTCGTCGCGCATCCGGTCGTTCGCGCCGGGCGCGCCACGACGGCATTCCTCGTCGAACATCCCCCGCTGTCGGAGCCGCCGCCCGGAGCCCCCGACGCCGCCTGGTCCGGCGCCTGGCGGTTGAACCTCCGGGCGCCACCGCCTCACCCGACACCCGATGCCGACGCCGTCGCCCACGAGCGCGGATCCGGCTCCGAGCAGTCTGCGCTGATCGCGCCGATGCCCGGCACGGTGCTCAGGGTGCTCGTCGAGCCGGGGGCGGTCGTGGCCGCGCGGGAGCCGCTGCTCGTGCTCGAGGCGATGAAGATGGAGACGCCGCTCGTCTCCCCGTACGACGGGACGGTCCGCGCCGTCCACGTGGCCGAGGGCGACTCGGTCGCCGGAGGCGCCCTGCTCGTCGAGCTCGAGGAGTAGTCGTGGAGGTCGAGCGCCTCGACGACGCGGCGACGTTCCTCGACCAGGCGGCGCCGCTGCTACTGGAGGACGCCGTGACGCCTCGCCGGACGATGGCTCAGGGCGGGTATGCGCTCGCCCACGTCGAGGACGCGCCGCAGCCGCTCCGGCGACCATGATGCGTCGCCGCCGGAGCCGGGCCCTGCCCTGCGGGAGGCTCAGCCGGCGCAGGCAACCTCCGGCACGGCTACCGAGCCGCCGGCTCCGCTCCGACCGGACCTGCCCGAGACGTTCGCAAGGGGTAAACCGTGGGGGAACCAGGGGTTCCCCCACGACTAAAAGAGCTTCTGGAGCTTCATGGCGGCGCCCATGTCGCCCTTGATCTTCAGCTTCCCCGTCATGTAGGCGCTCGTGGGATTCTGCTCGCCGGCGACGATCCGCTGGAAGGTCTCCTCGGATGCGCTGATCGTGACGTCCGCGTCGCCGCCTCCCTCCGTGACGGTCACGGCGCCGTCGTCGACGTCGACGTACCACTGGCCGGCGCCCTCGATGTCGAAGAGGTACGAGTTCGACATACCCGCGTCTTCGAGGTGTCCGCCCGGCTCGCCAGGGTCGCGAAGAAGTCCTGCACTGTCTCGGCCATCTCTCTGCTCCTTCGATTCAGGTTCGGCGCGAGTCTACGCGGCGGAGAGGAAGGGCGAGTCGTTACCATCGCGCCGCGATGGGCACCACGATCGGGATCGCGTTGCCGGGGCAGGAGAGCGCCGACGCGATCGTCATCCCCGTCGCCGACCCGCTGGGCGGAGAGGGCTCGCGGATCGTCGACCAGAAGCTCGGCGGCCGCCTCTCGCGCCTGATCGAGAGCGGCGAGCTCAGCAACGAGCGCGGCCAGGCGCTTCTCCTCCACCTGGACGGCGAGCTCGAGACGTCTACGTCTCGTCGCCGCCGGCGTCGGAGCCGCGCGAGGACGTCGACCTCGACGCCCTCCGCACCGCAGGAGCAGCAGCGGCCGAGTCGCTCGCGCGCGTGGGCGGCACCGTCCTCTGGCTGCTCGACGAGGAGCTGCCGGTGCCGCTGCCGGAGCAGGCGGCCGCGCTCGTCGAGGGGACGCTGATCGGCGCGTACTCGCCCGGCCGCTGGAAAGCCGCACGACGAGACCCGCATGCCGGAGCGGATCGTGATCGGGCACGCCGAGAACGCCGACCTGCGCGCGGCCATGGAGCGTGCAGCGGAACTTGCGGAGCACGTGAACCGGGCGCGCGACTTCGCGAACATGCCTCCGAACGAGCTGAACCCGCAGACGCTCGCCGAGCAGGCGCAGGCGCTCGCCGCCGAGCACGAGCACCTGGCCGCCGACGTGCTCGGCCCCCAGGAGATGCGCGAGCTGGGGATGGGGGCGCTGCTGGCAGTCGGCCGGGGAAGCCGCAACGAGCCGCGCCTCGTCGTCCTCCGCTACGAGCCGCCGGAGCCGAAGCGGCCCGACCTCCTGCTCGGCCTCGTCGGCAAGTCGATCACCTTCGACGCGGGCGGGATCTCGCTCAAGCCGGCGGCGAGCATGGAGGACATGAAGGGCGACATGGCGGGCGGCGCCGGAACGCTCGCCGGAATCGGCGCGCTCGCGGCGCTCGGCGAGCCGGTGCGGGCACTCGCGGTGCTCGCGGCAGCGGAGAACCTCCCCGGCGGAAACGCGTTTCGCCCGGGGGACATCCTCCGAGCTGCGAACGGCAAGACGATCGAGGTGGTCAACACCGACGCGGAGGGACGGCTCGTGCTCGCGGACGCCCTCTGGTACGCGCGGCGCGAGGGCGCCACGCACGTGCTCGACCTGGCGACGCTGACCGGCGCGATGGAGGTCGCGCTCGGCGACCTCTACGCGGGCGTCTTCGCGAACGACGACGACTGGCGCGACCTCGTCGTCGAGGCGGGCAATCGCAGCGGCGACCTCCTCTGGCCCTTTCCGCTCCATCCGCGCTACCGCCGCTACGTCGACTCCACGTTCGCCGACCTGAAGAACGGGTCGACTCTCCGGCAGGCGGGCCCGGCCCTCGCCGCCGAGTTCCTCCGCGAGTTTGCAGGCGAAGGGCCGTGGGCCCACGTGGACATGGCCGGTCCCGGCTTCCTCGAGCGCTCGCGAGGCGACTACCTGCGCGTGCCCGGCGGCACCGGGTACGGCGTCCGCCTGATCGCGGAGCTCGCCCGCAGCCTCGCGACAGAGGCTGCACGGAAGGCGTGAACTACGAGCTCTCCGACGAGCAGGAGCTGATCCGCAGGACGGTCCGCGAGTTTGCGGAGTCCCGGGTGGCGCCTCGAGGCGGAGGAGCTCGACCGCGAGGCTCGCTTCCCGTACGAGCTGGTGGCGGAGCTGGGCAGCCTGGGCCTGATGGGCCTGCCGGTGCCGGAGGAGCACGGCGGCGCCGGAGGCGACACCGTCTCGTACGCGATCGCGATCGAGGAGCTGGCTCGCGTGGACTCCTCGGTCGCCATCACCGTCGCCGCGCACACGTCGCTCGGGACGATGCCGATCCTTCTCTTCGGCAGCGACGAGCAGAAGCGGGAGTGGCTGCCCCGGCTCGCCTCCGGAGAGCGGCTCGCGGCCTTCGGCCTGACCGAGCCGGACGCGGGCTCGGACGCAGCCGCGACCCGCACACGGGCGGAGCTGCGCGACGGGCGGTGGGTGATCGACGGCTCGAAGATCTTCATCACCAATGCCGGCACCGAGATCACGGGCTGCGTCACGATCACGGCACTCACGAACGACGGAGAGATCTCGAACCTGATCGTCCCCAACGGCACCCCCGGCTACGAGATCTCGCCGCAGATGCACAAGCTCGGCTGGCGTGCCTCCGACACGCGCGAGCTGTCGTTCCACGGCTGCGCGGTGCCGGAGTCCAACCTGCTCGGCGTGCGCGGCCGCGGCTTCGAGCAGTTCATGCAGATCCTCGACGGAGGCCGGATCTCGGTGGCCGCGATGGGCGTCGGCCTCGCCCAGGGCGCCTACGACCTCGCCGCCGCGTACGCGCGCGAGCGGCAGCAGTTCGGCAGGCCGATCGCGAGCTTCCAGGCCATCCGCTTCCAGCTCGCCGACATGGCGACCGAGATCGAGGCCGGCAGAGCGCTCGTGTACCGCGCGGCCTGGCTGAAGGACGAAGGCCGCCCGTTCGCGCTCGCCGCTGCCCAGGCCAAGCTCTACACGGGCCTCCTCTCCAACCGCGCCGCGAACGTGGCCCTCCAGATCCACGGCGGCTACGGCTTCATGGACGAGTTCCCGATCTCCCGCCTGTACCGAGACCAGAAGATCCTCGAGATCGGCGAAGGCACGAACGAGGTCCAGCGCATGGTGATCGCGCGGGAGCTGGGTCTCTGACAGACCCGCGTGGCGGGACAGCTCGAACGAGATGCTGCGGCCACTTGGAGCCTCGTCCGGGACGCGCACTACAGTCGATGCTTGCGATGGCCGGCCGCACGCAGGAGGCTCTCTACTCCGAAATCGATCTCGAGCTGTCGTGGTCCGAGGACGAGCTCCCACAGGTCGAGCGGACGAAGCACGTTCACAGCCTCCACCCGTACCTGGGCAAGTTCATTCCGCAACTGGTCGAAGTCTTCCTCAGGCGCTACTTCTCGCCCGGCGACTGCATCTACGACCCCTTCGTGGGTTCCGGGACGACGCTCGTCGAGGCGAACGTCTTCGGAGCGGATGCGATCGGTTGTGACATCTCCGCCTTCAACTGCCTTCTCTCGCGGGTCAAGACGGCTCGGTTCCAACTGGCAGAGCTCGAGCTCGTCCTGCGAGGTACCCTCGAGGACGCTCGGCGCCGAATTGACGCCGAGCCGCTGACAGCGACGCCGGGCGTAGGCGCTGGTATGCCCCTCGAGCCCTCTCAGAGCTGCTGGCGTACCGCGCAGCGGCCGAGCATCTGGCTCCACCCTACGACGACGTCGCCCGCGTCATTCTCTCTCGGGCCGCCCGCTCCGCCCGCTTGACAACGCACTACGACCTCGACTTCCCGCGCACTCCGACCACGGCGCCCTATCGTTGCTTGAAGCACAAGCGCGAGTGTCGACCTGTCGAGGAGGCGTGGAAGTTCCTCACCCGCTACACGACCGACACCGCACGGCGGCTTCGCCAGTTCGCGCTGCTACGTCGCGATCGCGACGTGACCGTCCTCCATGCCGATGCCCGAACGGTGCGCCTGCCGGCTTCGGCGACCGGAGTGATCACCTCGCCTCCCTACCCGGGGCTGATCGACTATCACGAGCAGCATCGGTATGCCTATGAGCTGCTTGGCCTGATCGATCGACGCGATCAAGAGATCGGCGCGGCATCCTCAGGAAGGAGCCGTTCGGCGCTCGGTGCTTATGTCGACGCGATGAGTTCGGTCTTCGACAACGCCGCGTCACAGCTGCCACGCGA
Source organism: uncultured Thermoleophilia bacterium (assembly GCA_963762675.1). Classification (GTDB taxonomy): domain Bacteria; phylum Actinomycetota; class Thermoleophilia; order Gaiellales; family Gaiellaceae; genus Palsa-739. Next base: position 76,963 of record CAVXLS010000001.1, on the reverse strand, counting down.
CTCCTGGGTGCTGATCGTCGTGAACGACTCGCAGAATCTCTACCCTGCCATCCTGGAGAACGCCGGGGTCGTCCTCGACGAACGCATCACGCGACACGTCAACCGACGCACTGGTCGTCGCGCCGGCGAGTTCTTCGAGGACGTCTTGCTCTGCCGCGCCGCATAGCAACCAGCAGAGCTACGGTCCACGCGCCAGGTGTTCAACGCGGCCGCAGAGGAGCGCATCAGAGTTCTCCTCCGCTACGGCGCAGCGGGTCACGAATACACGCACCAACTCGACGGCCTGCGCACCGCAGTCGCAGCGCGGGCCGCCTCGCGCGCATAGCAGTCCGGAAGCCGCCCGACCCGAGAGCCACATCCGGTGCCTGGCACAATCGGACTCGTGCTCCCGGTCGCGCTCGCCGCCGCCGCCGGCCTGTTCTTCCTTCAGGCCGTCGCACGGCTGCGCCGGCGCGGCAGGCCCGACCTCGCCGGCTGGGACCGCGTGACGCTGTTCGCGCTCGGACTCGCCGTCATCCTCTTCGCGCTCGTCGGGCCGCTCGACCGCGTCGCCGACGAGAAGCTGCTCTCGGCGCACATGGCACAGCACGTGCTGATCGGCGACCTCGGGCCGGCGCTGCTCGTCACGGCGACCCGCGGGCCGCTGCTCGTCTTCCTCCTCCCCGCCCCGCTCCTCGCCCCGCTCGCGCGAAGCAGGCGTGTACGGTCGGTGCTCGGAACGTTGCTCCGCCCGCCTGTTGCCTTCTCCCTCTGGGCGGCCAACCTCGCCGTCTGGCACGTGCCCTGGCTCTACGACCTCGCGCTCCGCCACCAGACGCTCCACGACGTCGAGCACGCGTGCTGGACGGTGTTCGGAACCCTGCTCTGGACTCTGCTCGTCGACCCGGGCGGACACCGACGGCTGACCGTGGGCGGACGCGTTGCGCTTGCGGCGGCGATGTTCGGCGCGGGAGAGGTGCTCGCCGACGTGCTCGTCTTCTCGTTCTCGCCGCTCTACCCCTACTACCACGGCGCCTACGGCATCTCGGCGCTCACCGATCAGAAGCTCTCCGGCGTCGTGATGATGGTCGAGCAGCTCGCGACGCTCGTCACCTGCGTCGTCTTGCTCCTTCGGCCCCGCTGGCGCCGGACCCGCGCGGCACGGCTTCTCCCAGCGGCGTAGGCTTGACGGAGCCGCCCGGAAGCAGAGGCGCCGGTGGCGCCGCCGGAGCTGGGAGGGGATGCACATGACGGCGACGAGCTTCTCGTGGGAGCCGACCTTCCTCGTCCTCGCCGCCCTCGCCGCGGCGGGCTACTGGTGGACGGCTCGGCGCGACCGACCCGCCGCCTGGCGCCGGCTGAGCTTCGGCTCGGGGCTCTTCCTGATCGCCGCCTCGCTCAACTCGCCGCTCGAGACGATCGCGGCGCAGTACCTCCTGCTCATGCACCTCCTCCAGAACGCGTTGATCGCCGACATCGCGCCGCTGCTCGTCCTGCTCGGCCTCACGCCGGCGATGCGCGCCGCGCTCGGCCGCCTCGGCGCCCAGCGACTGCGCGCCCGGTACGTGCTGCCCCTCTGGCTCGCCGCGTGGTACTGCACGCACGTCGGGTTCTTCTACGACTGGGCCCTGCGCAACGGCTGGGGCCTCGACGTCGAGCACGCGATCCTGATCGCCGCGGGCCTGCTCTTCTGGTGGCCGATCGTGAGCAACCGTCTGTCGAGCCCGGCCGCGCTCGCCTACCTCGGCGCGGCGTTCGTCGGCTCCTCCTTCCTGGGTCTCGCCTACATCTTCTCGACGAGCGTCTTCTACGACTTCTACGCGCAGGCGCCCCGTCTCTGGGGGCTCTCACCGGTGCGCGACCAGAACCTCGGCGGCATCCTGATGAACGGCGAGCAGACGCTGGTCTTCCTGCTCGCGATCGGCTGGTTCATCATGCGGCTCCTGGCGGAGGAGGACGAGCGCGGGCGGGCCGCGGCCCTGCCCCGATCACTTCAGGATTCATAGCCGCGCGCGGTGCTACCGTCGCGCCGTGCTGTTTCGGCAGTTCGTGGACGACGACCTCGGCTGCGCGTCGTACCTCGTCGGAGACGAGCAGGCGGGGGTCGCCGTCGTGGTCGACCCTCCCTATGCAATCGACGCAATCCTCGCCGAGGCGGAGCGGCGAGACGTGCGTCTCGTCGCCGTCCTCGAGACGCACACGCACGCCGACCATGTCTCCGGACACGGACGCCTCGCGCTGGAGCACGATCTGCCGGTGCGGGTGCACGAGGCCGCCGGCGCCGCGTTCCCGCACGACCCTCTGCGCGACGGGACGGAGGTCGAGGTCGGCGACGTCGTCCTGCGGACGCTCCACACGCCCGGGCACCGTCCCGAGCACTCCGCCTTCGCCGTGATCGACCGCTCGCGCGGCGGCGAGCCCTGGCTCGTCCTGACCGGAGACTCCCTCTTCGTCGGCGACGCAGCCCGGCCGGACCTCGCGGTCGAGGCCCACACGGGCGCCGAAGACCTCTTCCGCAGCCTCCACCGGCTCGTCTCGCTCGGCGACGGGGTCGAGGTCTACCCCGGGCACGTCGCCGGCTCGCTCTGCGGCGCCGCGATGAGCTCGAAGGCGTCGACGACGATCGGCTTCGAACGGAGGTTCAACCACGCGTTGCTCGAGGATCACGAGGAGTTCACGGTCGCCGCGACCGGCCCACAGCCGCCCCGACCGCCGAACATGGAGAGCATCGTCGCGCTGAACCGCGGCCCGTTCCTCGCCGCCCAGCCTCCCCTCGAGCGGCTCGACGAGGTGCCCGACGGCGCCGTCGTGCTCGACGTGAGGCCGGTGGACGCGTTCGTCGCCGGGCATCGCCGGGGCGCGGTCGGAGTGCCGGTCTCGGGGTCGAGCTTCGGCACGAAGTCGGCCTTCGTGCTGCCCGATGGGCCCCTCGTCCTGCATACCACCGACGAGGAGGAGGCCCGCCTGGCGGCGCGCCGGCTCCATGCCGTGGGGCTCTTCGACCTCGTCGGGTGGCAGGAGGGTGGCGGTGCCCAGACGCTCGAGCCTGTCAGCCTCGACGAGCTCGAAGCTCTGCTCGCGGCGGGCGGCGTGGAGCTGCTCGACGTCCGCGAGGCGGACGAGCACGACCGCAGCTTCGTCCCCGGCAGCCGCAACCTCCCCTACCGGACGGCACGCACCGCGGCCGAGAACGGCCTCTTCGACGGCCGCCGGCTCGTGACGATCTGCGAGACGGGCCCGCCGCCGGGCTCTACCAGCTCGTCCGGCTCGGGTCGCCGCTGGTCGCGCTGACGCTGATCGTGCTGCTGACGCTCGCGGCGAGCATCGTCGCGGCGCGCTCGCTTCGCCCCAACCGTGCGCACGCTAGCGCGCAGTCCAGCTGACGAGCGGGATGTCGATCTCGTCGGGGCTGAGGCCTCCGTGCTGGCCGAGAAACGTCTGCTCGAAACGGTCCGGCTCCAGCCAGTAGACCGCCTCGCCCGCGAACGGCAGCACGACGAGGTTCGCCAGCCGCGCGCTCAGCGTCTCCGAGACGTCCGGCCCGAAGAGCCCGGCGGCGACGAGCGCGTCGACCCGCTCGACGTCCGCCTTACCGTCGAGCAGCCGCCCAAGCCGCGCCGCCACCTCGTCGAGGCGCTCGGGAAGGACGTGCAGGAAGAGGTCGCGCGCAGATCCCGCCGGCGCGAGCGGCTTCCCGTCGGCTCCGGTCGCGAGGTGTCGCGCCAGATCAGGCCAGACGACGTTCACGTACGTCGTGCGCTCGGGCGAGATCGCCGTGCAGCCGTGGTCGGCGGTGAGGAGGAGCAGCGTCCCCTCCGGCCACGGCGCAGCGTGCAGGGCTGCGAGCATCTCCTCGATGAGTGGGTCGATCGACGGCGCGTCAGGGCCTTCGAGGTGCATGAGCGCGTCGAGCGCCGGCAGGTAGATCGTCGCGTACGCGCGCTCCTGCCCCGCGAGCGCGTCAGCGAGCCACTGCGCCCCGTCGGCCGGCTCCTCGAACCCGTGGACCGTAGCGCCGTCGAGCAAGTGACGACTCGCCGACGACAGCGCGATCAGGCCCGGCAGCGACGAGAAGCTCGGCACCTCCAGACGCCGATAGAAGGTCTCGCGCGGGAAGACCTGCGACGGGTCGAGCCCAGCGGCGTGCAGCGTCTCGCGCTCGCGGTCGCCCGCGAAGGAGAACGGCAGCGGCGCGATCAGCCGGTCGAGCAGCGGCTCGTAGACGAACCACTCGTACACGCCGTGCTGCGTCAGCGGCAGCCCCGTGTTGATCGTCGTCGAGTGGACGGCGGTGGTCGACGGGAACTGGCTCGTCAGCGGGATCGCGCGGGCGTCGCGGAAGAGCGGGTGGCCGCCGTGTCGCTCGAAGAACCGCCAGCCGAACGCGTCGAAGTAGACGAGCACGACACGGTCGTGCCTGCCCTCGACGAGCCCGCCCGGGCGACCGGAGAAGAGCCCCTCGATCGTCGCGGGCAGAGCGTCGAAGCACAGGCCGCCGTAGTCGGGGAGCCGCCGGTCGCCCTTCATCGATCGAGCCGGTCGACGGGGTAGCCCCACTCGCGCATCTGTCCGATGAGCTGCTCGCAGTGCGCAGGGTTCCGCGTGAGGAGCGTCAGCTCCACCCCGGTCTCGCCGACGGGAACCCAGGCCGACTCGCGCTGGTGGGCGACCTCGACGACGTTGACGCGCTCCACCGCGAGCAACCCGAGCAGCTTCGCGAGCTCCCCGGGGCGGTCGGGCACGCGTGTCCGCACCACGAGGTACCGGCCGCCGACCGCGAGCCCACGCCGCATCACGCCGATCAGGAGCGAGGCGTCGATGTTGCCGCCGGAGAGGACCGGCACGACCGACCCCTCGCCGCCGACGGCGCCGGCGAGGAGAGCCGCGATCCCGACCGCGCCGGCGCCCTCCACGACCAGCTTCGTGCGCTCGAGCAGAAGCACGATCGCCTCGGCGATCTCCTCGTCGCCGACCGCGACGACGTCGTCGAGCACCCTGTCCAGGATGCCGCTCGTGAGCTCGCCCGGCGCCTTCACCGCGATGCCGTCCGCGATCGTGAACCCTGCCCCGCCGGGCCGCGTGCCGGCAGCCTGCACGCCGACGATCCGCACGCCCGGCCGCAGTGCACGCAGTGCGAGGGCGATCCCGGACGCGAGCCCGCCTCCTCCGACCGGGATCACGACCGTCTTCACGTCCTCGAGCTGCTCCGCGAGCTCGAGACCGATCGTGCCCTGGCCGGCGATCACGAGCGGGTCCTCGAAGGGATGGACGAGCGTGGCGCCGGTCGCGGCAACGTACGCACGCGCCGCCTCGAGCGCCTCCTCGAGCGCCGGCCCGGTCAGCTCGACCTCGGCGCCGTAGCTGCGCGTCGCGTCCACCTTCGCCATCGGCGCGTCCTGGGGCATGAAGATGCGCGCCGTCGCCCCGACCTCGCGAGCCGCCCATGCCACCGCCTGCCCGTGGTTGCCGGCGCTGGCCGCGACCACGCCGGCCCTGCGCCGCTCCGGCTGCAGCGTCGAGATCATGTTGTAGGCGCCGCGGATCTTGAACGAGCCGGTTCGCTGGAGGTTCTCGGCCTTCAGGTGCACCTCGCGTCCCGCGAGCCGGGAGAGCGTCTCCGAGCGGAAGACCGGCGTGACCCGCGCGACCCCTTCGAGTCGGGCGCGCGCCCGCTCGATCTCAGGAAGCCCGGGTGCTGTGCGCGTCGCGCTCATCGTGGATCCGGAACACCTTGTCGAGTATCTCGCGAACGGCGCTCAGAGGATCGAGCTCGCGTCGCTGCACCTCGTCGAGCAGGCGCCGGAGCTCCGGGTCGTCCGCGACCGCCTGCTCGAGGTGCCGCTTCGCGCGGCTCGACGCGACGGAGAAGACCTCGCGCGCGAGGTTCGCGCGTCGACGTGCCTCGAGCCGGCCCGACTCCTCCAGCCAGGCGCGGTGCAGCTCGATCTTCTCCCAGAGCTCAGACACGTTCTCGCCGCGCAGGGCCTCGGTGAGGACGATCGGAGGACGCCAGTCGTGGCCGTGTTCCGAGGCGGACGGGCCGAGCGCGAGGATCGAGCGCACCTCGTTCAGCATCGTCTTCGCCGCCGGGTGATCGAGCTTGTTCACCGCGATCACGTCCGGGATCTCCATCACGCCGGCCTTCAGCGCCTGCACGGAGTCGCCGGAGCCCGGCTGGAGGACGAGGAGCACGGTATCGGCGATGCCGGCGATCTCCACCTCGCTCTGCCCGGTGCCGACCGTCTCGAGGAAGACGAGCTCCTTGCCCGCGGCGTCGAGGACGAGCACCGCCTGCAGCGCCGCCTCGGCGAGCCCGCCGAGGTGGCCCCGGGTCCCCATCGAGCGGATGAAGACTCCCGGGTCGAGGAAGTGGTCGCCGAGGCGGATCCGGTCTCCGAGCAACGCACCCTGTGAGAAAGGGCTCGACGGGTCGACCGAGACGACGCCGACGGCGGCGTCGCGCGTCCGGACGTGACGAACGAGCGAGGAGACGAGGCTCGACTTCCCGACTCCCGGCGGACCGGTGACGCCGACCGTGTAGGCGTTCCCCGTCTGCGGGTAGAGGTCGGCGACGACGTCGTACGCGAGCGCGTCGCGGTTCTCGACGAGCGTGATCGCGCGCGCGAGCGCGCGCCGGTCGCCGCTTCGCACGCCGGCGGCGAGGGTCTCGCGAGTCCAGTCGCGTCGGCCGGCCACCGCGGAGATCGTAGTGGTCGAGCCCGAAGCCCCCGCAGCGGATGCTGGGAGCCCCGCTCACGCGCCCTCGCGCAGCGCTCAGTTGGCCCAGTTCGCCCAGAGCGCCCAGTCGGCCTCGGGCTCGGGCGGAGCCGCCTCCATCGTCGCCTGCTCCGGACCCGGGCCCGGTCTCCAGGTCGCTCGTGCGGCGCGCCAATGCATAGCCGAACACCGTGCCGGCGAGCGCGAACACGGCGGCAGCCTCCCAGATGACGCGCGGTCCGGTGCGGTCGATGAGAGCGCCGCCCACGGCGTTTCCGACGCCGGCGAGGATGAACGTCGCGCTCATCACGAACGTGAGCGCCCTGCCGCGGGCCGAGTCCGCCACCCCGCGCTGCACGAGCAACGCGTTGCAGACGATCGCGCAGCCGTTGCCGGTGCCCGAGACGAGCAGACACGCTGCGGCGACCCAGATGCTCGGACTTGCGCCCGTCCCGGCGAACCCGACCGTCATCGCCGCCAGGCTGACCCCGTACGTCCGCGCCGTGCCGAGACGCGCGAGCACGGTCGTGCTGGCGAAGCTGCCGAGCACGAGCCCGGCGCCGATCGCGCTGTAGAGCAGCCCGTAGCCGAAGTCGCCGGCGTGGAACGTGTTCTTGGCGATGAAGATCTCGGCCACGTTGCCGCCGCCGATCGCGACCTCCGTGAACCCCCACGCGACGAGCACCGCGAGCAGCGGTTGCGAGCGCACGACCGCGAGAAGGCCGTCGCCGAGGTCGCGCCAGTGGCCACGCGTGAGGGCCCGCTCGCTCTGGAGCAACCTGGCGGGAATCCGCCGCACGAGCACGACGGAGACGACGAAGGACACCGCGTTGATCCAGTAGGCCGCGGCCGGTCCGGCGGTCGCGGTCAGGAGCCCGCCGAGCAGCGGGCCGACGGCCCAGCTCGCGTTCTCGACCACCTGCAGGAGCGCGTTCGCCTGCGGAAGGTCGTCCTCGGGGACGAGGTTCGGAACGCCGGCGAAGACGGCGGGCCTGAAGAACCCGGTCGCGAGCCCGGCGACGAGGGCGAGGGCGACGATCGTGACGGCGTCTCCCGCGAACGGGAGGGCCGCGAAGACGACGGCGCGCACGACGTCGGCGGCGATCATCAGCGAGCGCCGCTCGAGACGGTCGAGCAGCGGCCCGAAGAAGAGACCGACGACGACCGTCGGCAGGAACTCGACGATGAGGACCGCGGCCACCCACGGCCCCGAGTTGGTGCGATCCTTGACGTCGATCGCCAGTGCGATGCCGGCGAGCAACGTGCCGAGGCTCGACCCGAGCGTGGCCAGGAACAGGTACCGGAAACCGGGCAGGCTCAGGGGAGCAAGCTGGCGGCCCGTCACCACCTGCACGAGCGCCTCGACCGTATCGGGCCCCGCCTCGTGGTCACGAGCTCGCCTCGAGCCGACGGTGCGCCGGCCGGGGGCGATGGGCGGTGCGTGGCAAGGACGCAGAGAGCGTTCATAGGAGCGCTATGGGCGCGACCGAGGACGCAGTCCGGGCGCCGCCCGGCCCGTCCGGGCGGCACGCGGCTTCATTCCGGCACGAATTCCAGACCGCGCAGGACGCTAGCAGTCCAGACGGCTGCTAACTAGACGCCCGAAAGGACATGGCCGAGGGCGGCGGCGAAGAACTCGTTCTCCCCGGGCGTCCCCACCGACACGCGGATCGCCTCGGGTGCCCCGAATCCCGCGAGCGGCCGTACGATGACGCCCTCTCGCAGCAGACGCTCGAAGACGTCGCGTCCGTCGCCGACCTCGACGTACAGGAAGTTGCCGAGCGACGGCTCTACGGGCTCGAGCCCGTGACCGCGAAGGATCTTCGCCAGCCGCTGCCGCCCCGCACGGTTCAGCTCGCGCCTGCGCGCGATCTCGGCGTCGTCGCCCAGGCTCGCGAGCGCGGCCGCCTGCGCCGTCGTCGTCACGCCGAAGGCGCGGCGCACCTTGCTCGTGGCCGAGACGACCGACGCAGGCGCGATGCCGTAGCCGACTCTCAGCCCGGCGAGGCCGTAGATCTTCGAGAACGTCCTCAGCACGACGACCTGCCGGCCCGCCTTGAACGCCTCCTCGATGCCGTCGGCGTACTCCGGATCGTCGATGTACTCGAAGTACGCCTGATCGAGGACGGCCAGCACGTGCCCGGGAAGCGACTCGAGAAAGGCGAGCAGCTCGTCACGCCCGTTGGCCGTTCCGGTCGGGTTGTTCGGATGGCAGACGTAGACGAGCTTCGTACGTGGCCCGACCGCGCCGAGCAGGGCGTCGAGGTCGTAGACGTGTCCACGCAACGGGACCTTCCGGGGACGGCACCGAGCTTCAGCGCGTCGAGCACGTAGCTCGGGAAGGACGGCCACCCGCAGACGATCTCGTCCCCCGGCTCGAGCGTCGCCTGCGAGAGCAAGTCGATGACGCCGTCCGCGCCACCGCCGACGATCACCTCCTCGAGTGCGACGCCGTGCCGTTCGGCGAGGGCGCGCCGCAGCGCGTAGACGCCTCCGTCCGGGTAGCGGTTGAGCTCGCGGGCCGCCTGCTGGATCGCCTCGAGCGCAGCGGGGAACGGCGGGAACGGCCCCTCGTTGGACGCGAGCTTGACGACGCGGTCGAGCCCGAGCTCGCGCTGCACCTCCTCGACCGGCTTGCCCGGCTCGTAGGGGACGAGGTCGGCGATCGACGAGCGGAAGAGCCCGGGTCGCGGCTCGACCTTCACTCCGGGGCGCCGCCCCGCCGCTTGCGCCGGAACGCCACCAGCCCCCCGAGCACCGCCAGAACGCCGGCGGCGACGCCTCCCGCCCGTGGACCGGGCACCGCGCCCTGTGCCTTCTTCCTCGCGGCCCGCTTGCCCGCCTTGAGGACGAGCCAGCCGACGACTGCGTTGCGTCTGTTGACGATGCCCATCGCCGCCTCCCTTCTGTCAGATCATGCCGTCGCGTTCGCGCGCGGCTTGCGATTGGGCAGATGGATCGCACGCCCGAGGGCGACGAGCCCCGCCTCCTTGATTGCCTCGGAGAGCGTCGGGTGCGGCGCCATCCCGTCGGCGACGGTCTCCACCGTGGCCTCGGCGTCGATCGCGACGACGCCCGCCTCGACCAGGTCGGTCACGTGCGGGCCGACGAGCACGAGCCCCAGCAGCTCGCCGTAGCGCGTCTCGTGGATCGACTTGACCCAGCCGACCGTCTCGTCCTGCATCACGGCCCTCGCGTTCGCGATCCACGGGAACTGCCCGACGGCGACGTCGTCGCCGTACTGGTCGCGGGCCTCCGCCTCGGTGAGCCCCACGGCCGCGATCTCCGGCTCGGTGTAGATCGGCCGCGGCACCGCCCGGTTGTCGACGATCGCCTCGTGCCCGCACGCGTTCTCGGCGGCGACCTCGCCCTCCCGGAATGCGGTGTGCGCGAGCTGCCAGTAGCCGGCGCAGTCGCCGACTGCGTAGATGTGCGGCACGCTCGTCCGCCGGTGGTCGTCGGCGGCGATGCCGGTGCGCCCGTCGAACTGCACGCCCGCCTCCTCCAGCCCGATCCCCTCCACGAGCGGCCCGCGCCCGACCGAGACGAGCATGAGGTCGGCCTGCGCGGTCTCCGCCCTCGCCGAAATGGACGGTCAGCTGCGAGCCGTCGTCGACCACCTTCGTGCACTGCTTGCCGAGCTGGAGAGCGATCCCGCGCTTGGAGAACTGCTTCGCCAGCTCCTTCGCCGCGTCGGCGTCCTCCTGGGGGATCAGCGTGTCCAGCATCTCGACGATCGTCACCTCCGAGCCGAAGCGGCTGAAGATCGAGGCGAACTCGCAGCCGATGATGCCGCCGCCGAGGACGAGAAGCCGCCCCGGCACCGACTCCTGCGCGAGCAGCCCGGTCGAGTCGACGCAGCGGGGCGAGTCGAGGCCCTCGATCGGCGGCCGAAGCGGATACGACCCCGTCGCGACGATCGCCGAGCGGAATGTCACGTCCTCCGCGCCCTCGACGGCGATCGTGTGCGCGTCGACGAAGCGTCCTGTCCCCTTCACCCATTCGACGCCGTTCGCCTTGAAGAGCCCCGCGACGCCCTGCGTCATCTGCCTGACGACGCCCGCCTTCCACTCGTTCGAGACGCGGAAGTCGAGCTCCGGCTCGCCGACGCGCACGCCGAACTTCACGAAGCTCTCGCGTGCCTCCTTCAGCGCGTAGGCGGTCTGCACCCACGCCTTGGTCGGGATGCAGCCGACCCGCAGGCACGTGCCGCCGAGCTCGGACTCCTTCTCGATGCAGGCGACCTTCGCGCCGAGCTGCGCGGCGCGGATGGCGGCGGTGTAGCCGCCGGGGCCACCCCCGAGGACTGCGACGTCAACGTCCATTGCTCGTCTCCTGGTTCAGTGTCGTCATCTGGGCGATTCTCGATGCTAACGACGGCCGCCGGCTATCGGGGCGACTGAGGACGCGGGCATCCGACGCGTCTACGGCCGGCCGGAAGACGACCGGGTGTGCGGACGCGACCACTAGCCGAGCGCTGCGAGCATCGCCACGGTCCCGTCGTCGCGGGAGACCGGCCGGAAGCCGTGGCGTTCGTAGAAGGCCGTCTGGCCCTGCTCTGCGCTGAGGCTGATCTGCACGAAGCCGTCGCGTCGTGCCTGCTCGAGCAGCGCCTCGAGCAGCTCGGCGCCCGTGCCGTGGCCGCGGCGGCTCGGCACGACCGCGATCGTCACCTCCGGAGTCGCTTCGTCGACGAAGCCGAACCCCGGCTCGGCCGCCCCGAACAGGCGGTACCAGGCGGCGCCGAAGACGTTCCGTCCCTCGAACGCGATCACGCCGGCGTCGCCGCGGCGTCCCCAGTTCTGGATGTAGCGGTAGACGGGCAGCTCCGGGTCCTGCGCGAGCCGCCAGTGGTAGGCGTGCCGGAGCATGTCGCGAAGGAAACGGACGTCCTGGCGGCCGACCGGGCGAAGCATCAACGTGAGGTAACCCATGGTTCCCCCACGAGCCCCCTCCTTCCTCCCAGCGCGTGGCGAATCGCCCTTGCGCTCCGGCGAGAGCGTGGTCTCGCCTCCGCGCGCGAAAGGTTGCCCTCTCGGCCGGGCGAAGAACCTGTCACGACGCACACGCTCACAGGACCAGGAAACGCTAAAGGGCGAGTCCTGGGTCTTCCAGGAACGCCTTCACCGTCTGGAGGAACTCCGCGCCCGTCGCGCCGTCGACGGCCCGGTGATCGCAGGTGAGCGTGACCGACATCAACGGCAGGACGTGCAGCTCGCCCTCCCTCGGAACGACCTGCTCGACCGTCGCGCCGACCGCGAGGATCGACGCCTGGGGTGGGTTCAGCACGGCGACGAACTGCTCGACGCCGAACATGCCGAGGTTGGAGATCGTGAACGTGCCGCCCTCGAGATCCTCTGTCCGGAGCTTCCCCACCTTGGCGCGGGACACGAGGTCGGCGCGGACGGCGGAGATCTCGGCGAGCGTCAGCCGATCCGCCGCGCGGACGACGGGGACGACGAGCCCCTGTGGCGCGGCGACCGCAAGGCCGACGTCCGCACTCGGGAAGACGAGCAGCTCGTCCTCGGCGAACTGGACGTTCATGTCCCGGTGCCGGATCAACGCCTGCGCGCACGCCTTCGTCAGCACGTCGGTGACGGTGACCCGAAGGTCTGGATCGAGCACACGCCGCTTCGCGACGAGGTCGTTGGCGCGGGTCATGTCGATCGAGACGGTGAGCTGGAAGGCGGGTACCGTCCAGGCGGCGGTGAGCCGGCGGGCGATCGTCCGCCGGACGTTCGAGAGAGGGCGCCGCTCGATCTCGCCGGCCGGCGGCGACACAGCCAAGCGGGGACGGCGACCGCCGTCGAAACGGCGGCGCGCTCCACGTCCTCCGCGACGACACGCCCGTCCGGCCCGGTCCCGCGCAGCGTGGCGAGGTCGATCCCGCGCTCGCGTGCGATCCTCCGGGCGAGTGGCGACGCCTTGACGCGGCCCCCCGGGACGCCCGGGGAGGCGAGCGGACCGGGTTCTGCATGGGAGGAGCCGTTCGTCGCACCCTGTCGGGAGAGCTCTGACGGCCTCTCGTCCCGGGCAGCAGCCGGAGCGGGCGGCGCGGCCGGCTCGGGCAGCGTCTCGCCCTGGTCGCCGATGAACGCCACGGTCTGCCCGACCGGCACCTCTCCCTCGGCGACGGCGATCCTCAGCAGCACGCCGCTCGCCTCCGCCTCGACCTCCTGTGTGACCTTGTCGGTGTCGAGCTCGAAGAGCGCCTCGCCCTTCGTCACCGGATCGCCCTCGGACTTGAGCCAGCGCACGATCGTGCCGGTCTCCATGCCCTGGCCGAGCCGTGGGAGGATCACCTCGGTCGCCATCGTCCCGCGTCAGGCCTTCCTGTTGACCGTGCGGTAGATCGCGGCGAGCACGTCGTCGGCGTCCGGAACGACGAACGCCTCCATCACGGGCGCGAACGGCAGCGGCGCGAACTTCGCCCCGACCCGCTCGATCGGTGCGTCGAGCCAGTCGAAGGCCTGGTACTGGAGAACGGACGCCACCTCGGCGCCGAAGCCCATCCGGGTCACCGCCTCGTGGGCGACCACGGCGCGATTGGTCTTCTTGACAGAGCCGACGAGCGTCTCCTCGTCGAGAGGTTGCAGGGTGCGCGGATCGACGACCTCCACCGAGACGCCCTCCTTCTCGGCCTCGTCGGCCGCCCTCAGCGCCTCGTGCACGAGCCGCCCGGTGGCGATCACGGTCACGTCCGAGCCCTCGCGCTGGACGCGTGCCTTGCCGAGCGGGATCGGCTCGATCGCCTCCGGCACGTCGCCCTTGATCGGATAGAGCGTCCGGTGCTCGAAGAAGACGACGGGGTTGTCGTCGTAGATCGACGACCAGAGGAGGCCGCGAACGTCCTCGGGCGTGGACGCGAACACGACCTTCAACCCCGGGACGTGGACGAACCACGCCTCGAGCTGCTGCGCGTGCTGCGCGCCCGGCGACCAGCCGGCGCCGCCCTGTGTCCGGAAGACGACCGGCACGCTGAGCTGACCGCCCGACATGTAGCGGTGCTTCGCCGCCTGGTTCACGACCTGCTCGGCGGCGAGGGTCATGAAGTCCTCGTACATGATCTCCGCCACCGGCCGCATCCCCTGCATCGCCGCGCCGATCGCGCAGCCGGCGAGCGCCATCTCCGAGATGGGCGTGTTCCGGACCCGCTCCGGCCCGAACTCGGCCAGCATCCCCTGGGTGACCCCCATCGATCCGCCCATCTCCGCGATGTCCTCGCCCATGACGAACACGTCGTCGTCGGAGCGCATCGCCTGGACGAGCGCGTCGCGGACGGCTTCGCGGTAGGTCAGCTCAGGCATAGACGTTCTTGAGCGCGTCTTCCGGTGCCGGGTCGGTGCCGTTCTTCGCGAACTCGACGGCCGCCTCGACGATCTCGGTGACCTCGGCGTCGAGCTCCTCGTACTCGTCGTCGGAGAGCGCGAGCTTGTCCCGCAGCAGCGTGATCGGATCGCGCGTCTCCCGCAACTCGCGCGCCTCGTCCTTCGGGCGGTAGACCTGCGGGTCGCCGATGTAGTGCCCGGAGAAACGCAGCGTCTCGAGGTGCAGGAAGACCGGGCCCTCGCCGGAGCGCGCGTGCTCGAGCGCCTTGCTCGTCGTCCGGTGGACGGCCTCGACGTCCTGCCCGTCGGCGCGCATCGCCTTCATCCCGAACGCCTTCGCCCGATCGGACAGGTCGCGGATCGGCGAGTGCTGCCACTCCGGCGTCGACTCCGCCCACTTGTTGTCCTCGAGCACGAACACGGCGGGCACGCGCCAGAGCTGCGCGAGGTTCAGCGCCTCGTGGAAGGTGCCGATGTTCGTCGCGCCGTCGCCGAAGAAGGCGACGCCGACCCGCGGCTCGCCTCGGAGCTTGAAGGCGAGCGCGGCTCCCGCGATCTGGGGCAGACCGCCCCCGATGACCGCGTTCGCGCCGAGGTTCCCGCGCTCGACGTCGTAGAGGTGCATCGAGCCGCCGTACCCGTGCGAGCAACCCTCTTGCTTCCCGTACAGCTCGGCCATCAGCTCGTTCGGGTGCGTGCCCTTCGCCAGCGTGTGTCCATGAGCGCGGTGCGTGGAGGCGATCACGTCGCCGTCCTCGAGCGCGCGACAGACGCCGACGGCGCACGCTTCCTCTCCAATCGCGACATGGAGGAAGCCCGGGAGCTCTCCCGCCCGGAAGCGCTCCTCGACCTTTTCCTCGAAGCGGCGGATCAGCAACATCTCCCGCAGGACGTCCCGCAGATCGGTTCTCGTCAGGCTCGTCCGGTGCTCCACACTGGCCACGGCGGGCAGTGTACGGTTCGCGCCGTGGAGCTCGTCGACCAGTGGAAGCGCCTCGAAACCGGTCTGGATCCGAGGTGGAGCGAGGTCGCCGTGAGCCTCCGGATCGGCGACGAGCGCGCCCGATCCCGCGCCGTTGCGCTGCTCGCGCCGGCCGGCCCGGGTCTCTCCGGCAAGGAGATCCGCTTCTCGGTGGCCCGCGACGGGGCAGCGGTCGGACCCGAAGCGGTGCGACGAATGTTGCGCCGCATCGACGGGGAGCACATCACGGGCAGCCTCGAGATCGTCGGCGTCCACGGCGCACGAACCGAGCCGCAGAGCCCCCAGCCGACGCTCGCGGCCCGCTGGGACGCGGCACTGGCCGCCCTTCCCCCCGACTGGAGCGATCTCCTCTGCGAGCTCGAGCTGCAGTCGAGTGCAGACCTCGAGCGAGCGGCGGTGCTCGCCGGTTCGCTCAATCCGCTCCAGGCGGGTACCGGACGCCCGTGCTTCCGCTTCCGTGTCGCCCACACGCACGGGTACGGCGCGGCGCCTGCGATGGCGCGCCGGTGCCTCGAGCGGCTCGACGCCGAGGAGATCGGCGCCGGAGTACGGGTGCTACAGGCGCTCTCGGACACCCGGCCGGTGCAGACGCAGGGGCCGACCTGGCACGTCGGCGGCCGCGCGGTTTGAGGCCGTCACATCCCCGTTGAGCGTCGAGCTCGCCTTCGCAGACGCCGTCGGGCTCGCACAACGGATCCGCGACGGCGACGTCTCTCCGGTCGAGCTCGTGGAGCTCTACCTCGACCGGATCGACCGGCTCGACCCGCAGCTCGGCGCCTACGTGACCGATCTGCACGAGACCGCCGGGCTGCGCACCATGTACTCGTCGAGGGCGTTCGCCGACTACGTAGTAGTGCGCCCTCCGATCGTCGCGGCCCCGGCGGGCCACTTCTCTCTTGGCCTCGTTGCTCGCGCGCACGAGACCAGCTCGTCGCCTGCCGCAGCTCGCGTGGGAGCGACTTGGCAGCGCGGAGCTTGGCACTCCGCGCGCCAGCGGGCGGGACGGTCCGCGCTCAGCGTCTCCCCCGCACTCAGTTCGGCTCGGGGAGCTTTGGTCTCCTTCTCCTCCCGGGCCTCGCGTCGTCGCCGGCGTCACGGTCACGACGGCGCTTCTGCGCGACGTCGCGCCGGTACGTCCAACACTCGACGTCGCCCATCTCCAAGTCGCTGCACTCTCACGAGAGGAGCCGGTCGAGCCACTCCTGGGGGCAAGAGCCGCGAACGCAACCGTAGGAGCTTCCGTCACTCCAACGGTTCGAAGGAGAATCGTGATGAGATATACGATCGAGTCACCTGCGCGTCCGCTGGGAAGACGATCACCGAGGTCGGCCTGTTCGACGCGGCCGGCGCTGGGACGCCCCCGTCTGGTGGCAACCTGTTCATGAGGGCCGTCCACGGAGCCAGACGCTCTTGGTGGGCGACGCGATCGAGTACACGATCAGCGTGAGCTTCGCCTCGGCGTGAGCCTGAACTGATCGAGCCGGGCGCAGCGTCATGGCCCGCCCCGTTCTTGCGAGCCGGAGGGAGAGGGTGCCCCTCTCCCATCCACTCGTCGTACAACCCTCCGGCAGGGTCGCGACGACGACTCCGCTTGCCGCCATGGGCGGATTCGGCGGCGCACAGCGGGCTTATCCTTTCACCGCTGCCGTCGAGCGTCGTCGCGCGTCCCCAGGGGGAACGAGAAGGCGGCTTTCGCCGCCCCTCTTCGCCGCCTGCTGGCTGGGGCTGCTCGTCCGTACGACCGCCACCACGAGATCCACAAAGCGTTCCTCACGATCGCCTGCTGCCTCGTCTGCTTCGGGAGGCTAGCTCCACAACTCATTCGGAGACGAATTCTGATCGAGTGTCCGGACGGAACCCGGAGGGCGGGAGGAGCTACTTCCTCGTGAGCTTGATTAGGAGGACCTTGCCGAACTGGATCGTCCCCACGACTCTGTATGCAGCCATCCCTGGCACCTGTCGCCATGTCGGCTCAGTCGCGAGCACGATGGTTCGCGGCCCTGCGGCATGGAAGTTGCAGCGTGGCTCCGTGTGCCCAGGGAGCGTATAGCACTCCTTTGGGATGGCCGCGTAGACCCAGTAGGGGTCGATGTTACCTTCCGGATAGAGCCCTACTGTCGTTCCGTTTCGCTGGCGGCGGCCGCGTAGTGAACGGCGCCTCGCCAGTTCTGAAGCACCGTGTGATACCAGACGTAGATCTGTCGTGCAGACACCGCCAGCAGTGCGATTGCCGCTGCCGCCGCGATCCATCGCGGCTGGAACCGTACAAGGATCGCGGCCGCGAGCAGAGCCAGAGCTGGCGATCCCACGAGCAGATATCGTCCGACGAGCAGCGGCTTGAGTGTTGAAGCCACGAGTACTCCTGCGATGGGCGTGATCACCCAGGACGCAAGAAGGACACCCTTCCACCGGGCCCCTACGCTCGCTGCGCGACCGGAGAGGAGGGCGGCTGCGCCAACGGCAGCAACACCAAGGAGGACGGCATTGAAGCCGCTGATCGTGCTGATCGCGTCGCGCAAGCTATGCCAGGAAGTCGGTGGGATCCAATCAAGGCCGCCGTGGCCTCCGACGACGATGAACGGAACTGCAGGGAGAAATGCGACAAAGTCGATCGCCCATGCTCTAAACAGCAGGCGCCTCTGGTTGGTCGTCAGACGGGGAAACAGCCAAGCGTGTGCTGCGAGGACGAATGCGACGAAAAAATGCGCATAAAAGCCCAGAACACCTGCTATCCCGTAAATGATCCAGGGCCTCCTAGCCTCCGATTCCAGTGCTCGCAGGAAGAGAATCGTCACGGCAACAGAGGCGAATTGCGCCAGCGCATATGTCCGCATCGTTTGCGAATACGCGACAGCGCTCGCGTTCGTCGCCATGATGACGCCCGCAACGATTCCGACCGAGCGCCCGAACATCCTCTCCCGATCAAGGATCTGCACGAGACCGTCTGCCAGAGCGGTCCGGCACGCGTGGCTGACCGACCTGATCCGGGAGATCCACGCGGCCTCCTACGGCGCCTACGGGGCAAACCGGGTGCATGCCGAGCTTGTCCTCAGTCGCGGGATCCGGGTGGGCCACTGCTCGGTCGCGATGCTGATGCAGCGTGCAGGGATCAGGGGCCGCACTGGCTCCCCGAAGCGCCGAGGGATGCCCGGGTTGCGCACCACGTAGGATCTCGTCGAAGGCGTTTCCACCGCAACGCACCGAATCAGCTCTGGCTGACCGACGTGACCGAGCACCCGACCCGCGAGGGCAAGGTGTACTGCGCGGTCGTGCTCGACGCGTTCAGCCGCCGTGTGGTCGGCTGGTCGATCAGCCACAGCCCGACCGCGGCGCTGACGACTCAACGCGCTCGGAATGGCGATCGAGCAGCGCGACGCCGCGCACGGCAAGACGGTCATCCATAGCGATCACGGGACGCCGTTCACCGCCTGGGCGTTCACCGACCGCGCCCGCCGCTCCGCCGACTCGTCCCCGCACAGGATCAGGCTGTCGTACGCGGCTTCGAGAGGCCGGCTTCGTGGTCCTCGGGAAGACGAACACTCCCGAGCTCGGGACGATCGCCCAGACCGAGTCCGAGCTGAACGGTGTGTGTCGCAACCCGTGGAGTCTCGATGTGACGCCCGGCGGTTCGAGCGGCGGCGCCGCTGCGGCGCTCGCGGCCGGCCTCTGCCCCGCCGCGCACGGCAGCGACGGCGGAGGCTCGATCCGAACCCCCGCCTCCTGCTGCGGCCTCGTCGGCCTGAAGCCGTCACGAGGGCGCGTCTCGCCGGCTCCGTACGGTCCCGGCTCGCTCGGGCTCGGCACGTCGGGTCCGCTCACCAGGACCGTGCGCGACGCTGCGGCGCTTCTCGACGTCATGTCGGGCCCTGAGCCGGGCGAGTTCTTCGTCGCGCCCGAGCCGACCCGTCCGTTCGTCGACGAGGTCGGCGACGCGCCCGGACGTCTGCGGATCGCGGTCACGACGGAGCCTCCCGTGCAGGTGCAGGTCGATCCCGAGTGCGTGGCGGCCGCGCGCTCGGCCGGGGAGTTGCTCGCCGAGCTCGGCCACGACGTTCGCGACGAGACGCCGCCGTGGCAGAGCGACGAGGTGATCGTCGACTTCATCCGCGTCTGGCAGGTCGGGCCGGCGATCGCCGGCGTCGATGACCTCTCCCTGCTCGAGCCGATCAACCGGGCGCTCGCGGAAGACGCGCGGGCGACGCCGAGCCCCGACCTGGCCCTGGCGGTCGCCCGGCTACAGGCGCTCGTCCGCCGAATCGCCGCCTTCTGGAGCGACGTCGACGTCGTCGTCACGCCCACGCTCGCGATGCTGCCCGTGCCGATCGGCTGGACCTACGACGACACCGACGGCGATCCGCGGCTCGCCTTCGCGCGGCAGACGCTCTTCACGCCGTTCACGCCGCTCGTCAACGTCACCGGGCAGCCGGCGATCTCGCTCCCCCTCCACTGGACGGCGGAGAACCTCCCCGTCGGGGTGCAGCTGATCGGGAAGCCGTTCGCGGAAGCGACCCTGATCCGTCTCGCGGCACAGCTCGAGCAGGCCCGCCCGTGGGCCGACCGCCGACCGCCGGTCTCGTGACGCTCTCGTAACCGGTGTCAGAGACCGGGTCGTGTCCCGAGGAGACACGCGGCCAGGCCTTTCCCCTGCTCAGCCTCCCCAGCGCGACTGCCGCGCTCCCGGTTCGGTGTCAGACACCGGGACGTGTCCGGGACATGTCCCTATGCGCGCAGCACGGCGCCGAACCGCTCGGCGAGCGCCTCGACGATCGCCGCCCGGACCGGCCCGACCTCCTCGTCGGTGAGCGTCTGCTCGGACGAGCCGAACGCGACCCGGAACGCGAGCGACCGCTTGCCGGCGCCGATCTGCTCGCCGCGGTACTCGTCGAAGACGCGGACCTCGCGCAGGGCAGGGCCGCCCGCCTCCTGGATCGCGGCCAGGAGCTCCGCGGCCGCGACGTTCTCGTCGACGACGAACGCGAGGTCCTGCCGCACCTCCGGATAGGGACTGACCTCCTCGAAGACCACGGCGAGCGGCGATGCCTCGGCGAGCGCGTCCAGGTCGAGCTCGAACGCGCCCCAGAGGCCCTCGAGCAGGGTCGGGTGCAGCTCGCCGAGCCATCCTTCCCGCGTCCGCGCCGCCTTGCCCGGATGGAGGAACGGCTCCGTCGCCCGCTCGATGGCGGGCTCGACCTTGAGCGCGGTGTACACCTGCTCCACCGCCCACTTCGCCTCGGCGAACCCGCCCGCCACCACGCCGGCGACGTGCCAGCGCTCGTCGGGCAGCGGGCCGTCCGAGGCGCGGTAGACGCGGGCGACCTCGAACAGCGCAACGTCGCGTGCGCCGGCGTCGGCGTTCCGGGCCGCCGGCTCGAGGAGCGACTCGTAGAGGATGGTTCGCAGCGCCGCCGCCTCGCTCGAGAGCGGCTCGGGCAGGCGGACGTCGCCTTCCGCGACGAACGTCGGCGTGTACGTCTCCGAGAAGCCCGCGCCGACGAGGACGTCCTCGACGAGCCGGCGGACGCGCTGCGGCCGCGTGAGCCGGCCGAACATCTCGGCGCGGTGCGGAAGGGTGAACGGGATCTCGGGGAGCTTGAAGCGCGCGACCTCTTCGACGAGGTCGATCTCGCGGGTGACGTCGCGGGTGCGCCACGTGGGAACGACGAAGCTCTCGCCGTCGCGGTCGAAGCCGAGTCGCTCGAGAATCGCGGCCTGCTCCGCTGCGGCGACCTCGAGCCCGATCACGGCTTCCGTCCGGTCGGGACGGAGCGAGATCCGGGCGCGCGCCGGCAGGTCGCCCTGCACGTCCGCATGACCGGTCCAGCGCGCGCCTGACAGCTCCACGATCAGCTGCGTCGCGAGAGTCGCCGCATGGCCGGCGACGTACGGGTCGACGCCTTTCTCCCAGCGGTTGGAGCCCTCGGTGCGGAGCGCCTGACGCTCCGACGTGCGCAGGATCCCGACCGGCTCGAAGTTCGCCGCCTCGAGGAGCACCGTGGTCGTCGCCTCCGACACCTCGGTCTCCTCTCCGCCCATGATCCCGGCCAGCCCGACCGCCCGCTCGTCGTCGGCGATCACGAGATCGTCGGCGCGCAGCGTCCGCTCGGTGCCGTCGAGCGTGCGGAGGCGTTCTCCCCCGCGTGCCCGGCGGGCCGTCAGCCCGCCCCGGAGCAGGTCGAGGTCGTACGCGTGCAGCGGGCTGCCGAGGGCGAGCATGACGTAGTTCGTCACGTCGACGACGTTCGAGATCGCGCGGACACCCGACGCGCGGAGCCGCGCCTTCAGCCAGAGGGGCGAGTCCCCGATGCGGACGTCGCGGAAGATCCGCCCGACGAAGCGAAGGCATCCGTGCGGGTCGTCGATGGCGACGCCGACGGGCTCGCCGCCGTCGCGTGCCGGATCGAGGCCGGGGAACGGAGCGAGCTCGCCGCCGAGGAGGGCGGCGACCTCGCGCGCCACCCCGTAGACCGCGAGGAGATCGGGCCGATTCCCGGTCGGCTCGATCACGAGCACCTCCTCGACGAGCGGCAGGACGTCCGCGAGCGGCGTCCCCGGCTCGAGCGCGTCGTCGAGGACGATGATCCCCGAGTGGTCGGCGCCGAGGTCGAGCTCGTCCTCCGCGAGGATCATCCCCTCGGAGACCTCGCCGCGGAGCTTGCGCCGCTCGAGGGTCAGGCCGTTCGGGAGCGTGGCCCCCGGCAGTGCAACCGGCACCTTCGCGCCGGCGCCGAAGTTCCACGCGCCGCAGACGATCTGGTACGGCCGGTCCTCCCCCACGTCGACCTTCGTCAGCTGGAGCCGGTCCGCGCCGGGATGCTTGCCCGCCTCGAGGACGTGCCCGACCCGGAATAGCCCGAGATCGGACTTCACGCCGATCCGCTCGACCTGGTCGACCTCGGCAGTCGAGGTCGAGAGCGCCTCGGCGATCTGGACGGACGTCGCGTCGACGCGGACGTACTCGCGCAGCCAGCCCAGCGGAACGCGCATCAGAACTGCCTCAGGAAGCGGAGGTCGCTCTCCCAGAACGGGCGGATCCCGTTGATCCCGTAGCGAAGCTGTGCCGTCCGCTCGATCCCCATCCCGAACGCGAAGCCCGTGTACTCCTCGGGCCCCCAGCCGACGAACTCGTAGAGGAACGGGTCGACCATCCCCGAGCCGCCCATCTCGATCCAGCCGGAGTGCTTGCACATGCGGCACCCCTTGCCGCCGCACTCCGGGCAGGAGACGTCCGGCTCCATCGACGGCTCCGTGAACGGGAAGTAGTGCGTCCGGAAGCGGACATCGCGCTCGGGCCCGTAGAGCTGGCGCATGACGTAGAGCAGCGTCCCCTTCAGGTCGGCCATGGTGATGTCCTTGTCGACGGCGAGCCCCTCGAACTGGTGGAAGATCGGGAAGTGGGTCGCGTCGATCGTGTCGCGCCGGTAGACGCGCCCGATCGAGACCATGTAGATGGGCGGGCGCTGCGTCTCCATCTTGTGGATCTGCGCCGGCGAGGTCTCCGTGCGCAGGACGGTCTCGTCGTCGAGGAAGAGCGACGCGCGCGGCGACCGGGCCGGGTGCCAGGCCGGGAAGCCGAGGGCGTCGAAGTTGTAGCGGGTCGTCTCGACCTCGCGGCCGTCGACGATCTCGTAGCCGAGGCCCAGGAAAATGTCCTCGACGTCGCGTCGGACGTGCGTCGATGGGTGAAGCGAGCCGCGGGGCCGGCGACGGAGAGGACCGACAAGCTCTGCCGGCAGGGTCACGTCGACGCGCTCGCCCTGTAGGCGCGCGTCGAGCTCGGCCCGCTCGAGCTCGTGCTGCCGAGCCGCCACCGCCTGCTCGACCGCCTCGCGCACGGCGTTCAGCGTCATTCCGGTCTCGCGGTCGCGAACTTCGCGGAGTGCCAGCTTCAGCGGGCTCCTTCGCCCGAGATAGCGGACGCGGACCTCGTTGAGGTCGGCAGGCGCCGCGGCTGCGGCGACCGCGGACAGTGCCTCCCGCTGATGCGCCTCCGGATCCACGGCGGCGACTGTATCCGAGCTGTCGGGCATTGCTTCTCCTCCTCGTGCACGCGAGTCGAGGGACTGGACGCCCCGGCTTCGGCTGGGAAGGAACGACGGCTAGCGCGACGCCGCCCCGGCAGCGAGCCGAGGCTGCATAAAGCGGTACACGCGGGCCGACATGTCCGCAGTATATGCATGTGGCCGACCACGACTCGTTCCCGGGCAGCCTCGCCTGCCGGCAACAAGCCGCCGCCGCGACCGACATGCGCGGGCGCGGCACCGAGGCGCTCACCGGCAGCAGGCCAGCCGGCGCGAGCCGGCTCGCGCCCGAGCGAGCGGAAGACGAAGCGCGAAGCCACGCGCGCACGACGCGGATGGCACGCGAGAAGCGGGCGAAGCGAGAAGATTGAGCGCCTACGACCCGATCGCGCGCCTCTACGACCCGTGGAGCGCGAGCGTGATCGAGGACATCTCCTTCTACGTCGACGAGGCGCTGGCTGCCGACGGACCGGTCGTCGAGCTCGGAGTCGGCACGGGACGCATCGCCATCCCGACCGCGATGGCCGGCGTCTCCGTGATCGGGGTCGACTCGTCGCGCGGGATGCTGGAGGTCTGCGCGCAGAGGGCGCGCGAGGCGGGAGTCGACGACCGCCTCGACCTCCGCCTCGGCGACCTCCTCCGGCCGCCGGTCGACGAGCGAGTGCTTCTCGTCACCTGCCCCTTCCGTGCCTACCTGCATCTGCGAGACGACGACGAGCGGCTCGAGGCGCTGCGCGCCGCGCGAGGGCTGCTTGCTCCCGGCGGACGCCTGGTCTTCGACGTCTTCGCCCCCTCGCGGGAGGACGTCGAGGAGACGGACGGCCGCTGGCTCGAGCGCGAGCCGGGCATCTTCGAGCGGGCCGACTGGGATCTCGACGCGCAGGCGCTGACGCTCTCGGTTCGAGGACACCAGGGCGCCTCGAGCATGACCCTCTGGTGGCTCGAGCCCGAGCGGTGGCACTCGCTGCTCGCCGAGGCGGGCTTCGAGGTCACGGCCTGCTACGGCTGGTTCGACCGCCGGCCCTACGACGGCGGCGAGGACACCGTCTGGATCGCCCGCCGGGACCGATCCCCGCAAATTGCGACAAAAACGTGAAGCGCACCTCTTGATCGGAGAGCGGCGAAGCCATAGCTTCTCCCTTGCGCCGAGCACGGGGCGCGAGTAGGTCGAAACCTCGACCGAGCGGTCGTACGAAGCGGGGGCAACCCCAAGGCGGAAGGCCGGTTGGACGGGGCGGACGAAAGCGAAACCGGCTCGGCGAATCTCTGGTCCGGCCCCGCGAAAGCGGGGCCGGCCGTCTCTTTCGGACGTCTTGCACAGTTCGATAGTCGGCGCGAGACGCTCCGTTCGTCGTGGAGATCGGCAGCCCGTTCTCGAACGAGACGATGATCCTGGAGCGCTTGCTCGACCTCCGCAGCATGACGGCGCGGATCCTCGGCGCACTCGAGGAGGGCGACGAAGAGGTAGATCCCGAAGAGGACACCTGAAGAGAAGGCGCGCTCCGAAGAGCTCGCCGCACGTGTCGCAAAGCGGATCGCGCAGCGCAGGGCCGCCGAGGCTCAGGGTACGGCGCGCCGTGCCAGCTCGTAGAGCGCGACCGTCCCGGCCATCGCGACGTTCAGCGACTCGCCGCCTCCGGGCTGGGGAATCGACGCGAGCTCGTCGCAGCTCTCGAGCACGTCGTACGGAAGCCCCTCCCGCTCGGCGCCGAGCACGAGCACCACGTCTCCGCCGACCGCAAGCTCCGACAGCCGCGTGCCGCCGTGCGGCACGAGCGCGACGCGCCGGCCGGGCGCCTCCGCGAAGCCGACAGTCGGCACGCGGAAGATCGAGCCCATCGACGCGCGCACAGCCTTCGGCGACGTCGGGTCGGCGCATCCGGACGAGAGCGCGACGCCGGCCCCGAACGCGTCGGCCGAGCGAAGCAGCGTGCCGACGTTCCCGGGGTCCGCGATCCGCCAGAGCGCGAGCGTGACGGGGCGCGTCCCGCGTGGCAGGTCGTCCCGCCGGAAGACGCCGATCACACGCGCAGGATGCACGAGCGTCGAGACCTCGGCCAGCAACTCGGGCGCGACGTTCTCACCCGCCACGAGCACCTCCACCGGCACGATGCCGGCCCCGGCCGCTGCGGCCAGGAGATCCTCGCCCTCGGCTGCGAGCAGCCCGAGCTTGTCGCGCCAGCTCCGGTCGTGGAGCTTGCGGACGAGCTTGAGCTTCTCGTTGTCGCGGGAGGTGATCAGCTCGCGAGCGCGGCCTTCGCCTGCTCGGCGATCGCGGCGAACGCCTCGGGATCGCTGACCGCGAGGTCGGCGAGCACCTTCCGGTCGAGCTCGATGCCGGCCTTGTTGCACCCGTTGACGAACTGGTTGTACGAAAGGCCGTGCGAGCGCGCCGCGGCGTTGATGCGCGTGATCCACAGGCGGCGGAACTGGCGCTTCCGGTTCTTCCGGTCCCGGTACGCGTAGACGAGCGAGTGGTCGACCTGCTCCTTCGCGTAGCGGTAATGGGAGTGCTTGCGACCCCAGTAGCCCTTCGCCTGGTCGAGGACCTTGCGGCGCTTCTTCTGCGCGTGGACGGAACGCTTTACGCTCGGCATCAGCGGGGGGGGGCGCATCCCCAGCATCTTCTTCAGGGCGCTCTGGTCGGCGCGGGTGACCTCGATCTCCTTGCGGAAGCGCCGCTTACGCTTCGACGACTTCTTCTCCAGGTTGTGGCTGCGCATCGTCGGCCGGCGCAGGATCCGGCCGGTGCCGGTCACCTTGAACCGCTTCTTTGCTGCGCTGCGTGTCTTCGTCTTCGGCATCTCGTTTCACTCCTGCGTTCTTCGTCGGGCCAAGCAGCATCACCATGTTGCGACCGTCGAGGAGCGGCTGCGACTCGATCTGCGCGATCTCCTTGAGCTCGTCCGCCAGTCGCAACAACAGGTCGCGGCCCCGCTCCGGATGCGTGGTCTCACGCCCCCGGAACATGATCGTCACCTTGACCTTCGCGCGCTGGTTGAGGAACCGCTCGACGTGTCCCTTCTTGGTGTTGTAGTCGTGCTGGCCGATCTTCGGTCGGAACTTGATCTCCTTGACCTGGATCTGGCTCTGGTGCTTTCGAGCCTGCTTCGCCTTCTGCTCCTGCTCGTAGCGGTACTTCCCGTAGTCCATGACCTTTGCGACCGGCGGATCGGCCTGGGCGGCGACCTCGACGAGGTCGAGGTTCTTCCCGTAGGCGTACTCGCGGGCATCGTCCGTGGACTTGATCCCGAGCTGGGCGCCGTCCGAGTCGATCAGCCGCACCCGCGGAACGCGGATCGCGTCGTTGATGCGAGTCGTGTCACGGTTGACCGGGCGGACAGGCTCGAAGCGCCGGCGTCTGGGCCTCAAAGGCAAATCACCAAGTTGGGCTTATCCCTCCTCGTTTCGCTCTACACACATCGAAAAGCCGCTGCATGCAGCGGCCGTTTTCCTCGTCGCTCTGCCGACTCGGTTGAACCCCGCGCGAGCGTCGCTGCCCGGGAGGTGAGGAACGGTCCGCTCCTGCTTTTCAGGGTTCACAGCGTAGCAAGCCTCTCGAGCAAGTCCAGAAGCGATTGCGTGGACTGCTCGCCGCCACGCTCGCGGACGGCGAGGCTCTCGTCGCTTTCACGGTCGCCGTACACGATCGAGACGGGGATCTTCTCCAGCTCCGTCGCCCGGATGCGCTTGCCGATCGTCTCGGTCGGCTCCGCCACCTCCGCCCGATAGCCGGCGTCGGCCAGCCGCAGCGCAAGCGTCCGCGCCGCGTCGAGATGCTGTTCGCCGACCGGCAGGACGCGCACCTGCACGGGTGCGAGCCAGAAGGGGAAGGCGCCGGCGTAGTGCTCGGTGAGGATGCCGATGAAGCGCTCGAACGAGCCGTAGAGCGCTCGGTGGATGACGAAGACCGCATGCTCGGAATTGTCCGACCCCACGTAGGTGAGCCCGAACCGCGCGGGCATCTGGCGGTCGAGCTGGATCGTCCCGAGCTGCCACGAGCGCCCCAACGCATCGGTTATGTGCAGGTCGATCTTCGGGCCGTAGAAAGAACCTTCACCCTCGCCGACGACGTACTCGATCTCGTGGCGCTCGAGCGCCGCCTGTAGCTGCCCTTCGGCGAAATCCCACTCCTCGTCGCTGCCGAGCTTGTTGTCCGGTCTCGTCGAGAACTCGGCCCGCGGCTCGAGCCCGAACAGGCCGTAAAGAAAGCGCAGGTAGTCGATGCAACCGTCGAGCTCGGCCGCGATCTGCTCCTGCGTGCAGAAGATGTGTGCGTCGTCCTGGGTCACGTAGCGGACGCGCGTGAGGCCGTGCAGGGCGCCGGCGAGCTCGTTCCGATGCAACGGTGCGGCCTCGGCGTAGCGGATCGGCAGGTCGCGGTAGCTGCGCATCGCGCTGCCGAAGAGGAGCATGTGCCCAGGGCAGTTCATGGGCTTGATCCCGTACACCTGCTCGTCGCCGAACGGGATCAGGAACATGTTCTCGCGGAACTTCTCCCAGTGTCCCGAGGTCTCCCAGAGCGCTTTGTCGTAGATGAGCGGCGTCTTCACCTCGAGATACCCGCGCGCCGCGTTCTCGCGCCGGCGGACGTCCTCGAGGACGTTGTAGATCGTCATCCCCTTCGGATGCCAGAACGCGGAGCCGGGCGAGTGCTCGTCGAAGTGGAAGAGGTCGAGCTGGACGCCGAGCCGGCGGTGGTCGCGCCGGCGCGCCTCCTCAAGTCGTTCCAGGTGGGCGTCGAGGTCGGCCTGCGAGTAGAAGGCGGTGCCGTAGATGCGGGTGAGCTGCGGCTGCGAGGAGTCGCCGCGCCAGTACGCGCCGGCGAGTCCCGTGAGCTTGAGCGCCTTGATCGGCTTCGAGTTCTGGAGATGGGGGCCGCGGCAGAGATCGGTGAAGTCACCCTGCGTGTAGAGGCTGATGTCGCCCTCGGCGCTGTCGACGAGCTCGACCTTGAACGGCTCGCCACAGGAGAGGAACCGCTGCCGTGCTTCCTCTCTGGACGTCTCCTCCCGGGTCCAGACCCTTCCTTCGTCGAGCTCGCGCCTGATCTCGGCCTCGATTCTCTCGAGATCGTCCTCGTGGATCGGCTCCGGGAAGTCGAAGTCGTAGTAGAAGCCGTTCTCGATCGGCGGGCCGATCGCGATCTTCACGCCCGGGTAGAGGCGGCGTACGGCCTCGGCCAGGAGATGCGCCGAAGAGTGGCGTAGCACGGCAAGCGCGTCGGGATCGAGCGAGTCGCGGGTCGTGAGGATCTGGATCGGCTGACCGTCCTCGAGTGGCAGCCGCAGGTCCTGGACGCGCCCGTCGACGCGGACGAGCACGGCCTGCTCCGCGAGCTTCGGGCCGATCGCACGCGCAGCATCAAGGCCGGTGGCGCCGGCGGCGAGCTCCAGCTCGGAGTTGTCGGGAAGGACGACCTTCATCGTGGAAGACAAGGATATGCACCCCAGGCAGGACGATCGGGACGTGGACGAGTCGCCGACTGACTCGCCCGAGACGTGACCCCGGGCGAGTCAGGAGCCCGCGCGCGGCCCAGCGACCGGCAGCCGCGCGCGGCATACCGTCGATGTCCGGGACCCGCTCATTGAGCGCAGCCTACCCGTGGAACTCCATGAGCAGCCAGGGATCGAGGTGCTCCTCGTCCGGCGTGCCCTCGCCGACGGTCACGAAGCCGGCCCGCTTCCAGGCCCGCACCGCACCCGCGTTCCAGCGATAGGGATCGACCGTCACCCGCGTCCAGCCTCGCTCCCGAAGCAGGTGCGTGGCGACTGCTCGTGCCGCGTCAGGGCCGAGGCCGAGGCCGCGTGCGTGCGGGACGAGGAACATGTCGAGTCCGCCCTGTCCGTCCCCGTCGTCGTCGTGGACCTGCAGGTAGCCGATCGGCTCGCCCGTCCGATCCTCGATCACGCAGGCCTCGACCAGCGGGCGGGCGAGCCGCTCGACGATCTCGGCTCGGGTGAAGGTCTCGCCGTCCCAGTAGCGGGCGACGTCCGGATCCGCGTGCCAGGCGACGAGGAGGTCGGCGTCCGCGGTCGTCGCCGGCCGCACGCTCGTCAGCGAGCCCCGGATACGAGTGGCCACGCCGCGCGCTCCGTCGTCACCCATGTCTCGCAAGGCTCAGACGTCGACGAACGCCGCGTCGCGGACGCCGGCCGGGGCCTAGCAAGAGCAGACGCGGCATCGCCGACCTTGAATACCGGGAAGCCCCACGGGGCGTCCTCGTAGGCGCGCGGGAAGGAAAGGACGAGAGCTCGAATCCGGTCGGCGAACGTCGCCACGCGCCGTGTCTGCCCCGGTCAGCGCTCGCGGTAGACGATGCGACCGCGGTCGAGGTCGTACGGCGACAACTCGACGCGCACCCGGTCACCCGGGTTGATGCGGATCCGGTACCGGCGCATCTTGCCGGACGTGTAGCCCAGCGTCTGGTGACCGTTGTCGAGACCGATGCGGTACATCCCCGAGCGAAACGACTCGAGCACCTCTCCCTCGACCTCGACCTTCGCCTCCTTTTCCGCCATGTCCCCTCCTTTCGGCGTCGGATGTGCGGGCCGGAGCAAGCCGGCGGCTCCGCTAGCCGACGAGCTGGACGTTCCGGGCCTCTGGACCCTTCTGACCCTCCGCCTGCTCGAACTCGACCTTCGCGCCCTCGGAGAGGGACTTGAAGCCGTCGCCCTGGATCGCGCTGAAGTGGACGAACACGTCCTTGCCGCCTGCGTCCGGGGTGATGAAGCCGTACCCCTTGGCGTCGTTGAACCACTTGACGATTCCTGTTGCCATGTAACACCTCCCTCCCACGCTCGCTGAACGGGCAGGGGAGGCGCCGGGCGGCGCACCCGTTACTCGCTCGTGTGCGGGCGCACGGTAGCAGCCGTGAGCCTCCGTTCAGCTCAGAATACGCCTTCTTCTAGAGCCCGGTCGCGGGCGAGCCGCGCAGCGACGTCTCCCACGAGAGCTTGAAGCGGGCGAGCACCTCGAGCAGGGAGAAGCCGTACGAGGAGAAGGGATAGCCGCCCGTGACGGCGACCGGACCCGTCGCCGGCGGCGCGGGAGCCGTCGGCTCGATCTGGGAGTCCTCGTACCACTCGTTCCACGACGTCACGGCGACGAGACCCAGCGTCGGGTCGATGAATCCGCGGGTCTCCTCGAGCGAGGCCTCGAACCCGGATGCGGGATCGGCGGCGGGGCCGACGCTTCGCGGCAGCACGTGGTGCGCCTGCGCCGGACGGAAGGCGAGGTCGTCGAACCCCGGGAGCGCGTCCGGGACGAAGGCGACGTGCTCGGCCTTCGCGACAGCCTGGAACTCCCCCGTCCGGCGTGTCACGGCTTCCTCGTAGCGCGTGCTGGTCGGCCAGCCGGCCGGCTGCGACTTGTCGTACGGCGTGTAGCCCGTGATCGCGTCGAAGAGCCGGATCCGCGCCGGATCGGGCGCATTCGTCCACGACACCTCGTCCCCGATCAGGTACGGGTCGATGCCGTAGGCGCTCTCGAGATGGTCGCGGATGGCGTGGATCGCCTCCGCGACCGGCCCACGGTAGATGCGCGACGCGTAGAGGACGACCACCGGTCTCCCGTCTATCCGGTAGTAGCCGGGGTTGGAGAAGTACGTTCGTGCCATGTAGTCGAAGTCCGAGACGAGCTTCGCGATCGAGGAGTCGTCCAGGTGGATTCGGGCGTCGGCGCCGATGCCGAGCCGCTGGAGCGACTCGTAGAGGAGCGCGATCTGCGTTCCCCCGCGTGCCGGCGACGGGAAGATTGCGTTCCCGATCGTGCGATCCGCGTACGAGCCCGGGCCTGCCCAGCTGCAGACGAAGACGTCGACCCCGTACTCCTGTGCCCAGGCGAAGTGCTGTGCGATCACCGCCGGGTCGTCGCTCCCGTACTGCCCGAGGACGGGTGCCTCCGGCGGATCGAGCAGGCCGCGGGTGTAGCCCTGCTCCCAGCTGAGCCCGGAGGCTCGGTACCAGGGGTAGTAGTAGGCGGCGACGGTCAGGGGCGACGCGACCGCGACGCCCGCGGGGACGAGCAGCGCGAACAGGATCGCAAAGAGCACCGAGCGGCCGATGCGGTGGATGCTATGCGCCGCCGCAGCGGACGGATGACGCCTACGCGCTCGGACGGAGAGCACGCACCAGCGCGTCGAGGGCGACATGCTCGCGGTCGGTCCCCGAACGGGTCGCTCGACGCGGTCGGCCCGCTCGATTCGAAGCCCCGTGCCCGCGAGATCGTCCGCCACGTCCTCTGCGGTGTAGAGCACCGCGGGCTCCTGCGGGCCGCCGTGACCGTCCGCGAGGTTGGAGAGGTCGTGTGCGACGAGCAGAAGCAGGCCGCCGGGCGCGACACCGTCGGCCGCCGCACGCACGATCTGTTGCCGCTCGGTCGCCGGCACCTGCAGGTAGAAGAGGAGCACGAGGTCGTATGCCTGCGACTCCGGGTGATAGTCGCGCAGGTCGGCGGCCACCCAGCCGATGTCCACGCCACCTCTGGCGGCCAGCCTGCGCGCCTTCTCGAGCGCGACGTCGGAGAAGTCGACGCCCGTCACCGTCCAGCCCTGCTCGGCGAGCCAGACGGCGTTCCGACCCTCGCCGCAGGCGAGATCGAGCGCCCGGCCCGGCGTCAGTTCCGCCGTCTCGGCGACGAGGAATCGGTTCGGTGTCGCCGTCCACAGCAGCTCCCGGCCTGCGTAGCGGCGATTCCACTCCTCGCGGTCCACGGTCAGAGCATGCCTATCCGGCGGGAAGCGTCGCGCGGACGTCGACCGTCGTCTCGACCGGGAGATCGAGCGAGACGGAGACGAGGCAGGTCTGCTCGGCCTTGACGACGAGCTCCCGGGCCGCCTCGATCCACTCCGGCTCGGTCGCGAGCTCGACGGCCTGCTCGATCCGCAGGAAGCCGAAACGGCCGTCCGCTCTCCTGCCGACGACGCCCTCCGCGCGAACCGACAGCTCGGCGAGCGGCAGCTGTGCGTGCTCGGCGAGGGCGGCGACCGTGACCGCGAGGCACGAGCCCGCGGCTGCGACGAAGGCGTCCTCGGGGCTCCACAGATCGGGGTCGGCACCGCGGAACTCGGGTGGAGTGGCGAGGAGGAGCGGCTGCTTGCCCTCGACGCGGGCGCTCGTCCGGCGACCACCCTCCCAGGCGACCTCGACGGGGAAGCGGAACTCGCGGGCCATCGCTAGAGAACGACCGAGATCGCGCCGCCGGGGCCGATCAGGATTCCGGCGACGACAGCGGCAGGCACGACCAGGAAGCCGCGCAGCCGCCTGTCGAGACCGCTCATGTTGGTGCTCATCGGGTTGCTCCTTCAGTTGGAGGCATATCGCAGTATACCAGTTTTTCGTTAAACAGTTGTATAGTAGTGATCGACTCGAGCCACCCCAACATCGCCCGCGGGAGAAGACTCCGGAGGACCGGTACGGGGCAGCACCGATGGAACTGCCCGCCGCCGGTGCTATCACCGGGGTATGAACGACGGACGGCCTTCTCGGTGACCCGCGTCGTCGTCCTCGGCGCCGGGATCGCCGGCCACACTGCGGCCGCCTTCGCACGCAGCTGGCTGGAACGGGACGACTCGGTGACGGTCGTGTCCCCGAAGCCGGACTACAACTGGGTGCCCTCGAACATCTGGGTCGGCGTCGGACTGATGCGTCCCGAGCAGGTGACCTTCCCGCTGGCGCCGGTGTACGAGCGGGCGGGAATCGAGTTCGTGCAGGCCTCGGCGCGAGAGATCCATCCGGAGGGCGACCGGGACGACCGGACCCCCTACGTCGTCGCCGAGCGGGAGGGCGGAGCGCGCGAACGGGTGCCGTACGACTTCCTCGTCAACGCCACCGGCCCCCGGCTCCGCTTCGACAAGACCGACGGGCTGGGCCCGGACGGCGGCCACAGCCTCTCGGTCTGCACGCCCGACCACGCGGCCGAGGCGGCGGCCGCGCTCGCGGAGGCGGTGGAACGGATGCGCGGCGGCGAGCGGCAGCGCTTCCTCGTGGGCGTCGGACACGGGACGTGTACGTGCGAGGGCGCCGCCTTCGAGTACATCGTCAACCTCGAGTTCGAGCTGCGCGCGAGAGGAGTGCGCGACCGCGCCGAGATCACGTGGATCACCAACGAGTACGAGCTGGGCGACTTCGGCATGGGCGGCATGCACCTCGCACGCGGCGGCTACGTCGTCCCGAGCAGCATCTTCAACGCGTCGCTCTTCGCCGAGCGCGGGATCCGCTGGATCACCCGTGCCCATGTCAAGACCGTCGAGCAGAGCCGCGTCGTCTACGAGACGCTCGACGGCGGCGAGGCCGAGGAGGGCTTCGACTTCGCGATGCTGCTGCCGCCGTTCTCCGGCGTCGGCCTCGAGGCGTACGACCGGGACGGCGCCGACATCACCGAGCGCCTGTTCCTCCCCAACGAGTTCATGCGCGTCGACGCCGACTACGCGCAGAAGCCCTACGAGGAGTGGAAGGCATCCGACTGGCCGCGCACCTACCAGTCGCCCGCGTACGAGAACCTCTTCGCCGCCGGGATCGCGTTCGCGCCGCCGCACGCCATATCCCGCCCGCATGCGAGCCCGAACGGGACGCCGATCGCGCCCGCGCCGCCGCGCACGGGCATGCCCTCGGCCATGATCGGCAAGGCGGTCGCGCACAGCATCGTCGACATGACCCGCGGCGCCGAGCGACCGACGCACGGCGCGTCGATGGCCGAGATGGGAGCCGCGTGCGTCGCCTCGGCAGGCGCCAACCCCTTCACGGGCACGGCGGCCTCGATGACCGTCTACCCGATCGTGCCCGACTTCGAGCGCTATCCCGAGCACGGCCGCGACCCCGACCGCACATTCGGCGAGATCGGTCTCGCCGGCCACTGGATCAAGATCCTGCTCCACCACCTCTTCCTCTACAAGGCCCGCCTCCGGCCCGGCTGGCGCCTCATCCCGGAATAGGCATGGACGACGACTCGACCTCCTACGTGACGAGCCCGACCCGCAGGACGCTCTTCCTGCGCACGTTCGTCCCTTGGCAGCTCTGGCGCTTCCTCGCGATCAACCTGAAGATGATCGGGATCATCCGGCGGAGCCACCGCTCCCGGCTCCACACGTAGTCTCCACCGCGGTCGTGGACGTCTACGTCAGCGGAGCGTCGGGCTTCGTCGGCCGCCACGTCGTGTCGGCGCTGACGGCGGCCGGCGCGAGCGTGCGCGACGAGTTCGTCGAGCTCGACGACCGGGCCGGGCTGGAGCGGGCGATCGCTGGTTGCGAGGCGGTCGTCCACGTCGCCGCCCTCTACAGCTACGACGCGTCGCCGGAGGAGCTCCGGGCGGTCAACGTCGAGGGGACGCGAAACGTGCTCGACGTGTGCGCACGAGCCGGGGTCCGGCGCCTCGTGCACACGAGCACGGCGGCGACCTGCGGCCCCACCCCCGGCCGCGTCGCCACCGAGGAGGACGGCCCGCCCGACTGGGAGCTGACCGTCCCCTACAAGCGGACGAAGCTCGAGGCGGAGCGGCTCGTCGCCGCCGCGGCCGCGGACGGGCTGGACGCCGTGATCGTGAACCCGACGACACCGGTCGGCGAGGGCGACTATCGGCCGGGCCCGACCGGGCAGATGATCAAGGGCGTGGCCTCCGGGCGCTACCGCGCCTACCTGGGCGGTGCCGGGCTGAACGTCGTCGACGTGCGCGACGTCGCGCTCGGCCACGTGCTCGCACTCGAGCGGGGTCGGCGTGGCGAGCGGTATCTGCTCGGAGGGCGCGACCTCGCACTCGGCGATCTCTTCGCGCTCGTCGCCACGGCCGCGGGCAGACCCCCGCCGCGCCTTCGCCTCCCGTACGCGGCGGTCCGGATCGGCGCAGCGCTCGGACGAGTGAACCGGCACGAGGCACTTCTCGCGCGCGTTCCGGCGTATTTCTCGTCGGCGAAGGCCGAACGCGAGCTCGGCTATCGCAGCTCGCCGATCGAGCCTGCTCTGGCGCGTGCGGTGGCGGATCTCACGGGCTGAGACCCGGGCCGCCGCGTGACCCGAGCGAGGGTTGCGGGCGGCCCGGAGAGGAGTACCGTGAGCGCATGGCGCGCCTCTCGGCAGCCCTGCTCCGGCCGACGCTCGCGGGCCTGGCACTGATGCTCCTGCTCGCCCCGGCCGGATCGGCCGCAAGACGAACCGCAGCGCTTCCCGTCACGCCCTCCGGCGGCCTCCCCGGGACGGTGTTCGTCGTCTCGTTCGTCTCGCCCGACCGGACCGGGGTCACGGGCACGACGAGGCTTCGCGACACGCTGAGCGCGACGAGCGAGCACGCGGCGAAGGGGTGCCTCGCGGAGTTCGACGCAACCGCTCCGAACGCGGGCCGCGGACAGCGAGTCCGGGTCCGGCTCGACCCCGGACGCGAGGGCGGTCGCTGGTGCCCGGGCGCCTACCGCGGCACGGTGCTCGAGCTGCAGACGGCCGTCTGCCCGCAGAGCAAGCCGTGCCCCACGTATGTGCTCGTCCGCCGCCGGATCGGGCACTTCACGCTCCACGTCCGGCCGAGCAGCGACCACCGGCCGCCCGCCTTCGCCGGGCTCGAGCGGGCATCTGCATGTACGCCCGGCCCACAACGGCCGGGCCAGACGACGCCGTACACGCTCACCTGGCAGCCGGCGTCGGACCGGTTCACGGCTCCCGGCAAGATCATCTACGACGTCTACTACTCCGCCACGCCCGGTGGCGAGAACTTCTCGAAGCCCACCTGGACCACCGCCCCCGGAGCCACGACCTTCCGCACGCCGGGTCTGCCCTCACACGGTCAGGCGTACTTCGTCGTGCGCGCCCGCGACACGGCCGGCAACGAGGACGGCAACACGCGCGAGCAGAAGGGCCTCGATCCGTGCGTCTGATTCGCCGGAGAGGCGCGCACGCCCTACCGACGGACCGGACATCTGCGGAGCGCGACTACTCCTCGGCTTGCGGCGGCGTCTCGGCGGCGGTCTCGCCGCTCGCTGCGTCGCCGGCGACGGTCTCGCCGCTCGCTGCGTCGCCGCCCGCGGCCCGTTGCGCGGCGGCCTCGGCCTTCTTGGCGCGCTTCCGGTCGCGGCGTTCCTTCACCGCGAGCTCGCGGGCGCGCTTCGCCATCGTCTGCGGTCTCCTTGAAGCCATACGCCTCCTGACGTCGACGGAAAGGCGGCGGCCGCCGGATCCAGTCGACCCGGCGGCCGCCGCAGCACGCGCCTAGACGGACGCGAGCGTGACGTTCTTCGCCTCGGGGCCCTTCGCGCCCTGGGCGGCCTCGAACTGCACCTTCGCACTCTCGGCGAGCGACCTGTAGCCCTCGCCGACGATCGCGCTGTGGTGGACGAACAGATCCTTGCCGCCGTCGTCAGGAGTGATGAACCCATACCCCTTGTCGGCGTTGAACCACTTCACGGTTCCGGTTGCCATAGTAAAAACACCTCCTCCACTGCTCAGGAACGGGCAGAGGAGGCGCAGTGCGCGCATCCGGTACTCGCTCGGGTAGTGGAGGAAGCGTAGCAACCCGCCGCTGCCAGTCTCAGTATCGTCGCCGCCTGTCGCTCGCGGGGTAAATCTGCCGTCCGCAGCGCGGACACTCGGTCGGCGCCGGGAAGAGCCGCAGCCGTCGCCGGCAATGCGGGCAGCTCCACCTGCGCGTGAACCGCTGTCGGAGCACGTCGAGCGTCATCGCGGCGCCCTCGACGCCGGACGCGCCGCGACCACGAGACGCCTGCGCACAGCACACTCCGTTTCCCTCGAAGCCATGCCCTCGACGTCACAGCTCGGCGTCGACGGCCACGACCACCCTACTCACGCCGGCGGTCGGCGGCGAGATTCCCGTCGGTCCCGCGGCCAACGGTTTCGGGATTCGTGTGCCACACTGTCTGTGCGCATAGACCTTGCGCGGTCGCCGTCGAGGCCGTCCGTTCTCCCTCTTCGACTGCCACACCTGGCCTGAGTGCATCCGGAGCCGGACGCCGATGCCGCCTCCGCGGCGTCGAGAGAGGAGCAGCGGACGTTGGACGAGCCGAAGAACCCGGGCGCGAGGCCCGCACAGAACGCGACGGCGTGAGAACGTCCGACGACACGACGACCCTTGCCGTGGGCGCGGAGATGCTGTCTGTCCGCTCCGACGAGCTCGACCGGCTGCTGGACGCGTTGGCGCGGCTCGACCTGCGTGAAGCGGAGTCGGTCGGCGAGCAGATCGCGGCGCTCCGACTCGTCGGCGGCGCGATTCGCCTGACGCCCACCGAGGCCGAGCTCGCCGCCATCCAGCTTGCACTCGCCGTTCTCGCCGAGCAGACGCAGCCGCTCAGTCGCGCGTTCCTGCACCTCGCGGATCTCTGCGCAGACGACGACGAGTTGGCCGGGCAGGTGCAGTGAGGCCCACGACGGTCACCGAGCCGAGCCCGGCGGAGCGACCGCGGCTGCGCGGCGTCCTGCACCAGGCGGGCTTCGTCGCCGCCCTGCTCGTCGGGATCGTCTTCGTTACCGCGGTCGACGGGCGCCGGCTAGCGGCCGCCGCCGCCTTCGCGGCGTCCGCTGCGCTGATGCTCGGGGCGAGCGCGCTCTATCACCGCATCACCTGGAGCCCCCGCGCTCGATCCTGGATGCGGCGCGTCGATCACGCGGGGATCTACCTCCTGATCGCCGGCACCTACACGCCGGTGGGCCTGCTGAGCCTGCACGGCACCCTGCAGCGGGTCGTGCTCACCGTCGTCTGGAGCGGGGCCGCGGCGGCGATCCTCACGAAGCTCTGCTGGGTCCGCTCGCCGAAGTGGCTCTCCGCGCTGTTCGGCATCGTGCTCGGCTGGGTCGGTGTCGCCGCGATCCCACAGCTCGCTCACAGCGCCGGCGTCGCCGCCGTCACGCTGCTCGCTGCAGGAGGCCTCGCCTACACGGTCGGCGCGATCGTCTACGCCCGCGGCAAGCCCGATCCCGCCCCGTCCGTCTTCGGCTACCACGAGATCTTCCACGCGCTCACGCTCGTCGCGCTCACGTGCCAGTACGTCGCGATCGCGTTCTTCGTCGTCCGAGTCGGCTGATGCCGCAGCCGCGAAAGGAAGGAAAAGCGATGCAGGGCACGATGCTCTGGTTCAACCTCGACAAGGGCTACGGCTTCATCCGCACCGAGGACGACGAGCGCCTCTACGTGGGCCAGAACGACTTCCTGCCGGATCACGAGCCCGCGGCGCGCTGCAAGGGGCGAGAGGTGACCTTCGAGCGGCTGGTCGCCGAGGGCGACACCCGGGCCGTCAACGTCTCCTTCGTCGAGCAGGCAGACCCGCGCCGCGCCCGCCGCCGCCACGGACACGGACGAAGCACGCTTTAGCCGGGCCGTCCCTCTCCGACACCTGCGTGTGCGACCATTCTGGAGCACGGCAGCGTCCCGAGGCACGTCTACCGGTGCGGAACGCACACCAGACGGAAGGAGCAGGAATGAAGGGATCGCAGAAGCCGAAGAAGGCCGGCAAGAAGCCCGCGCAGAAGACGCTGAAGGAGCGCCGGACCGAGAAGCGCGCGGCTGCCCAGCCGTCCCGGTCGCTGGAGGGCTGACATGCCGGGGCGGCCGGCAACGACGGCTACGCTCGTCTCGTGAGACTCGCCGTCGGCGACCTCGTCGCGTACGGCTCCCACGGAGCCGGACCGGTCGCAGCTCGGGAGAGACGTCTCGTCCTCGGCGAGCAGCAGGAGGTGGTGGTGCTTGCGCTTGCGGGCGGACTCTCCGTGGCGCTTCCCCTGGCCCGGGCTCACGAGCTTCTGCGCCCGCTCGCCGACGAGGCGGAGATGAACCGGGTCAAGGAGACGCTGGGTGCCGACCACGCCGTCAGTTCCGAGCCTTGGCTCAAGCGCCGCCGAGACTCACAGGCGAAGCTGAGCAGCGGCGATCCGGTCGGGCTCGCAGAGATCATCCGCGACGGCGCTCGCCGCGAGAGCACCCTGTCCGCAAAGGGCGCGAAGTCTCCGCTCTCCCCCGGCGAGCAGGAGTTGTTCACGAAGGCTCGTCGGCTTCTCTCCACCGAGATCGCCCTCGCGCGCGGCGTCGCGGAGGCGGAAGCTAACAGCTGGATCGACACGCAGCTCGCGTCCGCCACCCGCTGATCCCTGCGTTGCGGTCGTCGCAGGTCGGGCTACGCCGGTGCCGGCGGCTTGCGGAAGACGACCACGGCGTTGTGGCCGCCGAAGCCGAAGCTGTTGCTGAACGCCACTCGCACCGGAACGCGCCGCGCCTCGTTCGGGACGCAGTCGAGGTCGCAATCGGGGTCCGGGGTCTCGTAGTTGACGGTCGGCGGGACGACGTCCTCGCGCACCGAGAGCACGGTGATGGCCGCTTCGACCGCCCCCGCGGCGCCCAGGCAGTGCCCGGTGGCACCCTTGACCGAGGAGACGGGAATCGAGCGTGCCGTCTCCTCCCCCAGGGCCAGCTTGAGCGCCGCGGTCTCGAGTGCATCGCCCAGAGGGGTCGAGCTCGCGTGCGCGTTGACGTAGTCGACGTCCTCCGGCTCGACGCCCGCGTCGGCGAGCGCGGCCCGGATCGCGCGCGCCTGCCCGGCGCCGGCCGGATCGGGCTCGGTGACGTGGTAGGAGTCGGAGCTCACGCCGTAGCCGGCCAGCTCGGCGTGGATCGTGGCGCCGCGGGCGCGGGCGTGCTCCAGCTCCTCGAGCACGAGCACGGCGGCCCCCTCGCCCATCACGAAGCCGTCGCGGCCCGCGTCGAACGGACGGCTCGCCCGAGCCGGATCGTCGTTGCGACGCGAGAGTGCGCGCATCGCGGCGAATCCGGCCACCGCGAGCGGCGTGACGCCCGCCTCGGAGCCGCCACAGAGCATGACCTCCGCCCGGCCCAGACGGATCGCGTCGTAGCCGTCGCCCAGCGCCATGGCCGACGCTGCGCACGCCGTGCAGGGTGCTGTCACGGGGCCACGCAGCCCGAGCTCGATCGAGACCCAGCCGGCGGCCATGTTCGGCATGAACGCCGTCACGAGCGTCGGATGGATGCGGCCGCTCGGCGCGCCCGCGCAGCACTCGGCCAGGCTTGCGACGCCACCCTGGGCGGTCGCGATCGATGCCCCGACCCGCCCCGGCTCGAGCGACGCGTCGAGGCCGGAGTCGGCCTCGGCCATACGCGCAGCCGCCACCGCCAGCTGCGCGAAGCGGTCGGTGCGGTGCAACGCCTTGCGGTCGAGCCAGTCGCCCGGGACGAACTCGTCCGCCTGGCAGGCGATCCGCACCGGATGGCCGTCGGCCGGGAACGCGGTGATCGGGCCGCATCCCCTCTCCCCTGCCAGCAGACGCCTCCACGTCGTGTCGAGATCGCCGCCGAGAGGGGTCACGGCTCCCATGCCCGTGATCACGACGCGCCGCCCGGGCCAGCTCACAGGCTCGTTCGCTCCGCGCGTGGAAGAGTCGCCGACGGCATCGCGACCAAGAGTGCCTGCAACCGCGACCGCGGCGACTCCTTACCCACCGCCGTCCATGACCTCGTGGCCGGAGACCGGCACGTGCAACAGCTGCGGCTCGCCCGAGCCGAGCGCGTCCTCGACGGCCTGCCCGAGAGCGTCCGCCTCCTCGACCGTACGTCCTGAGACCCCGAGCGACCCGGCGAGCGACACGAAGTCGATCCCTGGGTCACCGAGATCCATGCCGACGTAGGAGCCCGTGGTCGCGGCGGCTCCCTGCAGCAGGTCGAGCCCTCGCTTGAGGATCCGGTACTCGCCGTTGTCGAGCACGACCGTCAGCACGTTCAGGCGGTAGCGGGCGGCGGTCCAGAGCGCCTGCGGCGCGTACATGAGCGAGCCGTCGCCGACGATGCAAACGACGGGCCGCTCGGGCGCCGCGAGCTTTGCGCCGAGCGCCGCCGGAACGCCCCAGCCGAGCGCGCCGGCGCCGCTCCAGATGTAGCTCGTCGCGTCGCTTCCGTCGTGGAGCGCGCGGGCGAACAGGCTGGCCGTGGTCGCCTCGTCGACGAGAATGCCGTTCGCCGGCAGCCGTGAGACGACCGCCTGAACCGCAGCGGCGGGCCCGAGCGGCTTCGTTCGACGTCCCCTGTCGACCTGCTCGGCGAGCCTCGCGACCGCCTCGTCGCGCCAGGCCTCGCCCTCGGCGAGCGCCCGCTCGCGACGCTCGGCCGGGACGCGGCCGGCGAGCAGCCGCGTCAGCTCGACTGCGGAGCGCGCCGGGTCGCCGAGCACGCCGGCACGGACGGCATGCGTGCGTCCGAGCTGGGCCGGATCGGGATGGATCTGCAGCAGCTCGACACCCTCGGGCACCGGCTCCGCCGGGCTGTACGGATACACGAGGAATGCGTCCGCGCCGAGCACCAGCACGCGGTCGTGGGCCGCGAGTGCCGCGTTGATCCCTGCCGCGGCGAACGGCAGCGGCCCACGCCACAGCGGATGCGAGGAGGGAAACACGAGCAGGCTGTTGAGCGGCTGCCCGTGGACGGGCGCTCCGAGCAGCTCGGCCAGCTCGACGGCGGCGGCGAGGCCGTCCGACCGGGCGAGCTCGTCCCCGACGACGAGGCCCGGCCGCTCGGCGCCGGCGAGCAGGTCGGCCAGCTCGCCGAGCGATCCTCCGACGGGGGCGTCGTCGACCCGCGAGCGCGGCGGCAGCGCGACCTCTCCGGTCTCCAGGAGCACGTCCATCGGCAGACCGAGGAAGACAGGGCCGGCCGGCGGCGCCGCCGCGAGCCGGAAGGCGCGCCGGACGGAGACTCCGAGCTCGCCGAGGGTCCGCACCTCGTGCGACCACTTCACGAGCGGGCCCGCGAGTCCCGCAAGATCGCCCGAGAGGAGCGGCTCGGCGATCAGGTGTCGTCGATCCTGCTGGCCGGCGGTGACGACCATCGGCGTCCCTGCGGCCAGCGCGTTCGCGAGATTCCCCAGCCCGTTGGCGAGGCCGGCGACGGTGTGCAGGTTGACGAAGCTCGGCCGCCGGGTCAGCCGGGCGTAGGCGTCCGCCATCCCGACGGCGGTCGCTTCCTGCAGCGCGAGCACGTACTGCGGCTCGTCCCGCCCCGCCAGCGCGTCGACGAGAGGGAGCTCCGTCGTGCCGGGATTCCCGAACACGTGCCGGACGCCTTCGTCGGCGAGCGCCTCGAGCACGACCTCCGCCCCGGACCGTTGCACGGCTGGAACTAAACCAGGAGTCGCCGCTGGCGCTCGCCCTCTACCGTGCGGCGAGCTCGTCGAGCGCATGGTTGACTGTCGTCTCCATGCGCTCTCCCCCGGAGACGCCGTGATCGAGCGACGGACGATCGTGTTCGGGCACGAGCTGCTCCGCGGCGTCGAGCATCCGGCCTTCGAGGCGCGAGGCGCGAAGGACGGCCCGCGGCTCTCGCTGATCGGCGGCGTGCACGGCTGCGAGTACTCGTCGATCGCGGCCGTGACGCGGTTCATGAACGAGCTCGACACGAGCGAGCTCGCCGGCACCGTGACGGCCGTCCCCGTCGTCAGCATGGAGTCGTTCCGGCAGCGCTCGCCGTTCGTCGTCCCGGCCGACGACAAGAACCTGAACCGCTGCTTTCCCGGCTCCTACGAGGGCACCTACTCGGACGTGCTCGCACGCTCGATCTTCGACGAGCTGATCGCACCGGCAGACGTGCTCGTCGACTTGCACGGCGGCGACATGGTGGAAGGGCTGGAGCCGTTCGCGATCTACGAGGCATCCCCTGTCGAGGAGCAGGCGCACGGGATCGCGGTCGCCTTCGGGCTGCCCTACGTCGTCCGCCAGGAGCGGCAGCCGGGCGACCTCGGCGGCATGACCTGCAACGCCGCCGCCGAGGCGGGGATCCCGGCGATCATCGCGGAGGTCGGGGGCCGCGGTCAGCTCGAGGAGGACGCGGTGACGATGCTGGTGGAGGGTGTCCGCGCCGTGCTCCGCCACCTCGGGATGCTGCCGGGCCGACCGCAGCCGCCGCGTGCGGACATGCGGACGATCGGCCGTTTTCTCTGGCTGCGCACGGAGCAGGAGGGCTGGTGGGACGCAGCGGTCGACTCCGGCGACGCGGTGTCCGAAGGTGAGACGCTCGGGTGCGTGCGCGACCTCTGGGGCGACGAGCTCGAGACGATCCGCGCGCCACACGACGGCGTCGTCCTCTTCATCACGACGAGCCCGGCAGTCGCAGCCGAGGGATTGCTCCTCGGCCTCGGCGTTGACGTCGCGGCGACCCCGCCCCTCCTCTAGCGAAGGATGACCGGCTCGGGAGCGGCGATCTGCGCCTCGCCGATCCAGCCGGTGCCGGCGAGTCCGATACCGATCCGGGGCTTCACGTCGCGCCGGCGGCTCGTCATCGGGCAGCGGGGATCGGTCGGCATCTCCTCCCAGGTGGCGCGGATCCAGCCGTAGGCCGGGTCGTCGGCGGTGGCCATCGTCCGCTGCGAGTTCGGCCCCGCCATCACGTTGAGGTAGTAGAGCGGGTACCCGGGCGCGGCGACGCAGGGGCCGTGGTAGCCGCGCGGCACGAGGAAGGCGTCCCCGTCGCGAACGACCACCGTCTCGTCGATCGAGCCGTCGGCGGTATACGTCCGATGCAGCGCGAAACCCTCGTCGCTCGTCGCCGTCGTCCCGGCGCGACCGAGACGGAAGTAGTAGATCTCCTCGTTGTCGGCGAGCGAGCCGGGCGTGTCGTCGTGCTTGTGCGGCGGATACGACGACCAGTTCCCCTCCGGCGTCAGCACCTCGACGCAGATCAGGCGGTCGCACGCGTCGAAGGCCCCGGGAGCGAGGAAGTTCGTGATCTGCCGCGTGGCCTGTCCCGCGCCGCGGATCTCGATCGGGACGTCGGCCGCAGAAACGTGAACCGGCTCGAACCGGCGCTCGGCGCGCGCCGACGCGAGAGCGAGCTCCGCTCCTGCGTCGCTCGACAGGACGACCTCGCTGTCGATGGGCACGTACGCCCAGTCGCTGACGCGCGCGAAGACGCTCGCGCGACCCTCGAGTTCGAAGCGTCGCCCGTCGACCTCGACCGCCGCCGAGCCGGCGAGCGGGAGGACGGCGAACTCCTCCGGGCCGGTGGTGAGCGACCGCCGCTCGCCCGGGCGCAGCCGGACGACCCGCAGACCGCAGTAGGTCCAGCCCGCGTCC
Organism: uncultured Thermoleophilia bacterium; assembly: GCA_963762675.1. GTDB lineage: Bacteria > Actinomycetota > Thermoleophilia > Gaiellales > Gaiellaceae > Palsa-739. Next base: position 32,883 of record CAVXLS010000001.1, on the reverse strand, counting down.
GCGGGCGAGATGTCGAGCTCCGCCTCCGGCCGCGCCGGGATCAGGAGGCGGCTCGAGGAAGGGGTCCGCGGGGGAGCCATGGGTCCCCACGCTAGCGCTCGAGGCCGGCCAGCAGGTCCCACCGGCCGTCCACGTGCGACTGGATGGCGTCGATCTCGTCGGACGACAGGTGGCTGAAGCGCCCCTGCGTCTCGAGGAACTCGCGCACCGGCACGGGGCGCTTCGGCCGGACGGTGACCCGCCACTCTCCGTGGTCGCACTCGACGAGCGGGAAGTACCGTGATTCGACGGCCAGCCGCGCAACCTCGGTGGACTGCGCCGTCGGGTATCGCCATCCCGGCGGGCAGCCGCCCAGGACGTGCAGGAACCGGAAGCCGCGCACCTCGGCTGCCCGCGTGACCTTCGCCCTGAAGTCTCGCAGCGTCGGAACCGACCCCAGCGCGAGCGTCGCCACGTACGGGATTCCGTGGGCCGCCATGATCCGGGCGATGTCCTTCTTCTGCCCGGCCCGCGGAGCGCCGGCCGGCGTCGTCGTCGTCCAGGCCCCCTCCGGTGTGGCGCCGGACTTCTGGACGCCGGTGTTCATGTAGGCCTCGTTGTCGTTGAGGACGTAGATGATGTCCTCGTTCCGCTCCGCCGCGGCCGAGACGCCGGAGAAGCCGATGTCGTTCGTCGCGCCGTCCCCGCCCCAGACGACGACGTGCGTGTCGCCGAGGCCGCGCAGACGCAACGCCGCCTTGATGCCGGACGCTTCGGCCGCGGCCGAGGCGAAGGGAGTCAGGTGAACTGCGACCCCGAAGGCGTTCACGGGCCAGATGCCGGCGATGATCGTCCAGCACGAGGCCGGGATCACGAGCACGATCTTCGAGTCCGGGGTCGCCGCCGCCAGTCCGCCGAGCACGTGCCGCACGTTGATCGCGGGCCCGCAGCCCGCGCACGCGCCGTGTCCGGGAAGCAGGAGCGGCTCCTCCGTGACGATCCCGTCCAGCCACGCGGCCACGCCTACACCCCCTCCGGGACGTACACGAGCCCGGGACGCGCTCCCTGGGCGCCGCTCGACGCGGTCCGGTCGAGCGCCCACCGCAGCGTGGCGGGACTCACCTCCGTGCCGCCGAGGCCACAGACGAAGTCCACGGCCGCCTTGACGTGCTTCGGATCGAGGCACCTCGAGACGTCGCTGCCCAGCGGCCCCAGCGAGCCGAAGGCCGGTGCGCGGTCGATGATCGAGACGTACGAGGCTCGCGCCAGAGCGGACGAGAGCTCGGCGGTCGGGAACGGTCTGAAGGCGTGCACACGGACGACGAGGAGGTTCTCGTCGGCCTCGAGCAGCTCCAGGGCGGTCTCGCCGATCGTTCCGATCGCGACGAGCGCCCTGTCGGCGTCGGGGTTGCCGCTGATCTCGAGCGCGGCGACCTTGCGTCGCCCGAAGTGCGACCCGAACTCCGACGCGACCGCGTCGATGAGGTCGACGGCCTCGTCCAGGGCATCCGCGACGTTCCGCTGGAATGCGGCGTAGACGGCCGGCTCCGGCAGCGCGGAGAACGACCGCGCCCTGCCGGGATCGAGCACCCAGTCGTCCGGCGGCCGCCACTCCGGGATGAACGCGTCGACCGCGTCCTGATCCGGGACGTCGACGACCTCGGACGTGTGCGAGAGCAGGAATCCCTCCGCGCAGACGAGCACCGGCAGCATCGCCGTCTCGGCGATCCGGTAGGCGCAGAGGACGCTGTCCAGGACCTCCTGCGCCGACGAGCAGTACAGCTGGATCCAGCCGGTGTCGCGCTGGCTCATGCTGTCGGAGAGGTCCGGCTCGATGCTCCAGGGGGCGAAGACAGCCCGGTTGACGTCGACGACGACGAGCGGGACTCGCTCCCGCGACGCCCTGTGGAGCTGCTCGTGCGCGTAGAGCAATCCTTGCGAGGAGGTCGCGGTGAACGTCCTGACGCCGGTCCGCGCCGCCGCGAGCACGTAGCCGAACATCGAGTGCTCGCTCTCGAGGTTCGCGAACTCGATGTCGTCCCGCCCGGCGACGAGCTCGGCGAGGCGCTCGACGATCACCGTCTGCGGAGTGATCGGGTAGCAGCCGATGGCGCGGGCGCGGGCGAGCATCACCGCGTACGCCGCAGCCTCGTCGGAGGTCAGCACGACCCGCCCCTCGAGCAGCGCCTGCGTCACACGCTCACCTCCTCCATTGCAATCGCGTTCCGGACGGGACACACGACCTCGCAGATGCCGCAGCCCTTGCAGTAGAGGTAGTCGATCGCCATCGTGCCGTCCTCCCGCGAGATCGCCCCTTCGGGGCAGAAGAGGGCGCAGACGGCGCAGGCGGTGCATCCGTCGTGGAGCAACGGCCGGTCGAGCGACCACGTGCCGGTATGGACGGCGAGGGAGTCGGTGGTGCTGACCGGGAAGCGTAGGGCGCTCCGCGGCGGCCCGGCTGCGTCGACGAGCGGCGGGAGCTCGACGGCCGCGTCGCCGGCGAGCGCGTGCTGTCGCGTGCACAGCTCGTACCCCTCCCTGGCGGCGACGATGTTCGCATCCGCTCTGCCTCCCATCCGCGACGTAACGGCCTGCTCGAGGAGGTCGAGCCCGTCCGGGAGGAGGAGCCTCACGCACGCGCCGAGCAAGGCCACGTTGCCCATCGGCCGACCCTCGGAGGAGAGGATGTCGTGGCCGCGGGCGATCTGCGACGCGGGAACGCGCGCGATGCCGAACCACCCTGTGTGCGGGAAGCGCGTCTCGCGGTTGAGGACGACGAGCCCGCCGGGCTTCACCGTCCGCAGGACCTCCGGCGACGGGGGCGAGGGAGAGACGACGGCGAGGACGTCGCACTCCCGCACCTTGTAGCGGCGGTGGATCGGCGACGTCTCGTCCCACCGCAGGAACGCCGCGATCGGCGCTCCCCGTCGCTCTGCCTTGAACTCGGGGAAGCTCTGCACCCAGTAGCCGGCACGGGCGAACGTGTCCGCCAGGATCTGCGACGCGAGCACGACCCCTTCACCGCCGCGCCCCACGAAGAGCATCTCCTTCACGCGATCGCCCCTTCGCGGGCCGGGCGTTCGTCCTCGACCACCGGGACGGAGAATCGACTCATCTCGTCCAGATACTCCCCCACGGTTTCCGTTCCGGCATCCGGGAGATCGCCGAAGCGGCTCCGTAGTCGTACCCGCGCGACTCCGTTCGCCCGTCGCCGTATCTACGCTGAGATCGTGCGCGTTGCGAGGCTCCCGACCGTCGCAGCCCTGGTCGCGGTCGCCGCGGCCTGCCTCGTGGCCTGCGGAGGCTCGAGCAGAGCCGGAAGCACCGCGGGCGTCCGCGACTTCGGCGCGATCGCGGTCGGCAAGACGCGGTTGCAGGTCGCAGCCGACGGCAAATCGGCCGTCGTGCGCGTGCAGACCGACCCGCCGACCGTGTGCGCGATCGCCTACGGCAGGACGTCCGCGCTGGGGTCGATCGCGAACGATCCCAGCATGGGCGGAACGGCGATCTCCCGCCATACCGTCGTGCTGGGCGGCCTCACGCCGAACACGACCTACCGCTTCCGACTCACCGCGACCGACGCCGAGGGGAGGGTCTTCCAGACGCCCGAGCTGGCCACCTTCACCACGACGCCGAGCACGACGGCCGCCCCGGGCCGGGACATCGCGGTCGGCGCGAAGGTCGTCGCCGTCAGCTCGCAGTACAGCAGCGACTACCGCGCGGCCAACGCGGTCGACGGGAACCTCTCCACCGAGTGGTCGTCGGCCGGTGACGGCGACCGGGCGTTCATCACGATCGACCTCGGCACGAGACGGACCGTCACCGGCGTCTCCTTCAGGACACGCGAGATGTCGGACGGCTCGGCGATCACCCGCACGTTCGCCGTCGTCGTCGACGGCGGCAAGCGGTACGGGCCGTTTCCCGCCGGCGACCGCGTCGACCCGCGAACGGCATCCGTCTCCTTCACGGGCCGGCGCCTGCGCTTCGAGGTCGTGAGGTCGACCGGCGGCAACACCGGCGCCGCGGAGATCCAGGTCTTCTCCGGCCGCTGAGCTGCGAGCCCTGCGCTCCCGCGACGCCCGGGGACCTCGCCGGTGCCGAGAGCCGTATCGAGCGGAGATGGCACGACTCCTGCTCGTCACGCCGCTCGCGGCGCTTGCCCTTGCGGCAGCTCCCGCGGCGACCGCAGGAGGGTCGTTCGAGCGCATCGTCGGCGTCGGCGCGCACGGCTCCTGGCGTGCCGTCACGCTGACCCCCACCGGCCCCCGCAGCGACGCCGTTCTCGGGGGCACGGCTACGTCAGCCCCGCGCGGCGGCTACGTTCGCGTCTATCCGTTCATCGGCGGGCTTCCCGCGATCCCCGGTCGCTACTACCCCGCGGCGCACGTCATCTGCCTCTACTGGCACGAGCCCGTCTCGAACTGCTCGCGCCTCGCGGCGGCCGGAGCCGCCCTGCTCTCGCCCTTCGCCTCGCTTCCGCTCCGCCGGCTGGCGCCCACCGTGCCGGTCGCCGTCCACTACCGCTCGCACCTGCTCCGAGACGCAGACGGAAACGTCTTCGCCGCCCTCGAGTTGGCGCTCGAACGACCGGCGCTCGCGCCGTCGTCGGCACCCCGCCACGGCCTCGATCTGACGGTTGCCTGGCGCGGCCCGAGAGCGTCCCGGCTCCCCGGCACGGTCGTCCTGACGCCGAGGGGTGTCTACGCCGCCGGCCGACGCTTTCCGCTGCAGCGCGCCCCGTGGTGCTACCTCGCGGAGAACCTGCGGAACGCGTCGGCCTCGCTGCTCGAGGCGACGAGCCGCATCTGCCGCTGACGCGCGCGCACGCGTGCCGCCCTGCCGCCGTCAGGCCGCGGTCCTTGCCGCGACGGCACCCGTGCGCCGAGCTTCGAGCGAAAGTGGGCGTACAGCCCACTCTTGCTCATGCGGACCGCGTCGGCCAGCCGTCCGATCGAGAGACCCTCGAGACCTTCGACGGTCGCGAGCTGCGCGGCCGCTTCGAGGATCGCCTGGCGGCTGCGCTCGCCCGCGGCTCGGCCGCGCGGTCGAGAAGGTGGGGCCGCCATGCTTGACAAGACAGCACGATCGGTCGCACTGTTCCGCAACCGCACGATCGGTCGCGCTACGAGAAAGGAGACGCTCATGAACGGCACAGGCAACGGCAAGGTGCTCGTCAACCTCGCCACAGGGCTCGAGGACGCCGAGCGCGTCACGGTCGCGTTCCTCGTCGCGACAGCCGCGCTCGCCCAGGGCAAGCACGTCGTGGTCTGGGCGACGAAGGACGCCGTACGGCTCGGGCTGCCCGGCGAGGCCACGGGCGTCGCCTGCAAGGGCTGCCCCCCGCTCGAGCGGCTCTTCGAGCAGTTCGCAGACGGGGGCGGCGAGCTCTGGCTCTGCCCGATCTGCGTCGACGCCCGCGACCTCGGCGACGCGGAGAAGGTCTCCCACGTCAAGATCGCGGGGGCGACGCCGATGTGCGAGTGGGTCGGCGACGACACCACCGTCTTCAGCTACTGAGCGGGGAGGGGCGCGCCGAGGAGCACCCCTCCCCGTCGCTCACGGATAGAGCTGTCCGGCGAACCACGTGCCGGCGTCGATCCATTCGCCGGCGCCGCCTCCTCCCCACCCCTGGTTGACGTAGAAGCATCGGTCGGTGACCGTGTCGTCCCAGCACCAGATGAAGCAGTGGCGCACGGTCCGCTGCTGCCAGGCGTAGCCGAAGGCGAGCGGGTAGTGGCTGAGCCAGCCGGTGCCGATCACGGCCGGCGTGTGACGGTTGACGATCGAGTCGATCGCGCGGTCGCGGAGTCCGTCCTCATGGATCCCGAGCGAGTCCCAGTCCGCCCGCAACCAGGCGCCGGTGCGTCCGCTCAGGTAGTGCCACGCGCTCGGCATGTCCCACGGGCAGGTCGCGCCCGAGCCGAACGCGCAGAACGTGTGCACGTCGTCGTGGAGCTCGACGATCATGTTCCGCACGCCTGCGTCCTGGACGAGCGGGGCGACCGTGTCGGCGCCCCGGCCGCCGTTCTGGCGGTAGATCCCGTTGCGCGGCGCCCAGTAGGTGTTGCCCGTCCCGGCTTGATGGTCGGCCCAGCCGAAGAGCATCGCCCAGGCGACCGGTCCGCAGCCGACGGCGCAGCCGTCGTGGTCGAACTGGTCGTAGGCAGGCTGGGCGCCGCTGCCGCCGGCTGCCCAGTAGAAGTGCCAGCTCATGATCTCTCCCTCCTTCTCCTCACGGCTTCGGGTGCGGTAGCACGGGCACGGGGTGAGGCAGCACCCGCCGCTGGTTCGACGGCGTCCCCGTGGGGACGACGAAGAAGGTCAGCGTCTCGGCGCTGCCGTCCTCGTAGCTCAGCCGGAGCTGGAACTCCTGCTCCTTCTGCTCCGGAGCGCCGCCGGCGACGAGCTCCACCGCGGGCGGCGTCCGGTCGAGCATGCGGATCCGGACCGAGGCCACGCCGTCGCCGGCGAGCTCGGCCTTGCCGGACTTCAGCAGCGGGACGACCAGCCGCTCGCCCTCGTGGATCCCCTCGCCCAGCTTGGCGACGAGCGCCTCGATCTGCCACGCGGGAGCCGCGTGAGCGCGCAGGGCGCCCAGGTGCAGCCGGTAGGCGGACGCGTACTGCTTCTTCGCCTGCCCCCACGACTTCCACGCGCTGAGCGCCGGACGCGGAGCCCGGGCGCGCGTCAGCTTCACCTCCTGCTTGGCGACCCGCCGGTCGCTCTTGCTCGCAGCGGCCGGATGGGACTCGAGCGAGCTGAGCGGCCGCTCCTTCGCGAGCGTCTTCGGCACTCGGGACGGCATCGGCGGGAACTGGCCGATGTGCGTCAGGTACGTCCCTCTCGCGTCCTCGCCGACGTAGGCGAGCGTGTCCAGCTTGACCACCTTCGCCACGCCCTTTCCGTCTGCCTGGGCCTCGAGCGTCCGGCTCGGCGGCTCCAGCTCGACGCTCCAGTGCGGCACGGGTACGTCGTGGGCTCCCGTGGAGACGACCACGAATCCGCGGTCGCTCCTCCCCGGACGGCCGTTCGTCCCACGGCGCGTCGCCGCCTTGACGCCGACGACCTCGAGCTCCCAGTACGCGACACCCTTGACGTCCGGCCGGTAGACGGGGCATGCCTCGTCGCCCAGCCGCGCACCGTCTGCGCCGGGCGCCATCGGAGTGCCGCGAACCGCCTCGAGGTGTCTCGCCGCCCGCCGCCGGACCTCGAGCGGCACCTCGTCGAAGCTCACTCTCATCTCGACCTCCCCACTCGACGACAGAAGAGGCCGCAGTCTCTGATTCGACGCTAGTGCATCACGGGGTGCGCCTGGAATCCCCCGAATGCGTGAAGGACGACTCTCTAGCGGTGGGAGAGCTCGACGAAGCAGCTGCCGGCGTGGGTGCCCGTTGCCGCCGCGACGCCCTCCCAGAAGGTCGGCACGATCGTGTTCCGGACGAGCTGGTCGGGCAGGACGGCCCGGACGCTCTCCGACAGGTTCAGCGCAGGGACCTGGAGCTGCCAGTCGAGCGGCCAGCTGTGGCCGGCTGCCTTCAGCACCCGCGCGCCGTGCGCGGCCCGGAAGCTCGCGATCGCGACCGCGCGGCCGTTCGGCTCGACGAAGGTGCCGTTCGCGAAGCGGGTGAGCGGGCGGCCGGTCTTGCGATCGAGGAACTGGTAGAGCATCAGCTCGGTGTCGTCGTCGAAGCGGCACGAGAACCAGTCCCAGTCGAATGCCCGTGGGTCGTCGCGGTAGTTCCCCCACTGGTGGTCGAACCAGCTCTCGCCGCCGATCGCGACCTTCTTCCCGCCGATCCGCAGCGTCCCGCTCGCGCGCATCCGGGTGGCCGAGTAGTAGCGCGAGCTGCCGGCGAGCGACTGCCGGATCACCCCGGTTCCGTCGCCGTGGAGCACGTACGGCTTCTCGGGACGCTGGGTCAGCGACACCTGCAGGCCGGGGCCTGAGACGGAGAAGAGCCAGGTGTCCGACCCCGGCAGATAGCGGAGGCGGGAGCCCGCTGCACTCAGATCGAGCGACGACGACCCGACCCGGCCGCCGGCGAGCCGCTCGCTGTGACCGACGAGTGCGCCGGTGTCGAGGTTGCGTACCTCGGCGACGGGCACCAGCGCGCCGTTGCTCGAGAAGAGCGTGAAGAACACGGAGTAGCGCGTCCCGGCCGGGTCCCGTACGAGGGCGGTGAAGTACCACCACTCGATCGACGCTGCCGGGTGCCCGAAGTGGTCGCGCGGGAAGCGCAGCTGCGGCCGACCCGCCCCGGCCGTCGAGGCGCACCCGAGGCACGCGACCAGCCCGATCGTCGCAACAACGCGGCTCACCGCCGACAGGCTAGAGATCCGGCACGTACGCGGCCTCGCCCGAGGAGGCGGGCCTCTCGAGCACGATGCCCACGATCGGCTTCGCGGGCACCGGCGCGTGTCATGCCGGCCGCAAGAGGCGGGTGGATCGGCTAGAAGTCCGCCAATGCGGGTGGCCCTCTTCACGCGTGTCCCCGACGTGATCGTGACCATGGGGACGCTCGTGCAGGAACTCGGACACGAGCTCGTCGGCGTCGTGACGACGGAGGGGCCGCGCGGCCGGTACGGCGAGGTGCCACTCTCGGCGCTGATCGATGTCCGGCCGCCGCACGCCGACGTGCTGGTCGCCAGCGGGCCGGCCCGGTTCGCGGCCCTTCTCCAGGCGCTCGAGCCGGATCTTGCGCTGAGCGGCGGCTTCCCCGTCCGGATCCCCGCGGACGCGCTCGCGGTGCCGCGCCACGGGATCGTGAACGGGCATCCGTCGCTGCTGCCGCGGTACCGCGGGCCGAACCCGATCGGCTGGGCGCTGCGCAACGGCGACGCAGAGATCGGCTTCACGTTCCACCGGATGGACACCGACTTCGACACGGGTTCGATCCTCGCCCAGGGCGCCGCCCCGCTCGCCGATGCCGAGTGTGCCGAGGATGTCATGCAGCGTTTCTTCGGGCTCGCGGCGGCGCTGCTGCCGCGAGCACTCGAGCGCATCGAGGCCGGCGACCCCGGCGACCCGCAAGACGAGGACGGCGAGAGCCACGCAGGCTTCTTCGAGCCGGAGTTCGCCCGGGTCGACTGGACGCGCCCAGCCGACGAGGTGCACCGGCAGGTGCGGGCGTGGTGGGTCGCCGCAGCGCGCGACGGCATCCGTGGGCCGCTCGCCGAGATCGACGGCGAACGTGTCTACATCCTGAGAACGCGCCTCGACGACTCGGGAGCCGGCACCCGCGTCGACTGCGGCGACGGGCCGCTCTGGGTGCTCGAGACGACTCCGGCCGCGGCCTGAGCATCGCCCCCGGGAACGCCCGCCGACGGACCGCACCCGCGGTCTCGACAGACGGAGCACCCTCGCTGCTTCAAGCAGGCTGCGACACGCTGTCAGGGGAGAGCACGCTGGTCGCACCGGCATCACGCTCGACGACTGCCGAGTCTCGCTGACTCCCGACGGGTGGCGGCTGCCTTCACCCGCTCATTGAAGGGCTGCCAGCAGCTCGACGCCGTTGCCGTACCGCCGGTACGGTCGCGGCAAGTGCGGCGAGGAGCCAGGCGAACAGGAGCCAGTTCAGGATCTCCTCGGGCGGAAACGAGAGCCCGGTGTACCAGGTCTGTAGGCCAAACGGCAGCGGCGGATAGGTCGAACTCAGCCAGAGCGTCAGCACAACGGCAGCGAGTGCCGCCCGCGCTCCCGGGAGCGGCGAAGTACGGCATCGAGCCCACGCGCACAGCTGAGGCATACAGAAGATCAGGAAGATGAGCCGGTAGTCGAAGTTGCTATCGAAGGTGTACGAGGTCGCGTAGATGGAGGCGCCCGCCCAGAAGAGGTCGAGCCGCCGCTCGTACGCACCGCGACGGACGACACGTCGTCTGAGCATGAAGCCCGCTGCGAGGAGGAGACCGAGCCCGATCACCGCAAACCGGGCCCATCGCAGCTGAGAGTCGCTCTGCAGCCAGCCGACACCGTCGACGTGCAGCGCCGCGACCGGAACGCCTGCGCCATAGGCGTTCTGGATGGCCCGAGGGATGACCGAGAGGATGGTTCGAATGTCCTCGAGCGTGGCAAGCGCGTAGGCGACAAAGACCGCGCCGCCGAGCGCCCCGGCTCTCCAGCGGTAGCGGTGGCGAGCGAAGACGGTCAGCGCGGCGACCGGGAACAGCTTCATGACGGCAGCAAGCGTGATCGGACCGACCGCAACCCACGGTGAGCGTCGGACAAGCAACAAACCGAGCCCCACGAGGGAAAACATCACGAGATCGACGTTGCCACGCTCGACACCGAGAAGCGTCGCGGGCGCAAGCAGGGCGGCAGCGTAGACCACGCCCTCTCCCAGAGACAGTTGCCCCGGCACGAGCAGGGCGACCGCCATGAAAAGCACCGCGATCGCGATCCCGAGCGGCACCGTATCTCCCTCCCCGAGCCCGAGATGGAAGAACGAGATCCACAGTCGCGGGTAATTCGTCGCCCGAAAGATCCCCGGCTGACCGGCGAAGGGATCACACGGATTGGTCGGAAACGGCTCGATGCCGCGCCTCGCGCAGTCCCAGCTCGAACTGACAGCGCGGAGGTCCTCAAACGAGAAGACCCCCTGATCGACTCCGACCTTCCGCCACAGGATCGCGCCACTCGAGCTACGAACCCCCAACAACACCCCAAAGAAGACGATGACGGCAACCGCCGCGAACAGCCGCCCGTCCAGGCGCGTGAGGGCGGACATCTGACCGAGCCTAGACGATTGATTCCTAATTCGTAGGGACCGGCGGTAAGGCGCCGAAGTCGGCGGTGCTCAAGTCACTGTCGACCGAAGGAGGCCGTGATGTCCGCCGACCTCGACGCCTTGCTGAGCGTGCTTTACGTGCTGGTCGATGATCTCCTGCCGCGCGGACGGCGCGGCGCCGGCCGCCGGCCGCGGATCTCCGATAGCGAGCTGATCTGCTTGCCGGTGGCGCAGGTGCTGCCCGCTTGCCTCAGGGTGTACTCCCGAACTGACGCACTTCAGCGTCCCGGCCCTGGCCAGACGAGACTTCTTGAGATCGAGCTCGAGGAGAAGGGGCCGCCGAGAGGCAGCCCTGTCCTCTTGCTGCACGGTTGGCCTGACGCTCCGCGGGGTTGGGCTTCGGTCGCAGAGCGATTGCATGAGCGCGGCTGGCGCACGCTTGTACCGGCGTTGCGGGGCTCGAGCGGGACGTGCTTCCGATCTCCGAACACGGTACGAGACGGTCGTGGCGTTGCGCTCGCTGCTGACGCGATCGACTTGCTTGACGCCCTCGGCCTCGACCGCGTGCCCGTGGTGGGACACGACTGGGGCGAGCCGCGTCGGCAGACCAGGCCCACTTCTTCACAAGCGGGTACTCGCGCCTCTGCTGGACGGTGTCGGCCACTTCCCGCACCGCGAAGCACCTGACGACGTCGCCGGCGCAATAGACCAACACCTTACGACCACGACGCGTTGACAGCCGGTCAGGCGCCGTCAACCCACGGCGTCGGGAACATTTGCGACACTCGCGCAGCCCATCCCGCTGCGGCTCGGCGGCGAAGGCTTACGCTGATGTGGTGCGATGCGCCGTTGACTTCCTCCGACGCATACTTCGCGCCGTGAGGACCGCGGCGGCCGACAAGCGCATTCCGAGGCCGCTGAGATGGATTGCGGCTCTGGGCTTACTCCCGATTCCAGGGCCGTTTGACGAGGTCATCCTTGTCGTCGTGGTGGTGCCCCTCGCCCTGTTCTACCGCCGCCCGCTTGCCGAGGCATGGAGGCGGTCGGAGGCAGATTGATCACCGGCTGCGCGTGAGAGGCGCTTCGGGGGCATTCCGGCATCGCTGGCGCAGGCGAGGCTCGCCGCGTATGGGCAGAACCGTGCTGGCGGATGCGCGAGCCCTCCTTCGACGAGACGCTCCAGGTCGGAATCGTCGTGCGCGACCTCGAAACGGCGATGCGGAGATACGTGGCGACAACGGGATCGGGCCGTGGGACATCCACGAGTTCAACGCCGGGAACGCGGAACGTCGGTTGCTCCGACGAACTTCGATCAGGCGTTGGCGGACCAGGCGAAGAACGGGCATGAGGTGGTTCTCAGCGGCACGTTCAGCGGGATCAGGGTCCCGTACCTACCGACCGAGCAGGATCTCGGAGTTATCGTCGAGATCTTCAGCCGCGATCCCGCCCCCGAGCAGAAGCCGGACGCGACCTAGCCGTCACGCCGGGTCACGATGCGTGAATACCTGTTCGCCCCGGACACGTGCGGGCCTCCCGGACACCGCGGAACTGAGGCTGCGACCGAGACCTGCCCTCCAGGGGACATTCCCGCACTGGCGCACGCGGGCCGGCGAACGTCCGTCGCTTTCAGCGAACGCGTCAGCGGGGAGGTTCGAGGAGCACGACCGGGATGCGGCGTGCCGTCCGTCGTTGGTAGTCGAGATATCCGGGCGCCCGGGCGGTCACCTGCGCCCAGAGGCGTTCGCGCTCGGCGGGTGTCGCCTCGCGCGCCACGACGTCGTGCGTGATCCGGCCTACTCGCGCGGTTGCCCGCGGCTCGTGCTGGAGGTTCAGCCACCATGAAGGCGAACGGTCGAGGCCACCGTACGACGCGATCACGACGAAGCTCTCACCGTCGCGCAGCGAACACAGCGGCACGGTGCGCGCCCGGCCCGACCTCCGGCCGGTCGTTGTCAGCAACACGATCTCGAGTCCCCAAATGCGCGAGCCGATCCGACCGCCGCTCGCGGAATAGAGGACTCGGTGGAGCGCACCGAGATAGCGTGTGGCGAGCCGGACGATCAATGACCGCACAACGGGTAGCTTGCACTCCAGGATCCCCGACGGTCGCGCGATCGACCTGTCAGACGCCGACGACGCGGTGCGTGCCTCTCCAATGATTTGTCCGCGTGTGCACGGCGGCGCCGGTCTGGCGCCCGCTGCGGGCTTTGAGCAGGAGCCTGTCCGCCCTTCGGGTGTGACTCATCACAGTCCTGCCGCCGCGGTTTCCCTGCTTCACGACCGGCGTCCACACGGGCGAGTGCGAGGTGTTCCAGGACAAAGTCGCCGGGATCGCTGTCTCGATCGGCGCACGCGTCGCAGCCAGGGCGGCTCCGGCTGAGGTGCTCGTCTCGCAAACCGTCCGTGACCTTGTCGCCGGCTCCGGGCTGCTCTTCCAGGAACGCGGCGTCGCCGAGTTGAATGGGGTTCCGGGCGAGTGGGGTCTCTACCCACCCGCGGAGCCCGGTTCCGCCCTCGTACCCTGACCTTCCGCCCGTGCGTTCGCGCCACCGTTCAGGGCGCATTCGCTGTCCGCGTCGGGGCCTGCGCCTGCGACAACCGGGTCCCGCCCTCGCCGACCGGCCGTTGACGACGCCGTTCGCCTCTGGGAGGCTCCCGTCCGTGCACTGCTCGATCTGGCGCTTCGAGGGCGACCCCGACGATCTCGAGCGGCGCTATCTCGATCTGCTCGCCGAGATCCCCGAGTCGAATCACCGGCTGCACGCGGCTGCGAAGACGCCCTCGGGGCTCCTGATCTTCGACACCTGCCCCTCCGAGCAGGTCTACCGCGACTTCTTCGAGGGGCCTGGACTGGAGCTGTTCGCCAGGCACGGCCTCGTGCCCGCGAGCCGCGAGGACCATCCCGTCAGCCGCGCCTACGCCCTCGGCACGCGCATCGACGTCGACCGGTAGCGTTGCGATCGGCCGAATGGACGGTGCGCCGACCGTGGGCACCGCGAGTCCTCGCCGGATGCGCAGGTGACGGACCTGGAAACGGGTCAGCCGTGAAAGCCGACGCGGCCGTCAGCGTGCACGCGGGCGTTGTCCGGCACTGGTACTGGGCGAGTGCTCGCGACCGGGCCAAGCCATTTGGAGACCTTGCCGGGCTTCCAGACGGCCCACACGGCGAGCACTCTCCCGCCGGGGAGAATGAAATCGATCCCGCAGCCGCGAGCGCTCGCCGACGTCGCGCCACCGGCCTTCGTCCATGTATCGGTGCCGACCGAGGCGTGTGAGTCGATGAACGCCGCGCGGACGTGGTGAGTGACGATCAGGGCGCGGAGGCGGGCGCCGGCTGAATGCTTCCAGGCGACCGCACAGGCGCTCGATGAAGGGGCCGCTGAAGCCGACGCCGCGTGAGCCAGGAAGAGGGAAACCACGAGGAGCGCTGCGCGCACGCTTCGACGATACCGACCGTCGAGCCGGCGGTATCTCGCTCGGGTGCGCGAAAGGCTACGCTCCGGCCCGGGATGGTGTGGGAGCGATCCGGCTCCACCGCGCGCCAGGTCGTCGTACGTGCTGCGGACCACTCGAATCACCTCGGCGCGTCAGAGCTGCGCGCGGAGCACCTCCTGCTCGCTGCCGTCAGACGATGCTCGTCGTCAACCACGAAACGGAGGAACACGATGGACCATGCTGCCACGATGCGAGCGCTTGTACGACCTGATCAACGCCGGGGATATCGATGGGTTTGGCGCGGTCCTCGCGGACGACTTCGTCGAGCACGAGGAAACGCCTGGGCTCGAGCCGACCAGGGAAGGGGTCAAGCAGTTCTTCCACATGTACCGGGCGGCGTTTCCCGATCTGCGCATGGAGGCTAAGGACGTCCTCGAAAGCGGCGAGAAGGTCGTCGCTCGCCTTCGCGCGACGGGAACGCACCAGGGCGAGTTCATGGGCATGCCCGCCACCGGCAAGAGCGTCGACGTCCAGTTGATCGACATCATCCGGTTCGGCGACGACGGCCTTGCCCACGAGCACTGGGGAGTGTTCGACGCACTCGCGATGATGCAGCAACTCGGGGCCATCCCGGGACCGCCCCCGGCCTAGAAGGACGATACATGTCGCGTTTGCAACGTGACCGCACGCCTGCGTAGAATGCGAATCCCTTGTGCCCGGCCAGGTTCCGTCCTGGTCGGGCTTCCACGACCGGGTTCGGAGGATGCCGTTCTGCAGGGCTTCGACCTCCGATGCGGCTCTCACCGAAAAGGAAGTCTCGAATGACTGGTGTCGAAAAGCGTGACTTCGACTCGCCTGACGAAAGTCGGACACCCGACAAGACGCGCGTCGACGTCGTGCGTCTGGGAAGCACGACCGCCGCCCGCTACACGATGGAGCCTGGCTGGCGATGGTCGGAGTGTGTGAAACCCGTCGCCGGGACCGACAGTTGCCAGCACAGGCACGTGGGCGTCGTGCAGTCGGGCACGATGCGCGTCATCCATGACGACGGCACGACGCTCGAGATCGGGCCCGGCGACGCCTACGTGATCGAGCCGGGCCACGATGCCGAGATTCTCGGCGACGAGCAGTTCGTCGGCTTCGAGTTCCAGCAGCAGGCGGCTGAGGAGTACGCGCGCCAGTAGCCGAAACGAGGGCCATAGCTGTCGTCGTGGACTCCCCGACGGGTCTTCGGGACAGCCAGCGCCTTGCGTACCAGCAGTGAGCAACGTCGGTCGAGACCGCACGACCACCGGCGCGCACGTCGCATTTCGCGCGCCGGACGTCCACTCGGTCAAACGCTGGCACCGCGCGGCAGTGCGTCACGGCGGGACAGACAACGGCTCGCCGGGTCTGCGGCCGGAGTACACGGGGCAGTACTTCGCGGCGTTCGTGATCGATCCCGACGGCAACAACGTCGAGGCTGTCTTCCACGCGCCGGATCCGGTGGGAGACGCGAGTTGAGCCGCGTCCGCTCGGGAAGACGTGGCTCGTCGCATTGAGGAGACTCCGAGTGTGGTAGAAGGCGCATGATGGCCGAGGTTCTGCTCTTCCACCATGCACAGGGGCAGACACCCGGATTCCTCGCGTTCGCGAACGAGCTGCGCGCGGCCGGGCACACGGTCCACACCCCGGATCTCTACGACGGCAAGACGTTCGCCACCCTCGACGAGGGCGTTGGCTACGCCAAGCAGGTCGGCTTCGACACGATCGGCGAGCGCGGTCGCCTCGCCGCCGAGGGCTTGCCGAGCGAGCTGGTCTATGCCGGCTTCTCGCTGGGAGTGATGGCAGCGCAGGAGCTCGCCCAGACGCGCCCCGGCGCGAAAGGAGCCCTGCTGTTCAGCGCAACGTTCCCGGCGTCGGAGTTCGGCCTGTGGCCGCCGGACGTCCCGCTCCAGATCCACATGATGGAGGCCGACGAGTGGGCGCTGGAGGATCTCCCTGCCGCGCGCGACCTCGCCGAGACGGTCGAGGGTGCCGAGTTGTTCCTCTACTCCGGCGATCGGCATCTGTTCGCCGACAACAGCCTGCCCGACTACGACGAAGGCGCTGCCAAGCTGCTCGAGCAACGCGTGCTGAGCTTCCTCGACGACATCGAGTAGCCGCGATCGGCTCGCCGCTTCGGGCTACGCCCAGGGAAGGCAGCTGGTGCCCCTTGCCGCTGCCCCGGCCGGCTTGAGGCTCAGCCCGAGAGGGCGTCGAGCAGGGCCCTGCCTCTGGGGCTCCCGTGCCCGGTGCACGCGTCCCAGCGTTCCGCGCGCGCGCGGTAGGCGCCGTTGCCCCCTTTCGCAACGTCGTTGAAGACGCCCCGTTCGACGGACTCGTAGAGCAGCGGGTTCAGGAAGCCGACGCGGGTGCCGAGACGCTGGTTCAGCTGCGCGATCAGCGCGGCCCACAGTGGCGCGACCGCGCTCGTGCCCCCGAACGTGTGCGTGAGCTTGCCGTCGCCGACGAGATAGCCGGTCTCCGGATCGGCGTTGCCGGCGACGTCCGGGACGCCTCGGCCACGACGCCCGCCGGGGTTGACCGACCGGGGAACTCCGACACCCTGCTGCCAGGACGGCACTCCGTACAGCGCGCTCACTCCGCCGCCGGTCGCGTTGCCGTCGTGGTCGTTCCAGACGACCTCGGCGGGCACGCCGTCCCGCACCTCAAGCCGGGTGCCGCCGCAGGCCAGCACGTACGGACTCGACGCGGGGTAGTCGACGTGGGCGCGCCGACCGTCGACGCCGTCCGTCCAGCCGTTGTCTCCGGAGGCGGCACACACGGTGATCCCGAGAGCAGCGGCTGCCCGGAACGCCTCGTCGAGCGCGACCCGTGCCTGCTCTGTCCAGTTGCTCTCCGCGTCGCCCCAGCTGATCGAGATGATCGACGGCTCGCGCGGATCGAAGATCGCCGTCGTGATCGCGTCGACGAAGCCGCGGTCGGAGGCCGGCGCGAAGTAGACGAGGAGCTCGGCGCCCGGGGCGATCGCCCCGATGATCTCGAGGTCGAGCCTCACCTCGCCGTCGGCTCCCCTGTCGACGCCCGGCCGGTTGCGCGCCCCGTCGACCGAGACGGCCGTGATCTTCGGCATCGGCACCCCGAGCCGCTCGAAATACCTCCGCAGCTCCGCCCGGCGGAAGCCGCCGCCGAACTCGATCACCGCGATCCGCTGACCGCGTCCGTCGAGTCGCGCAGGGAACTCGTACAGCTCCGCAACCCGCTTCGGCGTGAACGCCCTGCCCTTCGCCTGCGCGACGCGTTCCTGCGGCAGGGCGCGGCACGTCGCATGGGCCTGGGGTCGGTCGTCGAGGCCGAGGACGGCCTGGACGACCGGTGCGAGCCCGCTCGGGATCTGCACCGAGCCCCTGCGGCCCCGATA
Source organism: uncultured Thermoleophilia bacterium (assembly GCA_963762675.1). Classification (GTDB taxonomy): domain Bacteria; phylum Actinomycetota; class Thermoleophilia; order Gaiellales; family Gaiellaceae; genus Palsa-739. The sequence goes on along the minus strand of CAVXLS010000001.1, from coordinate 15,342 downwards.
CTCGCCGTGCGAAGAGCGGTACCGCACGAGCTTCGTCCCGAACGCCGCGTTCATGCGGTCTGCCGGGCCGCCGAGCACGACGCTCCGTCGTGGGCCGCTCGACTGCCGCACCGTCAGACCGTGCGCCTCGGCGAACGTCGCGACGACGGCCCGATCCTTCGGATCTGCGCCGTATCTGGACGCGAACTCGCTGCGACTGAGGTACCGCCGCTCAGCAACCGGCAGCCGGCCGAGCGCGACCGCGTCCGGCAACGGCTCCTGCGACCGGGGCCGCAGGATCACCGTCACCTCTACCGGGGCGTCGGACGGGACGTCACCAACCCGGCGGGAGCCGGGAACCGGTTGCCGGTCGCTCCCGGCGACGGTCGATCGCCTCGAGCTCCTCGTGGCCGTGTTACGAGTCCTCGTCGGCTTCGACGCCGTGCTCTTCCAGCCCGTGCTCTTCCAGGCCGTGCTCCTCCAGGCCGTGCTCTTCCAGCCCGTGCTCCTCCAGGCCGTGCTCCTCCAACCCATGCTCCTCGAGGCCGTGCTCCTCGGGTCCATTCGAGCGCTCAGTCATCTCGTCTCCCGTGTTCGGCCCGCCGGAGGCGAATGTATCCGCCCCGGACCGGCCGTGCAACGCCCGAGGGCAGTCAGTCGAGCTCCGCGGCGAGCCCCTGAATCCGGGCGACCTCGGCGACGTTTCCCTTGGCCCCCATGATCCCGCGACCTTCGTCGAGCAGACGCCGGGCAACGGACACGCGACCTGCCGCCGCCTCGACCTCGGCGGCGGCTGTGAGCGACGCGACTCGCAGGAAGGGGAACTCCACGCCAGCGCTCAGCGCGAGCGATTGCGCGGCGAGCGCCTCGGCCTCGGCCGCCGATCCGCGCCGCCCGAGTGCGCGGGAGAGCGCGCTCCGCCAGAGCACCTGCGCGACGAGGTCTTCCTCCGGCGCCTCGGCCGCGACCTTCCTCGCTTCGACCTCCGCCTCGTCGTACCGTCCGAGCGCGCAGACCACGTCCGCGAGCATCGCGCGGTGCGTGGTGGCCGAGGTGCTGGCCCCGTAGTCGGCGAGCGCGACCGACGAGGCAAGCAGCTCCGACTCCGCCGCTGCGGGCTCCCCCGCCCAGAGCTCGATCTGGGCGCCCACGAACCCCTGTGTCGCACGCCGGAAGCGCATCCCGAACTCGTCGTAGGTGGCGGCCGCGCCGCGGTAGACGCGACGGGCTTCCTCGACGTCCCCCCGCATCGCGAGCAGTCCGGCGAGACTCGTGTCGACGGAGCCGCGCAACGCACGGTCGAGGCCGAGCTCCTGCGGAAGCTGCTCCACCCGGGCGATCGCGACGTCGACGGGCGTCGGGCCGTGCAGGAGGGCCTGTGCCAGCAGGCCCGCGAGCGTGCTCACCATCTCGAGCCCGGCGTGCGCCCGCCGTGCGTGGGCGAGCGCCCGCTCGATCGCCTCGGCGCGCGCGCGCCAGCGGCAGGCGAGCACGTCGCCGGTGCTCCGCAGCCACCACGCTCGGGCGAGCGCGAGCTCGTCGCCGAGCTGCTCGAGCTCGGCGATCGCGTCCTGCGCGAGGCTGACGCTCTCCTCGACCGAGGTGCTCGCCACCGAGAACGTGCGCACGAACTGCCGCTCGATCCGCGCGTGCAGCTCCGCGGCCCGGTCGCCCTGCGCGGCCGCGGCCTCGACCGCCTCCTCCAGCACGGCCTCGGCGGCGGGCATGTCGCCGACGTTCACGTGTGCGCCGCCGAGAGCGGCGAGAAGCAGAGGCAGCTCGCCGTCGTCCGCCGGCAGGAGCGCCCGCGCGCGTTCGAGCAGCGAGATCGTCGCCGGCGAGTCGCCGTGGCTCGCGGTCTCCTGCGCCGCCCGTCGCAGCAGGCGTCCCGCTCGGGCGCCGAGGGCGGCGTCGCGCCGTCCGACCTCCTTGCCGAGGCGGAAGGCGTGCTCGAGGTGGAAGCCGACGAGCGCGTCGGGGCCGCCGCCGGACTCGAGGGTCGCGGCCACGGCCTCGTGCAGATCGGCGCGGACCGCCTTGGGCATCGCCTCGTAGACCGCCTCGCGGACGAGGGCGTGCTGAAAGCGGAATCCCTCCTCCGGAATGGCCATGTCGGGACGGATGAGGCCCCGGCGAGCGAGCTCGAAGAGGCGTGCGTGTGCGTGCTCGTGCTCCTCCGGCGGGATCAACTCGAGCACCGCCTCGAGCGAGAAGCTGCGACCGACGACGGCGGCGCGCTCGAGCACGGCGCGCTCCTCGCGACCGAGCCGGTCGAGTCGCGCGTGGAGGACGCCGCGGATCGACCCGGCGAGCGCCACACTCGATCGGTCCTCCTGCGCGAACGCCGCCAGCTGCTCCATGAACAGCGGGTTTCCCTCCGCCATCTCGGCGATCCGGTCGCGCACGCCGAGCGGCGCGCCGAGCGCCTCGATCAGGGCCCTCGACTCCGCCTCCGACAGCGACTCGAGCGTGAACGTCCGCGTGGGGTCCAGAAGCCACTGCGGCCGCCGTTCTGCCAGATCGGGCCGGGCGAGGCACAGCAGCAGGACGGGTGCCGAGCCGAGTCGCGAGGCGAGGTGCTCGAGCAGGTCGAGCAGGGTGTCCTCCGCCCAGTGGATGTCGTCGAAGACGGCGAGGACGGGCCGCTCGCGGGCGAGCTCCTCGAGCAGGCGACGCGTCGCCGCGAACGCCTCGTAGCTGGAGCCGTCGAGCTCGCGGTCGTCGCGACCCGCCAGCCGGAACAGCTCCCGGACCGGCGAGAAGGTCAACCCCTCCCCATAGGGCGGGCAGCGGCCGACCAACACCTTCGCCTCGTCCACGAGGAGGGCGATGAGCTCCCGTGCAAGGCGCGACTTCCCGATCCCGGCCTCGCCGACCACCGTCACCAGGCGAGCGCCGGCGGCGGCGACCTCCGCGAAGCTGTCCTCCAGCCGTGCCAGCTCGCCGGCATGCCCCGCGAGCGGCGTGTCGGCGCGGCGCGGGATCGCCGTCGCGTCCGGATCGATCGACTCGAGCCGGAACGCGGTCGTGGGGCTCGCCTTTCCCTTCAGCGCGAGCGGCTCGAGCCGCGACGCGTCGACGGCATGCGCGACGAGCGCGTGCGTCGTCTCGCCGAGGACGATCTCGCCTGGCCCTGCCGCCTGCTCGAGCCGCTTGCCCACGGCCACGGCGTCCCCGCTGACGAAGCCGTGTCCGCGCGCGGGATCGGACGTCACGACCTCCCCGGTGTTCACGCCGATCCGTACTTCGAGCCGGACGTCGGTCTCCCGGTCGAGCGCCTCGACACACTCTCGCACGGCGACGGCCGCGCGCAGAGCGCGCAGCGCGTCGTCCTCGTGCACCGCCGGGATGCCGAAGACGGCCATCACCTCGTCACCGACGAACTTCTCCACGGTGCCGCCGTGCTGTTCGACCACTCCGGCCGCCCGGTCGAAGAACGTCGACATGAGCTGCCGCAGCGCCTCCGGGTCGAGACGCTCGGCGAGCTCCGTGAAGGCGACGAGGTCGCAGAAGAGGATGGTGACCGTCTTGCGTCCCTCGACGGGCCGGCTGAGAACGCCATCCACGTTGCGAAGCTAACAGCGCGCCGGAGAGCGCGCCATGCGTCGCCGCAGCGGCTACGACGGAGGATCGTCGCGGCCGGGCCGACGCGCTCGGTCGGCGAGGAAGCGCTCGAACGCCGCCCCGAGCTCGTCGCCGGTCGGCAGCTGCTCCGCCTGCAGCGCTCCGAGGTTCTCGGGGGTCACGTCCTGCTCCTCGAGCTCGCGGATCACGGTCTGGGCTTGCCCGTCCGCCGCGACCTGCGCGTCGATGCCGGCCCGCACCTCGGCCGCGGCCTCCCGGAGGGAGTCGAGCGACAGCGAGAGGCCGCCCGTCTGTTCGACCGCCTCGAGCAACGCCACCGTCGCAGCGGGATACTCGATGTGCGCGAGGTAGTACGGCGTGTGCGCTGCGAACCCGATCGCGGCTCGCCCCACCTCGCCGAGGCGGTATTCGAGAAGATGCCCGACGCTGGCGGGAACCTGGACCCGCCCGATCTCGAGCGGCGGCGTCGGCAGCAGGTCGCGTGGCCGGCCGTGTGCCGTGATCCCGATCGGCCGGGTGTGCGGCGCCGACCACGGGACGCTGTGCAGGCCGATCGTCATCCGAACGTGCAGGCGCTCCAGGACGACCAGCATTGCGGCGACGAACCGCTCCCACTGCGTGTCCGGCTCGGGGCCGGTCAGGAGGAGGAACGCGGTGTCGTTCGCATCACGCAGCAGATGCACGGCGAGGCTCGGCTCGTCATAGCTCTCCCAGTGGTCGGCGTCGAAGACGAGTAGCGGGCGCCGCGAGCGGTGGTCGACCAGCTCGTCGACGTCGAAGCTCGCGACCACCTCCGACCCGAACGAGTCACGCAGATGTTCGCCTGCGAGCCGAACCGCGTGTCCGGCATCGACGAAGCCGCCGAGCACCTCGACGAGCACGGGGTCGCCGACATCGGGCTGCGCGAGAACCTCGACCAGCTCCAGGGGATCGCGCATCCTGCGACGCTAGCGCGTGACCGGTCCGACGCGTCGCGGCAAGCGCGCCCTGATGGCCGAGCGCACCGGCCAGAACCTCTACCCCGCGATCCAGTTCGAGGACGGGAGCTGGTACCGGGAGGAGTCGGCGGATATGGAGCGCACGATCCGGGCCGGCCGCCTGGGCGAGCGCCGCGGACAGTCCGCTCCGCCGGAGCCTGCCCCCCCAGGCCGACTGAGGGCGATACCGGATGGCGTCACGGCGTCGGCCCGGCCCGCGACCGACGGTGCCGATCCCTAACACGTTGTCGAAACGACAACGCGGAGTAGCTCTAACTGTGCACCTTTCAGCCCCTTGACGTATTCAGGGCAACTGCGGCGCGAACGAGGGCCTCGAGAGCCTTCTCGTCGATCGTGTCGCCTTCGCGAAAATCGATGGCGCGCCTGACGTTGCCTTCCAGGCTCGAGTTGAACAGGCCCGAAGGGTCCTCCAGCGACGCGCCCTTGGCGAAGGTCATCTTCACCACGCTCTTGTAGGTCTCGCCCGTGCAGATCATCCCCTCGTGATACCAGACGGGAGTCCCTCGCCACTTCCACTCCTCGACCACCTCGGGGTCGGCTTGCTTGACGAGGGCACGGAGCCGGGAGAGCGTCTCACCCCGCCAGTCGCCCAGCTCCCTGATCCTCGCGTCGATCGACTCAGACGGTGACCCGGGGTTCTGCGGAGCGCTCTTCTTCACGACATCCCTCTCATACCACATCGACTTTCGAGGACGCGCTAGCTCGAGGCGGCGCGCTCCTTCAGCTCTCGGGCGCGCTGCCGTTGCGGCGCATCTCCGTGTGTCGAACGAGTCCGACCTCCGGTGCGATCGCGGGACGACTCAGCGCTGTTCCTGGATGCGGATCAGGTTGCCCGCGGGATCGCGGACGGCGCAGTCGCGAACCCCGTACGGCTGCTCGGTCGGCTCCTGGACGACCTCGGCGCCGCCGGCCTGTACTCGCTCGAAGGTGCCGTCGAGGTCGGCGGCGGCCAGAAGGATGCGGGCATAGGTGCCCTTGGCCATCATCTCGACGATGGTGCGGCGCTCGTCGTCGGTGATGCCGGGATCGGCGGCCGGCGGCTCCAGGACGATGGACGTGCCGGGCTGGTCGGCGGGGCCGACGGTGATCCAGCGCATCCCGCCGTATCCGACGTCGTTGCGAACCTCGAAGCCGAGGGTGTCGCGGTAGAAGGCCAGGGATGCGTCCGGGTCGTCGTGCGGGAGGAAGCTGGCGTGAATGGTGATGTCCATGGCGGTCATGCTAGGTGCGGCTCGGTGACCGGCGCTTCTCGATTCCTGATCGGTCTCGTCACCTGTTTCGCGACGCACGACGGCATCCCCGCCGTCGTGCGCGCCGCCTGGCGCCGGTAGGTGCTGGGCGGCACGCCGACCAGGTCGGTGAAGCGAGTGCTGAAGGTGCCCAGCGACGAGCAGCCGACCGCGAAACAGACCTCGGTGACGCTGAGGTCGCCACGGCGCAGCAGCGCCATCGCGCGCTCGATCCGCCGCGTCATCAGGTAGCTGTACGGCGACTCGCCGTAGGCGAGCCGGAACTCGCGGCTGAGGTGCCCGGCCGACATGTGCGCGCCGCGGGCGAGCGCCTCGAGGTCCAGCGGCCGCGCGTATTCCCGGTCGATCCGGTCGCGGACGCGGCGCAGCCGTGCGAGCTGGCGCAGATGTTGCTCCGAGGCGGGTCTGCGCGAAATCCCGTACCTCCTTTCACTCGTCCTTGCCCTGATTCTCCACCAAGGGCGCTCGCGCATCCGAGATTGCGTCCGCTCACCGGATCGACGACACTCGACCGCGTGGAGCCCGCCGAGCGCATCCTCACCGCCGCTCACCCACCCCGGCCGGTCTCGAAAGACGGAGGATCCGAATGAAACCCATGCTCGCGGCTCTAGCCAGGCTGACGGCCACAGTGCACTAGACGGTCACCAACGACGTGGTCGTCGGCACGCTCGCGGGCGTCATACGTGCGGGCCGGGTATTACGCGAACCGCTTGCCGTTGCACATGGTTGCGGAGCTGTTTCTCGATCTAGCTGCATCCCGAAGCGAGCGTGAGCGCTCTGCACACTTCGCGCATGCGCTCGACGGACAGGCGGGTGATCCGGGTGCGGAACAGTTCCTTGGGTACGAGCGTCAGGTTGTCGAGCGAGAGCGCGCACTCCTCAGGCATTCCGTCGTCTATGTCGAGGACGACTTCAGTCGGGATCTGTCGGATCGTCCGGGACGCGGGTACTGCAAGGAGCGCGTTGAGGACCGGGATGGCTGCTTGGCGCGTGAGCACGAGGAACGGACGACGGCCCACGTCGGGATGCTCGACCCACCAGACCTCGCTTCGGGCTACCAGGGCTCTGCCTTGATCGCGGCGAGGGCTCCCTCGAACGCCCACGGGTCCCGCTCGGACGCCGGAGCGCGCGCGTAGCCCTCGACGATCGCGGCATCGATAGCAGCGGCATCACCAGTGCCGAGAAGCAAGTCGATCGCCTCTCTGACGAGATCGGAGCGCGAGCGCCCGGAGGCGGCGGCACGCTCGTCAAGGGCAGCGAGGCGCGCGTCGTCGAGCTGGATGAGGGTCTGACGCCGAGCCACTGCCATATTGTGCCATATTGCCGCTCGGCGATGCATCCGCGCACCCTGCGAGAGACGCCGGTTCGCGCAATACCTCGAAGGCCCTCGAACAAGAGAATCCCCGCACAGGCGGGGATTGGGAATGCCTCCCCACCACTCCGGATCCGGGGCCTTCACCACCAGCCTCAACCATGCCAGAAACGTCGAAGCCCGCGAACCGCTTGCGCAGTTCCCGAGCTTCGACGAGGAGTACCCTCGCACATCGGCCCAGCGTCGGTCAAGCACGAACTGATGGTGGCACAGGCAAGGCGAAATCAACGCAGCTCGCTGCTCCCAATCACGAGAGACCCGCCACGACACCAACGTGACGGGGTGTCGGACAGGAGGCTTGGACAAGCCGCTACGTCAACATCTGCGCCCGCCATCCGGGAACGCCGCGGTCGCCGCCAGCGGAGGGCCGTGCAGAAGCACCGGCGCGACTCGACGCGCCTCGGGCCTGGACTGCCGTTGCGAGGCTCCTAGCGCTGAAGCTCGCTCCCGATCTGTGCGGCCCACTCGCGGACGGCGTCCCAGTCGCGCCAGTCGCCCTCGCGGCCCCGAGCCATCCGTACCGGGAGCTTCTCGGCGAGACCGAGCTTGCTGCTGTCCAGCTTCCCGGCGAACAGCTTGTGCTCACACGCGTGGGTCGCCTCGACGAGCTTCTCGGCGAGTCCGGGGCGGAGCGCGTTCGGGTCGTCGGCGACGGGCGGGTCGCCGACGACCGAGCCGCTTGCGAAGAGCCAGGTCGACCGTTGGGCGAGGTCGTCGGCGTGCGCGTCGAGGAACTGGCGCGCCTGCTTGAGCCAGTTGCCCAGGTAGATGGCGCTCCCGACGACGCACGCGTCGTAGCCGGCGAGGTCGCGCACCTCGTCGAGCGTTCTCACCTCGACCTCGAGGCCGTGGCCGGCGAGATCCGCGCCGATCCGTTCCGCGATCTCGGTGGTCGCTCCGTGCTTGCTCGCTGCGGTGACGAGGACGGTCACCTCGTGCCTCCCTTCACGACTGCGCGCACCCTCGAGTCGGCGCCGTCCTGCGGCGGCCGCGCGATGGAGAGCGGCTCTGCGAGGTCGTGCAGGCGCGGGACGATCCGGATCGTGACCGAGGCGGGCTGCGACTGCCTGCGCAGAGCCCGAAGCGTCCGCGTGAAGAGCCCCACGGCGCGGAACATCAGCCCGTACTTGCGGGCGAGCAGCGCGGAGACCTCGCTCGTGTCCTTCTCGAGGGTGGCGTCCGCCTCGACGGCTTCTCCGTGGACGACGCCCCGGGCGTTGCAGGGCGCAAGACGGACGTGCCCGTCGCGTCGTATCCGCTTCACCTTCCAGGAGTCGGCCTCGCTGTGGACGAGCAGGACGCCGTTCTCTCCGGCGATCCAGACCGGTGTCGAGACGGCCTTCCCGTCGCGCTTGAAGGTGGTGATGCTGACGTAGCGTTCCCGAGCGAGGGTCGTGGTGTCCATCGGTTCCTCCTTGGACACGCGCCGGGGGGTCGTCTTCATCGAGAGCCCCCGTGCGGTGAGACTTCGCGCACGGCCGCCCAGGCGCCGCGGAGGCCGATGCGCGGCCCTTCACCCCCCCCACTCCCCGCCGCCAGGCGCCGCGGAGGCCGATGCGCGGCCCGCTGCGGAGCAGCCCGTGTGCGTAGATGCGTCCGGCGAGCCGGACGAGCGCGTAGATCGTGGCGAGCACGAGCACCACGGCGAGCACGTGTTCCCAGAGCGGCACGCCGGTCAGGATGCTGCGGGCCGGTAGGACGAGCGGCGCGGTGATCGGGAAGATCGTGAGCAGGTTGGCGAGCGGGCCGTTCATGTCGCTGGAGAGCGCGATGTAGCCGAGGAAGTAGGCGGCGAGGAGCGTGTAGGTGACCGCGATCCCGGCGGAGTTGGCGTCCTGCTGACGTGAGGCGAGCGCGCCGGCGGCGGCGTAGGCGACGGCGAAGAGCGCGAAGCCGAGCGCGAACCAGGGGATGACGAGCGCGAGGCTGCCGCCGAGCGACGGCGGGGCGTCGAACACGCCGGCGGCGAGCAGGACGGAGGCGAGCCCGCCGATGAGCGCGACCTGTCCGAGGCCGAGCAGCCCGATCCCGATCACCTTGCCGGCCATCAGGTGCCGCGGCCGCACGCTCGAGAGGATCAGCTCGACGACGCGGTTGCTCTTCTCCTCGACGACGCCGGTGAGCACCCATTGCCCGTAGATCGCGAGCGTCATCAGCAGGAGCAGCGAGCCGATGTAGGCGATCGCGGTCGCGGCGTCGGTCGTCTTCTTGTCGGAAGGCTGGAGCGTCACCACGGTGAGCTCCGGCGCGGGCGGAAGGTGGTTCCGGACCGCCCGCACCGCCGTGTCCACCACGGCAGCGAGCTTGCCGTCGACATTGGCGCGGAAGGCGAGTCGGTCGCTTGCCAGGAGAACGACCGCGTCGACCTTCTTGCCGGCCAGCTGCTCGCGCCCGGCAGCCGGGGAGGCGATGGTCCGGAGCTTCACCTTCGCGTCGAACGGCTTGGCGGCGCGCTGCAGCGCTGCGTCCAGCCCGGTCGGCACCGGCGCGACGACCGCGACGTGATACGTCGGCGTCTTCGAGAGCACACCGTTCATGGCGCTCGTCGCTCCGACGAGCAGGAGCATGAGCAGGGTCGAGACGAGGAAGACGCGGCTTCGGAGTCGCTCGTGGATCTCGCGCCAGGCGACGAGCATGATCGCCTGCCGGGGGCTCATCGCTCCACCAGCTCGAGGAACAACTCGGTGAGCGACGGAGGCCCGTAGCTGAACCCGACCACCTGAGCCGTCCGTTCGGCGTCGGCGAGCACCAGCTCGGGATCGACGTCGCGCTCGGCCTCGAGGCGCAGGCTGCCGTTGTGACGCTCGACGAGCTCGACACCGGCAACGTGTGGCAACCAGTGGGTCGGCGCACCGTCGAGCCGGAGCTCGATCTGCCGGTGCGGCGATCCACGCCGCAGCGCGTCGAGCGTCTCGTCGGCGACGACGCGGCCGCGGTCGATGATGGCGACGTCCTCGCAGATGTCCTCGACCAGGTCGAGCTGGTGGCTGGAGAAGAGCACCGCCGCGCCTCGCTCTGCCTCGCCGAGAAGCACCTCGGCCAGTGTCTGCACGGCGACCGGGTCGAGCCCGGCGAAGGGTTCGTCGAGCACGAGCAGTTCCGGCTCGTGCACGAGCGCCGCCGCCAGCTGTGCCCGCTGTTGGTTCCCGTGCGAGAGCTCCTCCGTCTTCGCCCCGGTGCGTTCGGCCAGTCCGAGCCGCTCCAGCCACGCCGAGGCGGCGGTACGGGCCGCCGCCGCACTCATCCCGTGCAGACGGCCGAAGTAGGCGACCTGCTCGCCGACCGGCATCCGCGGATAGAGGCCCCGCTCCTCGGGCATGTAGCCGAAGCCCAGCCGCTGCCGGTGCCTGACCGGCTCCCCGTCCCAGAGCAGCTCGCCTGCGTCCAGCTCGACGAGCCCGAAGATCGCGCGCATGGTCGTCGTCTTGCCGGCCCCGTTCGGCCCCAGGAACCCGAGCATCCGGCCGCGCTCGACCGTGAAGGAGCAGCCGTCGAGGGCCCGGACTCCCCCGAACCGCTTCGTCGCGTCCGCGATCGCGAGCATCGACTCTCCCTAGGTGACGTCGCGGCGGGCGACGAGCATGCCGCCGGCGGCGACGAAGACGGCGGCGTACGCGATCAGGAGCAGTCCGCCGATGAGCGGTGAGAGCAGGTAGCCGGCCGGGTCGGCCGTGAGGGCAGCGCTGGCGGCGATCGGCGTGTAACGGCCGACTCCCGGAAGCGCACCGTCGAGGATCGGGTTGACGAGGCCGGTCCAGACGAGGAGAGCGATGACGGCGAAGACCTGGTTCTTGACCACGGCGCCGAGGCCGACGCCGAGAGCTGACCAGAGTGCGGTCACCGCGATCGTGCCGAGCACGAGCAGGAGCACGTCGTTCCGGTCGAGGACGAGGTGCGCGCCGCGGGCGGTGAAGACCGCGTAGCCGATCCCGAAGGCGAGACCGACCGCGAGGGCGCCGAAGAGCAGGCCCATCACCAGGCTCGAGATCACCTTCGCCGCGACGACGCGCCCGCGGTGAGGCGTGACGACGAAGGTCGGGCGGATCGTGCCGTGCCGGAACTCGCTCGTGATCGCCATCACGCCGATCAGGGCGGCGAAGAGCGAGGCCTGCGTGGCGACCGAGAAGACGCGGTGCTGATGGTCGTGGTCGGCGAGGTCGCTGCTCGTCCCCGTCAGCCCGATCGTGAGCAGGAAGACGACGACGAGCGCGACCATCCCGCCGAGCAGGCCGAGGTTCGTGCGGGTCGAGCGCATCTTGCGCAGCTCGGAGAGCAGCTGGTCGGTCATGACGGCTCCTCCGTCGTCAGCTCGAGGAAGACGTCCTCGAGACTCGAGGCTCGAGGGACGAGCTCGTGCAGCGCGATCCCGGCGGCGAAGGCGAGCTCCCCGACCCGCGCGCTCGACTCGCCCTCGACGAGCAGCTCGTCGCCGTCGAGCAGTGTCGCGCGGATCCCCTGCCGTTCGAGCTCCTGCTGCAGCCGATGCGCCCCCGGCGCCCGGACGCGCACGCCACCGCCGAGGTGCGCGGTCAACCCGGCGAGCGGCTCGAAGGCGACCAGGCGGCCCTTGTTGATGATCACGACCTGGTCGACGGTCTGCTGCACCTCGGCGAGCACATGGCTGGAGACGAGCACGGTCTTTCCTTCCGCTGCGAAGCTGCGCATGAAGTTGCGCAGCCAGCGGACGCCTTCCGGGTCGAGCCCGTTGGCCGGCTCGTCGAGGATCAGCAGCTCCGGGTCGCCGAGCAGCGCACCGGCGAGACCGAGCCGCTGCCGCATCCCGAGCGAGTAGCCGCCGACGCGACGGCGCGCCGCCGCCGTCAACTCCACCAGGTCGAGCACCGCGTCCACACGTTTTGCGGCGGCGCGTTCACGGTCGAGGAACCAGCTGCTGCCCGCACGATCGCCTGCCAGTGCGAGCGCGAGCGAGAACAGATGGTCCCTGCCCGAGCGGCCGGGATGGAAGTCGGCGGCCTCCAGCACCGCGCCGACCCGGCTCGCCGGCCGCTCGAGATCCTGGTAGCGGCCGCCGAAGACGAGCGCCTCTCCGGCGGTCGGCTCGACGAGGTGGAGCAGCATCCGCAGCGTCGTCGTCTTGCCGGCGCCGTTGGGGCCGAGGAAGCCCGTGACCGTGCCTCGCTCGAGCGCGAACGAGAGGTCGTCGACCGCGAGCACGTCGCCGAACCGCTTCGTCAGGCGGTCGGCGCGCACCACCACGGGCTCCTCGCCGACCAGCCTCGGGGTCGACCCCTTCACGGCTATCGACGTGGTCGCCACGTCAACCCTCCGATTGCGACGGCTGCAGCCGGCGCCTCGGAACGGCGGCGAAGAGTCCGCCGGCACCGACCAGCAGCAGGAGGGCGCCGGCACCGAGGACGCCGATCCCGATCCAGAGCAGGTGCGGCAAGCGCGCCCCGATCGCCAGGTCGGCACGCACGTCGCCGGAGCCGTCGGCGTTCATGACGACGACCCGCCAGTCGCCGCTCGACGGCGACCAGGACAGCGTCTGCGTACCGGAGCCGATCGACTGCGCAACCCAGAAGTGTCTGGCGGTCGGCGGCGCGGACGGCGCAGCGCCGGCGTGCAGGCGGAAGTGCGTGTGCCCGGCGTCGAAGCGGGTCGCGACCTCGTGGCGGACGCCGGCGAGGTAGGAGTCGACGGCGGCGGCCGGCCCGATCCCCACGAACAGCGACCTGCTGCCGGTGGTGCGGATGCGGACGGTGCCGAGCAGATCGCGCGCGACGAACCGCTCGCCCGCTGCCCCGGTGCGGTAGCTGTCCGAGACGAGCGCGTACGTGCCGGTCGAATAGGCGGTCGCGCCCGTCATCAGGTAGCCGCTCGCGTCGCGTTGCGTCCGGTCGAAGACGACGGCGGTGCCGCCGGCGGCGAGCGCGGCCAGCCCTCCCAGCACTACGAGGCTGGCCACGACCACTCCCAGGACGCGGCCGGCGCCCCAACGTGCTCCCGCGCCGGTGGTCGCAGGTGCCACCGGGATCGGGATGGTCATCTCGCCCGGTTCGCGCTCCCCGCCGTCCAGGCGGAAGGGCGGGTACTCGGTGGTCATCAGGGCGGCGTAGGCGCCGACCCGCAGCACCCAGCGGTTGAGGCCGAGCACGAAGTCGAAGAGCGAGCGGGGATACTCGCCTCGGAAGAGCAGGACGACGACGGCGACGAAGACGAGGAAACCGATCAGGCCGCCCCAGCTCGGCGCGAGCTGCCAGTGCTCGGTCAAGCTCCAGCCGGCGCTGCCGGCGCCCCCGGCGAAGACGCCCGCGACGACGTACTGCGGGAGCCCGAGCAGCCACCGGCCGATCAGCGGAAACCCGTGCCGCTGCCCCTCCGGGTAGGCGATCTCGAGGCGCGCCGGGTAGTCGGGGACGTCGGCGAGCGTGAACGGCGGGTAGCGGTCGGTGCCGTTGGCGGCGAAGGCGTAGAAGGCGACCCGCCAGCTCCAGCGCAGCACGCCGACGTTGAAGTCGAAGATCCCCGCCGGGTAGCGGCCGCCGAACAGCAGCGCGACGAACGCGACCAGCGAGAGCAGGACGAACGCGATCCAGAGGAAGGCGAGGACGATGCAGTGCGGCAGGACGAGCAGCCATTTGACGAGCCAGAGCCAGCGTGACGGCCTGTCGAGGTGCCCCTCCACTCGCACGGGGTACACCGGCACTGCGCTCGGGTGCGTGGCTTCGCTCACGGTGGCACCTCCGTTCCGGCCGGAGCCGAGTTCGCGTGTGTGCTCGTGGCATCCCACCGCCGCGTGGGAGCGGTTCGGCGATTTGCCGCAGCTCGTCGTGAGGAACTACGCATCGCCGGCGGCCCCGACGGCGACTCCCGTCAGCCGCGGAGCGCCCGGAGCGCGTTGAGGATCACACCGACGTCGATCACCTCCTGCAGCAGCGCGCCCTCGACGGGCGGCAGGTACCCGGCCGCGGCCACGGCCATTGCCGCGAGCGAGAAGCCGATGCCGGCGAGGACGCTCTGGCGCGCGATGTGGAGGGAGCGGCGTCCGATCCGGATCGCGTCGGCGACGCGGTCGACGCGGTCGACGAGGATGACGGCGTCGGCGGTCTCGGAGGAGACGGTGGCACCGGCGGAGCCCATCGCGATGCCGACGTCGGCGAGCGCGAGCGCGGGCGCGTCGTTGATGCCGTCGCCGACCATGACGACGCCGCGCAGCTCGGGCCGCTGGCGCAGCGCGCGCACCACGTCGAGCTTCTCCTCCGGGGTCTGCTCGGCGTAGACGCGGTCGACGCCGAGCGCCCGTCCGACGGCCTCGGCGACGGCGGTCTTGTCGCCGGTGACGAGGGCGACGTGCCGGACGCCGGCCTCGCGCAGCCGCGGCACGAGTTCGGCGGAGTCGGCGCGGAGCCGGTCGCCGACCAGGACGACGCCGGAGAACTCGCCGTCGATCGCGACCAGGACCTTCGCGTCCCCGCCGTCCAGTCCGGTCGGGAGCTGCGGCTCGACCTGGTGTGCGCGCAGGAAGCGGGCGCTGCCGACGAGAACGCGGTGCCCGTCGACGGTGCCGCGGACGCCGCTGCCGAATTGCTCCTCGACCTCCTGCGGGATCGTCAGCTTGAGATTCCGCTCCTCGGCCCCGGCGACGAGAGCCTTCGCGAGCGGATGGGACGAGAGTCGATCGAGCGAGGCCGCGAGCCGCAGCGTCTCGTCCGCGGGGAGGCCGTTCGTCGTGACGACGTCGTCGAGCTCCGGGTGGCCGAGAGTGATCGTCCCCGTCTTGTCGAACAGGACCGAGCGCGCCTCGCCGAGCTGCTCGATCGTGCCGGCGCCCTTGACGACGACGCCCGCTTTCGCCGCCCGCGAGAGGCCCGACATGAGCGCGATCGGCGCGGCCAGGATCAGCGGGCACGGCGTGGCGACGACGAACACCGCGAGCGCGCGGACGGGGTCGCCCGAGACCGCCCAGGCGATTGTGGCGACGACCATCGTCGCCGGCAGGAAGAAGAGGGCATACCGATCCGCGATGCGCACGAACGGCGCCCGCTCCTCCTCCGCCCGCTCGACGAGCCGCACCAGGCCGGCGTAGGCGCTCTCGGCCGCGGGCCGCAGCGCGCGCAGCTCGAAGGCCGAGCCCGTGGCCGCCGTCCCGCTTCTGACGCTGCCGCCGCGATGGACCGTCACCGGCAACGGCTCGCCG